>OZ244596.1:0-2416834 GCA_965218235.1 Thermomicrobiales bacterium
ATCTCCTCATTGATATCCGAGGTCTTCTCGATGAACGTGTCCGTCCGGGGGACGTAGGCCTCCGGCTGGTAGTAGTCATAGTAGGAGACGAAGTACTCGACGGCGTTCTTCGGAAAGAACTCCTTGAACTCGGAGTAGAGTTGGGCGGCCAGGGTCTTGTTGTGAGCCAGGACGATCGCCGGCCGGTTGAGACGGGCGACGACATTGGCCATCGTGAAGGTCTTGCCGGAGCCGGTCACGCCCAGCAGGGTCTGCGCCTTCTCACCGGCGGTCAGACCGCCGACGAGCTCATCGATGGCGTGGGGCTGGTCGCCGGTCGGCTGGAGGGGCGTAACGAGTTCGAAAGCTGGCATGGGTGCGTTCCTGACGGTTCCGACCAACGGCCGGGGCGAGGACTCAGATCAGGTGATTCGGTAGAACTCGGACTCGGAGTCGCCCTGGGCGATGATCTCATCGATGTGGCGGATCGCCTCGCGCTGTCCAGCCCAGAGCAGGCGAGCGGTCGCTTCCTCCCGATCGCACCAGGCGAAGTCGACATACTCCTCGGCGAGGTGAATTCTGGCGGGTGCTTCGACCCGGAAGGCAAAGACCGGTGCCAGGATCAGGTTATCGGTTGTCGAGTCGTAGAACTGATTGACGTAATCCGCGGAGAAGCTCTCGACCGGAACGAGTCCGGACCGTTCCCGGACGGCGCGGGCGGCCGTCTGAAGAGCCGTCTCGTTGCCAAGGATCTTGGAATGGACGCTCTGCCAGGTGTTGCCGAACACGAGATCGTTCCGTCGCCGGAAGAGCAGGAACTGCGGCAGCGCGTTGATCTTGCGGAAGACGTAGGCATCGACCATGTCGGCGACGATTCGCACCATGCGGGCTGCTTCTCCACGTGCTCAAGCGTAGCCGAAGTATCGGGCAGGTTCGGACCTATATCCGCGCGGCTAGATCCGGGGCGGCCGACGGAACCGGTCGAAGATCCGTTCGAGGCCCGCTGGCCGCGACGCACTCCGAGAGAGGTCCTGACCGCGCCACATCGTCGAGGATAGTGAGTCGGGCTGCCGGAAGCGCTGGACGACCGGAATGAAGATGGCCGCCACGCAGACGATCGCGAGGATGTTGGCGAGCAGGGGAGAGTAATCGCTGACGATGAACGCCAGGATCGCCGCCACGATCGCAACGATCAGGTAACGTCCGGACCCAAGTTGCTCGAACCGCGACTGGAGATTCGTCCCCTGGGACCGGACGTCGGGCGCGACCGGGCGACGGGCATTCGCCCGGCGTCGCACCTCATCGGTGAAGGAGATCGGTTGCTTCTCGGAGCGTTCGAGGATTTCGGCGACCTCGCGCTCGAGGCGGCTCGTCGGCGGGCGGGGCTCGTCGCCGCCACCGTCGCCGTCAGATGTCTGGGTCGTCACCGCATGGCCTTTCCTGACACCGACCCATCCCGGCAGGTGATTCCTCTATGGTACGCTACCGCCCGTTTGTCGCCGCGAAGGCGCCCCGATGAGCGCGGCGTCCGGCGACTCCCAGACCCTATCCAGAAGGTCCTGTCTTGCAAGAACCGTCAATCCGATGCACCGTCATCGAACCCGCCGGTACCATCACGCTCGTCGGTCCCGGACACCTCGCCAAAATCCTCGCCGCGGCGTGCGCCCAAAGCCCGGCCGATGTCCGGACGCTGCTTCAGCTCGCCGAGCGCTACGACGCCACGCTCGTCCAGGATCTGAGCGCCGGTCTGGCGATCTTCGACGAGCACAATGTCGGCGACGACCATACGTGGATCGACGAGCGCCTCGGCGATCAGGCGGATTATCCACTGCCCGTTCGAGTCGTAAACGGCTCAACCCGCGAACTCAGCCTGGCGCCGTTCGACGCCGGGCTGATCGTCTTCAACCTCAACGCCCGCCGGATCGTCCAGGTCCAAAATTCCTACGCGGACATCCTGCGGCGGGACCGGGGACGGATCCGGGAGGGAGGGGAGCCAACCGACACGATGTTCCACTACCGTCTACCCGATGCGTGGACGGTCCTGCCGTAGACCGGACAGCGTCCCTGGGTTGTCGATGGGCAGTTCCGCTGAGCGGCCCAGGCAGTGATCAGTCGTCCTTCCCCGGATCGAAGCAGAAGCGACTCACCGCAAGGAGTGGAGGCGACGGTTCGCTGAGGGCTGAAGTGCTCGCCGGCCTCTTTTTGGCGGTTCGGGATGGTCACGCCCAACGGCGATGGCCCCAACGGCTGCCGGGAGCCGGGAGAGACGTGACAGCGGACTCCCCGCGTTTAGGAGTTGCCGCGGCGGCCGAGTTCCCTTTTTCGTTACTTCCGGTCCGACCGGGTTGGGGTCTTGCTGGCCCGGTCGTCGTCGCGGCTGGAGGGCCGCTCGATGGTACGGCGGCGGGAGAGCAGGCTGCCAAAGAAGAGACGGCCCATCTGGCCACTCATGCTGGCGCCGGCCAGCTCGGAATCCGTGTCCTGGACCAGCTCGCCCTCGCGGTGGGTCTGGGTCGCCCAGTCGGCCCGTGCTTCGCGGGCATCGACGAAGTAGCCGTTCATCGCGGCGACCGGGTCGTCGCCCTGGAGTTGCGTCCGGAACTCGCTGAGTTCGGCGATCATCGCGTCCACCCAGCGGGTGAGCGACCCGCGATTGGTCAGGGCGATGTCCCGGTGCATGGCCGGTGAGCCCGAGGCCAGCCGGGTCATGTCCCGAAAGCCGCTGGCCGAGAGCGACCGCATGTCCCGCCAGGATGAGTCCTTGCTGGTCGCCCGGATAAGGGCCGCGCTCAGCACGAACGGGAGATGACTGACCCCGGCGACGTGGGCGTCGTGTTCCTCGGGGTCGACGAAGTACGGCTCGGCGTCCAGGGCGCCGATAATCCCCAGGACGTTCTTGATCGCCTCCTCAGAGGCATGGACCGACGGGCACACGCACCAGGTCGCACCCTTGAAGAGACCGGCCTCAGCGCCCTCGATGCTCTGCGCCTTGCCAGCCATCGGATGCCCACCGACGAAGTGGACTGTTCGGGGCAGAATCTCATTGGCCCAGCGCAGGACCTCCGCCTTGGTCGAGGCGGTGTCGGTCACGATCGCCCCCGGCTTGAGGTGATCCGCGATGTCCCGGAAGGTCTGCTCTGTGGCGGAGACCGGCACCGCCAGAATGACGATATCGGCATCGCGAACGGCGCGGGTGAGGTCCCACTCGGTCTTGTCGACGACGTTGATCTTCTTGGCGTACTGCTGCTGCTGGATGTCGTTGTCGAAGCCGACGAGCTGAAGGGCCGGACCGCCCTCGTTGTTTGCCTTCGACCAGGCCGACAGGCCAAGCCCGATCGAGCCTCCGATCAGCCCCAACCCGACGATCGCTACCTTCTGCATGGTCCTGTTCTCCCCTCCGCCATCGTTCTCGGCGCCGTCAATCTCGCGCTAGACGGTCTCGGTGTCGATCTCGCGAATCCATCCCGTGGTGCCTTGTTCATTCCGGAACTCAAGCCAGACCACCCCATCGACCGTCTGCTCCTTGCCGGTCGATTGCAGGGGTGTCCCCGGGTTGAGGACCGCCAGGGTCTCGGAGCCGCTCGTACCCGCGATGGAGCGGAAGTTGACCGATTGGCCTTCCGGCAGAATCCGATAATCAGCCTGGAACGCTCCCGAATCATCAGAGGCGGCTGCTTCGTCGGAGGGGGCCACGGTCGGAGCGACAGTCGGCGTGATGGCGACCGTCGCGGTCGGAGCGGACGGCGTCGGAGTCGGTGTGATCGGCGGCGCGGCTCGACCAGCCGTGACCGTCGGAGCTTCGGTCGGCACGGCCTGGGCCCCGAGGAAGTCGCTGAGGTACGGGTTGATCGTGGCGAACAGCCAGACGAACGCCCCGATCAGCAGTACGATCGCCACCGCCATCGAAGCTCCGACGGCGAAACCAGACCGGCGCGCGTGATGATCGAGCCGCCGATTAAGAGATGGATCAGTCATGAGCCCTGCTGGTTTGGGGTGAAATGTGCGGTCGCGGTCGCGAGGGGGACGACAGGCACACGGATGGCCCGTGATTAGCCGGGTGTGGAGTGAGAGTGTACCATCGGCCCGTCCGCTGACTCCGGCTGAAGCGGCCCGTTCGTTCGTCCCGTCGTAGCGCGGATCAGAGGAGCACGACGAGGACATGCGCATCATTGGTGCTTCGGACATTGCAACGCTCGTGTCCATGCCCGACGCGATCGGGCTGATGAAGACGGCCTTCGGAGAGCTTAGCGCCGGCCGCGCCGAGGCTCCGTTGCGGACGGGCATCCACCTCGAAGCCTCGTCGCTCGACGCGCTGATGATGCCCGCGACAGTCCCGGCCGCCAACGCGCTGGGCGTCAAGCTCGTGACCGTCGCCGCCAACAACCCCGCCGCGGGGCTGCCCCTGATCCACGCGACCGTCCTGATCGTCGACCCGGAGACGGGCGTACCGTTGGCCCTGCTCGACGGGACGCTGATCACCGCGCTGCGAACCGGCGCCGTTTCGGGGGCGGCGACCGACCTGCTGGCCCGACCCGACGCCCGGACCCTGGTCGTCTACGGAGCCGGAGCCCAGGCCCTCACCCAGATCCAGGCGGTCTGCGCCGTCCGCAACGTCCAGCGAATCGTCGTCGTCGGACGCAGTCAGGCCGGTCTCGACCGTCTGCTTGGTCGGCTGAGCGCCCGAGCTCCAGACCTCGCCTCCATCACCGAGTTGACCACTGATCGAGCAGCCGCTCGCGATGCCGACATCGTCTGCACCGCCACAACCTCAGACGTACCGGTCTTCGACGACGGCGACATCCAGCCCGGCACCCATATCAATGGCGTTGGTTCCTACCGGCCCATGATGCAGGAGATTCCCGCTGAGACGGTGGTCCGCTCGCTGATCGTGGTCGATCAGTTCCACGCGGCAGTTGACGAAGCCGGAGACCTGGTCATCCCAATCGATACTGGTCAACTGAACGTCAATCGCGCCAGCACCGAACTTGGTTTCCTCGTCAACGGCGACCACCCTGGTCGCACCGCGGCGGACCAGCTGACGTTCTTCAAGTCGGTCGGCAACGCGGTCCAGGACATGGTCGTTGCCAGAAGAGCGTACGACCTGGCCGAGCTCAGGGGCGTCGGTCAGGTCGTCTCGCTTGCATGACTTCGGTCCCAATTACGTCTCTTCGGGTAAGGGGGTGTCGGGCAGGTCGCTGCGTCGATGGTAGCGGTGTAGGTCGTTAGCTGGCGGGGTCCCACTGGAACTGCCGGACCTCTTGCGGGCAACGGCAGGCGACTGCGATCTTCGCAGCCCACATGACTGCCGCCTCCCGCGAGGGAAGCTCGAGAACGGTGTAGCCGCCGTTGGGCACCATATGGCCTGGATAGGTGCCCGCGGTGACCGTGCCGTCTCCGGCCACGAGCACCGGGCTCACGTCCTCATCGATCCCGCCACCGAAGACGTACACACCCGCCGCCTTGGCCTCGTCGATCACCGCATGCGCGGCGTCAGCCACCGCCTGTAAGCCCTCGGGGGGGACCACCATGGCCTCACCAGGAAATGAGATCAGGTATTTCGTCATTCGGGGTCTCCTCTACTCAATCGGAGATTCGATCGGCTGGTGCATTGAAGATCTTTCGGATACGTAGCCCGATTATCTCTCCGGAACCCCCTGTCTGCTCCCGGCAAGGATCACCACTGGATGACGCTTCGGCTGGTTAGACATCGACGCCGAGTCGGCCGCTTCGTGATCCGGTCAGTCAGCGGCGATCGCGCTGACTCCCGGCTCGATCGGGCAGGTGCCGCAGCGGCAGACGCCCTGGATATGCTCCATGAACTCCTCGTGGTGCTTCTGCATCATGCCGAGGAGCGGCAAGGGGGCGACCTGGCCGAGCCCGCAGAGCGAGAGTTCGATGATGTGCTTGCTCGTCCGCTCGATCAGCGCGAGATCGGCCTCGGAGCCGCGGCCCAACCGGATCCGGTCGATCACCTCGATCAGGGCCGGATTGCCGAGCCGGCAGGGAACGCACTTCGAGCAGGACTCGTAACGGTTGAATGCCATCATGTACCGGGCGAAGTCGACGGCGCAGGTCGTGTCATCGTAGACGACGAAGCCGCCCGATCCGAGCATCCCGCCGAACTCCGCCATCGAGTCGAAGTCGAGCGGAACATCGAGGTGCTCGTCCAGGAGCGGACCGGCCGAGATGCCTCCCGTCTGGATGCCCTTGAAGGTGTGGCCATCCTTCATACCGCCCCAGATGTCGTCGATCACGGTCCGAAACGGCGTGCCCATCTCGACCTCGACCAGCCCCATGTGCCGGACCGGACCCATGACGGTAACGAGCTTCGTGCCGGTACTCTTGCCGCTTCCCATGCCGGCGTACCAGTCACCGCCGTTCACGACGATGTCGGGAATGTTGGCGAGCGTCTCGGAGTTGTTGGCGACGGTCGGCCGCTTCCAGAGCCCCTCCTCGACGGAGCGCGGCGGCTTGGTGCGAGGCTGACCGCGGACGCCCATGATCGAGAACATCAGGGCCGAGCCCTCGCCGCAGATGTAGGCGCCACCGCCGGCCCGGATCCGGAGGCCGACGTCCTTGCCGGAACCCAGGACGTTCTTCCCGATCAGGCCGAGGCGCTCGGCGTCCGCGGCGGCCTTGCGGAACCGCTCGATCGCCAGCGGGTATTCGCCACCGATGTAGTTGTAACCAATATCGGCGCCGACCGCGACGCAGGCGATCAGGATGCCTTCGAGGAGGCGATGTGGGTCTCCCTCGTGGATCCGGCGGTCCTTGTAGACGTTGGGCTCGCCCTCATGGCTGTTGCAGACGACGTACTTGGGACGGACCCTGGCGCGCTTGCCGCTGGCCCACTTGATCCCGGCCGGAAAGCCGGCACCCCCTCGGCCGCGGAGGTTCGCCTTGGTCACCTCCTCGATGACCTCATCCTGGCTGACGTCGAACAGGGCTTTCATGTAACCGCTGTAGGCGCCCCGCGCGATTGCGTCCTCGATCGACTCCGGGTCGATCACGCCGACGTTGCGCAGGAGAATGCGCTTCTGGAGCTTAAAGAAGGGCAGATCATTCAGCGGCGGAAGGCCGTTGTGAGCCGTGTCGCCGATGACGCCGAGCGCGCGATCTTCGAGCCGGCCGTCGAGCAGGGCCGGGACCTCCGCCGGCTCGATGTTGCCGTACATGATCGCGGTCTGACCGGGACGCTTGATCTCGACCCAGGGCTCCATCCAGTTGGCGCCGTTGCCGCTGGCCCGCCGGACGACCGCCGGCGTTTCGGTCAGGGCGGTGCGACAGGCTGCCAGGACCCGGTCCGCGCCCTTGGGAATCGAGGACGAGTCAAGCCCGACCGTTACGACGAAGGCGTCGGGATCAGAGTAGGCAGCCCACGTTCGCTCGCTTCGCTCCCGAAACGCGTCGAAGTCCGCCCGGGAAGTCAGCGTCGGCAACGCGCCCGGCATCGAATTCGGAGCAGTGGCCATCTGTGGATGTGTCATCGAACGCCTCCTGCCGTCTTGATCGTCGCCTGCTCAAGGAGTTGATTGAGGGACTCGACGGTCAGATCCCCGTGGAAGTCCTCATTGAGCTTGACAAGGGGAGCCCGGTCGCAGACCCCGAGGCAACCATCGACGACCTGGATCGTTAGGGAGCCGTCAGCGGTCGTTTCACCGTCGGTGACGCCGTGGCGGTCCTTGAGCGATTGAACCAGCCGCATGGACCCGGCGACGTAGCAGGACATGCCGTGGCAGACGAGCATGAAGTTGTCGCCACGCGGCGCCGTCCGGAAGTCGGCATAGAACGTCAGGAGCGCATAGACTCGATTAGCGGTCGTACCAAGGTGCTCCGCGACGATTTCGGCCGCTTCGAGCGAGACCCAGCCGAAATGCTCGTTGATCTCCTGGAGAGCGAACAGGATCAGCTCCTGCGCCTCCTGATGATCGGAATAGGTAATGTGCGACATCATCCCACGGACGACGTCGAGGTCGATGGTCTGTCCTGACGCGTTCGCCACCGTTGCTGCTCCCTGACACCGACCGATCCGGGCATGTGCGGCGGGCACGTCGAGCGGTCGTCGAGTCGACTGTGATGGATATCACAAACCACTGGAAGTGTAGAGCCGAACGGAACCGCCTGCCAATCCAGCGGCCGGAAAAACACCGCGCCCGTCCAACATGGACGGGCGCGGTGACGATGACCGTTTCGGGATTAGCCCTTCGCCTGGTCCGAAGAGCCGAACAGCTTGGTGAAGTCGCCATCGAAGTCGTTCAGGAATGCGTGCATGTCCGCGACATCACCGGCTGCAACAGGTGGAGCGGCCGGCTCCCGGATAGCGGTCGCCGAATCGTCGAATTCGAAGGCCGGATCTCCGACCCGAGCCTCGTCGGACATCTTCTGAAGCGCGACCTTGGCCTGGTCCGGGTCGCCGTCCTTGAGTACCGCCGCGACGAAGTTGCGGGCGTGGCAGACATCGCACTCGACGACCATCATCCAGACGTCGCGCTTGGATGAGACGACGTTGATGTCGTCCTCTTCGTAGGGGCTGTGACAGACCGCGCAGCGAGGTAGCCGATCAAGGACGACCTGCTTGACGTGACCTTCCGGTGTCGAGGATTCCATGGTTTCTCCGTGAACGGTGTATCGCGAACATCTGGGGCGGCAGAAGCCAGTCTCATGCCGCCAGTGGAAACGGGTTCGACCTATTTGCGCTTGTCGAAGTCGTCGAGATCCAGCGAGTTGATGAAGTCGCGGAAGACGGAGAGCTTCTCCTCTTCGGCGGGGGTCGGCTGCTCGGCCGTTCGGGACGCATCCCGCGCCGAGGCCGCGCGTGTAACCGGCTCGTCGTCGGTTTCGGTATCGACCTCGACGCCAGCCTGATCCATGATCTCGTCGGCAACCAGAATCGGCGCCTTTACCCGCACGGCCAGCGCGATCGCGTCGCTGGAGCGAGAGTCGATCTCGATGGTCTTGCCCTCATGCAGGACGTCGATCCGGGCATGGAAGACGTCGTCGACCACAGCCGCGATCACGATGCGCTGCACCTCGGAGCCCAGGTGATTGATGATGGTCCGGATGAGGTCGTAGGGAAGTGGTCGGCTCGCGGTGACGCCCTGGAGTTCCATGGCGATCGCTTCGGCCTCGTACGCCCCAATCCAGATCGGGAGATGACGATCTCCCCCGACTTCCTTGAGGATGACCACTCGCGTTTGCGTGACCAGGCTGACCCGGATGCTTTCAACGACAGTCTCGATCATCTCGTAGCCCCTTCGGCGAGTGGTGATGCGCCCGATCCCTGGCGTTCTGACTCACGCTGGACCACGCGGAAAGCCTAAGCCAGATCGTTGCCAGAGATGTCCGGAACGACTCCAAGTCTACACCGCGCCGGAATCGCTTACCATTTGTCAGCCTGCCCGAATGCGCTCTGAGCGCGTCACCTCGCGTTCGGGCAGGCAATCGATGAGCGGACAGGATGCTGGACATCTGCGGGAGAAAAGGAACAGGGACCACGCTCGCGCGAAAGTCCCCGTTCTGCCAATCGAAATGTCGTGGACCAGGCGCTGCCGGGTTAGATCTCGTCGGCGCGAACCTGCTGGCCGCCCGACTTGGTGGCCATGACGGGCTCATCACGGCGGGTGGAGGAGGCGGTCGTCGTGCCTGCCAGGTCATCCGTCGCTCCGGTGTCGAGTTTGTCATTCGGATCGTTCGTGTTCTCCTTGAACTCGCGGATCCCGCGACCAAGGGCACCACCGATGTCGCCGATCTTGCCAGCTCCAAAGATGATGACGACGATGACCAGGACGATGATCAACTCTGTAGGACCAATCGATGGCATTGCTTGGACCCTCCTCTCACCGAGAGGCGCATGTCGAGGAACCGGGTTACGGCGAAAGTATACCCCGTCCGGACCCGGACGAACACGGCGGGGATCGGAACGAACGGGGGCTAGTTGACGAAGGAACTCCAGATCGCGAAGACGATGAAGACGACCGCGATCCCAATGGTGAACTGGAACAGCCGGAGTTCGACGCCCCTCCTGGTCCGGTTGATCGACCCGGTGTCACCCCCGAACGCTCCGCTGAACGAAGACCCCTTGGTCTGGAGCAGGATCACGGCGATCAACACGATCGACAGGATGATGACCGCCAGGCTTACCGCGTTGTCCAACGTGCGCTCCGTTCAAGGCGTCAGGTCAGTCCGTCGCTCGATGCGTTTCGTGCGAAGGCGAATGATGCTCGTTGCGAGACGGAACCCTACCACCGACGGCCCGGCCCGGCAAACGTAGTCATCGCCCCGAAACACCGTCGGGAATAACATCGACACCTGGGAGGCGACGTCCTTCCAGGAGTTCCAGTGACGCGCCACCGCCAGTCGAAACGTGCGAAACCCGCTGAAGGAGACCGGCTCGTGCCAGCGCGGCGATCGAATCGCCGCCTCCGACGACAGTCGTTCCGTCGGACGACGCGACGGCTCGAGCGACGGTGAGCGTGCCGCCGGCGAACGCGGGCCGCTCCGCAACGCCCATCGGCCCGTTCCAGAAGACTGTTGCCGCCCCGGCGATCGCTCTCGCATAGCGGGCGGCCGTCTCCGGCCCGATATCGAAGATGGCCCGATCGCCATCCATGGTCGCGGCGTCGGCCACGTCGCCGTGCTCGTCGTCGATCGACGTCCCGACGACGACGTCATCCGGAACGAGCACGGACGTGCCGCGAGCGGAGGCGTCGGCAAGGAAGGCTCGGGCCTGATCGACGAGATCCGGCTCGGCCAGCGAGCGGCCGATCTCGCTCCCCCGCGCCAGCAGCAGCGTGTTGGCCATGCCGCCACCGACCAGGATCGTATCGACCCGACCGACGAGGTTGATCATCACCCCGAGCTTGTCACTTACCTTGGCGCCGCCGAGGATCGCCACGAACGGGCGTGCCGGTGCTTCCAGAAGGTCTGTCAACGTGCTGACTTCATGGAGAAGCAGCGGTCCCGCGTAGGCCGGCAACCGCCTCGCGACACCCACCGTCGAGGCGTGAGCACGATGGGCCGATCCGAATGCGTCATTGACGAAGAGATCGCCGAGACTCGCCAGTTGATCGGCGAATGCGCCGTCGTTGGTTTCCTCGCCCGGATCGAAACGCAGATTCTCGAGCAGAAGGACCTCCCCGTCGTTCAGCGCGTCGACGGCGCTGCTGGCCTCGTCTCCAGTTGCCGCCCCGACGAACCGCACGGGCCGTTCGAGCAGCTCGGCCAGACGCTTGGCGACCGGTCGAAGCGTCAACCCCGCCACCGGACAACCCTTTGGCCGGCCCAGATGACTCATCAGGACGATCCGGGCGCATCGTTCCGACAGCCCCTGGATCGTTGGAAGGTGGGCCCGGATCCGGGTGTCGTCCGCCACCCAGCCGTCGTCGAGCGGCACATTGAAATCGACCCGGACCAGAACGCGCTTGCCCCGTACCTCGACATCATCGATCGAGCGTTTGGCCATGTCCGGCACATCCTTCGGGTGGGCGCCGGTCAGGCGTTCGGGAAGCCGATTTCGCAGATCAGCGCGGTCAGGTCGGCGACCCGGCAGGAATAGCCCCACTCGTTGTCGTACCAGGCCACGACCTTGACGAGCGTGTCGCCCGTCACCATCGTCGAGTGCGCGTCGACGATCGCTGAGCGGCTGTCCTGCCGGTAATCGCTCGAAACGAGCTCCTCCTCACTGTAGGCGAGGATGGTCCGCAGGTCGTCGCTCTCGGCGGCGGCCCGGAAGGCCGCATTGACCGCCTCGACGGTGGTCGGTCGCTCGGTCTCGGCGACGAGGTCGATGATCGAGACGGTCGCCGTCGGGACGCGGAGGGAGAAGCCGTCGAACTTGCCCTCCAGCTCGGGCAGTACCAAGCCGACGGCGCGGGCAGCGCCGGTCGTGGTCGGGATGATGTTCTGGGCAGCCCCACGGGCCCGCCGGAGGTCCTTGTGCGGGCCGTCGACGAGCACCTGGTCAGCGGTGTAGGAGTGAATCGTCGTCATCTGGGCCCGCGTGATGCCAAATTCCCGGAGAAGGACCCTGGCGACCGGCGCGAGACAATTGGTCGTGCAGGAGGCGTTGGAGATGATGTCGTGGACACCGGCGTCGTAGGCCGTCTCGTTCACGCCGAGAACGAGGGTGATGTCCTCCCCTTTGGCTGGCGCCGTGATGATGACCTTCTTCGCCCCGGCGGTGATGTGGCCCTTCGCCTTCGGGGCGTCGGTGAACCGCCCGGTCGACTCGATCACGAGGTCGACGCTGAGATCCCGCCACGGAAGATCCTCGGGCGCCTTCTCCGCGAGGACTCTGACGCTGGCCCCGTTGACGGTGATTGAGTCTCCGGAGCTCGCCACGTCGGCGTCATAGCGGCCATAGGTGGAGTCGTACTTCAGCAGATGCGCGAGCGAGTCGGGACTAGCCAGGTCATTGACGGCCACGACTTCGAAGAGATCGCCGAAACCACCCGTCTCGATCGCCTTGTAGACATTGCGACCGATGCGGCCGAAGCCGTTGATGCCGACGCGGTAGACCACAGGGACCTCCTTGACTGGTTCACGTTCGGGTAGAGCCGGACAGAGGTCCGGACGGGCGGCATCGACCGGAGTCTCAACATCGGGCTGACGCGCAGTGGTTCGTTCGATCGCTCGGGCTGCCCGCGACCACGGTGCGGTCAGGCAGATCGGACCGCCGCGAGGGCAGGCTGGTCGTGCCGAAGTCCTCTCGGACGGGCCGGCATTCTGGCGACCTCGAGCAGTGCCCGCGCCAGTTTGTCCGAATCGTGCCAGAGACCGTTGTTCCGATCGAGAAGATCGCGTCGGACGACCTCGATCCCGAGCGTTCGCTGGGAGGTCGACGGGACAACGGCAACCGGTCCGGAGGGTTCGGCGGAGAGCGGCTCGACGTCTGGCCGATGATCGTTGGCGAGCACATAGTCGAGCACGTCGTCGCCAAGATAGTCGACGACGGCCCGGACATGCTCCTCGACTCCGAAGGCATCGGTCTCCCCGTGCTGGGTCGCGACGTTGCAGATGTAGACGGTCCGCGCCCTCGAGAACGCGATTGCCTCGCGGACTCCGGCGACGAGCAGGTTCGGCAGGACGCTCGTGTAGAGGCTGCCGGGGCCCAGGACGACGAGATCGGCGCTCAGGATGGCGGAGATGGCCGGCTCGTACCCTTTCGGCCGAGATGGGTCGAGGACGATTCGCTCGATCGGCAACTGGCTGCGGCCGACGGCCGACTCGCCCGAGACCATCGACCCGTCGATCAGCTGGGCGGTGAGGTGAACGTCTTCCAGAGTAGAGGGGAGAACACGCCCCCGCGTTGCGAGGACACGCCCGGACTCGATCACCGCCTGCTCGAAGTTGCCGGTGACCTGCGTCAGCGCGGCGATGAAGAGATTGCCGAAGCTGTGACCGGAGAGGGTCGCGCTCTCGGTCTCGAAGCGATAGTTGAACAGTTTGCCAACGGTCGATTCGGCGTCGGACAGCGCGACGATGCAGTTGCGAATGTCGCCGGGCGCAGGCATCTCGAAGTCAGTTCGGAGCCGCCCGGTGCTGCCACCGTCGTCGGCCACGGTCACGATCGCGGTGATCCCGACGTTGGCGTGCTTGAGCCCACGGAGGGCGGTCGCGAGCCCGGTCCCGCCACCGATGACCACGACATCGAGGTCGGGGCTGGCCGGGCCGAACCGATGCTCGGCGACGATCCCTGCGACGCTTGACCCGGTGTCGGACCGATCGATGAACGGGGAGAGGATTGAGTGCGCCATTCGCCAGACGGCGACACCCAGCATCGACAGACCAAGCGCGAAGAGGAAGATTCCGCGGACGGGGTGGGGGACGGCCTGCAGCGTACCGAGCTGGATCAGATGGGTCAGAAAGTCAGGGAGGTCATGGGTTCGATAGATCCAGGCAATTCCCATCGACAACGCGAGGCAGGCCAGCAAAACACCGCCCAGGAGGAGCGCCGCCCAGCGCTTCACCGACATTCCCGGACGCAGCCACGTCCGCAGATGTGTGTTCTTCATCCGACCCTCCGGCAGCCTCCGGTACGCGACAGTTCCGCCCTCAAGGGTGGTGAGGGTACGCGGTCAACAGCGAAGTGTACAGGATGCAACCAGCGCGACTGGGCGAGGCGGAATGGTTGCGCGGCCCGGCTCTGATCGCACTGGGGACATGGCTGCGAAAACAGGGTGTGCAGAGAACCGCCGGCTCGAGACGCGGGCCGTCTTCATACTATGGAGGAACAAGAGCTCAGGATGCTATAATACCGGGAGGAACCAAGCGATTCTGAGCGAGCGTGGGCCCTGGTCCCACGCTCTTTGCTGTCCCTGCGCGCCCACAAGTGCCGGTGGTTCGACCCGCCTGGTGGCGAGAGAACCGAGGGAATGCCCCCTCAGAACGATAAGGAGGGAAGCCGGTGAAGAACGATTTCAAGACGGCGATCGCACAGATCGCCGCCGAGCGGGGAATCCCGCGCGAGGCCGTTGAGCAGGCGATCGAACACGCGCTCAAGACGGTCTACAAGAAGATGGCGAACAGCGAGGAAGAGGTTTCCATCGAGTTCATCGACGGAAAGCCGGCTCCCAAAGGCAAGGCGGTCGAGGAGACGATCGATATCCAGGTCTTCGTTCACAAGCGGGTGGTCGACGAGATCGTCGATCCCGTCAACGACATGCCGCTGTCCGAAGCCATCAAGCTCAACCCATACGTGACCGTCGGCGACGAGATCAAGTTCGAGCGCACGCCGGAGAATTTCGGCCGGATCGCGGCGCAGACCGCCAAACAGGTGGTTCTGCAGCGGATCCGCGATTACGAGCGTGAGACTGTCTGGAACGAGTACCACGACAAGGAAGGCGAGCTCCTCAACGGGATGGTCCAGCGGGCCGATTCCCGGGCGGTGATCGTTGAACTCGGTCAGGCCGAGGCGGTCATGCCGGCCCGGGAACAGGTGTCCAGCGAACGCTACCGGACCGGACAGCGGCTCAAGGTCATGCTGGTCGAGGTCAACAGGGAGGCCAAGGGTCCGCAGTTGATCGTCTCCCGGTCCAATCCCGCTCTGATCCGGCGGCTCTTCGAGATCGAAGTGCCGGAGATCTTCAGTGGCGCGGTCGAGATCATGGCGGTCGCCCGCGAGCCGGGTCTTCGCTCGAAGGTTGCGGTCACCGCGCGGCAGGAGAAGGTCGATCCGGTCGGTTCGTGCGTTGGCGTTCGCGGCGTCCGGATTCAGAACATCGTCAACGAGCTCTACGGCGAGAAGATCGACGTGATCGAGTGGTCCCCGGACCCGGCTGGCTTCATCGCCAACGCTCTTAGCCCGGCGAGGCCGACCAACGTCTCGCTCGACGAGGAGAACCACGTTGCGACGGTGATCGTCCCGAGCGACCAGATGTCGCTTGCCATCGGCAAGGAAGGTCAGAACGCGCGGTTGGCGTTCAAGCTGACGGGTTGGCGGATCGACATCAAGGATACAGAGGCGCTGTTCGACGGCAGTAGCGATCTGCTCCGGCAGGCACGGGCCGCGGTCGCCGATTCCCGGATTGAGATGGGCTGGATCGGAAGGCAGCCCCGGCTCGTCCGGGCCGACGGGACGATCGACGTTCAGGGGGTGGTCTTCGGTCCCCTCCCGGCCGATCTGGTCGGCATGAGTGTGGACGTCGACCGGGTTGGCAACGACCTCGAGGTCTACTACAACCGCGAGTTCCGGGCCCGGTACGATGCCACCACGGCGGAGGAGTTGCCGCTCGACGGTGAGCCCAGCCATGCGCCGGGCGACCTTGCGGAGGCGCCGCAATCCTG
The DNA here is from genome assembly GCA_965218235.1 of Thermomicrobiales bacterium. Classification (GTDB taxonomy): domain Bacteria; phylum Chloroflexota; class Chloroflexia; order Thermomicrobiales; family UBA6265; genus CADCWK01. The sequence continues at coordinate 15,763 of OZ244596.1, forward strand.
ACCGACATGAACGTGGGTTCGGCCGCCGACCGATGGTCGGCGGCTTGGAACGACAGAGAGGGGCAGCCGATGGAACGTGAGACGGAGCCCAGCAATGCACCGAATGAGAACGAGACGACGATTACTCGGGCGATCATCGTGGAGACGCCGCGGCTCGGTCCCCAGCCTCCACGGCCGGGGCCGAAGCGAGGTCAGATCCACCGGCCAAAACACGTCCCCCAGCGGACCTGCGTCGCCTGCCGGGACAAGAATGCAAAGCGCACCCTGACCCGGATCGTCCGGACGCCGGACGGCCAGATCGAGATCGATCCTTCCGGCAAGCGCAACGGGCGCGGCGCTTACCTCTGCACGCAGGCGTCGTGCTGGCAGCGGGCGCTGACCACACCCGTCCTTGCCCGCGCCCTCAAGTCCGAGATCGACGAGACGGCCCGCGTGACATTACAGACACACATGGACTCACTGACCGACCAGCCGGCAACGGCTGCGGCAGCGACTCCCAGCGAAAGGGATGCCTAGATGGCAAATACGGTACAGGGAGGCGTTCGCCGAGGCGGACCGGGCGGTCGCGGCGGTGGACGAGGTCCGGGTGGCCGTGGTGGCCGGGGCGGTCGCGGTGGCAGCGCCCGGACAGTGGCGCTGCGCCGGCAGGCACCGGTCGAGCGTCATCCCGTCGGGCTCGCGCCGGTCATGGCGGTCAAGGATCTCGGTGAGCTGCTCGACGTCAACCCGGTCGAGGTGGTCAAGGAGCTGATGAAGGTCGGCATCATGGCCAACGTCAACCAGCAGATCGACTACGAGACGGCCAACAAGGTCGCGACGGCCCTCGGCTGGGAGACCTTCGAGGAGTCCCAGGAGATAGTCCTCGGCCAGAACGGCGACTTCGAGAAGCGCAAGGAACAGGCCGACGCCGACCCGGAGTCGATGCCGCGTCCACCGGTCGTCACCATCATGGGCCATGTCGACCACGGCAAGACCTCGCTCCTCGACGCCGTGCGGTCCGCCAAGGTCGCCCAGGGTGAAGCCGGCGGCATCACGCAGCACATCGGCGCCTATCAGGTCGAGAATCACGGTCGCAAGATCACGTTCCTCGACACCCCGGGCCACGAAGCGTTTACCGCCATGCGTTCCCGCGGGGCGCAGATGACCGATGTCGCGATCCTCGTTGTCGCGGCGGACGATGGCCTGATGCCGACAACGCGCGAGGCCATCGCCCACATCAAGTCTGCCCACGTGCCTATGGTCGTGGCGGTCAACAAGATCGACCTGCCGTCGGCCAATGTCGACCGGGTCAAGCAGCAGTTGAGCGACTTTGGCGTGATGCCCGAGGAGTGGGGCGGCGAGGTCCCGTTCGTCGAGGTCTCCGCCAAGGAGAAGCTCGGGCTGGACGACCTGCTCGAAGTCATCCTGCTCGTCGCCGACGTCAATGAGCTCAAGGCCAACCCCCACCGGCCCGCCTCCGGGACGGTGATCGAGGCCCGGATCGACAAGAACCGTGGTCCGATCGCGACGGTCCTGGTCCAGCAGGGCACATTGAATCTGCGCGACGTCATCGTCGCCGGTTCGACCTACGGCCGGATCAAGGCGATGTTCGACGACCGGGGCCGCAAGCCCCGCCGGGCCGAGCCGAGCATGCCGGTCGAGGTCCTCGGTCTACTGGACGTCCCACAGGCCGGCGACACCTTCGAGTTCTACGAGGACGAGAAGACGGCCCGGACGGTCGCCGAGCAGCGGCTGGCGCAGCAGCGGATCACCAACCTGACCGAGAACCGGCCGACCCGGCTGAACGATCTGTACAACCAGATGCAGGAAGGCGCCTCCGCCGAGATGCGCGTCATCCTCAAGGCCGACGTCAGCGGCTCGCTTGGGGCGATTCAAACAGCACTTCTCAAGCTCAACGAGGATGTGACGCAGGGTGTCCACCTTACAGTCCTCTACTCCGGGACCGGTGGCATCAGCGACTCAGACGTCAGCCTCGCTTCGGCGACTGACGCGTCGATCATCGGCTTCAACGTCCGGCCGGACGCGGCCGCCAATCGCGCCGCCGAGACCGCCGGGGTCGATATTCGGTTCTACAGCGTCATCTACAATCTGCTCGACGAGGTCCGTCTCGCTATGACGGGTCTGCTCGCGCCGGTCTACGAGGACGTCACGGACGGCTATGCCGAAGTGCGCGACACGTTCAAGCTGCCGAACGGCGACGTTGTCGCCGGTGCGTATGTGCTGGACGGCAAGATCCTGCGGAGCAGCAAGGCGCGCGTTCTCCGGGGCGGTGTCTTCCTCCACGAGGGCAGTGTGCGGTCGCTACGGCGCTTCAAGGACGATGTCCGAGAGGTCGCCGCCGGCTACGAGTGCGGTCTCGGTCTGGAGAGCTTCAACGACCTCCAGGTCAGCGACCAGATCGAGTTCTACCACCGCCAGGAAGTCGCCCGCGTCCCGGTTGGTGGGCGCCGGTAGCGTGACGTTGCGGCGGGAGGACCCGGCCAGCTCAGCTGGTTCCTCTCGCCGCTGGGCAGGAAAGACATGAGCCGCCGGACGCTTCAGGTTGCTGAGCTCCTCCGAGAGGAGCTCAGCGACATCATTCGCCGCGAGGTCAGTGACCCACGGGTCGGGTTCTTCAGCATCACCGACGTCGAGGTGACGCAGGACCTGCGCTCGGCGAAGGTTTACGTCAGTGTGCTCGGCTCCGAGAAGGAGCGTGACGACACGTTGACCGCGCTCCGGTCCGCAGCGTCGTTCATCCGCTTCCACCTGAAGCCCCGGCTCAGGACCCACAGCATTCCCGACCTCGAGTTCCGGGGGGACCGGTCGATGGAGCATGCCGACCAGATCGCCCGGGCGATCAATACCCTCCACGAGCGCGATGCGGCCCGTCCAGCGGCCATTCCCACCGATGTCGAGCCGCGAATTCCCGAGGCCAAGACCGCCGATGGCGAAGGGCGCTAGCGTGGTCGAACAGGTGGCGTCCGCCCCGTGGTCGATCGATCAGGCCGTCGCCGATGAGGCGCTCGCCCTCCTTCGGACCGCGAAGCGTGTGCTGATTCCCACCCATCAGAACGTCGACGCCGACGCGCTCGCATCGGCGATCGCGCTCTGCGTTGCCCTCGAGCGGGTTGGCGTCGAAGCGCTTCCCATCATCAGCGACGGCAACCTCCCGCACAGCCTGACGTTCCTGCCGTTCCTCGACCGGGTTCTGATCTACGGACAGGACGAGGTGCCGGGGTTCGACGTCCTCTGCCTGGCCGACTCTTCGGACCGGCGCCGGCTCGGCTCACTCCAGACCGATCATCCCGACTGGTTCGATGGGTCGATCCCGATGGTCAACATCGACCATCACGTCACGAACGACCGATTCGGCAACATCAACATCGTCTTCTCCGAGGCGGCCTCGACGTCCGAGATCATTGCCGAGCTGATCCGGGCCTGGGACGTGCCGCTTAGCCAACCGATCGCCCAGTGCCTGCTGGCCGGGATCTATGGCGACACGCTTGGACTCAGGACCTCCGCGACGACGTCGCGAACCATGCGGACGGCCGCCGATCTGGTCGACGCCGGGGCCAACCCGGAGCCGATCGTCGACGGCCTGTTCCGGGTCAAGCCGCGGTCGAGCGTCTGTCTCTGGGAACACGCGCTCCGCGAGGTGGAGTGGACCGGCGCGGTGATCTGGACGGCGCTGACCGAGCCGATGTTCAAGGCCTGCGGGGCGGTCTCCAGCGAGGCCGAGGGGCTCGTCAACTTCCTGCTCGGCACCGAGGGCTCGCTGGTCGCGGCCATCCTGTTCGCCAACGACACCGGCTGGCGGGTGAGCCTCCGGAGCCTCCCGCCTGATGTCGATGTCGCGGCGATCGCGGCCGAGTTTGGCGGCGGCGGCCACCCCCGGGCGGCCGGCTGCACGATCGTCGGCGGAATCGAGGAGCGGCAACGGTTCCTCCAGCGCGTCTCGGACGCAGCGACCACGTCGCATGCCCCATCGGCGCAGCGGTAGCCGATGGCTCGCGGGCGTCGGGTAACGAACGGTCTTCTTCACGGGATCATCATCGTCGACAAGCCCGCTGGCTGGACCAGCCATGACGTCGTCGGGCGCATTCGCCGGCTGACCCGTGAGCGTCGCGTCGGTCATGCCGGCACGCTCGATCCCGCCGCGACGGGCGTCCTGCCGGTGCTCGTCGGTGACGCCACCAAGGTGGTCGAGTTCCTCTCCGACGCCGACAAGGGCTACCTCGCCGAGATCACGCTGGGGGTGGAGACGGACTCGTACGACCTCGATGGCGTCGTTACCTCGATCTGGTCCGGCGAACTTCCCGATCGGGCGACCATCGAGGCCGCCGCGGATGCATTCCGGGGGCCGATCCAGCAGCTGCCGCCCATGCACTCGGCGATCCGGATCGACGGCAAGCGGCTCTACGAGGCCGCCCGGCGTGGCGAAACCGTCGAGCGGCAGCTTCGTCCTGTTACGATCCATCGGCTGTCCATCGTCCGCTGGGAAACGCCCGTCCTGACCGTCGAGATCGACTGCGGCAAAGGGACCTACATCCGCTCCCTCGCGCACGACATCGGACAGCGACTTGGAACTGGGGCGTTTCTCAGCAATCTCGTTCGGACCTGGACCGGTCCGTTCGGTATCGAAGAGGCATGGACAATGACTGACCTCGAGCAGGCACTCAGCGATGACCCGGTCACCGAATGGGAATCGATGGCCGTCCATCCGGACGTGATCGTGCAGGGGTGGCCAGTGGTCGTCCTCGATTCCATGAGACGAGACGACTGGCTCCAGGGCCGGATCGTCGCCGGGTCCGCCGATCCGGATGCCAGCGGCGTCAGGGTCTATGACAGCAACGGTAACTGGCTCGGGATCGGGCATGGTTCCGGGCAGGGTCTCAGGCCATGGAAGGTCACACGCAATGACGGCATCTGATCGGCACGGAGAACGGCCCACCCCGGCCCTGACCGGCCTTGAGCAAATCCGGCGCGTGCCGCGGGTCATCACCCTCGGAACATTCGATGGCGTCCACCGTGGGCATCAGTTCCTGATCGACGCCACCATCGGGCGTGCCGCCGAGCTTGGCTTGCCGTCACTGGCGCTGACCTTCGAGCCGATCCCGGCGATGGTCCTCCGGCCCGGTGCGTTTCCGGGCCGGCTCTGCTCCGCGGCCGAGAAGATCGAGAGGATCGGAGTTCGCGGTCTCGACGAGATCTGCGTCATCCCGTTCAGCCGGGACTTCTCGGAGCGAACGGCGGAGGATTTCATCGCCGAACTGGTCGAGCGATCCGCGCCGGTCGAGATCCTGGTCGGCGAGGCGTTCGCCCTGGGACGGGGACGGGACGGGGACGTTGCCCGGCTCACCGCACTCGGCCGCGAGCACGGATATACGCTGCGAGCGGTGCCGCGGATCAGCGACGGCGACGAGATCATTAGCAGCTCGGCGATCCGGCAGGCAATCGTGCAGGGTCGGCCCGAGAAGGCAACGCACTTCCTTGGCCGGCCGTTCCGCGTCACCGGACCGGTCATCCATAGTTCCCACTACGGTCGACAGATTGGCTTCCCGACGGCCAACGTGATGCCGCCGGGTGACCTCGTCCCGGTTGCCGATGGAATCTATGCCAGCTTGGCCTGGGTACCAGGGGAGCCGGGGCCGCGTCAGGCGATGACCTACGTCGGGACCCGGCCGACGGTCAACACCGGCGTCCGGCAGATCGAGACCCATCTGCTCGACTTCGACGGCGACCTCTACGGGTACACCCTGGGCGTCGACCTGCTCCACCGGCTACGGCCCGACCAGCACTACCCGACTGTCGCCGAGATGATCGAACAGCTTCGGTTCGACGAGGTGGCGACGAGGGAGTATCTCGCGTCTCATGCCGCCGAAACTGCTATACTTGATAGAACAAACGAATTCTCAAGTTGACCCGCAACAGCGCGAATGGTATCGTTCGTCGGACGACCCCAGTCGCCGTGAACGCTCGGTCGAATGACCGGCGTTTTTTTGTTGCTCGGCAAACTTGGGACAAAGATGTGCCAGGAGGCAAACAATAACCAGACCAACATTGACTCCACGAGTGAATGAGCGTATCCGGATCCGCGAGGTCCGGGTCATCGATGAGGAAGGCGAGCAGCTCGGTATTCTACCGACGCGAGAAGCCCTCGATCTGGCGCGCGCTCGTGGCGTCGACCTCGTCGAAGTCGCGCCCAACGCTGTTCCACCGGTCTGTCGCATGATGGATTACGGGAAGTTCCGGTACGAACAGAGCCGGAGAGAGCGTGAGTCGCGCAAGAACCAGCATGTCGTCGAACTGAAAGAGATTCGCATCCAGCCGAAGATCGGGGATCACGATCTGGAAACCAAGTCCCGGCAGGCGGCGAAGTTCCTCGATGCGGGCGACAAGGTCAAGTTCACCGTTCGCTTTCGGGGGCGCGAGATGGCGCACCCTGACATCGGCAAGGGACTGCTTGACGAACTCTGGGAGATGCTGAAGACGCAGGCCACCATGGAACTGACGCCGAAGATGGAGGGACGGACGATGATCATGCATCTCGCCCCGATCAAGGCCAAGCAGAGCATGGCGGAGCGTGAGTCCGGTCGCGAGGAGCGTTCAGCGGCGAAGGGATCGGACGATCAGCGGGAAGAGGGTTCGGCAATGGCCGAGGCCCTGCGCATCGCGACCGAGAGAGGCGAGGAATCACGTGGCCAAGCAGAAGCTCAAGACGCACAAGGGCGCGGCGCGCCGGTTCAAGGTAACGGGGACCGGCCTGATCATGCGGACCAAGCACCACAAGAGTCACCTTCGGCGCAAGAAGTCCATGCGGATCAAGCGCCAGTTCGACCGGATGTTGCCACTCAGCAGCAGCGATGAGAAGCGCGTCCGCCGCATGATCCCGTACGGGCTCGACTAGCTTCCGACCATTGCCCTTCGATTGGCCGCAGGACCTGGTGGCGGCCGGCCCAACACCTAGGAGAACGACATGGCACGAGTCAAGCGCGGCGTGACCTCACACCGCCGCCACAAGAGCGTCATTGCGCAGGTGAAGGGTCACCGCGCGACCAACCGGCGCCTGTTCAAGCGCGCTCATGAGTCGATGATGCATGCGCTGCGGTACGCGTATCGCGACCGCCGCAATCGCAAGCGAGATATGCGCCGGCTCTGGATCATTCGGATCAACGCCGCCGCCCGTCAAAACGGCCTGAGCTACAGCCGCATGATCCACGGCCTGGCCCTGGCCGGCATCGCCGTCGACCGGAAGATCCTCGCCGACCTCGCCGTCCGTGACGCCGCCGCCTTCAGCGCGGTCGTCGATCGTGCCCGGGCGGAACTCCCATAGCGGGACATCGGACCGGCTCATCAGACTCAATGCAGCCGAGGCCGCCGGATGACCTCCGGCGGCCTCAGCATGTCCGGGACCACGAGGTGATTGCCTCAGCTGGCAACCAGACGGTCCGGCTGCTTCGCAGCCTTGGGCGACGCAAGGGCCGCGAGGAGTCCGGGTTCTTCGTCGTCGAGGGTGAGCGTGGCGTTACTGACGCGCTAGAAGCCGGGGCCGAGCCGTACGCGATCGTGCTCCGGGAGGGCTTCGTCTCCGGGTCCGCGGTGCTCGAGACGGCCCTGGCGGTGGGTGACAAGCGCGTCCGGGTCCTCGAATCCGCGTTGTTCGAGACGGTTACCGATACCGTTCACCCGCAGGGCATTCTGGCCATTCTTCCCATTCCGGTAATCCGGATCCTCCCTGAGGTAGCGACCCTCGTCGTCCTGCTTGATGGGATCCGCGATCCCGGCAACATGGGAACGCTACTCCGCTCGAGCGCGGCCGCCGGAGCCGATGCGTTCGTGATCGGCGAAGGTTCGGTCGACGGCTGGAACCCCAAGGTCGTTCGGGCCGCGATGGGCGCTCACTTCCGTGTTCCTGTGCTCCCGGCCAGGGCAATCGAAGCGGGCCGACTCGAAACCATTGGCATCCGGGCTATCGCCGACGCTGGAGCTGACCTGGACTACGATCAGGCGGACTGGTCCGGGCCGGTCCTCCTGATCGTCGGCTCCGAGGCGGACGGGCCAGGCGCCGCGAGTCGCGCCATGGCGAACCGAGTGGTCTCGATTCCGATGGCGGCCGGCGTCGAATCGCTCAACGCTGCCATTGCCGGGTCGGTGATCCTGTTCGAAATTGCCCGCCAGCGGCGCTCTGGCAGCCGACGTGCGAAGAAATAGTGCGTCAGCGGGCTGTTTTCGCTAAGCTACCCGCACGTCACACCCGGACGCGTGGCTTCTGGCCCGAGTACCGGGTGGTACAGACCGGCGACCGCCCGTTGGCCCGAATGGTGCCTACGAGGCGACACAGTCGATCGAGACCATTTGGTCTAGCCATGTGTCAGGAGATGCAATGCGTAAGCAGGATCTCGTCAAGAGCGTCGCGGAACAGGTCAATCTTTCCGAGGCGCAGACCAGCGCCGTCGTCTCGGCCGTCTTCAGCACCATCGAGAGGGCCCTGACGGACGATTCGGCGAAGGACGATGGCAGCCGGGAGGGGGTCGCGATCAGCGGCTTCGGATCGTTCAAGGTTGTCCATCGCCCGGCACGTGAGGGCCGCAACCCGCAGAGCGGCGCTCCGATGACGATCGGCGCCCGCAATAGCCCGACCTTCACGCCGGGCACCCAGCTCAAGCGCTCGGTCAATGGCGGTTCCGACGACGACTAACATTGACCTGGAAGCGAGTCAGTCGTCGCTGTTCGGGCGCTGACATCTGGTCGGAAAAGCAGACGGGGCCCGGCAGCGATCGCTGCCGGGCCCCGTCTGCTTTTCGGTCATGTCGTTATCACCGCGGCGATCGCGGCATTGAGGACCGCCTGGCGTCGCTCGGCGATCCCGGCGAAGCGCGCGATCGTGTCCCCAGAGGCAAACTGGTAGGCGACGCGAATCGCCGAGGCGATCGCCTGCTCGTCCGACCGCCCGTGGGCAACGATCGTCGGACCGTTGATGCCGAGCAGCGGCGCGCCACCGGACTCACGGTAGTCGAACCGCTTCCGAAGCGCGTTGAAGGCCGGCCGCAGGGTCAGCGCTGCGATCTTGCGCGGGAACGTCCGGGTCACCTCCTCGCGGAGGGCGCTCGTGACCAGCGAAGCGACGCCCTCCGCGACCTTGAGCGTCACATTGCCGGTGAAGCCGTCGGTCACGACGACGTCGACGACACCCTTCGTGATGTGGTTGCCCTCGATGTTGCCTCGGAAGTCGATCTCCTCCAGCTTGACGAGAAGTGGGTGGACCTCGTTGACGAGCTGATTGCCCTTGCCAGGCTCCTCGCCGTTGCTGAGCAGGCCCACGGTCGGGCGAGGGATGCCGAGCACGTCGTGGGCGTAGATCGAGCCCATCAGGGCGAAGTCGACCAGGTGAGACGCTCGCGGGTCGGTGACGGCGCCGAGATCGAGGACCAGGACGCGGCCCGAGAGCGTCGGCATGACCGACGCCAGTGCGGGCCGCTCGATTCCAGGCACGCGGCCGAGGATCAACAGCGCGGTGGCCATGACGGCGCCGCTGTGGCCGGCCGAAACCATCGCCCCGGCCGACCCGTCCTTCACCATTCGAAGGGCCACCGCCATGCTGGAGTTCGGCTTGCGCCGGGCCGCCGTGACGGCATGGTCCGACATCTCGACGACATCGGCCGCATCGACGACGATGACGTCGATGCCGTCGTGCCTCACCGCGGCCAGCTCATTCCTGACGACGGCGTCTTGCCCGACCAGGGCCAGCCCAATCCCCAGTGTTCGTGCCGCCTGAACAGCGCCGGGCACGATGACGTGCGCCCCGAAGTCGCCACCCATCACATCCACCGCGATCCGCACAGCTGCCTCCTGGAACCAGTAACGCCGGCCGGAATCCCGGCCGGCGTTCCCCCGTCCGTCGATCGGCCGATCAGACGTCGAGGTTGACGACGTCGCGCGCGTGGCTCTGGATGAACTTCTTGCGCGGCGGCACGGCACTGCCCATGAGCATATCAAACGTTTCGTTGGCCTGGATCGAGTCCTCGATCGTGACCATCATCAGCGTCCGGTTCTCCGGGTCCATCGTCGTGGTCCAGAGCTGCTCGGCGTTCATCTCGCCGAGACCTTTGTACCGCTGAACCTCGACCTTGCCGCCGAGCTCGGCCATCGCCGCCTCGCGCTGCTCCTCGTTGTAGACCCAGCGGTGCTCCTTGCCGCTGGCCACCTTGTAGAGCGGCGGCTGGGCGATGTAGATCCGCCCGTCCCGAATGAGTTGCTCCATGTGGCGGTAGAAGAACGTCAGCAGGAGCGTCCGGATGTGAGCGCCGTCCACGTCGGCGTCGGTCATGATGATGATCCGGTGGTAGCGCAGCCGGGCGGCGTCGAACTGCTCGCCGACCGAGGTACCCATCGCCGTGATGAGGGTTCGGATCTCGTTGCTCTGGAGCATCTTGTCCAGCCGGGCCCGCTCGACGTTCAGGATCTTGCCCCGGAGCGGCAGGATGGCCTGGAAGCGGCGGTCGCGGCCCTGCTTGGCCGTGCCACCGGCCGAGTCGCCCTCGACGATGTAGAGCTCGCTGCGGGCCGGATCGCGCTCGGAGCAGTCCGCCAGCTTGCCGGGGAGGCTAAAGCTCTCCAGACCGCCCTTGCGCTGGACGAGCTCACGCGCCTTGCGGGCGGCCTCACGGGCTCGGGCGGCCGTCAGGCACTTCTCGATCACCCGCTTGGCGACCTGGGGGTTCTCTTCCAGGTAAGCGCCGAGCGACTCGTTGACGACACTCTGGACGGCGCCGGCCATCTCGGCGTTACCGAGCTTGCCCTTCGTCTGGCCCTCGAACTGCGGCTCGGACAGCTTCACCGAGACGATTGCCGTCAGTCCCTCACGAACGTCCTCGCCGGTCAGACTCTCGTCCCCCTTGAGGAACCCGTTCTTGCGGGCGTAGTCGTTGATCGTCCGGGTCAGACCGGAACGGAAGCCGGAGAGGTGGGTACCGCCGTCGGCCGTGTTGATGTTATTGGCAAAGGAGTGGACCGACTCCCCATAGCTGTCGTTGTACTGGAGCGAGACCTCGACGGCCCAGTCGTTCGTCTCGCGGATGGCGTAGAACGGCTTCTCGTTGACGACGGCTCGGTTGCGGTTGAGGTGGCGGACGAAGGAGACGATGCCGCCCTCGAAGTAGAAGGTCGCCTCGCGGTCGTCACGCTCATCGATCAGCGTGATGCTGAGGCCCTTGGTCAGGTAGGCCGTCTCGCGGAACCACTGCTCCAGCGAGTCCGAGTTGTAGTCGTGCCCGGCGATGAAGATCTTCTCGTCGGCGTAGAACGACGTCGTGGTGCCGTGGTCGGCCTCGTCACCGGTTCCGACGATCTGGACCTTCGAGGTTGGCTTGCCGCGCCGGTATTCCTGCTGGTAGATCGAGCCGGTCATGTCGCCCTCACGGATGACCTGGACCCGGCACCACTCGGACAGGGCGTTGACGACGGACGCGCCAACCCCATGCAGCCCACCTGAGACCTTGTAGCCGCCACCACCGAACTTGCCGCCGGCGTGCAGCACCGTCATGATCACTTCGAGTGCTGACTTCTTCTGCTTGGTATGGATGTCGACCGGGATGCCGCGTCCGTTGTCGCGCACGGTGACGACGTTGTCCTTGCCGATCCGAACCGTGATCTTGTCGCAGTGCTTGGCGAGGGCCTCGTCGACCGAGTTGTCGACGATCTCGCGGACGAGATGGTGAAGGCCGCGCTGGTCGGTGCTGCCGATGTACATGCCGGGACGGCGGCGAACGGCTTCGAGTCCTTCCAGAACCTGAATATTCTCGGCGCTGTATGAAGAGGCATTATTCTCAGGGGTGGTCGACGTAACAGTCATCAATGGGATCCTGTCGCGATGCGCTCAAGCGCGAAGAGGGGACGGTTCCCGGACAACGCCCCTGCCGGAAGCTGTGTTGAACCGGACCGGAAGTGCGGGAGATGGGGCTAGCCTCTGGATCGGAACGGAAATGTCGGGTCGGGTCAAGCCCAGCCGAGTTCCCCGATGCGGTCCTCGTCCAGACCGAAATGATGGGCAATCTCGTGGACGACCGTCACCTGAATCTGATGAGCCAGTTCGGCCTGGTTGGCACTGGTCTCTTCGAGCGGGATGCGGAAGAGAGTGATCTTGTCGGGCAACTGGAAGCCATCCGAACTCGATCGATCGGTTAACGGCACACCTTCGTAGAGACCAAGAAGGCGATGCTCGCTCGCGGGACTATCGGACGGGGGACGCTGGCCGAGCTGGTCAGCGTCCGCCTCGTCCTCGATCACGATCTGCACGTTGTCGAGCATCGCGTGGATCTTGCGGGGAAGTTGGTCCAGCGCCCGGACGGCGAGCCGCTCGAACAACCGGCGACGACCGCTCTCGACTCGACGACGGATATGATGGGACGCCCCTAATTCTACCATTTTCGGCCCTCGTTTCCCATCTACCCAGCGATTGTTTCGCCCATTGCAGCGCGGTTTTCGGCGAAGTCCGGTCGGGCCGAATCCGCCATGTCCGTAGTCGGCGCCTCGGCCTATCGCTCACCGGCCGCCACGATGATCTGGCGAGCGATCGCGATCGAGCCCGAGCCGCCGTTTTCCAGGACGACGGCGACGGCGTAGCGGGGGGATGGGTCGGAGAAGGTCCCGGCGAAGCCCACGAACCAGGCGTGCGGGTCCTTGTCCGCGACCTCGGCGGTGCCAGTCTTGCCGCCGACCGAGAGGCCATCGACGTAGGCGCCGCTCGCGACGCCGATCTCGACCGCATGTCGCATCATGTCAGCGACGGTCGCCGCTGACTTGGGTCGCATCGCGGTCCGCCACTCACCGGTCTCACCGTCCCGGACCACCCGGCCGTCCGGGCCGACGACCCGGTCGAGGATCTGTGGCCGCATCAGCCGGCCCCCGTTGGCGACCCCGGCCGCGATTAGCGCCATGTGGAGTGGTGTGACAAGGAGTTGGCCCTGACCGAACGACGTCTCGGCAAGAGCCGGAGGAGAGTTGAGGAAGCCGTCCTGGCCCTCGAGCTGGCTCCGCGCCACCTCGACCGGGAACGGGATGTTGGCGCCGAACCCGAACCCCTCGGCGTAGTCGCGCATGGCTTCGGCCCCGACCTTGAGCCCGACCTGGGCGTAGACCACGTTGAGCGAATACGAGAGGCTGTCCTCCAGCGACCAGTTGTTGATCGTGTCGTCGGGCCGGTTGTTCTCGATGATCTGTCGACCCGCGATATTGAGGACGCCGTCGTCGATGAAGATTGTCTGTGGCGTTGCCAGCCCCAGGTCGATCGCGGCGGTGGCGGTGACCACCTTGAAGATCGACCCCGGCGTGTAAAGCCCCAGCGTACTCCGGGGGACGAGGGGGCGGTCCTCCCGCTCGATCATCGTTTTCCAGTAGTCGGCGCTGGCGTCGGTCTGGTCGTAGTTCGCCGCGAAGATGGACGCCGGGTCGACGGAAGGGTTATTGACCATTGCCAGGACCCGGCCCGTCTCCGTCTCGAGGAGGACGGCGGCGCCCGGACGGTCACCCATCGCCTCGACCGCGGTCCGCTGGAGCGCGGCATCGATCGTCAGCACGATGTCGTTGCCGGTGCGGGTCTCGTGCAGGATGTCGTCGCGCAGCTTCAGGAACGGGTTGTCGGTCTCCTCTCCGGTGAGCTCGGCGTCGAACGCCTGCTCTATCCCGGAGACGCCGTACTGGAGCGGCGAGTAGTAGCCCAGCAGACTCGCGGCAGCTGGCTCGGGGTAGGTCCGGCCCCAGCCCTCGTCGATCTTCTCAGTTCCGCCCAGGACCTCGCCACTGGCGGCCAGAATCTGACCACGTCGGATCGCTAGACCGAGGTTGACCCGGCGGGCATTGGAGATCGGCTCGCCCTCCGGGCTTCGCCCGACCCGGTTGGCGTTGGCCTCCCCGCGGACGACCTGGAGCCGCAGCAACTGGACGCTTAGGGCAACGAAGCTGGCCAGGAGTGTCGCGCCAGTCCGGATCACCGTCCGTCGCTCGGCGGGCACAGTCACCGGGATCGGCATCCAGAGCCCGACCAGCAGCAGGACCCAGGCCAGACCAAGCACGGCCAGCCAGCGGGCATCGGTCAGCTCGGATCCGAAGACCAGCGCCCCGACGATCAGACTGGCCGAGATCGCCATGGCGAACAGGCGGATGGAGCGCGGCATCGGCTTTCCTCGAATCAGGGCTTGATCGGGATCAGGTTCGGCCGCGCCGGTTGGAGATGTTCAACAGCAGTCCGACCAGGATGAAGTTGGTCAGGAGCGAGCTGCCGCCATAGGAGATGAACGGTAGCGTGATCCCGGTCAGCGGGATCAGGCGGATGACGCCGCCGAGGATGATCAGCGTCTGGATGCCGATCGTGGCGCCGATCCCAACCGCCATCAGCCGATCGAAGGTATCGTCGACGCCGAGAGCGATGATGAGGGCCCGCAGGACGAGGAGCAGGAACAGGGCGACGATGGCGAGCGTCCCGAGCAGACCCAGTTCTTCGCCAAATGCGGCGAAGACGTAGTCCGTGTGGACCTGGCTGACCCGCCACGGTTGTCCGAGGCCAAGCCCGGTCCCGAACAGGCCACCGCTGGAGATCGCGTAGTCGGACTGGATCTGTTGATATCCCCCGACGTAGGGGTCGACGAAGGGGTCGAGCCAGTTCTGCACCCGGATCGCGATCCGGCCGAAGAGCTGATAGAGCACCACGCAGGCGACGGCGAACGCGGCCAGCCCGACGAGCACATACCAGCCCCGGCCGGTCGCCGCGTAGAGCATGACGAGGAAGATGCTGAAGAACAGCAGGCCTGAGCCGAGGTCGTTGAGGACGACAACAGTGGCGATCGAGGCGCCCCACATGAGCCCAAGCGGCAACAACCAGGGGAGCGGCGGCAGCGTCAGGGCGCCGAGCCGCCAGCCGCCGGTGAGCAAATCCCGCTTCTCGTCGAGGTAGCCGGCGAGGAAGACGATCAGCGTGACCTTGACGATCTCCGACGGCTGGATCTGGATCGGCCCGAGGTAGAGCCAGAGCCGGGCGCCGCCGACCTCGACGCCGAAGACGAAGGTGATCGCAAGCAGGGCCAGACTGAGGAACAGCGCGGTGTACTTGTACCGGCGTAGCAGCGGCAGGAGTGGCGAGAACAGCGCCGTCACGACCATCAGGGCCAGCCCGGCCACCATGTAGAAAATCTGCCGGTTCGCGATTCCAGAGAGATTCTCATCGATTACCGAGAGGTCGGGCTGGAGTCGCTGGATGACGAGCAGCCCGAGGCCGGCCAGCGTCGCGACGATCGGCAGGACGACCTGATCGGCCCGGAAGCGAAACAGACTGAAGGCGATGCTGATCCCGGCGATCAGGCCGGCGTAGACGAGGCTGACCCAGACGTCGCCCCACGACCAGTCGACGTCGTTCCGCGGCGCGAGGAAGATCGTCAAGAGGCCGACGATGATCAGCAGGGCCGGGGCGACGAGGAGCTGGAACTCCGTCAGCCGGCCGGCTGGCCGGTAGCGGAACCGGCCAGCCGGTCGCGTTTTGCCTGGTTGAAGCGTGGCGCCCATCGGTCTCCTTCCTGTCGTGGACAGGGGCCGTCGCTACGTCGTCAGGGTGTCGCCGAGATAGCGGGCGCCGATGACGCCGAGGCGCTCGACGTCGATCGGCCGCATCGCCGACCGCTGGGTGTTGATCGCGCCACCGAGCCCGTTTGCCACGAGATCCTCGGGCGCGGGCAGACCGTTGGCGACGATACGGCTGATCGTCGCCTTCGCGCTCGCAACGTTGGCGCGGAGGTTACCCTCGACAACGGCGACGCTGACGTCGGCCTCGGTGTCGTGCCAGACGTCGTAGTCGGTGATCATGGCGAGCGTCCCGTAGGCGATCTCCGCCTCTCGGGCCAGCCGCGCCTCCGGCATCGCCGTCATCCCGATGACGCTGGCCCCCCAGGACCGGTAGAGGAGCGACTCGGCCCTGGTCGAGAACTGCGGTCCCTCGATGCAGACGTAGGTGCCGCCATCATGGACCGTCACGGCGACGCCGCCGGCCGCGTGAATGATGGCTTGACGGAAGTGGCGATCGAACGGTTCGGCGATCCCGACGTGGGCGACGATTCCCTGGTCGAAGAAGGTCCGCTCACGGTCAGTCGTCCGGTCGATCAGCTGGTCGGGCACACAGAGACTGCGCGGAGCGATCTCCTCCCGCAGGCTGCCGACGGCGCTGACGCTGAGGAGATGCGTGACGCCGAGCTCCTTGAAGGCGTAGATGTTGGCCCGGTAGGGGAGCGTCGTTGGGGAGAGCCGGTGACCGCGGCCGTGCCGGGAGATGAAGACGATCGGCAGATCGCCGATCCTGCCGGTCAGGACGATGTCGCTTGGCTCACCAAACGGCGTCACGAGCCGGTGCTCGGCCCGCGCGGTCAGGTCCGGGAGATCGTAGAGACCGCTGCCGCCGATGATTCCAAGGGTGTAGGCCGCGGTCGTCAACCTTTACTCCATTCGATGCTCGGCTGTTTGCCGGCGAATCCACCTGGAAGGTGGCAGGCATCCCCAATATGGTACCCGAAGGGTGCCGAGCCGCCGCTGAGGGGCGAGGTGTGGTAGCATTCCCGGTCGGATTCTACGCAACGTCGGTCCACCGGTTGGCATGTGGACACGATAGGAGGGATGCCAAATGGTTCTTCAGACCGGTCAGAAAGCGGACATCATCGCGGACTACGCGATCCATGAGGGGGACACCGGTTCTCCGGAAGTCCAGATCGCGATCCTGACCGAGCGGATCAACGGTCTCACGGCGCACCTGCGGGAGCACCGCCACGACCATCACTCGCGCCGCGGACTGCTCAAGCTCGTCGGCCGTCGCCGCCGCCTCCTGGCCTACCTGAGCGACAAGGACATCGACCGCTACCGGACGGTGATCCAGCGCCTCGGTCTGCGCCGCTAGGGATGCGACACGGCGAACCGGACTTCGGGGCACATGAGAGCCAGTTCCGCGGAGACGAGATCGGTCTCCCGGCACCGTTTGCGTGTCCTATGTCCGTCGTCGAGTTCAGTTGACGAGAGATGGTCCGGAGCCTGCCGCTCCGGACCATCTTCTGCCTCACGTCAGCGCCCACCGATACCGTCCCGGCAAACGCCATCGACGTTACCCTGAACGGACCGGAGTCTGGGGAATTGGGGTATCGCGGGGACCACTCGCCGCGATACCCCAGTCCCTCAGCAAGGTCCATCGGGTCCAGGTCGACCACTTCGACCCATTTCAATCACGCACGCGGGCACCGACGCCCAATCAGAGAAGGAAACAACCGTATGGATCAGGGCCACCGACCCAATGTCAACCGGATCGAGCTCGATCTCGGCGACCGCACCCTCTCGCTCGAGACCGGGCTGCTCGCGGAGCAGGCTCACGGCGCCGTCATGGTTCGCTACGCGGACACGATGGTCCTCGGAGCCGCCACCGGCGAGCGCGAAGCCAAGCCTGGCGCGGATTTCTTCCCGCTGACCGTCGACTACGAAGAGAAGATGTACGCGGCCGGCAAAATCCCGGGCGGGTTCATCAAGCGCGAGGGCCGACCGACCGACCAGGCGACCCTCGCCGCCCGCCTGACCGACCGCCCGCTCCGCCCGCTCTTCCCGAAGGGCTACCGGGCCGAGGTTCAGATCATCAACACCGTGATGTCCTCCGACCAGGAGAACAACCCGGACGTGCTCTCGATCATCGCCGCCTCCGCCTCCCTAATGGTCTCGCCGATCCCGTTCGACGGGCCGGTCGGCGCCGTCCGGATCGGGCTGATCGACAATGAGCTGGTCATCAACCCGCTCATCTCCGAGATGCCAGATAGCGACATGGACATCATCGTCGCCGGCACCGCCGACGCGATCATGATGATCGAGGGCGAGGCCGACCGGATCCCGGAAGAGACCCTGCTTGCCGCCTTCGATGCCGCTCACGAGGAGATCCGCCGGATCTGTGAGGTCCAGGTCCAGCTGCGCGAGCAGGCCGGCAAGGAGAAGTGGGTCGTCGACGTTCCCCAGACCGATGAGGTCCTCAAGGAGCGCATTCAGGAGCTGATCGGCGACCGGCTCCGGGAGGCCGTGCGCAATCCGGACAAGGTCGTCCGGGTCGAGGGAACCAACCACCTCAAGAACGACATGATGCAGCAGCTCGGTCAGGAGACCGACCCGGCTGAGCACGACACGCCGATCTACGACATGAAGGCAGCGGGGAGTATCTTCGACAGCCTGCTCAAGGCCGAAGTCCGTGACGGCATCCTCGCCGAGGGCATCCGCCCGGACGGCCGGACCCAGACCGGGATCCGCCCGATCTGGAGCGAAGTCGGCTACCTGCCCCGGACGCACGGCTCGGCGATCTTCACCCGCGGCCAGACGCAGGTCCTGACCACCGTGACACTGGGCTCGACGGCCGAGGAGCAGCGGCTCGACGGGATCATCCCGCTCGAGAACAAGCGGTACATCCATCACTACAACTTCCCGGCGTACTCGGTCGGCGAGGTCCGCCGGTCCCGCGGTCCGGGGAGGCGCGAGATCGGCCACGGCATGCTGGCCGAGCGGGCGCTGATCGCCGTCCTGCCGAGCGTGGACGACTTCCCGTACACGATGCGGCTCGTCTCCGAGGCGATCAGCTCCAACGGCTCGACGTCGATGGCGAGCGTCTGCGGCAGCAGCATGGCCCTGATGGACGCCGGGGTGCCGATCGCCGCGCCGGTCGCCGGTGTCGCGATGGGTTTGATCACCGATGGCTCCGGCAACTACACCGTCCTGACCGACATCCAGGGGATGGAGGACGCCCTCGGCGACATGGACTTCAAGGTCGCCGGGACCGCCGACGGCGTGACCGCGATCCAGATGGACATCAAGGTCAAGGGCATCACCACCGAGATCATGCGAACGGCACTTTCGCAGGCGCACGACGCCCGCCAGTTCATCCTCGCCCGGATGGCGGAGACGATCGCCGAGCCGCGCTCGACGATGTCGCCGTACGCGCCGATGGTCAAGCGGATCCGGATCAGCCCGGACAAGATCGGGGCCCTGATCGGCCCGGGCGGCAAGATGATCCGCTCGATCCAGGAGGAGACCGAGACCAAGATCGACATCGACGACGACGGCGGCGTCTCGGTAACTGGATCCAACCAGGCCGGCGTCGAGCGGGCGCTGGCGAAGATCGCCGGGCTGTCGCAGGACTTCAAGATCGACAAGGGCGACAAGGTGACCGGCAAGGTCGTCTCGGTGATGCCCTACGGCGCCTTCGTCGAGCTGGCGCCGGGCCGCGACGGTCTGGTCCACATCTCGGAGCTGTCCGAGGACCCGAGCGTCCGCGTGACACGGGTCGAAGAGGTCCTCAACGTCGGCGACGAGGTCGAGGTGATGGTGATCGACGTCGCACCGAATGGGAAGATCAGTCTGTCTCGCCGGGCCGCGATCACCGGCGAGCTGCCGGAGGCACGGCCCGAGCGCGGACCACGTCCGGGCGGCCCCGGCGGCGACCGAGGGCCACGCCGTGACGGCGGCGGGGGCGGTGGCTTCCGGAGCGGCGGCCCCGGTGGTGACCGTGGTCCTGGTGGCCCGGACCGCGGACCCCGCGAGTCCTTCGACCGCGGACCCGCACCGGCAGCCGATCGTCCGGGCACCGGCCGCTACGGCGACGACCGGGACGTCCAGAGCTTCGCACCGGAGCCGTCCAGCGATGAGCCTCGCAGCGGCCGTCCGGCTGACAGCCGCCGTCGCCCCGGCTTCGGCGGCGATCGCTAGTCGTCTCGATTCCAACCCGCATGCAAGGGAACACCCGGCGACCGTAATGGTCGCCGGGTGTTCCCTTGCTTCTGCTGTGGCAATCAATGGATAACGAGAAGACCAGGATGTGCCGCCCGCCCGCAACGGCGCCTCTCCGGCTCCCTATTGGCCACCGGCCTGCCGGGTGCTCTCCTCGGCCGCCCAGGTCCCGAGCCGTTCGACCTGATGGCTGCCGTAGGGCGTCACCGCGAAGATGATCGAGCCGATGCAGACCAGCAGGATCAGCCCCACGATGATCAGGATGGCGGTCTTCCAGGTAGAGCGGCCGCGACCTCTGACCGGCGGCGGGGTCGTCGTCGCGGAACCGGAACCGGTGGCGTACCACGGCTGTGGAGTCTGGTCGCCGTAGGGGTCGCCCGACGGCGGTCCATACGGGCCTTGCGGCTGGCTCCCGTACGGCTGGCCCTGCTGGTCGTATTGCAGCTGCTGGTCGTATTGCGGCTGCTGACCGTAGCCCGGATGCTGCCCATAGGGATTGCCACCCGGCTGGCCGTAGGACTGATCCTGAGGTGGCTGGCCGTAGGGGTTGCCGGCCGGTTGACCGTATTGTCCCTCCGGGGGCTGGCCGTACGAGCCCCCCGTCTGGCTGCCGTACGGATCGTTGGCGGAGGGTTGTTGCCCAGGGGCCCCGTATGGAGGCTGACTGGCGCCGACGGCGGGCTGACTGAGTGGTTCATTGCCCTTGACTTCAGACTGGGCCGGGGACGTCTGCTCGCCCTGCGCACGCGGCTGCTGATCCTCCTGCTCGGGCAGCGCCGCCCCGCAGTTCCCACAGAACCGATCGTCCGCCGAGTTCGTGGCGCCACAGTTCCGACACGTCTTCACACAAGCCTCCAGATTCATTCGAATAGACCAGACGATTGATGCCGCGTCCGTGATCGCCCGAATGATACCCGCTGCCGGACGGCTGCTCCCGGCTGGCGCTCGTCCGTGCCCGATTCCTGATGGCCATGGACGCGGCAACGCGCCGACCGTTCGGGTCGACGCGTCCCAACCGGCCGGTCTGGCAAGCGACGGTCATCTACTCGTTGGTCAGCCGCGGATCCACGGCGTCACGGACGCCGTTGCCGACGAGGCTCAGACAGAGCGCCGTCAGGAAGACCATGAAGCCGGGGATGAACACCAGTGTCCAGCTCTGCCGGAAGGTCGCCTGAGCATCCTGGAGCATGTTACCCCAGGATGGTGTCGGCACCTGGATTCCAACACCAAGGTAGGAGAGCGACGTCTCCAGCAGGATCAGTCCGGGTACCGAGAGCGAGAGCCAGACGACAACGATCGGCACAACGTTCGGCAGGATGTGCCGGCCGATGATCCGGCGATTGTCCGCCCCGATGACGCGGGCCGCCTCGACGAAGTCCCGGCTGCGCAGCGTCAAGACCTGGCCCCGCACGAGTCGGGCGACGCCGGTCCAGCTGACGAGGGCGACGAAACCGGCCAGTGTCCAGACGTTGGTGTCGTAGAACGAGCCGATCAGGATTAGCACGACGAGAGTTGGCAGCGACAGGATCACGTCGACCGTGCGCATGATGAGCGTGTCGACCCAGCCGCCGAAGAAGCCGGAGATCGCCCCGAGGATCGATCCGAGGAAGAGCGTCGAGATCGAACCGACGGCGGCGAAGAGCAGGGAAATTCGGCCGCCGTAGGCCAGGCGGGTCAGCACGTCGCGCCCGTTGCCATCCGCGCCGAGGAGATATCCATCCGTATTGACCGGAGCGAGCTTCTCAGCAAGGTGGTTCTCAGAGTAGGTAAACCCGGTCAGCACCGAGACCACTGGCGCAAGCACAGCAAAGAGGATGATTGCCACCGACAGTCCGAGGGCGACCATCGCCAGCTTGTCCCGTCGAAAGCGGCGCCATGCCGAAGTCCAGAAGCCGGAAACCGGCTTGGCCCGGCGTTCCATTGCGGCGCCGAGTGTACGCTGCGAGGCGATCTGTGGGTTGAGAACCTCCGTGGTCTGGGCCATATCGACTCTTCTCCAGCTCAGCGTTCAGAGGACGGTGATGGGTAGGGAAGGACCGGGACGGGGATGTCGGGCGGCTCAACCGTAACGAATCCTTGGGTCGGCGACGGCGAGCGCTACGTCCGCGATCAGATTACCGAGGATAATCAGGACTGCGTACATGAGTGTTGTGCCCATGATGACGGTGTAATCCTTGTTGAAGAGGGCGTCGGTGACGAGGCGGCCCATGCCCTGATAGGCGAAGACCTGCTCGACGATCAGCGAGCCAGCGAAGATATCGGGGATCGTCAGACCGACCAGGGTGATGAGTGGCAGCAACGCATTGCGGAGTGCGTGGCTGTAGACGACCACGTTGCCTTTGAGTCCCTTCGCGCGGGCGGTCCGGACGAAATCCTGATTCATCTCCTCGAGCATCGAGGAACGGATGTACCGGGACCAGGCGGCGATCGACGGAAGCGTCAGCGCAACCAGGGGAAGGATCAAGTGAACAGCGCGATCCTGCAGGGAGCCAGCGCCATCCCCACGGTTGCTCGTCACTCCGGACGTTGGGAGGTACGGCAGGCCCCATTCCCGGAACTTGGAGGAGAACAGAATGACAAGGAGGAGGCTCAGCCAGAAGATCGGCATTGCGTAGGCAGCCGTCGAGAAGACGGCGAAGATTCGGTCAACGATGCCGTTGCGGCGCAGCGCCGAGTAGATGCCGATCGGGATAGCGATGAGCAGCGAAACAATAATGGCCGAGAAGGAGAGGAAGATCGTATAGGGCATTGCTTGGAGGATCGAGTCGAGCACTGGCCGGTAGTTGATCATCGAAGTGCCGAGATCACCCTGAAGCACGTTGCCGAGCCAGACGAAATAACGGAGATACCAGGGCTGGTTGAGCCCGAGGTTCTCCCGAATCGCCTCAAGCGATTCCGGTGAGACTCGCGGGTTGAACTCAAATGCCTGTAGGGGATCACCAGATGCATTGATGATGATGTAGGTCAAGAGCGTGACGCCAAAGAGGATCGGGATGGTCATAAGCGCTCGTCGGAGAATGTACTGGCCCATGTGCAGTCCTCTTGTCCGGAAGAAATGCGGTAGACGCGTCTGTGAGATCAACGTCCGGAGCGGTGCCGATCGGCCTCTTAAATCGCAGGGAAGGGACTATGGACCGATGCGGGTGCCGGATCGGGGGAGCCATTCCCCGATCCGGACTCGGACGCGACCGAGATGAGTTACTCGGTAATAGACGCGTACTGGGTACTCCACAGCGGCCCACCGTAGGCGTTGGCGTGATAGTTCTGGACTCTCCCGCTGTCGATTGCGTACCGGCTCTCCGTGAAGTTGATGATGCCGACCGGCAGGTCGTTGTTGACGATGTTGGAGGCCTCGATCAGGAGCTGACGGCGCGCCGCATCGTCCTGCTCGACATTCGCAGCGGCGGCACGCTCGTCGTACGCCGGATTGGAGTACTTCATGAAGTTGAAGCCGCCACCGTACGATGTCGTCCCGAACATGGCGGTCTGGTCGCCGCTGTAGTCCCAGTTGAAGCCGAGGAAAGCGATGTCGTAGTCGTAGGTGCCGGTGATCGTCGGAACGAGGACTGTCGAGAAGTCAACGGCGTTTGGCGTCATCTCGGCGCCGACCTGAGACCAGGCATCCTGCAGGTAGGCAACCTCCTGATCGCTTGCTGCCGACCCGGCACCGTACATCACCTCGAAAGCGAGCCGAACACCGTCAGCGTTGATGCGAATGCCATCCCCGCCTAGTGTCCAGCCAGCCGAATCGAGCAACTGGTTGGCTATGTCGGTGTCGTACCCGTAGACCGTCTCGATCTCATCCGGGGCGTAGGCCACGGAGAGCGTCGGTTGGGTGCCGTTCGCGACTACTCCATACCCGAGGGCGATGTTGTCGATGATGGACTGCCGGTCGATCGCGTAGAAGAGGGCCTGACGGACCTCGACCTGCTGGAAGAGCGGTGTCTTCTCGGGATCCAAGTTGTACCCGTAGAAGCCGAAGCTGTAGGTGTCGTAGACCTGGACCTCGAGGCCGCCTGACTCGATGGTCTCGACATCGGCGGCATCTGGGGCCCGATAGCTATCGACCTCGCCGGCCAGCAACGCCTCGACGGCGGCAGTGGAATTCGGGTAGTACCGGAAGATCACAGAATCGATATTGGGAACGTCGTCCCAATACTCCGCGTTCTTGGTAACGGTCGCGGTGGTTCCCTGCTGCCACTCGACGAACGTGAACGGCCCGGTTCCAATGACGCGAGTCGGGTCGGCGCCAGTCGAGCCGCCATCCGCGGCCCAGTCGGCGAAGGCCACGTCGCCCCAAATGTGCGCCGGCATAATCGGGCAGTACGTATTACCGAACGCAACCACTCGGGCGAACGTGTCGAGCATGGTGATCTCGAACGTCACGTCGTCGATTACCTTGTACGAAGCAACAGTCAAAGCGAACGACCCGGTGTATGAGGAGCCGGTGTCCGGATTGGCCTGGGCGTCGTGACTCAGGACAACATCAGCGGTCGTGAACGGCTTGCCGTCATGCCAAGAAACGCCGTCGTGAAGTTTGAACGTCAATGTCAGGCCGTCGGCGGAGAGCTCGCAGCTATCGGCAAGCCCCGGGACGTAATCGCCGTCCACTGGGCTGGTGCCAACGAGGCCCTCATTGATGAGTCCGATGTACGGGTTAGTCGGAGTGTTATTGGCCAGTAGGAGGTTGGTCGTAGTGAGGTCGCTGCCGTCTCCATAGACGTACTCACCGCCTTGGGGAGCGTCTTCGGTCGGCGGGAACGCGGCGTAGAGCTGCTGGCGGACTTCCTCGCGGTCCTTGAGGAGCGGAGTAACCACGCCCGGGCCGGCGCTGCTTGGCGTTCCGGCCGGTGTGGCGATCGGCGTCCCGGCGGGCGTGCCCTCGGGCGTGGCGTCCTGAGCGAACGCCGGCTGGACGCCGAGCATCGCCATGCTGGCGGCGGCACCGAGGCCCGCCGCGCCGGCGCGAGTCAGGAACTGGCGCCGGTCGATGGCACCGTCGCGAAACTGGTGAAGAAGCTCTTCGAACTGCTGTCGTCGGTCCGCCATTGGGTCTTGGCCTCCTGGATGAGATACGGGACCGGCCAGATCCCAGTCAGGGACATCATCATCCTGGTCCAGCGGCGACACCGATCGGCTGATCGGTGTCGCCGCTGGACCAGGATGAGCGCCCGTTGTGGAAGCGCCGACCATTTCAACGTACTCAGTACGGGTCGTGACAGGGCCACACTTGGCCCCCTCAGCCCGTCGCACCGCCCGGTGCATCGTTCTGAGCCGCGAGATCCAGGCAACTATACAAGATGCCTCATTGAGCGTCATGGCAAAAAGGTCCGCTGTTGGCCGGAATCAGCGCGGAATGGGGCCGAAGTGTGGTCAAATCGACCAATGCACAGGAACTATCCGTGATCGGACATTCCAAAGTGATCCGGAACAGTCCATCACTCGGCCCAGCCAGGGGAACAGGCTCATGACCATCCAGCCCGCGTTCGTTTCCGACAGCGTTGTCTCGACCAGCCCCCGATACGATGAACTGCTAAAGGTTCTCGGGGACCTGGGTTCGGCGATCGTCGCCTTCTCCGGCGGCGTCGACAGCACCCTGCTGCTCCATGCCGCGAAGCAGGCGCTCGGCGACCGGATCGTCGCGGCGTCGGGCCTGTCGGAGACGTACGCCGCCGAGGAGATGGCCGACGCCCGCCGTCTGGCCGCGCTGATCGGCGTCCCCTATGAGGTCGTCGCCACCATGGAGCTGACCGACCCGCGCTACGCCAACAACTCCCATCAACGCTGCTACTTCTGCAAGACGGAGCTCTACACGCGGCTCGACACCGTCCGGGACCGGCTCGGCTTCGCGGCGATCATCGACGGCGCGAACGCCGACGACCTCAAGGATTTCCGCCCCGGCGCCCGGGCCGCCGCGGAGCTCGGCGTCCGCTCGCCGCTGCAGGAGGTCGGGCTGACCAAAGCGGAGATCCGGTCGCTGTCGGCGCGGTTCGGTCTGCCGACCTGGGACAAGCCCGCCGTCGCCTGCCTGTCGTCGCGCTTCGCCTACGGCGACCCGATCACGATCGAGAAACTGTCGAAGGTCGGGAGGGCGGAGCGGGAGCTCGGCAGGCTCGGTTTCCGGGGGGCGCGGGTCCGGCATCACGACACGGTCGCCCGGATCGAGGTACCCGTTGAGCGGTTGGAGGAGGCGCTCGCCCAGCGGGAGGCGATCGTGGCCGCGGTCCGGCTCGCGGGATATCGATACGTTACGCTTGATCTCGAAGGATACCGGACCGGCAGTCAGAACGAGGTATTGCATGCGCGTCTCAAGCCGGGTGGACTACGGGGTCAGAGCCCTGTTTGACCTCGCCTGCCACGGCGGCTCAGCCCCGGTTCAGAGCCGGGAGATCGCCCAGCGCCAGGGTATCCCCGAACCATATCTCCATCAGTTGCTCGGCGCCCTCAACCGCGGCGGCCTCGTCCGCAGCACCCGCGGCCCGCAGGGCGGCCACCGCCTGAGCCAGGCGCCGGACGCGGTGACGCTCTACGACATCTGGCTGGTCCTCGAGGGCCGCGACCGGCGGAGCCCGGATGATCGGCCACCACGGCAGGACGTCATCGCCGATGTCTGGACCCGTGCCCAGGGAGACTTCGAGGCCCAGCTTCGCTCGGTGTCATTGCAGACCCTGCTGGAGCGGACCGGTTCGGCTCCGGCGGACTACAGCATCTGAATGTCCGTCGGTACACGGCTCGATCTTACGGACATTTGGCGAAATGGTGTTCGCTACCGGCGTGTTCTAGTGAACCCCGGCGATTGCGAGCAGACCCCTCCCCAACCCCTCCCCGGCTCGGACTCGGCACTGCGGTGCCTCACCGCCCGGAGACGGGGCCATGCTGATCGGCTTCGCCTTCCTGCCGACCCGTGAACGACGCGACGAGAAGCCGCGACGAGGCAAGGTTTCACAGACGTCTCGCGGACGTTTCATAGCGGCGAAGTTCTCGGGCCAGGCCGCTGCAGCAGCCATTGCCACGCAAGGCGTTGACGGTCTCCTCCTGACGCTTGCACGAGCGAGACCATTTATTTCGTAGGAACGGGTTTGGTGGAGCGAGCCTGAGTTCTCTACGAAGGCCGGCCGTAAATGACGACATCGCCCTGCGTGAAGACCGGTTGCCAGCCGGCTGCCACGAACGTCTGGTCGTCGATCTGGTAGGGACCGGAATCCGTGCAGCGCTTGTTGTCGAACTCGAAGCCTTTACGCTCGCCGATGCCGACGAAGACAAAGTCGATGCCGTACGGCGAATCCCAGGCGGCAGTGGGATCGTCGTAGAGGTCCGCCACCTCGCCGGTTCGGGGTGCGATCTCCGAGAACGTTGGCTCCACGCCGTTGCGCCATTGCCGCTCATGGCCCGGCCACCCCATCACGGTCACGAGTCCCGAGTACGTGGAGACGGGGTTAGCCGGGACCCGCCTGAGATCGCCGTAGGAGCAGCCAGCGGCTTCGAGGACATGCGCGTCGGCCGCAGCGTTGGCGGTCAGCCAGGCGATGCCAGCCATCTCGTCCGGGAACTCACTCGCGGCGAAGGCCTTCCCGTCGAGAGAGCTCCAGCCCAGGTCCTCGTAGACCCGCGAGTACCGCTCCCCGGAGACGATCGGGTAGACCGACCCGAGCAGCACCGCCACCGCCGTCGCGACCGCGAGCAGCGGCCGGACCGCGGGGCGAACGCCGGTCGCGAAGCGGCGGGCGTCGCCCCAGAGCGTCAGAATCGCCAGCGCCGAGGCGATCCCGACGAGCACCCAGACCTGATACTGGATCTTGAAGACGGTGTTCATTCGGTTTCCGAAAACGTCGCGGATGTAGAAAAGCTCGGTCGCGGCCAGCAGCAGGAAGCCGAGCGCGAACAGGCCGGCCGCGACCGTGCGGACCGAGATGGTGCCTTCCCGCCGGATCACTTCCAAACCGGCCACGACGATCAGCCCGGCGACCAGCAGGACGGGCGTTTGGGCGACCAGCGTCAGGACGACGAGCGCCGCGACGATGATGAGCAGCTCCGTCGCTCGGAGACCGTCATAGCGGCGTAGTCCGGGCAGCGCCAGCGAGGCCGTAAGGAAGGCGATCGCGATGACGGTCGGGATCGCGAAGATCAGCAGGAACTCCCCGAAGCCGGTCCGCTCGCCGGTCACCGGAGCAATGGTCGTCAGGAGCGTCGAGAGCAGCGGGATGCCATCCAGCCAGCCGGGTAGCTCGCTCGCTCCGATCCCGACCGGCGGCGAGAAGCTAACGTAGAAGGGCAGCCAGGCGACCAGCGCCCCCGCCCCGAGCAGGACCACTCCCACGATGCGCTGCCGGACCGGGTGCGCCCGCAGCGCGACGATGACGGCCACCGCCGCGACGAGCCCGTAGGTCGGCAGATCCCAGGAATTGAGCGCGTAGAGCGAACCGACGAGCGCCCCGGTCACACCGATCGTGAGCCAGGTCGAGCGAGGGACGGCTGCCGGAGCCACGGTGTTGGTTGGCTCGGCCGCCCGACCGGAGAGGCGAAGTCCGACGGGCAGCGAGCCAAGCAGGAGGTTGACGGCGAGGCCGAGCGTCATCACAGCGAAGGGCAGCGCCATGACGTGCGGGTGGAGATCGCCGAGGACGAAGCTGAACGACGGAAACTCGTTGATGCCATGGTCAGCGTCGGCACCGACCCCGTCGACGATCACCCGGCTGCTGCTCCAGCCGATGCCGCCCCACCACCACTGGTCGAGCTGAAATCCCGGGTCACGCAGGAACTCGACGTAGCTCTTGGTATTGCCCACCCAGACAACGAGCGCGACCGACAGCAGCCCGGCGGCGACGGCCCGGCCGAGCGAAGCGAAGCGGCGGACCAGGTTGAAGGCGACCGACGAGGCGGCCGCGACGGTCGCGGCGAAGGTCCCGGCCAGGGCGAGATTGAAGGCGACGCCCTCGGCGACACCGGCCATCCGGGCGACGGCTCCATTGATGAGGTATCCGAGGTAGTAGTAGTTGATCGGCTCGCCGGCGAACCATGGGTCGGGCGGCGGGATCTGTTCCGTCCGCATGCTGCTGGCGAGCATGAGGCTGTCCATCGGCTTCTCGGTTTGAACGATCGCCGGTTGATGGCCCCGGAACCAGACGTAGAGCGCGAAGGCGGCGATCCCGATCACCTCGGCGACCAGCATCGCCATCATCCAGCGCCGGTCGAGCACCCCGGCCCGCCAGGCCAGCGCGTAGCCGGCGACCGCGACCACCCCGAGCGTGACCCAGAGGCCGGCCGTGGAGTAGGGGATGAGGTCGAGTGAGGCCAGCCACCACGTCGGCAGGACCAGCGCCAGCAGCCCGATCGGCCGCGTGATCCCGGCGCCGCGGTCCGGCAGCCGGCGGCAGAGCAGCGCGACCAGCGGCGCGACGCCCCACGAGACGGCGATCAGGACGAGGTACCAGGTCAACGCGTCGGTGAGAGTGTCC
The DNA here is from genome assembly GCA_965218235.1 of Thermomicrobiales bacterium. Lineage (GTDB taxonomy): Bacteria > Chloroflexota > Chloroflexia > Thermomicrobiales > UBA6265 > CADCWK01. Next base: position 44,973 of record OZ244596.1, read on the forward strand.
ATCGAGGGCTCCGGGTTCAGGCTTGTCGGGCGGAACGACCCGGATCAGGTTCCCGCGGGGACCACGGCGGGCAGGACGCGATAGATCGTCGTCTCCCCTCGCGTGAATGCGACTTCGAGGCTCGTTCCGACCATCGTGTCGAATGTCGCGAGACCAGCCTGGTTGACCATTGGCCGTCCGCCGTCGGTCAACCGCCGCTCCAGCGTGCCGACGACGACGTACTCGACGCCGTACTGGCGCAGGATATCGAGCTTGGCCTCGGGGTCGGTCGAGTCGTAAAGGGTCTCAACGTCGTTCAGCCGTGGATCGAGATCGTCCGAGTACCGCTGCTGCGACTCATGGTTGCGCCAACCGAGGATCGTGGGCAGCCCGGTCGAGACGCTGAAGCGGGACGGCAGACAGACATAGGCGTTGAAGTTGCTGTACTCGGCGATCACCGGCGAGCCGTCGACCTCCGCATTGAACCAGTCGATCGCAGCCCGGTCGTCGCTGAAGCTCATCGCCGTACGCGCCGTCGCGGGGCTGGTGCAGGGGTAGGCCCGGCTGACGGAGGCGTCGTCCATCCACCGGTAGGCGTTGAGGGTGTTCGGGGTACCGGCGAAGCGATTGTCCAGCCGAATCGAGGTCGCGGTCAGCGGGTAGCAGGCCGAGGCGACCAGGACCAGCGCCACGACGACCAGCCCGACCTTCGACCAGGCGACCGACGGCAGGCGAGACGACCTCTCCGGCGCCATGACCGGGAACGATCCAACGGGAACTCCAGCCGGAGCCGACGGCGCAGCGACGACCTGGACGCCTGTCGATGGCGACGACCCGGCGACCGAGACGGTGTCGGACGGGAGGCTGGCCGCGGCCGGGGAGGCGAGCCGGCCGACCATCCAGGCGAAGAGCCCAGCGCCGGCCAGAGCGAGCAGCACCCAGCTCTGGTTGTAGAACTTGAAGACCGTGTTCATCCGGTAGGCCGACCCACCGGCGAGATTGTCGACCAGGTAGACGACCTCCAGGGCGGCGACGACGCCGCCACCGGCCGCCATCATCAGGCCGAGCATCCGCGGCGCCGTCCCCGGCAGGAACAGGTAGGCGAACGTGCCGACCCCGACGATGGCCGCGCCGATCCCGAAGACTGGCTGCCCGACGGCCGCCGCGCCGACCGCGACCAGCGCGAACGCGGCGATCACCAGCCGGCGGGCGTTCATCACGGCATTCGAGCCGCCGAGACTGTTGCCTCGCGACCACGCTGCCGCCGACAGCAGGAGCGTCAGGACCGCGATCAGGCCGAGGATGACGATGTCGCCGATCTGGAGTCCGGTCGTCGCCTCGTCGGTCGGCCGGTTGAGGACCGCCGCGAAGACGAGCAGGACACTGATCGCGAGGACAGGTAGCAGCGGCTGGAGCCAGACCCGCCAGCCGCCACGGGCACCGGCGCAGAGCAGCGCGGTCATCCCCACGATGACGATCGCCAGCAGCCCGCCGAAGTGGAGCATCTCCCGCCAGAAGTCGGTTGGCGCCTTGACCCGACCGATAGTGCTGAACAGCGTGACGAACTTCAGGTAGAAGGGCAAGACGGAGGCGAAGGCGAGAATGCCGATGACCAGCAGCAGCGCGACCGTGCCGACCAACCGGGCGACCAGGTTGGGCAGGGTCCGGGTCGCCAGCAGGACCGAGGCGGCGACGAACAGGACGTAGGTGGCGATGTCCCAGGCGTTGGTCATGTAGAGCGTACCGAGGGAGACCGAGAGGGCGACGACCCGCGCCCCGAGCAGGACGCGCCAGCGACCGACCGGGCCGGTGCTGAGCGCGAGGTTGACCAGGCGCGGCTGGCTGGCGAGGGAGTAGCACAGAGCGATGACCAGCACCGTGATGGGCAGCGCGATGCCGTGGGCATGGAGGTCGGCGTAGAGGCCGGTGAAGAACGGGAACTCGGTAATCGAGTCTCCGCCCAGGGCACGGCTCGGACTCCAGACGACAGCCCAGACGCCGACCTGGTCATCGAACAGGTTGAAGAAGCCGCCGAGGTTGCCGACCGCGACCATCAGGATCGCGCCCATCAGCCCGCCAGCCAGCGCCGCGAGTCGTCCCACGTTGAACCGGCGGCCAAGGTCGCGGCCGAGCGTCGCCGCGACCCCGTAGGCAGCCGAACCGAGGAAGGCCATGAAGGTTGGCTGGGCGAGGTTGAAGGCGATCTCGGCCGGGATGCCGGTCAGTTTGATCAGGAAGGCGACGACGTAGAGTCCGTAATAGTAGTAGTTCAGGTAGCCGCCGCTGAACCACGGGTCGTAGGGCGGGAACTCGGAGCTTCGCAGGGTCGCGTTGAGGTGGGCGAACTCCATCGGCTTCTCACCGCCCCAGTTCGCCTCCCACGAGTCCGGGTTGTAGAACCGGAAGATCAAGAAGACCGTGAAGACGGTCCAGAAGACGATCTCGCCGACCCCGGCGATCCGGCGCTGGTCCGCCGAGACCGCGAAGAAGCGCCTTCCCGAGCGCCAGCGAGCGCGGACCAGCCAGAGTAGACCGGCGATGACGATGACCGCGACGGCGCACCAGATCGCCCGGAACAGGAACAGCCCGGTGCTGGCACCCATCCAGATCACGAACGCGGCGGCGAGCGTGATCAGCAGCCGGGCGAAGACCCAGCCGCCCTCGGCCAGGTTCCCGAGCAGCAGCCGGGCCAGCGGCAGCCCGGCGACCTGGAGCACGATTAGCAGCAACACCCAGACGGCCAGCGCCACGGCGGAGTTGTCGGTCAGGGAGCTGCTCCAGCGGGCATCGGCGACGACGGGCAACTCGCCGTTGGGCTGATCGAGCAGGATGTCGTTTGCGGGCGGCGTCCGGGTCGGGCTGACCGGCTGGAGGCGTTGGGCGGCCAGCAGGTCATTGAACTGATCCTGAGGAATCAGGTTCGTCTTCTGGTAGATCTCGACGTGGGGATGGTCGTAGTTGATCCAGGTCTCGTCGGCCGCGTCGTCATCAATCGATATGCCGGCGAACCTGGGATGCGAGGTGAAATCCGCGACCCTGGTGTAGCCGAGCTGGCCGGACTCCAGCGCATCGAAGAAGGCGATCTGGACCGGGTAGCGCCACGGCAGCCGCGGCACGGAGGCGGTGATCCGGTCGGACGAGATGACATAATAATCCGCCTGGGCGAGGTGGGTGTAGAGGGCGGTGGCGGCTTCTTCCGATCCGGATAGCGTGATCTCCGTCCCGAGACCGGCCCAGGCTCCGGCAAGGTCGCCGGTACCGGGATTGGACAGCGCGTCGATCAGGACGTCGGTCGCATTTCGCAGGTTGAAGCTGGTGTCGCTGAACCCGTCCTCGGCCTGGCTGAGGCCTGCGGACAGGTTCAGGCGCGTGTCTTCGTCCAGCGACGCGAGGTCGGGAGCGGCGGCGACCAGTGAGGTCTCGGCGCCAGGGAAGTCGCTCTCCCGGATCGCCGCCGCCGCGGGTTGCGTGACGGGCAGTGTGTCGAGCACGTCGGCGATGGCGACCATGTCGCCGAAGACCGGACGGTCCTCGTAGGAATCGAGGCTGAGCCATTCATATTGAAGCGTGTCGGCCTGGAGGACCGGACCCATGTCGAGCGGGACGCCGCGGTCCCAGACCTCGGTCGTGATGGCGCTGCCGGGCGGAACGTTGCTGTAGATCCATTGCGTCGCAGAGATCCGGGTGTTGTCGTGGGCGTAGACCGACGAGGTCGCCGAGACCCAAAAGACGAGCCCGGCCATCGCCGCGGCCGAGACCGTCAGCTTCGCCGACCGGCCGAACCACGTCAGCCGAACGTTCAGGAGCCGGCTGAGCAGGTAGCCGCCGGCGACGGCAAGCGCGGGCACCATCGGGGCGACGTAACGCAGGAACTTCGTCTGCGGCAGCAGGAGCGTCGCGAGGAAGATCAGGATCCAGCCCAGAGTCATCAGTTCCGCCGCTCCCCTGTGTCGCCACGCTCGCCAGGTCAGTGCTCCAATCCCGACCACCCCGAGCAGACCGCCGACCGGACCCATGCCCCAGCGGACCAGTTGCTCAGCCTGGTACAGGATCGGCGTCGTCCCAATATAGACGCGGGTGTAAGGGACATCGAACGTGCCGCGCTGGATCGAGGTCTGCTCGCGGAGATCGGCGAGGTACGAGGTCGGGTCGAGGACGGCGTAGGGCTCGCAGACAGCGAAGATGAAGATGGCGGCGATTGCGCCCAGGGCGAACCGCTCGGCGACGGCTCCGGCGACGGCCGCCGGGCCGTAGCCCGACCGGTGCCGCAGCCAGGCGTCGTAGAGGATCGCCAGCCCAACGAGGCCGAAGGCGGCGATACCGGTCGGCTTGGTGGCGAGGGTAAAGCCCGCCGCCAGCCCGGCGAGGATGAAGAGACGCCGGTTGCCGCGCCCCGCCGCGAGGATGGCACAGAGCAACGTCAGCGCCGCCCCAAACGTGAGCCAGCTGTCGGTCGTGTAGAAATGGGCGAGCTGGACCACGACCGGGGCGAAGGCGTAGATCGCCGCCGCCGCGAGCCCGGCCGCCGCGCCGCCGATCATCCGGGCGATGCCGAAGACCATCGCCACGACGACGGTGTCGAGGATCATGTTGATCAGCCGGCCGACCTTGAACACCTGATCGAGGCGGTGCCAGTCTCGGTCCGAGCTACCGGGAATCAGTCGATCCGCGATCGGCACGCCGGCCAGGCGGTTGAACCCCTCGGCGACGAGGTCCGTCGCGTAGAGTGGCAGGGAGCCGTAGGCAAAGCTGCGGTGGTTGCCGTCCTCGCCGTCCGAACGTGGGTTGAGCGTGCTCAGCGCCGGGTCGGTCAGGTTGGACCAGTCCGGCGGTAACGGGAGCTGGACGCGGTCGACCGTGACCTCGGTGACGTGATACTCATCGGGGTGAAGGAGCTGCCCATCGTCCCAGTTCAGCCCGATCAGCCGGACCGCGAAGGCGGCCAGCATGATCCCGAGGAACGCGAGCCGCAGGGGATCGCCGGGTCGAACGATGCGTTGCGGGCGCGTCCAGGGGTTGGCTATCACGCGCGGCATTCTACTAGCCGCCCGGAGGTGGGTCGAGACGATGCGGGACGAGCGGACGCAACAGGTGAGCGGATGGACGCGAGATCGTCCGATCCGGGTGGTCTACTGCGGCACGCCGGCCTTCGCGGTCCCGGCGCTGAGGGCGCTGGCGAACGATGCCCGGTTCAAGGTCGTCCTGGTCGTGACACAGCCCGACCGGCCAGCTGGTCGAGGGCGGAAGCTCATCATGCCGGCTGTCGGGGCGGCCGCGCAGTCCCTCGGTCTGCCCGTCCACCAGCCCGAGGGACTGCGGACGGAAGCAGCGCGGCAGCCCCTGGTCGATGCCGACGCGGATGTCTTCGTCGTCGCGGCCTACGGGGTGATCTTCGGCCCGAAGACGCTCGCGATCCCGCGCTTTGGCTGTCTCAACCTGCACGCCTCAGTGCTGCCAGCCTACCGCGGCGCGAACCCGATCGCCGCCGCGATCGCCCAGCGGGAGCCCACGACCGGTGTCACGCTGATGCGGATGGAAGCTGGCCTCGACACCGGCCCCATCATCGGTGTCGGCTCGATCGACATAACCGACGACGACAGCACCGAGACCGTGACCGCCAATCTGGCCGGTGTCGGGGCCGAGCTGGTCGTGCGCCTGATCCCGGACTGGGTCGCCGGTCGAATCGACGCCGTCCCGCAGCCACCGGGCGCGACCGTGACCCGACCGATGACCAGGGCCGACGGCTGGCTGGACTGGTCTCGGCCGGCCGTCGAACTCCAGGCCCAGGTTCGGGCGATGTGGCCGTGGCCGCGAGGCTGGACGACCGTGCCTGGACTGGACGGGCAGATCTGGACGATGCAGATTCACCGGGCCGGCCTGGTCACCTCGTCATACCCGTTCAAAGGGCCGCCAGGTACCGTCATGGACATCGCTGGCAACCTGCTGGTCGTCGCCGGCGATGGCGCCCTCGACCTCTCGCTGATCCAGGAGCCGGGTCGGGGTCCGCGGCCAGGCTCGATCCTGCTGGCCTCGGGCCGGATCGCCGCCGGGACAATCCTTGGCCAGGAAGGGGCGCCAGAGGGGCGAACGCCGCTCGTGATGCCAGTGGAGGACTAACGGATCGGCTCACCCCGGTTTAAGGCGGATAACCTCACTTATGCGAAGAACGAAAAACGGACATGCGGAGACGGGACGGACCGGTTGTCGTGCTATAGGCACGAGGACCGCGCGCCGAGCGCGACGATTGAGGACAACAGCTCACGGATGTATCGAGCGGCCCTGATGTCCAGCGGTGCAGGATCAAAGGCGAACCGCTGATCGGCGCCTCGTATACTGGTCGGACGATTGAACCCGGATAGTTGCCGATACGGACGGCTGGCGAGCCCGACGGTCAGACCCGAATACGAGTGATTGCGGAGGACGATGGTCGCTGCCGAGATTCCCAGCCCGGATGCGGTCCAGTTGGCCTCGCCGGACTCATCCATATTACGTCGACTCATCGTCGTGACGGTCTTCCTCGGTGGTATCAGCAGCATCGGGATCGAGATCACCGCCTCGCGGCTGGTCGCCCCGTACTTCGGCGACTCGACGTTGATCTGGGCCAACATCATCGGCCTGACCCTGGCGTTCCTGTCGCTCGGCTACTGGCTCGGCGGCAAGGTCGCCGACCGGCGGCCGTCCGCGACAGTGCTGTTCCTGATCGTCGGCGTCGCCGCCGGGTTCGCCGGGATCATCCCGCTACTGGCCCGGCCGGTCCTGGACGTTTCGCTGAGCGCCTTCGACGACGTTGCCGTCGGCGCCTTCTACGGCTCGCTGCTCGGGACGCTGGTCATCATCGGCGTCCCGATCACGCTGCTGGGCTTCGTCTCGCCCTACGCGATTCGTCTGCTCGTCGATGATCTGGCCCGGTCCGGCAAGACGGCCGGCAATCTCTACGCGATCTCGACGCTCGGCTCGATCGCCGGCAGCTTCCTCCCGGTCCTGCTCCTGATCCCGACCCTCGGCACCGCCCGGACCTTCGTCGTCCTGGCCCTGCTCCTGCTCGTCCCGGCCCTGGTCGGCCTGCTCGTCCTGCGGCAGTTCCGCCCGGCGACGATGGTGACGATCGTCGCGGTCGTCATGCTCGTTCTGGCGATCTTCGGGGAGTCGCGGAACGTGCGGGCCGCCGAGTTCGGGACGCTGCTCTATCAGACGGAGTCGGAGTACAACTACATCCAGGTGGTCGAGGAGGACGGCACGGTCTCGCTCATCCTCAACGAGGGCCACGCCGTTCACTCCGTCTACAACCCTGACCAGCTCCTGACCGGCGGTCCGTGGGACTATTTCATGGTGGCGCCGCTTCTCGGCGGGACGAGCGTCCCATCAACGGTCGACAACGCCATGCTGATCGGTCTGGCGGGCGGGACGATTGCCCGGCAACTGACGGCGGCCTACGGTCCGATCCCGATCGACGGCGTCGAGATCGACCCCGAGATCGCCCGGCTCGGCGATGAGTACTTCCACATGAGCGAGGAGGCGCCGGGCCTCGATGTCCACGTCGAGGACGGCCGGTACTATCTCCGGACCAATGACCAGCGCTACGACCTGATCGGAGTCGACGCCTACCACCAGCCCTACATCCCGTTCCAGCTCACGACGACCGAGTTCTTTGGCGAGATCGCGGATCACCTCAGCCCCGGCGGCGTGACGGCGATCAACGTCGGCCGCACGGATACGGACTACCGGCTGGTCGACGCGATCGCCTCGACCATGAACGACGTCTTCCCTTATGTCTACGCGATCGACACGGCACGGTACGACAATACGCTGCTGGTCGGCTCGATGTCGGCCGGAGGGATCGGCGCGATGGTGACGACGACAGCCGGCCTGACCCCCGGCACCCCGCTCCAGATCACAGCCAGCGAGGCGCTCGCCGACGGAGACATTCGGCTGATCGATCCGGGCGGCGAGGTCTTCACCGACGACCACGCCCCGGTCGAGCAGGTCGTCGACCTGATCATCCTCGATGAAGCCCGGCGCCGGGAGGGCCAGTAATGACAATCTCGAACAGTGCTCCGTCCACGCTTCCAACCGTCGCCTCCCGGCTCCTCGAGAAGCAGGACTGGCTCACCTACGGCTTGACCCGCAGAGTGGCCGGGATCGGGCTGGCCGACGGCAACGTCAGCTACAGCGGCGGGCGCGACCAGACCGACGCCTGGGCGATGCGCCAGCGATGGCTGACACCGCTCGGTCTCAATCCCGATTCGATCGTGACGACCGGTCAGGTCCACGGGAGCAGCGTCCTGACCGTCGACGCCTTCGACCGTGGCCGCGGCGCCCAACCCGGCTCGGCGATCCTCGGGCTGGCCGATGCGATGATGTCGCGGGACGCCGGGCCGGTGCTGTTCTCACTCCATGCCGACTGCCTGCCGATCCTGCTGGCCGACCCGGTCCGGCGCGTCGTCGCCGTCGTCCACGCCGGCTGGCGAGGAACCGTCGCCGACATCGCCCGACTGACCGTCGTCGCGATGACCGAGCAGTACGGCTGCGACCCTGCCGACCTGGTCGCCTTCCTCGGCCCCGCCATTTCGGGTGGAAACTACGAGGTCGGCGACGACGTCATCGTGGCCTGGCGACTGATGCCGGATGCGACTCCGGAGGCCTTCTGGCCCGGCCGGCAGGGTCGCTGGCAGTTCGACGCGGTCATCGCCAATGAGTCGCGTCTGCTCGCGGCCGGTCTGTCGCCGGCGAACATCGAGCGCAGCGGAATCTGCACCTGGCGTTCGGCCGATGACTGGTTCTCCCATCGCGCCCAGGGTCCGGCGACAGGCCGGTTCGGTGCCTTCATCGCGATTCGATGAGGTCGATGGTCCTTCATCCTTCCCCGGCACCCAGCGGAAACCAACGACGGACGGAGCGAGCGTTGTCGAACCTTGAGGAGCGGATCGCCTCCACCCAGCAGCGTATCCAGGCCGCCTGCCAACGCGCCGGGCGGGATGCCACGTCAGTGCGACTGGTCGCGGTCAGCAAGACAGTCGATGGGACGGTCATCGCCGACGCGCGGCGCCTCGGGCTCATCCACTTCGGGGAGAATCGGGTCCAGGACGCGACCCGGAAATTCGCCGCCCTCGACGGTCTGCCGATCAGATTGCACCTGATTGGTCAGTTGCAGACCAATAAGGTCCGGGCGGCGGCCAGCATCGCTCATGAGATCGAGTCGGTCGATCGCAAGGGGCTGATCGACGCGTTGGAAGCTGAGGCGAGGAAGCTGGCCGACCGCGGAGCACTGGCCGCCGGAGACCGATTGCCGGTCCTGCTTCAGGTCAACGTCGCCCGCGAAGAGCAAAAGTCCGGCTGCGCGCCCGAAGACGCGGCGGCGCTGGTCGAGGCGCTCCTCGCGGCACCGACACTGAACCCGCACGGCCTGATGACCATCGCGCCACTGGTCCCAACCGCGGAGGACGCCCGCCCGACGTTCATCGCCCTGCGAGCGCTCCGCGACGACCTTCAGTCACAGTTTCCGGAAGCGAATCTCGGAACGCTCTCGATGGGTATGACCAACGACTTCGAGGTCGCCATTGAAGAAGGATCGACCTCGGTCCGTATCGGTCGAGCCATCTTCGCGCCGTAATCGGGCAAGATCGACATGGCGTCCGCCACGCAGGGACGATCTCTATCGAACGACCGTCCACCACGGCGGCCATGGTCGCCAGACGAGACCGGCACCGCCGATACCGTGTCGTACCGACGTCGATAGACACTGACCACCAGCAACCTTACGCAATATGGCGCCCCTCGATTCGCCGGCGGCGCGGACGACCGCAAGGGATCGCCCCTACGACAAGGCTCCTGCCGTGGATGAGTACCAATGTCATTTCGACGTAAACGCCAGACGCCGACCGGATTACCCGGCCGGCGTCTCGCTTCGTGTTCCCTCCCATGCCAACGGAGCTAGGGCGCCGTGGTCGGGGCGGCGGCGGGCGTGCCGCTCAGCTGGCCCAGGATCGCCTGGACGCGCGCCTGTTCCTCGCCATAGGTCGTCCAGTCTCCGTGAGCAAGGGCGGCCTGGGCCCGGTCGTACGCGGCCAGGGCCTCACCGGCCAGGGTCTGCTCCTCCGGAGAGATCGAGATCGGCGGGATGGTCGGCGTCGCCTCCCCGGTGGGTGGCGCGGTGACCGGGGCGGTGCCGGTCGCCGGGTCGACCGGGATCTGATCGCCCTGGCCGGCCAGGAGCGCCTCGAGCGCCTCGGCGTAGGTGGGTTGCATGACCACGGCACCGCCGCCGGCCACGATCACCCGGCCGAGCTGCGGGAAGGCTCCCGGTGAGTTGACCGCCTGGATGTAGAGCGGCTGGACATAGAGGATCGTGTCGTTGATCGGGATGACCAGCAGGTTGCCGCGGATGATCTGCGACCCACCTTGCCCAAGCAGCGTCAGTTCCTGCGCGATCGTCGGGTTCTGGTCGATGCTCGCTTCGATCTGCTGCGGGCCGAGCGGGGCGTTGTCGCGTGGGAACCGGTAGAGCGTGAGCAGGTTGTTACCCTGAGTATCGGTGCGGCCACCGAGCCAGGAGGCCATGTTCTGTCGGGCCAGCCGCGCGCCCGGTACGAACGGCCGGACGAGCGTGAAGTCCGCCGCCGCCTCGCCGGGGTAAGCCAGCGTGACAAAGTACGGTTCGAGCGGGGCGTCGCCCGTCGCGCCGCCCGGCGGGATCGCCCACTGATCGTTGCCGTCGTAGAACGTACCGGGGTCAGTGGTGTGATAGCGGTTCAGGATGTTGCTCTGGGCCTGGAACAGCAACTCCGGGTAGCGGAAGTGCTCGGCCACGGCCGGTGGCGCCTCCGCGATCGGCTGGAACAGATTGCCGTAGATCTCGCCGTAGGCATCCGCGACCGGATCCGCAGTGTCGGTCCGGTAGAAGGTCATCGCGCCATCGTAGGCGTTGACTGTCACCTTGACGCTGTTTCGGATGTAGTTGATCGCGCCGGTGCTGTTGGCCCCCGGCCAGCGGTCCGACATGGTGTAGGCGTCGATCACCCAGACCAGCTGGCCATCGGCGATCACCATGTACGGGTCGTCGTCGTACTGGAGGAACGGCGCCACTTGCTGGACCCGCTCCCGGATGTCCCGGTGGATCAGCAGCTGGGAGTCACCCGTGATCTCGCCGCTGATGGCGAGGTTGCGGTCGCCCAGGGCGAGCCACGACATCAGCCGGGTGAAGGTGTCGTCAAGCCGAATGGCGCCGGAGGCTGGCCGGCTGTAGGGCTCGGCGATCTGGCTGCCCTCGGTGTACTCAGCGACGTTGGTATTGACGACGCAGTACGTCAGCCCACTGTCGCCGAAGTAGATCTGTGGCTGCGTGATCGGCACGACCGCGTTCTCGAGGTTGGAGAGCCCGGCGATCGTGAACTCGGGCTGACCGCTGTTCGTCGATCCGGCGACAGGGCTCAGCACAACGCCGTAGCCGTGGGTGTAGCGAAGGTGGAGATTGGTCCACGACTGGGCGTTGTCCGGCAACCCGTTTACGTCGAGCTCGCGCGGGGCGACCAGGACCTGCTGCTCCTGCCCATTGATCACGTACCGGTCGACATCGGCGTCATTGAAGACGTAGAAGCGCTCGATCGCCTGGAGTTGCTGGAAGGCGACCGTCGCGGAGCGATAGTCCCAGAGCCGGACGTTGTCGATGGTCTGGGCGTTGGAGTCGAGGTCGGCTCGCGTCGGGATCCCCTGGCCGGACAGATCGCTCGACTGGAGATTGTCGAGGCCGAAGGAGGTCCGGGTCATCGCGATGTTGTCGGCGATGTAGGGCGTCTCCCGGCGGAGCTGGCTCGGCTCGACGAAGGTCCGCTGGACAATGGCAGGGACGATGGCGCCGAGCAGGAGCTGGGCGCCGATCCAGACGCCGGCGATGATGACGAGCAGGCGGAACTGGAACCGGCGGATACTGATCAGGAGGGCGATCGCGGCGCCGATGCTGATCACGACGAGCGCGTAGTTGGCGAACTGCTGGATCGTGGCGTCGGTGTAGGTGACGCCGGTGACGGGGCCGCGGTTGGAGTAGACGAGCAGGTAGTTGTTGACCCAGTAGCGGGCACCGATCAGGACGAGCAGAACGGCGCCAAGCACCAGGATGTGGGACCGCATCCGGTCCTGAATCCGGAAGTACTGCACCGAGATCGAGGACCGGAGCAGATAGACGCCCGAGACCGCCAAGAGACTCAGGATGACGAGACTGGTCAGCGTCCCAAGCACGCGCAGCACGACCGGCAGGATGAAGAAGTAGAACCCAACGTCCAGCCCGTAGGCCGGTTCGTCGACCCCGAACGTCTGCCGGTTGAGGGCAAAGAGCCACTGCTCCCAGTTCGAGGAGACAGCGGAACCGACCCCGAAGGCAACGATCACCGTGAACGCGGCCAGGACTCCGAGCAGCAACCGGCCGGTGAGAATCGAGAGCGAGCCGGATGGCCGGGTGCCTCTGGTCCGGCGAAGCGCCAGGACGAGATTGCCGCCGACGAACAGGACGGCGACGAGGAAACCGACTACGAACAGGATCGATGAGGCAACCAGGCGAGTGGTCAGGATTTCGCGGTAGCCGGTGCTGCTGAACCACCACCAGTCCACCCAGAGCGAGGCCGTCGACGAGACGATGATCAGCGCCACGATGATGACGACGGCGGCGATGATCATCCGGCGGGTCGAGGCGGAGATCCGCGGAAGACCAGGAATACCGGACCCACCCGAGCCGCCATTGCCCTTGCCGCCGGGCCGCCGCTGGAAATCGCTGATACGGTCTACCACAGGTCCCTCTATCGTCTAACAGGCAACAAACACCCGCTCGCTCGCACGAGCCGGAACGGGTTGACCGGGAGTGAGAACCGCCGACGCATCGCCGCGGATACCATGCGGCCCGCTGGGTTCATTCTGCTACGCTTCCCGTCGGTCCGTTCGGCCTCCCGGCAGCGATGCCGAAGACCATCGCCCAGGAATCCCGGAAAGAGCTGGATGCCCGTTCGTGTCAACAGCCTCGCCAGCGGCAGCTCTGGCAACGCCACCCTGATCCAGACCGGAACGACCCAGCTGCTGATCGACGCCGGGATCGGTCCGCGTTCGCTTGCCACCGGACTTCGGCAGTATGGCACGGCGCCGGACCGGCTCGATGCCGTCGCCGTCACGCACGAGCACTCGGATCACATCCGTGGTCTCGGCCCGGTGGTCCGGGCCGGGGTCCCGCTGATCTCGACCGCCGGTACGGCCTCGGGGATCGAACTGAACGTGTCCAGGCGGACGACGATCCAGGGGTCGGGGTCGATCAGCGTCGGTGATCTCACCCTGACGGCCCTGACCGTCTCCCACGACGCGAGAGAACCGGTCGCCTATGTCGTCGAGCACGCCGACGCCCGGATCCTGCTCCTGACCGACCTCGGGCAGTTCCACGATGACTACCTGCCCTGGCTCGCGACCGCCGACCTGATCATCCTGGAGTCGAACCACGACGAGGACCTCCTCCGGCGCGGTCCTTACCCACCCCATCTCAAGCGTCGCGTCGCCTCCCCGCTCGGCCATCTCTCGAACCTCGTGGCGGCCGACGCCCTGGCCCGCGCCCTCAGGGATCGCCGGAGCATTCCCACCATCTGGCTGGGCCACCTGTCCGACACGAACAACCGGCCGCTGCTCGCGGTGCAGGCGACGGTAGCGGCACTGGCCGGAGTCGGTCGGGTCGCCCCTGTCGTGGCACTCAACCGGGGCAAGGCCACCCCCGGCTGGTCGTCGGACCCCGAGCAGCGTCCAGCCGTCCAGGCTCCCCTGCTCACCTGACCGGCTTCGACCTGTTCCGGGCTTCCCGGTGATGCTGAACGGATGCGCCATTGACCGCGGCGACGCTCATCCACCTCGCCCACCCCGAAGTGGTCAACCCTATACTCACGGCGATCATGTACTCGTATGTCAGGCGATGGTCCCGGACCGTCCGCCCGGAGGACGTCGGTGGACACCATCATCCTGATCCATGACCGGCTCTCGAATGCGGTCATCTTCTTCATGGTCGTGATCGGTCTCTGGGGATTCTTCTCGTTCTTTCGTGGCGAGGAGCTGGCTGGCAGTCTGGGCGGCGCGTTCGTCATTGGGCAGGGTCTGCTGATGGCGCAGGCGCTTATCGGACTGATCCTCGTGTTCGAGGGTGCTCGCCCACTGGCCTCGCTCCATTATGTCTACGGGACGGTGATCGTTCTGCTGCTTCCGTTCGCCTACACCTTCGTCCGAGACCGGTATCCGCGCCAGGGTCTTCTCCTGTGCAGCACGGTCGCGCTCTTCATAGCCGCTCTGGCGGTTCGGGCGATCGTCACTGGCTCCTGATCTGCCACGGAACCAGCGGTTGCTCTGTCGCCCTCCGCGATCGTCCAGGTGGACAGATGGAGCCATCACCAGCGCCGATCCGCGCATATTGACGATTTATCAATAATAAGCGCAAAGTATTGACAGTGTATCGACACGGCCCGTACAATCCGTTCGTACGGGCAGAGACGCCAATTGGTCGGATGTTGCTGCCCACCACCCCGTGTCCTCGCAGAGTTTGATTCATCACCTGACAGGCGTCCTAGAGGAGGGCCGGCCGTGGAAGCCGAGGTTCGCGATGACCGGGAGGTCGTCGACCAGGCGTTGCAACTGGTCTACAGCCAGTATCATCGTCTGGCGATGCAACTCTCACCGGAGTCCTTCCAGAAGATCTCCATGGAAGAACTCCGCGATGGTCAGTTCGGTCGTGATCTGGCGCGCCTCTCGCTAATGGCCCACGGTAAGGTCCGCGAGGAGAAGGAAGACGTCCTCGAAGCGATCGAGTCGGTCCTTCAACTGCTCTTCTGGCCGATCGGCGCGGAGGATTACTCGGTTCCGCGCTCTTTCTGGGATTCGGACCTCGGTCGGATCCTAGCGCAGGCAAAGTACCGTGCTTATGAGCCGAGCGAACTGATCAGCATTGGCAATGCCGCCCAGGCGCTTGGTGTGACCCGACCGACCATCTACCGCTGGATGGACGAGCGCTCGCTCGATTACGTCCGCGATGAGATGAGCGGCCGGACATTCGTCGTCCGGCGGGACATCGACAACCGGAAGCGCGTCGAGAGCGAACTGAGCGCAGGTTAGTCCAACGTCCAGAGGAGGGCCCGGAGCGACGCGAATGTCGCTCCGGGCCCTCCTCACGTTTTCGTTGCTCGATCGACCGATTCGTTATGTCCACTTCCAGATGAGACGTCGGGAGCTACAGGCGCTCAAGGCGCGAGCCACGCTGACGAGCGACCGGGCGACCGTCCCGTAGGTACCAGCGAGGGACCCGATGAGCGATGCCGGTCGCGATCTCGTAATTGATCGTATCGGCCAGCCGGGCGACGTCGCTCAGTGTCGGCGCCAGGCTGGAGCCGTCGCCGAAGACGACGACTGGGTCACCGGTCCGGACCGAATCGCCGCACCCGCCGACCACCACCTGATCCATGCAGACCCGGCCGCGGATCGGCGCTCGGGAACCGTCGATGTCGACCCAGCCCATGCCCGAAAGCGCCCGTCGGAGTCCGTCGGCGTAACCGATCGGCAGGAGCGCGGTGATCTCGGAACGGTCCGCGGTGTAGGTTCGACCATAGCTGACGGTGTCGCCCGCGAGCAGTCTCCGGACCTGCGCCACCCGGCTCCGAAGCGTAAGGGCCTGCCGCATTCCCGGCAGCAGCGGGATCCGCTCGTCTGGTTGCAGCCCGTACAGGCCAATGCCGAGCCGAACCGCGGAGTGGCCTGACGGTGCCAGCCGGATCGTTGCCGCCGTGTTGGCGCAGTGAACCAGACCGGGTTCGATTCCCGCCGCTTCCAGCTCAGCGACGACGGACTGGAAGCGGGCGAGCTGATCGTCCGTGAACGCCGGGTCGTCGCCATCGGCATCGGCGAAATGGCTGTAGGTGCCGGTGAGCCGAAGCTGAGGAAAGGCGAGGACCCGGCGGGCGAGCGAGACAACCGCCTTCGGCTCGGCGCCATAGCGTCGCATCCCGGTATCGACCTTGATCTGGACGCCGCCGGGCCGGGCGAGTTCGTCCGCTGCCCGGGCGGCAAGGAGGACCTGTTCCGGCTCGGCGATCGAGAGCGTCAGGCCATGCTCGAAGGCATCCGTATACTCCGCCGGACCCGCCGGTGCCATGACAAGGATCCCGACGGAAATCCCGCCGTCCCGCAGCTCGATGCCTTCGTCGACCGCCGAGACGGCCAGCATGACCGCCCCGGCGTCGACGGCCGCCTCGGCCACCATCACGGCGCCGTGGCCATAGGCGTTTGCCTTGACCACGGCGATTACCCCCGCCGGCGTGACTGAGCGCTGGACAGCGAGGACATTGTCCCGGATCGCGTCCAGATCGATGACAGCGTGCGTCGCCCGTCCGGACGCTGGCCACCACATCGGGCTGGCGACACGTCGGGTTCCAGTCCGCGTCGTTGCCATTGGTCTACCGGGACCGCTCGTCGAGAGCGGCGATTACCCGAACGATATCGCGTCGGGTGACGATTCCGACCACTGCACCATTCTCGTCCACCACTGGAACCTGATTGATGTGGCGGTCGGCCATCACGGTCGCGACCTGCGTCAAGGTAGCCTCCGGCAGGACGGTCGTCACGCGAGTCGACATCAGCCCCTCGACGGTCGTGGCCAGCACCTGGCGCATCTCGTCGTCGAAGTGACGGCCGATGTCGATCGCGAACAGGGCGTCCAGGATGCCCAGCGAAGACGGTGTCTCCACCTCCGCCTCGGTGGCGATCAGGTTCGACTCGGTCAGGATGCCGACGAGCTGCCCATCATCAAGGACGGGAAGTCCGGAGAGCCCCGAGTCGACCAGCGTGCGAGCGGCGACCACCACGGGGTCGCGTGGGCTCAGGGCGGGCGGGTTCGCGGTCATGAACTCGGTCACGCTGGGATCGCCCTGGCCTGCGGTGCGCTTGTCCATCCCCTACGTCCGTCCCAGTTCAGCCAGCACTTCGGCGATCGCGTCCGGCAGGTCGCTCGCGACCACGCCGAGGTCGCCGAACCGTTCGGCCCGAAGCGTCGCCGCCCTGGCGCCGACATGGACAGCGAGCGCGGCCGCGTCGAGCGGCGAGAGTCCCTGAGCGAGGAACGCACCGATCGACCCAGCGAGGACATCGCCGCTGCCCGCCGTGGCGAGCGACGTCGGCGCCTGGTCGGCGACCAGCGTCCGGGAACCGTCGGTCACAACCGTGTGCCCGTATTTGAAGACGACGACCTGACCTGCCCTCTTCGCCGCGGCGACCGCGGAGGCGACCGGGTCCTTCGTGAGCTCCTCGACCGCCTGACCCATCAATCGTGACAACTCGCCCGGATGGGGCGTCAGGACCACTGTTCGCCCCTTCAGCAGTGCCGGCCAGTCGTCCTGCTTGGACAGCCAGTTGAGACCATCGGCGTCGAGCACCATCGGTCGGTCGGGCAGCTCGACCGACGAGGGGTCGGCGTGGCGGGCACTTGTCGACTCAGACGGACGCACCGCGAAGCCCAGGGCAGCAGCGGAAGACGAGGCGTGAACGGAGACTCCGAAGATCGTCGCCAGCAGTGTCTTGACGCTGTCGTCATCGCCGAGACCTGGACCGATCACATAGGCCTTGCTCTGCTCGGCTCGTTCGGTCATCGACTCGATCGCCCGTCGCGCTCCCGCGACGCTGTCCGTATCGGCAAGTGGCAGCATGGTGGCTTCCGGCACGATGGTCTGGATGACACCCATCAACTGGCGCGGCAGGGCGAGGGTGACGATCCCGGCCCCACTTCGCCCGGCGGCACGAGCGCTCAGAGCGACGGCGCCGGCGTACTGCGGAGCGCCGGCGATGAAGAACACGCCGCCAACGCCCCACTTGTGAGCGCCCTCGCTCCGGCGCGGCAGGACCGCCCGCGCCATCTTTCCGTCGAACGTCTCGGTCTTGCTTGCCATTCCGGCCCTCTCGTCTGAGTCGTGGTTCGTCGGTAACTGCCTGTCCGCCCGGATCGTCCGTGAGACTATGGAACAGTCGGACGACGGAGCGCCACCACGAACGCGATGGCCTCCGTTCTCGAATGCGTCAACGAAATGTCGAATGAGTAGAGGCCGAGCATCGCGGCTCGCTCGGCCGCCTGCCCGTGCAGCACGAGGATCGGCTTGCCGCGACGATTGCTGACGACCTCCATCTCGCGCCAGCGAATCCCGCGGATGCCGGTCCCGAGCGCCTTCGACGTCGCTTCCTTGGCCGCGAACCGGGCCGCCAGCTCGGAGACGCGGTCCCGGTACCGCTCCTGCTCATAGGGTGTGAAGACCCGGTGGAGAAATCGCTCACCGAAGTCGTCCAGCGTCCGCTGGATCCTCGCGATCTCGATCACGTCGATGCCCGTCGCGACGAGTCCGGCGCGCTCGGAGTCGTACTCCGGAACGTAAATGGCCGAGCTCGTCGCACCTGCCGTTGGCTCGTCGTTTGTTCCGGTCATTGCCGAACTCCCCGCTCTGGTATTCCGTACGTTCCGGGGACGCGGCGGTCCCGTCTACGATCACCCATCTGCCGGTGCCACGAAGCCAACCGGGCGATACAGCGTGGCGAACTCGGCCCTGGCGGCTGTGAAGGTGCCCGACGTGATCGCCATCCGCATGGCCTCCATCTGCCGCGCCAGGAAGCGCAGATTGTGGACGGACGCCAACCGCAGGGCGAGGATTTCGCCGGCCCGGAACAGGTGATGGAGGTAGGCCATCGTGTAGCGGGTGCAGAGTTCGCAGTCACAGGTTGGGTCGAGCGAGCGGTGCTCGTGCCGATAGCGGGCCGAGCGAAGGTTGAGCCGGCCGTGCGGCGTGAACAGCGCCGCGTTGCGGGCCAGCCGGGTTGGAAGGACGCAGTCGAACAGATCCACCCCTTGCGCAACCCCGTTCCAGAGGTCCTCGGGCGAGCCGACCCCCATCAGGTAGCGTGGCTTGTCGACCGGCAGGATCGGCGTCACGATCTCGATCGCCGCGCCCATCGCCTCCTTGCTCTCGCCGACGCTGAGGCCGCCGATCGCGCAGCCAGAGACATCGCTGGCCGCGACGAATTCCGCACTCTCGCGTCGGAGCGACGGGTCGGTTCCGCCCTGACAGATACCGAAGAGTGCAGAGCCTCGAGCCTGGCCGTCACGTTCCCGGTGATGGGCGATCGCCCGGTTCAGCCAGCGGTGGGTCCGGTCGGCGGCCGCTCGAAGATCGGCCGTAGTCGCTGGTAGACCGAGCAGATGGTCGAGGGGCATCATGATGTCGGATCCAAAGGCTAGCTGGAGATCGACGACGCTCTCGGGCGTCATCGCATGGAGGCTGCCGTCGGTGTGGGCGCGAAACTGGACCCCCGCTTCGCTCACGACCGCGGTGCTGGCGAGACTGAAGACCTGGAAGCCGCCGCTATCGGTCAGCATCGGGCGATCCCAAGCCATGAATCGCTGGATGCCGCCAGCCTCCGCGATCAGCTCGGATCCCGGCCGGAGCATGAGGTGGTAGGTGTTGGCGAGGATGATCTCGGCCCCGGTTCCGGCAACCTCGTCGGGACTGAGGGTCTTGACGGCGGCCTGGGTCCCGACCGGCATGAAGGCCGGCGTCTGGATCGTCCCGCGGCCGGTCGAGATCTGGCCGCGCCGGGCCATGCTCTGGCGATCCGTGCCGATGCGGTCGAACTGGAATGTAGTTGTCGACCGGGTCACGAGCGCCCCCGCGACCCGGTTCCGAGGCGCTTGTGGCGGCTACTCGTCTGGGTCGGTCGTTCTGGTCGGGAGGGAGAATACCGTTCGACGACCGTCAGCGCTGGTAGCCGGCGGTCTGCCGGCGAGATCGAGCGCGGGCGAACGGGTCGGTTGGGTCGCCGTCCGGCGCCGACGATTGGGCTGTCGGAGTCGACCGTGTCCAGGACGCGCTTGCTGTTGCTGTTGCTGGTGCTGGTGAAGTGGCCCCGGCGGAGGGAGCCGGCTTCGGCGAAGGTGAAGGACGGGCGGCGCCGGCAGACCCGCGGCGGCTCGTGGTGCGGACGGGAACGAACTCGATCTCATCGGTCGGAGACGGCTCGACCACCGCGGATCCGCCCGGCAGCTTGGTGGCGGACGTGCCGGTCGTCCCGATGCTTGCGGCGGTGGAGCCGGTCTTCTTCGCGGCGGCGGTCGTCGTGGCGGTCTTCCCGGCGGTCGAGGCGCCAGGTTTCGCGACCGTCGTCGCCGGCCGAGCCGTCGACTTGGCGGCTGGTTTGCCATTCACGCTCGCGGTGGCGCTCGCGACCTCACCCTTGAGGTTGGCTATCTCGCTGCTCAGAGTCTTGCGAACATCGGTCCCGGCGACTTCGTTGAGGTTCTTCTCGAACTCGCCCTGGAGATTGCCAGTCATCTTGCGAAAGTCACGCAGCGCCTTGCCCGCCTGCCCCATCAGCTCGGGGAGCTTGGCCGGACCGAAGATCATCAGGGCGACGATGACGATAATGACGACTTCCTGAAAGCCTACGCCGGGGATGGGCATCTGGAACCTCGCTCTGGCGGCGGTCGAACCGTCCGCCCTGCCGGAATGGTGCTGGCCGTCGCGAAGGCTCTCGCCTGTGGCAGAATCGTCGGAAGTATAGCACCGGATCCCCCGCTTCCTGGTGCGTCGGGACCGGTTACGTATGAGGGAACAGATGAGACTAATCGTCGGCCTTGGCAATCCCGGACGCGAGTACGACCGCACCCGGCACAACGTCGGTTTCATGGTCGTGGACGAGCTCCACCGCCGTCTTGGCGAGCCGGGCTTCCGCGCCCGTTTCAAGGGTCTCGTAGCCGAGGGAATGATCGGGACGGAGAAGATCATCCTGCTCAAGCCGCTGACCTACATGAACCTGAGCGGCCAGTCCGTCTCCGAGGCGTTGCGCTGGTACCACCTCGACATCGACGAGCTACTTGTCATGCAGGATGACCTCGACCTGCCATTCGCTGCCCTCCGGCTCCGGGCTCGCGGGACGGCCGGTGGGCACAACGGCCTCGCCTCGATCATCCAGCTGCTCGGGACCAGCGAAGTCTCCCGGCTCAAGATCGGGATCGGCCGGGGGAGCAATACGGCCTACTCTCACGTCCTCGGGCGATTCACGGCCGAACAGGAAGCCGAGCTCCCTTTCCTGCTGGCACAGGCGGCGGGCACGGCCGAACTCTGGGTCCGCGAAGGGATCGCGGCGAGCATGAACAAGGTGAACATGAAGGCGACCGCCAGTACCGAGAAGGTTCCAACGCCAAAGGCGGATGCGTCATGACGGCCACCACAGCCCGTGAACGTATCGCGGTGATCGGCGCCGGGACGATGGGCCAGGGCATCGCCCAGGTCTTCGCCGCCACCGGTTACGGCGTCACGCTGATCGACGTCTCCGAGCAGGCGACATTGCGGGCGACCGATCGGATCGCGGCGGGTCTCAGGCGATCCGTCGAACGCAATCGAATCGACGTCTCCGAAGCAGAGGCGACGATCAGCCGTCTGGACACCGCGACGAGTATGGCGGCCGCGGCCGACGCCACGGTCGTCATCGAAGCCGTCTTCGAGGACCTCGACGCCAAGCTCGGTGTCTTTCGATCGCTGGCCGAGGTCCTGGGTTCGGAGTCGCTACTCGTGAGCAACACGTCGTCGCTCTCGATCACGCGGCTCGGCGCGGCCACGACCTTCCCGGACCGCGTCGCCGGGCTCCATTTCTTCAACCCGGTCCCGGTCCTGCCCCTGGTCGAGATCGTTCGCGGTCTGGCGACGAGCGACGCCACGATCCACCGGTTGCGCACTCTCGCCATGACGATTGGCAAAACTGGCGTTGTCGTCCGCGACTCTCCCGGTTTCGTGGTGAATCGCATTCTCATTCCCATGATCAACGAGGCGATCACCTGCCTGGATCATGGCGTGGCGGAGCGCGACGACATCGATGCGACGATGCGGCTTGGCGCCAGCCACCCGATGGGACCGCTGCAACTCGCGGACCTAATCGGGCTGGACGTCTGCCTGGATATCATGGAGACGTTGCACCGGGACCTCGGCGAGGACCGCTACCGGCCCTCGCCGCTGCTCCGCCAGATGGTCGCGGCCGGCTACCTCGGACGTAAGTCGGGGCGGGGGTTCCATGACTACTCCGCCCACTGAGCGGAACCCGATCCGGATCCTCGTCGCCAAGCCGGGCCTCGATGGACACGACCGCGGGGCCAAGGTGCTCGTGCGGGCATTCCGGGACGCTGGGTTCGAGGTCATCTACACCGGCCTCTTCCAGAGCCCGGAGATGATCGCCAGCGCCGCGCTCGAAGAGGACGTCGACGTGATCGGTCTGAGCATCCTGTCTGGAGCCCATCTGGCCATCTTCCCCCGGATCATGAACGAGCTGGCCTCTCGGGAACTGACGGATGTCCTGGTCGTCGCAGGTGGCACCATTCCGGCCGCGGACATCGACGAGGTCCTGGCGCTCGGTGTCGACCGCGTTTTCGGCCCAGGCACACGCCTTGCCGACATCGTTGCCTACATCCGGGAGAACGCGCCCCGCTCCCGCGACCTCGTGGTCGAATGACCCGGACACCAGAACCGACACCCATGATGACTGAGACCGTCGCCCGGCTTGCCGGCGGCGACCGCCGCCTGATCGCCCGGGTCGCGACGGCAATCGAGCGCGGCCAACTCCAGACCAGTGAGTTGCCGGATGAGTTGTACCGGCGCGGCGGCCACGCTCATGTCATCGGCGTAACCGGTCCTCCCGGTGCCGGGAAGAGCACACTCGTGGATCAGATGGTCACGACCTACCGCGAGGCCGAAGCGCGGGTGGCGGTCATCGCCGTCGACCCGAGCAGCCCTCTGACTGGCGGCGCGACCCTCGGTGACCGGTACCGGATGATGCGCCATCACGCCGACGACGGCGTCTTCGTCCGGAGCATGGCCGCCCGTGGTCTTGCGGGCGGGCTCGCTCCGGCGGCGATGGGGCTGGTCGATCTGTTCGACGTTGCCGGGTTCGACCCGATCATCGTCGAGACGGTCGGGATCGGCCAGAGCGACACGGCGATTACCGCGCTGGCCGCGACGACCCTGCTCGTCCAGGCGCCCGGCAACGGTGACAGCATTCAGACCCTCAAGGCGGGCATCCTCGAACTTGGCGATATTCTGGTCGTCAATAAGTCCGATCTGTCCGGCGCGGGCGAGTTGCGCCGTGATCTTCTGGCGATGCTCGCGCTTGACATGGCCGGCACAGAGGCCGGGTGGCGTCCACCGGTCATTTCCGTCTCGGCGGCCACCGGGGAGAACATGGCGGCCCTGCTGGGCGCGATCGCCGATCATCGAGCGTTTTTCGGAACGAATGGCCAAGGCCGGCGCCGCCGGATGGCCCGGGCCTCAGTCGCTGTCGCGAGCTTTCTGCGAGCGGGCCTCGAGCAGCGACTACTCCGGCTGATGGAATCGGCCGATCCCGAACTCTTCGATGACGTCTCGTCTCGCCGGCTGTCTCCAGGCGAGGCAGCCCGAAACCTACTTGGGTGATTCCCCAGGCGCGGCTGCCGGCCGCGCCGAAGGGGAGTGATGTTCGACTAACGCTTTGTGAACAGACCCGTGAATGGCGTGAACGATCCGGCCGGCCGCGATGGCGGCGCCGATCCCGTTGTCGATGTTGACGACGGTCAGACCAGGAGCACAGCTCTGCATCATCGCCATCAGTGCGGCAGTCCCATCGCCACCGAACCCGTAGCCGGTCGACGTTGGAACGCCGATGACCGGAACGGCCACCAGTCCGGCGATGACGGACGGCAGGGCGCCGTCCATCCCGGCGACGACGACCAGGACATCGACTCCGTCCTCGATCAGCTGCTCCAGCGGCGCGACAAGCCGATGCAGGCCCGCCACTCCGACATCCACCACGAGGCGGGTGCCGCAGCCAATCTCTTTCGTGACGATTTCGATCTCCCCAGCGACGGACAGATCGGAGGTACCAGCGGCGATGATACCGACCAGACCAATGGCCGGAGGCGGACGGCTTTCCGGACGGGTGATGACGGCGATCCGGGCGTAGGGCTCGATCTCGACCCGCCAGTCGGCCCCATCGAGCGCGGCGATGACGGTCAGGGTCGTCGGGTCGCAGCGGGATGCGATCGCTCGGCCACTCGCCCCGGCGAGCTGGGTCAGCGCCGAGACGACCTGCTCGGGCGTCTTGCCGGCACCGTAGACGATCTCCGGCGCGCCGGTTCTGGGCAGGCGTGCTGGATCGCCGCGGACTCCGTTCCCATGGTCAGTTGCCGCCGCTCCGAATGGCCCGGTTTCAAGCGCACGGCGGACATCGTCGAACGGACGCCTGCGGTCCGACTCAGGCATCGGGATCGTCATCTGGCTCGGACAAATTGTCCACGGGTGAACCGTCCGGGTCCGGACCGTCGTCGGACAGCCTGCCCGGAAGCGAGAGCATAGCCGCGTCAATCAGCTCCCAAGGCTCAGGATCCAGCATCGGGTCAGGCTCGGCGCGAACGAGGTGCGCGAGGAACTCGACGTTGCCCGCTGGCCCAACCAGCGACGACGCGACGAGATTGCGGACCACGAGGCCACTGGCGTTGGCCGATTCGATTGCCTCCCGCAGAACGCGACGGTGAACATCCGGGTCTCTCACGACACCGTTCTTTCCGACGGATCCGCGACCCGCTTCGAATTGAGGCTTGATCAGCGGGATCACCGTTCCGCCGCCGCGCAGCACCTTCGCGGCGACGGGAAAGATCAGCGACAGCGAGATGAATGAGACATCGATCACCACGAGGTCGATCGGTTCCGGGAGGCCCGCCAGCAGGCGGGCGTTGGTCCGCTCCATTACGACGACGCGCTCGTCCCGCCGGACCCGCTCGTCGAGCTGCCCATAGCCGACATCGACCGCATAGACCCGCGCCACGCCGCGCTGAAGCAGGCAGTCGGTGAAACCGCCGGTGCTGGCGCCGAGGTCGGCCGAGGTCAGGCCCGTCGGGTCGATGCCGAACGTGGACAGGGCTCCCTCGAGCTTCTCGCCGCCCCGGCTCACGAACCGGCGGGCCTGAACGAGATTGACGCTGTCGGTCGCGCCGACGGGCTGGCCGGCCCGGACGACCTTCTGTCCGTTGACGAGGACATCCCCGGCCATGATGAACGCGCGAGCGCGGGACCGCGTCTCGAGCAGCCCCCGGGCGACGACCTCCTCGTCAAGCCGTCTCCGCTTTCCTGGACGGGCGGTCATGAACCGAGCCCGTGGCGGGCGTACGGCGTGAACTGGGTGTGGCAGAGCGCGATCGCCAGCGCGTCGGCCGCATCGTCAGGCTGCGGGATATGATCGAGCCCCAGCACCAGTCGAACCATCTCCTGCATCTGTCCCTTGTCGGCCTTCCCGTAGCCCGAGACGGACTGCTTGACCTCGGCCGGAGTGTATTCCGATACCGGGATACCAAACTGGGCCGCCGCCAACAGGATGACTCCCCGAGCCTGACCGACGACCAGGGCGGTCGTGACGTTCCGGGCGAAGAAGAGGCGCTCGACGGCCATGCTCGACGGAAGGAACTCCTCGATCACGTCGCGGAGACCGGCATGGAGCGTCAGCAGGCGCTCCGGCATCGGGACCGCGGCCGACGTCTCGAGGACGCCATAGGCCAGCGCCTCCCGCTCCTGACCGATCGATTGGACGAGGCCGTACCCCAGCCGGGCGGTGCCGGGGTCGACCCCGAGCGTCAACATCGGCGGGGGATCCCCTAGCCGGCTTCGGCCAGCAACTCGTCGCTGACTTCGAGATTGGAGTAGACGGTCTGGACATCGTCGAGCTCCTCGAGGCGGTCAACGAGACGCAGAACCTTGGTCGCGATGTCGACATCAAGGTCGACCATCGTCTTCGGCCGCATGATCAACTCGGCGTTTTCGATCTCGTAGCCAGCGCCACTGATGCTCTCCTGAACCCGGTGGAGATCGGCGGACTCCGTGTAGATCTCGACAACCCCATCGGCGGCGACGACATCAGACGCGCCGGCATCGATCGCGGCCATCGTCAGCTCATCGCCGCGGTCGCCGTCGGCCTCGACGATGATCTGCCCGACCTGGTCGAACATCCAGCCGACGCTCCCAGACTCACCGAGCGTTCCACCGGCCCGCGTCAGGGCAGCGCGAACCTCGCCGACGGTGCGGTTCCGGTTGTCGGTCAGCGCGTAGATCATCAGCGCCGTCCCGCCCGGTCCGTACCCCTCGTAGAACAACTCGTCGTAGTTCTCGCCGCCGCTCTCACCGGCCCCGCGCTCGATCGCTCGATCGATGTTGTCCTTCGGCATACTGGACGATCGGGCCCGCTGAACCGCCAGCCGCAGGCGCGGGTTGCTGTCCGGATCGGGCAAGCCAGCGCGGGCGGCGACCGTGATCTCACGGGCAAGTTTCGTGAAGAGCTGTCCCCGCTTCGCGTCGGCGACGCCCTTCTGGCGCTTGATCGTCGACCACTTGGAATGACCAGACATGGACGTGAACTCCTCGCTGAGCGGCGCGGGTAGACTCTTCAGACCGATCGATTCCGAACGAACTGAGCGGTGCTCCGCCCGGATTACTACGTCCATGGACTATACCACCGGACTCACGGCTGACCCGACGCGGTATGCAAGACGGAACACAAAGCGAACCACGGGAGTTCGGAGTTATTCACATTGGTGTACGAACGCAATTGGCGCGGGACAGCGAAATGCGGGAGCAAATGAAGGGAAGCGGCAGGAGAACGCGCCAAGTTACTTGAAACGGTATCCCTGTTCCTTTACCCTTCAGGCATTCAACGTATCAGGCTACAGCCGAAAGGACAGGTCTCCCCGCAGACAGCCGCCATCGGAGTCGCAGACAGCGGCCGATGCTGTCCGGACGTCAGCGTGCTGGTTCCCTATGGGCCGGCACGGTCTACGCCCGTGAATCGATCGTTCAACCACAGGTGAGGTGAAAACGCTTCGATGGTCACCACGTTATTCGCCAAGGGCAAGGATCAGGGCTACCTCCTTTCGGACGACATCATGGCGGCCTTCCCCAACGCCGAGGAGAACATCGAGTCGCTCGATGAGTTCTACACCTCACTGGTCGCCGCCGGAATCGATGTCCTCGAGGCTGTACCAGCAACTCCGGACGTGGCGGCTCCCGCTCGGCGTCCCTCGCGCCGGGGGCGAACCGGCATCGGCCGGATCGTCGATTCCTCCGGCACACTGATCGAGCGGACCGAGCAGACGTTGCCTGAGCGCCATGAGGCCGATAGCGCCGGGGTCGGAGTGAGCGACAGCGTCCGGCTCTACCTGCAGGAGATCGGCGAGACCAGCCTCCTGACGATGGAGCAGGAGGTCTGGCTATCGAAGCGGATGGAGCGGGGCCTGAATGCGGCCGAGCGTCTGTGCAGCACGGAACTTCGCCAGTCCGAGCGGCTCGAATTGCTGGCCGACAAGGAGGACGGCGACCGGGCGCGGGATCACCTGATCCAGGCGAACCTGCGGCTCGTCGTCTCGGTGGCGAAGAAGTACGTCGGACGCGGTCTCTCCTTCCTCGATCTGATTCAGGAGGGGAACATCGGCCTGATGAAGGCGACCGACAAGTTCGACTACAAGCGTGGCTTCAAGTTCAGCACCTACGCAACCTGGTGGATCCGCCAGGCGATCACCCGGGCGATCTCGGACCAGAGCCGCACGATCCGGCTGCCGGTCCACGTCGGTGAGACGATTAACCGGGTCAAGAAGACCAGCCACCGCCTCCAGCAGATCCTCGAGCGTGAGCCGAGCAAGGAAGAGCTCGCCCGGGCCCTAGACCTGCCCGAAGAGAAGGTGCGGCAGGTCCTCGACGTCTCGCGCCACCCGATCAGCCTGGAAGCACCCGTCGGGGCCGAAGGCGATGCCTTCCTGGGTGACTTCATCGAGGACGACAAGATCCCGACCCCGATGGAGCTGGCCTCCCAGCACCTGCTCAAGTCGCAGATCGGCGAGGCGCTCGACAAGCTCAGCGATCGGGAACGCAAGATCATCCTGCTGCGCTTCGGGCTCGAGGACGGCCGCTTCCGGACGCTCGAAGAGGTCGGCCGCGAGTTCGGCATCACCCGTGAGCGAATCCGTCAGATCGAGGCGAAGGCGCTTCGCAAGCTCCGCCACCCGAGCTACAGCCGGACGTTGCAGGGCTACCTCGAATAGCGGCGGACCGGAGGCAAGCCGGCGGTCAACGGACCGGTTGAACGACATCGATAGCCAGCCAGCCAGCGGTGCTGCCACGTCATCAGTCGTCAGCTGGCGTCGTCCATCACCGGAGCCGCTGTCCTTCAGCCAGTCCCCTCAGAGCTGGCGCCGCGACTGAACCATCGTTCGGTGATGATGCGAAGAGACGCCCGCCTACCCGGCGGGCGTCTCTTCGTAGCGTGAGAAGACGAGCGACACGTTATGTCCACCGAAGCCGAGCGAGTTGCTCATGACATGCCGCAGCGATCCCGGCCGGGCGGCGTTCGGGACGATATCCAGGTCGCAGTCCGGGTCGGGCGTCTCATAGTTGATCGTTGGCGGAATGACGCTGTCCCTCATCGCCATCAGGCTAATTACCGCCTCGATCGCGCCAGCCGCGCCGAGCAGGTGGCCGGTCATCGATTTGGTCGAACTGACCGGCAGGCGCGGCAGTGCGTCTCCGAAGACCGTCCGCAGGGCCGCCGTCTCCAGCTTCTCGTTGAGCGGCGTCGATGTCCCGTGCGCATTGACGTAGTCGATCTGCGCGGCCCGCAGGTCCGCCTTCTGAAGCGCGAGGTTCATCGCGCGGGCCGCCCCTTCGCCGCCCGGCCCTGGCTGGACGAGGTGGAACGCATCATCCGTCATCGCGTAGCCGGCGACTTCGCCCAGGATCATGGCGCCACGAGCCAGTGCCCGCTCCTCGCTCTCCAGCACGAGAACCGCCCCGCCCTCGCCAAGCACGAAGCCGTCGCGGCCCGCGTCGAACGGGCGGCTGGCTCGGGTCGGGTCGTGGTTGCGTCGGGAGAGCGCACCCATCGCCCCGAATCCGGCGACACTCAGCCGCGTGACCGGCGCCTCCGAACCGCCGGCCAACATGACGTCGGCGTCGCCGCGGCGGATGATCTCGGCGGCTTCGCCGATGGCGTGGGCGGCACTGGCGCAGGCGGAGACCGGAGCGTAGTTTGGGCCAGTCGCGCCGACCGCAATGGCGACGTTCCCGGAAGCCATGTTGGGGAGCATCATCGGCATGAAGAACGGTCCAACCCGGGACGGCCCCTTCTCGAGCAGGGTCTGCATCCCGTCCTCGATTGTCTCCAGTCCGCCGATCGCCGTGGCGATGATCGCACCGACGCGGCTGGCCTCTTCCTCGGCGATCACGAGACCAGCATCGGCGACGGCCTCGCGGGCGGCCGCCACGGCGAACTGGCTGTAGCGGTCCATCCGGCGGGATTCTTTACGGCCGATGGTGGTGGCGGGGTCGAAGTCACGGACCTCGGCCGCGATGGTCGTCTCATAGGCAGACGCATCCCACCGCGTGATCGGGCTGACGCCGGACGTGCCGGCCTGGACGGCCGCCCAGAAGGTTGGGACGTCAGTTCCGAGGGGCGTGACGGCGCCGGCGCCAGTCACAACGATTCGCCGAGGCTTGGTCATCTGTCTCTCCGATATGGTCGTTCGGACTGGAATCGCCTTCGGACACCATGCTACGCTCTTAACCGGCCAGCCCTGCGGTGTTTGTGATGTCTGACGATGTCTTGAGCCAATAACTCCGAGCCGGGCGCTGTCTCCGCATCGGTCCGCCGGTGCGGATTTGGTGCCCACCTGCCATGCAGGTTCAAGGCTCCGTCACACACGGCACAGGTGGAGTTGGTCACCCTCTCCTTCAGACACCTGATAGATACCCCACACGAACCGGAGTCCGCATGATAGCTGTCTTCGCGGGACTCGATGGCGCAACCTCACGCAGCATTGCCTACCGCCTCGCGTCCGAGCACGACCCCTCCGGCCAGAGCACGTCGCGGCTCGATGGCCGGACCGCCTTGATCTCCGAGATCAGCGGGCAGGTGGCCGCGGCCGGGTTCTTCAGCCCGAACCGCGTCGTCATCGTCACCGACCTCCTCTCCCGGGCCAGGCGCGGCGGAAGGAAGGCCGACCCGGACGGCGTCGAAGAGAGTTCCGTGGACATCGGCCCCATCGTCGCGGCCACACGCGAGGAAAATTTGCTGATTCTCCTCGAGACCGCGACCGCGACGCTTCCGGCCGCCGTCTCCAAGGCGCTGCCCTCGACCGCCTCGATCACGATTAGCGACCCGCCGCGTGGCCAGGAACTGGTCCGCTGGATCCAGAGCCGGACGGAGGCCGAGGGTGGAACGATCGACACCGCGGCGGCCCGGCAGCTCGCGGCCCGGCTCTATCCGCAGAGCTGGTCGAGCACCCCGAGCAATCCCCGCTACGATCGACCACCGGATATGGCGCTGCTCGGAAACGAGATCGCCAAGCTGGTCAGCGCGGCCTGGCCCGGCGCTGTGACGGTGGGGACGATCGAGGAGATGGCGATCAATGGCGACACCGACCAGATCTTCAAGTTCGCTGACGCCGCCGGCCAGGGCAACCTGCGTTCGGCTTTGCCGGAGCTTGGCCGGCTGATCGACGCCGGCGAGGAACCGGCCCGGCTCAGCGCTCAACTGGCCCAGCAGGCCGAGCTCGGAATCGTCATCGACGCGGCCGCTAGCCGACCGGCCAGCACGATCGCCAGGGATCTCGCGCTCGGCACCCCAGGGCGAGTCAGCGCTCTCCAGGCGTCGATGCGGCGGGGTGGCCAGGCGCCTGCCCGCGTTCTGACGGCGACGCTGGAATCCGACCGCGCGACCAAGCGCGGTCTCCTGCGTACACCGGCGGATGCCCTCTACGCCTGCCTAGCCGATCTGGGCCGGTCCAGACGGTAGCGATGCCGGCTCTTAAGAGGACCGGTGGAAAGACATAAGTCGCCCAGCGGGGGACCGGTGGCGCAACCCCGCAAACAGGGACATCCAAACGGGCCGTCAACGTCGACCCACATGTGGTTCAGCCGGTCCGTTTACGGCCGGTGTTCGGGCACGAACTGTCGACCACCCTATCCAACCAGCCAGAAGCCCGACGCGCGATGCGTCGGGCTTTTAGATGCGTCTGAATGGACAGCAGCGACAAGGGTTAGCCCCGGCCGTTGAACTTGTGCAGCAGGCGGGACTTCCGCCGGGCTGCATTGTTGCGGTGGATGATGCCCTTGCCCGCGGTCCGGTCCAGCATCTGCACGGCGTTGCCGACGGCCGACGTCGCGGCGGTCTCGTCACCGCTCTGAATCGCCAGGACGGCCTTCTTGACCAGGGTCCGGCAGGCGGAGATGTACGGCCGCCGGCTGTCGTGGCGGCGCTGGGCGACGAGGATACGCTTGCGGGCGGACTTGCTGTTGGCCAATCGGTGCCATCCTTCTCAACATCAAACTCGGGCTGGATCGCTGCACAAGCAATCGGCGCCGAGGTTCGGCGCCACAATCGACTGGCAACTATACCAAAACGTGGCGATCACGCCAAGCGTGCCGATGACATCGCCTTCGCGCCCACCCTCGTATACTTCATCGTTGCAACGGTGTATTACTCAACCTGACCCATTCCGCGATTCATCCTGATGGAAGGACTCCGCGTGCGGCCAGCGTCGCGCAGACCGCGTTACCGCCCCCCGGTCCCCCACCGCGCCGGCGACTACGAGGCGCTGGCTCCGGCTGCCCACGAACTGACGACGGCCACTCAGCAGGAAGCCGTCGAGTTCGAGACGCTGGCCGACGCGGTCAATCGGCCCATCGGGAGGAGCATCGCCCGGAACACGGCGATCGTCGCGCTGGCCTTCATTGCCAGCCGGATCCTCGGCTTCCTCCGCGAGATCCTGATCGCCAATCAGTTCGGCACCGGCGGCGAGGCAAGCGCTTACGCCGCCGCCTTCCGAGTACCGGACCTGCTGTTCCTGGTCGTGATGTCGGCCGGCTTCGGCTCCGCCTTCATCCCGGTCTTCGGCGGATTCCTCGCCCGGAACGACGACCGCGGCGCCTGGAATCTCGCCAACGCCGTCCTGACCTGGGCGGTCGGCCTGACGGTCGTCGCCGGTGTCCTGATCTTCGTGCTGGCCGACCCCATCATCCGCTACCTGATCGCCCCGAACCTGGCCGACGAATACATCCAGCTTTCGGCCAACCTGATGCGGATCCTCGTCATCTCTCCCCTGCTCCTCGGTCTCGGCATTGCCGCCAAGGGCATCCTGGAGGCGCAGGACCAGTTCCTGATGCCGGCACTGGCGCCGCTCATCTACAACCTCGGTATCATCGTCGGGATCGTCGTCCTCGCGCCGACCGCCGGGATCGAGGGCGTCGCGACTGGCGTCATCATCGGCGCGGCGGGCCACGCCCTGATCCAGCTGCCGGCGGTGCTGCGGAGTGGTCTGCGATTCCAGGTCTCGCTCTCCCGCTCGGTCGATGGCCTGAGCGAGGTCGCCCGGCTGCTCGTCCCGCGGGTCGTCGGCCAGGTCGCCTTCGCCGCGAACTTCATCGTCATCACCAACTTCGCCTCGTCGCTCGGCGAGGGTGGCCCGGCCAGCATCAACTACGCCTGGCAACTCCTGATGCTGCCGCACGGCATCCTCGCGTTGTCGATCTCAACCGTGATCTTCCCGGCCATGGCCCGCCAGTGGGAGCGGGCCGACGTCGCCGGGCTCAACCGGACGCTGAGCGAGGCGATTCGGCCACTCATCTTCCTCAGCATCCCGATCACCATTGCCCTCTTCCTCTTCCGGGAGCCGATCGTCGCCGCCCTCCTCCAGCGCGGCGATTTCAACCGGGCATCGACCGTCGCGGTCGCGGCTCCGCTGGCGGCGCTGGCGGCGGCGCTGATTGCGTACGGGCTGGTCGAGGTGCTGACGCGGGCCTTCTACGCGATGAAGGACGCCCGGACGCCGGTCATCGCCGGGTTGATCATCATCGTGATCAACATCGCCGTCGCCGCGCTGACCATCGACCCGTACGACGGGCTCGCCCTCGGGCTCGCCCTCGGCATTTCGACGTCCGTCGAGGCGGTCATCCTGATCACCGTGCTGATCGCCCGCTTCCGGGCGCTGGGGGTTCACGCCGACGGCAGCTGGCTGCCGTGGCTGGGCCGCGTCGCGCTGGCGACGGTGGTCTCGTTCGCCTTCGGGCTGGCGACAGCCAACGGGCTCGACCGGCTCTGGGCCGAATCCGGATCGTCCTATCTCGTCCGGGCCGCCCTCCTCGTGATCGCCGTCGTCCTCGTTCTGGCGCCGTACGCCCTCGTGGCCTGGGCAACCGCCATCCCCGAGCTGGCGGCGATCGAGAGCCGGTTGGCCGGGCTGACCGCTCCGCTCCGGCGAGTGATCCCGGCCAACGTCATCGATGACCTCGGCGCCAGCCACGGCCTGCGATTCGACCGATCCAGGACGGCTCAGGAAGACTATGCGGCGAACGGTGCGCACGACCTGGACGACGATGCGGATGACCCCGTACCCGAACCCGAACCTGAGGCGGAACGACGCCGGGGCGAATGGGAAGGTCGCGCCGGCGGGAGCCGGCTCAGCGAGGGATACCGCGATGACCGTGATTGGCTCTACCGCGAAGACGACCGCCCCGCCAGTCGGACCGACGAGCGCCGCCGTCGAGCCCGGCCGATCCCCCCGATGCCGGTCAGCGGCTCCGGGGACGACCACGACCAGTGGCGCCCGATGCGACCGACCGAGCGTCCGGAGCGGTCGCGATCGCCGTTCGAGGAAGACGATGACGACCGACTCAGGACCGGGCGTTTTGGCAACGGACGCCGTCCGTCGAACGATACGCGGAATGGATTCACTCGCCAGCCGGGCCGCTCCGCTCCTCCCGTTCGGCCCCCGTTCCGCTCCGTCCAGCAGCCGACGATGCCGGCCTGGTACACGCCAACGCGTCGCGGCCGCCGTGAGCCCCAGTCGAACGACTATACTGAAGGTTCTAGCGGCCGCTCCAACCGGCCACGTCCCGACCGATGAGTGACCGACACCACATGGAATCAATTGCGAACCAGAACATTCGAAACTTCAGCATCATCGCCCACATCGACCACGGCAAGTCCACGCTCGCCGACCGCCTGCTCGAATTCACCAACACCGTTCAGAAGCGGGACATGCAGGCCCAGCTACTCGACTCGATGGACCTCGAGCGGGAGAAGGGCATCACGATCAAGGCCCGCGCCGTCCGGATGTGGTACACGGCGAAGAACGGCGAGGAGTATGAGCTCAACCTGATCGACACGCCCGGCCACGTCGACTTCTCGTACGAGGTCAGCCGGAGCCTGGCGGCCTGCGAGGGTGCCCTGCTCGTCGTCGATGCCGCTCAGGGGATCGAGGCCCAGACGATGGCGAACGTCTACCTCGCCCTCGAGCACGAGCTGGCGATCATCGCCGTCATCAACAAGATCGACCTGCCCAGCGCCCAGCCGGAGAAGGTCAAGGAGGAGGTCGGCCGGTTCATCGGTCTGATCGACGATGAGATGGTCTTTGCCTCGGCCAAGAACGGAATCGGGATCGAGGAAATCCTCGAGTCAATCGTCAAGCACATCCCGCCACCGACCGGTCGCCCCGACAAGGCGACGCGGGCGCTGATCTTCGACTCGCACTACGACGCCTACAAGGGCGTGATCGCCTACGTCAAGGTCATCGACGGGGAGATCCACAAGGACGACGTCGTCCATATGATAGCGACGAACAAGGACGCCGACCTGATCGAACTCGGCTTCTTCTCGCCGGGCCTGGTTCAGTCCGAACGGCTCCGGGCCGGCGAGGTCGGCTACCTCGCGACCGGGATGAAGAACGTCAAGGACTGCCAGGTCGGCGATACCGTCACCCTGGTCCGGAACCCGTCCCATGAGCCGCTGGAGGGCTACCGGCCGGCCAAGTCGATGGTCTTCGCGGGGCTCTATCCGGTCGACTCCGAGGACTTTCCGCTCCTACGGGACGCCCTGGACCGGCTCAAGCTCAACGACGGGTCGCTGTCCTATGAGCCGGAGTCGTCGCTGGCGCTTGGTTTCGGGTTCCGCTGCGGCTTCCTCGGTCTGCTTCACATGGAGATCATCCAGGAGCGGCTGGAACGGGAGTACAACCTCGACCTGCTCGCGACGGCCCCAAGCGTCGAGTACGAGATCCAGCTCAACAGCGGCAGGAAGATCAAGATCGACAACCCGACCAACCTGCCAAACCCCGGCGAGATCGACACGATCTTCGAGCCATGGATGAACGTGACGATTATCGTGCCGTCGCGGTACATCGGGGCGGTGATGGAGCTCGTCACGGGCAAGCGCGGCATGTACGAGAACCTCGACTACCTCGACGAGGACCGGGCCCAGCTCAAGTTCCGGATGCCGCTGGGCGAGGTGATCGTCGAGTTCTACGATCAGCTCAAGAGCCGGACGCAGGGCTACGCGTCGCTGGACTACACCTTCGCCGAGATGCAGCCCGCCGACCTCGTCAAGCTGGACGTGCTCGTCAACGGCGCTCCGGTCGACGCGCTTTCGCTGATCTGTCACCGCGACAACGCGTTCTACAAGGGCCGCGAGCTCGTCAACAAGCTCAAGGAGCTGATTCCGCGCCAGATGTTCGAGGTGCCGATCCAGGCGTCGATCGGCAGCCGGATCATCGCCCGGGAGACGATCCGGGCAATGCGCAAGAACGTCATCTCGAAGTGCTACGGCGGCGATATCTCCCGCAAGCGGAAGCTGCTGGAGAAGCAGAAGGAGGGCAAAGCGCGGATGAAGATCGTCGGGAGCGTCGAGATCCCGCAGGAGGCCTTCATGGCCGTCCTGAGCCTTGGCGACGAGAAGACGACGGCGGGCAAGAGCTGACATGGCGTCGCTCGACCGACTCGCCAGCCGCCTCAAGATCGACCTCGTCGCCAGCCAGGCGCAGCTCTACGATGGGTCGGCCATCGCCGCGGCGCTTGGCCGTTCGCCATGGCAGCGGGGACTCCTCACCGTCGATCCGGCCCGGCCAGCCCTCGTCCTCGCCGTGACTGGCGCGACCGTCGAGCTCGTCACCCGGTTCCTCGTCGATAGCTTCGGGACCGACGCCGACTGTCACCTGCTCGACACGGCGGTCGACGCGGAACCGCCGCTGGTCGCTGACCTCGGGCAGCTTCGCTCACTCGTCGGCGGGGATTCAGAGGCGGCGGTCTGGGTCCAGGCGGCCGATCCATACCTTGCCGGTCGCTCGGCCGAGACCCTGAGCCGGATCATCGCGCGGCTCCGCGCGCCCGGCGGCTGCCCGTGGGATCGGGAGCAGACCAGCCAGTCGCTTCGGGACGATATTGCCGGCGAGGCCTGGGAGGTCATGGACGCTGTCGACAACGGCGACGACCGGAATCTCGCCGAGGAGCTCGGAGACGTCCTGATGGCGGTCGCCCTTCAGGCGCAGATCGCCGAGGACGAGGGCCGGTTCACGCTGGCCGATATCTACGAGGGCGTCAACGCCAAGCTCGTCCGGCGCCACCCGCACGTCTTCGGCGAGGTCACCGTCTCCGGGACGGACGACATCGTCGCCAACTGGAACCGGATCAAGGCGGACGAGAAAGCGCAGACGGGTCAGAAGCCGACGAGCGCAGACGACCCGCTCGCCCGGTATCCGGCATCAATGCCGACGACCGTTCTGATCGAGCGGATGCTGGCGTCCCGGCAACTCGTCTTTGGCGGCGGCAAGATGCGTCATCCGGATCCCGAGCGCTCGACCGAGCAGGACCGCTTCACGATCGACCGCTTCATCGGGTGGTATGCCAGCCGAAGATCCGCCGGGTACGATACCGAGGCAGAGATGCGTGACATTCTCCGGACCTACTTCGCCAACGATGCGGAGCCCCGATACCACGCCGATTGATGACCCGTTCTGACGTCGGACCGACAATAGACGGAACGCAAACGGCCCTGAAGGGACTTGCTGAATGACATCGGATCCGAGATTAAGTGCCACCGCTCCCGTTGCTGTTTTGAAGTTCGGGTTCGAGGCCGCGGGTTTGGTCGTCTCATTCGCCACACGAGTCGTTCAGCCGGACCCTTCGGGACCGGTATACGATTTCGATCGAGCGCGACCCGATCACGAAGCGATCGATTGCCGCTTCGCTTAGGCCGTGTCCATCATCTCCGGCCGAACCACAGAAAGACGCGCCTCCGGGCGTCACCAGGGAGCCAGCGCCACGTGACTTCATCTGCCACAACCGTCGAGACGATCGCCGCGACCGCCAGCCATGACGTCGACCCGGGCGTGACCGGCAAACTGACCGCCGGTTCCCTGCGGGCCGGCAACGTCGGCGAGACGGTCACCCTGTCCGGCTGGGTCAACCGCCGGCGGGATCTCGGCGGGCTGATCTTCATCGACCTGCGGGATCGCTTCGGTATCACTCAGGTCGTCTGCAACCCGGACCGGTTTCCGGCGGCGCACCAGGTCGCGAGCGATGTCCGGGGCGAGTACGTCCTCCAGGTTATGGGAGTGGTCAATCACCGACCGGAGGGAACGGTCAACCCAAAGCTGGCGACCGGCGAGGTCGAGGTCGAGGCGCACGAGATCACGGTGCTCAACACGTCGAAGACGCCGCCCTTCTACATCAACGAGGAAGTTGACGTCGACGAGGCGCTCCGGCTCCAACACCGCTACCTCGACCTGCGCCGGGCGACGATGCAGCGCAACGTGATCCTGCGTCACCGCGTCGTCAAGTTCATTCGCGACTACCTCGACGAGCGCGGCTTCCTCGAGATCGAGACGCCGCTCCTGATCAAGAGCACCCCGGAGGGTGCCCGCGATTTCCTCGTGCCGAGCAGCGGCTTCCCCGGGACGTTCTACGCGCTGCCGCAGTCGCCTCAGCAACTCAAGCAGCTCCTGATGGTCTCGGGGTTCGACCGCTACTTCCAGATCGCCCGCTGCTTCCGTGACGAAGCCCAGCGGGCCGACCGGCAGCCGGAATTCACCCAGCTCGACGTTGAGATGTCCTTCGTCGACGAGGAAGATGTGATGGCGCTGAGCGAGGCGCTGTTCACGGAGATCGTCGGGCGGTACTCGGACAAGGAGATCGTGAGCGAGCCGTTCCCGCGGATGACCTACGCCGACGCGATGGCCCGCTACGGCAACGACCGCCCGGACATCCGGTTCGGGATGGAACTGCAGGACGTCGGGCGGGCGTTGGCGACGACGGAGTTCAAGGCATTCGCTGCCGTCCTCGCGGCCGGCGGACAGGTCAAGGCGATCGTCGTTCCCGGCTGCGGTGGTTACACCCGGCGCGAGATCGACGAGGTCACCGAGCTCGCCAAACGCAGCGGCGCAAAGGGACTGGCGACGATCGCGCTGAGCGAGGACGGCGCCGTCAAATCGCCGATCGCCAAGTTCCTGAACGAGACCGAGATCGCCGCGCTCACGACCGGGATCGGTGCCGGCCCCGGCGACCTGGTCCTGATCGTCGCCGACAAGCCGGTGACCGTCGCGAAAGTGCTGTCGGTGCTGCGGCTGGAGTTCGGCGACCGGCTCGACCTGGCCGATCCAAACGCGATGGCGATGCTC
Organism: Thermomicrobiales bacterium; assembly: GCA_965218235.1. Lineage (GTDB taxonomy): Bacteria > Chloroflexota > Chloroflexia > Thermomicrobiales > UBA6265 > CADCWK01. Next base: position 83,479 of record OZ244596.1, read on the forward strand.
TGGGTCGACGAGTTCCCGCTCATGGAGTGGGACGAGGAGGGGCAGCGCTGGGACGCGACCCACAACCCCTTCTCCGGCTATTACGCCGAGGACGAGCCGTTCCTGGAGACCGACCCGAGCCGGGTCCGGGCGCGGCAATACGACCTCGTCGCGAACGGCCACGAGGTCGGCGGCGGCAGTATCCGGATCCACCGCCGAGCCGACCAGGAGCGCATGTTCGGGCTGATGGGCTACCCGGCCGAGGTCCTGCCGGAGCGGTTCGGCGCCCTGCTCGACGCGCTGGAATACGGCGCCCCACCCCACGGCGGTATCGCCTGGGGGATCGACCGGCTGGTCATGCTCCTAACCGGCGAAGAAAACATTCGACAGGTCATCGCCTTCCCGAAGAGCCAGCGCGGCACCGACCTGATGTTCCAGGCCCCGGCCGCCGTCGAGAACGTCCAGCTGGACGAGCTCGGGCTCAGCCTGAAGCCGGGCAGGGCCGCCGTCGCGAACCCGTCCTCCGGGGCGATCGAGCAGACGAACTAACTCGACAGCGCCGCAAGACGAAGCGAACGCCATCAAAGGCGACTAACGCCCCCGAAGTCCGATCGGGTTGCCATCCGGGTCAGCGAGCACGCAGATGCGCGATTCCCGTGCGACCTGCGTCGGCGCGGTGCGCTCGGTCGCTCCGGCGGCGAGCAGTGTGGCGCGGATCGCGTCCAGATCGCCAACCTCTGTATAGGCTACCGGCCCGCCGACAGGTCGCCGGGCGTCAGTCCAATCTCAAAACCGTCGATGTTGTAACCAACGTAGTACGGCTGGTCGGTGTGCGGGTCGACGAAGAGTGCGTTGTAGACGCTCTTGGCCGCTTCGATGTCAGACACCGGAATTACCAGGCTGCGGATTGCGGAACTCATTGCCATCTCCTCGTGCGTGCAGCGGTCTCAGGCGACCACTCCCCCGTCTATGGGATGACGGATCAGTTGATCACAATGTCACAGGCTCGGAAGCTGAAGCGAGAAAATAGCCGACATGGAATCCTGTTCGATCTGACCCTTCCGGCAATGCGTTGCCCGGGCCAGACCGAAACAATTCGGTGTCACACATTGCCACCAAAGCCAGCTGCCCAAAGTTCTTCCCGGGCGACCTGCTCCTCGTCCCAAGGCAACTTTTCGTGACCGACGATGATACTGCCCTCATGGCCCTTGCCCGCCAACAGGATGGTGTCGCCGGACCGGGCGATCGTTATTGCGTGGGCAATGGCGGAACGTCGATCGGCGATGACGTCGAGGTCAGTCCCGTCACGACGTCCGGTGCGGCGGGCGCCGGTGGCGATCTCCCCGAGGATGGCGTCCGGGTCCTCCGTACGCGGATCCTCATTGGTGACGATGACATGGTCGGCGTGCCGCCCCGCCGCCTCGCCCTGAATCGGGCGCTTGGTCGAATCGCGGTCACCAGCGCTGCCAAAGACGACGATGAGCCGGCCCGCCGGTCTCAGTGAACGGAGCAGGGACAGGACCTTCGTCAGGGACTCGGGCGTGTGCGCATAGTCGACGACCACGCCGAATGGCTGGCCCTCGTCGATACTGACCATCCGGCCAGGTGGTGCCGGTGCTGTCGAGAGGCCGCTGGCGGTGGTCGTCAATGGGATGCCGAGGCCGAGCGCGATCCCGGCTGCACAGAGGGCGTTGTCAACATTGAAGCCGCCGACCAGCGGCAGGCTGATCGAGACGGTCTCGCCCCGCCAGTGCAGGTCGAACCGGGATCCGCTTTCGCCCAGCACGATGTGGTCGACCCAAAGATCGGCATCGGCAACGCCGGTGGCGCTGTAGCGGATCAGGTCGGCTGGGGCGACGAACGGGAGGACCGACCGGGCACCCGGATCGTCGACGTTGACGATGGCCGTTCCGCCGGTGCCGAGTCGCTCGAACAGGATTGCCTTGGCCCGCCAGTAGCTCTCGATCGTCCCGTGGTGCTCCAGATGCTCGTGGGTGATGTTCGTCACGGCACCGACCGCGAAGTCGATATCGTCGAGGCGGTGCAGGTCGAGGCCGTGGGAGGTCGCCTCCAGAATGGCTACATCGCAGCCGGCGTCGACCATCCGCCGCAGAAGCCGCTGGTTCTCGACCGACTCCTGCGTGGTCTGCCTTAGGGCGTGGCGATCCTCGACGCCGGCGATCCGGACGGCGACCGTGCCGGCCATCCCGGTCGTTCGACCCGCGGTCGTCAGCAGGTGATCGACGATGTAGGAGGTTGTCGTCTTGCCGTCGGTCCCGGTGATGCCGATGACGCGGAGCTCACGGGACGGATGGCGAAAGAACGCCGCCGAGACCGGCGCCAGTGCGGCCCTTGTGTCGGCGACCCGGATCAGCGGCAGATCGGTGGCTGCCCGATCGACCCACTGGGGGTCGACCATCACGGTCGCCGCGCCGCGCCGCGCCGCATCGGCGATGAAGGCATGGCCATCGTGGTCGGCACCGCGCAGGGCGACGAAGAGGGCGCCGGGTGTGACGTCCCGCGAGTCGTAGACGATGTCGCTGAACCGGACCGTGGCATCGCCTGAGACGATGGCTCCGGGCACGGCGGTGGCGGCCGCGCCGAGTGACCTTGCGGAGATCGACCCTGATCTAACCATTGACGAGCCCGAGGCGGCGGGCGGCGGCGGAGAGGATCGGAGCGTATCGGCGTTCCATCGGCCACGGGAAGGCAACAATGTCCCCGCCGAACCGGGTCTTGTAGCTCAGGAGGCCGCGCTGGTCCTCGCCACGGCTCTGGGTCATGCCGGTCGCGCCTTCGGGTAGCGGCTCCGGGTCGGCCGCCGGGATGCCCCAGAGGTCATAGGCCGTGGCGCCACGGTCCCGGGCCCAGCGCATAAGGTGGTATTGGAGCAGGAAGGCGGCGCCATCGGCCCGGATGGTCGTCGAGGATGCGCCGTACAGGTAGATACCCTGGGTCCCGAACCGGGCGGCGATCCCGGCGGCGGCGACCTGGCCATCAATCTCGGCAAGGAGCAGCCGGGCGTCGTCGCCGAACAGGCCCAGGGCGTCGGCGTAGTAGTCGAAACCGTGGATGCCGAACTCGTTGCGAGCAGCCGTCTCGCGCATGAGGGCGTAGAACGCACCGAGGTCGCCATCGGTCCGACCAGCCCGGATCGTCACGCCGCGCCGCTCGGCCAGGCGAACGTTGTAACGGTGCTTGCCGTGCATCCCGGCGAGCAACGCCTCGTCTGGCAGCAGGCGAACGCTGACGGTCCGGGCGGGCTGGATCGGGGCCGGTCCCTGGACGTAGCCAAACGACCGATATGACCCGTCGAGACCAAGCGGCCCGGCCGGCTCGACGATCAGTGAGATCGCCAGATTCCGGCGGCAGATGCGGTCCATCATCGCAGTCAGGTCGCGGAAGCCGCGCTCGACGTCGCCGGTCAGGGCCGGGCCACGGGGAACGTAGGCGATACTGACCGGCCCCCTGCGCCGGAACAGCACCTGCGCCATGCCGCTCCCCCAGTCCGCCTCGAAGCCGATCCGCTCGGCTCGCCAGCCGTGCCGGGCCTTGACCGCACCCCAGGCCCAGCTCTGGAGCGGATGGCCGTCGAGCCGTTCAAGCATCGCGTCCCAAGTAGGTTGAGTGGGAGGGGCGGCGACGACCGCATCGCGGCGGACCGCCTGTTGGGGTAACGACAACGACACGGGAACTCCTCTCGGAAACGGGGAGGCTGACGCATTGCCATCGCCGACGCCGATCTTTGGCCGTGAAGGGACCGGCTAACGGACATCGGATTTGGCGATGGCCGCAACCCAGGACCCTCGTCCGGCGCGGGAGCGGTGCCCATGCTCGTCTGCTTCACGACGATCGTCGTTCTGCCGGCACGCTTCGCTGCCCCGCGGGGCCAGGAAAGCCGGTCGGCCGGCCAGACTAGATCGCCTCAGCGGCGAGGTTCGCCTCCTCGATCGCCTCGTTGACGGCATCCTGGTCGGTCCGCTCCGGGTCAGCGGCGAGGTTCCGCAGGACCCGGACGGCGCCAGGACCGCCGATCTGGCCGAGGGCCACGACGGCGGCCAGGCGGACCTCATCGTCGTCGTCGGTCGTCAGCACGGTGACAGGCTCGACCAAAGTCGTCTCACCGAGCTGGCCGGCCGAGCGGACGGCGGCGAGGCGAAGCTCGGCGTCGTCGCTGGCGAGGTCGCGCTCGACGAACGAGAGCCAGCGCAGATCGAGGGTCCGGCCCATCGCGATGAGCGCTGAGGCCTGGCTATCGGTCTCGCCGCTGTTGTACATCTCGGCGATGGCTTCGGCCACGGTCGTCGAGAAGCCCTCGGCGCCGCGGGAGCCGAAGACGGCCCACGACTCGAGCGCCGCCCGGCGGACGAGCGACGGCTCATCCTCGTCAACGACGATCGTTTCCAGCACATCCCGGAGTTCGTCGGCGTCCATCCCGATGTCCTCATCGGCCGCGGCCGCTGTGGCGTACTCGCTCAGGGCGCTGGCCGACGCGGCCCGGACATCGGCCGACGAATCAGCCTCGGTCAACCGGACCAGGCGCTCGACGATCTCTGAGCTCTCCTCCTCGGACAGCCCGGTGACGGCGAACTGCCGTACCACGGCGTCCTGATCAGAGAGCAGGTCCATGAAGATGCGGACGAACTGGAGGTCATAGCGCTCCGCGGCGGCGGCAACCAGCCGACCGGCGATCACGGCACGGGCCCGACTCGACATGCCCGGCCAGACCGTACGGACGACGGCAAGCCCCTCGCTGTCCAGATCGGACAGGAGGGCGGCATCGCCGCCGAGACCGGTGCGACGGTCGAGTGGGCCGAGGAATTGGGCCACCCGGTTGCCGCCCGGCAACGCGGTCGCCGGAGTGGCGAGGAGTTCCACATCGGCCGGAATGGCGTCGGGGTCCTCGTCGTCGGACCACTGGGTGCCACGTTCGGTGACGGCGATCTCGAGGCGCTCATCGTCGTCGACCTCCGCCTCGTCCGCGTCCTGCTCCGGCACGAAGCTCAGATCCAGGTCGAGGTCGAGGCGGTCGTCGGCGTCATCAGGTCGTGGAGGGAACGAACGAGTAGACATTGGCGTTGTCTGGATCCTTGGCGAAGGCGCCGGTCTCATCGGTATCGAGGACGCGGCGCAGCAACTTCTCGGAGAAGGGCCGTTCGATGTTGACGGTGGCGTAGAGATCGTCGAACGAGGCGGTGAAGCCGGGCCCGACCTTCTCGCCAATGCGCTCGAAGATCGCCGAGACCAGCGCCTCGGGCCGGCGACGGACCTTCTCGTCAACCGGACGCTCGTTGCCAAGACCCGGGAAGCGCTCCTCTGACAACACCATCGCGTCCTCGACCTCGCAGCCATACTGAACCTCATGGAAGACGTAGCGCTGCGACCGGCGTTCGTCGAGCTCCAGGAGGCGGGCAGTCTGGGACGCGGCCGGAAGAAACTCGACCCGGTAGTGGCCGTCGTTGTCGGTCCGCTGGATCTGGATCAGCGCCCCCGGAATGAGGTTCTCACTGAAGAAGTCGTCCAGGCCGAGGATGAAGCCGCCCCGGTTCGGCGTCGGGTAGCGCAGCTCGACGAGGAAGGTCGTGTAGGACTGTGGGGTCTCGAAGGTCAGCATCGCCGTCCGCTGGTCCGGCAGGACCGGGGCCGGGAGCAGAGCCTGTATTTCGGCGTCGTAGGGCAGGAGGCCGTGGTAGTACTCGAAGAATGTCACGACATGGAGGACGGAGTCGATCGAGCGGTAGGCAGGCTCGGTTGGGGCGGCGTCGAGCAGGAACCGGTAGTCGGTACCGAGTTCGTTCGGCTTGCGCCGGGTCGTGCCAATCTGCGGCAGCGTGCTGGTACTCCAGAAGCGCTGCTCATTCGTGCCGACGAAGTCGAAATCGCGATGCTCACGCGACAGTCGAAAGTTGATCGCGAACCGCATCAGGTCGAAGTCCGGGCTGTTCGTCCGGACCCCGAGGACATCCTGGACGAGGACGTCGTCGGTGAGCGGTTGCTCCTGCTCCTGGATGTACTCCTTGATCCGTCGGAGGTCGCCGCGGCTCAGGCGAGGCACGCGGTCCTCGGTCATCCACTGGTCGTTGAAGTTCGCGGTCCGCACGTCGGCCGACAACCGCGCGACGATGGCGGCGGCCAGCGCGTCGTCCTCGACCTCGGAGACGTCGGAGACCCGGATCGACGGGGCCCGGCGGACCTCCGGCGCGGGTGCGACGGGCTCCGGGAGGGCAACTGGCTCGGCCACGACGGGTTCGACGTCAGGCTCCACCTCGGCGACAGCGGGCTCGTCCTCGACAACCGGCTCCACCGTGGGAGCCGGTAGCGGCTCGTCGGCGATGATCTGGGCGGCGAGATCGTCGTAAGCCGGAGCCGCGGGCTGCCTGGCGGACAGCTCCTCGACCGGCTCGGTCTCAGGCTGACTCTCAACAGCGGGCCGCTCGACGACGACGGGACGGTTCCAGGGTGCGCTGGACTCGTCGGCACCGGTCGACTCCACGTCGATTGACTGCAGATCAGCTGCGTTAAACGGCTCGTCGGCCTCCTCCTCGCCCGGAAGGTGGGTCGGCGGCAGAACGTGACGTTCGACGATGATTGCCGCGGGCAGCGGGCGCTCGACATCGAAAAGCTGCGACGCCACGGACTCATCGGAGATCGGGGCGTTCCAACCGGTGTCGAGACGGATCACTTCACCGCGAAGCTGACCGGCCAGGCGCGGGACTGGGACCATCAGCCGCTCGGCGAAGCCATGCCGGGTCGGCGCGGTCTGCTCGATGGGCGACTTGCCGAAGCGGGTCGTGGAGATGACGATCCCGTCCCCGGTCTCCTCGACCGCGAAGACGGACTGGTTCTTTCGGACCAGCTCGACGATGCGGTCAGCACTGAGCTTCGTCGCCCCGGCAAGGGACTCGGCCGAAAGCCGGATCACCTTGTCGGCCGACATGAACCGTCCATGCGCCTGGAACATCCCGAGCAGGTTCCTGGCGAGTTCCTGCTCGTCCTTGGTCCCCTTCATCACCACAGTCGGCGGCGCAACCTGGTTCACCATCCTGCCATGCTCTCCCTGTATCTCCGGCAATCAGCCTGCCGCTTCCTTGACATGCTCGATGGGTCGTTTGACCACTTGACGGTTTGCCGCGCGAGACGCCTGTCCCGACTACGCCCGGTTCGATTGCTCACGGAATGCGTCGATCAACTGGCTGATGGTCAGTGGCCGGCTGGAGTTGCGAAGGATCATCAGCAGGAACGCGACGTCGTCATCCGACAGTCGCACTGGTCCGCTGGTCGTCTCTGATGTTGCGTCCGTCATGACACCCTCCCACCCAGTCGTCGATGGGCGTGGTACACACAACCGGCCGGCGACGAGCGATGGCTCGACCGGCTCGTTCGAAAGATCAATGAACAGTGTACCCCACCGAACATCGAATCCGACGTTAGACGGGTTCCGGGACCGGATGTACTTCGCCGAACGAGTGAGAGTCCATGTCGCTCAGTGTTTGGTAGCGGCTGGACAATCGCGCAGACCATGAGTAAACTCTCACGCGGACACGGACGGTTCTGATCCGGCATAGCTCAATGGTAGAGCGCCCGACTGTTAATCGGTAGGTTCGAGGTTCGAGTCCTCGTGCCGGAGCCAAAGAGTCCAGAGAGATGCCGCGGGACCGACAAAGTCCGGCGGTGTCGCTCGTTTTCGCCCTGGTTCGCGGGATTCGACCGCGTATGGCGCCTCTCGCTTCGCTGGCGGCGCGACCGCCTCCTAAATGAGCCGGGCACAGGAACGGCGCGGAGCATCTCGATGATCCCAGTACCTGCCTGGCAATCTCCATAAGGGCCGGAGGTCGCCAGACGCCGCCGGATGCGGTCCGAAATCGCTTGCGGACGAGAACCATCCGCGACACCCATCAATCGCTGTAAGCTGGCTGTGCTGAGAACACCGACCAGAAGACCGACCATATGAAGGAGCACGCGGGTGGCAACCCAGGGACACTTCCAGAACCTGATTGGCGGGACGTGGCGGGACGCGAAGGATGGGGCGAGGTTCGAGCGGCGCAACCCGGCGACCGGTGAGCTGGTGGCGACCTACACCAGCAGCACCGCCGAGGACGTTCGGGACGCCGTCGCGGCCGCGAAACGCGCCTACACGTCATGGCGGCTCTATCCGGCGCCGAAGCGGGGCGAGATCCTTTTTCGCGCAGCCCGGATCCTCGCCGACCGCAAGGAGGAGTTCGCCCGCGAGATGACCGAGGAGATGGGCAAAGTCATCGCCGAGGCGCGGGGCGATGTTCAGGAGGCGATCGACATGGCCTTCTACACGGCCGGCGAGGGCCGCCGCCTCTCCGGGCAGACGACTCCGTCGGAGCTGCGCGAGAAGTTCAACATGTCGGTCCGCAAACCGCTCGGCATCTGCGGCGTGATCACGCCGTGGAACTTCCCGATGGCGATCCCGTCGTGGAAGATCCTCCCGGCGATCATCGCGGGCAACACCGTCGTCTTCAAGCCCGCGACCAACACCCCCCGGAGCGCGATCCGCTTCGTGGAGGTCCTGATCGAGGCCGGGCTGCCTGAGGGCGTCGTCAACGTCGTGCTCGGGACCGGGGCCGAAGTCGGTGACGCGATCGTCGACCACCCCGACGTGCCGCTCATCACCTTCACCGGCTCGAACGCGACGGGGACGAAGGTGGCGGTCCGCGCCGCCCATCACAACAAACGGGTCTCCCTGGAGCTCGGCGGCAAGAATGCCGTTATCGTCATGGACGACGCCGACCTGGACCTCGCGGTCGACGGCATCATCTGGAGCGCCTTCGGGACCAGCGGCCAGCGCTGCACCGCCGCCAGCCGGATCGTCGCTCACCGCGCGATTCAGAAAGAGCTCGTCGAGCGGCTCGCCGTCCGGGCCGACGCGATGGCGCTCGGCGACGGCCTGGACGAATCGATCGACGTTGGGCCGGTCGTCAGCGCCGCGCAGTTGAACCGGATCGAGGAGTACGTCGCGATCGGCACGGCCGAGGGCGCCCGGCTCGTCACCGGCGGCACCCGGTCCAGTGAAGGCCCGCTCGGCGGCGGCCACTTCCTGCGGCCGGCGATCTTCGACGACGTCGCGCCGAAGATGCGGATCGCCCAAGAGGAGATCTTCGGGCCGGTCAGCGCGGTGATCCCGGTCGATGGCCTGGACGAGGCGATCGACGTGGTCAACGGCGTCCAGTACGGCCTGTCGGCCTCGATCTTCACCGCCAGCGTCAACTCGGCCTTCCGAGCGATGCAGGACATCGACACCGGCATCCTCTACGTCAACGCTGGCACGATCGGCGCCGAGATCCACCTTCCGTTCGGCGGGACCAAGGGAACCGGTAATGGCCATCGCGAGGCCGGTACGGCGGCGCTGGACTTCGTCACCGAATGGCAAAGCCTCTACATCGACTTCAGCGGCAAGCTGCAGCGAGCCCAGATCGACCCGGTCTCGTAGCCTGAACGGAGCGTCGGAGAGGCAGCCGGCCGTCATTGTCCGGCTGCTCTTCACCGTGCTCGCGAATGTTGTAAGTTGGTCGCCCCGATCCTATAATGGGGTGCCGGTCACACACCGGGGTGTAGCGCAGTTGGTAGCGCGCGGCGTTTGGGACGCTGAGGTCGTAGGTTCGAGTCCTATCACCCCGACCGACGCGATCCCGCCAACGTCGTGGTTCCGTGGCGCTCCGGTCCCGCGGGGGTAACTCAGTTGGTAGAGTGGCTGCCTTCCAAGCAGCATGTCGCCGGTTCGAGTCCGGTCCCCCGCTCCATACGATCACAGTCGCGGCAAGACCAACTGAGCGGTCGGTGTCCCCAGGGTAAATAAGGACTTGCTCACACGTTGACTACTTTGAGTTGTGAATAAGGTCCCTTAGGGCGGCGGTATCCGGAAGGGGTGGGATGCTATTGAGCATCAGTGGGTCGGCATTCAGAATCTCGAAACCAACCGGCTCGTCATGGATGTCCATATCGACATAGACGGTTTCGGACAGTTCAACCGTATTTACGACATCCTCAGCTGAGAACTGGATGTACAAGGCGTTGGCCTCGCGGTCATATCTCAACGTCGGTGACTTCATCGCTGGCCTCTCAATCTCATGGAAGTGACGACTCGCGCAACGTTGCCGACCTCAATGACGACAACCCGGGTTGAGCCATGCTCGTATATCCAGGTCTCCTGATTACCAGGTCTTCCTTCGCCCAGGTGAAGTGTCAACTCCACCTCTGTTGGACGGATCCGGCGCTGGCGCATTCGCTCGACCGCATGTCGCGTGTACTCAATGCGATCGAAGACCGGCATCTCCGCCCCAATCGCGTTCGCAACGTTGCATCGACACACTGACTTGAACGATCCAGGTTCCAAATCAGGTGACGATGCCTTCGCTGGCTACTCTCCATTGGACTGGACCCGACGTCTGGTTTTCACTCGCGAAGGCCATCACGGTCAACCGAATGACATTATCGTACGTCAACCGGTCTGGTCACAAACCCTTTCCGGTTCAAGAAGGATGGGGCATCTGAACCGTCGCCGCATGCCGAGATTTGGTCGTCGACCTAGCGACGCAGCGTCATCGCAAAATCCTGGTTTCTGGCTTCACTGTCTTCCGACGCAGTTGGAAGCGCGCGGCGTTTGGGACGCTGAGGTCGTAGGTTCGAGTCCTATCACCCCGACCGACGCGATCCCGGCAACGTCGTGGTTCCGTGGCGCTCCGGTCCCGCGGGGGTAACTCAGTTGGTAGAGTGGCTGCCTTCCAAGCAGCATGTCGCCGGTTCGAGTCCGGTCCCCCGCTCCCGTTTCCAAGAGCAGACGAGAACCGCCGGAGATAACGACTCCGGCGGTTCTACGGTTTTCAAATGCAGGTGTCAAACAGCTCAGCCCCGCCGGATGTCGTTGTCGTTCGCGATGCGTCCATATCGCAAAGAGCGATCGGCTCGCTTCCGTCGTCGGCGAACTGTGAAGTTTGGACTCCCGATCCTGTTCTGACCGGTGCGGTCAGATTTTGAAGGTCGAAACGTTGGCTGACCTCTGACGGCCTTCAGTCGGGGCCACATAATGTCAGTCCACAGAGAAGCGATGATGAGCTTGCTCAACTCACCGAGAAGGCCGACAAGATAGATCAGGATGAACCAGAGCAGATCGGGCATTGGTTTCCCCTACGCGCGAAAGCGGACAGAGCTTCGAATCCCGTCCCTCCAAGTGGTTGAGAACCCTATGTCGGGACGCCAGTGCATCTCGATGAAGTCATCGATCCGAACGTACCGCCGCATGACGAAGCTCCCATCACTTCCTGTCCCGTCGACCGCGCATCGCGGCGACTGGGGACAGCGTGACGGGAGCTCCGTGATCGAAAAAGGGTTTCGATCAGCAATCGATCAGCAATCGATCAGCAATGGCGCAGGGTTTCGATCACTCAAACGACCAATGGGACAGATCAGGCGGCGTCGCCCCACTCTGGCGAAAGGCGCCAACAGCCGTAGTGCCGTTGGCCACGCCACGTGTTCTGTGATCCCTTATCCCGCTCCGACGCCGGCAGCGCTCCCCAGACTTCGGACGGAGATGGATCGCGGCCCAACTGGGCTCGCAGCGTTCGATAAGCCGTCGCCGCAATCACCCGATCGAACGGCTTCCGTTTGCGCCCTCCCAGCTTACGAGTGGCTCGCTGATCTCCCGTGGCTGCGACGACGGGCTCACCACCTTTCCGTCGACAGATCCGGTCCTTCTCCTCGTTGATGCGTTCCGCAAGCAGATCGACACGATACGCGTGCTCTTCACCAATCCAGTCGTCAATCGGGACCCAGTCGTCGGTTACCTGATAGAGCGGCTCCTGGAGATCAAAGGCGACGCCCATGACGATGCCACGTAGCTCGGCAAGAGAATCGATCGTTCCGTCATACCCCTCGGAGATCGCCTCGATCCGCTTGCCGTACGGAAGCGTAAGTGGAAGGGTATCGGCCGCCACTCGGGCGGCTTCCGCATAGTCGTCTCGACATCGAAGTAGTCGCATCACGCCCGAGCGATAGGCCTGATAGACGATCTCATCACCCGCGCATCGAACGAGCGCCGTCCTGTCGCCGAAGAGCGAGATCCAGAGGCCCTCGATCGCCTCGATCGTCTCCAAGACCCGCGCCAGATGCTCTTCGGGCTTCTCTTTGGCTGGGCTCGTCCTCGGCCTTGGCGTCTGTGTTAGGCCGAGGCGAACCATCTTCTTGTCGATGGCTTTGCGATGGGTCGATTCCATCCAATCGAGCATCGGATCGAAGAGGTCGAAGAGACCGCCTTCGTCTCGCGCTCCCGGCCAGCTGGGCGCGATCCACGACTGCCTGTCGAATCAGTGTGGTTTCGGCGGCCTGGAATCGTCCGGCGAAATCGGTTCGAATGTCGTCGTCGAGCGCGATGAGAAAGTCCGCTTCCAGGAGTTCCTCGGGAAGGTGTTCGGCGACGCTGGTTCGCGCGTCCATCCATCGCTCCGAATGGTTGAGCAGGAATAGCACGTCGTGCCGGAGCGTCTGCCAGAGCTGCTCATCGGCCGCAGAACTGCCAATGGACATGGCCCAGTGACCGAATAAGCTGTCCCATATCCGGCGCATCTGGGCGACTGCCATCAGCGCCGTCGAGAGTTCCTGTCCTCGGTACCGGTCAGCCATCTCGGCCGTGAGCGGGATCCGCATGAGGAACGACGCTGATTCCTGCTCATCGCACTCTTGCCGGTCTACACTGTCCACGCTCGCGACTCCTTCTCAGTCGTCAGCCGTCACCCCGGCCGCTCGCAACGGCGCGGGGTGTTCTCATTCCGTTCTGTGAGTATAGGTCCGAGTCCGTTCGCATTGATATGGCGTGAGGATCACAGGCGATCACCTGCCGGCTCCGCAGAGGGTGAAGTTCCGTGAAGTGGCCCCAATTCCGGAGCCGGCCTCCCGGGTTCAATCTGCTGACATTCCCTGACCTGTGGCCCACCCTTGAGCCCGTCGATCTGGTGACATTTTGTGACGTGCCTAGCTGCATCACCTCGTTGTAGAAGGGATCGATCATGGTCACGGTTTGGTCACGGTTTGGTCACGGATCAGGCAATCCGTAACTAGATGAGAACGGATGTAGAGCGGTCCGAATGCCGATGATAGCGGGCCGTTTCGCATCGGGACGGACGGCGACGGACGGCCGGGCTGGCCTTCTAAGCAGCATGTCGCCGGTTCGAGTCCGGTCCCCCGCTCCACAAGAAGCCCAGTAGGGTCGGCAAAACGGCCACTCATTGCGGGTGGTCGTTCGCCGTTCCAGGAGCAATGTGTACGGAATGTGTACGGCGCTTCGGAGAGTCAAGATAATTCGGGGGGACGAGAAGGTCTGGAGTCCCTTATGTTGACTCAGCCTCTATACTTGTATTACCCGCTAGAATCCTGCCCCGCACTGTCCATTCGCTCAGTCTATAGGCTTTTGGCCCGAAGGATCAGTAAATGACAGCTCGATCGAGAGCTTCGTCCCGTTCATCGCGGCCTGCGCGGCGGGTCGTAGGTCATCGCAGCGCCATCACTGGCCGATTCGTCCGTCCCTGGGTCGCAGTCAAGTATCCGAAGACCACGGTGGCGGTCACCAAGTAGTCCAGCGATCCCACTTCAGGGGTCGAGGACGCCAGGCCGGGCGGTCATCCCTCGGGGTGGCCGTTCCTGTTGTCCGAGGGGGCATGTATCGGTGGGAACTAATCAGCAGTTCCACGAATGAGCGCGAAATCAAGGTTACGGCGATGGCCCAGAACTGGCGGCGGAGTATCAGATCATCGACGGCGAAGTCCCGCCCGGAGAATGGACGCTGCACGTCCGCTGGATCCTGGACTGGATGGAGATTCCGGCTGCCCTGCTCGGCGCCATGCGGCACTACGCCAGCCTTCCCGGCTCCCCACCAGAGTAGGTCGAAGCGGCAAACCGGGTCGGGGATCGGATCGCCACCTTCTATGGGATCGGCTAGATCGATCAGGTCTTCACCAGTTCAGCGGGCCAAGGTCTTTCCGACAAGATTGCGAGGCAGTCCTATGACATCCTCTAAACCCATTACGGTCGATTCGGCGCTCGTGGAGCGCATGATCCTGGAACTCGCCCAGGACGGCGCCTACGGCGAGACAGGCGTCTGGCGAACGGTCTACTCGCCGGAGTGGGTAGCCGCGACGGACCGCTACGCCGCCTGGTGCGCGGAGGCCGGGCTCGCGGTTCGGCGCGACGCGGTCGGGAACGTCTGGGGTCGGCTGGCGGGGACCGACGGCGGCAAGTCGGTCGTCTCCGGCTCGCATCTGGACTCCCAACGGCCGGGAGGCCGCTACGATGGCGCCCTTGGGGCGATCGCGGCCCTGGTCGCCATTCGGACACTGAAGGACCGGTTCGGTCCGCCCCGCCGTTCTCTGGAAACGCTTGCGCTCTGTGAGGAGGAGGGCAGCCGCTTTCCATCCGCGAGCTTCTGGGGCTCCCGCGCCATCACCGGGGCGATCGCGCCCGGCGACCCGGACACGACGATCGGCTACGACGGCGAGACCATCGCCGAAACCATGCGCGCCGTCGGGCTGGACCCGGACCGGATCCCCGAAGCCGCCCGGGACGACATCGAGACCTTCGTCGAGCTCCACATCGAGCAGGGTCCGATCCTGGAACAGGCCGGGCTGCCGGTCGGAATCGTCAGCGCCATCACCGGCATCCGTCATTACGTCGTCACGCTGACTGGCGAGGCCAACCACGCCGGTGCTTTCCCGATGGACGGCCGCCGCGACCCTATGACTGGCGCCGCCGAGATCATCTCCGGCGTTGTGAACACGGCCCATCGGATGGGCCGGCCGGCCGTGACGACCGTCGGGCGAATGGAGGTCGAGCCGAACGGCCCGGCGATCGTCCCCGGTCGGGTTACCTTCACCGTCGATGCCCGCCACCCGGACCTGGCCGCCCGTCAACTGCTCTACGCCCGCCACGAGGAGATCATGCGGGAGGTCGCCGTCCGGCGGGACCTGTCCATCGACTGGCACCTCACCTTCGACCTGGACCCGGTGATCTGCGATCCGGACGTCGTCGGGCTGCTCGAATCAGCGGCGACCACCCAGCGCGTCCCGACCATGACAATGGCGAGCGGCGCCGTCCACGACACGCAACGGCTGGCGTCCGTGAGCCGGGTGGCGATGGTCTTCGTTCGCAGCAAGGATGGCCGGAGCCACACGTCGGAGGAATTCTCCTCGCTGGCGGACTGCGTTGCCGGGATCGAGGTACTGGCGGCGGCGCTCTACCGGCTGGCGTACTGACGCGGCAGTCTCCCAGTTGAATAGGCTGCGGAAGCGAGACCGGAACCGATCGACCCGACCATTGGACGCAGGCACCACTAGGGACCCAGACCGGACCAGCCGGGCACACCGCCAGTCCGAGGACACGAGACGGGGAGTGATCCGCTATATTCGGGGGACACTACCAGCGCACCCACAGACCGACTCCATGCTTGGAAAAGATCATGCCCAGCGACGTCATGATCGCGTTGACCGGTATCGCGCTCGCGTTCGCGGTTGGGTTCGCCTATTGCTCCGTCTCCGGGGCGGTCCATACGGAGTGAATCCGGAGCGGACTTATCGGCGACCTTCGGCCGGCCATCCTTACCCATGGTGGCCACCGGCTTGGCGACATGGTCTGGGCAACCCTTGGACTGACTGGTGCCGCGCCCATTCTTCGGGTCGATCCGCTGGTGACCCTTGTGGGACTCGTTGGAGCGCCTTGGCCCCGCTCCGGACCAGCACCGGGGGATTGGCGCAATGGGGAGGGCCGCTCGTCATCGGGGCGACCTTCTTCACGGCGAACCCCACCGGGCTCGCCTCTCGGTCCGGGATCGGCGCCGGGTGGCTCGCGACGCTTCGCGATCGGGCGACCGGCGAGATTGCTCTCCTGCTGACGGCGTTCTTTGTTGGTTCGATGCTGCGGTACGTGGCGATCTCGATAGTGCTGTCAAAGGGTCACCGCTTCACGAGCCCACGCCTCCTTCACTGGGTCGACGTTCTTTCCGGGTCGGCCCGCTTGTATTTCGCGGTTCGCCTGCCCGTCTCCGCGCTACGACACCCTGGTGCCTTGCTCGTTGCGGTGGTGCGGGCGCTGCTGTAGAGGCCATGTACCGGCCGAGCACTCGTCGCCGGTGGACGATTTCGCCGTCGTCAAGGTCCTCCCGGCCCACTGTGTCGTAGCGGACTGACACGTACTGCTCATCCGAACAACCCGTTTGGTCGCTCCAGTCCGGGTGAAGACAAGCAGTCCGGCGCTAGACGAGAAACTAGTCGGGCCCGCCGCGCGTCATGACCAGTGTAGCCAGTCTGCCGAGGCTCCAGGGGGAGCGTCGCGCGGTTGGCAAAGGAACGATGACCCCATGAGAACAACCCTTTCTCTCGTTCGGATCCTGACGGTGCTGGGCCTGACTCTTGGCGTTGGCATCGCCGGGCGTCCCATCGGGCGGGCGTCCGCTCAGCCCATAAGCGTAAATGTGGTCGTCTTCTCCTATGTGGCGAACCAGCCCGACGACCCGGACTTTCCGGCGGAGTACAACTACTTCCTCACCTCCATGCCCCGGATCAACCCCGACTCCGCCGACATCACCGCCTCCGCCGCCGGGTCGGAGACGTACCAAATCTACGACGACGCGGACGGCTCGATCGTTGCCACGCAGACTGTCAGCGACGGGGGCTCGACGGAGTTCACAATCTCAGCTGGCATCGTCTATCACGTCATCAACATCGACGATCCCGGCACTGGCACTCCGCTCATTGCCAGTGGCAACAATCCGTCCGTGACCGTCGTCATCAACCCCGGCGCCGGATCAGGACCAACGTCCCCACCACTGCCGACGCCGACGCTGACGTCCCCCGAATCCCGCAACGCGGCTACGGCTCCATCGACCGTGCCGGCAACGAATTCGGCGACGACCGCGACAGCGGCGCCCACGACAATCACCGCCGCGACCCACCCCGGCGATCGCAACGACGGCCGCACCGCCGCCATCTTCGCGGGCGACTGCGACAGCGATTTCACCGTCAACGCGGTCGCCGAGCTCTCGGACGTCACGGCGTCCTCCGGCGACGCGCAGGGCGCTGACTCGACCGCGCCGGTTCAGACCTCGTTCAGCACGCTGAACCTCTCGCTCGACGACCTTCTGGCCGACGACCATGTCCTCGCTGTCTTCGGTCAGGACGACGACACGGTTCCGCTGGCCTGCGGCGCCATCGGCGGCGTGGTAGCGGATGACGGCTCGCTGGCGTTCGGTCTGCCGACCGTGGGCGACTCGCGCTACGCCGGCATCGCCTACCTGGCGCCAGACGGTGCCCGACAGACCCAGGTGACCATCTTCCTGGCCAAGGGCCTGTCGGAGGCAGATGCGACGCCCACCGCATAGCCTTCGGATCCGGGCATTTAAGAACACGAACGCCGCTGGTCACGTCGCGGGACCAGCGGCACTTGTTCTGTTTCACGCCGGAATCAGTCCGTCTCGGCGGCCGGCCGGGATCGTCGCGCTGGCTCAGTGTCCAGTTCGATTATCCGTGCTCAGCGGGCGCTAGCTGAGATGACGGGCTCGTTGGCCCACTCCAGGTCCCGCTCCTCATCGATCTTCGCCGGGTCGATCTCGACGCCCATGCCGGGGACGGTCGGAACAGTCACCATCCCGTTGACTGGAACGACTGGGTCCGCCCAGAAGTGCTGATGGAGCGCGTTCCATTTCACCAGGTACTCGACCATCGGGACCGACGGGATCGGTAGTGCCGCGCTGAGCTGGATATTGGCCGGGACGGAGTGCCCGTGCGGGATGACCGGGACGCCGTAGCAGGACGCCACCGCCGCGATCTTGACCATCTCTGTGATCCCGCCCGCCCAGTACGTGTCAGGCTGGAGGACATCAGCCGCGCCGGCATCGAGTAGTTGCTTGATGCCCCAGCGCGTGTACTCATGCTCACCGGTCGCGATCGGCACCCGCGACCGCCGCCGGATCTCGCCGCAGGCGTCGATCATGTCCGGCATCATTGGCTCCTCCAGCCAGCGGGGCCGGAACTCCTCCAGCACCTCGGACATCAGCACCGTGTACGGCACGTCCCAGCTCATCCAGGCATCGAGCATGAAGTCGTTGTCCGGCCCGATCGCGTCCCGCAGCGTGCTGGCCAGTTCGATGTTCCGCCGGATGCCGTCGCGACCGTCGGTCGGCGCCCCGCGGGGGAACCACTTCGTCGCGGTGTACCCCTCAGCCACGAACTCCGCCGCCTGGGCGTGAACCTTCCCTGGGTCGAGCGAGTAGCCCAGCGCGCTGGCGTAGGCGGGGATCGACTCGCGGACCGGACCACCGAGCAGGCGGTGGACCGGCTGCCCGAGCCACCGGCCCTTGAGGTCCCAGAGGCCGCAGTCGATCGCGCTGATCGCCATCATTGCCGCGCCCTTGCGGCCGTGGACGGCGTAGCGGTACATCTTGTCCCAGAGGCGCTCGTTGGCCGTCGGGTCCTCGCCGAGCAGCAGCGGGGCGAACTGGCGGCCGATCATGTAGGCGACGTCGTGCGAGACCGGGCCAGCCAGCCCGGTGACGCCCTCGTCGGTCTCGATCTCCAGGAAGATGCAGCGAAGCCGGTACTCGTTGACGCCGACCGCGATCGGCGTCCCCTCGGCGAACCCTTCACGGCGGTGTTCCGGGTAGACGTCGATCGGCCGCTGGAGCCGCTCCTCCCAGAACTCGGACTCCGTCGTGAACGAGCCGGTCAACTCCCGCAGGCGCAGGCGCGTGATCTTCATTCGACCCTCCCTTGTCATCGTCGAGCAGCGATTCGGGATTTCAGTCGTTGCCGACATTCCAGTTGGAAATTGTCCCGCTGAACGACAACCGTCTCAAACTCGTAGACCGAGACTCAAGGTCAGCCATCGAGACGCAACCCTTGACACTCCACGCCGAATTCAATGTCGTTCAGCCGGTTCCTTACGGGCCAGTCAGCCGCCGACCTGTCCCGGTGACCGGCGCTAATACCCCCGGTGCTTGTCGATCAGGTTGACCGGCTCGTCGCCACTGGCAAGGCGAATCAGGTTTTCCCGCAGGATCTCCACGCAGCGGCGCTCCTTTGGACCGGAGGCTCCGGCAACGTGCGGCGTGATGAGCAGGTTCGGCGTCGTCCAGAGCGGACTGTCGGCCGGCAGCGGCTCGACCGAGGTCACATCGATCCCGGCCCCTGCTATCCGCCCGGCCCGCAGCGCCGCGTCCAGCGCCACCTCGTCAACGATCCCGCCGCGCGAGATCACGATCAGGCTGGCGTCTGCGCGCATCTGCTCGAAGGCCGCCGTGTCGATCAGATGATGTGTCTCGGGGGTGTAGGGAACCGCGACGACCACCACGTCCGACTGAGCGAGCAGATCGGACAGCCGCTCGGTCGACCAGACCTCCTCGACCGGGCTGTCGCCCTGGACCGGGTTGACGTCGACGGCGAGCACACGCATCTCGAAGGCGTCGGCACGGCGGGCGATCGCCCGGCCGATCGCCCCGTAACCGATGATGCCCATCGTGCTGTCCTTGATCTCCCGGAGGCTCTTGTAGGCCTCGATCCGGCCCCAGTGCCGATCCCGCTTCCAGTCGATCATCTGCGGGAGGTCACGCGTCAGCGCGAGCAGGAGCGAGAAGACGTGCTCCGCGATCGACGGCGCGTGAGCACCCCGGGTGTTGGCGACGGGGATGTCACTCTCGGCGAGCCCAGGCACCCGGGCAACCCAGTCGACCCCAGCGCCGGGCGACTGGATGAACCGCAGTGATCTGGCCGAGGCGAACTGAGCCCCGGTCGGGAAGCCGTAGAAGACGTCCGCGTCGACGATCTCGGCGCCGACCTGCTCCGCACCAGCGGCGTGGACGACCTGGAGCCCCTCGATTCCGACGTCATCGAGCAGGTGGAAATAGTGTTCGCCTTCGGCCGAGGCAATGACCAGCTTCATGGTGTTCTGAGTCGCCTTTCGTGGGTGATCCGGGAATGTTCCGCAATGCCCGGCCGCAAGCGATTCGGGCTCAACGACATGGCTTGCTCGTTCTGGTGTCGCGCCATCGTCGTCGGGACATGACTCTCGCTGCGCTAGCCTTGCTCACTCCGCTGCCGCGGCGTAGACCGCCATGCCTCGTCTCAACGGCGCCGCGGATGGGTGGGCGGTTATCGCCCGACGGGGCGATGGCCGCTGAGGCGGCCGGGCGACGACGAGAGATCGCCCCTCCGTCACCGGCTCCGGCCACCGTCAGACCGCTACCCTGATCCCGATGCTCCAGGTCCAAGTGAAAGCGGTTGCCCCTAATAGCGCACCGCGCTCCCGCTCGTCACCGCGCCGGCCGCGCCGTCCCGCGGCGACGCGGACCAGTTCAGGGCCGCGAGGTCAGAGCGAAGGCCGCCGAGCAGGTAGCTCGACTCGCTCGCCATCGCCAGGAACTGGAAGCCCTCGGCGATCCGCTGGTTGACGCCATTCGCCCCCGACGTGTGGATGCCAGGCGCGACGCCGTTCCGGATGCAGGCGGCTTTGATCTCGGCGATGGCTTCCATCAGCCGTGGGTCCTCGCTCTCGAGCGCCACGCCGTTCCCGACGCCCATCGAGGCCGCCAGGTCGTTCGGCCCGATGAAGCAGGCGTCGACGCCCGGCACACTCAGGATCGCGTCGGCATTCTCCACCCCGTTCGCGTGCTCGATCTGGAGGGCGACGACGATGTTGTCGTCGGCATGCTGCAGGTACTCGCCGCCCGACGCGCCGAACCGGACACCAGTCAGGCCGCCGCCAATGCTACGTGCGCCACGGGGCGGGTAGCGAGCGGCGGCGACGGCCGCCTCGGCCTCGGCACGGGTATTCACCATCGGCACGACGATACCCCAGGCACCGGCATCCAGCACGCGCTTGATGTTCTCACCGCTGTTCCAGGGAATCCGGACGAATGGCGCGACGCCCTTCCCGGCGATCGCCCCGAACATCAGCGAGAGCGTCCGAATATCGACGGGGTTATGCTCGGCGTCGACCGTCAGCCAGTCGAAGCCGAGGGTGGCGACGTACTCGGCCGCCTCGGGGCTCGGTAGGGCCAGCCAGGTTCCGATCGACGGCTCTCCGGCCTGTAGTCGCTCCCGGACGTGATTGCTTCGCATCGCCTGTCTCCCGCAGAGGTTGCTGGCGAGGATCTCGTTGCGTCGAATGGCCTCGCCAGCGGGACCGCCCGGCAATGGTCGCGTGAATCGTCGTTCGCTATGCCTACCACGCTGGCGGCGCCGCTGATTATCGCACCGTTCACGGGGAGCCGGACGGGGACCCATCAGAGGAACGTCGCGCCGTCCGGGCCGCACTCAGAAGCTGATCGGAAGCGTCGCCAGGGAACGCAGCAGGCCGTGCCGCTGCCAGACGGCCTCGTCGCTCACAAGACGAAGCTGAGGCATTCGGCGGAGCAGGGTGCCGATAGCGACCGGGGCCTCGACCCTCGCCAGCGGCGCGCCGAGACAGAAGTGGATGCCGTGGCCGAACGCGAGGTGCTTGTTCGGCGTCCGGGCGATGTCGAATCGCTCCGGGTCTGGGAACTTCCTCGGATCATGGTTGGCGGAGCCGAGGATCTGGAGGACGAAGTCGCCCTTGCGCAGCGTCTGGCCGCGGAACTCGAGGTCCTCAGCGGCCCGGCGCGGGTTGCGCTGCAGCGGGCTGTCGAAGCGCAGCATCTCCTCGACCGCCGCCGGCATCAGCGCCGGGTCGTTCCGCAACCGGCGCAGCTGGTCTGGATGACGCAGGAGCAGGTTGAGGCCGTTGCCGATCAGATTCGTCGTCGTCTCGTGACCCGCCGTCAGGAGCGTCACGCACGTCGTCAGGAGTTCGGCCGACGACAGCCGGTCCCCGGCTTCCTCAGCCGCGACCATCCGGCCAAGCAGATCGTCGGACGGCGTTCGGCGCCGGTGATCGAGGAGGTCGGTCAGGAAGGCCCGCATCTCCAGCAGGTCGGACTGGGCCCGGGCCAGTGTTTCGACGGTCGTCCGGCCGGTCCCCTGGAAACTGAGGATGCCGTCCGACCAGACCTTGAACCGGTCCTGGTGCTCGGCCGGCACGCCGAGCAGCTCGGCGATGACGGTCGCCGGGAGCGGGTACGCGAAGTCCCGGATCAGGTCCATCTCGCCGCGACCCCGCGCCGCGTCGATGAGCTCATCGACGAGGACCTGCACTCTCGGCCGGAGCTCCTCGACGACTCGCGGCGTGAACGCCCGGTTGATCAGATGCCGGAGGCGAGTGTGATCCGGCGGGTCGGAGCCGAGCAGCCCAACGGAGAAGTGCTGCTCCAGCGGATCTAAACGGGCCCGGTCCTCCGGCGCCAGCGGCTCCAGCACGGCCGAGAAGCGCTCCCGGCTGGAGAAGCGGCGGGCGTCGCGAATCGTCGCGGCGACGTCCTCGTACCGCATGACCAGCCACGCTCCCTGGCTCTCGCTCCAGTGAACCGGGCCCTCATTCCTGAGCCGCTCGTAGACCGGGTACGGATTGACGGAGAACGCGGGCGAGCGCAGCTCGGCCTCGAGCTCATCGTCGACGACCTTCGTTATCGCTGTCACGCCGCCACTCCTTCAAGATCGGTCATACGGAAACCTCACGCGGTTCAGCTCGAAGACGCATTCTAGCAACGTGTAAGGAGGGGAGGGAGCGATTGCGTCCGGTCGCAAATCGTCTAGCGGTATCAGTCACTTGGCTGACTTCAACGATCGCACCCCAACCGAACGGGTGGGTTGTCGATGCCTGGAATCTGGCTCAGCATTGACCGGATGGCCGGGATACGACCGTTCCTGGAGTCGTCCCGTCCCCGAATCAAGGCGAGTGACGTAAGAATTCCCATCGAGTTGATCACCTCCAGCGAGCAGGCGGCCGCCAGTTTCACCCAAAGGCGATCCGCCGCTGCCACCCGCGCGCATGACCGTCGTCGTCCGCATGGACGCCCGGATCGACCTGGCCAGGGTCTCTGGTCTCGAGGAGGGTGACGCTGGCATGATCCGCACCGCCGGCGCCGGAGCCGATCCGGGGAAGGGATTCGCTCGCACGCCATTTCTCACAAGCTACTCGGCACTCAGGAGTTCGTCGCCATCCACTACACCCACTGCGGGATGTTGACCTCCGAGAACGACGGCATTTGCGAACACCCGGCGGAGGAATTGGGCCCGGAGGCACGTCGAGTGACCGACGCGATTGACTTCCAGCCGTTCCACGATCTGGATCTGAGCGTGCGTGACGATGTCGTCTCGGTCCGGGCCTCGCCACTGATCCCGCGGGACCCTCCTTCGTGGGGCTTCGTCTGCGACGTTCACACCGGAGCCCTGCGCGAGGTCGCCTGAGGCGACGGTGTTCCCCCTGGTTAGCGACGAGCCCGGTGAGCGGATCGTTCGCCGGGCTCATTCCATTCTGGAGATCTGGTCGTCCAGACATCCCGGAAGATGACATTGGGCGAGGGTCAATCCTCGGCGGTCCGGGCGATCGATGCCCTGGCCGTGATCGCGACGCCTCCGCGGACCTGCTGCGTCAGGGTGACGTCCGTGTCCGCCTCGGTGGCGTCGAAGACGATCTGCGCCAGTTCGCTTGCCAGGGCTTCCGCGAAGGCAGCCCGGTCCCGGAACGAGCCGACCAGCAGCTTGAATGTCTTCGACTCGATGCAGGACTCTACCGGGCGGTAGCGGACCTCGTAGCGATAGAAGTCCGGCTGATGGGTAATCGGGCAGAAGGCGGTCAGTTCGTCGCCGGCGAGGATGACCTCGACGACATGCTCCGGCCGGTCGAAGACGTCGAGCTTCGTAAACGTCGTCTGGTGCTTGCCCAGGGCAGTGAACTGGCTCGCCTCAATCATGTCGGCTCCTTGTCGGTGGCCGCGTTGGAGACCGGATCCAAACTGCCGGCTCACTGCGGTCCTTTGCGTGGCGCTTCACACTGTCCCTGAGCCCGGACCATCCATGACCGGACTCGCCGTCAGGCTCCCGAGTCCTCAGCCAGCATGCGGCCTGACTACCGGGATCGTTCGCAATTTCGGCAACGAGCGGGCGTCGCCGTCAGTCGGCGACCATGGGTCCGGCTTCGAAGTCTCGCGTGGCGAATGGCTCCGGCTGAACCCGGACTGACGACCGGGGCAGGACAAGCGGCCGGCCAGTTCGGGAATCGCGGCTCACGCCCGCCACGATGCCGAAGACATCGCGGAGCATTGAATCGTCGATGACGTCCGACGGGCGTCCCGTAGCGACGATCTCACCGTCCCGCATCGCGATCAGGTTGTCGGCGTAACGGGCTGCCATGTTGAGGTCGTGCAGGACCATGACGATCGTCCGGCCCTCGTCGCGGTTGAGCCGCCAGACCATGTCGAGCATCTCGATCTGGGCGGAGAGGTCGAGGAAGGTCGTCGGCTCGTCGAGGAACAGGATCGGGGTGTCCTGGGCCAAGGCCATCGCGAACCAGGCCCGCTGGCGCTGTCCACCCGAGAGCGTCTCGACGTCGCGAGCTCGCAGCTCGGCCAGGCGGCAGTCGCAGACGGCGCCGTCGGTCATGCGCTCGTCGCGGTCGCACCACTGCCGGAACAGCCCCTGATGGGGGAAGCGGCCCAGCGAGACCAGCTCGTCGACCCGGAGTCCTGCCGGCACGATCGCGCCCTGCGACAGCATCGCCAGCTCCCGCGCCAGCCGCCGCTGGGAGCAGCGCCGCATGTTGATGTCGTCCAGGAACAGCTCGCCGCTCCGGGCCGACTGGAGCCGGGCGATGGTCCGCAGCAGGGTCGACTTGCCGCAGGCGTTCGGGCCGACGATCGCCGTGATCTCGCCGCCAGGCAGGTCGACCGTGAGATCCGTTGAGATCATCGAGGCTTTGCCGTAGCCGGTCGAGACGCCGCTGATCCGGATCGCATGGGCCGGACCGACCGGTCGCCGATCCGCATCCCAGACCTGGCTGACCGGGACGCTGTGCGGCAGCCCGGTCGCCTCGTCCAGCACGACGTCGCACTCAGCGCCGTACAGCTCGGCCAGTAGGTCCTCGGTAAGCAGCTCGGCCGGGGTTCCCTCGCCCATGACCCGGCCGCTCCGCATCGCGACGAGGTGGTCGCTGGCGGCGGCGGCCTGGTTGATGTCATGGAGAACCATCACGATCGTCCGGCTTTCCTCCCGATTCAGGCGTCGGATCAGTTCGATGATCTCCATCTGGTGAGCGACATCGAAGTAGGTCGTCGGCTCGTCGAGGAGGAGCAGCGGCGTCTCCTGGGCGATCGCCATCGCGATCCAGCCGCGCTGGCGCTGGCCGCCGGAGAGCGAGTCGATCGGCCGGTCCCGCAAGGCCGTCATGGCGGTCAGGGCCAGTGCCCGCTCGACCGCCTCGTCGTCCTTCGGGGAGGGCGGCTGAAGAAAGCCCTGGTGGGGGAAGCGTCCCCGCCGGGCGAGCTCCTCGACGGTAACCCCTTCCGGCGCCACCGAGTGCTGGGCGAGCAATCCGAGCCGCCTGGCAACGTCACGACTGGAGAGCCGGTGGATCAGCTGCCCGTCGAGCAGGACCGATCCACCCGCTGGCCGCAGCAGACGCGAGAGGGAGCGGAGCAGGGTCGACTTTCCGCAGCCGTTCGGTCCGATGATCGTCGTGATCGTGCCCTCGCGAATACGGAGACTGAGGTCGTGGACGACGGTCTCGGCGCCGTAGGCCAGGTCGATTCGGTCGGCAACCAGACGGGTCATGGCGACACCTTCGCATTGGAGCGATACAGCAGGTAGAGGAAGTATGGCGCACCGATCGCGGAGGTCAGGACCCCGACCGGCAGCGTGACCGGCAGCAGGTGCTGCCCAATGATGTCGGCCAGCAGGAGGAACAAGGCGCCGATCAGGGCGGTCAGGATCAGGACGGTGCCGGAGAGTGGGCCAGCCAGCAGCCGGGCGATGTGGGGAATCATCAAGGCGACGAAACCGATCGGCCCGGCCAGCGCGACGCAGACCCCCGCGAGTACGCAGCCGACGAGGAGCATCGCCAGGCGGAGCCGCTCGACGCCGAGCCCGAGCGAGCGGGCGGAATCCTCGCCGAGCTGCAGGATCCGCATCGGCCACATCAGCGCGACAGCGATTGGCAGCAGCGCCGCCAGCGTGAGTCCCATCAGGCGAACACCGGCCCAGTCCGCCCCGTAGATCGAGCCGATCGACCAGACCTGGGCCGGCCGGACCTGTTCGATCGTCCCACTGACGAGCAGCAGCGTCGTAAGGGACGACAGCGCCGCCCCGATCCCGATGCCGACGAGGATCAGCCGGTTCGGTGCGACGCCGCCCCGCCATGAGAGCAGGTAGATCGCGATCGCCGCCCCGGCCGCCCCGGCGAAGGCCGCCGCCGGGACGAACCTCCAGGAGAGCCCGGAGACGATCCAGAACGTGACGAACAGGTTGGCGCCGCTGTCGATCCCGATGATGTCCGGGGAAACCAGCGGGTTGCGGACCAGCCCCTGGAAGATGGCCCCGGCCACCGCCAGTCCGGCCCCGACCAGGAGGGCGAGCAGGACCCGCGGCAGCCGCAGGGTGTTGACGACGAAGTCGTGCTGGTCCGTCCCGTGGCCGACTAGCGTTCGCACGACATCGAGTGCCGGGATCCGGAGCGAGCCGAGCATCAGCGCCACGACCGAGGTGATCACGATCAGAAGCAGGGTCACCAGGCTGAGTCCGAGGATGCGGAGGTTGACCCGGGCCGAGAGGTTGCCACGGCGGAAGGTCAGAAGCCCGGGAGTGGCGGTGCCCACGTCGGGCACGGACGGGATGCCCATCAGCTCGCCAGATTCCGCTTGCGAGCGAGGTAGATCAGGAACGGCGCCCCGATCAGCCCGGTCACGATGCCGGCCTGGATCTCGCCGTTCGGCAGGACGAGCCGGCCGATGACGTCCGCACCGGTCAGAAAGATCGCGCCGCCCAGCAGGGAGTACGGCAGCACCCAACGGTAGTCCGGTCCGACGATCGCCCGGACGATGTGCGGCACCGCCAGTCCCACGAACGCGATCGGGCCGGCGACCGAGACGGCCGAGCCGGTGATCAGGACGACCAGCCCGGCGCAGACCAACCGGACCCGGGTCGTATTCATCCCCAGCGCCCGGGCCGCATCCTCACTCATGCTCACGACGTTGAGCTGGTGGCCCATGAAGACGCAGACCAGCGCCCCCCCGAGCAGGAACGGCGAGATGAACAGGAAGGTATCCAGGTCCCGGCCGACGACGGACCCGGCGAACCAGAACCGGACCTGATCGAACGTCTCCTCGGACAGCAGCAGCAGGCCACTGGTCCAGGAACCGAGCATAGCCGAGATCGCCACCCCAGCGAGGGTCAGCCGAACCGGCGCATTCCTGGCGTCACCGATCGAGCCGATCGCGAAGACCAGTGCCGACGCGACGATCGCCCCGCAGAAGGCGAACCAGACGTATTCCTGGACGCTGCTGAGCCCGAGGTAGAAGACGGCCGTCACGACAGCGAATGAGGCGCCGCTGCTGACGCCAAGGATCGACGGGCTGGCGAGCGGGTTCCTGGTGATCGCCTGCATCGTCGCCCCGGCGACGGCCAGCCCGGCCCCAACCCCAAGCGCAATCAAGGTCCGCGGCACCCGTTGCGATCGGACGACGGCCTCGTCGTAGTCGGTCGCGTCGTAGTGGAAGAGCGCGTTCCAGACCGTATCCGTCGAGACCGGGTGGGCGCCGAACCGGATGCCAAGGAGCGCCGTCAGAACGACAAGCAGCCCGCCGACCAGCAACCCGACGGCACGGGCGCTGCGGCCGATCCATGCCGGTCGGCGCGACGACTGGTTCCCACCGATGCGTTGACCTGGATTGGCGGCGGAGATCGACATGGCGGCGATGGACTTCCCTGCGGCGAGTTAGGCGCGGCTGAACACCCAATACCCTACCAATATACTCGGAATTATTCGTGGAATCTCCCAACACTGTCAAGCCGGCCCCTACCCTCATGCCAGAACGGACCCCGCTCCCCCGCCTCGATGGAGAGGGAGGACGAGTGCGAGCCACGCTGCTGGCTTGAACCGGGCCGCTGGGAAGCGTCGTTGCGTAAGAGCATTGGGTACGAGCCAGGCCGCCGCGACGGCCCCCTCCGCCACCGAAGCGAGAGGCGAAACGGGCTCTCCCGACGAGAAGTCCCATCGACATCCGCTGTCCGTGAGCACCAGCACCGCTCCGCGATCTCGTATCAACGGCGAAGCGAGCAAGGCCAGCGGAGCGAGAGCCAGGTCCCTGCGAGGACGGCGCCTGAAAGGCCAGGCTATGCCAGCACGGCGCGATTCAAATCGTTAGAGTTATGACAACGCGCTATTGTGACGACGGCCCATCCGGTCCGCCATCAATCGGGTCCGGGTCCGGGTTCGGTATTCCGGCCGCCGGGCCGCGGGGCTGATCGCTGGGTCTGCCGCCCCGGCGAATCAGGATGGCGACGATGGTGACGACGGTGAACGGGGCGGCGATGAAGACCAGGTCCGTGCCATAACGGTTGGCGACGGCGCCGAATCCCAGGGTCCCGACGACCCCGAGAGCGTTCTGGAGGAAGTTCTGCATCCCGAAGGCGGCCCCCTGCTGCC
Source organism: Thermomicrobiales bacterium (assembly GCA_965218235.1). Classification (GTDB taxonomy): domain Bacteria; phylum Chloroflexota; class Chloroflexia; order Thermomicrobiales; family UBA6265; genus CADCWK01. The sequence continues at coordinate 112,009 of OZ244596.1, forward strand.
CGAAGCCGACCCGGCGGTTGATGAAGCTCTGGACCGCCGTGTTGGCCGCTCCGCCCCCAAACTTGACCAGGATCCCGATCAGACCGGCGGCGAGGATGGGCTCACTGAAGGAGAGGCCGAACGGTGAGAGCAGGTGCAGCGGGCTGTACGGCGCCAGGTAGGGCGCGACGGTGCCGATAACGCCGAGCAGGACCATCGCCAGGGTGAAGCAGGCCAGCGATAACCCGATCAGCCAGCGCTCGCCCGGCCAGCGGACCAGCAGCGGACTGAGCAAGACGGCGACGACCGTGCCGATCAGCCCCGGCGCGAAGACGTAGACGCTGTTGGCGGGGTCCGTACTGAGCGTGTCGCGAACGAAGACCGGCTGGAGCGACTCGAAGACGTCGTTCAGCACGGCGACGATTGCGCCGCTGGTAATGATCGAGGCCAGCGCTGGATTCGCAAGGAGCCACGCGCCAGCGGTCCGGATCGAGAGCTTCGCGTCCTCCGTCGGGTCGTCGCTCGCAACCGGCGAGTGTGACTGCCGTTCACTTGGCAGCCGGACGGTGCGTACCGCGGCCAGGAGGAGGATGATCGCGACGACGAAGAGCATCAACCGGATGTCGAACAGCTTGATCAGCGTCGGTGCGAGGATGGCGGTACCGGCCCCACTCCCGACACCGCCCGCCATCGTCAGCAGCGTGATCGCCGTCGCGATCTCCCCGGCTCCAGCGACGAGGACCACCGCCGATTTCACCGCCGGCGAAACGATCTGGGTCAGCAGCCGCACCGAGAAGACGAGCAGGAGCAGGGAGAGGAACGTCGTCCCAAGAACGTGCGGGACGACCACGCAGAGCGTCGCCTGGAGGAGATAACCCAGACCAAGCGCGACCCGCTTCGACATCGAGTCGGCGATGGCGCCGCCGCGCAGCCCGAAGACGAGTGCCGCCAGCGCCCCGGCCGTCGTCAGGAGTGTGACTTCGATCTGGCTGGCGCCGCCACGGGCGATGTGGACCATCGCCCCGTAGGTCAGCGTGGCCATCCCGAGCTCCGATAGCAGCCGGGAGAACAGCAGGACCTGGATGCCGGGCCGCAGGATCATCACCGGCAGGAACCACTGCCACCAACGGGTACGATGGTTAGGCGACGGCTCGACCATTCCTTATCAGATCCTGTCTCGATATGTGCGTGCGAGAGCGTCCCGCGACGGGGAACAATCGCTGCGGCCGAGGATTGGTTGCGTCATGTTTCCACGGAAACCGGACCGGGCCAAGCGACGGTTGTGGTTCGGCCGGTCAGGGTCAGATACACTGACGGCCAGAAAGGGCCTGTAGCTCAGCGGTAGAGCACGGGGCTCATAACCCCAGGGTCGCAGGTTCGATCCCTGCCGGGCCCACCCGTTCGACGATGGCACTGGGAGTGACTCGCGCCGCCGCCACCAGGCGAGTCAATTACGTTTGAGAGGATCGAACGATTACCGATCAGGCACCTACGACCCAGCAGGACGATCCGATCAAGCGTGAATACCTCGACCCTGCCGCGGAAGAGGAGATGGTCGACCATCTCGGTTCCACCGAAGGGCTCGCCGAGAGCCGGGCGCTGGCGCTGCGGATCGCCGACGTGATCGCCGAGACACCGGCCGCCAATACCCTCGTGCTCGACATCCACACCCTGACTCCCTGGGCGGACTTCTTCGTAATCTGCTCCGGAGAGAACGAGCGCCAGCTCCGGGCGATCACCCGCGAGATCCTCGACGAGATCGAGGAGGCGGGCCATGTCCCGCGTCGAACCGAGGGCAACGAGCTCTCCGGCTGGACGCTGCTCGACTACGGCGACGTCGTGGTTCATATCTTCGACACTGAGCAGCGAGCCTTCTACCGCCTGGAGGACCGCTGGGCCGCCGGGACGACGGTCCTCTCGATCGAGTAGACCCAAACTGGCCGCGCCACAGCCACAAGGAGAGACGGGCGAGCATGGCAGGAAAGAGCGTCAATCTCCAGCCGGGAACGGATCTGACCCTGGCCGGCTATTCCCCAACTGGATCGCAGCGGCCGATCCTGCCGTTCCTGCTCGGCGCGCTGGTCGGCGGTGTCGCCGGGACGGTCCTCGGCTCGCTCGTCGCCGGTCTGCTCGGCGACGCGATCTCCGGGCTGTTCCGGAGTGTCTCCCGGAAGGTCAATCCGAACGACCAGCCGCCGTTCGACCTGCTGCTCCAATAGTCATCGGGTGAATGACGTGGCGGCGTGGCCGGTTGGCCACGCCGATGTCATGCCGGCCAGATCGGGAGGCCATCCATGCGGGTACTCGTCACCGGCGCGGCGGGGTACATAGGCAGTGTGGCCGTCGAGAAACTCCTCGACGCCGGCCATGAGGTCGTCGGGGCCGACAGTCTCTGGCGCGGTCACCGGCTTGCTGTCGACACGCGGGCCGCGTTCCGGCAGGTCGACCTCACGATCGCCTCCCAGATCTCGGACCTGGTTGGCGAGGTCCGGCCGGATGCCGTTATGAACTTCGCCGCCGCGACACTGGTCCCCGAGTCGGTCGTCCGACCGGGCGACTACTTCTCCGCCAACGTGGTGGGGGGCCACAACCTGCTCTCGGCGATGCGGGACCATGACGTTCGCCTGTTCGTCTTCTCCTCGACGGCCGCGGTCTACGGCGAGCCCGAGATCGTTCCCATCCCCGAGTCGTCGCCGCTCCAGCCGATCAATCCCTACGGGCGGTCCAAGCTGATCGTCGAGCAGATGCTGCCGGCCTACGCCGACGCCTGGGGGCTCCGCTACGCCTGCCTGCGCTACTTCAACGTCGCGGGCGCCACGGCTGCCCACGGCGAGGACCATGACCCGGAGACCCACCTCATCCCGACGGCGCTCTTCTCGGCGATGGGCCGCCGGCCGGTCTTCGGGCTCTATGGGAGCGACTACCCCACGCCGGACGGCTCCTGTATCCGGGATTATGTCCATGTCGAAGACCTGATCGATGCCCATGTGCTGGCCCTCGAAGCGCTGTCCCGGAGCGACGCGCCGCTCGGAGCCTTCAACCTCGGCAGCAAGGGCGGCTTCTCGGTCCGGGAGGTCGTCGACGCCGTGCAGCGCGTCACCGGCCAGACCGTCCCGCTCGAGGAGCAGCCACGCCGGGCGGGCGACCCCGCCGTCCTGATCGCGGACAGCACCCGCGCCCGCGACGTCCTCGGCTGGCAGCCGACCCGCTCGACGCTGGACGAGATGGTCGGCAGCGCCTGGGAGTGGTTCAAGGCCAACCCACGGGGTTACGAGGGCTGAGCGGCGCAGAGTCCGGCCCTGACCGTCGAGGACTCGACGATTCGTCGAAGGCGGCCCGTTTCGTGGTAGCGCGGGTATGCCCCGCCTGGCCGCCGAAACCTGCTTGTCCCGTGACACCAGCACCGTCGCGCGACACTGCTCCGCTCCCTTCGCTGGCGGCGCGTCAGCGAAGCGAGCAAAGCAGGTTCTGTTGCTGGCGACGCTGGTACTCACCGCGGAGTCAGGGTTGAACAGATGCGTTGGCGCCCTGCGCCGCGGTCGTCGGCGTCGTAGTGTTGGTCCGATCGCCGATCCTGCGCTCGGTTCCGGCTCGGAGGCGCTGGATGTTGCCCCAGTGCCGGAAGAGGATGATCGCCGAGATGATCGCGGTCGCCAGGACGACCCACCAGCTCAGCAGCCCGAATACGGCGAGGACCACGAAGAACGCCGGCGCGAGCACGGCCAGCACCACCGACGCCAGCGAGACGTAGCGGGTCAGCGCGACGACGAGGATCAGGACCGGGATTGTGAGCAACGCCCAGGGTGTCAGGGCGATGATCGCCGCCCCACCCGTCGCGACGCCCTTGCCACCAGTTCCCTTAATGAAGATCGACCAGCAGTGGCCGACCGTGGCCGCGACGGCGGCCAAGGCGATCGACCACGTCGGCAGATCGAGCAGACGACCGGCGACGACCGGCAGCGCCCCCTTGGCGAGGTCCATCAGGAGGACGCCGACCGAGATCCGCCAGCCGAAGACTCGCAGGGCGTTGGTCGTCCCGATCGACCGGCTGCCGTGGCGGCGGATATCGACACCCGTGAACAGCCGGCCGAGCACGACGCCCGACGGGATCGCTCCCGCGAAGTAGGCCGCGACGACGAGGAGTACCCCCCCGAGACTCTGGCCGAAATCCATCGCGACTCCTGACCGGAACGGGCCATGGACGGTGACGACAGGTACTGACTGCTACATCGACTCGTGCCGGCTCCGGAAGCTCATCCGGATCGGCGTACCGCTGAAGCCGAAGTGCTCCCGAAGCTGGTTCTCGAGGTAGCGCCGGTAACTGAAGTGGATCTGGGTCGGGTCGTTGACGAAGAAGACGAACATCGGCGGCGACACGTCGGCCTGGGTGGCGTAGAAGAACTTCACCCACTTGCCGGGCTTCGAGGCCGGCGGGTGGGCGGCGACCGCCTCCTGCAGCAGCCGGTTCAGCGTCGCCGTGGAAACGCGGCGCTCGCGCTCCTCGACCACCAGCAGAGCCGCCTCGAGCGCCTGCTGGACCCGGAGACCGAGCTTCGCCGAGGTGAAGACGAGGGGCGCGTACGGCATGAAGTCAAGTGCCTCACGAGCCTTCTCGCGGTACTCGTCCATTGTGTTCGCGTCCTTCTCGACGAGGTCCCACTTGTTGACGACGACGACGAGCCCCTTCTTCTGCTCCTCGACGTAGCCGGCGATGTGGAGGTCCTGGGCGGTGAAGCCTTCGACGGCGTCGATCACGAACAGCACGAGATCGGCCCGGTCGATCGCCTTCATCGACCGGATCACGCTGAACCGCTCGATCCCCTGCTCGATCCGGCCCCGGCGACGAATGCCGGCCGTATCGATCAGCGTCAGCGGGTTGCCAGCCCAGATGATCTCGGTGTCGACGCTGTCCCGGGTCGTGCCGGGGATGTCGCTGACGATTGCCCGCTCCTGCCCCAGCAGCGCATTGAGCAGCCGACTCTTGCCAACGTTCGGCCGGCCGACGATCGCGATCCGGGGACCGTTGGTCTCGGGCTCCTCCTCGGACTCGGGCAGCGACTCCACCACCTTGTCGAGCAGGTCGCCGGTCCCGGTGCCGTGATAGGCGGAGATGACGAACGGGTCGCCGAAGCCGAGCTCATAGAACTCGACCGCGCTGTCGCGGCGCTCGGAACTGTCGGCCTTGTTGGCGACAAGCAGCGTCGGCTTGTGCGTCCGGCGGAGCAGGTCGACCACGTCGTGGTCGCCGCCGCTGAGCCCGACCTTGGCGTCGACCATGAACAGGATGACGTCAGCCTCGTCGATGGCGCTGTTGGCCTGGGCGCGGGTCCCGCGGGCGATCGTGGTCAGGGACTCACCGTCGATCTCCTCGTCGTCCTGGAGACCGCCCGTATCGACGACCGTGAACTCGACGCCCTGCCACTCGACCGTGCCGTAGAGCCGGTCCCGGGTCGTCCCCGGAATATCCTCCACGATCGCCCGCCGCTCGCCGATCAGGCGGTTGAACAGCGTCGACTTGCCGACGTTCGGTCGGCCAACGATGGCCACAATCGGTTTACTCACCGGTTCCCACTACCCCACGCTACGCCACGGACTGGTGTCGATGTCAGAATCTGGCGCGGCCGTCGTCAGGACGTATAGTCCCGGCGGCCGCACGAACTGGCTACGGTCCGCCCCTCCGGAATGTCCTCGGGCAGCCGCACTCTGTGGCGGTCAACGCATGTCGCCAGAACGGTCAGTATAGCAACAGGGCCACTGGTTACGTCGTTTCGGTCAGCCAGCCAGCGCCGCGATCAGGGTGTCGACGCTCCGCTGGCCGTTGAGTTCCGTCGCGCAGATCAGCATGTGGCGCTCGAGCTCCGGGTGGACCTCGGCCAGATCGTAGCCACCGATGATGCCCCGCTCGACCAGGCGACGGTTGATCGCCGGGACGTCCTCCGGGGTCCGGACGACGAACTCGTGGAAGAACGGGCCGTCGAGAGCGACCTCCCAGCCGGGCAATTCCGCCAGCCGGGTGGCGAGGTAGTGGGCGTTCTGGTAACTCCGGTTGGCGACCTCACGGAAGCCGGCCGGACCCATCGAGCTCATATAGACCGTCGCCGCTGTCGCCATCAGACCCTGGTTCGTGCAGATGTTGCTGGTCGCCTTCTCGCGGCGGATGTGCTGCTCGCGGGTCTGGAGCGTCAGCACGAAGCCGCGCTTGCCTTGGGAATCGGTCGTCATGCCAGAGAGGCGGCCCGGCATCTGACGGACGTATTCCTTCTTCGCCGCCAGAAGCCCCACGAACGGCCCACCGAAGCTCGGCGGCACCCCGAGGGACTGGCCCTCGGCCGTGACGACGTCGGCGCCGAGGTGACCAGGCGGGGTCAGCATCCCGAGCGGGACCGGCGCCGTGCTGACGACGAGCCGTGCGCCAGCGGCGTGGACGGCGTCGGCGATCGCCGCGACGTCCTCGATCCCGCCGAAGAAGTTCGGGTACTGGATCACGGCGACGGCAAGATCGTCGTCCAGGTGCGGGGTGAACTCGGCCAGCCCTTCGACGAAACCCTTCGTTGGCACCGGCAGGTCGATGAAGTCGACCCCCTCGCCGGACAGGTACGTCTCCAGCACGGCGCGGTAGGCCGGATGGATCGTCCCGGAAACGACGACCTTGCGCCGCTTCTTGGCGCTGCTCATGGCGACCAGCACGCCTTCGGCCAGGGCCGTGGCTCCGTCGTAGATCGAGGCGTTGGCGACCTCGAGCCCGAGCAGGGCGGCGACCATGCTCTGGAACTCGTAGATCACCTGCATGGTGCCCTGGGCGACCTCGGGCTGGTACGGCGTATAGGCCGTGTAGAACTCGCCCCGGCGCAGGATCTGGTCAACGGTCGCCGGGATGAAGTGGTGGTACGTCCCGGCGCCAAGGAAGGACCGGCCGGCCTTCGGGGCGAGATTCAACTCCGCCAGGTCGCCGAGGCGCTCGGTCGCCTCCATCTCGGTGAGGAGCGGGGGCAGGTCGAGATTCGGGAACCGGACACGCGGCGAGACCGGCTCGAAGAGATCAGCGATCGAGTCGACTCCGACGGCTTCGAGCATCGCGGCGCGGTCGGCATCGGTGTGAGGATTGAAGACCATCGGTCGATTCTCCGGTGATTGACGTACAGCGCGTAGCGGGTTTGGAGAGCGGGTGTCAGACCGCCGATTCCTGCTCGTAGATGTCGTAGGCGGCGGCGTCCATCAGATCTTCGACCTGGGTCGGGTTGGACAGCCGGATCTTCACCAGCCAGGCGCCCTCGTAGGGGGAGGTATTGACTGTCTCAGGCGCATCGAGCAAATCGTCGTTTCGCTCGACGATCTCGCCGTCGAGCGGTGAATAAACGTCTGACGCGGCCTTGACCGACTCGACCACGCCGAGCGGCTTGGTCGCCTCGACCTCGGTTCCCGGCTCGGGCAGTTCCAGGTAGGTGATGTCACCGAGTTCATTCTGGGCATGGTCCGTCACGCCCATCGTCGCGACGTCGCCCTCGACGAGGACCCACTCGTGGGTTCGGGTGTAGCGCCGGTCAGTCGGTGATGCCATCGAGTTTGCTCCAGAATGATGAGGGGTGAGTCGAGTCGACCTGATCGGGAGAACTGTACCTATTTCTGGCGCCGGTAGAAGGGCACGGCGACCTGTTCCGCCTCGACGGGACGATCGCGAATCACGATCTGGAGCGGGCGACCGATCCCGGCCTCGCTCGCGTCGATCAGGGCAAGACCGATGTTGGCGCCAAGCGTCGGCGAGAAGGCGCCGCTTGTGACGTAGCCGACCTCGCGGCCGTCGACCTGGACCGGGAAGTGGGAGCGGGGTGCTCCGGAGCGTCCGACCAGCCGGAACCCGACGGTCTTCCGGGCCGGACCGCTCGCCTTGACCTCGGCCATCGCCTCGCGTCCGACGAAGTCGCCCTTGTTCAGCTTGACGGCCCAGCCGACGCCTGCCTCGTAGGGCGAGATGTCCTCGCCCAGCTCCTGGCCGTAGAGCGGCATCCGCGCTTCCAGCCGGAGGGTGTCGCGGGCACCGAGTCCGATCGGGCAGAGACCGTGCCCGGCGCCGGCCGCGACGAGGGATGTCCAGACGGCCTCGGTATCGCCGATCGGCGGGAACAGCTCGAAGCCGTCCTCGCCGGTGTAACCGGTCCGGGCGATCATCATCGGGAAGCCGGCGACCGTCGCCGTTGCCCAGCGGTAGTTGCCGACCTCGTCCAGGTTCGTGTCGGTCAGGCTCTGGACGATCGCCACGGCGTGCGGACCCTGGATCGCGATCATTCCGATCCGTTCCGAGACGTCCTCGACCGCGACATCCAGCCCGGAGTGAACCTGCCGCTGGGCCTGGAGCCAGGCGACGTCGCGGTCGGCGTTGCTGGCGTTGACGACGATGTAGTACGGCGCTGCTCCGGCGGGACCGAACGCGTCGCTGGCCCCGTCCGGCGCCCGGTAGACGAGGATGTCGTCGATCGCGGTCCCGGCTTCGGTCGGCAGGAGCGAGTACTGCGCCTGACCGGGGGCGAGGGCGCTGACGTCGTTGGTCGTGACCCGTTGCAGGAAAGCGAGCGCGTCCGGCCCGGAGACGTTGACCTGACCCATGTGGCCCAGGTCGAACAGCCCGGCCGACTCCCGGACCTTGCGGTGCTCGGCCAAAACTCCGGTCGTGTACTGGACCGGCATGTGCCAGCCGGCGAACGGCACCATCCGGGCTCCTGCCGCCCGATGAACTTCCGCGAGCGGAGTCCGGCGCAGCGACTCGGTTACGGTTGCTTCCGAAGCGTGGTCAACTGAGGTCACGTCTCGTCTCCTGCATGGAAGTATCGGGTCGTCGCGGCGGCATCGAGCGGACCGTCACTGGCACCACGGACGTTACCAGAAACGCTCACACGCCGGCGGTGACCGGGACCCGGCTCCCGGTGGCCGCCATCGGGAGGTGAGCCTGACCGGGACGGTCCTGAGCCGGGCGCTCCAGGTAGAGCTTGTCCATCCCGAGCTGGACCGGGACCGGGTAGTCTCCCGTCAGGCACCCGGTGCAGAAGCCGGTGTGACCGACGTCGATCGACTCGAGGAGTCCTTCGAGGCTGAGGTAGTCGATGCTGTCGACGCCGATGTGCTGCCCGATCTCGGGGACGGTCATCCGGGCGGCGATCAGCTCCTCGCGCCTCGCGAGGTCGACCCCGAGGTAGCAGGGCCACATGATCGGCGGGGCGTGGACCCGCATATGGACCTCACGGGCGCCGGCCTTCCGCAGCAACTCGATGATCGGGCGACTGGTCGTCCCGCGGACGATCGTGTCGTCGACGAGGATGACGCGCTTGCCTTCGAGGACTTCGGGGAGGGCGTTGAACTTCAGGGAGACACCCATCTCGCGGAGCCGCTGGTCCGGCTGGATGAAGGTCCGGCCGATGTAGCGGTTCTTGATCAGCGCTTCGGCGTACGGGATGCCGCTCTGCCGGGCGTATCCGATCGCCGCCGGGGTCGCGGAATCGGGTAGACCGACGACGAGGTCGCCATCGGCCGGCGCCTCGATCGCGAGCCGCTCGCCCATCCGCTGCCGGGTCATGTGAAGGCGCTTGCCGTAGAGCAGGCTGTCGGGCCGGGCGAAGTAGATCAACTCAAGCAGGCACATCGCGTGGCGCGGGACCTTCTCCTCGATCCGGTGGGAGATGCAGTCGTCGGCCGTGATCTCGACGATCTCGCCCGGCTCGACCTCACGGACGAAATCTGCCCCCACGGTGGCGAGGGCGCAGCTCTCCGAAGCGACGACCCAGCGGTGGTTGAGCCGGCCGAGGCAGAGCGGGCGTACGCCGAGCGGGTCGCGGACGGCCAACAGCCGATCGCGAGTGATGATAGTCAGGCTGAAGGCGCCGATCATCCGGCCCATCGCCCGGCGCATCTTCTGAACGATGTCCGTCCCTGGCGCGGCCGAGATCATCCGGGCGACGACCTCGCTGTCGGTCGTCGAGGTGAAGGTCACGCCCTTCTCCTCCAGCTCGGCCCGGAGCGGCAGCGCGTTGGTCAGGTTGCCATTGTGGGCGACGGCCAGCGGGCCGATCGGGCTCTCGACCGAGATTGGTCCGGCGTTGCAGACCGTGTTGCCGCCAGAGGTGGAGTAGCGGCAGTGGCCGATCGCGATCTCACCGGGGAGGCGCTCCAGGTCGTCGGGCTCGAAGGCGCGGTTGACGAGGCCGAGGCTGGTGTGGATGAACAGGTCGCGACCATTGCTTGTCGCGATGCCGGCGCTCTCCTGTCCGCGGTGCTGCAGGGCGTACAATCCGAAGAAGGTGATCCGGGCGACGTCTTCGCCGGGAGCAAAGATGCCGAAGACGCCACACTCCTCGCGTGGCTTGTCCAGTCGGTCATCCAACATGCGGCTCTCCTGGGCTGGGATGTTGCCAGCGTGGTGGTGAGAAGCGTGAACGTACAACACGACGATAACACTGTCCGGCGGGAACGTACCACTCGTAAGCCAGGCGGGAGGAACACGGGCCCAACCAGATTGCCATCGCCCTCGATCACCTTTCCTGACCGGAGCCCTGAATTGCCGGGACTACGCGCAAGGAATCCTGGTAGGAGGAACATGACTTCCCTTGTCCGCGCCGCGGCGAAGCGAGAGGCACCATACTCGCGAACATCGGCTCTTGACGTGACACGTCGAGGGCCAACAGAGACTCGCCTTGCGCCGCGGGCCGCCGCGGCGGCCAAGACCGAGCACGTCGTCGCTGCAACGTCGTGCTCCGCGCACCACTACCCGTTTCCGACCGCACCCGCCGCCGCGGCCCGGAGGCCGTCAGCCCAGATCCCGCCGATCTCCGCAAGCGGAGCGACAACGTCGCCGACGCTGATGGCCGTCCCCCCGACGAGACCGATGCGGTGCACCGGGATGCCGGCACCCGTGGCTGCCGACGAGAGGCTGACAACCTCGTTGGCGGGAACGGCGACCAGGATGCGGGTGGCAGACTCACCAAACCAGGCCACTTCGCCGGTGCCGATCGCACCCGGGTCGGCGACGATACCAGTGCCGCTCAGGATCGCCATCTCGGCCACCGCGACGATCAGCCCGCCGAGCCCGACGTCGTGGGCCGTCCGAATCTTGCCGGCAGAGATGCAGTCGCGGACGAAGCCGACCAGTGTCGCCTCCGCGTCGAGGTCAAGGGCTGGCGGGGCGCCGTAGGTCTCGCCCGTCATGACGGCGAGGTACTCGCTACCGCCCAGGGTCGGCTCGCCCGCGCCGAGCAGGAGGACGGTGTCCCCGTCACGCCAGCGCAAGGTCGCGTACCGGGTGACATCGTCCAAGACGCCGACGACACCGATCGACGGGGTCGGCAGGACGGGCGACTGGTCCGTCTCGTTATAGAGGCTGACGTTGCCGCTGACGACGGGGATCGTAAACGCCGCGCTGGCGTCGGCGATGCCCTGAACCGCCTCGCGAAGCTGGTAGTAGCCCGCCGGCCGCTCCGGGTTGCCGAAGTTCAGGCAGTTGGTCAGGGCCAGCGGTCGGCCGCCGACACAGGAGACATTGCGGGCCGCCTCGGCGACGGCGTGCTGGGCGCCGAGCCGCGGGTCCAGCGAGCAGTAGCGGCTGTTGCAGTCCAGCGAGATCGCCAACCCGCGGGTGGTGCCCTTGACCCGCAGGACCGCCGCATCGCCCTCGCCCGGCGCGACGACGGTGTTCGTCAGGATCGTGTGGTCGTACTGCTCGATCACCGGCCGGCGGGAAGCGATGTTGGGCGAGGCCAGCATCCGCCGCAGGCTCAGCATCAGGCTGGCGTCATCGGAATCAGACGAGATCGTCCCGACGATGCGCTCCCGGGCCGCGACGACGCCGGGGCTCTCGGTGGCGTCCGGCATGTAGGTCGGGCAGGCGTCGGTGAAGAGCGTTGCCGGGACATCGACGACGACCTCGTCGCCGTCCCTGATCCGGACCTGACCGTCGTCCGTGACCTGCCCGACGACGGCGGCGTGGAGCGACCAGCGAGTCAGGATCTCCGTGACGCGCTCGACACCCTCCGGCCGGACGACCAGCAACATCCGCTCCTGGCTCTCGCTGAGCATGATCTCGTAGGCGGTCATGCCCTCCTCGCGCCGCGGAACCAGCTGGACGTCGATCTCGGCCCCGACGCCGCCCCGGCTGGTCGTCTCGACCAGGGACGAGGTCAGCCCGGCGGCGCCCATGTCCTGCATGGCGACGATGTCGTCGGTCTCGAGCAGCTCCAGGCAGGCCTCGATCAACTGGCGCTCGAGGAACGGATTGCCGACCTGGATGACGTGGCGGTGCGACGCGCCGGGATCGTCGACCGAGGCGAACGTCGCGCCGTGGAGACCGTCCCGGCCGGTGTCGGCGCCGGCGACCATGAGCAGATTGCCGGTCCCGCTGGCCCTGGCTCGGGTCAACCGGTCGTGTGGGACGATCCCGACGCACATCGCGTTGACGAGCGGGTTCCCGTTGAAGGCCGGGTCGAAGAAGATCTCGCCGCCGACGGTTGGGATGCCGAGGCAGTTGCCGTAGCCACCGATTCCGGCGACCACGTTGGCGAACAGGTAGCGGTTCCGGGCGACGTCGAGGGGACCGAACCGGAGCCCGTCCAAAATCGCGACCGGACGGGCGCCCATCGTGAAGATGTCACGGACGATCCCGCCAACGCCGGTCGCCGCGCCTTCAAAGGGCTCGACGGCGCTGGGGTGGTTGTGAGACTCGACCTTGAAGACGGCTGCCAGCCCGTCGCCAATATCAACCGCGCCGGCGTTCTCTCCGGGCCCCTGCACGACCCAGGAGGCCGTCGTCCGGAAGCGGCTGAACAGTGGGCGCGAGTGCTTGTAGCCGCAATGCTCGCTCCACATCGCCCCGAACATGCCGAGCTCGACAGGCGACGGCTCGCGACCAAGCAGGTCGTTGATCTGATGCCACTCGCCATCACTGAGCGCGACTTCCCGCCAGGCTCCGTCTGCGATTGCCAAAGGGGTTTCTCCACATGGTCCAGCTGACTTGATTGGTAGCCGGACTAAGCATCTCTGGAAGGCGGATGGCCGCTAGCGCTCCGGGACGAGCATCCCGTTCATGACGGACTGAAGCAGCCGCAGGCCGTCCCCTCCACCGACGAGCGTATTGGCCGCCCGCTCCGGGTGCGGCATCAGACCGACGACGTTGCCACGCTCGTTGGCGATTCCCGCGATCGACCCGACCGACCCATTGCGGTTGGTTTCGTGGGAGACCGTCCCGTCGGGGCTGCTGTATCTCGCGACGATCTGACCATTGGCCTCCAGCCGGGCGACCGTCTCCGGGTCAGCGAAATAGGCGCCCTCGCCGTGGGCGACGGGCAACCGGAGAACCGTCCCCTCGGAGATTCCGTTCGTCCAGGCCGTCCGGTCGGACTCGATCCGGACGTGGGTCCAGAAGCAGTGGAACCGCAGGCTCGCGTTCCGGAGCAGGGCGCCGGGCAGCAGGTGAGCTTCGGTCAGCACCTGAAATCCGTTGCAGATTCCGAGGACAGGCCCGCCCTGGTTGGCGAAGTCGATCAGCGTCGTCATGACCGGCGCGAACCGGGCGATCGCCCCACAGCGGAGGTGATCTCCATAGGAGAAGCCGCCCGGCAGGATGATGGCCGCGAAACCGTCGAGTGTCGTCTCACGGTGGTCGATCAGCCGAGCATCGACGCCGACGTCGTGCCGCATGGCGTGGAGCGCGTCGTGGTCGCCGTTGCTGCCCGGAAAGGTGATCACGCCGACGATGGGACCGGTGCTCATCGTCTAGATGACCTCCCGACCGGCGTCGCCGGCGCTGATCGCGACCCGAAAGGTCTCGATCACCGGGTTCGCCAGCAACTGATCGCACATCCGCTCGACTGTCGCCCGCGCCGCCTCCATCGAGTCCGCCTCGACCGCGAGAGTGATGACCTTGCCGGCCCGAACGGAACTGACACCGACGTAGCCGAGCTGCTCCAGGCCGCCCCGGATCGAGTCGCCGGCCGGGTCATTGACTCCAGGCTTGGGAAGGACGGTGACCTGGGCCTGCCAGGTTCGTCCCATCGCGGTCTCAGTCACGCTCAGGTTCCCTTCTCATGCGAAGCCGGATCATACGACGAAAGGTCGATCGCGCTGCCGACGATGCGCCGGTAGGCCTCGACGTAGCGGTCCCGTGTTCCAGAGATGACGTCGGCGGGAAGCTCCGGTCCCGGCGGAGTCCGGTCCCAGCCGGAACCCAGCAGCCAGTCCCGGACGAACTGCTTGTCGAAGCCAACCTGCTCTCGACCCGGCGCATAGAGGGCCGCGTCCCAGTAGCGGGAACTGTCCGGCGTCAGGACCTCATCGATCAGGCTGAGTTGCCCGTCGATCATGCCGAACTCGAACTTGGTGTCGGCCAGGATCAGTTCACGTTCCCCCACCAGCGTCGCCGCCTCGGCATAGAGCGCGAAGCTGACCCGCTCCAGCTCGTCGGCCAGTTCCTGACCGAAGCGGTCGGCGACGCTCGCCTTCGCGACGTTGACGTCGTGCCCGTCGTCGACCTTGAGCGCTGGCGAGAAGATCGGCTCCGGCAGGCGCTCCCCGAAGGTCATGCCCGTCGGCAGCCTGACCCCGGCGACCGTCCCACCGGACCGGTACTCCGACCAGACCGAACCATATAAGTAGCCCCGAACGACGCACTCGACGTCGATCCGGTCGGCCCGGCGAACCAGCATCGACCGACCGGCCAGACTCGGGTCGTTCGCGACGCCGTCCGGAAGCCGACCATCGACCGAGGTGAGATCGGCGCTGATGAGATGACTCGGGACGATGTGCCCGAGGCGGTCGAACCAGAACCGGGACAGCTGAGTGAGGACGATACCCTTGCCCGGGACGACCGATGGCAGGACGACATCGAAGGCCGAGATCCGGTCCGACGCGACCATGAGCAGGTCGTCGCCGACGATCCATGTATCCCGCACCTTGCCGCGGCGGAAGAGTTCGAGGCTTCCCGGACTCGTCATGCGCTGACGGCCTGGCGGGTCACGCGGGTACCGTTGGCGTCGACCGGCGAGCGAGCCTCGACCGGGTCCAGCAGTCCAAGCCGCACCAGTGTGCCGTCGACGTTCCGGAGCTGGTCCCATGGGTCGAACAGCCCGTCGAGGGCTTCGCCGGGCAGGGCCGCCGCGACGGCCGGGTCGGCCCGGAGCGCCTCCCGGAAGATCGGTCCACCGTCCCACGCCGACAGGGCGTGGCGCTGGACGATCTTATAGGCGTCCTGGCGGTCGAGCCCCGCGTCGACGAGCGCGAGCAGCACCCGCTGGCTGAAGACGAGCCCACCGGTCAACTCGACGTTTCGGGTCATCCGCTCCGGATAGACGACGAGCCGGTCCATCAGGTCGACGACGAGGTCGAGCAGGTAGTCCGTGAGGATGCACGAATCCGGGAAGATCACCCGCTCGGCCGAACTGTGGCTGATGTCGCGCTCATGCCAGAGCGGAACGTTCTCCATCGCCGTAACGGCGTAGCCCCGCAGCAGGCGGGCGAGACCGCTGACCCGCTCCGAGGCGTGCGGGTTTCGCTTGTGCGGCATCGCGGACGAGCCCATGTTGCCGGCGTCGAACGGCTCCTCGACCTCGCGGACCTCGGTCCGGGCGAGGTGCCGGACCTCGGTCGCGATCTTCTCGAGCGTCCCACCGATCCCGGCCAGCGTCGTGATGAAGGCGGCGTGGCGGTCGCGCTGGACGACTTGCGTCGAGGCCGGGGCGGCGGCGAGCCCGAGGGCCCGGCACACTTCGTCCTCCAGCTCAAGCGAGACGTGAGCGTGCGTGCCGACGGCGCCGGAGATCTTGCCGGTCGCGATGTCGGTCGCCGCGGCATCGAGCCGGCGGAGGTGTCGCCGGAGCTCGTCGTACCAGACGGCCACCTTGAGCCCGAACGTCGTCGGCTCGGCATGGATGCCGTGGGTCCGGCCGATCATGAGCGTGTGGCGGTGCGTGACGGCCAGGCGCCCAGTCGAGTCGATCAGCCGCTCCAGCTGCTGTCGGATCAGCGCCGCCGCGTCGCGGGACTGAATCGCCAGGCCGGTATCGACGACGTCGGAGCTGGTCAGCCCGAGGTGGATGAACCGGGCGGCGTCACCGACCGTCTCCCCGGTCGCCCGGAGGAACGCGATCACGTCATGGTCGGTCTCGTGCTCGATCTGCCGCATCCGCTCCAGGTCGCAACTGGCGCCGCGAATGGCGACGATCGCCCACTCAGGGACTCGCTCCCGGCGGTACCAGGCCTCGCAGACCTCCTTCTCGACTGCCAGCCAGGTGTCCAACTTGTGCTGATCGCCCCAGATCGCGCCCATCTCCGGCCGTGTGTACCGATCGATCATACCCTGCCTCTCGTGGTCGTCCCCGGCAAGCTCCCGCCAACCGCTTGAGCGGTGGGTGACGCGGCGTCGCTTCTTCCCCTGGTCTCCTCACCCAGCGCCGCAAAGCCATAGTATGAAGCAACTGGACCGGAAACGCCCCACCCAGACAGCTTGATGGTTTCATGGTTCGGGATTGCGCTCCGACGGTCCTGCCCCTTAGACTCGCGGCGTGAGCATTGTCCGGGAGATCCGTGGGAGCGATCCCACGTTCGTAGCGCCAGGACTCGGGGGAGAGGCCCCGAGTTGACGAGGTGAGAGCCGATCGAACTCTTCGGCGGGTGGCTCTCCGGCCGGCACGGTCGTCAGTGACAGCGCAAACCGATCGGGTGATCGATCGACAACAGCTCTCACGCGTGTCACGCACCTGCTCTGGACGACGCACCAGCCAGCTCCGGTTGTCCGCGTCCACTCTTCAGTTCGCCTTCTCCCAAACCCCTGCTCACCCCGGAATCACCTTCGCGCTGAACCCGACGCGCTCCCGCTCCGCCCGGCTGGCCTCGCTGGAGGCCGCCCCAAGGTCGTGGGACCGTCCCCCGGAACCAACGCAACTAATGGGACGCATCGCTCACGCAGCGAGCGCCCCCTGGCGGAGCTTGCCAACATGTGCGGAATATTCGGCTACGTCGGCACCCAGGCCGACCTCGGCACCGTCGTCCTCTCGGCTCTCAAAACGCTCGAATACCGCGGCTATGACTCCTGGGGCGTCGCCATCGGGGCGGGGAACGGGATCCGGGTCGAGAAGAAGACCGGCAAGATCGGCGACGCCACGGCGACGCTGCCCGAGTCAGCCATCGGCTTCGGTCACACGCGCTGGGCGACCCATGGCGGCGTGACCTGGGAGAACGCCCACCCTCACATCGACCCGAGCGGCCGGGTCGCGATCATCCACAACGGCATCGTCGACAACTTCCGCGAGCTGCGCGACGACCTCGAGGCGCAGGGGCATGTCTTCTCCAGCGAGACGGACAGCGAGGTCATCGCCCACCTCGTCGGGGAGGAGATCGGCCGGGGCCGCGACCTGACCAGCGCGGTCTCCCGAACGTTCGCCCGGCTCGACGGGCTCAACGCCGTCATCGCCATGCTGCCGGAGACCGGCGAGCTGGTCGCCGCCAAGAACGTCTCGCCGCTGGTCGTCGGCTTCGGTCCCGCCGGCGCGACGATCGCCTCCGACGCCCTCGCCCTCGGGCCCCACGCCGAGCGCGTCCTCTATCTGGAGGACAACCACCTCATCCGCCTGACGGCCGACGGTGTCGAGGTCTTCGACCGGGTGACGAATGAGTCACTCCCGGCCGAGTTCGTCCCGCTCGACCTCGGCATCGCCGACGCCGGAATCGGCGACTACGCGACCTTCATGGCCAAGGAGATGGCCGAGCAGCCGGAGGTCGTCGAGCGGCTTGTCCGGACCGCCGGCGACGCGATCGACGACCTCGCCCGCGAGATCGACGCCGCCAGCGAGACTTTTTTGGTCGGCTGCGGCACGGCCTCCTACGCCGCTCAGACCGGCGCCTACCTGCTCGGTCAGATCGCGGGCAAGCGCGTCACCGTCGTCGCCGGCAGCGAGTTCCAGTACCTCCAGCACCTGCTCTCGCCGCGCAGCCTCGTCATCGCCCTGTCCCAGAGCGGCGAGACGGCCGACATCATCGAGGCCATGCTGGCCGCCCGGAAGCGCGGCGCCCGGCTCGGCGCCCTGGTCAACTCCCGCAACTCGACGCTCGACCGGATGGTCGACGTTCGCGTCCACCTGCGGGCGGGTCCGGAGCAGTGTGTTCTCTCGACCAAGGCCTACACCGCCAAGGTCACCGCCCTGCTGCTGCTCGCCCACGCCCTGGTCGATCGCCGCGAGGACGGTGAGCGAGCCGCGCTGGCGGCGTCGACGGCGCTCCAGACGATGCTGGGCGACGAGGCATGGCGGGCGAACGTCGCCCGGATCGCCGGCGGCATCCATCGAAAGGCCCATCTGTTCGTGATTGGCCGCGGCGTCAACTTCCCGACGGCGCTGGAAGCGGCCCTCAAGATCAAGGAGGTCAGCTACATCCACGCCGAGGGCTTCGCCGGCGGGGAGCTCAAGCATGGCGTGATCGCGCTGATCTCGGACGGGACGCCGTGCCTCGTCTTCGCCCCCAACGACGAGACCCGGACCGACGTCCTCTCCGGCGCGATGGAACTCCGCAGCCGTGGTGGCCGGATCATTGGGGTCGGCTCGCGGCCGGACCCGATCTTCGAGGAGTTCATCGAGGTGCCGGACGCCGGGATCGGCCAGCCGATCGTCAATGGCCTCCCCGCGCAGCTCCTCGGCTACCACGCCGCCCTCTTGCTTGGCTACGATCCGGACAAGCCCCGCAACCTCGCCAAGAGCGTCACCGTCAAGTAGCGCCATAGGCGATTCTCAAGACGGGACGTCGGGCCAGGATTACGGTCGTCCCGGCGTCAAGACTGTCGCCGTCGACCAGTCAAGGCAGACGTCCGGAACGTCCTCGTACGACCGACCCATCCGTCTGGAGCACATCTCCGTGCAGGCTACTCTTACGGCACCATCTCCCCCAGGACTCGTCGATACCCATGCGCACCTGGACGACGACGCGTTCGACGTGGACCGCGCGGAGGTCATCGAGCGGGCCCGGATCGTGGGCGTTGGAACGATCGTCCTGATCGGATACCGCCAGTCGATCTGGGAACGAACGATCGGCACCGTCCGGTCTTTCGACGGCGGCAAAGTCGCACTCGGCGTCCATCCGCAAAGTGCCGACGAGTTCGGCGACGCGACGATCGACCGGCTCCGGGTCGCAGTCACTGACGGGGGAGCGGTGGCGATCGGGGAGACCGGTGTCGACCTCTTCCGGGACGGCCCATCGCTGGAGCAGCAGGAGCGGGCGTTCCGGGCCCAGCTCGACCTCGCGGAGGAGCTTGGGCTGCCGACGATCATCCACCAGCGGGCGGCCGAGGACGAAGTTCTCGATGTCCTGCTGGGTCGGACGGGGAATCAGACGATCGTCCTGCACAGCTTCGACGCCAGCGAGCGGACCGCCATCGTCGGCCGCGAGCGCGGCTGGTACATCGGTGTCGGGGGGCTGATGACCCGGGTCGCGAGTGACGCCGTACGACAGATCGTCCGCGACTACCCGCTCGATCGGCTGCTCCTGGAGACGGACGCCCCGTACCTCGTCCCGACCGGCGTCCGGATGCGCCGCAACGAGCCAGCCAATGTCGCAGTGATCGCCGCCCGGTTGGCCGGGTTGCGCGGTCTTTCGGTCGAGGAGGTCGCCACGGCGACGACCGCCAATGCTCGACGGGTCTTCGGCGATGGAGATCCAGCTGGTTCCGAGACCGCACAGGATGGCGTGAGATAGGTCTAACCAGTGATGACCGACCATGTCGGTCCCTGGACACGTCGTGGCGTGGGGAGGACAAGCGGCGCGCCCCTCCACTCCCGGCAGCGCGATTTTCGTCCTGTGCTCCGTCCCCACTCGGTCAGGAAACGCTCAGATCGACGAGTCGTCCCGCGGTCCGCGTGACTGGGGCACGGACGCGTCGGCCCATGGTTCCCCGGGGTTGGCCGCTCGCCAGGCCGCCACCGACGCCATTAACCGGTTCGCCACGTCCTCCAGCTCAAGGGGCGGATCGAGAAAAGCGACATCGCCGGCCCAGGACAACTCCTTGCGGGCGGATGGATCGGGATCCGCGTCGATGATTGCGATTGGGATCAGGGTCAGCGGCTCTCCCCCCCGCGTACCGGTCCCCCGCAGCCGGTGGACGATCTCGAGCGCCGAGAGGCCTCGGATGTGGGCGTCCATGATGATGAGATCGAACCGGCGCATCCGGAAGACCTCGATCGCCTGGATCCCACTGGCGATCGCGCTCGTCCAGAATCCGGCCAGCAGCAGGCCCTGTCCGAGGAAGTCGCGCAGGTCCGGATCGTCCGTGAGGATGACGATGTGCGGCCGTTGACTGACCCGCTCCCAGGTCGTCGGTCGATCGGAACCGGCCTGGCTCATCGCGACATCGTCGAGAGGTAGAGGCTGTTGAAGAGCAGCCGATAGGTTCCGCGCGCCTGGGCCCGGTACTGCGGGCGGAACCCGAACAGGATCACCCGGCCCCGTCCGAACCTAGCCTCGACCAGCGCCGCCCGACCGGCGATCTGGCTGGCTCCGTGCATCCAGCCCGAGAGGAGCTGGTCGGACTGGGCGTGCTGGGCAACGACCTCCGGCTGAAGGCCGTTGCTCGTCCGGACCTCGAAGGCCGGCGATGACACGAACATCGCCGCGATCTCTCGCTCCATTCCCCAGGCGATCGGGTGGGCGGGGTCCAGCAGGAGACGGACGAGCGAGCCGGGCGAGTAGAACTCATGCTGGGTCGCCGTCTCCAGTACGTTCCGGACTGGCAGGTAGAGGGCGCTGATGGCGTAGCCGCTGGCGCTGTCGAGGGCGATGAGCGTTCCGCCGTCGTCGACGAAGCGACGCAGGTGGTAGGCGCCCAGGTCGCCGAGGCCACCGGCGAACTCGGCGGGATACATGGACGGCTCGTTGCCCTCGGTGATCGCCTTCGTGCTCTCCTGCGGCAGGATGATCGCGTCGAATCGTGCCCGGAGCCCGCCCTGGCGAATGTCCCGGTTACGGACGATGGTCGGGGCGAAGCCGTATTGGCCGAGGATCAGCTCCGTCCAGCCGCTGTCCGTTGCCTGACCGCGCCAGGACTGGTAGATGGCCACCCGCGGCGCCGTGATCCTCGGCAGCGAGGAGGCGACCACGTCGTCGCTGGCCACTTCGACGAAGACATGGTGCTCCCGCGCCAGGGGATCGACGGCGGCGGCGTCCAGCCCGGAGAGCACGAACGTTCCCGGTTCCAGGCCAGCCTGTCCCGCTTCATCGATTCGGCCGACTGTCGCACCGGCCGCGAGGGCCGCGTTGACCAGCCGGACCGCGGCGTTGGTCCGCGGGGAGACGACATACGAACCGGTGCCAGCCGAACCACGGCGCAGCCCACCGTCGGAGCGAACGTCCTCAACCAGTTCGCTGGCGACCTCGAACGGCCGGGGCACCCCGATCGATTGGACTCCCAGCTGAAGAGGAAGCGTGTGGGCCGTATTGTCGTAGGGTGGCCTCGGCGGACCTCCCGGAAAGAGCCGGAGGTCGGGATAGCGCTGGACTTCAAGGAGCGTCCTCGCGAAGCCGCCGAATGGCTGGGCGATCGGGACCATCAGCGTCCCGGCCGGGTACTCCACCTCACCCGCCACGGCCGGTTCCGTCATCCGCCGGACCTCGACCGAGCCCAGCCGTAGCGTCTCGACCAGATCGGCGACGGTGTCTGGGTCCCGCTGGCTCTCGGGCGCCGGAATCAGGTACGCGTAAGGGTCGTCACGCTGAAGACTCTTCGCCTGCACGCACGCGAAGTTCCGGACCCAGCGTTCACGGAAGCGGGCGGCGTGATCGAGCACCGCCCAGACACTAACCAGGTCGTACTCGACGATCATCCGGAGGGACCACTCGCCGCCCGACCACGGCGCCGGATGACTCTGCAACGGCACCTTCGGGTCGAACCCGCGAGCCTCGACCAGCTGGGCCGGGGTGATATCGATGGGCGTCGCGATCCGGGCGCTGGCCGCCTCAGACAGGATCCGGATCCCGCCGTGATAGAACTGGTAGGACCGCGACGGCGAGAACGCGTCGAAGATGATCCCGGTCGCAGTGCCGGTCTTGCCAGCAGCCGTCAGGTCCAGCGCCATGCTGGACCCGAGGTCGTTGACCGCCCCCTGTAGAATCGGATCGACGTTCTGGTCATACGGATCGATGAACGGCGGGACGACGTAGCGTGGCCCGTAGCTTCCCATCTGATGCAGGTCGAAGACGATCTGCGGACGCCAGACGTTGTGGAGCTTCTGGACGACCAACCGGTTCTCGACGAGGACCTGCATGAACCAGTCGCGGTTGTTGTCGTGGCCGGCGTAGCGATGGTACATCCCCGGCGGGTTCGACCCCTCGTGGTCGGTCCCCAGCGTCCGCTCGTACCAGTCCGCGACCATCTCCAACCCGGACGGGTTGAGCGACGGCACCAGCAGCAGGACGACCTCGTCGAGGATACGCAGCACATCCGGTTCGTCGCTGGTCGCCAGCCGGTGGATGAGCTCCGGCGTCATCTGCGTTCCACCGACTTCCGTCCCGTGGATCGAGCAGGTGACCAGGACGACCGCCCTTCCGGCCTTCGCCAACCGGTCGCGCTCGGCGGGATCGAGGCCGCGCTGGTCGGCCAGCCGGCGCTGGATCGCTCGCCACTCATCCAGCCGTTCCAGATTGTCCGGCGATGAGATCGTCAGCCAGACGAGCGGCTGCCCGTCCGTGTCATCCCCCAGGACGTCGAACAGGACCCGATCGCTCGTTGCCGCTACGTCCCGGAAGTAATTGAGCAGCTCCGGCCACCGAACCAGTTGCCGGTCGGCACCCATCTCGTGACCGAAGACCGCGACGGGTGGGCGCAGCTTCTGCCCATCTCTGGCCGGTTTACTCAGCTCGCCGTCGCAGTCGCCCATGGTTCTCGCCCTCGCTGGTCCATTCCGTCGCATCACGCAATTCTAGCAATCTCACCCGCCCGACCCGTCAGGGCTGGAAGCGACGCCTCGCGAGCCGCACGGGCTATCATGTCCGCCGCCCAGGCGGCCAATCAGAAGGTGGAGACCCACGCGATGACTGACGCCAACGTAACCGAGCCGGTGACCTTGGACGTCACCACGAAGACGAGGCTCGACGAGTTCGAGGACTACCGCAATCGGATGAACGAGCGGATCAACGGTCTGGACCACCTCGGGATCAAGCGCTTCTTCGCGCTCGACAGCGCCGCCTACCGCGAAGGGGCATTGCCGTCCGAGACCAAGGAGCTCCTGGGTCTGGTCGCATCGGCGGTCCTGCGCTGCAACGATTGCATCGACTATCACCTCGGCCAGTGCGTCGAGGCGGGATTCAGCGACGCGGAGCTCATCGACGCCCTCAACGTCGGGCTCGTCGTGGGCGGAAGCATCGTCATCCCCCACTTCCGCCACGCGATCGAGACGATCGACCTCCTCCGGCAACGTGGAACCGGCGGTGGCACCGATACTCGCGGCGGGACCGTTCGTTGAGGCGGATCGAGATCGCCAGTCCTGACATCGCGAGTCTGGTTGATCGATACCTCGTCAGGTTGTCACTGCCGACGAACGATCTTTGGGCTACGGACGATCGAGCCATCTACGCTGGATGGCTCGGCCGGAGGATCCCCGCCCACTACGGCGGCGCCTACTGCTTCCTCGGTCAGCACCCGGCCCACGCGATTCTGATCAACGCGACCCGGATCGACCAGGCCGCCCCCCGAGCGCTGGAGATCGTCGTCTGCGAGGAGCTCGTCCATATGCGCGACTTCATCGATGGTGACCGGCGGCGACATAGCCACCACGGTCACGACCGGATCGCGCATCGGGTCTCGGCGCTGACGGACGCCTCCCTGGAGGAGATCCGAACCTGTCTGCGACCGACGGCACGCCGGACGGCCCGGTACCTCTATGGCTGTCCAGCCTGCGGAATGACGGTCCGGCGTCGTGTTCGCGGCACCTGGTCCTGTGGCCGCTGCGCACCCGATTTTCGCAGCGAGTACACCCTCCGGCTCGTCTTGGACGAGCCGGGCACGGAAGAAGTCCGCCAGCCCCGGTAACGATTGGGTGGCTCGGACGACCGATTCGGAATCGTCCGGCGAAGAGACGGACCGGGAGTTGGCATCGGCCTCGATTGCGGATAACATGGCGGCTCCCGTGACGTCCGAAGGCCCGACCGATCTCTCCACAGGAGTGCTGGATGCGAACACTCAGCCTGAACCTCGACCTGTCCGACGCCGAGATTCTGCGGGATGCCGTCGAGTATCAGCTAAGACTTCAGGCTGACAGCGACGGTCCGCGGCTGGTCGATCATCGGATGCGGTCACTCAGGGCGACACTCGATGAGCTCACCCAGATGATCGAGCGCCCCCAGCCGCGCCGCCGGCCGATCGCGGCCCCTCAGTCGCGAGTGGCCGGCACCGCGCTGCGCCGCGTCCACTGATACGCGTCGGACCGCTTACCGCTTCTGGCGAGTCGGCTGGTGGTCCGACGCCAGGTGCGCTGCGAAGATCCGCTGGTGTCGGTCGGCGATCGATTCGGCCTCGCTTCGGGTCCGTCGCTCGAGCACCCCGGAACTCAGCACCCTCGTCCAGGGAACCGACGGAGATAGGCTCAGCGTTCCGGTGTATGACTGATCCAGGAGATAGGCCAGACTGCGGCGGGTCAGCCGGTTTCGAGTCCCGTGCGAGAGGTCGCCACCCGAGGTGCCGACCCGCACGAGCGCCAGGCGAGGCAGAACCCGTTGAATGGCCGCTTCGGCCTCCCATCGCGGATCGGTCGCTCCACACAGATCGAGGGCCAGATCGAAATCCCACTCCTCCGCAGTGCGGCGCAGGGCGCCCATCGTCGCGAGATGAGCACGAGTTCCCTCGAGGTCGTTTGGCCGGAGGACCAGCACGACTCGCGTGCTGGGAGCAAGAAATTCCTGGAGCCGAAGAAGCAGCGGACGCTTGTCGCGGTCACCCATCGGCCGGAGGGCCGGCTCGCGATCGACGATGAGCTGACGGACGGACAGTCGGGTTGCCAGAGCCAGCCAGTCGTCGACGAACCGGTCCGAGCGGGCGGTCGTGTTGCCGAGTCTTCGCGGGTGCGGCAGCCAGACGCTGGAAATAGGTGCGGCCGGGACAGGATCGATTCGGGCCCCGCTGGCGAAACCGCCCAGCGTGAGAGCGGGACGGGTCCCGAGGTCGAGGTCGAGGCCGTCGGTTCCGGCCTGCCGGGCGGCGAGGGCCAGGGCACCGATGGGCAGCCAGCGATTCGCGCGGCTCGAGAGAACGAGGGACGGGACGACCGGCCATTGGGACATCGGGAGACCTGTCCAGCGGGGGATCTCACCCGCGGTCTGTTGCGGAGCGAACCAGGTCGGGAGAGAGGCGGCATTGCCAGGGGGCGTGTGGGTCCGGTGATGACGTCAGTCTAGCACCGCGGCGGACGCCGCCTCCGGTCTGGCTGGCGAAAATCATGCCTGTACTGGCGAAAGATGGCTAGTGACGGCGTCCCGGATGGCCTGCTCGACGGCGAGTTCCGTTGCCATCGCGAGTCGGGCTATGGTCATCGGATCAGGTGAACCCTCCCGGAGCGTCGAGACGAAGAGGGTGTCCCCGTCGAAGATCGTATGACTCGGGACGATCATCCGGGCCAGCCCGTCGTGGGCGGCGATGGCGCAGCGAGCCAGTGTGACCTGGTCGGCTTCGGCATCGATGATGACAAGGCCGATCGTCGTGTTCTCGTTCAGCCCGACCGGCGGGACGTCGCTCGGTGTGAGGGCCAACAGGGCCGGACGTGGGTCCGAGCCGGCGACGACACCGATCGCGTTGACCGCGACGATCGCCGTAACGCTGCCCGAACCGACGACGATGGTCGCGATCCCGAGTCCACCGGGTCGAGGCTCGCCCAGGATCTTGCCCACGGTCGCACCCGTTCCAGCACCGACTCGACCCCGCTCGACGCTCGCTATGGGGACCGCTGACGCCACGGCCTGACGCCCCGCCGACGCATCGGGCCAGACCTGGAGCCCGACGTCGAGGTCGAACAGGACGGCGGACGGCACGATCGGCACCGGCCCGGCAGCCGTCTGGAATCCTCGCCCCTCCTCGCGCAGCGCCCGCATGACCCCATCGGCGGCGGCGAGTCCGAAGGCGCTGCCGCCGGTCAGCAGGATGGCGTCGGCCCGGCGGACGAGGTTGGCCGGGCCAAGTACGTCCGTCTCGCGGGTGCCGGGCGCCCCTCCTCGGCTGTCGACCGTCGTCAGGAGGGAATCGGGGAAGACGATGACCGTGCAACCGGTCCGTGTCTCATAATCCGTCCAATGGCCGATTCTGACGGAATCCAGACCAGCTTGCGACCGTGCTTCGCTCACCGACAACTCCCTTACCGAACTCCGTCTGGGATGACGGCCGCCCCGTCGTTCAGCCGGTAATAGTCGCACTGATCTCGAAGTGGGCACGCCTCGCACCGGGGCCGTTGCGACTGGCAGACCTTCTGGCCATGGGCGATCAGGTTGAGATGGGCCGTCAGAATCCGATCCCGGTCCTCGCCCAGCTGGTCTTCGAGGATCGGCTCGGTAGCCTCGGCGGACGTCTTCGCCGGAACGAGGCCGATCCGCCGGCTAACCCGGTGGACATGGGTGTCGACCGGCATCGCCGGGCGGCCGAGACTGAACAGGAGCACGCAGGCCGCGGTCTTGGGTCCGACGCCGTGAAGGGTCGTCAGATCCTGTTTGGCCTCGTCCATCGACATTGACTCGAGGTGGTCCAGGGACAGGTCCCCATGCCGCTCGTCGATCGAGTCGAGGATCGCCTGAATACGCGGCCCCTTGATCCGCGCGAGTCCGCCAGACCGGATCGCGTCGATCACATCGCTCTCGGGCGCCTTCCAGACCGCCTCCCAGGTCGGGAACCGTTCGCGGAGCGAGCGGAATGAGCGGGCAGTGTTGACGTTCGATGTGTGCTGGGAGAGGACGGTCCCGATCAACTCGTCGAGCGCTGTGCCCTTCGACCGCCAACGGTGACGCCCGTAGGTCTCTTCGAGCGTATCGAACACCTGTGCCGCCCTGAGCCGGTCCGCCACCGGAACTGGGGTTGGATCGGCGCCGAGTCGCCTGGCCGCGGGTCGCTTCTTCCCGATTGTGGTCATCTTGTTCCAGGGCTCTCTCGCTCAGAGCGGTCGTGGATCGGCCGGTACGTTGCGATCTCCGATATGACCATGCAGGGTCCGCACCAGAGCGCGACGCCACCTGTTCCGATCAGGTAACGGGACGGTCCCGCTCGTGGTCAGTCATTGAACGAAGACACCGGATCGCCTATACTCTCCCGAGTTTTCGGTGAGGTGACAGGGTGTGGAACTCGGTCGGTCCGGTTGGCTGGGCGTCAGCTGATCTGGCCCACGGACAGCAGAGCCTTCCGGCGTTCGGCGCCTCGCGGTCCTTCCGGGACCGACGGGCGTTTTTTTTGCCCGGCGCCCACGGCACTATCCAGGGCGACAATCACCGCACGTCGTCATCGAGCGACACAGGCAAGGAGCGACCAGAGCGTGGCTGATGCATCCTGGCTGATCCGGCGCGGCCGGGTCATCGACCCAGGCTCCGGCATCGACATCGTCGCGGACCTCCGCATCACCGATGGCTCCATCAGCGAGATCGGTTCAGCCGGCGAGTCACTCAGGGCGAACAGGGAGCAGGAGGTCGACGCGTCCGGCCTGATCGTCAGTCCCGGCCTGATCGACGCCCACGTCCATCTCCGGGTCCCTGGTCAGGAGCGCAAGGAGACGATGGCCACCGGAACCGCGGCGGCGGCAGCCGGTGGCTTCACGGCCATCGCGACGATGCCGAACACCGTCCCGGCGATCGATCGCCCGGAGATCGTCGCTGAGCTGCTCGCCGATGCCCGAGCAACAGGGGGCGTTCGGGTCTACCCGATCGCGACGATCAGCCGGGGACGAACAGGCGAGGAAGCGGTCGACTTCGCCGCTCTCGCCGCCGCCGGGGCGATCGGTTTCTCCGATGATGGCGACACGACCGCCGATAGCGAGCTGATGCGAACGGCCCTGCGTGCCTCTAGGGAGACGGGACGGCCGATCATGGTCCACTGCGAGGACAAGGCGCTGGCCCACGGCTCAATGCACGAGGGCGAGGTCTCCGCCCGGCTTGGTCTGACCGGTATTCCGCCCGAGGCCGAGGAGATCATCATCGCCCGCGACATCATGCTGGCCCGGCGGACCGGCGGCTGGCTGCATGTCCTCCACGTCAGCACCGGCGCCGGGGCGGACCTCGTCCTGGCTGGTCGGCGGTCGGGCGGGAGGGTGACGGCAGAAGTGATGCCGCACCACCTGACGATGACCGACGCCTGGGTCGCGGGCGACGGGACCCTCCTGCACACCGACTACCCTCCCGGCCGGCGTGACGTCGCGGTGCCGGACGGTCTGGCCAAGGTCAACCCGCCCCTGCGAACCCCAGCCGACACCGCCGCCCTGCTCGCTCACCTCGATCGCGGCACGTTCGACATCTTCGCGACCGACCACGCCCCTCACGCCGAGGACGAGAAGGCCCGGCCCTTCGCCGACGCGCCGATGGGGATGAGCGGCCTGGAACTGGCCCTGCCGATTCTGCTCGGCCTGGTCCGGGCCGGGAATCTCCGGCTGGGCGACGTGATCCGCCGCCTGAGCACGGAGCCGGCGCGGCTGTTCGGAATGACCGGTGGCTCGCTCCGGCCGGGCAGCCCGGCCGACGTAACGCTCATCGACCCGCACCGTGAATGGGTTGTCGGGCGAGATACGCTGCGGACGAAGAGCATCAACACGCCCCTCCAGGGGACGACAGTCCGGGGCCGGGCGACACTCACGCTCGTCGACGGTATCGAGCGACACCGCCTGTGACGACCAACCCTCGCGACCAGAAGCTCCGCAAGGCAACCCGAGTGACCCAACACCGTCAGCGGGAGAAGATGCAGGCATGACGTACCAACCGCCAACTACGGCCGCCCTCGTGCTGGCCGACGGCACGATCTTCGGCGGAACACCCTTCGGCGCCGACTCCGACGCGGCCGGCGAGGCCGTCTTCACGACCACGATGACCGGCTATCAGGAGGTCTGCACCGACCCGTCGTTCCGCGGTCAGCTCGTCTGCATGACCTACCCGCTGATCGGCAACTACGGCGTCAACGGCCACGATGACCAGTCGCGCCGCCCCTGGATCAACGGCCTGATCGTCCGCGAACACGCCGCGACGCCGAGCCACTACCAGTCCGAGGGGACGATCGACGGCTACCTTCGCCGCTGGGAGATCCCGGCCATCGCCGGGATCGACACCCGCGCCCTGACCCGGCACATCCGAACGTCGGGCGACATCCGGGCGGTGATCGTCAGCGACCGGTCCGGACTGACCGATGACGAGCTTGTCGAGCGTGCCCGAAACGCCCCGCTCCCCGGCGAGGAGGCCGTCGTCGACCAGGTCAAGGTCACGACCGCCGAGCGGTTCGGACCGAATGACGGCCCGCACATCGTCGTACTCGACTGCGGCGTCAAGCGGAACATTATCCGGGCCCTGCTGGAGCGCGGCGCCAGGGTAACGGTCGTCCCGTATGGGTCCTCACCCGCCGACATCGCGGCGCTCGAGCCGGATGGCGTGATCGTCTCGCCCGGTCCCGGCGACCCGGCCAACCTGGACGACGGCCTCGATGTGGTCGAGTCACTCCTTGCCAGCGACACCCCCTACTTCGGGATCTGCCTCGGCCACCAGCTCCTCGCTCGGGCTATTGGCGCCGAAACGACCAAGCTCAAGTTCGGCCACCGCGGCGGCAACCACCCGGTCCGCAACGCCCTGACCGGCCGGGTCTCGATCACGGCCCAGAACCACGGCTTCCGGGTCGAGACCGGCACGATCCCGGCCGGCGACGGCTGGACGGTCGCCATCGTCAATCTCAACGACGGCTCGGTTGAGGGCCTGAGCCATGCCACCCGGCCGGTCCTCTCGGTCCAGTTCCACCCCGAGGCCGCGCCCGGCCCGCTGGACAACGGCGGCCTGTTCGACCAGTTCCTCGCGACGGTCCGCGACCGCAAGCACATCACCCCGGAGGCCAGCGCGTGACCAGTAGCCAGACCGACATCCTCGCCCCCACCCCGAAGGTTGCCGACCATCCGCCCGTCAGAAGCGTCCTGGTGATCGGCTCCGGGCCGATCGTGATCGGCCAGGCCGCCGAGTTCGACTACGCCGGCACCCAGGCCTGCCGCTCCCTTCGTGAGGAGGGCATCCGCGTCATCCTCGTCAACTCCAACCCGGCCACGATCATGACCGACGAGGACGTTGCCGACGCCGTCTACATCGAGCCGCTCGTCCCGGCCGTCATCCGCCGGATCATCCAGCGGGAGCGCCCGGACGGGCTGCTGCCGACCCTCGGCGGTCAGACCGGCCTGAACCTGGCGGTCGAGGTCGCGAACCTGGGCATCCTGGAGGAGTACGGCGTCCGCTTGCTCGGCACCCCGCTGGCGGCGATCCAGAAGGCCGAGGACCGCTCGCTCTTCAAGGATCTCCTCGCCGAGATCGGCGAGCCCAGCGTCCCGAGTGCGATCGTCACCACGCTGCAGCAGGCCCGCGACTTCGCCCGCGAGGTCCCCCTGCCGCTCGTCATCCGGCCGGCCTTCACGCTCGGTGGGACCGGCGGCGGCGTCGCCTTCACCCCGCGGCAGCTGGATGAGATCGTCCGGTCCGGGATCGACGCCTCGCCGATCGGTCAGGTCCTGCTCGAGCGCTCGCTGCTTGGCTGGAAGGAGATCGAGTACGAGGTCATCCGGGACGCGGCCGACACCTGCATCACGATCTGCAACATGGAGAACCTCGACCCGATGGGGGTCCACACCGGCGACAGCATCGTCGTCGCCCCGTCGCAGACGCTCACCGATGGCGAGTACCAGATGCTGCGCTCGTCGGCCCTCAGGATCATCCGGGCGCTCGGGATCGAGGGCGGCTGCAACGTCCAGTACGCCCTCGACCCGGAGTCGTCGGCTTACTCGGTCATCGAGGTCAACCCGCGGGTCTCGCGCTCCTCGGCACTGGCGTCGAAGGCGACCGGCTACCCGATTGCCCGGGTCTCGGCCAAGATCGCGATCGGACGCCGGCTGGACGAGCTCCGCAACGCCGTCACGGGAGAGACGACGGCCGCCTTCGAGCCCGCGCTCGACTACGTCGTCGCCAAGATTCCGCGCTGGCCGTTCGACAAGTTCACCAGCGCCGACCGGACGATCAGCACCCAGATGAAGGCGACCGGCGAGGTCATGGCGATCGACCGCTCCTTCGAGGGCGCGATCCAGAAGGCCGTCCGCTCGCTGGAGACCACGGCCAAGGACCTCAGCTGGGAGGAGCCGGCCTGGTCGGGACCCGACGCCGGGCACATCCTGACCGACCTGATCCAGCGACCGAACGATCTGCGGCTCTGGGCCATCATGGCGGCGCTCCGACAGGACTGGACCTCCGCCCGGATTCACGACCTCAGCAAAATCGACCACTGGTTCCTCGACAAGCTCGCTGGACTGGTGACGATGGAACGCGAGCTCACCGGCGGGGTCAGGCATGACCCTGATCGGCTCTGGCGGGCGAAGCGGGCCGGCTTCAGCGACCGGCAGATCGCCGCCCTGGCCGGGACCGACGAGTCCGATGTCGCCAACCAGCGCTACAGGCTGGACATGGTGCCGGTCTACAAGATGGTTGACACCTGTGCCGCCGAGTTCGCCGCCAGGACGCCCTATTTCTACTCCACCTACGAGCAGGAGGACGAGGCGACGCCGCTGACCGGGCGTCGGGCGATCGTCGTCGGCTCCGGTCCGATCCGGATCGGCCAGGGAATCGAGTTCGACTACTGCTCGGTTCAGGCCGCCCGGACGCTGCACGAGGCCGGCGTCGCCTCTATCATGGTCAACAGCAACCCCGAAACGGTCTCGACTGACTTCGACGCCAGCGACCGGCTCTACTTCGAACCCCTCGACGCCGAGAGCGTCGGCGAGATCGCCCGGCACGAGCGGCAGCCGGACAGCGGTGGCGACGGGATGCCGCCGGTCATCGTCCAGTTCGGCGGCCAGACGGCGATCAATCTCGCCGGCCCCCTCTCCCGGGCCGGGGCGCCGATCATGGGCTCCTCGCTGGACTCGATCGACCTCGCCGAGGACCGCGACCGGTTCGGCGCCTTCCTCCGCGACCTCGACATCCCGCAGCCCCTTGGCGCGACGGTGACGAGTCTCGGCGACGCCCAGGCGGTGGCCGACCGGATCGGCTACCCGGTCCTCGTCCGGCCGAGCTACGTCCTGGGCGGCCGGGCGATGGAAGTGGTCTACAGCGCCGATCAACTCTCACGTTACGTCAGGACCAACGCCAGCTTCAGCACGGAGCATCCGATCCTGGTCGACAAGTACCTGCTCGGGCGGGAGATCGAGGTCGACGCGATCAGCGACGGCGAGACGGTCCTGATTCCGGGCATCATGGAGCACATCGAGCGGGCCGGCGTCCACTCCGGCGACTCGTTCGCCGTCTACCCGGCCCAGAACGTCTACCCCGCCGAGATCGAGACGATCGTCGACCACACCACCCGGATCGCCCTCGGCCTGAAGGCGCAGGGCATCATCAACATCCAGTTCGTCATCCAGAGCGGTCGGGTCTTCGTCCTCGAGGTCAACCCCCGCTCTTCCCGAACGGTGCCGTTCATGAGCAAGGCGACCGGCGTGCCGATGGTCCGGCTCGCCACCAACATCCTGCTCGGCAGATCGTTGCGGGAGCAGGGGTATGAAGGCGGTCTCTGGCCGCGGCAGCCGCTGGTCGCGGTCAAGGCGCCGGTCTTCTCGATGGCGAAGCTGCGCGGGGTCGAGGTCCACCTCGGGCCGGAGATGAAGAGCACCGGCGAGGTCATGGGGATCGACCGCTCGTTCGAGCCCGCCTTCTACAAGGCGCTGATGGCCGCCGGACTGGCCTTGCCGAGGGAGTCGTCGATCCTGCTTTCGCTGGCCGACGAGGACAAGGCCGATGCCCTGACGATGGTCGACGCGCTGGTCCGGCTTGGGCACCGGCTCTACGCGACCGAGGGGACGGCCGCCTTTCTGGAGCGCAACGGGCTTCCGGTCCAGATGGCGACCAAGCGGATCGGCCGGGGCAAGCCCGACGTCCTCGACCTGATTCTCCAGCGGACGGTCGCGGGGGTGATCAACACGCCGGGGCGAGCTGACAAGGAAGTCCTCGACGGTCTCCAGATCCGGCGAGCGGCGGTCGAGCGCGGGATCCCGTGCATCACCTCGCTCGACACGGCCCGGGCGATGGTGCGGGCGATGCGGCGCAACAACGCGACCTACTCGATCCAGCCGGCGGCGACCTACCGCCGGGCCGATATCGGATACTAGGAGCGAAGCGATGTCGGATCGGACTGAACCTGGTAGGTATGTGCGCGGGTCGGATGCCGTCGACGTAGGGACTTGGCTCGCGCTACGCTGGCCCTGCTCGCTTCGCTGCCGCGCCGTCAGGCGCCACACCGCGCGGCGGTCCCGGTCGTCGGGGTCTCGACTATCTCGTCGGTAACGGTCCGGTGGTGGCGCCCGTGATCACCCTGAGGGGCGATGGCCGCCGCGGCGGCACGGGTGGGGCATGCCCCACCCCTACCATGGAAAGCGTCGAGCACCGATGAGCGAGGAGACGACCATCACGCAAGGGCCCACGACGCAGGAACCGGATACCCGGAGCACCGGCAACCGCGAGTTCATGGCGACCATCGTCTCCGTCGTCAGGGAGATGAGCGACTGCACGCTGCTGACGCTCGGCCTGCCGGCCGGACTCGGCCACCGGCTCCGACCGGGGCAGTTCGTCAACGTCCTCTGCCGCGACGCCCTCTCGCTCGACCCGTTGCTCCGGCGGCCGTACTCCTTCTTCCGGGTCGACGGCGGGAACGACACCATGACGCTGCTGGTCCGGCCGTTCGGGCGCGGCAGCCAGTGGCTCGCCGGCCGAACGGCCGGTGAGACGCTCGACATCATGGGTCCGCTCGGCAACCACTTCGAGGTTTCGACCCGGTCGGACCGGCTCCTGATGGTCGCTGGGGGCGTCGGGATCGCCCCGCTCGTTCATCTCAGCGACGAGGCGCTGGCCCGCGGGCAGAGCGTGACGCTGCTGATGGGCGCCTCCACGGGCGACACGCTCCTCTCGGCCGGCCGGTTACCCGCGGAGGTGGAATACGTCGTCGCGACCGATGACGGCTCCCAGGGCTACGGTGGGTTCGTGACGGACCTCGTTCCGGGCTACCTCCAGTGGGCCGATCAGGTCTTCGCCTGCGGCCCGGACCCGATGCTCCGGTCGCTCGCCAACGTCATCAGGCTCAACCGCGTCGGACGGCGGCCGAGCGTCCAGGTCTCGGTCGAGCGGTCGATGGCCTGCGGGGTCGGCGCCTGCCTGGGCTGCGTGATCGACACGCGCCACGGGATGCAGACCTCGTGCGTGACCGGGCCGGTCTTCCCGGTCGAGGAGATCGTCTGGTGACGCCACAGGTGACGTGGACGCGAGCGTGCGAAAGGCGGCGAGCTGGTGGCTGATCTCACCGTCGACCTCGCCCCGGACAATCCCCGCGAGTTGCTCCTCGCCAATCCGGTCATCGCCGCCTCAGGCTGCTTCGGCTACGGGCAGGAATACCAGGGAACGATCGATATCCAGAAGCTGGGCGCCTTCGTCTCCAAGGGCATCACGCCCGAGCCGCGCTCCGGGAACCCGATGCCGCGCATCACCGAGACGCCGGGCGGCATGCTCAACGCGATCGGGCTCCAGAACCCTGGCCTGCGGGCCTTCATCCGCAAGTACCCGCCGCTCTGGGAGTCGTGGGCGGTCCCGGCGATCGTCAACATCTCGGCCGAGACGGTCGAGGACTTCGCCAGCATGGCCCGGCAGCTCGATGAGGTTCCCGGGATCGCGGCGCTGGAGGTCAACATCTCCTGCCCGAACATCAACGCCGGCGGCTTCTGCTTCGGCTGGGACGCCGCGATGAGCCGCGAGGTGACGGCGGCCGTCCGGGCCGCGACGACCCTGCCGATCATCGTCAAGCTCAGTCCCGGCGCGACCGACATTGCCGGGATCGCCCTCGCGGTTCAGGAGGGCGGAGCCGACGCGGTCAGCCTGATCAACACGCTGGTCGGGTTGAGCATCGACGTCCGCCGGCGTCGTCCGGTCCTCGCTAACGGCACCGGCGGCCTCTCCGGCCCGGCGATCAAGCCGGTCGCCGTCCGGATGACCTGGCAGGTCGCCCAGGTCGTCGGGATTCCGGTCGTCGGTCTGGGCGGGATCATGGGCCTCGACGACGCGCTGGAATTCCTCATGGCTGGAGCCAGCGCGATTCAGGTCGGAACCGGGTTCTTCGCCCAGCCCGGCCGGATGC
The DNA here is from genome assembly GCA_965218235.1 of Thermomicrobiales bacterium. GTDB lineage: Bacteria > Chloroflexota > Chloroflexia > Thermomicrobiales > UBA6265 > CADCWK01. Next base: position 147,347 of record OZ244596.1, read on the forward strand.
TCGCCATCGTCGATGAGCTCGATCGGTGGCTGGACGGTCAGGGCTGCCAGCGCCTCGCCGAGGTGGTCGGCGCCGCACTCCCGAATGGAATGCCTGCCCGCCGCGGCCGGACGGACGAGTTTGGATTCGCGCTCGCCAGCGGCGCATCGTAACCGTCTCGAGCGGCGGGAACGATTGACGCGGCGCCCCCGGACCTGATAGGGTCGGAGCAGGCCAACGGTGGCCGCCCAGAACGAGCGGCGCTCTGTGTTCGACCCGAGGAAGCATTCCATGACCTTGACGACTGATCTTCGTACACGGAAGACGGACTCCGCTCCTCTCATCTAGGCATCTCTCCGCTCCCCTGGGTGACGCCGGGCATCGCCAGTCCCGGCGACCCGGGCTCTCGTTCCCTGTCTCCTGGACGGACCTCTCCCGTGTGCGTACGCATGACGATCTCCCCTCGGGTCATCCCGTGGGGCTCGTTCCGTGTCGCACGCAGCAAGGGGTTCCGCCCGTATGTCGTCAACCGGACCATCGTCTCGCCTCGACTGGCACCTGCTCGTTCACTACCTGCGGCCCTTTCGCCGGGACGTCCTCGCCCTGGCGGTCATCCTGGCCGGTACCATCTCCATCCAGCTCGCCACACCGCTCATCGCCGCCCGGTTCATCGACCGGGCCATCGGCGGAGCTGCCAGCGTGACGCTGATCGCCCTGGCCCTGCTTACGGTCGCTCTCGCGCTCGTCGGTCAGAGCATCGCGATCGCGGAGACGTGGGTGGCCGAGCGGGTCACATGGGGCGCCACCAATTCCCTGCGCGAGGATCTCGCCGCCCACCTGCTTAATCTGGACGCCGCGTTCCATAACGCCCACACGCCCGGCGAGTTGATCGAACGCGTCGACGGCGATATCGGGACGCTCGCCCGGTTCTTCTCACGGTTCGCCGTCTACATCATCGGCAATGCCGTTCTGATCGTCGGCGTCCTGGTCCTGCTCTACGTCCTCGAGTGGCGGATCGGAGTGGGCCTGACGATCTTCGTCGCGACCGCCCTGATCTCCGTCCTCTGGCTGCGAGCCCGGGCCACGCCTTACTCCGCGGCCGAGCGACAGGCGGCCGCCGACATCTATGGCTTCCTCGGCGAGTACCTCGCGGGGCTGGAGGACGTGCGTGCGAGCCGGGCGAGGGCCTTCGTGCTGAGTCGCTGGACCGGGCTGATGCGCGACTGGCTCGCGACGCGCATGCGGGCCCAGATTCGTGGCTACGCGATGGTCGCCTCGGTCACGGGTGTCTTCGGGTTGGGAACGGCGTTCGCCCTCGCCCTGAGCGGCATGCTGTACCGGGACGGCTCGCTCACGGTCGGCGCGGCCTTCCTGGTGTTCCGCTACACGGAGATGTTGCGCCAACCGACGGAACAGATCCGGAACGAGGTGCAGGACCTCCAGCAGGCCGGCGCCAGCCTCGGCCGGGTCGCGGCGTTGTTCGACCAGCAGATCCGCCTGAGCGATGGTCCGGACGATCGGCTGCCGGCGGGACCGCTCTCGATCGACCTTGAGCACGTCTCGTTCGGCTACGAACCCGGCACACCGGTCCTGGAAGGCGTCTCGCTGCACCTTCCGGCGGGTCGCGTCCTCGGCGTCCTCGGCCGGACGGGGAGCGGCAAGACCACGCTGACCCGCCTGCTTCCCCGCTTCTACGATCCCGTCCAGGGCACCGTCCGGCTAGGTGGTGTCGACGTACGAACGGTTCCCGTCGCCGCGGTCCGCTCCCGCGTCGGCCTGCTGACGCAGGAGGCTCACTTGTTCAACGCCAGCCTTCGCGACAATCTGACGCTCTTCGACGCCGGCGTGCCGGACGACTGCCTGGTCGATGTGCTCGCCTCGGTCGGCATGGGACGGTGGCTGGAGGGCCTGCCGGACGGCCTCGATACCGTCCTCGGCGCTGCCGGCAGCGGACTGTCCGCCGGACAGACCCAGCTCCTCGCCTGCGCTCGCCTGCTCCTGCGCCAGCCGGATGTCGTCATCCTGGACGAACCCTCCTCGAAGCTCGACCGCGCGACCGAGCGGCTGGTGCATCAGGCGCTCGCCCGCCTGCTCGCTGGCCGGACGGGAATCGTCGTCGCCCACCGGCTCTCGACCTTCGATCTGGTCGACGACATCCTCATCCTGGAGGACGGCGCGATGCTGGAGCACGGCAGCCGGTCCGCCCTCCTCGCCGATGACGCCTCCCGCTTCGCGGCGCTGCTGCGGCACGATCAGGGGGGAGTCGTGGTATGACCTCGCAGTCGACGGGACGCTCGTTCTGGCGGATGTCCCGCTTCGTTCGCGGCTACAGCGTTGCCCACGCCTTGCTCTGGGGGCTGTTGAATCTCTCCGCGTTGCTGCCGGGCCTCATCGCCCAGTGGTTCTTCGACGGCCTGACCGGGACCGGAACGATCCCGTTCGACACGATTGGGACGATCACCCTGCTGATCGTCCTCGCCGTTGGCCAGACGGTGCTCTGGATGGTCGCCGGATACGTCGAGATCATGCTCCGCTTCATCGCGAGCGCGTTGCTGCGGAAGAACCTCCTCACCAGTCTCCTCGACCGGCCGGGCGCCCTGCCCCTTCCGTTCGGGATCGGCGACACGATCAATCGCTTTCGCGACGACGTCGACCTGGTGGAAGACAACCTGGACTGGACCGACGAGATCGCTGGCGAGGCCGTGGTCGCCGTCGTCGCCCTCGCCATCCTGATCTCCACCGACGCGATGATCACCCTGGTGGTGTTCGTTCCGCTCATCCTGGTCATCGTCGCCGGACAACGGGCGCGGGCAAGACTCGGACGCTACCGCATCGCGAGCAGTCAGGCCACCAGCGATGTCTCCGGCGCGATCGGCGACATGCTGACGGCGGTCGAGACCCTCCGCGCCGCGGGAGCCGAGCGGTGGGCGGTCGCACACCTCGGCCGGCTCAACCGGCGGCGACGAGACCTGACCATCAGGGACCGGGTGGCGACCCAGCTGCTGGACGCGATTACCAGTAACCTCAGCGGGATCGGCATGGGGCTCGTCATGCTGCTCGCCGCGAGCCGGCTCCGCGCGGACGAGATGACCGTTGGAGAGTTCGTCCTCTTCATCTCCTACCTCGCGATCATCACGAGATTCACCGCAACCGTCGGCCGGTATTTCGCCGAGCTCAGACGGACCGCCGTGGCGTTCGACCGCCTCGGGATCCTGACGGATGGCGCGCCGGCTGATGCGCTCACCGCTCCCGCAACTCTTCATCTCCAGGGTCCGCTGCCCGATGGCCATCCGACCGAAGACTCGCCGTCCCAGCCATTGCGAATCGTCACCGCGACGAACCTCGCGTTCCACTACCCCGGCAGCGGACGGGGAATCGACGGCATCGACCTGTCCCTGCCGCGAGGGACGCTCACCGTCGTCACGGGCCGGGTGGGATCCGGCAAGACGACGCTGCTGCGCACGTTTCTCGGCTTACTCCCCCGGGAAGCGGGCGATGTTCGCTGGAACGGGACGCTCGTCGACGACCCGGCGGCCTTCTTCACGCCACCACGGGCGGCGTACACCGCCCAGACGCCGAGGCTTTTCAGCGACACACTGCGGCAGAACATCCTGCTTGGACTGTCCGATGATCCCGCGCTCCTTGACCGGGCGATTCGCGGATCGATGCTCGCGCGTGACCTCGCAGCCCTCCCGCTCGGACTCGAGACCAGGGTCGGTACGCGGGGCGTCATGTTGTCAGGCGGACAGGTCCAACGCGCTGCCGTCGCCCGGATGCTGGCCCGGGAGAGCGATCTCATGGTGATCGACGATGTCTCCAGCGCGCTCGACGCGGAGACGGAGCGAGCCCTGTGGCACGGGCTCCGTGTCCGACGAAGTGCGACGTACCTCGCGGTCTCTCATCGTCGCGCCGCACTCCTTCGGGCCAACCAGATCATCGTCATCAAGGATGGTCGGATCGAAGCCACGGGCCCGCTCAATCACCTCCTCGCGACCAGTCCCGAGATGCGCGAACTCTGGCAGGCCGCGACGCTCGAGCACTCGCCAACGTGAGGACAATCCAACGTGCTACGGTTGGGCACAACGAGAACCGTGCGAGCGGTAGTCAGCCCCAGGAGAAGACTCCGGTATGCAGTCGGCCCAGAAAACGGTCATGCGGCTCTTCGAGGAGAGCGGCGCCCTGCTCGACGGGCACTTCCTGCTCTCGTCGGGTCGCCACTCGGCCCAGTACATGGAGAAGTTCCACCTGTTGCGGCAGCCCGCCCTGACCAGCCAGCTCTGCGAGGAGTTCGCCAATCGCTTCCGCGACGAGCGCATCGATGTCGTCGTCGGGCCGACGACCGGCGGGATTCTGCTTGCCTTCGAAGTCGCCCGGCAACTCGACATCGCCGCGGCCTACGCCGAGCGGGCGTCGGATAGCGGAACGGCCCGTGAGATCCGGAGAAGCACCGTCTTCGAGCCGGGCAGCCGCGTGCTCGTCGTTGACGACATCCTGACCCGTGGCGGTTCGATGCGGGAGACCCTGGCGGCGCTTTCCCCCTACCCGGTCGAGGTCGTCGCCGTCGGCGTCATCGTCGACCGGAGCGGCGGGAAAGTGGACTTCGGCGTCCCACTGGCGGCGCTGGCAACGGTGGACATCGAGACCTGGGAGCCGGCGGACTGCCCTCTCTGCGCCAGCGGCGTTCCGCTGGTCAAGCCAGGAACAACGGCGGTCCCTTCGTCCTGACCGATTGCAGCTGCGACCTGATCCGAGGCTACTCCTCGATGGCGTGAGCGATCTTTTGCCGCAGAATCTCGCGTTGTTCCTGAATGTCGTCCAGCCGCTGCTCGATCTGTCGCAGAGTTTCGGGCTTCGGGCTGGTGACGTACTCATTGCGCAACTCGATCACCATCTGGGCGAGCCGGGCGATGGTCCGAACGGTGTGGATCGGGTCGTCCTCTCGGGTCGCCAGGGTGTAGCCACTACTCATGCTGATGACCTCTCTGGTGCAGTGCCTCATGGCCGGGCAGGGCGACGCTGCCGGGTCGTCCGCTGGCGACTGATCGAATCCTGAACCAGGACAGAGTAGCAGACGGGACCCTCGATCCCTCGCCATTCGTGCGGATCAGACGCCAAAGACCTTGATGAGCAGCAGCCCCAGCGTGACGCTCAGGCCGGTCAGCAGCAGGACCAGCATCGCGACCGCGCGGCCGCTTCGCCGAACGCTTGACAGGTCGACCGTCAGTCCGAGCGCCGCCATCGCGACGATCGTCATCGACCGGCTCACCTCCCGGACGCCGTTGCCGACCGACTCGGGAATCAGCCCGACCGTCCGGAGCACGGCGAAGATCAGGAAGCCGGTCACGAACCAGGGAACGGCGTTCGCCAGCCGGAACCGGGGGACGGCAGTGGCGGACGGAGCTGCCCCGCTGGCCTGGCTGACCGCCGATCGAGCTACGAGCCAGGCCGCGCCCGCGACGACCGGTCCGATCATGAGAACGCGGAGCAGCTTGACCAGCGATCCGATGTCGCCGCTCTCGGTGCTGACGGCGAACGACGCGGCAACGACCTGCGGGACGGCGTAGACGGTCAATCCGGCCAGCACGCCATACTCCGCGTTCGACAGTCCGAACAGCGGCGCCGTCAGAGGCAGGAGCAGCACGACGCCGACGCTCAGGGCGGCGGTCAGCGCGATCGCGCTGGCGATCTCCTGTCGCGTCGCCCGCAGGACCGGCGCGATAGCGGCGATCGCCGAGTTCCCGCAGATCGCGTTGCCGACCGCCACCAGCGCCGACAGACGCTGGCCAAGCCCGAGACGCTCGCCCAGAACGAGTCCCAGCCCCAGAACGAGCCCGACCGTTACCAGAACATAGCCGATCAGCCTCAGGCCGGCGCTCCCGAGGTCGGTGAAGCTGAGCGACGCTCCGAGCAGGACGATCGCCAGTTCGAGCAACCCCTTGCTGGCGAAGGCAAGACCTGGCTCGAAGGGAACAGGTGGCCGCCATCGGAGCCGGATGACCATTCCGGCGACGAGGGCCAGAACGAGGGCCTCGACGACGTTGATCCCGGCGGCACGCAGTCCCAAAGCGGCCAGCCATGCCAGAACCGCGAGGCTGACAGCCAGGCTGAGACCGGGGAACCGTACGCGTAACCAGGCAAGCCAGCGTTCGGGCGGGTTCATGTGACTCCTTGCGCGTTGAGACGCTGGGTTCTATGAATGGGGGTTGATCGGAGGAGAGACGGTCCGGCTCGTCAGTCCGAATGACGGCTTGCTGGCAGCGAAGGTGCGAAACCGGTACCCGACAAGGCAGGAGATGCGCGAAGCAATGACTGATGAGACGACGGGCTCAGATGAATCCGACGAGCGAACGCTCGATTCTATCGCGAACCAGATCAAGGGTTGTACGGCCTGCGAGCTCTGCCGGTCGCGGACGCACGCGGTCCCGGGTGAGGGCAAGTACAACGCCCGGATCATGCTGATTGGCGAGGGGCCGGGCTACCACGAGGACCAGCAGGGCCGGCCGTTCATCGGCAACTCCGGCAAGTTCCTTGGTGAACTGCTCGGCAAGGCGGGGCTGACCCGCGAGGACGTCTTCATCACAAACGTCGTCAAGTGTCGCCCACCCGGTAATCGCGATCCGATGCCGGACGAGATCGCCGCTTGCTCGGCCTACCTCGATGCCCAACTGGAACTGATCGACCCGGACGTGGTCGTGACGCTGGGTCGTTTCTCCATGCAGCGCTGGTTCCAGAACGAGCGAATCAGCAAGATCCATGGTGAACCCCGTGTGGACGGCAAGCGGCTGATCGTGCCGATGTACCATCCCGCCGCCGCCCTGCACCAGGCGGCGCTCCGGAGTACGATCGAGGACGATTTTGCCCGGCTGCCGAAGATTCTGGCCGAGCGCGACGAGAAGGCCGAAATCGAAAACGAGCGGAGCGGACCGAAGCAGGAGCAGATGCGCCTCTTCTAGCCGGCAATGAATGGGAGAGGCGGAATGGCGACTCAGGGTGGACCGAACACGGTCAGGTTGGTGTTCCTCGGTGGACTTCACGAGGTCGGAAAGAACATCGCGGCGCTGGAGTGTGGCAACGATATCATCGTAATCGACTGCGGGATTGGCTTCCCGGAACTGGAGCAGCCCGGCGTTGAGGTCGTCCTGCCGGACATCGCCTGGCTGCGCAAGAACCGGGACCGCATTCGTGGCATCTTCATCACGCATGGTCACGAGGACCACATTGGCGCCCTGCCCTTCCTGCTCCCCGAGCTGCACGCTCCCGTCCATGCCTCCCGGCTGACCGCGGCGCTGATCGCGGTCAAGCTGGACGAAGTCCACGTCCTCGACCGGAGCGAGATCGTCGAGTTCGACCCCGACGACGACCATCCGATCCGGGCCGGTGTCTTCAGCGTGACGCCGTTCCGGGTCTGTCACAGCATCCCGGACGCCTGCGGCTTCGGGATCGACACCCCGGCCGGGCTACTCGTCTTCACCGGCGACTTCAAGTTCGACCCGACACCCGTCGACAACCGCCCGGCCGACTTCCAGCGTCTCCAGTCGTTCGGCGACCGGGGTGTCCGCCTGCTGATCTCGGACTGCGTTCACGTCGAGTCGCCCGGCATGACGCCCTCCGAGCGGGTCGTCGGCGAGACGTTCGATCGGGTGGTGCTGGAGGCTCCCGGCCGCGTCATCGTCGCGACGTTCGCCTCGCTGATCTCCCGGGTCCAGCAGTTGATCGACGTCGCCGGCAAGCACGGCCGCAATGTGGCCGTCTTCGGGCGCAGCCTCGAGCGCAACGTCGCGATGGCGAAGGAGCTCGGCTTCCTCAGGGACCCCAACCGCGTCCTGATCAGCGCCAGGGACGCGTCCAACCTGCCCGATCATCGCGTCATCTTCGTCGTGACCGGCAGCCAGGGTGAGCCGATGGCCGTCCTGGCCCGGATTGCCAACGGCGAGCACCGCGACATCAAGGTCCACGACCAGGACACCGTCGTCGTCTCGGCCAGCCCGATCCCTGGCAACGAGACGGCCGTCTTCCGGATCATCGACCGACTCTTCATCCTCGGCGCCGACGTCCTCTACCCGCAGCGGGCGCTCGTCCACGTCTCCGGCCACGGCAGCAAGGAAGACCTTCGGACCATGCTGGACCTGACCCGGCCGAAGCACGTCATCCCCTCTCACGGCGAGGCCCGCCACATGGCGCTCTACGGTGATCTGGCCGTCGAGTGGGGGCTCAGGACCGAGGACATCACCTTCACTTCGACTGGCGAGGTGATCGAGATCACCGCGGAGACCATTCGGATCAACGGCAAGGTCGAGACCGGCAGCGTCTACCTCGACAACAAGCGGGCCGACGCCGTGCCGGAGCAGACCCTCCGCGATCGGCGCTACCTGTCCAGTGACGGCGTCATCATCGTCTCGGTCGCGGTCGACCCGCAGACGGGCCGGATCGTCGGCGGCCCGGACGTCACGTCGCGCGGCGTCGTCGACGTGCAGAACAACAAGTCGACGTTGCAGGGAATCCGCGACCATCTCGTGGCCTCGCTCGGCGAGGGCGACATCTCCGCGGCCGGCAACCCCGGGCTGCTCAACCGGCGGATCCGGGAACTGACGCTGTCGTTCCTCGGGCGGTCGTCCCGCCGCCGGCCGGTCGTCGTCCCACAGGTCGTCGAGATCGACCCCGGCTGGTAGCGATCGTCCGTTGCGAGAACGGCGCCAGACTGTCCGGACAGGGTAGGCTATACGCGAACACCTGATCTGCGATAGCCGAACCGCGTCCGACGGTCGCCCGCAGGCGGCACCGAGGTCCCTGTGTCCATCGAGTGGACGAGCACAACCGACGAGGCAGCGGCGGAGACTGAGCAGCCGGTCGCGCCATCCAGCTACAGCAGTCTGATCGAGCGCGCCCTGGCGTTCATCCGCGGCAAGGGTGGCGCCGTCCACGAGGATCTACTGATCGTCCACGTCTTCGGCAACCGCGGCCACGTCATGATGTGGCGGCCACTACTGCGAAATGCGCTGGCTCCCTGTCCGGACCTCTCGCTTCGGGTCGACGGCTACTGGGTCGTCGCCGACCTCGCCGAGTTGCCTCGGGTGGACAACGGGCCACTTCTACGGGAGTTCGTTGCGATCGACGTCGAGACGACCGGGCTCCGGCCAGTGAATCAGCGCGTGATCGAGATCGGGGCTGTCCGATTCCGGGACGGGCTGGAGGTCGGCCGCTTCGCTACGCTCGTCAACCCGCACAAGCGCATCCCCAAGGCGATCATCGCCCTGACCGGGATCCATGACGCCGACCTCGCCGACCAGCCGGAGTTCGAGGCGATCGCCGATGATCTGGTCGCCTTCGTCGGCGCGTCCGTGATCGCCGGGCATAACGTCGGCTTCGATCTCGGCTTCCTCGACGCGGAACTTAGGCGAGCCGGGCGCCAGCCGTTCGCCAACGAGCGGATCGACACGGTTGGACTGGCGATGCGGCTCCTGCCGGGCGTCCGCAAGCCGAGTCTCGACCGGGTCGCCAAGGCGCTGGGCATCCCCAGCCGCGACCTGCACCGCGCCGATGTCGATGCGGAGCTCTGCGGGAAGGTGGCGATCCTGCTGGTCGAACGCGCCCGAAACGCCGGTGTGTCGGACATCGACATCGTCAAGGCGATCGCCAACTCCGCCGCCCGGCGAGCGAGGGAGAGCATCGGGCGGGGCCGCACGCAACTCGATCGCGGCCTGCTGAGGGACATCCCGAAGCTGCCGGGCGTCTACCTGATGCACGACCGCTACGACCACGTCATCTACGTCGGCAAGGCCAAGAACCTGCGCGACCGGGTCGGCTCCTACTTCAGCCAGCCGGTCGGTTACACCCGCAAGATGGACGGTCTGCTGGAACACCTGAGCCGGATCGAGACGGTCGTCGTCGGTTCCGAGATCGAGGCGCTCCTGCTGGAATCGCAGCTGATCCGACGCTACCAGCCCCGCTACAACACGGCGCTGCGGTCGTCCGAACGCTACCCCTACATCCGGGTCGACCTCAGCAACCCCTGGCCCCGCCTGACCGTCGTCCGCGAACGGCCCGACGATGGCGCCCGATACTTCGGCCCCTACCGGAACACGAGCGGCGCCCGGCGGACGGTCGAGTTCCTCAACGACGTCCTGCCGCTCCGGACCTGCCCGCGTTCATTCAAGGACGCTCGCTCGTATGGCTCCCCCTGCATCCAGCTCGACCTGCACAAGTGCCTCGGTCCCTGCACGGGCAAAGTCCAGCGACATGACTACCGGGCGCTGGTCGACGACGTGATCGCCTTCCTCGAAGGGGACGAGTCCGTCCTGTTCGATCGGCTCCAGGCCGGGCTGATCGTCGCCGCTGACAAGCTCGACTTCGAGCGGGCCGCCCGAATCCGGAACAGCATCGCGAGCGCCCAGCAGATCATTCGCGTTCAGCAACAGATGAACGACGCGACGGTCCACCACACGCTGCTGCTGGTCCAGCCGGGAATCGAAGCGGACTCTCGAGCGATCATGCTGATCGTCGAGGGTCGCCGCTGGGCCCAGATCACCGCTCGGCTAGCAAGGGTTTCCGACGCGGCCGACCGGTTGGAGCGGTCCTGGCGTCGGTATCGGGCAACGGGCGTCCCGCAACTCGACAACTCGGCCGTCGACGAGAACGCCATCCTCAACCGCTGGATCCACCAGCACGCCGGGCACCCGGCGCTCATTCCGCTCGGCCCGTCGATGGACGATGAGGTACCCGCCGAGATCGACTGGGCTGGCAAGGTCGAGCGTATTCTCGCCCTCGACGTGGCAGCCATTACGGCCGCGCCGCCTGAACCGGTCGATGCTGACCTTGAGGGGGAGGAACCAGAGCCAGGAAAGGAGATCGACCATGATCTCTTCCAGCCGAGCCCTGAGGATAACCTCGCTTCCTGATGGCATAACCAGTCCTCGCTGGAACTGCTACCACCAAGCTGGGGGAACTCGGGCTCGTCTCGCCGGCCCTGAAGGAACGGGCCGGAGGACACTGGTTGCGTCGCTCGCTGGCAAGAGGACTCGCCGCGTCGCCGAGACAGCAAGGTTGGACGAGATCGTGCTGGCCAATGTCGTTCAACCGGTCCCTTCAGGGCCGGACCCCGCCAATCCGCCGGACGCATCAGAACCACCAGGGTCGGCTGTGATGTCCTCGCCCGCCAGCAGGCGAACCAGGGTCGGCTCGTCGATGATCGTGGTCCCGAGTTCGCGGGCCCGGACCGCTTTGGAGCCAGCGTCCTCCCCGGCGACGAGGTGCGTCGTCCGCTTCGAGACCGAACCGGTCACGCTGGCTCCAGCCCGGCGAAGACGCTCCTCCGCCTCCAACCTGGTCATCGTCGAGAGCCGCCCGGTCAGGACGAAACTCTGCCCGGCCAGCTGGTTCGACGTAGATTCGCCCTCTACCCGCTCGTCCGTCATGACGCCCCGGTCGATCAGACTGGCAACGAGCGTTTGGTTCCGCTCCTCGGCGAACCAGGTGACGATGCTGTCGGCCAGGACGTTGCCTATCCCGCCGATCGCCGCGATCTCGTCGCAGCTCGCCGCGGCGAGCGCCTGAAGCGAACCGAACCGCTCGGCCAGCAGTCTGGCCGCCCGCTCGCCGACGTGGATGATCCCGAGGGCGAAGATCAAACGCTGGAGGGGTTGGACCTTGCTCCCTTCGACGGCCTCCCGCAGCTTCGTCGCGCTCTTCTCTCCAAGCCGCTCCAGTTGGCCGATCCGCTCCCAGTCCAGCGCATAGATGTCCGAGGCGTCGTGGATCATGCCGAGCTCGATGAAACGGGTGATCAGCTTGTCGCCCAGTCCGGAGATATCCATCGCTCCCCGGCTGACGAAGTGGAGCAGTTCCTGCCTCAGCCGTTCGGGGTCTTCCGGGTTGGAGCAATACCGGGCCGACTCGCCCTCGTGCCGGACGGTCGGAGAACCGCAGAACGGGCAACGATCGGGCATCCGCCAGATGACCTCGTCGCCGGACCGGCGCTCCGGAATCACGCTGACGATCTGTGGAATCACATCCCCGGCCCGCTGGACGATGACCGTGTCGCCGATCCGCAGATCGAGACTGGCGATCAGGTCCTCGTTGTGGAGCGTCGCCCGGCTGATCATCACGCCACCGATCTGAACCGGTTCGAGGTGCGCCAGCGGATTGAGGGTACCCGTCCGGCCGATGTTGACGGTGATGTCCAGCAGCTTCGTCGTCGTCTGGAGGGCGGGAAATTTGTACGCCGTCGCCCAGCGCGGCTCCCGGGCGACGAAGCCGATCTCCTGCTGCTGGTGGAGATCATCGACCTTGACCACAACGCCATCGGCCTCGAAGGCAAGCTCGTGGCGCCGCGACTGCCACCGTCCCATCGCCGACCAGACCGATGCGACATTGGCATGGGTCTCGTAGCCCGGCGAGGCGTCGAAGCCGCAGGTTCGCATCCAGTCGAGCGCGTCATGGTGCGAGGACAGCAGCGGACCGTCGCTGACGTAGCCGATCTGATAGGCGATGAAGCGCAGCGGACGGCGCGACGTCATCGCCGGGTCCTTTTGCCGGAGCGAACCGGCGGCGGCGTTGCGTGGGTTCATGAACGGCCTCGACCCGGCTTCGATCAGGCCGTCGTTGAGCCGGGCGAAGTCCGACCGGGCCATGTACACCTCGCCCCGGATTTCCACCCTGCCCGGCGGCTTCTCGTCGTCGACCGTTCGCAGGCGGACCGGGATGCTGCGGACGGTGCGGACGTTACCCGTCACGTCCTCGCCAACCGAGCCATCTCCCCGCGTCGCCGCGTGATCCAACCGTCCGTCGATGTAGGTTAGCGCCACCGCCAGGCCGTCGATCTTGGCCTCGGTCACGTACGAGAGCGTCTCGCCACCCGCGAACCGCTGGGCCCGCGCCGCCCAGGTGATGAGCTCGGCCTCGCTGTAGACGTTGCTGAGCGACATGAGCTGAACCGGGTGCCGGACCTCGGCAAAACCGCCGTCGAGGACCGTCCCGATCCGCTGGGTCGGCGACTCCGGCGAGACCAGCTCCGGGTGCTCGGCCTCGATCGCCTTGAGTTCGTTCATCAGCCGGTCATACTCGTCATCGGTCGCCTCGGGCTGGTCGAGGATGTAGTACGCATGGTTGAGCCGGTCGATCGTCGAACGGAGCTCGTCGACACGTTGCTGGGAACCGCGATTGTCGGTCGCTGTCATGCTTTGAAACCGCCCTGAGATCGACATCGGAGAGCCGCGTACGTTCGCGGAATGGTACCACTGGATCCGAACGACCCTCATTAGGTGGCCGCGCTGGATGCCCGTACGTCCGGCCGGGGAAAGCGGTATAATGTGTCGTTGAATTGGGCGCTCCCGGCGTCATCATCACGACCATCGCCAAGCAGAACGGACGAGTAACGACTGTGACGGATTCTCCTTCTCTCAGACGGCGTTCCACCACCATTCTGGGCGTCCGCCGGAACGGTGAAGTGGCGATCGCCGGCGATGGCCAGGTCACTCAGGGGGACATGGTCCTCAAACAGGGTGCCCGCAAGATCCGGACGCTCTCGGACGGCGCGGTGCTCGTCGGCTTCGCCGGAGCAGTCGCGGATGCGCTGACGCTCCTGGGCAAATTCGAGCAGCAGCTGCGCGAGTGGGACGGCAACCTGCGCCGGGCCTCGGTCGAGCTGGCGAAGGAGTGGCGATCCGATCGGTATCTGCGCCGCCTCGAGGCCGAGATCCTCGTCGCCGACCCGGATTCCCTGCTGCTGATCTCCGGCACGGGCGACGTGATCGAGCCCGACGACGAGGTGCTGTCGATCGGTTCCGGCTCGCCGTACGCGATGGCGGCCGCCAAGGCGCTGATGCGATCGACCGACCTGTCGGCCCGGGAGATCGTCGAGCGGGCGATGACGATCGCCGCCGACATGTGCATCTACACCAACGACGAGTTCACGATCGTCGGCATCCCCGCCGCCGCGGACGCCGAATCGACAGCCGAGCAGCCGGACCAGCCCTCGACACCGATCGACCAGATGGCGCCGGGTCCGCTCGTCGCCCCTGACCCACCCACTCCCGACCAGGATGACGACGACCGCGACGGCGCCGAGCCGGACGACGCACAAGACGGGAAGGACGGCTAATGGCCGAGAAGCTCCCCCGGCCAGCCGGAACGACCATTCCCACGCGAGTGGGGATGGAACCGCCGTCCAGCCAGACGACGCTGGAGAACCTGACCCCGATCCAGATCGTCGCCGAACTCGACCGCTACATCATCGGCCAGAACGACGCCAAGCGCGCCGTCGCGGTCGCCTTGCGCAACCGGTATCGCCGCCAGCTCCTGCCCGAGGAGATGCGGCAGGAGATCCAGCCGAAGAACATTCTCATGATCGGGCCGACCGGCGTTGGCAAGACTGAGATCGCCCGGCGGGTCGCCCGGCTGATCAACGCCCCGTTCATCAAGGTCGAGGCGACCAAATTCACCGAGGTCGGCTATGTCGGCCGGGATGTCGAGTCGATCGTCCGGGACCTGATGGAAGTGGCAATTTCCAACGTCCACGACCAGCGCCTCGAGCAGGTCAAGGAGGAAGCGACCAAGGCCGCGGTCCAGCGGCTGGCCGACATCCTGACTTCGCAGCACCTCGAGAAGCGCGATGGGCGGACCCGGCCAGCCCGGTCGAAGCCCACGGACGGCGACGACGCCAATGGCGGCGAAAACGACGAGCCGCAGGCCGATGCGACCGCTGAGCGGCGGCGCAAGCGCGAGCGGAAGCGCCTCCTGGCGCTGCTCGACACCCAGGCGATCGAGGAGGAAACGGTCGAGATCGAGCTGGAGGACGACGGCTACGAGGAGTCCAACCCGATCGACGTTTTCAACGGCATGTCCCAGGACGACTTCCAGGACACCTTCGCCGACTTCCTCGATGGCTTCCTGCCCCGGCGGCCAATGCGCCGCAAGGTCTCCGTTCGCGAAGCGCGCCGGATCCTGACTCAGCAGGAGGCCAATCGCCTGGTCGACTTCGATTCCGTCATCGAGACGGCGGTCCGCCGGGTGGAGGACGCCGCCGTCGTCTTCATCGACGAGCTCGACAAGACGATCAGCAGTGACGGCGAGTATGGCGGCGAGGTCTCCGGCGCGGGCGTCCAGCGCGATCTGTTGCCGATCGTCGAAGGCTCGGTCGTCATGACCCGCTACGGGCCGGTCCGGACCGATCACGTCCTCTTCATCGCCGCCGGCGCGTTCCACAACAGCCGGCCATCCGACCTGATCCCGGAGTTGCAGGGCCGCTTCCCCATCCGGGTCGAACTCAAGAGCCTGAGTGAGGAGGATCTCTATCGGATCCTGACCGAGCCAGACAATGCGCTGACCAAGCAGTACGTCGCGCTGATCGGGACGGAGGGCCTGACGATCGAGTTCGTCGAGGAGGGGCTACGGGAGATGGCCCGGACGGCGACACAGGTCAACGCCACGTCCGAGGACATCGGGGCCCGTCGACTCCACACGATCATGGAGAAGGTCCTGGAAGAACTCTCGTTCGACGCCCCGTCGCGGAGCGGCGACAGCGTCTCGATCGACCGGGCCTTCGTCGAGGGCCGGATCGGGCAGATCGCCAAGGACGAGGACCTCAGCGACTTCATCCTCTAGACCGCGACCGGCCGGACCGACAGGCAACTTCCAACGAGAGAGCGAGAGATGATGGCAACGGAGCACTCGTCAACGCGGCGGCAGGTCCTGGCGGTCGATCTCGGTGGGACCAACCTGCGGGTCGCGGTTGTCGGAACGGACGGATCGCTCTCGCACCGGCAGCAGGCCCCGACCGAGGCCGAGCGGGGACCGGACTCAGTTCTCCGCCGGATGGCCGATCTAATCCAGTCGGTTGCGAGGGACGCCAACCTCCCGGATGACGCACCGGTCGGAATCGCCTCGCCGGGGCCGATCAACCCGCGTGAGGGAATCGTTTACTTCACGCCGAATCTGCCGGGCTGGCGGAACGTCCCGCTCGGCCCCCGGATCGAGGAGCTCACGGGCCGACCGACCGTGACCGCCAACGACGCCAACTGCGCCGGACTGGGCGAGGTCGCCTTCGGGGCCGGGCAGGGCAGCTCCGATGTCATCTATCTCGGGCTCGGCACGGGGGTCGGTGGTGCCGTCATCAGTGGCGGACACCTCGTCGACGGCATTCGTGGCCTCGGTGCGGAACTCGGTCATATGTGCGTCGCGATGGACGGTCCCCGCTGCACCTGCGGTGGGATCGGCTGCCTGGAATCCTACGTCGCCGGGTGGGCGATCGCCCGGGAAGGAGAGTTGGCTGCGACCACCGCCGACGGTGATGCGATCCGCCGGGCCGCGGGCGGCGGCGGCATCCACGCCGGCACGATTGCCGCTGCCGCACGGGACGGCGACGAGGTCGCCCGGACGCTCCTGGCCCGAGCGGGACGCGCGCTCGGCGTCGCGATCGGCACCCTGACCAACATCTTCAACCCGCAACTGGTCGTCATCGGTGGCGGCGTCGCCCGAATCGGCGACCACCTGCTCCAGCCGGCCCGCGAGATCGTCAGCTCGCACTGCTTCCACGCCATGCGGGAGGATCTGCGCATCGTCGATGCGACGCTCGGAGACGATGGCGGACTCTTCGGCGCGGCGGCGCTGGCTCTCGACGCGAGGCCGCATCCGGCCGCGTCGATCTAGTCATCGTGCACAGGGAATCGAGTGGGGCGAATCTGGGCCGGTTCGCCGCCCCGGACTGAGTCCGTGAACGGCGTATTCCGGCTTGGGCTTATCAAGGTCGGAGTAGTTCCGAAAGCCAAAAGACGGACGGCAATGTTGTGCGACACGATGCAATGCCAACCCACTTTTGGACACTTTCACCATAGTTGGACAATATTAGGCGGGTCCTGGCTGATCCGTCCATCCACTTGTGCTTGACACTCATAACCTGTGGTCGCTAGGATTCCGCCACTCTCACGCGTCTTCACGCAAAACCATATGCCCACTAGCTGATGCGACCGGATACCCTGGCGAACATGGCGGCTATGACCAGAGCTGGTCGTCTCCGTCGAATCAGTGAACCGCAGGGAAAGGACCCGCCGAGATGTCCCGTTTCGTCGTAAACCGGGTGTTCTGGTTCATTCCCACCGTCCTCGTCCTGATAGCCATGACGTTCATGATCCTGAAGTTCACACCGGGGACCGGCGTGATCTCAGCTGGCACCCAGTCGATCACGCAGCAGCAGATCGAGGCGCTCGAGGACCGGTACGGGCTCAACGACCCACTCCCAGTTCAGTTCGCGACGTACCTCAGGAACATCGCCACGTTCAACTTCGGTGAGTCGTTTCAGTTCCGCCCCCAGCGGGTCAATGACATCATCGGACGAACGTTCCCGATCTCCCTGCAACTTGGCGCGATGGCCACCGCGTTCGCGGTGATCGTCGGGATCTCGCTCGGTGTACTGGCCGCCGTCAACCAGAACGGCGTGATCGACTACATCTCCGTCATCGCGGCTATCCTCTTCTATAGCCTGCCCGGCTTCGTGATGGGCTTCCTCCTGATCCTGCTCTTCGCGGTCTGGTTACCGGGCCGCGGGCTGGACCTGGGGTTCAACGTCGGTGGGTTGTCGACCTGGCGGGACTGGATACTGCCCACCGTCGCCCTCGGCGCCGCGCCGCTGGCCCAGATTGCCCGTTACACCCGATCGAGCATGATCGACGTCCTCAAATCCGATTACATCCGGACCGCGCGGGCCAAGGGGCTGAGCGAACGGATGACGGTCTACCGGCATGTGATGCGCAACTCCCTCCTGCCGGTCATCACGCTGATCGGTCCGATCTTCGCCGCCGTCGCGACCGGCTCGTTCTTCGTCGAGAAAGTCTTCAACATCCCTGGCATGGGTCCCTTCTTCGTCGACAGCATCATTGCCAAGGACCAGCCGATGGTACTGGCGGTCGTGCTGATCTACGGTGTCTTCCTCGCCCTGATGAATCTGGTCGTGGACATCGTCTACGGCTTCGTCGATCCCCGGATCCGCTACTAGCGTCGCCGTCTCGCGAACGATCGTCGGTCACGAGACTATCGGGGGCAGTCAATGGAGCAGTCACAGTTACGCCCGGCCGGCGCAACGGCAATCGGACCGGATGGCCAGGTCGGGGTCGGGGGAACGAGCAAGGGTCTGGCCGGGATGGCCGACCGAGCGCTGCCGAAGCAGCGCAGCCTCTGGACCGATGCGATGCGCCGGCTTTTTCGGAACAAGCTGGCCGTCATCGGGCTGTTCGTCGTCGCCCTCTTTGTCCTCGTCGCCCTGTTCGCGCCCTGGATCGCGCCATACGGCCAGTCCGAGGTCGTCGACCCGAGACTTGCCCGGATGGGTCCCAGCTGGGCGTGGCCAATGGGTCTGGACCAGAACGGCCGCGACATCTTCAGCCGCCTGGTCTACGGCTCCCGGGTGTCGCTGACCGTCGGTCTGGTCGCCGAGACGATCATCCTGATCATCGGCATCACCGTCGGCGCCCTGGCCGGTTACTTCGCCGGGAAGACCGACACGCTCCTGATGCGGCTCGTCGACGTCGTCTATGCCATCCCCCAGATCCTGCTGGTGATGATCTTCCTCAACCTGTTCGGCCCCGGTCTGCAAAACATCTTCATCGCTATCGGCATCGTCGGCTGGGTCACCGAAGCCCGGCTCCTCCGGAGCCAGTTCCTTACCTTGCGCGAGTCCGAGTACGTCAGTGCCGCTCGAGTCTCCGGGGCGGGACCGCGACGGCTGATCCTCCGCCACATGCTGCCCAACAGCCTGACACCCCTGATCGTCGCCGCGACGTTCGGCGTCCCGACGGCGATCTTCACTGAAGCCTCCCTGAGCTACGTCGGCGTCGGCATCATGCCGCCCCAGGCCTCGTGGGGTCAGATGGTCGGCGACGCCAGCGTGGCCGGCTACATCCAGACCGCTCCCCACATGCTGCTCTTTCCGGTGCTGGCCGTCGGGCTGACGATGCTCGGCTTCACCTTCCTCGGCGACGGGCTGCGCGACGCACTCGACGTCAAGGGCGATCGCTAGACGCTCACACCGGCGGCTGCTTCCGGTCGCCGGTCAGGCTGCTGAGGGACACACCGAGAGGTGCACTCCGTCAGCCGGTTCTTCGGACGTCCGTCGATCTCGACGGCTCCCATCGGCACCTCCGGCAAGGGCCGGAGCCGGCTCTCGCCCCAATCGCCATCGGCCGGTGAACGCCGCCCCGTGGCTTCAGGAGTATGGAATGACCGATCCGAAGTCCCCGTCCGCGGCAAGCGACGTCGCTCGCCGGGATCAGATGCTCGCCGAGCTACACGAGACCGCCATGAAGAACGCGATGAACCGGCGCTCCGTGATGCGCGGAGCGGCGATCGGCGCCGGTGCCGCCAGTCTCGCCGCGGCCGGCGTCGGCCGGTTCGCCGCCTCGGCACAGGATGCCACGCCCGAGGGAACACCGGCGGGAACGCCCGGCGCGACGCCGGAGGCAACCCCAGAAGGATTGGGGACCGGTCCCCGCGGCGACTATGTTCTCGACGCTGAGCAGATCTACTTCAACTTCCAGATGTCGGACGATCCGTCGTCTTTCGACTTCAACGCCAACCTTTACTGCAACGCCGAGGTGGAGTGCTGGTCCGGTCTTCTCACCTACGACCCTGATGGCAATGCCGTCGCCGATTGGGCCGAGTCCTGGGAGCCAAACGAGGATGGCTCGGTCTGGACCTTCCATATCCGCCCGAACAACACCGGCTGGTCCAACGGCGACCCGGTGACCGCTCACGACTTCGTCTGGTCGTTCGCCCGCTTGCTCTCCCCGACGCCGGAAGGAGCCTCGGGCCAGAACGTCTACGGCTTCATCATGTATGACGTGAAGAACGCCGAGGGGTTCAGCACGGGCGCATCGGTCGATGCGCTGGGTCGTCTTCCAACCGCGGACGACCTCGGTTTCAAGGCTCTGGACGACTGGACGCTGGAAGTCACCCTTGAAGGGCCGCGGGCCAACTTCGCCCAGAAGGTCGCCTACACGGCCTGCGTGCCGGCTCACCGTCCGTCCGTTGAGAAATACGGCGAGCGCTGGGCGCTGGGCGAGGACACGCCGATCGTCTCGAGCGGCCCGTTCAAGGTCGATGTCTGGAACAAGGGCGTCAACATCCAGATGTCGCGGAACGACAACCACTGGAACGCCCCGAACATCACCCTGACCCACGTCGTCGACCCCCTGATTCCGGGCGCAAACCTTGCGACAAACTACCTGTCCGGCTCCGGTGACCAACGCCTGGACTACACTCCGGTCAACGGCGCGGACCTCCCTCAGTTCCAGGCTGATCCGGAACTTGCAAACCAGATCGGACCGTTCGCCTACCCCGGTATCTGGATGCTGCTCCCGTCCAATGGTGTCGCCCCATTCGACAGCCTGGACGTCCGCAAGGCCCTGAGCCACGCAGTCGACCGCAACCGGCTCGTGCAGATCACCAACGGGCTGCTCCAGCCGGCATCGTGCATGATCCCGCCGGGCGTCTTCGGCTACTTCGAGGACGAATCCACCGCCGCACTCCAGGCATTCGACCCCGAGGCCGCGATGGCAGCGCTGGTTGGCACGCCCTACGAGGGTGGCCAGAACTGGCCCGAGATCACGGTGTTGATGCGTTCGGACGAGGAGCAGTTCAACTCCAACCTGATGATCAACGACATCGTCGACCAACTCCAGCAGAACCTTGGGATGGCCGTCACGATCCAGTCCCTTGGCTTCACGCCGTTCTCGCCGGAGCTCTACACCAATACCGCTCAGCTGGTCTGGATCCGTTGGTGGTATGACTACCCGGATGCCGACAACGGCTACTACGACATGTTCTATGGCGCGCGCCCGAACAACAAGCGCCAGGCCTGGGCCAACGACGAGTTCGACCGGCTCGCCATCCAGGCCAAGTCAGAACTCGATCCGGACGCGCGGCTTGAGCTCTACAAGCAGTGTGAAGTCATCATTCAGGAGGACGTCGGGTACATCCCCATCGGCTTTCGGGTCGACTTCAACGCCTTCAAGCCGTGGGTGAAGAGCATCTCGACGAACCAGCTTGGCCAGATGGTGCCCAACGGCAACATCTTCATCCGGGCCATGTCCGGATATCAGATCAGCGGCCGACCCGAGGATTGACCCTCCGGTCCGGATCCTGATCGTTTACTGACTTCAGCACGGAGACACCCGGACCGCGAGAGTCCGGGTGTCTCCGTTAGTAGCTGGAGCAAGAAACCCCACCGATGACCTCTTTCAGCGACGGAATCAATGTTGTCAGAGGGAATAGCATGAGCGCCGGCCCCCGTGGCGGCCCTTTTCGTCAGGGAGGAGACCGGCTTCGCGATCGATGGGTCGCATTGAAGCCGCTGGAGGCGACCACACGCACCACTGGGCGATATGGCACCCGCCAGCGTCGCCCGCGTCAGCGCAGCCACGCAAGAGCGAGCGCCATGTCGTGACGACGACGGCCCCTGACCGCGGCAAGAATGCCAGCGAAGCGAGCGCCATAGTCCTTCGCCATCGGACTACTGCGGGATAATCGAAGCAACCTAATTTCCCCAGGCCGATGTTCTCGCTGCATCGATTCAGACCTGGATAATGAGAGAGGGCAACCCCCCTAAAGTCGGCGGCCCGATTGCGTTCGGCCCTTATGCCTATCTTGCTGTTCTATCCGAAACGACCGGTGATGTAGTCCTCGGTCCGTTGATCCTTCGGCTTGGTGAAGAGCTGCTGCGTCGGGCTGGCCTCCACGAGGATACCCTGCCGCTTCTCCGACAGCGAGAAGAAGACCGTCTGGTCGGAGACCCGCGCCGCCTGCTGCATGTTGTGCGTTACGACGACGATCGTGTACTGGCGCGAGAGCTCCCGCATCAGCTCCTCGATCCGGAGCGTCGAGATCGGGTCGAGCGCCGAGCAGGGCTCGTCCATCAGGATGACGTCCGGGTTGACGGCCAGTGTCCGAGCGATGCAGAGCCGCTGCTGCTGCCCGCCGGAGAGCGAGAGACCGCTCTGATCGAGCTTGTCCTTGACCTCGTCCCACAGGGCGGCCCGGCGCAGGCAACTCTCGACGAGCTCCTTCTTGTTGCCCTTGAAGCCGTTGATCTGGGCACCCCAGGTAATGTTCTCGGATATCGACTTCGGGAACGGGTTCGGCTTTTGAAAGACCATCCCGATCCGCTTGCGGACCTCGACCGGGTCGATCGAAGGCGAGTTGATGTCGACGCCGTGGTACTCGATCTTCCCCTTGACCCGCGCGGACTGGACGAGGTCGTTCATCCGGTTGATCGACCGGAGTACGGTCGATTTTCCGCAACCGGACGGACCAATCATCGCGGTAATCTGATGCTCCGGGATGTCATAGGTCACATTGACGACGGCGTCGAACGACCCATAGGAAATCGTCACGTCGCGGAGGGTGATGATCGGCGCGTTCATCTCTGGCTGATCGGCCGCGGAGCGCGTCTCGACGTTGAGCCGGCTTCCGGCGTCGGTGGATGCTGAGGACATGGTTCTGACTCCCTAAGCGCCTGACCGCATCAGTCGCGGACAGAAGATGATCGATACCAGCCTACTCGGCGGCTGGCGAGCTCGCCCACGACAATGGCGAACCTGCCGAGCGCCAGCAGCAGCAACACCATTGTGACGATGATCCCGGCCACCGCGATCGCCACGGCATCTGCTTACGGGTCGTCGAGCGCCGTTCGGATCTGGACGAAAATCTGCGAGTGGTCGCGAGACGAAGCATTCGGTGCGCCTGATACGGACGACGCCACTCCGGCCAGCGGTCGGGAAGCCGTTTCTCCCAGAGCCCGGTCGACGGACAGGAGCGCCCTTAGGATGATAAGCCACATGCCCTCCAGCGGAACGTGATACCAAATGACGTGTCACGGCAGTGTCCCGCGGACCGTCGAGAAACCCGACTTCGGCGCTCCGTTCGAACGCCTCGAGTCGTCTTGATCGACGAACGCTCTCCTGACGGCTCCGCACGGACTCCTCGCCCGCGACGATACCCAGCAATGGTTGAAGTTTCACCGCCTCAGGGCCGCTCGGCAGCGTCAGGTACCACGAATCGGTACCCCGCGCCGTACACGGTCCGGATCATGTCCTGCCGAATCCCGGCCTCGTTGAGCTTGGTCCGCAGCCAGGAGATATGAACGTCGACCGTGCGCTCGTCGACGATGATCTCCTCGCCCCAGATCGCGTCGAGCAACTGCTGCCGCCCGAAGACGCGGCCCGGCTCCATCGCGAGCGTCACCAGCAGACCGAACTCCTTTGGCCGCAGCTGGAGTTCGACGTCGTTGACCATGGCCCGGCGCCGCTCCGGCTCGATCCGGATCGGCCCACGGAACAGGACGGCCGGTGGGCGTGCCGACGGAACCGCCCGGCGCCGGACGTTGGCCCGAACACGGGCCAGCAACTCGCGCAGCGCGAACGGTTTGACGACGTAGTCGTCCGCGCCGAGCTCAAGACCGTCGATCCGGTCCTGTTCCTCGCCGCGCGCGGTCAGCATGATGACCGGGACGTCCAGCGTGCTGCGCATCTGGCGCAGGACATGAAATCCGCTCATCCCCGGCAGCATCACATCCAGCAGGACCAAGTCGAGGCCGGGGGACTCGGCTCTGGCGATCGCCAGTCCGGCCTCGCCGTCGGTCGCGGTCAGCACCCGGTAGCCGTCGCGGGTCAGGTTGTAGACGAGCGTGCTCAGCAGGGTCGGATCGTCCTCGATCACGAGAACGGTCGCGTCCTCACCGGCGTCCTCGTCAGGGGCGCGACGGGCGGTACCGTCAGACCTGGCGTCGGGACCGCTGGACGGTTGACCCATCGATCGTCGCCTCTCAGCCGCCACCACGTCGTCACATCCCTCAGGGCCTCGTGACTGGATGCCCGCCCAAAGGTAAAGGTACGCCGCGATCCGACGGCCAACCGGCTGTTAACGAACGGTAACGGAGTAGTTAAATCAGCCCCTTGCGCAAGACCCTACAACCGGGTTAATCAACGCTCGTCCGCGGATGGCTACGCTGACCATGGTCGGGACGTTCGGCCATCCGCGATCGTCACGAGAGGGATCGACATGATCGATACACACGACTGGCTCCGGTACGGGCAGGCCGTTGGCGGACGCGTCCGGGATACGCTGCGCCGTGGCCACTCCCGCCCGGAGTGTCCCCGTTGCCTCTCCAACCGATCGGTCGGCATCGTCCGGATCGGGATCGAGGAACTGCCCGGTCTGCCGCTCGTCGAGCAGCGCGACTGGCAGTGCCGAACCTGCCGCTCCCTTGTCCGGGAAACCATCACGGCGTAGAGCAGGCAGCGAGTCTTCTGCGGCGGCTGACCGGCCGAACGTCTACCAGCCGAAGTTCGGTGAACTCGCCCCGCCGGATTGCAGGTACTTGCCCGCTGCCAGCAACTGGTAGTCCTGGCCGTCCGCGGTCGTCCCCGGTTGCACCCGGACCTGGATCGTGACCCCCAACCCATTGAGCCGCTGGCCCTTCGGCGTGATCCACTCGGCGATCGTCACCCGCAGGATCGACTGGTCGTCGAAGGTATGGACGCGCTGGACCGATCCTTTGCCATAGGTCGTCGTCCCCATCACGTTCGCCCGGCCGTAATCCGCCAGCGAGGCCGCCACGATCTCGGCTGCGCTGGCGGTTCCCCCGTCGACGAGCACCACCAGACACAGGTCCGAGACCACGCCATCCGGTGGCGCGATGATCGGCAGCGTCGAGGTCTGGTCCGAATCGCCCTGACGCCCAACCGTCTCGTAGAGCGCCGGACCCTGGCTTGCCGGGACGAACCGGCCGATCATCTCCTGCGCCGCCGTGACCGAACCGCCGCCGTTGCCCCGGAAGTCCAACACGATCCCGATGGCGCCGTCGGTATCGGCCTGGTCGAGCGCCTGGTCGAGTTGGGCGGTCGTCACGCCGGTAAAGCCCGTGACCCGGATCTGCGCAACGTTCGTCGCGGGGTCCAACGTGTAGATGACCACCGGCGAGTCGAGCTGGGCCCGCGTGACCGCGATCGTCAGTGGCGCCGCTTCCCCGGGTCGGCTGACTACGAGAGTCGCCGTCGTTCCCACCTCGCCACGAATCCGGGCACCGGCGTCGGCGGTCGGGACGCCGGCGAGGGCGAACCCGTCGACCGAGACCAGCGTGTCCTCGCGCCGCACTCCGGCCGCCTCCGCCGGTCCGTCAGCGAGGACCTGCGTGACGATCAGATTTTCGTCGCGCTGCTGGACCGTAATCCCGATGCCGCCGTACTGGCCACTCAACTGTTCGGCCAGCGGTGCGGCGTCATCCGGTGGAAGATACGAGGTGTACGGGTCCCCGGCGCCCGCGGCCAGCCCAACGAGCGCACCCTGCTCCAGGCTGGCGTCGAAGGCATCCTGGCTGGCGTCGTCGGTCGGGCCGCGGTAGTACTCGCTGTCGACCAGCTCGGCAACCTCATTGAGCCGGTCGGCGTCGACCGGACCGCCGTTGCCGCCGGACAAGTTGCGCTCCGCCCAGACTCCGCTCAGGAAGGCGACGAGGACGCACAGCACGACGCACATGACGATCAGCGTCCGAACGAGGGGATCACGCCGCGTCCCAACCGGTCGGTCCGGGGGGCTGTCCCAGGCGGGGAGAACCTGGTCGCCGCCATCGGATGGAGAAGGTCCGTCGATCGGTGGTTGCGGGGAGTCATTGGACATACCGGAACCTCATGGGCATGACGTGCGAGCGCGACGGGAGTTCCAGCTGGGCGGACGACCGGATCGCTGGTCGTCGGAACGACATATGGGAAGATACGCGTTACGCCGTGTTCGTGCTGGAACACGAGGGTGCCGGGACCGGTTAGACCGAGCCGGGGATTCGAGGACGTCGAGCAGGAGTTCAGGTGGGAATGCTGCTGGCGTTCGATGTCGGAAACACCAATACGCTGATTGGCCTGTGCCGGATTGCCGGTCCCGTGATCGACCACTCATCGGTCATCGCCACCTGGCGGGTCTCGACCTCGGCGACGCGAATGCCGGACGAGTGGTTCGCGCTGCTCGACCCGCTGCTGCGATCGAGCGACTGCTCAGACGAGCAGATCAGCGCGGTCGTGATCGGCAGTGTCGTTCCGGATGTCCGGCGGTGGCTGGCCGAGATGTGCCGAACCCGCCTCCGTCTGGAGCCGATCGTCGTCTCGGCGGCGATCGATACCGGCATCCGGGTAGCGACTGAGCGGCCACTCGCCACCGGCGCCGACCGGATCGCCAACGCCGTCGCGTCCCGGTCGATCGCCGGCGCGCCGAGCATCGTCGTCGACTTCGGCACGGCGACCAACATCGAGGTCATC
Organism: Thermomicrobiales bacterium; assembly: GCA_965218235.1. Lineage (GTDB taxonomy): Bacteria > Chloroflexota > Chloroflexia > Thermomicrobiales > UBA6265 > CADCWK01. The sequence goes on from OZ244596.1 coordinate 173,611, forward strand.
GACCAGAACGGAGACTTCATCGGCGGGGCGATTGCCCCCGGCGCGGCGATGGTGCTCGACGTCCTGACGACCCGCGCCGCCCAGCTCCCGATGGTGCCGATGCAGTTCCCGCCGTCGTCAGGGATCGGACGGGATACGACGGCCGCCGTTCAGTCTGGCACCGTCGCCGGCTACCTCGATCTCATCGAGGGCACCGTCCAGCGCATCCGGTCCGAACTGGGGACCGACGCGCCGGTCGTGGCCACGGGTGGGATGGCGGCGCTGTTCGTCAATGCCTCCAGCCTGCTCGGCCGCTATGAGCCGCTCCTGACGCTCCTGGGGCTCCGGGCGATCGCTCTCCGCCAGGAGGGCGTCATCGACGACCGGCGCCGGCCGGCTCGTGAGGTCGCAACGTTGAATGGCGATGTCGCGCTCAGTGATGTGCTGCTGATCCAGTAGCGGCGGTGAGATTCGTGGGGACGATCACTGGTCCGCGGCGGCTCATCGCCGTCGGGAGGATGCCGTCGCGCCACCGCCACCGCCACAGGCTCGCGCTAGCGGTTGATCTCGATCAGCAGGACCCACGAGTAGTTCAACGCCGCAGCGTAGCAGAGGAGCGTGCCGGGAAGGTAAAGGATCAGACCATCGTCACCGCCCACGAGGAGCCAGGCCCCCGCGGCAATGAACGCGAACAGCGCAACCTGCCCGGGAATGAAGTGTTTCCAATAGTCGCCACGGTACTCGGCTGGGGCACGACGATATGTCCGTCGTTGGAGGACGGTAATGGTGATCCAGAGAAGCAGGGAGAACCCCAGGATCTCGACGCCCACCCGCTCTATCGGCTGGTCCGGTGCAAGGAGGATCGAGCAGACGCCAAGGACAGTCGCCAAGGTCAGGATCGCCTCCAGAGCCAGAGTGACGAGTTGTGGGATTGCGATGATCCTGGTCAGGTTGATCGAAACACCCACGAAGACCAGTCCCGCCAGCGCGGCCGAGGCTCCGATCTGCGCGAGGCAGAACTCCGCCCATCCTTCCATCCACTCTCCTCGCTGCCGCTGTCAGATTGTGTTCCTCCGGGACAGCGCTGATTGACGCCCGGAAGGATATGTCGCTGGCAGCCGTTTCCCGATCACCCAGTATATCGGGCTAGACGAAGCGCAGATCGGTGTCCGGGCCGAAGCGGCGGATCGCCGTCTCCAGCAGCCAGTAGCAGCCGACGACATCATTGAGATCAATCACCTCGACCGGCGAGTGGGCATAGCGCCGGGCGATGTTGACGATCCCGGTCGGGACGCCGTTCCGGACGAGATGGACGGCCGCGGCGTCCGAGTTGCCGCCGTAGAAGACGCCACGCTGGAAGGCGATTCCGGACTCAGCGGCGCTCGCGATGAGCAGGTCGCGCATGGCCGGCTGGCCGATCGCCCCGCCCCCGCCACTCTGGCTGACGAGCGTGATGACTGGACCGGCCCCGATCACCATCGGGAGGTCCTTCGTCGCGGAGACGTCGGGCGTCCCACCGCTCGGCATCGTGTCGACGACGATCGCCGCCGTCGGGTCCAGCCGGTGGGTGACCATCATCGCGCCACGGAGCCCGACCTCCTCCTGCACGGTCACGACGAGATGGAGCGTGCAGGCCAGCGTCTCGCCCCGGAGCCGCTTCGCCAGCTCGACGATCAGCGCGCAGCTGGCGCGGTTGTCGAGCGCCTTCCCGGCGAGCCGATCCGGCTGAGCGAGCGGATGCGCGTCCGACTCGTAGGCGATCGGGTCGCCAACCGTGATGCCGAAGTCGCTGACCTGATCAGCGGTATCGAAGCCGAGATCGACGTAGAGTTCGCGGACCGGCGGCGCGGTCAGCCGCTCGGCCAGCGGGGTAATGTGGCCGGCCTTGGCGCCGATCACGCCACGCGCTCCCCGGACCCGAACCTTGCGACCGACCAGAAGCGTCTCGATCACCCCTCCGAGCTTCTCGAACCGGAGTATCCCGTCGGGCTCGATCGCCTTGACGATCCCGCCGATCTCATCGCTGTGGGCCGCGACCATCAGCGACGGCGCGCCGGCTGGACCATGGATTATCCCGATCAGATTGCCGAACGGATCGACCATGATCTCGTCGACCCACGGCGCCAGGTCGTCGCGCAGCCGCCGGACGACGTCCTGCTCGAAACCGGCTACGCCGTCGATCGACGCGTAGGCGACGGTTCGTTCGAGCAGCGTCTGCTTCAGACCGTCATCGCGCCGTTCTGTCATCTCATCTGCTCCCTGCGGTACTTACGTCGACCTTGAGGGTCATGTCGGTTGGACTCTCGCTGGCTGCCGGCCAGTCCGTCGAAAAAGGCAGGACATCCGGCGAGGTGTCGATTACCATCGTCGGCCTGACTGACCCGGACCACAGACGTCGTTCGAAACCCATGCGAGGACCCTTGCCGCCATGACCGCTCCTGCCTCGACAGCGTCAGCCTCGTCCTACGAGATCGTCTTCGATGGCGGGGCACTCGGCAACCCCGGCCGTGGCTACGGGAGCTATCTGATTCGCTTCGGCGACATCGAAATCGCCCGTGAGCGCCTGGAGTACGGGGACAGAGTGACCAACAACCAGGCCGAGTACCGGACCCTGATCGCCGCCCTGGCCCGGCTGGCCCGAGATCTCGGGCCGGAGGCCTCGAGAGCGACGGTCCTGATCGGCGGCGACAGTAAGCTGGTCATCAACCAGGTCAACGGGTCCTGGAAGGTGAAGAACGCCGAGCTCCAGCCCCTGCGCCAGCAGGTCGTTGATCATCTCAGGGCGTTCGGGAAGTCCAGTCTGGTCTGGCACCGCCGCGACCGCAGCGTCCGGGAGCTCGGGCACTGATCTCGATCCGCGGCCCCGGCCTTCAGCGGTCGTGGGGATCGTTGTTGTCGATCCGGAGCGGCCGCATCCGGAGCAGGATGAAGAGGATGACTACGAAGACGGCCAGGGCGATCAGAGCCAGGACGATCGGCGGGGCCGAGAACAGGCGCCGGAAGGCGACCAGGAGCAGGGCGACGATCACCAGACTGATCAGGCAGCTCGGGCCCAGCGCCCGTTCCAGCGGACTGGCGTCCTGGTCCGGCGCGAGGAAGCGGGAGCCGCGCCCGGCCGAACGCGGCACCGGCCGGGCTCTCGCCACGGGTTCGGGGTCGACCTTCTCGCCCAGGAGCCGGGCCTCGACCTGATCGAGCATCCGACGGGATTTCTTGTTTGCCATGGCCGAAGTATAGGGTGGCTCCGCTCCCGGAGAAGTCCTCGGGATCGTCCCATCATTGGGGCGAAACCGGCGTTTGACGACGCTGTCGCCCGCCGCTATACTCCACCGGCAACGCGTCGTCGGGTGATTAGCTCAGTTGGTTAGAGCGCTACGTTGACATCGTAGAGGTCACTGGTTCGAGTCCAGTATCGCCCACCATCAACTCAGCGACCGGTGCCGTCCGCGCCGGTCGCTCACTTTTTGTCCAGGCAAGTGATCTGTCGTGGCCTCCCGACTGGCAACCAGGGCGCAAGCATCCTGTTCCGCCGTCGTTCACCCGACAAATCAGTACACTTGTCCGGAGATCGCCCACTCGATGCCGACTGCCGGCTGCCCGGCAGTCCGCGTCGTCAGCCATGATGGAGCACCCACTTGCCCCAGCCCAACCGTGCGACCGCGATCGAGTCCCTCGTCCAGTCCCGCGCCGGACGGCTCGTGGTCCTGGTCGCCCTCCTCGCGCCGCTGCTCCTCGGGTTCGGCCGGACCGGCCCCGTCGCCGCGCAGGAGGTACCGGAACTCAAGGTCAACTCCAACCGCTACGTGGTGACCGACTCGGAGACCGGAGAGGTCTACGCCCAGCGCAACGCCGACGAGCAGGTCGCGATCGGCAGCCTGACCAAGATCTTCAACGTCATCGAGGCGCTTGAGATCGCGCCGCTCGATACGGTCATCACGACCGACGAGAGCGACCTCAAGGACCCGGCCAACAACTCCCTGATGGGCTTCGACGCCGGCGAGGAACTCACGCTGGAGGAGTTGCTCTACGGGATGATGCTCCCCTCCGGCAACGACGCCGCCCACGCCGTCGCCCGGAGCCTCGGCTACCGCGACGGCGACACCGATCCCCAGCAGTCCGTTGACCGCTACATGGGCTGGATCAATCAGCGGGTCCTCGACATGGGGCTGGTCGACACCCATCTGATCACGCCGGACGGCTGGGGCGTTCCGGGCCATTACACGTCGGCCCACGACCTGGCCGCCTTTACGCGCTACGCGATGACCTACCCGTTCTTCAAGACATTGATCTCCTCCGCTGAATACACGACCGCGGCCGGCAATCCGATCTACAACAACAACCGGCTCCTCGGCCTCTACCCCGATCTCGTCGGCGGCAAGACCGGCTACGACTGGGACGCCGGCTGGTGCCTGGTCGAGGTCGCCGAGCGCGACGGGATGCAGATGGTCTCCGTCACGCTCGACGGCGTCCACGAGAACATGGACTGGTACGACGACAACGAGGTCCTGCTCGAATACGGCTTCCAGCAGCGCGCCGACCGGAAGAACGCACCGGCCACCTGGGATGGCAGCACGGCGCTCTTCAGCGATCCCGACGTAGCCGTCCTGGACCGCACCACGACGGCCACCGCGAAGCTGGGCGGCGACCCGGCCGCGATTGGGGCCACTGATTCAAACGCAACTGTGTCCCAGGCAGACGCGGTGGCGGCGGTAACGAACCCCGGCGACGACACGGTGAACGCGGCCGGGACGACAGGCAACGCCGCGATCGATGAATCCCCGGTGACTGCCCAGGTGGCGGACGTTGGAAACAGCGACGGCTCGAGCGACGGGACCGGCGCGACGATCGCCCGAATCGCGATCGTCATCGGGCTGACCGGACTCATCGTGCTGGCCGCGGGGCTGCTCTACGCCTGGCTGAAACCGCGGCGGAGATCGCTCGCTGGAGCGATCCGGGCGAGTAATCCTCCCCCGAACGCCGGCCGCGCGGCCAACCGATCGGCATCCGGAGCATCCCGGCCCGCGGGTCCGCCGGCAGCCTCGGCTGCCCGTTCGGCCAGGCAACGGATGGAATCGACCCGCCGTTGACAGCTCCGTCCGGGCGGCCCTATCCTTTCAGACAGCACGAAGAACACGCCCTGATCAGGAAGCGATTCCCCAAGGCACCCAGAGAGGCGCGGTCACCGGCTGCGAGCCGCGCCAGTTGCCACCGGAACCCGACACCACCTGAGAGCGAGCGGTCACGCCGTCCCTGACGGCCGAAACCGTTCCGGTTCCGCCCCGTTACCGGCGCCAACGAGCGACCTTGCGCATTCCGTGGGTCGAAACGGGGGTGGAACCACGTCGACCCGACGTCCCTTCGCGGACGCGGGTCGTTCTGTTTTTCCAGACGAATCGGATCAGGCAAGACTACGGTCGGCCGATCGGAGGACCATCCCCATGACGGACACGCTCGAAGCCAACATCGAAGCGAACCAGGATCTGGATGTCGAGATTCCCGAAGGCGACCGGAACGCGTTCTATCTCGCCCGGATGCGCCACTCGACGGCTCACCTGATGGCCGAGGCCGTTGCCGAACTGTTCCCCGAAGCGAAGTTCGCCATCGGCCCCGCCATCCAGGATGGCTTCTACTATGACCTCGACCTGCCCCGGCCCCTGACGCCCGATGACCTCGCCGTAATCGAGGCCAGCATGAAGCGGCACCAGAAGGCGAAGGAGCCGTTCATCCGAAACGAGGTCAGCCGGGACGAGGCGCTCCGGCTGTTCGGCGACAACCCCTACAAGGTCGAGATCATCAGCGAGCTGCCCGCCGACGAGACGATCTCGACGTATCAGCAGGGCGATTTCCTCGATCTCTGCCGCGGACCGCACGTCCCGGACACCGGCAAGATCGGCAAGTTCAAGCTGCAATCCGTCGCGGGGGCCTACTGGCGGGGCGACGAGAAGCGGCCGATGCTCCAGCGCATCTACGGGACGGCCTGGTTCACGCAGCAGGAACTCGACGACCATCTCGCCCGGCTCGAGGAAGCGCAGGCCCGCGACCACCGCAAGCTGGGCCGGGAGCTGGACCTCTTCTCCGTCAGCGAAGAAATCGGCGCCGGGCTGATCCTCTGGCACCCGAACGGCGCCATGGTCCGCTACCTCGTCGAACAGTTCGAGCAACAGGAGCAGCTCAGGCGCGGCTACCAGCTGGTCTACACGCCGCACATCGCCAGCGAGAAGATCTACCAGACGTCGGGGCACCTGGAGACGTACAAGGAGAACATGTACGCCCCGATCACGATCGACGAGGTCCACTACTATCTCAAGCCGATGAACTGTCCCGGCCACATCATGATCTACAAGAACCAGGTCCACAGTTACCGCGATCTGCCGATCCGCCTGGCTGAGCTCGGGACGGTCTACCGCTACGAGCGGTCCGGCACGCTCCACGGGATGCTGCGGGTCCGCGGCTTCACGCAGGACGACTCCCACATCTTCTGCACTGAGGAGCAGGTCGGCGATGAGGTCGAGGGCGTCATCGCGCTGGCCGAGTACATGGCCGATATCTTCGGCTACGAGTTCAAGGCGTACCTCGCGACGCGTCCGGAGAAGTGGATCGGCGATGAGGACGCCTGGTCCCGCGCGACGGAGACGCTGAGGGCGGCGCTGGGACGGCGCGGGCTGCCGTGGAAGATCGACGAGGGCGGCGGAGCGTTCTACGGCCCGAAGATCGACATCAAGTGGGTCGACGCGCTCGGCCGGGAGTGGACCGGACCGACGATCCAGGTCGACTTCAACCTTCCGGAGCGGTTCGACGTCAACTACATTGCCGAGGACGGCGATCGCCACCGGGTCGCGATGATCCACCGGACGCTGCTCGGCTCGATGGAGCGGTTCGTCGGCGGCCTCGTCGAGCACTACGCCGGCGCCTTCCCGGCCTGGCTGGCGCCGACGCAGGCGGTCATCGTCCCGATCACGGACGGGCAGATTCCGTTCGCCAACGAGGTCGCTCAGCAGCTCCGGGACGCCGGGATGCGGATCGACCTCGACGACTCGTCCAACCGCATGCAGGCCAAGATCCGGACGGCCCAGCTCCGGAAGATCCCATACATGCTGGTCATCGGCAAGCGCGAGGCCGAAGCCGGTGCCGTCGCGGTCCGGCTCCGCTCCGGCGAGGACCTTGGCGCAACCCCCGTCGCCGACTTCCTGGCGATGGCGAAGTCCGTGATCGACACGCGTTCGCTCCATCTGACGGAGCCGCGGGCGACGATCACCGCGGCCGACCGAACGCCGATGGGTGAGCCGGTCGCAGCGAACTGACCAGGCGCCTCAAGGCGACCGGAGCCCAGAGTTGATGGCATCTCGCCTGCAGGTTCTATGCCCGCTTTGAACGCATCGCCTTCAGGTGGCGTGTCTCGGGACTGGTCGCGAGCTGCTGGTACTCGTCCGATTCGACTGGCACCAGAGCCACCCGTCCTTCCGCGTTACTCGCGATACCCCAGCCATAGCGTTTGGCGAGCGGGGACGAGCGCAGACAGGGCTGCCCTTTCGAGAAGAGTCGCGCACGCTCCGCGCTGTGATCGGCTTCGCCGATGCCTTGTCGGATGGCGAGGACCTGGAAGATGACGTCGTCGGAGGTGAGGCGGAAGGGCGACTTCGAGATGAGGTCGAACTGGAGGTTGGCGACGCTCTTCGTTTCGCCCCGAAGCGGCGGTATCTCCGCGGAGGCGATGGGGCAATCCTCGGCGACCTCGATGAAGGTGGTGAAGAAGTTGGTGGTATGCACTCGGTGCTTCTTTTGATTCATCGCCTGATCGGCTTGATCAGCGCGGGCTGCTCCGTGTCAGTCGGGCTCGTCTCCGCGAAAACCGGCCCTCAAGGGCGTCGGTCTCAATGCCGATGAAGTGACCCGGCAATCCGACATCTGTCCGTTCGGGCCACGTCATTCCGCATGGCTACCACTGGATGATGCCGAGTTCGACTGCAACGTCGAGGACGGCGCGCGGGTCCCGCAGGTGGGTCGTCTCATCCATCAGCCGCCGCGCCTGGCCAACGAGTTGCGGGGCGAGCTGGGTGCGGAGGAAGGCCGGGTTGAGGTCATGGATGCGGACCCGGTCGAGGCCGTCGGCGTCCTTGAACAGGAGCAGCTCCAGCGACCACTGGTCGATCTCGCGGTCGGTCACCTCATGCCACCGGTCCAGCTCGGCGACGAAGCCGAGGTCCGCGTCACTTGCCAGGGGTCGCATGGTGGTGAGGCGCGTGCTGACCCAGGCGGCCGCCCGCTCGCCGTGACCCGTGTCTCGACCATCGTCGATTCGCTCGACGTCGTGGGTGGCAGCCGCCCAGTACAGCTCCGGTACCCGGAGCGCCGGTGCCCGCCCGAATCGGCCGGCGAGAACGGCGGCCCAGATCAGGACCCAGGTGACGTGGGTGATGCCGTGGATGCCGTAGGGCTCGCGCCGGAACCAGTTCGCATCTGTCAGGTATGGACGCAGGTCGCTGGCATTGACCGTCACCGGCCCGTCGCCGCGAAGCGCTCCATGATCAGGGCGATGTGCTTGATCCCGAGGATGAAGTCATCCACGGCGATGTTCTCGTTCGGGGCGTGCGCGTTCGATCGGCCGTTGCCGACGCCCGCTGTGCAGCCATCGATCCCGAACTGCTCACAGAGTTGGTACCACGGGCCGGAACCGGCCGACGTCGGGTAGATCAGCGGCTCCTCGCCGTAGAGATCGCGATAGCTGGAGGCGACAACCTCGACGATCGGCGCCGTCAGGGGCGTCCGGGCTGGCATCAGCGCACTGAGCAGCCGGACCTCAATGTCGGCGAACCCCTGGCTGATCAGGTACGCCTTGAAGAGCTCGAAGATCTCGTACGGGTCCTGGTTGGCGCAGAGCCGCATGTCGACCTTCGCCATTGCCGAGCCCGGCATGACCGTCTTGGTGCCGGTCCCGGTGTATCCGCTCTCGATCCCGGCGATCGTCAGGGTCGGCTGATAGGAGTCGCGGATCTTCTTCTCCAGCCCGCGCAGGTGGAGCAGATAGTGGTCGAGCCCGACGTGAGCGAGCCCGGCATCGTCGTCGTCCGGCAGGCGTTGCAGAGCCGCCAGCTCCTCCGGCGTCGGCTCCAGGACCTTGTCGTAGAAGCCCGGAATACGGACGCGCTCGTCCGGTCCCTTGAGTGAGTTCAGCGCCCAGATCAGCCGCCAGGCCGCGTTGGGGACCGTCGTCGCCAGGGAGGAGTGCAGGTCCGAGTTGGCGCCGTGGGCGTGAAGCTCGACGTAGCACATCCCCTTGAGCCCAAGGTGAATCTGCGGCTGGCCCGAGAGTGCCCGACCGCCGAACTCCCAGATGCAGGCGTCGGCCGCGCAGAGCTCCGGGTGGTCGGCGGTGAAGTTGGCCAGGTTCGGGGAGCCGATCTCCTCCTCGCCTTCGACGATGAAGCGGAGGTTGAGCGGGAGGTCACCACGAACCTGTTGCCAGGCGTGGATCGCGGCGATCCGGGCGACGATGTTGCCCTTGTTGTCCGAGACACCGCGAGCCCAGATATGGCCATCGCGGATCTCGGCCGCCCACGGGTCGCTGTCCCAGAGGTCGTAGGGCTCGGCCGGCTGGACGTCGTAGTGGTTGTAGAAGCTGAGCGTCCGCGGATTGGCGACCCCAGCCCCAGCGCGGACCTCGCCGAAGACGACGGGTTGGCCGCGCGTATCGATCAGTCGCGGCGAGGCGCCGATCCCGCTGAGCTGCTGCTGGACGATCCCCGCGGCCTCGACCATTCCCAGGTTCTGGGCGGCGACGCTGGGCTGCCGCAGGAGGGTCTGCAACCAGCCAATGTACTCGCCGGCATGGTCGTCCACATACGTCGAGATATCTTCGAGAACCACTTACAGGTCTCCGTCGGCCGACTGGCCGCTGAGCAACGAGAGGCCGGTCAGAGCATAGGCCCGGGTCGCGGCCATGACCTCATCGATTCCGACCCATTCGTTCGGGATGTGGGCCAGTTTCGGGTCGCCCGGCCCGTAGATGATCGTCGGGACGCCCTGCTGGCTGAAGAACCGGCCGTCCGTGCCCATGCTGAAGCCGCTGATCGTCGTGTCGTAGCCGAGGAACGCATTGGCGCCGACCATGCTCCGCACCAGCGGGTGGTCGTCCGACGTCAGCGACGCCTCCAGCCCCATCCAGCGCGGCTCGACCGTGACGGACAGCCCCGGCATCCCGGCGACGACGCGCTCGGCGATCGTCAGGATCTCCGCCCGTGTGCCAGCGACGGTCTCGCCGGGCACGAGGCGCCGGTCGACGAACAGCTCGCATCGATCCGCGACAACGTTGTTCTTGACGCCACCACTGATCAGGTTCGGGGAGGCCGAGGAATGGTGGAAGTACGGGTGGGTCCGGCCGTCGAGCTTCGGCCAGAGCTCTTTGCGCAGGGCGACCAGGATCTCAGCCATGCCCTCGATCGCGTTGGCGCCCTCCCACGGCAGCGCCCCATGAGCCGCGCGGCCGAGGACGACGATCGTCTGGCCGGCGCCGCCCTTCTCGCCGACGTTGACCCGATTCATCGTCTGTTCGCCGATGATGGCGAAGTCCGGCTTCAGGATGCCGCTCTCGGCCAGCCACTTTGCACCCGCGACCCCGCCGATCTCCTCGTCCGCGACCTCGTTGACGATCAGCCGGCCGGACAGCGGCACCCCGGACCGCGCCAGCGCGATTCCGGCCATGACCTGCGCCGTCACACTGGCCTTGTCGTCGCCAGCGCCGCGCCCATAGACTCGGCCGTCCGCGATCTCGGCGCCCCAGGGGTCGTACCTCCACGCAGACACCTCGCCGGTCGGGACGACATCGACGTGAGCGTTGAACATCACGGTCGGGCCGCTGCCCGCGTCGCCGTACTCGGCGATCAGGTTGGGCTTGACCTCCTCGATCTGCTCGAACCGGGTCGCGAAGCCCGCCGTCCGCAAGGGATCGGCGCAGTACGCGACCGCCTCCCTGGTGTCGCCCGGTTCATGGACGGACGGAATCCGAACGAGGCCCTGGAGGAAGCCGATTACCTCATCCTGATCGATCTGGGCCAGCACGCGTTCGGCGTGTTCCGGGTCGATCGCGTGTCGCGTGACTGGATCGACATCAGCACTCACCGGGACGGGTCCTTTCAGCGATGGGCGCGACCAGACCAGCGAAGGTCGCTGGTGTACCGCTTGCGGATAAGCGATGTAGCCGGAGAGTCGGCCCCAGAATTCACGTCGAAGGAGTATAGACGGATGCAGCAGCCAACCATGCGGGTCGCGATGGTCCTCGCCCCGAACTACGAAGACGTGGAGGCCACCAGCCCGAAGGACTTCCTCGAGGAGCACGGCGCGACCGTGACAGTCATTGGGACCGAGCGTGGTGACATCGTCGGCAAGAAGGGCGCGAGCATCCCGGCGGACGCGACCTTCGCCGATGTCCGGCCAGAAGACTTCGATATGCTCGTCATTCCGGGCGGCGGCGCACCGGAGAACCTGCGGATCGTGGACGCCGCCGTCGGCTTCACCCGGGAATTCATGGAGTCCGGCCGGCCGGTCGCCGCCATCTGCCATGGGCCGCAGCTCCTGATCTCGGCGAAGGTCCTGGGCGGGAGGACGCTGACCAGCGTCAACAAGATCCGCGACGACATTACCAACGCCGGCGGCGACTACGTCGACCGTGACGTAGTTGTCGATGGGAACCTGATTACGTCCCGGACGCCGGCCGATCTGCCCCGGTTCAACCAGGCGCTGGTCGAGGCCCTCCGGTCGGTGCCGGTGAGCTAGCCCGAGCGGCAACGACAACCGGAATCGGCGAAGATTCGCTGACGAGATCGCCGGACGGGCCAGCTGTGGCCTGTCCGGCGTTGTAGCACGACCGGAGGAGTCGGATGCGGGCGCGACTGCCGGACGAGAAGGATCCAATGGGCCCTGCCAATGGTAGTGACTTCAAGAGGTTGCTGCCCGAGGGCTCGGCCCTCGGCGAGCTGCTGGCTGACCTCCCCCGTTTCGACATCCCCTGGGACCGGCTGGCTCAGACTGACGGCTGGTCGGTCTGGCTTGGCCACCCGCCGGTGCCGGAAGCGATCGAGATCTTGCCGGCACCGCCGGAGCTGGTCTGGGGCGACCCGCGGACCGTCCTCGCAACTGCCGTCTCGGTCGCGCTCCGATACGCCCTGCTCCGGGGCGCCGACTCGTTCGTCGCCGCGGCGGGGATCACCCAGCGTGAGGGGCCAGTCAGCGTAATCGTGCCCGGCGACCTCTCGCCGGTGTTGGCCGCGAGTCTCGCCGAATGCACCGCGCTCGGCATTCCCCTGGTGACCGGTTCCGATGACGTGGTCGGTGACCTGTCCGTTCTTCAGCAGCGACGCATCCGGCGCGACAGTCGCGCAGTCGATCTCGGACGACCGCATGACCCGGCCCTGTCCGGTCAGCATGTCATGGCCGCGGGCTCGTTCGGCGGGAACTCGCTGTCCTCCTTCGTTCTCCACAACGAGGGCGAGGTCGATCAGGTGCGGGTGACGGGCACGCCCAGCGAGCGGATGGCGGTCGAGATCGGTGTCCGGGCCGACGGGATCGATCTCGGCGCGTCGCTCCTGGTCGAGGACGACGCGGCCCGCATTCCCGGTTTCCTCGACGGCGTCTCCAGCGCACGATCTGGCCACTCCGTCGCCATCACCTGGAACGACGGCCGACAGCCGGACCCCGAGACCCTCGGCAGACTCTGGCAGACCTGGCTCAGGGAGATCTGGGGGACGACGCTCGTCGATGTCCGGATCGCCTTCGCACCCGACCATGGGCGGTCGGCCCTCCTTGTCGACATGCGGACACGATCGACGCAGTACCACGACTACCGTACGGAGACGGTGGCCTCGAACTCCTGAGGCGCGGCGGTTGGGGTATCGTGTCGCCGCACGAGATTCTGAAGCCGGCCATCAGCTGAACGGGGACTTGATGTCGACGACCAACCTGACTGTCCGTACCGCCGACCTTGCCCGTCTCCATGCCGCGAAGGCCTTCATCTTCGACATGGACGGCGTCCTCTACCGCGGCAATGACCCGCTCCCCGGCGTCAGCGAACTACTCGCGGCCATCGAGCGGCGCGGCGCCGATTACGTCCTAGCTACCAACAACAGCATGGCCTCACCCGAGCAGTACGCCGAGCGGCTCGGCCAGATGGGTCTGAGCGTGGGCGCGGCCAAGATCCAGACCTCCGGGACCGCGACGCGGGACTACCTCCTCCAGCACCTCCCGGCCGGCGCCGCGGTCTACGTCGTTGGAATGCCTGGTCTCAAGGAACAGATCCATGACGTCGGTGGCTTCGCCGTGGCCGAGCCGGCCGAGGGGATCGCCAATACCGCCGCGGTCGTCTGCGGGCTCGACCAGACGTTCACCTATGACAAGCTCAAGGCGGCCTTCTTCGCGATCCGGGCCGGCGCCCGCTTCATCGCGACCAACATCGACAGCTCGCTTCCGACCGAGACCGGCTTCGTGCCCGGTGCCGGCACGATCGTCGCCGCGATCCGGACCGCGACCGGCGTGACACCGACCGTCATCGGCAAGCCCTCACCGGAGGTCCTGATCCAGGCGGCGCTCGACCTCGACGCCAGCCCGGCCCAGACCGTCATGATCGGCGACCGGCTCGACACCGACATCCTGGCCGGAAACCGCGCCAACATGCTGACCGCGATGGTGCTGACGGGCGTCTCAACACAGGACGACATCGCCGACTCGGAGGCGAAGCCGGATATCGTCATCGCCGGTTTGCCGGAACTACGTCAGCTTCTTGAGGCCGGAAGCGACTGAGGATACGCAGCAAGAGTCTCCAGCGGCACGTCTCTTGGGGTGATGCCGGCGATCCCGGCCGCCGTCACGATCGCCGGCGTCCCGATTAGGCCGTCGACAACGAAGATGAATCAGCCCGGTCGCAAGCCCACCGTCCCGCCATACCATTCGCCTCGCCGCCGTACGACTCATCGAGCACATCGATGATGTGGCGGACCTCCATCTGGACGCCATTGCGGCGCAATGAGGCGACCATCTGCATGGCGCAACCGGGGTTGGCCGTCACGAGAACCTCGGCATTGGTCGCCGCCGCGTTGGTCGCCTTGCGGTCGCCAAGGTCGTTCGCCATCTGCGGCCGAAGGATGTTGTAGATCCCGGCGCTGCCGCAGCAGAGCGACGACTCCCGCATCTCGGCGAGCTCCAGGTCCGGGATCGCCGCCAGCAGCGTCCGGGGTTGCCGGCTGATCCGCTGGGCATGGGCGAGGTGGCAGGGCTCCTGGTAGGTCACCCGCAGCGGCACGGCCCGCTCCGGCGGCTGGAACGTCGGCAGCTCGGTCAGCAACTCGGTCGCGTCCCGAACCCGCGAGCTGAAGCGCTCCGCCCGCTCGGCGTAGGCCGGATCGTCCTTGAGGAGGTGCCCGTACTCCTTCAGAGCGGCGCCACAGCCGGCGGCCGTAACGGCGATCGGCTCGTCTCCGTCACCGAACGCGTCGACGTTCGTCCGGGCCAACGACCGCGCCTCACCCATCATCCCGGCGTGGACCGCCAGCGCCCCGCAGCACTGCTGACCGGCGGGCAGGGAGACGGAGCAGCCGTTGTGAGCCAGGACCCGGCCGGCGGCGCGATTGGTGTCGGCGAAGACCGTTCCCATCATGCAGGTGTTGAACAGGCTGACCGACCGCTCCGGGTTCGCCGGCGACCATCGCTCGGTCGCGGGGCGCAGCGGCCGGCGGGAGACCTTCGGCAGCATCGCCTCAAGGTCGGCCATCCGAATCCGCTCCAGGAGTCCACTCCGCCGCATGACCGCCTGGACCCCGGTCCGCTGGTAGAGCCCGATCGTCGAGACGACGGTCCGGAGCCGGACGTCCTTCGCGAACAACCAGCCGACAGCGGCCTTCCGGACCGCCCGCTGCCAGATCGGACGCGGCCGGTGCTGCTCCAGCTGCGACCGGGCGGATTCGACGAGGGCGCCGTACTGGACACCCGACGGGCAGACGGCCTCACAGGCGCGGCAGTTCAGGCACTGGTACATCTGCTCATCGAAGGCCGGGTCGAGCAGATCGAGCGTCCCCTCCCCCACGGCTCGCATCATCCAGAGCCGACCGCGGGGAGATGACATCTCCTGCCCGGTGATCCGGTAGGTCGGGCAGGCTGAGAGGCACATGCCGCAGTGCACGCACTGCTTGAGCAACTCCTCGTCCGGCTGGTCCGGTCCGCTGTAGCCCATGATCAGTCGCTTGAGATCCGCATCCGCTTCCATCGCGACCGCCATGTTCATCCCTCTGTGATTGCAGCGACCCGTGATTGCGTGAATCGGTCAAACGATCGGGAACCGCCCCCGATTCAGGATCTGATGGGGATCGAACTGCTTTCGAAGCGCCTCGTCGATCGGCCGAGCGACCGGATTCGCTGAGTTCCCGGACCGGAGCTCATTCTTCCACCCGATCGGCGCACTCATCACCGTGATCGCCGCCGGGCCATTCCCCAGGTCTCCGAGCAACCCGGACACAGCCGAACGCGGTGCGGTTCCGAGCTGAACCCAGGCAAGACCCATCCCTGGTGAGGCGACGACCCGCCAACCGGACACGTCGGTTCTGCGCAGCGCCTCCGCGACCGTTCCGGCCAGCTCGCCGATCTCACGCGGACGGGCGTCGAGCCGAAGCACCGTCTGGTCGGCCGCCGAGAATCCGAGCCGCTCGACATGACGGGTCCACCAGGCCTGGGCGTGGACTGGATCGGCAATGGTCGTCTGGTCACCCTCGAGGTCTTCGCCGGCGCCTCGTACCTGTCGCTGGACCGCTCCGGATCGTCCCTCGAACCGGACCGCGAGTTCGACCGAAGCCGACTCGATCGTGATCTCGATGGCAACCGGGCGGAGCGATCCGGCTCGCAGGCGATCGGACGCGGCGAACGCGGAAGCGATCCCGGCCCTTTCCGGGCTGAACTGGACCAGGAGAGTCGCCTCGGTCTCCGGTCGGGGCAGGACCTTGAAGTTGGCCGAGGTGATGATCCCGAGCGTCCCCCGCGCGCCGACGTGGAGCCGGCCCATGTCGAACCCGGTCACATTCTTGACGACCATCCCGCCCGACCTGGCGACCGTTCCATCGGTCAGCGCCACCGACATCCCGAGCAGCAGGTCACGCATCGAGAGCGAGCCGAGCTGGCGCGGCCCAGTCAGCCCGAGCGCCAGCATTCCTCCGACCGTCGCCCGGGACCCACCGGGCGCCTCGACCGGCAGCCACTGGCCGTGCGTCGCCAGTTCCGCCTGAAGGTCGGCCAGCGTCGTGCCGACGGCAACCGAGACGACGAGGTCCTCCGGATCGTAGCGAACTATTCCGGCCAGTCCCAGCGTCGAGACCGCGACGTCGACCCGACCCGGCGCCCGCCCAACCCGCTGGTGGAGCCCACTGCCAACCGGATAGACGGAGCAGTCGTCTTCACTGGCCTGACGCAGGAGATCGGCGACCGCCTGCGCGTCGGCTGGACGGCAGACACGCTGCGCGGCGACGCCATCGATCGCGATGGAGTCGTGCTTGTCGATCTGGAACCGATTGATGTCCTGCAGGGTCACGGGCTCGCTCCTCCGCTCAGATCGGCACGATGCCATAGTCGCGAGCGAGTTGCTGCGCCTTGAGTTGATTGTGCATCGCCCGCACCTCGCCGCAGCGGTAGCCGCTCGGGAAGACCTTCTCCGGGTTGAACATCTCCCGAGGATCGAAAGCCATCTTGACGCCCGCCATCGCCGCGAGGTCCTCGCCGCTATAGACGAACGGCAGGTAGTTTCGCTTCTCGGTCCCAATCCCGTGCTCGCCAGAGAGTGTGCCGCCGGCCTCGACGCAGGCGTGGATGATGTCGTGGCTGGCGTGTAGGACCCGCTCGACGGCGCCCGGGTCGGTCCGGTCGAAAAGCATCAGGGGGTGGAGATTGCCATCACCGGCGTGGAAGACCTGCGCGCAGCGCAACCCCGCTTCCCGGGTGATCCGCTCGACCTCCCGTAGCGTCTGCGGCAGCTTCGACCGCGGGACGACGGTGTCGTGCAGGTAGTAGTTCGGCGCGAGCCGGCCCATCGCGGCGAGCGCCATCTTGCGACCCTTCCAGAGCAGCTCCCGCTCGCCCAGGTCCGTCGCGGCGCGCATGTCGTAGGTCCCGCAGCGCCGGCAGATCGCCTCGATCTCGAGCGCCTCCGCCTCGACGTCCTCGATCAGCCCATCGAGCTCGATCAGAAGCACAGCCGCCGCGTCCATCGGGTAACCGGCGTGGTAGACCGGCTCGACCGCCTGGATCGTCAGGTTGTCGACCATCTCCAGCGCGCCGGGCAGGATGCCAGCGGCGATGATCTGTCCGACGGCGTGCGAGGCGTCATCCAGAGAACGAAAGGCGGCGAGGAAGACCTGGATCCGCTCGGCGATCGGCGTCAACCGGACGAGGATCTTCGTCACGATCCCAAGCATTCCCTCACTGCCGACGAGGATGCCGGTCAGGTCGTAGCCGCCCTGCCCGCGGGCCAGCGCCCCGGTCCGGGTCACGGTCCCGTCGGGCAGGACGACCTCGAGCCCGAGGATGTGGTTGGTCGTGACGCCGTACTTCAGGCAGTGCGGTCCGCCGGCGTTCTCGGCGACGTTCCCGCCGATCGTCGAGACTTTCTGCGAGGACGGGTCCGGGGCGAAGAAGTAGCCACTGGCGGTCGTCAGTTCCGACAGTTCGAGGTTGACGACGCCGGGCTGGACAAGCGCCGTCCGGTCGACGTAGTCGACCTCGAGGACCTGATCCATCCGGCTCATCGCGACGATGACGCCACCTCGCTGGGCGACCGCCCCGCCGGACAAGCCAGTACCGGCTCCCCTGGCCGTGACGGGCAGCCCAGCCTCGTTGGCGATCCGGACGACCCTGGCGACCTCCCCGGTGTCCTTCGGCAACACGACCGCGGCTGGGCGAGCGATGTCGACCGCTCCCTCGACCGAGCCATCGTACTCGTAGACCATCAGGTCGGCCGGGCGATGATAGACGTTGCTCGCGCCAACGACGTCAGCCAGCCGCCGGACGAGCTCTTCGATGGTCATGGCGGGAATTCCCGTGCCACCCGGCCGGAATCGTCGACGACATCCGGTCCGGCGACAGTCTCGTGGTGACGACGGTCGTCTGGTCAGAAGAGTATCAGGGTGGCCGGGAGACCGACGCAACCATGCCACGCGATTGCGGTGGCCGTGCAACGACCTCATGGCATACTTCGCGGACCGCAGACTCCGCCCACGGAAAGCATCTCGAGAACGACGGACGGGAGAATCGAGCCTTGATCGACCACAGTGGGCGCGACAAACAGTACTGGCTGATCGTCAGCGGCATCGGGAACTTCCGCGCCAGCCACGACCTCGGCTTCACTGTTCAGGGACTGAAGTCTCGCCACCGCCGCAAGGCCGAGCGGATGGGACCGGGCGACAAGCTGATCTACTACGTCACCGGGCTCAAGGCGATCGGTGGGATCGTCACCGTGACGAGCGACTTCTTCGAATCCCATGAGTGGATCTGGTCGAGCGCCGACCCGAAGAAGGACCTCGAGGACTACCCGTTCCGCGTCGAGATCGCCCCGGATCTGATCCTCGACGAGACCGACTTCATCCCGGCCGAGCCGCTCGCCCATTCGATGGAGTACACCAAACGCTGGCCGGCGAAGAACTGGACGCTCGCCTTCCAGGGCAACGTCCACAACCTTCCGGTCGGCGACTACGAGCTGATCCGGGCGGCGGTCATGGAGTCGGCATTGCCGCCGAACAGGGAAGCGGTGGCCGACCGGGCGGCGCGAGTGGTCCGAGCATGAGACAGGCTCGTTCCGGGAGTCCTGCAGAGGCAATCGCGATCAGGGCCGAGGCGCCTGAAGACGTTGCCGCGATCGAGGAGGTGATCTCGCGGGCATATGCTGAGATTCCCTACAGTGACCACACCGAGCAGGTCATGGTTGAACGGCTCCGGTCGTCCAGCCACTTCATTCCGAAGTTGTCGCTTGTCGCACTGCTCGGCTGCCAGGTCGTGGGCCATTTCCTGCTGACCAAGATAGCGATTCAGCAGAACACTCAAAGGAGCGTGCCATCGCTTGCCCTGGCTCCACTCTCGGTAGTTCCCAATTATCAGGGACTGGGTGTCGGCTCGTCCCTCGTCAATGCGGCACACGATCAAGCGACCGATCTGGGTTTTCAATCGATCATCCTGGTTGGCATCCCCGGCTACTACCTGCGGTTCGGTTATGAACCGATGCAACAATTCGACATCACGGTTCCTTTCTCCGTCCCGGATGATCAGCGCCTGGTCAGACAGCTCACTCCCAACGCGTTGTCGGGTGTTCATGGAATGGTGCAATACCCCCGCGAATGGACCGAGCGGTAGCTGGCACTGGCGATCACGTCAAAACCGCTCACGAAGAACGTGCCACGGCACTGTCCGACGCGACTGACGTTCGCAACGAGAACAGGCCCACCGTCAACGTCGTGCTGGCTCGTCCGAACGGTAGTCCTGCGGCACACTGACCACCGGCCTCTCGACGGCGGCCGAAGGCCCGATACGGACGGCGACCGACCGGTCGATGTCCGCTCAGGATCCGTCCGGTCATGAGACAGTGCGGGACGGACGAACCTGAGATGATCCACCACACACGACCGCGAATCGGGCCAACAGGTTGGAGCCAATGAGCCAGAGCGCCCGCCCGCCCGGATCGTCGGCTCCCGACGTCACGAAATCCTCTTCACGCCGCTCGCTTCTCCGGCGCTACCTGCTCCTCGTGCTGGCGATGATCGTTATCCTCGGGGCACTGTTCGCCGTGGTCGAGACGCTCGGCGTTCCACTGCTGACCGATCCTTCACCGTGGCTGGAACGCGGCGGCTGGGCCGCGGTCGTGGTTGGCACCGGTCTGCTGATCGTCGATGTCGTCCTGCCGGTCCCATCGAGCGTCATCATGGTCGCGAACGGCGCGATCTTCGGCATCGTCCTCGGTTCAATCCTCTCCCTCATCGGGAGCGTCGGGGCGGCGATGGTCGGCTTCCTGATCGGCCGCCGGGGTGGCTCCCTGCTGAGCCGGATAGTGACGCCGGCCGAGATCGATCAAGCCAACCGGCTTCTGGACCGCTGGGGACTGCTCGCGATCATCGTCACCCGGGCGGTCCCGCTGCTGGCCGAGACGATGGCGATCATCGCCGGCACATCGCGACTCGAATGGCGCCGCGTGCTGGTGGCCGTCATCGTCGGCGCGATCCCGGCCTCGATCCTCTACGCCGTGACCGGGGCACTCGCCTCGGGGTTCGCCAGCGGGGTCGCTGTCTTTGTCGCGGTGATTGTCCTCGCCGGCGTGTTCTGGTTTGCCGGCAACGCGATCGGCCGTCGCGTCGGCCGGTCGGTCGATCCACCGGGCTGAGGCCGATTCATTGCGTAAGGTCCGGCATTGCCGCTCTTGGTCCTGACCTTTCGGGCAGGCGGACTGATGCCAGGCGGCTGATAGACTCACGGTCTACCAGGGAAGATGCGTTGGCTGGTTGGTCCGGGCCGATCACGAATCGAGGGTGTGATGCAGATTCCGACCGTGACAAACCTCGTCCCGATGGTGGTCGAGAGCAGTAGCCGTGGCGAGCGGTCGTTCGACATCTACTCCCGCCTGCTGCGGGACCGGATCATCTTCGTCGGCCAGCCGATCGACGATCAGATCGCCAATCTCGTCATCGCCCAGCTGTTGTTCCTCGCCCACGAGGATGCGGAGCAGGAGATCAAGCTCTATATCAACTCGCCCGGCGGAGTGATCTACTCCGGCCTGGCGATCTACGACACGATGCAGATGATCAAGCCGGACGTCTCGACGTTCTGCATGGGCTTCGGCGCCAGCATGGCGACCGTCCTGCTTGCCGGTGGCGCGCCGGACAAGCGCTATGCCCTGCCGAGTTCCCGGATGATGATCCATCAGGGTTCGGGCGGATTTCGGGGGAACGTCCCGGACATCGAGGTCGCGGCCCGCGAAGCGCTGTTGCTCTCCGGCCGCTGCATCGAGTTGCTGGCGACTCATTGCAACCAGCCGCTGGACAAGGTCAAGCGCGATAGCGACCGCGACTTCTACATGAGCGCCTGGGAAGCAAAGGACTACGGTCTGGTCGATGAGGTCCTGATGCCCGCCACGCCGATCCCAGAGGTCAACCACGCGGCAGTCCCGGCCGAGTAGCGGTAAGCAGCCAGCTAAACACTGCCATCGAACCCGAAAAACGACAAAGGCCACCGGAAATCCGGTGACCTTTGTCACGACTGGTGGAGATGGGGGGAATCGAACCCCCGTCCAGAACCGGTGACCATACGTCTGCTACGTGCGTAGTCAGTGTTCGATGTCCGGTCTCAGCCTCCCACTGACAGGATGCCGTGACCGTGAGCCAGACTGCCTTTGATAGCCGCGCTCCGGCGAACTTGGCTACCGCATCCTCCCTTAAGTGGCGCCCCTGGCTGGACCCGGAAGGTGGAAGTCCAGAGGGACGCGCCGCCTAAACTAGGTTAGGCAGCGAGTGCAACAGGCTGTGTGCCAGTTACCTTTTTTGCCCGGTTTTACGAGGCCTGGGCACCTCGACACGCACCGTATATCCCGCCCGACCCTGTCGAAACCGGGACATCCCCGTTTGTCGTTCTGGCATTATCACCGATTCCACCGCGCTTTTCAATCGCCCGCGCACCGTCCGGACGCCTAATTGCGGTGCGAGAGCTCCTGCTGAACATCCTTCCGGGACTGCCGCTCGGCGTCGGACGCCCGCTTGTCGTAGAGCTTCTTGCCCTTCGCCACGCCGATGACCAGCTTGGCCCGGCCGTCCCGGAGGACAAGCCGCAGCGGCACGATCGTCAGCCCCTTGCGCTCGATCTGCTCGCGGAAGTTCACGATCTGGCGCCGGTGCGCCAGCAGCTTCCGGGCCCGGTCCGGCCGGTGGTTGGCGTAGCCCCCGTTGGCGAACGGTGAGACGTTGGCGCCGATCAACCAGAGCTCGTCGTTCTCGATCCGGACATAAGCCTCGCTGATCGTAACCTTGCCTTCCCGGATCGCCTTGATCTCGGAGCCGGTCAACACGATCCCCGCTTCGATCGTATCCTCGATGAAGTATTCATAGGTGGCTCGTCGATTGTTGGCGACGACGCGGTCGCCCCCCTGCCGGGCCGCCGCGGCTCGGTCCGATGCCCGCTTCACTGACATCTTCGCCATCGTCATCACATCCCACGTCGAAACCAGCGGCCGTTACCTGTCTCCAGACCGCTCCTGACCAGTGTAGTACGATCACGGGTCCGCTCAGAACCGCGACCAATCGCGCCTTCCATTGACCGGAAGGCCCCCATCCTCCTATTATTCGTGGGTTATGCCTCGAGGGCATGCGACCCTGCGCAAGCCAGCCCGACCGACCCTACCTGGGACCGGGACGGACGGCGGATCAAGATGAAGCGAACGTCATGGTGAGTCAACCGGTCGGCAGCGGCCCGAGCGACACGCTCGTGAACGAGACGATCATCAACGTGGCGGCCCTCCTTCAGGAGGACGTCGGTGCGCGGCGGGTCTACGGCCTGGAGCTCGGCCCGCTGACACTGGCCGAGGAGATGATCGCGACCCGGCTCGACGGCGAGGTCACGCTGACGCGCCTCCGGGGCCAGGTGCTGGGGTCATTCCAACTGGCGGGAACCGCCGAAGTGGAATGTGTCCGGTGCCTGCGCTCCTATGAGGAGACGGTCGAGACGACTTTCGATGAGCCATTTCGGCAGAACGTGGATGTCCGGTCGGGCGCCGAGCTCGACGCCAGCGATCAGCTCGATCCGGAGGAGGACGACTTCTTCGTCATTAGCGACAACCACGAGATCGATGTCCGGGAGGCGATTCGCCAGAACGTGCTGCTGGCGTTACCGATGCGTCCGGACTGCGGGGACCTCTGTCCCGGCCCGGATACACGGGCGCTTAAACTCGCCAACGGCGATGATCCAAACGATGACGAACCCGCGGACGGACGGTTCGCCGCCCTGTCGGCGCTACTCGACGACAGAGAGACTCCCGACCGGTAGTCCGGTCGAACCGGGAGTTCAGCCATAGCGACCCTCTGATGAGGGTCGAAGGAGTTCTACAGAGATGGGTGCCCTTCCCAAGCAGCGGATCAGCAGCCACCGGCGAGGCAATCGCCGCCGCGAGCAGTTCCTGAAGCTGCCGCAGCTCGTCATCTGCCCACACTGCGGCGAGAACATGCGCTCGCACCACGTCTGCCCGAGCTGTGGGTTCTACCGTGGGCGTGCCGTCCTTCAGATCGAGCACTCCCATAACGAGCCGAACGCCTAGACGATTCCGACCCGCTCCACCGGACCATGAGTCCGAACGGGGCGGGTCGGTGTCTTTTCGGTCAACCCCGGAGAACGGCCATGACGAATCCGGACCGCCACGCCGCGATAACCGGTTGGGGTATGGCAGTACCTGACGCTATCCTCAGCAACGCCGACCTCGAGCTCCTCGTCGAGACCTCCGACGAGTGGATCGTGTCGCGGACGGGTATCCGGGAACGCCGGATCGCTGGTCCCGAGGACTCGTCCACGTCCCTCTCCCTGGCCGCCTCCCGTGAGGCGCTCGATCGGGCCGGGCTGACCGCGGCCGATGTCGACCTCATCATCTGCAGTACCTGCACGTCCGACCAGTTGCTGGTCAGCCAGGCGTCGCTGCTCCAGGCTCATCTCGGCGGCACGGGCGGCGCCTTCGATATCGGAGCCGCCTGCTCCGGGTTCGTCTATGCGCTCTCGGTCGGTTCCCAGTTCATCGAGAACGGGACTGCCCAGCGCATCCTCGTCGTCGGGGTGGACACGCTGACCCGGTACATCGACTTCACCGACCGGGGCACCTGCGTCCTGTTCGGCGATGGCGCCGGGGCGGTCGTCCTCGAAGCGACGACGGCCGACCGTGGCCTGCTGGCCTCCGTCCTCGGCGCCGACGGATCGCGCTGGGAGAGCCTGTACGTGCCGGGCTGGACCCTCCCTGACATGGCAAGTCTCCCGGTCGAACCCGAATTGGATCCGGGGCGAGCCGCGCACCTGAACGGCGCCGAGACGACGGTCGCGACGATGGCGCCGGCCCTCGCGCCGAACGTCGCGGCGGCGCTCCAGCATCGCCCAACGCTGGCGGCGAACCCGGCGATGCTGATGAACGGCGGCGAGGTCTTCAAGTTCGCCGTTCGGGTCCTGAGCGACAGTACGAAGGAAGTCGTCGAGAAGGCCGGTCTGGCCCTCGACGACATCGACGTCTTCATTCCCCATCAGGCCAACGTCCGGATCATCGACGCCGCAGCCCGCCGGCTCGACGTCCCACTCGACCGGTTCGTCGTCAATGTCGACCGGTACGGCAATACGTCGGCGGCGTCCGTCCCGATGGCCCTCTACGAGGCAGCCGAGGGCGGACGGCTCAATGACGGCGACGATGTGGTCTGCGTCGGGTTCGGGGCGGGTCTGTCCTGGGCGGCGGTCGCCCTGCGCTGGGGTACCGGGCGCGGCAACTAGAGGCTGCCCCTGACCGGGTTCGGAGGATCGTTTCAATGCTCGGCCGCCGCGTTCGCCCAGACCCGAAGGGTCGAGTGCAGGGACGTTGAATCCGGCGTCGGCTGATTGTGGCGACTCCCGATGTCAGATGCATGCACCTGGGGATCTACGAGGCGACTCATATCGTTCTGCTGGTTCCTTTGGAGCCGGGAATCGCGTGCCTGGAGAGAACACCCGTGTCGACAACACCCAGACGGACGGCCATCGTGACTGGCGGCTCCCGGGGGATCGGCCTGGCGATCGCCCGGCGGCTCGCGACCGACGGTTACGATCTGCTCGTCACCTATCAGCGTGACGGCGATTCGGCTGAATCCGCTCGCCAGGAACTTCAGGCGCTGGGTGGGACAGTCAAGACCCTCGCCGCCGACATTTCGACCGCCGAGGGTGCCGCCTCGACGATCGAGACGGCCCTGGAGAAGCTGGACAGGGTCGATGTCCTCGTCAACAACGCCGGCATCACCCGCGACACGCTCGTCATGCGGATGTCCGAGTCCGACTGGGACGACGTCATCGATACCAACCTGAAGGGCGCGTTCCTCGTCAGCAAGGCGGTGCTGCGGCCGATGATGCGGCAGCGATCCGGCCGCATCATCAACCTGACCTCGGTCGTCGGGCAGGTCGGCAACGCTGGGCAGGTAAACTACGCCTCGGCCAAAGCCGGTCTGATCGGCCTGACGAAGTCGATGGCCAAGGAGATCGGGTCGCGCAACATCACCGTCAATGCGGTCGCTCCCGGCTTCATCCAGACCCGGCTGACGGACGTGCTCAAGGACGAGCAGAAGGCGGCGCTCCTGGCCCAGACACCGCTGTCCCGCTTCGGCAGGCCGGAGGACGTCGCCGCCGGAGTTGCGTTCCTGGCATCCGACGACGCGTCCTTCATCACCGGGCACGTCCTGACGATCGACGGCGGGCTGTTCATGCCGTAGCAGCGGCCCGTCCCCTAGGTCAGAGCTGCCGAGCGACGGCCAGCCGGGCGAGTGTGTAGGAGAAGGCATCCTCGACCAGTGCCACTGGAAGATCGGGCAGGCCGTAGCGTTCGACGATCGACTTCCGGGCGAAGTAGCCGCCGTACGAGCCGACCGCCCCTCCGAGCGCTCCCGTGGCGGCGGCGAACAGCAGGCCCCCGGAGCGGGTTCCGACGCCGGAAGCGACAAGCGCGCCCATGGCGGCTCCCGTAACCAGCCGGGCGATACCGGCTCCACCGTCGATCCGGTTTGGGGTGGCCGGCAGCTTGTCGCCGACCAGCTCGCCACCGGCCAGAGCCAGAGCGACCCACCGGCCACGCGGTTGACGCAACAGCGACCAGACGGGACCACTCCCGCGTGCGAGCCCGCCATCGGCGAGTTGCCGCGTCAGGACGGCGGCCGGCATCTGCGTCCGCATGCCGGCCGAGATGCCAATCGCAAAGGAGCGGGTCAGTGTGTTAGCGATGATCTGGGGAGAATGCGGCACGTTGTTTCCTTTGTGGCGCTGCGCGGATGGAGACGTCCGGTTCGAAGAACGGCCGCCGCAACCAGGAATGCACATCGGTTGCCAACCACGCCAACGATGGAGCCAGAGGTCAGCGCCTCGAACCGTAGGTCCGCGGGGCGATGAACCCGCGTCGTCTATCCTTGACCGATGCCTGAACACCGGTCGACGTGAACCGATCGGTACCGGTCGTAATGAGGAACCGAATGGCCGAACCACTCTTTCGCAAGATCATGATCGCCAACCGGGGTGAGATCGCTCTCCGCATCCTCCGGGCCTGCCGCGACCTCGGCATCCCGGCGGTCGTGGGCTACAGCGACGTCGATCGCGATTCCCTCGCGGTCCGGCTGGCCGACGAAGCCGTCTGCATCGGGCCGGGCAACGTCTCGAAGTCCTACAACAACATCCCGGCCGTCATCAGCGCGGCGCTCATCACCGGCTGCGACGCCCTGCACCCCGGCTACGGCTTCCTCGCCGAGAACGCGTTCCTGGCCGAGGTTTGCCAACAGGTCGGGATCACCTTCATCGGCCCGCGCCCCGAAGTGATCGACAAGATGGGCAACAAGGCCGTCGCCCGTGACATGATGCGAGCGGCCGGGGTACCGATGCTGCCAGGGACGGATGGTCCGGTCGAGAACCTCGGCTCGGCTCGGCAGGCCGCGCGCAAGATCGGCTACCCCGTCATCATCAAGGCCGTCGCCGGCGGTGGCGGCCGCGGCATGCGAGTCGCCAACGACGACGCGGAGCTGACCCGGCTCCTGCCACTGGCCCAGGCGGAGGCGGAGGCCGCCTTCGGCGACAACGCCTGTTACATCGAGCGCTACCTGTCCCATCCCCGTCACGTCGAGGTGCAGGTCCTCGGCGACCAGCACGGCACCGTCCTGGCCATCGGTGAGCGTGATTGCTCGCTCCAGCGCCGCCACCAGAAGGTGGTCGAAGAGGCCCCCGCGCCCAACCTCAACCGCCGGATCCGCGAGAACCTGCTCCGCACTGCTGTCCGGGGGGCCAAGTCCGCCGGCTACACCAGCGCCGGGACGCTGGAGTTCCTGCTGGATGCCGACGGCCGGTTCTACTTCATGGAGATGAATACCCGGATCCAGGTCGAGCACCCGATCACCGAGGAGACGAGCGGGCTGGACCTCGTCGCCTGGCAGATCCGGATCGCGGCCGGGCAGAAGCTGGACCTCGACCCGAAGCTGCTGGAACCGGTCGGCCACGCGATCGAGTGCCGGATCACGGCCGAGGACGCGTCGCGGGACTTCCGGCCCAACACCGGTACCGTCGAGACCTTCGTCGCGCCAGGCGGACCGGGCGTCCGGGTCGATTCCCATCTCTTCAGCGGCTACACTGTCCCGCCGAACTACGACAGCTTGCTCGCCAAGATCATCACCCACGGCAAGACCCGAGACGAGGCAATCGCCCGAATGGAACGGGCGCTGCGTGAGACGGTCATTACCGGGATCACGCACTCGACGCCGCTCCACCGGATCGTGATGGCCGACCAGCGCTTCCGCGACGGAGATGTCCACACCGGCTTCATCCCGGACCTGCTGGCCCGATCGCCGATCCTGAGCGAGGACGACTTCGACGCCGACCACCTGGCCAGCGGCGTCGCGCATCCCTGAACTCCCCGACATGTGTCGAGAACGCCAGCACTCCTGGTGGTCATCCCCAGGAAGGGTATTTCAACGTGGACTACGAGCGGATCCGGGAGCAACTCGCTGAAGCGTCGAAGGCCGGCCAGAACGAGGTCGAGCCGGTCGCGTCAAGTGAGCAGCCAGCCGAGGCGACACAGGATCCGGCACCCCCGCAGACCGCGAGCAAGCGGCGCCGGATGAGGAAGCGAGCCAGCCGGATCGGCGACGCGTACCCGTCCCTGACCGCCCCTGGCAGCACCGCGACGACCAACCGGCACGCCATCCGCCAGCTCGCCCTGCTAGCCCTCTTCGAGCTCGATGTCACGAATCACCCGTTCGAGGAGGTCGTTCAGCGCGTCATCGACGATCCCTTCCTGTCGGCTGACTCACCGTACGGAGAGCACACCGGTGAGGCCGAACTCGATCTGCCGCCCGAGGCAGTGGCCGACACGCGACTACTGGAACAGGGCGTCCGCGACCTGGTCTTCGGCGTGATCCGCTTCACGTCCCGGATCGACGCCACGATCGTCGAGGCCGCGCCGGCCTTCCCGATCAGCCGGATCGGCACGATCGACCGGAATGTCCTGCGGCTGGGGATCTACGAGCTGGAGTACGTCCGGTCGGAGTCGATCCCCGAGGTCGTCAACGAGGCGGTCGAGCTCGGGAAGCGGTTCGGCGGCGACTCGACGGCCTCGTTCGTCAATGGCGTCCTGCGGACGATCAGCGAGCAGATCCGTGCCGCCGAGAAGTAGTCCACTCCACCGGGCTCCGGGACTCGTATGAGCCGGACGGCTCGTGTATCATCCCGCGAGCATGTCACGCCGGGCGTCAGCTTCGCTCCGGGGCGAATCGTTTCGCCCCGGACGGGCTGGCCGAACCGCGTGACCAGCACGGCGCGGCTGCGTTCCCGGAGCGGAACGGCCGCTTTGATCTGCATTGAGCTGATGCGTCCATCATGTCGCATGGCTGAGGAGTGTTCGGTGGCATCCGTTTTTGAGCGCGTCCAGAGCATCGTCGCTGAGCGTCTGAGCGTCGACACCGAGAAGGTGACGATGGACGCGGAGTTCATCGGTGATCTCGACGCCGACAGCCTCGACCTCGTCGAAGTCATCATGGCGCTGGAGCAGGAATTCGACCTTGAGATCAAGGACGACGAGGCGGAGAACATCCGAACCGTCGCCAACGCGGTAAACTTCATCGACGAGCACCAGAAGGGGTAGGTTCCAGCGGAACCCCTTATCTGATCGCTCCGGCATTGGATGTCCGGTCGGGTCGCATCGTGCACCCGCCGGATACCGATGATACATCGGAATGTCGCACGAACCGGTGTCCCTGGCGCTTCGCATCAGGGCCGTCGATTCCCACTGATGCGGCATCTCTCGAAGGACTTCAGACATGGCCCGAGCGTTCCGTACTCCGAAGTTCCGCGTCCCGAGCAAACTCCCATCCAAACTGCCGCAATTGCGGGTGCCCCGTCTTCCAGACAACAATGAGCCCGACGTCTTCGAGGAGATGACCCTTGCCGAGCATCTCGACGAGCTCACGAAGCGGCTCATCAAGATGGGCATCGCGATCGTCTTCGGTCTCGTCATCGGCTTCATCCTTTCCCAGCCACTTCTTCGCGTTATTTCGTCCAACGTCAATGATAATCAAGGGCTTGATATCCGCAATCCAACGGATACGATCACCGTCGTATTCAAGGTTGCTCTTTACATCGCGATCGCAATAACCTCGCCCGTCCTCCTCTACCAGATCATCGCGTTTCTCGCGCCGGGTCTGACGAATCGGGAGAAGCGCATCGTCTACTCCGCGCTCCCGTTCGTTGCGCTCCTCTTCATCGCCGGCGCGTCATACTCGTTCTTCTTCGCCATTCCTCGCGCCCTGCAGTTTCTCTCTTCGTTCGGTGGCAGCATTTTCCAGGACGGGGCCGACGCTCAGGAAACGGTCAACTTCTACCTGACGATCATGGTGGGACTGGGGTTGGCGTTTCAGCTTCCTCTGATCATGTTCCTTCTGGCCAAGATCAACATTGTGAGTGCCCAGAAGATGCGGAAGTGGCGCAAATACTCCTTCCTTCTGATCGTCATCGTGGCTGCAATCATCACGCCCACCACTGATCCGATCAATCTTAGCCTGGTCGCATTGCCGCTCGTGATCCTCTACGAGATCGGCATCATCCTCGCTCGCGTACTCGTTCGCGGCGAGACGACCCGCGGTCCAGTTCCGACCGAAGCGTAGACCGCCGTCCGGAGCATGTGGACGAAGGATCGGCCCGGGCGAATCATCGTCCGGGCCGATCACCTCTTTTCTTCGCGGTTCCAGCGAGTACGACTACCTCGCCGTGGGCGTCAGGGACGGCTTCAGAACGTTCTCGTCACGGGGAGGTACGAGGATAGTCCGTTCCTGCCGATACGTGACCATGCCCGGCCCGGCCCCTTTGATCTTGCGAACGTGGCGGCGGCGGGTGACATCGACATCGACCAATCCGTTGCCACGGGAGCCGCTGTACCAGGCCGCCAACGACGCCGCCAGTTCGACGGTGCGCTCGTCCTCCTCCGGCATCGGCGTTCGCCACTTGATGATGACGTGGCTGCCGGGAACACCGCGGGCGTGGAGCCAGGTGTCGTCGGCGCCTGCAACATCGAACGTGACCGCGTCGTTCTGGCGCCCACTCCGGCCGATGTAGATCGCGTGGCCTTCCGGGTCGTAGAGCGCCTTTGGCCGCCGGTCGGCCTTGCTGGAGCTCTTCGGCATCGCCCGGCCCCGGCCCTTGACCGACGCCCGCGCCCCGAACTGGTCGGCGACGCCGTCCCACTCCGTCGCCAGCGATTCCAGCTCGATGAAGCCGGGCGCCTGACGGACCATCGTGGCGAGCTGCGCCAGATAGGCGAGCTGCTGGGTGGCCTGCTCGATCAGCTCTGGTAGCTGCCGGCTGGCGCCCTGCGCCTTTCGGTAGCGCACGAAGTAATCGGCCGCGTTGTCCTTGCCGGACAGGTTCGGGTCCAGCGCGATTGTCTGCCCATCGATCTCAAGAACGGTGTCCCCCGGACGGATCTGATACAGCCAGGCATAGATCAACTCACCCTGCTCGCGGAGGCGCTCGGCCTCGATCGCCTTGGCCTCCTGCGCTTCGAGCGACGCCAGCCGGGCATCGACCCGGTCACGGGCGGCGGCGATGGTCGTGAGCATCCGCTCCCGCCGCTGGAAGTGGCTGACCGGAGCGTCGGCCGCGGTCGCTTCGTCGCCGAGCCGGGCTGCCTCCGAAATCGAGGCAAACGCCTCTGCCGCGCTGGATCCCTCCAGGCTGTGCAGAGGGAACGGGCTGAACGCGATGACGGCGGCGTCGTCCCGGTAGACCGTCGGCTGCCAGACCGACGTCAGCAGCGGCTCGTACAGCCCGCGCAGTTCTCGGGCGACGGCGGCGGGATCGAGGTCATTGGAAATTCCTCGCGCCGCGGTGTCGCCTGTCGCCCGGAAGACGGCCTCGCGGGCGATCTGCGGGCTGACGGCTCGCAGGCGGGTTACCAGCAGCCGGGCGAGCTCGTCCTTCGGCTTCGCTCCGTCGAGGATGTCCGTCACGGCGGAGGCGGTCAGGCGGCGCGGGTCGGGTCGCTCCATCGCCGGCGGAAGCGTGTAGGCCAGCTTCGGCCAGATCGGGCGGACGCGACTCATCGCCGGCGTGACGTGCTTGACGGCGTCCATGATCCCGCCGTCGTTGTCGAGCAGCATGATGTTGGAGTGCCGCCCCATCACCTCGATCACGAGCTGCATGTAGGTGACGTCGGGCCGGTCGAGCTCGTCCAGCACCGAATCCTCATCGACCTTGAGGGCCGCGATCTCATCGTCCGGCTCGGTCACTTCAACAGCGGCGGTCGCGCCCCGCTTCCGGCTCGCGTTGAGGGGTGGCAGCCGCTTGGCTATACTCATCCGCACGATCCGCTCGAGCGGCTCCTGTTCGACCCCGATCAGGATGCTGCCCCGGACGTACTTCCGCAGGAGCAGCCCGAACGGGGTGATCAGCTCCGGGTCGAGCGACGCGCTCGTACCGGTCAGATGCAGCCGGGCCCGCTCGCCGTCCGCGCTCGCGACCAGCCAGCGCCGTTGACCGGGCGTGTAGAGCTCGGCGGCGAACGTCAGCCGGTTGACCAGCCCGACCTTCTGGATCCGGGCGTTGATCGCGGTGGCATTCAGTTCATCGACGATGGCGGCAAGTGTCAGGACGTCATACACGGTCGTATTCCTCAGCCAGGGAAGCGACTCGCACCCGGCGGATGCCGAGGGCCAGGGCAACGGGATGCGGGAGCATGCAGCAGGATGTCGACCACGCTGAGTGAACACGCCGACGGGATCATCGCCAATCTTCGCTCCCGGCGCCAGCCGCACGTCTACGTCGTCAGCGGGCCGTCCGGCGTCGGCAAGGATTCGGTCATCGAGCGGCTCCGGGAACGGTCCCCGGAGATCCACTTCGCCGTGACGGCGACCACTCGCCAGCGCCGGCCGGGAGAGATCGACGGCATCCACTACTACTTCCTCGACGTCGACACGTTCGCCGCCCGTGAAGCCCAGCAGGAGTTCCTCGAATCAGCCAACGTCTATGGGCTCCGCTACGGCGTCCCCAAGTGGGGCATCCGCGAGGCGCTCAGCCGTGGGCAGGATGTGATCGTCAAGGTCGATGTCCAGGGGGCGGCGACGATGCGGACCCTGCTGCCGACGGCGACGTTCATCTTCATCGCGCCGGAGTCGCTAACGGCCCTCATGCAGCGGCTCCGCTCGCGGAAGACCGACGAGCCCGAGGCGCTGATGCGGCGGTTCAACACCGCCACCCAGGAACTGTCCGCCGCCGCCAACTTCGATTATGTCGTCTTCAACGAGGCGGACCAGCTCGACGTCGCGCTGGACGAGATCCACGCCATCATCCTTGCCCAGCGCTGCCGGACCCGCCAACCGGAGATCGTCCTCTAGCGGACCGGCTCGGCGATCCGGTCATCGACGGTCTCGCTGATTGGCTCGGTGGCGGCATCGAGTTCATCTTCGTCTGGCGCCTCGACCCGGTAGAGTTCATCGTCATCGCTCATCCGATCGGTGTAGAGGATGCCGTCGAGGTGGTCGATCTCGTGCTGGACGACGCGGGCAGCCCAGCCATCGAGCTTGAGCCGGACATCGCGGTTGTTGAGGTCGGTCGCCTTGACCGTAACCAGATCGGCCCGCTCGACCTCGCCCTGCCAGCCGGGGATGCTCAGGCAGCCCTCCATTCCCTTGACATCGCCGCGGGATTTCACGATCTCCGGATTGACCAGCCGCAGCGCGACTTCCGGCGACCCCTCCTCGATGTAGCCTTCCGGCAGGTGGACGACGATCAGCCGCCGGCCGACGCCCACCTGCGGCGCGGCGAGGCCGAGCCCCTCGGCCGCGATGACCGTCTCCCACATGTCGCTGGCCAGTTTTCGGACCGAGTCGTCGACCCGGTTGATCTTCGTCGCCTTCTGCCGGAGGATTGGGTCCCCATCCAGTTTGATCTCAAGTTGCGTCATCGTGACCAAAGCTTCCGTTCATCGATCTGGCCGCTCGATGCGACCGGTAGGTGGTATTCCGTCGAACAAGTATCGCCGATCGGTCCAGTCGATCCCATACCGACGGGCAACTGGGCAGGTTCCGGCAGCAGACCGGGCCTGAGCGGACCGGCTGAACGACATTGGTCGCGAAGCTGGACATTGGGAGTCATCACCGAGCCGATCGTCATTCAACCGGTCCCTTTCGGGCCGGTGCCAGAGCAACCTCTTCCCCGACGATCGACCTACAGTACGCTCATCGGATCGACGTCTACCGCCCAGCCGGGTCGGGTTGGCAGCCGGGGCAGGAGCGCGTCCATCTCCGGCGAGCGCAGAATGATCTGCCACTGGTACTCGTCACGGACCCGGGCCGCGAAGGCTGGCGTCGGACCAAGGATATCAGCGACCCCGACCTGGCCGTGATTGCGGACATGCTGGACGAGGATGTGGGCATAGGTCGCCGCTTCCGCCGCGCACTTCGCCTCCTCGCGGTGCCGGAAGGCGAAGCGGATCAGCCGGGTGAACGGCGGGTAGAAGTTCTGGTCGCGGAAGACGATCTCCTCCTCATAGAACTGGTCGTAGTCATGACTGGCGGCCGCCCGGACCGCGTAATGGTGGGGTGTATAGCTCTGGATGATGACCGTCCCGGCCCCACGGCGGCCGGCTCGCCCGGCGACCTGAGTCAAGAGCTGGAACGTGCGCTCGGCGGAGCGGAAGTCGGGCAGGTGCAGGATCGAGTCGGCGTTGATGACGCCGACCGTCGTGACGTGGGGCAGGTCGAGCCCCTTGGCGATCATCTGCGTCCCGACGACGATGTCGACCTGCCGCCCCTCGACGGCCCGGAGCATCGCCTCGGGCGCACCCCGACGGCGAGTCGTGTCCTGGTCCCAGCGCAGCACCCGCGCCCCGGAGAACATCGCGGCGACCTCGGACTCGACTCTTTGCGTGCCGGCGCCGAAGTACGTCAGGCGCCCGGAACACTTCGGGCAGGACGCTGGCGGCCGCTCGCGGTAGTCGCAACGGTGACAGATCAGCAGTGTTCGATCCTGATGGAAGACCAGCGGGATGTCGCAGTGGGGGCAGATCAGCGTGTTCCCGCAGTCCTGGCAGAGGACGACGGTCGCCATCCCACGGCGGTTGAGCAGGATCAGCGCCTGGTCGCCCCGAACCAGTGTCTCGGTCAGCCGTTCCTTCAGCACCTCGCTGAGTAGCCCGAAATTGCCCCGGTGGAGTTCCAGCCGCATATCGGCGATCTCGACGGCTGGAAGCTCCAGCTCACCCGCCTCGTCGCCGTCGAGCGTACCCGGCCGGACTCGGCTCGGGAGCGAGAGCCCAACCGCCGTGCCCTCGTGGACTCGCCGGGTCGTCTCGATCGACGGCGTTGCGGAGCCGAGCAGCACGACGGCACCGTACCGCTCGCCAAGTTCCTCGGCCAGCGCCCGGGCGTGGTAGCGCGGGTCGCTATCCTGCTTGTAGGCCGACTCGTGCTCCTCGTCCAATACGATCAGTCCGACGTCCGGAAGCGGGGCGAACAGGGCGGAGCGGGCACCGACCACGACGCTGATCCGGCCCTCGGCCAGCGCCCGCCACGATGCCAGCCGTTCGCCGGCCGGCAGCGAGGAATGCAGGACGGCGACCTTGCCGGGGAATCGGCTCCGGAACCGGCGGACGACCTGAGTGGCGAGGGTGATCTCAGGGACGAGGATGATCGCGCCCCGGCCGTTCCGCAGGCACCAGTCGACGCCCCGCAGGTAGATCTCGGTCTTGCCGCTGCCCGTTACGCCGCGGAGCAGCCGTGGGACGGGATCGTGCGCCTCGAGGGCGATCCTGACATCCGCCCAGACGCCAGCCTGCTCGGGTGTCAGCGGCGGTGGACGGTCCCGCGTCCCCGAGTCAGCCCAGGTAGAGGGGAGCTTCGGCCGCTCGATCGACTCGACCAGACCGGCGCCGACGAGCCGCCGGAGAACGTCAAGCGGCCAGCCACCGTCCCTGAGGATCGGCGCGGCCGGCAGGTACGGGTCATCATCGGCGGCGAGGTCGGCCGACCGGGTGGCGATCTCCTCCAGCAGTGAGCGCTGCCGGTCCGACCGCAGCGACGTGGCGACGGCCGCGACCCGTTCCTCATCGACCGCCAGCCGGATGTAGCGATCCGTCTGGCTCTGGGGGTCAACCGGTGGCTGCGCCGGAAGCGCCTCGATCAATCCAGCCACCAGCAGGTCGCCGAGGACCGAGGTCAGCTTTCGGCCGGTCCGGCGCTGAAGCTCGGGCAGCGGGAGTGTCCCGCCACCGGCGAGGGCATCGATGACGGCACACTGGGTCGGGGTCAGGCCCGCTGGGGCAGGCTCCAGACCGGTCCGCCGGTAGAAGCTGACGGCATCCTTCCCGTACCCCGGCGGTAGAAACGGCTCCATTGCCGCGAAGGGGGATGTGATCGTCTCCAGCGCCAGCCAGAGTGCGACCCCGACCCGGCGCTGATCCAGCACGAGCGGCGGACTGACGAGCCCGATCACCTGTCTCAGCGCATACGGACCGCTGGGGCTTCCCGGATCGACCTCAACGACGACGCCGCGCGCAAAGGTCCGGCGCAGCGGCACCCAGACCAGGGCACCTACCGAAAGGTCCAGCTCCAGTGTCGGAGGGACGGTGTAGGCCAGCAGGCCGTGTTCCCCGACGGAGCGGTCAACGCCGTCGACGGCGACGAGAACCGTTCGCTCGGGCGGTTCGCCGAACGCGTCGACGGGGTCATTCTCGGGAGGCATCCTCCGAAGTATACGAGGTGCGGTCGGCGACTCGCCCCCGCGCGGCTATCGGCTCATCTCAAGAAGTGGTGCCGCGGCGATCGCGCTCCGGGGCTCCGCGAGCAGCCGGTCGTTCCAGGCGAGGACGGTTGGACCGCCGCCAGTGTGGAGGAAGACGACCGAGTCGTTGGGCCGGAGTTCGCCGGTCTGGATGTGATGGAGCAGGCCGGCCATCGCCTTCGCCGAGTAGACCGGATCGAGGAAGATCGCCTCGGTCCGGGCCAGTAGCCGGATCGCGTCGAGACCCTCCGGCGTCGCCTTGCCGTAGCCCGGACCGATGAAGGTGTCGTCGACAAGGATCTCGCCGAAGTGGAAGCGCTGCCGGGCGTGCAACAGAGTCGCGGTCTTCTGGGCAAGCTCGGCCGTCCGGCTGACGAGCTCGTGCGTCGTTCCAGAGACGGCGATGCCCTGGACGAGGAACGAGGCGCTGAACGCCCGGACGCCGACCTCGATCCCCGCCTGGGTTCCCGTCGAGCCGGTGGCCAGATAGATCCGCCGGGGCGACTCTCCGACGGCCTGAAGCTGGTTGAGGAGTTCCAGGACGAAGGCGACGTAGCCGGCGGCACCGAGCGGCACGCTGCCACCGGTCGGGATGACGTAGGGGCGCTGTCCGTCGGCGATCAGCTCCTCCCCGATCGTCCCCATCACCTTCTGGCGGTCGACCTGGTTCTCGACCAGGCGGACATCGGCTCCCATCAGATGGTCGAGGAGCAGATTCCCGCTGAGGTCGTCGCCATTGCGGGAGTCCAGGATCAGCAGGCACTCCAGCCCGGCCCGGGCGGCCGCGGCGGCCGTCAGGCGGGCGTGGTTGCTCTGGGCGGCTCCCTCGGTGACGAGGACCGTCGATCGTCGGGCAAGCGCGTCGGCGACGAGGTACTCCAGCTTGCGGGCCTTGTTGCCCCCGTAGGCCAGCCCGGTCAGGTCGTCGCGTTTGATGAAGATCCGGGGCGATCGCGCGCCGAGTGCGGCTTCGAGGTTCGTGGCCCGTTGAAGTGGCGTCGGGCCAGACAGCAGGGGATAGCGTGGCAGCGTCGAAAGGTGCATCGTGGGTCCTCGGTCGTCTTTCGGAATCAGGCCGTTTCCGCCGGGACGGAGCGCCCGGGATTGGCAGCCGCAAAATCAGGCAAGCGAAGAACGTAGCACGCTGAGCCGCCCGTCGCAAACGTCACGGAGCAGCTCGTCGCCACCTTTACAGTGACATTCCGGCAACCTATAGTCCGGACAGGTCTCATCGCCCCGAACCGCACATTCTCAGCGCCGTCACGGTCGCCCGGCCGGGAACCGAGATATCGCTGGAGGGCATCAACGCCATGGTCCAGGCAGCAACGCGGCAGTCGATCGGCAGCGAGTTCACCGAGCACTTCGCGATCTCGAAGGTCCGGTACGAGCGAGCGAGAACCCTGATTCCGGGCGGCGTCACCCACGACAGCCGCCACTTCCGTCCATTCCCGGTTACCGTCGAGCGGGCCGAGGGCTCACACAAGTGGTCGGTCGACGGCCACGAGTTGATCGACTACGCGATCGGCCACGGTTCCCTGATCCTCGGCCACAACAACCCGCTGGTTTCGACCGCGATCCGTGAGCAGCTTGCTCTCGGCACGCACTTCGGCGCAGGCCACGACGGCGAGGTCCGCTGGGCCGACCGGGTCCGCAAGCTGGTCCCCTCCGCCGAGCAGGTCAAGTTCACCGGCTCGGGCACCGAGTCGACGATGCTGGCCGTCCGGCTGGCTCGCGCGGCGACTGGCCGGACCAAGATCGTCAAGTTCGCGGGGCATTTCCACGGCTGGAACGACTACCTGCTCAAGGGCGAGCGCAGCCTGCATGACGACCACGTCGCCGGCGTGCCCGAGGAGATCCTCGATACCGTCGACGTCCTGCCGGCCGACATCGATGTGGTACGCAGCCGGCTCGCGAAGGGCGACGTCGCCGCCGTGATCCTCGAACCCAGCGGCGGCTCGTGGTCGATGGTGCCGCTTCCGGACGATGAGTTCCTCGGCCAGCTCCGCGAGGCGACTTCGGCCAACGGCAGCCTGCTGATCTTCGACGAGGTCATCACCGGCTTCCGCTGGTCGCCGGGCGGCGCCCAGGCCAGGTTCGGCGTGACCCCGGACCTGACGACGATGGCGAAGATCGTCGCCGGCGGGTTGCCGGGCGGCGCGGTCGGCGGTCGGCTGGAGGTCATGCAGCTGCTCGCCTTCAAGGACGATCCGGACTGGAGCGCCAACCGCAAGGTCCGGCATCCAGGTACCTACAACGCCAACCCGATGTCGGCCGCGGCCGGCGTCGCCTGCCTCGATCTCGTCAGCGACCCGGAGGTGCAGAGCTACTGCGACGATCAGGCCGCCAAGCTTCGGATCGGGATGAACCAGGCGCTCCGTCGCCACGGCGTGGCGGGCTTCGTCTGGGGCGAGAGCTCCACGTTCCACGTCGCCCTCGGCGTCGAATGCACTAACACCGAGGACGACATTCGCCGTCCGCAGGGGATCGACCTCTCCGGCGCCAAGGCCGCCGGGAAGGGCGG
Organism: Thermomicrobiales bacterium; assembly: GCA_965218235.1. Lineage (GTDB taxonomy): Bacteria > Chloroflexota > Chloroflexia > Thermomicrobiales > UBA6265 > CADCWK01. The sequence goes on from OZ244596.1 coordinate 212,108, forward strand.
GCTGGCGATCACCCTCGGCCAGGGGATGCTCCTCCAGGGTGTCGACCTGTTCGGCGGCGGCGGTCTGACAAGCGTCGCCCACACCGACGAGGACATCGACCGGACCGTTGCCGCCTTCGATGCGACACTGGGCCGGATGGCCGACGACGAGCTGTTCCGCTAATCATCGACCGGTCAGGATGACGAGCCACGCCAGAGCGGGCTTCCCTACTCTACATGGGCCCGCTCTCGCGTCAGTAGGGGCGACGCTTGCGAGCCCGGCCGCCACAGCGGCCCGTCTGTAGGGTCATCCGCTCGCGGTTACCGGCCGCCGCAGCGGCCATCGCCGTCAACCGGAACGTTGCCCCAATCGAGGCCTGTGGCCCGCGAGCAGACCCCTCGCCAACCGCATGTTCGCCGTTCAGCACGATTGTGGCGGTAAAGCTGGCAAGCTTCGCGCCTACAGGCGACAACGGCGGCTACCCATCAGGGCGGCCACCGTCGTCGTTTCTGGTTCACCGGGATGAGCTAGTCCGCGGCGCGGGCGGAGCGGCTCTCCTGCTCGGCGTCTTCCATGTCCTCTTCGTCGTAGTAGCTCCGTGGGTCGAACCGGTCGGCCCCCTTGGGCTCACGCGACTTGAAGAAGACGTAGGTCGCGATTGAGAGAATCAGCGGGACGCCCAGCGTGATCAGCCACGTCTGCCCGATCGTGAGTGAGAACGGGTGATCGTAGTAGGCCGCGACGAACAGAATCGCGACATAGGTTAGCGAGAAGACGCCGACGGTCGTCCGAACCGGCGCCTGGCTCATCGGCTCGTAGTAATCGACCCGGCGGAGGCCACGCCCACGGTTGGTCCGGTCGATGAACGGGGCCAGGGCGAGGAGACCGAAGGCGATTCCCGGGAAGAGCAGCCCGGCGACGAAGTTGTTGTCGATGATCCCGAACAGATCGAATGACGGCAGGATCCGGAGCAGACCGTAGATCCACATGAAGTACCACTCGGGCTTGACCTCGGCCAGGACGGAGCCCGGAGGACCATAGGCCTCGACGGTGTGGATCGGAACGAACGCCGAGAGCAGGAACAGCCCACCGAGGCTGAGCAGCATCAGCTGGATGGCGAGGACAGCCTGCTGAGGGAAGAGCGGAACACCGAGGACGCGGCCCGGTTCGGCGATCTTCTTGGCGTAGACCGGTTGGCTGTGCTTGGTTTTGACGAGGATGATGAGGTGAGCGGCGGTCGCCGCCGCCAGGAGCGCCGGCAGGATGAAGATGTGGATCGCGTACATTCGGCCGAGACTTCCCGGCTCCGGGTACGACGAACTGCCGAATGCCAGCGCTGCCGCCCAGTCGCCGATGAAGGGAACGGCGCGGGCGAGGTTGACGCCGATACTGGTGGCGGCGATCGAGTAGGCGTCGAACGGAAGCGAGTATCCATAGAACGCGGTGCCGATCGCCAGCACCAGCAGGACCACGCCGACGATCCAGTTCAGCTCGCGGGGCTTGCGGTACGTGCCCTGGAAGAAGATCCGGAATGTGTGCAGGAGGATCGCGAAGATGAAGAGGTGCGAGGACCAGTGATGGACATTGCGGATCAGCGCCAGGACGGTATTGGATTCGATCGCAAGGATGCTGGCGTAGGCCTGGGGGTACTGGTACCCCTGCGGCGCGACGTCGTCAGCCCCACCGGAGGGAACGTACCCGACGATGCTATCGGATGGGATGTAGACGAACGCGAGCAGGATCCCGGTGATGATCAGGATCAGGAAGGCGAAGGTCGAGATCTCGCCGAAGAAGTACGTGCTGTGGACCGGGAAGGCCTTGCGTCCGTAGTTGTTCATCAGGCCGCTGATGCCCAACCGCTCCTCGAACCAGCTCTTGTTCTCGCGCCGCTGCCTGGCGGTCAGGCGGGCCTCGCCGCGCAGATCGGAGATGACCTCCCCGAGGTCGCCCGAGTGCCCGTTCCGCTGGACGGTGCCGTTCGACCGTGGCGTCACCACATGGCGGGGTTGGGTGCCGGAGTGCCCGACCGTCTCGCTGACGGCGACCTTGCCAGCCGCCTCGACCCGGTTGAAGAGTCGTCGCATCATCTCTCACGCCCCTTCTGGACTCTAACGCACTTCACCGCTGTAGTCGCCAGCGACGACGAGACGACCCTGATCATCGAGCGAGACCGGGAGCGAGGGCAGCGCCCGCGCGGCTGGACCGTTGACGACGCTTCCGTCGTCCGATGAGAAGACGCTTCCGTGGCACGGACAGTGGATGTTGTTCTGCTCGTTGAGCGTAGGCAAGACCGCGCAGCCGAGGTGCGTGCAGATCTGGCTGTAGGCGCGGAAGTCCTCCGCGGTGCCGGTCTCGCCGAGCCGAACGACTTCGAGCTTGTTCTCCTTGACCTGCGTGGACTTGCCGACGATCCCCGCATAGGCCCCGGTGTTGACCGCGAATGACGAGATGTCGAGGGCCGTGTCACCGCCGGCATCGCCAATAACGTCTCCGTCCGCAACGACATCCGAGTATTGGGTAATTGCCTTGAGGGCGAGGACCGGGAAGGCGAACGCCACGCCAAGCGCAGCGAGACTTCCTCCGACCGTGGCCTGGAGGAACCGCCGCCTGTTCGTGAGCGCCTGCTGCTGCTGGGGAGTCAGTGGGCTGATCTGCCCCAGATCCGGGCGAGTGAGGCCGACTGGGCTTGGGTCATGGTGAGAACTGCTGGATGCCATCGGGGACGCTCCTGTTGAAATGAACGGAGGGACGGAGGACCGGAGGACGATCATTACCAGGGGATGCCGTCCTCGCGCTCGTCGAAGCGGCCTTCCTCGCCGACGAAGCCCTGCTTGAAGAAGCCAAGAACGAAGGCGGCGAAGACGAAACCAAGACCGATCGACAGGCCCATGATCTCCCGACCCCAGTCCTGAACGACGCCGATCGCGAAGACCACGGCGCAGGCAGCGGTCAGCACGCTGAAGATGCCGAGCGCGGCAGCGGTCCCGTCCGTGAGTTGAGGTCCGGAGCGACCGATGTGGACCTGCGGGCCGTCGAGGAAGTACGAGAAGAGGCCAATCGCGGAGTAGACCCCAAGGGTCAGGGCCAGACCGACCAGAGTGATCTCGAAGGCATTGAGTTCGAGGATGAATTTGTATCTCGTCGTCGTGTAATCCGTAGTGTAGAAGTTGTTTCCGTTGCGGTAATAGAAGAAGAACGCGGCGGCGAGACCGAGGATGATGGCGGTGATCCCACCTAGAATCGGTCCGCGGGGTCCGTTGTCCATGTCACATCCCCTGTTCCTGGTTGCCACCCGACGGTGATGTCCGTAGTGCTACCGAGCCGATGCGAATCTGGCTATGGTCCCGGTCGCCCGATACCGCCATCGCAGGCATCTCGTTGGTCCCAATCATAAGGTGTTCCGGGGGTTTTGTATCGGTTTCATGACCGATGTAATGCAGAGGATCACGGCGTCAGCCGATCGGCTCAACGCTGGATCGATGGTCCGTCCCGACTGCCAGTTCGACGCAGAAGATCGCCGTAGTCATCCAGTGTGTCGATGTCCAGCGGACGGTCGTCCTCGCTCCCGACGAAGTCGACCCGATCGCGATGATCACGGATCAGGTCGCGCGCCCCCTGATCGCCCCTGATTTCGCTTAGGGCGTGGAACCAGTCCCGTCCGATAAGCACTGGTGGCGCCGGAATGTCGCCGTACCGGGTCTGCACGAAGCGGTCCATCCGTCCACCTTCGACGAAGCGGTCGATGACCTGCCCGATCAGGGCCGGTGTGACGAGCGGCTGGTCGCCCAGCAGGACCAGCGCGGCCGACGCGGTCGGAGGCAGGGCGGCGATGCCCGCCTTGAGCGACGTGCTCTGGCCCTCGGCGAAGTCCGGGTTGATGACCGGAATCTGCCCGAAGTCACCGACGGCGGAACCGATCGTCCGCGCCTCGTGGCCGAGAACCAACACCGTCCCACCAAGCGGTGACATCACTGCCGCCCGAAGAACATGGTTGAGGATCGGTTCACCGCCCAGGTCGAGCAGTTGCTTGGGCTGACCGAGCCGGCTGGACATCCCCGCGGCGAGCACGATGGCCCAGACGGAATCGGGCGCAATGGTGGTCATCGTCCGCTAACCTTCATTCCGGATGCGGCCGGTCGCCGATTTCAGGTTCCCACCGGGGCGGCCCCGCCGAGTCGCGATGATCTCAGCCATGATCGCGACCGCCATCTCCTCGGGCGACTCGGCGCCGATGTTGAGGCCAATCGGCCCGTGCACTCGGGCGATGTCATCTGCCGACACCCCGGCCTCGGCCAGCCGATGACGGCGGTCCTCGTTGGTGCTGCGGCTGCCGATCGCGCCGACGTACCGGGCGGGGGTCGCCAGCGAGCCGACGATGGCCGGCTCATCGAACTTCGGATCATGGGTCAGGATCGCGATGTCGGTCGTCGTGGTGATCGGAACCTGGGCGAGGGCATCGGCCGGCCAGCCCCGGATGATCCGGTCGGCCTCCGGGAACCGTTCCTGGGTGGCGAGTGCGCCCCGGGCGTCCGTCACGACCACCCAGTAGCCGAGCTGCTTCGCCAGCGTGCAGAGCGCCTGACCGACGTGGACCGCCCCGAAGATCAGCAGCGTCGGCGGTTGCGGGAACACCTCGACGAAGGCGTCGAACGGTTCGTCTCTCCCGGTGACGAGAGAGACTCGTGCCGACCGCTCGGCCGCAACCTGCTGGGCAGCCTGATGAGCGGCTACTTCATCGATAGTGTCGTTGCCCAGCGTGCCGAATCGCTCGACGACGTGCTCCGCGACGCCGGGCGTCGGGAGCAGGACCAGTAGCTTGGTCCCACTTCGGGGACCGGTCACGATCGTGACCGTCGCCGCCGGCCGGTTGCCCCGGATCGCGGCGGCCAACCGGTCCTGAAGGCTCAACTTCTCGCTCATCTCAGTGTCTCCGTCCGGGGGCTGGATGCCGGACTCACCCGTCGCGTCGCTCATCGGCCCGGTACCGTCGCGGCCCGGCCCCGGGCCTGCCGAAGCGGCGGCTCGTCGTCGAATGAGGTCAGCAGCTTCGAGAGCGCTTCGAGGCTCTGCATGTTGTGGACGGGCAAGAAGTAGTCGCAGTACGGCAGGGCCGCCTTCATCCCGCGGGTCAGCGGCTGGTACCCCGGCGAGCCGAGGAGCGGGTTCAGCCAGATCAGCCGGCGGCAGGAGCGTTGGAGCCGGGCCATCTCATCCGCCAGGAGCTGCGGGTCGCCCCGGTCCCACCCGTCGCTGATGACGACGACCGTCGCTCCGGACCGAAGCACCCGACGACTCCAGAGGTAGTTGAAGCTCTTGATCGCCTCGCCGATCCGCGTGCCGCCCGACCAGTCCTGGACGGCGTTGACCACGTCGGCGATCGCGCTATCGACATCGCGGCGGCGGAGCTCGCGGGTGATCCGGGTCAGGCGAGTGCTGAAGACGAAGACCTCAGTCGCGTCCAGCCCGAGTTCGAGCGCGTGGACGAATCGCAGCAACAGCCGGCTGTAGCGGTCCATCGAGCCGCTGATGTCGCAAATCAGCACGAGCGGCCGCATCCGCTCCTTGCGCTTCCGGTGACGGAGGTCGATCGGGATGCCACCGTGGCGGAGCGCATGGCGCAACGTCCGGCGCTGATCGATCGTCTGGCCGTTGATCGCCGGGGTCAGTCGCCGGGTCCGGCGCCGGCCCAGGTTCCAGGTCATCCGCGAGATGAAGCGCTGCGCCTCGGTCAGCTCCTCGTCGGTCAGCAGAGCGAAGTCCTTGGACCGGAGCGACTCGTCGGCGCTGAAGAGCATGACATCGTCCGGGACGGAGTCGATCTCGCCGTCCATGCCACCGGACTCGTCGCTGTCCACGACAACAGTCGATTTGCCGGCTGGAGCCTCCTCGGAAGAGTCGTCCTCGTCGTTGCTCGGCGGCCCCTCCTTCGAGCCCGGCGGTGGCGGCCCGTCGATCTCGATCGCGCCGCCCTCCTCGCTGGGCAGGTGGCCCATCCCGAGGCGCTCCCAGAACGTGGCGAAGCGATCGTCGAAGAGCGGGATGTGCTCGGGCCGGGTCACGACGCTGGTCCGCATCGCGTGGTAGACCTCGAGCCGCCGGCCGAGATCGACGGCCGAGAACGCCTCGATCAGATTGATCAGCTGGCCGCTGCCGAGCGGGATGCCGACCATCCGGAGATCCTCGGCGAACACGATCAGGTTGCCGAGGATCGCCGCTGGCCGAACCGACTCGGCGGCTGGCCAGCTCTGGGTCAGCTCCGCGGCCAGCGACCGGGTCCGGGCACTGACGCCAGGCGAGCCGTGGTCGTCCGGGCGGGGTTCGGACATCAGCCGGCGCCCGGGGTGGCCGTCGTCAGCTTGACCAGCTCCTCGGCCCGGCGGCCACGGATCCGGTCGACGTCCTCCTGGTACTTCAGGATCACGCCGAGCGTGTCGTTGACGATGTCGGGGCCGAGCGACTGGGTGCCGAGCGCCAGCAGCGCCCGCGCCCAGTCCAGCGTCTCGGCCATGCCCGGTGGCTTGAACAGGTCGCCCTCTCGCAGGCCCTGGGTGAATGAGCAGATCTGGCGAGCGAGCCGGTCCGGCACCTCCGGCAGCCGCGCCGCGAGAATGCGGAACTCCTTGTCGAAGGTCGGGAAATCGATCCAGTAGTAGAGGCAGCGCCGCTTGAGCGCGTCGTGGATCTCCCGCGTCCGGTTGGACGTCAGGATCACGATCGGGACGTGCTCGGCCCGGATCGTCCCCAGTTCCGGCACCGTCACCTGGAAATCCGAGAGCAGCTCCAGCAGGAACGCCTCAAGCTCAGCGTCGGCCCGGTCGACCTCATCGATCAGCAGGATCGGCGCCCGGTCGTGAGAGGCGTCGATCGCCTGGAGCAAGGGACGCTTGAGGAGGAACTGGTCGCTGAACAGGTTGTCCCGGGCGCCACCCAGGCCACCACTCGTCACCTCGAGCGAACGCAGATACAGCATCTGACGGGCGTAGTCCCACTCGTAGATCGCGCTGGCCGCGTCCAGCCCCTCGTAGCACTGGAGCCGGATCAGCGGCGTGTCGAGGATCGTCGAGAGCGTCTTGGCGATCTCGGTCTTGCCGACGCCGGCCTCGCCTTCGAGCAGAAGCGGCTTCTGGAGCTTGAGGGTGAGGTAGATGGTCGTCGCGAGACCGTGGTCCGTGACGTACTTCTCGCTGGCCAGCGCCTGCGCCAGCTCGTCGACGCTGGTGAAGGCCGCCCCTGGTTCGCGCTTGGGGGCGGCGACGCCATTGCCGGCAGGTGTGGGGATGGACATCGTGCGGAGCTGCTCCATGATGTGACCGTCGAGGCGCGATACCCCGGGGCGAATGGATGAACGAAACCGCGTAAGGGTATCAGAACTGGCGGGCCGACCGGACCGACTCGAATCGCCCGACCCGGGCAGCCGGCACGGGCGTCCGGCTCGGGTCGGTCAGGCCGGGTCCGATCAAGTCACGGTCCTGGGATCAGGTCCGTCGGTCGCGGTGCCGTCGGGACGATCATTCCCGGACTCGTCCCCGGACTCGTCGCCGTTCGCCAGCGTGTCGAGCGCATCGGCCAGCTCGCGCTGGACGACCTCGAACAGCGTCTGGAGGGCGTCGAAGCGCTGCTCGGCGTCACCGTAGGCCCCCTTGAGGTCGCCGTCCGGATCGATCGCGATCGCGATTTCGGCCTCACCGTCGGTGAGGGATTGAAGGGTGACGCGGACCTCGGCAACGGGCAATTTCTGTCTGTCTTCCATGGAACACCGCTGTCGCCGAATCCATGCCGCAGCCAACGTTCAGCCTGAAGCCTGGCATAAACGACCCTGCTACAATCCCCAGCGCCAATGCGTTATCCAGGCCGGGGTGGCGAAATGGCAGACGCAGCGCACTCAAAATGCGCCGGGGAGACCCGTGCGGGTTCGAATCCCGCTCCCGGTACCAGCAGGAATCCAGCCCAGTCAGCGACCCGGAACCGTCCGTTCCAGGTCTTCCACGACCCACGGCTTCGGCATCAGAGCCAGCCGGCCGGGTCTGGCGGCCAGGGCCGCTCTCCCATATGATGTTTGCATGTACACACCTAACCAGGACCGCTACGAGACCATGTCCTTTCGCCGTTGCGGCACCAGCGGGCTGACGCTGCCAGCCCTTTCGCTGGGGCTGTGGCACAACTTCGGGGGAGCCTCCAGCTACGAGAACGCCCGCGACCTCGTCCACACGGCGTTCGACCACGGGATCACCCACTTCGACCTGGCCAACAACTACGGTCCACCTCCGGGCTCGGCCGAGACCGCCTTCGGCCGGATCCTGGCCGAGGACTTCGCCGGCCTCCGGGACGAACTCATCATCAGCACCAAGGCCGGTTACGAGATGTGGGACGGACCGTACGGCGACGGTGGCTCGCGCAAGTACCTGCTTTCCAGCCTCGACGCCAGCCTGAAGAGGCTCGGCCTTCCCTACGTCGACATCTTCTATCACCACCGGCCGGACATGGAGACGCCGCTCGAAGAGACGGGCATGGCGCTCGACCAGGCGGTTCGATCCGGTCGCGCGCTCTACGCCGGCATCTCGAATTATCCGACCGACCGGGCTCAGGAGATGGCGTCCGTGATGCGGTCGCTGGGCACGCCGCTGCTGATCCACCAGCCGTCCTACAACATCCTCCGGCGGGACCCCGAGACGACCGGTCTGTTCCGGATGTTGACCGAAGAGGGGATTGGATCGATCGTCTTCTCGCCGCTCGCGCAAGGTGTCCTGACCGACCGCTACTTCAATGGCGTACCGGCCGACTCACGGGCCAGCGGGAACAGCCAGTTCCTCAAGGAGTCGGCGATCGACGAGAAGACCCGAACCCGCTCCAGCGCCCTAAACGGAATCGCCTCCAAGCGCGGGCAGTCGCTCGCCCAGATGGCGCTGGCGTGGGTCCTCCGGCCGCAGGAAGAGGTTCGGGCCGCCGACCGCTCGACCCGCACGGTCACCGTCACGACGGCCCTGATCGGCGCCAGCCGCGCCTCGCAGGTCGTCGACAACGTCGCGGCCCTCAACGCCGCGGCCTTCACGGATGACGAGTTGCGCCAGATCGACGAGATCGCGGCCGGTTAGTCCGGTCCGTGGGTCAGTACTGTCCTTCAACGAAGCCGGGCCGGCGCCATCCGCGCGCCGGCCCGGCCCGTTTCTCCCCGGTCTCTGGCGAACAGGGCCGATCAACGCCGGCCGAAGACGAACGCCGTGATGGCCAGCGCCTCCCGGACCACATAGCCGAACTCCTGGGTGCCCGCGATCGGACTGCCCTTCGAGGCCGTCGCGTAGGCGGTGAGGCCGAGGTCACGGGCCATCATCTTGAGCCGGAGCAGGTGGAACCCGTCACTCACGAGCAGGACCGTATCGAGCTTGCGGGCGGCGAGGATACCGGCGACGCCGTTCATGCTCTCCCACGAGTCGGCGCCCTCGTTCTCGAGCACGATCGCCTGCTCCGGGATGCCGGCTTCGACCAGATACATCTGGCCGGACTCGGCCTCGGTGTAGACGTCGCCCGGCCGGCCGCCGCCGGTGACGATGATCGTCCTCGCGATCCCGGACCGATACAGCTCGACGGCCCGGTCCAGACGGGCCTGGAGCGTCGGGCTCGGCACGCCGTTGTACTGGGTCGTTCCCAGCACGACGATCGCATCGACCGGCCGGGTCTGATCGGTCCGCGCCTGGACGTAGATCGCGCCGACCAGCGCCAGCTCCAGAATCGGACCGGCAAGGATCAGGAAGACGAGCACCGGCAGCACCCAGCGCCGGCCGTGGCCGCGACGCCGGGATGACGTCGCGACAGCCCCCGGCGGGCTGGTCACGGGATAGCGGGCGGTCTCGTGTGGCGGGTGGCGCGGCGGATAGCCGGTCGCGGGCTGGCCCGGGCCGTGGGGGAGCCCCGTGGGTGATCGACTCATGGCCAGATGATGGCATCATGACCCCGACGGCGGCAACCAGCCTGTGGCGCTCGGACCGGGCGCCAGGCGACTGAACCCGCCGATATTGTCTGTCCGGACCACGGGCAGCCGGGTCACGGGAGCAAAGACGATGCCCTGGTGGGAATTCTGGAAGCCTCGCGACGGGTCGGCCATGTCGGAACCGGTTGCCCCTGAGCGCTCCGATCAGCCGCGGACCGCCTCCTACAGCTCACCACCGCCTCTGCGCACTCCGACGACCAGCGCGCTCTCACCCGAGCGACGGGAGCGGCGGATCAGCGACCTGATCAGGCGGCGAGACGGGCTGCGCTTCGACATCGAGCAGGGCGAACTGGCTCAGGGCCCGGACAACCCCTGGCAGGAGCGAATCGCGCTTCTCCAGGAGTCAATGGCGACCATCGCCGCGGACCGGGCGCAACTCGCCGCGATCCCACCCGAACCGACGTGGCCCGTCCCGGCTCTCCCGGTGTCGGACGTGGCGGTCTCGGTCGCGGATCCGACACGGGTCGCGTTCCGGATCGACGGCCAACCCTTCGAGTTCATCGAGGCGACCGACTGGGACAACCGCGGCGGCATGGTCGTCCGGGGTGACCTCCGTCAGACGGTCGGGGATTCGTCCATGATCTCGGCCGGGGGGTCCGACACCTCGCCACCGTCCGACTGGCAGCCAACGCTCGACTCGGCGCTCCTAACCTTCGCCCTCGCCCTCCGGGATGCCGCGCTGGAAGGGACGGCGCGACCGACTGTCACGACGCTCCGGGACATCATCCGCGAGGACGACGAGGTCGGTGGCTGGACCAATTTCCACGGAACGAACAATGTCCGGGTCCAGCGGGCGTACCGTCGGCAGGAGTTGCGAGCCGAGGAGGAACGGCTTCGTCAGGAGTTAGCCCGTGAAGACGAGCAGCGCCGGACACTGGTCGACCGGCTGCCCGTCGCCCGGAAACGCCTGGCGACCGTGATGGACGACCTCGAGACCCTCGGCGCCGACCCCGACGGGCCCTGAACCGTCCGATCCCTCTGGAGGAACGTCCCGATGCCCGACAATCCGGCGATCAGCCCACGCACCAGGAACTACCAGCTGGCCGGCAGCTACAACTTCCGCGACATCGGGGGCTACGAGACCGGCGACGGCCGGCACGTTCGCTGGGGACAGGTGTTCCGCAGCGACGCCATTCACCGTCTGACCGACGCCGATCTGGACCAGCTCCGGCCGCTGCATGTCCGGACGATCCTCGACCTGCGCTCGAACCGGGAGATCACGGCCGGCGGCAGCGGCCTGATCCACGGCGAGCCGGAGTTGAACATCGTTCACATCCCGTTCGGGCGGATCGGCGAGGAGGCTGACCCGACCTGGCAGGAACTCACTCTTGGCGAGCTCTACCGGGGAATCGTCGTCGAGGCGAAGGGGGCGATCGCGCGGGTGATGACGACGCTGGCCGAGAGCGATTCCCTGCCGGCCGTCGTCCATTGCGCGGCGGGCAAGGACCGGACGGGCGTCAGCATCGCGCTGCTCCTCCGGCTGCTCGGTGTCGATGACGCCACGATCACCGAGGATTATGTCCTAACGGAGAGCAACTTCAGCAACTTCCTGGATCGCCTCTCTCCGGAGGAACTGGAGCACCTGTCGATCATTCCGGATGAGCTGATGCGGGTCGACGCGACGGTCCTCGCGGCGACATTCGCCATCGTCGACACGCAGTACGGCTCGACCGAGGCCTACCTGCTCGACGCTGGAGTCTCGCCGGAATCCATCACGAGGCTCCGCCGGCGCCTGCTCGACTGAGCCCGACAGCGTGTCAAGGGCGGTGTCGGTCCACGGTGGCCGTGGTAGCCTTGGCTTAGCCCCGAAAGAGAGCAACCGTGTCCGCGTGGGCCGTCGATCGGCCCCGTGTCAGGCGCGGTTCCGTACACCTTTGGACGACCCGAACCAGCAGTCAGGAACGGCAGACGTGACGGCGAGTCCCCTCTCCAACCAGCAGATCGTTTCTCCGAACCCCGATGGGAGTCTGGCGCAATCGTCCCGGCACAGCGCGGTGCCGGTCCTGGCGATCGCCAACCAGAAGGGCGGCGTCGGCAAGACGACGACCAGCGTCGCGACCGCCGTCATGCTGGCCCGGGCGGGACTTCGCGTCCTGCTGATCGACCTCGACCCGCAGGGCAACGCCTCATCGTCACTCGGGATCGACAAGTCCAGCCTCGTCCGGACGACCTACGACCTGATGATCGGGCGAGCCCGGGCGACGGACGCGGCCCGGCCCTCGGGCCGGGACAACCTGGACATCGTCGCGACGAGCTCAAACCTCGCCGCGGCCGAGATCGAGCTCGTCGACATCGACGATCGCGAGCGCCAGCTCCAGCGGGCCATAATCGGGATCGACGGGCGCTACGATCTCGTCATGATCGACTGCCCGCCGTCGCTCGGTCTGCTGACCGTTAACGCCTTTACGGCCGCCCGATCGGTCCTCGTCCCGATCCAGTGCGAGTTCCTGCCGCTCGAAGGGCTGACCCAGCTCCAGCGGACGATCGGCCAGGTCCGGCAGCACCTCAACCCGGAGCTCGTCATCACCGGCGTCCTGATGACGATGTACGACGCCCGGACCAGGCTTTCGGCGCAGGTCGTTGAGGAGGTCCGACGGTTCTACCCGAAGGAGCTGTTCGCGACCGTCATCCCTCGGTCGATCCGCCTGGCCGAAGCGCCGAGCTACGGTCTGTCCATCGCGGAGTACGACCCGAAGTCCAACGGCGCGGTCGCCTACCAGCGGCTGGCCGGCGAGCTGATTCAGCGGCTCGGGCTTCAGGTCGTCTCCTGAACCGCGACTTGCACGCCATTGGTATCATCTCAGGATCACCTCGACTCCGATGAGGGCTGTGGCGCCCTCCAACGGGCGACGCCGCGCAGCCGCCCGCTTGTGTCCGGAAGCTCCGACTTCCGGACCGGCCCGTTCCTGACGGCATCGCTCATCGACCACGGAGGCGCGGAATGACCACCACCCAGACCCGGCACGACCATCACGCCATCATCGACGGCCAGGAGTCGATCGACCCCGGCAGCCGCGACACCGCCGCCGACGCCTTCGCCGGTCGCGGTCAAACGATGCGAAGCGACAAGTTCTCCGGTCTCGGCTTCACCTTCGACGACGTTCTGCTTCTGCCGCGCTACTCGGACGTCCTGCCGGCCGACGTCTCGACCCGGACCCGTCTGGTCGCGAACATCGAGCTCCACATCCCGATCCTCTCGGCCGCGATGGACACCGTCACCGAAGCCCGAATGGCAATCGCGCTGGCCCGTGAGGGCGGGCTTGGCATCATCCACCGCAATCTCAGCATCGAGGACCAGGTCGCCGAGGTCGATAAGGTCAAGCGCAGCGAGTCCGGCATGATCGTCGAGCCGGTCACGCTCGGCCCGGACAGCCCGATCGCCGACGCCCTCGCGGTGATGGAGCGCTACCACATCTCCGGCGTCCCGATCGTCGAGGCGGACGGTCACCTCGTCGGCATCCTGACCAACCGCGATCTGCGCTTCATCCAGAACATCGACCAGCCGGTCAGCCGCGTCATGACCAGCGAGAACCTCGTCACCGCCCGGACCGGCACGACCCTCGAGGAGGCGAGCGACATCCTCCACCGCCAGAAGGTAGAGAAGCTGCTGATCGTCGACGACCGGAACCACCTCACGGGTCTGATCACCGTCAAGGATATCCAGAAGCGGATCCAGTTCCCCAACGCGACCAAGGACGGCCGGGGGCGGCTTCGGGTCGGGGCGGCGGTCGGCGTCGGTCCGGATGGCGAGACCCGGGCGATCGCCCTGGCCGCGGCCGGCGTCGACGTCATCGTCGTCGACATCGCCCACGGCGACTCGGCCGGCGTCGTCGACATGATCCACCAGCTCAAGCGCCAGCTCGACGTGCCGCTCATCGCCGGCAACATTGCCACGGCCGACGGTGCCCAGCACCTGATCGACGCCGGCGCCGACGCGATCAAGGTCGGGATCGGTCCGGGCACGATCTGCACCACCCGGATCGTCGCCGGGACCGGTGTCCCCCAGATCACCGCGATCAACAATGTCGCCTCGGTGGCCCAGCGCCTCGGCATTCCGGTCATCGCCGATGGCGGCATTCAGTACTCGGGCGACATCTCCAAGGCGATCGCCGCCGGCGCCGATGTCGTCATGCTCGGGAGCCTGCTGGCCGGGGTCGACGAGAGTCCGGGCGAAGTCGTCCTGTTCCAGGGCGAGCGCTTCAAGGAATACCGCGGCATGGGGTCGCTCGGCGCGATGCGGACCCGGTCGTTCTCGAAGGACCGCTACTCGCAGGAGAACGTCACGTCCGTCCAGAAGCTCGTGCCGGAAGGGATCGAGGGCCGGGTCGCCTATAAGGGTCCGCTGGCGACGATGGTCTATCAGCTCACCGGTGGGCTGCGCTCGTCCATGTTCTACGTCGGCGCCGCCGACATCCGGGCACTCAAGAACGACACCCAGTTCGTCCAGATCACCTCGGCCGGCCTCCGGGAGAGCCACCCGCACGACGTCGTCATCACCAAGGAATCGCCCAACTACCGATCCGGCGGGATCTAACCGTTCGTCGCCGGATTCAGCGCATCGATGACGGCCCTTCGTAGATCACGGTGGGCCGTCGTGCTGCCCAGCGCGCGATTCCCGGCACCGGAACAGCTATGGTAGCCTGCCAGACGCGCCTGTATTCCCGATCCCGGTGGGGGCGCTCCGCCACCGGGATCTGATCTCGCAAGAGGCGAAGGAGCCTGTCCCGGTGACCGCCCATGATGCGACAACGCCTGCGGCAACTGACCTGATCCGCGCCAATGTCCCGACCCCGTGGCAGTCCGACGACCCGTCCGGTGTCCGGATTCGCGACGTCAGGGTGATCCTGACCGCGCCCGACGGCATCCGGCTGGTCGTCGTCAAGATCGAGACGTCCGAGCCGGGCCTCTACGGTCTCGGCTGCGCCACATTTACCCAGCGCCCCCTCGTTGTGAAGACGGCGGTCGACGAGTACCTCCGGCCCTTCCTGATCGGTCGGGACGTCGACGACATCGAGGACATCTGGCAGACCTCGTTCGTTAGTTCCTATTGGCGCAGCGGCCCCGTCCTGCACAACGCGATGTCGGGCGTCGACATGGCGCTCTGGGACATCAAGGGCAAGCGGGCCGGAATGCCGGTCTACCAGCTCCTGGGCGGCAAGGTGCGGAAGGCCGCGCCGTGCTACGCCCACGCCAGCGGAACCAGCTTCGAACAGGTGGCGGACAATGCCCGGCGACTGATGGGACAGGGTTTCCGCCACGTCCGGGCCCAGGTCGCGATCGAGGGGATGTCGACCTACGGCGTCGCGGTCCCGAAGGACGGGTCGCCCCGGACGGCCTACCACCTTCGGCCCGAGCAGGAGCCGTGGGAACCGACGATCTACTGCCGGACGGTACCGCGCCTGTTCGACCATCTCCGAACCGAGTTGGGAGACGGTGTCGAGTTGCTCCATGACATCCACGAGCGAGTCCCGCCGATCCAGGCGATCGGTCTGGCGAAGGAGCTGGAGCGGTTCAACCTGTTCTTCCTGGAGGATCCGTTCTCTCCGGAGAACAACGGCTACTTCCCCCTCCTCCGTCAGCAGACCTCGATCCCGATCGCAATGGGCGAGCTCTATGTCAACCAGGCTGAATACGTCGACCTGATCAAGGACCGGATGATCGACTTCATCCGAGTCCACATCTCCGACATTGGCGGACTGACCCCAGCCCGGAAGCTCGCTGCCTTCTGCGAGTTCTTCGGCGTCCGGACCGCCTGGCACGGCCCCGGCGATGTCTCGCCAGTCGGGCACAGCGCCAACCTCCAGCTCGACCTTTCAGCGCCCAACTTCGGCATCCAGGAGCTGGCGACCTTCGGCGAACGCACCCAGGACGTCTTCCCCGGCTGTCCCGAGGTGCGCGACGGAATGCTGTGGTCCAACGAGCAGCCGGGGCTCGGGATCGACGTGGACGAGACACGTGCCGCGAAGTACCCCTTCCCCGACCACATTCTGAATGCGGCCTGGCCCCCGGTCCGCCGTCTCGACGGGACCGTCATCACCCCCTGATCCGCTCCCTGCCACGGCGGGGCCGTCAATGCACTTTCCGAGGAGCCCACTTTATGTTGCTGGCCGAGTTCCTTCCTCCCCGCCCAACGCAGCTCTGGACTATGGCCAATCAACTCGGTGTGACCTACGCGGTATCGTCCGTGCCCGGCTACCGGCGGGACGACGCGGACGCGAAGCCGACGCTGGCGGCGCTCCGGGAGCAGAAGCAGCGTTTCGCCGACCACGGGATCGAGCTGGTGGTGCTGGAGACCGCCTTCCCAATGCTGGTCGACACAAAGATCGCGAAGGCCGGTGACGGCGCCGATCGGGAGATCGAGGAGGCCCAGAACCTGGTCCGGAATATGGGCGAGGCCGGGGTGACCATCGCCTGCTGGAACTGGATGGCGGTCTTCAACTGGACACGGAGCGTCCTCGACCAGGAGACCCGCGGCGGCGCCCGGGTCACGGCCTACAACCACACCGTCATGTCGAAGGAGCCGGACGCGGTCGAGACGCCGATCTCCGAGCAGCAGCTCTGGGAGGGGATGCACCGGTTCCTGGAGGCGATCGTCCCCGTCGCCGAGGCGGCCGGCGTCACGCTCGCCCTCCACCCGGACGACCCGCCGATCTCGCCGATCCGGGGCGTCAGCCGGATCATCACTTCGCCGGACGCCCAGCAGCGCGTCCTTGACATGGCGCCGAGCCCGGCCAACCAGCTCACCTTCTGCCAGGGAACGATCGCGACGATGGGCGCCGACGTCCCGGCTGAGATCCGGCGTTTCGGCGGCCAGCAGAAGATCGGCTTCGTCCATTTCCGCGATGTTCGTGGCACGCCGGACGACTTCGCCGAGACGTTCCACGACGCCGGCCAGACTGACATGGCGGCGGCGATGGACGCCTACTACGAGGTCGGCTTCGACGGTCCGATGCGCCCGGACCACGTCCCGACGATGGCAGGCGAGGCGCTCCGGGAGCCGGGCTACGACATGATGGGACGGCTCTACGCGATCGGCTACGTCCGCGGGCTGCAGGAGGCGACCGCTCGCCGCTACCAGACGGCGAATTGAGCGTCCTCGTCACGGGCGGGGCCGGTCGCGTCGGCTCTCGGTTCGGCCCTGAAGAGATCGTCTGAACGACATTGGCCGATAATGATACCCCCGGATTCACGATCCGGGAATCGGGACATCGCCGTCAACCGCCAACGTCGAATCCAGTGTCGTTCAGCCGGTCCCTCCGGGCTGGTTTACCTCCACGCGGCGACGCCTCTCAGGTTGGTCACCCGATTACCAGTTCGTCTTCTGGCCGTCCCGGCGGTACCAGTGCGGCGCGTTCCACATCGAGAACGGGTGCTCCTTCGCCGCCGCCTCGTCGAACTCGACGCCGAGCCCCGGACCGACCGGCAGCGGAAAGACCGTCCCGTCCAGCTCCATCAGCCTGGGGAACAGATCGCGGGAGTAGGTCTCCTGGAGCCGGTGCTGGAACTCCAGCTGGGCGAAGTTGCTTGTCGCGATTCCGAGGTGGACCGACGCCGCCGTCGTGACCGGACCGAGCGGGTTGTGCGGCATGATGTCGATGTATCTGGCCTCGCACCAGCCGGCGACCTTCCGCGCCTCTGACAGCCCACCGACGTTCGAGACGTCGATCCGGGCGAAGTTGAGGATGCCCTCCTCGATGTACGGGGCGAACTCCCACTTGCTGGCAAACTCCTCCCCGATGGCGAACGGCACCGGCGTCATGGTTCGCAGCTGCTGATAGGCGCGCGGGCTCTCGGCCCGGATCGGTTCCTCGATGAAGTAGAGCCCCACATCGGAGACCATTTGCAGGAAGACCGCCGCCTCGGCGACCTGGAGCCGGTGATGGAAGTCGATCGAGAGCTGGATCGCCGGGCCGACGGCCTTGCGGACCTCGCGGATCCAGTGAGCGGCCAGCGAGAGCGACTCCATCGGCTCGTACGTCGCGCCGGGACTGCCCAGCCAGTCCTTGCCGGGCATCCCCGGTCCGAAGCGGAGATGCGTCCAGCCGGTCGCGACCAGTTCGCGGGCGCCATCGACCGCCGCCGCCGAGGTCAGCGCCGGACCGGTCGCGAACAGCGGGCAATGGTTCCGGACCGCGCCGCCTAGCAGCTCGTAGACCGGAATGTTCAGCCAGCGGGCCTTGATGTCATGCAGGGCGATGTCGATCGCCGAGATCGCGGCCGAGGCGATGTTGCCGCCCTCGAAGTAGTTGCCGCGGTAGAGGTACTGCCAGATGTGCTCGATCCGGCGCGGGTCCTGTCCGATCAGCTCCCGCTCGAAGTGGCGAATCATCCCTTCCATCGCCAGCTCGCGGCCGGAGATGCCGCCCTCGCCCAGCCCCGAGACGCCCTCGTCGGTCTCGACCCTGACGATGAAGATATTGCGATGGCCGGACTGGACCGGAAACGCCTTGACCGCGGTGATCTTCACGACTGTTCGATCCTGAGCGACTCCGCCCGGCGTCCTCCGGACCGCGCCACCCGAGTCTGCGACTGTGGTGTCATCCTCGACACCCTCGGCAGGGTAGCGCAGGTCATGGGGACCGGGAAAGGATTAGTTCAGGGAGGGCGCCCGCCGGCCGGTGATCCGGTCCATGAAGCTGCGCTTTGGCGGCCGAAGGGACTGGGTGAGTCGCTGGACGGTCTCACGGTCCATCTGGCTCCGATCGACGATGACGATGCGAGTCCCCGGCGGGTTGAGCCGGGGAGCGTCGGGCACGACCGCGTCGACCGCCTCAAGGAGTCCCATCCGCCGATCAGCGGCGTAGGATGCCATCTCCATCAGGAAGCCGTAGACGCCGACCCCGTCGAAACCGGAGTCATGCAGCCGGCGGACGAAGCGAGTGTCCCGCTCGCGGAGCAGATCGCGGAACCGCGGCACCAGGTCGGCGGGCATGAAGGCGCCGCCCATCATCCCCGCCGACGCGTCGATCCGGATCGGCATTGTCCGGGCGGCGTCGGTCGGCACTCCGAGATCCATGAAGAGCCGGGACGGTGGTCGGAGGAGCATCCCGACGCCGCGGTCGACCGCGGCCTCAAGGGTGGTGAGCGATAGGCCCTCGTGGACGAACGACGGCTGGGCGGCCGCGAGAACCTGTGCCAGCGAGAGCGACACCGCGTTGGCACCCGACTCTCGCCCCTCGATGGCCTGCGCCAGTCCGACCCGGGCCGACTCCAGCCGTTCCCGCAGCCAGAGGGTCCCGTCGATCGCCGGGACGCCGAGGTCGCGCCGGGGAGACGTGAGGGCTTCGACGAACGCCTCGGCGACGCCGTGGTCGACAGGATGGATCGAGGCCAACTGCATGCTAGGGGTCCCTGCCTGAGTGTGACGGCGCGATTACCAACTCGCCCGAACGTTCGGGCTGTGCGTGTGGGGCGCATGGTACCGTGTCTGCCATTGCGCCCGGGTCGCGACACGACGATTACGCTGCATCGACGAGGACCCGTCCTGATGACCCACTGGCTCGATGTCGTCCGGCGAATTCTTGACGATCCGACCCAGCGGACGTCCGGAAAACGGGCCCTGATCCTTGGTGACCCGGCGCGCCGGGCGGCCGATCTCTGTGCGGAGGCCGGGATGGTGGTCGTCCGGCTCGCTGTTCCTCATGGTGTCGCCGCCCGCCGCTTCGACCAGGCTGATACAGATCGGGTCGTTCGGGCGGAGGCGGGGGCGGGGGCGCTGCCGTTTCGCGACGGCTCGTTCGACCTCGTCATCGTCCACGCCACCCTGGAATTCACGCATGACGACCGCCAGGTCGTCGGCGAGCTCAGCCGTGTGCTGGCGGGTGGCGGAGTGATGATCGTCCGCCTGCCCTTCCGTGGGCGGCTCGACGGGATCGACGCGCTCAACCTCTACCGCTACACCCGAGAGCTGAGCGGCCATGGCGACATCCCGACCGAGGCCCTGCCAATCGGCTGGCGGCGGCACTATGTGATGGACGACCTCGACGCGGTCTTTGGTCCGTCGCCGCTGTCGATCGACCGGATCGAACATGGTGGCCTGGGGATCGGCGAGTTGGTCTACTGGCAGGCCCTCGTGGTGTCACGCTCAGTTCTCCGGCGACCCGAGACGGCCGATCGACTAAGCGGCCTCTATGCGAGATTCGGTGACTGGGATGAACGACTTCCCGGTCCAGCCACGGTGGTAGTAACGGCGACCAGATTGGCACGTCCGATCAGGGCCTGAGATCGGCAGCCGAGCAACCGGAAACGCCACGCACTTTTTCTCTCCAGACGATCCCATAATCATCACCGCTAAGTGTTACTCTCCGTTTTAGGGACCGATTGACCCTGAAACCGGTTGACAAGTGAGGGTAGCAGAAGCGCTGCTGGCGTCAGGACCCGAACGTTCACCGGGCAGTTGCCTAGAACCGACTCACCTGGTCGTCGACCGCGAGCCGGTCCACCCGGTCAACAAATTGTCTAGAACTCCGGCGGGGTCGGCCACGGGGCTGACCGTTCCGGAAAGTGGAGCGATAACCGTGATCGACGCAGCTTCGTGGTATCGCCAGAACAACGGTCGCCGGGTGAACCGAAGGCGTCTCCTGGGAGTCGCCGGAGCGACCGGCGCCGGTCTGGGCATCAGCCTGAAATTCAACAGCCGGTCCTCTGCGCAGAGCACCCCAACATCCGATTTGGCGGCCGCGCTCTCCGAATGGGGCTTCAACGCGACCGAGACCAACCCACTGGCGTTTGCCCGCCTCCAGGCCTTTCAGGCGGCCTATCCCGGCGTCTCGCTGGAAATCTCGCCTGAGTCCGATGTTCAGCGGATCCTGACCGCGGCGGTCTCGGACACACTGCCCGACCTGCTCTGGCTGGGCCGCGAGATCCTCAACTCCTACGTCAGCCGTGGACAGGTCCTCCGACCGATCGACGACCTCGTCGAGCGCGACGGATACGACACCAGCCGGTTCTACCCCTCGGCGATCAAGGAAGCTTCCCCCGGCGGTCAGCTCTACGGCATCCCCGGCGGGATGGACGTCGTGGCGATGTGGGCCAACACCGACGCGCTCGCCGAGGCCGGCATGACCGACCCAACGCAGCTGAACACGTCGGACTGGGATCAGCTGACCGCGCTCGGGACGCAGCTGACCCGACGGAACGGAGACGCCGTCGAGCGCTGGGGCTTCGACTCCAAGATGCAGGACGGTCAGTTCTACACCTGGGCGCTGGCGAACGGAGCCCAGTTGCTTGGTGGCGATGACGGTCAGCAGCCGAACTTCAACTCGCCTGAGGTCGCCGACCTGCTCAACAAGGCCAAGGCGTCGTACGACAGTCAGGGCGGGTACCAGAGCTACGAGGCGGTTCGCTCCAGCTGGCAGAACGACGAGCAGTTCGCTCGCGGACAGGTCGCGATCACGCCCTACCAGAACTGGCTCGGGAACATCAACGCCGTGACGACGCCCAACCTCAATTTCACCGTCCTGCCAATCCGGCCGGCGAGCGACCCGAACGGCATTGCCGCGGTCGCCGGAGGCGCGGCGTGGTGCATCACCGCCAGCAGCAAGAACGTCGACGCGGCCTGGGAGTTCATCAAATTCATGCACTCCGATGAGACCTGGATGATCGGGGCCCAGGCCGTTCGCGCCGCGCGTGATGCGGCGGGCGCGCCGTATCTACCGTCGCTGACGGGCGTTGCCGCGGTAGACCAGCGCCAGATCGACGAGCTCTACACGCCGATCTCTCCGCAGTTCGACAACACGGTCCAGTTGTTCCCACAGATCCTCGCCGCGTCGACCACGAGGGCGCTCTCGCCGTCACCGTACGCCCAGCAGCTCGACCAGATCCTCTTCCAGACTGGTGTCCTGCCGGCCCTGCGCGGCGAGCGACCTATCCAGGACGCCCTGGACGCCGCCCAGTCCGAAGCCGAAGCGGCCGTTTCCGGGTTCTGATCGCGTCCGCCCGATCGCGAGGCGACGCACCGTGACGCGGGCGGCAACTGCCGTCCGCGTCATAATCGACGCTGCTGCTCGCTCCCGATCGACCGCCGGAGGTTTCGCCATGGTGTCGCTCCCCTTCCGCCGGTCCGATCCGTCGGCCACTCCGGCCCGGCGTCCGAGCCGCGCCCAGCGAGAGGAGAGCCGGGCCGGCTGGATCGCGATCAGCCCGTGGATCGTCGGCTTCCTCATCTTCACGCTTTACCCGATCGCAGCATCGGTCTACTTCAGCTTCACCAGCTACGATGTGCTCTCCTCCCCCAGATGGATCGGCGCCCAGAATTACCAGAACATCCTGACGAACGACCCGATCTTCTGGAAATCCATCCGGAACACGGTCATCTACGCGCTCATCTACGTGCCGCTGCATCTCGTGCTGGCCTTCAGCATCGCGCTGCTGCTCCATCAGGTCACGAAGTGGCAGAGCGGCTTCCGGACGCTGATGTACCTGCCGGCGATGACACCGGCCGTCGCGACGTCCTATGTCTGGCTCTCGATCCTCAATCCGAACGATGGCTGGCTGAACAGGGGGCTGCGGGCCCTGCATCTGCCTGCCCCGCTCTGGACGGTCGACCCGTTCTGGATCAAACCGACGGTCGTCCTGACGGGACTATGGGTCCTGGGCGGCGCCATGGTCATCTTCCTCGCGGCGCTGCAGAGCGTACCGAAGGATCTCTACGAGGCGGCGAAGCTCGACGGCGCCAACGCCTTCCAGCGGATGTGGAGCGTGACCGTCCCGATGGTCTCAGGAGTGATCCTCTTCAACCTGACCGTCAGCACGATCGCCTCGCTCGGCGTCTTCACCCAGGGGTACGTCATGTTCGACAGCCGGGGCGGGCCGGAGAACAGCGCCCTCTTCATCATGATGTACCTGTATCGTCAGGGCTTCGAGAACTTCCGGATGGGCTACGCCTCGGCGGTCGCCCTGGTCCTGTTCCTCCTCATCGTCACCATCACGCTGATCCAGTTCAAACTCTCCCAGCGCTTCGTCTACTACGACAACGAGTAGCTCGGGTCCAGACGCGAAGGACCGGCGACAAACCACTCCTTCGCGTCCGGACCCCGTTGTTCCCTGAGGAGTCGACGATGGCCGTCAACCAGAGCACCACGATCGACCAGTTCCCGGCGGCCGGTCGGCAGGACGCGGCGATCGACGTCGCGAGACCGGAGCCCGCGAACCGGCGCCCGGCGCCCGTCAACGCGCTGCTCTACCTGCTGCTGATCCTGCTGTCCCTCGTCTTCATCTCGCCCTTCGTCTGGCTGGTCCTGGCCTCGCTCAAGCCGTCGAGCGAGGTCTTCTCGGACCAGCTCCTTCCGTCCCGGATGACCTGGGACAACTACGCCAATGTCTTCCGGTACGCGCCGATCGGCCGCTGGCTCCTGAATACGGTGATGATCTCGACGCTGTCCGTCGTGCTGGTCATCTTCTCGAGCCTGGTCGTCGCCTACGGCTTCGCCCGGCTGCGGTTCCGGGGGCGGGGGGTGTTGTTCGGCGTTCTGCTTGCCTCCTACATGCTGCCCGGCGCCGTGACGATGATCCCGACGTTCCTGATCTGGAACAAGTTCCACTTGATCGGGACGTTCTTCCCGCTGTTCCTCGGCAATCTGTTCGGCTCCTCGTTCTACATCTTCATGCTGCGCCAGTTCTTCAAGAACATCCCTCAGGACCTGATGGACGCCGCCCGGCTGGACGGCGCCGGCTACTTCCGGGTCCTGTTCGGGGTGCTGCTGCCGCTGCTCAAGCCGGCCCTGGTGGCAATCGGCGTGTTCGAGTTCCAGGCCAAGTGGGACGACTTCCTCATCCCGCTGATCTACCTCAACAAGCGCGATGACTTCACTCTCAGCCTAGGACTCGCCTCGTTCAAGGCGGACTACGATATGGACTGGGGGCTGCTGATGGCCGCGTCGGTCATGATGACGATCCCGATGATCATCCTGTTCTTCGCGGCCCAGAAGCTGTTCATCCAGGGGCTCTCGGCCAGCACCGGGATCAAAGGATGACCTCAAGCGATGGTCCGGCGTTGCGCCACCGGATCACCGAGAGGGCCAGCGTCGATGTGATCACCGCCTCCCGCAGCGGGCAGAGCGTCGGCATGACCCGCAGTTCGTAACCGAGTTCGATGATCGCTACCGGGATGTCACTGACCTCTCGCCGGTCGATCGGTGTCACCGATGTTTCGGCCAGATAGTAGCCCGCGACCTCGTCGAGCAGCGTGAACGGCTCCGCTGGCAACTCATAGACCCAAAGCGTGGCGCGGGTCACCCGTTGCCACCAGGCGGCCTCGATCGCGATGACCCGGGCAGCAGCGTCATCGAACAGGAAGCGACCGATGTCTTGCGGCGAGGTCGACTGACCGATCCGGAAGCAGACCCGGGGACAGTCGCGGGGAAACAGCTGGTTCCCAAGATGGTCCTCGTCGATCGCCCAGACGCCGATCCGGGCGTTGGGGTCGCTCGGGGCGACCCGCGGATCGAATCGCACGATGTCGTCGCGGTCACTGACGTGGAAGAGTTTGGTCACCGGTCGCCTCCCGTGCTACGCATCTGTCGACCGCTCATGGACCAGTTGACAGGCCCGCTTACGGTTGGTACATTCCGTATCCACAACTGAATATGCTGCCTTATCAAGAGAGGTGGAGGGATACGGCCCTGTGAAGCCCGGCAGCCTGCGACGTTCGCGCATCACCATGCGCGCGCGCAAGGTGCCAATTCCGGCAGAGTGATCTGCGAGATAAGGGAATACGCGTTGCGACGCACTTCCCCTTGCTCCGGCAAGGGGTTTCTTGCGTCTCGGCAGCCCTCCCGAAAGGCCAGTAGCAGTCCGTTCCCGGCGGCACCGCCAGGTGTCCCGGCGACGCACCGGAGAGGATGCCCCATCGTGGTCGGTTCACGGGCACCAGCCACCCCATCGTCGGACCATTCGCCCGATTTGCCCCACCGTCGGTCGCATCTCGCGATCGTCGGAGAGCCGATCCGCTGCGTCGTTGGGCCAGACGACGGCGAACTACGGCTGTTCGAGACCGATCGGTTCGACTTCGAGCTCGGCGGCTCCCTGCCTCGGGTCACGCTGGCCTACCGTTCGTGGGGCGAGCTCAATGCCGCCGGCGACAACGCGGTGATCGTCCTGCACGCCCTGACCGGCGACTCGCTCGCCGCCGGTCCCGGCGGCTGGTGGACACCGGTCATCGGGCCAGGTGCGCCGATCGACACCGACCAGACGTTCGTCGTCTGCGTCAACGTCCTTGGCGGCTGCATGGGCAGCACCGGCCCGGCCAGCATCGACCCGCTGACGCGGCGGCCCTACGCGATGCGGTTCCCGCTGGTCAGCATCGGCGACATGGTCGATGCCCAGCGCCGGCTCGTCGAATCGCTCGGCGTGACCCGGCTCGTCGCGGTCGGCGGTTCGATCGGCGGTCTTCAGGCGCTCGAGTGGGCGACCCGCCACCCCGACATGGTCACGGCGGCGATCCCGATCGCGGCGACCGGTGCACTCGGCCCGATGGGGATCGCCGTCCACGGTGAGCTCGGCCGGCGGGCGATCATGGCCGACCCGGACTGGCGCGGCGGCGAGTACCAGAGCGAGGGCACCGTCCCCGCCGCCGGGCTCGCCACTGCCCGGATGGCCGCCATGACGACCTATCACTCGCGGGAGAGCATGGATCTCCGGTTCGGCCGCAACCCGGCGACCCGGCCCGACACCTATCCCGCCTTCGGTCCGACGTTCGACGTCGAGGGCTACCTCCACCACCACGCTGACAAGCTGGTTCGGCGGTTCGACGCCAACTGCTACCTGTACCTGACGCGGGCAATGGATCTCTACGACGTCGGTCGGGGCGGCGGCGAGGGTCGCTGGCTCAGCGAGATAGCGGCTCCTGTCCTGATGGTCGGCATCCGGACGGACTGGCTGTTCCCTCCAGAAGCGATCGAGGCCCTGGCCCACCGGATGGCGGCGCTCGGAATCGACGCGAGCTACGCGGAGATCGACTCTCCCCACGGCCACGACGCGTTCCTGAAGGAGTGGGATCAGCTCGACGCGATCCTGACGCCGTTCCTCCGGCGGATCGGCCAGACGACACTGAACGACTGATCGACCGCACGCTTCGAACCTATGTACTCGCTCGACCGAACCCCCAGAAGGAGCCATCGATGACCGACGAGACTCGCACCCAGGGCTTCGAGACCCTCGCCCTCCACGCCGGCCAGGAACTCGACGCAACGACCCGCTCCCGCGCCGTCCCGATCTACCAGACGACCAGTTACGTCTTCGAGAACGCCCAGGACGCCAGTGACCTCTTCGCGCTCCAGAAGTTCGGCAACATCTACACCCGCCTGATGAACCCAACGACGGATGTCCTTGAGAAGCGAATCGCCGCCCTGGAGGGCGGAGCCGCCGCCCTCGCCTTCGCGTCCGGTCAGGCGGCCGAGACCGCCGCCATTCAGAACATCGCCGGTGCCGGCGACGAGATCGTCTCGACGACCAGTCTTTACGGCGGCACCTATAACCTGTTCAAGTACACGCTGGCAAAGCAGGGCATCACGGTCCGCTTCGTCGAGCCAACCGCCGACGCGATCGCGGCGGCGATCACCGACAAGACCAAGGCCGTCTACAGCGAGACCGTCGGCAACCCGAACCTGGTTACGCTGGACATCGCGGCGGTCGCGAAGGTCGCCCACGACGCCGGCGTTCCCCTGATCCTCGACAACACGATCCCGAGCCCGTACCTCGTCAACCCAATCGAGCACGGCGCCGACCTCGTGATCCACTCGCTCACCAAGTTCCTCGGTGGCCATGGCACCTCGATCGGCGGCATCATCGTCGATGGCGGAAAGTTCGACTGGGCCGCCTCTGGCCGCTTCCCGGAGTTCACGCAGCCCGACGAGAGCTACCACGGTCTGGTCTACAGCCAGGCGTTCGGCAATCTCGCCTTCATCATCAAGGCCCGGGTCCAGGGGCTGCGCGACACCGGCGCCGCGATCAGCCCATTCAACTCCTTCCTGATCCTGCAGGGGGTCGAGACGCTCAATCTCCGGATGGAGCGGCACAGCCAGAACGCGCTCCAGATCGCTCGCTTCCTCGGCGAGCACCCCAAGGTCGAGTGGGTCAACTACCCCGGTCTGGCTGGCCACCCAGCCTACGAGACGGCGCGGAAGTACCACCGGCACGGTCTGTTCGGCGCCATCCTCGGCTTCGGCGTCAAGGGCGGCCTCGAAGCCGGCAAGCAGCTGATCGACGGGGTCGAGATCTTCTCCCACCTCGCCAACATCGGCGACGCCAAGTCGCTCATCATCCACCCGGCCTCGACCACGCACAGCCAGCTGGACGAGAACGCCCTCCAGGCGACCGGCGTCTCTCCGGACTACGTCCGCCTATCGGTCGGACTGGAGACGATCGGCGACCTGATCGCCGACCTGGAGCAGGCGCTGGCGAAGGTCTGATCTGCCGACGACCTCGGAGACCTGACGTGTGGAAGACGGCCGCCCATTCCGGGCGGCCGTTCGCGTTTACGTAGGGGCGAAGCATCTGTAGCACCGTGTCGCCTTGCGAGCCGGGCCGCCGCAGCGGCCCGTTCGTAGGGTCACGGGCTTGCCCTGACCGGCCGCCGCAGCGGCCTTCGCCGCAAGGCGACACGGTGCTACGGGCCCGACCATGCCAGATTGAACCGGATCCGTCGCCGACGAAGATGATCGACCGGGCAACCACTTATGCGGTTGAACCCGAAGCGCCGTCTATCGCCTTGCGGGGCGATGGCCGCTGCGGCGGCCGGTCAGGGCAAGCCCATGACCCTACGGCCGCTGCTCATGGAACGCCGGGCTGAGCGTAGCGCCGGGCCGAGGCGTCGGCGCAGGATCGGCGGTGACGAAGTGGTCAGTTCGACCGCGTCGAGCTCCTGCCACGCCGCGAAATGAACCAGCGCCGTGGCGATGCCCTCGATCAGGTCGACGGTGACCTCGACGCCGGGTTCGAGGTGGATCGCCTTGACTTCCAAGCGACGCTCCCGCCGGTGCGCCTTCGGGTCGAGTCGCCCAATCAGCCGGCCATCGTGCAGGATCGGCAGGCTGAAGTAGCCGTAGCGTCGCTTCGGTTCGGGCGTGTAGCACTCGATCCGGTAGTCGAAGTCGAGCAGCGCCAGCGCCCGGGCCCGGTGCCAGACGACCGGGTCGAACGGCGAGAGCAGCACGGTGCCGGTCGGACGATGCTGACCCGCCCGGATCTCGCCCAGAAGCTGCCCGGTATCCGCGGTGGCGTAGGCAGGGCCGATCTGTTCGATCTCCGCCTCGACCAACTCACCGGAGGCGACGAGCCGCTCGATCGCCAGCTTGGTCTCGGTCTGCGGCCGGCGGAAGTAGTCGGCGATCCACGCACGGGTCGCGATGCCGAGGGCCCGGGCCGCGATCCGGACGTGCTGGTCCGCGACGGCGCCCTCGTCCGGCAGGGTCGCCTCGCTCAGCTCCGGGTAGTGGTCTTCCCAGCGGCGGTAGATGCGATGGAAGTTCTCGCGTCGGGAGACCGTCAGCTCTCCGAGCATGAACAGGATCTCCAGGGCCATCTTCTCCGGCTTCCAGTCCCACCAGCCCTGCCCACCGCCCCGGACCGCGCGCTCGAAGTCGGATGAGCGCACCTCGACGCCATGTTCGGCCCGCGCCAGTACCGCGTCGATCAGCGGAGCATCGTCGATTCTCCGCTGGACCAGTCGGGTCCGCCTTAGGCTCGTCTCGCGTTGCAGCATGAGCACGCGTGAGTACGGGAGGTGTTCGATTGGCAGGAACGACGCCTCGTGGGACCAGTACTCGAAGATCCGCCGATCCGCAAGCGCCTGATCCAGCAGCTCCGGCGCAAAGGCACCCAGCCGCGACCAGAGCACGAGGTAAGGACTCCGGGCGACGACGTGGATCGTGTCGATTTGCAGGATACCCATCCGCTGGATGCAACCGACGACCCGGTCGAGATCGCTGACGGCGGGGCTGCCGTTCACGTAGCCGGGCGTCGTCAGCCCCTGACGGGCGAGCAGCAAGGCGATGGCTTCAACGCGGGATACGATCATCGGGATGGACAGCCTTTCCGGAGAAGCGCCGGGCGACCCGCATTTCCTATAGGAAGGGCCACTCTGGTATAATCATGCGGTTCTGGGCAGCGAGAACTCGCCCTCATTGCTGCCGCTCGAAGGGAAACGCAACTTGGAAATCGGCAACGTCAGGCTCGCCAGCATCGACACCGAGATGCGGCAGGGCTTCCTCGATTACGCGATGAGCGTCATCGTCTCCCGCGCCCTGCCGGACGCACGGGACGGTCTCAAGCCCGTCCAGCGCCGGGTCCTCTACGCGATGAGCGAGATGGGCATGCGCTCGACGGCACGGTACCGCAAGAGTGCCGGTATCGTCGGCGAAGTCCTCAAGAACTACCACCCCCACAGCGACACGGCGGCCTACGACACGCTGGTCCGGATGGCGCAGCCGTTCAACCTGCGCTACGTGCTGGTCGACGGGCAGGGCAACTTCGGTTCGGTCGACGGCGACGGCGCCGCCGCGATGCGCTACACCGAGGCCCGGCTGAGCCCGATCGCCGACGAGCTGCTCAACGATCTCGACAAGGACACCGTCGACTGGGATCCGAACTACGACAACACCCTCATGCAGCCGCGGGTCCTGCCGTCCCGGCTCCCGAACCTGCTCCTGAACGGCAGCGTCGGGATCGCCGTCGGCATGGCGACCAACATCCCGCCCCATAACCTCGTCGAGATCTGCAACGCAGCCGCCTACGTGATCGACAATCCGGACGCGACCGTCGATGAGCTGATGGAGATCGTCCAGGGGCCGGACTTCCCGACCGGCGGGACGATCCTTGGCCGCGAGGGCATAAAGGCCGCGTTCGCGACCGGCCGCGGCCGCGTCGTGATCCGGGCCAAGGCGTTCATCGAGGAGTCGCCCCGCGGCAACCGCTTCCAGATCGTCGTGACCGAACTCCCCTATCAGGTCAACAAGTCCTCCCTCCTGGAGCGGATGGCCGAGCTGGTCCGCGAGGGCAAGCTGGACGGCATCAGCGACCTCCGCGACGAGTCCGACCGCAACGGCATGCGGGCGATCATCGAACTCAAGCGGGACGCCCAGCCCAAGCGGGTGCTGAACAGCCTGTTCAAGCACACCGCCCTGCAGCAGTCGTTCGGCGTCAACATGGTCGCGCTCGTCGAGGACGGCAAGGTGCCGCGCGTCCTCTCGCTCCGCCGCGCCCTCCAGGAATACCTCGACCACCGCGAGATCGTCATCACCCGCCGGACCGCCCATGAGCTGGAGCGAGCCCGCCGCCGGGCCCATATCCTCGAAGGGCTGCGGATCGCGCTCGACAACATCGACGAGGTCATCGCGACGATCCGGGCCTCGCAGTCGACCGAGAACGCCCGCAACAACCTGATGACGCGCTTCTCGCTCAGCCAGGTCCAGGCCGACGCGATCCTCGACATGCGGCTCGCCCGGCTGGCCGCCCTCGAGCGCCAGAAGATCGACGACGAGCTCAACGCCCTGCTCGCCGAGATCACCCGCCTCGAAGGCATCCTCGGGGACCGGGCGCAGGTCCTCGACATCATCCGGCAGGATCTGGTCTTCCTCAAGAACAAGTACGGCGATGAGCGCCGGACCCGGATCCAGGACATCTCGGGCGACATCTCCGAGGAGGACCTGATCCCCGAGCACGACGTCATCGTGACCGTGACCAACCGTGGCTACATCAAGCGCAGCAACGATGAGTTCTTCCGGCTCCAGGGCCGCGGCGGCCGCGGGGTCACCGGCCTGACGATGCGGGACGAGGACGCGCCGCAGCACATGCTGCACGCCAACACGCACGACTCCCTGCTCGTCTTCACGAACCGGGGCGGCGTCTATCAGCTCAAGGTTCACGAGATTCCGGATAGCAGCCGGACCGCCAAAGGCCTGCCGATCGTCAACCTGATCAGCCTCAAGCCGGATGAGACGGTCACGACGCTGATGCGCGTCCGGGAGTTCAACGAGGGCGCCTACCTGTTCTTCACGACCCGGCTCGGTCGGGTCAAGCGGACCGATCTCAACCAGTTCCGGTCGGTCCGCTCCTCTGGGCTGATCGCGATCTCCCTCGATGAGGGCGACGAGCTCGCCTGGGTCCGGATGACCACCGGGCAGGACGAGATCATGCTGATCACCGAGAGCGGCCAGTCGATCGTCTTCAGCGAGGAGACCGAGGTCCGGCCGATGGGTCGCCCGGCGGCCGGCGTCGGCGGGATCCGGCTCGGCGTCGGGGACCGGGTGATCGCCTTCGAGGTGGTCCAGCCGGATCACGACATCGTGCTGGTCGCCTCGAAGGGACTGGGCAAGCGCACGTCCCTGGCCGACTTCCCGCGCCAGGGTCGGAATGGCAAGGGTGTCACGGCCATGCGTCTGACCGACCGGACGGGCAAGATCGTCGCGGCGGGCATGGTCCATGACGACGACGAGATGGTCCTGATGAGTTCCAAGGGCAAGATCATCCGGAGCAAGGTTCGGGACATTCGGCGCATCGGCCGGGCGACCCAGGGCGTCCAGCTGATGAAGATCACCGGGAACGACGAGGTCGCCTCCCTCGCCGTGATCGAGCCCCGTGACCCGCTCGAGCTGACCCGGCTTCAGTCAACGCTCGGGTCCTCGGAGAACGAGGTGGGCGAAACGGCGATTGCCAACGTCAACGATGATTAGCGATCGGCTCCATTGACAGATGACCGAGAAGCGGCCGAGCCGGGAGGGTGTTCCTTTCCCGCTTGGCCGCTTTCGTCGTTTTCGTCCGGCCCTCGTCCCGTCGCGACCGGTTCCCGCAATTCGGCCGAAGCCGGGGTTCCCCGAGGACTGGCCAGCCGCACCACCGAGAAAGCGTTCCCATCGAATCAGCGCTCCGACCCAACTCGCCCACCCGGGCCGCGACACGAACCGGAATCGCACAGGTCTGAAGCACCGCTAGAGCGTGTCATGGACTTCCGAGTGGCAGGAGCGAGAGTTTGTGAAGCATGAGGCAGGCAAAGGCGACGAAATGCAAGCCGGCCACGGTCGTGGGCAGGCGCTCATAGTCCTTGGCCAGCCGCCGGAAGCGCGTCGCCCAGGCGAACGAGCGCTCCACCACCCAGCGCCGCGGCAGCAAGACGAAGCCCTTCTTTGCTCCCGGCAGCCGGACCACGACCAGCTCGATCCCGCGTGCCTCCGCCTCGTCAGCCGGCTCCTCCCCCGTGTAGCCCTGATCGACCCAGGCCAGTTCCACGGTGTTGCCGGTCGCCGCCTGCACCGCGTCCGCCAGCTCGCCCACCTGCGCCCGCTCCTGATCGTTGGCCGGCGTCACGCGCAGCGCCAGCAGGTGCCCCAGCGTGTCGACCGCCGCGTGGAGCTTGCTGCCGCGGGTCTTCTTGTGCCCGTCGTAGCCGGCCCGGTGCCCGCTCTCCGGGGTGCCGCGCAGGGTCCGCGCGTCCAGGATCACCGCGGTGGGATCGGGATCGCGGCCGCTCGCTTCGCGCAGCAGCGCCCGCAGGTCGTGGACCATCTCCTCGAAGCAGCCGGCGGCGATCCAGCGCAGCGTCTGCTGGTGGACCGCTGCCCACGGCGGCAGATCGCCGGGCAGATAGCGCCACGGCGAGCCGGTCCGCACCATCCAGCGCAGGGCGTTGAAAACCTCGCGGGGATCATGCCGGCGCTGCGGGGCGTCCGGGGTCATCAGCGTCAGGTAGGGGGCGACGAAGGCCCACTCGTCGTCCGTCACGTCGCTCGGGTAGGGCTTGCGGGAGATCGTGCTCATTTGCTGAGTTTACGACCCCCGCAGAGTCCATGACACGCTCTAGTGAGGTCCGTTGGTGGTGAGCCGGGCGGCGCCCTCGACGTGGCGGAGCCAGCGGGCGAGGAGTGGAACGGCGATCGTCAGGACGACCGTCAGGCCGATGATGGCCCAGAACAGGATCGAGACGATCTCACCGGAACTCGATGGGATGTTCGGACCACGCCGGGCGGCGTAGAGCGCGCCGAGTTCGACCATCACCGCCACCAGACCGATCACGGGCCGGATCGGCTCCGGCAGGATCTGCGCACCAGCGGCGGCGATGGCGGCGGCGACCGAGACACTGACGATCGAAGCCAGACCCCGATCGGGGATATCCGATGCCGGGCCTCCGAGCACGACCGGGACGATCAAGGCGGCGGGCAGGAAGAGGACGGCCGCGTCGCCCGGCGCCTCGTAACTCAGGGACGCGGCCAGAACGGCGATGACCAACAGGACGATGATCGTCACGGTCGCCGTCATGATCACCGGCTCGGCCGAGGACCGGGTCGGCGACACGTACGGGATTCCGCTGAAGGTTGATTGCAGCGCCAGGAGCGGCATGAGGGTGCTGAGCGTGACCAGATTGAGCAGCCAGATCCGCCCGAGGATGGTGAGCTGGAGGGCGTAACAGATGACCATCATCGCGGCCTGGAAGGCCAGCACAAGGATGGTCGCCAGCGGGATCTGGTCGGCGCCCCGCAGCGGACCGGCCAGACCAAGCAGCGTCGCGACGAGCGCCGAGAGCAGGAACGGCGACGCGACCAGCAGCGCGAGGCCGAGGGTGTGCCCTGGATGGGCCAGCCGATGCCGGAGTGCCTGCTGGCCCCGGTCGAGCATCGTCGGTTCGCCGATGGAGGCATGACCCGGCCGCAGTGTCCGGGGACCCATGCTGGTCAGGTCCTCATCCAGCGGTCGACCCGACAGCGGGATCGCCATTGCCGGGTCGGTCCTGTCGCTCTCCCGCCAGTCGAGCTCGGGGCGGCGGCGGTCATAGAGCTCCGCCAGGTCCGGCAGTGACGTCCTTGGGGCGGCATCGTACGGCTTCCATAGCTGCGGATCTGTCGATCGTCCCGAACCGCCGGTAACGTTCCGGCCACTGGACGAGCCGGGTCGGCTGTCAAACGGTCTCATGGACGATGGTCTCCGGGACGCGACTCAGGGATTCGATCTTGATTGGCGTCCCGACCCGTCTCCGGAAGGACAGCACCTCGTCGATGCCGCAGAGACGCAGCATGGCGAGGGTGGTCGAGATCCCGCCGCCGATCGTTCCGGCCTCGTGGCTGTCACTGCCGGTCGTGATTCGCGTCCCGCCGGCTTCGGCGTACCATCGAACGACCGCTGGGCCAGGCAGGGCCGTCTGGATGGGCCGTCGCAGGCCTGATGTGTTGATCTCGAAGGCGGTTCCGGTTCGGATCAGCTCAGCGAAGATCGCCTCGTAGCTCTCTCGATACCGATTGGGGTCGTAGTCGCGATGCGTCTCCGGTGCGTAGCGCTTCGGAAAGTCCATGTGGCCGATCGAATCGAACCAGCCGGTGGCGGCGGCCTGCCGGATCTGATCGAGGTAGGCGGTGTAGACCTCGTCGGATGTTCGCCCCTCGAAGATGCTTGGGTAGACCATCTCGGCTTTCCCGCCTCCGAGCGGGAGCCAGAAGTGAACCGACCCGATGACGAAGTCGAACTCGTGCTGGGCGAGGAACGCCTCGGCCTGATGGGCGCGATTGACGTTGAAGTCGACCTCGGCTCCGGCCAGGATCGTCAGCCGGTCGCCGTGGATTGCCCGGACCGCCGCGAGTTCGGCGAAGTACCGCTCGGCGTCGTAGTAGCCCGTGCTCTCGTCGTCCGGCTCGAAGTCGACGTGATCCGTGAACACGATCTCCGTCACCCCGGCGGCGATGGCGGCCGCACAGGTCGCGACCATCGGCTCGTCGCAATCCACCGAGCAATCGCTATGGACGTGATAGTCGAACACTGCCACGCTGCTCCTGACGGTCGAACCCGCTCCCCATTGACACGATGATACCAGCGCCGGTCGATCCGTCCGCCGGAACGGACCTCCTTCAGGCGCAGGGGCGAACCGACCGGCCGCGTCGTGGCTGCGTACAATCCAGCGAATCGAACACCGGCGCGCTTGTATCCGGTCAATACCGGCAAGCCGATCCGACAAGGAGAACCGAACCGTGGACTGGGCTGTCGTCGGCGACTGGATGGAACGCGAGCTGCGTGACCTGGGCGACCGGCTTGTCGGGTTGACGGCCGGTCTGCTCCAGGCGCTTGTCGTCGTCTTCGTCGCCCGGCTGCTGGTCGGCTGGGCCCGCCGCCGGGTGCGGCGCCCGCGGCTGATCGCCCGGCTCGGCGTCAACCTGACCACACTCGTCGCCAATGTCGTCGCGATCGCGATCTATGTCGTCGCCTTCAGTCTCGTCCTGGCGGTCTTCGGCGCCAGTATCAGTGCCCTGATCGCCTACCTCTCGGTCACCACGCTCGCCGTCGGCCTCGCTCTGCAGGAGACGCTGCGGAACATCATCGCCGGGATCTACCTCCTGCTCGAGCGCCCCTTCAACATCGGTGACCGCGTCACGATCCGGGACATCAATGGTCGACTCGAGAACGTCGAGCTGCGCACGACCGCGATCCGGAGCGAAACCGGCGACCTCGTGCTCGTCCCCCATTCGATCGTCTTCACCGAGATCGTCACCAACCGGACCGCGATCCTGGCCGCCCGGACCCGGGTCCAGGTCACGGAGCTGCCGCTGTCGGCGATCGAGGCGCAGTTGCACGTCCGGGCAATCGTCGAGGCGCTCGATCACCTGCGTCGACCTGACCCGATCATCGAGACGATCGCCCAGACCGACGCTGGGACGACCGTCAGTGTCAGCCTCTGGCACGACCCGAACGTCCCGGTCCGGACCCAGCTCATCGGCTCCCTGCGCAACACCTTCCCCGAGAGCGAGGTCACGAGTGTTCCCGACATCCCGGCTCCCTGAGGCGAGCGGCGACCCACCGCGCCGAATCGGCATCTACGGCGGCACGTTCGACCCCATCCATGCCGGTCACCTGATCATCGCCTCGGAGATCCAGGCGGCACTCGGGCTGGACGAGGTGGTCTTCGTCCCGGCCGGCATTCCACCCCACAAGGACCCGACTCGCGTCACGCCGGCCGCAGACCGGCTGGCGATGCTTCGGCTGGCCGTCGCGGACAACGACGCCTTCTTGGTCGACACGCTTGAACTGGAACGCGAGGGCCGCTCGTTCACCGCGGACACCCTCGCGACGTTCCGGCAGCGTGAGGCGGACGCTGGACTGTGGTTCATCATGGGCGGCGACTCGCTGGCCGAACTGCACACCTGGCGAGACCCCGGCGCCATCGTCGAGCTGGCCCGGCTGGCGGTGGCGGCCCGGCCCGGCTGGGAGATCGACCTGGAGACCCTGAACCGTCTGGTCCCCGAGTCGGCCGGACGGATCGACGTCGGACCCACACCGCTCATCGAGATTGCCTCGCACGAGATCCGGGACCGGGCCCGTGATAGCCGACCGTTCCGATACCTCGTTCCCGACACGGTCCACGACTACATCGTGAGCCACCGACTCTACGGCCATTCGGAGACCGGCCAACACATTGGCCCTAAAGGGCACGGCTGAACGACAAGGGATTCGGCGTTGAACAATGTGGGGAGTGTTTCCGCTCGCGAAGCCCGCGTGGTGATGATGTCTTTGAAGACCGATGCCACCTGGCCCGACCGTTTATGTTGGGTGCCGACCTTCGAATCGCGCAACGGGCCGCTAAACCGGTCCAGCTATGGCGTGGCCATTGCAGGCGTTCAGCCCATTGCGACACAAGCGTCGGCCCGTGAAGATATCGCGTCGGTCGTCGGCTCGCCGTTCTTCAACCTCATCCTCAGGAGATCTCAGCAACCATGGACAAGCTTCGCGTTGGCATTATCGGACTCGGCTGGCCCGGGCAGCGGCACATCGAGGGGTATCAAAAGCACACCGGGGTCGAGATCATCGGGCTGTCGGACGTCAACACCGAGGCGGCCGAGCGGGTCAGGACGGAGTACAAGGTCGATGCCGCCAGCATCTACGGCGACTACCAGGAGATGCTGGCCGGCGACACGGTCGACGCGGTCAGCATTTGCACGCCTAATTTTCTTCATGTCCCGATCGCGATCGACGCCCTCGACGCCGGCAAGCACGTCCTGCTGGAGAAGCCGCTCTCGAACATGCTGGAAGAAGGGCTCCGGCTCGCGGCGAAGGTCGCCGAGCGACCCGGGCAGGCGTTCATGATCGCGCTCAACAACCGGTACCGGCCGGACAGCGTCGTCCTCAAGCGCCAGATCGACGCCGGTGAGCTCGGCGACATCTACTACGCCAAGACCGGCTGGCTCCGTGGCGCGTCTGAGTTCAACCTGCGCGGCTGGTTCACCCAGAAGGAGCGCTCCGGCGGCGGGCCGCTGATCGACCTCGGCGTCCATATGCTTGACCTCGCCCTCTGGTTCATGGGAAACCCGCGCCCGGTCAGTGTCACCGGCTCGGTCTACTCCGAGTTCCACGAGCAGATGAGCGCCCGGACCGGCACCGACGTCGACGTCGAGGACCTCGCGACGGCCTTCATCCGGCTCGACAACGGCGCCACGATCGTTCTTGACGTCTCCTGGATGTCGCACATCGAGGAGAGCGACCTCGTCTACACCCAGCTCTTCGGCAGGGACGGCGGCGCGAAGATCACTCGCAGCGGGACGCCCGTGTCCGGCAGCAACGAGACGCTGTCGATCAACACGACGGGCGGCGCCGGACCCGACCGGGCGACGCTGATCAGTCACCCCGAGTTCCGGAGCATGGACGCCGCCCTGCCCGGCTTCAAGCTCTACGAGTCGTTCCGGGGCGAGGTCGCGGACTTCGTCGACAGCATCGTCGCCCACCGGCAGCCGGGCGCGACGATCACCCACGGGCTGGACATCCTCCGGATCCTCGACGCGATCTACCGCTCGGCCGAGACCGGGCAGCAGATCGACCTGAGCCATACGGAGGTGCCAACCGTCGCTCCGTCGCTCGAGGAGGCGGCAAAATAGTCATCCAACCAGGATTGGATCTGCTGTGAAGATGACCGCACGCACCAGAACCTGACGGAGTCCACCGCGGGACGCGATTGCTCCAACAGCGGTTGTCTCCGCGCTGTCCGCCATCCCGTTCCCCGCGCGGCCAGGTCAGGGCGGACAGCCAGGGCTGTGCGGACCGATTTCCGCATGGCTTAGGTTCTTCGGAAACCACGCAGTCCCCGCGGTTCCGGACTGTTCAGAGAGTCCCTCCGGCGCGCCTGAGTAGTTTGCCAAGCGACCACGCTATAGCGCGGACCTGGCGCCAGGGTCTGCCCGAAAGACGGCCGAAAGTGTGACCCGTACTGCAAGATGAAACGGTTCGAAGGCTTGTGCTCGAAATCATCCGTACGCTTGACGGCTCTGTGCCCATCGCTTAACGTGACGATCAGTCTCATGCTTGCCGGGGTCGCTCCATGTCAGATGGGGCCTCGGGAGCAGGAATGCCATTGAAGGCGAACACAATGAGGAGGAAGGCAATGGACAGTCGACCTTTGTCGCGGCGGCGGATAATGGGTTCGGCAACGGCGGCGGGGATCGCGCTGGCTGGCGCCAGCGCGGTCCTTCCACATGGCTGGACCGCGACCACCAAGGCGCAGGACGATCCCGGCCAGACGGCCGGCACGCCCGAGCCGCTCGGTGGGACGGTACCAGACGAGTTCGGCGTCGACACGAACTGGCCCGGTGAGAACTATGACCTCGGCGCGACCCGCGACGTGAAGGGCACGTCGATACGTACCGACAATGTGAGCCAGCTCGGCCTGGCCTGGACGTACGACGTCACGTCCAGCGGACTCTTCGGGGCGCTGACCGCCAATCCCAGCGTCGTCGGCGATACGGTCTTCATCCAGGACGCCAACGCGAACATCTACGCGCTGAACAAGGCGACTGGCGAGGAGATCTGGGTCAACCGGTACGACGACGTCGTCCCGTCCGGAGGGCCCAACGGCGTCGCCGCAGCCTACGGGCTCCTGTTCTCCACACTCGGTGGCTTCGGCGACGTCATCGCGCTTCGCCCCGAGACCGGCGACGAAGTCTGGCGAACGAACATCAAGGGCCCTCGAAACGAGGGGATCACCACCTTCCCCGCCGTGCATGACAACCTTGTCTGGGTCAGCACCATCCCCGGCTCCTCCGACGACTTCTATGCTGGTGGTCAGCGTGGCCTGATTTTTGCCCTCGATGCGGCCGACGGGCGAGTTGTCTGGTACTTCGACACGACAACGGACAATCTCTGGGGTAACCCGACGGTCAACTCCGGCGGCGGTTTTTGGCACCCACCGTCCTTCGATGCCGACGGGAAGGCGTACCTGCCCATCGCCAACCCGGCGCCCTACCCTGGAGTTGAAGGCTTTCCGTGGGGCAGCAGCCGCCCCGGCGACAACCTGTACACCGATTGCATCCTGAAGATGGACGGTAAGACCGCCACGCTCGACTGGTACCATCAGGTCCGTCCGCATGATCTCTTTGATCTGGACAACCATCTCTCGCCAGTCCTCGCGACCGTCGATGGGCAGGATGTCGTCTTCACCAGCGGCAAGCACGGCTATGTCGTCAGCCTGGACCGCGGCACGGGTGATGTCATCTGGCAGGTCCCGGTCGGGACGCACCAGAACGACGATGTCTCCGAGCCGGGTGTCGATGACAGCTTTGAAGTGTTCCCTGGAACGCTCGGAGGGGTCGAGACGTCGATGGCCTATTCTCCTGACGCCGAGGTCCTGATCTGCCCGATCGTCAACCTCGGCAGCACCTACACTGGGACCGGATTCGATCCCAACGCGCCGTTCGACTTCACGAAGGGGACGGGTCAGCTGGTCGCCCTGAACCCCTCGGACGGCTCGATCGTCTGGGAAACTGATCTCCCGACCCCGGCCTACGCCGCCGCGACCATTTGCAATGACGTCGTCTTCACGGCCGGGCTCGATGGTGTGATCCTCGGGTTCAACGTCGATGACGGCTCACAGGTATTCAGCTATCAGGCCAGCGCCGGGGTCAACGCCCAGCTTGCCGTTTCCGGCGACTACCTGTACGCCGCGGCCGGTGGCCTTCTGTTGCCGTCGTCCAACCAGACGGCGAACGTGCCGCAGACTCCCAAGTTCCAGGTGATCGCGCTCAAGCTTGGCGGCGACACGGCCGCCACTCCGGAGAGCGGTGCCGGAGCAACTCCCGGCGCGCTGCCCACGCCTGGCGAGGATGCCGGTGGCAACACTCCGGGCGGCGAGCCGGCCACGCCAGAGAGCGGTGACTCGACTCCCGCGTCCTGAGCCTGAGGGTTCAGTCGATATCGACGGAGGGCCCAGCATGGCTTGCTGGGCTCTCTCCGTTCTGGTGACCGGGTCTCAACGCTCTTGTCGCACAATGGCACACGGGACGGACAGCACGTTTGACCCCCCTTCCGTATGGCTCCTATACTCCGACCCATCCGCCATCGGCGCGAACATTCGACCATGTCTGAGCAGGGACCTGCGGGGAGACGTCCGCTCCAAGCATCGGCCCTCAGGCTGTCCAAGGGGTATTCGGCGTGCACATCTCTCCCCGGATCGCGTTCATCCTCATCATCGCCTTCGGCCTCGTCGCCGGCTGGTTTGCCCTCCCGTCGAGCTTCCTCGACGTCAACGGGGTCAAGGCGCAGCGCGACATCAACCTCGGCCTCGACCTCCAGGGCGGACTCCAGGTGCTCCTCCAGGCGGACCCGCCCGAGGGTCAGACGGTCGACGCCAACACCCTCAGCGGGACGCGTGACACGGTCGAGCGCCGCGTCAACGAGCTCGGCGTCAGCGAGCCGCTGATCTCGACCCGTGGCAACGACCAGATTCTCGTTGAGCTTCCTGGTGTCAGCGATCCGGACCAGGCCGTCGCCCTGCTCCAGCGGACCGCCCTCCTGGAGGTGATCGACCCCCAGGGCCAGTACCTCCCGCCGGGAACGACGGTGAACACAAGTCTCGGCAGCGCCGCGAGCGTCCAGACCGACGCCACGACGTCGGGCGCCACACCGGCAGCCGACGGGACCCCTGACGTCGCGAGTGCCGGCGCGACGCCGATCGTCGCTGGTGCCACTGCCGACGCGGGCACGCCGGCCGCCGGCACACCGGTCGCCGTGACACCAGCCGCCGACACGCCAACCGGTCCGGTCTACACGACGATCCTCCAGGGGCGAGACATCTCGGACGCCAGCGTCGGCCGCGATCAACTCGGCGGACCGGTCGCGAACTTCCAGATCCGCGGCGACGGGGTAAACGCGCTGCAGGGTTTCACCCGTGACAACGTCGGACGCTACATGACCATCGTCGTCGACAAGACCGTGATCTCGTCCGCAACGATCCAGAGTGTGCTGAGCAACAATGTCCAGGTGAGTGGGCTCTCGGCTCAGGAAGCCAACGACCTCGCCATTCAGCTTCGGGCCGGTTCGCTCCAGGTCCCGCTGGTCGTCCAGTCCAGCAACACCGTCGGCGCGTCCCTGGGTGACGAGTCGATCAGCCGCAGCCTCATCGCCGGCATCGTCGGTCTCGCGACGGTCGCCCTGTTCATGATCTTCTTCTACCGCCTGCCCGGCCTGCTCTCGGTTCTGGCGCTCCTGATCTACACCGCCGTCTCGGTCTGCGCCTTCAAGCTGTTCGGGGTGACGATGACCCTGGCCGGAATCGCCGGCTTCATCCTCTCGATCGGTATGGCGGTCGACGCCAACGTGCTGATCTTCGCCCGACTACGCGACGAGCTCCGGGTCGGCCACACGCTCGGCCGGGCCGTCGAGCAGGCGTTCCGCAACGCTTTCCCCTCGATCCGGGACTCGAACGCCTCGACGCTGATCACTTGCGCCATCCTCTGGTACTTCGGGAACCAGACCGGCACCTCGCTAATGACCGGCTTCGCAATCACGCTCGCGATCGGCGTCCTCGTCAGCCTCCTGACGGCGATCACGATCACCCGGAACTTCATGCGCGTCATGATCTCGTCCGGCCGGGTCCGAGATCCCTGGCTGCTGGGCGTCGAGCGGCGCGAGGCCCGCAGCCTCGACACCGCCCCGAGCGGCGCGACCGGCGACTAGCGATCCCGTCTGGCATCCCGGCGAACGACCCACCACGCGGCAGACTGAGGACCTCACCATGACGCATCTGACCAGCAAGCGGCGACTCTGGTACCTGATCTCGGCCATCCTGATCGTTCCCGGCCTGATCTCCCTGATCGTCACCGGGCTCAACCTTGGGATCGACTTCACCGGCGGAACCCAGATCCAGCTCCAGTTCCAGCAACCGGTCGACTCGGGCGCGCTGCAGACGGTGGTCCAGGAGGCCGGCTACAGCGGCGCGATCGTCCAGAGCGTTGACGCGCAGGGCGGCAATGCGTTCCAGATCAAGACCTCCCAGATCGGCGAGGGGACGCCGGCCAAGGCCGAGCTCTATCAGGCTATCCAGACCGGAATCGGACCGTTCACCGAGCAGAGCATCGCCACGATCGGCGCATCGGTCAGTGACCAGCTCTCCCGCAACGCCATCCTGGCGATCGGGGTCGCCTCCCTCGCCATCCTCGGCTACATCTCGCTCGCCTTCCGCAAGACCCGAAATCCCTTTCTCTACGGCGCCTGCGCAGTCATCGCCATGGTCTGCGACGTCCTTTTCGTCGTCGGCCTGTTCTCGATCTTCGGCTGGCTGTTCGGGATCGAGGTCGACACGCTGTTCGTGACCGCCCTGCTGACGGTGATCGGCTTCTCGGTCCACGACAAGATCGTCGTCTTCGACCGGATCCGGGAGAACGTCGGCAAGCGGGTCAGCAGCAGCTTCGAGGATACGGTCAACTACAGCATCGCCCAGACGCTGGTCCGGTCCCTGAACACGTCGCTGACCGTGGTCTTCACGCTGCTGGCGCTGTTCCTCCTCGGCGGCGGCTCGACACGGAACTTCGTCCTCGCCCTGCTGATCGGCATCATCAGCGGCACCTACTCTTCGATCTTCACGGCGGCCCAGCTCCTGGTCTCGTGGGAGAACG
Source organism: Thermomicrobiales bacterium (assembly GCA_965218235.1). GTDB lineage: Bacteria > Chloroflexota > Chloroflexia > Thermomicrobiales > UBA6265 > CADCWK01. Next base: position 254,916 of record OZ244596.1, read on the forward strand.
GCGACATTCAGCGCCTGTTCGGCCGGTCGGGCCCGAAGCGAACCGACGCCGAGATGGAAGCCGAGCTGGCCCCGAGCCGGTAGAGCAGGTTTCGATCCGAGTGCCTGGCGGCGGAGCAGACCTCTCCCCCACCCCCTCTCCGGCTCACTTGCTCACCTGCTCACTCAACCGCTGAAGCGGTTTCGGCTCACAGGTGCCCGGAGAGGGGAGCAGCGCCGCCCATCGAACTCGGGTACGTCACTTGAATCTCGCCGCAGTCAGTTCCGAAGGCACGATCCAGAGATCACGCCGGGCCGGAGACGGACGTCCCGCCCGGCGTCGTTCGTGCCCGGAAGCGACCCTTTCTCCGGTTCATCGTCGTCACGTCCACCACGGGAGACCAATGAGCATTCCGAGTTACGATCCGAACGACGCATCGCTCTCACAGGAGGGCGCCCGCCACATCGGTGTGATCGGTGGCGGCGTGGCCGGGCTGGTCGCGGCCTACCGGCTGGCGCGGTCCGGGTTCCAGGTCACGCTCTGGGACCGCGGCAGCCGGTTCGGTGGGCAGGCCGTGACGTTCGAGCTCAACGGCGCCCGGATCGAGTACTTCTACCATCACCTCTTCCAGAGCGACACGTCGATCGTCGCGCTGGCCGAGGAGCTCGGCGTCGGCGACGAGCTGATGTGGCTGCCGTCGAACGTCGGCTACCTGTCGGGTGGCCGGATCTACCCGTTCAACGGGGCCCTCGATCTGCTCCGGTTCGGCGCCATCCCGCTGATCGACCGGATTCGCCTCGGCCTCGTTACGCTTTATCTCCAGCGGCAGACGGACTGGATGCCCTACGAGAAGGTGACGGCCCACGACTGGCTCCGCAAGGCGCTCGGGCAGCGGGCCTATGACAAGACCCTCGGTGCCCAGCTCCGGGCCAAGTTCGGCCGGTACGCCGAGCAGGTCGCGATGGTCTGGTTCTGGGGAAAGATCCGCCTGCGGACGACCTCCCGGAAATCGCCGCTCGACCAGGAGAAGCTCGGCTACTTCCGCGGCTCCTTCGACACCATCGTCAACGCGATGGTCGACGGCGCCCGTCGCTCCGGGGTGGAGCTCCACAGCGGCCTTGGACCCGAGAAGATCGAGCAGCGGGCCGATGGGACGTGGGAGGTCGGATTCGGCGACGCCGCGCCGCCAGTCGTCTGCGACGCCATCGTCGCGACCGTCCCCTCCCCAATCTTCAGCCGGCTGGTACCACAGTTGCCGGAGTCCTACCGGTCGCAACTCGGCGGGCTGGAGTACGAGGCCGCCGTGGTCGCGGTGCTTGAGCTGGACCGGAAGCTGACCGACATCTACTGGCTCAACATCGCCGACGACGACATCCCCTTCACCGGCGTGATCGAGCACACCAACTTCTTGCCGGCCTCGGACTATGGCGGCAGCCACATCGTCTACCTGAGCCGCTACATGGAGGCCGACAATCCGGCCTGGACCCGGAGCGACGACGATCTTTTCACGGACTACATCCCGCACCTCAAGCGGCTCAACCCGGCCTTCGATCCGTCCTGGGTGAAGAACCGCTGGATCTTCCGCGAGCGAGCCGCTCAGCCGATCATCACGAAGAACTACTCCCGGCGCATCCCGGGCCGCCGGACGCCGCTGTCCGGGCTCTATCTCGCCAACACCACCCAGATCTACCCCGAGGACCGCGGCACGAATTACTCGGTCCGGCTTGGGAACGAGATCGCCGAGCAGGTCGCCGGCGACCTCGCGCCGTAGAGGGACGATCGCATGAGTGTCCACCTGATCCAGGAGTTCCTGTTCATCGCCTCTGGGCTCGTCCTGGCTGTCGTCGCGGCTGCGATCACCCTGCTGGTCATCAGCCAGTTGATCGTCGGTCGAGGGCAGGCGATTACGCGAAAGAAGCGGCAAGGGCGCGAGGAGCCGCCGATCTGAGGACGATCCTCCGGGCCCGGGATTCCGGTCCTGAAGGAACCATCTGAACGACACTGGAGCGGTATTCATTGGACTCGCTTGGCGCCGGAGCAGACCCCTCCCCCGGCCCCTCCCCGGCTCACCCGCTGACGCGGCTTCGGCTTCACCGGTGCCCGAAGAGGGGAGCTGACCCGCCCCATTGCGCCCACGCAACCCGTCTGAGAGCGGCTCTACCACGCGGCTCACAGGGGTTGGCGGAGACGGTGGCACCCCCTCTCCATCCGGTCCCGGCGGAGTCGCCCGCAGGCGACGGAGCCGGAGCGTGATGGGGAGGGGGGCGAAGGGTATGGCTGCCTGCTCGCCAGGGACAAGGTCGATGAGACCCGCTCTAGCCGGACCGTTTCTGGCCGGAACTCGCGGGCCGAGGAACAGGCGCTACGGCTGGCGCGGCATGACGTCGGCCGGGATCGGGCACTGGTAGGGCCGGCCAGCCGTCGAGGCCGCGAACTCCGCCCGCGCCTTGGCCCGCAGCTCCGGGTCCAGGTAGAAGTCGGCCGCCGTCATCGCCATCGCCTTCGCGGCGTGGATCATCCCCTTGTGGCCGATCGAGACGCCGGCCGTCGCGGTGATCGCCCAGCTGTGGCCGGGGATCGCCAGCGGCCAGCAGGCCGTCGTGACCTGTGAGGTCGGCGTGATCCATGACACGTCAGAGACATCCGTCGAGCCGGGCAGTACCTTGCCGGCGTCCCGGATCGGCCAGACAGCGCCCGAGAGCCCCTCACTCATCAGCGACTCCGGCAGGTTGTCGGACGCCAGCACGCCGCGCCGCAGACCCTCGGGGAATTCCGAGGCGATCTCGCGGGCGTAGTCGACTTCCTCGTCGGTGAAATCCAGCGGGCCGAGCTGGTCGAGCGCCGACATGAGCTGATCGCTCAGGACACGGTTGGTCAGCATGTTGTAAGCACCGGAGATGAAGTGCTCTTCCAGCCGCGTCTCCGTCATCAGCGCCGCCCCCTGCGCCACCTTCCGAACCCGCTCCGTCAGCTCCTCCACCTGCCACCGCTCCGGTGCCCGGATGAAGTACCAGACCTCCGCGTCGTCCGGCACCACGTTCGGCGCCCCGCCCCCCTTCGTGATCACGTAGTGGATCCGCGCCGCATCGATCACGTGTTCCCGCAGGTAGTTCACCCCCACGTTCATCAGCTCGACCGCGTCCAGCGAAGATCGGCCCGTCTCCGGGTTCGAGGCCGCATGGGCCGTCCGGCCGTAGAACTGGAACTTGACGTTGTTGACGGCAAGGCTGCTCCCGGCCCAGACCGTGTTGGTCGAGTTCGGGTGCCAGGTGATGGCGAGGTCGAGGTCGTCGAACGCCCCCGCCCGCGCCATGAAGACCTTGCCCTCGCACGTCTCCTCGGCCGGGCAGCCGTAGTAGCGCACCGTGCCCGCCGTCCCCGTCGCCTGCAGCCACGCCTTGACCACGCTCGCCGCCGCCAAAGCCGCCGTCCCGAGCAGGTTGTGGCCGCAGCCGTGCCCCGGCCCGTCCGCCACGATCGGGTGCTGGCTCGGCTCCCGCTCCTGGGACAGGCTCGGCAGCGCGTCGTACTCGCCGAGGAAGCCGATGATCGGCCCACCGGTGCCGGAGGACCACTCGGCCAGGAAGGCGGTCGGGAGGTCGCCGATGGAGTCGGTGATGGTGAAGCCGTCAGCGGTGAGGTCCTCGCGCTGGAGGCGGCAGGCCCGGACCTCGGCCAGGGCGACCTCCGGGTGCTCCCAGATGGTATTGGCCATCTGGATGAAGCGGCCTTGGCGCTCCTCCAGCCACTCGATCACGTCCGCGTGCGTCGTCTCGGTCGTCGCCGTCACTCGTCCCGCCTCCTGATTGACAACCAGGCTCATCACGAGCCATCACTCAACGCGCGAAGCATCACCGAGCGGACGAGCGGACGCAATGGGCAGAGCGCTCGATCGTCACGGTTCGCCGACGAGACGCCAGCCTGGTCGATAAAAGTCTGGCCAGAAAAGCGCATTTCCGTACCAGATCGATTGCTGGCGGTCCAGGTACGAACGAGTGCTCCACGGCGAGCGGATCTGAACGATGCTCCCATGGCTAGTGGAGCGAGGGTGAGCCGGGGCGTCCACCGGCTTGCTACGATGCACGGCGTTCAGTTGGAACCAGCATGGCCACCATCGCGAGGTGCGCTGGCCCCAGAGGAGTACCACGATGGAGACGCGTGCCTTCGACTTCCTGCGCACCCTGCTCGACGCGCCCGGCCCGTCCGGCTTCGAGCGGGCGCCGTCCCGCATCTGGCGGGCGGAGGCCGAGTCCTTCGCCGACGAGGTCACGCTCGACGTGATCGGCAACTCCTACGCCCGGCTCAAACGGGATGGCGCTCCGGTGGTCGTCGTCGAGGGACACATCGACGAGATCGGCTTCATCGTCACCTACATCGACGACGACGGCTTCATCTGGTTCGAGCCGATCGGCGGCTGGGACGTCATGGTCGTCGTCGGTCAGCGGATCCGGATCGTCGGCCGGGGCGGCGATGTGATCGGCGTCATCGGCCGGAAGGCCGCCCACCTCCTCCGGCGCGACGGCGACAAGCCGATCGAGATCAAGGACCTCTGGATCGACATCGGCGTCGGAAACCGGGCCGAGGCCAATCAGCGGGTCGAGGTCGGCGATGCCGCCGTGGTCGACGCCGGCTTCGTCCAGATGAGCGATGACCTCGTCGTCTCCCGGAGTCTCGACAACCGGGTCGGTGCCTTCGTCGCGCTGGAAACCCTTCGGCGGCTGGCTGAGGACCGCCCCGCCGTCGAGGTCGTCGCCCTGGCCGCGGTTCAGGAAGAGATCACGTTCGCCGGAGCACAGGTCGCGACCGTCCGGCTGGCGCCGCTGGTCGCGATCGCCCTCGACGTCACCCACTCGACCGATTACCCCGGCGCGAACAAGCGAGCCAACAGCGAGGTCAAGCTCGGCGGCGGTCCGGTCCTGACCCGTGGCGCCTCGATCAACCCGCTCGTCTACGACGGTCTCCGGGCCGCAGCCACGAAGCTGGGCCTAAGCAGCCCGACCCAGGCCGCCGCCCGGTCCAGCGGGACCGACGCCGACGCGATGATCCGCAGCGGTGCCGGAACCGCGACGGGACTGGTCTCGCTGCCCAACCGGTACATGCACTCGCCCAACGAGATGGTCAGCCTGACCGACCTGACGAACGCCGCCCGTCTGATCGCCGAGTTCATCCAGACGATTACTCCGGACAGCGACTTCCGCCCGGTGTAGGCGGATCGATAAGGCCATCCACCACGTCCAGAGCGCGTCGCCCGGCCCTGACGCAAGCGGACGATTATTGGGGGTAATAGCCTTTCCCGGCCATAAATGGCCTGGCTCAGGAACGGCGCTCCGCGCTCAAGGCCATCAGGGCTGGCTCATCAGGAGCGCGGAGCGCCGTCCTTCAGCCAGGCCATTTATGGCCGGGGACGACGGTCTGGTACTTTCTTATAGCCATTTCGTCCGAACCACGCCGGGAGCCTACAGATCAGCCCGTTCCGCCAAAGCGGCCTCAGCCTTCTTTCCAACCTTCGAGACCGTCGCTGGCGGCCGGACCCAACCCACCGGATCCGGCTGGCAATGTGGGCAGTAGTACGTGCCGCGGCCACCGACCCGTGTCTTGACGATGGTGGTGCCGCAGACGGGACAGGGCTCCCCCTGGCGGGCGTGGACCTGTGGGAAGCCGTCGAGCGGGTACGCTTTGCCATGGATGATCTTCGCCCCGCCCTGCTCGATGCCCCGGTCGAGCGCCCAGGGGATCGCCTCCGTCAGGGCGATGATCTCGCTGCGGGCCACCTCGTTGCTCGGCGTGGCGGGATGGACCCTGGCCCGGAACAGTGCCTCGTCGACGTAGATGTTGCCCAGCCCGGCGACGACGGTCTGGTCGAGCAGCGTCGCCTTGATCGGGATGGTCCGGCGGGCGAAGCGGGCAGCGAGCGCGTCGGCGTCGAGCGGCGCGGCCAACGTCCCTTCCGGGCCGAAACCGAAGCTGTCGATCACCGCCTGGACGTCCTCGGTCGGCATCAGCCGAAGCCAGCCGAACTGCCGCACGTCGCTGTAGTAGGCGATCGTGCCGTCGTCGAAGCGCATGGTCAGGTGCGTGGTCTTGTGCGGGTAGTCCCCCTGCGGCTTCGGGACCGGGTGCCCGGCATAGACCCGCTCCCCGGCCGGCGAGACGACGGCGAGCTGCCCGGCCAGCTTGAAGTGGATTAGCAGGCTGAGGTGGTCGCTGAAGTCGATGCTGAGCACCTTGGCCCGACGCCGGGCCCCGGTGACGGCCTGACCGATCAGCGGTTCCAGGGTCGGGATCGGCGAGTCCCGCAGGAGTTTCGGCAGGGTGAGGTCCAGACCGGTCAGGGTTCTGCCGACGAGGTTCGCGGTCACGATCCGGCGGACGGTCTCGACTTCGGGGAGTTCCGGCACCGGGGCCTCCATGGCTCGTGGACGCGCTTTGTCAGGCGTCGGTGATGTCGAGGTAGCCGGTCGAGCGCATCCAGCGGGCGGCTTCCTTCGAGGCGCGGACGGCCTCGTCCTCGTCCCGGCAGGCTCGAATGACGCGGGCCATGAAGTCCCAGGCGGCGTTGCGGGCGCTCTGATGGCGGGCTTCGTAGATGTTCTGTCGGGGACCAAGCAGCCGGCTGGCGACGGTGTACTGGATGTACCACTTGTCGCCAGACCGCATCAGGACGATCTCGGATCGCCCCTGGCGCCAGACATAGGCGCCGGGCTTGATCTGTTGCGCGGCCATAGGCGGTCCTTGCTGATCGGCGGGTGGCCGGGGCGGGTGATGCCGGTACCGCCGCTGAGGCGGGTCATTCGCCGGAGCAGTCTACCGCACGGTCAGACCATGACCGTCATGGACTATCCGTCCCGCTGACGGCGCTGGGCAAAGGCCAGCGCTGTCGCGATCCGCTCGGTGACCGGCGGGTGGGAGGACAACAGCCGGTCGCGCCAGGATGGTGGGTCCGGATCGACCAGGTTGCGGCGACCCAGCCGGGCCATTGCCCGGGCATAGATCTCGCCCTCGCCGGTCAGTTCCAGGGCATACCGATCGGTCCGCCTCTCGATGTGGCGACTGATCGCGGCCGGAAGGGGCGAAAGGAGGACCGACGCGGCGCCGGCGACGAGGCTGAGGATGTTGAGCGCCGCGACCTGATCGGTGCCGTGGATCGTCGTCCAGCGCCCCGTCCGCGCGATGACTTCCGGTGTCAGGCGATCGGTCGCGTAGCTGATCAGCGCGATCGAGGCGGCGCCGATCGCCGACAGGGTCCAGATGTCGCGGTTCACCTGATGCCCAAGCTCGTGGGCGATCACGCCGGCGATCTCGGCGGCCTCGAACTGCGCGATCAACGTATCGCCGAGGATGATCCGGCGGGTTCCGCCCAGCCCGGTGAACATCGCGTTGGCGCGCTCGGTCTGACGGCTCATGTCCATCTGATAGACGGCGGCGACCGGAACGCCGGCCCGCTCGCCCAGCTGCCGGAGGCGATCGACCAGGTCCTGGTCGTCGAGGCGGGTGAAGCGGTTGAACCGCGGCATGATCACCGTTGGGAACAGCGTTCCCAGCGCGATGGTCGCGGGCACCGCCGCACCGGTCAGAACCAGCCACCAGTCATTGGGGCGCCGCCGGATCAGGCTGTGCATCCCGGAGAGTACGGCCGCCTGGAGGACGCTGCCCATCGCGAAGCCGAGCAGGCGCTGCCGGAGCCAGTCGGGAGCCGGCTGACTCGTCAGCCCGAACGTGCGCTCGATCCGGTAACCGCCAAGGTAGGCGGCCGGCAGGTCGAGCAGAAAGGTCGCTGCCGAGACCGTCAGCGCGTAAGCCGGCGCGACGAGCGCCTCGTGAGGCAACGCTGAACGAAGCCCGCGCTCCAGCGCCGCCGCGCCGCCCGAACCGAGGAACAGCGCCTCCCGGGCCAGCCCGGCGACCGAGACCGCATAGCCGATGTGGCGGCGGACCCGGTGGTAGCGCCGGGCCCGCTCGCGCTCACGCTCGTTGGTCCAGAGCAGGGCGTCGACCTCGGCGGCGTCGATGGCATCGCTTTCGGGTGTCACTGGATCGGTCGCTTCCCACCGCTTCGCCATGCCACGCTCTCATTCCAGACCGCTCACCGGGGAGCGATCGCCTTACTGCCCTTCGGGGCCGGTCTGCTGAACCGTGCTGAACCGGATGAAGCGGCCCTCGTCGTCCCGCGCGACGAGCCGGTGACCGGTCACGGCAGCGACCTGGAGCGGTCCGTAGATGTGCGGGTAGACCGCGTCCGGGTCCTCGAAACGGACCTCGGAGGTGATCCGGGCCGGGTCGAGCGACAGCGCCAGGAAGGGGCGACGGTCGGCGGTGTAGAACATGTTCGCGACGGAGAGCATCCGGCCGTCGCCGATCGTGCAGTGGATGAAACCGTCGGCCTCATACGCCTCCGGAAGGTACGTCTCGTTGGGCCGCTGCCGCTCCCAGACGGGACTGGGAACGATGTGGATCCAGGTCGTGCTCGGGTCGGTCAAGGGTAAACTCCTGTTGGGACAGTGAATCAGAGGCCGCTCATCCGGACGACCTCGAGGCCGCGCCGCTCCAGATCAGCGACGTACCGGTTGATCCCGATCATGTCGCTGGAGATGTGGCCGCTGACGACGACGCTCTTGCCGGCCCGATCGAGCGCCCGAAGCTGGTCGGCGTCCGGCGGCGCGATATGAATGTAGACGACCGTCCCGATCCCGGCGTCCCACATCGCTTTCGCCGCCGCGAAACCGCCGTTGGTGCCGGCCCCGTGGAAGACGAAGACGCTGCCGGCCGGCGAACTTGCGTCCCCGACCGCGACCTTGATTTCAGTCCGGGCGTCACGCAGCTCCGGGATCGTCCCCAGGCCGGCAACGACATCACGCACGAGCGGTTCCCGGCCCGGACGGACGGTCGCGAGGTGGTCCTCCACGACGGCGGCCATCACCCGGCGGCCGTACTCATCGAGCGGAAGATGGACGTTCAGGAAGGGCATCCCGAGCAGCCGCGCGATCGATGGGACATGGTCGAAGTTCCGCGTCTGGGCCGTTAGCTCGGCGCCTCGGATCTTCGGCCGGATCGCCGCCTCGGCGATGTCGGCCGGGACACCGGCGTTGATGAGGAAGTCGATCTGGGTCGTCAGGACCCACGGGTAGTGGAGATGGGCGTCGCCACCGGCCGGGTGATGGGCGATGACGCCATCCATCCCGAGTTGCCGGGCGAGCAGCAACTCGGCTCCGGCGATGTCGATTCCCATCATGACGCGCCGGAGGCCGTCTCCCTCGACGTAGATATCGCTGTCGCCCGGAAGCTCGTCCATCCCGACGAGGTCGAGGGCGACCCGGGCGAGGTCGGCCGTGCTGATTCCGTTCGAACTGCGATCGCTCAACGTGATGCTCCTGTTCGCTCACCGGCGGGCCTACTCGACAGCGGATATGGCTGCCCCATATAGTCAGATCCATGCAGACCTGTCCACTGTGCCAGTTCAGCCGATGACCACTGACCTCGACCTTACCGCCACAGCCACGCCGCTCGCGGCCGGTGGAGGTTGCGCCGCGAAGATGGGCCCGGGATCGCTCGCCGCGATGCTCGCCCTCAGCGGGCTCGCAGCCACCCCTCCACTCAGTGCCACCTCGAACCTGCCCGCTAACGATATGCTGGTCGGTCTTCAGACCGGCGACGACGCGGCGGTGATTCGCCTGTCCGACGATCTCGCCATCGTTCAGACCGTCGACTTCTTCACGCCGGTCGTGCCCGACCCCGAGACGTTCGGCGCGATCGCGGCGGCCAACGCGATGAGCGATGTGTTCGCGATGGGCGGTCGGGTGCTGACCGCGCTCAGTATCCTGGCGGTCCCCGACGACCTCGATGCTCAGGTCTCCGCCGCGATCCTTCGGGGAGCGGCGGCCAAGGTCAGCGAGGCGGGCGGTCGCATCGTCGGTGGCCACACGATTTACGACCCGCAGGTGAAGTTCGGCTTGTCGGTGACCGGGCGGGTCCACCCCGACCGGTACTGGGCCTGTTCGACGGCGATGCCCGGCGACGTGCTGTTCCTGACTAAACCGCTCGGCACGGCGCTGCTGATGACGGCCGACCGGGCCGGGGACGCGGCGCCGGGGGACGTCGACGCGGCGATCGCCTCGATGCTGCGGCTCAATCTCCGGGCCGGTGAGGTCGCGATCGACATCGAGCCGAGCGCGGTGACAGACGTCACGGGTTTCGGGCTGCTGGGCCATCTCGCCGAGATGGCCGCTCGAAGCGGGGTCGGCGCGGCGATCGACGCGACAGCCGTGCCCGTCTTCGACGGTGCCCGGGAAGCTGCCCGGCAGGGTCATCTCTGCGGTGGGCTGAACCGGAACCGGGACTTCTGGCTCGGTCCGACCGGCCGCGAGCGGACCGCGATCACCTTTGGCCACGATGTCGACGCGGCGACCCAAGCCAGCCTCTGGGACCCGCAGACATCGGGCGGGCTGCTGCTGGCGATCGCGGAGCGGCGCTCGGCCGATCTGGTCGCGGCCTTCGCGGCGGGCGACGAACAACTCTGGCGGATCGGCCAAGTGTCGGCGACACCGGGAATCCGGGTGACGCGATGACCGTTCTGCACCTCGACTCGGACGACGTCCCGGAAATCGTCACCCACGACTACGGGTTACCGCGGACGCGAGCTGGCTGGCGTGCACTGCTGGAGGACCTCGATGTCCGGCCGAGCAAGGGGCTGGGCCAGAACTTCCTGTTCGAGCGCGGGGTCGTCGACCGGATCGTCCGGCAGGCCGATGTTTCCCGAGACGACCACATCCTCGAGATCGGCCCCGGCCTCGGGATCCTGACCGAGTCGCTAGTGGGCTCCGCCGGCAACGTGACGGTCGTCGAGTACGACCGCCGGCTGGCCGGACACCTCCGGGCGACCTTTGGACCGCATGAGGGGTTCCGACTGATCGAGGCCGACGCGCTCAACCTCTCGACCGAAGAGCTGTTCCCGGACGGGCAGCCATTCAGCGTCGTCGCCAACCTGCCGTATAACATCGCCTCGGGGGTGATCCGCCATCTGCTCGACCAGTCGCACCGGCCGCGGCGGCTCGTGCTAATGGTCCAACGGGAGGTGGCGGAGCGGATCGTCGCACTGCCGGGCGAGCTCTCGGTCCTCGGGGTCGCCACCCAGTTCTACGCCGACGCCCGGATCCTGTTCGACGTCGCCCCGACCGTGTTCGTGCCACCGCCGACGGTGACCTCGTCAGTCCTGCGCCTGGATGTGAGAGGCGATCTGCCGTTGCCCGAGGATCAAATCCCGGAATTCCTCCGGATCGTCCGGGCGGGGTTTGGGCAGAAGCGCAAGCAGGTCGCGAACTCGCTCGCCGCCCGCTTCGGCCTGCCGAAGGCCGACGTCGAGAGCTGGCTGAGCCGGGCCGGGGTCGACCCCAACCGCCGGGCCCAGACGCTGACGATCGCCGAATGGGTCGCCGTCCGCCGCGCCGCGCCGGCGCTGCCGGTGGCTGATACGTCCCAGACCCGCCGCCGGAACCGCGCGACCGTCGTTGTCGGGGACCAGGAGTGAGCGGCCCCCTGACCCGGCGGCTGATTGCGACCGTCCCGGCCAAGCTAAACCTCGGGCTGGCGATCGTCGGACGGCGCGGCGACGGGTTTCATGAGCTGTGCTCGGTCATGCAGACGATCACCCTCTGCGACCGGCTGACGCTGGAGTCGACGCCGGGCGCCGGAGCCGACCCAATGGTTACGCTGACGGATGTCACGTCCGGGGAGTCGGGTGTCCGGATCGACGATCCGGGACTGGGTCCAACCGAGAACCTCGCGGTCCGGGCCGTCGCCGCGACGCTCGACACGCTCCGTGCCGGCGGCGATCATCGGCTCGGTCTGGAGAAGGGAATTCCGGCCGCGAGCGGGATGGGCGGGGCAAGCGCCGACGCCGCCGCGGCGATACTGATGACCGAGCGGGCAGTCGGCGTCTCCTTGCGAGATGAGGAGCGGACACGCCTCGCGGCCACCCTCGGGAGCGACGTCCCGTTCTTCCTGACCGGCGGAACAGCGCTGGTCACCGGACGAGGCGAGAGGGTCCAGCCGCTGCCCGCGATCGCCCCGACGAACTTCGTCGTCGTCTACCCCCGGCTCTCGTCGCCGATCCAGCGAAAGACCCACCGGCTGTTCGGCGCCCTCAGGTCGGATGACTTCGATGACGGCGAGCACGTCCGACGACAGACGGACCGAATCGTCGGAGGCCAGCCGATCGACTCCAATCAGCTCGGCAACGGCTTCGGCCGGGCGTTGCTCGGTCTCGCCCCGGAACTGGCCGAACTTCGTCGAGTCATCGCCGACATCAGCGGACAGCCGGTCGCGCTGTCCGGCGCCGGTCCTACCCACTACGTCGTGGAGCCGGACGCCGAGCGCGCTCAATCGATAGTTGGCCAGCTCCGCCGGAAGGTCGGAGATGGCGCACTGGTCGTCCGATGCGAGCCCTGGTCGGGTCCGCCGCTGGTCGAATTGGCGGTGCTCGCTCGGCCCTGAAGGGTCCGGCTGAACGACCTTGGTGGCGAAGCTAACGGGCACCTCTGGTCATCGCGTTCTCGTCGCATCGCTTTGGGCCATCCCCGACGAATCCAATGTTGTTCAGCCGGTCCGTTTACGGCCGGACCTCGGCCGGAGATACGCGTCCGCACCGCTACTTAACGCCGGAGACGACGGTACCCTGAATGTACGAACGCTGTGTGTAGAAGAAGATCACCAGGACCGGTATCAGGCTGAGGACCGTCTGCGCCATGATGCCCTGGTAGTCGGTCGTGAAGCGCGAGTTGAGCAGCGCCAGACCGCGGGCGAGGGTGAAGGCGTCGGTCTGGTTGAGGTAGATCAGCGGGCCGAGGTAGTCGTTCCAGTTCCAGGTGAAGGCGTAGATGGCGACGACGCCGATTGCCGGCCCGGCCTGCGGCAGGATGATCCGCCAGAAGATCTGGAACCAGCCCGCCCCGTCGATCCGGGCCGCGTCGTCGTAGTCGAGCGGGATCGTCATCATGTACTGGCGGATCAGGAAGATCGCGAACGCCCCCGCGTAGTTCCCGGCGAAGAACGCGGGCAGCGTCAGCGGAATCGGGGTGTTGAAGAACGAGATCTGGGTGCCGAGCAGGTCGCTCAGGTTCTGGCCGAGCCGCGTCCAGCCGACGTAGATCGGGATGATCGTGACCTGTTCCGGCAGCATCATCGTCGCGAGGACGACGACGAACAGGACGTTCCGGCCGGGGAAGCGCATCCGGGCGAAGGCGAACCCGGCCAGTGTCGCGGAGAACAGGAGCCCGACGATGTTGAGGACGGTGATGACGACCGTGTTGAAGTAGAACCGCTCGAACGGCAGGTTGCTGAATGGTTCGGTATACCCGGTGAATGTGACAGGATTCGGGATGATCGTCGGTGGCGAGGTGAACACCTGTCCATCGGTCTTGAACGACGTCACGAGCATCCAGATCAGGGGAGCGGCGAAGATGAGTGCCCCGAGGATGACGATGGCGTGGAGCAGGACCTTGCCGGACCGGGCCTTCAGGACGGGGTCGAAGCGGAACTCGGGCTTGACGGCGTCGATGTTCCCGTAGGGGCGATGCGCTTTCGCCCCGGAGACCATTGACGCCTGGACGATCGAATCGACGGGGGTTGGCTGAGAACTCATTTGCGCAAGGCTCCCTCGTAGTGGACCCAGGTGCTGGAGCTCCGCACCAGGATCAGCGTGAACACCATGATGATCGCGAACAGTGCCCAGGCGATGGCGGAGGCGTAGCCGAAGTTGAAGGTCCGGAACGCCTCGCGGTAGAGGTAGTAGACCATCGTCAGCGTCGCGTTATTCGGTCCGCCCTCGGTGAGGACCGAGACCGTCGTGAAGACCTGGAAGGCCGAGATGATGTTGATGACGACGTTGAAGAAGATCGTCGGGGTCAGGAGCGGCAGCGTCACGGAGAAGAAGGCCTTGATCGGACCCGCCCCGTCGACGCGGGCCGCCTCCTTGACGTCCGACGGGATGCTCTGGAGCCCGGCGAGGTAGAGCAGCATGTTCGCGCCGGTCCCCCAAAGGGCGATCAGGATCAACCCCGGCAGCGCCCAGTCCGACGACGAGAACCAGCGCAGCGACCCGATGCCGAACAGGCCGAGGAACTGGTTCATCAGGCCGTCGCTGCTCGGGTTCAACACCCAGTTCCAGACGACGGCGACCGAGACGCCCGAGACCACGGCGGGCAGGTAGTAGACCGTCCGCCAGACACCGCTCAGGACCAGCCGGTTGTTGAGCAGCAGGGCGATCCCGAGCGCCAGGACGGTCCCGACGGGGACGACGATCGCGGTGTAGGTCCCGGTGATCCGCAGCGCCTTCCAGAAGACCGGGTTGTCGAGCAGGGCCCGGTAGTTGTCCACCCCGACGTACTCGTTCCGCGTCAGCAGGTTGGTGTCGAAGAACGACAGGCGGAGCGAGTAGATCATCGCGCCGATGGTGAAGACGAGGAATCCGATGATCCATGGCGAGAGGAAGAGGTAGGCGATCAGGGCCTCCTTCCGCCGGCTGGTCAGCCAGGGAAGCTTCGGAGGGCTGATCGTCGACTCGTCGATCGCCGGGCGGGCCGAACTGGTCGCGGGGAAGGTCGGCAACGAGGCCATGGACGTTCTCCTGGGAGCATGCCGCAGAGCCGACTGTCCGGGCGTTGCTCCAGCCAGCGGGCTGTCGTCGGTCCGGCCGTCCGGCCGGTTCGTGTCGCGACACGCTCCGAGCGGAAACACCGAAAGCCCGCTGGACACCTTCCAGCGGGACCTTCGGATCGCCGGTGGTTCGCTAGCTGCTCTGCTGCTCCGCCGTCACATTCTGAGCGACCTCGGCGAGGTAGCTCGGCTCGCTCTCACCGGTCAGCAGCACGGCATCGAGACCGGCGGCGATGGTGATCTGGGCCTGGATATCCTTCGCGAACAGGGCCCGGTTGCGCGGGTAGCCCTGATCCATCGCCGTCCGAGCCATCTCGAGGTTCGCCCCGGCAAGCTCGGGGTATGCGGTCGTGCAGACATCGATCCAGGAATCGAGCAGGGAGTAACGGCACGGCAGGTAGCCGGTGATCTTGGTGCTCTCAAGCTGGAACTGCGGACCGGACAGGAACTTGACGAGTTCCCAGGCCGCTTCCTGGTTGGGCGTGCCCGCCCAGATCGCGAACCCATCGGCGGTTCCGAGCACGTGGCGCCCGGCGGGGCCCAGCGGCACCGGCGCGAAGGCCCACCGGAACGGACTCCCGGCCGCCCGGATCTGCTCCGCGATGGCGAACGGGTAGAAGCCGTCCTCGATCATCGCGAGGCGCCCCTGCCCGAAGGCGTTCACGGTGTTGGCGACGCCGCCCGTCCCGCCGCTGAACAGCAGCCCGAACTCGGCGTTGGTGCCGTCGACGAACGTCCGATCGTAGATCCACTGGGTCGCCTGCATCGACGCGTCCTGGTCGAAGACGGCGACGGTGTTGTCAGCGGGATCGACCAGGGCTCCCCCGAAGGCGGTGAGTTTGTAGGACCAGCGGTCGAGGTTGTAACCGGGGAAGAACATGCCCCAGCGCTGGGTGTCCTCACCCTCCCGGACGGTCAACTGCTGGGCCACTTCGGCGTAGCGGGTGTGGTCCCAGGTGTCGTCCGGCGGGGTGATGCCGTTCTGCTCGAGCAGGTCCTTGTTGTACCAGATCGCCATCATGTTGACGTACTTGGGCAGGCCGAACCGGATTCCGCTCGGCAGGACGAAGTCCGCCCACTGCCAGTCGAAGTAGTCGGCGATCGCTTCGGGCGTGAAGTCCCGATCGACCAGCGGCTGGGTGTCCAGGACCTGCTCGACATCGGCGTACCGGGCGACATCGTCACGCCAGGTATCGAAGACATCGGGGGCGTTGCCGCCGATCATCGAGGTGACGAGCTGCTCGTCCCGGTTCTCCGGCTGCGGCTCCACCGTCACGCGGATGTTCGGGTACATCGGAGTGAAGTACTGATCGATGATCGCCTGCGTCTGCTGAATCTCGCTGGCGGCCGAGCTGACGAGCTGATAGCGCAACTCGCCGGAAGCCGCCGTGTTCGTGGCGGCGGTCGCGACGGCCACCGGCGTCGCCTCTGGCGTCGCCTGAGCGGAGACAGGGCCTCCGCGCTGGCCGGCGAGCGCCAGCGCGGCGCTCGCTCCGGCAACTCGACTGAGCACCCGTCGCCGATCGATCCCGTCGCCGGTCGTTCCATCATGCCGATTGGTCATCGTGTTGCTCCCTGGTCGCCAGTTGGCTGGCGGCTGAGTCAGAATGGTCTCCCCGGCTGTGGGCAGGAGAATCGCTAAGCCATCGTCCAATACCTGGTCAGCGGCGGATGTCGCCGGTCGGGGCGCAGGGCATCGCACGCCCATCCGGTTCCTCGCCGGATCGTCATCCGGGCGGGAATGGTTTCGACCGTCCATGCTCAACAAGGTGTATATTCGTAGACTGGGACACCCGGTGCAGGTCTGCCGCGGTGCGAGCCACCGGTCCGTGAACGATCCCGCATGCAAGACGCCGACCACGAGAAGCGAACATCCGTCTCACTTTGGGGAACTTCGCCCAAAGTTGTAGACTTGTCCTGCTTTGACGGAAACACGACCGCACCCATCCCACGCACAGCGAGCCCGCCGCCGGTGAGAGGCGGGCCGATGGCGGATGCCGGTCATCCCTCCCGAGCGCCGCGTGAAACGGGTCCCCTGATCGGGAGCCGGGGTAGCGCCGGCCGGTCTGTCGCCCGCTATCGCGACGCCCATCATGCACTCCACCATTCATCCGGAGTGGCGCGATGGTGCGCGAGTGGGCCTCTGGCTGGAGGTCAACCGAGGTGGTACCGCGGGTTCGCCCGTCCTCGACCCTTTCCGAGGACGGGTGTCGTGTTTTTCAGCCAATGTGCCCGAACCCACAACGCCGGGCGAGCTGGATAACGCCGCTTGCAGTCAGATGGAGTCTTTGCCCGTGGCGACGTTCCGAGAAGTGACCCAGCGCGTCGATTTCCCGAAGATGGAGCGCGACCTGCTCGCGTGGTGGGAGCGCGACGGCATCGCCGAGCGCTACCTGACCCGCAACGACGGCGCCGAGGAACGGTTCTCGTTCATCGACGGACCGATCACCGCCAACAACCCGATGGGCGTCCATCACGCCTGGGGCAGGACCTACAAGGACCTGTTCCAGCGCTACCACGCCATGCTCGGCAAGGATCAGCGGTTCCAGAACGGCTTCGACTGCCAAGGCCTCTGGGTCGAGGTCGAGGTCGAGAAGGAACTCGGGCTCAAGAGCAAGCGCGACATCGAATCCTACGGCGTCGCCGAGTTCGTCCAGCTCTGCAAGGAGCGCGTCCAGCGCTTCTCGAAGCGGCAGACCGACCAGTCGATCCGGCTGGGCTACTGGATGGACTGGGACGACTCGTACTTCACCTATTCCGACGAGAACAACTACACGATCTGGTACTTCCTCAAGACCTGCCACGAGAAAGGCTGGGTCTACAAGGGGCATGACTGCATGCCATGGTGCCCGCGCTGCGGGACCGGCCTGTCCGAGCACGAGATCGTGACCGAGGGCTACAAGGATCGGACCCACCTCTCGGTCTTCGTCCGCCTGCCGCTGCTGGACGAGCCTGGCGCCGACCTGCTCGTCTGGACGACGACGCCGTGGACGATGCCGGCCAACGTCGCGGCGGCCGTCAACCCGGAACTGACCTACGCCCGGGTCGAGTACGCCGTCAAGGGCGAGCCGCACGTCTCCTACCTCGCGAAGGAGCTCGTCCGCAGGATCATCAGTGGCCAGCACACCGTCACGGCCGAGCTGCCGGGCAGCGAGCTGGTCGGGTGGCGCTACAGCGGCCCGTTCGACGAGCTGCCGGCGGCCGCCGGCGTCGAGCACCGGGTGATCCGCTGGGACGACGTGACGGCGACCGAGGGGACCGGAATCGTCCACATCGCCCCCGGCTGCGGCAAGGAGGACTTCGCCCTCTCCAAGGTCGAGGACCTGGCGGTGATCGCGCCGATCGATGAGTTCGGCGTCTATGTCGCCGGCTTCGACGACCTCTCCGGCCGCTACGTCCACGAGGTCGGCATGGAGATCATGGAGCGCCTCACGACGAAGGGGCTGCTCCACCGGGCCGAGAACTACACCCACCGTTACCCGGTCTGCTGGCGCTGCGGGACGGACCTCGTCTTCCGCGTCGTCGACGAATGGTTCGTCAGCATGCAGGAGCTCCGGGAGACCATGATGGCGGTCACCCGCGACATCACCTGGATCCCGTCGTTCGGCCGGGAGCGCGAGCTGGACTGGCTCGAGCACATGGACGACTGGATGATCTCGAAGAAGCGCTACTGGGGGCTGGCCCTGCCGATCTACGTCTGCGACGACTGCGGCGAGTTCGATGTCGTCGGCGGTAGGGAGGAGCTGCACGAGCGCTCGGTCGCCGGCTGGGACGCGTTCGACGGGCACAGCCCGCACCGGCCCTACATCGACGAGGTGAAGATCGCCTGCGCGGCCTGCGGCGGCCAGGCATCGCGCGTCCGGGACGTCGGCAACCCGTGGCTGGACGCCGGCATCGTGCCGTTCTCGACGCTGCACTACCTGACCGACCGCGAGTACTGGAAGAAGTGGTTCCCGGCCGATCTGGTCAGCGAGAGCTTCCCCGGCCAGTTCCGGAACTGGTTCTACTCCCTGATCGCCCAGAGCTCTGCCCTGACCGGCGAAAAGCCCTTTCGCAATGTCTTTTCCTACGCCCTGATGAAGGACGAGCACGGCGAGGACATGCACAAGAGCAAAGGCAACGCGATCTGGCTGGACGACGCGGCCGAGGAGATCGGCGTCGACACGATGCGCTGGCTGTTCAGCACAGTCAACCCGTCGGCCAATGTCAACTTCGGCCCCAACATCACCGACGGCGTCCGTCGCCGCTTCATCCTGCCGCTCTGGAACTGCTACGCCTTCTTCGCCAACTACGCCCGGCTGGACGGCTGGGACCCGACGGCGCCGGGGAACGCCCCGCCCCTCGCCGAGCGCTCGCTGTTCGACCGCTGGATCGTCTCCCGCCTCAACCAGGTCATTGGCACGGTCCGGGAACGACTGGACGCCTACGACCCGGACGGCGCCGCCCTGGAGATCGAGCGGTTCACCGTCGAGGAACTCTCCAACTGGTACATCCGTCGGAACCGGCGCCGGTTCTGGAAACCCGACAGCGACGCCGACAAGCTCTCGGCCTACGGGACGCTCTACGAGGTCATGACGACGCTGGCGAAGCTGCTCGCCCCGTTCATCCCATTCGTCAGCGAGGAGATCTACGGCAACCTCGTGCGCGATGCCAATGCCGCCGCGCCGCCATCCGTCCACCTCTGCGACTATCCAGCCGTGAATGCAGCAGCGATCGACGAGCGGCTCAGCGCCGACATGGCGACGGTGCTGGAAGTGGTCAACCTCGGCCACGCCGCCCGCCAGGAAGGTGGCGTCAAGGTCCGGCAGCCGCTTCCCGCGATCCTCGTCTACAGCCAGCGACCGGCGACCGCCGCCGTGCTCGAACGGCTTGGCGACCTCGTCATGGACGAGATCAACGTCAAGGAGGTCCGGCCGCTGGTCGAGCGGGAACTCGGCGACATCGTCACCTACAGCATCCGTCCCAACCTCAAGGTGTTGGGCCCCCGGCTCGGCCGGCAGCTCGGCGCGGTCCGACAGGCGCTGGATGCCCAGGACGCGGCCGGCGTCGCTGCCACGGTCGGCAGCGGGGCGACGCTCGCGCTGACCCTTGCGGACGGGCAATCGGTCGAGCTCGCCCCGGAAGACATCCTGGTCGATCTCCTCAGGCGGCCGGGCTTCGCCGCCGCCCAGGGCGGAACGACGACGGTCGTGCTCGACACGAACCTGACAGTCGAGCTGATCGAGGAGGGGCTGGCGCGGGACTTCGTCCGCGGGATCCAGGACGCCCGCAAGGAGGCTGGCTACCGGGTCGAGGACCGGATCGAGCTGAGCTACGAGGCCGACCCGGAGATCGCCAAGGCGATCGAGCGTCACCACGCCACGATTGCCGCCGAAGTGCTCGCAACGACCATCGCCGGGGAGCGGGTCACCGGGGCGTCGGACCAGGTCCGGCCGCAGGACGAGGGTCAGACGCACGGCTCAGTCGGTCATGGCTCGCTGCAGGGCGACGGAACGTGGCTGGACCAGATCGGCGTCGGCGACCACCACGTCCGGATCGCGATGCGGCAGGTAGCCGGCCCGTTGTGATCCGGCTCGTTGCCATCCGGCCCTGAAGGGACCGGCTGAAGGACATCGGATTCGGCGATGTTGGATCACGGCGACCCGACGATGATGCGACGAGAACGCGCCATCCGGGGTCGCCCACCTGCATCGCCACCAATGTCGTTCAGCCGATCCCGTTTACGGCCAGTCTGACGGCTAGACACGCGAGCGGACGTCAGGCCGGTGGTATCATTTCGGCGGTAAGGAACGGGTCGACCGTTGTGTCGGCCCGTCCCGCTGCGTCCCCCAACAGGTCTTTCAATCGAACACAGAGAGGGTCAGGCATGGTAGCCACCGAACAGCGCGAGATGCGTTCCGTCGGGCAGCGACTCAAGCGGATCGACGCCCCGAAGAAGCTGACCGGCCAGGAGCGCTTCACGGGCGACCTGCGGATGCCGGGGATGCTCTACGCCCGGCTCGTCGGCAGCCCCTACGCTCACGCCCGCATCAACGGGATCGACACCTCGGCCGCTCTCGCCATTCCCGGCGTCACCGCCGTCCTGCTGGCCGGCGACCTCCCGATCAAGTCCGGGGAGAACCCGCTCGCCACCGACGAGGCGATCTACAACGGTCAGCCGCTCGCGATCGTCCTGGCCGAGAGCGAGGCGATCGCCGAGGACGCGGTCCTGCTGGTCGATGTCGACGCCGAGCCGCTCGCTCCCGTCACCTCGATCGAGGAAGCGCTCCGCGAGGGCGGGCCGCAGACCCGGTTCTCCGAAGCGCACGTCGATGAGGCCGAGGCTAAGCTCCACAACTCCGACGCCGGCGCGGCCGAGGAGAAGGCCCTGCCCGCCAACGTGACCAACACGGTGGACTACAAGCGCGGCGATGTCGCGAAGGCCTTCGCCGAGGCCGACAAGGTCGTCGAGTTGACCTTCTACTCCGACCAGGTCCACCAGGGCTACATCGAGCCGCAGGTCACGCTGGTCTCCCCAGGTCCGCTTGGCACGCTCGATGTCTACACCAGCACACAGGGCATGTTCGTCGTCCAGAACAAGGTCGCCCAGACGCTCGGCCTCGATGCCAACGAGGTCGAGGTCCACCAGATGCCGGTCGGCGGCGGATTCGGCGGCAAGTTCGGGCTGAACGAGGCGATGGTCGCGCTGGCTGCCGTCGCGGTCAACCGGCCGGTACTGCTCCAGCTGACCCGGATGGAGGACTTTCTCTCCGCCAACCCGGCGCCGGCCTGCGAGATTCGCGTCAAGCTCGGCGGCACGTCGGACGGATTCATCACCGCCCTCGAGTCCGACATGACGTTCCTCGCCGGGATTGCCCCGAGCTCGCCGCTGGGGATCGCCGCTATCCTCGTCGGTGGCTACTACCGCTTCCCGAACCTCGACATTACCGGCCGCGAGGTCATCAGCAACCGGCCCAAGTCCGGTGCCTACCGCGCACCAGGTGCCCAGCAGGCGTCACTGGCGATCGAGGGGGCGGTGGACGAGCTCGCCCGCGCCCTTGGCAAGGACCCGATGGAGTTCCGGCTCCAGAACTGCGCCGTCGAGGGCGATGAGCGCCCGAACGGCGGAGCCTGGCCCCGCATCGGCCTGAAGGAGACGCTCGAAGCCATCCGCGAGCACCCAATCTGGCAGGAGCGCGAGGCGATCCGCCAGCGCGGCCACGGGGTCGGGATCGGCGTCGGCGGCTGGCCGGGCGGACTCGAGCCGGCCACGGCCGTCTGCCGCCTCGATGCCGACGGCAAGCTGACGATGATGCTCGGGTCGGTCGATCTCAACGGCTCGAACACCGGCATGGCCCAGATCGCCGCCGAGGCGCTCGGGATCGACTCAGCCGAGGTCAACATCAACGTTGGCACGTCGTCCAGCGCACCGTGGTCCGGCAGCACCGGCGGCTCTAAGATCACCTACACGGTCGGCGCCGCCGTCCAGCGGGCCGCCGAGGACGCTCGCCACCAGATCCTCGAGATCGCCGCCGGGAAGCTAGAGGCGTCGGCCGAGGACCTCGAGATCGCGGACGGCAACGTCCAGGTCAAGGGCGTCCCGTCCATGTCCATCTCCCTGAAGGACATCGCCGAACAGAGCATGTCCGGCAGCGGCGGCGTCAACCCGGTCCTCGGTCGCGGCGCCTCCGCGATCACGCAGGCCGCGCCGGGCTTCGCGGTCCACATGGCGGAGGTCTCGGTCGACGAGCTCACCGGCGAAACGACGGTTCATCGTTACGTCGCCGCGCAGGACGTCGGCATGGCGATCAACCCGGCCCTCGTCGAGGATCAGATCCATGGCGGTGTCGGTCAGGGAATCGGCTGGGCGCTCTACGAGGGCATGGCCTATGACGGAGACGGTCAGCTCATGACCGCCTCGCTGATGGACTACGCCATCCCGAAGGCCGAGATGATTCCGGACATCGAGATCATCCTGGTCGAGGTCCCTTCCGAGCACGGCCCCTACGGCGCCAAGGGGATCGGCGAACCGCCGGCCGTACCGGGTCCGGCCGTGATCACCAACGCGATCCGCGACGCGACCGGCGTCCGCGTCACCCACATCCCGGTCAAGCCGGAGGTCATGGTCCGCGCCCTCGACGCCGGTGCGGCAGCCGACTAGTGGTCCGTCAAGGGTCATCCGCTGCCCCGGAGCCGCCCCCTCCCCGGCTCCCCGTCGTCGCGCCACCGCTGAAGCGGCGTCGTCGCCAACGGGTCCCGGAGAGGGGAGGACCGCCAAATCAAGCAGGACCCGCTCGCCATCGGCAAGTGAGGGTTGACAGAACACTAGACGAGATCAATCCTGACTCATATCGAAGCGGCCGGGCAGTCGATGCTGCCCGGCCGCTTCGCTGTTCCGTTTCCGCCGCATCCCGTGGCGCAAGCCTCGCGTCAACCCGGATACTAACTGGCGTTCCGATCAATTGCCTGCTCCCGTCTCCGGGCACCTGCGAAGCCGAAGCCGCTGCAGCGGGTGAGCGAGCGGGTGAGCCGGAGATGGGTCGGGGGAGAGGTCTGCTCCGCTCTCACGCAATGGCGATGAACATCGCTCTCATCCGGACTGCGCTCAACAGAACGACGATGGCCGAAGGGGGACGGTGACGGATAACGATGCTGCTTGAACTCACCATCCGCGACTTCGCGATCATCGACGAGACCCGGATCAGCCTGGAGCCGGGCTTCAACGTCCTGACCGGCGAGACTGGCGCCGGCAAGTCGATCCTGATCGACGCCCTCGGCGCGGTCCTCGGCGAGCGGACCGGCAGCGACGTCGTGCGGTCAGGGGCCAGCGCGGCGCGGGTCGAGGCGCTCTTCGATGTCGCCGACCTCCAGGACCGAAACGATTTCGTCGCGACCCTCCACGACCTCGGCGTCGAGGCGGCGGACGATCAGCTCGTCCTCTCGCGGGACGTGACCGCGACGGGTCGGACGATCGCCAGGATCAACGGGCGCGCGACCACGGCGTCGGCGCTGTCCCGGCTCGGCGCCTTCCTGGTCGACATCCACGGCCAGAGCGACCACCTTTCGCTGCTGCGGCCGGCCGAGCAGCTCGACATGCTCGACCGGTTCGCCGGGACGGTCGCCCTCCGGGCCGACGTCGCCGGACGGGTCAACGCACTTCGCGCCGTCGAGCGGCAGATAACCGATCTGACGACCAATGCCCGCGATCGGGCCCAGCGGATCGACCTGCTCGAGTTCCAGGTCGTGGAGATCGAGCGGGCCGCGCTGATCGAGGGCGAGGAGGAGGACCTGCTCGCCGAGCGCCGGGTCCTGTCCAACGCCACCCGGCTGACCGAAGACGTCGCGCTGGTCCAGTCGCTGATCAGCGGCAATGACCTCGACTTCGGCGGCGGGGAGGTGATCCCGGCGGCGCTGGTCGGGCTCCGACAGGCAACCGGGGCGATGGCTCACGTCGCCCAGATCGACCCGGCCGCCGTCGAGCTCGACTCGCGCCTCAACGAGGTCATCGTCCTGCTGGAGGACCTCGCGACGGATCTCCGTTCCTACCGGGACGAGATCGACAGCGACCCCAGCCGCCTGGCGGTCGTCGAGGAGCGACTGGACGTGATCAAGTCGCTCAAGCGGAAGTACGGAGCGACCGTCGGCGAGATCATCGAGACCGGCCATCAGGCCGCGATCGAACTGGAATCGCTGACCGGGGCAGGCGTCGACGTCGAAGCACTAGAAGCCATCGCCACGAGGTCACGGGTCGAAGTCGGGCGGATCGCGACCGAGCTTTCCCGTCAACGCGGCGAAGCGGGCAAGCGGTTGAGCGGGGCGATCGAGCGGGCGATGCTGGACCTGAACATGGGGCGGGCCCGCTTCGCGGTTTCGGCCGAACAGTCGGCCTCGCCGCGTGGCGTTCCGTTTGGAGACGACGGCCGGCTGATGGCCTGCGACACGACCGGGGCGGATCGTGTCGCCTTTCTGCTCGCCTCGAATGCCGGGGACACCCTCAAGCCGGTCGCCCGGGTCGCCTCCGGCGGCGAGACGGCCCGGCTGATGCTGGCGCTCAAATCCATCCTGTCGGCGGTCGACGAGACGCCGACGCTGGTCTTCGACGAGGTCGACGTCGGGGTCGGCGGTCGGTCCGGGCAGGTCGTCGGTGAGAAGCTCTGGGGCCTGGAGCGGGACCATCAGGTGATCGTCATCACTCACCTGCCCCAGATCGCCGCCTTCGGCGAGACGCACTTCCGGATCTCGAAGTCCGACATCGGCGGCCGCGTCGTCAGCCGGGTCGAGACGATCGCCGACGACGACCGACTCGACGAGCTGGCCGCGATGCTGGACGGGCTCCCTGTCACCGAGGCGGCGCGACTCAACGCCCGCTCGATGCTCGACCGGGTCGACGGCTGGAAGGCGAGCCACTCAGTTCCAGTCCCCGCGGCTGGATAGAGCCGGTTCGAAGACAGACCGGCCGTAAACGGGCCGGCTGAAGGACATCGGATTCGACATTGGCGCGCCAGGGGCGACGGGTCGATAACGCGGGGTTCATCGATACTTGCGTCGCCGAACCAATGTCGTTCAGCCGGCCCCTTCAGGGCCGGACCACTGCCGGCTGGATAGAGCGCCCTCGACGGGTTCGACCGCCGCCGCTTGGTATACTCGATCCATAAGGGCCGTCATCGAGACGGCCATCGCAGCGTCTCGACGCGAACACAAGGACATCACCCATGGGTCAGCCCAACATGCGCGCCATCCAGCAGATGCAGAATCGCCTCCAGAAGATCCAGGAGGAACTGGCCGAGCTCGAAGTTCAGGGCACCGCTGGCGGCGGAGCGGTGGTCGCGACGGTGAGCGGGTCCAAGGAGTTCCGGAGCATCAGGATCGACCCGGCGGCGGTCGATCCGGAAGAGGTCGAGCTGCTCGAGGAGATGGTCTCCGCCGCGATCAATTCGGCGATGGAGGAGGCCAGCCGCGTCGCCGAAGAGAAGATGTCGGTCCTGACCGGCGGGCTCAACATCCCGGGCCTCAGCTTCTAGCGGATGAGCGGAGTCGCCGGCGTCGAGCCAGACCGCCGCCGCTCGGTGAGGAGTCGCCATGTGCGGACGCTACATCCTCGGACGGGTCGATGACCTCTCCGAGCGGTTCCAGCTCCGGGATCTCAACCTCGCCCTCACCCCGACCTGGAATGCGGCTCCAAGCCAGTCGCTCCCGGTGATCCTGCCGGGCGACGACGGGTCATGGGGCGCTCAGTTCATGCGGTGGGGCCTGCTGCCACGCTGGAAACCGCGCGACGGCGGGCGGGCGCCGGAGCCGATCAACGCCCGGGCCGAGACGCTCGGTGAGCGGCCGATGTTCCGGCCGCTGATCGCCCGGCGCCGCTGCATCGTCCCGGCGACCGGCTTCTACGAGTGGCAGCAGACCGACCATGGCAAGCAACCCATCGTCCTGCACCCGACCGATCAGGAACTCTATGGCTTCGCCGGGCTCTGGGATGAGACAACCGGCCCCGACGGCGAGCTAGTCCGCTCCTTCACGATCATCACCGGCCCACCCAACGAGCTCGTCGCCCCGATCCACAACCGGATGGCCGTCATCCTCGACCCAGGCGACGAAGCGGCGTGGCTCGACCCGGACGTGACGGACTGGCCGGAGGTCGAACACCTGCTCCAGCCCTACCCCGCCGACCGGATGGAGTGCTTCCCGGTCAGTAAGGCCGTCAACAACACCCGCAATGACGATCCCTCACTGGTCCAGCGGATCGACGCCGACGTCTCGCCGGCGACCGGGACCCGGACCTGACCACCTCATCGATCAGGACTCACCGTCAGGGACACGCGCTCATGGAACAGAATAGGGATGCGCCAGTCGCGCTCTTCCTTGGCGACGTCGTCCGGCTCCGGAAACCGCACCCATGTGGCAACTTCGAGTGGACAGTCGTCCGGCTTGGGGCAGACATTGGTCTGACCTGCATCGGTTGTGGCCGGCGCGTCCTCCTGCCCCGACGGGAGCTCCAGCGTCGGACCCGCCTTTTCGTCAGTCGCGGTCCCGGCTTCGCGGCGGCCCAGCGGTTGATGGCTGAGCAGGACGCTGACGCTCGGGCCGATGGGTCAGCCCTGACCGATCCGGAATCAGTCGCCATGTCATCGGAAACCGGACCGAATGCGGTCTAGCACGAGTCGGTCCCGGCGGGGACAGGCGAGGCAGCGCCAGCACAACGCCCCTCGCGGTCCACGTCAGTTGCCGTCCGGGACGCCGGTCCTCGGCCGGCCCCGAGCACTGCCCTCCGGTGCCGTGCCCTCCGGCTCCCTGCCCGGAGACGGCAAAGGGCCTGGCACCCTCGATCCTGAAGGCTACGGCCCTCACCGTGAATCATTCAAACCGGTTCAGTCAGCGCTGCCGGTCGAGAATGAGTCGATCAGGCAGGTCCTTCGGAACGGCCCGTTCCTGCGGCTCTGGGTGGCCCAGGCGATCTCCCAAACCGCCAACAACATGGTCAACTTCGCACTGCTGCTCCGGGTTCGCGGCGTCGTCGACGCCAACGACCTCGCCCAGGCCAACACCGCGATCAGCCTGGTCATCCTGGCCTTCTCACTGCCGGCGGTGCTGTTCGGTCCGCTGGCCGGCGTCGTCGCCGATCGCTGGAATCGCCGGACGATCATGTCGATCGTCAACGTCCTCCGGGCGCTGACCGTCGTCGGTATCCTCCTCATCCCGACAACCGGCGTCGCCCAGACGATCCTCGTCGCCCACTACATCGGCACGTTCTTCTTCGGTATGGCGGGGCAGTTCTTCGCCCCGGCCCAGGGCGCGACGATCCCTGCCCTCGTCACCCGGCCGCAACTCATCAGCGCCAACGCACTGTTCAACCTGACGGCCACCGGCGCCCAGGTGCTCGGGTTCGCCGCGCTCGGTCCGGTCCTCGTCCAGGTGTTCGGCGTCGACGAAGTCATCCTCTTCACGGTGCCGCTATTTCTTGTCTGCGCCGGCCTTGTCCTGACCCTGCCACGGAACGCGACCGCCAGCCGCGCGCTGGCCGTGCCCGACGAGCGCATCCATTTCCTCCGCCGCCTCTGGGTCGAGATGCGGGAAGGGCTCGTCTACATCGCCCGGGACCGGATGCTGATTCGGGCGATCACCTACCTGACGCTGGCCGCGACGACATTCCTGATGGTGGCGGCTCTCGGCCCGGACTTCATCAGCAGCGTCGTCGGGCTCCGACCGGAAGACATCGGCTACGTCGTCGCGCCCGCCGGCGTCGGGGTCGTCGTCGGCGTGCTGACGGTGTCGCGGATCAGCGGCCGGCTGGAGCGGGACCGGCTCATCGACTGGGCCCTGCTCGGCGCCGGCGTCAGCATCCTGCTGGCGGCCCTGAGCGAGGAGATCGTCTCGGCGGTCTTCGGGGATCATCCGGTCGCGCTCGAGGTCATCTTCGCCGGCGCCCTGCTGTTCGTGGCTGGCGTCTGCAACGCCTACGTGATCGTGCCGGCCCAGACGCTGCTCCAGGAGCGGTCCGACGACCAGATGCGGGCTCGGGTTTACGCAACGTTCTTCACGATCTCGAACACCGTCGCCTTCGTCCCGATCTTCTTCGCCGCCGCCTTCGCCGATCTGTTCGGCGTTGTCCGGGTCCTCTCGGTCGTCGCGCTCGGGCTGATGGTCCTCGGCGGCGGCTCCGTCCTGCGCCGCCACCGGGCCCGGCGCTGAAGTAGCCACCGCCAACCGCAACGGCCATCGTCGTATCGGCCCGTGGTGTCCGGCTCAGAAGGGACCGGCTGAAAATCATTGGTGGCAGGGCCTGCGGGTACCCCGGGCGGTCGCGCTCTCGTCGCGTCATCGTTCCGTCGCCGTGAGTCGTCACCGCCGAATAACATGTCCTTCAGCCGGTCCCTTCAGGGCCGGAACGGCTCCGTGGTGCGGCGCGCCAAACGCACGACCCTGGGTCAGTCCCCGCCCAGCAGCAGGTCGAGCAGCGCCATCCGGACGTACACGCCGTTTTGGGCCTGGCGAAAGTAGGCCGAGCGCTGGTCGTCGTCGACTTCGATCGCGATCTCGTCCACGCGCGGCAACGGGTGCAGGACGGTCGCCGTCGGCTTCATCAGGGCGTACGACTCGCGGTCGAGGATGTAGACCCCTCGCGACGCCTCGTACTCCTCCCGCGTCGCGAATCGCTCCCGCTGGATCCGGGTCTGGTAGACCACGTCGACCACCGGCAGAACAGCGCTGAGGTCGGACTCGCTCCGCTGAGCGATACCGGCCGCCGCGACCGCCCGCTGAACGTCGGCGCCCATCGGGACTGCCGGCGGGGAGACATAGATGATCTCCGTCCCCGTCGTCAGGGTGAGCAGGCGGGCCAACGAGCGGGCCGTCCGGCCGAAGCGGAGGTCGCCGACGAGCGCTACCTTGAGCCCGTCGATTCGGCCCTGCTCGGACATGATCGTGTAGAGGTCGAGGAGGGCCTGGGTGGGATGCTCGCCGGGGCCGTCGCCGCCGTTCAGGATTGGGACCAGCGCCACCGCCGCGGCCCTCGCCGCCGCGCCCTGCTGCGGATGCCGGATCACGATCGCGTCGGCGTAGCCGCCGATCATCCGAATCGTGTCCTCGACCGTCTCGCCCTTGATCGCGGAGGAGAACTCGCCGGCGTTCTCGGTACTGATGACCTGTCCGCCAAGGCGGTGCATCGCCGATTCGAAGCTCAGCCGGGTCCGGGTCGATGGTTCGTAGAACAGGGTCGCCAGGATGCAGCCCTTGAGCCGGTCGGAACCGCGGGGAAGCTGCCGCATCCGCTCGACCCTGGCGAACAGCGACTCGATCCAGGGCCGGTCGAACTGTCCAACCTCGACGATGTGGCGGATGGTCTGCTCATGCGCAACCGCGGCTGGGCTCGGCACCGGTCGGACCTTTCTGTCATGCTCGGATCGTCGCGGCAGTATAGCGGGGCGCGTCACAGGGACTTGAGGAGGGAGATGGTGGCGGATTGGCAGGAGATCGATCGGCGGACCGCCGTCATCCGGGCGGCGGTCAACATCGGCGTCATTCGGTTGGGCGCTGGGTCGACCCTGCTCGTCGACACCGGAATCGACCGAGACAGTGGGCGCCGGTCCGTTCGGATGGTGGCCGAGGCCGGTTGGGGTGAGATCGTCGGTATTCTGACGACCCACGCGCACGCGGATCACGTCGGTGGCAACGCCGAAGTCGTTCGGCGGACCGGCTGCCCGGTCTGGGCGTCGCCGGTCGAGGCGGCGATCGCCCGCTGCCCGGACCTCGGTCCGGCGATCCTTTATGGCGCCGCCGCTCCGGCAACGATGCGCGGGAAGTTCCTGCTCGCCGAGCCGTCGCCGGTCGATCACATCGTCACGACCGACTCGATCACCGTCGGCGACCTGAGCATCGGCGTCGTCCGGCTACCAGGCCACTCGCCGGATCAGGTCGGCTACACCGTCGGCGATGTCTGCTTTGCCGCCGACATCGTCTTTCCGCGCGAGACGATCGACAAGTACCGCGTCCCGTTCATCTTCTCCGCCGCCGACCACCGCCGATCACTCGACCATGCCCGCGCGCTCGACGCCCGGGTCTTCGTCTCCGGACACGGCCCGGCGCTCGATGCTGACGCCTTCCGGTCCCTGATCGACGCCAACGGCGCCGCCCTCGATGCCGTCGAGCTGGCCACCATCCAGGCCATCGGTTCGATCGCGATTGCCGACGAGATCGAGTCCGCCGTCCTCCGGCAGCTTGGCGCCGAGCCGGTCGACATCGCGGCGCTGGCGCTGCTCCGCACGACGATCCGGAGCGTGATCGCTGGGCTGGCCGATCGGGGACTGGTCGTAGGCACCGTCGCGGACGGGCGGATGGCGTGGCGACTGGCAGTCTGAGCGCATCTAGTCACACAACGACTCGACCTTGGTCGACCGGCCGCTCCCAGATATTGGCCATGACGGGAACTATGGAGTGCTTACGCTGGTCATTGAGTCGCTACGGACCCAGGCAGGGCCAGACGGCCGGTCTGGAACCGGGACATCATCGGACCGGCGGCAGACCGAGCCGGCGGCGCTGGGCGGGATCGGCTGGCTCATCCCAGCGCTCCGACGGTCCCGCCGGATAGCGGCCGTCCCGAAGCGCCCGTCGCAGCACCGGCGACACGATCTCCGCGACAGTCGTGTGCATGGCGTAGTCGAGCCACGGCACGGGACCGGTGACCCGGACCGTTCCGCTTCGCGACCCCGCTTCCGGACCGACCGGTACCGGGATCAGCGCCGATCCGGTCAGTTCAGCCATCTCCCGGAGCCCCGTCCGCCATGCCTCGGTCGTCCCGGCGAGCGGGTCTCGACGCCGGGTGGTCGTCGGGACGTCAGCCGCGAGGTCCGGCAGCCCGACCAGCAGCACCTGGCAGCCCTGCCGCTGGAGCCGCCCGATCACCGTGGTCAGATCGCGCAGGAAGTCGGGCTGCGGCGTCCCGAACAGGAGATCGCTGGCGCCGACCCAGAGCACGACGGCCGATGGCCGGGCTGCCAGCGCCGGACCGAGCTGACCGGCGATGACATCGGAGAGCGTCGCGCCGGCGACGGTCAGGTCGATGCCTTCGGCCCCACCGCCGATGTCGATCCCGGCCACCCAGGACCGGACGCCCAGACCGGGCGTGAACGACGTCCCCATCGCGACCCAGCGCCGATTGCGACCCGGTCCGCCGGGGGCAAGCTGATACCAGAAGGCCAGCAGGATGAGCGCGGCCGCTCCCATGACGATCGCGATGACCACCCAGTACGTCGTCACCCGCTGCTCGCCTCGCTTCACATCACAACCACGTAGCGCCACTATCATCGCGGTTGCGGGCAGCGTGCGCTAGCGACCAGGTGACACTGGCCACTTGGGCCGGGCCGCTGTTGACGCTTGACATACGACGCCCGCCGGGCCTACGATCAGCGGTAATCCAACACGACGGCACCGATCGGAACGAGTAGGCATCGCGGCGTGGGAACGAGCGATCCGGGAGTGGTGGAAGCCCGGAACCCACTGGCAAGCTGAATGGCTCCGAGAGCCTTGCCCCCAACGGTCGCTCGTTCCGAGCGCCAAGTAGGCGGCAACGACAACTCCCTCGTTACCGGGAGCGGCGTATCGATGGCGCACGGCGGGTCCTGCCGTGACGTCATCCGTACGTGTCGAGGCGGGAGCAGACAGACGCTCCAAGCAGGGTGGCACCGCGGGATGTGCTGGCAGATCTCCGTCCCTGGTTCAGGGATGGAGATGTTGTGTTTTTCTGGAGTCGCCAGCGCTCCCGAACCCGCGTGGAGATGATCCTGATGCCTGCCTCGACCGCTGACAAGCCCATGACGCCGCCCACGTCCCGTCCGGGACCACGTCGTCTCGGCGTGCTCTCCCCGAGCCTCGATGAGGTTCGCCGCATCATCACAGCTGGTGGCCCGAGCCTTCGCACTGTTCCACTCACCGTCGAGCGGATGGCCGACCTGGAGACGCCCGTCTCCGCCTACCTCAAGCTGGCTGGCGACGGCGAGGGATTCATCCTCGAGAGCATCGAGGGCGGCACCCGTCTGGCCCGCTACTCATTCATCGGCGGTCGACCGGCCGGACGGATCACACTGGACCGGGGAACGCTGACGATCACCCGGGATGGCGAGACGACCACCCGGTCCTACCGCGATCCGCTGCTGGCGATCCAGGAGCTGATCGACGAGTACCGGGCAACACCACGGGCTGGGGGGCCGCGCTTCTGCGGCGGTCTCGTCGGTTACCTCAGCTACGAGGCCGTTCGCGCGTTCGAGCCCCGCGTCGGCCTGGCCGGTGGCAAGGGACTCGACCTGCCGGACGGCAACTACCTGCTGACTGACGATCTGGTCGTCTTCGACAACGTCGACCGGACGGTTCGCGCGATCGCCCAGATCCACCTCGACAGTCAGCCGATCGAGGATGCCTACACCGAGGCCGCCGCCCGGCTGGACCTGACGCTGTCCCGGCTCGATGCGCCGACGCCATCGCTGCCGCAGGGCGCCCCGCCCGTCAATGAGCCGGTCTCCGACCGAATGCAGGCGAACATCACCCCCGAACGCTACCGGGCGATCGTCGAGCGGGCCAAGGAGTACATCACCGCCGGGGACATCATCCAGGTCGTCCTCTCCCAGCGCGTCGACATCCCGACTCCGGTCCACCCGCTGACGATCTACCGCGCCCTGCGCAGCATCAACCCGGCGCCGTACTTGTTCTATGTCAACTTCGGCGACCATCAGGTCGTCGGGGCCTCGCCGGAGCTGCTCGTCCGGCTCGAGGGCACCACGATCACGAACCACCCGATCGCCGGGACCCGGCCGCGCGGCGCGACGCCGGAGGAGGACGAGGCGCTGGCCGTCTCGCTGGCGACCGACGAGAAGGAGCGGGCCGAGCACATCATGCTGGTCGACCTCGGCCGCAACGATGTCGGCCGGATCGCCGCGCCAGGGACGGTCCGGGTGCCGCGGCTCATGGAGATCGAGCGCTACTCGCAGGTCATGCACCTCGTCAGCCACGTCGAGGGCGAGCTTGACCATGGCCGGACCGGACTCGATGCCCTGCGCTCCTGCTTCCCGGCCGGGACGGTCTCCGGCGCGCCGAAGGTCCGGGCGATGCAGATCATCGCCGAGCTGGAGAAGGATCGGCGCGGCCCCTACGCCGGCGCCCTGGGCTACTTCGACTTCGCCGGCGGGCTCGATACCGCGATCACGCTGCGGACGCTCGTCTTCCGGGACGGTGTTGCCTCGCTCCAGGCCGGTGGCGGGCTCGTCTCCGACTCGGTGCCGGAATCCGAGTACGCCGAGACCTATCACAAGATGCGGGCACTCCAGCGAGCGATCGAGCTCGCCGAGTCGCTCGAGGCGTCCGACCGCGCCGTCTGAATGCCATATCGAACGGACCGTGAACCGGCCCGGACGGGCAGCGCAGCGGACTGGCTGAATGACAGTGGCTGCGGCGACGCGAACCCGTTCGGGACACGTCTGCCTAGCTCGTCGCCGCGAGCCAACACCGGCGAATCCAGTGTCGTTCAGCCGGACCGTTCATGGCCGGCCCATGGCCGGTCCAACAGAGACACACATGCGGAACACCATGCCAGACGCTGACTTCGGAAAGGACTCGACCGATGATCTTCCTGCTCGACAACTACGACTCGTTCACGTTCAATCTCTACCAGTACCTGCGGGAGCTCGGCGCCGAGGTCGAGGTCGTCCGCAACGACCAGACGACCGTGGCGGCCGTCGCGGGCCGCGTCGCGAGCGGCGAAATCGAGAAGGTCGTACTCTCGCCCGGACCCTGCACGCCAAAGGAGGCCGGCATCTCGGTTCCCCTGATTGCCGCACTGGCCGGACGGGTTCCGATCCTGGGCGTCTGCCTCGGTCACCAGGCGATCGGCGCCGCCTTCGGAGGCGACATCGTCCAGGCACCGAGTCTGATGCATGGCAAGACCTCGATGGTCCATCACCGCGGGCAGGGAGTCTTCCGTAACCTTCCGAATCCGTTCGAGGCGATCCGCTACCACTCCCTCGTCGTCGACCGGGCCACCCTGCCCCCTGTGCTGGAGGTGACGGCCGAGACGCCAGACGGACTGGTAATGGGCTTTCGCCACGTCGAGCTCGACATCCAGGGCGTCCAGTTCCACCCGGAGTCGATCATGACGAAGCCGGGCAAGGAGCTGCTCGCCAACTTCCTCGGCGATGGCGACAACCGGCTGGTCGCGGCCGGAATGGAGGACGCCCGTGTCCCGCTCGGATACTAGGTTTGCGCTCGGGGGAGGGACGGACCGATGACCTCGTTGCTGACTGCTGAGCCCTCAACCACGACCATGGACATCCGGGAGGCGATCTCCCATGTCGTCGAGGGCCGGACCCTGGACCGAGAGCAGGCGACCGGCGTAATGAACGCGATCATGTCCGGGACGGCGAGCGGTGGGCAGATCGCCGCCCTCGTCACGGCCCTGCGCCTCCGGGGCGAGACCGTCGAGGAGATCGCCGGCTTCGCGACCGCGATGCGGGACCACGCCATCCGGGTGACGCTCCCGGATGGACTGAGCCATGTAGTCGACACCTGCGGCACCGGTGGCGACAAGTCCGGCTCATTCAACATCTCGACGACGGCCTCGTTCGTGATCGCCGCCGCCGGGGTCAGCATCGCCAAGCACGGCAACCGGGCGATGACCAGCCAGTGCGGCTCGGCCGATCTTCTGGAGGGGCTCGGCGTCGCCGTCGAGCTGACGCCGGAACAGGTCGCGATTTGCATCAGGGAAATTGGCATCGGCTTCATGTACGCGCCCGCTTTCCATCCGGCGATGCGCTACGTCGGCCCCACCCGGCGCGAGATCGGCATCCGGACGATCTTCAACATCCTTGGTCCGCTGACCAACCCGGCCGGTGCCCGTCACCAGCTGATCGGCGTCGGGCAGGAGGGCATCTCGGGGAAGCTGGCCGAGGCGCTCCGGGCGCTCGGCTGCCAGCACGCGGTCCTGGTTCGGGCCGACGAGGGGCTGGACGAGATCGGGATCGCCGGGACGACCGAGGTAACCGACTTCGACGCCCGTCACGGGGCGATCCGGAGCTACCGGGTGACACCAGAGGACTTCGGACTGACTCGGGGCCAGCCCGGCGATCTGCTCGGCGGCGGTCTGGCGGAGAACGTTCGCATCGCTCGCGCGGTCCTCTCCGGCGAGAAGGGTCCCCGCCGCGACGTCGTCCTGATGAACGCCGGGGCCGCGATCTACGCCGCCGACCGGACGGCGTCGATCGCCGAGGGGATCGACCTTGCCCGCATCGCCATCGACAACGGCTCGGCGCTGGCCCGGGTCGAGCAGCTCGCCAATCTCAGCCAGATGCTGTGCGCGCAGACACCGAGCGAGGTGCGGGCATGACGACGATCGAAACGACCTGGCAGGCGACGGGCACGGTCCTCGACCGCATCCTCGCCCAGACCAGTCGCGACCTGGCCGACCGCAAGGCGGCCACGACGACGGCTGAACTGGAACGGATGGCCGCCGACAGACCCGCTCCCCACTCGCTCGCGTCCGCCATCGGCGGTCCCGGCGTCTCCGTGATCGCCGAGGTCAAGCGCGGGTCTCCTTCGCGCGGCCTCTTCCCGGTCGCGATCGATGTAGCCGACGTCGCCGCCAATTACGTCGCGGGTGGGGCCGCGGCGATCTCGGTGCTGACCGAGGGGCCGTCGTTCTACGGCACCCTGACCGACCTCGACATCGTCGCCGGAGTCGTTCGGGACGCGACGCCACTTCGGCCCGTCCTTCGCAAGGACTTCATGGTCGACGAGTATCAGATTCTGGAATCCCGAGCCTACGGCGCCGACGTCATCCTGCTGATCGCCGCCGCACTCGACAACCCGACGCTCGACCGGATGCACGCCGCCGCGCTGGACCTCGGGCTGAGCGTCCTCGTCGAGGTCCACGACGCCGGGGAGATGGCTCGGGTAGCCGCGATCGGAGCCAGCATCATCGGGATCAACAACCGTGACCTGCGCGACTTTCGGGTCGATCTCGCGACGACCGAGCACCTGGCACCGCTCGCCCCGGCCGGAGCCTTGCTCGTCGGCGAGAGCGGAATCTTCACGTCCGACGACGTCGAGCGGCTCGGCGCGGCCGGCGTCGATGCCGTCCTGGTCGGCGAGAGCCTGATACTGAGCGACGATCGGGCGGCCGGCATCCGTGACCTACGGAGAGGGCAGCCAAATGGCATCTAGCAGGGCATCGACCGTCATCTCCCAGACCGACCTAGAGCCAGGCAGCGTCAAGATTTGCGGCACCCGGACGGTCGAGGACGCCATGGTGGCGTCGGTAGCCGGAGCGGAGCTGATCGGGATGATCTTCGCGCCAGCCCGACGCCAGGTCACGATCGAGACTGCCCGTCAGATATCGGACGCCGTCCACGTTGCCGCACCGGGGATCCTGATCGTTGGCGTCTTCGTCGACGCTCCAGCCGAGGAGATCAACGCCAGCGCCGAGGCGGCGGGACTCGACCTAGTCCAGCTCCACGGCGATGAGCCGCCGGAATTCCTGGCCGGACTCGACCGTCCGGCCATCAAGGCCATCCGGGCCTTCCCGACTGAGGACGCCGATACCCTCGCCTCGCGAATCCGTCCATATCTCTCGGCCACGATCCCACCGATAGCCATCTTGATCGACGGCTACGATCCCGCGGCTCACGGTGGAACTGGCGTTCGGGCGGATTGGGGTCTTGTGCGCGATGTCTCGGATCAACTCGAGATCGCGGTAAGCCTGGCAGGCGGCCTGACACCCGACAATGTCAGCGGGGCGATCGGGAAGGTGCGGCCGCTCATGGTTGACATCAGCAGTGGCGTCGAGGTCGACGGCGTGAAGGATTCAGCGTTGATCCGACAATTCGTGGCGTCTGCCGACGCCGCGTTTCGTCACCCGACCAACGATCCGAGCGGTTCCCGGCCATAAATGGTCCGGCTGAACGACATTGGCTACGGACGAAACGATCGGGAGCACGATGCCGCAATCGGTCCGAAACGGCGAGTTCTCAACGTCGAATCCAGTGTCGATCGACCGGCTTGCGACGCAGCCGTTCAGAGCCGGTCGACGCATCCGTCGGTGCCTGTCGCCGGTGTGGTCGCGCTAATCGATATCAGTGGGCGCGTCGTCCCAGGAGGAGCCGAAGCCGCAGAGCCAGTTCAGCGCCCGCAGCCGCTCGGAGGCGAGGTCGGTCAACAGCGCCCGCTCGTCCTCGGTCAGGTTGCGGTACGGCCGCCCCGCGACCGGGAAGTCGTTGCTGAGGGACCGCTCGAACAGGCCGGCGCGGGCCGAATCGGCCGCGACCTCCCGGATGATCTGGCGCATCTCCGGCGTGGCCGGCAGGGCGTCACCGTCCGGCCCGGCGAGAAGCTGGCCGCGCCACTGCCAGAGCTCGGCCTGCTCGCGGGCGGCGGCGACCTCCTCCTCGCTGCGGAGCGCGATCCCGGCCCGGAACGGCTGAACCTTGTCCCACGGCTCCGGGATCAGGGCGAGGATCTCGGCCGGCGGCGACGGAAGCTCATAGGTCGGCAGCTCATCGGTCAGCCCGGCCGCCCAGGCGAGGACGGCGACCGACTCGACCCGCCAGCTCGCGTCCTCGGCGATGTCCTGAGGGAGGCCACTCACCCGGGTCTCGATCAGGTGGCGCTCCTCAGCGGTCAGGAGCGGGGTAACGTGCTCCTCCCGCAGCCAGGCCGCCATGTCGAACCGCTCTCCCTCGGCGTCCCCGGTCGGGTCGAGCTCCAGCGCCGCGCGCCGGACGACCGTGGCGAGCGAGACCAAGCGGGCCGCAACCTCGGCGGCCGGCCGCAGGGTGATCTCCAGCGAGTCGTCATCAATCTCAGGTCGATCCGTCACCACCGCCTCCCGCCCCGTCAAAGGCTCGACTAGACGTTGAACAGGAAGTTGATGATATCGCCGTCGTGGACGACATAGGTCTTGCCCTCGCGCCGAAACGTTCCGAGGCGCTTGGTCTCGGCCATCGAGCCGGCCGCGATGAAGTCGTAGTAGCCGACGACCTCGGCCCGGATGAAGCCGCGGGCGATATCCGAGTGGATGGCGGTCGCGGCCTCGACGGCCGTCTCGCCCCGGCGAATCGTCCAGGCCCGGCACTCGTCCGGCCCGACGGTGAAGAACGGGATCAGCCCGAGCAGCTCGAACGAGCGGGCGATGACCCGGTCCAGCCCGGACTCCGTGATGCCGAGGTCCTCCATGAAGACGGCCGCATCGTCGGCGTCGAGCCGGCCGATCTCCATCTCGATCTGGCCGGCGATCGCCTCGACCGCGACACCGCGCCGCCCGAACCGCTCGGTCACGCCCGAGATGAGCCTGCCGGCGACCTCGCCGAGCTGGTCCTCGCCGGTGTTGAGCAGGACGAGAAGCGGCTTCTGCGTCAGGAACCCAAACCCACGGATCAGCCGGAGGTCATCCCGGTCGACCTCGCCGACCACTTCGCGGATCGGCGTCTCGGCCTCCAGCGCCTCGTGGAACCGCTGGAGGATGACCTGCTCGCGCTCGTACTGCTCGCGCTCGGACCCCTTCGTCTTCGGGATCTGGGCCTGCAGCCGGTCGAGCCGCTTCTCGACCACCGCGAGGTCGCTGAAGATCAGCTCCAGGTTGAGCGTCTCGATGTCGCGGAGCGGGTGGACGCTCTCCTCGGGGTGGGCGACGTTCTCGTCGTTGAACGCCCGGACGACGTGGACGAGCGCGTCGCCCTGGGAGAGATGGCCGAGCAGCTTGCCGCCCATCCCCTTCTCCGCCATGCCCTTGGCGACGCCGGCGACGTCGAGGTACTGGACGTCCGCCGGCATCTTGCGCTGGGGCTTGAACATCTCGGTCAGCAGATCGAGCCGGGCGTCGGGAACCTTGACCGTCGCCAGGTTCGGCTCGTCGCCGGAGGCACCATAGGTTCCGGTCTGCGCATCGGCCTGAGTCAGCGCGTTGAAGACGGTGGTCTTGCCCGCGTTGGGCAGACCGATGATGACGAGCTGCAGAGCCACTTGCTATCTCCCTGAACATGAGCGCGGCGGTGTACGCCATCGGACTAGGACACGTTCCGGGCAGCCGGACGCGGGCGCATGAAGCGGCCCGCTGGTGGAAGCCACCGCGGGCCGAGGCAGCGGAAGTATGACGCATCGAGCAACAGGACGCCCACGGGAACGGGTTACAAAACCGCGTCGCTTCAACAGTCCGACCAGCGTGCGTTAGCTTCCCCGCCGTCTCGTCGATGTGTATCCACTCCGGGGTACGTCCCGGAGCCGGCCCAACACGCTGGCGGCGAGGAGGAACGCGAGGTGCGCCGCCAACGACGGGTTCGCCGGCGGTTCGGCCCCGCCCGGCAACCCGCGCCACTCCGGAAAGTGACCGTCGGAATCGGCCATATCCATCGCCGCCGAGAAGAGGTCGGCCGCTTCGACGGATCGCCCGGACCGCTCCAGCGCGATCGAGAGCCAGAACAGGTCGGCCAGGTGGACCCGAACCTCCACGTCGGGCCCCTCTGGAAGCAGGACGCCGATCAGGTGGCCAATTACGGCGTCCCGGAGCTCCAGATCGATTCCGTTGACCCAACTCAGGGCGACCAGCGCAGCCTGTTCGGACCCATCGTCCGGGAAGAGACGCCGGGGCCCGACGTCCGCTTCCCGCGAGCCGCGTGCTCCTTCCCGTCCCGTCCCGGCGTCGGCCGAAATGATCCGGACCGCGGAGAGTACCGTGGACTTGAGGGCGTCCCGCCGCTCGTCCTCGCGAACCGCCGCCCGCTCCCACTCGTCGGCCGGCAGAATCGCCGAGACGCTGTGGAGGGCCATCGCGGACAGGGCCGACTCGGCGAGATCGACGGTCGGCGACGGAGAAGTCTGGCGCCGGTCGCGCCCGAGCGCCAGGCCCGCCGCCAGCTGCCGGACGATGGCGCGGACTGGCTCCGCGGCACATCGCTCGGGCCGGGCGCAGATCGCCCAGAGAAGCATTGCCGTTCCCATACGATCCGGGCGACGATCGGTGACGCGACCATGGAGCGCGTACGAGCGACGCAGGTACCCCTCGTCGTTGAAGCCAGCCGCGCGGTTCGTCAGCCAGGCGAGCAGTGGGGTGCGCTCGTTCCGGTCCAGCCTGTCCGCGGCGGCGATGGCGAGCGTCAGTGTCTCCCCCGGACGGCAAACCATGCCGTCCGGGGCACCGACTGGGTACGACGGCAGCTGCGACGGCGCGACGACCAGCGCGCCATTCGTAATCCGGCAGTCGTCCAGCACCCGCGTCGTCGTGCCGATCAGGGCGATCAGGTCTCCCTGTTGCAGGCGAGCCGCATCGGCATCCACCGGGGCATCGCGCTCGACGAGCCGGTCGGTCTCGTCCGATTTCGGACCACGGCTTCCTGGTGATTGGTTCGCGGCGGGATTCACGATGTCTTCCATGGGCCGAATCGTCGCACTCGGCGGACCATCGTGACCAGTCCACGATTCCTCACCCAGGTATCGAGCTACCGCGGGCACTCCAGACGTCCCCGTCGGTTCCCGGTCTACACTGATCGAATGGTCGGTTTCAGGGTACCGGGAGGTCTGGATGCGCGTCATCGCGGGGGATCGGGGGGGCTTCCGCCTCAAGGGGCCGCCGAGCAGGGCGACGCGGCCGATGACGGACAAGATCAAGAGCGCGGTCTTCTCGATGCTGGCCTCGCTCGGTTCCGAGCCGGACCGCGTCCTCGATCTCTACGCGGGAACCGGTGGGCTCGGGATCGAGGCCCTCTCCCGTGGCGCCCTCCACGCCGACTTCGTCGAGCAGGCCAGCGCGGCCGTAACGGTGATCCGATCCAATCTCGACCACACGAGGTATCTCGACGTCAGCACGGTCCATCAGATCCCGGTCGCGACGTATATCGTCCGGTCAACGCGACCGGCGGAACCATTCGATCTGGTCTTCCTCGACCCGCCCTACGCCGACCAGGACATCATCGCGGTCCTCGAATCGCTCGGCGGGTCGGCACTGATACAATCGGGCACCATGGTCGTCCTTGGACACTGGCCGCGATTGTCCCCTCCGGCCACGGCTGGCCGCCTCGAACTCATTCGGACTCGCTGTCACGGCGACAGCTGCTTCACGGTCTATGAGTGGCCCAGGGATGACGAGCCGAACGCCGATCCCGAAGACGAACCTCTGACGCAGGAGTGATGCGGATGGCGATCGCCATCTACCCCGGTACGTTCGACCCGATGACGCTCGGCCACCTCGATATCGTCCGCCGGGCCGCGCGCCTGTTCGATGAGGTCATCGTGGCTGTCTACCGGGACGCGAGCAAGCCCAGCCGGATGTTCGATGCCGACGAGCGGATCGCTCTCGTTGCGGAGGCCCTGACGGACGCCGGTCAGGCGGAGCCGGGTCTTCTGTCCCGGACACGGGTCGAGGGGTACACTGGTCTGTCGACCGAGTACGCCCGGTCGCGCCGGGCCGACGTGATCGTCCGCGGGCTCCGGGCCGTGACGGATTTCGAGTACGAGTTCAAGCTCGCTCACATGAATCATCACCTCGCGGAAGAGATCGAGGTGGTCTGCCTGATGACCAGCGCTCAGCAGGCGTTCGTCAGCTCGAGCCTCATCCGCGAGGTCGCCAGCCTCGGTGGCGACGTCACCGGGCTGGTTCCGCCGAACGTCCTCCGGGCACTTGCCAGGCTCCGAACCGGGCAAGCTCGACCGACGACATCGACCACCTGACCGGCTCGCTCCGGCCAGGACCTTCCCGCAGGAGGACTCCAGGACCCGCATGACCACCACCGATCCACCGTACGAGGGCGCACAGGCGGATATCGTCGAGCTGATCGATGAGCTGAAGCGACTGGTGAGCGAAAGCCGCCGGATGCCGTTCTCACGCAACATCCTCGTCGACGAAGGACGGTTCCTCGACCTCGTCGACCTGCTGAACGAGACCGTGCCGTCCGAGATCCGCCAGGCCCAGCGGGTGGTGCGGGATCGGGAGCGGATCCTGGGCGATGCCCAGGGCGAGGCGGCGAAGATCCTGGCGACGGCGCGGCAGCGGGGCGAGTACTGGGCGTCAGAGGAAGGGATCCTGAACGAGGCCCGGCAGCGGAGCGAGGAACTCCTCCGACGGTCCGACGAGGAGCGCCGCCGCAACGTCGGCGAGATCGAGATGTTCGCCTACAAGCGGCTCACAGAGTTCGAGACGGCGATCCGGGACGGGTTCCTCGTCATCGAGGACGCGATGCGCGACGCGGTCGCGCGCCTGGACGAGGCGATCGAGCAGGCCCGCGGCGACGACGACCGGCCGGTCTGACACCGATGCTCCGACCGCAGCCGACCGGAGGGCCGCCAGTGGATCGTCTGTTGAACGAGCGTCCGTTGGGCAGTGCCCAACCCGATGCCTACGCTACGATCGCGGAACTATACGACCTCGAGCACGCCCGGTTCGACGACGATGTCGAGATGTACCGGCAGTTCGCTCGTGCGACCGGGGACCCGATCCTGGAGCTTGCCTGCGGGACCGGTCGGATCCTCGCCCCTGTCGCTGCCGATGGGCATCGCGTCACTGGCCTCGATCGCTCCGCCCCCATGCTCGACCGGGCGAGAGTCGCGCTGGCCGGCCTCGAATCGCCTCAGGCATATCACCTGGTCGAAGCCGGGATGACGGCCGCCGCGACCGTTACGGGCGGGCCGTTCGGCCTCGTCATCATCGGTCTGAACAGCCTCCTCCACGCCAAGAACGAAGAGGAGCAGCGCGCGATCCTGAGCGCCGCCCGGCAGGTCTGCGATGCGCGCGGTCAACTCATCGTCGACGTCCTCAATCCGACCCCGGAACACCTCCAGTCGCTGGCCGGTACGGCGCTCGACGGGCAGTGGGAGCTGCCGGATGGACGGCGGGTGATGAAGTTCAGCGATCGTCGCGTCTCATCGGCGGAGCAGACGATCGCAACATCGATCTGGTACGACATCGCCAGCCCGGACGGCGCCATCCGTCGTGAGGCGACCAGCTTCGTCCTGCGCTACCTCCACCCCTCCGAACTGCTGCTCCTGCTGGAACTCTGCGGCTGGGTCGACTTCGAGATCTACGGTTCCTACGACCTGGACCCGCTGACTGACGCCAGCGATCGTCTGATCGTGACCGCCCAGCGGACGCCTTCGGACCGGTTCCAGACCCGCGTCATCGAGTAGTCATCACCCCGGTTTTCACGACGACCTGGCCGGACTCGCGATGCAGCGCGAGCACCTCGCGGTGTAGCATCACGGTGACAGAATCCGCGCTATTCCCGTCCCGGAGGAC
Source organism: Thermomicrobiales bacterium (assembly GCA_965218235.1). Classification (GTDB taxonomy): domain Bacteria; phylum Chloroflexota; class Chloroflexia; order Thermomicrobiales; family UBA6265; genus CADCWK01. The sequence continues at coordinate 298,273 of OZ244596.1, forward strand.
CTGCACCATGGAGATCAGAACCGGCCTGCTGAGCCGCTACCTCAACTCGATCCAGCTCGACGCGGTCGACACCGCCGCGACGGCCTACTACGCCGCGCTCGACACTGTCGCTGCCGCCTCGCCGATCGCCGCCACCGCGATCGTCCGCGAGCTGGAGGATCAGCGGGCCAGCCTCAAGTTGATCGCCAGCGAGAATTACAGCTCGCTCGCCACCCAACTTGCGCAGGGCAATCTCTTCAGCGACAAGTACGCCGAGGGCTATCCCGGCCACCGGTTCTACGCCGGCTGCGAGAATGTCGACCTGATCGAAGCCGAGGCCGTCCGGCTGGCGAAGGACCTCTTCAACGCTGACCACGCCTACGTCCAGCCGCACTCCGGCGCCGACGCCAATCTGGTCGCCTTCTCGGCGATCCTCTCGGCCAGGGTCCAGGCGCCGGCGCTCGAGCGCCTCGGCCTCGAGGACCCGTCGAAGGCGACGCCCGAGCAGTGGGAGGCAATCCGCGCCGAGCTCAACGGCCAGCGCCTCCTCGCGCTGAACTACTACTCGGGCGGCCACCTCACGCATGGCTACCGGCACAACATCTCCGCCCGGATGTTCGAGACGTATTCCTACGCCGTCGACCACGAGACCGGACTGCTCGACCTCGACCAGATCCGGACCCAGGCGCTCGAAGTCAGGCCGCTGATCCTGCTGGCCGGCTACAGCGCCTACCCGCGCCGGATCAACTTCCGCCGGATGCGCGAGATCGCGGACGAGGTCGGGGCAACCTTCATGGTCGACATGGCCCACTTCGCCGGGCTCGTCGCGGGCAAGGTCTTCACGGGCGACTTCGATCCGGTCGCCCACGCCCACATCGTCACCTCGACGACCCACAAGACCCTGCGCGGCCCCCGTGGCGGAATCGTGCTCTGCAAGCAGGAGTTCGCCGAGTGGGTCGACAAGGGTTGTCCCGCGATCCTGGGCGGGCCGCTGCCGCAGGTGATCGCCGCCAAGGCGGTCGCCTTCCGGGAGGCCAGCCGGCCGGAGTTCGCGACCTACGCCCAGCAGATCGTCGAGAACGCCGCCGCCCTCGCGGCCGGCTGCGTCGAGGAGGGCATGTCCGTCGTCACGGGCACCTCCGAGAACCATCTGCTCCTGATCGACGTCGAGAAGTCGTATGGACTCAACGGGCGTCAGGCCGAATCGGCTGTCCGGCGGGCCGGCGTCACGCTCAACCGCAACAGCCTGCCGTTCGACCCCAACGGCCCCTGGTACACCAGCGGGCTCCGGATCGGAACCCCAGCCGTGACCACGCTGGGGATGGGTTTGGCCGAGATGCGGGAGATCGCCGCCATCATCGGGATGGTCCTGCGCAACACTCGCCCGGCGACAACGTCCTCCGGCAAGACGAGCAAGGCAAAGATCGACGTTGCCGACGGGGTGATCGACGAGGCCCGGAGCCGCGTCCTCGCCCTGACCCGCGCCTTCCCGCTCTATCCGGAGCTGGACGCCGATCTGCTCGCCACCGCCAGTTGGCTGGAGTCCGCCGAGCCCGCCCTGGCCGACTGAAAGCAGTCCATTAGTCCCCGACTTTCCTAATTTCTAATGACGTCGGTTGCATCTGGTTGATTCAGAAGGTCGTGGTCGGCGAGTAGCCCCACCCCCCGACCCCCTCCCCATCTCGATTTCGGCGCTGCGGTGCCTCACCGGATGGAGAGGGAGAGCCATGGAGCTAAGAGGCTGTCGGTCTCGGAGCGCTTCAGCGCGACCAGCATGAAGCCCCTCTCCATCCGGTGAAGACCGAAGGAATGAACCGAGATGGGGAGGGGTTGGGGTGGGGTCCGTTCGCCAATCGTCCGGCGACAACGAACGGCCAGCCTCGAGAACGACAGCGCGTCAGACCCTCGGACTACGAGAACCCCTCGTAGCTCCCGGTCAGTCGCGACGACCGGTTGACGAGCAGCAGGTCGGCCAGTGTGATCGCCAGCATCGCGCCGCAGACCGGGACGGCGCGGGGGACGACCGAGGGGTCGTGGCGACCCTCGATCACGATGCTGGTCTCGTTCCCCTCCGTGTCGACCGTCGCCTGGGCGCGCTCGATCGACGAGGTCGGCTTGATCGCCACCCGGACGACGATGTCCTCACCCGACGAGATCCCTCCCAGCGACCCGCCGGCGGAGTTGGTTCGCGTCCGGATCCGGCCGTCGACGACCTCGAAGGTGTCGTTGTTGAGGGAGCCCCGCGAGCGCGCCGCGTCGAACCCACCGCCGATCTCGACGCCCTTGGTCGCCGGAATGCTCAGCATCGCCTGGCCGATCAGCGCGTCCAGCTTGTCGAAGGTCGGCTCGCCCAGCCCGACCGGCACGCCCGTGGCGACGATCTCGACGACGCCGCCGAGGCTGTCCCGCTCAGCCTTGACCTCCATGATGGCGTTGGTCATCCGCTCGGCCGCGACCGGATCCGGGCAGCGAACGAGGTTGCGCTCGATCTCGTCGGCATCGAATGTCTCCATAGTGATCCCACCGATCTCGCGGGTGTAGGCCAGCACCGAGCAGCCGGCCGTCGCGAGGATCTTCCGGGCGATCGCGCCGGCCGCGACCCGGCCCCACGTCTCCCGGGCCGACGACCGCCCACCGCCGCGGTGATCGCGATGGCCGTACTTGGCCCAGTAGGTGAAGTCAGCGTGACCCGGCCGGAAGACGCTCCGCAGATTGTCGTACTTCGAGGAATCCTGATCCTTGTTGAACGTGATCAGGCAGATCGGGGTCCCGGTCGAGACGCCCTCGAAGACGCCGGAGAGGATCTGGACCTGGTCACGCTCGTTCCGCGGCGACGTGACCTTGCTCTGGCCGACCCGGCGCCGGTCGAGCTCCAGCTGGACCTCGGCCTCGGTGATCGGCAAACCGGCCGGGCAGCCCTCGATCAGGACCCCGAGCGCCGGACCGTGACTCTCACCCCAGGTCGTGATCCGGAACAGTCGCCCAAAGGTGCTCGTCATCGCGTCAGGTCCCAGTCTGTCGCCACGGGTGTGTCATCCGGTGCGCGCCGGAGCAGGCTGGTCAGCGGCTCTTCGCCGAGGGAGCGGCCGTAGATACGGTAATCGTTGGATGCCTGCCGAATGAAACCGAACCGCTCGTAGAGATGCCGGGACTGGTGGTTGTGCCCCTGGGTACTGAGGCCGACGGTTTCGGCGCCGCTCAGCGCCATCACCGCGGTGGCGTGCCGGAGCGTCTGAAAGCCAACACCGTGCCCTTGGACATCGGGCAGCACGGCGATCCGGTCCAGGTGGCCCCAGCCCCGGTAGAGGGTAACGCCGTGATAGGAGATCGGCCGGCCTTCCATCAGACCGAGGTAGATTCGGACGTCGGTCATCCGGATGTAGGACTCGAACTCGATCAACCCGTTGCGCCACAGCCACGGGAACGCCTCATCATCGATCCGCCGGACCTCCGCGAACCCGGGCGTGTCCGGGAGGACGCGAACGAATGTCAGGTCAGTCGTGGTATCCACGTCATCCGGCAACAGGTCGAGCTCCATCGTGACGACGTCTTCGAGATGCTCGAAGTCGATCGCGGCGTAGAACGACGGCCGGCGGCGCTCATCGCTCTCAAGAATCACGAGGAGATCAGCCCCGAGGCGGCCCGCTCCTGCCGCGGCGGATTCGATCAGGGCGACCGCTGACTGCTGGGCGCTGAGCTCCGCGACCTGCACGATATCGGTCCGGTGACGCCACGGCCCGATCAATGCGAACTCACCCGTGTCCGGGTTCCACACCGACCGACCGGGAAAGCCGCGCACCAGACGGCGAATCTCGCCCCGGTCATGCCGGTGGTACCACGTGAGTGGTAGCCGGGAGACGTCCTCCGGGGTCAGCGCGCGGATGCGCAGCCCATCGCTCGACGTTTCGGTTCGACGGCCGAGTTCGTGGATAACCATACCTGTCAGATCACCTCGGAACGACGTTCCGGCCCATGCCGCCGCCAAGCATACCGCTCGAAGTGCCATCGGGTCAGCAGGTATTTGGCCGCATCGATCTGGTCATCTCCCGCTGGTCATCTCCCGCACCCGGATGACGGACAAGGGCAAATCGTCGTTGCGGTCACGCTTCGTGTGATCCCGACGAATCAACCGACCGAGAGGACATCGAGATGAACCCAAAACCGAACGACCAGGATGACGAGTCGGACGCACGGACGGGCGGTGGCGCCGCTCAACGGCGGGATCGCTTGCCACTCTTCCTGCTCTCGTCACCGCTCTTCCCCGGAATGCCGCTGCCGCTTCACATCTTCGAAGCGCGATACCGGCAACTATTGAATGAGCGTGCCATGTCCGACCCCATCTTCGGGGTCGTCCTCACCCGGACCGGTCGGGAGGTCGGGGACCAACCCGAGATCCATGAAGTCGGGACATCCGCGACGCTGCTCGGGATGCACCAGTACGACGACGGCCGGGCCGACATCGCCGTCCGTGGCGCGCAACGCTTCCAGGTCGTCGAGACCGACTGGCGTGGCGCCTATCTCGTCGCCAGGGTGGAATGGCTGGCCGACGAGGACGACGACGATGGACTTGCGTCACTCGCCAAACAGACCCGAACGGCGATGATGCGACTCGTCGCGGCCGCGGCGGGCGCCGGCAACATGCCCATCCCCGAACTGAGCCTGCCAGACAACCCGACCGACCTGGGGTACCTGCTCAGCCGGACACTCTGGCTCAATACCTGGGAGCGGCAGCAACTCCTCGAGGTGTCGACGCCAGGTGCTCGTCTGGAAATGCTACGGTCGATCATCCGCCGGGAACACCGTCTTCTGACGCAGGTTGGAGCGGCGGGAACCCCGATCGAGCACCCTGGTTCGGGTTTCCTGCCGAACTGAGGGCCAGTCCCCTATTCCGCCGCCGGAGCCTGGACCGGGTGGATACCCGCCTCCCGGATCGCGGCGGCGGCGGCGGCCAGCGTCGCCATGGTCGAGAGCTCGCCCGTATCGAGGACGACCGTCGCGGCGGCCATGGCCGGCTTCAACCGGCGCTGCTGGCGCTCGTAGACCGCGGCGGACCAGTCACGACCCCGACGGGAGCGAACCGTCGCCAAGCTGGCCTGGAGCCCGATGACAAGTGCGGGATCATGGCGCTGCCAGAGACGGCCGATCTCGCTATGCTCCTGTCCGACGACCCGGGCCCGGTAGCCAAGCTCGATCAGGCGAGTGGCCAGTGTCGACTTCCCGGACGCACATGGCCCCACGACGACGATCTCGCCGGAGAGTTCGCCCATGAAGCGGTCGCCGGGCGGGGCTCCTGGTTCAGCGGCCGGGTCTGATTCGACCTGGGCTTTGAGTCGGTCAGCGTCCGACATCCACTCCTCCCCTCACGACGTTCCGGCGCTCGAATCGACCGGAAGATTCACCATCATCGTCCTGATACCGGTACCGTCGGCGGCTGGTCCAATCCGGACGACCCCCACGGTGCAGTCATCGGCCGGCTTGCCGGTATCGCGCCGGATCGCCTGGTCCAGTAGCCCGTCGGCGACCTCTCGCGCCGTCGCGGCCCTCGGTAGGGCCGCGACGTACGCACGAAGATCAAGAGCCGGCTGGCCGATTCGCTGGCCGGAACCGCTGACGCCGTCCGAGGTGACGATCACCAGCGCCCCCGGTTCGATCGGGAACCTCCAGATTTCCGGACGGCTCAACCGGTACCGGCCCAGGGGCGGGCTCTCGCTCCGGAGGAGTTCGACTCCCCGCGATGTCCGGGCGACACCGAGTGTCCCGCCATGATGCGTCACGATGATCTCGTCGGCCGGGAGATCGACGGAGACCATCCCCAGCGTCGCCGAGACCTGACCGTGCCGGTAGCCAAGCAGGACGTCGTTGGCGGCCCGGGCCACAGCTCCGTCGCGGACTCCGTCTTTGAGCATGCCGATCGCACGGGCGACGAGCATCTGCGAGATCACGCGGGCGCTTCGTCCACTGCCCTGCCCGTCGACGACGAGGAGGGTGAGGCCACCGGACGGTCGCTCGATCACCTCGGCCGTATCGCCACTCTCCCGGCTGGCGTACTTGTGCGTCTTCGCGATCGCCACGTCGATGGTGAACTGCATCGCGCCTCTCCGGACGGTCGTCGGCGATGAGAGCGACTTGGTCGCTCCGTGGACTCGACCCATGATAATTCGCTGGGACCACTCACCGACCCGACCAGTCCCGCGTCTTGACATCCTTTCTGGATACTCGCATGTGTCACGGGCGTTGCCGGTTCGCCACTGGTCACATGTGTTCCGGCGGCAGTAAGGTGTTGCCCACGTCTCCAGCAAACATGACGTCTCGCGCATGAATTGACCAGAAGTACTATGCGATCAAGTGTATGTACTAGTACTATATTCCTAATGAGCTACTCGAATCGCGTTACCAGGGTGCCAATGAGTGAGACCAGGCCGGGACTCGCAGCCGAGTGGAATCACTCTCGAGCCACACCATTGGGGACTTCGAAGGTCGTCGGGCTGGTCGGTCTCGGTGTGCTCGCCCAGCTCGTCGCGCTGATCACGCTCCCGCCGGCTGACCTGTACGTCGCCATTCCGGTCACTGTCCTGATCACCGTCACCATCTTCATTGCCGAGTTCATTCCCCCGCGCGGACCGCTGGGCCAGACGCTTACGATCGCCCTCTACGCGGCGACGATCGCGCTAGCCGCGACGACCGGTCCGGCCCTCGCCGGTCTCATTACGCTGGTTGCGACCGGTCCACTCCTGTTGCTGGCCGTCCGGAGCTGGTCCGCCGCCCATCGCCTGCTGACGGACATCTCGGCGAGCATGGTCACCGCCGTCGGGTTCTGGGCCGTCGAGCAGGGCACCGGACGGGCCGGCGAGGGACCAGACTGGGTCACGATTACCGTTCGGTCGGCCCTGGCCCTGACCATCGTCCTCGCTATCCGCCGAATCCCCGGCGCAGCATACCGCGACCATACGCTCACCCGGCGGGACGCCTTGCTCGTCGTCGCCCCGATCACCGTCATCGCCGTGACAATCGGCACGATCCTCCCGGAGCGGCATGTGGCCTTCACCGCGGTCTGCCTGCTGAGCGTGCTGATCTGCCTGAGTGTGATGGCGAGGATCGTGAACCGCGGCCGCGCCAACGCCGGGCGAGCGGTCGAGGGATTGGTCGCGGCTCTGGACCACCGCCACCCGGACACATCGGCGCACTCCGCCCGTGTCTTCGCCCTCGTTTCCCGGATGCTGGACGGCGTGCCGGAGCTCGCTCCGTTCGAGCGCGAGGCGATCCTGACTGCCTCCCTGATCCATGACATCGGCAAGGTCGCCACGCCCGATCAGGCGTTGCTCAAGTCCGGCGCTCTGACCAGCGACGAGCGTGAGGTCATGCAGCGTCACGCCACCATCGGCGAGGCGATCCTCCGCCAGATGGACGGTCTGGAGGCCTCCGCCCCGATCGTTCGCCACCACCACGAGCGCTGGGACGGCGCCGGATATCCGGACGGTCTGGTCGGTCCAGGCATCCCGCTTGGAGCACGGTTGATCGCGGTCGCCGACACCTATGACGCGATGACGCACGACCGGGTCTACCGCCGGGCCCTTGGCCACAGCGAGGCGCTGGCCGAGTTGCGCGCCGAGCGTGGCCGCCAGTTCGACCCGATCGTGGTCGATATCTTCTCGCGTGTCATCGCTTCGGAGCGGCGAGCCAACGCCGGGTCGTCTCCCTTCCGGCAAGTCGCTTCCTGAACTGATTGCCTGGCCGCTTGTTCCCGACCGACATGGTCTGCTACGGTCTCTCGTGATCAGGATCCCGACGGTCGGCAGGGAAGGGACGCCCATGATGGGTCCGGCGGTCACGGTCACCTTCGATTTCCACGACACCCTTGCCCGGTGCGACCGCTGGTTCGAGCTTGAAGTGCGCGAACTGGTGCCGGCCTTCCTGCGCTTGAACGCCCGGCGCACCGGTGGGGAGGCCCCCTCGCCCACGGTCCTCGAGGCCGGGCGGGCCGCCTACGCCGCGCTCCGGGACGAGATCGGCAGGATCGGTATCGAGCAGGACGCCGTTGCCTGCCTCGCGACCATCCTTCCGGAGCTCGGACTCGCCGTCCCAGCCGAGCACATTCGGACGAGGGTTGACGAGCTGATGTCGGAAACGTTCGACGACGCGGTCGTGCCGCTGCCAGGCGTGGTCGAGACGATCGGGTTTCTCAGTGACGCGGGCGTCCGGCTCGGTGTGGTCTCCAGCGCCGTCTACACCCCGTTCCTGCTTTGGTCGCTCGACCGATTCGGCATCCTCGGCGACTTCTCCGACGTGTTGACATCGGCTGACGCTGGGTACTACAAGTCACACGCGGGCATCTACGAGGCGTCGGCCCGGCGTCTCGGAGTGGAGCCAGCAGCCGTCGTCCACGTCGGCGACTCGTTCCGCTTCGACGTCGTGGGTGCTCGGGCGGCCGGTCAGCGGACCGTGTGGGTGCGGGGCGATCGGCCCGACCCGGGCGGCGTCCCGGCTGACCTGACGCTGACGAATCTCGTCGATGCCGGTCCGGCCCTGCTACGGCTGGCAAGGGAGGCCAGTCGATCCGGGCAGATCGTCGATGCCTGATGGAACCGACTACGACGCAAGACTCGACGAGACGGCGAAGGTGGCGCCTCTCCGGTTCGATGTCCTAACCCTCTTTCCCGGGATGTTCGCCGGGCCAATGAACGAGAGCATCCTCCGGCGGGCACAGGACGATGGCCGGATCGAGCTCTCTCTGCATGACATCCGAGACTGGACCACCGACCGCCACAGGACCGTCGACGACACCCCCTATGGCGGTGGCGCCGGAATGGTGATGCGGGCCCAGCCGGTGGTCGAGCTTGTGGAGTCATTGCCGGTCCGAGCCGCCCGCCGCGTACTGCTGATGGCGGCCGGTGGACGACCTTTCGATCAGTTGATGGCCCGCGAACTGACCGCTGCCGGCCAGATCGTCATGATCTGCGGGCATTACGAGGGTATCGACGAGCGGGTCACCGAGATTCTCGCCGCCGAGCCGGTGACGGTCGGTGATTACGTCCTCACCGGCGGTGAGTTGCCGGCGATGATCGTGATCGACGCCGTCTCGCGGCTGGTCGAGGGCGTGATCGACCACGAGAGCATCGAGCAGGAGTCGTTCGAAGACGGCCTGGTCGAGTACCCCCACTACACCCGTCCGGCCGTCTTTCGCGACCTGCCGGTCCCCGAGGTCCTGCTCAGCGGCCACCACGCCCGCATTGCCGCCTGGCGCCGTGAGCAGTCCCTTCGGCACACCGTCGCGCTTCGTCCCGATCTCGTCCGACGCGCGATCGAACAGGACCGGCTGAAGCCTTCCGAACTGACGCTGGCAATGGATCTCCTCGATGGTTTCGAGCCTGAATCGGGAGCTGCCCAGGATGAGACGCGGCGACGCCGATGACGCAGACAACCGGCCCTGAAACGCTGGGTGTGAGTTGTCAGCATGACCATTTGGAGTTCCGGGCTTTTCCCAAACCGAACTCCGTCCGGACCACAGGCCGGCGTCAGAAAAACTGTGCGGTGACGGCCAATTCGGTAACTCCTACCAAGCGTTGAAGGGTCCAGCTAAACGATATTGGTGGCCAGCGTCGTGACGAAAAGCGGCGGCGGCGAGATCGGAAAACTGGCACCTATCGTCGAATCGAATGGCCTTCAGCCGGTCCCATCACGACCGATCTCACCAACAGCCGGCCGCGATGGCAGGGAGCGCTGCATCTGACGCCAGACATCGAGACTGTTGAGATCACGCTCGGTCAGGTGGCGAAGGTAGCCGCCCAGCACGGCCTCCAGCTCGCGCTTCGTATCGGCGGGAACGCGGACCCGGACGATGTTGCCGAGCCCGTTCCGGTCCAGCTCCCGCAGGTACTTCTGCGTATTGAGCGAGACCGGCACCGCCCGCGGATCGGAGCCGCGGCACGCCATCGAAAGCATCCCGCCCCGGTTCGAACTGAAGACGTTGGTCGTCGCCTCCAGCGGCTCGCCGGACTCCAGACAGCGGTAGAGCTCGGGCCGATAGCCGAGCGTGACGAGCAGCATGAACTCGAAGTGCCGCGTAACGGCGAATGGATCGACCCCGTCCGCCAGCAGCCGGAGCGAGCCGCACAGCAGGTCGTAGACCGGCGGCTGCTCCTGGCGGTCCTCCGTCAGCCGGGCGACCAGCTCGACGAGATGGCTGGCATGGCCAAGGACATCGAGATCGTCCCGGAGCGGCGGGTAGGCGTCGACCGTCTCGGCCGACGTGACGACGTCGAGATCCCGGCCGCGCGTCAGGTTGAGCTGACAGCGGGTGAAGATCTCCATGTGCGGTCCGAGACGGCTGCGCGACTTCCGGACACCCTTGGCGATCACCCGGAGCTTGCCGTAGTTGAGGGTGAAGAGGGTGAAGATCCGGTCCGCCTCGCCGAGATTCATCCGGGCGAGCACGATCGCCTCGGTCCGGTAGAGCCGCTCGTTGAGTGGTGGCCGCAGTCGGGCGGCGAGTGTATCGCCAGGTGCCGGAGCCGTCCGGTTCTCGTCTGTCACTGCCGCTGTCCCCCCGTTCGTCGAAGACCACAGACGACGTCTTTATGTCTACAGTATCGCAGATCTCGGGTCGTGATCGAGCGGCGGGCGCCTGTGCATGGCCGGTCGGAGCTCCCTGGCTGGCTGGTCCGGGAACGGCTTCCGGGCCGCACCATGGGCCCGGATTGACGCTGCCACCGCGACGCACTACGGTTGCGCCATGGTCGACGATGTCTCCTGGCTCGCCGCGCTGGTCGCGGGAATCTTTTCGTTCACGTCGCCCTGCGTCCTGCCGCTGGTGCCGGTCTTCCTTGCCCGGATCGCCGGCGTCTCCGTCTCTGACAGTCAGACGGTCCGGCGCGGACCGATCATCGCCAACGCGGCCGCGTACGTGGGTGGCTTCTCGGTCGTCTTCGTCCTGCTCGGCGTCGCGCTTGGAGCGGGTGGGGCGCTGGTCTCGACCGGTGAGGTCGTCGCCGAGTACCGCGTCTGGCTGGTCCGGCTCGGCGGGGGGCTGCTGGTCCTGATCGGCCTGCGGCAGCTCGGGCTAATCCGGATCCCGTTCCTCGACCGGACGCGTCAGTTCGACACAGAGGGAGGCGCGGTCGGCGTTCCGTCATCGTTCGTGATCGGGCTCGCCTTCGGCGCGGGCTGGTCGCCCTGCGTCGGCCCGATCCTCGGGATCATCCTCTCGATGGCGGCCTCGACCGGCGACGTCGGCCGGGCGGGTCTGCTCCTCGTCACGTACAGTCTCGGTCTCGGCATCCCGTTCCTGCTCGTCGCCGCGACGCTGGGCTCGTCCCGCGGCTTGATCCGGGCGATCAACCGGCGGATGGGCGCGGTGATGATGGTCAGCGGCGCCATCCTGATCGGCGTCGGGGCGATCATGTTGCTTGGCATCTATGAGCAGTTGTTCGTCGAGCTCGTCCGCGTCGCGCCGTGGTTGCCCTGGGAACCAGACGTCTAGGCACCTTGCTCGTCCCTCTTCGCTCTTCCCCTGATCCGAGGCAGCCATGGTCGACATTCCCTCCCCGCCAACCGATCACCTGACTGGTTCACCGCCCGTCCGCAACATGGCTCAGCCCACGATCGGAACCAGGCCGCGGGTCGGGTTGTTGGAGGGAACGGTCGGGTTGATCTGGCGGTTCTTCTCGTCGGTTCGGGCCGCGATCTGGGAGATCGCCTTCCTGGCCCTCCTGACCCTGATCGGCACCCTGCGGGGCAGCGGCGTCCCGGAGAGCCTGGCGAGCCGGGTTCCCGCCCTGCGCGATCTGGTCGATGCCTGGTACGACTGGGATGTCTTCGGCTCCTGGCTATACACCGGGACGCTCGCCGTGCTCGGTGTCGCGATCATCATCGGCGGGATGCTCAACCGAATCGGCGGCATGTACCGGACGATCGTCCAGCCGACAATCACGACCTCGCGCGGCTTCATCCGCGGCACGGCGCCCCACGCTACGATCGAGCTGACGATGTCGCCGGAACGAGTGGTCGACGAACTTCGCTCGGCCCTGAAGAAGCGGCGCTACCGGGTCCTGACGGCTCGCGTAAGCGACGACGTTCACCTCTATGCCGACCGGAACCGCTGGGGCAAGCTTGGGACGTTCCCATTCCATATCGGCCTCGTCATGGTCGTCGTCGGAGGGATCGTCGTCACCCAGTTTGGCTTCCGCGACGTTCAGTTCGTCGTGCCGGAGGGATCGACGGTTCCGATCGGCCGCGGGACGAACCTGAGCGTCCGGCTAAACAGCTTCAATGAGGACTATTACCAGGACGGCACCGCGTCCCTCTACCAGAGCGACGTCACCCTCATCCGTGAGGGCGATGAGGTCCGGAGTGGCCTGGTGGAGCCCAACCAGCCGGTCAGCGAGGGCGGCGTCTCGATCTACCAGTCGGGCTTCGGCTACAACGTCAGCCTGCGGGTCACCGACGGGGCCGGGAACGACCTGTTCCACGGACCAGTGACCCTGGGCGAGTACACGGCGTCCGGAAATCCCGACGCACCGGCCGGGCGTCAGGCAATCCCGGGCACGAACGTGACGCTCAACCTGATCGCCTCCGACCGGGACATTGCCAACCAGCCCGACCTGGACACGCTCGGTCTGTCAGCCGAGCAGCTCTTCGTCCAGGCCCGGAGCGACGACATGATCCCCGGCACCACGCCGCCGACAGCGGTCATCGACCCACGCCACCCCGGCCAGCTCGGCGACCTCACCGTGCGGTTCGAGCGCTACGGCGTCTACTCGGTCCTGCAAATCGCCTACTACCCCGGCCTCTGGATCTTCGGCGTGGCGGCGGTGATCGGGATCGCCGGGCTGATCGCCATCTTCTACTTCCCGCTCCGTCGCGTCCGGGCGATCGTCTCACCGGGCGCCGAAGGCCGCTCCGTCGCCGCCCTCGCCCCCCTCGCCAGGCGGGACTGGAGCGGCAAGCGCGACTTCGTCGACCTCGTCGAGGACCTCCGCCAGCGCCATGGTGACGCGGTCCGTCTGAGTGAAGCGCCCGACCGAGCGGCCGCGCAGGCGACCCTCTGACCAACCGGACGAGCAGACCTTGGGCAGCCAATCATGGCCAACCGGCACCGATCCGGCGCCGAGTCCTATACTCTCGCAACGAAACCGCTGCTTCCCATCGGCCCTGCCTACCGACCCGACGCGCACCACCTGCGAGGACCAGCGCGCATGGACGCTCTCGTCAAGCTCTCGTTCTATTGCTTCACGGCGACCTCAATCGCGCTGGTTGCCGCCGCCATCTGTTACCTCGCCTATGGGATCGGTTTCGTCCGGGTCAGCCGCCGCGAGCTTGCCATGACGACCGGTTCGAGCATGACCGCGACGATGCCGGGCTCCGTGACCGACTTCTCAACCGGCCCATCGCCCATTGGGATCGGTCGGTTCGCGACGCTGCTGGGCTGGTTCGTCGTCGCCTTCCAGGCCCTCGCCGTCGGGCTGCGCTTCTCGGCCACCCGCCACGGCCCGACGAACATGTACGACTTCAGCATGATCTTCGTGCTGGTTCTGCCGCTGATCTACCTGTTTCTGGAGCGCTTCTACCGCGTCAAGCAGGTCGGAGCGGTGATCCTGCCCGTCACGCTGCTGATGGCCCTCTACGTCTGGTCCCTTCCGGCCTGGATGCGGGAGGTCAACCCGGTCATCCCGGCCCTCCAGAGCGGTCCGCTGCTCTGGTTCCACGTGGGATCGGCGATCGCCGCCTACGCCGCTTTCTCGGTCGCCTTCGGCTCGGCGGTGCTGTTCCTGATCGCCGAGCGCCGCCGGATCAGCTGGTTGCCCAGCGCCGACCTGCTCGACGATCTTGGCTACCGGGCCGTCTCGATCGGCTTCCCGCTGATGACGATGACACTGATCCTCGGGGCGATCTGGGCCAACCGGGCCTGGGGCGCCTACTGGCAGTGGGACCCGAAGGAAACCGCGGCCCTGTTCCTCTGGCTAATCTACGCCGTTTACCTGCACACGCGCTCGCTGCGCGGCCTGCGTGGTCGGGGCAGCGCCCTGATCCTGGTGGTCGGCTTCGCGGCCGTGATGTTCACCTACTTCGGCAACTACGTCTTTGGTGGCCTCCACGCCTACGGTGGTGTCTGATCACCACGGAAATGCAGGACCGCCCATGACCTCCGCACCCCGCCCCTCGATCCCGCCCTCCGGCAATCGGGACGACGTCCGCCTCTCCGAGCTGACGCCCAGCCGGTCTGGCGGCTCGCTGACCCGGATCCAGGTCGCGATCAGCCTGATCCTGGCGCTGGCGATCATCAGCGGCGCCTGGCTGGTCGGTGGCCGGATCGGGTTCGCCGAGATCGGCAGCGGCGGTGTCGCCCGCCAATACTTGCCCAAAGCGGGTGAGACCGCCCCGACCCTCGGCATGATTGGCCCTGACGACCAGACGGTCTTCCTGAGCAGCTTCCGCGGCCGGCCGGTCTGGATCAACTTCTGGGGGAGTTGGTGCCCACCGTGCCAGGCCGAGTTCCCGGAGGTTGAAGCCGCCTACCAGGCACTCGCGCCGCGGGGCGTGGTCCTGCTCGCCATCAGCGCGAAGGAATCGTGGGCAACTTCGAACGACTTCGCGGTCGCCAACGGTGGGACGTTCACCATCTACAACATCCCGGACCTGAACATCTTCGGCGAGACGTGGGACACGCGAAACTTCCCGACCCATATGTACATCGATGCCGAGGGGACCGTCCGCTACGTGGCGACCAAGCCAGGCGACGCCGACGAGCTGATCGCCCGGGGCGAATGGCTCCTGGCTGGCGACTGGACCTCGGTGGCGGCTCAGACGACTGACACGATCCTGGCGGCGATCAGGCCCGAGGATATCTGGGCCTGATCGTCCGTTGAGCCCGTGAGCGGCCGCCAGCCGACCCGCCGTAAACGAACCGGCAGAACGACATTGGTCCCGACAGATCAGACACCAGCGCACGCCGTGCGATCGGATCGTCGCCGTTGGCCGCCAACGTCGAATCGAGTGTCATTGACTCGATCCCTTCGGGGCCGATACCTGTGGGCGAGCGATCAACCTCATCACCTACCGGTCCTGGCAGTCGCGACGGCGTCATGGATCGCATTGGCCCGAGCCGTCAGATCGTCCCACGCCGCGGCGGCGACCAGCCTGGGATCGACCAGAGCCGAGCCGAGCGCGACAGCCGACGCCCCGGCCCGGATGAAGTCCCCCGCGTTGTCGACAGACACGCCGCCGGTCGGGATCAGTTTGATCTGGGGCAGCGGACCTCGGACGTCCCTGAGGTAGCCGGGGCCGAGCGCCGTCGCCGGAAAGACCTTGACCATCACCGACCCCGCCTCCCAGGCCGTCAGGATCTCGGTCGGCGTGAAGGCCCCGCTCATGATCGGGATGCCGTACCGGTTGCAGAGCTGGATCGTCTCGACCCGCGTGACCGGCGTCACCACGAACTGAGCGCCGGCGAGGATCGCGATCCGGGCCGTCTCCGCGTCGAGGACGCTTCCGGCACCGATCAGGGCGTCGTCGCCCATGGCCTCTCGGGCCGCCGTGATGGCCTGAGCGGCCTTTGGATTGGTAAAGGTGAACTCGATGCCACGCACGCCCCCCTTCGCCAGCGAGCGGGCAACACTGACGGCATCCGACAGGTCCTCCAGCCGGACGACCGCGACGACACCACTCTGCTCGATTCCGCGGACGACGTCGATCCCGGCCATATCTGCTCCTGCTCCCGCGTTCTGAACGCAACCGTGCGGACGAATGGCCCGGCACTCCCGAAGGCGAGGGGTACGCTGGCCACCGCCATGCCGCGATGATTCTACCGACCCTACTGCCTGAGGGGTACACTGTCCGGACGCGAGACGAGCCAGGTGATGGAGGTCCGATGGCCAGACAACCCCAGGACGGGCGGTCTCCGGCTGGCGGACAACCGCTGAGAAGAGAGGCGGCGCAGGGCCCCGAGGTCGACCTCCGCGTCGTGCTCCTGACCCGTGACCAGGACCGCCTGCTGGCTGCGCTGACCGGGCGCGAGCCCGGTGGGGCCAGCGCCCATGCCATCGGCCTGCCGCGCGGTCGACCGGAGCTCCAGCAGGACCTCGATGCCACCGCCCGGGCGATCGCCCGTCGGGCGACCGGTCTCTCCGAGCAGTACCTCGAGCAGCTCTACAGCATGAGCGTCGACCAGTCGACGCGGGGCTCCTGGAAGGTCGTGGTGGGCTACATGGCGCTGCTCTCGTCCGGTCCCGGTGGTCCGCCCGATGTCTCCGGCGCCTGGGCCGACGTGAACGACCTGCCGGCGCTGTCGCGCATCGATCGGAGCGTGGTCGAGTACGCCGTCGTTCGCCTGCGGGCGAAGCTCGGCTACACCAACATCGGACGCTATCTCCTGCCAAGCACCTTCACCCTGCGGGAACTGCAGAGCGTCTACGAGACGATCCTGGGCCAGGCACTGGACAAGCGCAACTTCCGTCGCCGGATGATGGCGACCGGGATCCTCGCCCAGACCGACGGCCAGCGGCGCGATGGCAGCCATCGGCCCGCCGCGCTCTATCAGTTCCAGGCCGAAGAGGACCGCACGACCTACCTGACCCCGACCTGGACCGATCAATGACGACACCCGGAGAACGCAGGATGCAGTCGACAAGGATGGTCGGGTTCATCGTCGCGGAGAGCAAGCACAACGCGGCGGGGCTGGCGGGCGACGTCCAGGCGTTCCTGCGCGAGCACCGCTACGAGATCCTGGACGAGGAAACGCTCAACTTGGGCCAGTTCGGCCTGCTCGACGCGATCATCGTCCTCGGCGGCGACGGTCTGATGATGCGCTGCGCCAACCGCTACCCGAACATCCCGATCCTCGGGATCAACTTCGGCAAGGTCGGCTTCCTCGCCTCCGTCGAGCAGCGCGACTGGCGGGCGGCGATGGAGGCGTTCATCGCCGGCGAATTCCAGGTGCAGGACGGCGCCACCCTCGCGGCGTCCCTGCTCCGGGAGGGCAAGGTCTCGGACGAGGGCTGGGCGATCAATGACGTCGTCATCCGGAGCGGCAACCGGATGGTCGAGGTCGAAGTCTACGTCGACGGGCATTACGTCAACACGTACCCCGGCGACGGCATGATCATCTCGACCGCCCACGGCAGCACCGCCTACTGCATGGCGGCCGGCGGGCCGATCCTGACGGGCGGTGTCCGCGGCTTCACGATCGTCCCGATCTCCTGCCACTCCCCGATGCGGACGCCGATCGTCGTCGCCGAGCAGACCGAGATCGAGCTCCTGCTGACCAACCAGCACGGCGCCCAGCTCATCATAGATGGCCGCCCGACCACGCCGCTCCAGCAGAACGACGTCGTCCACGTCCAGTTGGGGCGAAACATGTTCCGGCTGATCGTTTTCGAGACCCAGAGTTTCTTCGAGGCGATGCGGACCAAGTTCAACTACCAGATCCGCCCCGACGCCACCCCGACCCGACGGCCCCGGCTCCAGAAGCCGAGCGGCGTCACAAGGTAGCCTGACAGCGTGTCCATCGGGTCCCGCTTCACGAACGGCATCCGGCTCACTCGACGACCAGTTCGGCCGTGAGCAGGACAACGTTTCCGTCAGGATCCTCTACCAGGGCGGCGTACGGCCCGGTCGCCTTGGCTTGACCAGCGCTGCGACCGCGGTACCCGGCCGACGTCAGGTCAGCGTACATTGCGTCGACGGCCTCCTCGCTTCCGAGGAAGAACTCCAGCATGTTCCGGTACCCGCCGCTCGGCGGTTCGCGGTCGGCATCATGGGCGTCCGCGAAGACAGTATCCCAGAACAGGCTCACTCCACTGGGCATCCGAAGCAGGACGAACCGCTTGTCGTCCTCCTCCGCGGGAATGTCCAGACCGAGCCGTCGATAGAACGCCAGCGACGCCGCAATGTTCTGCACCATCAGGCCGACCATGTTCAATTGAATCGTAGCCATTTGGATAATCTCCCTCTGCCTTCAAGCCCCAGGTCGTTCCGCTCGTCGTCGTTACACGAGGTGTCCGATCTCTTCCCAGCGGTACAGGACCTCATTGATCAAGAATGGTCCGAACGGCTTGGCCTTGGTCTCGACAATATCTCCACCCATGTGCTCGTAGAACCCGGCCGTCGGGTTGCCGACAGCCATCCAGCACATGAGGGACGTCGCGCCCTGTCCTCGCATCCTGACGGCGATATCCT
Source organism: Thermomicrobiales bacterium (assembly GCA_965218235.1). Taxonomy (GTDB): domain Bacteria; phylum Chloroflexota; class Chloroflexia; order Thermomicrobiales; family UBA6265; genus CADCWK01. The sequence continues at coordinate 316,420 of OZ244596.1, forward strand.
CCATCAATATACGACCGAGCCCACGTCCCTTCGCCCGACGCAAGAGATAGAGGGTCAGCAGTTCGGCCTCGCTGCTTTCAGGCGGAATGACGGCGGACGCGAAGCCGACAACGTCGCCGGCGTCCTCGCAGACGATCAGCGCCTCACGCAGCGGCCGGTCGGGCAGGAACCAGCGGCGCCACTGGTCGACTCGCTGCTCCTCCCTCAGACCGTCGAGGATTTCCTGCGGCATGATGCCGGGATATGTTTCCCGCCACGACGCGACATGGACGTGGGCGATCGCCTCGACGTCCGATTCAACGGCGGTCCGGATCATCCCACTATCCTCTCGTCCCGCTCGATCGATGGAGGACGAGACTATCATGCCAGCCGAAAAACGCGACAGGGCGGCACGGTGTTCCCGATGCCGCCCTGTCTGCCGTCCATGTCGAATCTAGCTGCGGGACTCGGAGGTGTTGACCTCGCGGAACTCGCCCTCGACCGTGCTGTCGTCAGCAGTTTCGCCGGTGGCGCCGTCCGGGGCACCGCCGAAGTCGGCCGCGCCGTCCTCGTTCCCGCCGGCCGCCTCGTACATCGACGAGCCGACCTTGGTCAGGGACTGGACCAGCTCATCGTAGGCCGGGCGAAGCCGCTCGATGTTCTCGCGGTCCTTCTCGAGGATGTCCTTGACCGTGGCGACCTTCTCGTCGACCTCGGCCTTGATCTCGCTCGGGATCCGGTCACCGTAGTCGCTCAGCGTCTTCTCGGCCTGGAAGACCATGCTCTCGGCCTGGTTGCGCAGCTCGATGCCCTCGCGCCGCTGGCGGTCGGTCTCGGCGTTGCTCTCGGCCTCCTGGACCATCCGCTGAACCTCGGTCTCGCTCAGACCGGACGACCCCGTAATGGTGATCTTCTGCTCCTTGTTCGTCGCGAGGTCCTTGGCGGAGACGTTCACGAGCCCGTTGGCGTCGATGTCGAAGGTCACCTCGACCTTCGGTACGTTCCGCGGCGCCGGCAGGATGCCGTCGAGGATGAAGCGCCCGAGCGACTTGTTGTCGGTCGCCATCGGCCGCTCGCCCTGGAGGACGTGGACCTCAACCTGCGGCTGGTTGTCGGCCGCCGTCGTGAAGATCTGGCTCTTTCGGGTCGGTATCGTCGTGTTGCGCTCGATCAGCGGCGTCGCGACGCCTCCGAGCGTCTCGATCGACAGCGTCAGCGGAGTGACGTCCAGCAGCAGGATGTCCTTGACCTCGCCGCCGAGGACACCGGCCTGGATCGCCGCGCCGATCGCGACGACCTCGTCCGGGTTGACGCCGCGGTTCGGCTCCTTGCCGAAGTACTGCGTCACCTGACGCTGAACCGACGGCATTCGCGTCTGGCCACCGACCAGCAGCGCCTCGTCGATCTGCGGCTTCTTCAGCCCGGCGTCACGCAGCGCGTTTTCCATTGGCCCGACCGTCCGCTCGACCAGCGGGTTGACCAACTGCTCCAGCTTCGACCGCGACAGGGAGACATTGAGGTGCTTCGGCCCGGAGGCGTCGGCCGTGATGAACGGCAGGTTGATGTCCGTCTGCTGCGTGCTGGACAGCTCGATCTTGGCCTTCTCGCCGGCTTCCTTGAGCCGCTGGAGGGCCATCCGGTCGCTGCGCAGGTCGATCCCGTCGGACTTCTTGAACTCGTCGGCGAGGAAGTCGATGATCACCTGGTCGAAGTCGTCGCCACCGAGGTGGGTGTCGCCGTTGGTCGCCATGACCTGGAAGACGCCGTCGGAGAGATCGAGGATCGAGATGTCGTAGGTGCCGCCGCCAAGGTCGAAGACGGCGATCTTCTCGTCGCCCTTCTTGTCCAGCCCATAGGACAGCGCCGAGGCGGTCGGCTCGTTGATGATCCGGAGGACTTCCAGACCAGCGATCCGGCCGGCGTCCTTGGTCGCGTCGCGCTGCGCGTTGTCGAAGTAGGCGGGGACGGTGATGACGGCCTTGTCGACCATGTCACCGAGGAATGCCTCGGCGTCGCGCTTGAGCTTGCCGAGGATCTTGGCGGAGATTTCCTGCGGGCTCAGCCAGCGGTCGCCCATCCGGATCTGCACGTCGCCGTTTGGCGCCTTCTGCAGCTTGTAGGGGACGAGCTTGGCGTCACGCTGGACGCTGGGGTCGTCGTACTTGCGGCCCATGAAGCGCTTGGCGGAGAAGACGGTGTTCTCCGGGTTCGTGACGGCCTGCCGGCGGGCGAACCGCCCGACGAGCTCCTCGCCGCCGCTGGTGACCGCGACTACCGACGGGGTGATCCGCTCACCTTCGGCGTTCGGGATCACGATGGGCTCGCCGCCCTCGATGGTGGCCATGACCGAGTTCGTGGTGCCGAGGTCGATTCCGATCGTACGTGGCATTGGGATTCCTCTCCAACCTGATGTCTGCTTGCTGAAAGCGGTCTGATGAACTCTGGAAGGACGGTCCGGTTGAGTCTGGCCGCGGGGTGTGACTCACCGGTGCCGGTTATGCGACGGGCTCGTCACCGGATGGCGGCGGCTTGTCACCGGTCCGGACCATCGCCGGCCGGAGGACCTGATCACCGAGGGTGTAGCCCTCCTGATAGGCCTCGATGACATGACTACCGTCCCCGTCGGTGGCGACCGCCTCGTGAAACTTCGGGGCGAACGGCGCGCCGACCGACTCGTATTTCCGTACGCCGTACCGCTCCAGCACGCTCAGCAATTTCTTGCCGACCATGCGGGTCCCGGACACCCAGGTCTGCTGCTCCGCGCCGTCCGGCGCGTTCACCATCGCCCGGTCGAAATCGTCCACCACCGGGAGGAGCTGCATCAGGATGTCCCGGGCCGCCTGCTGACGGGCCGAGATCTGGTCCTGCTCGACCCGTCGCCGGAGATTCTGGTAATCCGCCCGGGCTCGGGCGAACTGATCCCGCAGGGAGTCGCGCTCCACCAGAAGCGCGTCGAGGTCGACGGCCGCTTCCGCCTCGGCGAGGATCTCGCCGTTCACCATCGCCTCCTCCGCCGCGAGATCGTCGAGCGTCGGCTCTAGGTCGTCGGGTAGGGTCTGTCTGCTATCGCTCACGTCACCGTCCTTCATCGTTGCGTTTCACCGCGTTGGTCATCGGCCTGCCGGCCATAGAGATCCGAGACGAGTCCACTCATGAGTTGGGCCATGTACCGAACCGAGGAGATCGAGCGGCCATAGGCCATCCGGGTCGGTCCGAGCACGCCCAACAGGCCGGATACTTCCCCGTCGACCCCATAGGCCGCGAGGACGACTCCGAAGCGCCGCAGCTCGGTGGTCGGGTTCTCATCACCGATGAAGACCTGGACGCCCGAACCGCTCTCGAGCTGCGGCAACATCGCGCTGAGGAAGCCACCGCCGCGCAGGATCTCGAGCAGAGCCTGCGACTCGGCGCCGGCGAATTCGGGCTGCGTCAGAACATTCTCCAGTCCCGAGTGCCGGATCTCGACCTGCTCAACCGCATCAAGGCCGTTGAGGGTGGCCGCGATCCGCTCGAGCGTGAAGCGTTTCGCGCCGGTCCCGTCAGCGATCCGGGCGTCGACCTCCGAACCGGTCAGCCCGCGCAACTCCTCGACCAGCTCGTCGGCCAGCCGGCTGAGTTCGGACTGGGCGGCGTCCTCGGGCCAGCGAAGCATCACCTGCCGAACCATGCTGTCCTGCGTCACGAGGATCAGGAGGGCGAGCCGCGGCTGGAGGGAGATGATCTCCAGGTGCCGGAGCCGGGCCACGGCCGGCCGTGGCGCCGTCACGACCGAGACCGACCGGGCGCTCTCGGCCAGGACGACCGCGGCGAGTTCGACCCACTGCTCCAGCTGCGCCTCGACCTGTCGGAACTGGTGCCGGATCGTGATCTGGTCGCCCGACGGCAACTCCGGCGCGTCCATCAGCATGTGGACGAAGTACCGGTAGCCGAGGTCGGTCGGTACGCGGCCGCCCGACGTGTGGAGCGACTGGAGGAAGCCGTTGGTCTCAAGTTCCGCCATCTCGCCACGGATCGTCGCGTACGAATAGCCGAGAACGTACTTCTCGGTCAGCGCCTTCGAGCCGACCGGTCGGCCGCTCTGGACGTATTCCTGGACGATCAGCTTGAGGATGCCCCGCTGCCGTCCGGTGATCACCGCGTTGCTGAACGCGCCAGCGTCGACCCACGACGTTTCGGTCGAGAGTGGGCTGTGTCGCCGGCGCCCCGGCATTAGCGGAAGCACCCCGGAGACTGTCGTCCGTCCGACGCGAACCGAGCCGACCGTCCCGGGCGGGAGCGCCCTGAGTCGATCGGCCATCCCCGGCTGTTGTGTCGATTGGTTGCCGGGATGGTCTCCCCGAGCATTGAAATTCTTGTCCGACACCAGTCCTGACCCCTCGTTAGCACTCTCATGAGGAGAGTGCTAATACGCTAAGGATAGCCAATCTGCCCGGTCGCTGTCAAGGTTCCAACCCCTGCTCCTGCCCATCGCCCTGAGTCGATCAGCCCATCAGGAAGCCATGGACGGCCCGATTACGCGGACGTGACCCGCTGTCTCGTCTGGCGATGGTTTCCGGGACAGGGCGATGCCCGGCAGTCCAGGACCCGCCGGGCATCGATTGGACGTCTGAGCGGCGCGACACTCTTGGAGCGTCCGACAGCTAGCTCGCCGGCGACAGGAGGAACAGCCCCTCGGAGGCGGTGAATCCGTCGCCCTGGTACGTCACCTGACCGTAGGAGACGACGCTGGAGAAGTCGATGTCGGACAGCGTCGGCTCAGGCGTCCCGGCGGGTGCGAAGAAGTCCTCACAGGCTTCTCCATCGAAATCGAGGTCCAGGTTCGAGTTGTCGAATGGATCGTCGTCGTAGGCCGATTGGGCCTCGGACTGACTGTCGTACTGGCCGCAGTCCGGATCGTTGTCCGGCAGCGACCCGGTCCCGCCCAGCAGATCGGCGCCGGTCTGGACCAGCGGCAGGAGTGTAGTCATGTCGAGGTAAACGACGGCACCATCTTCCGGTGACCGGCCCAGCGCGGTGAAGGTCTGCTGGAACTGCGGGTTGTCGGCCAGCGAGGAGTCCGGCCCAGCGAGGAACGACTGGACGGAATCACCGAGACCGACGAGGAACTGACCGTCGACGACCCCGTAGCTGAACGTGATGGCGGACGCGTCGGCGCCCGTCGTGGCGGTGTAGACGGTGTTGCCGTCGATCACCTCGGACGTCACCGTCACGCCACTGTCGGCGCTGGAAAGCGAGTCGGCCGCCAGGTTGAGCAGGCTCTCGACCAGCGGCCCGCCGTCGATGCCGCTGGCGAACAGGGCGTAGAGCGAATTGGGGTCGCTCAGCGCCGTGACGTCTGGTGCCTGGATGGCGACGACGTACTCGCCGGTGAAGAGCGTCAGGAAGCCGGCGACGACGTCCGCGATCTGGGAGACGTCCTGACCCGAGGCCGGGGTAGCCACGTCCGTTCCGACCCCATCCGTCACGGGGTCAGACTGAGGGGTTGCTCCGACGACTGTCGGATTGGCGGTATCACCGACGAGATCCGTCACGGCGGAGGACGCCAGGGCGATCGAGACGATTGGCCCGAGCACCTGACCCAGGTTGTTGCCGCCCAGGTAGACCATCGTGTCGGCGGGAACCTGGGTCGTCAGGTCGGAGGAGAAGGACGGAGCCGCGGCCGGCGTCGCGCCGCTCTCGCTGTTCGGGAACGAAACCGTGTTGACGCGGAAGCCCGGCGCGTCGGCGTCGGCGGCGACCTGGAGTCCGCTATAGATGTTGAACTGCGCCAGCACGGATGGGTCGATTCCCATCTCGGTCAGGACGTCGGTGTAGGCCGGATCATTCAGGATGGCGCCGTTGTCCGAGAAGGCGAACAGCATGGAATCGCCGTCGAGTTGTCCGGTCACATCCTGGAACTTGCCGGTCGAGGCGATCGAGTCCGTCGTACCCTGGGCCGTATCGATCGAAGACTCGAGGCCGTCGATCGTCGGCGTGATCACGACGAGGTCACCGACAAGCGCGAAGTTCAGAGTCGTCTCCGGGGCTGCCCCGTCACTGATCGAGACGACGTCGACTCCGGCGTAGGTGGACTGCTTGGTGGAGGCATTCGGTCCGGCGGCGAGGGCCGGGAACTCCTCGGTGAGGTAGGTGAACGCGGCCTCTGGGTCAGTGGTGGCGAGCACGACACGGATGTCCTGATCCGCGACGTCCGGGACGCCGTCGGTCGTCGTCGTTGACAACGATCCGATTTGCTCGGCGGTGACGGCCGGAATGCCAACGCCGATCTCGGTCGCGCCGATGCCCTCGAAAACACCACTGATGTCGTCGGCATTGGACGGGTCGAGGTTCGCGACGAAGTTGAATAGATCAATCAGACCCGAAGTTGCGGACAGATCGCCACTGGTCTGGAACTGCTCGGACGTGGGATCGACGTTAATCGCCACGTAGGCCGTGGCATCGGCCGGAACGGCGGCGGCGGTCGAGAGAGCTCCACCAGCGGCAGCCGGGGTCGCCTGCTGGCTCGCGGTCCTGGTTCCCTGCGCGTAGACGGTGGTGCTGATCAGCGCCAGCAGGAGCGCCGCCACGGCGATGCTCCGGAGGACGAACGAACTTCGCGGAGCTGATGTCGTAACAGGCGTATCCACTCGACGTTCCCTCTTCTCTCGATCTGCGCGAGCGCCACCTGGCCCCGCGATGCGAATCCGACGGACAGGATCAGGCGACGGACGCTCCTGGCCGATCGACATCGGCGGCGATCCAACCCAACGTTGCCACCATAGGCGGTAACTGTCACGAGAATGTTGCCACCGATGGGTCATGTTGTGTCGCGGGATTTCGTGACCGTAGCCGATCCGGTTTGCCGGAGTGGTGGCGACGGGCATAGCCAACGGCCCGGACGCAAGGTATCCGGGCCGTTGATCATACGCAGTTGCAGTCCCTTGCGTCAGGCGACCAGCGGAGCCTCGGTCATGTTGGCGTGGAAGGCCAGCCTGCCCTCCGCGTCGACATCGATGATGACCTGCTCACCCTCGTGGAGCTTGCCGCTCAGGAGCCGCATCGCCAGTGGGTCGAGGACTTCCTTCTGGATCAACCGCTTGAGCGGCCGGGCGCCGTAGACCGGGTCGTAGCCCCGCAGCGCCAGCCATTCCCTGGCCGCCGGTGTCACCGAGAGCGAGATCGAGCGGTCCCCAAGCCGCAGACCGACGATGTCGAGCTGGACGCGGACGATCTCCGCGAGCTGCTGCCGATCGAGGGTCGAGAAGATGATCGTCTCGTCGATCCGGTTGAGGAATTCGGGCCGGAACGTCCCTCGCAGCAGTTCCATGACCTGGTCTCGCGCCGCCGAGACATCGCCCCCCATGGTCAGGAAGGCCGAGCCGAGGTTGCTGGTCATGATGATGACGGTGTTCTTGAAGTCGACCGTTCGACCCTGACCGTCGGTCAGCCGGCCGTCGTCGAGGACCTGGAGCAGGACGTTGAAGACGTCGGGGTGGGCCTTCTCGACTTCGTCGAACAGCACGACGCTGTAGGGCCGGCGCCGGACCGCCTCGCTGAGCTGGCCGCCCTCGTCGTAGCCGACGTAGCCCGGAGGGGCGCCAACCAGGCGGCTGACGGTGTGCTTCTCCATGTACTCGGACATATCGATCCGGATCATGGCCTGGTCGCTGTCGAACAGGAACTCGGCCAGGGAGCGGGCCAGCTCCGTCTTCCCGACGCCGGTCGGGCCGAGGAACAGAAACGACCCCAGCGGCCGGTTCGGGTCATTGAGTCCGGCCCGTGCCCGGCGGATCGCGTTGGTGACGGCCTCGACGGCCTCGTCCTGACCGATCACCCGCTCATGAAGACGGTCCTCCATCCGGAGGAGCTTGTCCATCTCGCCTTCCATCAGCCGTGCGACCGGAATCCCGGTCCAGCGGCCAACGACGTCGGCGATGTCCTCGGAGTCGACTTCCTCCTTGAGGAGCTGACCGGCAGCCTGCATGGTCGCGAGATGGCGCTCCTGCTCGGCCAGCCGGACACCGAGGTCGACCAGCGTCCCGTACTGGAGCTCGGCGGCCCGGTTGTAATCGTAGGCCCGCTGGGCCTGCTCGATCTCAGTCCGGGCTTTGTCCATCTCGTCGCGCAGCTCGGAGATCGAGGAGATCGCCTGGCGCTCCTGATCCCACTTGCTGCGGAGTCCGTCGCGCTGCTCCTTGAACGTCGCCAGATCGCGCTCGAGATGGGCGAGGCGCTCGATCGACGCCTGGTCCTTCTCCTTTCGGAGGGCCTCACGCTCGATCTCGAGCTGCATGATCCGGCGTTCGGCCTCGTCCAGCTCGACGGGCATGGAGGTGATCTCCATCCTGAGCTTCGAGGCCGCCTCGTCGACGAGGTCGATCGCTTTGTCGGGCAGGAAGCGGTCGGCGATGTAGCGGTTGGAGAGGACGGCCGCCGCGACCAGCGCCGAGTCCTGGATTCGGACCTTGTGGTGGACCTCGTAGCGCTCCCGCAGGCCGCGCAGGATCGAGATCGTGTCCTCGACCGTCGGCTCGCCGACCAGCACCGGCTGGAAGCGCCGCTCGAGCGCCGCGTCCTTCTCGATGTGCTTGCGGTACTCGTCCAGCGTCGTCGCCCCGATCGTGTGGAGCTCGCCCCGGGCCAGCATCGGCTTGAGCATGTTGCTGGCGTCGAGCGACCCTTCGGCCGCGCCGGCGCCGACGACGGTGTGGAGCTCGTCGATGAAGAGGATGATCCGGCCGTTGGCGTCCTTGACCTCCTTCAGCACGGCCTTGAGCCGCTCCTCGAACTCGCCCCGGAACTTCGCCCCAGCGACGAGCGAGCCGAGGTCGAGCGCGACGATCCGCTTGTCCTGGAGGTCCTCCGGGATGTCCCCGCGGACGATCCGCTGGGCGAGGCCTTCGGCGATCGCCGTCTTGCCGACGCCCGGCTCACCGATCAGGACCGGGTTGTTCTTGGTCCGGCGGGAAAGGACCTGGATGACGCGGCGGATCTCCTCGTCGCGGCCGATGACCGGGTCGAGCTTGCCGTCTCGGGCAAACTGCGTCAGGTCGTTGCCGTACTTCTCGAGCGACTGGTACTTGGCCTCCGGATTGGCGTCAGTGACACGGTGGCTGCCGCGGATCTCCCGGAGCGCCCCCTGAACGTTGCCGGCGTCCAGGCCAAATCGGCTCAGCAGGCGGGCCGCTCCGCTGGTCTCGACCGACATCATGCCGAGCAGGAGGTGCTCGGTGCTGACGAACTCGTCGCCCAGCCGGCGGGCCTCGCCTTCAGCGGCGGTCAGGGTCCGGCGCAACCCAGCCCCAACGACCGCATCGGCGCTGTACTGGAGCGTCGGGGAACGGTCGAGCTCGGCCGCGACGTCCTGCCGGAGGACAGCCGGGTCTTTTCCGAGCTTGAGGACCAACTGAGGCACGACGCCGTCTGGCTGGCTCAGGAGACCGAAGAGCAGCGCCTCGGTCTCGAACATGGACAGCTTGCGAGACTCGGTCTCGCGCTGTCCGGTAACGATGGCATCGGTCGCCATCTCGGTAAACTTCGGCGTCGCGCTGGTCGACATGACGGGCATCCTTTCTGACACGGGCAAACCGGTCCGTAGTCGCCGGAAGGGAGGGTGGTTCTCGACGAGTGGGATTACGCGGTCCGCTGGCCGATGGCTGATGACTGGGACAGCGAGTCGACCGCTACCGCGGCGGTCCCGGGTTCTGATCGATATGACCAAGATGGGCGAGGACGAGTTCGAGATCGCTCCACGTCTCGGCGACGGACTCGACCAGCTCGCCAGAAGTTACCGCCGGCTCGCCTTCGCGGGCGGCGGCGGCGAGCGTCAGGCCAAGCCGGGCGCGGCGCTCCCGCAGACGCCGGGTCAGTTCGAGGGCGAGTTGAACGCCGGCCAGATTGAGGCCGCGCTCTTCGACCAGGTACTTGACCTGCCGGAGCCGCTCGATATCGCGGTCCGAATAGAGCCGCAGGTTTCCGGTCGTGCGGGACGGGGCAATCAACCCCTCCCGCTCGTACTTCCGCAATGTCTGGGGATGCATCTCCACCAGGCGTGCCGCGACACTGATGATGAAGAGCGGCTCTCCGTGACGTGGACCCATCTCGCCGACCTCCATCTTGTACATCCTTAATAATATATCTTGATACGCCTTGTGTCAACTTACCGGACTGGAGTGATGGATGGGCGCGCTGCTCAGGCGCGCTCGATGCTATCCCAGAACGAGGGGTTGATGGCCTGATAGATCCCAGCCATCTCTGACATCTCCAAAATCGTCAACAGATTTCGGGCTTCGCTTCTTTCATTCTGAAGCGTGGGATACGTTGTCTTTTCGCTCGCCGACTCCAGAATCCGCAGCCAGACGCCATTGAAGCGAGCGACGAGCGCCGCCAGTTGCGGCCGGGGCAGCGCCGTCGTCGCCGGCGGCGGCCAGTCGCCGAGTCGTTCCGGTGGCCACTGATCCGGGTCGAAGCCGGGGAACTCGCCGATCCCGTACGGTTTGCCGTCGGTCAGCGAGACGACGACCATTCTGGCCGGCGCGAACAGTCCCGGCCGGCCGTCGTCGCCGGCGGCCAGGATCGCGATCGGCACCTCGACCCGGCCGGGGTAGCGCCGGCTCGGAATCGGAAATCGGGGCAGACCGCCGGGATGGAACGGCGGGTTGGCGGCGACGTACTCGGCCACTCGGGACATCAACTCATCGAGCGCCGTCGTCGGCTCGACTCCGAACCGCCGCCGGCCACCGGTGGCGCCGAATGTCGAAATGTCGAAGACGACGCTTAGCCCATCTCCATCCGGCGCATTGAGCTCGAAGGTCATCGTCCCGCCCCCGTCCCGGCTGGAGCGCGTCTCGGAGACGATCCCCCACGGCCCTGAGGTGTGGGGAAAGGCTTCGACGTAGGCATGGGCTTCACGGAGCGAGTCGACGCGAACCAAAACGTTCGCGCCGTTGGTTTCCTTCCCGGATTCGTCGGTCATGTTGTCTGCCTCGCGCCAATGAGCCGCCGTACCCGGGAGATTCGATGGCCTGGAACCGGGCATCGTTGTGCCGGCTGCGCGACAATGCGAGCCGCTTTCGATAGTCAGTCTGATGGCGCCGGAGTCGCCCGGCAAGCAGGAGCGGCGAAGGCCGGTCGGAGCATGGCCATTGTCACTTCGATGGTCCCGTCGATCGACGACTGTTGGGTTTCGATTGGGTTCGAGGTGATCGCGCGTGAGACGGTTGCGGCTACCATACTGGCATTTCGGCCTCGGGCGGGAACTCGGTCTGGCCTTCTGGGCGATGTTCTTCGTCGAGGCCGCGTTCGGCTCCTACTGGAACATCTGGCCGATCTACATCGGCAGCCTCGGTGCGTCGGTTCCGGTGGTTGGACTGATCGTCGGTGCCAGCGGCCTCATCCGTCTGTTCGTCATGCCGCCCTCCGCGGTGCTCGCCGACCGGCTCGGAGCGCGGGTCGTCCTCGTCGGCGCCCGGGCGATCGCCTTCGCCGGCTTCTTCGGTGCGGTCTTCGCCACCGACTGGCGCATGCTCCTTCCCCTGGTCGTGGCGATCGGCATCGGCGATGTCGCCTTCCCCCAGATTCAGGCCCACGTCGCCGGGCAGAGCAAGGGCGATACGACCCGAATCTTCGCGCTGGTCTTCGTCGTCGGCCCCGGCGTCGCGCTCGGGATCGGACCACTGATCTCCGGCCTCGCGATCGGATCGTTCGGTCTCCGCGGAGCCATCTTCCTGACTGCGATGTTCACGCTCGCCTCGGTCGCCTGCTTCGCATCGCTGCGGCAATTGGCGCCGGCCATCGGCCGACCCACCGGCGACCTGGTCGAACCGGAGTGGGTTCCGCAGTCGAGTTACCGGCAGGCGCTGGGCGACCCGAATGTCCGGCGGATCGTCGCGCTCCACGCCGCGACGGTCTTCTCCCTCGGCCTGGGCGTGTCCCTGTTGCCGCTCTTTCTCGAGGAGGTCCGGGGCATCCCGGCCGAGCGGATCGCCCAGCTCGGATCGATTCAGGCGATTGGAACGATCGCCTTCGGCATCGCCGCGTCGCGGGTCCAGTGGCTTCAGCGCAACCCGTTCACTGGCTCAGCGGTCGCGGTGATCGCCGTCGCGTCCGGTCTGATCATCTTCGCCGTGACGGACTTCGCGCCGCTGCTGGTGGTCGGCTTCGTCCTGCGCGGTTGCGTCTTCTCGGCGTGGACCTTGTTCTCCTCCGCGATGGGCGTCGCGGCGAAGCCGGCTGACCGATCGCGCGGTTTCGCCATGATCGAGCTGATCGGAGGGACGGCGTTCTCGGTCGCCCCGATCGTGGCCGGCCAGATCTACGAGCTCGGTCCACGGGTGCCCCTCGTTGCCGGGACGGTCCTTGGGCTCATGGTCATCCCACTGCTGCTGCGCTCTCAGCGGCGGGCCCACCGGATGGCACTGGAGGAGCTGGCCGTTCCGGCCGCCGCTGACTAGGAAGGTCCTCGAGAACGGCCACGGGTTCTGACCACGATGAACAGTCCGTGCCCCGATTCTGTTCCCGGTTGGTCGCTGGTTCCGCCCGGTGCTACCATCGTCACCGTGATGCCTTCACCGCAGGCGCCATCCCCGGCGCCCGACCCATCGCCCTCCCGGCGCTGCACAGGAGTTTCCTCATGGCGGTCGAGCCGTTGATCTTCGATCTCGCGAGTCCGGGTCGCCGGGCGATTCGCATGCCCGAGCCGGATGTGCCCGAGACGCAGCTGCCGGCTGGAATGGCCCGGGAGTCGCTCGACTGGCCTGAGGTCAGCGAGATCGATGTCATACGCCACTTCACACGACTGAGCCAGAAGAACCACGCGATCGACATCAACTTCTACCCGCTCGGTTCCTGCACGATGAAGTACAACCCGAAGGTGAACGAGGCGGTCGCCCGGTACCCCGGCTTCGCCGGCATCCACCCGTACCAGCCGGAAGCGACGGTTCAGGGCGCGCTCGAACTGATGAGCGAACTCCAGGACATGCTGGCCGAGATCTCCGGCTTCCACGCCGTCACGCTCCAGCCAGCCGCCGGAGCCCACGGTGAGCTGACCGGCGTCCTGATCATCCGGAACTTCCACGCCGAGCGCGGCGACATCGCCCGCGACACGATCCTCGTCCCGGACAGCGCCCACGGCACCAACCCCGCAACGGCGGTCATGGCCGGCTTCAAGGTCGCGACCGTCCCGTCGAACAGCCGCGGCAACGTCGACATCGAGGCCCTCCGACCGATGCTCGGTCCGCACATCGCCGGCCTGATGATCACCAACCCGAACACGCTGGGCCTCTGGGACGAGGGGATCGACGAGGTGATCGGGCTGGTCCATGAAGCAGGCGGGCTAGTCTACAACGACGGCGCCAACTTCAACGCCATCCTCGGCATCGCCCGGCCTGGCGACCTGGGCATCGACGTCATGCACTTCAACCTGCACAAGACCTTCTCGACGCCGCACGGCGGCGGCGGACCGGGGTCCGGCCCGGTCGGGGTCCGCGCCGGGCTGGAGGAGTACCTGCCCGGTCCCCGCATCCACACCGTCGCCGGCGAGGACGGACCACGCTACGAGTGGTTCATGCCGGCGAAGACGATCGGCCGGCTCCACTCCTTCCATGGCAACTTCGGCATGCACGTCCGGGCTTACACCTACATTCGGATGCATGGCGCGGCGGGTCTCCGCACGGTGAGCGAGGACGCCGTCCTCGCCGCCAACTATCTCAAGAGCCAGCTCGCCGAGGATTACGTCGTCCCCTACGACCGGACCTGCATGCACGAGTTCGTCGCCTCGGCCAGCCGGCAGAAGGCGAACGGGGTCAGGGCGGTTGACATCGCCAAACGATTGCTCGATTTCGGCATCCACCCACCGACGACCTACTTCCCACTGGTCGTGCCGGAATGCCTGATGATGGAGCCGACCGAGACGGAGTCGAAGGAGACGCTCGACGCCTTCGTCGTAGCGATGAAGCAGATCGCCCGGGAGTCGGCCGAGACGCCAGAACTGGTGAAGACCGCTCCGCACACGACCGAGTTCAAGCGGTTCGACGAGGCCGGCGCCAATCGGCGCCTTAACCTGCGCTGGGAACCGTCCCACTCGCAGGTCGTCCCGAGCGAATCGGTCGTCGGCGAGCTCGAGCCGGTCCGGGAACTGGTGCCAGCCGAATAGGACCCGCCAGCAGAACGGAGGGGAGACGGGGCGACGCCAAGCGACGCGTCGCCCCGTCTCGTGACCCCTCGTGACCCAACGAAGCGGCTGTCTACAGAACCAGTTCTGGTCGAATGAGCGCGCTCAGATCGAAGATATGCTCCACAGGCAGTGAGAAGCCGGGCAGGACCGGCGCACCGCTTAGTTGGTCGCCTGGAATCAGAATCTGAGCCACGGCGTCGTGGTGGGTCCGGACGTGGATCTGCCGCTTGAGCGGATCCATGAGCCATGTCAGTTCGGTCCCCGAGCGGAGGTAACGATCCATTTTCCGGCTCATCTCGGCCAGCCGATCTGACGGGGAACGAACCTCAACGGCAAGATCGGGGGTGCCACGGTAAAACGTAGTCGGGTCCTGTCCCTCGAATCGGTCCGCACGGACGAAGGCGACATCCGGTTGAACCACCGAGTCCCGGCGTTGCTCGATCCGGAAGCTTCCATCGGTGACCATGATCCGTCCCAGACCACGGGTACCGACGTAAAGAGTCAGGTAGGTGGTCAACCGCCCAGCCAGTTCTGACGATCCCCAGGCAGCGGCGCACACGCTGGTCAACTTCCCTTCGATGAGTTCGAGGAGTTTATCGGACGCCGCGATCTCCATGAACTCGTCAGCCGTGTAGATTCGGTTATCGTCCAGTCGTCGCTGCGCCATGCCTACCTCCCGCCCCGATTCGCTGACCCAACGATACCCCACTCCGGAGACGCTCGAAGAGGGGTCTCGGCAGCTCAATCCCGGTCGCTCGGTTAGCCCCGGACGACGATGTTGATGAGCCGGTTCGGGACGTAGACGACCTTGATCGGGTCGCGGTCGCCCAGCTGCTCCCGAACCTTCGGCAGCTCCCGGACCTGGGCCAGGGCGTCGGCCTCGGGTAGCCCGGCCGGGACGGTCAGGCGCTCCCGGACCTTGCCGTTGACCTGCACGACGAGCTCGACTTCCTCGACGGTCAGTAGTGACGGGTCGAAGATCGGCCAGTCCTGATGGTGGACGGAGTACGGGTGTCCTAGGCGCTGCCAGAGCTCCTCGGCGACGAATGGCGTGCTGGGCGCCATGAGCAGGACGAGCGTGTCAACGGCATCTCGCCAGGCCGGCGTACGGACCACGGCCGTCTCGCGCTGGGCCATCAGGGCGTTGGTCAACTCGATCAACGCCGCCACCATCGTGTTGAAAGCGAACTGCTCGATGTCCTCCGTTACCTTCCGGATCGTCTGGTGGGTCAGCCGCCGGATCGCCTTCGCCTCCAGCGTCGTGTCGTCGCCGTCGTTCGAACGGCCGACGCTCTCGGAAACAACCTGGAAGGTCCGCCGGATGAAGCGGTTCATGCCGATCGGCCCCTGGTCGTTCCATGGCCCGCCCAGCTCCCATGGCCCCAGATACATCAGATGAAGGCGAAGGGTATCCGCTCCCCACTGCCGGACGATCGCGTCCGGGCTGACCTGTGTCCCACGACTCTTGGACATCTTCGTGCCTTCGACCGACAGGATCATACCCTGGCTGCGGAGCCGCCTGAACGGCTCGTCGTGGTCGATCAGCCCGATGTCGCGGAGCACTTTGGTGAAGAACCGGGCGTAGAGCAGGTGCAGGATGGCGTGCTCGATCCCGCCGGTGTAGAGGTCGACCGGCGTCCAGCGCCTGGCCGCCGCGGTGTCGAACATGCCCTCGTCGAACTGCGGGCTGGTGTAGCGGAACCAATACCAGGATGAGTCGACGAAGGTGTCCATCGTGTCCGTCTCGCGCTGGGCCGGGCCCCCGCAGGTCGGACACGTCGTGTGCAGGAAGGACTCGTGGCTGACGAGCGGGCTCTGGCCGGTCGGGGTGTACTCGGCGTCCAGTGGCAGCACCACTGGCAACTGGTCATCCGGGACCGGCACCATCCCGCAGGCGTCGCAGTAGACGACCGGAATTGGGGTGCCCCAGTACCGCTGCCGTGAGATCAGCCAGTCGCGCAGGCGGAAGTTGATCTCGCGCTCTCCCCGGTTCTGCGAGGCCAGCCACTCGATGATCGTCTCAGTGCCCTCGGGCACAGACGTCCCATCGAACTGGCCGGAGTTGATCATCCGGCCGGGACCGACGTAGGCCCCGGTCATCGTCGTGCCATCCAGTGGATCGACACCATCGGGCTGGATGACCGGAACGATCGGCAGGCCGTACGAGCGGGCGAACGTGAAGTCGCGTTCGTCGTGGGCCGGGACGGCCATGATCGCCCCGGTGCCGTACCCCATCAGCACGTAATCGGCGATCCAGATCGGGATGCGCTGGTCATTGACCGGGTTCGTCGCAAACGCGCCGGTCCAGACGCCGGTCTTGGGCTTGTCGACGTCGGTCGTCATCCGCTCGATCTCGGACTGCCGTCGCGCCTGATCGACGTAGGCGTCGACCTCGGCCCGTCGCTCGTCGCTCGTGATCGTGGCGACCAGCGGGTGCTCTGGGGCCATGACCATGAAGCTCGCACCCCAGACGGTGTCAGGGCGGGTCGTGAAGACATCGAGACCGTCACCGGTGTCCAGCCGGAAGGACAGCCGGGCGCCGCGGGACTTGCCGATCCAGTTGCGCTGCATGGTCTTGACGCGCTCGGGCCAGTCGACGGTGTCGAGGCCGTCCAGCAGCTCGTCGGCGTAGTCGGTGATCCGGAAGTACCACTGCTCCAGGTCCCGCTTGTAGACCTCGTGACCGCAGCGCTCGCAGATATTGCCGTCGATCACCTGCTCATTGGCGAGCACCGTCTGGTCATGCGGGCACCACCAGACCGACCCAGGCGCTCGGTACGCGATCCCCCGCTCAAGCATCCGGAGGAACAGCCACTGGTTCCAGCGGTAGTACTCCGGCGTGCAGGTCACGATCTGACGGGACCAGTCGATCATCGGCCCCATGGCGCGATACTGCTCCCGCATCACTTCGATATTGTCGAACGTCCAGACGGCGGGGTGCGTGTTGTTCCGGATTGCGGCGTTCTCGGCCGGAAGTCCGAAGGCGTCGAAGCCCATCGGGAACAGGACGTTGTAGCCCCGCATCCGCTGGAGCCGCGCGTAGGCGTCCGGCACGGTGTAGGCCCACCAATGACCGACGTGGAGAATACCCGAGGGGTACGGGTACATCGTCAGGCTGTACCACTTCGGGCGTGGATCGTCGTCATCGACGCGGTAGAGGTTGTCGATCTCCCACTGCCGGCGCCACTTCGCCTCGATCGCCGAGGCGTCGTACCCGTCCTGCAGCCGGCGGCTGTCGTTCGACTCGATCGTGTTGGTTCCCGCTGCCCGTTCGACCATCTCGCCAATCCGTCCCATTCGTCGAAAACGACAAAGCGCCTCACGTCCCATGACAGGGACGAGAGGCGCTTTGCTCCCGCGATACCACCCTTGTTGACTGATGCCGGGCGCCGTCTGGGTGGAGCTCCGGGGACTCGAACCCCGTACCTCCACACTGCCAGTGTGGCGCTCTCCCGGATGAGCTAGAGCCCCATGGGGCGCCCGCATCAGTCCACTCAAGAACCCGCTATCGGTGGTCAACCGCTGTCACCGTGGATCTCGTCGATCCTGACAGGACTCCCGGACGAGTTCGGCCACTCTCGTTGCCTCGCACCGTCCGGCAACTCGCTGGGAAACGCGGCCTACTACTTCCGATCGGCGTCTTGTGTTCCATGTCCGATGACGCACGGGCACGGCGCTGAATACTAGTGGCGAGGTCCGGCCCTGTCAAGGGTTTGTACTGGCTCCGAAATCCCGAACAAGGGCGATTGGGTTCCGATGCCAAACGGCCTGGCTGGAGCTACCGTCGCGACGAACCCAGCCAGTCCGCAACAGGGGCGTGATCAGGGCGTCAGAGGTTCGGGAGTCGGAATGCTGTTCGGGTCCTGGCCGAAGCTGACCGGCGTACCGACGCCGAAACCGTTTCCGGCCAGAAAGCCGGCCGGCACCTCGAGGACGTACTCGGCCGCGCCAGGCGATTGGTGGCGCGGAATCAGAGCCTGGGACTCGCCCGGCGGCCCCGGACAGGTGTTCTCGGCGGCACCGGTGATCATGCCATCCCGCAGCCAGACGATATCAAGGCAGAACCGCATCCCGCCCATCCAGAAGTTCCGCACCATGGGCGGCCCATCGAAGACGAACAGCATCCCGGTATCCGGTAGGAGGCCCGCCCGTTGACCAAGGCCCAGGGAGCGCTCGGCGTCGTTGTTGGCGACCTCGACGAGGACGGGCCGGTCTCCGACCGTCACGGTCAGGGGTCGGTTCCGTGGGACGAGTTCGGCGCGCCACGGCGGAGCGGCCGGAACCGTCGCCTGGTTTCCGCTATCCGGAGTCGCGTCCTGGGCCGCGGCTGTGACGCCGCCGACAGTGAGCATGACCACGAGGAGGACCATCGTCGCCCGTACCCCTGACGTTCGACGACGCGGCTGACCAATCGTTCGATCCATGTCGGTGCCTCCCACGGCAGTGCGGAACATGCTGGTCGGTGACGTTCAGGGCCTGGTGGACAGGTGGCTGGCGACCGCTGTCAGCACAGCCGACATCTCGGTTGGGTTGCCCACCTGCACATCGCTGGCCTCGCGAACCTGGACCGGGGTGTCCGGGCCGACGACGCCGATGATCAACGCAGCGATCGAGCCCGCCTCCCGCATCCCGGCGAGGATCTCGAAGCCCTCGACGTCCGAGATGTCATCGCCGGAGAACACGACGCCCTTCAATCCATTCTGGTCGATGATGTCGCGCAGCGCCGTCCCCTTGGAGATCCCGGTACTGGGACGAAGCTCCATGATCATCCGGCCGGGGACGAGTTGCAGGTGATGAGTATCAGCCGCTCGGACGAGAACCGGCAGCATCTCCTCCAGGAACCGCTCCGGGTTCGGCGTCTGCCGGTAGTGAACGGTCGCGCTGAGCCGCTTGTCCTCCAGAATCAGCCCGTCAGCCAGCTCAAGACGCTCCGCGGCGGCGCCGATCTCGGCCAGCGCCTGACGCAGACCGCTGCCAGCTGCCAGCGCCGCCGGATTGTCCTCGTGCCGGCCGTCGATGGTCCACTCCAGGCCATGGTTACCGACGTACGACAGGGCCGGGACCTGAACGAGCCGCTGCGCGACGTCCAGCGCCCGACCCGTGACGATGCCCGTCATGGCGAGATGGCGCTGAATCACGATCAGGGCCTGCCGGGCCGCTGGTTCGACGAACGCCTCATCCGGTCTCGGCGCCATCGGGCTGATCGTCCCGTCGATGTCCGTGAACAGCCCGGACGGCACGTTGTCGAGCGTCGCGACGGCCCGGACGGCGATCGCCTCAATGTCCGCGGTCGGCTGCGCGGTCGGCTGCGTCGTCATGCCGGGTCCCCTCCCCATAATCGAAGGTGTTGCCGGTCTCCGCGTCCACGTAGACATCGCGGGTCGCGCCGCCCGAGCCAACCGTCAGGTGCACGACGATCGTCTCGGCCGGAACCGACGGCGGACCGAACTGTGGGTCGGCCGTGTTGAGCCGGATCGTGATCCCGCTCGCCCCGATCTCTTCGTCCTCGCCGATCCCGAGCGCCAGGATCGCATCGTGGACGACCTCGAACGAGACATTGGCCGAGGGGACCTCCTTCGGCTCAGGATCTCCGGGGTCCAGTGGGCGGATCGTCGCGGTCTCGGGATCCCAGATCCCTTTGGCGTCCGCCGAATAGAACGTCGTCCGGACCCGGGGCTCGTCCGCGATGAAGCCGCAGCTCAGGTCGGTCGCGACGAGGACCGCATCCGGCCGCCACTCGACGGCCAGCGACTGGTCGGCCTCGACGGTGATCCGCCAGGGCTCCGCGAGGCGTGGGATGTCGGCGATATGAAGACGACCGGTCGCGCAGATTTGCTGGCCTAGCGGCGTCGCCGGCGGTGGACCGCCGTCGGGCTGAGCCGACGTCCACTGCACCGGACCCCAGAGGAGCGCCAGCAACGCCAGAAGCGTAAGCAGCCGAGATGAGCCGGTCGCACGTCGCGACCCGACAATGGGGTCGAGACCAGGAATGGGCCTCAGAGAATTCGGTCGAACCATGGGAATCGATGTACTCCTTCCGGAGACGCGAACCGGAGACGCGAATCGGAGACGCCAGGGCTGGATCACCACGTGTCGACCTGGCCCCAATATATCCCACCCGGGCGCCGATCCGACGATGGTCGCGCGGGAGCGAGGCTTGCGGTATCGGCGCGGGGCCGCCGCCAGAACGCTCGGATATACTGGCGCCGAGGAACGATGCGTCCCCGTTCGGGTCAGCCAGTCCGGCTCGTCCCGGTCGTCGGCGACGACCGCGGACGGGACATTCTGAACGGCACGTCCGATGTGAACCGATGCCATCATCAATGCTTGGAGTACGACGGGAATGCAGCTGTACAACACGCTCTCGGGCCAGGTGAAGACCTTCACGGACCGGGGCGGATCGGTCGGCATCTACGTCTGTGGCGTCACTCCCTACGATACGACGCACGTCGGCCACGCATTCACCTTCCTGACCTTCGATATTCTCACCCGCTACCTGCGCGACTCCGGGCTGACAGTCACCTACGTCCAGAACGTAACGGACATCGACGATGACATCCTCCGGAAGGCCGCCGAGGTCGGCGTCGCCTGGCGTGAGCTGGCGGACCGGGAAACCGACCGGTTCCTTCGCGACATGTCCGACCTCAATGCGCTTCCCTTCGATCACTACGTCCGCGCGACCGAGCACATCACCGACGTCGTCGACCTGACCGGCCGACTGATCGCCAGCGGCAATGCCTATGAGTCCAACGGCAACGTCTACTTCGATGTCGCGTCGGACCCGGGCTTCGGCGTACTGAGCAAGATCCCCCGCGGCGAGATGCTGGCGGTGGCCAACGAGCGCGGCAACCACCCGGACGACCCGAACAAGCGCGACCCACTCGACTTCGTCCTCTGGCAGGCGACGACGCTGGGTGAGCCAGCCTGGGACTCCCCCTGGGGCCAGGGGCGGCCGGGCTGGCACATCGAATGCAGCGCGATGTCGACGAAATATCTCGGCGACACGATCGACATCCACGGCGGCGGCAAGGATCTCGTCTTCCCGCACCATGAGGCCGAGATCGCCCAGTCGGAGCGTGGGACGGGGGTCTCCCCGTTCGTTCGGTACTGGATGCACGTCGGGATGGTGGCCTACCAGGGCACCAAGATGAGCAAGTCGCTTGGCAACCTCGTCCTCGTCCGCGAAGTGCTCGACACCTACAGCGCCGACGCGCTCCGGCTGTACCTGATGTCGCACCATTACCGGTCCGACTGGGAGTACATCGACGACGAGGTCGAGGCCTGGAGCCGCGTCGCCGACGACCTGCGCGAGGCAGCTGACTTCCCGCCGTTCGGACCGGACGAGCCCCTCGACGTCGATGCGCTGAGCGACGAGTTCTACAACGCCATGGATGACGACCTGAACACCCCCGAGGCAATCCGGGCACTGCAGGAAATGGCCCTGAGCATCCTCGAGGCGCCGGAGGACGATGACGTGCGTTCGGCTCAGAACACGCTCCGGCGAGCCGCGACCGTGCTTGGGCTCAGCCTGGCGGGCTGATCCGTCCCGGTCCCGTGCTATAATCGCCCGTCCGCACGAGAGCCCAGCCGGTCCGGATCCTTCGGTCGCCTGTCGCTGTCTGCTTGCTCTCCATCCGCGGGCGCCGTCAAGGCGCCCTACCTTTCCGCTTTGGTCGAACCCGGGAGCGCAACCCCGGCTCCTTCGAGCGAGGCGTCTCCATGGAAAGGAGCATCCGTTGCGCGAGTACGCACCGACCGCACGCCCCTACGAGCTAATGACGATCTTCGCCCCCGAGGTCGCCGACGACATGGTCACCGAGCAGCTCGAGGTGATCACCGGCTACGTCCGCACCGCTGGCGGCGCGGTCTACCAGGTCCTGCAGGACGCGCCATGGGGCCGGCGCCGTTTCGCCTACCCAATCCGCCACAACGGCCGGGACGTCCGGGATGGCTTCTACAGCGTCGTCCACTTCGACCTCGTCCCGAGCCAGGTCTTCGAGGTCGAGCGCGATCTCAAGCTCGATGAGCGGGTGCTGCGCTTCCTGCTGACCGTCCACGAGGTCAAGGAAGCCGCCGCCGAAGCATCGGAGACCACTGAGGGAGAAGCGGTCGAGGCCGCCCCGGTAGCCCGGTCCGAGATCGCCGCCGGTGATCTGGTTCGCAACGCCGAGACGGCCCGCGCCGCCGCTGACGCCGCCCGCGCGGCCAACGAGGCCGCCCGCGCCGCCGCTGAGGCCGCGCGACCACAGCAGAACACCAGCCGCGATGACCGCCCGCGCCCGGCTGCTCAGCCGGCACCCCAGGTCCCGCCCACCGCCTTGGTGAACGAGCCCACCCCGAGCGAGGCAGCCGAGCCGGTCGCCGATTCGGCCCCGGTTCCGGCCGAAGCCGCGCCGGCCGTCGCCGAGACTGAGTCGGTGGCGGAGTCCACCCCCGCACCGTCCGCGACCCAGGCCACCGAAGCGCCGGTCGCCGAGACCGACGCCACCGCGACGGCCGAGCCGGCCGCCGACGCACCGAGCGAGCCCGAGTCGGACCCGGCCGATGACGCCGACCCGAACCGCGCCTAGCAATCACGGAGCGCCAGATGAGCTACAACAAGGTCACCATCATCGGCAATCTTGGCCAGGATCCAGAAACCCGCTATACGCCAACAGGGACCATGAACGTTCAGTTCTCGGTCGCTACCAGTCGCCGGTATAACGACCGCAACGGGCAGCAGCAGGAATCCACTACCTGGTTCCGAGTGACCGCCTGGGGCCGGCTGGCCGAGACACTGGACAAGCTCACCCAGAGCGGCGCGCTGGCGAAAGGCCGTCAGGTCTTCGTTGAGGGCCGCCTGGAGCAGCGGGAATTCACGGGTCGCGATGGTCAGCAACGATCATCACTCGATGTGAACGCGAGCGAGTTCCAGCTTGTGGGAAACCGTAGTGACTCAGACGGTGGCGGCAACTTCGGTGGAGGTAGCCGTGGTGGCGACTCTGGTAATACCTCCGGAGGTGGCAATGCAGGCGGAGGTAACAGCCAGCAGGGCAACGCCGACTATGGTGACATGGACGATGTCCCCTTCTAGGTGACGCGACCGGGTCCGGATCCGCGCACCCGAGAGACGATCCGACACCCCGTCTCCGGCCCATCGCCCGTCACCGGATCGACAACGCACCGCAGGTGGCCGCCCCGACGGACCGCAGGCGGTGTGTTGCTGTCTGAGGGGCGTTGGCGAACGAACGGACGCCGATCGTCCGGTAACAACCGACGCAGCCGCGTCGCGAGGGAACCACCGTGTCAGAGAGACGGCCGCAGAGGCAACCACGACCGACCGTGCGACAGGCCCGGCTTCCCCGAGCCCGGAACGCTCCGGACCGTCCGCACCGGATCTCCCGAGCCCAGCGGGAGAGGAAGCGGCAGCGCCAGCTCTACATCGGGATCGGCGCGGTCGTCGCCCTCGTGGCCCTGATCCTGATCGGCACATTCGTCTGGACGGATGTCGTTCGCCCACGGCAGGTCCTGGCCAGCGTCAACGGCACTGACATCTCGCGGCAGGACTACTGGCGGGCTCGCGGTGTGAGTCTGGCCGATCAGGTCGATCAATACTCCTATCTCGCCGGCGTCGTCGGCGGGGATCAGGCATCGCAGTACCAGAACGCCGCCGCCAATGCTCAGACCGAACTGAACGGTCTCTGGGGATCGACGGACGTCAACGATCAGTATTTGCAGCAGATGATCGACGATCAGCTCTACGTCCAGTACGCCGATACGCTGGACATTACCGTCACCGACGAGGACGTCGACGGGTTCATCCTCAACCGGTTCGCGCCCCAGGATGCTCCACTCCTGACTCCGACCGTCGAGCCTACCCTCGTCCCCGAGCGCGCTTCCTGGGCAACGCAGACCGCGGTAGTCAGCGGCGGCGAGCCGAGCCCGACCGTGGTACCGGGTGGGACGCCTGAGGTCAACGTCGCTGGAGGGACCCCGTCGTCGACTGACGCGGGAACGCCGGTCCTGATCACCGGAACCCCACCAGTCGCCCCGATCGGCGCCGATGGTGCCGGGACTCCGGCCGCGGACGCGGGAACGCCGGCTGGGGCTCCGGTCGATGCGGTCGGCACACCCGCCGTCTCGCCGACACCCGACGCCGTCCAGGCCAGGGCAACCGCTGAATCCGGCTACGGTCTCTATCGCAACCGGACCTTTGAGACGGCGCACGTCAACGATGACCAGTACCGGCAATGGGTCGCTATCCCGGCGCTCTCCCAGCAGCGGGTCGCGGCGGTCCTTGAGGGCCAGCTCGGACAGTCGGCGGCCCAGGTCCATGGCGCCCACGTCCTCGTCGCGACCCAGGAGCTGGCCGACCAGATTGCCAGCCAGCTCGCCGCTGGCGCCAGCTTCGAGGAAATCGCCCGCAGCCAGTCGATCGACACCGCCACGGCGGCGAATGGCGGCGACCTCGGCTGGTACTCGCAGTACGACGTCGAGGATGCGTTCTGGTCCGCCACGTCGGGCCTCGCCGCCGGTCGGAGCAGCGCCCCGTTCCAGACCCCATTCGGTTGGGAGATCGTTCGCGTGACCGAAACATCGCCCGACCGCGCCTTCACGGACGCCCAGCTGACCGCCGCCCAGGGAGCCGTGACGGACGACTGGCTCGCCGCTCGGGCCAGCGAGGCCAGGATCTCCGGTGAGGCCGACCCAACCCCGACGCCGCCTGCCGAGACGTTCACCCCACCGGTCAACGCTCCCACCGGCGTCGCGCTTCCGCCCGGCACTCCCGCGGCGGATATACCGGAGGGCGCAACGCCCGAGAGCGGAGCTCCGCCGCCCGGCGCACCGGCGATCACCCCAATCGCCGCGACGCCGGCGGCCTGACGTCGAGCAATCGGCCGACCCTGGACGCCCGGCCGGTCCCGGTTCGACGTCATGCTATCCTGCGGCCCAGCAGGGTGCCGCCCGCCCCACCCGGCGAACCGGCCCATCGCAGTGAGAGTGACCCATGTCAGACCAGCCTCGCATCCGGCGACCGGACGGTGCCCAACCGGGCCAGCGCGACGACCCCGTGCCGTCGGCCGACCTCGAGTTTGGTGCCGGGCGGACGCCACTCCGGACCAGGCGTGACCCGGTCGCCGGCACGGCTGGTCACTTGCGGCCGCCCTCCCAACAACCGTCGTGGGGTGCCGACCCAGCCCGACGCCGAAGGGGTACCGGCCGGTACGCCGCGCCAACGACCGACCTGCCCCCGGCGGTCCTTCCGGAGGGCGCGCCGGGCTGGATGGGGCAATCAGGGTCGGCGACCGACTCCTCTGGCAATCGGGAAGCCGTCCTGCCCCGGCCGCTGGGGGGATCGGTTCGCCAGGCCGAGGATTACGCCTCGGGCTGGCCGGAGCGTTCCGTCGGACCCGCGGACCGAGCCGCGTCCACGAGAAGCTGGCCGACCCAGCCGCCTCGCCCTTCACGTCCGGAGCGTCGGAAACCAGCGCCGCGGGAGGTCGATGGTGACGATTCCTGGCCCCTGGACGGCACCCACGACGACTTCGATGCGGAAGAACCCTCCGGGCGGGTGACGGGTCCTAGGAGGCGCGAACGCGCGGCCCAATCCGGACGCGCACCGCGCCGGCTCGGGATCGCACTATTCGAGGACCCGATGGCGTCTGGCCTGGTGCTTCTGATCGCCGCCTCATTCGCGGCGATGTGGGGGCTGACCAGCTATCTGATCGACTCGGTCGATGATCCCCTCACGTTGCGGCTCAGGGCTGATGGGTCTCCTGGAACGACCACCGGGCCGGGCGGGATCTGGCAGGTCCCGTTCGTCGCGACGATGCTCGGCCTGATGTCGATCGGCACGGCGCTGCTGGTCGCCCGGCGGGATCGATTCGCGTCCCGGTTCGTCGTCGGAGCCGGAATCCTGGTTCAGGCCCTGATCTGGGTGGCAGCGATTACACTGCTTCGCTAGCAGGGCCAATGCGGCCGATCCCGGTTCAATATCCGGACCATTGCGCTCGCCTCGCGAGTTCGTACGCAAGGGCTTGTCGTCGACCATGGCCAACCTCATCACCGTCGGCCGGCTCATCGTCATGTTCGTCGCCGTTGCCATGGTTTACTTCGGCAACGTCGGCGTCATCGGCGCTTCGATGGTCCTGATCGCCCTGGTCTTCGCCAGCGACGGGCTCGACGGCTGGGTGGCCCGGCGCCGGAACAGCACGTCGGCCTTCGGAGCCGTGCTCGACATCGCTGGCGATCGGATCGTCGAGAACGTCCTCTGGGTGCTGTTCGCCGCGCTCGACGCGATCCCGCTCTGGGTCCCGTTCCTGGTCATGACTCGCGGTTTCATCGTCGACGCCCTCCGCTCTATGTCCTATGACGATGGCATGACCGCGTTCGGAAGCAACAACATGATGCGCTCGTCGCTGACGCAGTGGCTGACGGCCGGCCGCTTCATGCGGGCACTGTTCGGATACGCCAAGGCAATAGGCTTCGTCTTCCTGACCGGCTACACCGGTTCCCTGGGACCCGACGCGCCCGGAACCTGGCTCGGCGACCTCTACGATCTGACGCCGTTCACCTTCGTCGGCTGGGGCGCCGTCTGGCTGGCCGTCGCCTTGACCATCGTCCGGGGCGTTCCCGTAATCGTCGACGCCTGGGAGGTGATCACCATGTCCAGCGGTTCACGCACGACGACGAGCGCGACCGTGCCCGCCCGGCGCGACGGCAACACATTGCCAGGAATCGAACCGGAAGAGATCCCATGACAGAGCCGACGACATCACTTTCCCGGCGAACGGTTCCAGACACGCGGTTCGCCAGTGACGAGCAGCTGATCGGTCCCATTGCCGGGGAACCGGAGACGGACAATCTGAATAAAGCGGGCTCGGAGGCGCTCGGCGAGGAGTTGCGGCGGAGAGTTCAGCGACGGACCGAGCGAGTCCAGCAGACCGCGGCTGATGTTCAAACCGAAGCGCAACGCCGGGTCGAGACCGTCCAGCAGCGAGCCAGCAAGATCCGGACTCAACTGGAGTTCCGGCGGGAGAAGCGGGACCCGATCCGGTATCGCCTCAGTATCTCGATGGCGAAGCTGGTCGCCCGATTCGCGTCGGTTCTGCCGGGCCAGGTACGGGTTCGGATCGCGGTTCTGATCGGCTGGGTCGTTTTCCGCTTCAACACGGGCTTCCGCGACAACGTGCGGGACAATCTGCTCCATGTCCTTGGACCGGACGCGACCGAGGAACGGATCGACGCGACATCCCGCAGCATCGCCCGCAACGGCATTCTGAATGTCCTCGATCTGCTCATCATGTATCGACGAGGGCGGGCCGAGGTCCTCGCCCTGATGGACCTGGATCCCGCCTTCGTCCGGCACCTCGATGGGACTGGCCGGGAACCTGGTGGGACGATCGTCGTCACGGCCCATCTCGGGTCGTTTGACATGATTGGTCAGGCGATGGGCGTGATGGGCTATCCGCTCACGATCCTGACGGGCCGCACGACGTACCGCGTGCTCTTCGACGCCGTGTCGTTCCTGCGCAGTACCAAGGGCAGCCGGATCGTCGAGCCATCACCCGCGGGAGTACGAGGGATTTACCGCTCCCTGCGCCGGGGTGAGATCGTCGGGATCGTCTGCGACCGCGACTTCTTCTTCAACGGCATCCCGGTCCGCTTCTTCGGGGCGGAAACGACGCTGCCGCCCGGACCGGTCCGAATCGCCCGCGACACCGGCGCGATGCTCCTGCCGACCTTTGCCCGGCGCAACGGCGACCGTCACGAGATTCGGGTCCAGCCGGCATTCGAAGTGCCGCGCACCGACGATGTCGAGGCCGATGTCGCCGCGGGGATGGCGTTCCTCGTCGCCGCCCTCGAGCGGGAGATCGGCGCCGAACCCGAGCAGTGGTCCATCTTCCAACGGGTCTGGCCGGACCGCCCGCCGTTGGCCCTTAGCGGAAGTTGACGAACTGCAAGGCGACAGCGAGGTCCTCTCCCTTGAGCAACTGGATCACATCCTGCAGGTCGTCCTTGCTCTTGGCCTGGACACGCAGCGTATCGCCCTGGATCTGCGGCGTTACCTTTTTGTTCTGCTCCCGAATCGACTTCGAGAGCGACTTCGCGACGTCATCGGGAATCCCTTCCTTGAGTCTGATGGTGATTCGGACCCGGCCGCCGGAGGCCGTCTCCTCATCCTGGTAGTCAAGGATCTTGAGCGACAGATCGCGCCGGATCAGCTTGCTCTCGAGGACGTCCCGGATCGCGGTCAGGGACATCTCGCTCTCGGTGTTGATCGAGATGTCGTTGTCGTTGAGATCGAGTTCGGTCCTCGTCCCCTTGAGATCGTACCGGGTTTCGATCTCCCGCCGCGTCTGGTCCACGGCATTCTTGAGCTCCTGCCGGTCATACTTCGAGACGATGTCGAATGAGTACGTCGACGCCATGCTGCTTGCTCCTCTGGCCACTCGCCATGATCGAAATCGGTAGTGTACCGTCAACGGCTAATCGATGTCAGATTTCACCCATCGGCTTTCGTTTCGTACTTCCGGATACGGTGCACGACCGGCCATCCTCAAAGGAAACCGTTTCTGATGACGACTCCCGACCACAGCACCCTCCCACCGCCTGACCGGCTCGACGCAGGTTCGGATCCAGAGCGGCAGCCCTCGTCCCGTTGGTTGAACCGGCTGTCCCGGTGGGCGGGCGATTCGCCGCGGCTGACCTGGATCTACACGCTGCCGATCCTCTATAAAGTCCTGATCGCCAATGCGACCATCGTGGTCATCGGCGCGGTCGTCGGGACGATCGTGACCTGGAACTTCTCGCGCGATCGCGAGGCCATCACGCTTCCGTCGCTGATCCTCGGCTTCGTCGTGATTGGCTTCCCGGTCAGCGTGATCGTGAACTACGCCGTGCTTCGAGCCGCTTTCCACCCGGTGGAGATCCTCCAGCGGACGGCAACCGCCGTCCGGCTCGGCGACATGACGGCTCGCACGGAGCCGACGACGTTCACCGACCCGCAGATCCGCCATCTCTCCGAAACGTTCAACGCGACGCTGGACGAGGTCGCCCGCGATCGGCGAGAGATCCAGTCACTCGCATCGCAGGTCATTCACGCCCAGGAAGAAGAGCGCAAGCGCCTGGCCCGGGAGCTCCATGACGACACCGCCCAACTCCTGTTCGCCCAGCTCCTGACGATCACGACCGTCCGGGCAGCGGCATCTGGTTCGACCCTGCGGCTCACCGAAGAGCTGGAGCGGATGACCGTCCAGTCGCTTGAGAGCGTGCGCCGGCTGGCCCTCGAACTCCGCCCTCCCGCCCTGGACGACCTCGGGCTGTTCGACGCGCTGGCCGAACTCTGCCAGCGGTTCAGCGACCAGCTCGGCATTCCGGTCCGATTCGAGCATCGCGGCTCCCGCAGCCGTGTCCCGCAGGAGGTCGAGCTGGTCGTCTACCGGGTGGCCCAGGAGGCACTGACCAACATCGCCAAGCATGCTGGCGCCAGCCACGCCTGGGTCCAGTTCGATCGCACCGAGACCGAGATGACGATTTCGATCCGGGACGATGGCAAGGGGATCGACCCACTCGTTCCCCGGCGTCCGGACGACCAAGGCCTTGGCCTCGGACTGTTCGGCATGGAGGAGCGGGTCGCACTGGCCGGTGGCTCGTTCCGGATCTGGCGCCGCGGCGCCCACGGGACGGAGGTCTTCGCCCTGATCCCGCTCCGGGGCGCCACGCCGGCCAGCACCCGTGTCGACGACGTCGTCTGGCCGCGCAACCCCGACCGGTCGATCTTCTCGGTCCTGCCCACCCCACGCTCCGGCCGAGCGGCACCGCCACTCGACCCACGCCGACAGGAAGCCGCCGTCACGTCATACTGATGTCGCGATCCGGTCCCGGAACGTGGAGGCCTTGCCCAGATGTCGATCGAACCCGCCCCGTCCTCGCCCATCCGGATCCTGCTCGCCGACGACCACGGGATCGTCCGGGCGGGTCTACGCGCCCTCCTGGAAACGCAGTCGGACATGGTCGTCATTGCCGAAGCGGCCGATGGCCCGACCGCCGTGCGACTGACGAAGGAGCTCGTTCCCACGGTCACGGTCGCCGACCTCTCGATGCCCGGCGGCGGAATGGACACGATTCGGCAGATCACCGAACTCAACGTCCCGACGCGAGTCCTGGTCCTGACGGTCCACGCCGAGGAGCGGTATCTGCTTCCGGTCCTGGAGGCAGGTGGCCTGGGCTATGTGCGAAAGGCGTCCGCTCACACGGACCTCCTCGACGCGATCCGGACCGTCGCTCGGGGCGAGGTCTTCCTCGATCCCTCATCGACCAAGACGCTGCTTCGCGGCTACCTCGGTCGGGTCAACGCTGGCGACGAGCTCGACCTCGGCGAAGTGCTGTCCGACCGCGAGCGTGAAGTCGTCAAACTCACCGCCGAAGGTCATACGGCTCAGCAGGCAGGGGATTTCCTCTCGCTCTCACCCAAGACCGTCGAGACCTACCGGCACCGGGCGATGCAAAAGCTGGGCCTGACCAACCGGGCCGAGCTGGTTCGATACGCGCTCCGGGCCGGACTCCTTTCAGCCGATACCTGATCGCTTTCGGGATTCGCGGCGAACTCACTCGCTTCCATTGGTGCGGCCGCCTGCACGCGAAGTCGCGCCCCGTGTCAGGGTCGAGGGGCGCGACGTAGGGTTTTCTCCCACAGATCTGGCACGCATTCACAGAATGTCCCCGACTGACGGTTCGCCTTCCAGCTACTAAAGTTTGTTCAGGAAAAGAAGACATGGGCCAGTGAGGGTCTCATGGAGCCCGACACAGATCTGGTCGCCAATCCGCCCCGACTGCGGACGCGACGACCGAACGTGAATCGGGTTGACACCGGAAGGGAAGCTTCAATGACCAACCAGATGCTGTCGCAATCCTACAGGTCGCCAGTGTTGCCGCCCCGCCACTCCATCGAGTCCGGAACAAATGGAGGCGCCATCAGGGGCGTCCATCCGAAGTGGCTGGTCGTCGACGCCGCCGTTCAGGCCGCCGCCGAGACCGAGGACGCTACCCGGTTCAGCGCGTTCATGCAGTTGCTCCGGACCGCCGGCGCCCTCGACCGGGCCGCGACCGACGCGCTCTCCGAGCTCGACCTGACCGCCGGAGCGTTCGGCGCCCTTCTGGAACTCGCCAACAACCAGCCGTCCGGCATCGCGCCGTCCGAACTGGCCCGCCGACTCTCCGTGGCCCGCCGGACGGCAACCCTCTACGTCGACATCCTCTCCCGCCACGGCTGGGCCGAGCGCAACGCCCACCCCGATGACCGCCGGATGGTGCTGGCCCGCCTGACGCCGGCCGGCCTTCATCTCGTCAACGACCTGAGCGAGGTCTATCAGCGCCGTCTCGCGGCGCTGCTCGGCGATCTCTCGCCGCTCCAGGCTGAGCGTCTCCGGCAACTGCTTGGAGTGATCGACGTCTCGGGCAAGCACCGCGCGCCGGTCACCGACTGCGGGCTCTAGCACCCCGCCAGCGAGTTGAAACACGAAGAGGCCGCTCGCAGTTCGCGAGCGGCCTCTTCGTGTTGGCGACGCTGGATGCGACGATGGATCACGCCAGCGCGAGGGCGGCAATGAAGCCGCGACGGCGATCGCGAACTTGGCGACCGCCGTCATTCCATTGGTTGGCGTCGCTCTGATTATCGCTGGCCTCGCCCGCGGTCGTGTCTCTACGGGCGGACCGGCGCGTCGGGGATCGGACTGTCCAGGGTCGGTAACTGATCCTCGGCGTCGAGCAGCTCACGGATCCGGAGCAGGACGATGCAATGGTCGGCCAGCAGGATGGGCGTGTCGCCCTCGTGTTGTTCCGCTTGCGCGTCGTTCGGCCGCGACGTGTCGAACATCGTCTCCCAGACGGCCTTCGTTTGCGGCCCGAACCGCGGGAGGGTGAAGTTGACGCCGTTGTCGGCGTTGTTGATCAGGATGAGGAGGGTGTCTCCGACGATCCGGGACCCCATCTCGTCCTGCTCGTCGATCGCGTCGCCGGCCAGCCGAAGGCCCAGCGACTTGGCCCGGGACGACCAGTCCTCGTCGGTCATCTCCAGCCCGTCGGCCCGGAACCAGGTCAGGTCCTTGACCTCGGAGCCGCGGATCTGGCGGCCCTGAAAGAACTTCCGCCGGCGCAGGACCGGCTCCTCGCGCCGGAGCTGGACGAGCTTGCGGGTGAAATCCAGCAGTGAGCGCTGGTGCTCGTCGAGCCTCCAGTCGATCCAGCTGATCGCGTTGTCCTGACCGTAGGCGTTGTTGTTGCCGAACTGCGTCCGGCCCATCTCGTCGCCGCCACAGATCATCGGGACGCCCTGCGACAGGAGCAAGGTCGCCAGCATGTTCCGCTTCTGACGTTCGCGCAACTCAACGATGCCGTCGTCCCCCGTCGGACCCTCGACCCCGTAGTTGTTGGACAGGTTGTCATCCGAGCCGTCCCGGCTGTCCTCGCCGTTGGCCGCGTTGTGCTTCTCGTTGTAGCTGACGAGGTCGTTCAGGGTGAAGCCGTCGTGCGCAACGAGGAAGTTGATGCTGGCATAGGGCCGGCGGCCGTCACTCTGATAGAGGTCGGACGACCCGGTCAGGCGATAGCCAAGATCGGCGATCATGCCCTCATCTCCCCGCCAGAAGGAGCGGATGCTGTCGCGGTACTTTCCGTTCCACTCGGTCCAGAGGATCGGGAAGTTCCCGACCTGGTAGCCGCCCTCGCCGACGTCCCACGGCTCGGCGATCAGTTTGACCTGGGACAGGACCGGGTCCTGGTGGATGATGTCGAAGAACGCGGAGAGCCGGTCGACGTCGAAGAGCTCACGAGCCAGCGCTGAGGCGAGGTCGAAGCGGAAGCCGTCGACGTGCATCTCCTGAACCCAGTAGCGCAGCGAGTCCATGATTAGCTGGAGGACCTGGGGGTGGCGGACGTTGAGCGTGTTGCCCGTGCCGGTGAAGTCCTGGTAGTGCCGCTCGTCGTTCTCCATGAGACGGTAGTAGACGGAATTGTCGATTCCTCGAAAGCTGAGCGTCGGCCCCAGATGGTTTCCCTCGGCCGTATGGTTGTAGACGACGTCCAGGATGACTTCGATGCCCGCCGCGTGCATCGCCTTGACCATCGCCTTGAACTCGTTGACCTGCTCGCCCTGCTCGCCGGTGCTGCTGTAGCGACCTTCCGGCGCGAAGTAGCCGATCGAGTTGTAGCCCCAGTAGTTCTTCAGCCCGAGGTCGGTCAGGAACCCGTCGTCGATGAAGGCATGGACCGGCAGCAGCTCGACAGCGGTCACGCCGAGTCGCTTGAGATGGTCGATCGCGACCGGGTGGGCCAGACCCGCGTAGGTTCCCCGGATGTCTTCCGGGATCATCGGGTGCTCCCGCGTGAAGCCCTTGACATGCAACTCATAGATGACCGAGTTATGCCAGGGGATCTCCGGCTTGCGGTCATTGGCCCAGTCGAAGAACGGGTCGGCGATCACCGACTTCGGCACGCCCGCGGCATCGTCACGGTCATCGAAGCTCAGGTCGACCGCGGGGTCGTCTGGACGATATCCGGCAACCGGAGCGGTCCAGTCGACCGTTCCGTCGATGGCCTTGGCGTACGGGTCCAGCAGCAGCTTGTTCGGGTTGAACCGGTGCCCGTTCTCCGGATCATAGGGGCCGTGGACCCGGTAGCCGTAGAGTTGTCCGGGACGAACTCCAGGCAGAAAGCAGTGCCAGACATGGGCGGTCTGCTCACGGAGCCGAACGACGTCCGAGGCTTCGATGGCATCGAGCGACGGATAGAGGCAGAGGTCGACGGCGGTCGCGTTCTCGGAGAACAGGGCGAAGTTGGTGCCCTGCCCGTCCCATGTCGCACCCAGCGGGTACGGGTGGCCAGGCCACACACGCGCCCGGCGACTGGCGGCGATCACAGCGGTTGTCACTCGTTCGTTTCTCCGATTATTGGGTGGCGGAGTCAGGATGAAGCGGGATGATCGTAGGTAAGAGAATCGAGGTGGCGACAGACCGCTAGGCCACGGGGGCCGAGTCGCCGGCGGGCTGGTGGTCGTCCTGTTCGATCAGCGCGACCGAGAGCAACTCGAATATGCCCTCTTCTCGGCCGTGCTCGGTCTGGACTTTTGAGGCGGCGGATGCGGCATCGACGGCTTCGACCCGCTGGGTGAACTCCTCGCCACCACTCAGGTACGTCACGTCGTACTGCTGCATGGTTCTTCTCCCGATGTCTGCGCTAGGTCCGATGTCCGTTCGAAACGAAAGCGGGACGGAGGCGCGGTCGTCAGACGTCTGACGTCAATCCTTCCGCCTCCATGTATGAATAGCGACAGGCACGCTGACCAGCTGGCGATACCGCTCCGTGGCACGGACCAGCCTCGGATGCAAGCGTACAGTGTACCCATCCAGAGCCAATGCACCTGCCGATCCGACAGAGGGGTTAATGGGCGATCAACCTTCCTGTGTTCCATGGTGGGACACGACCGACGACTGGCACGGTTGGTCGGTGCGTTCAACCAGACGTGGTCGGCGTTGGCTCTCCTTGTTCGACGGTCGGCGGCAGCTCGGTTGGCGCCTCGGTCGGCACGTCAGTCGGCGCCTCGGTCGGCGGCACCTCGGTCGGGACGTCAGTCGGCGGCACCACGGTCGGCGGCACGTCCGTCGGTGGCACGTCCGTCGGCGGCACGTCCGTCGGCGGCACGTCCGTCGGCGGAGCGACTGTCGGTGGAGCAACTGTCGGTGGAGCGACTGTCGGTTCGATAGCCTGGTCACAGATATCACCGATGCCGTTACCGTCCGAGTCCGTCTGGCCAGGGTTCGGGACGAACGTGCAGTTGTCCGTCGAGTCCGGGACACCATCGCCGTCGGCGTCGGCAGCCGGCCGGACGGGCTCATCGCAGACGTCGCCGATGCCGTTACCATCCTCGTCCGCCTGGTCCTTGTTGGGCTCGTTCAGACAGTTGTCGACGCTGTCTCGGACCCCGTCGTTGTCGATATCGTTGTTCCGTTTCGGCGACGCCGCGGCCGAGGGGGACGGCGAGGCCGAGGTAGACGGGGAGGCACGAGCGGACGGAGACTTCGACGGCTTGGCCACGGCATTGCTGCCACCAACGCGAAACAGCTCAACCACGATCGTCGTCGACTCGCCCTGGGCGAACAGCGTCGCCATGCCCTGGACGCCGGAGCCGTCGCGCTCCGTCAGCGCAACCCGCGCAACACCGGACAGGACCGGGCCGCCGACCTCGCCGCAGGCGACCTGATTGCCGTCCTTGATACCATCCAGACCGGATGCCCCGACCGTGATCGCCGTCGCGCGTGCGAGCAGGTCCGTGATGGGCTGGTCGATCGTCGTCTCGCTAACGAGGACTCGGGTCGCGAAGGAGACGCCCTCGCCCGAGGTCTCCCCCTTCAGCTCGGCCGTCGTGTCCAGCTCAGTCGAGACGTCGGCGTTCAGGCTATCGCAGACACCCTGCTGGAGTGACACCGGCAGCTCGACCGGCGCCTCGCCTTCATCCAGCGGCTTGGTATCCTCCGGGGCCGCATTGTCGGTCAGAGCACTCTCGATCACTACCCGAGTGGTGGCACCGAGATCGATCAGGGAAGCGATTCCGAACACCGGGGAGTTCGGCTGCTGACGAAGGCCAATATTGAGGATACCGCCGGCCACAACGCCGCCGACCTCGCCGCAGGCCGCTGACTCACCGTCATCGAGACCCGCGATTCCGGTGCCGGCCAGGGAGATCACCTGGGCTTCCGCCAGGAGATCGGACAGGGAGACGTCGATCGTCGTGTCGCTGATGGCGCCGATGACCGTGAACGGGACGCCGGCCGAGCGGGTCTGGATCGCGTCGGATTCAGGGTAGACCAGGCCCGGCTCGAGGCCACCGATCCCGAAGGCGACATCGTTGAGATCGTAGGCGGCGTCCGCATCGATCGCCCCACAGAGCCCAGGGTAGATGCCGGCTGTCTGGCTGGCGGTGACGGTCACATCCACCGTCACGGCGTCCGAGGGATCGATTGGGGTCCCATCGATATCGACGACGACCACACTGACGGTATGGTCGCCAGGCTCGACCCCCGGAAGCAGGGCCGGGCTCTCGCTGACGATGACGACGCCGTCCCCCTCCTGGATCGTGTCGCCGCTCTCGACGTCGAACGAATCGTCGAGAATCAGGGCAACCTTAGAGCCATCCCCGGCCCCCCACACCACCGGCACCGTGTCACCAGTAATCTGGCTGCCATCGACGGGGTAGGAGACGCGCAGGGCATCGGACGACTGCGCGAGCACCCGATCGACGCGTGGGCTGGATACCATGGTGGAGACGGGAAGGATCGCTATCAGCAGCACCAGGGTGCCTGTCAGACGCCATCGCCCATGTATCGTCCGCATAACTTCTCCCCTGGTCCGACCGTATATGCCCAAGCCCGTGTCGGAACCCACCGCAACCTGGTCCGGAACCCCGGTTCTCATACGCTATGGGACATCGTAGCATCTGCGATATGCCGGGATGCTCCGTCGGCACCCGCATTGCATCGATTTCCTGGACAGTGGCGAGCAACCGCCGAAGACGAAGTGACGACCCGCCCCCCTCCCAAGACAAGCCACGAGTAAGCTGACGACCACCTCACTCCAAGGAACGCACCGTAACGCGGTACGCTGTCCATCCCGAGAAGGAGATATCCCCATGACCGATATCCTGTCAGCTATCACGACCCGGACGATCCCCAGCAGTGTCCTGATCGAGGACGTCCTTCCCCAGATTGACTGCGGGCGTTACCCGGTCAAGCGCGAGGTCGGCGACACGCTGACGGTCTCCGCGGACATCTTCAAGGACGGCCACGACGCGCTGGGCGCCGTCGTCCGCTACCGTCGCGTGGACGAGGACGACTGGCACGAGGCGGAGATGGCGTTCGTCGACAACGACCGCTGGGCCGGGTCGTTCCCACTGACCGAGAACACCCGTTACGTCTACACCGTCATGGCCTTTCCCGATGCCTTCGCGACCTGGCGGGACGAGATCGAGAAGAAGATCGCCGCCGACGTCGAGGTCCATCTGGAAGCACAGGAGGGGATCGCGCTGGTCCTCGATGCGGCCGCGCGGGCCGGAGGCTCCGATCAGGACCAGCTCGAGGCCGCCGTCGCCGAGGCCCGCGCCGCCGCCGACTCTCCGGCCGCCGCTCATCTGCTGATGACCGATGCAGTCGTCGCCCTGATGCATCGCCACCGGTCGCGAGCGCTGGCCAGCACCTTCGACCGCGAGCTCACCGTCGTGGTCGACCGCGTTCGGGCCCGTTACGCCTCGTGGTACTCGCTCTTCCCGCGCTCAGCCGGTACCGTCGCGGGCCGGAGCGCGACCTTTCGGGACGTCGTCGACCAACTTCCCCGACTGGAGGCAATGGGCTTCGACGTCCTCTACTTCACGCCAATCCACCCGATCGGCTCGACCAACAAGAAGGGGAAGAACAACACGCTCGGTGGCGGACCGAACGACCCCGGCGTTCCCTACGCCATCGGCTCCCCGGCCGGCGGCCATGATGCCGTCGACCCTCACCTCGGCACGCTGGAGGACTTCGACGAGCTTGTCCGGGAGGCCGCTGCCCGCGGAATGGAGATCGCCCTCGACTACGCGATCAACGCCTCGCCGGACCACCCCTGGATTCGCGATCACCCGGACTGGTTCTTCGTCCGCCCCGACGGCTCGATCCGCTACGCCGAGAACCCCCCGAAGAAGTACCAGGACGTCCACCCGCTGAACTGGGAATCGGCCGACTGGAGGGCCCTTTGGGACGAGCAGCTTCGGGTGATCCGCTTCTGGGTGGACCACGGGGTCAAGACCTTCCGGGTCGACAACCCCCACACCAAGCCGACGGTCTTCTGGGAGTGGCTGATCAACGAGATCCAGCGGACGAACCCGGAGGTTATCTTCCTCTCCGAGGCGTTCACCCGACCAAAGGTGATGAAGGCGCTGGCCAAGGCCGGCTACACACAGTCGTACACCTACTTCACCTGGCGCAACACCAAGGTCGAGCTGAGCGAGTACCTGACCGAGCTGACCCAGGACGAGCCCAAGGAGTACATGCGCGGAAACTTCTTCACCAACACCCACGACATCCTGCCCTACATCCTCCAGCAGGGCGGCCGGGCCGCCTTCCAGAGCCGCTTCCTGCTCGCCGCGACACTGTCCTCGGTTTACGGCATCTACAGCGGCTTCGAGCTCTGCGAGAACACACCGGTCTCTGGTCGCGAGGAGTATCTGAACTCGGAGAAGTACGAGTACAAGGTCTGGGACTGGGACCGGCCGGGCAACATCGTGCCGCTGATCAGCCAGGTCAACCGGATTCGGGACGAACACCCCGCCCTGCAGGAGTATGACAACCTGCGCTTCTTCCAGGCCGAGAACCCGCAGATCCTCGCCTACGGCAAGTCGATGCCGGACGGCTCGGACAACATCGTCATCGCGGTCAATCTCGACCCGTTCAACGTCCATGACTCCTGGGTCTACCTGCCGATCGAGCAGTTCGGCATCGCTGATGACGAGCCGTTCCAGGCATTCGAGCTGCTCTCGGGCGAGCGCTACGAGTGGCGTGGCGCGCGTCAGTACGTCCGGCTCGATCCGGA
This sequence comes from Thermomicrobiales bacterium, assembly GCA_965218235.1. Classification (GTDB taxonomy): domain Bacteria; phylum Chloroflexota; class Chloroflexia; order Thermomicrobiales; family UBA6265; genus CADCWK01. The sequence continues at coordinate 355,148 of OZ244596.1, forward strand.
GCAGGTGCCCGGCCAGATCTTCCTGATCAGCCGCTTTGGCGTCTCCTGAGCCGACCGTCCCCTCGGCGTCTGGAATGCGGTCGAGCGAGTGCCCACGAACGGCGCGCTCACCTCGTACAATCCGCTCACGAAGCCGACCAGTGACCGGAGCCGATGGGCCGGACGCCCTCCCCGGCCCTACCCAACGAGAGTGGACGCATGCTGACTGCCGATACGGAGTGGTTCAAAGACGCGGTCTTCTACCAAATTCCGGTCAAGTCCTTCAGTGATAGCAACGCCGATGGCATGGGCGACTTTCGCGGCCTGACGGAGAAGCTCGACTACATCAAGGATCTCGGCGTCGACTGCATCTGGATCATGCCGATGTTCCCCTCACCCTATCAGGACGACGGCTACGACATCGCCGACTTCTACTCGATCCACAGCGACTTCGGCACCCTCGACGACTTCCAGGAGTTCATCGAGGCCGCGCACGCCCGCGGTCTTCGCGTGATCGCCGATCTGGTCATGAACCACACCTCGGATCAGCACCCCTGGTTCCAGGAGTCCCGCAGCAGTCCGGACTCGCCGAAGCGCGACTGGTACGTCTGGAGCGACGACCCGACCCGCTACAGCGAGGTCCGAATCATCTTCACCGACACGGAGAGCTCCAACTGGTCCTACGACCCCGTCGCGGGGCAGCACTACTGGCACCGCTTCTTCAGCCACCAGCCCGACCTCAATTTCGACAACCCGGCTGTCAGGGAGGAAATGTTCAACATTACTCGCTTCTGGCTGGACCTCGGGCTGGACGGGTTCCGCTGCGACGCCGTCCCGTACCTCTATGAACGGGACGGCACCAACGGCGAGAACCTCGAGGAGACCCACCAGTTCCTCCGCGACATGCGGGCGCTGGTCGATGTCGAGTACCCCGGCAAGATCCTGCTGGCCGAGGCCAACCAGTGGCCGAGCGACGTCGTCGCCTACTTCGGAACGGTCGAGGAACCCGAGTTCCACATGGCCTTCCACTTCCCGCTGATGCCGCGCATGTTCATGGCGATGCGCCGCGAGACGAGGACGCCGATCGTCGAAGTGATGTCGCAGACCCCGGAAATTCCAAACGGCACCCAATGGGCGATCTTCCTCCGAAACCACGATGAGCTGACGCTGGAGATGGTGACGGACGCGGACCGGGACTACATGTACTACGAGTACGCCAAAGACCCGCGAATGAAGATCAATGTCGGCATCCGACGCCGCCTCGCGCCGCTGCTGGAAAACGGCCGGCGCCAGATCGAGATGATGAACTCGCTGCTCCTGTCGATGCCGGGTACGCCGGTGATCTACTACGGCGACGAGATCGCGATGGGCGATAACATCTACCTTGGCGATCGCAATGGCGTCCGCACGCCGATGCAGTGGAACGGCGACCGCAACGCCGGCTTCTCCCGTGCCGACTGGGCCCGGCTGTACTCGCCCGTCATCATGGACCCGGTCTACGGCTATCAGGGCGTCAACGTCGAGGCGCTGAGCCGGACGCCAACCTCGCTGCTGAACTGGATGAAGCGACTGATCTCGATCCGAAAGCGCTACCAGGCGTTCGGCCGCGGATCACTGGAGTTCCTTCATCCGGACAACCTCCGCGTCATGCCCTACGTGCGGAAGTACGGCGATGAGATCATCCTCTGCGTCGTGAACCTCTCCCGCTTCGTCCAGGCCTGCGAACTCGACCTGTCGGTCTACAAGGATTTCGTCCCCGTTGAGATGATCGGCGAAACACGGTTCCCCGCCGTCGGGGAACTCCCCTACTTCCTCACCCTCGGCCCGCACGCCTTCTACTGGTTCCGGCTCGAGGCTCCGCCGGCCGAGCAGCAATTCTGACGCCGCTCCTCATGCTCGTCGCCGTTCGAGACAGCGATCAACCGATTGACCCAACACGTCCGATCGACGCTGAAGCGATCGGCATCCCAGAGGTGACCTGTGGCTGACGACTCCACCCGCCTGCCCGACAGCGAGACGAACCTGAACGTCTCGTTAGCTATCGGTGGCCCGGCGGTCACGGCGGCGGACCTGAGGCTGGCCCTGGTCGGCGGCGCCGCTGACTGGGTCGCCGGTCGGCGGTGGTTCGGCGGCAAGTCCCGCACAATCGCCGAAGTCGTGGTCGACGACATCGCGCTCGATCCAATCGGCGACGAGATCGCGGGGCTGGCGATCGCTCGCCTGCTCTACGCCGATGGTGGCGAAGACCAGTACTTCCTGCCGATCCTCATCACCCCGACCCCATCGCCTGACAGCCAGACAATCGTCTCTCTAGGTGGAGACGTCCCGATGGCGATCGTCGACGGCACCGAGGAGGAACGCTTCCGGGGCTGGTTCCTCGCCGCGCTTGCCGAGGGACGGACGATCGATGCCGAGAACGGTGCGTTCCGGTTCGAGCCGACCGAAGTGCTCGGTGACTACCTTGCCGCGGCCCGATCGGCCGAGAGCCGCCTAATCCGGAGCGAGCAGAGCAACTCGTCCGTGATCTACGGCGACGCGGTCATCGGCAAGCTGTTCCGGCGCCTTCAGCCGGGGATCAATCCCGATCTGGAGATCGGCCGCTTCCTGACCGAGCACACCGGTTTCCGCGCCGCGCCGGCGCTGGTCGGCGGCGTCTCATATCTGGACGACCGTGGCGAGACGTCGGTCGGCGTTCTTCAGATCTTCATGCCAAACGCCGGCGATGCCTGGACCGCCACCCTCAGCGAGCTCGCCGACCTCGTCTCGCGGGCGAGTCAGGTGCCCACCGTCGATCTCCCGCCGGAGATGATCGACACGACCCAGGCCGCCCTGCTCGGCCAGCGGACCGCCGAGCTGCATGTCGCGCTGGCTTCTTCCGACACCGACGAGGCGTTCGTGCCGGAACCTGTCACTCCAGACGACGTCGCGGAGTGGGAAAGAGCGACGATCGCGTCGATCGAGGAGCAGCAGACGATGCTGGACAACGCCCTGCCACGGCTCTCACCACTTCAGCAGCAGATGGTCGTCGCCGTCGACCTGAATCCAACGCGGCTGGCCGAACGGGTAGGTGGCTACCGCTCCCTGGAAGGCACGGTCCGGATCCGGGTCCACGGCGACTACCACCTTGGTCAGATCCTGCGTGGGCTGATGGGCGACATCATCATCCTCGACTTCGAGGGCGAACCGTCCCGCGGCATCGCGGAGCGCCGGGCGAAGAGTGCCGCGCTCAAGGATGTCGCCGGAATCCTCCGTTCGCTCCGGTACGCCCGGGCGGCCGCGGTCAAGGCCCACGAGGGGGAACTCGACGAGCGGATCGTCGATCACTGGCTGGCCCAGTGGGAGTCGGCCAGCCGGGACGCCCTGATCGACGCCTACCGGAAAGGAGCGGCTCCGTCGCCGCGTCCACTGGTGCCGACGGACGACGAGGCCTTTATGGCCGCCCTGCTCGCCTGGGAGCTCGACAAGGCCCTCTATGAGCTCGCCTACGAGGCGAATAACCGGCCGACCTGGCTGGACGTCCCACTTATGACGCTCGCCACCTGATCCTGGGTCAACGCTGGCGGGGCACCGCGTCGCTGGGTCATCCGCTTGTTCGACGCATTGCGCGCGTATCAGAGTGGCCCGCACCCATGAGATGCGGGCCGCATTGCCGCTCGGACGCGAAACCCAACTACGCCGGCGTCGGAGCCGGTAGGTCGGCGAGCTTCGCCGAGCCCTGTCGAGCGGCGAAGACGCGGTAGTCGATGTTCGGGAACGGGTTGTCCCGTTCCTCCAGCTCGTCAAGGTAGGCTCGGTCCGCGGCGCTGACGGAGCCGCCGCTGACGGCCACGCCGACCAGCCGGTCGAAGCGCTCGGTGTGGTCGGTGAAGCGCTCGATCGCGTATTCCTTGGCCTGCCCAGTCGTGACGAGGAAGGGCCAGTCACTGCTTTCCAGCAGCAGGAGTTCACGGGCCGCCTGATCCAGCACTTCGCGTCGCTCGCCTTCCGCGTCCGGGAAGCGGGCGACCATCTCCTCCATCCGTGACTCGGCACCGTGGATGATGGGCCACATCCACTCGGTGTCGACGTTCAACCAGGTGAAGTGGGTACCGTTGGCGCCCCAACTGCCCTCGGGGACGTCCATCACCTTCTCGGGCGGGTAGTCCTCGACGATCCCGCTGGCCGTCGTCAGGTCGACGATCGGGCTGGCGGCCAGACCGCGCAGGACGCCCTTGAGCCAGTCGACGCCCTCGAACCACCAGTGGCCGAACAGCTCCGTATCGTAGTTCGAGGCGATCACGCCGGGCTTGCCGTGCTCATCGGCGTACTCGGTGAGGAGCTCCTCGACGAGACCGACGAAATGCGCGGCGTGGTCGCCAGTCCGGCTGCTCGCCACGGCCGGGTCATAGGCCTCCTTTCCGCCGAGATCGACGCCCGGTCCGGTGATCCGCCAGTACTGCATTCCCGAGACCGCATCCTTGCGGTGGAACTCGCGGTAGACACCGTCACCGGGGTAGCCGAAGTCGCCCGACCAGACCTGCTGGGACGTCCGGTTGTTCCGGGCCAGGACGGCGACCTCACCAGGCGCGTCGCCGACCCAATACGCCTGGTAGGTCGTGCCCGGTTCGCGCTGCTCATCGGGACCGAGCGGGACCGAGTAGCGCTGCGTCACCATCCCGTAGGAGCCGATCGCGTCGCCGGCGGCGCGGCCGACGGGCTTGCCACCCTCGACGAGGTGGGTCTCACTGAAGAAGACCTGGATGCCCTGCGCGGCCAGGAACGACTCCAGGCCGGGGCGCCGAACGGGATGGTCCGGGTCGGTCGTGTCCATCGCCGCCGGACGGTAGGCGCACTCCGGCAGCCAGATCGCCTTCGGCGCCCGGCCGAAGTGGCGATGGTACGACGCGACGCCGGTCGCGAGTTGCCCATAGATCGTCGAGTCGCGCGAGACGAGCGGCAGATAGCCGTGGGTCGCGGCGCTGGTCGAGATTTCGATCCTTCCGCGGTCCTGCAATGCCTTGAAGGCGCCGATCAGGTCGCGGCCGAACCGGTCGGTGAACGAGCTGAGGGTGCGGGCGTACCACTGGTTGTAGTACCGCGCCAGCCCGACCATCCCGACGTCGTTCGCCTCCTCGAACCGGGGGATGTCGGCGGCTGCCCAGGCGGAGCGCTCGGCCGCGTAGACGACGAAGTGCTCGGCGATCAGGGCGTCGGCGAGCTGCTCGGCCAGGATCGGCGTGATGCCGACCGTCAGCCGAAAGTCGACGCCTTCCTCCTCGAGATCGTAGAGCGCGTTCAACAGGGGCAGGTAGGTCTCGGCAATCGCCTCGTGGACCCACTCCTCACCATGCGGCCACATTCCGGCCTCCCGAGCGTACGGGAGATGGCTGTGGAGGACGAAAGTGAATGCTCCGCGAGTTGTCGTCATAGGGGAATCTCCTTCCCGGAAATCAGGGCGACCGCGAGATCGTCGCGCCTTTTCCGATCGATCGTCTCTTCAGGATCTGGAACATCCTGGCGGCCGTTGGCCAGGCGCCAGACATTGGCTGGGCGGTGTTGGCAAACAGTATCCATCGTGTGGGGTGAATCAGGACCGGAGAGGGTGGGCGGTGTCCGGTGCCGTGTAGTCATAGGGATCGTACTCCCGCTCCGTCGATATCGGGAGCTGGCGGCCGTAGATCGACGTCATCTCGTCGAGGTCGGCGGCAAGACCGGTGTGGAGCTGGTGCTCGTGGTAGCGCCAGCCCCAGTTCCCACCCAACCGGCCCGGCGTGTTCATCCGGCCCTCGTCTCCCAGCCGCATCACGTCCTGGAGCGGGAAGATCGCGGTGTCGGCGACGGACGACAGCGCGGTACGGATGAGATCCCAGGCGATATCGGAACCATCCCGGCCCAGGTACCGCTGCACCTCCTGGCGTTGCTCGTCGCCCAGATGATGGAACCAGCCGACGGTCGTCTCGTTGTCGTGCGTCGCGCTGTAGACGACGGTGTCCGCCTCATCGTAATTGTGCGGGAGGTAGACGTTGTCCGGCCCGTCCCCGAACGCGAACTGGAGCACCTTCATGCCGGGGATCTCAAGCTCGCGTCGCAGGGCGACCACGTCCTCGGTGATGATGCCGAGATCCTCCGCGATGAAGGGGACGTCACCGAGCCGGGCACGGATCGCGGAGAAGAGCTCGGCACCCGGTGCCATCTGCCACTCGCCGGGCTTGGCGTCTTCAGAGCCGTAGGGTACTGCCCAGGCCGCCGCGAAGCCCCGGAAGTGATCGACCCGGATGATGTCCACTTGAGCGAGGATCGCCCGGACCCGATCGATCCACCAGGCGAAGCCCGTCCGCGCAAGTTCGTGCCAGTCGTAGTGCGGGTTGCCCCAGAGCTGACCGGTCGGCGAGAAATAATCGGGCGGGACGCCCGCGATGACCTCGGGCCGGCCGGCCGCATCGAGCCGGAAGACCGCCTGATTCGCCCAGACATCGGAACTGTCCAGCGCGACGAAGATCGGGATGTCGCCGATGATCTGGATGTCGCGGTCGTTGGCGTACCCCTTCAGCGTCGTCCACTGACGGCGGAACTGGAACTGGATGAACTGCTGAAAGGCGATCTCCTCCGCCCACTCCGATCGCGCCCGGTCGAGCGCCGCCGGCTCGTGCCGTCTCAGCGGAGCGTCCCAGGTCCACCAGGCCGTCCCGCCGGTCGCGGCCTTGGCGGCCTGGAAGATCGCAACGTCCAGGAGCCAGTCCGCCTCGGCATCGCGGAAGGCCGCGAACTCGGCGTTCCGGACTGGATCGTTCTGCTCGAGGTGGCGCTCGTACGCCCGCCGGAGCAGCGGCATCTTGAACGCGTTGACGGCGCCGAAGTCCACATCCCAGTCGCGGAACTCGGGAATCTGGCCGAAGTCCTCCGGCCGGAGGAGCCCCTCGCCACCGAGCCATTCCAGCGAGACCAGCAACGGGTTCCCGGCGAACGCCGATGGCGATGCGTAGGGCGAGTCACCGAGGCCGGTCGGCCCAAGCGGCATCAGTTGCCAGCGCCGCTGGCCGGCTGTCCCGAGCCAGTCGATGAAGCGGAAGGCGGCCGGTCCCAGATCGCCGATCCCGTGCGGTCCCGGGAAGGAGGTCGGATGGACGAGCACACCGCTCACCCGGTCTCGAGGCATGTCAGGCTCTTTCTGCGTTGGACGAACGATCCCGGATGAACATGGCGACTTCCCCAGAGCTCTTGACCCATACGGCGTGGATCGTCAATGCGGATGCGTGGCGGACGCAAGGACCCGACCGATCGGCTAGGGCTCTTCCAGGCTGTCACGCAGGATGTCGAGATGCTCTATTGCCATTCCCGTGCCCATCGCCACACAGGAGAGCGGGTCGTCGGCGACGTAGCACGGTACACCCGTGACTTCCATCAGGAGATCCGGCAGGTGCCGCAACAGCGCCCCGCCGCCGGTCAGGATCATGCCCTTGTCGATGATGTCGGACGAGAGCTCCGGTGGCGTCTCCTCCAGCACGGCCCGGACGGCGCCGATGATCGCCTCGAGCGGCTCGGTGATGGCGTCGGTGATCTCGTTGGCGTGGACCTGGACCGTCCGCGGCAGGCCGGCAACCTCGTCGCGGCCCCGGACCTCCATCATGACATCCTCTTCGACCGGCATGGCGCTGCCAATCGCGATCTTGACCTCCTCGGCGGTCCGCTCACCGATCCGGAGGTTGTACTTCCGCTTGATGTAGTTGGCGATCGCCTCGTCGAACCGGTTGCCGCCGACCCGCAGGGACCGGGCGACCACCGTTCCGTTCAGGGAGATGACCGCCACCTCGGTCGTCCCGCCGCCGATGTCGATGATCATGTTGCCGGATGGGTCGGCGACCGGAACCTTGGCGCCGATCGCCGCGGCCAGCGGTTCACTGATCAGGTAGGCTCGCCGGGCGCCGGCATTCAGCGCCGCGTCGCGGACGGCTCGACGCTCGACTCCGGTGACACCCGCCGGGACGCAGATCATGACCTCCGGCCGGACGAGTGAGAACCGGCCACAGCTCTTGTTGATGAAGTACTTGAGCATCTCCTGAGTCACGATGTAGTCGGCGATGACGCCGTCGCGCATGGGACGGACGACCTCGATCGTGTCACGGGGCTCGCGGCCGAGCATGTTCCGCGCTTCGATCCCGACCGCCTTGACGCGGCCGTCCTTGGCGGAGATGGCGACGACCGAGGGTTCGTTGATGACGATCCCGCGTCCACGCAGATAGACGAGAACGTTCGCGGTTCCGAGGTCGATGCCGATCTGTTTTGCCACGCAATCTTGCTCCGGGTTGCCGTCAGGGAGGCGAACGATGACGACGGCATCGACGTGTACTGCGCTGATTCTACCCGCAGGCGGACGGATACAGAGCGACGGGTGCCGCTTGCCAACTTTCGGCTACGGCAAGATGAGCATTCTGGACCCGAACGACATACGATACGTTCCGAAACAGCAGCGAGATCGGGGGTCTCGCCATCGGTTACCTGATCGACGAAGGCGGGAAGGTTCTTCATGAGTTCGGCACGCGATGATCGATCGGACGGCAGTGATCCGGATCCCCCGGACCTTCGCCCCGGTTCCCAGCCCCGATTCGACGCCTCCCGAGCAGCGGGCGGCGATCACCAACCACCCCTTGGCCAGGACCGGCCAGAAGCGTCCCGGACCCAGCCCGCGAGCAGCCGTCGGCGCCGAAACCGGCGGGGGAACGACCAGCTCCCCCCGAGCTCCGGTTCGACCGATTCCCCTGATCCGGGAACTCGTTCGAACGATCCGGCACGCATTCAGCCAGACGCTCGCGCTACTCCGTCGGCCGCGGGACGACCAGTTCAGGAACGGACGCCAGCGGGGACGCGTCGCGCGGAAACCGCTAGACCGGTCGAGCGACGGACGAATCCCGCTCCCCGTCCACGCCGGACCGAGGGAACGCGACCGCCGGACCAGGGCAACGGGCGAGGACTGTCCAGCTCGCCCCGAAACCCGAATGCGTTTGGCGAGATCCCGATCCGGCCTGACAACCGGACCTTCGACGGGCTGCACGACCGGTTGGTCTGCATCGCTCGGTCCCATGTCATCCCGGAAGACTTTCCCGTTCATTTTCGACCGGCGACCTCGTCGGCCCGACTGGGCGTTGTCGTCACCTCCGGGTCCGATCTCCTGCTCTGCGACCTTTCCCACAGCGGGCCACATGTCTGGCCCGACCAGACGGTGGTCCCGGACGGTGTAGAGCCCGATCCAGGCGATCGACCGCAGCAGAACGCGTCGATCGAGTAGCGGCTGGCCCGCGACCGTTCAGCTCGCGTCGGCCATCCCGGCGACGACGCGGCGGCAGACGTCGGCGTCGGCCAGGGCGCGATGTCCGCCGGGCGCGACGCCGAACGTGGCGGCGGCATGGTCCAGCTTGTACCACCGGGAGGTGGCGCGGCCCGGCTGGGCACTCGCGGGGCCGGCGAAGGCCGAGTACTGCCGCATCGCACACTGCCAGTGGGCCGTGGGGATAACCAGACCGGCCCGCTGGCAGCAGTTCGTCACCATCCCGGAGTCGAACGGCGCGTTGTAGACGACCACGCGTGACCCGAGCAGCAGCCGGTAGACCTCGGCGTGGATGTCGTTCCAGGTCGGTGCTCCAGCGACGTCATCGTCGAACAGACCATGAACCTTGCTGGTCGAAGCCGGAATCGGCGCCTCGGGTCGGACGAGCGTGTCGAGCAGGACCACCCCGTCGGCGGCGACGATCCCGATGTCGATGATCTCGGCCCGCGGCCCGAAGCCGGTGGTCTCGGTGTCGAGGAAGACGACCTGCTCATGACGCATCGTCTCGGTTGCCCAGCTGATCGCATCGCGCCGCCGGTTGACCCCAAGTTCAGAAACCGGCGCTGGTCGCGGCCGTCGCCGGGCCGCTGGAGGGGCCGATCCTGCCGGGGTCGCCGTCCGTTCCTGCTGACGCCGTTGCAGCCAGGCCTCGAACCCCTCATCCCCACCCACGGTGTTGCTCATCTGGACTCCAGAACACGACACGCTGGCTCGGCTCGCCGATTGCGTTCTACCGCAACCTGATCCAAAGGTCTACTGTTGTTCGGGTGCTGTCAGGAACGCCAGGTCCCGGTATGACTCGAACGTCTCCGCACCGGTGATCGCCCGGACCACGATCTCATCGACCGAACCATCGTACGCAGCGAGCCGCCGGGCCACCTCAGCGGCCTCTTCGCTACCGATCGTCGTGTCGATGGCATTGACCCCGAAGCGGCGGAAGTGCGCCGCGTAGGACGGGTATGAAGCGTACCGCTCCGCCTCGACGCGGAGGCGCTCGATCGCACCGTGATCAATGGCCACTCGAACGTAGGCCGTCACGCGTGGAGTCGGTTGGCCAGCCGCCGCGGCCGCGGTGGCGACCTCGGTAGACGAGACCCTCGCGGCCGCCGGGGTCAACCAGTTCAGCAGGACGTCGTCCCCGAGTGTTGCCGCCAGTTCGGTCATGCGTGGGCCGAGTGCCGCGACGGAGATCGTCGTGGCGGGGTCCGCCAGCTCACGGAGCTCGGCCACAGCCTTCCGCACCCGGTCCAACGCCTCGGGCGCTCTCCCACTTCCAATGCCGATCGACAATCGATCGGCCGGAATCCGGCGACGCTGAGCGTCCGCGACGATATCCGCCGCGCCGCGCCGGTCGATTGGGATCACGCCGGTCGCGACCCGCAGAGTCGTCGTGACCTCGGTCGCAACGGCGCAACCGGCCAGGCTGTCGCCGTCTGGGGTGTCATTGATCCAGAGCGTCCGGAATCCGAGAGATTCCAGCACGGGAGCCAATTGTCGAATGACTCCGGGATCAAGCGCCCCGGCCACACCAAACCCGCGATCCATCGCTCCCCCTTCGCCTTTCAGCAGACAGTATGGCCCGATTCCTGCCGGTCGCGAAAGCTCGTCCCGTCCGTCGGCTACCCGCGAGTACGCCGACGAGGCGGTGCATGGGTATGCACCGCCTCGACTGACCGGTCCAGATCCGCTGTCCGGGCATCGCGTCCGACGCCCGACCTCGTTACCGCTTGGTGTACTGAGGCGCCTTGCGGGCCCGCTTGAGACCGACCTTCTTGCGCTCCTTGACCCGCGGGTCGCGGGTGAGGAACTTGGCTTTCTTGAGCGGCTGGCGGAGGTCGTCGTCCACGCGGAGCAGCGCCCGGGAGATGCCGTGGCGAACGGCGCCGGCCTGGCCGGAGACGCCGCCGCCCATAACCTTGACGACGATGTCGAACTGATCCTGAAGGTTTACCAGCCGGAGCGGCGCCATCATGGTCGCGTGGAGGATGTCGCGTCCACCGAAGTGCTCCCGGGCGGTGCGGCCGTTGACCGTGACCGTGCCGGTGCCCCGGTAGAGGCGGACCAACGCCACGGCCGATTTCCGGCGGCCGGTGCCGTAGAAATAGCGAGAGCTGTCTGCCTGCTCGCTCATGGACGTACTCCTTTACCGCCGGTCCCCCGGCGAATCACACTAGTCTTCGGCATGGCGAAGCGCGCCGGCCTTCTCGAAGACGCTCTGGGGGATCTCGGTCAGGTTCTGGGCAGCGTGCGGGTGCTCGGGGCCGGCGTAGACCCGCAGCTTCCGGAGCTGAGCGAGGCCATGCGGTCCCTTCGGCAGCATGCCCTTGACCGCCGAGTGAATGATTCGGTCCGGGTGCGTGCGGCGCATCTCGGCGACCGAGGTCGTCCGGAGACCACCGGGGTAGTTCGAGTGGCGGTAATAGTTGGTCTGGAGCTCCTTCTTGCCAGTGAGTACGACCTTCTCCGCGTTGACGACGACGACGAAGTCACCAACGTCGACGTGCGGCGCGTACTGCGGCTTGTTCTTGCCCCGAAGCATCGCGGCGATGATTGTCGCGAGGCGACCAAGGGTCTTGCCCTCGGCGTCCACCACGTACCACGATCGCTCGACCTCGTTCGGCTTTGGCGAGTATGTTCGCCGATCCATCCTGCTGTCCTCTCATCACACGGTCACATGTCGCCGGTGTGGTTCGCGCGGGTGCCCCGCCGTATCGTCGTGTCGTGCGGACGTGAACGTCACGTCGCCGCGTTGCCTGATGACCACGGCGGGTCATCGCCGTATCCCACCCGCCACAGCGTCAACCCATGGGCGGGAGCCGTAGGTGTACCGTGGCGACGGTCAGCCGCCGCGAGGACCTGTCGGACCCAGTCGACGTCCCGGTTGCCTCGTCCGACCCGAACGAGCATCGCGACGATCGTCCGGACCATCCGCGGCAGGAAGCCGTCGGCCGTAACCTCGATCGTGATGCCGCCGCCCACCTCGCCGGGCGCCCACCAGGGGACGACCGGCTCGACCGATACCTGGAAGACCGTCCGGGTCGTGCCGCGGGGGCGCTCCCGGGCATCCGACCACGGAACCCCCTGTCCAGCTCCAGCCAACGCCCCGCAGTCTCGCTGGCCAAGGAACTCAGTGGCCGCCACCCGCATCATCGCGACGTCGAGGGACGAACCGGGCCGAAACCAGACATACGGTCGGCCAACCGGCTGATGCGATTCCTGGCCAATCATATATCGGTACTGTCGCCACGTCGCATCGAAGCGGGCGTGGAAGGCCGGTCCGGGCCGCCGCACCTCCCGCACCCCGACGTCGTGCGGGAGGAAGGCGTTGATCGAGCGGCGCACCATCTCCAGTGGCCGCTCGGGCCACGGGTCGGGCAGGCTGACGATCTGCCCGACCGCATGGACCCCGCGATCCGTCCGGCCGGCGAAGGTCGTCCGGATCTCTGGCTGGCCCAGCCTTCCCAGCGCCTGGAGGAGCTCCCCCTGGACCGAGCGCTGGCCCGACTGGAGTTGCGACCCCGCGAAAGCGGTACCGTCGTACGAGAGCGTCAGGGCCAGCATCCCGCCCGATGGACCGGAAGCCGGCTCGACCACCCCGTTACCTCTCGATGAACTCGATCAGCGCCATCGGGGCCGCGTCGCCCTTGCGGGGCTCCAGCTTGTTGATCCGGGTGTAGCCGCCCGGCTGATCGACGAACCGTGGCGCGATCACCTCGAAGAGCTTGGCGGTCGCCGGCGCGTGGTCGATCTTGCTCATGATCAACTTCCGGTGGAAGGCCGAGTCCTCCCGGGCCAGCGTCACCAGCTTCTCGACGATTGGTCGCATCTCCTTGGCCTTGGCCTCGGTGGTCGAGATCCGCTCATGGAGGATCATCGAGATGCTGAGCTGTCGGAACATCGCCATCCGCTGGGCGCTGGTCCGGTTGAACTTGCGATGGGCCTTCTGATGCCTCACGACCGTTTCCCTTCATCGCCGATCGCGGAATCCGCCTCATCGACGCGCAATGACGCAATCGCGTCGGTGACGTCACGCGTGTTCTCGTCCAGTCCGGAGCCCTCGATCTCGTCGAGGAAGCCGTCGTCCTGATAGAGACCGTAGTCGCCTTCGGGCAGGTAGCCGAACTCCGCCAGCTTCTCGCGAAGCTCGGTCAGAGACCGGGGTCCGAAGTTCCGGATGCTGAGCAACTGGTCCGGATCCATCGTCAGGACCTGACCGACCCGGTCGATCTGCCGGCTCCGGAGCGCGTTGAGCACCCGGGGCGACAGTCCGAGATCGGCCAGCGGCTTGCCCTGCACCTCGTCCGAGATGAACGGGCTCGCCAACGCGGCGGGATCGTCCTCCTTGCGGTTGAGCTCGGAGAAGACCCGGGCGTGATGCATCAGAATGCCGCCGGCCGTCGCCAGGGCGTCGTCCGCCTCGATCGTCCCGTCGGTCAGGATCTCGAGGATCAGGCGATCATAATCCTCGGTCTGCCCGCGACGGGACCGCTCGACGACGAAGTTGACCCGCTCGATTGGCGTGAAGATCGCGTCGATCGGGATCTCGCCAAGCGACAGGACGTCCTGGGTCTCGGCGGGACGGTAGCCGCTACCGGAGGTGACCCAGAGGTCCATATCGAGGACGGCATCGGCCGCCTCGAGCGTAGCGATCGGCTGGTCCGGGTTGATGACGTCGATCTCGGCCGGCCAGGCGATGTCGCCGGCGCGGACGATCCGCTCCTCATCGCTGTCCGAGCGGGCATAGAGGTGAGCGCGGACCTCGGTGCTGATATCCAGCATCCGCTTGAGACGGACCCGCTTGAGGTTCAGCACGATCTCGGTCACATCCTCGCGGACGTGCTCGACGGTGGAGAACTCGTGCCAGACGTTATCGATCCGGACCCGCGAGATCGCGACGCCTTCGAGCGAGCGCAGGAGGATTCGGCGCAGGGCGTTGCCCAGCGTCGTCCCATAGCCCAGAGCGAGGGGCTCGATCGTGTAACGGGCGTAGTTGAGCCCCTCTTCGGTCCGATTGATGTTGAACGAAACCTTCTCAGACAAGCGAACTCGCCTCCTGGTGGCGCCGGGCGGCGCACCGGCCAGCGACTCGCGCCGCCTCGCTGGCTCCGGCAATGATGGACGTGAAGCGCCTTGCGCCCGAACCGATGGCACCACCGGCGCGGCTGGCCCGCGGGCTGGCCGCGTTGTGACACAGACCAGCGCGCGAGGCTGGCGGTTCGTGTCGGGGATGAGCGGACCACTCCGGACTGCTCATCATGGTGCCGCCGGCGTCGAAACCGACCGGCGGCACCATTGGAAACGCTCGATTCCCGGGACGCTCGACGAAGCTCGCCCCGGACCCGATCCTAGACGCGGCGACGCTTCGGCGGACGACAGCCGTTGTGGGGAATCGGCGTCGTATCGCTGATCGAGATGACCATCATCCCGCTGGCCTGAAGGGACCGGATCGCCATCTCCCGACCGGAGCCAGGGCCCTTGACGAAGACGTCGACCTGCCGGAGACCATGCTCCTGTGCCTTACGCGAGGCCTGCTCGGCCGTGACCTGCGCGGCGTACGGGGTACTCTTGCGGGACCCCTTGAACCCGTTCGCGCCGGCACTGGACCAGGCCAGGACGTTCCCGCCCGGATCGGTCATCGTGACGATCGTGTTGTTGAACGTCGCCTGGATATAGACACGCCCGCGAGGGACGTTCTTTCGGTCCCTCCGACGAACACGTGTCTTCGTCCTGCCGGCGGCACCGGATCGTCGTCGTTCACTCATCGCGCTTCTCCCTCATCCTCACTGCCCGTTCGGCCATGTATCAGTGATGCCAACCCGCGACCGACGGGCACCGAAACCGCCGGACCGGAGAGAACGCTCCTCCCCCGTCCGGCGAACGACCTACTTCTTCTTGCCGCGCATGCTGACGGCGCGCTTCGGACCGCGGCGCGTCCGCGCGTTGGTCTTGGTCCGCTGCCCGCGCACCGGAAGCCCTCGACGATGGCGTACACCGCGGTAGCAGCCGATGTCCATCAACCGCTTGATGTTGAGCTGGATCTCGCGACGAAGGTCGCCTTCGACGCGAACCTCGCGGTCGATCAGCTCACGGAGGCGGTTGACCTCGTCATCGGTCATGTCGCGCACCCGGCGATCCGGGCTGACGCCGGTTCGCTCCAGCAGCATCTGGCTGGTGTGCAGTCCGATCCCATAGATATAGGTCAGACCGATCTCGATCCGCTTCTCGCGGGGAAGATCGATCCCGGCAATTCTGGCCATCGCCCTTGCGCCCTCCCGGACGGCGGCTGGCACCCAGCGCGAACGCGGGGCCAGCTCGTCAATACCTAGCCCTGGCGCTGCTTGTGCCGGGGGTTCTCACAGATGATGCGCAGGACGCCGTGACGCTTTATGACCCGGCACTTGTCACACCGACGGGTAACGGATGCGGTGACCTTCATTGATCGACTCCTGTGGCCTGATCGCGCCGAGATGGGACGCTTTCCGTCAGGCACAATGACGGCGCATGTTGTTGACATGCGCGCGAACGTTTAGTGTAGCACGTTTGCCAGCCCCGCGGTCAGGACCCATGGAGCGCCCTCCGGCATGACGACGAGGTCGTGCTCGAAGTGCGCGGCGTACGACCGATCCACCGTCCTGATCGTCCAGCCGTCCGCCTCGACTACATAGGCCGGCGCTCCAAGCGTCAGCATCGGCTCGACCGCCAGTGTCAGATTGGCGACCAGCGCGACTGGATCGGCGCTTGAACCGATGTTGGGTACGTGCGGCTCTTCCCACATCGACCGGCCGATCCCGTGGCCGCCATAGTCGCGCATCACGCCAAGCCCGTGGGCCGCCGCGACCCGCTCGACCGCCCGGCCGATCGACCCGAGCATCGCCAAGTTCCTGGCCGCGTCCACGGCCTCGACCAGCGCCTGCTCGGTCCCAGTGAGAAGCCGGCGCACGTCATCGGCAATGGCGCCAACCGGGTAGGTCCAGGCCGCATCCCCATGGAAGCCATCGAGGATGACGCCAACGTCGACCGAGATGATGTCGCCGTCGGCAAGGATGCGCTCACTCGGAATCCCGTGACTGATCACCTCATTGACCGAGGTGATGATCGTCTTCGGGAACCCCTGGTGTCCGAGGAACGACGAAGTTGCCCCCTGTGAGGCAATGAACCGTGCTGCCGCCGCATCCAGCTCCGCTGTCGTCACGCCGTTGACGATCAGCGGAACGAGGCATTCGTGGACGCGGACGACCAGGTCGCCGGCCGCGGCCATCGCCTCGATTTCGCCGGCGGTCTTCGGCCGGAGCAGACCGCGTCCCGGCCCTACCGGCTTGAGCGAGTTCCGGCGGGGCCGGGCTCGCCGGATCACGGGTCGGCGGCTCACAGGACGTTCGTCCCGGTGGAATCCGGGCGAGGACCGAGCCGATGACGAAGCTGCGCGACGAGATCGTCGTGGACGACATCAATCGGACGCGCCCCATCTACCGTCACCACCAGCCCGCGCTGACGGTAGATCTCGAGGAGCGGTGCTGTCTCGGTGTGATACTTCTCCAGCCGGCGTCTGATGCCCTCCGGCGAGTCGTCCGTCCGGCCCCTCGCCATCAACCGCTCGATGAGCTGATCCTCCGGTGCCGAGATCTCGATGACGCCGTCGATCCGCTCGCCACGCGCACCGAGCAGCTCATCGAGTGACTCCGCCTGTGGCGCGGTGCGAGGGAACCCGTCGAACAGCGCCCCCACCGCCGGAGGGGCATCGGTCTCGATGATCCCGCTCCCAGATCGGGCCTCGCCGCCGGCGATCGCGTCGAGTCGTTCCGCGACCAGTTGGTTCGTCAGGTCGTCGGTGATCAGGTCACCCCGGTCGTAGATGACCTGGATGGCGCGGCCCAGGGGGCTCCCGGAGGCGATGGCGGCGCGGAACAACTCTCCGGTCGACAGGTGATGGAGCCGGAAGGCGGGAGCGAGCAGCGCCGCCTGGGTTCCCTTGCCGGACCCCTGCGGCCCCATGACGATCAGATGCAACGTCTTACCCTTTGTCTGCGTCGATAGCCGCCGACACCGCGACACGGTCCGGTCGAATGGCAACGCCCGGCCCTCGTCAATGACCAGGAGCGGGCGCCTGAACTATCGGATGAAGCCTTCGTAATTGCGCATCATCAGTTGCGCTTCGAGCTGACGCATCGTGTCGACCGCTACGCCGACCACGATCAGCAGCGAGGTCGATCCCAGCTGGAGCTCGTTGACACCGGTAATCTGCGCCGCGATGAATGGAAGCACCGCCACGACACCAAGGAAGACGGCGCCGACCAGCGTGATCCGGTTGAGGACCGTCCGGAGGTACGTCGCGGTGTTCTTGCCCGGCCGGATACCGGGAATGAACGCGCCCTGCCGCTGGAGGTCCTGTGGAATCTTCTGCTGCTCGAAGACGACGAGGGTGTAGAAGTAGGTGAACGCGACGACCATCAGGAAGTAGATGACGTTGTACTGGAATGACAGTGGGTTGAAGAATCGCTGGATCCACCCGGCCAGGCTGACGACCCAGTTCTGACCTGAGCTCTGCAGGAAGGTCGCGACCATGCCAGGGAAGACCATGATGCTGACTGCGAAGATCAGCGGGATCATGCCGGCCGAGTTCACCTTGAGCGGGATGAATGTCGTGTTCCCACCGTAGACGCGCCCCGAGCGAATCCGCTTGGCGTGATGGACGGGAATCCGGCGCTGCCCCTCGTTGATGAGGATGATGCCGACGATCGTCGCCAGACCAATCAGCAGGAACAGGATGGTCCCAATGACGTTCTGGGCGGTCGAGTTGCCCGTGACGAGTCCTCCGACGGTTCCCGGCAGGGAGGCGACGATGCCGCCGAAGATGATGATCGAGATACCGTTGCCGATTCCGTTCTCGGTGATCAGCTCGCCGATCCAGACCAGCAGCATGGTTCCAGCCGCGAGCGACAGCAGGATCGCGACGGTCGGCAGCGCGGTCGCGCTGCTGAACAGGCCGAAACCCGCGATCAGCGGCGTTCCGGCGGCCGAGGACTGGTTGGAGAACAGGAGCGCCTGGCCATAGGCCTGCAGGAGCGCCAGTGGCACCGTCAGGTAATGGGTGTACCGATTGAGCTGGCTACGGCCCTGTTGCCCCTCGTTCGACAGCTCATTGAGCCGGGGAATGATCGGGGTCATCAGCTGCATGATGATCGAGGCCGTGATGTAGGGGTAGACCCCCAGCGCGGCGATGGAGAAATTCGTCAGCCCGCTGCCCGAGAACAGGTTCAGTACCTGAAGGATCTGGCTCTGGGAAACGAAGTCGCTGAGTGCGTTCCGGTCAACGCCTGGCACGGGAATGCTGGCGATGAACCGGAAGACGATGAGCATCCCGACCGTGAAGAGGACTTTCGCGCGAAGGTCCGGGATCCGTAACGCGTTGGAAACGGCAGCTAGCATCGGCGCGTGCTCCTCGCAGTCGACCGGTCAGGCCGTCGAGCAGGGTGGAAATGGCGCTGACCTGGCGAGATTCGCCAGGTCAGCCGGAGCGGTCGGGTTACTCGGCATCGGCGGCGTCGGTCGTCGCCTTGGCCGGCCGGCGGATGATGCCAGTCGTGGGCGAGACCGCCGACGGAGACATCGACCGGGCCGTCATCTCGTCGAAGCGGCTCTGGCCCGTGATCTTGCCGACATTCGCCCGCTTGAGCTCACGGTTGAGCGGCAGCCGGCGGGTGTGCGGCCGGGCTGACACCCAGCGGTCGGTCCGATCGAGGAGCTCGACCGTCCCGCCTGCCGTCGTGACAGCATCACGGGCGGCCTCGGAGATGGCATGGACGTGGAGCGCGACACCCGCCCCGACCTCCCCGTCACCGAGAACCTTGACCGGGAATTCGAGCCCCCGGATGAGACCGGTCTCGAGCAGGGACTGTGGCGTGACCGACCCGTCGATACGATCGAGATCGCGGAGATTCACGATCTCCCAGCGGGTCTTGTAGATGTTGGTGAAGCCACGCTTATACGGCAGCTTTTGCTGAAGTGGCAGCTGTCCACCTTCGAAGCCGGGGCGAATGCCCGGACCCGAACGTGACTTCTGACCCTTCTGTCCGCGACCGGCGGTCTTGACGGAGCCGGAACCATGGCCTCGTCCGACGCGCTTGCGGTCGCGATTTGACCCCTCGTTGGGGCGCAGATCGTCGAGCGAAAACGGCATGTTGATGTTCCCCTTGCGACCCGACAGCCGGACTGTCTCGGGTCGCCTCCGACCGGACTCAGCCCGCCGGAACGTCTTCGACGCGCAACAGGTGGCTGATCTTGTTGACCATGCCACGGACCGACTCGACGTCGGGCCGGACCACCGTGTGGTTGACCTTGCGCAGGCCGAGCGCTTCGACGATGCGCCCCTGGTTGGCCGGGCGCCCGATGGTGCTCCGGATCAGCGTGATGCGAAGCTTGTTACCGGATGACTCTGCCATTGTAGATTACTCCTGGGGTGGACCAGCCGGCCCACGTCCGCCACCGGGTCCGCCCGGTCCGCGACCCGGACCACCGAGTCCGCGTCCACCACCGGGTCCGCCCGGTCCACGACCAGGGCCGCCCGGCCCACGACCGCCACCCGGACCGCCGCCACGGCCACCGGCGCCACCACCGCGACCACCGCCGCCTGGTCCACCCGGACCGCCGCCGCGACCGCCACCCGGGGCGTTACGCCCGCCACCCTGGCTACCACCGCTATCACGCTGACCGGGAGCGCCGCGACCGGCACCGCCCTGGTTGCGATCTCGGCCAGCGGCACGGGAAGCGGCCGCCAGCACATCGGCCGAAGGGGCCTGACGGGCCCGTCGGAGGCGACGCGACAGACCGCGTCGCGCCATGACTTCCTCTTCCGACTCCAACTGCTCAAGCGCCTTGAGGGTCGCCCGGACGACGTTGATCGGATTGTTGCTGCCCAGCGAGCTGCTCAGGACGTCCCGGATGCCAGCGGCCTCCAGTACGGCCCGGACGCTGCCGCCGGCGATGACGCCGGTACCGGGCGCCGCCGGCTTGAGCAGGACGCGGGAGGCCCCGAAGGTCTCCTCGACCTCGTGGGGGATCGTCGCGCCTTCGAGGGACACCTTGATCAGGTTCTTCTTCGCGGCGTCGACACCCTTGCGGATGGAATCCGGAACTTCCCCGGCCTTGCCCATCCCGGCCCCGACGCGGCCCTTGCCGTCGCCGACCACGATCATGGCACCGAAGGCGAAGCGTCGTCCGCCCTTGACCACTTTCGAGACGCGGTTGATCTGGACGACCCGCTCCTCGAACTCGTTCGCGTTTTCGTCTTCATCGCGACGGCGGGGTCCGCCATCGCGGCGCGGTCCGCGGTCGTTCCGGGGTCCGGCGTTGCTGCTTCGCTCCAAGTCGATACCCTCATCCTTTGGCCCGGCGCGGTGAGACCCTGCCTGAACCCGTTCGGTCCTAGAAGTTCAGGCCGCTCTCACGCGCCCCGTCAGCCACGGCCTTGACCCGGCCGTGATAGAGGAAGCCACCCCGGTCGAAGACGACGCTGCTGTAGCCAGCGGCCTTCGTGCGCTCGGCGATGACCTGGCCGACCGCCTTCGCGCGGACGGTCTTGGTCGCGCCGTCGCCGGCGATCGCCCTGACTTCCGCCTCGAGGTCACTCGCCGCCGCCAGCGTGTGGCCGGCCGTATCATCAATCAACTGCGCGTAGATGTGCGCGGATGACCGGAAGACGTTCAGACGGGGACGGTTCGGCGTGCCGTTGACCTTGGCTCGGACGCGCACATGCCGGCGCTTGCGCTGCGTGAGCGCCTTTCTCCACTTCAGACGTGCCATGTCAGTGCTCTCCTCGGTGCATGGACAGGTCCGGCAGATCCGACCAGCGAACCGGCCGCTGCCGCTCTGGCCATCAGACCGAATGTGGTACCGGGCAGCTCTGCGCCACCCCCACGCGTTGACGACGGGACGCCGGCCGCGAGGACGAACGTCATCACGGCGCGGTCATCCCTACTTGCCCTTACCGGTCTTGCCGGCCTTGCGGCGGACGACTTCACCTTCGTAGCGGATGCCCTTGCCCTTGTAGGGCTCGGGCGGACGGACCCGACGGATCTGAGCGGCCTGCTCGCCCACCATCTGCTTGTCGATCCCGGAGATGATCACCCGGGTCGGCGTCTCGGTCGCGAAGGCGATGCCCCCGGGTGGCACCATCCGGACCGGATGCGAATAGCCGACGGTCAAGACCAGGGTCGTGCCGTCCATCGCGGCGCGGTAGCCGACGCCCTGAATGGCGAGCACCTTCGTGAACCCGGTCGTGACGCCGTCGACCATGTTGGCCAGTAGCGTCCGGGTCAGACCATGAATGGCCCGGTGCTCGCGCTGGTCGGACGGACGGACGACCGTCAGCGTGCCGTTCTCGCGGGCGAGGGTCATCTCCGGGTTGAAGGTGCCACTCAGCTCCCCGCGGGGACCCTTGACCGTGACGGCGTTGTCCGCCTCGATCGTGATGGTGACGGTGGACGGGACCTCGATGGGTCGCTTACCGATTCGGGACACTGCTCGGTACTCCCTGGCTTAAGGACGGCGGGCGAGGCCCAGACCGATCGGTCAGCCGTTGATGGCCGGGAGACGCCCGGCCGCATCGCACCCTAAAAGATGGTGCAGATCACTTCGCCGCCGATGCCCCGTCGCCGGGCCTCGTAGCCGGTCATCACGCCCTGGGTCGTGCTGACGACAGCGATTCCGAGTCCGCTCCGAACCCGCGGGAGGGCGTCACGGCCGGAGTAGACGCGCAGCCCCGGCTTGCTGACTCGCTTGATCTCGCGGATCGCGTGCTTCTTGTCGGTCCCGTAGCGGAGGTCGATCACCAGCTTGTCCTGGGGAGCCTGCGCCTCCACCCGGAAGCCGACGATGTAGCCCTCCTGCTCGAGGATCTTCGCGATCGCCACCAGGATCTTGGTGGATGGCATCGTCGTCTCGTTCTTGCGCGCCATGCCGGCGTTCCGGATGCGCGTCAGCATGTCGCTGATCGGGTCGCTGATACTCACTGGACTCGTCTCCACAGCGAACGGCCGGTCTCACTCCAACAAGGGTCGGGGCTCCGGCCGGTTCCGTCTAGAAACTGGACTTGGTCACGCCTGGCAGCTGCCCGCGTGAGGCCATCTCACGGAAGACGATCCGGCTGACGCCGAACTTCCGCATATAACCCCGGCTCCGACCGGTCACTGCGCAGCGGTTGACCTGACGGGTCGAGAACTTCGGGGGCTTCTGGGAGCGGACGATCTGACTCTTCTTGGCCATGGTGGTTCTCCTGGCTGGTCGCGAACGACGGGCCTACCGCTGGTTGCGGGCGAACGGCATCCCGAGGAGGGTCAGCAGGCGGCGTCCCTCCTCATCGTTCTTCGCCGTCGTGACGATACTGATCTCGAGGCCGCGGGTCTTGTCGACCCGGTCGTAGTCGATCTCCGGGAAGGCGAGCTGTTCGGTCAGACCAAGCGTGTAGTTCCCCCGCCCGTCGAACGAGTTCGGGCTGATGCCCCGGAAGTCCCGGATGCGCGGCAGCGTCAGGGTGACGAGCCGGTCGAGGAACTCGTACATCCGCACGCCACGCAGCGTGACCATCGCGCCGATCGGCATCCCCTCGCGGAGGCGGAACGTCGCAATCGACTTCTTGGCCCGGGTGACGACGGGTTTCTGCCCAGTGATGGTCTGGAGGTCTCCCACCGCGGCGTCGATCGCCTTGGCGTTGGTGATTGACTCGCCGAGACCGATGTTGAGGACGATCTTCTGGACCTTCGGCGCCTGGAGGGCGTTCCGGAACTGGAACTCCTCGATCAGCGCCGGAACGATCTCGGCCTTGTAGCGGCTGAAGAGCCGGGGCTCACCCGTCGAGGCAAAGCTGTTGCTCTCGACGGCGAGGTCCTTGGGGCTCATGGTCGAAATGTCGGTCATGATCCGAACTCCTGCTTTCCGATACCCGCCCGCGGTTTCCCGTCGGGGACCTGCGTCGGGTTCCGGGCGGATGCCCCTGGTCCGTCAACCAGTCGTGACGCTCAGGGCCGCCCAATGCTGTTGGGTGCAATCAGATGCCGGCGACCTTGCGGTCGCCCCCGTCGAACTAGTCGATCCGCGGCGACGCGATGGTTTCGCCTGTCTTCTTGTTGAAGCGCTCGTTCTTGCCCTCGGCGTTGCGGCGGATACCGACCTTCGCGGGCTGTCCTCCGACCAGGAGCCGAACGTTCGAGACGTGAAGCGGGGCTTCGATCTCGATGATGCCGGCCTGGCGGGCGCGTCCTCGCTTGACATGCTTCTTGACGATGTTGACGCCTTCGATCACGACGCGGTCGCGCTCCGCGATCGTCAGCCGGATGCGGCCCTTGAGGCCCTTGTTCCGGCCGCTCATCACCTCGACCTCGTCACCGGTTCGGATCTTTCGCATTACAGCACCTCCGGCGCGAGGGAGACGATCCGCATGAACTGGCGCTCGCGGAGTTCCCGGCCAACCGGCCCAAAGATACGGGTCCCACGCGGGTTGCCCTGAAGATTGATCAGCACGGCGGCGTTCTCGTCGAACGTGATGTGGCTGCCGTCGCGGCGGCCGTACTCGTCGGCGACGCGAACGATGACGGCGCGAACGACGTCACCCTTCTTCACGGCCGAGTTCGGCTGGGCCTGCTTGACGGACGCGATGATGATATCGCCAACACTGCCGTACTTGCGGGCCGACCCACCGAGCACGCGGATGCACATGATTTCGCGCGCTCCGCTGTTGTCGGCGACCCGAAGACGCGTCTGTTGCTGGATCACTGTTCCGTTCTCCCTTAGACCCGAACGGCCCGCTGGACGACCTCGCGGACCACCCAGCGCTTGTTGCGGGACAACGGCCGGCATTCTTCGATCCGGACGAGATCGCCTTCGAGGCAGTCGTTCTGCTCGTCGTGCGCGAAGAACTTCGACGTGCGCGTGATGCGCTTCTTGTAGACCGGGTGACGGCGAACGAAGTCGACGCCAACCACCACGGTCTTGTCCATCTTGTTGCTGAGCACGCGACCGACCTTCATCAGGCGAGCATCCTGCTCGCGCTGTTTGGTTTCGGCGGCGGTGTGAGTTCCCTCACTCATCCTGACCAGTACCTCGCTTGGCGTGACGCGTGGGTCACTCCCGTGATCGCCGCTCTATTAGGTGCGACCGCTCCCGACGCGCTTGCGGCGGGGCTGGTGGACCGGAGTCCGCTGCGACGACCGGCGACGCCCCTGGAGGGGCTCTCCGGCGGCGACCGCGGCGGCCATCTTCCGCTCCGTCAGGATCGTGTGGACCTGCGCGACCGTGCGGCGCAACTTCCGGATCTCCGACGTGTTGGTCAGCTTCCCGACCGCGTCATCGAAGCGAAGCTCGCGCCAGCGGCCATGGGCCAGGTCGAGCTGCTCGTTGAGCGCGGCTTCGTCCATCTGGCGAAGATCGGCTACGTTCATGCGTGCACCTCTTCGACCTGCGTCCCGGCGGACTCAGCGTTCTGGGCGGCCTCAAGCTTCTCCAGCGCTTCCGCGGCGTGGAGCCCCGGCGTATCGCGGACGATCGTCTGACAGGCCATCGGCATCTTCATCCCGGCACGGCGTAACGCCTCCCTGGCGCGCTCTTCCGAGACCCCGGCCAGCTCGAACATGATCCGGCCCGGCTTCACGACAGCGACCCAGTATTCGACGCTCCCCTTACCGGAGCCCATGCGAACCTCGGCGGGTTTGTGAGTGACTGGCTTGTCCGGGAAGATTCGAATCCAGACCTTGCCGCCACGCTTCAGGTAGTTGGTGATCGATCGGCGCGCCGACTCGATCTGCCGTGAACTGACCCAGGCCGGTTCGACGGCCTGCAATGCGAAGTCCCCGAAGGTGATGGTCGAGCCCCGGTATGCCTTGCCCGGCATGCGGCCCTTGTGCATCTTTCGGTACTTCGTCCGCTTCGGCATCAACATGCGGACGTCTCCTTACTATCCGCTGACCGTTACCGGCCACCATCGGCGACCAGCACTTGGATCAGGGGTACGAACGATCGACTAGTCGGCACTGATCGAGGCGGGTTCCGCTCCGACCGTGTTCAGGGCGACGCGACGCTTGGTCGGCATCTTGTCTCCCTTGTAGACCCAGACCTTGACGCCGATCTGGCCATAGGTCGTGTGGGCGTGGACGACGGCGAAGTCGATGTCGGCCCGCAGCGTGTGCAGCGGAACCCGACCATCCATCTCGACCTGGGTCCGGGACATCTCAGCGCCACCGAGCCGGCCGCTCAGGCGGATCTTGATGCCCTTGGCGTTGCGCCGCATGGCCTGCTGGACGGCGTGCTTCATCGCCCGACGGTAGGAGACGCGTCGGGTCAGCTGCTCGGCGATGCTCTCAGCCACCAGGTGGGCGTCGATCTCCGGGACCTTGATCTCCTCGATCCGGAGATGAACCTTCTTGCCCACCTCGCGCTCGAGCATCTGGCGGATCCGCTCGACGTTGGCGCCCTGCTTGCCGATGACGATACCTGGCTTCGACGTGTTGAGCGTGACGTCCACCCGGTTGGCGGAGCGCTCGAGCTCCACCCGAGAGATCCCGGCGCGGCTCAGCTCACGCAGGACCAGTCGGCGGATGCGGATGTCCTCGTGGAGGAGCTCCGTGTAGTTGCGCTCGGCGAACCACTTGGACTCCCACTCACTGGAGATCCCAAGACGGAACCCGATCGGATTGACCTTGCGTCCCATTACAGACGACCCTCCCGGTTCTCGGCGATGACGGTGATGTGGCAGGTGCGGCGCTGGATGCGGCCGACCCGGCCACGCGAGCGCGGCTTGAAGCGACGCAGGCTCTGGCCCTCATCGGCATAGATGGCCTTGATCCAGAGGGTCTCCGGGTCGAGGTCGTAGTTGTTCTCGGCGTTGGCCGAGACCGAGCGGAGCAGCTGCTCCACCATCTCGGCGCTCTTGTTCGGCAGGAACCGGGCGATCGCCATCGCATCGGAGACCTTGCGGCCCCGGACGGCGTCCAGCACCAGTCGCGCCTTGAACGGCGAGACCCGGGCGGACTGCAGACTCGCGGTCACTTCCATTGCGTCTCTCTCCTCGTCTGGTCCCGGATTCCGTCGCCGGGCGGGACCGCGACGGCGCTACCGGCGCGAACGCCGATCGGCATCCTTGCCGTGACCACGGTAGGTGCGGGTCGGCGCGAACTCGCCGAGCTTGTGCCCCACCATTGGTTCGGAAACGTAGACCGGCACATGCTGCCGGCCGTTGTGAACGGCCACCGTGTGACCAACCATGCCTGGGAAGATCGTGGACGCGCGCGCCCAGGTGCGAAGAACCTTGCGCTCATTGGCGCTGTTCATCCGCTCGATCTTGATCAGGAGCTTGGCGTCGATGTACGGCCCCTTCTTGGATGACCTACCCATTCGCGTCCCTCGTGTCCTGTGCTCACAACCATTACTCGATCGGCTCCGCTCGGGTTAACCGCCAGTCGGACCACCTCCCCGGGAGGAGATGGTCCGCAGTGGCGCTAACGGCGCCGGCCGCTCTGACGGGTCGGCCGCTTGCGGACGATCATGCTGTCCGTCCGCTTGTTGTTGCGCGTCCGGCCGAAGGCGGACTTGCCCCACTTCGTCTTCGGGTTCATGCCGATCGGCGCCTTGCCCTCACCACCACCATGCGGGTGATCGCGGGGGTTCATCACCGAGCCGCGGACGGTTGGCCGCTTGCCCATGTGACGGGACCGACCGGCCTTGCCGATCTCGATGTTCTCGTGATCGACGTTTCCGACCTGGCCAAGGGTCGCCATGCACTCCAGGAGCACGAGGCGGACCTCGCCGGACGGCATTCGCATTTGCGCGTAGCGCTCCGACTTCGCCATCAGCTGGGCCGAGTTGCCGGCCGAGCGGACCATCTGCCCACCCTTGCCGGGACGAAGCTCGATGTTGTGGACCTGGGTGCCCTGCGGAATGTTCCGCAGGGGCAGGGCGTTGCCCGTCCGGATCGGAGCATCGGGACCAGAGACGACGGTGTCGCCAACCTTGATTCCGAGCGGGGCCAGGATGTACCGCTTCTCGCCGTCCACGTAGAACAGGAGCGCGATCCGGGCCGATCGGTTGGGGTCGTACTCGATCGCCGCGACTCTGGCCGGGATCCCGGTCTTGTTGCGGCGGAAGTCGATGATCCGGTAGTGCCGCTTGGCACCGCCGCCCTGATGCCGCGTCGTGATCCGGCCCCGGTTGTTGCGCCCGGCGGCCTTCTTCAACGGCGTGAGCAGGCTCTTCTCCGGCTCGGTCTTGGTGATCTCCGAGAACGTGCTCACACTCATCGAGCGGCGCCCGGGGGAGGTCGGCTTGTACTTGCGAATTGGCATTGCAACTCCTCCTCGTCGCCCAGTTCGCCCCGCCGGCCGAAGCCGATCGGAGCCGTGCTGGGCGCTCGCCCGTTAGAGCTGGAACGGGTCCAGCGTCTGACCCGGGGCCAGGCTGACGTAGGCCTTCTTGAACTTGCCCGAAGTGCCTTCGATCCGGCCACGTCCGCGGCGGATGCCTCGGGATTTGACCTTCGGCTTCCGGTTCAGCGTGTTGACCGCCGTCACCTTGACCTTGAAGAGCTCCTCGACCGCGGCCCGGATCTGAATCTTGTTCGCGTCCGGGTGCACCTCGAAGGTGTACTGGCCGCGTTCCATCACCATGGTGTTCTTCTCGGTGATGATCGGACGTCGCAGAACGTCCTCCATGCGCAGTGCCATGGTTACTCGGCCTCCGCGGCAGCCGCGGTCGCGACGCTGCCCTTGCTCGCGATCCGCGCGAGGGCGAACTTCTGCCGGTAGGCGAGCCGTTCGAGCCGGGCCCGGCGGAACACGCCCGGAGTCCGACGCGACGCCTCGAGAGCGAGCCAGCCGTCGATGACGGGCAGCGCCTCCTCGAGAATCATCAGCTGCTCGTACTTGAGCACATCCCGGACGTTGAGCAGCGGAGCGATGATCACCTTGACGTCAGCGAGGTTGCTGGCGGCGCGGTAGATCGACTCCGTTCCCTCCTTGCCAGGGACCACGATCAGGGTCGAGCGCGTGACCGGGAAGGCCGTGCGGAAAGCCTTCATCGCCTTGGTCTTGCCTTCGAGCCCGGCGAGGTCACGGACGATGATGAGTCGCTCGTCGATGACCTTGGCGGAGAGCGCCGAACGCACCGCGAGACGGCGCATCTTGCGCGGGAGGGACTGCGTGTACTTCCGGGGATGTGGCCCCCAGACGACACCGCCGCCCTTCCACTGTGGGGAGCGGGTCGAACCCTGACGGGCGCGGCCGGTTCCCTTCTGACGGTATGGCTTGCGTCCACCACCGCGGACTTCGCCGCGGGTCTTGGTGTCGTGCGTGCCCTGTCTCGCGTTGGCGAGCTGGCGCAACAGCGCCTGGTGCATGACCGCGATATTCGGCTCGATGGCCCACACGGTGTCGTCAAGCTCGGCCTGAGCGACCACCGCGCCCGCGGTGCTGTAGATATCGGCCTGCATCGGTCCGGTTACTCCTCATAAACAACGTCGCGACGAATTCCGCACCGGCAGTCGCCAGCGGCGCCCGCCGGACTACCCCTTCACCGCGCGCCGAATGATGAGCTCACCATTCCGCGGGCCCGGAACCGACCCCTTGATCAGAAGCAGGTTGCGCTCCAGATCGACCCGGACTACCTGCAGGTTCTGCACGGTGACGGTCTCGTGGCCCATGTGGCCCGGACCGCGCATACCCTTGAAGACGCGACCCGGCGTGGCTGAGGCTCCGATCGATCCGACGGCGCGGTGCCGGTCGGACTGACCATGTGTCTTCGGACCACCGGCGAAGCCGTGCCGCTTGACGCCACCCTGGAAACCTCGACCCTTCGAGGTCCCGGTGACATCGATGATCTCGCCGTTGCTGAAGGCGTCGGCCGTGATGACTTCGCCGACCGAATGGTCGGAGAGATCGTCGGCCTTGACCTCGCGCAGGACACGCGACATGTAACCGCTCTCACGGCGGTGCCCCTGCTCCGGCTTGTTCAACCGCTTCGAGATGCCGAAGCCAAGCTGAACCGCCTCGTAGCCGTCCTTCTCGATCGTCCGCAACTGCGTGACGACGCAAGGACCGGTCTCGACGACCGTGACCGGGTAGACGACCCCGTTCTCGTCGAAGACCTGGGTCATCCCGAGCTTGCGCCCGATCAGCCCCTGAATCATTGGCTCTCTCCTGGCTCACTCCTGAGCCGCTGTGGAAGCAAAGGCAGCCCGCGGGCCGACTTTACATCAGAGCGTGACTGGCGCCCGTCGCGCCACGATACCCGTTCCCGTTGCCCATGTTGAGCACCTGACCAGCCATCGGTGATCGGCGCGGAGCTGCCCATGAGGCAGGCCGTCGCCGACGGCCGGTGGCTTCCCAGCGAATGGGAATCTGCAGAGACGCTGCTTAGAGCTTGATCTCGATGTCGACGCCCGCTGGCAGGTTCAGGCGCATCAGCGCCCGGATCGTGCTCGGGCTCGGTTCGAGGACATCAATCAGGCGTTTGTGCGTCCGGATCTCGAACTGCTCCTGCGAGTCCTTGTCGATGAACGGCGAGCGGATCACGCAGAACTTCTCGATCCGCGTTGGAAGGGGAACCGGCCCGGCAACCTTGGCGCCCGTCGATTCGGCCGTCTCGACGATCCGGCCAGCGGACTGGTCCAGGATCGCGTGTTCGAATGCTTTAAGCCGGATACGGATACGCTGCGTCGGCTTGCGTGCGACCATCGGTCAACCTCTCGTGTTATCAACGTCGAGCCCGCGGTGAAGGGGGCCGCCGATGTGATGTGAAACTGTTCACGGCAACGGGGCCGGCGGCGAAGCCGACCCCGTTCATCGCATAGCATGGCATAACGCCGAACTTGCCAAGGCAGTCATGGAGTTTAGCGCATATCTCCGGGTCTGACCAGCTTGGCGGCCGGACGCACAACGGCGGGCAACGCCGAAGCATCGCCCGCCGTCTGGATCCGATGGGTCGAGCCTACTCCTCGATGCGGGTGACGACGCCGGCGCCGACCGTCCGGCCCCCCTCCCGGATCGCGAACCGCAGTCCCTCCTCCACCGCGACGGGGGTGATCAGCTCCACCCCCATCTGCACATTGTCCCCCGGCATCACCATCTCCGCCCCATCATTCAAAATGATCGCCCCCGTCACATCGGTGGTGCGGATGAAGAACTGGGGCCGGTACCCCGGGAAGAACGGCGTGTGCCGCCCCCCCTCCTCCTTGGTCAGCACATACACCTCGGCCTGGAACTTCGTGTGCGGGTTGATCGTCCCCGGCTTCGACAACACCTGCCCCCGCTCCACGTCCGCCCGCTCCACGCCCCGCAACAGCGCGCCCACGTTGTCCCCCGCCTGCCCCTCGTCCAGCGTCTTCTGGAACATCTCCACCCCCGTCACGATCACCTTGCGCCGCGTCCCCATCCCCACGATCTCGATCTCGTCCCCGGTCCGCACGATCCCCCGCTCGACCCGGCCCGTCACCACCGTGCCGCGCCCCTTGATCCCGAACACGTCCTCGATCGGCATCAGGAACGGCCGCTCCACCGCCCGCTCCGGCGTCGGCACGTAGTCGTCCACCGTCTGCATCAGCTCCAGGATCGGCGCGTACTCCGGCGCCGTGATGTCGGTGCTGGTACTGCTCAGCGCCGCCAGCCCCGACCCGCGCACGATCGGGATCTCGTCGCCCGGGAAGTCGTACTGGCTCAGCAGCTCCCGGATCTCCAGCTCGACCAGCTCCAGCAGCTCCTCGTCGTCCATCATGTCGACCTTGTTGAGGAAGACCACGATGCTGGGCACCCCGACCTGCCGCGCCAGCAGGATGTGCTCCCGGGTCTGCGGCATCGGCCCGTCGGGCGCGCTCACCACCAGGATCGCCCCGTCCATCTGCGCCGCCCCGGTGATCATGTTCTTGATGTAGTCGGCGTGGCCGGGGGCGTCGATGTGCGCGTAGTGCCGCGCCTCGGTCTCGTACTCGACGTGGGCCAGCGCGATGGTGATGCCGCGGGCCCGCTCCTCCGGCGCGTTGTCGATGCTGCCGAAGTCGCGCACCGACCCCCCACTCTTGAGCGCCAGGGTCTTGCTGATCGCCGCCGTCAGCGTCGTCTTGCCGTGGTCAACGTGCCCGATCGTCCCGATGTTCACGTGCGGCTTGGTCCGCTCGAACTTCTGCTTGCCCATGACGTCTGTCTCTCCTTGCCGGCTGATTGC
The DNA here is from genome assembly GCA_965218235.1 of Thermomicrobiales bacterium. Classification (GTDB taxonomy): domain Bacteria; phylum Chloroflexota; class Chloroflexia; order Thermomicrobiales; family UBA6265; genus CADCWK01. The sequence goes on from OZ244596.1 coordinate 386,622, forward strand.
CGGGCGAGCCTGAGCTCGCGGTGATATTGCCCGAAAGGTGACCGACGGGTCCGTCCCGTCAGCCACGACCGAAATGGTTGGTACCGGCTAGCGGGTCGCCTTCTGGATGAACTCTTCCATCATGCTCGCCGTGACAGGAGCGTAGTGGTCGAACTCCATCGAGGAGACCGCGCGCCCCTGGGTCATGGACCGCAGGTCGGTGACGTAGCCGAACATGCTCGACAGCGGGACGTTGGCCCGGACGACCTGCGCGCCACCGCGCTCCTCCATGCCCTGGATCTGACCACGGCGGGAGTTGAGGTCGCCGATGACGTCGCCCATGAACTCATCCGGGGTCGTCGCCTCGATTCGCATGATCGGTTCGAGGACCGTCGTCTTGCCGCGGCGAAGGGCATCCTTCAGCGCCAGCGAGCCGGCGATCTTGAAGGCCATCTCCGAGGAATCGACGTCATGGTACGAGCCGTCAAGCAGCTGCGCCTTGACATCGACGACCGGGTTGCCCGTCAGACCACCGGTCTTCATGGCCTCCTGGATACCGGCATTGATCGCCGGGATGTACTCCTTCGGCACCGTGCCGCCGGTCGTCTTGTCCTCGAACTCGTAGCCGACGCCGCGCTCCTGCGGGGAGAACTGGACGATGGCGTGGCCGTACTGGCCCTTGCCGCCGGACTGGCGGACGTGGCGACCCTCAGCCTTGACCGGGATCGTGATGGTCTCCTTGTAGGCGACCTGCGGCCGACCGACATTCGCCTCGACGCGGAACTCCCGCATCATCCGGTCGACGATGATCGAGAGGTGGAGCTCACCCATCCCGTCGATGACCATCTGACCGGTATCCTCATCGGTGTGCATCCGGAAGGTCGGATCCTCTTCCGCCAGGCGGAGAAGGGCGGCCGTCATCTTGTCCTGATCGGCGCGGGTCTTCGGCTCGACGGAGACCGAAATGACCGGCTCCGGGAACTCGATCGACTCGAGCAGGATCGGCTGGGCGGCATCGCAAAGCGTGTCGCCGGTCGTCGTGTTCTTGAGACCGATGACCGCGGCGATGTCCCCGGCCGAGACACTTGGGATCTCCTCACGGCTGTTCGCGTGCATCTGGAGCAGCCGGCCGATGCGCTCGCGGTCACCCTTCGAGGAGTTCTGGACGTAGGAGCCGGAGGCCAGCGTGCCGGAGTAGACCCGGATGTAGGTCAGCTTGCCGACGTGGGGATCGGTCGCGATCTTGAACGCCAGCGCCGCGAACGGAGCGTCCGGGTTGATCTCGCGGGTCGAGTCCTCGCCGGTCTTCGGGTCGTGGCCAATGATCGGCGGCACGTCCAGCGGCGACGGCAGGTAGTACGTGATCGCGTCGAGCATGAGCTGGACGCCCTTGTTCTTCAGCGCCGAGCCGCACAGGACCGGGACGAGCTCACTTCGGAGGACCGCCTTGCGAAGTCCCTCGCGGATCTGGTCCGGAGTCGGCTCCTCGCCCTCGAGGTAGGCAAGCATCATCTCTTCGTCGCTCTCGGCGACGGCCTCGACCATGAACTGACGCGCCTTGGCGATGGCCTCCAGCATGTCGGCCGGCGGGTCGGTCACCTCGATATCGGTCCCGAGGTCATTGGTGAAGATATGGGCCTTGTTCTCGATCAGGTCGACGACGCCCTTGAAGACGGCCTCGGAACCGATCGGGAGCTGGACCGGAACCGGCTTGGCCTTGAGGCGGTCAACGATCATCTCGACGGTGCGCTCGAAGGAGGCGCCGGTGCGGTCCATCTTGTTGACGAAGCAGAACCGGGGGACATGGTACTTGTCGGCCTGCCGCCAGACCGTCTCGGACTGGGGCTCGACTCCGGCGACGGCGTCGAAGACCACGACGCCGCCATCGAGGACGCGGAGCGAGCGCTCCACCTCGACGGTGAAGTCGACATGACCAGGGGTGTCGATGATATTGATGCGGTGGTCGCGCCACTCGCAGGTCGTCGCTGCAGAGGTGATCGTAATACCTCGCTCGCGCTCCTGCTCCATCCAGTCCATCGTCGCCGCGCCCTCATGGACCTCGCCCGTCTTGCGGAGACGGCCGGTGTAGAGGAGGATGCGCTCGGTGGTGGTGGTCTTGCCGGCATCGATGTGGGCGATGATGCCGATGTTGCGAGTCCGCCGCAGGATCGTCTGCGGTTCTCGCAGGTTTGGCGCGGTGGCAGTCGCGGTCATGGTCGTGTTCCTTCTGCGGACTCGCCGCGTGGTGCAATGGGAAACCGGGATGGCGTACCGGACGGAGCGTCAGCGTGAAACGGGCGACCCGTCCGGCGCCGCCCGGCTAGAAGCGATAGTGCGAGAACGCGCGGTTCGCTTCAGCCATGCGGTGCATGTCTTCACGCCGCTTGATCGTCGCGCCGGTGCCGTTGAAGGCGTCAAGCAACTCGTTGGCGAGCTTGTCGGCCATCGTCTTGCCCGGGCGGGACTGGGCGGAGAGGATCAGCCAGCGGATCGCCAGGGACTGACGCCGCGTGCCTTCGATCTGGACAGGGACCTGATAGGTCGCTCCGCCGACGCGGCGGGGCTTGACCTCCAGGACCGGAGTGACGTTGTAGAGCGCCTGCTCGAAGACCTCGATCGGTGAGCGACCCGTCCGGGACTGGATGATGTCCATCGCCCCGTACATGATCTTCTCGGCGACGCCCTTCTTGCCGCGCTGCATGACCTTGTTGACGAACCGGGAGACCAGCTCGCTGTTGTACCGCGGGTCCGGGGCAACCACCCGGCGCTCGATCTTGCCTCGTCTGGGCATCGTGTCCTCGTCCTTCTCTCGTCAATGGGCGCGACGGTCGGTCGTCTCGCCGTTCCATCGTCCGTTGGTTTCGAAGCGCGCCAACTGTTGGCGGGAGTCAGGCGGACATGCGAAAAAGCGGTCAATGCCGTCTCAGGCATCGCTCCGCTTCCACTCGCCACCCGCTCACCGTCACCGCCGCTGTTCATCAGGTCGCCGCCCGGGCATTCGGCCCGGGCGGCCGTTGACTACCGCCGCTTCGGGGGAGCCGCCGCGCCGGGCTTGACGAGCTTGGTCCCGTACTTGGACCGGCCCTGCTTCCGGTTCTCGACGCCACGGGCGTCGAGCGTCCCACGGACGATGTGATAGCGAACGCCCGGGAGGTCCTTGACGCGTCCACCGCGGATCAGGACAACCGAGTGCTCCTGGAGGTTGTGACCCTCGCCGGGGATGTAGGCCGTGACCTCGATGCCGTTGCTCAGCTTCACCCGAGCGATCTTCCGCAACGCCGAGTTTGGCTTCTTCGGGGTCATGGTCTTCACCTGGGTGCAGACGCCGCGCTTCTGTGGCGAATACGATCCCTGGCGAAGCCGGCCGGCGTAGCGGCCGAGCGCGTTGTTGGTGAATCCGAGCGCCGGAGCCTTCGTCTTCTTCATAGGCTTCCGGCGGCCCTTCCGGACCAGCTGGTTGATCGTCGGCAATTTTCAATCCTCATCCACGTTTCGGGACGCGGCAGTTGGGGGAATCTCGCATTCCCGAGTGATGCTGATGGAGACATTGCATCGCCCTCAGCAAAACACCCGACAATGCGGGCGTGAAATCAAATTGTACGTGATTCCGGGCTTTCCGGTCAACCGTGACGACGCATTCGAGGGTGGATCAGGTCCATGCCGGACCGTCCTGGCCGGGCAAGCGGACAGGTCCTGTCCCGTTCGTGATTTAGATTAACGATCTGACCCGCGGGATGGAAGGTGCTACTCGAGCAAATTCCACATCGATCGTCGCTCCAAAGGAGACCACGAAAATGACCAACACGGCGAAGGAAGCATCCTCCTGGCTGGAAACCGGACGGGGCGGTCCGGGCATCATTCTATGCCACGCGTGGTGGGGTCTCAGCGAGGGAGTCCGGGCACTGGGAGATTCCCTTGCCGAGGCCGGCTTCCTCGTCGTCATGCCGGACCTCTACGCTGGCCAGACGACGTCCTCGATCGAAGAGGCCGGACGGCTCGGCGAGGCGTTCCCCGAGGATGTCCAGCAGGCCCGCTTCGACGCGGCCGTCCAGCATCTGCTCCACCATCCCGCCCGACGGCCAGGAAGGATCGGAGCGGTCGGTCTCTCCCTGGGCGCGCAATGGGCGCTTGGCCTGGTCACGGCCCAGCCGAAAGACGTCCCGGCGGTGGTCCTCTACTACGGGGCGGGCGACCCGGATGGTATTCCGGGTGAGGGGCTCGCCTGCCTGGGACATTGGGCCGAGAACGATGACTATGAGGAGGAGGAATACATCATCGCGCTCCATGACGGCCTGGTCGCGGCCGGTGCCGATGTCACCTTCCACACGTACCCTGGAACTGGCCACTGGTTCGCCGAGGCGGACGTCCCTACCGCCTACGATCCGGAAGCCGCGGGCCTCGCGATGGACCGAACCATCGCGTTCTTCAGAGAGCACCTCCCGCCGGGCGCTTGAGCGGCGTCCTGACCTCCCGTTCCGACCACATGCCCGGAGCGATCGGCACACCGTTCAGGCATCGCGTGACGCTGGCCCGGTCCGAGGATCGTCAGGAGACAGCAAGTATGTCGTTACCCGACTGTCCGGTTGATATCTCGCCAGCTTGAAGACCAGATCCGCCAACGCCAGATCGATATCCAGATCGGCGGACTCATGGTGCCCCTCGACGACGATCATGGCGTCGACCGTCGCGGCGGTTGTCCCGCTCTGGGCGCTTTGGCGCCAGCACCAGCGCCGGGCGCTCGCCACTCCGGCGATGTCAACGAAGATGACCTCACCAGGTTCGGGATGAGCGGCTTCGTCTGACCCACGGTCAGTGAAGCGCTCGGTTCCATCCGCGAACCCAACGGTCGTCGAACCGGTGATTCCGGCCAGGTCCAGGACGGCGACAGGCAACGCGTACCGGATGGCGACCAGGTTCCCCAGATCGACCAGTGTGCTGATGGTTGGAATGTCGCCCTGCTTGTCGAGCCGGCGCAGCAGCGACTCAGCGGCGTTGCGGTGCTGCGTCGGCTTGACACCGAACGCCGAGAAGACGCGACGCCAGGCGGCGATCGACGGAATCTCGGCGATCGACGTGGCGGTGAGACGTGCACTCGCGGCCCGCTGCTCGGCCTGATACTCGACAAGCAGGTCCGGCGAAGTCGGCCCGTTTCCAAGCCCCGTCGCCTGAATGACCGCCGCCCGGATCGTCGGGAATCGCTCGGTGATCGCGTCGTCGTAGGCGAACATGATGGCGCTTCTTTCGCTATTCACTTCCCTGTCAGAACTCAGAACCAGGAACCTTCGCCGTCGCACGCATCTCGATCCGACCCAACCGGTAGTCGGGACTCAGCGATCCGTAACCGCGAGCCGGGCGGCGACGCCCAGCAGGATCGTCCCGAAGGTCCGCTGGAGCCAGCGCTGGGCGGCGGGAGCGGCGAACAGCCGTTGGCTCGGCGCCGCGCTGGCCCAGGCGTAGATCGCGAAGACGACGAGCGACATGAGCATGAAGATGCCGGCCAGCCCGACCAGGCGTGGATCGAGCAGAGTCGGCGAGGAGTCGAGGAATTGGGGCAGGAAGGCAAAGAAGAAGATCGTCAGCTTGGGGTTGAGCAGGTTGAGCAGGACGCCGCGACGGACGAGCAGGCCCGGGCCGGAGGGTGCGGCCGTGAGGCCGGCCAGGTGCAGGCTGCCCCGGTCACGGATCATCGAGATCCCCATGAGCACGAGACAGGCGACCCCGGCCCATCGAACGACCTCGAACACTCCGGCGCCGATCTGCATGATCCCGGACAGGCCCAGCATCGCCGCGACGATATGCGGGACGATCCCGAGGGTGCAACCGATCGCCGCGAACAGTCCGCTGCGGTAGCCCCCGCCGATCGCCGTCGAAACCGTGTAGATCGCTCCGGTCCCGGGGATCGCGACGACGATCAGCGACGTCAACAGGAACTCGATCGACACGGTCTCTGCTCCGATGCTGTTCCGTCAACGGGTCGGATACAACGCCGATCAGCGCCGTTCATCGCAGGCTAGGCAGGTGGCCCGGCTTTGTCAATCCGTGCCTCAGCATCCCGTTACCTGCCCACTGAAAAGGCGAACGGCCAGCCGGTTGCCCGGCTGGCCGTTCGCGTGTCTGCCGCCGCTCGCCGTACGAACGACTAGTTCTCGTCGGTCAGCGGCGTGTCCTGCGGGCCGGTGATCGAGAACCCGCTGTCCTCGTCCGGCCGGTCCAGCGTCGCGACACCGGTCGGGACCATCAGCTCGCTGATGTCCGACTCGGCGCTCTCGCCCCGCTCACGCTCGAGCCGGGCGACGGTCGCGGCATCCAGCGGCTTGGGGAGCTTCGCATTGACGCCGAAGCCGGTTCCAGCCGGGATGAGCTTGCCGATGATGACGTTCTCCTTGAGGCCGCGAAGCTGATCGACCTTGCCGTTGATGGCGGCTTCGGTCAGCACCCGCGTGGTCTCCTGGAAGGACGCCGACGACAGGAACGAGTCGGTCTCCAGGGAGGCCTTGGTGATCCCGAGCAGGACCGGCATCGCCGTCGCCGGCTCACCGCCCTGGGCGAGGATCTCCTCGTTGATCAGGTTGAACTCGAAGCGGTCGATGCGCTCCTCCTGGAGGTAGTCGGTATCGCCCGGATGGACGATGCTGACCTTGCGCATCATCTGACGGCACATCACCTCGATGTGCTTGTCGTTCGTGTTCACGCCCTGACTCTTGTAGACCTTCTGGACCTCATCGATGATGTAGGCCTGGATCTGCTCACGACCCTGGGTCAGCAGGATGTCCTGCGGGTCCTTGGCGCCCTCGGTGAGCTGCTGACCCGGCGTCACGTCCGACCCACTCTCGACCAGGATCTGGTACGTGACCGGCACGATTCGCTCCTCGCGGAGCTCCTCGACGTTGCGGACGTAGATGGTCCGGTCGTCCAGGATGTAGCTGCCATTGATGTCGGCGGTCATCTTCTGGTCTTCAGGGCCAAGGGCGATGACGGTCTTGTCCTTGATCACCGGATCACCCGGCTGAAGCTGCGGCCGCCAGCCCTCGTCGAGCCGGTAGGTCCGGACGGTCTCCTCCGTGCTGATGATGTAGAGCTTGCGCCCCTCATCCGTCTGCTCGATCTCGACTCGGCCTTCCTTCTCCGACAGGATCGCGCGGCCCTTCGGCGAGCGCGCCTCGAACAGCTCCTCGACCCGCGGCAGACCGGACGTGATGTCGGCCCGGTTGACGCCGCCGGTGTGGAACGTCCGCATCGTCAGCTGAGTGCCCGGCTCGCCGATGGACTGGGCGGCGATGATGCCGACCGCCTCGCCCTTCTCGACGAGCTTGCCCGACGCCAGGTCCCGCCCGTAGCAGTGCTGGCAGACGCCGTGGGCGGCGTCGCAGACCAGCACCGAGCGGCAGTGGACCTCACGGACGCCGGCATCCATGACCTCGCGGACGAGGTCACGCTGCGAGCCGTCCGGCATGTCGTACCGGTCGGTCAGGTCAGTCCCCTTCTCGAACAGGATCTCCCCCGTCTCCGGGTGATACAGGTCCGAGGCAAGGATGCGGCCGATGATCTTGGCGCGGAAGTCGTCGTCCGGAACGAGCTTCCCGTCGGCCGTCTCCCGGGACTTGATGATCCCGAACTCCGTCCCGCACTCCTCCATCGTCACCATCACGTCCTGGGCCACATCGCAGAGGCGACGGGTCAGGTAGCCGGAGTCCGCGGTCCGGATGGCCGTGTCGGCCAGGCCCTTCCGCGCTCCGTGGGTGGAGATGAAGTACTCGAGGACCGTCAGCCCCTCGCGGAAGTTGGAGCGGATGGGAATCTCGATGATCTTCCCCTCCGGGTCCAGCACGAGGCCACGCATACCGGCCATCTGCGTGATCTGGTTCATGTTTCCCTTGGCGCCGGAGTCGGCCATCATCCAGACGGCGTTCTGGCCCTGGAGGCGGTCCTCGACGTCCTCGGTCAGCTTGTCGCGGGCGCCGTTCCAGATCACCTCGAGCTCGCGGAGGCGCTCGTCCTCAGTCACGAGACCGCGGCGGAACTGACGGTCGAGCGTATCCGCCCGATCATCGGCGTCCTTGAGGATGGCCGGCTTGGTCTCGGACATCGTGACGTCGGAGACGGCGAAGGTCATGCCGCCCCGGGTCGAGTAGATGAAGCCGGTCTGCTTGATGTCGTTGACGACACCGGCCACGCGCTCCGGGTCCCGGAACAGGCGATAGGCATCGGCAACGACGGCGCGGAGCTGCTTGCGGCCCATCGTGTCGTTGTAGTAGGTCCGGATCTCAGGCGGCAGGGTCAGATTGAAGATCGCCCGGCCGACGGTCGTTTCGATCTTCTGCCGCTCGCCGTAACGATCGGTGTGGAGGACGATGTCCGCCTGGAGGTCGACCTGACCGCAGTCGTAGGCGATCTTGACCTCTTCCATGGAAGAGAAGACCTTGCCCCAGCCGCGGGGCAGCGTGCCCTTGGCGTACTCCTCCTCGAACTCCACCTTGCTCGTCATGTAGTAGCAGCCGAGCACGATGTCCTGCGTCGGGGAGACGATCGGGTCGCCGTTGCTGGGCGACAGCAGGTTCCTGACCGAGAGCATGCGCTCCCGGGCTTCCTTCTGCGCGGCCTGCGACAGCGGGACGTGGACGGCCATCTGATCGCCGTCGAAGTCGGCGTTGAAGGCCGAGCAGACGAGCGGGTGGAGCTGAATGGCGGAGCCGTCGATCAGCTGGACCTTGAAGGCCTGGATACCGAGACGGTGCAGCGTCGGTGCGCGGTTGAGCAGGACGACGTAGTTGACGACGACCTCCTCGAGCACGTCCCAGACGCGGATGTCGACCCGCTCGACCAGCCGCTTGGCGGCCTTGATGTTGTGGGCGAAGCCCTTGTCGACCAGCTTCCGCATGACGAACGGCTTGAACAGCTCGAGCGCCATCCGCTTCGGCAGACCACACTCATCGAGCTGAAGGTTCGGCCCGACGACGATGACCGAGCGACCAGAGTAGTCCACGCGCTTGCCGAGCAGATTCTGGCGGAACCGGCCCTGCTTGCCCTTGAGCAGGTCGCTCAGGCTCTTGAGCTTGTGCTTGCCTGAACCGGACACGACACGGCCACGGCGACCGTTGTCGATCAGGGCGTCGACGGCCTCCTGGAGCATTCGCTTCTCGTTCCGGACGATGATGTCCGGCGCTCCAAGCTCGAGGAGTCGCTTGAGCCGGTTGTTCCGGTTGATGACGCGGCGATAGAGGTCGTTGAGGTCGCTCGTCGCGAATCGGCCACCATCGAGCTGGACCATCGGCCGCAGTTCGGGTGGGATGACCGGGAGGGCGGTGAAGATCATCCACGCCGGGTCGTTGCCGCTCTTGCGGAGGGCCTCGACGACCCGGAGGCGCTTGGTTGCCTTCTTTCGCTTGACGTCGCTGGCGGACTGCATCTCGGTCCGGAGGTCGAGGGCGAGCTGGTCGAGGTCGACCTTCTTGACGAACTCGAAGACGGCCTCGGCACCCATGCCGGCCTTGAAGACGCCGGACGGGATCGCCTCCTGCAGCTCGCGGTACTGCGCCTCGCTCAGGATCTGGAGGGGCTTCAGGTCGTTGAGCTGCTTGAGCACCTCATCGCGCTGCTTGGCCTCCGCCTTCACTTCCTCGGCGAGCTTGTCCTCGATCTTCTTGCGGCGCTCGTCGGCCTCGTACGTGATCTGGTCCGACTCCGCGCCGGAGAGCGCATCGGCGCCACCGGTCTCGGTGTCGTACTGCTTCTCAACGCGATCGCGCTCGGCCTTGTAGGCCGCGTCGAGCCGGGTGATCCGGTCGGCGTTGACGGCCTCGTCCTGCTCGACGATCAGGCGTCCCGCGAAGCTGATCGTCTCGGGGGCGCTCTGGTTGTCGAGTTCGGTCAGGCGGGCGGCCATCGCCTCGTAGTCGGTCCGCAGGACTTCGAGCTCCTGCTTGCTGCGCTGGGAGGCGGCGGCCGTGACTTTGTTGGCGCTCGCGGTCAGGTTGCCGACCTCACGGGAGACGCGCTCGCTGAGCTCGCCGAGCTGGGACTCGGCCTCGTCGCGGAGCTCCGCGACGATCGCCTCATGCTCCTCCATGATCTCGGCGACGGCGGACTGTCGGGCGTCGTCATCGACCGTGGTGATCAGGTAGGACGCGAAGTAGAGGATTCGCTCGAGGTTGCGCGGGGTGATGTCGAGCAGCAGACCCAGACGGGTCGGCGTGCCCTTGACGTACCAGATGTGGGCGACGGGAGCGGCCAGCTCGATGTGACCCATGCGCTCACGCCGGACCTTCGAGCGGGTGACCTCGACGCCGCACTTGTCGCAGACGGTGCCGGCGTGACGGATGCGCTTGTACTTGCCGCAGTAGCACTCCCAGTCCCGCGTCGGGCCGAAGATGCGCTCGCAGAACAGCCCACCGTGCTCGGGCTTGAGCGTCCGGTAGTTGATCGTCTCCGGCTTGGTGACTTCGCCATGCGACCAGTCGCGGATCGCTTCCGGCGACGCGAGGCTGATCCGGATGGCGTTGAAGTTGTTGACATCCAGGACGCGGCCGCGGTCCTGACGGTCGATCCGCGGCGAGCGGTCGTCGCCGAAGTTGCCCCCTTCGAGGGAGCCGTTGGAACGGGACGGAGCCAGCGTGGCCGTCGCGGCGGGGTTGGTCATGAGGCGGTCGAGGTTCGACGAGTCGCCAAGCGGGGTGCTCAAGATGCACGTCCTCCGGGGTGGCGTATCGCGGGGCGACGACCCAAAGGCCGTCGACCCCACGATGACTGGAAAGTGGTAAGGACCGTGGGGACGGGACGGGTCAGGCTGACTACTCGTCGGCGCCACGCTCGAAGCCGCTGAGGTTGATCCGATCGATCTTGGTCATGAGGTCGCGCGTGTCCTCGGAGAACTCGATCACCTCGTCGTTCTCGTTGATCACGTCGATCGACAGACCGAGCGAGCGGAGCTCCTTGACGAGGACCTTGAAGCTCTCGGGGACGCCGGCCTCGTTGATCTCCTCACCCTTGACGATCGCCTCGTACGTCTTGACGCGACCGACGATATCGTCCGACTTGACCGTCAGCATCTCCTGGAGGATATGGGCGGCACCGTAGGCCTCGAGGGCCCAGACCTCCATCTCTCCGAAGCGCTGTCCACCGAACTGCGCCTTGCCGCCCAGCGGCTGCTGGGTGACGAGGGAGTACGGACCGGTCGACCGGGCGTGGATCTTGTCCTCGACCAGGTGGTGGAGCTTGAGCATGTAGATCACGCCGACCGTGACGGGGCGATCGAACTTCTCGCCGTCGCGGCCGTCGTAGAGGTCGACCTTGCCGTCCTCGGGGAGTCCGGCATCGCGGAGGGCCTGGCGGATCTCGTCCTCATGGGCGCCGTCGAAGACCGGCGTCGCGACCTTGAAGCCGAGCCGCTGGGCCGCCCAGCCGAGGTGCGTCTCCAGCACCTGGCCGATGTTCATCCGGGACGGCACGCCGATCGGGTTGAGGATGATGTCGACCGGCTGGCCGTCCGGCAGGAACGGCATGTCCTCGGTCGGGATGATCCGGGAGATGACGCCCTTGTTGCCGTGGCGGCCGGCCATCTTGTCGCCGACCGAGATCTTCCGCTTCTGCGCGATGCTGACGCGGACCATCTCGTTGACGCCGGCCGGGAGCTCGTGGTCGGTGCTCTCGTCGCGGCGGAACCGGCGGATGTTGACGATCTTGCCGTAGACGCCGTGCGGCACGCGGAGCGAGGTGTCCTTCACCTCACGCGCCTTCTCGCCGAAGATCGCCCGGAGCAGGCGCTCCTCAGCGCTCAGCTCGGTCTCACCGCGGGGCGTGACCTTGCCGACGAGGATGTCGTTCGGCCGGACCTCGGCGCCGATCCGGATGATGCCGTTCTCGTCCAGGTTGGCGAGGCTCTCCTCGCCGACGTTCGGGATGTCCCGGGTGATCTCCTCGGGGCCGAGCTTGGTGTCGCGGGCCTCGACCTCATGCTTCTCGACGTGGATCGACGTGTAGACGTCGTCCTTGACGAGCCGCTCGCTGAGGAGAATGGCGTCCTCGAAGTTGCCGCCCTCGAAGGGCATGAAGGCGACGAGAACGTTCTGGCCCAGGGCCAGCTCGCCGTTCTCGGTCGAAGAGGAATCCGCCAGAACCTGGTTCTGGGTGACCCGTTCGCCGCGGCGAACGATCGGCCGCTGGTTGATGCAGGTGTCCTGGTTGGAGCGGACGAACTTGCGCAGGTTGTAGATGTGCTCCTCGCCATCGTCCTCGCGGATGATGATGCGGGAGCCGTCCGCCGAGGCGACCGTGCCCTCGTGCCGGGCGACGACGACCTGCCCGGAGTCGCGGGCGGCCATGTGCTCGACGCCCGTCCCGATGATCGGGGCGGAGGCCTTGAGCAGTGGAACCGCCTGCTTCTGCATGTTGGCACCCATCAGGGCGCGATTGGCGTCGTCGTGCTCGAGGAAGGGGATCAGGGCCGTACCGACCGAGATGACCTGCTTCGGCGAGACGTCCATGTAGTTGCACTGTTCCGGCGCGATCTGCGGGAAGCGGTGGCCGCCACCGACCCGGACCGTGACGGTGTCCTCGATGATCCGGTTCTGCTCGTCGACCGCCGTCGTCGCCTGAGCGATCATTACCTGCTCTTCGCGGTCGGCGGAGAGGTAATCGATGATGTTGGTCGCGACGGACTGGATCCGGATCGAGACGACCCCGGACGACCGAAGCTGCTCGACGTGGTCGGCGGTCAGCTCGACGCCGGCTTCGAGGACGACCTCACCGGTCTCGGCGTTGATCGCCGGACCCTTGAGGATCTGGCCTTCGAGCGGGATTAGCGGGTCCTCGATCATTAGCGACGACACCACACGCCGGTACGGCGTCTCGATGAAGCCGTACTGGTTGATCTTGGCGTAGGTCGCGAGTTGACCGATCAGACCGATGTTCGGCCCTTCCGGCGTCTCGATCGGGCAGATTCGGCCGTAGTGGGACGGGTGAACGTCCCGGACGTCCATGCCGGCCCGGTCGCGGCTGAGACCGCCGGGGCCGAGGGCCGACAGGCGGCGCTTGTGGCTCAGCTCGGCAAGCGGGTTGGTCTGGTCCATGAACTGAGACAGCTGCGAGCCACCGAAGAACTCACGGACCGCGGCCATGACCGGTCGGGTCGTGCTTATCAGCCCCTGCGGGGTGACTGTCTCGATGTCCTGGATCGTCATCCGCTCACGGATACCGCGCTCGAGGCGCTGGAACCCGGTCCGGACGTGCATTTGGATCAGCTCGCCCACGGCGCGAATGCGCCGGTTGCCGAGGTGGTCGATGTCGTCCGGCTGGCTGCCGCCATTGTTGAGCCGGATCATCTCGCGGATGATCTCGACCATGTCATCGCGAGTCAGGATTCGCGAGAACGACAACTCGCTCTCGTCCTCCGCACCCCGGTTGCGCTTGTGGAGCCGCTCGTTGAGCTTGTAGCGGCCGACGCGGGCGAGGTCGTAGCGGCGCTCATTGAAGAACAGGTTCTCCAGCGTCGTCGTCGCGTTCTCACGGGTCGGCGGGTCCCCCGGCCGGAGCCGGCGGTACAGCTCGATCAGCGCTTCCTCGCGGGTCGTGGTCGACTCCTTGTCAACCGTCGTCGCGACGAAGCGGCGATCCGGGTTGGTATCGACGTCACTGAACAGATCGATCAGCTCGTCGTTGCTTTCGATGCCGATCGCGCGGAGCAGGATGCTGACCGGCATCTTGCGCTTGCGGTCGACCTTGACCGAGAGGATGTCCCGGTTGCTGGTCTCGAACTCCAGCCAGGCTCCCCGGCTGGGGATCAGCTTGGCGGTCGAGAGGAACTTTCCGGAGGTCGGGTCGATCGTGCGCTCAAAGTAGACGCCCGGCGAGCGGACGAGCTGCGAGACGACGACGCGCTCGGCGCCGTTGATGATGAACGTCCCGTCGGTCGTCATCATCGGGAAGTCGCCGAGGAAGATGCCCTCGCTGCCGGTCTCCTTGATCTCGCCGGTCTCGCGGAGCAGCAGGCGGGCGCTGATCCGGAGCGGAGCGGCGAAGGTCAGGTCGCGCTCGCGGCAGTAGTTTTCGCAAACGCGGATGTCGGTCTTGGCGCGTTCCTTCTCCGGGCCGTTCGGCATCCGGGTCCAGGCGGGGTCGAAGCGGGGCTCGGAGATCTCGAGCTCCATCTTGCGATGGTTGTCACCGATCGGGCTGATCTCCTCGAGCAGCTCACGGAGCCCGGTCTCGACGAACCAGTTGAAGGACTCGACCTGGACCTGCACGAGGTTCGGCATCTCGAGGACGGTTGGGATGCGGGAGAAGGTCCTACGATCGATACCGGTGTTGGAGAGGACCTGGCGGTCGCCGGTGATCGTCGCGGCGAGCGGCTGCGCCGACGGCTCGAGCACGCCGGGAAGTCGAGTGTCTTTCTGGTCAACGGCCATGCGAACGCTACCTCCGTCTCAATCGATCTGGTCCGTACCAGCGTCTGAATCACGCGCCGACAATGTGTGTCCAGTGAAGGGGGTTGGTGCTCTCTCGGCCGGTCTGGCGTTCGTGCTATGGTGAGTTCCAAGCGTCTCCGGCTCGGTGCCGAAGCGTTGAGATGAATGTTGTCCCTGGCCCAGCCCGAGATCGGCGCGGCGGCGAGGAGTGGAAGCTAGATAGCGGCCCAGGCCGAACTGAGGGAAACAGCCGCGAGCGACAGCCACGAAACGAACGGAAGACGCGGTTGATTCGAAGCGCGAATCAGACGCCAATACGGGAGGGGTACAACGACACCTCCCGTTCCGCTTGCTTGTCTGCCTGCTGTACGACTGCCGGCTGAGCCTTTATCGTGTCCTCCCGTAATCCGGGCATGATCGCCTGGATTCCGCGAATAAGTAGGATACACCCTTTCGCAAGAGATGTCAAATGGGTAAGTGGCCTCAATGCTGGGCGAACTCGGTTCCGTCCGTTCGGCATGTCTTCGGTCTGTTGACTCACTCAAGTTCGTGAACTACCGTGCCCGGCAGTCCTGACGCGCTCTCACCGTCAGGTGGAGCGATGGGTTCGACTACGCCGTCATTGGCTCGCCCACCGACCAGCTCCCTCTGGAAGTAGCAGCACCAAGTCGTCCAACCCAGTGGATCGGATCATGATGACCACCCCTCACCCAGCCGTCGACTCAACAGATCGGGCGACCGCCTTTCGCATCGCCGCTGTTGGCCTGACCAATCCCCGCGGAATCGCCTGGGGCAACGACGGCTCCATGTACGTCGCCTCTGGCGGGATGGGCGGTGATCGCCTGTCTGGCCCGGACCGTCATATCGAAGCGCCGCTCGGTCCCTATCTCGGCGGTCCGACCGGTCAGGTCTATCGAGTTGACCCGTCCGGCCACGTCTCGGTCTTCGTCGACGGGCTGCCGTCGACCCGGGACCAGTTCCGCGGCAAGCAGGGCGTCTCCGACGTCAAGTGGGTCGACGGCAAGCTCTACGCCCTGATCGCCGGCGCCGGGCAGGCCCACGGCAACCCGGACAGCGAGACCGGCATCCTCCGGGTCGAGGCCGATGGGAGCTGGGAGCAGCTCGCCTTCATCGGCCCGTGGCACCGCGCCCACCCCGTCGCCAACGAGGTTCCCCACTTCTTTCCGGAGGCCTCCCTGTTCGCCTTCACCTGGGTACAGTCCGACAATGCGTTCTGGTATTCCGAGGCCAACAGCAACTACGTCGGCCGGATCACCATGGACGGAGAGATCAGCCGGGTCGCCGACCTCTCGGCGACCAACGACGTCCTCAGCGGGATCACCCCGTCGCCCAATGGCGGCGTCTACGTCGGCCATATGTCGGTCGTGCCGTACGCTGAGGGTCAGACCTTCGTCTCCGAGGTGCTCCCGGATGGCACCGTCCGCCGCGCCTGGGAGGGGCTGACGATGGTCGCCGGCCTCACCCAGGAGGCCGGCGGCTCGCTGGTCGCGTCCTTTATGTCGACCGGCAACACCGTCGCCCTGCCCCACTTCCGGCCGAACGCCGGCCAGATCGTTCGCCAGACCGGGCCGGACAGGTTCGAGGTCATCGCCCGTGACATGACGCTGCCGATCCGGGTCGAGGTGGGCCCGGACGGCTGGCTCTACGTCGCGACGCCCGGCATTGGGGCGGACGACGGCTCCGGCATTATCGTCGCGATCGACCCGGCCGCCCGGAACCTCGACCTGAGCAACTCCATCCTGCTGGCCGCCGCCGAGCAGGTCCGCACCGCCGGCATGGTCCTCGCGCCGGACCTCGCCCCCCGCCGTTACCCCCACGAGATCGTCCCCGGCGAAGCTCCCGTCTAGCGACGCCGCTCGCTCGTCCCGTCGTTGGTCACGATGGCCAACAACAATCCCACGATGTCGCGGAAGAGTCCGGTAGACTTTCTCATTGTTCGGATGGTCCACCGCGTCCCGACAGCGCCTACCCATGGTCCGGGCTGACGAACGGCGCCAATCCCAGGAGTATATGTCCGTGGCCAGTACCGGTCTGATCGATCTGCGGTCCGACACCGTGACCCACCCGACGAATGAGATGCGCCGGGCGATGGCCGCCGCCGAGGTCGGCGATGACCAGTACCGCGAGGACCCGACCGTCACCCGGCTCGAGGAGCGAGCGGCCGAGCTGTTCGGGAAGGAGGCGGCCCTCTTCGTCAGCAGCGGCACGATGGGCAACCTCGTCGCGCTGCTGGCTCACTGCGGCCGGGGGGACGAGGTGATCCTCGGCGACGAGAGCCACATCCTCTGGTACGAGGGCGGCGGCGCGGCGGCGCTGGGCGGGATCGTCTTCAACGTCCGGCGCAACAGCCCGACCGGGGAACTGGACCTCGACGAGGTCCGATCCGTCGTCCGAAGCGCGACCGAGGACTTCCCGGCGACCCGGGTGATCGCGATCGAGAACACGCACAACCGCTGCGGCGGCACGATCCTCGAGATCGACTACCTGCGCAAGCTTCGCCGGCTGGCCGACGAGAAGCGGGTCGCGATCCACATGGACGGAGCTCGCGTCTTCAACGCCGCAGTGGCGTCCGGTCTCTCGCTGGCCGAGGTCGCCGCCAACGTCGACTCGATCCAGTTCTGCTTGTCCAAGGGTCTGGCCGCGCCGGTGGGATCGATGGTCGCTGGAAGCCGGGACTTCATCGAGACCGTCCGGCTCCGACGCAAGCAGGTCGGTGGAGCGATGCGCCAGGCCGGAGTGATTGCCGCGGCCGGCCTCATTGCCCTCGACGGGATGCGCGACCGGTTGGCGGAAGATCACGTCCGTGCCCGCCGCCTCGCTGAGGGGCTGGCCAGCATCCCCGGTCTGACCGTCGGTCTCGACGCGGTCCAGACCAACATCGTCGTCTTCCGCCCGCCGGACGGCTCGGACTTCACCGCCGCGGCCAGCGCCTTCCGGGCCGAGGGAATTCTCGTCTCGGGGCTCGGGCAGAAGGGCCTGCGAATGGTGACGCATTACCAGATCGACGACGGCGCGATCGAGCGGACGCTCGCCGTCGCCAGCCGGGTCTTCACCCGATCGGGTACTAGCCGCCCGGTCGCGGCGGACTAGGCGACCAGATGAGCGTGCTTTCCGACCGGCGCGTCCTCCTCGCGGTCAGCGGCGGGATCGCGGCCTACAAGGCGGCCGACCTGACCAGCAAACTCGTTCAGGCCGGCGTCCAGCTCGACGTCCTGCTCACAAGCGGAGCCGAGCAGTTCCTCCGGCCCCTTACCTTCGAGGCGTTGACCCGCCGGCCAGTCCACACCAACCTCTGGGAGCCCTGGACCGCCGAGGCGGCTGGCCATGTCACCCTGGCCGCCGGGATCGAGGCGCTGATCGTCGCCCCGGCGACGGCGAATGTGATCGCCCGGCTGGCGCTCGGTCTCTCCGACGACCTGCTCGGTGCCGTCAACCTCTCGACTGTCGCGCCACTGATCATCGCGCCCGCGATGGAACACCACATGTTCCACCACCCGGCGACGCGGGCCCATCTCTCCACGCTTCGCGAGCGCGGCGCGATCATCGTTGGCCCGGAGTCTGGCCGGCTCGCCTCCGGAGCCGTTGGGGACGGGCGCCTCGCACCGATCGAGACCATCCTCGGTGCCCTTCGGACGGTCCTGGGTCGCCCGGCGCCTGACGCCCCGGCCGCGCCGCGAATCGTCGTCACCGCCGGCGGGACGCAGGAGCCGATCGACCCGGTTCGAAGCATCACGAATCGGTCCAGCGGCCGGATGGGCTATGCGATCGCCCGGGCGGCCCTGGACCGCGGTGCCCACGTCACGCTGATCACGGCGCCGGGGGAGCTGACCCCACCGTTCGGCGCGACCGTCGTCCGGGTGACGACGGCGGCGGAGATGCTGGCCGCGGTCGATGAGACCACCTTTAATGCCGATGCCCTCGTCATGGCCGCGGCGGTTGCCGACTTCCGCCCGATCACTGTCGCCGGAGCCAAGATCAAGAAGGGATCGCTCCCGGCGAAGACGAGCATCGCGCTCGAGCCGACGACCGATATCCTCACGGCGATCGATCGGCCGGGTCTGATCAAGGTCGGCTTCGCGGCGGAGACCGAGCGCCTCGTCGAGTACGCCGCCGAGAAGCTGCGGACCAAGCACCTCGATCTCATCGTCGCGAACGACGCCGTCGAGACGATCGGCTCCGAATCCTCGGCGGCCACCCTGATTGGACGGAACGGCGAACCGGATATCCTGCCGGTGATGCCCAAGGACGCGCTGGCCGAGATCATCGTCGAGCGAGTCTGGAGGGCGATGTCGTCACGCCGGAGTGGCGGCCAGTGATGCAGCCTCGACCCCAGATCGGCCCTGGCCAGGGGACGTCATCCCAGATCGCGCTGGAGGTAGTCGTCAATCTCTACGCGGGCGTCGCAGTCCTGTTCGTCGCGCGAGCGGTCCTGCTCGTCGCCGATGTCGATAGCCGGGTCTGGATCGGCCGAGCGATCTACCGGTTCACCGACCCGATTGTGGCGACCCTGAGCCTGCTGCCCGGTGCCGACAGGACCTTCATCGGCCAGTTCGGGCTGGCGGATTTCACGGTTCTGGCGCTCGTCGTCCTGATCCCGCTTAGCCTGTCGCTGCGCCGCGGCAAGGCCGAGGCTCCGCTCCGGGACGAGGTCTAGTCAGGCAGATGGGCTGGACAGCATCTTGCGCCGGGATCGGCCAGACTGGATCCGCCGCGGGGACCGCCCTGATCTGGTCGGTTGGTCGAGCCCGGACGCAACGAGAGAGCGAGGAAGGATGCACAAGAACGAGCTGATCCGTCAGGTCGCGGCCGAGTCGCAGCTTCCCCACCAGACCGTCGCCCGTGTCATCAATGAGACGCTTCGCGCAATCACCGAGGAGGTCGGCCAGGGCGGCCGGGTCGTCCTGACCGGGTTTGGCACCTTCGAGTTGCGGGAGCGAAGCGCTCGCCGCGGTGTCGACCCAAGGACAGGCGACGAGATCACCGTCCCGTCAGCCCGGACTCCTGGCTTCACGTCCAGCGCCACGTTCAAGCAACGCGTCCAGCAACCGCTGGTCGCCGGGAACGAGGCTGTCGAGTAGCGGACCAGACCGGCTATCATGCCTGTAACCGCAGCTAACCGGACGACGGTCGTCCGGCCAGACGTGAACCAAGGAGTCCTGATGTCACGCAATATCACTCGGGCGATCCTCGGCATTCTCCTTGTCGCCGTGGCCCGGAAGGTGACCGACATCCTGGTCGAGCGCGTCTTCGGCCCTGACGAGCAGACCGCCTGACCTGCGTGATGGCTCAGTCGGAGCCGGGGGCGAAGACGTCCGATCCGGTTATCGAGATCATCACCACTCCATTTCACGGGGGACACCGCGAACCAACGCCGCCTTGTGAGGCGAGCGGACGCCGTATCGCGGTCATCGCCAACCCGGCCACCCGGATGAGCGCCAACGCCTTGGCCCGGGCGCTGGCGGAGTGGCGGATGGGACTCGATGACATCACGCTCACGTTCACCGATGGGCAGGGAACGACCGAACTGCTGGCCCGGCGGGCGGCCGAGCGGTCCGACGTCGTCGTTGCCGCTGGCGGCGACGGCACGGTCGGCGAGGTGGCGACGGCTCTGGCGCACACGGACACACCGATGGGCATCATTCCGGCGGGTTCGACCAACATCATCGCCAAGGAACTCAACATTCCGGCCCGGCCCGGCGACGCGCTCGACCTGATCGCCCGGGACCATGCCATCCTGAAGATGGACTTGGCCTTCGTCAACGATCGGGCGATGCTGCACATGGCCGGAGCCGGGTTCGACAGTCGCCTGTTCGCGATGACCGACCCGAGACTCAAGCGGCGTTTCGGTTGGGGCGCCTACTTTCCGGCCGGAATCCGGGCTTCCCTGGCCAGGCCGGCGTCGCTCCTCGTTACGACAGAGGCCGAGACGTTCCGGGTCGACTCGCCGTTGGTCCTTCTGGCGAACGGCGCTTCGATCATTAGCCGCCACCTTCGCATCGACAGCAAGCCAACCGTGGACGACGGCGTCCTCGATCTCTACATCGTGCTGGCGATCGATCCTCTGCCGACGATGGAGACGCTGATGCACGCCATGCTCGGCGGCCTGGGCGACGCCCCCGATGTGATCTACCGGCAGGTGACGTCGATCCACATCGAGAGCGACCAGCCTCTGCCCTATCAGATCGACGGCGACGTGATGGGCAACCTGCCAATCGACGTCACCGTCTCGCCGCACGCTCTCCGGGTCATCGTACCCGCGGCACTCTAGCCATTCGCCAACGCAACGGTTCGCCTGAGCCCCCGCGACACCGGCCAGTCTTCGTTGGCGGGTCGAACGCTCCGGGCATGGTCGGGTTAGCGGAACCAACCTGGTGCATAGACGTCACCCCGCCGGCGTCGTCATTGCCTCTCGCCGCGCTGGCGGCGTGGCCCGGCATTTGATCCCAGCGGACGGCGCCGGCCCAGGAAACAAGGCTCCACAGTGACCACCGTCGGACATCCGCACGCTCAAAGACGGTCGAGCCAAATGGCCGTTTGCCCGACGCCGTCCCAATGCCTCGGGCCAGATCTGACCCAGGCCATACCTTTACCGCACGGCCTTGATCTCGACCTGCTGGCGTCCGCCCGGACTGAAGAAGTAGGTTGTCTCCCCGGCCCGCTTGCCGTTGAGCGCCTTTCCGAGCGGCGACTCGTTCGAGATCATGTTCGCCGACGGCTTGGCCTCGATCGCGCCGACGAGGGTGTACTCCTCCGGCACATCGTCGCCGAAGTCGACCGTGACCTTGGAGCCGATCCGGATGATCCCGTTGGAGCTCGTCGAGGTATCGACGACCGTCACGTTCTGAAGCATCGACTCCAGCTCGGAAATCCGCCGCTCGTTCATGGCCTGGTCCTGCCGGGCCGCGTCGTAGGCGGCGTTCTCCCGCAGGTCGCCGTGGGAGCGGGCCTCCGCGACTGCCGAGACCAGTTCCGGACGACGCACCTCGATCAGGTCATGGAGTTCCGCGGACAGGCGATCAAGCCCTTCCTGCGTCACCTGGGTCGGCTTTCGTGATTCCATCGTCGCTACTCCGCTTCTCTCTACAGATGACGACGAGCCCGGGACCGACCGATCCTCGGCTCGCCGCCTCACACCACCATTGTGCCCCAGAACCGGTTCCCGACGCAGTTCGTACCGTCGTCCTACCGGACCTTGAACTCCGCCTCGATCTCGACCGGAATCCGATCCGGCAATCCACCCATCCCAACGGCCGATCGAGTGGGCAAGCCAGTTTCCGGTCCAAAGACGTCCACGAACAGGTCGGTGCAGCCATTGATCACCGCCGGCTGTTGGCCGAACGTTGGGGCCGAGTTGACCATGCCTAGGACCTTGACGACGCGGACGACTCGGTCGAGGTCGCCGACGGCGTCCTTTACGGTCGCCAGGATCTGGAGGCCGCACTCGCGAGCGGCCGCCATGGCCTGCTCGACCGTGACGTCGCTGTCGACCTGACCGACTGGACCACCCGTGACCGGACCAGTTCCCGAGATGAGAAGCCGACCAGTCCCCTCATCATGGACGAACCTGGTGTAAGTAGCGACCGGCCGGACCGGTTGCGGCAACGTGATCCCGAGCTCAGCCAGGCGATCGTCGATTCGGCCCATGGTCAACAATTCCTCCATTACAGATACGGATACCCCGGACGGGGCTCCCAAAATCCCGATCATCATCGATCCGTCGCCGAACGTTCCGGTGAGGCTGGTCAGGCATGGTGCCGTGCCGTGGGCGACGGATCAGTCGGGATAGTCTACGTGCTTCGGTTCCATCGAGTTGGCCGTCCGGTCGGGCGTGGCCAGAGATCTCCGCCAGACCGCCGTGGTCGTTGAACCGTCTGAATCTCCCCAGACTCCTCACGGGTCGTGGCACCTGGATATAGGCTCCCGCGACGCTTGACAGCATGACCGCGTACGTATACTCTGTCCGTACAGTCCCGATGGGCCGATGGCACCGGAGCGGACCACCACCGACCGTCAGAACGGCGGACCAGGTTGCGGGACCTGATCCGGGACCGGCTGGCGGGAGGGCCGTTGAGAGGAACTGAGCGCGTTGCGGGGCGTCGCACAAGGAATCTCTTTGGTAGGTGGCCCTTCAGCGCTCGAGGTTTGTCGGGGCTGAACCCGTTTTCTCGCTCCAACAGTGCCCTGTCCGTTATGCTGGGATTCTACACATTCCATTGAGCATCCCTGCGGGTAGCTTCCCGGATCCTCAAATGACGAACCAATGGACAGGTCGACTGCTTGAAACTCGTTCTCGCGATCATCAACGACTATGACGTCGACCCGGTCCTTCGCTCACTCGTCGGGAATGGCTTCAGCGTCACCCGGATCGCCTCCGCCGGTGGCTTTCTTCGGACCGGGAATGTCACGATCATGATCGGCGCCGAAGACGATCGGGTCAGACGCTGCATCGAGATCCTTGCTCACACCGGTTCCCGCCGGATCGTGGCCAGCACCGCTGAGACGCAGTATGCCTATGACGACACGACGGCGAACGGCGTGACCAATGTCGCCTTCGGCGGAGCCAGCGTCTTCGTGCTGCCCGTGGAACGGTTCGAACGGATCATGGCCACCGGCTCCGGGACCATCGTCTCGGCGCGACCGTGAGGACCCGGATTGGAGCTGGAATCAGCCGGACCGTCCGCCAGTACAGTGTGGCGCTGGGGTTCGTGCTGGGGCAGATCGCCCCACTTCCAACGACCCCACCCAGGCCACAGGCCGCGATCGTCCGCAGCCAACCCGACGAGCGGGACGCCCAGGGCTTCGACCCGACGGAGCGCGTTTTCCCTCGCCTGGTTCTCACCGTCCCGCACCACCTGGCGAACCACACGATCGGTCAGGCGACAGGCACAGCCGCGGCGACGCGTGGGGAACCCGACTGGCTCCGTCGGAACTGACCGAGTGAACGCAAAGTGAACGCAACGCGCCGTCGTCAGACCGGCCGGTCCCGGTCCCGGTCCCGGTCCGCCCAGTATTTGTCTGACTGGAGCAGCATAGGGTCCAGCACCTGCTGGAGCGCCATGATGTGGCTACAGACACCACCCAGCGTCTGTGCCGACGCCGTAGGGCAGGAGCATGTCCAGACGCCGCCCTCCAGCGCAACCCGATAATCGTCATGGCTGCCGTGGAAGGTGGCCGTGATCTGGCTCAACTCGATCCGCTCCGGTTCACTGGCGTAGCGGTGGCCCTTGTCGATCTTGCTAACGAGACTCGAGTGCATGGTCTGAGACTCCTTGTTCACCCGTCTCCGTCGATCTGGTCAACCAACCACCCTGATCGGCGTCCCCGGACGACCGGGCTGAAAAACAGCACACGCCGGACGAAGTTCGTCCGGCGTGTGGCATCGCGACGATCCGACCCAAGCCTGGCCTCCGGGTGGGGCATCGTCCTGCTCCTCGGTAGCCGGCCAGCATGGCCGCGCTCGATGTTCAGACCGTGCGGGGAGTCTACCAGCGGCCATCACCTGGGACAACGGCATGTCCTCGTTCCGCTTGGTCGGTGGAACGTCATGTTCGGTCGAGGGTCCAGCGCCCGATCCGCTATACTGGCGACTGCCTATGAAACCGCGTCAAGCGACACGCCTCTTCCGGCGTGTCCGTCTGCCCGTTCGTGGCGGTGACGCTTCCTCTGGCAGTGAAACCGGTTCCGCCTGAGCCCGAGGCGGCCGGACCGAGCGTGCGTTCGCTTCGACGACATCGAGGATGACCCGTGGCCCAGCGGAGCCCAACCAGACAGACGACCACCCGTTCGACCCGCCAGGGACGGCGGCTCAATCGTGCCGAGCAACAGGCGATGGAGATTCGGAACGCCAGCACGCGGAACGGAACAGCCGCTGCCGTGCCTGCGGAGCCAGCTGCTCCGAGGATGGCCGGCACTCCTTCCATCGCTCGAACCCGGCGCCGAAGCGAGACCAAACAGGCGCTCCGCTCGATCGCGCTGACGCGCGATCAGGAGTACGGCTTCATCCGGTCGGACCTCCGCCGGCTCCTGCTTCTGAGCGGCGTCCTGGTCGTCGCGATGATCGTCGCGCTCTTCGTCATCGAGTCCATCGTCTAGCGGCCCGGATGGCAACCCAAGTGGCGAGGGTGTGGCGTTGATGGCGGGCATCGAACGTCAGCAGACGAGAACCGGCTCGCCCGCGGCGGTCCCGTCCGAGTCCCAGCCCGGAAATGGCTCACCTGCATGGGCGCTCAGGACCAGCTCAGCCAGGCGATCGACACGGAACAGCGCCATCTTCGCGCGACCGTCCCCCGTAACCGAGAGGCCGCCCTGCTCGCCCTCCTCCGTACGCTGAGCCGGGTTCAACGTCGTCTCGGAGCCGCTCCGATTCCCGACGCCATCTCGGCCAATCACCTCGCCAATCCGGGAGGGAACACAGCCCTCCGGCTTATCTTCGAATCCACTGCCAGCGCAACCGCCTGGCCGGCAACGTCATACTGCGACGGGGTGGATCGCTGGGCCGGGCGATTCCTCGACGAATGCGGACGGCTGGCCGAAATCGAGATGGTGCTTGCCCACTGCAAGTCCGGTTTCATGCGGCTCGTCGACGATGGTGCCGGAGACTTCAACGCCTGGATCGCGACCAGGCGGACACCGGCGGTTTGGCGGGAACGCGTTGATTTCGACTGGTGGGCGACGCACTCCGCCGAACGTCACAGAACCAGGTACGAGGTCATTGCGTCCCGTCGCCAGCTCCTCACGGCGGCTGACCCAGCCTTGCTCGCCACCTGCCTGCTCGAAGCCGACGTTCGACTCGAAATGATGGCGTATCAGATCAGCTCTCCAGGCGCTGCCGTCGTGGAAGGCACCGCCATTCAGACCCACCGCGATGTCCTGCGTTTCCTGATCGCGTGGGCGCTTCGGGCCCAGAGCGACGGCAATGACCTGTGCCTGCAGGACGAACGAACGCTCATCGACGCAATCAGCTCGACGCTCGCCGTCGATCCCGCTTCGATCGGCCGCGCCGTTTCCGCGTTCACCGTGGATGCCGCGAATGCCGGCTGGCACGCCACCGTTCCGGGTGTGGCGGCGGCACCGCTCGTCCGTGTCGGGCTAGGCCAGGTCGCCCTGTCGCTCCATGGTCTGACCAGCGAGCCGCTCCTCTTCCTGGCCCGTGAGCTCAGACGGCGCTCGGCACAGGCGTACCACGACAGCGCCCGGCTTCGAGAGGACGTCTTCCGTCAGGATCTCTACGACCGCTTCCCCGAAAGGCGATTCGTCACCAGTCCGCGCCGGATCGAGTTGCGACAGGCCGGGGGCGACGTCCGGACCGACATCGATGCCGTCATCTTCGACCGCAAGACCGGCACGCTTGGCCTCTTCGAGCTGAAGTCGCAGGACCCATTCGCCCGCTCTACCGCGGAACAGATCCGTCAGCGCGACAATATTCTCTACGCCAACCGCCAGATCTCCGGCATCCTGGACTGGGTGAACCGTCATGGCGCAAATGATGTGCTCGGCCGGGTCGATAGCCGGACCGCGAAAACCTTCCGCGTGCAGAAGGTCTATCCCTTCGTACTCGGCCGCTACCTCGCGCATTTCAACGACGGTCCGGAACCGGACCGACGCGCCGCCTGGGGAACATGGCCACAGGTATTGCGGGTGTTCGATGACCCGCCGTCCATCGCCAAAGCGGCCAACCCGATCGCCTCGCTTCATTCCCGCCTACGAGGCGACCAACCGCTCCTTCTTCCATCCGTCGTTTCACCGGCCCGAGAGCTCACGATCGGGGCGGTTCGGCTGATCGTTCATCCATCCTATGCCGCGTTTCGGGACTCTTGAGACGGCTTCGCGGATCATCGCTGTCCGTACCGTGACTTCGGGAACCATCGAAATGAGACGCGGGCCGGTGCAGGGATGCTGCACCGGCCCGCTCGCCTGACTGATGATGGCTGACCAGACTGACCTAGCTGTTCAGCTCGTCGTCGTCCACGTCGTAGCTGGTGATCGCGATGGGCGGCTCGTCCGAGTCCGACGGCTCGACCTCGTCGTTGGCATCGACGGTCGCCTCGTCAACCTCGTCGTCGTCGTCATCCTCATCGGCGTAGAGCAGATCGTCGTCACGGCGGAGCAGGTTGCCTTCGCGGTCGGCCGGGCGGATCGCCTTGAGCTTGCCGGGGAACGACGGTCGTGTACCGAGCTGGGGTGCCCGGTACGCCTCGCGCAGGATGATCCGCAGGCTCTGGGCGCTCAGGCCCAGCGAGTAAATCTCGTACCGGTTGCCCTCGCCGATCATCTGTGTGATCCGCTGGGCGATTCCGACCTCGACCTCACCGAGGCGCTGTCCGTTCCGGTCGGAAACGTAGAGGCGCGGGCCGTCGACCTCGAGCGTGAGCTGCTCGCCGGGGTCGACCTCGGCCAGGCGGATGAGCTTCGCTGGATTGACCAGCTCGCCGTGCCATGTCTTGCCGACCTCTTCGATGAAGACGGTCGTTCGGGGCAACGGCTGGGCCTCGCTGGAGGTCCGGGCCGACGTGTGGCCATCCGGCTGCTGCAGCAGGAGATCGAGCCGGCCGAGGTTGCGCCGGGCGATCAGGTTGGCAGGGTCGATCTTCAGGGCCGACTCGTAGGCATCGAGCGCGTCCTGGTAGCGGTCGAGTTCGAGCAGGGCGCGGCCCCGCCGATTGTGCGCCTCGGCGTCCCGCGGGAAGCGGTTGATCAGATCGTCATTGACGCGGATCGCGTCCGGCCAGCGCCCGGCCATGGCGGCGTTGCGGGCATCGTCGATCAGCTGGCGCTTGGTTCGGTCCGTTCGGTCGGTCGTATCGGTCATTCGTGCCTAGGTCCTTCCCTCTTGGCTGTCGTCCGGACCGGAGCATCTCCCGCGGCCGGAACGTCCGTCTTGGTGTTCATATTCGTGGGGCCGATGACTACGGTCGAGCGGACGTATCCTCCGCCTCGCCGATCAGGAACCACGGTGTCGCGGAGGTGATCCGGACATCGACGAGCTGGCCGAGCAGATCGACGTCGTCGGCCATATCGACATGGACCAGCGTGTTACCGCGGCTGCGACCGGACCAGCGGCCCTTGTTCTTGCCCTCGACCAGCACCTCGACGGTCGAGCCGACCCGCGCGCTATTGATCTCAGTCCCGATCCGCTCCTGGAGCTTCTCCAGAACCTGATGGCGGCGATGCTTCTCGGCGTGGGGGATGTCGTCCTCCCAACGGGCCGAGAGCGTCCCGGGCCGGGGTGAGTACATCGCGAGATGCACCTTCTCGCAGCGGGCCTCCTCCAGCATCGCGTACGTCTGGAGGAACTGCTCCTCGGTCTCGCCGGGGAACCCGACGATGATATCCGTCGCGACGGTCAGATCGGCCATCCGGGAGCGGGCGTAGCCGAGCCGCTCCAGCCAGAGGTCACGGGTGTAGCGCCGGCGCATCCGGTGCAGCACCTCGTTGTCGCCGGCCTGGACCGGGAGGTTGAGGTGCTCGCAGAGCGACGGGAGCTCGGCCATCGTGTCGAACAGGTCGTCGGTCATGTACATCGGGTGCGAGGTCAGGAAGCGGAGCCGGTCCAGACCGGGGATCGCGTCGACCGCCCGGAGCAGCTCGGCCAGCGACTGCCGGGCCGGCAGGTCGTGCCCCCAGGCGTTGACCGTCTGCCCAAGCAGCGTGACCTCCCGGACGCCATCGGCGACGAGACGCTCGACCTCGCGAACGATCGCGTCCATCGGCCGGGACGTTTCCCGGCCACGGCGGTACGGGACGATGCAATAGGAGCAGAGGAAGTTGCAGCCGTAGATGATCGGCACGTAGGCCGTCACCCCCTTCCGATACCCCTCGGCCTGCTCCAGCCCGTCAGCGGCCGGCGCGTAGTAGTGCGGCAGAGCGGCGAGGTCGTCCTCCAGCCGGGCGAGCTCCGGAACGACGAGGCCAAGCCGGTCGAAGTCCGACGGATCGAAGAACAGATCGACGTGCGGGAACCGCTTGCGCAGCTGCTCCTGCTGGTTCGTCACCATGCAGCCGGTCAGCACGATCCGGGTGTCGGGCCGGGACCGCTTGAGCCGCGCCAGACTGCCGAGTTTGCCGGCAACCTTATCCTCGGCCGACTGACGGACGACGCAGGAGTTGAGCACGACGATGTCGGCATCGTCCTCGCTCGCGGTCTGGCGGTAGCCGACCTCCTGGAGGAGGGAGGCGACCTTGGCGCTATCGGCCTCGTTCATCTGACAGCCGATGGTCCAGATGTGGAACTGCTTGCCGTTGGCGGGCAGCGGCGCCGGAGCGTGGACGGCGGACATTGACAGATCGGCGTGCGGCGCACCAGACGGCGGGGCGACCTCACGGGTGACCTGCTGGGTCCCCTCTACGGCCCGAAGCGGAATAATCGATCGGGGCGTCACGGTGAACTCCTCGAGAGGTGGGTCGGCGATGATCGCCTGTGGCAACGACCGCATGGATAGATCAACAGGCAAGTATAGCTTTTCCCCAATCGAGGAGCCCACTCCGCGACGATTCATGCTCGGTACGACGACAGCGGCGCCGCGGTGTGGCCGCGGGCAACGTCACCAAGGATCATTCGAGCGGAACGGCGGTGTCCGGCGCCAGCGTGAAAAACGACGCAACGACCGGCCACCATGTCAACCGTTTCCTGTATCCCGCTGAGGTTCGAGCCGCAATTCGAGACAGCAGGTGAGTGTCCGTATCTGGGTTGGCGACGAAGACAGAACTTGCATCGAGCGTAAACTTGTCATCAGTCCGGCAAGGCCATTGCGCACGCTGACATCGCGAATTTCGCATCGACCAAGGGGCGGTCAGGCGCCCCTTCCATCCGGCGCCGTCACTCCGGGACGGCGCCCCGAGATCGCTGGCGCCGATTCTCGGCAAATCTTATTGAACCGCTTCCCAATGCGGCAATCGCCTCTTTCCCAACGCAGCCAGGACGGCCGCGTTGAGGACTTCGCGGTGGTCAGTGACCGATAGACAAGGCTCGCTGTCGCTGATACACTCGCCACCTAGTCCAACCCGTCCGTGCGTCGAGAGATCGCCCGCCATAGCCCGTCGCCATCCGCGATCGGTCCCGGTCGGCTCCGTCTTTTTCGACCCACCTTCTACTGGCCCGTTCGCTTCGAAGCGAGGACTGAGATCCCCTTGGCTACTCATCGATGCGGGACCTGTTTCTTCTTCCAGGAGGCTGGTTTCGCCGGAAACGGTTGGTGCCTCCACGCGGACCGGGCGAAGTCGGCCGATGTCCGCACCCTCGTCCGGCGAAACGAGCTGGCATGCCGGAACGACTGGGGCCAGAGCCTCTGGACCGACCCCAGGGTCGCCGCGGAGACCGGAGCAGCCCGCAAGCTCATCACCGCGCACGCCGAACGCCCCGCGACAGAAGGCGAGATCGGAGCCATGGTCAACAATCGCGACGGCCAGCCGGACCCACGCGTCCAGGCGAACGCTGATGACCGCAAGACGGACAGCCCGACCGGCGAGGACGTCGTCGTGGGCCAGATCACGGTCATGCCACCGGGCATGACCGGTCGGCGACGGCTCGTCGACCAGGTCCCGCCCGAGATCACGCCACGCCCAGCGTTCCGGGAAGCGGACGAGCGACCCGATTCAACGGGTCGCCCGGTCGAGCGCCTCGCTCCGCCAGCGGTCGACCACTTGCGCGATCAATCAGACGCCGACCCAGCCGCCGCGGAGCCGACCCTTCAGGGCCGGGACCGCCTTCGCCAGCGCGAAGTCGCACCCGCTTCGGAGCGACGGCGCGAACCTGGCACCAGCCGACCGTCTCCGAACCGCGACCTCCCAGACAGTGACACCATCCGTGAACCGCCACGGTTTGGCCGCGATGACGGGAAACCGTTTCCCTCCCGGTCCGCGAACCATCGGTCCGGGGCCGCGCCACGTCCCACCGATCATGACGACGACTCCAGGCGGTCCGGAAGTGGCGGCTCCGAGGATGACCGGTTCGCCCCGGATCTTCCGCGGGGCGTGCGTCCCGCCCCGATCCCGGGGCCGGTCCCCAGCCGGGAGTTGCGGCGTGAGCGAGGTTCTGATCCCCGAGGCTCACCTGAAGTCGCTTCACGCCGGGGACTCGACTCTGGGTCGTCCGATCGCCATGGCGGGACCGCGCCGGTCCGCCCATCTCGACCAATGCCAGCACCGCTTCTCAACAACAAAGGAGCGCTCTCCAGCGAGCCTGAGCCCCGGTCCCCGGCTGTTCGCCGTCCGGCTCTGCCCGATCTCTCCGACGATTTCTTCACCCGTGGGGTGATCGAGCCGGTCGAGACGGTGGAAGATGCGCAACAGCGACTCGCCGGGTCGCCAGACGCCGAACGCTCAGCGGACCGGACCGGTGCCGATGCTCGTCCGGCGCGTCCGCGACCCGCCGTTCCTCGCCTCGGCACCGACTCCGACCGACCGCCGCCGGTCCCCTCGATGCCGACCGTCGCCGAGGCGAACCAGATCGACCGGACGCCAGCGACAGTACGCTCGATACCGCCGGCCAGCGCCGCGCCGGGACCGCGGCCCGAGACGGGATGGGCCGTTCCCCGGATGGGGTCGGCTTCCCCTCCTCGTCCGGCCGCCCGGTCGCATCCCGTGCTGGCGGAACCGCACGACGCGGACGACCTCTCGCCACGTGAGCCGGTCCGTCTGGAACCGCCGACTCCGCTCCGGCCCCAGCCCGCCGACTTCGGCGCGTACGGGGGCTGGTTCGACCTCCAGTCGGTCGAACCGCGCCTCTCTCCGGACCTCCAGCGGGCCTGCGAGACCTGTCGCGACTTCCGCCCGGCCGAGAATGGCGTTCGGGGCTGGTGCACCAACCGGGATGCCTTCACGCTTCGGACCGTCGTCAACGCGAGCGATCTCCCCTGCATCTCGAGTTTCGGCTGCTGGTGGGTACCGTTCGATGACGTCTGGCTATCGGAGGCCGCCATCCGAGACCACCGCAACCCGACGCCGCTGCTCGATCAGACGATCACTCCGGACGAGTTCCCGGACAACGCCCGTCAACGCCGCCGGTCATAGCACCGGAGGCCCGAACGACAGGTTTGACGGAAAGTCATTCATGCCGCTGAGGCACATGCGGACAAGAAGCGTCAGACAATCAATGTCCGCCGCGATGTCCAAAGAGCAATGAGGCTGAGCCAGGTTCCAGTCGGCGTCTGTGCAGAACCGGTCCCGGCTGGTAGCATGGTTCCGCACTGAGAACCGGTTTAGTGGGCCGCTGGGGAGTGGTTCCTGACACGAGTGGCACAGCGCGAGTCGTCTTCCTGGCTGGACGTGACTCGCGGGCATGTTTCACCCGGTCGCAATGGGTTGGATCAGGCTGTCGACGCCTGAAGGGGGAGCCAACCAGGCTTATGGCTGTATTCGGCGAGACATTGCGGCAGGCACGGGCCTACAAGGGGGTCACCCTCAAGGAAGCCGAGCAGGCCACCCGCATCAACCGGCATCATCTCGCGGCGCTCGAGGACGAGAATTTTGCCGCGCTGCCCCCGCTGATCTACCAGCGGGGGATCGTTCGCAACTACGCGGCCTTCCTCGATCTGGACCCCAACAAGGTCCTGACGATGTTCGAGGAAGCCCACGGAACCGCGAATCCGGCTGGCGCCATCCCGATGGCCGTCAAGCCGCTGGAGATGCCCAACCACTTCACGCCGAACTTCGCCATCATCGCCTTCCTCGTAGTCCTGAGCGCGATCGTCTTTGCCTGGGTCTACAGCGTCTACCGCGGCCCGTCCGAAATCCTGCCGACGCCGACCATGCAGACGACGGTCACGCCGATCGTGACGGTCGACGGCGCGGCTCCGATCTCGGCCACCGCGACCGCGACGCCCGCCCGGAGCGGAGACGAGGAAAACGCGGCACTGGCGGCCTCCCCCGAGGTCGACACGGCCGCGACGACCGCCGCCAACGAGCAGGCGGCCCGGCCGATGAGCGACGCCAACGAGCGCCGCACGCAGGTCGCCGAGGGACGCGTCGAATCGACCGTTCCCGCCGAATCCGTCGCCCAGCCCACCAGTTCAGCATCCGCCCAATCGGCCAACGTCCCCGGTAATGGCCCCGAACCAACCGCCACCAAAAAAGCCGAGAAGGCACCGACGCAAACGCCAGACGCGGAAGCGACGAATACCGCCGCCACTGAAGAGGCCCAGGCCGCCGCCGACGCAGATCTGGCAGCCGCTGAGGAGGCCCAGGCCGCCGAAGCCACCCAGGAGGCCGTCAGCGCCTCACTGTTGACCATAAGCTTCTCGCCTACGGCCGGCATCTACCTGACCGTCTCGGGCGACGGAGTGCTGCTCTTCGACGGCAACGTGGCCGCGGGTGAAACAGTGGGCCCCTTCGACGCGACCAGCTTCGATGTCTACACCTCAGATCCCACCAGCACGATCATCAGCAACCTCGATGATGGCAAGGACTTCTACATGGGCGTCAGTTCGTTCTCATTGCCATAGAGGTCGAACCACGAAAACGGAGCGTCGTTGGAATGGCGAGTCACCGTACCAGTGGCGAAGACCGACGCCACTGGTACGGTGACTCGCTACCGTGAGACGGCCGTGGCCACCGCAGAGCCCACGTCGCTGGTCGACGCGAGGGTGCGTCCTTCTGCCACAACGTCGCCGGTGAGACGACCAGTCGCGACGACCGACGCCACGGCCCCCTCGATCGCCTGAGCAGCCTCCTGCATGTCGAGTGATGTGCGCAGCATCATCGCGGTCGAGAGGATCATGCCGATCGGGTTGGCCCGGCCCTGACCGGCGATGTCCGGGGCACTGCCGTGGATCGGCTCGTAGACGCCGAACCGGCCGCCATGGCGGTTGCGGGTCTCGCCGAGCGACGCCGACGGCAGGAGCCCGATCGAGCCGGCGATCATCGACGCCTCATCGGTCAGGATGTCGCCGAACATGTTCTCGGTCACGATGACATCGTAGCGGGACGGCTGCCGCACGAGGTGCATCGCCATCGCGTCGACCAGCACGTTCTCCATGGCGACGTCCGGATTCGCCGCGGCGATCTCGGCCGCGATCGCTCGCCACATCCGGGACGACTCCAGCACGTTGGCCTTGTCGACGCTCGTGACCCGGCCGGAGCGGCCAGCGGCCAGCTCGAACGCCAGCTCGATGATCCGTCGGACCTCGTGTTCCCGGTAGATCAGCGTGTCGACCGCAACCCGACCGCGCCACTCCCGCCACTGACGGGAAGGGCGACCGAAGTAGATCCCGCCAGTCAGCTCCCGCACGACCAGGATGTCGACGCCGGCGACGATCTCGCTCCTGAGCGGCGACGAGTTGGTCAGCTCCGGGAAGACCGTCACCGGCCGGAGGTTGGCGAACAGCCCAAGCGCCTTGCGGAGCCCGAGGAGCCCTTGCTCCGGCCGGACCTTCGCTGACGGATCGTCCCACTTCGGCCCGCCGACGGCGCCGAGCAGGACCGCGTCCATTGCACGGCAGCGGTCAATGTCCTCGGCCCTCAGAGCGGTCCCGTAGGCGTCGATCGCGCTCCCCCCGATGCGGACATCCTCGAACTGAAATGCGGCGCCGTAGCGGGCACTCACGGCGCCCAGGACCTTCACGGCCTCGACCGTCACCTCCGGACCAACGCCGTCACCCGAAAGCACCGCGATCCGATACTCAGCCACGTCCTTTTCCTTCCATCACCAAACTCGTTTCACACGCCTGGCTCATCGTACCGGCATCACGGCATGAGAGGGACCCTTGTTGTCGGCGCGACCCTTGTGGTCGTCCGGTCGCCGCAGCGCGATCGTTATAGCGGCGAAGCTTGCGAGCCAGGCCGCCGCAGCGGACTGTTCGCAGGGTCACGGGCCTGCCCTGACCGGCGCCCGCAAGCGCCGGCGCCCCGCGGGGCGATAACGGTGATAGCGACACGGATGATCATTCCGAGCGTCCCGGTCGGCCGCACTTGGCGCCTTTCGGCGCGGGCGAGGACAAGCCGTCGCCCCTACGCCAAACGCCGCCCGTGGTCGGCCAGGCCAATCACGGGCGACGACACTCTTCCTTGGGTTTGACTCGATAATCAGATTCCGGACGCCATCGCCGGCTCCGGGTGCTCGACCGAGGGCAGCCATTCCGGCCGACGGGCTTCGTAGCGGCCGATCGCATCGTCATTGCGCAATGTGAGGCCAATGTCGTCCAGCCCCTCCATCAACCGGTAGCGGGTGAAATCGTCCATTGGGAACGAGGCGCTGAGACGCAGAGACGGAACCGAGACCGTGCGCGACTCGACGTCGACGATCACCTGCGTCGCCGGGTTGACCTCGATCGCGCTCATGATCTCCTCGGCGAATCCCTGCTCGACGACGACCGGGATCAGGCCGGACTTGGTCGCGTTGTTCCGGAAGATGTCGCCGAACCGGGAGGAGATCACAGCCCTGAAGCCGTAATCCATCAGGGCCCAGACAGCGTGCTCCCGCGAGGACCCGACTCCGAAGTTCGGCCCGGCGACGATGACCGAGGCCGACTGGTATTCCGGCCGGTTGAGGACGAAGTCCGGATCGTTCTCCCGCCATGAGGAGAACAGGCCGGCGCCGAAGCCAGTCCGCTCGACCCGCTTTAGCCAGACGGCCGGGATGATCTGGTCGGTGTCGATGTCCGACCGGTCGATCGGGACAGCCGTGCCGGTAATCGTCTTGATCGGTTCCATGCTGGTGCCTCCCGAGTCGCATTGCATTGGCAGCTGTGTCGTTATGTCGAGCAGGCTAGAGATCCGCCGGGGTCGCGAAGTGGCCGGCAACCGCCGTCGCGGCCGCGATGGCCGGGGACACCAGGTGCGTCCGGCCGCCCTTGCCCTGGCGCCCCTCGAAGTTCCGGTTGCTGGTGCTGGCGCAGCGCTCGCCGGGCGCGAGCTGATCGGGGTTCATCCCCAGACACATCGAGCACCCAGCTGCCCGCCACTCGAAGCCGGCGTCGAGGAAGACCCGGTCCAGCCCCTCGGACTCAGCCTGAGCCCGGACCCGCATCGAGCCCGGCACGACCATCGCCCGCATCCCGGACTTGATCGTCCGGCCCGCGAGCACCTTTGCCGCCGCCCGGAGGTCCTCGATCCGACCATTGGTGCAGGAACCGAGGAAGACCGTGTCGACCAGGATGTCCCGGATCGCGGTCCCGGCCTGGAGGTCCATGTAGGCCAGGGCCCGCTCGATCGAGTCGCGCTCCTGCGGCTCGGAGACATCGCGTGGGTCCGGAACGCGGCCGTCGATCGACGTCACCTGGCCGGGGTTGGTCCCCCAGCTAACGTGCGGCATGATCGTCGCGGCGTCGAGGAAGACCTCCCGGTCGAAAACCGCTCCCTCATCGGTCGGAAGTGTCCGCCAGTCGGCGACGGCCGCCTCCCATGCGTCGCCCGTCGGCGCGTGGGGCCGGCCCTTGACGTAGGCGATGGTCGTCTCGTCCGGCGCGAGCATCCCGGCCCGAGCACCGGCCTCGATCGACATGTTGCAGATCGTCATCCGGCTCTCCATCGAGAGCGCCCGGATCGCCGAGCCGCGGTACTCGACGGTGTAGCCGATCCCGCCACCGGTCCCGATCTGACCGATGATCGCCAGGATGACGTCCTTGGCGGTCGTCCCGGCCGGCAGGTCGCCGTCGACGTTGATCGCCATCGTCTTCGGTCGGGTCGTCGGGACCGTCTGCGTGGCAAGGACGTGCTCGACCTCGCTCGTCCCGATCCCGAAGGCGAGCGCCCCGAAGGCACCGTGGGTACTGGTGTGGCTGTCGCCACAGACGATCGTCATGCCTGGCTGAGTCAGTCCCTGCTCGGGACCGATGATGTGGACGATGCCCTGACCGGGGTCGCCCATTGGGTAGAGCCGGATGCCGAACTCGCGGGCGTTCCTGGTCAGGGCCGACACTTGGGTGGCCGAGACCTGATCGGCGATCGGAAGGTGGATGCCCTTCGTCGGGACGTTGTGGTCGGCGGTCGCGACGGTCAGGTCGGGACGGCGGACCGGCCGACCGGCGAGTCGGAGACCGTCGAAGGCCTGCGGCGACGTGACCTCGTGAACGAGGTGCAGGTCGATGTAGAGCAGATCGGGTTCACCTTCGGCCGAATGGACCAGGTGCCGTTCCCACAGCTTGTCGCTCAGTGTCTTCGCCGCAACCACGATCGATGCCTCCTGATCGGGGAACCAGTCGCCTGACCCACCCCGCCGACCGTTCCGCGGAAACGAGGGACGGTTCCGTTACGCCTCGACAGCCGCGGCAACTTCGGCCGCGATCGCGATCTTGCTGACCGCCGCGAGGTAGGCCCGGGCGCTCGCCTCGACGATGTCGGTCGCGAGCCCGTCGCCGATGTAGAGCGTGCCGTCATGGGTAACGCGGACCCGGACCCGTCCCTGAGCGTCCTCGCCCTCGGTCACGGCGTCGACGTGGAACGTCTCGAGTTCCGGCGTGAGGCCGGTCGCCGCGTCGATCGCCGCGAAGAAGGCATCGACCGGACCGTTGCCCTCGCCGTCGCCGGGATGCTCCTCGCCGTGACGGGCGACGACGACGCTGGCGGTCGCCGGGCCGGCATTGCCGAGCGAGGCGTTCCAGCGGAGAAGCCGGTAGCCGTCGCCGTGGGCGACCGCCTCGTCCTCCATCTGGTCGCTGACGAGAGCAATCAGGTCGGCGGCCGTGACGGTCTTCTTGCGATCAGCGAGGGCGAGGAAACGCTGGTACGCCTCGTTGACGCCGTCCTCGTCCAGCCGCAGCCCGATGTCGGACAGCGCGGCCCGGAAGCCGGCCCGGCCGGAGTGCTTGCCAAGGACCAGCTTGGTGCCCTGCCAGCCGACCGAAGCGGGGTCCATGATCTCGTAGGTCGTGCGCTCCTTGAGGACACCGTCCTGATGGATGCCGGCCTCATGGGCGAAGGCGTTGGCCCCGACGATGGCCTTGTTGGCGGCTACCGCGATCCCGGTCAGTGAGGCGACAACCCGGCTGGCTGGTGTCAGGCGCTCGGTCCGGATGCCGGTCCATGTGTCGCCGAACTGGCCGCCACGGGTCTGGAGCGCCATGACGACCTCCTCCAGCGACGTGTTGCCGGCCCGCTCACCGATTCCATTGACCGTGACTTCGACCTGCCGGGCACCGGCCGAGATCGCGGCCAGCGTATTGGCGGTCGCCATCCCGAGGTCATCGTGGCAGTGGGTCGAGATGACGATGTCGTCGATCCCATCCACATGGTCGCGCAGGTAGCCGATCAGGCGGACGTACTCGTCCGGCATCGTGTAGCCGACGGTGTCCGGGATATTGAGCGTCGTCGCGCCGGAGCGGATCGCCTGCGTGAAAACCCGGACCATATAGTCCCAGTCGCTGCGGGTGGCGTCCTCGCAGGAGAACTCAACGTCACTCGTGAAGGACTTCGCTAGCGCGACACTGCTCGCGACCCGCTCCAGCACCTGCTCCCGGGTCATCCGCAGCTTGTGCACGAGGTGAACGTCGGAGGTCGCGATGAAGGTGTGGATTCGCCCCTGCTCGGCGCCACGGATCGCCTGGGCCGCTCGCTCGATGTCACCGGGCACGGCGCGGGCCAGACCGGCGATGGTGACGCCCTGCGACCGGGCCGAGATCGCCCGGACCGCTTCGAAGTCACCGGGAGATGCCGCCGGGAACCCCGCCTCGATCACGTCCACGCCGAGCGAGACCAAGACGTCCGCCACTTCGAGCTTCTCGTCGGCGTTGAGCGTCGCCCCTGGGGACTGCTCCCCATCGCGGAGGGTGGTGTCGAAGATCAGGACGCGCTTGCCGTTGTCACGCTCGGTGGTCGGCGATACGTTCGAGTCGGAATCCTCGGCTGGTGACTGGGCCATCTGGCGTCTCCTTTGGGGTAATGCGCTGGCCGATGGGCTGGGTTCGCTCCGCCCACCGCCATCGCTAGTCCGCGACTGAGGCGGTTTCCTGCTGGGCGACCGATGGGCGGCTGACCTTCCGGCCGTGCTGGAGGAACGGCATCATGTCGCGCAATTCCTTGCCAACTTTCTCAATCGGGTGGTCGTTGCCCTCGGCCCGGAGCCGATCGAAATCCGGCCGGGCGTTCTCGTTCTCGGCGATCCAGTTGCGAGCGAACGAGCCATCCTGGATCTCGGCCAGCAGCTCGCGCATCGCCTGCTTGCTGGTCTCGTTGATGACGCGGGGGCCGGCGAGGTAGTCGCCCCACTCGGCCGTGTCGCTGATCGAGTAGCGCATGTACTCGATGCCGCCCTGGTACATCAGGTCGACGATCAGCTTGAGTTCGTGGAGCACCTCGAAGTAGGCGCTCTCCGGCTGGTAGCCGGCCTCGGTCAGGACCTCGTAGCCCGCCATGACCAGCGCCGTGGCGCCACCGCAGAGGACGGCCTGCTCACCGAACAGGTCGGTTTCGGTCTCCTCCTTGAACGTCGTCTCGAGGACGCCAGCCTTGAGCGATCCGAGCGCGTAGGAGTAGGCGAGCGCGTTCTCGTGCGCCTTGCCGCTGGCGTCCTGGGCGACGGCGATCAGCGCCGGAACGCCGACACCCTCCTGGAACAGCTCCCGGACGCGGTGACCGGGGCTCTTTGGGGCGATCATCGAGACGTCGATGTTGGCCGGCGGGACGATCGCGCCGAAGTGGATAGCGAAGCCGTGGGCGAACATCAGCGTTTTGCCGTCAGCCAGGTTCGGCGCGATCTGCTGCTCGAAGATGCTCTTCTGGAGGTGGTCCGGGACGAGAACCATGATCGTATCGGCGGCCTTCGTCGCGTCGGCGACGTTATGGACCGTCAGTCCCTCGGCCTCGGCTTTCGCCCGGCTGCGGCTGCCGTCGTGCAGCCCGACGATCACCTTGACGCCGCTGTCCCGCAGGTTGAGCGCGTGGGCGTGGCCCTGGCTGCCGAAGCCGATCACCGCGACGGTCTTGCTCTCGATCGCGCTGACGTTCGCATCGTTCTCGTAATAGATCGTCGCTGCCACGGAACCATCCTCTTCCATACTGATGCGCTTTTCGGTCGGTGCGTCCACGGTGGAAGCGCCGGAGTATCCCATCTGGCGGGCCAGAACGATAGATGGGCTTCTAATTGCCGAGCGTCACCGCCGTGGCCACGACGCGGTCCTCACGGCCATTCAACACCGCCGGACTGGTCACGTTCGATGTGGCCGCCGGGCCGCCCCGGACCATCGCCAGCTGACCGCTGCGGACCATCTCGCGGATGCCGTAGCCCCGCAGCATCGCGATCAGCGCGTCGATCTTGGTCTCGGCACCGGTCGCCTCCACCAGCAGCGAGGTCGGCGTCGCGTCGACAATCCTGGCCTCGTAGATCTCGGCGATCTGCATGATCTCCGACCGGTGCTGAGGTTTGGCGGCGACCTTGATCAGCGCCAGCTCCCGCGACACCGTCGGGACGTCGGTCACGTCGGTAACTTTCAGGACCTCGATCACCTTGTAGAGCTGCTTGGAGACCTGCTCGACCTGGTCCTCCGGCGCCGAGACGATCATCGTGATTCGGGAGACGCCCGGCTGCTCCGAGTGGCCGACGGTGATCGAGTCGATGTTGAAGCTGCGGCGCCGCATCATCGAGACGACCTTGGTCAGAACGCCGGGCTGGTCCTCGACGAGGACGACGAGGGTGCTCTGCTGGAGGGTTTTTTCCGCGCCGGCCATCTAGAGCACCTCGTCATCGTTGAACTGCTCGAACATCATCTCGTTGTTCGAGCCGCCCGGCGGCACCATCGGCCAGACATTCATCTCCGGCTCGATGACGAAGTCGATCACGACCGGCCCCCGGATGCTCCGGGCCCGCTCGATGGCCGGCCGGATCTCGTCGGTCCGCGTCACCCGGATGCCGGTCGCCCCATAGGCCTCGGCCAGCCTGACGAAGTCCGGCGCCAGGATCTGGACCTCTGAGTAGTTCTTTGCGTGGAAGAGATCCTGCCACTGCCGAACCATTCCGAGAAAGCCGTTGTTGATCACCGCGATGTTGACATCGAGCTCCTCCTGCATGCAGGTGGCGAGCTCGTTGAGCGACATCTGGAAGCCGCCGTCGCCGACGACCGTCCAGACCTCGAGATCGGGTCGACCCATCTTGGCGCCAATCGCGGCCGGGAGTCCGTAGCCCATCGTGCCAAGCCCACCAGACGACAGCCAGCGATCGGGGTGATTGAAGCCGTAGTACTGGGCCG
Organism: Thermomicrobiales bacterium; assembly: GCA_965218235.1. Lineage (GTDB taxonomy): Bacteria > Chloroflexota > Chloroflexia > Thermomicrobiales > UBA6265 > CADCWK01. Next base: position 427,132 of record OZ244596.1, read on the forward strand.
TCCACATCTGGTGCTGGCCGACGTCGGTGACGACGATCGCCTCGCCGCTGGTCGCCTCGGAGATCTCGCGGATGATCGTGTACGGCTCCGGCCCCTCGGGCTGCTCGTCGAGTGCCCGGATCAGAGCGGTGTTGCGCTGACCGTCGATCCAGGCGGTCCATTCGTCCCGCCGCCGCTCCGTGACCAGCGGGATCAAACCCTCGAGTGCCTCACGGGCGTCGCCGACGACCGGGACGTCAGCGGGGACGTTCTTGCCGATCTCGGCCGGATCGATGTCGACGTGGATGATCTTTGCGTTCTTCGCGAAGTCGTCCAGGCGGCCAGTCGCCCGGTCATCGAAGCGGGCGCCGATGTTGATCAGCACGTCGCACTCATTGAGGGCGGCGTTGGTCTCGCGGTGGCCGTGCATCCCCATCATGCCGAGGGCGAGCGGGTGGTCCTCCGGGAAGCAGCCCAGCCCGAGCAACGTGAAGGCGACCGGGATACCGGACTTCTCGACGAACTGGCGGAACTCCTCGGTCGCGTGGGCGAGCATGATGCCGTGGCCGGCCATGATCAGCGGCCGCTTCGCCTGGTCGATCATCTCGGCGGCCAGCCGGACCTGCCGCTGGTTGGGCGAGAGCGTCGGCTGATAGCCCTTCCGTCCGACCGTCTCCGGGTAAATGAACGACCCCTTCGCCTGGAACAGGTTCTTGGGGATGTCGACCAGGACGGGCCCCGGCCGGCCGGTCCTGGCGAGGTAGAAGGCTTCCTTGATCGTCGGGGCGATGTCCTCCAGCCGGTGGACGAGGTAGTTGTGCTTGGTCACCGGGAGTGTGATGCCCTGAATGTCGACCTCCTGGAAGCCGTCCCGCCCGATCAGGCTCTGGTTCACTTGCCCCGTGATCGCCACGACCGGGACGGAGTCCAGCTGCGCATTGGCCAATCCGGTGACGAGGTTGGTCGCCCCCGGTCCCGACGTCGCCATGCAGACGCCCACCCGGCCAGTCGCCCGGGCGTAGCCGTCCGCCGCCAGCGCCGCCCACTGCTCGAACCGGACGAGGACGTGGTGCAGGTTGGCGGCTGGCAGCGCGTCGTAGAGCGGGATGACGGCGCCGCCTGGGTAGCCGAAGACGAGGTCGACGCCCTCGGCCTCGAGACTCGAGGTCACCATCTGGGCGCCGGTCATGATCGGGAAGCCATGCTGGTCGCGAGGCCACTCCCGCGCGGGGAGAGCAGCCGCCGGTGCGGCCGGCGGGTTGTCGGTCAGCGGGGCGGAAACCATCGGACGGTCCTTTCGTCAGGTGTGCTCGTTTGGGTGGACGAAGGAAGCGTTGGCCAGACGTGAGACAACAAAAAAGCCTCCCATTGTTGGGAGGCCCTCAGACGTTCTGGTGATCGGCGCTTCTCGCGCTTATCGGTTCAGGCTCTCCCACACGCCAAAGCGGCTCCCGATAATCGGGAGCTCGATAAGTACGAGTACGTCGAGAATGGAGGAGGCAAAGCGGCTGTCTGGCTTCATCTGCTGGCTCCATTCCGGGTACGACGTGGATGTGCGCCGGGCCTGCCCCGGGAGCCTCGCTACCATACCGATTCGCCGCAAATCTGTCAAGCCGCCACAATCGGCACCACAGCCGCCGTCCGACGCCGATACCGTGCCGATTGCGGTGGCCGTCTTCATCAACAGCGGGGGAACCACCGGATCACGCCCGGGCGACCTGTGCCAGGTAGCGTCCGCGGTTGAGCGGGTCGAAGTCGGTTCTCGCTCGCGTCGGGATCGCCCCAGTGACCGGTTGGTACCGGGCGAACATCGACGTGAACGTGCCTTCACCCCGGCTCAGCCCAGGCAGCTGGCGTTCGAAGCCATGAATCTCAGCCGTGGGGATCGTCCCGCTGATCTCACAGCGATCGCCGCCGATCGCTGTCCCCTCGATCACCGCCCGGGCGGAACCCAGCGCCGTGAGCAGATCGCTCACGCAGTCGTCCGGCCCGTCGAGATCGAACGACTGGACCGGCTCGCCAACCACCGTCCCGGCCCGGCGCAGGGCGGACATCAGGACCAGCGGCGTCAGCCGGCGATAGTCAGCGGCGACGGAAGCCGGGCTCATCGCCGTATCGGTGATGGTCACCTGGCAGTCGGTGACGGTCCAGCCGTGCAACCCCTGCCTGAGCGTCTCGTGAACGGTCTCCTCGATTGCCCGGTAGAACGAAAGGTCGAGGGCCCCAGCCGGACGTCTGAACGAGTTTCCGGCTCCCGGCGGGCTGGGCTCGACCCGGATCCCGACCGTCGCCAGGAACGGGTTGTCGTCTCCGCCGATGTGGTCGATCGCCGCCCCGCTCCCGGTCGGAATCTCGATGCAGACGACGTGACTGGGCTCGAACGTCGCGGAGATGCCGAACTCGGTCGCCAGGGTCGCCGCGATGACCTCCTTTTGAACCTCGCCATAGAGCCGGACCGAGAGTTCGCCCCGGCGCCCGTCGTTTCGGCTCTCGATCAGCGGGTCCTGCTCACCGAGAATCTGAAGGGCCATCGCGAGCTCGATCGTCCGGTCCGGGTCAACCGGGCGGACAACGCTCTCCAGCGTCGGCCGATTGAACCCGGGCGAGGGAAACCGCGGCGGGTCAGCACCGATGATGTCGTCGATCCTGGCGTCACGCAGCCCATGGAGCCGAACGATCTCTCCGGCACCGGCTGCAGCCTCCGAGATCTCTTGGCCATTGCGAAACAGGTCGATTGCGGTGATGCGCTCGTCGAAGCCAGTGGGTTCGGTGGCACCGTTGACGGTCGCTGAACCGGCGGGTCGTCTCCCGCTGACTCGGTCACGCCGCGCAACCCGCCCGGAGTGGATCCGGGCGTAGACGAGCTTCTCGCCGGCGGGCGAGCGTTGGATCTTGAAGATGACCGCCGAGACCGGATCGTCGGCCCGGCCCGGAGCCAGCGGCAGCAGTCGCGTCAGCTCCCTGAGCAGGTGATCGACCCCCGCCCCGGTGATCGCCGACCCGAAGAACAGCGGGACGACGCAACCGCACCGGGCCTGCCGACGGAACTCCGACCGGACCCGTCCGGGGCCGAGTCGCCCGTCGTTCCGCAGCCATCGATCGAGGAACGCGTCGCTCTCACCGGCCAGTACCTCAGCCAGCCCGTCGATGGAATCATCGCCGTGTGGATCGCCTGGGCCGACCGTCGCCCCACGGGAGCCGAGGCCAGTGGGACGCGACATCTGGACGACCGGGCCGCGGAGCATTTGGCCGATCTCCTCGACGAGGTCGGCCCCCCGGGCACCGGCCCGGTCGATCTTGTTGACGAACACGATCAGGGGAAGCCCGAGCGCCTGGACGACCCGGGCCAGGCGTCGGGTCTGGGACTGGATACCTTCGACGGCGGAGACGACGAGCACGACACCATCCAGGGCAAGCAGCGACCGTTCGACTTCGGCGATGAAGTCGGCGTGGCCAGGCGTGTCGATCAGGTTGATTTTGTGGCCGTTGAGCGGGAACGAGACGACGGCGGACTTGATCGTGATGCCGCGCTCACGCTCGAGTTCGAGCGTGTCGGTCTGGGTGCTTCCCCGGTCGACACTCCCGATATCGGCGATCACACCGGTCTCAAACAGGATCCGTTCAGTCAGACTGGTCTTTCCGGCGTCGACATGCGCCAGGATACCGAGGTTCAGAATACCCATGCGGTAGCTGTCCTTCTTCGAGAACCATCATGAAGACTGGAAATCTCGAAGACTGCCGCATGGGACCACCCTTTCCGGGACACCGGTCGAGTAGAGCTTCGTCCACTCGCACCGCTCAGATGAATCGGGACAGCCCTGTCCTGTCCCCGAGTCTAGCACCGGGGTCAACAGCCATCATCAGAAGGAACTCATCTTCCGAGGTTACGGCGTCAAGGTCGCAACCACTCGGGAGGGGATATGTCGTTCGAAGACGCGTCAGACGATCCCGAAGCCGGCATCGTCAGGTACGACGAGCGGCTGACAGTCTCCATCGGTCAGGCACGCCTGCGCGGCCGTAGCAAGCGCCGACATGTCGTCCGACGGGATGGCCGAGGGCGCGTTGACGATCAGCTCGGCCACCGTGTCCCCAAGCAGGACCACCAGCTCGGTGACGACGACTCCCTCTATCCCATCGATCGTATATGTGACCAGCGTGGTGGAGTCGCCGACCCGGACGATCGCATTGCCGACTCGGACGTCGGCGTACAGCTCGTTGGTGGCGAGCAAATCGGGAATAGCACGGAAGTAGGACTGGGCGGCGTCCCGGCTGTCGTGGCGGGAGAGGAACCCGCCGATGGCAAGACCTCCGTCCCGCGAGGTGAAACCGACCTGGAAGACCTCAGTGGCTTCGTAGGTCGCGAAGGTCGTGGCCTGTGCGTCGGCCGCGTCAGCCGGCTGGCCGAACTGCGAGATCGGCTCCCCGTCACGAAAGACGTAGCGGCTGAGGGCCGGCACGATCTGATCGCCGGTCACCTCGAACGTCTCTGCCCCGAGCGACGGCTCGCCCGCATCCGACGTGGCCACCCGGTCGAGGACCATCGGCAGCAGGTCAGCCACCTCCTGGACCGGAGCGGCGGTGGCATCGAAGCGCTCGATCGCGACCTCGATAACATCAGAACCGATTCGGGCGACGATCGACGTCTGCCGAAACCCGTCCTCGTCGTAGGGCGGGACGCCCGCGATGAGGAAGGTCGCGGCCGAGTCGGGGGCCGATTTCGTTTCGATCTTCGGGGAATCGTCGGTCGTTTCCGCGATGTCCGCTCGAGCGCTGACGACCGCATCGAACACGTCCGAGGCGTCGCCGGGATCGCTGAAGAAAGCGACCGAACTCAAGACCCGGGCCGGCTCGTCCATCGCGGAACGGTCGACGAGGTAGAGAGACGCGCCCCGCTCGGAACCGGCTGTGGAGGGGAAGCGGCCATCGTCGGCGCTTGCGTTCCGGTACACCCGGTCGAAGGCGGCCATCGTTTCCGCCCCGCCCGTCGCCCCCACCCCAGTCCCATAGCCGTCGAGACCAACCGCTGCGAGGTCGGCGGGGACGAGGAGCGTCGATACAAGATCGACCGGCGCATCGAGCCGGGCCGTGGTTGGTTGGGCAGCATTGAGTGACCCAGCCACCGAAGCGCATAGCGCGATGACGGCAATCACGAGGGGACGAATCACGGGACCTCCGGTCCGGGCGGTCTGCTCCCAGAACCGGCCGATCTCGACGAGACGCTCTCAGCCGTGCCTCAGCCCGGTCGCTTCGGGGCCGGGCCCCCGGGCGCCATGGGGCGAAGGACCGACGGGCTGCCTGACCAGGAGAAAATCGCACATATTCCTGCGGGCCAGGCGACGTCGGTTAGAACGGCTCTTCCTGGGCCAGCTCACTGAACGGGATTGGCAGATGGCCGTTCTGCTGGGCGCAGACGTGGACGCCCGGCCCCATTGGCGCGCCGCACATTGAGCAGCGCGGACGACCAGCGGCGACGAGCGTCGCTGCCGAACCGCTGACCGCCTCGGCCTGCGAGCGGGTCAATCGGCAGGCGAATGGCTTCGCCGCCGCCTCGGCATCCTCGTCCTCGTCACCACTGTTGATATCGTGAGCGATGATCACGACCCGGCCATTGGGCTCATCGAAGCCCAACTCGATCCGACCGACCCGGAACTGCCGGCGAGTGTCGGTATCGAACTCGATCGGAACGTCTCCACGTCCAAGTTCGAGGGTATCATCGGAGAACTGCTCGAGCATCTGGTTGAGCGCCAGCCCAAGGGCCTGCATCTGCTGCTTCTCCATCCACATGATAGCCGTGCTGCCGTCGGCGACGACCATCATCCGGAACCGTCGTTGTCCGGGTTCGCCGATCGCTTCGACTCGGACGCGCTGGGCGTCGAAGAGCGTTCGCTCACCGAACGGATCGGCTGCCATAGTGCTTTCTTCCTCATCCCGCCATCCCGCGGGGCATTCCTGGGTCGAGCCGTGAGGCGCGAAACCCACAGCTCGTGCGATCGAAAAGCATATCACGGGCCAGCGAACCAACCGTAAGGAGGGTTCGCTGGCCCGCTCGGGACTCAAGCCGGATCGAAGATAGCCGTTGTGAGCTACTCGACCGGGGTCGGCTCGCTCCGGGCTGGTGTCCCGCCCGATCGATGACCGTTGGCGGGGGGCGAACCGCCCGGGCCGGCGCCATTGGCCGCGGTTGCCTGCACCGGTCCGGCCGGCCGGGCGACACCGGTCGTTTCGACGGCGTCGGCATGAGAGCGGGAGCCCTCGCTGCCCGTCTCGTCGATCCCCGGCACGCGCTTGAGCAGGTCGTTCAGACTGATCCCGGTCAGGGATTCGAGCAGCGCCGGCACCTGGGCGACGATCTGGGTCATGTCGCCGGTGAGCCGGTTGACACCGGTCGAGTCGCCACCGGTCCCGACGACCGTGATCCGGTCGATCCGCGAGAGCGGCTCGCTAACGGCGCGGACCATCTCCGGCAGGCTGCTCAGCAGCTTGTCGAGGACAGCGGCCTGGTTGTACTCCTGATACGCCAGCGCGCGGACGTTCATCGCGCCGGCCTCGGCGTCGCCCTTGGCCCGAATGATCTCGGCCTCGGCCAGACCCTGAATCCGGGTGATGTCGGCGCGCGCATTGCCGTCGAGCCGCGTCGCCTCCGCCTCACCGGTCGCGTGGGAGATCTGCTGCTGGCGATCGGCCTCGGCAAGGGTCTCGATCCGCTTGCGTTCCACCTCGGCCGACTTAAGGACGGTCGCGACCAGCTCCTTCTCGCGGCGCTGGATCTCGGCCTCCTGAACGGCGACCTGACGGAGCTTCCGCACCTCCTCGATCCGGACCTCCTCTTCGACGACCCGCTGCTGCTGGACATTGGCCTGGATTTCGTAGGCCTTCTCGGCGACAGCCTGCTGGGTCTGGACGGTCGCGTTGTATTCGGCCTGCTTGAGGTTGAGGTCGCGGACGGCCTCGGCCTGCTTGGTCTGGCTGGCCGTCTGAGCGATGACCTCATCCTGCTGGGCCATCGCCTCGGCGATCCGCGCCTCGCGGGTCGCGTTGGCGCGCTTGATTGACGTGTCGCGGTCCGCCTCGGCCGTCGCGATGTCGGCCTGCCGCCGGACGAGGGCGATGTCCGGCTTGCCCATGTTGAGGATGTACTCGTTCTTGTCCCGGACCTCGCGGATCGTGAACGAGATGACCTCGAGGCCCATCTTGTTCATGTCCTCGGCAATGTTCGACCGCATCCGGTCGGCGACCATCTCCGGCTCCTTGACGATCGACTCGACCGTCAGCTGACCGGTGATACCGCGGAGGTGGCCCTCCATGACCAGCCGGATCAGATCCTGCTGCTCAGGGCGACCCTTGTTCAGGAACTGCTCGGCCGCGGTCAGGATACTGACCGGATCGCTCTTGACTTTGATCTGGGCGACGGCCTCGACGTTCACCGCCACACCCTGGTTGGTGTAGAGGTCCTGACTCGGAGCCACATCGAAGCTCATCAGTTCGAGCGACAGGCTGCGGGACTGCTGGACCATCGGCCAGACGACCTTGCCGCTGCCCTTGATGACCTTGGTCCCGCCGAAACCGTAGACGAGCAGCGCCTCGTTCGGCCCAACCTTCCGATAAAGCCCCGCACTGATCGCGAAGATCAGCACGAGCAGCACCACCAGCCCAACGACGATAACCAACAGACCGAGAAGACTCATTCATGACTCCTTGCCGCGCCCCGGCCGTCGGGCGGCGACGTCGCCACCCGTGCATATGAAGGGTACGGTATCGTGCTAACAGGGATAACCCAACCTGGTGTCGAATATGTCACGGCGCCGCCTTCCGACGACCAGCCGGCACCGGTGTTGGAGACTCCCGCTCGACGCGCGGCACATCCGGGGCGATCTCGTCGAGGGCCCGGAACTCCTCGTCCATCGACGCCCGGACGGCCATCTCGTCACTCTCGTCTATCAGCTCCGTCCATGGCTGGACGTAGGCGATCCCGGCCCGTGTCTCCATGATGACGACCTCGATCCCGCGCCCGACGGCCGCGCCATTCAGCCCTCGCGCCGCCGAGACCTGCCGGTACCCCTGTTGCTCATAGACGATCTCGCCGGTTCCATCGGGTCTGATGGATGATGAAACCCGGGCCAGCGTTCCCGGCAACTCATAGTCGCGCGGGTCCATCGCCTTGTCGGCCGGCGCGATGACCTTCCGCAGGAACCACGTTACGGCAGCCGCGCCGGCCAGACCGGCAAGCAGCCCGATGACCAGCGCGATCGGCGCCACCCAGCCGAGTCCGTTCCGGACCAGGTAGCCAGCTCCGCCGAACCAGCTCAGGAAAGCGAGGACGGTGCTGACGTTCAGGAATCCGAGCAGATCGACACCCTGATGTCCGGCATGTTGTCCACCGAGGTCATGTCCGCCAGCGTCATGGCCGCCGACGTCGCTACCGCCGGCATCGTCCCCGCCACCGCCGACGGCGCCGAGAACGAGCGTGAACGCGACGAAGATGAGTCCGAAGAAGAAGCTGCCCAGGAGGATCGCGTCGAGCAGGTCGTTGATGGGAAACATGGCCCGACTCCCTCGGGTGGCGACCGCGGAACGTCCATCGTTGGAGTCCTTGGCAGCGGCGCCACGGTCTGATTTCTCGCTCAGGAATGTCGCCGGGTCGGCTATGCATATGATACCCGATCGTTCGGTCCTGGGTTATGTTCGACTGGACAGACTGTCGCGCTGAAACGAAGAACTCAGTACCCACCGACCTATACTCCGCTCCAGCGACGCGAGCACGAACAGGGAGTCGATCACATGCCGAATCGGACCAATCGCCAGCACCGGTCTGCCGGGTCGTCCAGCGAGCCGGACACCATCGTCGGCACCGTCGACGCGGGCAGTGAGGTGCGTGTCCCGCTGGGCACCGAGCCCCGGATCGGCGCCGGTGGGGTCGAGCCGACCACCGCGTCGCAGGATGACCGCTCGGTCGCCAGCTTGATGGCGGAAGTCGTTCGGGCCGATCCGGAGGTGCAGGCCTTCATCCTCCAGGCGAACCGCAACCTCGGTGTGCTCGGCTTCACGGAGCACGGATTCCGTCACGTCGGCCTCGTCTCCAGCATCGCCCGCAACGTCTTGCGGCTGCTGGGCTATGACGAACGCCAGCAGGAACTCGCGGCGGTTGCCGGTTACCTGCATGACATCGGCAACGTCGTCAGTCGCCACGGCCACGCCTCGACCGGAGCCATGCTCGCCTACCCGATCCTGACCAGGCTCGGGATGGACCCAGAGGACATTGCCGTCGTCCTCGGGGCGATCGGTTCCCATGGCGACGACGGCGGGCGCCTCGGTGAGCCGGTCCACCCCGTCTCGGCGGCCCTGATCCTGGCCGACAAGTCCGACGTGCACCGGTCACGGGTCCGCAATACCGACCAGTCCACCTTCGACCAGCACGATCGGGTCAACTACGCCGCGACCTCGTCGTTCCTCCGGGTCGACAACGCCGCGAAGACGATCACTTTGGAACTCGCGATCGATACCGAGATGGCACCGGTGATGGAGTACTTCGAGATCTTCCTGCCCCGGATGCTGATGAGCCGTCACGCCGCGACTCTCCTCGACTGCGTCTTCCACATCTCCATCAACGAGGTGGTCGTCCTGTAGCCCGGCAACACCGGAAGGAGCGCTCTTGTCTGCCCGGACCGATCGGAACAGGTTAGACTGACGTCACTCAGCACCGCGACCCGCGGCGTTTTCCAGTCACCCCCGTTCGACCGGTCAGCTCAGCGCCGGAGAGGAAGTTGCGTATGGCCGTCGCCCTCGGCAACCGATCGTCACGGTCTCGCTCGGAGTCGAGTTGGCGTGACTTCGACTTCTATCTGATCGCGACGATGCTGGTCCTGATGGGGTTCGGCCTGATCGCGATCTTCAGCGCCTACGGACTCAGTACCGCCGGCGAGACCAATGCCGTCCAGCAGGGCATCTTCGCGGTCGCCGGCGTCGTGCTGATGCTGATCCTCGCGAGCATCGACTACCGGTTCCTGGCCTCGCTCGCCATCCCGCTCTACGTCGCGGGGGTCGCCGGCATCGCCTCGGTCCAGGTCATCGGGACGACCATCAGCGGCGCCCAGTCCTGGATCCAGGTCGGCCCGGTCACGATCCAGCCGTCCGAGTTCGCCAAGATCACCACGCTGATCGCCCTGGCGACCTTCGTCTCGTCGCGCGGCTCGGCCATGCGCCAGCCGCTCAACATGATCGTCGCGTCGCTGATCGTCGCGCTGCCGGCCGGACTCGTCCTGGCCGAACCCGACCTCGGCTCGGCGATCATCTACATGGTCATGTGGTTCTCGGTGATGATCGCCGCCCGGACCCGGCCGATCTACTTCATCCTCGGCCTGCTCGCCCTTCCGGCCGTGGTCTGGTTCGCCTGGAACTTCGTCTTCGAGCAGTACCAGCGGGACCGATTCACCATCAGCTACAACCCGGAACGAGACCCGACGGGCCTCGGCTTCAACATCATCCAGGCCCGGATCGCGGTCGGCGACGGCGGCCTCTGGGGCCGCGGGCTGGCCGGCGGCAGCCAGAGCCAGTACAACCTGCTCTCCGTCCGTGAGTCCGACTTCATCTTCGCCCACGTCAGCAGCATGTTCGGCTACGTCGGCATGATCGCGCTGATGCTATCGTTCGTCATCCTGCTCTGGCGCGTCCTGCGGGTCGTGGATCTCGCCCGCGACCAACTGGGGCAGTGCCTGGCGATGGGCATCTTCGGGATGTTGTTCTTCCAGACCTTCCTGAACATCGGCTACAACATCGGCATCATGCCGGTGACCGGCGTCACCCTGCCGTTCATCTCCGAGGGGTCGTCATCGCTCTGGACGTACCTGGCCGGCATCGGCATCCTGCAGAGCATCCTGATGGGTCATCGCAAGTTCGCCTTCCAGCGTGGCCTGTAAGGACGCCGGGTGGTCTATCTAGGGTCCTTGGCCGACTGGGACCGGACCCCTCCCCGGCTCCCCGTCGCGCACCGATCAGCTGGCGCCGGCCGTCAGGGTGCGACGCGTCCCGGAGAGGGAGGGCGCTCGCGTCGGAATCCGCCCAGTCATCCGCTGTGACTGATGGTTGACAGACCACGAGATGATTCCATTGCCAACGAGCGCATCCCGCAAGTCCGGACTTGCGGGATGCGCTCGTCGTCATCGGGCCTCGACTCGTCAGCCGTGCTGATTGTCCCGGATGATCGTCTCAGCTTCGTCGACGGCCTCGAACCGCTCCTCGGCCTGGTCAAGGTCACGCGTCTCGACCGCATCAACCGCCGCGGTGACAAGCAGCGGATCGGGCTCCGCCCCAGTCAGGTAGAGCAGATGGAACATCGCTGAGCCGGAGTGGGCGGGTTCCGCGACGACCTTGAACCGGTCCGCGGTCAGACCACGATCATTGACGGATTCGATGAGTTCAGCGAGTGAGGCGAAGAGTTGCGATTCCCAGACGTTGTCCATGAGCCATTCACCTTCCTTCGTCGGGTCGTTCGGATACGGACGCGCCGGTTGCCCGCACCTGCCGGGCCAGATCGTAGAGTTCCGAACGAGGTCGCCCGGTGAGTGAGGCGGCTTCACGTGCCGCCTGGCTGACCGAGAGCCCGGCGCTGAGCAGCGACCGGATAACGGTCTCGTCGTCGTCGGCATCAGGGTTGGACGCCGTCCCCTGCGCTCCACCGACCACGATCACGATCTCGCCCCGGGTCGGCTGCTGTCGATAGTGGTCGGCCACCACCGACATGATCCCATGCCGGACCTCCTCATGGAGCTTCGTCAGCTCCCGCGCCACCGTCACCGGCCGGTCGCCGAGCGTCTCGCGAAGGAAGTCGAGCGTCTCGACGAGCCGGTTGGGCGACTCGAACAGGACGAGCGGCATCCCCGCTGCGGCCGCCCGGCCGAGCTCGGCCGACCGCTCCCGGCCCCTCCGCGTCAGGAAGCCGAGCACGACGAACGGCCCCGGCACCAGCCCCGAAGCCGACACCGCCGCGACCAGCGACGACGCGCCGGGGATCGGCGAGACGGCGAAACCGGCGGCGAGGGCCGTCGCGACCAGATCGTTGCCCGGATCGCTGATGGCGGGCGTACCGGCGTCCGTGACGAGGGCGACGTCGCCCCGACCCAGCGCCTCCAGCAACTGGTCCCGGCGAGCGCGCTCGTTGTGCGCGTGGTAGCTCAGCATCGGCGTCTCGATGCCAAAGTGACGCAGCAGACCAAGCGTGTGGCGGGTGTCCTCGGCCGCGATCAGCGACACCAGCCGGAGGGTCTCGATGGCTCGCGGCGTCATGTCGGACAGGTTGCCGATCGGTGTCGCGACGACGAACAGCGTACCCAAGCCCACTCCTCTGACTGGTCCTGAAGAATGACCATCCCGGCCGTGGAACCGGACGATGATCGCCGGTCCCGGTATACTCCATCGGTGATGGACGAACAGTTTCCAGCCGGCGATTCCGCCCCCGGCACCTACGGGAGGGCTCCCCGATCGTGACCGGCCCCATGCTCCTCGGCTTCGGCCCGTCCGACGACGAGAGACCGAAACCCGACTCCGCGACGCCAGCGATTCCTGCCAGTCAGGCACCCGTCCGGGGGGCGGCACCGACGCAGACGCAATCGCTCTACCGGCGCTACCGACCGCAGAGCTTCGACGCCGATGACCTCGTCGGACAGGAGCACATCGTCCGGACCCTGCGCAACGCCGTCGAGCGCGACCGGGTCGCCCATGCCTACCTGTTCTGTGGCCCACGCGGAACCGGCAAGACGACGACAGCCCGGCTGCTGGCGAAGGCGGTCAACTGCCTCGACCCGGACCCGCGTGCCCGGCCCTGCAACCGCTGCGCCGCCTGCCTGGCGATCACCTCCGGCGCGACCACTGACGTCATCGAGATCGACGCCGCCAGCAACCGCGGCATCGACGACATCCGCGATCTGCGCGAGCGGGTCAAGTACGCCCCGACGCAGCTTCGCAGCAAGTTCTACATCATCGACGAGGCCCACCAGATCACCGGAGCGGCCGGCAACGCCTTCCTCAAGACCCTGGAGGAGCCGCCCGCCCATACCAAGTTCGTCCTCGCGACGACCGACCCGGAGGACCTGTTGCCGACGATCGTCTCGCGCTGCCAGCGGTTCGACTTCCGTCGGATCGCCCTGCCGGCCGCGATCGCCCGCCTGCGCACGGTCGCGGCGGCCGAGCGAATCGAGGTTGACGACGACGCCCTGGCGGCGATCGCCCGGGCCGGGACGGGCAGTCTGCGCGACTCGCTCGGCCTGCTCGATCAGCTCGCGGTCTACCAGGAGTCCGGCGAGGAATCCACCGGCCCGGCTCGGGTCACGGCCGATTCCGTCCGGGCGCTGATGGGCGTCAGCCGGAACGACCGGGTCGAGACGATCGTCCGGGCGCTGGCCGACCGCGACGTCTCGACGGCGCTCGGCTCCGTCAACAACGCGGTCGAGGCCGGCGAGGACCCGCGCCAGCTCAACCGGCAACTGGTCAACTACCTGCGGGTGCTGATGCACCAGCTCGCCGGCGGCTCGCCGGACGCCGACCAGACCGCCCGCGACCTTGCCGCCCGGTTCGATCTCTACGACCTGGCGAAGATGGCTCAGCGCTTCAGCGAGACTGACGTCCAGATTCGCCACGCGAGTATCGCCCAGCTGCCGTTCGAGGTGGCGATCGTCGAGAGCATCCTCCGCCCGGCCGGTGGCGAAATCGCTCCGACCGCGTCTCCCCGCCCGGCGAGTCAGGCACCCGGCATCGCCAGCACGCCCACGGCTCGGCCGGCGTCCACTCCCACTCCCACTCCGAGCCGGTCGGCGGTCGCGACGCCCGTCGAACGAGACTCCAGCCCGACCGAGCCCGACTGGATGCGGGAGATGGATCAGCCCGCCGCCGCGCCGCTCGCCCCGTCCGGCCCGTCGCTCAAGGACCGGGTCCGTAACCCATCCGCCCGGATCAGCCCGCCCTCGTCGAACCAGGCGGTCGAACACCAGGGAGCGGTGGCCCCACGGCCACCCGAGCCGGCTCGCCCGGCTGCCACGGTCAGCAGGCAGCCGGCGGCGGACCCCGCCGACGACAGGACGGCCACCATCTCGGTCCAGCGGCTGGTCGAGCTATGGCACCGGATCCGGCAGGACGTCAAGCTCCAGAATCGCCGGATCGAAGCCCTGCTGGCGGAAGTCGATCCAATCTCCGTGGACGGCAACATGGTCACCCTCCGGGCCGCCTACCCATTCCACCGGAACCGGCTTGAGGAGGACGAGGTCCGCGAGGTCGTCCAGTCGGCGATCGGCAAACGCGTCGGCCAGGCGATCCGCGTCCGGACCATCCTCAAGGGCGAGGCAGGCGACAGTGGTGCGCCGCACCTCATCCCGGCCCCGCCGACCGTTGCTGCACCCTCGGGATACGACGCCCCTGCGCGCGATCTCCCCGCGGAGTCATCGAGCGAGAACCACCACGTCATCGCCAAGCCGGCCGCCCCGCCAGTACCGGCGCGGCTGGCCTACGACGGGACGATCGACGAGCCGCCGGGCGCCAGTCCCGCCGCCCGGCAGGACGACGAGGCCCTGGAAACGGCCGGACCAATGTCCGCCGAGGACGAGAACCGGCTGGTCGACGCGGCCCGGACGATCTTCGATGCCGAGGAGGTACCGGACCCGCTCGCGGATGAATCCTGACGAGGCGGCGTCAGGCGGCTGGCGGTGCGGCCTGGTCAGTGGCTGGCCGGGCGAATCCGTCGGACCCAATCAGCAGCACCGTGGGTTCTGCCTCATCCGTCGCCGCGGTCAGGACCAGCAGCCCGGCCGAGGTCCAGGCGAGACCGCCGACGGTCTCGCCGCCGGGCAGGGTGAGTCGAACGGGAGACCGGCCGTCGATCCCGCCAACCCAGAGTGAGTTGAACCCGACCCCGTCGCCCTCGACACGGTAGAGCGTGTAGGCGACCGATCTCCCGTCCGGATTCACGGCGAAGTCGACGACGCCGGCGGCAGGTCCGATGATCCCGGCCGCCGCGACGAGTGTCCGGCGGTCGGACCGGAGCGGAGTCAGGAACAGGTCGCGGCCGGACCGCAGCGTCTCGGCGCTGAGCGGTCCGGTGGCGTCGACGAACAGCACGCCGCGTCCGTCTGGCAGCCAGGCGATGTCGCCGGTGGTGCGACCGGGCGCTGGGGCGATCCGGACCGGGTCGATCCCGTCCTCCCGCAGAGCGGTGGAGAAGACCGATGGCATCCCATCGGACGCGTCGGCGCCAACGATGGCCAGCGCCGCGCCATCGCGTGTCCAGACGACCTGCCGGACATCGGCAAGGTTGCCACTTCCGGGGACGACGGTCGGCTCCCCTCCCGCGGGCAGACGCACCAGAAGTCCATCCGGGAACACGACCAGAAGATCGTCGGCCGTCGGCCCCATCGCGACGGTCGTGACGCCTCCTTCACCTGATATGACATCCCGCACATCCGATTGCGCGTCCAGAACTTGCGGCAGGTCATCGATCGACCGAACCGGTTTGCCGTCAGAACCGACGATCACGACCGAGAGACGTTGGGACTCCGTGCCGCCCGGAGGACCGGGCGTTGTGGGGTGCTCCGGGGTCGCGGCCGGTGTCGATCCGGTCGCCGCCGATGCGACCAGCACCGCGGCGAGCTCACCACCAGGCGAGACCGAGAGCGCCAGGACCGGTCCCGGCAGCGAGACGTCGCGGATGGTGCCGTCGGTGGACGCGATGAGCAACCGATCCTCGACGAGGAAGAAGGCTGACCCGACGGCCGTTGGGGAGGACAGCAGGGAGGCGAGGTCCGGGGTGGCCGCGATCGGTGAGTCCGACGCCGGAACGCCCGCGATGGGAGTGCCCGCCGGGACCGGCGTCGCGGCCGGAGGCTGCGTCTGATTGGCGTATTTCCGATCGTCCTCGTTTGTCGCTGTCGGCCCACAGGCGCCCAGAAGTAGCACCACCAGCAACGCGAGGGAAGCGAGCGGCGCCGTCTTCGAACGCAGACGATGGGAAGGCGGTCGTCGGCCGGCGTGGAGCAAGGCGGATCCCCTGTTGGTCGGGCAGTCGCGAGGGCATCGTCGTCCGATCAGGAAGTACCAGTATCGGGAACGGAGGGTCCGATGACAAACCATTCGTGGAGGATCCGGTGAGCACCGACCCGGTCATCCCGGCTCAGGTCAATCCGCCCGGCCACGCCGGACGCCGCGAACCGGACTCGCCATCGTCTCTTCAACGCCGGAGGCCGATACCGGTCCAATCGAGCCGTTCGGTTCACGCTCCGTCCCAAGGGGTTCCGGCCCGGTCGGGGGACAGGTCCGCCGTCTGCTAGACTCCGAGGTTGAAATCAGGCGTACCCGCCGTCCGCCATCCGCGTCGTGCTTCCCGGAGGTCCCATGGCCCTTACCATCGCTGACGTTGAAGCCGCGGCGTCCCTCGCCCGCCTCAGCCTGACCGAGGACGAGAAGCGGTCGCTCCGCGACCAGCTCTCCGTCATCCTAGACAACATCGCCATCCTCAACCGGGTCGACACGTCGGCGATTGCTCCGACGGCGCAGGTCATCCCGCTCGCCAATGTCCTGCGGGCGGACCTGATCGCACCCTCCCTGCCCCATGAGGTCGCGCTCGCCAATGCTCCCCGGCAGGCGGACGGCTTCTTCGAGGTCTCAGCCGTCCTCGGGGGCGAGGCGCCCGAGTCGGTCTGATCCGTCGTCCAGTGTTCACAGTTCACACCGAAGCTCAGCTTGATCTCACGTCCGCGCCTGGAGGCGTCCCGCGTCATGACTGAACCGAATCATCCATCCAGCACCGACCTGACCTGGCTCTCGGCCGCCGATGCCAGGGACTTGCTCGACCGGCGCCAGTTCTCCTCACGGGAACTGACGCGGGCGCACCTCGACCGGATCGCCGATCTCGACGGGGCGGTCCACAGCTACATCGAAGTGACGTCCGACGTCGCCCTCCGCCAGGCCGACGCCGCCGACGCCCGGATCGCCGCGGGCGAGGTCAACGCCATGACCGGCATCCCGATCGCGCTCAAGGATGTCCTCGTCACGACCGACGCGCCGACGACCGCCGCCTCGAAGATCCTGCGGGGCTACCGCTCTCCCTACGACGCAACGGTCGTACGGAAGCTGCGCGAGGCCGGATCGGTCTTCGTCGGCAAGGCCAACACGGACGAGTTCGCGATGGGCTCCTCGACCGAGTTCAGTGCCTGGGGCACGACCCGGAACCCCTGGGATCTGACGATGGTCCCGGGCGGATCGAGCGGCGGACCTTCCGCGGCCGTCGCGGCCGGGCTGGCGACGATGTCCCTCGGCTCGGACACCGGCGGATCGATTCGGCAGCCGGCCGGCTTCTGCGGCATCGTCGGGCTCAAGCCGACGTATGGCCGCGTCTCGCGCTACGGTCTGATCGCCTTCGCCTCCTCGCTGGACCAGATCGGCCCATTCACCCGGACCGTCGAGGACGCCGCGATCATGCTCGACGCAATCGCCGGGCAGGACCCGAAGGACGCGACCAGCGCCCCGATCGAACCGCCCGGTGCCGCGGCCGCCGTCGCCGGTGCGACGAACCTGCGCGGCGTCCGGGTCGGCGTTGCCCGCGAGTACTCGGTCGACGGCATGGAGCGGGGCGTCAGCGCCGCGGTCGACTCCGCCATCGCCCAGCTTGCGGCCCTGGGGGCGGAGATCGTCGAGATCAGTCTCCCGCACACCGAGTACGCCCTGGCGACCTACTACATCACCGCGCCGTCCGAGGCCAGCGCCAACCTGGCCCGCTACGACGGCGTCCGGTTCGGCTACCACGCCGACGGGGCGACGCTGCGCGAGACCTACGAGAGGACGCGAGGCGAGGGGTTCGGGCCGGAGGTCAAACGCCGGATCGTGCTCGGCACCTACGCCCTGAGCAGCGGCTACTACGACGCCTATTACGTCAAGGCACAGAAGATCAGGACGCTGGTCAAGGCCGACTTCGACGCCGCCTTCGAGCAGGTCGACGTCATCGCCTGCCCGACCAGCCCGACCGTCGCCTTCGGCGTCGGCGCCCGGCTGGACGACCCGTACCAGATGTATCTGGCCGACGTCTTCACGATCCCCGCCAACATGGCGGGAATCCCCGGCGCCTCGCTGCCGTGCGGGTTCAGCGACGGCCTCCCGGTCAGCCTTCAGCTCCTGGGCCGGGCCTTCGACGAGGCCAACCTCCTCCGGATCGCCCACACCTACGAGCGGGCCGCCGGCTGGTTCCGCGAGCGACCAGCTTTCCGCAACCTTCCGGCCGCGGATCCGTCGGGAATCCGGTCGTCACTGGACGGTCTCGGACCGTGGCGTCAGCCATTGGCGGTCGCGACAACCTGATCAGCCGGGGGCAAACCAGATGGGCTCATGCTGTTGCATCGGTTTGACAGGTCTGGCGCCAGCCACTATCCTTTTCGCTGCTCCGTAAGGAGTGTGGGCCGGTAGCTCAACGGCAGAGCATCTGACTCTTAATCAGCTGGTTGGAGGTTCGAATCCTCCCCGGCTCACCCACAGAAAACGGCTTCACGAAGCCATAAACGAGGGCAGAGGGAATCATCCCTCTGCCCTCGTTTATTCTCCGCCACACAAGCGTTCACACCAACCGGACCGAATCACTCCTTGCGTTTGTCCTGCAACTGGCCATCATGCGTCCGCGGCTTCCTGCCTGGCGTCGGAGACATCGTTGGGATAGCGGGTGCGGGAGATGGTGTCCATCCTCCAATACTTCCCAACGGCACCGCCAGAGTGCATAACAGGCTCTAGGCGATCCGCTTTGCCCGGTCAGGCACCAGGACGTTTGCCACGAGCTTGAGGTTCTCAATGCAGCGAGGCGAGACCACGACTTCCGACTCGCCACGATCGTGGAACATCCCAAGCACACCCCGCGGTGCGACCGTCGCCTGCCATAACCAGCCTGGACGGGAATGCTGAATCCACGGACTTGGCGGCCGCACCGCAAACCACTCGGCATTCTCACGATCCGATGTCCATGATAGGCCGCGCCCGTCCGTCGATCTCGGGGACTGCGTGCCTCGCCACAGCAAGAGCGGCTCGGTCGGCTTAACGAGGTCGGGACTGTCGTTCACAAACCCGGCCCGTCGGAACCACCGCAGCACCGTATTGCGTCCATAGACGATCGCCGGCGACTCCATGTCGGTCCATCACGCCTCCAGGAGCATACGGAGAGACCGCTTCTCGACCTCCTCGGCGAGTACCGAGATGGCCCTCGTTCGTTTGTCCCGGTCGACGAAGAGAGCGTCAGCCCATGCTCCCAAGTGAAGGGCTCGAGTCGCAGGTGAGAGAGGCTCATGAGCCGTTGGATGTCATCATCAAGCAGCTGAGGCAACGGTCTCACTCCTTCCGTTAGCTAGCCCGGCCCATCGGGACAATCGACCCCTGCCGCGCGCCGTTGCTCCTCGCGTGCGTCGACCCGGCCGAGCCGTAACCCGACGACGAGGGCGGCGAGCAGCACGCTTATCCCACCGAGGATGATCAGCGCACGAAGCGCATCGACGCGTCCGAGTTCGCCGAGTACGATCTGGGATCCCGTGAGGGTGTAGAGACTGCCCCCGATCGCCGCACCGGCGAGGAGCGCCCCGCTGACGATCGGATTGACCGTTCCGGTCACACGGCCCAGCAGGTCTCGTGGCGTGACCCGCATGATCATCGGCCCGATCACCACGTTGATCGAGGGCGTCCCCAACCCAAGGACGAAGCACGTCGCGATCGCCACGGGCACCGAGCGGATCAGGCCATACCCAACCATGACGACGCCGATCAGTGCGAGCCCAAGCCAGAGCAGTCGACCGGGCCCAAGGCGGTCAATCAGTCGCACCATGACCGCAGCGCCAATCAGCTCGCCAGCACCTTGCGCCGTGCCCAGTAACCCATAGGCGGCCGTGGATCCATTCAGGGTCTCCCGGAAGAAGAACACATCGAGAGCAACCCAGATCCCGAACCCGCCGAACCCCGCGGCAAGAGCCAGGATCAGGGTCGAGAGCGTTGGCGAGGTGCGGACGAAGTGAATGCCCGCCCAGAGATCGTCTCGCAGTACGCGCAACAGGACCGATACCTCGGCCCAGCGAGACGATCGCCTGCCCGTCGGGTTCGTGCCATTTGACTCAGTGAGGAGCCTGGAGGAAGTAACCAAGCCCGCGGAGGACAATGCCGGCTCTGACCATCCCTGCGTGGCCAGCCGGTAGAACACGACGCCAACGAGAAAGCTCACGCCATTGATCACCAGCGCCCAACCAATGCCGAACGCAGCGAACAGCGGTGCTGCCAGCGCGGGCGCGATCAGCGTGGTCGCCGATCGCGACACCTGATAGAGAGCTGCTGAGCGCTCACGTGCCGCGACCGGAACCAGGTCGCGGATTATGATTCCGCTGGCTGGCTGGAAGAACTGGGCGATCACGCTCGCGGCCACGACGACGCCGAGCACGAGGGCTATCTGTACCGACACAGAGAGCGGTGGTCCCGAGTCGGCGAGAATCAGTGCGGCAGCCAGCGTGAGGATGGCGCTGAGGACGGCGGCGAGGACGACTACACGGACCTTGCTGGTCCACCGGTCGACCAGCACGCCGGTGAGCGGCCCGGCGATCAGGCCCGGGCCGGTCGAGGCGACCAGGATGGCCACCACGACCCATGCCCCCTCAGGACCCAGCACCGTGGCCGCCCATAGGGCAAGTGTCCACTCGAAGATGCTGTCGCCGAACCCGGACAGGATGCCGCCGGTCCAGAACGTAGCGAAGCGGCGGTTGATATACCACGGGAATGTCGCAGCCGCATCGGTCGTTGATGGTTGCACGCTGGCCTAGTCCCCCACGCTTAGGTCAACCTTTGGGCTCTTGTCTGTCTGCGTCGACCCACGACATCACGGAGAACTTACCATCGACGTCCCAGACGCCCCAGGTCTCGACACTGTCGTCGTTCCGGACGACCATAGAGATGATCCCCATCGGCCGTCAGCCTCCTGCCAGGCCATGATCGTAACGGCGGGTATTTGAGTCGCGGCAAGGTTGTCACACGATCGTGACAGTGGTCCTCAGTGGCTTTGATAGAATGCGTCGTTTCCCCTGTCCTACCAGGTGAGGCGCGTTCAGACCTTAGTCGCGGCGTAAACAAAGCCACACGCGACCAGGGTTTTCCCCTATTCTGGGAGTCCTTCTTCGAGCACAAGCTCAATAAATCGTTCGCCGGATACGGTAGCCAGCTCGCCGATTGAGCATGGTTCCGGTGAGCTGCCCACTTCGTAGCCACCGTCTGACTGTTTGTGGATGGACCTGAAGAATTTCTGTGGTCTCTTCGACCGTCTACCATTGGTCTTGCATTGCCACCTCTGCGATACCGAGATTACGCACTGCTCTATATTAGTCCCTATTGGTCTTGATCGAAACATCGTATTGCGCGATATTATTTCATGTTAGGCACTTGAGCCAAGAGCAGGTCAATGGCATGGAACCCTCTCCAAAAGGAAAGACCAAGGTTGAGGTGCTTGTTGGCTAAACTAGTCACAGGAACGCTTGGACATAGTGAACCTGTTCGTTGATGTCTGGCCGATGCCCAAAATCAGGAGGTACGGCCCAGAAATCGGAAAGGGTGTCTGGTAGATTGGCCATGCAGTCGCTCCTCAACGGCGTTTGCCATTGCCTCGGCCGGCTCCAACCCGTGCGAGGCCTCTTTGTGTCTGTGACGGTGCGTGTGATGATCGTGATGATCGTGATGATCGGTGACGATGACCAAAGCGGAGGATTGTCACACGAATGCTGAAACCGACGGGCCTTTTTTACATCGAACCAGCGGGGTTTCGGCCGCTGTTCGAATGACCTGGAAGGCAGGGAGCCATATCCAGCCCGACTGCGGCACCTGATCTCGCCGCGGTGAAGCAACGTCGGCAGGAGACCCGGGCGTCCGGTAAGGACGCTGCGCTCGGGGAGATTCTCCGGAGCGTCTGCGAGCGCTGAGACGAGACGTGGTCGGACGTTCAGTCGTCATCGCCGCGCCACCATGAACTCGCGAATCACGGCGGCCATCGCTTCCGGGTCATCGCGGCAGGACAGGTGGCCGACGCCGCTGACCCGGCGGTAGCCACCGGACGGCATGGCGGCGGCGGCCCGGACCAGCGCCCGGCGCGAGGTCGAGTGGTCCTGGCTCCCGTGCACGATCAGGGTCGGAACGGTCAACCGGTGTGCGTCCGGCCGGTAGTCGACCAGATCCTGACGGCGGCAATAGGCCTGGTAGAGATAGTCGTCGACGATCGTCGTCCCGTGCCGCCGCGCCTGCTCGACCTGATCATGTCCGATCGCGACGGCCTCGTCGAAGCCAGGGGTCGCCTTGCCATGCGTCCGGGCGGTCCACATCACCAACTCCACGAGGCGGGGCCACCGGGCCAGCAGCCTGGTGACGAGCTGTGGAGCTCGGGGCAGCCGGACGGCGACCCGCATCAGCGTCAGCACCCAGCGGCGATCCTCGAAGCCAACCGGGCCGATCGCAACGACTCGGTCGACCCGGTCCGGATGGTCCATGGCGTAACGGACGGCGATCCCGCCGCCCTGCGACATTCCCACCAGATTGATCCGGTCGAGACCCCAATGCTCGATCATGCGCTCCAGCACGTCACCGAGGTCGGCCTCGGTCGTACCGGCGGACCAGGGCCAGCTGTGACCATGCTCCGGCCAGTCGAGCGCGTAGAGCTGAAATCCCTCAGCGAGGCGGGGCATGATCTCGCCGTAGGCAAGCTCGGACGAATCGAGCACCCCTCCATGGAGCAGGATGATCGGCGGTCCGGTTGTCCCAGCCCGGTAGTAGCGAATCCGGCCGGCCGGGAGGTCGAGGTCGTAGGCAATGGTCCCATCGAACGCGTCCATGTCGGTGCATGCCGTTCAGTGTGAGTCGAGGAGAGCCGAACCGGACGTTCGGCCCGTTCCGGCCGATCCGTGTCAGAAAGGTCGATTTTGCCCTATCCAGTGGGAAACGTCATCCTCCGGCAGGCGGCAAGCGGTGTGCGTGGTGGCGACCATGAAGATCGGATACCCCTGCTCCAACCTCAGTGTCGGCTGCTCCGCCTCCCGGACGTTCCGGCTGGCCTCGTTCTCGCCGGAGCGCCTGACCGAGACGGTCAACGCGAGCCTGGACTGCCTTGAGGCGATTCTGCGCTGGAACGCCGCTCACGGCGTCGACTACTTCCGGATCTCGTCGGACACGATTCCCTTCGCCTCCCACCCGGTGATGACGGTCGACTGGCGGGCTGAGTTCGGTCCCCGGTTCGCGGCGATCGGATCCTTCATCCGCGAGCGCGGCATGCGGATCAACTGCCACCCCGGTCAGTACATTCTGCTCAACGCGCCCAACGAGGAGATCGTTGCCCGGAGCATCGCCGAGCTGGAGTACACGGCGGCGCTGTTCGATCTGATGGGACTGGATCATACCCACAAGATGCAGATCCACACCGGCGGCGTCTACGGCGACAAGCCGGCGGCGATCACCCGGTTCATCGAGCGCTACGGTAAGCTTTCCGAACCGGTCCGCCGCCGACTCGTGATCGAGAACGACGAGCGCCAGTACACACTCACCGACAACCTCATCATTCACGCGGCGACGGGGATCCCGCTCCTCTTCGACGTGTTCCATCACGCGCTCCACAACGGTGGCGAGTCCGTCACGAAGGCACTCGACCGGTTCATGCCGACCTGGAAGGGCCACGGCGTTCCGGCGATGGACTACTCGTCGCAGAACCCGGACAAGCAGGCGGGGGCCCACACGCTCTCGATCGATCTCGAGGACTTCGACCGGTTCCTCGACCAGCTCGGCGACCGGGCCGTCGACATCATGCTGGAGATCAAGGACAAGGAGCACAGCGTCCTGGCCGCCGAGCGGCTCCTCGCTGAGCGACGATCGCGAGTGACCACCGCCTCGCCCGCCTGATGCTCGGACGGATACTGGACCGTTGACGCGCCGGGTGGTGGGCGGTAGGGTTCCCGGCATCAACGGTTCACCGGGCGGGACGCGCTTGCGTCCCGCCCGGTGAGGCAAGAGGGAATCCGGTGCGAATCCGGAACTGCCCCGCAGCGGTAAGTGGGAACGACCGTCGTCACAGGCACTGGCCACCGCGGCTGGGAAGCGACGACCAGTAGGATCGGCGGAGCGCATTGGCGTCCTGCCCCGGCCCACGAGTCCGAAGACCTGCCGTTGTGCCCCCGCCAGGATGGCGGCGGCGATGACCGGGATCCCCGAGGGCGGGATCGCTGGGCTTCGGACCGTGGCCGGCACGACGCGCTCGTCGCCGCCCGGTGCCATCCCCGGCACCCCTCGCCTTCGGGCATCCCAAGTCGTTCGCGGGAACGGCGGTCGGAACAGCGATGCGCGCGAGGTGTCCGTTACACCGGGCGCTCACCGCGGCATTTCCCACCCCGTGGACGTGAATCGGTCCCGTCATGCGAAATCGCTGGCGGGGCGGAGGGATTCCACATGTCGGCAAACACACCATCAGGTCCGTCGGACTATCAGCGGGGTTCCGTTGCTGGGATTCTGGCTGGCACTCCCGATGATCGGGAACCGGATCGGGTCGCGCAGCAACTCGATCTCGCCACGGAAGCCGCACTGGCCGCAATTCCCGCCGTCCGGCCGACCACCCGCCTGTCGGCTGGACGGGCACTGGAGGCCAGCATCGAACGCTATCTCTCCGAGGGTGGACTGGCGGACATTGCCCGGCGCTATCGGGCCTACCGGCGTCGCCGGGCCGTCTCCTCCGCACCCGCCTGACGGCTCCCGCCGTTCTCTTGATCCTCGAGCTGAAGACGATCCACCCGTAACCTCGAAGAGGAGATTCCCCATGGTCCGCGCCACGACCCCCGGCTACCCACGGATTGGCCCACAGCGCGAACTCAAGCGCGCTCTCGAAGGGTATTGGTCTGGGAAACGGACCGCTGAGGAGCTCGAAGCGACCGCGGCGGGCATTCGCGCGGCCAACTGGCGCCAGCAGACCGACGCCGGACTGGACCTGATCCCCGTCAACGACTTCTCGCTCTACGACCAGATGCTCGACATGTCGATCCTGCTCGGCGCGATCCCCGAGCGGTTCAACTGGGACGGCGGCGCGGTCAGCCTCGACCTGCGCTTCGCGATGGCTCGCGGAACGACCCGGACCGGTCAGTTCGCCGCCCTCGAACTCACCAAGTGGTTCGATACCAACTATCACTATCTCGTGCCAGAACTGGCTCCGGACCAGCGGTTCCGGCTGGCGGACGACAAGCCGATCCGGGAGCTCCGTGAAGCCCAGGCGCTGGGCTACGGCGAGCAGGCCCGTGTCACGCTGATCGGTCCGCTGACCTTTCTCATGCTAGCCAAGAGCACGGTCGAGGGCGAATCCTGCCTGCCGCTCATGGACCGCCTCATTCCCGTCTATCAGGAGCTCGTCGGTCGGCTGGCCGAGGCCGGCGCCCGCTGGATCTCGTTCGACGAGCCCATCCTCGGGACCGACCTCGACGAGGAGGCGATCGACGCCCTGCGGCTTGCCTACGCGGGTATCGCCACGGCGAAGGGCGATGCCCGGCTGCTCGTCCAGACATTCTTCGGCGGCCCAGGGCCGTCGTACGAGGCACTGGTCGGTCTGCCGGTGGATGGCATCGGACTCGACCTTGTCCGGGCGCCGGAGACGCTCGACCTGATCGAGGCGCACGGCTTCCCGGAGGACAGGCTGCTGCTGGCCGGAGTGGTCGACGGTCGAAACGTCTGGGCGAACGACCTCGACGCGTCCCTGACGTTGCTGGAACGGCTCGGCCGGTCGGTCGGCACGGACCGCATCGTCGTCTCCTCGTCCTGCTCATTGCTCCACGTTCCGATCGACGTCGAGCGTGAAGATCGCATCGACCCCGAGGTCCGGGGCTGGCTGGCCTTCGCCACCCAGAAACTCAGTGAGATCAGCACACTCAAGCGCGGTCTCGCTGACGGCCGGGACGCCGTCCCCGCCGAACTGGCCTCGAGCGACAGGGTCGTCGCGGCGGCCCGGAGGTCGGACCATCGAACGCGAAGCGATGTCCGCCACCGGGTCGACGCGCTCCCACGCGGCGCCGACCGGCGATCCGCGCCCTACGCCGACCGGGCGGCCGCGCAGCAGACCCGGCTGGGCCTGCCGGCTTTCCCGACCACGACCATCGGCTCGTTCCCGCAGACCGACGACATCCGTACTCACCGGCAGACGTTCGAGCGCGGCACACTCTCCCGGGAAGCCTATGACGGCTATCTCGAAGATCAGATCCGCAAGGTGATCCGGCATCAGGAGGAGATCGGACTGGATGTCCTCGTCCACGGGGAACCCGAGCGCAACGACATGGTGCAGTACTTCGGCGAGCAACTGGACGGCTTCGCCTTCACGCACAACGGCTGGGTCCAGAGCTATGGGTCACGCTGCGTCCGTCCACCGATCGTCTACGGCGACGTCCGGCGTGAAGCCCCAATGACCGTTCGCTGGGCGACCTTCGCCCAGTCGCTGACGGGACGTCCGGTCAAGGGGATGCTGACCGGCCCAGTCACGATCCTGAACTGGTCGTTCGTCCGGGACGACCAGCCGCGAAGCGAGACCTGCCTACAGATCGCCCTCGCGATCCAAGACGAGGTCCGCGACCTGGAGGCGGCCGGGATCGCGGCGATCCAGATCGACGAGCCCGCCCTTCGCGAGGGGTTGCCGCTACGCCGGTCGGACTGGCAGGCGTATCTCGACTGGGCGACGCGCTGCTTCCGGATCTCGGCCGCCGTCGCCCGGCCGGATACGCAGATCCATACCCATATGTGCTACGCGGAGTTCAACGACATCATCGACGCAATTGAAGCGCTCGACGCTGATGTCCTGTCGATCGAGCACGCCCGGTCCGGCGAGGAACTCCTGCAGGTCTTCCAGGCGCACGGCTACGACAAGGGGATCGGGCCCGGCGTCTACGACGTCCACAGCCCAGCCGTCCCCGGCGTCGATACGATCACAGAGCATCTCAGGCAGATCCGCGGCGTCCTCCCGGCCGAGCGCATCTGGGTCAACCCGGATTGCGGCCTCAAGACCCGGAATGACGCCGAAGTCTGGCCGTCGCTGGTCAACATGGTCACGGCGGCCCGGCAGCTTCGTGCGGAGGGAGTGACGGCCGACTGAGAGGGATCAGCCGTGTCAAGCGAAACGGAAACTCATGGTGTAGAGCGACCGTTGCCTGATAGCAAGGGTCGCTGCGGCCAGGCAGCTCGTCGGGACATGCCTCAGGCTTCGCTGGCCTTGTCCGAGCCGTCAGGCGCAGTTCCGCGTTGCGGTACCGGTGTCTGCGACCGACGAGGCTCGATGTCACCTGCTGTTGGCGGAGCAAAGGCCGGCCGCGCCGACCGGGAGAGGCCCGGGAGAGGCCAGCGAAGCGAGAGCCCGCGCCCCAACGAGAAGGTCATCCGACCATGAAGCGGTAGCGGCCGGAGCTGACGCTCAGGAGCGTGGCGTCGCCCTCCTGCCAGACGCGGGAGACGCCGGCGGCGTGGCTTGCGTCCTGCTCCCCTTCGTGAACCACCGCGCCACCCGCATTGGGAATCGTGACGTCGGCGGTCGTGTTGGCCGGGATCTCGACGGTGAGCGTGAGCCCGCCGTCGACTCGCTCCCATCGCGTGGCGATCGGTCCCCGGACGCTGTGGTAGCGGGCATCGACCCAGTCGAGCCGGTCGTCGAGGGTGGGAGCGATGCGGATCCGGCCGAAGCCCGGTGCCTCCGGGTCGCAGTCGATTCCCGCGACGGCCCGGTAGAGCCACTCCCCAACCGAGCCGAGCGAGTAGTGGTTGAACGAGTTCATCCCGACGTCCTGGAACCCCCTGTCCTCAGTCCAGCCATCCCACCGCTCCCAGATCGTCGTCGCGCCCTGGCGGATCGGGTAGAGCCAACTCGGAAACCGGGCCTGGAAGAGGAGATCGAAGGCGACATCGGCGTGGCCGTGCGCGGTCAGGACCGGGCAGAGGTAGGCGACGCTGACGAACCCGGTCGTGAGCCGGTTGCCCCGGGCCCGGATGTTCGCGACGAGATGCTCGACGGCTCTCTGCCGGAGACCGTCCGGAAGCAGACCGAAATGGAGCGGTAGGAGATAGGCGGTCTGCGTGTCGCCGAGGATCCGGCCGTCGTCCGCGACGTAAGTATCGACGAAGGCATCCGCCAGCCGCCGGAACAAGCGACTGTAGCGGTCGGCGTCCGTATCACGACCGGTCACCCGTGCCATGGCCGCCATCAGAGAGGCGTCGTAGGCCCAGAAGGCCGTCCCGACCAGTTCCTTCGGGGTCTCGGCGTCGATCGACAGCCAGTCGCCGTAGTCGTTGCCACGGTCGTTCACCCAAAGTCCGTCCGGGTTGTTCCGCCCCACGTGCTCCAGGTACCGGATCATCGCGGCCCAGCTCTCGTCGATCACCCGCGTGTCGCCGTAGACCTGCCAGAGGGTCCAGGGGACGATCACCCCACAGTCCGCCCAGGCCGGGGCCGAGGCATTGAGGGTACCGAGCCGTGGGGCGACATCGGAGAAGGCACCGTCGGATCGCTGGGCATCTATGACATCGACCATCCACTTGCGGAAGAAGGCGGCGACGTCCATGTTGGTCGTCGCGGTCCGGACGAAGACCTGGGCATCGCCGAGCCAGCCGAGCCGCTCATCGCGCTGGGGGCAGTCGGTCGGGACGCTGAGGAAGTTGTCGCGCTGCCCCCAGGTGATGTTGTGGGCAAGCTGGTTGATGTCGTCGCTGGAGCAGCTGAATGTTCCGGTGCGGAGCGTATCAGAACCGACGAAACGGCCGCTGACGACCGCGTTGCCGACTACATCGGGGTCGCCCGTCAGCTCGATGTTCTGGAAGCCGTGGAACGTGAACCGCGACTCGAAGTCCTCGACGCCGTGACCATGCAGGACATAGGTGTCGGTTGCCGGCGCCTTGCGGAGATTCTCCGTGTAGAGCCGGCCATCATCATCGAGCCGCTCGCCGTAGCGGATCATGACGACCGAGCCAGCCGGCCCGCTCACCCGCAGCCGCGCCCGGCCGGTCAGGTTCTGGCCGAGATCGTGGATCACCGTCCCCGGGCTGCGTACCCTCGCCGAGACGGATTCGATCTCCTCCAGCGCCCGGACCGGCTCGGCGAGGTCGCCGACCAGCGGGGTCGCGTTCAGCCCCGACAGGCGGACCGGCCGCCAGCCCGACGCATCGAACCCGGCGGAATCCCAGCCGGTCTGTTCGAGCCGAGCGTCGTGATATTCCCCCATCAACAGATCGCCGTAGCGGACCGGACCGTCGCTGCCCCGCCAGCTCGCGTCGGTCCCGATGACGTCCCGGCCGCCGTCGTCGTAGTCGATCTCCAGCTGCATGAGCAGCTGTGGCTCAGTACCGTAGTACCGCGCGCGCTCCCCCCAGCTCACGTACCCGGCGAACCAACCCGGCGCGACGGTCGCGCCGAGCACGTTCTCGCCGGCGACGATCCGCTCCGTCACATCGTAGACCTGATACGGCTGTCGGCGGGTGTAGTCCGTCCAGCCCGGCGCCAGGACGTGGTCACCTACTCTTTCGCCATTGAGCCGCGCATCGTAGACCCCGCGGGCCGTCGCGTAGAGCCGAGCCCGTCCGACGGGACGATCGATGGCGAACGACCGCCGCAGCAACGGAGCCGGCGTCAGGGCATCGAGCCCGTCGTTGATCCCGCCGGGCAGCGGGTCATCCGGTGGGAGGGGGAGCGACGCCCAGACCGCCGACCAGTCCTCGGCCCGGAGCAGACCAGTCTCCCAGACGGCGACCGAGCTCCACTCCGACGGGTCGCCTTTACTGTCCCATGATCGCACCTGCCAGAACGCCAGGGATCGCGAGGCCAACCGGAGGCCGCCGTAGGGGATCTGGATGGTCTGGTCCGATGCGACGCGGCCCGAGTCCCATCGGTCGACGTCACCTACCAGGAGCCGCGCCCGGTCGGACGCCAACCTGACCTGCCACGCCGTCTGGCGCTCGTTCCGGGTCGTTGAGGTCAGTTCCCACGACAACAGCGGCGGGTCGGAGTGAATCCCGCGCGGATCGACGAGGTAATCGCAGCGCAGTCGGGTCACGCTCAGCCGGCCAGCCATCGGTCTCTCCCGCGTTTCGGCCGGTCCCCGGCGACCAGCGCCTCCAACCCGCATTATCAGGAGCGGTCGTGACTCTCGCAACAGCGAACAGCGAACAGCGAACCGGCGACCGATGACCTCGGTCGCCGGTTCCCGGTTCAGGCGAATCGCGTGGGGCCGGGGTCAGGAATGCGCGCGTCGGGTACGGATTTCGCCGGCCCCGATCGTCTCCCCGGCTTGCCATCGCCCCATGAGGTCGATGATGTCCCGGTCGCGCTGGACCGCCGCCGCGCCGACGACCCGGTCGCCGTCGAGGTAGTTGGCGATGAAGGCCGGCGGCTCGGCCTCCGGGTCGCCGTCGATGACGATCTCCAGGTCGGACGACGTCTGGCCGGCCACATCCATCCGAACACCGAACTGGTTGGTCCAAAAGAAGGGAACGTCGTCCGCCAGGCGACCCAGACCGAGCATCTGCTCGGCCGCGGCCCAGCCGTGCTGCTGCGCGAGCCGCCAGTGCTCGACGCGCTGCCCGTCGTTGGTCGAGACGGCGGCGATGTCGCCCGCTACCCAGACACCATCGGCGACGCGCAGATCCGGGCCGACAGCGATTCCGCCGTCGTCGGTCAGGCCGACGCCCCGAAGCCGGTCGGTCCGCGGCGTAACCCCGATGCCGTAGACGACGAGATCGGCCGGGAGCGTGGTGCCATCCTCGAGCCGGACGGACGAAACAGACGTCTCGCCTTCAAAGGCGGCCGCCTCCCCGGTGACGATCCGGACCCCCTTCGAGCGGTGCAGCAGCGCCAGGACCGCGGCGACGCGCTCCCCGAGCAGGTCCGCAAGGGGTGTTCCGCTCCGGCTGACGATCGTCGCCTTCGCCCCGCGCTGCGTCAGGCTGGCGGCGACTTCGAGCCCGATGAAACCGTCGCCAACGACGACGGCGTTCGCTCCCTCCGAGACGGCGTCGATGATGTGCTGGGCATCCGCGACCTCACGGAGCGTGAAGATGTTCCGCAACGAGGCGCCCGGCAGGTCGAATGTCTTTGGCTCGGAACCGGTCGCGATCAGGAGCGCGTCGGCGACGATGGGCTCGCGGCCACCGGCGAACCGAATCGTCCGCGTGGGAATATCGATCGACTCCACACCGGCCGTCACGCGCTCGATCCCGTGCTCGTCATAGAACGCGGTGGGCCGTAGAGGCAACTGGTCCTCCGACTGCTGACCGGCGAGGAACGGCTTGCTCAGTTTGGTCCGGTCGTAGGGGACGCGGTCCTCGCCGGAGATCATGACCAGGCGACCGGTGAACCCCTCGATCCGGAGCCGCTGGGCGGCGTAGCTACCGGCCGCCCCGGCCCCGGCGATGACGAACGTTCGGGTATCCGCCGAAGTGTCCAGCGTGACGGCGTCCGGCACGACCTTCTCCGGTGCGTCGTCGGGGACAGTCACCATGACCTGACCGGCGTGGACCCGGGTGGGGAAGGTCGGCAGATCGTCGAGAGCGGGTGGTTGGGTCACATCACCGGTGCTGGCCCGGAAACAGGCCTTGTGCCAGGGGCAATGGATGATACCGTCACGATAGACGCCCTTCTCGAGCGGCGCCCCGTAGTGGGTGCATTTGGCCGCCGTGGCAAACACCCGCTCGCCGTCCCGGACCAGCAGGACATCGGTCTCACCCGCTTTGGCCGCCCGCATCGCCTGATCCGCAAGCTCGGCGAAGGCGACGACGCCGTATTCCCTGTCTGCCATTCCCATGCTCCCCAACTGTGCTGCTGCTACGACGAATGGATTCTGTCTGACATGGCGCTTTCCGTGCCATTGCCCGTCGCCCCGGCACGAGTCCACGAGTCTCACCGGGGAGACGTCTCGCGGGACTTCGATGGATCAGGAGACGCGTGACTGGCTGGCGTCTCCTGCCATGATGGGTGGAACCGATGGCCCACCGAAAGCAGCCGGGACCACGAGTTCATCGCGAGCCAACCATGCCGAACTCGCTATCCCATGATGACACGAGGATCGTGGCCTGCCCCGACCAATCAACGATCCGCGCCCGGCTCAGTCGATGCCGACCACGCGGCCCAGTGAGGAATCGACCGCGGGTCAGCTTCAGCTAGCGACCCGGCAGGGGGAGACCTACGCGGCCGCCTTCGAAGGGATGAAAAAGGAGTCGGGCGCCGACACCAAACGCGCCGGTGAGTACGAGGTTGTGGTCGTCGTCGAGAACGCGGAAGGGATGTACCACCTGCGCGACGGCGAGTTGACCTAGCAGGAGCCGAGCGCGGCGGAGAATAGGCATGTGGAGGTCGCTGTTCGGGACGCCGCCGACGGCCGGTTCATAGCGGCCCTGACGGTGACGGTCAAGATCGTCGACCCGAACGGCGCGGAGGTGGGCACGCACGAGCAGCCGTTCCTCTGGCATCCCTGGCTGTACCACTACGGCCGCAACTGGGAAGTGCCGGGCGACGGCACGTACCGCATCCAGGTCCACAGCGACGTGCCGACGTTCATGCGCCACGACCACGAGAACGGGCGTCGATTCGCCGAACCCATCGATGTGGAGTTCTCCCGCGAGATCAAGACCGGACAGAAGCGGGCAACGTAACGGCCGGCGCCCGGCCGTTACGTTGCATCTCGCGCCGAACTGGCACTGGATCGGCCGAGCGGCCCGCCGGTCAGCGCCAGTTCGGATCGCGCTTCTCGAGGAAGGCGGCCATGCCCTCCCGCTGATCGTCTGTTCCGAACGACGCCGCGAAGGCGTCCAGCTCGGTCAGCAGACCGCCGGTCAGATCCAGCCCCCAGGCGACGGCCATCGCCTGCTTGGCGGCCGCGACGGCCCGGCGGCTGTTGCCGGCAATCGTGCTGGCCAGCGCCATGGCGGCCGGAAGCAATTCGGCCGGCTCGTGGACCGCATTGACCAACCCGATCCGGAGTGCCTCGGCCGCGTCGACCCGGCGTCCGGTCAGGATTAGTTCGGCCGCGACGCCAGCACCGACCAGCCGCGGCAGCCGCTGGGTACCGCCCCAGCCCGGTGGGATGCCGAGCGAGACCTCCGGCTGGGCGAAGACGGCATTCGACGCCGCCAGCCGAATGTCGCAGGCCAGGGCGACTTCGCAGCCGCCACCGAAGGCGTACCCGTTGACGGCCGCGACGACCGGCTGCGGGACGGTCTCGATCGCCCGGGTGACAGACTGCCCCAGCGCCCCGAACGCCCTCGCCGCCGCGACGTTGAGCGTCGCCATGGCCCTAATGTCGGCCCCGGCCGCGAAGGCCCGCTCCCCGGCACCGGTCAGGACGATGGCTCGGACGGATTGATCGGCGCCCAGAGTCCGGAAGCTCCGGAGCAGGTCGCTCAGCGCCTGCTGATCGAAGGCGTTCAAAGCCTCCGGCCGGTTGAGCGTTATGGTGGCAACGGCGCCGTCGCGTGTTATGTCGATCGTCATGGTGACCTCCTGACGCCTGATTACCGCCTGACCGTTTCGGCGGGGTCAGCCCGCTACGTCCAGCACCAGGGCGTCGCCCTGGCCACCCCCGGAACAGATCGCCGCGACACCGAGCCCGCCGCCCCGCCGCCGGAGCTCCAGCGCCAACGCCAGCGTGATCCGGGCGCCGCTCATCCCGATCGGGTGACCGAGCGCGACGGCACCGCCGTTGACGTTGACGATCTCCTGGCTGACTCCGAGTCGGCGGGCCGCGATGATCGGGACGCTGGCGAACGCCTCGTTCAGTTCCCAGAGATCGACATCGTCAACGACGAGGCCCGCTCGGCCCAGCGCGTCCCGGGCGGCCAGTTCCGGCGTGTAGGCCAGGTATGGGACGTCCCAGGCGGCGCTGCCGGACGAGCGAATCGTCGCCAGCGGCGTCAGTCCCCGCTCCCGCGCCCAGTCGGCCTCGGCCAGGACCAGCGCCGCGGCGCCATCGTTGACGCCCGGCGCGTTGCCGGCCGTGACGGTGCTGTCCTCACCGAAGATGGTCGGCAACCGGGCGAGAGCTTCCTGCGAGGTATCGGCCCGGGGTGCCTCATCGGTGTCGACGAGGGCGACGGCGCCCTTGCGGCCGGCGACCTCGACGGGCACGATCTCCTCCCGCGGCACCCCGGCGGCGAGCGCGGCGAAGTAGCGCTGATGGGACCGCAGTGCGTACGCGTCCTGCTCCTCGCGGCCGACCCCCTCCTCGGCCGCGACCTGGGCGCCGTGCTCGCCCATCGCCCGGTCGTCGATCGCGCTCCAGAGGCCATCCCGGACCATCAGGTCGCGCAGCACGCCATCACCCATCCGATAGCCACTACGGGCTCGGTCCAGCGCGAACGGCGCGTTGGACATGCTCTCCATGCCACCCGCCACGACGACATGGTGATGCCCAGCCCGAATCAGGAGATCGGCGAGCGCGATGGCTCGCATACCGGAGCCGCAGACCCGGTTGGTCAGCTCGGCGGTGACCGTCCGACCGAGACCCGCCTTGAACGCCGACTGCCGGGCGGGGTTCTGACCGGCGCCGGCCTGCAGCACCATCCCGAGAATGACGTGCTCGACCTGCTCCGGACTGATCCCGGAACGGGCCAAAGCGCCCTGGATGGCGACGGCGCCGAGCTCGACCGCGGCGACTGGAGCGAGCGCGCCCTGGAGCTTGCCGATCGGCGTCCGAGCCCCGCCGAGGATGACCGTCTCTGTCATGTCCTGTCCCTTGCGTCGTCTTCGATCAATGGCCGTGGGCCTCGGGTCAGGTCGCCCGCGACGACAGTCGTGATCTGTCCGGAGTCACCCCGAATGCACAGGGCACCGGTCCCGTCGACGCCGAGCAGGATGCCGTCACTGGTCCGATTCCCATCCAGGACCCGGACCGGTTGACCCAACAGGATGGCCCGCCGGGTCCATCGATCCAGCCCCGACGCCCCACCGTCGCGGGCCAGCTCCTCCTCAAGGGTGAGCAGGCGGGAGAGGACCTCGCCAAGCAGGGCGTAGCGGACCCGGTCGATCGCCGCTCGCTTCGGGTTCGACCCGACGAGGCGCCCCAAGCCGGCAGCCATCCCGGCGGAATCGTCCGGGTCGACGATGTTGACGCCGATGCCGACCTGGAGCTGAGACGTGTCGCCTGTGGAACGGCTGACGACGAGGATGCCCGCCACCTTCCGACCGTCGATCAGCACGTCGTTGGGCCACTTCAGCGCCGGCGTCAGGCTCGCATCCAGCGCCTCCAGCGACTCGGCGACGATCCCGCCGATCAGGAGCGGAACCGGGCCGAGCCGCCTGACCGGGACCGGCAGCGACATGATGGCCGTCATCTGGAGCGACCCGCCGGGAACGGACCGCCAGCCACGGTCGGCCCGTCCCCGGCCGGCCGTCTGATGCTCGGCCACCACGACGGTCGGACACACCACCTCGCCGCGCGCGATCAAGGCGGCCGCGATGTCCATCGTGCTGGGAACGCTGCCGTATCGCCGGACATCCCACCCCGCGAACACGTCCCGCGGGGTCACGTCGGCCGCTCGGCTGGGTCCGGCATCACGGACGGCATGGCATCGGTCGGTTGATCGTTCGGCTCCAGGGCTGATGTCTCGTGGACGCGTCGGACCCGCATCTTGCGGACCCGATTGCGCTCGACCTCGATCACCATGATCTCGACCCCCTCGGCGGCAAACTCGTCCCCCTCCTGCGGCAGGCGGCCCAGATGCTTCTGGACGAACCCGCCGAGGCTGTCGTAGTCATCGTCCTCGAACCGGACCCCAAGGGCGTCCTCGGCATCCTCGACGGCGAGCCGCCCGTCGGCGACGAACTCGTCCGGCCCGGAGACCTCGAAGAGGGGCATCTCCTTGTCGTACTCGTCCTGAATCTCGCCGACGATCTCCTCGAGGATGTCCTCGATCGTGATGATCCCCGCCGTCCCGCCGTATTCGTCGGCGACGATCGCGAGATGAACCCGCTGGGAGCGCAGGTCGGCGAGGAGCTCGTTGACCCGCTTGGTCTCCGGGACGACGTAGGCCGGCCGGAGCAGGCTGACGAGCGGCAGGGCGTCGGTGTTGCCGATCACGAACGGCAGCAGGTCCTTGGCGTAGAGCACGCCGATCACCTTGTCGATCGACTCCTCGTAGACCGGAATCCGGGAGTGACCAGCCTTGACGATCAGGTCGACGATCTCGCGGCCGCTCGTGGTCCGGTCGATCGCGGTGATATCCACGCGCGGGACCATCAATTCCCGGACCCGGATATCTTCAAGGTTGAGAACCCCGTCGATCATCTCGCGCTCGACCTGCTGGATGATCGTGTCCTCCTCGTTGGCGATGTAGTTCCGGATCTCGTCCTCGACGCCTTCGATCACGAGTTCATCGGCGGCGCTGGGGATCAGCCGGTCAAGGAACTCGGCCAGGACCTGGACGAGCACCGCGAACGGCCGGAGCACCATGCCGATCGGCCCGGCCAGCCCACCGCTGATCCTGGCGCTCCGGATGGGCCGGCTCCGGGCCAGCGCGACCGGAAAAGCCTGCGTGACGACCGGATAGACGATGGCGACCACGACGATCGCCAGCACGGTTCCGCCCCCCCCAACCAGAGCGCCTAAGCCGGCGGCCAGGAGACCGGTCGCGATCGCCGCCGCGATGATGGAGCCGACATGGAGGGCGGCGAACCAGCCGCGCTGAGCATCGAGCAGGTCCCGGACCGTCCGGAGCCGGTGGGCCCGGTCGCCGCGGTCGTCGGTCCGGGCGGGAGCCGCCGGCCGGCCAGCGATGCCCACCAGGGCCGCCGTGAAGGCGATGAGGCACATGGCGACGAGGGCCACGATCCCCAGCACGATTGCGGTCCAGGCAGTACCGTCCATCGACTTAGACTCTCCGGTCGCCATCTGACCGCCTGGGCGGGGGTGGCCTGGGTTCGGGCTGCTGGCCCGTCGGACGAGGTCGAAGGGCGCTCCGGTCGGCGCTACGCCCCCAATCGGCGCTAGATGAAGAGGGCGCTGATGCTGAGATCCTTGTGGATCCGCATGATCGACTCAGCGAGGAGCGGCGCGACGGTAATCGTCTCCAGCGACAGCGCCGGGTCGGTTGGCAGCGGGACCGTGTCGCAGATGAAGAGTCTGCGCACGTCGGACGCCGCCAGCAGCGCGACGGCGTCTCCGGTGAAGATGCCGTGGGTCGAGGCCGCGTAGACATCGGACGCGCCCCGCTGATACAGCAGATCGATCGCCGCCCGCAGCGTACCGCCCGTCGAGATCATGTCGTCGACGATGACCGCCGCCTTGCCCTCGACGTCGCCGACCATCTCCAGCGCCTCGGAGGAGTCCGTATCTGGGTGACGCTTGGCGATGATGGCCAGCTCGCCGCCCGAACGGACCCGGAAGTCCTCGGCCCGCGCGACGCCGCCGGAATCCGGGCTGACGACGACGGCGACCGTATCGAGCGACCGGCGGATATGATGGGCCAGCAGTGGCGTCGCCCGGAGGTGATCGACCGGGATGTCGAAGAAGCCCTCGATCGCCGGTGCGTGGAGATCGACGCTCAGAATCCGGTTGGCGCCGGCCACGGTGATCAGATTGGCGACCAGCTTGGCCGAGATCGGTTCGCGGCCCGTCGTCTTCTTTTCCTGCTTGGCGTACCCATAGTAGGGAATGACGGCCGTGATCCGGGCAGCGGATGCCCGGCGCAGCGCGTCGATCATCAGCAGCATCTCCATGATGTGATGATCGTACGGTTGGCAGATCGACTGAATGACGAAGCAATCGGAGCCGCGGACGTTCTCGTCGAGCTTGACCCGTGTCTCGCCGTTCTTGTAGGCGCCGACGATCGCTCGCCCGAGCGGGGCTTCCAGCTGATCCATGATCGCGGCGGCGAGCCGCGGGTGCGAACTGCCGGCGAAGACCTGTAGACGCCCGTCCAACGTGCTATCCCTCTGGTTCTGGTGGGTCGGATCGTTCCAGACGCCGATCCGTTTCGCTCGAGACACCGGCTCGACTGCCGATTGGACGGGCCGGGACGCCGACGACGGTCACGCCGGCCGGGACATCGTCGATCACGACCGAGCCAGCGCCGGTCGCCGCGCCGTCACCGATCGTGACCGGCGCCCGGAGGACCGTGTCGGAGCCGATGAACGCCCCTGCGCCGATCGTCGTGGCGTGCTTGCGCTGGCCGTCGAAGTTGGCAACCACCGTCCCGGCCCCGATGTTAGTGCCCTCGCCGACCGTCACGTCACCAAGGTACCCGAAGTGACCCACCTTGACGCCGGCCGCGAGGTGGGCGTTCTTGAACTCGCCGAAGTTGCCGATGTGGACGCCACGGCCGACGACCGTGCCCGGCCGGAGGTGGCTGTACGGACCGACGTCAGCGCCGTCATGGATCCTCGCGTGGGCGACGGTCGACGAGCGGATCGTGACGCCGTCTCCAACCGTCACCGTGGTCAGGTCCGTCCCCGGCCCGATCACGCAGTCTCGGCCGATAGTCGTCCCGCTCCGAAGGTGCGTGAACGGCCGCAGCGTCGTGTCGGCCCCAATCCGGACATCCGCTTCGATGTACACCGTTGCCGGGTCCTCCATCGTCACGCCTTCGAGCATCCACCTGGTCCGGATGCGCCGCTGAAGCAGCGCCTCCGCCTGGGCCAGTTCGACCCGGTTGTTGACGCCGTGCGCGATCTCGGGCGATGCATCGACGGTCTGCACCGGCCACTGGGTTCCAGGCTTGACGGCCTGGATGGCGATCGCGATCAGCTGGGTGAGGTAGAGCTCGCCCGTCGCGGGGCTCGGTGTCAACGTACGGATCGCCTCGCGAGTCCAGGCGACATCGAGCGCCATCACCCCGCTCCAGATCTCCGTCACGCCGGCGCGGCTGGCGGGGTCATCGTC
This sequence comes from Thermomicrobiales bacterium, assembly GCA_965218235.1. Classification (GTDB taxonomy): domain Bacteria; phylum Chloroflexota; class Chloroflexia; order Thermomicrobiales; family UBA6265; genus CADCWK01. The sequence continues at coordinate 465,990 of OZ244596.1, forward strand.
CTTCTTCTCGACGACCCCGACGGGGTGGCCGTCCGCGTTCCGCACCACGCGACCGTAGGCGGCGGCATCATCGACCAGACAGGTCAGGAGCGTCACCGGCGCCCCGAACGCCGCCGCATCGACCGCGAGCTTCCTGACCGTTGTATCGTCGAGCAGCGGCTGATCGGCAAGCAGCACCAGAATGAGACCAGTCTCGGGGATGATCGGTCCAGCATCGAACACCGTCTGGAGAGCATGACCGGTCCCGCGTGGCTCTTTCTGGATGACGGTTGTCAGTTCGGTCCCAGGAGCGATTCGGTCAAGCAGTCCTGCCGAATGTTTGCTCAGGACAGCGACGACACGGTCGGGATCGGCAGCCAGGCCGGCCCTTACGACGTGCCCGATCATCGGACGACCGGCGACGGGATGGAATGGCTTGGGGAGGCGAGACTTCATCCTCGTCCCCCCGCCCGCCGCGAGCACGATCAGCGTCAGATCGTGGGGCGTGGTGGGATCAGAGGTTTCGGCAGCGAGGGCGCTGGGCGACGACTGGTGCGTTTCAGGAGGTGTCATCGACACGGCAGCAGGGGGATCCCTCGCGAGGACGGTCGAAGCGGGACAGGGTTCGATCCAGTCAGGATCAAGTGCGGCTCAGGGCTGGCGCGCCAGGACTCGAACCTGAAACAAAGGTTCCAAAGACCTCTGTGATACCATTTCACCACGCGCCAATTGCGAAACACACGGCATCGTACGGGAGATCCGGGCGGGCGTCAAGCCACGTTCGCCTCCAGGGATGGTCGCCGGAGCGTCTCCCCGTTGACGCGAAAGTTGCCTCCGCTATACTTTGAACGGTCAAGAGAGCCATCCGTCCCCGGCACACCGTGTCGCCGGGCCTTTTGCGTTGTCCCGTTCCCAGGAACCCTGACTCCCGTTCCGCCGCTGTCGCCGCCCACCCTCTGCTATTCGCACGGCGGCGACATTCACATGCAACAGGTCATCATGAGCGAGAAGCGTGACTACTACGAGGTTCTTGAAGTCTCGCGATCGGCAACTCCCGACGAGATCAAGAAGTCGTACCGGCGACTGGCCCGGATCCACCATCCCGATGTCAACGGGACCGATGGCGCCGACGAGCAGTTCAAGGAGATCAACGAGGCCTACGAGATCCTTTCCGACGCCAATCGTCGGTCGCAATACGATCAGTTCGGCCACGCCAGCCCTGGCATGGGCGGCTCGGACGGGTTCGGCGGCTTCGATGGCTCGCCGTTTGGCGACATCTTCGACACCTTCTTCGGCGCGTCGGGCGGTGGTCGGCGCCGGCAGTCAGTCCAGCGCGGCCAGGACCTCGAGGTCACCGTCCGGCTCTCCTTCGAAGAGGCGGTCTTCGGCGCCGAGAAGGTCGTGGAGTTGACCCGGCTGGAGACCTGCGAGGTCTGCAACGGCAAGCGTCAGAAGGACGGACAGGATCCGCCCACCTGCCCCACCTGCGGCGGGAGCGGTGAGGTTCGCCGCGTTCAGCAGACCATCCTCGGCCAGTTCATGACCTCCGGCCCCTGCCCGACCTGTCACGGCGAGGGAGTCCAGATCACCGACCCCTGCATCAACTGCAAGGGCCGGGGCCGCGTCACGCGCGCTCGCAGCATCACGGTGAACATACCGCCGGGGATCGACGAAAGCGCCACGCTCCGGATGTCCGGCCAGGGCGAGGCCGGTCCCTCGGGCGGCGTACCGGGCAACCTCTACGTCAAGGTCCAGATCCAGTCCCATGAGCTGTTCACCCGGCAGAACAAGACGATCCACCTCCAGATCGGGATCAACGTCGCCCAGGCCGCCCTCGGCGACGAGATCGACATCGAGACGATCGACGGGGCCGTTTCGCTCAAGATTCCGGCCGGGACGCAGTCCGGGCAACAGTTCCGCCTCAGGAGCCGCGGCGTCCCCGACATGCGCGGCGGCGACCGGGGCGACCAGATCGTCACCGTCCAGGTTCTTGTCCCGCGCGAACTCAGTCCTGAGCAGGAGGACCTGTTCAACCAGCTCGCCGAGTCGCTCGGCAGCGAGATCACGCAGCAGCCCCACCGGCGCGGGTTCTTCGACAAGATCATCGACCGCATCGGCGTCTGACCGGAGAAGGTGTGGCGCCGTGGCCGAGAGCGGGTACCGGATCGGCGAGCCAGTCGAGTCATGGACGGTCGCGTCGCCCTCACGGACGACGCTGACTGGCCGAACCGTGTCGCTGGTCCCCCTCGACCCGGACGCCCATGCGGCAGCCCTGTTCGACGCCACTCAAGGGCCGGGCACGGACCCACACATGTGGGACTACCTCGCCTATGGTCCGTTCGAGGGCGTTGAGGCCCTTACCCGGAATCTGCGCGGGTTTGCCGCCTCGAATGATCCGCTCTGGTTCACCTTCCTCGACAACGCGACCGCGCAGCCAGCCGGCGCCGGCGGATATCTACGCATCGACCCGCTAAACCGGGTCATCGAAATCGGCCACCTGCTCTTCGGTTCCACGATGCAGCGGTCGACGACGGCCACCGAGACGATCTTCCTGCTGATCCGGCACGCCTTCGCGCTCGGCTACCGACGGGTCGAATGGAAGTGCAACGATCTCAATGAGCGCTCGAAGCGGGCGGCGCTGCGGTTCGGGTTCGAATTTGAGGGAACCTTCCGCCAGCACATGATCGTCAAGGGCCGCAACCGCGACACCGCCTGGTTCGCGATCACCGACAGGGACTGGCCCGAAATCGAGCGGGCGTACGAGTCGTGGCTGGCGCCAGATAATTTCGACGAGCAGGGCCAGCAGCGTCAGCGTTTGAACACCGTCGCCAGAAGTCTCTGAGCAAAGTGGAGCGCCGTTCGCAGGGGGAGGGACTAGCCCAGTCCCCTGCGAACGGCGCCGCCAGTGCAGAGAGAAAGGATGAACCCTACCCCTCACCCAGCGCGGCATCCAGAGCAACGCCGAGGGTCGAAGCGCGGACGACCTCGATGCCATCTTCTCGCCTTGTACTGTTCTCCGAACCAAAGGCGATCACGCGGCTGAAGCCAAGCCGCCGGGCCTCATTGATCCGGCGATCGAACTGGCTGACAGAGCGAAGTTCGCCCGAAAGGCCGATCTCACCGACGACGGCGGTGCCGGCCTCGACCGCGATGTCGCGGTAGCTGGAGGCGACGGCCAGCGCCACGGCCAGGTCAGCGGCTGGCTCGGAGACACGCAGCCCACCGACGACGTTGGCGTAGATGTCCTGCCCACCGAGGGCGATGCCGACGCGCTTCTGCAGTACGGCGACCAGCAACTGGAGCCGGTTCGTGTCGAGGCCGTTGGCGCTCCGTCGCGGCAGCCCAAAGGCGGTCGCCGTCGTCAGCGCCTGCATCTCGACCAGGATGGGTCGGGTCCCCTCGATCGTGATCGCGACGGCCGAACCCGTGGCCTGCGCGGCCCTCCCTTCGAGGAACGCCTCGGACGGGTTCGTCACCTCGCGCATCCCCACATCGGCCATCTCGAAGACGCCGACCTCGTCGGTCGATCCGAAGCGGTTCTTGACGCCCCGCAGGATGCGGTACTGCTGGTGGCGCTCCCCTTCGAGGTAGAGGACCGCGTCGACCATGTGCTCAAGCACCCGTGGGCCGGCGATCGTGCCCTCCTTGGTAACGTGGCCAATGATCAGGACCGGGATACCGCGCGGCTTGGCCCACTGCATCAGCCGGGCGGTGCACTCCCGAACCTGGCTGACGCTCCCGGCCGCCGAGGTCATGTCGTCGAGGTAGACCGTCTGGATGGAGTCGATGATGAGCAGGCCGGGGTCGCGCTCCTCGGCCTCGCGCAGGACGCGGTCGAGGTCCGTCTCGGACAGCACCCAGAGGTCGGGATGCGAGACGCCGAGCCGGTCGGCCCGGAGCCTGATCTGCTGGATCGACTCCTCGGCGGAGACATACAGGACCGGGCCGGCCTCCGCCTCGGCCAGTGCCGCCGCGGTCTGGAGAACAAGGGTCGATTTGCCGATCCCCGGATCGCCGCCGACGAGGACGAGCGAGCCGGGAACCAACCCACCACCCAGCACCCGGTTGAGTTCCGAGATCGGCACGGGGATCCGGTCGAACGCCGCGGCCCCGATCGAGTCCAGCCGCTGAGCGTGCTGCTGCGGCCGACCGTTGCGAACCGTCGTCGCTCCGGATCCGGACGCGGCCCGGCGCTCCTCGACGGTCTCGACCATCGTGTGCCACGACTCGCAGCCAGGGCAGCGGCCGAGGTAGGCGGGACTGTTGTAGCCACACTGCTGGCAGACCCACTTGGTTGTCGTCTTCGTTCTGGCCATGTGCACTTTCAGGTTCGGTATCCAATGTCCGAAAGGTACCAGAACAGGCGACGCTGCCGAACGGATGTTCGCAAGTATACCCGGTCAGCGTTGCGTCGGACTGCCCCTGCAGCGCACAAAGCGACGGGCCGGCTCAGATGAACCGGTCCGTCACCATGTAGTAGCGTCAGGACGACCGACAACGGCCTTTAGCCGGATTGGACTGCGTTAGCCCGATGGGTAGCTTGCTTCCCGCTCCGGGCACTTGCGAGCCGAACCCGCTCCAACGTGTGAGCGAGCAGGTGAGCCGGAGAGAGGATGAGGGCGAAGTCTGCTCGCCAGACAACTCCACTGAATACTGCGCTACGAGACCGGGGCGAGTTCCTCATCCGGCTGATCGGCGGTCTTCCGGGCCGGGACATCGATTACGTCAAGCTTGAGCAGGTCGTCCTCGACATCGACGCGGACCGTGCTGCCCACCGGGAACCGGTTACTCAGCAGCCCCTCGGCCAACGGGTCCTCGATCAGCGTCTGGATGATCCGGCGAAGCGGTCGGGCTCCATAGGTGTGGTCGTAGCCACGCTCCCCGAGGAGGTCCATCGCCGGCTCGGTGACCTGGAGCTCAAGGTCCTGTTCGGCGACCTGGCCACGCACCCGGGCCAGCTCGAGGTCGACGATCTGCCGGATCTGGTCCTTCTCGAGCGAGTGGAAGACGATCACATCGTCGATCCGGTTGAGGAACTCCGGCCGGAACGTCTGCTTGAGCTGGCTCATGACCTTGTCGCGCATCTGGTTGTAGTCGCGCTTGGCCTGCTTCTCGGCGTCCTGCCGGAAGTCGAAACCCATCGACATGTTGCCGCTGATCGACTCGGCTCCGACATTCGAGGTCATGATGATGATCGTGTTGCGGAAGTCGACCTTGCGCCCCTTGGCGTCGGCCAGGTTCCCGTCCTCCATGATCTGGAGGAGCATGTTGAAGGCTTCGGGGTGGGCCTTCTCGATCTCGTCGAGGAGGATCACCGAGTAGCTCTTCCGGCGAACGGCCTCGGTCAGCTGGCCGCCCTCCTCGTAGCCGACATAGCCCGGAGGGGCTCCGACGAGCCGGGCGACGGAGTGGCGCTCCATGAACTCCGACATGTCGATCTTGATCAGGTGATCCTCGGAGCCGAACATGAACTCGGCGAGGGCTTTGGTCAGGTACGACTTTCCGACGCCGGTCGGGCCCAGGAAGATGAAGGAGCCGATTGGCCGCTTCGGGTCCTTGATCCCGGCCCGGGCGCGGCGGACGGCCTTGGAGATGGCGGCGATCGCCTCCTCCTGCCCGATGATCTTCTCGTGGAGAACGGTCTCCATCTGAAGCAGCCGCTCGGACTCGGCGCCGGCGATCCGCTGGAGCGGGATGCCGGTCCACATCGAGACGACCTGGGCGACGTCCTCCTCGGTGACGTAGATCTCGTCGCTCTGGCTGGAGTCCTTGACCTCCTGCCGCTGGTCCTCGATCCGGTCGCGCAGCTTCCGCTCCCGGTCGCGGAGCTCGGCGGCCAGCTCGAACTCCTGGTTGTTGACGGCGGACTCGAGTTCGCGCTGAAGGGACTGGAGACCCAGCATCGCGTCCTTGAGGGACGGCGGCGATGCTGAGCGGGCCATCCGGACGCGGGACGACGCCTCGTCGATCAGGTCGATCGCCTTGTCGGGCATGAACCGGTCGGTGATGTAGCGAGCGGCCATGTTCGCGGCCGCCTTGAGCGCCTCGTCGCTGATCTTGAGCTTGTGGTGCGTCTCGTACAGCTCCCGGACCCCGTGCAGGATCAGGATGGTATCGTCGACGCTGGGCTCCTCGACCTGAACCGGCTGGAACCGGCGCTCCAGGGCGGCGTCCCGTTCGATGTACTTGCGGTACTCGTCGAGCGTCGTCGCGCCGATGGTCTGCAGCTCTCCGCGAGACAGGGCGGGCTTGAGGATGTTGGCCGCGTCGACAGCGCCCTCGGCCGCTCCGGCACCGACGAGCGTGTGGAGCTCATCGATGAAGAGGATGCTCTGGGTCTCCTTGACCTCGGCGACGATCTTCTTGAGCCGCTCCTCGAACTCACCCCGGTACTTCGTCCCGGCGACAAGGGCACCTATGTCGAGCGCGACCAGTCGCTTGTTCTGGAGCTGCTCCGGCACATCGCCGTTGACGATACGCTGAGCCAGTCCCTCGACGATCGCGGTCTTGCCCACACCCGGCTCACCGATCAGCGCCGGATTGTTCTTTGTGCGGCGCGAGAGGATCTGCATGACCCGGTCGATCTCTTTGCTCCGGCCCACCAATGGGCCGAGCCGGTTCGTTCTCGCGGCTTCCGTCAGATCGACCCCAAGGGCGTCCATATACGGCGTCTTGGTCTGCTGCTTGGAGCCGCCACTGCTCTGGTTGTAGGAGGAGCTCTGCTGAACGACCTGCATGACCTGGGAGCGCACCTTCTCCAGATTGACGCCGAGGCTTTCGAGCACGCCGGCGGCGATGCCCTCGCCCTCACGGACGAGCCCGAGGAGCAGGTGCTCGGTCCCGATGTAGTGGTGATTGAGCCGGCGGGCCTCGTCGACGGCGAGCTCGATGACCTTCTTGGCGCGTGGGGTCAACCCGATGTCGCCGAGGATCATGGACTCGCCGCGACCGATGATGAACTCGACGGCCGACCGGACCTTGGGCAGCTGGACACCCATATTGCTCAGGACGCGGGCGGCAACCCCGTCCCCCTCGCGGACCAGCCCGAGGAGGAGATGCTCGGTCCCGATATAGTTGTGATTGAATCGCTGCGCCTCTTCCTGCGCCAGTGTCAGGACCTTGCGTGCCCGCTCGGTGAACTTGTCGAACTTGTTGTCTGCCATGCTTCCGGCTCTCCCGATATCCGGCCTGGGGTGTGCCCTACCTGATATCCGTATTTTCTGCCCATCGAAGGTCAGCACCCTGGCGAGGGACTCACACCGCTTCGCGGATGCGAGGCTGACGTGCTGCAGGACCAAGCGCTCTCGCGCAATACCGTACGAGCCGTTCCGCGGTCAGAAAGTGCAGGTACCAGCTCTCTGGACCTGCGTACGTCTCATTATCGCTGTTCTGTCCACGTCCGGGTAGGGCAGGTTGGGCAGCCCGGAACCTGCGCTTTCGGTCAGGTGCTGGGATTCGACCCAATCTTTGTCGATCGTGGTGAAACGAAACGCCGCGAACCTGGGTGTTGATCCCAGGTCCGCGACGCCCTACAAAACGGTCCGGATACGACCGGCGCTAGCTCTGGGAACTCTCGCCGGACGTCTCATCATTGTTACCGGCCGACTCCTCAGAGGCATTCTCGGCAGGAGCTTCGGATGCATTCTGGGCAACGCTGTCGATTACTGTCTCGACCGCGTCCTCGGCGGGAACCGGTGCCGCGTCTTCAGCGGGAGCAGACGCCGCGTTCCCGGCCTCCTCCAACTGGGCTCCGGCCATGGCGAAGGCAAGCTCCATGGCGGACATGCCTTCGTCACCAGTCTCCACCGCGGCAACCTGTCGCTCCGGCCGGCGCTCACGCTGCGGACGGGCAGGCTGCGAGCGCTCGGTCGGCATCCGGAAGTTCTCGATGTTCCGGGCTGTGACGAGGTCCTCGGCCAGTGGCCGGTTCGGATGCTCCGTGCTCGGAAGGACGCCGGTGATGTCCGACGACTGCGTCGATGTGCGGTCGCGATCGCGGTCCCGATCGCGGTTGCCGGAATCCAGATCCTCGAGCGAGGCGCCGGACCCGTTACGGCTGGGCTGATACTCGATCCCCTCGGCCTCGAGCGACTGCCGGATCTCCTCGATGATGCGCTCACGCAGCTCGATGGCATCCGGGCCGAAGACCTCGATCAGCTCGGGCTCCGGGGTATCCAGCGCGCGACGCAGGCTGAGGCCCATGCGGCGGCGCTGCGGGTCGATCCGGATGATCCGGAGCAGGAGCTCCTGACCTTCCTTGACGGCCTGCTTCGGATGCGTAATCCGCTCGTCGGCGAGTTCGCTGACGTGGACCAGACCCTCGATACCGTCCTCGATCCGGGCGAAGGCACCGAAATTGGCGAGCTGGGTGACGTTGCCCCTGACGAGCTGGCCGACCTCGTACTTGGAGGCGACCTGGCTCCAGGGCTCGGCCTGGGTCCGCTTGATCGAGAGGGCGATCTTCTTGTCCTGGGCGTTGATCCCGAGGACGAAGACATCGACTTCCTGCCCGATCCGCAGCAACTCGCTCGGATGGCGGACGCGGCTCCAGGACAGCTCGGAGAGGTGGACGAGGCCGTCCGCTCCACCGATGTCGACGAAGGCACCGAAGTCGCAGATCGAGGAGACACGGCCCTTGCGGATCTCGCCTTCCTTCAGCTCAGCGATCAGCCGCTCCTTCATCACGTCACGCCGCTCCTGGATGGCCTGGCGCTCCGAGAGGATGAGACGGTTGCGGTGGCGGTTGATCTCGATGATCTTCAGCGGCAGCTTGTTCCCGATCAGGCGGGCCATGTCGGCCTGCTTGCTCGCGTCGTCGCCGCCGCGGATCTCCGTGACCTGGCTGGCCGGGACGAAGCCCCGGACGCCGTCGAGGTTCACGAGGAGGCCACCCTTGTTGTAATTCGTGACCTCGGCCTCGATGACATCGTTGGCGTCGTGGATCTCCTGGAGTCGACGCCAGCTCTTCTCCTGGCGCGCCCGGTTGATCGAGACGATCGGGTGCCCCTCGGGGTTCTCCGGCTGCACCACGAAGACGAGGATCGTGTCGCCGATGGCGAGCGCCGACTTCTCCCCCGGGGTCAGGTCGGAGTACTCCTTGGCCGGGATGATGCCCTCGGCCTTGGAGCCGATGTCGACCAAGAGCTCGTCCCGATCGACATGCATGATGATCCCATCCATGACGTCCCCATACTTGAGGGTCTTGTAGTCATGCTCGGGGTTGGAGAGGAACGCCTCCATCATGGAGGCAACATCGCCAAGCTCATCGCCGCTGAAGTCGATCGCCGGGGCCACCGGCGAGGCTTCCGCGGCGGATTCGACCGGAGCGGCTTCGGCGGCCGGCTCAAAGCCGGCTGAAGCCGTATCGGTGTCCTCCGGTGCGACCTCCGTGCCGGGCTGGGTCACTTCGCCCTGCTCGGGCTCCGTAGTGCCGGCCGCATCGGCCACCGCCGCGGACGCCGCGACGGGTGTCTCTTCAGCCGGAATGTCACTGGCCACACCGTTGCCGTTCGGCGACGGTGCGACCTCAGCGACGGCTACAGCAGCCCCCGGCTCCGGGCTGGTGGCGATACCAGCTTCGGGCGAAGACTCCGGGGCGACCGTCGCGGGTGTTGCCGATCCCGCGGGATCAACCTGCTGCTCGCGAATATCCAAGGCGGTCATTCACCTTCCTCAAGAACCATTGGTCAGTGCCAGAAACCCCGCTGACATCAAACCCCGTGCTCGTGGCAGGGGGCGACTCGTCTGTTGGGGAATTGCGCTTGACAGTATACCGATTTCCGACCAATTCACGCAAGGTTGACCCCTGACGCCAAGGAACCGAACATCATTGTCACCCTGGATCAGGCGACCGTTTCCGGCTCCGGCGAACGCTTCGGGGTCGGCTCCGGGATCAACCGCTTGCGAAACCGCGTGCTGAGGGGGACGAAGCCCTGGTGCCGGTAGAGTCTCGCGGCGGGCTCGTTGAACGTCCAGGCGCTGACCCAGAGTTCGGCATAGCCCGCCTTGGTCGCCCACTCCTCGGCCGCCCGCATCAGACGCTTGCCGACTCCGAGCCCGCGATATTCCTCCAGGACGGAAAGATCCTCGACCTCCGGCACCTGCGGGAACATGAAGTACTGGCCAAGATCGATGACCTTGATGTGGGCGAACCCGACGACTGGTCCAGCCTCGTCGTCGTCCATGCCGACGGCGACCAGGACGATGTCGTTCGCGATCTGCTCCTCGATATCGGACACGGCTCGCGGTGCCTGATCGTGCATCGGGACGACGTCCGGTTCGGCCTCGCCATGGACGTCGTCGAGTTGTCTGTACAACTCGCGAAGGGCCGGAAGATCACCGACGACGGCCCGCCGGATCGCCACGCTGACCATTGGAGCTCCTCCTTTCGGCCGGGCAGCCACCTGACACCACCGTGCGCATGGGACCGTGGGCTACCCGATGTCGACCAGCCGCTTGCGGAACCGCGTGTTGAGCGGCTCGAAGCCCTGCCGCTCGTAGAGCGTCGAGGCGGGCGTGTTGAACGACCAGGCCGCCACCCAGATCTCCGGGTAGCCGGCGCCCCGCGCCCACTCCTCGGCCGCCGACATCAGCATCCGGCCGACACCGTGGCCCCGGACCGCCTCGTTGACGGCGAGCTCATCGACCTCAGGCATCCGCTCGACTTTCCAGTAGCGGTTGAGCTGCCGGATGCGGACCTTGGCGAAACCAACTACCTGCCCGTCGCCCTCGCCCTCATCGGGGTACTGGACCGCGACGAACATCGGCGCCAGTGGATCACGGACGGTCTCCTCGATGTCCTCGGTCCGGCGCGGGAGTTCCTCCGGCGTCGGGATCAGCGTCGGCTCGGCGCCCGCGTGGACGAGATCGAGTTGGCCGTAGAGACTCGCCAGCGCCGGGACATCGCCCATCACCGCCGGCCGGATCGTGAACATGGACGGCTCCTCTCCGGGTCTAGCCTCGCAACGTCTCCCCGATCGCATCGAAGGCCCGCAGCATCTCCGTCTCGTGAACCCAGCCGAGATGGCCGACCCGGTTCACGGACTCCTTGACTGGCCCCTGGCCGGTGGCGATCTCGATCCCGGACTGGTCACGGATCGCGTCGCGCAGGCTGCTGGCCGTGAAGCCCGCCGGCGTGCGGAATGTCGTCACGCTGTCCGACGCGTAGGCCGGGTCGGCGAAGAGCTCGACGCCGAGGGCGGTGAGCCGCTCCCGGGTCAGCGCACCGAGCCGGGCGTGTCGCGCCCAGGCCGCGTCAAGCCCCTCCGCGGCAACTAATTCGAGTGCCGTGCGGAAGGCGTAGATCAGTGTCAGCGGCATGGTCGTGGCGGTCGAGCCATCCCGGGCCGCGTCCCGCGAGGTGGCCAGGTCGAAGAAGTACCGAGCGAAGCCCCGGCCCTCCAGTGCCTCGCCACGGGCCAGCGCCTTCGGCGAGAACGCCATGATCGTCAGACCCGGCGGGCACATCCACGCCTTCTGGGAGCCCGACAGCACGACGTCGACATCCCAGGCATCCATCTCCAGCGGGATCGCTCCAACCCCGCTGACGCTGTCGAGGAAGACCATCGCGCCAGCGTCATGGGCGATTCGGGTGAGTTCCGGGACCGGATTGGTCACGCCGGTCGAGGTCTCGTTGTGGGTCAGGAAGACGGCCTTGACCTCCGGGTAGGCGACCAGCGCCGTGCGCAGGTCCTCCTCGGTCACCCCCTGTCCCCAGGGGATGTCCACGCGGCGGACGTCGAGCCCCAGCGCGATGCCGGCTTTGGCGAACCGGTCGCCGAAGTCGCCGTTGACCATCGCCAGGACCGGGTCGCCCGGCTCCAGCAGGTTGACGATCGGGATCTCCCAGCCGGCCGAGCCGGTGCCGGCCCAGATCAGGACCTCACCGTCCGTGCGGTGCATCTCCCGCGCCAGCCGCAGGGTCTCCAGGTAGAACGCCGACATCTGCGGCGATCGCCCCTGGACCATCGGCGTCCGCATCGCCTCGACGACGGATGGCGGCAGCGGTGTCGGGCCCGGGATCCGCAGATCGGTCGGGTGCGACAGATCAGGAAGGAACGAGAGGTCGATCACCCCGGCCTCGGCATCAGCCAGGGCCGGTCGCTGCATTCCTATGGCCATATTCCACCTCTTCCCTTGCCCCGGCCTGGTCCACGACTGGGACTGCCGGGTTGAAACCGACGGACATGGCCCGACAGGACGAGCGACGCCGCTATCTCGCGATACCAGAGTATATCGGGCAGTCGCGCCGCGTGGTCGGGTATCCCGCACAGTATTGGAGGGCAACGGGACGATTCGCCTCGCCTTCCCATTACTCCGGCGTGACGTTGACGAGATGGGCCGGATCCAGGAAGAGCACGAGCTCCGGCGTGATCTTCGCCTCGGTGACATGGATCAGTCCGACGCCGAAGTGCGGGTGCCAGCGCCGGTCGGTCGCCGAGCCGGGGTTGAACAGAATCGCCCGGCCCTGCCGCTCGATGACCGGCTCGTGGCTATGGCCGTAGATGACGCAGTCGGCCCGGTCGGCAAACGTTCGGGCATTGGTTCGGGCCGATTGGCCCTTCGGGAGGTGTCCGTGGATGGCGACGAACCGGTGCGGTCCGACATCGAACCATGCTTCGTCGGGCAGCAGATCGGCCAGCTCGTACTCGTCGTTGTTCCCGACCACCGCGATCAGCGGCCCGATCCCGGCCAGCTCATCGAGGACGTCGCCGGTGTTGGCATCGCCGCAGTGGACGATGAGCCCGCAGTCGAACCGGTGAAAGAGATCGAGGACCTCTCGCGGAACGCGGCGGCTGCCGCGGGCGTAGACGTGGGTGTCGCTGATGACGCCGATCGTCAGCGGAGCGACGAAGCGACGCTGCTCGGTCGGCCAGACCGGGCCGTCCGGATGGGTCGACTGGACCTCGTTGGCCATCAGCGCTCGTCCAGGATGCTGAAGATGACGCCACTGAGGATGCCGGTGATGACCGCGCCGACCAGGGCCCCGAGGATGCTGACCGTGATTCCGGGGACCAGCCAGGCGGCCACCCCGAACAGGGCGGCGTTGACCACGAGCGAGAACAGGCCAAACGTCAGGCAGCTCAGCGGCAGAGCCAGCAACTGGATCACCGGCCGGATGTAGGCGTTGATCGCCCCGAGGACGAGCGCGAAGATCAGCACCGATGCCCGGTCCTCGTAGCCGATCAGCCGCTCCTGCGAGATGAACCCGGCGATCAGGACCGCCAGGAGCCCGGCGACGAGATAGGCGATCAGCCGATTGATGTGACGCATTCCCTCTCCGACTCATTCATTCGACAGGCGGCACACGGCGCTCCGGCATTGTGCCATCCTGCTTCGCCTGACCGACGCAACCGGCGGCCGTCAGGCTTCCGGCGCCGCGGTGATGATTCCGAACGCTCCGAAGTCGTGCCGCAACCCGCCGGCCTCCTCGCCGTCGGCGGGCCGCCCGGCGATCACCTCCTCCATCGCGTCAGTCATCCGGAGGATCAGCTCCGGCGCGAAGGGAACCGTTCCATGGGACGAGTAGACGACTCTCAGCTCCGGCACCAGAACGCTGAGGCGTCGCAATGTCGCCAGGTAGACCGTGAGGTCGCTGTCGGCCATCTGGGCGTAGAGACCAGCGGCGTAGACCGCGTCAGTGCCGAACAGGATGCCGTTCGCCCGATCCAGCAGGACGATCAGCTCCGAGGCGTGACCCGGCGCGGCCATCACCCCCAGCGTACGACCTCCAAGGTCGATGACATCTCCATCCGCAACCGTCTCAACGTCGGACAGCGGCGGGATGGCGGCGTGGGCGGGGTCGGTCCCCTCGGGCAGCGGGCCGCTCAACTGTGACGGGTCGAGCGCCCGCCGCATCCGCTCGTCGTCCCAGCCGGCCCGGAGCGCGGCCTGGGCTCCGACCGGCGCCCGGACATCGGCGAACCAGCGGTTGCCGCCGACGTGGTCCCAGTGAGCGTGGCTGGCCACGACCGTGACAGGCAGCCGGGTTAACTCGTGAATCAGCCGACCCAGATTACCGACCCCGATTCCGGTGTCGATCAGCACGGCCCGCTCGGACCCCTCGATGAGGAAGCTCTTCGGGTCCTCGGCGTGGAGCGGCTCGCCGATCATCGTCACGCCAGGTTCGAGCCGGGTGACGGAGAACCAGCCGTCCCAGAGCGCGTGGTCATTCGTCGACATGGATTCTGGACTCCCATGGTCAGTCAGCAACGTTCGGCAAACCATCTCCAAATCGCGGAGACGGCCAATCGGTGCTATCATTTCTATAGTTACTTGCCTGGACAGCGTTTTTGGTCCATCGGAGTTCGATGGACCATTCGAAAAGGTGCCGCGAACGATGTCCCGAGTCAGCCTAGCGGCTCATCCAGCGGCGGGAAAGACGGCGAACATGGTCACTATGACATCCAAACGCACCACGATCACTGCCGGCGACCTGACCTCGGCGATCGGCTGCCCGGTCGAGCAGACGGCGCGGATCATTGGCAACCGCTGGACCCCGCTGATCGTGCGCGACCTGGCCGAAGGTTGTCGCCGGTTCAGCGAACTGGAGCGGTCCCTCGGCGGGATCAGCCCCAAGACGCTCTCGGAGCGGCTCAAGCGGATGGAGGAGGCGGGCGTCGTCGATCGCCACTGCTTCGCCGAGGTCCCGCCCCGGGTCGAATACTCCCTGACGGACAAGGGACACGCCCTGCTGCCCGTGATCGAGAGCATGCGGGCATTCGGGACGACCTGGCTGGCGGCGGACCGGTGCGAAGATCTGGCCGAGCCAACCTGACATCCACGGATTTGCCTATACTGTCCGGCAGTCGAGCCGCCCCGTGAGTCGTCGCTCCGGGGCGATTCCGTTGCCCAGCCGGTTCACTCGCGGCCGGAAGACCCTCTTCAGGAGACAGACATGGTCGCGCAGCCGATCGAGTCCATCACGTCCGCCACCGAGGCGACCAGCCCGACCCGCCGCAAGCGGGTCTTCTCCGGCATGCAGCCGTCCGGCAACCTGCATCTCGGCAACTACCTCGGGGCGCTGCGGAACTGGGTGATCCAGCAGGAGGATTCGGACAACATCTTCTGCGTCGTTGACCTCCATGCCCTCTCGCTGCCAACCGACCCGGTCGAGCTCAGGGCCAACACGCTGGAGCTGGCGACAACCTTCCTGGCCGCCGGGATCGACCCGGACCAGTCGATCCTGTTCGTCCAGTCCGACGTCAGCGCGCACGCCGAGGCGCAGTGGCTGATGAGTTCCGTGACGCAGTTCGGCGAACTGCGCCGGATGATTCAGTTCAAGGACAAGTCGGCTGGGCGCGAGGACGTCTCAGCGGCCCTCTTTACCTACCCGATCCTGCAGGCCTGCGACATCATCCTCTACGACGCCGAGTCGGTTCCCGTCGGCGAGGACCAGAAGCAGCACGTCGAGATCACCCGCGACATCGCGCACCGGTTCAACAGCCGCTACGGGGAGACGTTCGTGCTGCCGCAGGCGGACATCAAGCCGGAAGGCGCCCGGATCATGGCGCTCGACAACCCGGCGAAAAAGATGAGCAAAAGCACGGGGACGCCGGCCGGGGTGATCTATCTGATCGATGAGCCGGAGGCCATCCGGCGGAAGATCAGGCGGGCCGTCACGGACAGCGGCAGCGAGGTCCGGGGTGGCCCGGACAAGCCAGCCCTGAACAATCTGCTGACGATCTACTCCCTGCTCAGCGGCCAGACAGTCCCTGAGATCGAGGCGGCCTACGAGGGCAAGGGCTACGGTGCATTCAAGAGCGACCTGGCCGAAGTCGTCGTCGCGGCGCTGACGCCGATACGGGAGCGCCTGACCGCCCTGAACACCAACCCGGACGAGGTCCGCCGGGTTCTGGCGGAGGGGGCTAACCGGGCGAGGGCGATCGCCGGGCCGAAGGTCGAGGAGATGCGGCAGCGGATGGGCCTGGGGATCTAGCACGACCAGGGACGAATGGTCGGGCTCGCCTACTGAGATGGCTGCGCGTCGTCCAGCTCGATACGACGACTCGAGACGCCCCGCCAGACCATCGGCGGGGCGTCTCTGTTCAGGGCGAATCTTCTTGCCGGGCGGTTACCGGCCCTGCTCACGGAGCTCGTCGCTGATAATCTGACCGAGGATCTCGATGCCCTCGGGGATTTGCTCGTCGGTGGCGAAGGAGAAGGACAGGCGGAGCGTGTTCTCGCCCCCCTTGCCGGCGAAGCAGGCCGCGCCGGGAAGGAAGTCCACGCCGCGCTCGCGGGCCATCGGGGCCAGTTCGGACGCGTCGAGGCTCTCGGGGAGCGTGACCCAGATGAAGAAGCCGCCGTCTGGCCGCGTCCAGGTCGCGCCCTCCGGCATGTGCTGCTCCAGGGCCTGGAGCATGATGTCGCGACGCTGGCGGTAGATGTTCCGGAGGTCGGCGATGTGGTCGGCGAGGTGGTTTGGCACCCACTCCGCCGCAACGTACGAGGCGAAGATACCGGAGCCGCCCTCCATCTTGAGGATCGAGAGCTTGGTGATCAGCTCCAGCGGGGCGATCGCCCAGCCAAGCCGCATCCCGGCGCCCATGATCTTCGAGAAGGTGCCGAGGTAGATCGTGCGGTGGTTACCGTCCAGAGAGTAGATCGTCGGGAGGAACTCGCCCTCGTAGCGGAGGTCAAAGTAGGCGTCGTCCTCCATGATCAGGGTGTCGAACTCCTCGGCCAGGTCGACGATCCGCTTGCGGCGCTCCAGCGTCATCGTGACACCGGTCGGATTCTGGAAATTCGGAATCACGTAGATGAACTTGGCGGGCGTGCCAGCATCACGATACCGGGCCAGTTCCCGCGCGAGCTGGTCGACGTTTGTGCCGTGGTCGTCGATCGCGATCGGCGCGACCACCCCACCCATGTTGTTGACGCCGACGTTGAAGCCCGACCACGTCGGCTGCTCGGCGAGGACGATGTCGCCCCGGTCGATCACGGCCTCCAGGATCAACTCGACCGCCTGCGACGCACCGGAGGTGATGATCACGTTCTCCGACCCGGCCTCGATCTTCTGGTCCTTCTTCAGCTTGGCGAGCAGCTCGTCGATCAGGACTGGAACGCCAAGGACGCCGCCGTACTGGAGCGCCTTGTCGGCCGACCGCTCCATCGCGCGGGCCGTTGCCGCGGCGACGGCCTTGCCGGGCAGCGAGGCGGCGTCCGGGAAGCCGTAGATGAACGAGATTCTCGGCGGCGCGCCCTTGCTTCCCGCCATCCGCGGGGCGTCCGGCAGTGCCTGGGCCTTGCGCGAGTAGAGCGTGGAAAAGCGTGACTTGGGCGTGGTCGCGACGTCCGACATGCGTGTCTACTCCCTGTTGAGAATGGTGCTGGGCATTTAGGAAAGGGCGCTGCGGACGGACCGGTCCGCCGATCCGTTGGGATCGCGACGGTCCTCCGGCGTACAGTTGTACTCGGCGGTCATTGTACCGGGGAGCCAATCCCGGCACCATGCGGCCCGAAGAGGCCCCTTCCATCACCTTGTGCTCTCTGCCTAGAATGGTGCGTTCCCGCCAGCAACGACGCGCTCGCTGGCAAGGCCTCGTCCGTCAGCGACGCGACGGTGCCGTTCCCACCCACTCGAGCGCCGCCCGGAGCTGGTTCCGATCAGATTCGCCGGTCGCCCACCGCTCCAAGGACATTCCCACGCCATGACCATCCCAGACCCGTCCCGCAACGGCCATGGCCACGAGCCGCATCACGACCTCTACGACGTCACGGTCATCGGCGCCGGCCCGACCGGGCTGTTCTCGGCCTTCTACGCCGGACTCCGTGGCGCCCGGGTCCAGATCATCGACTCGCTGGAGGAGGCCGGCGGGGCGCTGACGGCGATCTATCCGGAGAAGTACATCTACGACGTGATGGGCTTCCCGAAGGTCCTCGCCAAGGACTTCGTCGAGCAGTGCCTCGTCCAGTCCCGGCGCGGCCAGCCGACGGTTCACCTCAACGAGGAAGTTCGCGAGCTGGAGCGGCTGCCGGACGGGATGATCCGGCTCGGCACCACCCGGGCAGAGCGGTTCAGCAAGTCGGTCATCATCTGCGCCGGGGTCGGCGCCTTCGAGCCGAAGCGGCTGGAGGCGCCGGGCATCGGCGACTTCGAGGGCCGCGGCGTCCACTACTTCGCCAAGCGCGTCGCGGACTTCCAGGACCGCCACGTCGTCATCGTCGGTGGTGGCGATTCCGCCGCCGACTGGGCGGTGACGCTGGAGCCGGTCGCGAAGCACGTCACCCTCGTTCACCGGTCGAAGTTCCGCGCCCACGAATCGACGATCGCGGAACTGGAAGCGTCCCACGTCGACCTGCGCTATCCCGGCTGCGAGGTCGTGGCCGTCGGCGGCGACGCGACCGGGCATCTCTCCAACGTCACCTACAGGGACGCTGAGGGGACCGAGACGACGATTCCGGCCGAGGAACTGATCGTCGCGATTGGCTTCGTCGCCGACCTCGGGCCGCTCAAGACCTGGGGCTTCGAGCTCCAGCGCAACCAGATCGTGGTCGACCACACGACGATGGCGACGAATATCCCTGGCGTCTACGGCGCCGGCGACATCGTCGCGTACCCGGCCAAATTCAAGTTGATCGCCACCGGCGCGGCCGAGGCCGTGACCGCCGTCAACCATGCGATCACGCACATCGACCCACGCGCCCGGCTGGACGCGGGTCACTCGACCACGATCATGGAGAAGCGCGAGAAGGCCGTCCGCTGATCCGGTTCGAGATCCGGTTCACGTCCTCCATCAAGGTCCGATTCCCAATGTGAGAGGCGGACCCCGACCGTTTCCCGAGGCACGGGAATCACGGACTCAGAAAGTACAGGCCGGAGAGCCGGGAAGTCTCGCACCGTCGGCGATCAATTGCTCAAACCCAATTATTGACGCTGATGGTCCAAACGGGTCATGGTCACGAGGCACCCGATAGCGTAGCTTCAACGCCAGGCACCGCGCCGTGGCGACTGGCTGAACCCCGAACAGGCTGGCTGGCCTGCCGGGAACGCGACGGACCGGCGGTGTTTCGCTTCATATCCTCGGGGGACTCATGTCTCAGCATCATCCCATCGGACGCGTAGCGGTCCGCCTGCTGGCGGCCATGCTCGCCCTCGTCATCGCCTTCGGTACCGGGGCGCTGCCTTCCGGAGCCACGCACGGGACGCCGAATCTGACCGCCAGCAATGCCTCGGCTGGGACCGTGTCAGGTGAACGTCCGGCGCGTCCAACTCGTCCGGCTCGATCTTCGGATACGGCCGCCGACACCGTCTCGGAGGACTCGGTGTCAGCCGCTGGAACGGGACGTCCACCGCGCCCAACCCGTCCGCCCCGTTCTACAGACGTCCCCATCGAAGCCACCTCAATACCGGTCGAGCCCACCGCTACTAATGTGCCGGTCGAGCCCACCGCTACTGACGTGCCGGTTCAGGCCACCGCCACGACGCGGGTCCGAGCGACCTCGACGCCACTGGCAACGGCCACCACGGTTCGAGCGACCTCGACGCCACTGGCAACGGCCACCACGGTTCGAGCGACCTCGACACCACGGGCAACGGTCGCCGCGACGGCGACGCGGGCGCCTACGACCGGCGGCGGGTCGAGCGCCTGCCCGACGGGCGAGGAACTCGTCATGCTGGGTCTGATCAATGACTTCCGTGCCCGGAACGGCGTTGGTCCGTTGACGCTCTCGCCAACCCTGACCGCGGCGGCTGACTTCCATAGCCAGGACATGGCGAACCGGGACTACTTCTCCCATGACCTGCCGGGCATCGGCACATGGAGCCAGAACATCAGCAACTACGGCTACGGCGGAGGAACCCGAGCCGAGAACATCGCGGCTGGCTACAGCGACGCGGCCCGGACCGTCGAAGGCTGGATCAACAGCCCCGGTCATCGGACCAACATGCTGAACCCGAATCTGCACGCCATCGGGATCGCCAGCGCCTACAACGCCGGCTCGCGTTACGGAACCTACTGGACCAATGACTTCGGCGGGACCGTCGATACCGCGATGTCCTGCTAGCGCCAGCCTCGCATGACATCACACCGGAACCACGACGAGCGCGACGGGCGGGGAAGCGATTTTCCCCGCCCGTCGCTCTGTGTCCGGGACCGAAGGACCACTACTCGGCCGGGGCCGGACCGGCTGAGGCACCAGGCTTCAGCGCCTCGTCGGCCCGCGCCTGTTCCTGCTGCTGCCGGATGCTCTTGCGCGGCAGAAGGAGTGCGACAAGACCGGCGAGCCCCGTCGCGACGCCGAGGAACAGGAACGTGTACCGGAAGGCCTCAGACCCAGCGGCGAGCGTGCCATCCTCCAGCCCGAGATCGGAAACGAGCGATGAGTGGGAATCGACGTAGCCGAGGAAGAGCGTGGTGGTGACGGCGATGCCGACCGAGCTGAAGACCTGCGCCGTCGCGTTGTAGAGCGAGGTCGCCTTGGCCAGGGCCGGACCGGTAATCTCGGAGAAGGCCGTCGTCTGGAGGGGCAGGTTGCTCCAGCCGAACCCGATTCCGCGCAGGATCAGGATCGGCACGAACACCCCATAGGCTGTTTTGGCGTCGATCGTGGCCAACCAGAACGTGCTGATGGTGAGGACCGTGAAGCCGGCCAGGACCAACCAACGCGGCCCGACCCGGTCGTACAGCCGGGCACCGCTCTGCACCCCGAACACCGCCCCGATCCCCTGCGCCCCCAGGATCAGCCCGGTCTCGACGGCGGAGAAGCTGCGGTACTGCTGCATGAACAAGGGCAGCAGGAAGAAGCTGCCGAAGACGATTCCCCGTACCGCCCAGGTCAGGAATGAGGAAACCCGGAAGGTCAGGGAGCCGAACAGGCGGAGATTCAGGACGGGATCGGCGGCGCGGCGGAGCTCGTACCAGGTGAAGAAGCCGAGCGTCGCCAGCCCCGCCACGACCAGCGCCCAGAACGGCCCGTACCCCCAGCCGTTGACCTCGCCCGCTGGCTGGTCAGCGGTCTGCGAGCCGCCTCTCGTCGCTCCGACCAGGCTGAAGGCGTAGACGATCAGGACGATCCCGGCCATGCTCGTCAGCAGCCCGGTCCAGTCGAACGGTTGCCGGATTCTGGCGACGGGCGATGTCGCTGTCTCGACCCGAGGGTCGGCATCCGGCCGCAGCACCCGGGCGATCAGGATGATGCCGGTGACGCCGATCGGCACGTTGACGAGGAAGATCCAGGGCCAGCCGAGCGGGCTGTCGACGATCAGCCCGCCGATCGTCGGGCCGAGGGTCGGCGCGATCAGGACCGGGATCGAGATAAAGGCCGACGCCGAGGCCCGCTCCTCCGGCCGGAAGGACGCGAATGTGATCGCTGTCGCCAGCGGGAAGAGCGCACCGCCACCGATGCCCTGAATCAGCCGGGCGACGACCAGGGCCGGGTAGGCGACGTCGTCGGGCAGCAACGTGGAAGCGCCGCAGAGGACGCTGGCGACGACGAAGATGCCGAGGAACGCCATGTAGGTCCGCTTCTGGCCGAACCAGATTCCGAGATAGCCCGCGACAGGAATCACGGCGGCCTGGGCAAGGAAGTAGGACGTGATGATCCACTGGGCCTGGCTGAGCGGGACGCCAAAGGACTGTTGCATCGGCACGAGCGCCACGTTGATGACCGTGTTGTTGAGGACGGCCATGAAGAGCCCAATCGCACTGATCATGGCGACCGCGTACTTGTACGGGACTCGACTCATGGCGACGAACGCTCCCTGTGGCAACCGGGACGATGGATCGGACAACGTGGGCGACGCACGGCGCATCGTCGCCTAGCCAGGTCGATTGCGCTACCGCAGTCTGCCTGCCCTGATCGACAACGGCGTCGCCATGAACGACCGGCAACATTCCGCAATATCGGAGAAGTGCCCCCCTTGCGTCATCGCCGCCCGAGCGATACTGTACGTACATAGAACAGGTGATCGGGCGATCGCCAATCGCTCGTGACGAATGGTTCGCCGGTGAGCAAGGAGAGCAGAACATGAGCGCTGTTCGGGTACTGGTCGGCACACGCAAGGGCGCCTTCATCCTGACCGCGGACGAGACCCGGGAGGAGTGGGACATCGCCGGTCCGCACTTCCCCGGCTATGAGATTTTCCATCTCAAGGCGTCGCCCGTCGATCCCGACCGGATCTACGCGTCACAGGCGAGCGACTGGTTCGGCCAGATCATGCACCGTTCGGACGACGGCGGGAAGACCTGGCAGACGATCGGCAACGCGTTCGCCTACGACGGCGAGACCGGCACCCACCAGTGGTACGACGGCACGCCGCACCCATGGGACTTCAAGCGCGTCTGGCACCTCGAGCCCTCCTACCACGACATCGATACCGTCTACGCCGGCGTCGAGGATGCCGCCCTGTTCAAGTCCACGGACGGCGGCCAGACCTGGAAGGAACTCAACGGCCTCCGGACGCACACCACGGGCAACAGCTGGCAGCCGGGCGCCGGTGGGCTCTGTCTCCACACGATCATCCTGCATCCCGACAACCCGGACCGGATCGTCGTCGCGATCTCCGCCGCCGGCGCCTTCCGCTCCGATGACGGCGGCGAAACGTGGCTCCCAATAAACAAGGGGCTCCGGTCCGAGTACATCCCGGACCAGGACGCCGAGGTCGGCCACTGCGTCCACAACCTGACGATGCACCCGTCCCGGCCGGACACGCTCTTCATGCAGAAGCACTGGGACGTCATGCGGACCGACGATGCCGGCGACCGCTGGCATGAAGTCAGCGGCAACCTGCCGAGCGACTTCGGCTTCCCGATCGGCGTCCACGCCCACGAGCCCGAGACGATCTACGTCGTGCCGATCACCAGCGACGAATACCACTTCCCGCCCGATGGCAAGCTGCGGGTCTACCGCTCCCGTTCCGGTGGCAACGAGTGGGAACCGCTGACCAACGGCCTGCCTCAGGAGAACTGCTACGTCAACGTCCTGCGCGACGCGATGTCGGTCGACCGGCTCGCATCCTGTGGCGTCTATTTCGGCACGACCGGCGGTCAGGTCTACGCCTCATCCGACTCCGGGGACAACTGGACGGCCATCGTCCATGACTTCCCAGCGGTGATGTCGGTGGAAGCGCAGACGCTGGCATGATCCGGGTCAAGCTTCCGCCACACCTGCGCGCCCTGGCCGGAACGGGCCGCGAGATCGAGGTCCCGGTCGACGGGCCGGTGACGCAGCGGACGATCATCGATGCGATCGAGGTCGCCTACCCGGCGCTGCTCGGCACGATCCGGGACCACCAGACCAAGCAGCGCCGGCCGATGGTCCGGTTCTTCGTCCTTGAACGGGATATGTCGCACGAGCCGCTCGACACCCCGCTGCCGGATCAGGTCGCGAACGGCGAGGAGCCGTTCTGGATCATCGGCGCCATCGCCGGCGGATAGGGCTATGCCCGGCCAGTCGTGGCCGAGGCCGGTCGATTGGTTGTTGAAATCGAGAAGCCCCGCTGGCCCATATGAGCCAGCGGGGCTTCCCGTAGTGTCGCTGTCGAACGAGAGGACAGATTACGCGTTCGCGGTTGCGAGGTGCGGCTGGACGCGGGACATGATCGCCTGCTTCGGCATGGCGCCAATGATCTTGTCGACCGGCTGACCGTTCTTGAAGACGACCATCGTCGGGATGCTGGTCACGCCGAGCTGAGCGGCGTACTGCTGGTTCTCGTCGATGTTGACCTTGGCGATCTTGACCGTCCCGGCCTGCTCGGTGGCGATCTCGGCCAGGATAGGGGCAACGGCCTTGCACGGGCCACACCAACTGGCCCAGAAGTCGACGAGGACCAGCTCGTCGGCCTGCAGCACTTCCTGGTTGAACGTGGTATCGGTGACGTCGACTGGCTTGGTCATCTGGTTGGGTTCCTCTCTGGCGCCGGGGCGCCTCCAATACTTCCCTAATGATAGCACGGGGGTCAAGGTGCGGATCGCGCTCGACACGGGGTTTCTGTCGCTTCCGTCATCAGGTACGGGATTATACGTGCGGGAGCTGACCGCCGCGCTTCCAGGCGCCGCCGAGCGGATCGGGGTCGGGCTCGACCTGATCTCCCTCGCACCTCCCGGACCGCTGGATTCGCGGCGATCCCGCCTGGCCTGGGAATCCGTCGGTGTTGCCCGGGCGGCCCGAAATCTCGAACCGCCGGCCGATGTCGTCCATATCCCCCATCAGATACCGCCCGTCATCGGTCCGCGGCGCGGGACGGCCGAAGTCGTGACGATCCACGATCTGATTCCCTACATCCTCCCCGAGTACCAGGGCAGCCGCGTGGTCCGCCTGCGGCTGGCGCTGGCGCGGCACTGGCTCCGGCGAGCCAGCCGGATCATCGCTCCGTCACAGGCGACCGTTCGCGACATCGTCATGATCCTCGGTCTCCCGCGTCACCGGATCGCCATCATCCCGCTGGCCGCAACGCCCGGTTACGGTCCCGCTATCAGCGAGAGCGATCTGCTCGCCGTCGAGCGTGTCCGTCAACGCTACGGCATCCCCGGCCGTTATGTCTTCAACATCGGCGGCTTCGATGCCCGCAAGAACCTCCCGATCCTCGTGGAGGCGTTCGCCCACACCGTCGCCACGACCGATTCCAATAAGTGTGGGGAGGGACCGGTGACCCTCGTGATCGGGGGCGCCCCCCACTCCGGCAACGAGCGGGTGTTCCCCGACCTCGAACCGATCATCCGGCGGTTGGGCCTGGAGCGGCGCGTCATCCTAACGGGCAAGGTGTTGGCGGAGGACGTCCTGCCGCTGCACCAGGGAGCCACCGTCTATTGCACCCCGTCGAGCTACGAGGGGTTCGGGCTGACGCCGCTGGACGCGATGGCCTGCGGCGTGCCGGTGATCGCCGCCAACCGGACGAGCCTGCCAGAGGTCGTCGGCGCCGCCGGGCTGCTGGTCGAGCCCACCCCAGATCCTGTCGCCGCCGCCCTGACCCACGTCCTGACCGACGACCTGCTCGCCCGCCGCCTCCGCAAACGCTCCCTGGACCGTGCGGCCGAGTTCTCGTGGGATCTGACGGCCGAAGCGACGCTGCGGGCCTATCAAGAGGCGATGCGGCATCCGTAAGCTGGCGATTCCGCCTCATCGGACGATCATCGCAAAGCCAAGGGTGGGCGTTCCGTAGGGGCGAAGTTTACGAGCCCGGCCGCCGCAGCGGCCATCGCCCCATCGGGCGATAACAGTGTTCACCATCGCGGCGTCGCGATAGCGAAGCATGGCGCCTGACGGCGCGGACAAGGCAAGCCATGTCCCTACATCACGGCTGATGCATTTTTATTCTGGTCCCGTTTGCGAACGGCCCGGTACAGCGGCGTTTCTGCCCGAGCGCACCAACCGGCGTCTGAACCACGCGACCTTATCGAGTTGGATCGTACGCACCGAAAATCAGTCCGCATCACCCGTTCCGACGACGACCCTCATGTTTCCTTCGCGCACGGGGCGGGTCGATCGGGGCCATCACAACGACCTGGATCTAACCCTGGCCAGAGTCGATGAGTGGGCACCCCTCGTAGACGGTCATCTGGATATCCACCCGTCCATCCTCGTTCGTGTTTGCCGCGGAATAACTGCCGGCTTCACTGGCAATGTCGGGGTACTGCTGCTGGATCAGGCCGAAAACACGATCGGCAAGCGCGTTGCCCTCGCTGATCCCGGAGTTTCCTTCAAGGATCATGAAACCGATCTGACAACCCGCATCAGCGTAGGGCCCAATCTGGGCCTCGATCTCCTGCTGGGCCTCGTCGAGGGCGCCTGGGCTGTTATTGGCCAAACCCTGCCGATCGAACTGCATCCGGAGCTGGATGACCTGATTGCTGAGACCGCCCGCTGTCGCGCCCTGCGCCTCATTGGTCGCCAGTGCGCCAGCCGCCTGTGTTTCCAGAATGGACTGGGACTGGTCCTGCAAGGTAATCCGGGCCTGCGCGGTCTGGAGCGCCACGGCCTGCTGGGTCGATTGCGCGGAAGCAGCCTGAGCGTTGGCCTCGGCGGTCTGGAGCGTCCCCGCATCAGCCTGGCTGGCCGCCTGCTGGGTGCTGAGGGCGTCGATGGTCGCCTGCGCCTGGACGGCCTGTGCCTGCGAAGTCGCGGCGGACTGCGTGGCGGCGGCGTTGACCGTTGCCTGCTGACTAGTCAGATCAGCGACGCTGGAGTCCTGTCCGGCCTGCTCGGTGGCGAACGCGGAGATCGTCGCCTGTGACTCGAGCGCCGCCTCGGTGGCCTGCGCGTCGACCGTCGCCCGCTGGCTATCCGTCTGAGCGGCGCGGGTCTGGGCAGCCTGCGCCGAGGCGGTCGCCCGCCGGGCGAGGAGGGCGTCGGCGGTCGCGTTGGCCGCGACTGTCTGCTGGACGACCAGAGCGTCCGCGGTGGCGGTCTGGGCGTTCTCGGCCGCCTGCCCCTGGAGCTGGGCAACCTGGGCGTCGGAGGTCGCCAAGAGGTTGGCGGTCGCGGTCGGCGTCGGGGTGGGTGGCGGGTCGCCGGTGCCGCTGACCATGAAGATCAGCGTCAGGGCGAGCAGAAGATCGGCGAACACCCAGCCGCCGATCTCGTACATGGAACGTTCGCGACGTCGCGGTCTCATGCGACTCCTATCGTTGGTGACACAGCGCGACGAGGGGGATCAGCCGGTTCCCGGCCGTTCATCCGGGCCGGGACATAGGCGATGAAGAACGCGACTACTGACCGGGGCGACGGCCGCCGGACCATCCGCCGCTGCGCTCACCGGCGGCCGGACGGTTGGCCTGGTCGTTCGGCTCGAACCGCTCCGGCTGACGACTGTACGGCGCGTTGCCGGTGGGAACCGGGCGCGGTCCCTGCCCATTGAGTTCCTGTCGCAGCGCCGAGGCGAAGGCCTGGTGCATGGCGTCGGTCGTCGGAAGCTGGTGCGCGAAGCGGTCGAGGGTCTGGATGACAGTGCCAAGCTGCTGCATCAGGTGGCCAAGCTCACCGCGGAGCTCGCGCTCGCGCTGGGCGACGGCCATCCCGGAGGCACCGAGGTCCCGCGAGACCTGGGAGAGCTGTCCGGCGACGCCAGTCTCGCTCTCCAGCATGGCCGAGAGCCGCGCCGTTTGTTCCGACGAGTGATCGGACAATTGGGCGAACTCGTCGCGGAGCTGCGTCAGGATGCGGCCGATGTCGCCAAGCTGGCTGGAGCTGTTCGAGACGCCGGCCATGCTGCTGCGGAGGACTTCGGCCAGCCGGGTCGTGGACTCCGACTCGCGGGCCGATCCGTCGCTGTCCCGGGCCTGACTCTCGGCCAGCATCGCGGCGACCTCGGCGATCCCGCGGACGGCCTCACCGGCCATCCGACCAGCCTGCGCGGCGGCTTCCGAGCCAGTCAGAGCCCGGTCGGCCGCGTCGGCCAGATTGTTGGCCGCGTCGCTGAGCTGCCGGGTGACGGCCTGGTCGCTCTGGATGCCGGAGGCGACGATCCGCTCGAGGTTGCCGACGGCCTGGAGCAGCGTCCGTTGCTGGTCGCCGGAGACGCCGACCTCGCTCGTCATGTCCTCCAGGGCGTTCTGGAGGCTGATCGAGACCTGGCGCAGGTCGATCAGCAGGCGATGCGTCTCCTCGGCGCCCGAGCGCATCCCGGAGGCGAAGACGGCGAAGTCCGAGAACTCCTGCTCGCGCCGGTTGGCGACCAGCTCCAGCCGGTCGTGCTCGACCTGAAGCCGGTTGAGCAGCTCCTGGCTGTTCCGGTCGAACCGGAAGGCGAGCCGCTCGACGTTCTGGGCAAGGAGGGCGGTCCGGTTGGCCCGGTCCGGCGCCAGGACGACGGTCGCCGCGCCGAGGACGTTGTCGAGGTCGGTCTGGAACCGGTTGGCGGTCAGCGCGATCTGGTCGTCGCGCTTGTCACGGCGGCCCTCGGAGACGAACGTCATCACGATGATCAGACCGATCAGGATGACGTCGATCAGGGCGATCGAGGAGAAGCGGCTCCAGACGGGCAACTCGCCACCGAAGCCGCGCTGCCAGAGGACCAGCATCGGGGTGCCGGATTGCTCCGGCACCCGGCTGAGGTACGTGTCATAGGCACGCGAGGCCTCGTAGAAGGCGTACCAGGTCACGGCCAGCGGCAGCAGGACCAGCACGTTCCGGATCCGCGCGATCGTCTCGATCAGCGCCGAAGCGTAGCCACCCTCCTTTCGGACGGCCCAGGCGTGGGCGATCCGCTCCGTGTTGAAGGCCCGGCGGAGGTCGACGTCGGCCCAGCGGGTCCGGGACTCCTCGTTGCCCAGCGCGCCGGAGAGGTCGGAGAGGCGCTCGGCGGCGCGGGCGTCGACTTCCTGGATCGAGCCGGCCAGCCCCCCGATCTCGTTGGTCAGGAGCTCGAACTCGCGGCCCGGCGTCCGGTAGATCGGGGTGTCGTCCGGCTCCAGCGGCGGCAAGGTGGCAGGGACGTTCCGGCCGTTCTCCCGGTCAGGTTCGACCGACGGGATCCGGGCGGTCTTCTGGTCGATGGCCGGGGAGTTGGTCACCATGGGTTTGCTGCCAATCGTTGGCCGGGGAGCCCCGGTCGGGAGGGGATGACCACGGTCATCGGCGTGTCGCCGGGCGCGCTAGTGGGCAACGACCGGGAGCGCTACTCGGGGGAAACGCATCACGTCCGCGAGAGACCTGTCCGGCGGGGGCACCGCTTGGGGGGCGAGACAGGTAGTCGCGGGGACGGGGTGAACTACAATCGCGGTTGCTCCCTGTCAATGTACCATCCTGTCACGCTCCGGATCACGCCGCGCCGGGCCCGCGCTTCAACAGATCAGGTTGCCCATGCCTACCCTCGAATCGCTCAACGCCGCCATGCTCGCCCCTGACCGCTGGGTCATCGCACTGCCGCGTCTCGGCGGCGGCCAGATCGCCGCGACCGGTCGCCAGCTCTTTCGCCTCGCCGGGACCGACGCCGCCGTCTACCAGCTCAGGCAGGCGAACGGACGCGCCCTCGCGCTCCGGGTTCCCTACACGGATACGCTCAACCCCACCATTGCGGATGCCTGGCGCCGGATCGGGACCGACCCCGCCCTCGCCCCGCTGCGGGATGGCAAGGCAGCTGTCCTGATCCCGGACGCCCAGCTGGTCCCGGATGCGCTAACCGTCCCCGGCCCGGACAGCCGGCTGAAGCGCTACCCGCTGATGGCGATGAGCTGGGTGATGGCGCCAACGCTGCTAACGACCGTGATCCGCGCCGCCGCGGCCAGCGACGGGGCCTACATCGGCCAGCTGGCGACGGCCTGGGCCAGCACGGCCGACCGGCTCCATGGCGCATCGTTCGCTCATGGCGACCTCACCGGGGACAACATTCTCGTCCGGCCGGGGATCGGCCTCACCCTCGTTGACTACGACACCGCCGAGTGGCCCGGCCACATCGCCGGGCCATTGACCCGCTCCGCCTCGGCCTACACCCATCCACGGGCCAACGCCGGCGTCGGCGCCCAGTTCCGGGACCCATTCGCCGCGCTGCTGATCTACACGTCGCTCCGCGTCCTCGCCGAGCATCCGGAACTTCGGGCCAACCACGGCGACGACAGCACGAAACCGAACGGCGCATTGCTCTTTTCGTCCTGGGACCTGCAGAATCCCGGTTCATCCGAATTGATCGGACAGGTCCGGAAGCTCACCCGCGACCCGGCCACCCTGAGCGCGTTGGCCCGACTGACCGAGGCGTGCGGCGCCGCACCGGAGGACGTGCCGGCGCTGGGCGAGATCCTCCGGCCCCGCACCGGCACCGCGACGCCCCGGCCGGCGACGGCACGCCCCACTCCTCCGACCCGGCCGGAACTCCCACCGGCGGAGACGACTCCCTCCGACGAACGCGGCGCCAGCAGTTGGGCCGGGGTCGTCAGGACCACGCCATCCTCCGCGTCAGGAACCACGGCGCGCCCAGCACCGCCGTCGCGTGACCGGTCCACTGACGCGCGTGCGACAATGGCAAGACCGTCCCAGGCCGGACCGCCATCACCAAGGCAATCACCGACGCTGGCCGGACCACCGGCCCCGTCCGCGAGCGAGCGAGTGACTCAGGCGCCGGCTGCCCAGATGCCGACCCGGCCCCGGACCGCACCGTCACAGGAGCTGGTCCGGTCCGCCGACCGGGAGCAGCTCAAGCGGCTGATCCAGCGCGGAGACACGGACGCGATCCTGACTCACTGGCGGGAGCACCGGCTGGCCGACGACGAGACGGCGGTCAAGCTGTTCGGCGACCAGATTCGGAACCTGGAGCGGGAGGCCGCGATCGGCGAGGCCCAGCGGGCGGCTCAGAACAACGATACGGTTCAGTTCCTCCGTCTCTGGCACCGCCACGACCTCGCCTCGTTCCCGCCGGCCAGGCGGCTCCAGCCGATCGCCGAAGTCGCCCGGCGCCGGTCGGAGGCGGCCGACCGGGTCCGGAGTGCGATCGCGACGCGGGACGTCGGGACGGTCGCCCGGTACTGGCCGTCGCTCAAGGGCGATTCCCTCGTCGGCGACCTCGGCATCCCGGCCGCCGACGCGCTCCAGGTCCACTTCGGCGACCAGATCGGCTCGGCGCTTGCCCACGGCGACGACGACGCGCTGATCGAAGCGGTCCGGATCGGCGAAGGCCAGGGCGTGATCGTTCCCCTCCAGACCCGCCGGGCCGTCCGGGCCGCGCAGACCCGGACAACAACCCGGACGCAGCTTGACGATGCGAT
The DNA here is from genome assembly GCA_965218235.1 of Thermomicrobiales bacterium. Lineage (GTDB taxonomy): Bacteria > Chloroflexota > Chloroflexia > Thermomicrobiales > UBA6265 > CADCWK01. The sequence continues at coordinate 496,604 of OZ244596.1, forward strand.
CCGGCAGCACGACCAGGAGGCGCTGGCCGACTTGCTGATCTCCGGACGGCTGGCCGAGATCGGGGACATTCCACCGGAGATCAACCGGCGGGCACTCCAGGCGCTGGCCTGGCCGCACCTGATGGCGGCGATCGACGCCGACCGCGACGATGCAATCCTCGGCGCCTATGACGCCGCGCTGTTCGATGTCCGCGGCTCGGGGACGGACATCCTCTCGACCCGGGAACGGGCCCGGGTCAATCTCGCCACCCGGCGGCTGGCCTGGCTGGCCGATGTGCGTGGGGCGCTGCGTGATCGCGACACCCGCGCCCTGGGCCGCGCCTTCGCTGACGTCCCGGACGGCGCCCTGACCCGCCTGAGCGCCGTCGAGCGGCGCCGGATCGAGCGGCTGGCCTCCCGCGAGGAAGCCGCCTCGACCCTGGCGGCGGCGATCGGCAGCGGCGACGACGTGGCAATCGTCAGTGCCCTGACGCAGGTCGCGTCGATCGGTGGCAGCCTGCCGGACGAACTCGACTGGGCGGCTGTCCGCGGCGTCGTCGACCGGGTCACGCTGGCCGAGGCGATCAGGGAGGCGATGGCTCAGGACCCGCCCGACGCCGCCCGGCTGGCCCGGCTCCTGCCGGTGGCGCGGGCCGCCGCCGAGGCGGAGCCGGACCGGACCGACATCGACTTCGCCGAGCTGGAGCGCGAGGTCCTGCGAGCCGCTCACATGAACCGGATGCGGACGGCGATCGTCACGGACGACGACGACGTGATCGCCACCGCCGCGACGCCAGACCCGTTCGGCGCGATCGACCGGCTGCCAGCCGAGCAAAAGGAGCGGGTCGAGCGGGCGCTCGCCGTCCGCGCCAGGGCAACCGGCAACGCGCCGAAGGACCGCTTCATCCCAACGATCTACGGCTCGGAGACCCCAACCACGAAGTAGGTCTGGTTCGAGATCAAGCGACCGGCCAGCGCAAGGTAACCGCTCCCGCACTGGCCGGTCGTACTGTTGCTCTCAATGTCGCCTACTGGTCTGTCAGGCCAGATTCGCTGCCCTGCAGCAGACCTCTCCCCCGACCTCTTCTCCGGCTCACCCGTTCGCTCATCCGCTGAAGCGGCTTCGGCTCGCAGGTGCCCGGAGAAGGGAGATGAGACCGCACCCAGGGGTGTCCCGACCCAGCCATTGATCGTTGACATACCACAACGGCTAAACGAGATCGGCCACATGACTCACCTGATCAGCTTCCGTGACCGAGACCGGAGTCGATTCCGGAGTCGCAAGTGGCGATGTCCCGGCCGCATCCGAGACCGCCGGAGTGGCGCGGCCAGCTTCCTCCGGCGCATACGGCAGGGATTCGGCCCGGTAGACCGCGATGGTCATCGGACGGGCATCGGGAGCATCGGGCGCGGCCTCGAGGTCGAGCGACTCAACCGTAAAGGTGAAGTAGTCCTCACCCTCCTCGATCGCGTCGAGCCGGATCCTGAACGGTTGGACGAGGATTGCCTCACCTGGCGCGACGATCCCCAGATCCTGCCCCGCGACGCTGACCTGCTGTGGCGTCTCACCGACGTTGGCGATCGTCATGGCGACCGGGAAGTTGGCTTCGAGCTGGTTGTTCCAGTTGCCGGGACCTTGCGGGCCATGGCTGTCCCGACCGAGCAGGACATCGGCGACGAAGGCCGCAACCGGGCGTCCGTAGTCGCCTGGCGCAGTGTCGGGAATCAGGAAGCGCCACTGCCCGTCCTCCTGAACCATCAGACTGGTGATCCTGGTGATCGCGCCCGCACCCGGGTTGGAACCGTTCGTGGTAACGAGCAGGCGCGGACGGCCCTCGTCGTCCGGCCAGACTTGACGAACGTCCAGCACGGTCGCGGGATAAGACCACCCATGAACATAAGTGCTCTGGAAGAAGTACTGCTCCCGGACGACCTCGTCGACGTCTCGATCCACCTGTGTGGCGCCATCGAAGCCGAACGCCTCATCCGCATACAGGTTCCAGTACGCGCCGGTGTACGGAAGGAGCTGCGTGCCGTTTCGCTCGCCGGTTTCGAAGCGGCAGGCGCTGAGCTGGCGGAAGAACGCCGTCATCGCCTCGACGTCCGCGTCGCTCCCCGGCGGAAGTCTGGAGGAATTGATCTGCGCGCCGGAGACGAACATCGGCTCGAACGTCGGCGCCGCATCGCCGAGCGCTCGCCGCTCCCGGACCGAGGCCTCGACCGACCCGGGCGGCCGCGACGGCGTCACGCACGCGGACGTGCTGACTGGCAGCACACCATTGATCGCCACGTCAGGCAGCGTCTCGACCCACGGCTGGTTGAGCGCGACGATCCGATTGCCTTCGGGCGTTGACGTCGCGGCCTCGTCAGGCGTCGATACTCCGGCAACGCCGTTCTGGCCACCCGGCGTCGGCGCGTCGGCCCGGTCATTGAGGACCGACCAGCTGCCGCCAAGCAAGAGCGCGAGGACCGCCGCGACGGTCAATATATCGACCAAGCCGCGACCTTGGCGAGAGGGTCGGCCGACGAGAGTCGTCGGTGATGGTTGCGGATGTCGAGTCGTGATCGGAATTGGCACGACGGCCGTTGGCGTCTGCATGATCTGTCTCTCCAGTTCATCGAGGAAGCCGGGCCGTGGGGCGCTCATCTCGTCGGCGCGGGCGAGCGCTTCGAGCTGGGCGACGACGGCCACGGGCCGGTCGGCAGGGGTGTCGGACGACCCGGTGCGCCGTTCTGCCGATCGCCGGTCCCACCAGGCGGCCAGCTTCCCGGCGGGGAGGCCGGCGGGATCGCTTCGGCCATTGGCATGAGGGCGGTTTCGGTCAGACACGCGACGACTCCTTCGGGTCAGGGCAGGTGGCGTTCGATTCTGGTGGGGCGAGTTCCGTCCGGAGGCGACGGATCGCCCGGTGCTGGAGCATCTTCACGGCGTCGGCCGATCGGCCCATCACCTGGGCGATCTCGGTGGTGGTCAGGTCGGCCAGCCGCAACTCGATCACCTGCCGCTGCTCCGGCGTCAGGACGGCCAGCGCCGCGTAGAGCCGGCGGGACGCCTCGCTGGCCAACGCCAGATCCTCCGGTCCCGGTGAGGGGTCGGCGACTGGCGGATCGTCGGCCAGCGGAGCGGTCAGGCGGTACGACGGGCGCCGGACCGTCGACGCGATCGCGTTGTGGGCGATCGTGAACAGCCAGGCCGGAAACGAGTCGCCGTGGAAGCGGCCGATCGCCGCGAGCGCACGGGTCATGACCTGGCTGGTCACGTCCTCGGCCGCCTCCCGGGACAGCAGGCGACGGTAGCAGTAGCGATAGACGGGCTCGGCCCAGCGGCGGTAGAGCTGGGCGAATGCCCAACGGTCGACGCCAGCCAGCCGGGCCAGCTGCTCGTCCGTCATGGTGTCTTCGGAGACGTTGGGACCCGGTATCGGGTCGGGCATGCTCGGATAGCTTCCGTCGGGAGTCTGTGGTGAGCGACGGTTCGCTCGCCGGTGAGGGCCCTCACTCATACAGACTCATCGCGGCTCGGTTGGTAACGCCGTCGGGATTGTTCCCGTGAGGACAGCCCGCGTTGCGGGAGTCCGGCAAGCTGCGGTTTCCGTCCGTACCGGTTTTTGCTATCGTATGCAGCAACACCAACATGTTATTCGGATGGGATCAGAGCCGCCCGACGACGAGCGACACGAGGGGATGACGCACCGTGGCGACACCGATCACCTCAACGCCGGCGACCGCCCCGCGCGAGATCGCGCTCTCGGCCGTCTGGCAGGCGCAGTCGCTGTCCGGGACGCTTCGGACGCGGGAGGGTCGCACCGTCGAGATCATCAGCCGCGGCACCTGGACGCATGGCTTCGGGCCGGATTTCCGCGACGCGATGATCTCCCTCGACGGCCGCGAGCTGCGCAGCGGCAGCATCGAGATCCACCTCGCGACCCGTGGCTGGGACGACCACGGCCATGCCAGCGACTCGCGCTACAACGACGTCATCCTCCACGTCGTGCTGGACGATGACGGCAGCGAGACGCGGCGGGACGACGGCACCATCGTTCCAGTCGTGGCGGTCGGGTCGCTGCTCACCACCCCGCTCGACAGCGGCGGCGTCGCGACCGACGACTGGTCCCGCTTCGGTGGCGCCGCCTGCGCTCCGGATCTCGTTCGGGACCAGCCAGCGACGGCGCGGCAGGTGCTGTTCCGGCTCGGCGATGTCCGGCTGGCGGGCCGTTCGGCCCGGCTGGAGGCGCAGCTCACCGCCCAGTCGCCGGCGCAGGTCCTCTACACCGGGATCATGGACGGGCTCGGCTACCAGCGGAACCGCGAGCCGATGGTCGCGCTGGCGGAGCTCCTTCCGCTGGCGGACCTCGAAGCGGCGATCCTGGCTGGTCCGGACGACGGCCGCCACGACACCGCCCGGGCGCTCCTGCTCGGGGTGGCCGGGTTCCTGCCGCTCAGTCCGACCGAGGCGAGCCTGGCGCATCTCGACCCGGACGCCGTTGCCCGGTGCGAGGCGGCGTGGGAGCGGTTCGGCGGTCCGTGGCGGCCGTCAGCGATGTCACCGACCGCCTGGACCCGGGCGCGGGTCCGGCCGGCGAACCATCCCGCCGCCCGGCTCGTCGCCGGGGCGGCGCTGGTCACGAACGCGCTTAGCAACGGCGGGCTCGTCGCGGCCCTGCTCGACCCGATCCGGTCCCGCGCCGCCATCGCCGCCGACCAGCCCGGCCACCTGCCCGACCTCGCCGGGCACCTCCGCGAGCTGTCGGGCACCGACCAGACGCCGGGTATCGGGCTGGACCGAGCCGGCGCGGTCCTGGCGAGCGCCCTGCTGCCGTTCGCCCTCGCCCTCGCCCAGCAGACGAGCGACACCGTTCTGCTCGATGGCGCCGCGCTGATCTGGGAGCGGCTGGCCGGACCGGCCGGCAACGCCGTTACCCGCCGGGCGATCGGTCAGGTCGCCGGGGCAGAGCGCCTCACAGGGCTCGGCGCCCGCGGGCAGCAGGGTCTGATCCACCTCGACCAGACGCTCTGCGCTCCCCGGCGCTGCCGCGAGTGCCCGATCGCCCATGCGGCCGTCAGCCTCAGTGAGGCGTAATCGGGCGGGGCTGACTGGACAGACCATCCGCATCGATGCCACCGGCGGACTCTTCAACCTGGTTCATGATCTGGCACGGCCATTGCACCCGGTTGGAGGCGGTGGGTGATCCCAGCGCGGTTCCGGCGACCAGTCACGGGAGACAGCATGACCAGACAGAAGCATGAGACGCAGAGGCACCACGCCGCCACCGGCCATCACGAATCCGCAGACGCGCACGGCAGCGGGCATCACGACGGGAAGACGAACCACGACGGGTCCGCTCATCACGGCAAGGACGATGAGAAGTACACGAAGCCCGAGCTCCGGGAGAAGATCAAGGCGGAGGTCCGCGAGGGCGACAAGGGTGGCCGGCCGGGCCAGTGGAGCGCCCGCAAGTCGCAGCTGCTCGTCCATGAGTACGAGAAGCGGGGTGGCGGATATACCACCGAGCAACGGGATGACGACTAGAAGCACCTCGAGCAGTGGGGCGACGAAGAGTGGACCACCGCCGACGGCAAGCCGGCCGAGCGCGACGGGGAGATGCACCGCTACCTGCCGAAGGAGGCCTGGGACCGGATGAGCGCGAAGGAACGGAAGGAAGCGGACGCGAAGAAGGTCAGGAACAGCAAGGGCGAGACCCAGTACGTCGCCAACACCGAGGCGGCGAAGGAGGCCCGCAGGGAGGTCAGCAAGGAGCACCGGAAGGACTGAATTCGATCAGACCGACGTCGTGCTCGGCCGGCGGATCGGGCTGCTCGGGCGGACACGCCGGCGCAGCCCGGCTGGACGAACGATCCCTCCGGCCGCGGAGGGTCGGAGCCCCTCGATCTCGCGGTGGAGTTCCTCGATGTCCTTGAATGAGCGGTAGACCGAGGCGAACCGGATGTAGGCGACTTCATCGAGCCCCTTGAGCTCCCGAAGGACGAGGTCGCCGATCAGCGTCGACGGGACTTCGGGAACCCCTTCGGCCAGGAGGTCGGCCTCGATCCGGGCGATGGCGGCTTCGACGTCCGCCTCAGGCACGGCCCGCTTGGTCAGCGCGACCCGCATTTTCTGACGCAGCTTGGCCGGGCTGAACTCCTCCCGGCGGCCGTCCTTCTTGACGACCATCAACCCGCCACCCTCGACCCGCTCGTAGGTCGTGAAGCGACGGTGGCAGTTGAGACACTCGCGCCGGCGGCGAATCACTCCACCGTTGCCCTGCTCACGGCTATCGAGGACGCGGGAATCTCTGGCCTGGCAGAACGGGCAACGCATCGGTCATGGAATCCTGTCAGGATCGTCCGGCGGCGGGAAAATGCGAGCGGGACCGGTCGGCGACCGGTCCCGTCGGGCGACGTATTAGCGATCCCGGAGGAAGCGGATGATCGCGGCGTCGTTGCCCCAGTCGTCGTCTGGCATCACCGGCTGCGGCTGGGCCTGCTGCCGGGAGGCCGGGCGCTGCCGCTCGGACCGTTCCTGCCGCTCGGACCGCTCCTGGCGGTCGGCACGCTCCTCTCGCCGGTAGGCCGGCTCCGGCCGGGGCGCCGGTTCCTGGCGATAGCCGGATTCCGGCCGGGATGCGGCTTCCTGCCGGTACGGGTCGCGGGCGTAGGGATCACGGCCGTACGGCTCACGGCCGTAGGGTTCCGGCTGGATCGGCTGGGAACCGCGACCGGTGTTCCGCGACGCGCCGGGCCGGATGGACGGCTGCTGGTTGACGGTGTCATCGAATCCGGTCGCGATCAGCGTGATCGTGACCGCGTCGCCGAGCGACTCGTCGATGCTCGTGCCGTAGATGATCTCGGCGTCCTCGTCCGCGGCCGCGTGAATGATATCGGCGGCCTCGCTGGTCTCGATCAGCGTCAGGTCGCTGCCTCCCGTGATGTTGTAGAGCACCCCGGTCGCGCCCTGGATGTTCATCTCCAGCAGCGGGCTCTCGATCGCCTCGCGGGCGGCGTCGATGCAGCGGTTCTCGCCCCGGCCGTGGCCGATCGCCATCAGCGCCGAGCCGGCGTCCTGCATGATGGTCTTGACGTCGGCGAAGTCGAGGTTGATGATGCCCGGCTTGGTGATCAGATCCGAGATCCCGGCGATACCTTGGCGCAGGACGTCGTCGGCGATCCGGAACGCCTCGGTGATCGGCGTCTTCGGGTCCACCATGTGGAGCAGGCGCTCGTTCGGGATCGTGATCAGCGCGTCGACCACATCCCGCAGCGCCGCGATTCCCTCGTCGGCCGAGCGGCGGCGGCGGGTGCCCTCGAAGTCGAACGGTCTGGTGACGACCGCGACGGTCAGGGCTCCAGCCGCCTTGGCGATCTTGGCGAGGACCGGAGAAGCCCCGGTGCCGGTGCCGCCGCCCATGCCCGCGGTGATGAAGACCATGTCACTGCCGCGGAGGATCTCGTCCAGACTCTCGGCGCTCTCCTCGGCGGCGCGGTGGCCGACCTCGGGCCGGCCACCGGCGCCGAGGCCCTTGGTCAGCTTGTCGCCGATCCGGACCGCGATCGGCGCCTGGCTGTTGAGGAGAGCCTGGGCGTCGGTGTTGACGGCGACGAACTCGACCCCGTCGACGCCGGACAGCACCATCCGGTTGACGGCGTTGCCGCCCGCCCCCCCGACTCCGATCACCTTGATCCGGGCGAAGGCATCGAGCATCGTGTCGAAATCGCTGAACGGCGAGTCGCCCGGTTCGTCCACGTCGTCGAAGGTGCTCATCGGCGGCGGGGCCGCACGGCGTGACGTACCCGGAGGCGATGACGCTCCGTGGACCCGGATGCCCTGACCCCGGCCCGGTGTCTGCCCACGTGATTGCATCGTTCTCGTTACCTTCCCTGACCAACGCCGCCCGCGTACCGTCCGGCATGCGGCCTTCTCAGCGAAACCGAAACGGGCCGCGCCGCGCGTGGCCCATCGTGGTGCTACCTGCCTGGAGCCACTGCCAGCCATCCCCCGTGCAGTCCCGCGGTCGCGGCGGAACCGATGGCGACCCGATCGACGCAATGTGGATGGGTGACCTGTGAGGGAGCAATGGAGATCTGCGGGAGTATACCAGCATTGCCAGGACCATCCCGACGGCTGACCGTTCGCCTGTCCCAATTGCGTCCGTTCACCCGTGTCACGCTCGCTCGCCGTGCCGGTCGATCGCCAGGGCGACGAGCGAATTGACGAGTTCCGTCAGCGGCATACCGCTCGCCTCCCAGAGGAGCGGGTACATGCTGGTCGCCGTGAAACCGGGGATGGTGTTGGCCTCGTTGATCCAGACTTCGCCGGTCGTCCGCTCGACAAAGAAGTCGACCCGGGCCAGCCCGGCGAGGTCCAACGCCCGGAACGCCTCGATCGCGACCCGCTGGATCTCGGCGACGGTCTCAGCCGTCAGGTCGGCCGGGATGATCAGCTCGCTGCCATCGAGGACATACTTGGCGTCGTAGTCGTAGAACTCGTTGGCCGGGACGATCTCGCCGACGACGCTGGCGATCGGGTCCTCGTTGCCCAGGACCGAGACCTCGACCTCGCGGACGTCGACACCCCGCTCGACCAGGATGCGGCGGTCGTGGTGGGCGGCGATGTCCATCGCCTCGGCCAGCTCGGACGCGCCGTGGACCTTGCTGACGCCGACGCTACTGCCCATGTTGGCCGGTTTGACGAAGCAGGGGTAGCCGATCTCCGTCGCGATCCGGTCGCGCACGCCGTTCGGGTCGTTCCGCCACTCGCGTCGCTGTACGAGCAGCCACGGCACCTGCGGCAGGCCGACCTGGGCGAGGACCGTCTTGGCCATCGCCTTGTCCATCGCGACCGCCGAGCCCAGCACGCCGGAGCCGACGTACGTCATCCCGGCAAGTTCCATCATGCCCTGGATCGTGCCGTCCTCCCCCCTCGGCCCGTGCAGGACCGGGAAGACGACGTCGATCCGACCAGCCACGACCTGACCGAAGCCAGTCGTCATGCTGCCCTCGGCAGATGCGTCGATCGGAACAAGACTCGCCGCCGCACCGTCGGTCGTCCCGTTTGACGAGCCGCCGTCAGACAGATGGAACAGCGGGGACGAGGCAGTCAGGGCCGCCATCGGGTCGTCGCTGGACAGCCAGTGACCGTCACGGGAGATGCCGATCGGCACGACCTCGTAGCGGGCCGGGTCGAGTGCGCCGATCACCGTCTGCGCCGACCGGAGCGAGACGTCGTGCTCGTCCGACTGTCCACCGAAGATCACCGCGACCCGCACCCGGCCGTCCGCCGTCTGTCCGCGCTGACCCATGGGAACTCCTTCAGTGCTCGTCGGCAATGTGAACGGACACTATAGCGGTGGCTGGCGGAGGTTGGGTAGGAGTTCCGGCGGCCGCCTGATCTCTACGCGGTTGTCAAGATGAGTGCCCGGTCGCGTGCGACGCAGTTGTAGGGACATGGCTTGCCTTGTCCGCGCCGTCAGGCGCCATGCCACGGAGCGGTCCCGGTGCCTGGGAACAGCGTGTTTCGACGTGACACGTCGGTGGCGATCATGGTCTCGCCTGACGGCGAAGGCCGCTGCGGCGGCCGGTCACCGCAAGCGGATGACCCTACGTCACGGCCCAATCGGTCGTCCAGGTGCCGTTGGCTGCGAACCGCTCGACCTCGACGCGGAGTTCGATCCCGTCTCGCTCCCGGATCGTGTCCTGGGCGTGGCGGATCAATTTGCGGACGTCCCCGGCGGTGGCCCGGTCGGTGTTGACGATCCAGTTGGCGTGCTTCGGCGAGAACTGCGCGCCGCCGATCCGGCGGCCCTTGAGCCCGGCCGTCTCGATCAGCCGGCCGGCGTAGTCGCCCGGCGGGTTGGCGAAGACGGAGCCGGCGCAGGCTCCGGTCGGCTGGGTTTCGCGGCGGAAGCGGGCATGGTCGTCCGCGAGGGCGACCAGCGTCGTCCGGTCCGCCTTCGGCAGCCGGAACGTCGCGCTTAGGACGATCTCGCCGCGCGGCCGGGCAGCGGCCTTGATCCGGGTGTGACGGTAGCTCGCTTCCATCCAGGTCGCCGGCTCGTCCCGGACCTCGCCGTCAACGCTCAACAGCCGCACAGATTCGAGGTGGTCCCTGAGCTCGGTCCCATGCGCTCCGGCGTTATTCACCGTCGCGCCGCCGATCGTGCCGGGCAGCCCGACGCCCCAGTCCAGCCCCGCCCAGCCGTGCTCGGCGGCGTAGCGTCCGGTCCACGACAGCGGGGCCTGCGCCCCGACCGTCAGGCGGACGCTGTCGCCGAGGTCCTCAATTTCGACCAGCCCGTCGGCTCGCTCGCCAGGGGTCCGGGCAAGGATGACCAGTCCGCGGATGCCCTCGTCCGGGATCAGCATGTTGCTGCCGCCACCGAAGACGGTCACCGGCAGCCCCTGTTTACGACCCCAGCGGACGGCGGCGATGAGGTGGTCGGCGTTGGCGGCCCGGATCAGGGCGTCGGCCGGTCCCCCGATCCGCCAGGTGGTGTAGAGGCTCATCGGCGCCCGCCGCTGGATCTTCAGCCCGTCCGTTCCCGGGACGGTCTCGACCGCCGCGCGGGTGGCGCGGGCGGCTCTGGTTGGCGCGGAGATCACGTCTCCGGTGGGCGCTGACCGGGCGGGCAAGCTACTCGACGCGGCTCCCGCCCGGTCACGCAATTTCTCGAGCAGCAGAGGGCCGAGCCCCGTGACCGTCCCCGCGCCGACAGTCAGCAGGACATCGTCCAGTTTGAGCAGCACCGCGAGCCGATCGCCCGCTTCGGGGACGGCCCCACCAGCTTGGGCACCCGGGATGAGATCGACCAGCTGGTGAGACGTGACGCCGAGCGTGTCGGTCTCGCGGGCGGCGTAGATGTCCAGCACGACGGCGAGGTCGGCGGCGGACAGCGCGGTCGCGAAGTCGGTCAGCAGGGCGTGGGTCCGGGAATAGGTGTGTGGCTGGAAGGCGACGACGATCCGCCGGCCGGGGAAGCGCGATCGGGCGGCGCCGATCGTCGCGGCGACCTCCTTCGGGTGGTGGGCGTAGTCGTCGATGACCGTCACCCCGGCCGCCTCGCCCTTGGGCTCGAACCGACGGCCGATTCCGGTGTATGTCCCGAGGGCGGCGGCGGCGGCGGCCGGGTCGTGCCCGAGCGCGGCAAGCACCGCGAGGGCGGCCAGAGCGTTGCGGGCGTTGTGGGTACCGGGGACCTGGAGCGTCAGGGCGTAGCGTTCGCCGTCCGGCGCCTGAGCCAGCCAGCCGGCATCGCCGGCGACCAGCCGCCAGTCGCTCCCGAGCTCCTCGCCAATCGTGACGACGGTGATCGCCGAGCGGTCCGCCGCCCGGGCGACGCGGGCGGCGCCGTCGTCATCCGCGGCGATGACGAGCGTCCCGCCGGGCCGGATCTGACCGATGAAATCGACGAATGCCCGATCGTAGGCGGCCTGGTCCGGGAACAGATCCGGGTGGTCGTAGTCGACGTTGTTGACGATCGCGACGTCGGGGTGGAGCTGGAGGAACGAGTAGTCGTACTCGTCGGCCTCGACGACCATCTCCTCGCCACTCCCGGCGGCAGCGTTGGTGCCGGTCCGGCCAATGACGGCGCCGATGGCGTAGGAGGGGTCGGCTCCGAGCGCCCCGAGCGCGACGACGAGCATCCCGCTGGTCGTCGACTTGCCGTGCGACCCGGCGACGGCGACGCCGCGCCGAGCATCGCTCAGCATCCCGAGCAGCCGGGCCCGCTTGATGACCGGGACCCCGCGCGCCTCGGCCGCCCGGACCTCAGCGTTGGCGCCCCGGATCGCGGCGGTGATGACGACCAGATCGGCGGCCCCCACCAGGGTCGCATCGTCATGGCCGATCGTGACGGCGATTCCCTCCGAGCGCAGGGCATCGGTGATGTCCGAGGCGGTCGAGTCCGAGCCCGAGACGACGTAGCCCCAGCGGTGCAGCAGCCGGGCCAGCCCGCTCATCCCGATCCCGCCGACGCCAACGAAGTGGATGGCACTGCCCAGCGCGGGGAGCCCACCGGGGTAGTCGGGCATAGCGGGGGCAGATTTCGGATCGGTCATCGGGACAGAAACCTCCGGTGTGGCGGACTGTTGTCCGCGCTCTCCCGGCCAGAAGGGACCGGCTGAACGACATTGGTCGCGTACGAGGCGGCCAGGAGCGACGCACTCAAAATCGAAACGGATCTGGTGTCGAACGACGTCGAATCGAACGTCGCTCAGCCGTTGCCTTCAGGGCTCACCAGACGCTGGGTCGGTTCAGTCTCTGCCGCACCGGATTCGCAAATCTCATGGACCCGCCGGACGGCGGCACGGAACTGCTCGCCCCGGTCGAACTCGTCCCGGAACAGGCCGAACGAGGCGCAGCCGGGCGAGAGCAGGACGACATCCCCCGACTGGGACGAGCGGTGGGCGGCAAGAGTGGCATCGAGGATCGACTGGTAGGGGCCAGCGGGTTTACCACCATCGGTCAGGATCGCGTCTCGTAATCGCGGGGTGACCGAGCCATCGAGGAGGTGGATCGACCAGGTGTCCCGGGCGACCGTCTCCGCCAGGCGGGAGAGATCAACCGACTTGTCGGCACCACCACCGATCCAGTGGACCCGGCGGCCCGGGAAGGCGCTCAGGGCGGCGATCGCGGCGGCCGGCGCGGTCGCGGTGGTGTCGTTGATATACAGGACGCCGGCAATCTCGCCGACCTCCTCCATCCGGTGCGGAACCCCGCGGAACTCGCCGAGCGCAGAGCGCAGGACGAGGTCGCGAGCGCCGAGCGACCGGCCGACGGCCAGTGCGGCCAGTGCGTTTCGGGCGCCGTGGTCGCCGGCAAGCGGGAGTCCGCCGGGCCGGTCGACCCGCACCTCGCCGGCCTCGTCCCGCACGACATATTGGTCACCGGACAGCCAGGCTCCCCGGCCACCATCGTCGCTCAGGCCGAACGGGATCACGGTCGCAGACGTCCTTCCCGCTCCCAGCCAGACGAGCGGATCGTCGCGGTTCAGGATCGCGACCTGCCCGGCGACCTGAGCAGCCAGCAGCCCGAGCTTGGTCGCGGCGTAGTCCGCGAAGCCGTCGTAGGTGTTGAGATGGTCCTCACTGATGTTGGTGATAACGGCGACCCGCGGGGCCAGCCGGTGCTCGATCAGGGACTCGATCTGCCATGACGACAGCTCGACCACGACCGGCGCCTCCGGCGTGAGCCTGTCCAACTGGGTGAGGGCCGAGATGCCCATGTTCCCGGCCAGGACCGTCTCCGGGAACTCGTCGCGGAGCAGGTGGGCGATCAGGGTCGAGGTGGTGGTCTTGCCCTTGGTCCCAGTCACGCCGACGATCGGGGCGCGGCAGGCCCGGAAGAACAGGCTCATCTCCATCTCGACCGGGATGCTCTCCCGCCGGGCCAGCTCGAGCAGCGGTGCCCGGCGCGGGATCGCCGGGTTGCGGACGACCATGTCCGCCCCGCTGGCCCGGAAGTCCGCCTCGTCGTGCCCACCCAGCACCAGCCGGACCGGGAGCCCATCCAGCTCCCGGATCGCATCGCCGAGTTGATCGGCGGTCTTGCCGTCAGTCGCCGTGACGACAGCGCCCTGCCCGACCAGCCAGCGGATCACACCAACCCCGCCGCCACGGGTGCCAATGCCCATTACCGTGACGCGCCGACCTTCGAGAGATGGCAACGCGGACGGTGTGGCGGAGCTTTCCGGACCGGATCCAGTAATGTCGGGAGAGTGGGTGTCGGTCATCGTCTGTCTCTCGGGCGAACGTCGATCGGATGGGCGCGAGGACTAGAGCAGGGCCAGCGCGACGCCGAGCAGACCGGAGATCATGCCGACCATCCAGAACCGCATGGCGACCTGGGTCTCGGACCAGCCGATTACCTCGAAGTGGTGGTGAAGCGGAGTGATCTTGAACAGCCGCTTGCCGTTCGTCAGCTTGAAGTAGGCGACCTGGAGGATCACCGAGACGGCCTCGCAGACGAAGACGAAACCGACGACGGGCAGCAGCAGCCACTGGCCGGTCATGAACGCCGCCGTCGCCAGGGCCGCCCCGAGGGCGAGCGAGCCGACGTCGCCCATGAAGACCTGGGCCGGGAAGGCGTTGAACCAGAGGAAGCCCATCAGGGCACCGACGATGATGAAGCAGAAGGCGACGACCCCGACCTGCCCCTGGACGTAGGCGATGATTCCATAGGCGCAGAAGGCGACGGCGGCGGTCCCGGCGGCGAGCGTGTCGAGCCCGTCGGTCAGGTTGACGGCGTTGGCGAAGCCGATGATCGCGACCATCGCCACCGGGATGTAGAGCCAGCCGATGCTGAACTGTCCGAGGAACGGCACGTAGATGTCGTGCAGCCCAAGCCCCCAGGGGTCGGGCAGGTGAAGGATCAGGGCGGCGACGAGACCGAACAGCACCAGCCACAGCATCTTCATCCGGGCGGTCATCCCGCCCTTCACTGACCCGACCAGGCTCTGCCGGTCGTCGAGCGCCCCGAGGATCGCCGCGGCGACGAGGACGCCGATCGGGAGCAGCATCGAGAGCCGCCCGACGACGTTGAAGAGCCCGGTCAGGATCAGGATCGGGGCGATGAAGATGACGCCTCCCATCGTCGGAGTGCCGGTCTTAACGAGGTGGGTCGTCGGCCCGTCGGCCCGGACCTGTTTGCCGAACCGGCGCTGGCGCAGATAGTTCAGTATCGGGCGACCGAGCAGCAGCGTCAGGACGAACGCCAGCCCAGAGAGCCCCAGCGAGGCGGCCATGTTGTTGCCGGGGTCGGTCGGCAGGACGCTCACGTTCGCGAGTGGGAGGGGGAGCGCGGACAGCCCGGCGAGGACCGTCCCGTTGGCGATCATCATTTGGCCCGCTCCGAATGGTCATCCGGGCCGGGCGTCGGCAGGGTGATGGCACTGACGATGGTCTCCATCCTCAGCCCGCGCGATCCCTTGAGGAGCACGACATCCCCTTCCCGCAGTTCGCCCTTGAGGTACGCGATGAGGTCGTCCCGCTGATCCTCGTCGAACGATCGGACGGCGGTCTTCGGGCCGTCCCCGGTCGTGACCACCGCGATGACCTCCTCGGCGATGATCCTGGCCAGTTCGCCGAAAGTGATGACCAGGTCGGCGACCTCCGCCGCCCGGCGCCCGACGACCCGATGCTCCTCGTCGGTCAGCTCGCCGAGCTCCCGCATGTCCCCCAGCACAGCGATCGTCCGTGTCGCGCGAAGCTCGTCGAGCAGCCCGATAGCGGAGAGCACCGACGGCGGCGAGGCATTGTAGGTATCGTCGATCACCTGGGAACCGTTCGGCCCGGCCATGATAAGCAGCCGGACCTGAACGTCCTGGTTGTCGAAGCCGGGCAGCATCTCGGAGATATGCAGACCGAGCCCGTGGCCGACGGCAAACGCCGCCAGCGCCAGCTGGACGGCATGGCCCCCGATCAGCGGGACCCGGACCTTGTACCGGTCGCCATCGAGATGGAGCCAGAAGCGGGTGCCCTTCAGCCCGTCAGTCACGACCTCGTCCGCCCAGACATCGTTGTCGTTCCCGAGCCCGTAGGTGATGACGCGGGCCGGCGTCTGTCCGGCCATCGCCCGGACGCGCGGGTCGTCCCCATTCAGGACGGCGACGCCGGAGGCTTCGAGCGCGGCAACAAGCTCGGCCTTGGTCTCGGCGATGGCCTCGATCGTCCCCATCCGCTCGAGGTGGACCGGGTAGACGTTCGTGACAACCGCCACGCCTGGCCGGGCGATGTCGGCCAGCAGTGCGAGCTCGCCAAAGGCGTAGGCCCCGCCCATCTCCAGGACCGCGACCTCGTCCCGCGGACTGACCTCGAGCAGCGACAGCGGCAGTCCGATCTCGTTGTTGAGGTTGCCGGGGCTGCGATAGGTCCGAAACCGGCCGCTCAGGACCGCCGCGACGACCTCCTTGGTGCTCGTCTTGCCGATACTGCCCGTGATCCCGACGACGATCAGGCCGTCGCCACGGGCGAGGCGGACCGACCGGGCCAGACGCTGGAGGGCCACGATCGTATCGTCGACAACGAGCAGGGGGAACGTCTCTGGCTGGCCCTCGGCATCGGCCCAGTCGCGCGCGACGATCGCCGCGACGGCGCCCCGGGACCGGGCCGACTCGATGAAGGCATGACCGTCGAGCTGCTCGCCGCGGATCGCGATGAAGACGTCGCCGTCTCCGACTGAGCGGGAGTCCCGCTCGATCATCGTCACCCGCCGGTTCGGTAGGAGCTCACCCCGCAGTTCCGCCCCGAGTCCGGCGATGAG
Source organism: Thermomicrobiales bacterium (assembly GCA_965218235.1). GTDB lineage: Bacteria > Chloroflexota > Chloroflexia > Thermomicrobiales > UBA6265 > CADCWK01. Next base: position 512,835 of record OZ244596.1, read on the forward strand.
GTCGCTGACCAACATCGGCGTCACCACTTGCCTCCTGGAATCATCTCGTAAACCCGCTCCGTATCCTGCGTCGAACCGGGTACCGGACGGCCATCCGCCGTCAGCCGCTCGGCGATCCGCAGGATGGCGCTTCGGCTCCGGGGGTTGATTGCCGTCTCGTCCGGAGTCGCCTTGATCGACCCACCCACCTTCCGCAGCGACGGGACTGTACCGCAGGTGCAGACCGGCTGATGCGGCGGGCAGACGCAGGTGGCCGCCGCGTCGGCGATAAACCGCTTGACGATGCGGTCTTCCAGGGAGTGGAAGCTGATTACCGCCAGGCGCCCACCGGGCGGGAGCAGGCCGACCGCGGCGGCGAGTCCCTCGGGGAGCGCGTCCAGCTCACCGTTGACCACGATCCGGAGCGCCTGGAAGGTCCGGGTCGCCGGGTGAGTCTCGCCGCGACGGCCACCGACGGCGCGCTCGATGACGGCCGCGAGGTCGGCGGTCGAGGCGATCGGATCGAGCGACCGACGGGCGACGATCGCCGCCGCGATCCGGCGGGAGCGATGCTCCTCGCCGTACCGATAGATCAGACCAGCCAGTTCGGTCTCGGCCAGCATATTGACCAGATCGGCGGCCGGGATGCCGGTGGTCGGGTCGAACCGCATGTCGAGCGGGCCGGCTAACCGGAAGGCGAAACCACGATCAGCCGTATCGAGCTGGAAGGACGACAGCCCGAGATCGAGCAGGACGCCATCGACCGAGGTCAGGCCGATGCCGGCCAGCAGGGTATCCAGATTCCGGAAGTTCCCGTGGACCATCGTCAGGCGACGGGACGAACCTGCCTGGTTCGCCTCGAGTTCCCGGCGCAGGGCATCGCCCCGGTCGATGGCGGCGGGGTCCGCATCGACGCCGATCACCCGACCGGTTGGTGCCGAAGCGTCCAGCAGGGCGCGGGTGTGCCCCCCGCCTCCGAAGGTACCGTCGACGTAGATCCCATCTGGTCGTGGGCGCAGCGCCTCGACCGACCGCCGGAGCAGGACGGGCACATGACCACCATCGGCGCGATGAATCGTGCGCTGCCGGCTGGCCAATCCGGGCGTGGTGATGTCGTCGGAGGATGGTCCAGTGAGGAGACGAGCGCTCTTTCGTGACATGGCGGCAAGCATAGCGGACCGCCTCCAGCGAAGCTGAGGGACTGGATGGGAACGTCAGCCGAATCCGTTGACTTCATGGCACGCCATTTGATTGTACGTACACTGGTCCAGAGATTGGTCTGCTGGAGGGGTTGTCAGAACAGGGCTGCGAACGTACGATCTAATCATCCCGAAAAAAGCTTGCATACGAACAAGTGTTCTGGTAGACTCTGGTCATCGCCAGTGAGCGTTGCCAGCAGGCACAAGCGGCCCGGCTCAACCCGATCGTCGGGTGATACGGCCGGCCAGAACAGGGAGTCACAGATGTTCCTTGGTTGGTATGACGCGGACAAGAAGTACCCGACCGCCCGCAAGCTGACCGACGCCGTCGGCCGCTTCCAGGACAAGTTCGGCGTCGCCCCCCTGACCTGCCTGGCGAGCGTCGAGGACGCCGCCCTGCTCCTGAGGGAGCCGGCCATCATCAAGCTCGGCATCTCGGTCGTCGGCGCGTCCTACGTCCCACGCCACACCTTCTACGTGGGCGATGAGGACGTGGTCGTCGACGAGGTCGTCACCGAGCCGGTCCGCATCGCCGCCGCCGCCTGAGCGACCCATGAGGATCGGCCAACCGGCCGATCCTCATGGGCCTTGAGCGTCGGCGCCCCGATTCTGGACATCGCCCGATCCTCTCAGGCGTCGGGCGTCACGGAGAGTAGAGGCGTCCCGACCCTGACCGCGTCGCCGACCGCGACGTGGATCGACTCGATCCGGCCAGCAGTCAGGGTTACAACCTCGTTCTCCATCTTCATCGCCGAGACGACGATCGCAACCTCTCCGGCCGCGACGATCTGCCCGACCGTGACGGCCACCCGCATCACCGTTCCCTGGATCGAGCTGAGCAGCTCCGGCCCGCCGGTCGCCTGGCTCGCCGGCCGCCCCAGGCGTCTCGACGTCGACCGGCCATTGCCCCGACTCTTGGCGTTGCCTATCGAAGCCGCGGTTGCCACGCCCCTGACCGCGACCGTCAGCCGCCTGCCGTCGACCTCGACCAGCACGGTCTCGACCGGAACCTCGTCCGTGCCACTCCCCGTCACGGTCGGCTCCGCGTCGAGATCGCGCAGCAGTTCGGGGTGTTCGGGCAGGTAGGCCGTCGTCGCGCCACCCAGCCGAAAATCGGCCTCGGCCATGATCCGGCGCTGCAGCGGGATCGTCGTCGTGACACCCTCGACGGTGAACTCAGCCAGGGCACCGGCCATCCGGTCGACCGCCTCGGTGCGGTCCCTCCCCCAGACGATCAGCTTCGCCACCATCGAGTCGTAGTCCGGCAGGATTTCCATCCCCGATTCGGCGGACGAATCGACCCGGACGCCGAAGCCGCCCGGCTCGGCGTAGCGGCCGATGGTGCCCGGCGCCGGGGCGAAATCGCGGCTGGGATCCTCGGCGTTGATCCGGCATTCGATCGCGTGGCCCCGCAGCGCGACGTCGGCGTCACTGAACGAGAGCGGCTGCCCGGCCGCGACCAGCAACTGCTCGCGAACGAGGTCGATCCCGGTGACCATTTCGGTGACCGGATGCTCGACCTGGATCCGGGTGTTCATCTCCAGGAACGAGAACTGACCCGCTTCGTCGAGCAGGAACTCGACCGTCCCGGCTCCGACGTAATCGGCCTGCCGCGCCAGCGAGACGGCCGCGTTGCCCATCGCCGCCCGGATCTCCGGCGTGACGGCCGGCGACGGCGACTCCTCGATGAGCTTCTGGTGGCGCCGCTGGACGGAGCAGTCCCGCTCGCCAAGGCTGACGACGTTGCCAAGCTGATCGGCGAAGACCTGGATCTCGACATGGCGTGGCCGGGCAACGTAGCGCTCCAGGTAGACCGCCGGGTTGTTGAAGAATCGGGCCGCCTCGCCCGAGCTCCCCTGCCAGGCCGCTTCGATCTCGTCCGGACCCGTCGCGACCCGGAACCCGCGTCCGCCACCGCCGCCGGACGCCTTGACCGCAACCGGATAGCCGTTGGCATCGGCCCACGCCCGTGCCTCCTCGACCGAGCCGACTGGCCCATCCGTTCCGGCGACGATCGGGACACCGGCCTGCATGGCGATCCGGCGGGCGGCGACCTTGTCGCCCATCACGGCGATTGCGGCAGGAGGAGGCCCAACGAATGTCCGTCCGGCCGCGACGCAGGCTTCGGCGAAGGCCGCGTTCTCGGCAAGGAAACCGTAACCAGGATGGACCGCGCCGGCGCCACTCTTCAGGGCGATGTCGACAATAGCTTCGATGTCCAGATACGGGACGACCGGTCCGCCCTGCCGAACCGGCGGCAGACGCCAGGCATCGTCGGCCAGCCGGACGTGGCGGGCCTGCTCCTCGCCCGGCCCATAGATGGCGACCGTCGCGATTCCGAGCTCTCGTGCGGCCCGCATAACCCGGACGGCGATCTCCCCGCGGTTGGCGACCAGAAGCCGTGTCACACTGCCCGTTGCCATTCCGTACCCGTCCTTCCCGCTCGATCTCTCTGAATATGTCGCCCCGCCTTGGCCACGGGGATCGCCGGCGGGACGCAGCGCACCACCGGCAAGGTTGGCTGCTAGGCCACGACCCGGTCTACGGGTATCATGCGTCCGAAGACAGGGGATGTGGCGGCTCACCCCGGCCCGCGATAGGCAAGCGTGCCTCCGCCGTGGCGGGGCCGCTCAACACGACGCCACGTCCTCGAACCCAACGGGACATGACGTCCACCGAACGATTCGAGACGAATGACTCCCGTTCCCGGTTCGCGACCAGCATTCCCAGAGGCTACCGCCATGAGCATCCACCGTCGGCCCGGACAGACCCGCCACGGCGACCGCCCATCGCGACCCAGGCGACCCCGGAACCAGTCCGAGCGGAGCCCCGGTCAGCCCCTTCTGGTCACTGACGGAGCGGCATTGCCGGCGCCGCGGCTCAACGGCGCCCATCATCCCACGGATACCCTCGTGCCGGCCCGGACTCGCTCGACGACCGGAGTCGTCGCGGCGCTGGAGCGACACTGGCCAGTCGTCCTGGTCGTCCTCGCCTTCGTCGCCTCCTGGACCATCGTCCCGATCTTCACCGCCGCCCCTGTCGGTGACGACTGGGTCTACTCGCTTTCGGTGGAGCACCTCCTCGAGCAGGGCAAACTGGAGATCCTCGACCTCTCCGTCACGACCCTGATCTTCCAGGTCCTCTGGGCCGGGCTTTTCGGCCTCGTCTTCGGCGACAGCTTCGGTGCCCAGCGCTTCTCGACCGTCGTGTTATTCCTGCTGAGCGGAATCGCGTTCTACTCCCTGCTCCGGACACTGGGCGTGACCTACGGCCGCAGCGCCCTTGGAGTGGCTGTCTATCTCTTCAATCCGCTCAGCTTCGTGCTGGCGTTCTCGTTCATGACCGATCCGCACTACCTCGCGACGATGGTAATCTCGCTCGCGTTCTACGCCGCCGGGCTCCGGAGCGACCAGCCCAGCCGGAAGCTGATCCTCTGGGGAGCGTTCTTCGCCGGCTGTGCCTTCCTCGTCCGGCAGCAGGGCGCGCTGATCCCGTTCGGCGTCGTTGCCTGGCTGGTCCTGACCAGGCAGCTCTGGTTCGACCGGCGCAGTCTCATCCGTTTCCTCGAGGTCGTCGCGATTCCGGCCGTCATGCTGGTCCTCTACTACCTCTGGGTGGTCTTCATTCACGGTGTCCCCGAGCAGCAGGATGCGTTCGTCACGCAGATCTTCGACCTTGGCGCTGGCGGGACCTGGCTGCTGCTCCGGCGGATGACCTATTTCGAGACCGTGATCGTCGGGCTGTTCGTCCTGCCGATCGCCCTCGCCGCTGTCGCTGGCATCGTCGACCTCCTTCGGCGACGGATCTTCCTCCGGGGAGAGCGGCTCAATCCGCGCGTCACTACCCTCCGGCTCGCCGCGATCGCCGGCTGGCTGGTCATCGTCGTCTTCGGCGCCATCGTGACCATCGGCGACAACTACCTGATGCCCTATCTCTCGCAGTTCGTCGGGACGAGCGGGCTGGGCCCGAACGACCTGTTCGGTGGCCGGCGAGAGCTGCTCGACGCGGCATCGATGATGAATGTACGGCTTTGGCTCACATGGTTGTGCGTTGGCTCCGCGATCCTGTTCGGGATCGCGACGATCGGCCGGATCGGGAGCCCGGCGACGCCCCAGCGCGGGATCGCCGCGATGATCCTGATCGTGGGCCTGGGGCAGGTCGCCGGGGTCATGCCGCCCTCGTTCCACTTTGCCCAATGGATCATCTCGGTCGACCGCTACCTGCTGCCGCTGCTACCGTTCGCGATCGCCCTGCTGCTCTGGGCCCTCAAGGACATCCGGCTGGCGCTCCCGGTCGGCTGGCTGGTCCTGGCGCTGGTCGCGGCCTTCTCCGTCGTCGGGACTCGCGACTTCCTCGTCTTTCAGAAGGCGACCTGGGATTACGCCCGCTATGTCAACTACGACCTCGGTGTGCCACTGACGAAGCTCAACGGCGGCTCGTCCTGGGACGGCTACTTCCTGTACGAGTACGGCAACGGCTACAAGATCCCACAGCAGACCGTCGGTGGCCCATGGTGGAGCAATCTCTTTGCGACCGCAACGGACTCGACCTATGTCATCTCCGGCTCACCCAACGCGCCCAGTGACGGAACCTACGTGCAGATCGACCAGCGTGAGTACTCCTCGTGGCTGATGTCAGACCCCGTCTACCTCTACCTCATGCAGCGCCAGTTCATCCCATTCGGGGAACCGCCGGCCGGCCCGATCCCGCCTGATACCCCCCCACCGCCTATCTACGCCCACCCGGTCCAATGACCGGATAGCTTCTGGGAGGCGAAATCGATCTCTCCCCAACTGATCGTTCCACTCTCCTCGCGTCTACGCGCCAATCCCCGGTGATCCGTGTACCATTGGCCCGCCTGACAGGACCGCCACCTGGGGATGATCGGAACGGCGCGGCGGAGCAGGAGCAGCTTCACGATGTGGAACGGCAAGCAAGTCTCCGTGATCCTGATGACCTATCAGGAGAAGAACTCGATCAAGGCCGTGATCGAGGGCTTCGAGGCGACCGGCGTCGTCGACGAGATCCTGGTCATCAACAACAACGCGGAACCGGGAACCTGGGAGGAAGTGGCGGAGACCTCTGCCCGGCAGGTCCTCGAGACGCGCCAGGGCTACGGCTGGGCGACGCGGCGCGGCCTGGAAGAGGCAACCGGTGACCTGATGGTCCTCGTCGAACCCGACGGGACCTTCCTGCCACGGGACGTCGTCAAGCTCCTCGTCTACAGCGACGACTGCGATGCCGTCTTCGGGACGCGGACGACCCGCGAGCTGATCTGGCGTGGCGCCAACATGGGGTTCGCGCTGAAGTGGGGCAACTGGGGCGTCGCCAAGATCGTCGAGGTCCTGTTCAACACCAGCCATCTCAGCGACGTCGGCTGCACCTACCGGCTCATTACCCGAGAGACGCTCGAGAACATCCGCGACGGCTTCAGTGTCGGCGGTAGCCATTTCGGCCCCGAGCTGATGCTGCTGACCATCAGTTCCGGCGCCCGCGTCGTCGAGGTGCCGATCAACTACCTGCCCAGGGTCGGCGTCAGCGCGGTGACCGGCGACATGGGCAAGGCGATCCGGCTCGGGCTGGAGATGACTTCGTTCATCCTGAAGTTCCGGTTCGCGACGATCGGCCGCTCCCGGAGACCGGACGTTCACCGGCCGATGCCGGACGGACCGGTCCACAAGCCCGCCTACCGCGTCGCGGCCGACAACACCCCGACCGCGCCACCTCGTGTCCGTGAGGCCGCGACGACGGCGGCCGCCGTACCAACATCAAGTGTCGTGGGCAAGGGAGATCACTCGTGAGCCAGGCCGCTACCTCAGAGACATCGACCCAGCTCGACCCGTTCGCCGAGCAGACGAACTTCGATCTTGTCGCCGATGCGTACGATGAGACGATCCCCCTTCACGTCCACGAGCACTACCTGGCCAAGCGGGTCGCCTTTATCGAGGCGCACACCACACCCGGCCCGACACTCGATGTGGGCTGCGGCACGGGCAAGTTCACGGAGCGAGTCCGGGACGCGGGGTATGAGGTCACGGGCCTCGACTACTCGCAGGGGATGCTTGACGTGATGGCGCGCGTTCGCCCCGGAATCCCCGGCGTCGCTGCCTCCAGCACCGAGATCCCCTTCCCGGACGACACGTTCACGCTGACCTACTGCATCGCCGTGATGCACCATGTCGCCGACAGGGACGCCGTTCACAAGACGCTCATGGAGATGGTCCGGGTGACGAAGCCGGGCGGCCGGATCCTGATCTGGGACCATAACCCGCGCAACCCGTACTGGCCGATCCTGATGAGACGCGTCCCGCAGGACACCGGCGCGGAGCGCCTGATCCCGGAGAAGGAGGTCCTCGATGGCCTTACCGACGGTGGCGCCCGGATCGCGATGAGCAAGCCGCTCGGCTTCATCCCCGACTTCATGCCGAAGCCGCTGATGCCGATCGGCCGGATCGCCGAGGGCGTCGTCGAGAGCGTCCCTGGCCTCAACCGGCTCTGCGCCCACAACGTCGTGCTGGCCGTCAAGAACTGACCGTGCCTGGTCAAAGCACCTGTCGCTGAACGGGCCGGACTCTTCAATGAGTCCGGCCCGTCGTCGTTCTCCCATAGGTTTGCCTTATGATCATGCCGCTGCGGAATGCGGTTAAACACGTGGGTCCGCGCGACAGCCCGGTTGCGGAGCAGACCTCTCCCCCGGCCCCTCTCCGGCGCACCTGCTCGCTCTCCCGCTGAAGCGGCTTCGGCTCGCAGGTGCCCGGAGAGGGGAGTCGATAGCGAACCGGATCACCGATCATGCTTCCAGATTCCGTATGGGGCCAGAGTTTCTCGGCCTCCACCAGACCCGGGACGGCTCAAGATTCGAGGGTGGAGATCTCCGACGTCACGCGTGCGATCTCGGCTGCGATATCGGTCGCCACATCGCTCGACCTGCCAGCCGACGACGCGATCGTTCTCCACAACTCGAACAGGCTGGCGCTGCGGTTAATGCCATGCGACGTCGTCGCCCGGGTCGCCCCTGTAGAGCAGGCGGCTGCACAGCTCGAAGTTGAACTCGCTCGACGGCTCACGAAGGTCGGATGCCCGGTGGGCCCGTTGGAGCCTCGGGCGGACGCGGTTGTGCACAGGCGCGATGGCTTCGGCGTGACGCTCTGGGTCTACTGCGAGCCCGCCACACCTCACACCCCACCTGTCGACTACGCCAGGGCGCTGGAGCTGCTGCACGTCGGCATGCGCAAGGTCGATGTACAGATCCCAAGGTTCACGGATCGAATCGCGGAGGCGGAAGCGATTGTCGCCAACCCGGATCTCTCGCCGGAGCTCGCCGACGGAGACCGCGCGTTCCTCAGCGGCAGACTGAGCTACCTGCGACGAGCGATCGACGATCGGGGCGCCGTGGAGCAACCTCTCCACGGCGAGCCCCATCAAGGCAATGTGATCAACACGAAGCATGGCCCGTTGTTCATCGACCTTGAGACGTGCTGCCGTGGACCAGTCGAGTTCGATCTCGCCCATGTTCCCAAGGCGGTCTGCGCGCAGTACCCGAACGTTGAGCAAGGGCTGCTGGACGAATGCCGACAGCTCATTCTCGCGATGGTCGCAGCGTGGCGTTGGGAGCGTGGCGACCAGTTTCCGTACGGGAGGCGATTCGGAGAAGCCTTCCTGCGCGCGCTGCGCGAGGGTCCTCCCTGGCCGACACTCGACCAAATGAACAACCTACTGGAGGATCGGCAGAAATCGCCGAGGGTTAGGTGAATGCGGCACGGAACCATTCGGCTTGGCCCGAGGTCCTTCCGTCGGCCTCGGAAGCCTCGATCGTCCTGCCAAGAGGGGGTGCGAGCAACAGCGGCTCTGCCATCACCCACTGCTTGTCGGTCATGCCCGTGGGACGCCGCGGTGTGCGCTCAGCCATGACCTCACCGTGAACGATCATGCCGAATCGATCTCGAAGACACACCGATCCTTCTCACATACGTTCTTGGTGAGCCCGGTACTGCGGCAACCGATCCTCGGCGACTTCGGCCAGCAGCGGCGCAACCTGATCCTTGTCGGAGAGAGTCGGGTCGGCGACGGGCCAGTCGATTCCGATCGCCGGGTCGTCCCATCGGATGCTGCCCTCGGCGGCCTTGTTGTAAACGTCCGTGCATTTGTACGTGAACAGTGCCTGCGGGGAGATGACCTGGAAGCCGTGGGCGAAGTCCGGCGGGACGTAGAGGCGCCGGGCATCCTCCGGCGTCAGCGTCACGCCGACCCACTGGCCAAACGTCGGCGAGCCGCGCCGGATGTCGACCGCGACGTCGAACACCTCGCCAAGGACGCAGGAGACGAGCTTGCCCTGCCCGTTCGGCACCTGATAGTGCAACCCCCGCAGGACGCCGCGCCGCGACGACGACAGGTTGTCCTGAACGAAGTCGAGGTCCAGCCCGGCCGCCTGGTAGGCCGCCCGGTTCCATGTTTCGAGAAAGTATCCGCGCTCGTCCCCGCGAACCGTCGGCTCGATGATCATCACTCCGGGCAGTGCCGTCTCGATCACCTTCATGTGCTGCTCCGTCGCTGATCGTGCGGACTACCGGGTGCCGGCACCGTTGCCATTGCCGCCGTAGATGCCGGCGGCGTTCAGCCCCGCCACGACCGGGTCCGAGAGCGAAGTCTGCGACGCCAGGGTATCGTCCCGGACGATCGTTCGCAGGTAGGTCCCGTAGTCGTTCTTCAACAGCGCCGCGCAGCGCTCGACGTCCTCGGCGGTGATATAGCCCATCCGCCAGGCGATCTCCTCCGGGCAGGAGACCTTGAGTCCCTGGCGCTGCTCGAGGATCTGGATGAAGGTGCTGGCCTGCTGAAGGGCTTCGTGGGTGCCGGTGTCCAGCCAGGCGATCCCGCGGCCCAGCACCTCGACATGAAGCGCATCGCGACGCAGATAGGCCAGGTTCACGTCGGTGATCTCGTACTCCCCCCGCGCCGACGGCTGGAGCGATCGGGCGATATCGAGCACCTGGTTGTCATAGAGGTAGAGCCCGGTCACAGCGTACTGCGTCTTCGGGTGGATCGGCTTCTCCTCGATCCCGATGGCCAGGCCGCGCTCGTCGAACTCCACCACACCGTACCGCTCCGGGTCACGGACGTAGTAACCGAAGACCCTAGCGCCGCCATGGTCGCGGATGCCGGAGATACCCCCCTGGAGGGTTTCGACCAGGCCGTGGCCGTAGAAAATGTTGTCGCCGAGGACCAGCGCCACCGGGTCGTTGCCGACGAAGTCCCGTCCGATGACGAACGCCTGAGCGAGCCCGTTCGGGACGGCCTGCTCGGCGTAGCTCAGGTTGAGGCCCCAATGGGAGCCGTCACCGAGGAGGTCGCGAAAGCGGCCCAGGTCGGTCGGCGTCGAGATCAGCAGAATGTCCCGGATCCCGGCCAACATCAGGGTGCTGAGCGGGTAGTAGATCATCGGCTTGTCGTAGACGGGCAGGAGCTGCTTGCTGATCGAGATCGTGAGCGGATGGAGCCGGGTCCCGGAACCGCCCGCGAGGATGATGCCCTTCACCGTGAACCTCCTGTCTGTGCGCCAGCCGATATGGCCGTGGGCTCGGCAGCACGCTCGAGTCCGAGGCGCGGAGTCGCCGCATCCCCCCACCACTCGGGATGGTCGAGATACCAGCGGACCGTCCGGCGCAGCCCGGTCTCGAAGGTCTCGTCCGGTCGCCAGCCGAGCTCCCGCTCGATCCGGCCCGCGTCGATCGCGTAGCGCCGGTCGTGACCGGGCCGGTCGGCGACGAACTGGATGAGCTGTGACCGGTCGCCGATGGTCGGGTCCGGCGCGAACTCATCCAGCAGGGCACAGACCGCGCGAACGGTCTCGACCGTCGTTCGCTCGTTGTGCCCGCCCACGACGTAGGTCTCACCGGGGACACCGGAGCGGACGCAGCGCCAGAGCGCCCGAACGTGATCGTCGACGAAGAGATAGTCCCGGATCGCCTGCCCGTCGCCATAAACGGGGATCGGCTGGCCAAAGATCGCCGAACGGATGATGGTGGGGATCAGCTTCTCGGTGTTCTGGAACGGACCATAGTTGTTCGAGCAATTCGTGATCAGGGTGGGCAGCCCGTAGGTGTGGAACCAGGCTCTGACGAGATGGTCCGATCCGGCCTTCGTCGCCGAGTACGGCGAACGGGGCCGGTACGGGGTCTGCTCGTCGAAGTGGCCGGTCGGTCCCAGCTCGCCGAAGACCTCGTCGGTCGAAACGTGCAGGAACCGGAAACCCGCCGCCTCGGCCGAGGGCAGTTCCCGCCAGTAGCTCAGTGCCGACTCCAGCATCGTGAAGGTGCCAACGACGTTTGTCTTGAGGAATGCGGCCGGGCCGTCGATCGAGCGGTCGACGTGACTCTCCGCGGCGAGGTGCATGACGGCGGTCGGCCGGAAGTCGGCGAAGGCACGCCCAATCGCGTCCATGTCGGTGATGTCCGCCTGGAGAAAGGTAAAGCGCCCGGCGGCGGATGATGTCGCCTCGGCGACCGTATCGAGATCGCCGGCGTAGGTGAGCGCATCGACGTTGAGGACCGAGGCGCTGGTCTCCCGGATCAGGAGTCGGACGAGGGCCGATCCGATGAAGCCCGCCCCGCCGGTGACGAGGATGCGAGAAGCGATGTCAGAGCCCGTCATTGTGTCGCGTCCTCTACGTCCGGATCGACCGCTCCGATCCCCAGCTCCGTCGCCAGACCGGGAACGAACGCCGTGACGGTCTCCGGCCACGGACGGAGCCGAACGCCGAGCACGGCCGCCCGGACATTGGCGAGCGTCGAGTCGCCGGGTCGCCGGGCCGGGAGCGGGTACTTCGCGAGGAACTCGGCGCTGGTCACCGGCTGGACGAGCCCAGGATCGAACCCACCGACCCCCGCGACGGCCCGGGCGAAGTCGAACCGGCTCGTCGGTTGTTCATTCGTCAGGTGAAAGATGCCCGCTCCGCGCAGCGCCGCCAGTTCGGCGAGCGCGACGGCGAGGTCGTGGGCGTGAGTCGGGTTGCCGCGCTCGTCGGTCACGACGGTCATCACGCCCCGATCCCGCAGCATGGTCAGAACCGTCCGGGGGAAGTGCTTGCCGGCTCCCCCCCAGACCCAGGCGGTCCGGGCGACGCCGAAGGCATCGCTCGTGGACATGATGGCTCGCTCGCCGCTGAGCTTGGAGCGGCCGTAGTGGGAGATCGGGTTGGGCTCGGCGTCCTCATCGTAGGGCGCCTCCCCATCGCCAGCGAAGACGAAGTCGGTCCCGACGGCGAGGCAGTACGCGCCGACCTCCTCGGCCGCCTTCGCCATATTCATGGCGCCCGTGCCGTTGACTCGCTCGGCCCGGTCCGGGTCACGCTCGCAGCCGTCGACATCGGTCCAGGCCGCGCAGTGGATGATGGCGTCGGGCCGGACATCGCGGACGGCTTGCCCAAGGGCCGCCACATCGGCGATGTCCACACCTACGGGGACCGCCCCCGTCGGCCGGGAACCGAGCCCAACCGCCCGCGCGCCAAACCGCTGCAGAACGGCCATCAACTCCGTTCCGACCTGCCCGGCCGCACCCGTCACCAGCACGGTCTGCCCGGCCAGCAAACCCAATGACGAACTCTGATCGATCACTTTACTCCCATGACATCCGTCACGAACGAAAAGAAGTTCGGTACCGGACCATAGCACAGCCAATTGAGACGACGCAGCTCCGGCACGATTGACGACTGGTTCGAACCGGGGCTTGACCCGTTTGCTCAATCACGTTCTATTTTGCTCATGCAAGCAATTCTAATATCTGAGCGGCCACGGAGTCTGACAGAGAGCGCCCGACGAGAGCAGATCGTCGAAGCGACAATTCAGACGCTGGCGGAGCTTGGCTACGCCCGGACATCGTTCACGCGGGTCGCCCGGCGTAGCGGCCTTAGCAGCACCGGCCTGATTTCCTATCACTTCGCAGGCAAGGCTGATCTGATGGGCGAAGTGGTCACCGCAGTTGTCAGTGGCATCGGTCGCTTCGTCCACGAGCGAATGCAACGGACAACGTCGCCGGCGGACGCGCTCCGGACTTACATCCTGGCGACGACCGAGTACATCGGGACGCATCAGGGCGAGATGCGCGCGCTGCTCGCCGTGGTGTTGAACGGAGCGCTGGAAGCGGGACTGGGAGCCAATCAGCGGGCGGCTGGAGCGGTGGAGGGCGTCCTTGCCGCCGGACAGGAAGCGGGGCAGTTCCGGCAATTCGACGTGGCGATCATGGCCAGCGTGATCCAGCGGGCGATCGAGGGCCTGCCGATCCTGCTGGCCAGCGATCCCGACCTGGACGCTGGTGACTATGGCCGGGAACTCGTCAGGATGTTCGACCGCGCGACCCGGCGGGAGGGATAGACGCAGCGATGACGACGACCAGGAGTCCTTCCGACGGACCAAGGGACGAGACGACGCTCTCGATACGTCGTCTCGGTGCAAGCGTCCTGCTTCCACTTGGCGGCTACTACCTCCTGCGACAGGTTGGTCTGGACCCGCTCAGTGCGCTGCTGATCACCACCGGCATATCAGCGATTGGGACGGCCGGGCAGGTCATCCGTTCGCGGAACATGCTGAGCCTCGATGCCGCGATGCTGCTGTTCACGCTGGCCGCCATAGGTCAGGGCCTGATCCATGGGAACCCACGGTTCCTGCTCGCCATCGACAGCGCGCTGACTGGCTCGGGCGGGGTCTGGTTCCTGTTGACCGCGCGGACGGAGCGGCCGTTCGCGTTCGTGATCTCCCGGGCTCTGATCGAGCGCCGCTACCGCCTCATGCATGCGCTGATCGGTCGGGGATATCGGCTCACATCCGAGTCGTGGGGAAGCATCTGGGACCGTTCGCCCGAGTTTCGCCGCATCTGGCGCGTATCGACCGTCGCCTGGGGTTTCGGCTCCGTGGTCGACGCCGCCATCCGGCTGGTCATGGCACTCACCCTACCGATCGACGTCGTCCCGGGCCTGAACGCGATCCTGTACCTCGCGACTTTCGTCGTCCTCCAGATCGTCACGAATACCTGGTATTACCGGGCCGGGCTCTGGAACATCCTCCGGGCGCCAGAATCCGGAACTGCCCTGGACGACCGCCTCCGAACGTCACTCGCCGAAGGATTCTGAGCCATGGAAACCACTCAACCCGTATCACCTCTCCAACCGGCCAAAACCTCGACGCGAAGGGACCGCATCCTGACGATCGTCGTTGCCGTCGTGGCGGCGGTGATCGTCTGGGCAATCGCCCGGCTGATCCTTGGGGAAGATCTGACGACCACCGTGGCTGGGGCCGACAGCGCGACGACCATCGGCATCGGCGCGGTGATCGGCGCCAGCCTCATTGGCGGCCTGATCGCCTGGGGCGTGCTGACGCTCCTGGAGCGGCTGACGGCGCGTCCCGGTCGAATCTGGCCGATCCTGGGCGCGATCGTTCTCGCCGTGTCCCTGCTCGGTCCGCTCACCCAGGCCAACGGGACAGGCACGACGATCGCCCTGATCGTCATGCATCTCGTCGTGGGGGGCATCCTGATCGCGGGTCTGCTCCGAACGATTTCCGCCCGCTAGCAATAGTTCCGTGTTCCGGGCCGCCATCTCCGGACCGTTGGGTACATGTCACCGTCGCTGGACAGCAGGAGACCGGGGACCGGCGCCGGTCCCCGGTCTCCTGCTGTCCAATCGTCCGGACGCTGGGGAGCGATCACTCGGCCGGTTCGGCGATCAGGGTCGCTTCGACCGGATCCGTCACGCGATGCGCGCTGGCCGGGAGGTAAAGTTCGCGGACGTAGTCCCGCAGCATCCGGCGCATGCTGAACTCCGGCGAGATCGACTGGATCGCGTTGAGGCAGACCTCGACCCAGCCGTGGGGGATGCCGTCGGCGCCGCGCCGGTAGTAGAGCGGAACGACCTGCTCCTCCAGCGTCCGGTAGATCAATTCGGACTCGATCGCGTCCTGCTCGTCGCCCTCGGCGTCCGCGGGCTCGATCCCCCAGCCGTTGCGCGGCTCCTCGTGATAGCCCTCGATCCACCAGCCGTCGAGGATACTGACGTTCGGCACCCCGTTGGCGGAGGCCTTCATGCCGGAGGTACCGCTGGCTTCGAGCGGGAAGATCGGGTTATTCAGCCAGATGTCGACACCGGCCACGAGCCGGGTCGTCAGCCGCATGTCGTAGTCTTCGGCGAAGGCGATCCGGCCACCGTACTTCGGGTTCTGGGCGTGGTGGAAGATCTCCTGGATCAACCGCTTGCCGCCATCGTCGGCCGGGTGCGCCTTGCCCGCGAAGACGATCTGAACCGGGTGCTCGAGATTGGTCAGAATCCGGGCGAGGCGGTCCGGGTCGCGGAAGATCAGCGTCGCCCGCTTGTAGGTCGCCATCCGCCGGGCGAACCCGATCGTCAGCGCGTCGCGCTCAAGGAACGGGGCCGAGGCGACGACCTGGTTGGGCTCGAAGTTCCCGCCCAGCCAGCGGGCCCGCATCCGGCGGTCGAGCAGGTCGATCAGGTCCTGCTTCGAGGTGAGGTGAGACTGCCAGAACGCGGCGTGCGGAATCCGGGTGACGGGTTCCCACGTCAGGGCCTCTTCGGTCCGCTTGCGCCAGTTCAGGTGCAGGTGATCGTCAAGCAGCCGCTCAGTCCGGGGCGAGATCCAGGTCGGAAGGTGGACGCCGTTGGTGATGGAGGAAATCGGAGCCTCCTCGGCCGTGACGCCCGGCCAGATGTCGTGCCACATCTCACGGGTGACCTCGCCGTGCTTGCGGCTGACGCCGTTGCGGTGGCCGGACAGGCGCATCGAGAGGGCGGTGAAGTTGAAGCCATCCTCGTGGCCGTGCTGCCCCAGTGCCCAGAACGCTTCCCGGCCCAGACCGAGCCGAGGCCAGAAGCCGTTGAAGTACCGGTCGATGAGCTCGCGAGAGAAGATATCGTGGCCAGCCGGGACCGGTGTGTGGCTGGTGAAAACCGTCACTTTCTGGACATGATGGGCCGCGTCCTCGAACGTCAGCCCCTGGCTGACGAACTCGCGGGCCCGCTCGACCATGGCGAGGGCGGCGTGCCCCTCGTTGGCGTGCCAGTAATCCGGCGCGATGCCGAGCGCCCGCAGCATCCGGACGCCGGCGATCCCAAGGATGATCTCCTGCCGAAGCCGGTGCTCACGGTCGCCGCCGTAGAGCCGGGACGAGATCGTCCGGGTCCACTCCGGGTTCCCCTCGAGGTCGGAGTCGAGCAGGTAGAGCTGGACGCGCCCGACCAGCACCCGCCAGACCTGAACGCGGATCGGGCCGCCGCCGCCCTCGAAGTCGATCTCGACCTCGACCGGCCGGCCGTCGGAGCCAAGGACGAGCGTCGTCGGTTCATCGCTCGGGCCGAACGGGGCGGTGACGTCCTGCTGCCAGCCCGAGGCGTCCAGCCGCTGGCGCAGGTAGCCCTGCCGGTAGAGCAGCGAGACGGCCACGGTTGGCAGGCCGATATCGCTGGCTTCCTTCATGTGGTCGCCGGAGAGGACACCCAGGCCCCCGGAGTAGATCGGCAGCGTCGGGTGGAGTCCGAACTCGGCCGAGAAGTAGGCCAGCGTCCGGCCAGTCAGTTGTGGAGCATACTTGCTGATCCAGGTGTCATGGCCGGTGATCGCCTGATCAAAGTCCTCGATCACGGCATCGTAGGCGGAAAGGAAGGCCGGGTCCTCGGCGAATCGCCGCAGCGTGTCCCGTTCGAGCCGGCGGAGGAACCGGATCGGATTTCGCCCGGAGGCATGCCAGACCGCCGGGCTCAGGCTTTGGAAGAGGTCGTGGGCGGGCTGATTCCAGCTCCACCAGAGGTTGTAGGCGAGGGCGTTCAACCGGCTGATCCGGTCCGGCACCTCGATTGGCTTCGGCAGTTCCGCTTCGGCATAGCTCAGGGTCATAGAGGAATTCTCCCGCTCGACTCAACATGGTTCAGCACCCAACGATCCCGCGAACATCCTGGCCGCCCCCGAGAAGTCGAGGCGTCTGGGCTGTCGGCTTGCGGGTCATTGGGCGCTACTGGTGTCCGTATAGCTCAATGAAGACGTGCGGAGAATACCATCTGCCGGGTAGCGATTGCCGTTCTCGGCGCGTTCGGCCCTGGAGTCCACAGGAATTTACGGGAAGCCACCGGCAGAACACCTCGAAATGGTGGCTATCGACCAGTCAGTATCGCGGTTGCGGCGGTCACTCCGTCGCGGTCCCGATCGTGGCGAACCGGCCACCCTGGACCTGCGATACCCGAAAAGGAACCGAGTCGCGGTCGCCGTCAGCATCGATGGAGAACGTCCCGGACAGGCCGCGGAACTCGCTCGTTGCCCGCATGGCGTCGATGATCGCGCCGCGATCTCCCGCCCCCACGGAGTCGATCGCCTGGATCACGGAGATGGCGGCCTCGAACGCATGGATGGCGAACGGGTCTGGATTGCGGGATTGCCCGATCCGGTAACGCATCGTCGCCGCCCAGATCGCCCCGGCGTCGGTGAGCTCCGCCGGGAGCGGTGGCCCAACCACGGTCAGCCCATCGGCCTGCCGAGGCGCGAGCGTCGCGAGCAGGATGTCATTCGCCAGGCCGTCGCCGCCGAGGATCGTCAGCGCCTCCGGCGTTGACTGAGCGCGGAGTTCGCCGATGAACTGGGCGATCTTCGGGGTGGCGATCCCACCCAGGAAGACGCAGTCGGCCCCCGCGAGGACGACCGACGCGACATGGCGGTCGAAGTTGATTGGGTCGGCGGGCAGCGGGGTCGTCTCGGTGACGGCCCCGCCGAGGGCGGCGAACGCCGCCGCGAAGGCGAGGGCGACGCAGCGGCCGTAGCGGCCGTTGTCATGGAAGACGGCCGCCGTGCGACGGCCAGCGGTGTCATGGGCCCAGAGGGCGGCGGCGGCGGCCAGCCGGTCGTCGGTTGGGCCGAAGCGAACGAAGTTTCGTCCACCGGTGGGGTAGTAGCCGCCGGGCTCGCTATCCTCGGTAATCCCGTCGACCCGCCTGGTGAGCCCTGGCCACGTCGCGGCTGGGGAGACGACGAGCAGCGGCGGCTCCGCCCGGCTCAGGATCGGGATGCTTTGCTGCAGGGCACCAGCGTGGATGCCGCCGATGAAGGCGACGGCCTCCTGGTCTTCGAGCACGCGGTTGGCGTTCCCGATTTCGGTCGTCGCGTCCCAGACATTCGAATAGGCGTCGGTGCTGTTGTCGAGTGCCTGGTACTCCAGCGCGTACCCACCAGCGGCGGAACCGGCGAGGTCGAGCGCCAGCCTGATCGCGATCGCGTGATCGCGGTAGCTCTCCCCGGCGTCGCCGCCGAACGGCCAGGAGGAGACGATCCGGAGTGTCCCGGCGCCGGTGTCAGTCCGGTGCGGGATCGCCGGGTTCCCGAAGGCTTCGAACGAAAGAGCGGTCTGCCGCGCGACGACCGTATTGTCGGCGGTTGAAAGCTGGCCGTTCGTCATGACCCGGATGCTCATGGTCATTCGCTAGGATTCCTGCTCGTAGTAGGAGCAGACCGCCTGGTCGCACCCCCAGCAGCTGCCATTGTCGCCACTGAAACATTCAGTACAGAGGAATGTCCAGCGCATGTAGGGGCAGCGCCACCAGTAGAGGTACCCGGTGCATTCGGCCTGACAGGTCTCGGAGTGGGGACGGCAGAGGTTGCAGCAGTAGTACCCGAAGCCAGTGTCCGGCAGTGGGTTGGCGGAGGCGCGAACGGCACCAGCCGCGAGCGCCAGCACGGTGCCACCCATCCCGACGAGTGTCTGGCGCCGGTTGAGCCGGGCCGCGAGCGCCATCCCGATCCGATCAAGTGTCATGACGCTCGCCCCGTTCGTCGTCCTGCCGGAAGTTCTGTGCCTAACCTAACATCTGCCGAATCACCGCGACGACACCGATGGACGCCGCGACGACCTGCACGGTCCGAAACAGGCCGATGGTCCGGACGACCTGCCGGGAAAAGGTGGGCCCGATCCGGGCGCTGGTGAGGAGATACGGCGTCAGCCAGAGCCAGGCGGCCCGGGCCAGCCAGTGCCCGGCGAAGAGCGCCGCCCCCATCCATGGGCTGCCGAGGGCAACAGCGACGGCGAGCACGAACCACGGGCCGGCAAAGGTCAGCCACGTCGAGAAGACCAGTCCCAGGTCGAACCCCCAGAGTCCCGCCGCGACCGGCGCCGGGTAACGGACCCGCAGGTTCTCCGGCGTCTGTCGCCTCAGCTGCGGGACCGGCCAGGACCGCCCGATCGCTTCGCGCAGGGCAACGAGGATACCGATCACGGTGGCGCAACCGAGTGCCCAGCCCATCGCCGTGCCATCCAGGATCAGCGACCCCAGCCAGCCAGCCGCGAGACCGACCGATCCGCTCGCGAGCACTCCCGCGAGGGTGTAGGCGATGACGCTCCGCAACCATATTCGGCGTAATCCATCCACCTTCACGGGTGGCCCCAGCGCTCCGATGAGCGACTGTCCTCAGTAGCCCGCCAGTTGCGTCGAGCCCAGCGCAATGCTGACGCCGAGCAGCGCGAAGCCGGGCGCGACGAACAGCGCCGCCAGGGCCGCGGTCAGAGCGAGGGTGGCGACCGTGATGGCGACCAGCCTGATCCGCCGGTAGACCTCATCCGCTTCGGCCGGCCCCGGCGACGCCTGAGCCGTCATGGGCGACCGCCGGTTGCCACGGAAGCGTCGCTCCGTGCGGAATCGACCCCGGTCGCGACGACGAGTTCCGGCTCGGGCTCCACCAGATCGCTGGTCATCAGCCCGCCAAAACTGCGGATCTGCCCCTCCTCGTCGACGACGACCGTCATCGGCGACGACGTGATCCCGAACGCCTTGCCGACCGCGCCGCCCTCGTCGAGCGCGAACCGGACATCGGGTTCGACGACCCGGGCCAGCCGCGCCGCGTCCTCTGCCCGGCCGTTGCAGAGGATGACGATGTTGCTCCCCACCCGTTTCCGGACCGGGCCGAGGCTGGTCACCGCCTGCCGGCAGGACGGGCAGTCGGGCGTTACGAACAGCAGGGCGTAGGGCGTCTGGTCGATGTCGCGGGTATCGATGACCTGGCCGTCCAGCGTCGGTGCCTGGAAGTGCGGTGCCCGGCGGGGCTCGCCGACGGCCACGCCGACCTGCCGCCGGAGATCGTAGACCGACCGGACCAACCCCAGGACGAGCAGGAACAGCACGATCGTCACGACCCAGAGCACCAGGAAGGACACGTAGAAGGCGGTCGTCATGCCGTCTCTCCGGACATCGGTTCGGCCGTTGTGGCGGGAACCGGTCCAACCAGACCGAGCGCGGTTCGGATGTCCGGGATCAGCAGGACGAGCCGGCCGAGGATCAGCCCGCCCGCCGCGAGCGTCGCCGCCATCGGCAGGTCCCAGCCGCCGAGCCATCGATCAGGATCAGTGCGACCGACTCCCGATCCGGCAAGCGCGACGAGGAGGAGCAACGCGACCCGCACCACGGCAGTGGGCGAGACCACATCGTCGCCGCCGAAACACCCGCAGGGGATCGCCAGACGCCGGCCAAGGGCGCTGCCCACGGCAATGCCGAACACCACGAACAGCGCCGAGGCCAGCCAGAACCCTGCCGGGGAACCGACCACGAGGAAGCCGACGGCCACGCTCTCGGCGGCGATCAGTATCCACGCTGCCGGGACGACCGCCACGGCCGGCAGGAGCCGGTAGCGACCGATGTCGCCCGCGAACCGGACCGGATCACGAAGCTTCCCGAGCGCGGAGACCAGCAGCACCGCCGCCATCGCCAGACGCAGGGCCATCCAGAGGACATCGATCATCGACCGAACCACCGGATCGCAGGACGGGATGCGGCTGTTCGGGCGGGCGTCGACAAGGTCACCATGTCTGGCAGAATACCATTGGCTCAGCCGGCCTGAACTTTCGGTCGCCTCACCCGGGTTCCCGGTTGAGGCGTCGGCTACACTGCGCGAGCACCCTCCCATCCGCGTCGCGTCGGTCACGTCCACCCTGTCAGGTACGATCGGGATTGCCATGACACTCGACGCAGACCTCCGCGCCAGCACCAACGACGCCCGATCCGGCGCGCCCCCGCGGCGGGACCAGCGGACGACGACGCTGCCACCAACCGCCGATGTCGTGGTCATCGGGGGCGGCATCGTCGGCACGTCGACGGCGCTCGCCCTCTCGCGGACCGGGCTCCACCCGCTCATCGTCGAGCTCGGCGATTCGCTGGCCAATCTGACGACCGCCAACGCGTCCGCCAACGTCCGGGCGGAATACGGCAGCCGGGCCGAAGTGGCGCTGATCAACGATGGCCTCGCCTTCTATGACGACTTCGCCGCCCGGACGGGACTTTCCGTCCCCGACGCCGACATCGACTTCGAGTGCCACGGCGGGATGTTCGCGACAACGGAGCCGGACGGATTCGCCCGTCTCACCGCGCTGGTCGAGCGGCAGCGCGACCTCGGAGTGGTCGACGCCTCCGTGCTGTCCGGCGACGACGCTCGCCGGAACCACCCGTGGCTGGCGGCCGAGATGACGGCGGCCATGCTGCGACCCCACGACGGCTGGCCGAGCGCAGTCCGGGCGACCGAGCTGATGGCGCGAGCGTCCGGAGCCACGATCTGCCTGGATACGGCGGTCGACGACTTCATCGTCCGGGATGGCCGCCTGACGGGTATCCGGACCAGTCGTGGCATCATCTCGACTGGCCGGGCCGTCGTGGCGACCGGACCGTTCGTCACCACACTGATCCGCGCCGCATTGCCGATTCGCCTGGTCCGGCGACACCGGCTGACGCTGGGAAGCCATCCGGCGATTCCCCTGGGGGCGCCACTGACCGTCGATCTCGATTTCGGGGCATACTGGCGCCCCCGGAACGATGGCGCGATCCTGGCCTGGCCGCGGGACTTCTCGGCTGGACCACCGCTCTCGCCAGTCCCGATCGACCCGAGCTTCCCCGACTCCATCCTGCGGGACCCGAACGGCGTTCAGCGGATCTCGCCGTTCTGGCGGTCCGTCGCCGCTGAACTCCCCCGCGATGGATGGGACCTGGCGGCCGGGCAGTTCGACGTCACGCCGGACAACGGACCCATCGTCGACGAGCTCGAGGACCGGCGCGGGCTCTGGATCAACGCCGGCTACAGCGGCCAGGGGCTGATCGCCTCCCCGGCCGGCGCGCAGCTCCTGGCCGACCTGATGACCGGAGCGCGGCATCCGGCCGACAACCCCTTCCGCCTGTCCCGCTTCCCGGCGGACGCGGCACTGACGGCCGCCAGTGGCAGCCGTCCCGTGCGCGCCTGATCCCCATGCCTCGTCTTCAGCCCAGCCGGCCGGGCGACCGCGACGCTCCTGGGCGCACGCTCTGCAAGGAACCCCATCTACGTCTCTCCGGATCAACCCGACGCGCTCGAACTCCGGACTCACCTGCCCCCTGCCGCACGGAGCACGCACCATGACCGATGACACCACCAACGACCGTTCCCGCCGCCCCAATCCCGACCGGCGGGTATCCCCGTTCGACGACGGCTTCGTGACGCTCTGGAAGCAGGACGCGGCCGCCGGTTCGGACCAGACCAATCGACCAGGCGAGGCGACGAAGGTCGATAGCGTTCTACCCGATGCCTGGGGCGATGCCGATCCGGCGATGGCTGAGTCCGACCCTCCTGACGATCCGCCGGCCGAGCCGGTCGAGGAGCCGGTCGACATCGCGATCGACACGCTTCGCGGCGAGGACGCGATCCTCGAGCGCGAGGCCGCCAATCAGGCCCTCCGGCCGGTCCTGCGCTCGCTGGAGGCGGCCGGGCTCTACGCCTACATCACGCTCGACGACGAGAATCGCTGGACGGTTGCGTCCGACGACGAGCGGGGGCGGGTCGATGTCCGGCTGGATGACGGCGACTACGAGGTCGTAATGGCCGCGACCTCGCCCGGCATGTACGCCGACGAGGACAACGCCTACCGGCGGCGCTCGCTGGAGCGGCTGGCGCGGATGCTGATCCCGCGGGTCGCCCGGGGCTACCTCGCCGATCACCAGAAGGCATCCTGGGACGAGGTCGACGCTGGCACCGCCGTCCAGGTCCGCTACGTGCTGCCGCGGGCCGAACCGGAGGCGATCGGGCCGTTCGTCATCGAGCACTTCGAGGAGCTGGAAGAGCTGCTCTCGTTCGTCGAAGAGCAGATCAGCCGGTAAGCCAGTCGCGCGATCACCCAGGAGCCAGCATGTCGAGCGTCGTCCCCGAATCCGGAGCGGCCGATTCGGCGCTGGCCGTCTGGCGCCGCCGGCTGGCCGTCGCCCAGCGCCAGCTCCCCGCCGATCTGATCATCCGGGGCGGGACCGTCGTCAACGTCCACAGCGGTGAGTTGCTCCGGCAGGATGTCGCGATCGCCAACGGCCGGATTGCGGCCGTCGGGCTGGGGTACGAGGGTTCCGAGACCATCGACGCCACCGGCCTTGTGGTCGCGCCGTCCTTCATCGACGGCCACGTCCACGTCGAGAGCGCGCTGGTCTGGGTCACCGAGTTCGCCCGGGCGGTCGTCCCCCGCGGCACCGGCGCTGTCGTCACGGACCCGCACGAGATCGCCAACGTCGCTGGGCTGGCCGGTATGCGGTCGCTTCGCGACGCCGCCCGGTCGCTCCCGATGCGGGTGGCCTTCACGGTCCCGAGCTGCGTCCCTGCCTCGCCGCACGAGAGCTCCGGCGTGACACTCGGCCCGGACGCCGTCGCTGAGGCGCTGGCCTGGCCCGAGGTCGCTGGCCTGGGCGAGATGATGAATTTTCCGGGACTCCTGGCCGGCGACACCGGGATCGCCGCGAAGCTCACCAACGCCGCCGATCGTCGTCTCCGGCGGGACGGCCACGCGCCCGGTCTGCGCGGCGACGCCCTCCAGGCCTACGCCGGGGCCGGACCGAGCAGCGACCACGAGTCGACCTCGCTCGATGAGGCGCGGGACAAGCTGCGGGCGGGGTTGATGGTAATGATCCGGGAGGGATCGACCGAGCAGAACCTGCACGAGCTACTGCCGCTCGTCACGGACGGGACCTACCCGCGCTGCTGCTTCGCGTCGGACGACCGCGACTGCCACACCCTGCTCCACCGCGGCCACATGGACGACATCCTCCGCCAGGCGATCCGGGCCGGCCTGGAGCCCGTCCGCGCGATCCGGATGGCGACCTGGAATACGGCCGACTACTGGCGTCTGGACGGTCTCGGCGCCGTCGCGCCTGGCTACCGCGCCAACCTCGTCCTGCTCAGCGACCTCGGGTCCGTCACCGTCGCGGCGACGATCTACGAGGGCCGTGTCGTTGCCCAGGACGGCCGGCTCGTCGCGCCGCTCGATCCGCCGGCCAACGCCGCCCCGGGGCTACGCGAGACTGTCCGCGTCGCTCCCGTCACGACCAACGACCTGCGGCTGACACCGGCCGACGCCCGGCTGGCGGTCCAGGTTACGCCGGGACAGATCGTCACGACGGCGATCGCCGTCGAGCCGACGGTCGTCGAGGGCTGGGTCCGGGCCGATCCGGTCCGCGACCTGCTCAAGCTCGTCTCGGTCGAGCGCCACCACGCGACCGGCCGGGTCGGCGTTGGGCTGGTCCGAGGGATCGGGCTCCGCCGCGGAGCGCTGGCGAGCACGATCGCCCACGATGCCCACAACATCCTCGCCGTCGGTGTCAGCGAGGCGGACATCCTTGGCGCGATCGCCATCGTCGCCGAGAGCCAGGGTGGTCTCGCCGTCGTCGCCGATGGGCAGATTCTCGGCCACCTCCCGCTGCCGATCGCCGGGCTGCTCTCGGACCAGCCGCTCGAAGTAGTCGCCGCCGAATACGAGGCGCTCGAAGCCGTCGCCCGGTCGCTGGGAAGCACCCTGGTCTCACCCTTTGGGACGCTCGCCTTCATGTCGCTCAGCGTGATCCCCGAGATCCGCGTGACCGACCGGGGCACGCTCGTGTTATCGGGTGAGCTGAGCCATTAACTCTCGGTAGCGACTATCGACAAACAGTTCATGTGGCCTTCTGGCCGGGATTTGGAAGTTATTCCGGCATCTTTATGAAGTTCTCACTTGGAAGCACCTGAACCGCTGGCGATGCGATTGCTGGATCCCTCCTCGACTACGACACTTTTCCCATAGTGTCAACACCGCGCAGTCGGGATCGGTCCGAACGGGCGGGCGCCCCGCGTCCCCAAATGGTTTGCGCGAATGAGTACGAGATGCCCGTCTTCGACAGCATCATGCGGTTCTTCAGCCGGCACTGGGTCGCCACCAACTGGGGACCGCGCATTTGCCATCAGGAGGGCCCGTCCTGCCTGCGCCGCGGCGAGCACGACGCCGCCCGCGACTTCGGCGCGTAGGCTCCCGGTCGAACCGATCGGCGAGGTCGTCGCCCGAACGCAAAGAGGCGGCTCCGAGCACATCGGAGCCGCCTCTTTGGTGTCATCACGTCTCCGACTCGATCCGGCTCGTGGTCAGGCCGCCGATGATGGATTGTTCGGGGTGGGATGGTCGCGCTGGAGCCTGGCCGCCGTCTCCCCAGTCGTCCCCTTCGTCGCAATGAGATCGGGCCGGTCGACCTCCTCCCAGGCCGTCTTCTCGGGCGGGTCGAGGACGAGGTCGAGCGCCATCCAGAGCGCGGCCGAGAGCGGGTAACCCAGGATCGGCAACGCGATGGCGACGGCGACCCCCAGGATCTGGATCTGGAGGACGGACAGGTCGGTCAGAGCAAGCACACTGACGACCGTCACCATTCCCAGCACGAGCGCCGCGACGAGGTTGACGGCATACGTGCCGACGAAGTAGCCCTCCTCGCGCTCGAACGGAATGCCGCAGGTCGGGCAGGTGTCCCTGAGGGCCACGAGGTTCCTGTAGATGTGGCCACCGCCGCAGTACGGGCAGCGCCGGGTGATGGCGCGTCCGACCAGCGTCCGGAGCCGGCGGAACCCCGACGGCGGCAGGTGCCAGAGAGCGGGCTGGGCCGCCCGGAACCAGGCGGCGCGGCTCCGATCGAAACCGCTGGTCCGTTTGACGGGCGTCGGGGACGGGGTACTGGCCGGGGACGGCGTCGAGCTGGACAAGAGACCCTCCGTTCGATCACGGCCACGCGGCGCGATATCATCGGGCATTACATGTAAACGCCTACTTCCCGCTGACCGGCCCCATCGATGTGAAGCCTATTGCCGGGCGTTCCTGGTTTTGCAGCAGACCGTTATGCCGGCCCTGAAGGGTCCAGCTGAACGACATTGGTTGTGCGGCAGACCACCAGACTAGCCCTGAAGGGACCGGCTGAACGACGTTAGAGTGCCCAGCGATCAGCCGAGATCATGCTTGCTCAGCCCACTCGTTCACCCGGCAGCGATGCGATTTCGCTGGGTCCGGCGAAAAACCGAGCGACGCCTGTTACCGAGCGTTCTTACCTGGTTCACCAAGGCGAGCCATGCCGATAGTCATCGTCTCTTCATCGGAACTTCATGTGTGAGGTGGTAGTCTGTCCCGGCTCCGACCCCTCAGCGTCCAACGTCGCATCTGGCCCCGCGCCTCAAAGGATAGCCAACGCATGCCGGACTGGCTGATCGCGATCATTCTCGGCATCGTCGAGGGCGTCACCGAGTTCATCCCCGTCTCCTCCACCGGCCACCTCATCGTGGCCGGCGACCTGCTGAACTGGGACGGCCCCCTCGCCGACACGTTCGAGGTCGTGATCCAGCTCGGTGCCATCCTCGCGATCGCCGTGGTCTACCGGGAGCGGTTCCAGTCGTTCCTCACCCTGGACGGCTACATCGGCGGCAACCGGCAGGCTCACCGACCCCGGATCGGCGCGGGAGCCGGGTTCCGCGGCCTGAACGGGATCGTCCTGCTGGCCTGCTCGGCCCTTCCGGCCGCGATCCTCGGCTTCATTTTCCTCGACACGATCAAGGAGCACCTGTTCGGCTCGTTCACCGTCGCGCTTGGCTGGATCGTCGGTGGGATCGCCCTGCTGATCGTCGAGCGTCTACTGCCATCGGCCGATCCGTCCGAAGCGGCACTGACCGCGACCGGTCCGGGCGGCGAGCCGGTCCGGATGCCAGAGCGGGAACTCCGGGACGGCCGCCGCCGGGCGCTGGCCGCGCCGCGCTACGAGTCGATCGACGACATCACCTGGCGGGTCGCGCTGCTGATCGGGCTCTGCCAGTGCTTTGCGCTGTGGCCCGGCTTCTCCCGCTCGGCCTCGACGATCGTCGGCGGGATGTTCCTCGGGGTGAGCCGCCGGGCCGCCGCCGAGTTCTCGTTCTTCGCCGCGATGCCGATCCTGTTCGGCGCCTCGGCCCTCGATCTCTGGTCGTCGCGCGACATCATCACCGGCGCCGATGTCCCGACCTTCGTGATCGGCCTGGTCGTCTCGTTCATTGCGGCCCTGTTCGCCGTCCGCTGGTTCATCCGGTTCCTCAGTACCCGGACGATGGTGCCGTTCGGCTGGTACCGGATCGGCGCGGGGATCCTCCTGCTGCTCTGGCTGGCCGTCTCCTGAGCGCCCGTTTCCGAACCGGACCGGTAGCGACCGGCTGGAAACGCCCGTGAAGCACGCTGGCTCGACGACGCTGGATTCAGCGATGGTCGTCAGGGGCGACGTCACGAATGCGATGTCTCGGACCAGGTCGCCCAGTTGGCGACAACGGTTATTCAGCCGGTCCCTTCAGGGCCGGTCTGCTGCCGAGACGCGTCGTGTGTGCGACCATCTACTGAATATCCGAGTCTGTGACCACCATTCGAGCGGCGTGAAAGGCTGTTCGAGATTGCCGTTTCATAGCCTTTGCGGTAGCCACCGCTATTTTTTCGCTTCAATCGTGACTATAGCGATATTCCGGGTGTACGCTGATCCATCGGCCGCCGACGGACCACTCGGTCCCTCGCCGCGCAGCCGCACCCGCCCTGGAACGTGCCCCGATGATCTTCCCATTCTCCCGCTCCGACAACGCTCAACACCGCCGTGACGAGAACACCATCCGCCTCCGGGCAGGGTGGCTCGCCGTCGCCGCGGCCGTCGTCACGATCTCGCTGAAGTTCACCGCCTACGGCCTGACCGGGTCGGCCGGTCTGCTCTCGGACGCCGTCGAGTCGCTGGCCAACCTGGTCACCGCCAGCGCCGTCCTGATCAGCATCTGGTACGCCAGCCGGCCGGTCGACCGCTCCCACAACTACGGCCACGGCAAGGTCGAGTTCTTCGCCAGCGGGATCGAGGGCATCTTCATCATCCTCGCCGCGATCAGCATCGCCTGGATCGGCATCGTCCGGCTCTTCAACCCGCACGAGCTGGAATCGCTCGGGCTCGGCACGCTGATCGCCCTCGCCGCCACGGCCGTCAACCTCGTCGTCGGCCGGATGCTGATCCGGGTTGGGCGGGCCCAGCGCTCGCCCGCCCTGACCGCCGACGGCAGGCACATCATGACCGATGTCTGGACGACCGCCGGCGTCCTCGCCGGGCTCGCGATCGTGGCCTACTCGGGCTGGCTCTGGGTCGACGCCGTGATCGCGCTGGTGCTCGCGGTCAACATCGCGGTCACCGGCTGGCGGCTGCTCAACGTCGGCATCAACGGCCTGATGGACCGCGCTCTGCCCGTCGAAGATGAGTTGATCGTTCGCAAGGCCGTCGAGGCGGCGCTGCGGAATGCGCCGGACCAGCGGACGACCTACCATGCCCTCCGGACCAGGGAAGCCGGCAACCGCCGCTTCGTCGACTTCCACCTCCTCGTCCCCGGCCGGATCAACGTCGGCGACGCCCACGCGCTCGCCTCGATGCTGGAGCAGGCCGTCCACGACGCGCTGCCGGGCGTCGAGACGACCGTCCACATCGAGCCGCTGGAGGATGACGCCTCTTGGCGGGACAGCGACCTGCTGCCGATCGAGCGGGCCGACGCCCACCTGACCGGCACGGGAACCGGCGCCCGGCGCTGACCTCGTCCAGTGACGTGACGTGACGGCTCAGGCGAACGCGACCTCGGCCGCGACGACGACGGCGTTGTTGAGCGGCAGGGCCGAGACGCCGATCGCGGTCCGGGCGTGGCGGCCGCGCTCCAGGCCGTACAGCTCCACGATCAGATCCGAGCAGGCGTTGACGACGACGGTCGTCCGGTCGTAGCCGGGGTCGGCGTTGACGAACCCCTGAACCGACAGCCAGGCCGTGACCCGGTCGAGGTCGCCGAGCTCGCGCTGGAGGCTGGCCAGTATGGAAAGGCCCGCTCCCCGCGCCGCCGCGAGGGCGTTCTCGATCGGCACCTCGCCCGGCACCCGGCCGAACGGCCCGGCCATGCTGCCGTCCTCGAGCTGGGCGGAGTGCCCGGAAACGAAGATCCGGTCGCCGTAGACGCGGGTCCAGGCGAACGACGCGGGCACATCGGCCGGCATCCGTGGCGCCTCCGGCAGGGCCAGCCCCATCGCCGCGAGCCGTTGCTCGATCTGCATGACGTCCTCGATCCCTTCACGATTGCCCGACCGCTCGGAGCCCCAGCCGAAGCCTGAAGACCTCTTCCGCGATCGCTCCCGCGTCCCGGTCGAATGGGTACGATAGCGCGACACGAGTCCGAAGACACGAAGGGAGCGTTTGCGATGGTCAGTCACTGGGGAGCGGTCACGATCGATTGCGCGGACCCGGACCGCCTCGCCGCGTTCTGGGCCGAAGCGCTCGGGTATGTCCATGATCCGGTCGGCGCGGGGTGGGCGCGGCTCCTCCATCCCGAGCGGACCCTGCCGGACCTCGTCTTCCAAGGGGTCCCGGAGGGAAAGTCCGGCAAGAACCGGCTCCACCTCGACCTGGACGCCGTGGGCGTCACGCGGCTGGAGGAGCAGCGCCGGCTCGAGGGGCTGGGCGCGAGCCATGTCCGGCTGGTCGACGACGGCGACCCGGAGGATGTCCACGAGATCATGCGGGACCCCGAGGGCAACGAGTTCTGCCTGCTCGGACCGTCATAGATTCACGAGACATCTGGAAGACCGATACCCGTCTGCTCGTCAGTTGCCACCGCGAGCCGTCCGGAGGTCAGCAGTCAGGTCGCTGCCGTTGTCGAAGATCTGACCGGCGGCCCGGGCGACGATCTCCTGGACCTGGTCGGGCCACGAGTCGCCGGTCAGGACGGCATGGACAGCGACCTGCTCCCCGATCGGTGAGTCGTCGAAGGCGTCGTCGACCAGCTTGATCTCGCCCTCGTTGGACTGGCCGTCCGTGACGAGGATGACCGCGCCGAGCCGGTTGCCCAGCCCGGCGTCCTCGATCGCCCAGAGTCCGCGGCGGGCCGTGTCGTAGAGGTTCGTACCGCCGCCGGACGTCTGCTCCGCGATCTGACCGCTCAGCCACGCGAAGTCCTGGGCGGCGTTGCCCCGGACCGTCAGCGGCTGACCCAGCTCCGCGGCGAACGGGATCACGATCGTCGTGTCCTCGGGCATCGGTTGCAGCCACGAGACGGCCGCCTGCTCCGGCAGCAGCACGGCGTCGAGCGCCGCCTGGAGACCGTCCGCCCCGGCGTCGGCGAGGCTGCCCGAGCGGTCGACGGCGATCACCGTCACGGACGGCTTGCGCCAGGCGAGACGGTAGCGGGTCATCGCCTCCCGCCACGTCCCAGCGTCGGGCCGTTCGACGGTCCGGTTCCGCCAGGCGTCGCCGATCCCCCACTCCGCGACATAGATCGCCGGGTCCGGCCGGACTCCAGCCATGACGGATGGGTACCAGCCAGCGTCGCTGATCGCCTGCCGCAGCTCGCTGCCGCCCATCGCCTGCTGGAGCGCCAGCGTCCGCTCCCGGCGGGTTGGGTCGCCGCCCTCGATCGCGATCAGCGGAGCGTCCAGCACCCCCTGAGCGTCAGCTGGATAGATCGCCCGGAGCGGCTCCCGACTGGCGCCGACCAGCGCCCGGTTGGCGGCGACCATCTCCGTCTCGGCGTTGATGAGCAGCTCGAAGTCGCCGTAGCGGCGAGTGACGACGTTCGTCAGCCCGCGGGCCGTCGGGGCCGATCGCGTCACAGCCCGCAGCGTCGGGATGAGCGCGTCGGTCCGCTCGGCCTGGTCGAGGTCGGCGATGGTGACCGCGCCGTTCATCCCGGCGAAGCCCGCCAGCAGTCCGAGGTAGGCGGCCGTCGCCGAGCCGACATGGGCCGCTCCCGCCATCGCGAAGCGCCAGGCATCCCCCTCGGCGGTGACGACGTCATGCAGGTCGGCGGCGCCGACGTCATCCCGGTCCAGCCAGCCGGCCCGGTCGGCGACCGACTCCTTCACGGCCCAGACGACCGGGCTCTGGGCGAAGACCACCGGCTCGCCGAGCGGCCGGGCCGGCGTCGCGAGGTCGATCAGCAGCGACGTGGCGGGCCAGACGAGGTCGTAGGGGTGGTCTGGGTCGGCGATGATCGCGTACATGGCCGCCTGGCCGCGGTAGTCGGCGACCAGCCGGTAGCCGACCGCCGTCGCCTGCTCCTGCGCCAGCCGGACGAGCGAACTCACCTCCGGCGCCGCGAGGACGCGCAGACCGGCCTCCGGGACGTCGTCACGGCCCGGCAGCGTGCAGCCGGACAGCAGCGGCAGCGCCGGCAACCCGACCGCCGCGCCGATCAGTGCCCGACGGCTGTGCCTTCCCCGCGCCGGGTTGTCGTAGGACCCTGTCGCCATCTCGTTACCCTGTCCGAAGCGTCGCCAGAACCGCCCCAGCCACCGAGCACGATCTCACCGCATCCGGGCGACAGCATACGGTACCGCCCGGCAACGCCCAACGGCGATCGACCATGCTCGTAGTGCCTGTTTCAGAACCACTCCTCGAACAGCGATCGTTCGATCCGTGGTACCAGCCCGGAAGGGACTGGCTGAACGACATGGGTCGCGAACCAGACGACACACAGCACACCACCGCTCTCAAGAGGAATCCGGTGGCAGCCATCATCGAATCCAGGATCCTTCAGCCGGCCCCTTCAGGACCGGTTTGCCGCCGATCCGCACGAGGACCACCCGGATTCCTCATCCACCCGGAACATCCTTGTGACGAACGGTCACCCCGGCCGATCGGGAGCGATGATGAAGCGGCGGACAGGACGGTCCTTATGTCACCGTCACGGGACCCGGTGTCACAGACGTTCGTACACTTGCAAAGATAGAACATATGTTCTAATCTGCTCGTCAGTCAGCTGGTGCCGTTCCCCCGCACGGCCATCGGACCACGGTGACTGTCCGCGCAGCGCCGTTACCTGATCGGGTCTCACCATGGCACAGCCCACTCCCCTCCTGCCTCTGACCCCGGACGGCACTCGCGCGCGGCCCGTCATCGCCTGCGTCCTCATTCCCCACTTCCCGCTCCGCGTCGCGATGCTGGACCAGCCGCGGCTCGACGGGCTGGCGCTGGTCCTCGGGCCACGCCCCGGCGGCCGGCCGCTCGTCGCCGACACGTCGCCGGAGGCCGCCGAGCGCGGCATCCGGACCGGCATGACGCTGCGCGAGGCGATGGCGATGGTCCCGGAGGTCGTCGTGATCGATCCCAACCCGGCCCGGGAGACCGACGTCTCCGAGGCGATCCTGGCCGGGCTCGCCGAGTTGAGCCCCCTGGTCGAGCCGGACCGGCCGGGCCGCTGTTACGTCGACCTGACCGGCTCCGGGCGCCACCTCGGCGTCCCGGCGCGGGCGGCGGAGCTGATCATCGCCGCGATCTCGCCGGCGCTCCGGCCGCGGGTCGGCGTCGCGCCGGGCAAGTTCGCGGCCTGGGTGGCGGCCCGCAAGGCGCCGCCCGGTCAGGCCCGTGTCGTGCCGCCGGACGGCGTCGCGGCCTTCCTCGCCCCGGAGCCCAGCACCGCCCTGCCGGTCGCACCGGAGGTAGGCGACCTGCTGATCCGGCTCGGGCTGAAGTCGCTCGGCCAGCTGGCCGCCCTCGCACCCGGCGCCGTCGCGGCCCGGTTCGGCCCGGACGGCCAACGGGCGTGGCGGCTGGCCGCCGGGCAAAGCGACCTCGGCGACACGACCGTTCGACCCCGCCAGCCCGTCCTGACGATCACCGAGCAGGTCGAGCTGCCGGCCCCGTCGACCGGCCGCGAGATGCTGCTGCTCGGGATCGACGAGGGGATAGCCCGGGCGTTCGGCCGGCCGGGAATGCGGGACCGCCACGTCCGGCAGGTCACGGTCAGCGCCGGGATCGAGGACGGCCGGTCGTGGGACCGGCTGATGACGCTGAAGGAGCCGACCGGCTACGAGCGGCTCGGGGAGGTCCTGCGGCAGCGGCTGGGCGACCTGGCGCTCCCCGGCGCGGTCGAGCGGATCACGCTGTCGCTGACCGGGATCATCACCGCCCCGGCCCGGCAGGAGGCGCTGCCCGGCATCCGCCGCCGGCGCCCCCGGCCGCTGGTCGAGGCCGTCCAGCATCTCCGGCAGCGCTACGGCGCCTCGCCGATCTACCGGATCGCGGAGGTCGAACCATGGTCGCGGATCCCCGAACGCCGTCACGCTCTGATCAGCTACGAGCCATAGGTGGTCCGCAGCCAGCCGGCCCCGGCCCCGGGCCAGCCGCCGGCCAGACCAGGGGTTCCCGTCGCGGCACGTCGTCGCTCCGGCAGGTCGACGGCCCGGAGCGTCAGCTGCGGCAGCTCAACCTGCCGGAGCCGATCCGGGTCGCGGGGCAACGGCCGGACGGCCACCCGGCGGCGATCATCGAGGGGCGCAGCGCCCGGCGGATCGTCGCCGTGACGGACGAGTGGTGGGTGGAGGACGAGTGGTGGCGCGACCCGATCTCGCGGCACTACCTGGAGGTGCAGCTTGCCGACGGCACGGTCCGGACGATCTACCACGACACGGTCGCCGACCAGTGGCACCGGCAGGCGTACTAATGAGGTCCGTCCCTGAGCCCGGCTGGTACGCCCGGCCCTCAAGGTAGCGAAACGTGCCGGGCTCAGGGACATCGATCTGGCCACTGGCGGCGCCCGTGACGTAGGGGCGATCCCTTGTGGTCGACCGGCCGCCGCAGCGGCCTTCGCCGTCAGGAGAGATCGTGGCGATGGGCGAGATCGTGTCGGCGGGCAGCCCCCTCCCCAACCCCTCCCCGGCTCGATTCGTCGCTGCGGCTCCTCATCGCCCGGAGAGGGGCTCATGCTGATCCCGCTGAAGCGCTCCGGGACGGCGCTCTTCCTGCTTTCTGCCGGTCCGACAACGGCTCCCCTCTCCAGGCAGCGAAGCGAGCCGGTGAGCCGAGATCGCCTTCAGGTGATCGAGCACAGCGTAGCGTGACCGGGAGCCGCGAAGGGGTCCGCTCCACCACCGTCACACTGCGATAACCATCTGCACTCCTCAACACATCGTCCCTGAGCCCGATCCATTCATGGTCGGGCCTCACCGCCGGGCAGACAGATGACATGGCCACCACGACCAGTCGACATCGATCCGATCCGGCAGGACAGCAGCCCCCGCGACACCGGGCGGCACGGACCGTCGCGCCCCAGCGAGCGCCAGCCGGAGCCCGCCCCGCCCCAGTACGCCGAGCTCCACCTCCACACCTCGTTCTCGTTCCTCGACGGCGCCTCGCACCCGGAGGAGATCGTCGGGCGGGCCGCCGAACTGGGCTACACCCACCTCGCCATCACCGACCACAACGGCCTCCACGGGGCACTGGAGTTCGCGAAGGCCGCCCACGACAAGGGCATCCAGCCGATCACCGGGGCCGAACTGACGCTGACCGACGGCAGCCACCTGACCCTGCTGGTCGAGAGCCGGACCGGCTACGCCAACCTCTGCCAGCTCATCACCGCCGCCCACTACCAGAGCAGCACCCGACCGAGGATCACCAACCCGAGCGTCGCCATCAACGAGCCCCGCCTGCCCAACCTGACCCAGGCGGAGCGTGAGCCGGCCCTCGATCCCACCCTGCTGCGCGACCACGCCGAGGGACTGATCCTGCTGACCGGCTGCCGCGACGGGATGCTCAGCCGGCTGGTCGACGCCGGACGCCACACCGAGGCGCGGGCACTGCTCGAGCAGTACGCCGGCTGGTTCGGCCGCGACAGCGTCGTCGTCGAGCTCCAGCACAACCTCACCCACGGCGACACGCGGCGGGTCCGGGAGCTCTCCCGGCTGGCGACCCACGCCGGGCTGCCCTGCGTCGCGACCGGCAACGTCCACTACCACCGCCAGGAGCGCCACCGGCTCCAGGACGTCATGGTCGCGATCCGCAGCCGGGGCTCGCTGGACGCCACCCATCGTCAGCGCCGCGCCAACAGCCGGTTCTACCTGCACAGCGCCGCGGAGATGGCCGACCGGTTCGCCGCCTGGCCGGAGGCGATCGCGATGTCGATGACGTTGGCCGAGCGCTGCGCCGCCTTCGACCTGAGCAAGAACCTCGACTACGAGTTTCCCGACTACCCCACCCCACAGGAGCAGTCCACCGACGATCACCTGGCCGAGGTCTGCCAGATCGAGTTCGAGGAGCGCTACCCGCCCGGCCATGTTCGCCGGGAGCAGGCGGGGAAGCAGCTCGACGAGGAGCTGACCCTGATCCGGCATCACAACCTGAGCGGCTTCTTCCTGCTCCACCGCGACCTGCTGGAGCTGGCCAAACAGGTCGCCGCCGAGGTCCGGGAGGCATCTGGCAACCCGGCCGCCGGGATCCTGCCGCCGGGCCGGGGCCGGGGCTCGTCGGTCAGCTCGGTCGTCTGCTACCTGATCGGCCTGTCGCCGGTCGACCCGGTCGAGCATAAGCTCACGCTCGGCCGCTTCCTGAACGAGGAGCTCCGCTCCGTCCCCGACATCGACCTCGACTTTCCCCGCGAGATCCGCGAGAAGCTGATCGCCCGGATCTACGAGGTCTACCCGGACCGGGCCGGGCTGATCTGCGCCTTCTCGACCTACCGGCTGCGATCGGCCGTCCGCGACGTCGGCAAGGCGCTGGGCCTGCCGATCGCCGACCTCGACCGGATCAGCCGCCTGAGCGAGCCGACCAGCGCCCGGCACCTGGCGGAGCAGCTCGGGCACATTCCCGAGTACGCCGCCCGGACGCAATCGCCGCCGTGGAGCTTCCTCGTCGAGCTGACCGGGCAACTGGCCGGAATGCCGCGCCACGTCGGCCAGCACTCCGGCGGGATGGTGATCGCCTCGCAGCCGCTGGTCGAGCTGGCCCCGATGCAGCCCTCGGCGATGCCGGACCGCCACCTGATCCAGTGGGACAAGGATTCCTGCGACGATGCCGGCTTCGTCAAGATCGACTTCCTCGCCCTCGGCATGATGTCGCTGGTCGAGGAGTGCCTGGAGACCATCCACCAGACCCACTCCGACGAGCCGATGGTCGACCTGAGCCGGATCCCGTTCGACGACCCGGGCGTCTTCGCGATGATCCAGCGGGGCGACACGATCGGGACCTTCCAGATCGAGAGCCGAGCCCAGATCCAGACCCTGCTCAAGGTTCGGCCGGAGACGCTGGCCGACCTCGTCGTCCAGGTCGCGATCATCCGGCCTGGCCCGATCATCGGCGGCGCCGTCTCGCCGTACATGCAGCGTCGGACCAATCCGGCCTACGAGCCGGCCTACGACCACCCCAGCCTGAGGACCGTCCTCGGGGACACGCTGGGCGTGATCCTCTACCAGGACCAGGTGATCGAGGTCGCGATGGCCGTCGCCGGCTTCACCGCCGGGCAGGCCGACGGGCTGCGCCGCTCGATCACCCGCAAGCGCAGCAAGGAGGCGATGGCCGGCTACTGGGAGCAGTTCCGCGACGGGGCCGCGAGGAACGCGGTGGAGCCGGTCGACGAGCCCCGCGCCCGCGAGATCTTCCGCAAGCTGCTCGGGTTCGCCGAGTACGGCTTCCCCCGGGCCCACGCCGTCTCGTTCGCCGTGCTGGCCTACCAGTCGTGCTGGCTGAAGCACCACTACCCGGCCGCCTTCACCTGCGCCCTGTTCAACAACCAGCCAATGGGCTTCTACCCACCCCACGTCATAGTCAACGACGCCAAACGGAGCGGCGCCCGCGTCCGCCCGCCGGACATCAACATCAGCGAGGTCCGCTGCACCGTCGAGCAGAAGACGATCGTCCGGATCGGGCTGAACTACGTCGCCCAGCTCAGCGAGGACGCCGCGACGCGCCTCGTCGCCGAGCGGACGGCCAACGGCAACTTCCGCTCGCTGGCCGACCTGATCCGGCGGGTGCCGCTCAAGCGGGCGGCGGCCGAGTCGCTGGCCGCCGTCGGCACCTTCGACGGCTTCGGGATCAGCCGGCGCGAGGCGATCTGGCAGATCGGCCTGTTCATCGCGCCGGAGTCGCACGCCGACCGCACCGACCAGCCCGCCACGACGACCGACGCCTTCGGTCGGACCCGCCGGCGAACGTCGAAGCAGACGGTCACCCAGCGAGCCCTCGACCTGCCGGTCCGGCAGGACATGGTCGAGCTCCCCGCGATGCCGGCCTGGGACCGGATGGCCGCCGACTACGCCGGGACGGGGCTCTCGGCCCTCTGGCACCCGATGGGTCTGCTCCGCAGCCAGCTCCCGGCGGGGATCGCGAAGACGACCGACTTCGAGCGCCTGCCCCACGGCATGACCCTGACGGTGGCCGGGATGGTCGTCTGCCGCCAGCGGCCCGGCACGGCCAAGGGCATCACCTTCCTGTTGATGGAGGACGAGGTCGGGCTGGTCAACGTGATCGTCTACCCCGACCTCTACGACGCCGAGCGGCTGCTGGTCCGCGGCGAGCCGTTCCTGCTGATCTCCGGCACGCTCCAGAAGCAGCACGGCACGATCAACCTGCTCGCGACGAGCATCCGCCCGCTGACC
The DNA here is from genome assembly GCA_965218235.1 of Thermomicrobiales bacterium. GTDB lineage: Bacteria > Chloroflexota > Chloroflexia > Thermomicrobiales > UBA6265 > CADCWK01. Next base: position 550,703 of record OZ244596.1, read on the forward strand.
GAGGCCCGCAACCGCCTGCCGCGGATCGACGAGACCCCGGTCCCCGGCGTTCCGGCCGAGATCCGCGCCCTCAACCCGATCCTCGTGATCGAACCGCCCGGCAGTTCCGGACTCCCGCAGGAACCCGTCGTCGCGCTGGACACCGAGCTCCGCCGCATCCGCCCGGAGTCGCACAACTACCGGTAGACGGTATGCGTCGACCAGTCAACGCCGTCCATCATGGCGGCACCACGCCCAATTCGTAGGGACATGGCTTGCCTTGTCAACGCCGCGGGCGCGATACCGCGCAGCGGTGCCGGTGTTCGGGCAAAGATGAGTTCGATGCGACAGGTTTGTCGCGAGGCCAGTTATCGCCCTGCAAGCCCCTACGGAACAACTCGACGAACCAACAAAAAGCCCCTCTCCATCAGCGGATGGGGAGGGGTCTACTCGCCAACCGCACGCTGGCCGTTCAGCACGATCTCGCCTTTCGGAAGGCCACTGCGGTGACCGGGCGACTACAAGCCGTCGACCCTACGAACGGGACACTTCGGCGGCCGAACGCGATCGCCCGTCCGATCAGACGGACCCGCTACGACCTCGTCCTCCGGATCAGCGACGCCTGCGTCATGGCATCTGGCGGGTCGATGCCGAGCAGGTCGAGGACCGTCGGGGCGACGGCCGAGAGGATGCCGTCGTCGCGGAGCGTGGCGTGGCGGTCCGGGTCGTCATCCGGGGTGACGAGGATGACGGGGACGGGGTTGGTCGTGTGCGACGTCAGCGGACCGCCCGTCGCCGGATCGATCATCTGCTCGGCGTTGCCGTGGTCGGCCGTCACGATCAGCGCCCCACCCCGGGCCAGCGTCGCGTCGACCAGCCGCCCCAGGCAGGCGTCGACCGTCTCGACCGCCGTGACGACGGCGTCGAAGTCGCCGGTGTGGCCGACCATGTCGTCGTTAGCGAAGTTGACGACGATGAAGTCGTAGCCGCCGGTGTTGACGGCATCGATGACGAGATCGGCCAGCGGCCCGGCGCTCATCTCCGGCTGGAGGTCGTAGGTCGCGACCTTGGGCGACGGCACCATCCGCCGGGTCTCGCCCGCGAACGGCTCCTCCCGGCCGCCGTTGAGGAAGTACGTGACGTGGGGGTACTTCTCGGTCTCGGCGGCGTGGAACTGGGTCATTCCCGCCCGGCTGACCTCCGAGGCCAGCGGGTGGGCGATGTCCGGCTCCGTGAAGGCCACGGTGACAGGCAGCCCGGCCATGTACTCGGTCATGGTCGTGACGATCAGCGCCGGGGGTGTCCCGCGGTCGAACCCGTCGAAGCCCGGCTCGACCATCGCCTGGACGAGCTGCCGGCCACGGTCGGAGCGGAAGTTGAACCAGACGACGTGATCGCCGTCGGACATCCCGCCGTAGGGCTGCCCGTCGACCAGCAGGCGCACCGGCGCGACGAACTCATCGGTGGTGCCGGCCGCCCGCGACTGCTCAATGACGGCGTCGGCCGACGCGGCCGGGGTCCCCTCGCCGCCGACGATGACCCGGTACGCCGCCTCGGTCCGCTCCCAGCGCCGGTCCCGGTCCATCGCGTAGTAGCGACCGGAGACCGTCGCGAGCTCCCCGACACCGATCCGGTCGATGGCCACCTGGAGATCCCGGAGGAAGCCGCGGGCGGAGTCGGGCGGCGTGTCCCGCCCGTCGGTGATGACATGGACCAGGACGGAGGAGCCGCGCAGACCCTGGCGGTAGGCCATCCCCAGCAGGGCGATGAGGTGAGCGATGTGGCTGTGCACCCCGCCGTCACTGACGAGCCCGATCAGGTGGAGGCGCTTGCCCGCCCCAACTCCCGACATCGCCGCCTGCAAGGGAGCGTTCTGGTCCAGCGTTCCCTCGCGGATCGCCTTGTTGAGCCGGGTCAGCCACTGGTAGACGACGAACCCGGCGCCGAGATTCAGATGTCCGACCTCGGAGTTGCCCATCTGGCCATCCGGCAGGCCCACGACCTCGCCCGACGCCTGGAGGCTCGTCATCGGATAGCTGGCCTGGAGACGGTCCATGACCGGCGTGTCTGCTGCCGCGATCGCGTTGCCCGGACCCACCGGCGCGATGCCCCAGCCATCGAGGATCGCCAGCACGACTGGCCCGTGTCGCTCGTTCGCCATCCCGGTTCCCTTCGGTGTGAGGTCGCGTCCATCCGCTCGCGGACTGTAGCAGCACAGCCGGTCCCAGCGACGGCGGGTCCGGGACCGCGTGCGACAATACCGCCCGACGCCGGCCCGGACGGGCTGAGGCAGCGGTGCCAGGCGCGACCGGCACGCGGGTTTGCCGGTGAGAGCAAGGAGAACAGGACCCCATGACCTACACCGTCACGCTCATTCCCGGAGACGGGATCGGCCCAGAAGTCACCGAAGCGGCCCGTCGCGTCCTGGAGGCGACGGGCGTTCCGTTCCAGTGGGACGAACGCCTCGCCGGCGTGGTCGCGCTCGAAGCCGAGGGCGAGCTCCTGCCGGCCGCGACGCTGGACAGCATCCGGACCAACCGGCTCGGCCTCAAGGGGCCGATGTCGACCCCGATCGGCAAGGGCTTCCGCAGCGTCAACGTCGCCCTGCGGCACGAGCTCGGTCTCTACGCCAACCTCCGGCCGGGCCGGACGATCAAGGGCGTCCAGTCCGTCTTCGACCATATCGACCTCGTCGTCGTCCGGGAGAACATGGAGGGCATGTACATCGGCGTCGAGTTCGACACCGGGACGGACGATGCCCACCACATCATCTCCGAGATCAACAGGCTCAGCTCGAAGAAGATCCCGCTCGATGCGGCGATCAGCCTCAAGCAGATCACCGAGGAGGGCTCGCGCCGGATCGTCCGGTTCGCCTTCGAGTACGCCCGCCAGAACGGCCGCAAGCTCGTCACCGCCGTTCACAAGGCGAACATCATGAAGTTCACCGACGGCCTGTTCCTGCGGGTCGCGCAGGAGGTCGCGGCGGACTATCCGGACATCCAGTTCAACGACCGGATCGTCGACAACATGTGCATGCAGCTCATGCAGAAGCCGTCTCAGTACGACGTGCTAGTGATGCCGAACCTCTACGGCGACATTGTCAGCGACCTCGTCTCCGGCATGATCGGCGGCCTCGGCGTCGCGCCCGGCGGCAACATTGGGCCGGACAGCGCCGTCTTCGAGCCGATCCACGGCTCCGCCCCGAGCCATGCCGGCAAGAACGAGGCGAACCCGACCGCGATGATCCTGTCGGGGGCGCTGCTCCTTCGCCATATCGGCGAACAGACTGCCGCCGAGCGCGTCGAGGCGGCCGTCGCCAACGTCATCGGCGAAGGCCAGCGCGTGACCTACGATCTCCGCCCGGACCGCGATGCCAGCAAGGCCGCCGGGACATCAGGCATGGCCGATGCGGTTATCGCCGCCCTGTAGCGGTCGGAGGGATGGCAGCACGAGACACCGACGGCCGGGCCAACGCCGGCTCGGCCCTCGGTGTCCCAGAGCATGTTCACGAACCTGCCTGACGGCAGACCGGCCCTGAAGGGAACGGCTGAACGACATTAGATTCGACGTTGGCTCTTACCCATCAAGCCCCGGTTGCGGTGCCGATCTCGCGGTCGTGTGCTCGGGGACCGATGTCGTTCAGGCCGGCCTTTTATGGCCGGGTATCGACGTCAGTCCGATGTTCGATCAGCTCTCAATGGCTCCTCTGAGCAGCGCCATCGACTCCGCCACCGTTCGATTCGGGCTGAAGATCGCGGTCCCGGCGACGATGGTATCGGCGCCGGCCGCGACGACACTGGCCAGGTTGGCGGCATTGACGCCACCGTCGACCTGGATCCGGCAGGACGGGTTCTGGTCGTGCAGCATTGCTCTGAGCCGCTGGATCTTGCGCAGGGACGACGGAATCAGCGCCTGGCCGCCGTAGCCTGGGTTGACGCTCATGACGAGGACCTGCCGGACGAGGGGCAGGATCTCCTCGAGGCTGACGAGTGGCGTCCCGGGATTCAGGGTAACGCTCGGTTCGGCGCCCGCCTCGGCGATGGCGTGCAGCGTCCGGTCGAGGTGGGTCGTGGCTTCGACGTGAACCGTCAGGATGTCGGCGCCGGCGCGGACGAACGGTTCCACCCAACGCTCGGGCTCGACGATCATCAGGTGGACGTCGATCGGCAGAGACGACGCCGCCCGGACCGCCTCCAGCACCGGGATCCCGATCGAGATGTTGGGGACGAACCGGCCATCCATCACGTCGACGTGCAGGTAGTCGGCCCCAGCCGCCTCGACCTCGACGATCTGCTCTCCGAGTCGCCGGAAGTCGGCGGCCAGGATCGACGGGCCGATCCGGATCGTTCCTCTGGTCATCTCGCGCTCCTGTGAACGAATGCGTTTCGGCGTCAGCCCCGGCCACGGCCGAATGGTCGCATCGAACGGCACTCTATACTGCATGTCGCCGCGTGAGCGTGTCGATGGTGGTTAGGCCGGAGCCGGCGGGTTGGCGGGGAACACGTCAGTGAAGATTATCGACGTCTTCGAGCGATCGTTTCAGCGGCTGATGGAGGGCTCGATCAGCCGGGTCTTCAGCAGTCCGGTCCAGCCCGCCGAGATCGGCCGCAAGCTCGAGCGGGCGATGCTCGACAACCGCGTCACCTCCACCAATGCGACCCTCGTACCTAACGACTACCAGGTCGCGATGCACCCGCAGGACATGCTCCAGTTCATCGACTACATCAACGGACTCAACCGGCAGATGGAAGGCTGGCTCACTCAGATCGCGGCCGAGCGGGGCTACACCCTGATCGATCGGGTTCGAGTCCAGATCACCGGCGAAGACAAGGTCGCTCGCCGAACGATCAACGTTCGGGCCATGATCTCGGACCGGCCCGACGTTGCTCCAGCCGACCAGAACGTTCAGCAGCGGACCGAGATCTACCGGGTGATCGAGCGGGAGACTGGTCTTCCCCCTCAACGGTTGCGCGTCCTGTCCGGACCGCGTCGCGGCGAGGAGGTTATCATCCGGAATCCGGTGACGACCGTCGGTCGCTCGTTCGACAACGACATCGTGCTCGAAGGCGGCGACGTCTCCCGTCACCACGCCCGGCTGGAGCGCAGCGGCCATCATCTCCATGTCATCGACCTCGGCAGCACCAACGGGACCAGGGTCAACGGTCAACCGGTTCGGAGCCACCTGGTTCAGGCCGGCGACGAGATGACCTTTGGCGGCGTCGAGACGCAGTTGCTGCACTACGACACCTGAGCAGGAGTGACCCGGCGAGCCCATGTCCGACGCACTGACATCCCTCGAACTGCCGGCGGAATGGTTCCTCCTGCTGCTGCGGGTCCTCTTCATCTTCCTGATCTACTTCTTCCTGTACCAGCTCTTCCGGGTCCAGCTTCGCGAACTGGTCGTCCTCGGCACCGTCGCCGCGAGCCGCCCGGAGGCGCCACCGGCTCACCGGGTCGTCGTCCTCGAAGGCGGCAGCTCGCCGGACCTCGTCGGCCAGTCCTTCCTGCTCCAGCAGCACAATTCGGTTGGGCGTCACCAGACCAGCGCGATCCAGCTCGACGAGCCGTTTGTCTCGACGAATCACGCGGAGATCACTTTTACGGGGGGTGGTTGGTGGGTCACGGACTTCGCCAGTACCAACGGGACCCGGATCAATGACCAGCCCGTTCAGGGAACCGCGGGCGTCCTGCCCGGAGACATCGTACAATTCGGTCGAGTCAAGCTCCGGCTGGAGGCGTAGCGTGCCGTGTCCCACGCCATGATCCTGTCCCGAAGCGGTCGACCGCCCTGTCGCAATGGGCGTCCAGCGACCATGAGATGATTAGTTCAACGTGTGCAAACCAGGGGGTTTGGGAACCGTGCAGGCAAACGAGCCGAGACAGATACCCGGCTTTGGCGGCTTCGGCGCCAGCAGTGACCGTCCCAGCCGTCCCAGCCGTCCCGCACCCGCCCGCCGGCCCGCTCCGTCCAATTCGATCCCGTGGGGCTCCGTGTCGGCCAATACCCGGCGGCGGGTCGGCCGGGTCGTCACCCGCGCGCTGACCGGCATCGCACTGGCCGCGCTCGTCTTCGTGCTGGTCCTGGTTGGCTTCCGCCTGATCTACGGCGGCAAGGTCTACCCGGCGATCTCCGTGGCCGGCGTTGCCCTTGGTGGGATGCCGCGGGACGAGGCCAGCGCCGCCCTGACCGCCCGGACCGATCAGCTCAATGCCGAGAGCGTCGTCTTCACCTTCCAGGGGCAGGAGTTCCGGCCGACCCTCGCTGACCTCGGCGTGACGTTCGACAACGAGCGCAGTCTGTCTGAGGCGTATGCCTACGGACGCGAGGCACAGGCCGTCGACCGCCTCCAGGCCGCCCGGGATCTCCTCCAGAACGATCACCGCGTCCCGTTCTATGCGTCGATCGATCAGACGAAGCTGAATGGCTGGTTCGACCAGGTCGATCAGCAGCTCGGCCTCGTGCCGCACGACGCTTACCTGGCCATCGACGGGACTGATGTCCGCGTCGAGCCGGAGGTCGAGGGTACCGTCGTCGATCGCGAAACGGCGTCGCGGCAGATCATGTCGACCGTCAACGATCTCGTGCCGACGCGAGCCGAGCTGCCGGTCGTCGCCTGGATTCCGAACGTCCGCTCCGGCGACCTGACGGGACTCCAGGAGCAGGCCACGGCCGCCCTCGCGAAACCAATCGACGTCTCCTTCACGGATCAGTCCTGGACGATCCAGCCCGATCAGATCAGCCAGTTCATCGTCCAGGACAACGACAGGACGAAGCTTGGCGCGGACGCGGTCAGCCTGCGGGTCGACACCGATGGTCTGGCCGACTTCCTCTCGACCCAGTACGCCGAGGCCGTCTACCTCGAGCCCATTGACGCCAGTGTCGGCTGGAACGAGGGTCCAGTCTCCGTCTCCTGGAGCGTCGACGGCCATGAGATGCGGCCCACTGAGTTCGCGGAGCAGGTCGGGGCCAGCCTGATGGGCGATCACACCAACGTCGAGATCCCGGTCAACGTCCTCAAGCCGCAGATCGACAGCAATAACCTTGGGGCGCTCGGGATTACCACGCAGCTCGGCCGGGGGGATTCCAACTACGAAGGGTCGGACTACGGCCGGGCGACGAACATCGGCGTCGGCGCGAACCTGCTCAACGGGACGCTGATCGCGCCCGGCGGCACGTTCAGCTTCAACCACTCGATCGGCGTGATCACGGAGGACCTGGGCTACGTCGAGGCCCGGGTGATCGAGGCCGAGCGGATCGGCAAGGGCATCGGCGGAGGCATCTGCCAGGTCTCGACGACTGCCTTCCGCGCCGCCCTGATGGCCGGGATGCCGATCGCCGAGTGGTGGCCGCACGCCCAGCGGATCTCGTTCTATGAGCGCGATGGCTGGGGTCCTGGCTACGACGCCTCGATCCTCCAGCCGGACGCAGACCCGTTTTCCGGCGGCGACTTCAAGTTCGACAATCCGACCGATAGCTGGCTGCTGATCGAATCCTACGTCGACGGAGCCCACGTCATCGTCAAGATCTACGGTCCCGATACGCAGTGGGACGTCCAGGTCGGCGACGCCGTCACCAGCGATCCGATCCTGCCGGACGGGGACATCGAGGTCGTCAATCCCGGCATGGTAGCGGGCTGTGTCGTCCACACAGAACTCCCGCTGGACGGTCTCGCGGTCTCGTTCACGAGGACGGTCAGTGATGCGAAGGGCGAAGTGCTGCGTGAAGGCACCTTCGAGACGCTCTTCAAGGCAAATGGCAACGTCTTCGTCGTCAGCCCAGACCAACAGGGCGCCTCCCCCGCGATGGGTGGAGGCAACTCCGGAAACTGCGACTTCTCGGCGATCCCGATCTAGCGATGCGATTCGAAGCGGGGTGCCAGGAGAATCGCGTTCCCGCTCCGATCCATTCTGGTTATGATCCGTCGTGATCGACGTGTCAGGAGTCGAGTCGACGTGGTGAATCGTGATGCCCAGCGGGCTTCCCGGCCCGAACCGTCCCGGATCCCGGGTAGCCTCTCGCTGGTCCTGCCCGCCCACAATGAGGAAGAGAACATCGGTCTTGTCGTCGGCCAGGCACTCGAGGTCCTGCCGCAATATGCGCCCGAGTTCGAGATCGTCGTCGTCAATGACGGTAGCCGGGACCGGACCCGGCAGATCCTCGACGAGCTGGCGGCGGCCCATCCCGAAGTCAGTCCGGTCCACCACGACGTCAATCGCGGCTACGGCGGGGCGCTTGTTTCCGGGTTCAACGCGACGAGCGGCGACTACGTCATGTTCATGGACAGCGACCGCCAGTTCGACATCAATGACCTGGCGCTGCTGAGCCCCTTCATCGGCTCGTTCGACATCGTCGCCGGCTTCCGGCGCGAGCGAAACGACCCGCTGCACCGGCGGATCAACGCCGAAGTCTTCAATACCGTCGTGAGGACGCTCTACGGCGTCCACATGCGCGACATCGACTGCGCCTTCAAGGTCTTCCGGGGCGACATGCTCCGCGAGATCCGGCTGACGTCCAGTGGCGCGCTGATCAACACGGAGATGCAGGCGAAACTGCGACGCAAGGGGGCGACCCTCCAGCAGGTCGCCGTCCATCACTACCCACGGGTGGCCGGCACGGCGACCGGGGCGAACCTTGGCGTGATCGCCCACGCCATGAAGGAGACCCTGACCCTGTGGTGGAGCATGCACCGCTACCGGAGCAAGGGCGAGGAGATCCGGCGCCGCCCGACGGCGATCGCGACCGATACCGTCGGCGCCGTCGGCCACCTCGGCGTGCGGACCGTCTCACACCTCGCTCACCGGCGCCCGGCTGGGAGCCATTCGGACACCGACGTCCCGACCGGCAGACGGTAGCGAGTGAGTGAGTGGTGCGGTCAGGAAACGCGGACGGGACTGGCATGATGTTGCCAGTCCCGTCCGCGTTTTCGACGGAGCTACAGCGATGGTCAAACGGCCGGTCACTCCAAGGGAGTGACACTCTACGTCGTTGGCTACTGTGGCGAGCGGCGGAGCGTCAGGCCGACCCAGTCCTCGATCTGGTCGCGGTCGGTCACAACGAACCGGCGGGCGCCGTAGGCCGCAACGACATCGGCCTCGCGACCCTCGATGATTCCGGCCAGAACGAGCGTCCCACCATCCGCGACGGAGCCGGTGATCCCGTCGACGAGCTCGATCAGGACGCGGGCGATGATGTTCGCAACCACGAGCGTGTAGGTCGCCGGGAACGGGCCGTCCGTGCCGGCGGTTCCCTCCGCGATCCGGATCGGCACGGCCAGGTCGTTCCGCTCGACGTTCTCGCGGGCCGAGCGGACGGCGACCGGCTCGATATCGTTGGCATCGACCGAGTCCGCGCCGAGGCGAGCGGCCGCGATCGCGAGGACACCCGAGCCGGTCCCAACGTCGAGAACGGTGTCGCCGGGTCGGATCACGGCTTCGAGTCCGGTCATCGCCAGCCGGGTGGTCGGGTGCGTGCCAGTCCCGAAGGCCATGCCGGGGTCGAGGATGACGACGACATCGCCCTCGGCCTCCGTGTAGTCCCGCCACGGCGGCCGGACGACGACCCGTCGCCCGACGCGAACCGGCTGGTAGAACTCCTTCCAGGTATGGGCCCAGTCCTCCTCGGCACGCTCGGTGATGATCAGCTCGCCCACCGGACGGATCTGGTTGAGATGGAACAGCCCGCGCCGGATCTCCTCCACCTTCGCCATGTCCGTATCGGCCGCCGCGAGAAAGGTTCGGACGATGACCGGCCGCGACGTGTCGACCCGGACGTTGTCGCCGTCCCGCTCCTGGAGATACGGCTCTTCGATCACGACACCCTCGTTGTACCCGTAGCGGGCGAACAACTCCGAGACGGGCTCGACCGCCTCCATGTGGACCTCGACCGACAGCTCCAGCCAGCCCTTCGACACCGTCGCGTCGGTCATACGGCGACCTCGGACGTATCACCGACGTTGACGCGGGCGGCGGTTCCGCTGACTTTCGCCCGCCGGCCGACCAGCGAGTTCTCGACGACCGCGGACGTGATCGACGCGCCTGCCTCGACGATCGTGTCCCGGACGATTGAATCGCGAATCATGGCGCCAGCGCCGACGCTGGCGTAGGGGCCGATCACGCAGCGCTCGAGGACGGCATCGGCGGCAACGGCGCTCGGGGCGACAATCGTCGCCGTCCCCCGCTGCTCGTCGACTGCTCCGGAGCGGTCGAGCAGGTAGCGATTCGTGTTGAGGAGGACGGTCGGGTTGCCGCAGTCTTCCCACTCCGTGACGGGGAGCGAGACGACCTTCCGGCCGGCGTCGATCATGAGCTGGAAGGCGTCGGCGATGTAGAACTCGCCCTTGATGCTGATGTCCCGCCGGATCTGCTCCTCGATCGCCTCGTAGAGGTCGCCCATCCGTTTGACGTAGTAAATCCCGATCACGGCCAGCTTCGAGATCGGCTCCTTCGGCTTCTCGACCAGCTTCACGATCCGCCCGTCCTCGACGACGGCGATACCGAGGGCCGAGGGATCCTCGACGGTCTTGGTGAACATCGCGGCGTCGGCGTCGAGCGTCGTAAGGGGCGAGAAGTCCGCCTCGAAGATCGCGTCCGGGAACAGGATCAAGGCATCGTGGTCGTCGGGGATCAGGTGCCGGGCCCGGATGATGGCGTCGCACTGGCCCAGCATCTCGGGCTGCTCGACGAAGGTCGAGGGGATCGGAAGTTCCGCCTTCGCCCATGCCTCCAGCTGCTCACCGAGGAACCCGGTAACGAACGTGACTTGCGCGGGGTTGTAGGGAAGCAGCCGGTCCATGACGTGGGCGAGCATCGGCTTGCCCGCGACGCTGACGAGCGGCTTGGGCTTGCTCCAGGTCTGGGGCCGAAGCCGGGTTCCGAAGCCAGCGGCGGGAAGAAGAATGTCCACGCGTCGGGGTCCTCCGTGAGGCCAGGGCTGGCCCGCTCGTGCCCGGATTCCATCGCCGGGTCTGTCCGCGTCAATCTACCACTGTGGCTTTGGCATGCGGTCAGGGGTCAGCCACGGGCCAGCAATGCGATCTCGTCGGCGACCGCCGGGTAGGCGCCCTGGAGCTGGGCCCGGTCGCCCCGCTCATAGTCCTCGAACCGGAACCCCGGCGTCATGGTGGTGCCCATCAGGGCGAAGCGCCCGCCATCCCGGAGCCGGCTTCCCTGCCAGTTGCCACCGGGCACGAGCACCTGCACCTCCATCCCGGCCAGCAGATCGCTGCCCAGCGTCCAGCGTTCGATCGTTCCGCCCGAACCGAGTTGCAGGAGGTCGACCGCGTCGCCGAGGTAGAAGTGGTACAGCTCATCGTGGGGCAGACGGTGCAACTCCGAGAACGTTTCGGGCGTCAGCAGGTAGTAGATCGCGGTCGCTGCCGAGGCCGCGCCACCGCCGCCATGCAGCCGGTACGTCTCCCGATAGAGCCCACCCTCCCCTTCGAGTGGGCGGAGGCCGAGGTGAGCGACGATATCCTCCGCGGACAACATCTGGCGCGACATGCTGACGCCCCTTCATGAGCGTGGGTCGCAACCCGGCGGACACAGAGAAGCCGCCTGGACACATGTCCGGCGGCGCAACCTCGTTGATACCCCCAGCGGGATTCGAACCCGCGATCTTCACCTTGAAAGGGTGACGTCCTGGGCCGCTAGACTATGGGGGCCCAGCGGGAACGATACCTTCCAGCACCCCTACTGTCAACGCGGAACATCGGTCTCGGGAGTGATCCCCGCATCGCCCCTGGGCCTGGCAACACGCCCCAGCCAGCGTCGCCCGTCCTCCGAGACGACCACCACGACGGCCACCGCCACCAGCAGCAACGCGACCCGCCCGGACGTCGTGAGACCGGGAACCGCGATACTTGCGAACGGCAGCCGGCCGAAACCGTCGATCACAAGCAGGATCAGGTCACCGAGCCAGCCCGCGACCGTGATGAGTGCGTCACCGGCCAGCGGGCTGACGTCGCCGAGCAGCGCGCCGGCGAAGGCGACCGGGAACGCGACACCGACCAGCGGCCCGACGAGCAGATTGACCGGAATCGAGACGAGCGAGGCGCTGCCGAAGGTGGCCATGGTGATCGGCAGCGTGGCGACCTGGGCGACGATCGAGCCATTGATGGCGACCCGAACGGTACCGACTGGCGACGCGATCGAGACGCCGGCGGCGACGGCGGCCAGCGCGACCGAGGCACTGAGCGACAGTTGAAAGCCGATGTCGTCGACCAGCCGCGGATCGTAGAGCGCCATCCCCGCCGCCGAGAGCACGGCCGCGGTCAGGTAGTCAGGACGCCGCCCGAATGGGATCGCCAGCAGGGCAATCGTCGCCATCAGCGCCGCCCGGACCACCGGTGGTTCCAGGCCGGTCACGGCGGCGTAGAGCCAGATCGCAGCGGTCACGGCACCCAACCAGACCAGTCGCCGCCGGAGCCCGGCCGGGTTGCCGACCGCCATCAGCAGGACGACGACCAGGGCCAGGTTCGACCCACTGACAGCCGTGATATGACTCATCCCGGTCTTCCGGAACGCGTCGTCGATCTCACCCGACAGGGCACTGTCATCGCCGACGACCAGACCGCCGAGCAGGATGCCGCTGTCGCCCGGAACCGCCCGCCGGAGCCGCTCGGCGAGGTCCGCGCCGAAACCGTAGAGTGCCCGCCGAACACCGGCCCCGGATTCCTCGACCCAGATCGTCCGGGCGAAGACGGAGCCCGAGACACCGTGCTGCTCCAGGTAGGATCGGTACCCCGACTCGCTGTCCTCGGTCGGCGTCAGATCGCCGGTCAGACCGACGACGTCGCCGTACGCCACCCGTGGCGACGCGGGAGCGATGATTCGAACGATGCCAGCCTGATCGGACCAGACGTCAACGGCCCGGACACGCAGGAGTTCGATCTCAACATGTTGATAGCGCAAATCGGTCTGGACCGGGGAGATGACTCGTCCCTCGACGCGATCGACATCGCCTATGCCGGCCAGAGACGGAATGGGAGCGACCGACCCGGCCCGGACGATTCCCACTCCGGCGAGGCAGATCAGCACCGTAACCATCACCAATCTCGTGATGGTTCCCGGACCGGTGCCCCGTCGCGCGAACAGGGCGAGGGTGCCCGTGGCAACGACCAGCGGCCAGCCAGCGGGGCCGAAGGTGAGCCCGATCAGGACCGCGCCACCGGCCCAGATGCCGATCACGTCGCGCCGTCCCCAACCGTGACGAGCGGCCGCAACTCCTCGACCATCGTGATGGAGATGCCCGCGATCGCCTCCAGCTCATCGACGGTCTGGTACGGACCGTTCTCATCGCGGTAGGCGACGATCCGCTCGGCCAGAACGGGGCCGATCCCTGGCAGCGAATCGAGTTCCGTCACGCTGGCGGTGTTGATTGCGATCAGGTCGCCAGTGTCCGTCGCGGACGTGGCACTCGCGGTCGGCCGCGCGGACGGCAGGTGGCTGGCGGCCGTGGCACCTCCGCCACCTGCCACGGCAACTTCGTCGCCCACGGAACCGGAAGTGGCGTCGACGACCTCTGGCGGAATCTGTCCGACCGTCACGCGCTCGCCGTCGACCAGCAGCCGGGCCAGGTTCAGCTCTTCCGTTTCGGCGGAATCCGTGAACCCACCCGCCCCGGCGACCGCATCGTTGAGCCGCGCGCCGGCCGGCAGCGTCTGGACGCCTGGCGTCGCGACGGCCCCGTCGATGACGACGATGACTGGCCGCTCGGCCGCTACATCCACGATGACGATGGGTGGTGCGCGGCGTGCATCGATTATCCGGAGCGTCAGCGCGAGGGCGCTCGCCAGCAGGACGGATACGATCAGGATGAGCGCGAGTCTGCTCACGGCACCCGGCATCGAGCGGCTGTCCTTTCGGGCGAAGCGATGTCACGTTTGGTCACAATACGACGAGTTGTCGAGCGCCTGTGCGATATACTAACGGGATGAGTCCGGAGGCGGAAGACCGCCTGTCCGGCGTGTCATGTTGCCATCCCGAATCAGGACGATGCCGGTGAGTCTCGCTGCGATAATGAATGTGCTGGGTGACCTGCCCCAGATCCGGGCGGTGCGGGATCACCTCGCGTCCTCCACGCGGGGGAATCGGCAGCGGATCAGCTTCGTCTCCCTGCCGACCTCCGCCCGGGCGGCCGTGATGGCGTCCCTGCTCGAGGGCCGGACCGGGACGACGCTGATCGTCGCCTCCCGGAGCGACCGGGCCGAGAGCCTGGCATCGTCCCTGTCCGCCTACCTCCCGTCCGACCGCCGGGTCGCGGTCTGGCCCTCGCCGGAAGCCCTGCCCTACGAGCAGCTCCCCTTCGACAGCGCCCTGGCGGCTGAGCGCGTCGCCCTGCTCGCCCAGCTCAACGCCGGCGGCTTGGACGCTCCGGCGGCCCTCGTCGTGACCGTTCGCGGCCTCGTCCAGATCGTCATGTCGGCCGAAGAGCTTCAGCAGCAGACGCTCCGGATCCGGCCGGGCCAGCGACTCCGAATCGACGACGTCCTGACCTGGGCCACGACCGTCGGCTATCACGTCTCGCCCCTCGTCCAGGAGCCGGGAACGCTTGCCCGCCGGGGCGGCATCATCGACGTCTTCGTGCCAGGTGCTCCGTTCCCAGTCCGGCTCGACTTCTTCGGCGACGAGGTCGACACGATCCGGTCGTTCGACCCGCGGACCCAGCGCTCCCAGCAGCGCCTGACAGAGACGCTACTCCTGCCACCCTCGGAACTCCCGCTCTGGCGGCTGCCGCGGATCGCCGATACCCTCCAGCGGCTCGACACCGGCGAGCTCCGGGCCGAGATCGCGACGGAGTGGCGCCGGATGCTGGAGGCGGTCGCGTCCGGCCAGACGCCGGCATCGGTCGACCTGCTGGCCTCGTACCTGGTCCCGGAGCGATCGACGGTGCTGGATTATATCGCCCCGTCGGCCCTCGTTCTCGTCGAGGAACCGCCGGCGGTCGACCTCGCCGCGACCTCGATGGCGTCCCACGCCGCCGACGTCCTCGTCAGCGCGACCGGCGGCGGTGAGCTCCCGACGGGACTGGAGCAGCCCTTCACCGACTGGCAGACCGTCGAGCGGCTCCTGGGGCAGCACGACCAGGTCGCCTTCGGGGAGGCGCCCAACCACCTCGAGATCGACGTCCCGGCGATCGCCGACGCGCCGCTCTACGCCGGCCGGCTGTCGGCGATGGTCGACTCGGTCATCCACCGCGGCGACTCGGGCTGGGCGATCTACCTCGCCTCGGATCAGGGCGACCGCCTCGGCGAGCTGCTGGCCGAGCGGGACGTGGCGTACGAGCTCGTCGATCGCGACGCGACGCCGGAGCCGGTGACCGCCGGCCGGATCACGATCGTCCGATCCGACCTGCCGGCCGGATGGGAACTGGAGTCGAACGAACAGTCGGTCGTGACGCTGACCGACCTGGAGATCTTCGGTTTCCGAAAGGCGACTCGCCGAGCGTACCGCCGCCAGACCAGCGACGCCGGCAGCAACGCCGCCGATTTCACACCCGGTGAGTTCGTCGTCCACGTCGACCACGGGATCGCCCAGTTCACCGGCCTGGTCCGGCTGGATGCTTCCGGGGTTGAGCGCGAGTACATGCTGCTCGTCTACGCAAAAGGCGACAAGCTCTACGTCCCGGTCGATCAGAGCGATCGCGTCTCCCGCTACACCGGTGGCGGCGCCGATCCGGTCGCCTCCCGGCTCGGCTCGGGCGAGTGGGTCCGGACCAAGCAGCGCGTCCGCCGGGCGATCCGGGAGATGGCCTGGGAGCTGATCCAGCTCTACGCCCAGCGTGAGACCTCGGCCGGTCACGCCTTCCCGCCCGACTCAACCTGGGACCTTGAACTGGAGGAGTCCTTCCCCTGGGAGGAGACGGTCGACCAGCAGAAGGCGATCGACAGTGTCAAGGCCGACATGGAGTCCGACCAACCGATGGACCGGCTCGTCTGCGGTGACGTCGGCTTCGGCAAGACCGAAGTCGCGCTGCGAGCCGCCTTCAAGGCCGTCAATGGCGGCAAGCAGGTCGCGGTCCTGGTTCCGACGACCGTTCTCGCCCTTCAGCACTTCCAGACCTTCACCCAGCGCCTCGGGTCCTATCCAGTTCGGGTGGAGATGCTGTCCCGGCTACGGGACAAGGCGACCCAGCGCCAGATCCTGAGGGACCTCAGGGACGGCGCGATCGACATCGTCATCGGTACTCACCGAATCGTGCAGGGGGACGTAGCCTTCAAGGACCTCGGGCTGGTCGTCGTCGACGAGGAGCAGCGCTTCGGCGTCCGGCAGAAGGAGTTCCTCAAGCGATTCCGAACCGCGGTCGATGTCATCAGCATGAGCGCGACGCCGATCCCGCGGACGCTCCATATGTCGCTGGCCGGTATCCGCGACATCAGCGTGATCGACACCGCACCCCAGGCCCGGCTCCCGGTCCGGACGTTCGTGACGGAGTGGAGCGACCACCTGATCCGCGAGGTCGTCCTGCGCGAGCTGGACCGTGGCGGGCAGATCTACTTCGTCCACAACCGGGTCCACGACATCGACCAGCTCGCCCACCGGATCCGGGCGCTGGTCCCGGAGGCGCGGATCGGCGTCGGCCACGGCCAGATGGATGAGGCGGTCCTGGAGGACGTGATCCTCTCCTTCGTCCGGCACGACTTCGACGTGCTGATCTCGACGACGATCATCGAGTCGGGGATCGACATCGCCAACGTCAACACGATCGTGATCGACCACGCCGACGCCCTCGGCCTGACCCAGCTCTACCAGCTCCGGGGCCGCGTCGGCCGCAGCACCCAGCGGGCCTACGCCTACCTGCTCTACCGCCAGGGCAAGTCGATCAGCGAGGTGGCGCAGGAGCGGCTGGAGGCGATCCAGGAGGCGACCGAGCTCGGGGCCGGGCTCCGGGTCGCGATGCGGGACATGGAGATCCGGGGGGCGGGCAACATCCTCGGCGCCGAGCAGAGCGGCCACATCGCCTCGATCGGCTTCGACCTCTACATCCGGCTGCTCAGCCAGGCGGTCGACGAGATCACGAAGGGGCAGCCGATCTCGGATCCGAATGCCGTCCTGCTCGACCTGCCGCTGACGGCCCTGATCCCGGCCAGCTACATCGTCGACACCGAGCTCCGGCTGGCGACCTACCGCCGAATCGCCGGCGTCGGATCGACGGCGGCCCTGGAGGACATGCGGGCCGAACTCGTCGACCGCTTCGGCGAGATCCCCGAGGAGGTCGAGCATCTCCTCGCCCTGATCGCCGTCCGGCTGCGCTGCGAGGCGCTCGGGATCGAGTCGGTGGTCGAGCGGGAGCGCGAGATGGTGATCCGACCAGTCGAGACCGCTCCGCTCAACGCGAAGCTGATCGCCCGCCGGTTCGGGCCGGCCGTCCGGCTCACCCCGAACAGCGTCCGCGTCCGCCTGCCGGACCTCCGGATGGCGTGGCAGGAGGCGCTCGACATCCTGCTCGACATGATCGAGGTCGTCCAGCCGGTCCGCCCCGCCCCCGTCGCGGAGAGCCCGGACGGCGGCGGCAACCTCCCTCGCTCCCGCGTCCTCAGCGGCGACGCCGAGCGAGTCCTCACCGCCAGTCGCCGCGGCTGATCCTTACAGACGTGTGAAAGCGGTGACCTGTCGGTGGCGAGCGGACCCCTCCCCCAGCCCCTCGCCATCGCGTCCAGTCAGCTGATCCGGCAAGGCCGGACCCGTCCGACCAGACGGATGAAGAGGGGAGCAGATTTGCCAACACAGCACGCTTGTAGGGGCGAAGCTTGCGAGCCTGACCGCCGCGGCGGCCCTTCGCAAGGAGAGGCTGGCCCCACGATCGGATGCCCATCGAACACCTGCCTGATCCAAGGCACATGAACCGCCGCGGGCTAGGCACTTGGTGGAGTGAAAACGGCCAGCGCAGCCAGCGCAGCGGGACGCAAGAGTGAGAGCCATGTCCCAATAGCGCCGCTCACAGAAGTTGGTGGAGAGGTTGGCTTCCCCGCTCCATCCGGTCCAGACGTAGTCTCCCGCCGGCGACGGAGCCGGCGCGAGCTGGAGCGGGGGGGGCTGCTGGCTCGCCACCGAGAAGGTTGATAAGACCCGCACTACGGAGTCAGGAACTCCACGTCGAGATCGTCGGCGCAGGAGAAGTCGACCTCCTGGTCGGGGTCATCGAGGAAGTCGATTGTTCCGGCCAGCAGGCAGCGCTGGCTGAAGGCGATCGGCGTGTGGGCGAGGGCGGAGGCGACGACGACCTGGCTGTTGGGCAGGGTCCGGGCCGCGTCCTCGCCGTTCGACGGCGGGGTGATCGGGTCGTACTCGCCCGAGACGATCAGCGTCGGGATGTCTGACGTGACCGGCTCGCTCTGGACGGCGTCCGAGGATGGCAGGTCGAAGCCCCGGCAGACGGCGAAGTAGTCGCTGACGCCGAAGCCGACGCGGTCGTCCTCGATCACCGGCAGCACGTCAGCCGACGCGACCTCCGCCGCCGTGCCCTCGACCGACTCGAACGGAATCTCATCCTGGCAGAGAACGCTGTAGTAGAACCCCGTCGCCACCGGTGTCCCGGACAGGAACGGCAGATACGGCTCCAGTGCCGCTGTCTCACCGTTGGCCACCAAGTGGAGGAAGTCCGGCACGACACCGACGAAGATGCCACTGAAGACCAGCTGGTAGACGAGGTAGTTGATGACCGAACCGTCGACCGTGATATCGGTCGAGGCGTTGGTCAGCAGGTCAGTGAACGACGTCTCGAACGGATCGGCGTTGAACCGGTCGACGGCACGCTCGAAGTCGCTCGTCACGTTCGGGAAGGCGGCGTAGCAGTCCCGGTCGGCGGCGCAGGCGTCGGCCAGCCGGACCAGCGCGTCGTTGAACCCGACGACGAACGTGGACAGGAACGGCCGGTCCGGCGTCAGGACCGATTCCAGCACGACGCTGCTGATGACGCCCTCCGGTAGGAGCCGCATCGCCTCCAGCGCCAGCCGGGTTCCGTAAGACTGCCCCCAGAGGTCGATCCTGTCGTAGCCGAGCGCCGTCCGGATATCGTCGATGTCCCGCGCCGACTCCGAGGTCGTGAACGCGGTGAGATCGGTCGTGTCTCCCAGCGACGCGGCGCAGGCGGCCCCCTCCGCCTCGTAGGCCCGCTCGTCGGGATCGCTATCGCTATCCCCATGACCGATCAGGTCACCGGTGCTCGGGTCGGTGTCTCCCTTACAATACAGCCCCGGCTCGGAGAAGCCGGTCCCGCGCTGGTCGAAGACGACGACCTCACGGCCCTTCCGCAGATCGGCGTAGGAGGCGAGGAAGTTCGGGGCAAACAGGTCGAGCAGCGGCCCCGAGTCCCCGCCCGGTCCGCCGTTGAGCATGAAGACCGGCTCGCCGCCAACCTCGCCACGGTCCGGCCGAACGATGCCGACGGCCAGCCGGATGGTGTCGCCATCCGGCTCGGCGTGGAACAGCGGCACCGTCACGAACCCGCAGGTGATGGCGTGGCCCCCGTCCAGGGTGCGGGGCAGGTCCCAGCGGCACGGTCCTTCTTCGAACGTCGCCGAACTCCGCGGCGAGGGCGTTGCGTCGGATGAGGTCCGCGACGCGGCAACCGGGCCGGAGAGTCCGAGACTGCCCATGAGCAGCAGTGCCCCGACGAGGGGATTCCAGCGAGTCGTTCCGTGGGTCATCGTCTTTCCTCTGTTTCCACCCAACACCGCGCCGTCGCGACGAGAGCAGCCAGCGGGACCGACCGCTGGCTGCTCTCCCGTTCATCGTCCGCTGAGTGTACGCCGGCGGCTCGCGGTGCAAGAAGGCGATCACGGTCGATCCAAGCGGTCTCAGGCGCCGCGCAAGTAGGCGACCGTCACGCCGTCGCCGCCCTGCTCCGGCCGGGCCAGGGCGGCGCTCTC
This sequence comes from Thermomicrobiales bacterium, assembly GCA_965218235.1. Classification (GTDB taxonomy): domain Bacteria; phylum Chloroflexota; class Chloroflexia; order Thermomicrobiales; family UBA6265; genus CADCWK01. Next base: position 570,550 of record OZ244596.1, read on the forward strand.
GATCGCCGGGTGCCGGTGCAGGTGGGTCCGGACGACCTCCCGAAGGGCGCCGGTGCCCTTGCCGTGGATGATGTGGACGAACGGCAGGTTCGACCGGGCGGCGCTCTCCAGGTAGCTCTCCAGCATCTCCGGCACCTCGCTGGCCCGTTGGCCACGCAGGTCCAGCTCGATCGGCACATTCTCGTTGAAGACCGGGCGGGTGACCCGACGCTCGGCATCGCTCGTCGCCGACCGGCCGAGTCGCTCAAGTGCCTCGACCGGCTGCCGCATCTTGAGCGAGCCCATCTGGATGTCGGCCTGCCCGTCGCTGACGGCTGTGACCTCGCCCTCGGCGCCGAGCGAGGTGACGATGACTCGGTCCCCGGCCCGGATCGGCCGCTGGTTCGGCAGACCCAGCGGTATCGGCCGGTTGATCTCGATCCGCTCCCGCCGGAAGCGCTTGGCGACATCGGTCGCTCGGTCGGCGTCCCGGCGGCGCTGCTCGATGTGATCCCGTGTGACGCCGACGGCCGACCGATCGGACTGGAGCGACCGCAGCGTCTCCCGGATCTCCTGGAGCTCGCCCTGCGCCTCGGCCAGTGCCTCCTCGCGAGCGGTCCGGCGCTCCTCCTCGGCCGAGCGGAGCGACCGGGCGGCGATGGTGCGGAGCTGACGGGCCTCCTGCTCGGTTGCCTCGGCCCGGGCGAGGGACTGCTCGGTCTCCTCCCGTCGGACGCGGATGTCCCGCAGCAGCGCGTCGGTCCGCTCGTCGTCGGGGTTGACCATCGTCGCCGCCCGCTCCAGCACGCGGCGGCTCAGACCGAGTCGATTGGCGATCGCGAGCGCGTTCGACTCGCCCGGCACGCCGATCGTCAGGCGGTACGTCGGAGAGAGCGTCTCGACGTCGAACTCGACGCTGGCGTTCTCGAGCCCCGGCGTGGCGTAGGCGAAGGCCTTGACCTCGCTGAAGTGCGTCGTCGCGATCACCATCGCGCCGCGGTCGAGCAACTCCTGCAGGAGCGAGCGGGCCAGCGCAGACCCTTCCTGCGGGTCCGTCCCGGCGCCCATCTCATCGAGCAGGACCAGCGACTCCGGCCGGACCTGGCCGAGCATGTCGATCACCGAGCGCATGTGGGCCGAGAAGGTCGAGAGGCTCTGCTGGATGCTCTGCTCGTCGCCGATGTCGACGAAGATCGAGGAGAAGACGCTCAGTTCCGACTCCGGACCGGCCGGGATGAAGAGCCCTGTCTGGGCCATCAGGGCGAGCAGGCCGACCGTCTTCAGGGCGACGGTCTTGCCGCCCGTGTTCGGCCCGGTAATGACCAGCACCCGGAAGTCCTGGCCGATGTGGAGGTTGAGGGGGACGACGGTCTTCGGGTCGAGCAGAGGGTGACGGGCGTTGCGGAGCCGGACCCGCAGGCTGGAGTGGGCGCCGGTCGTCCGCTTTGGTCCAACCGGGCGCGGCGCGACCGCCGGCCGGTTGGCCTCCTGATCGGACGCCAGCCGGGACTTGGCCAGCGCGAGGTCGAGGGCCGCGATGGCGTCCATCGTCTCGCGCAGGTCGGCGGCCCGCTCGGCCACCATGTGGGTCAGCGCGTCGAGGATCCGGTCGATCTCGTGCTGCTCGGCCGCCTGCTGCTCGCGCCAGCGGTTGTTCAGATCGACCACGTCGAACGGTTCAACGAACAGCGTCTGGCCGCTGGCCGAGGTGTCGTGGACCATCCCCGGCACGGCGCCGCGCGACTCCGACCGGATCGGGATCACGTAGCGGCCGTCCCGCATCGTGATGATCTGGTCCTGAACAGCCGACGCGTACCGCCCCCCGCTAATCAGGTTGTTGAGCCGCTCCATCAGGCGGGAGTGCGAGACCCGGACCTCGCGCCGGATCCGGGCGAGGTCCGGGCTGGCCGTGTCGAGGATGTCGCCCCGCGGACCGATCGTCCGGCCGATCGCCTGGTCGAGGTCGTAGAGATCGGCGAGGTGGCCGACGAACTCCAGCAGCCGCGGGAAGCGGGTGTCGGCGTCGACGATCCGGGCGAAGGTCTGGCGCAGGTTTCGCGTGGCGGTCGCGGTATCCTGGACCAGGAGCAGCTCGGTCGGCGCCAGCCTGCTGCCGTGCGAGGCCCGGTCGACCTGGACGCGGATGTCCCGGGCGCCACCGACCGAGAACTCCGGGTAGATCGTCATCAGCGCAACGGCTTCGCCGGTCACGGAGAGCAGGTAGCCGACCTGGTCGGGGTCGCTGCTGGGCTTGAGCTCACGGGCCCGCTCCGAGGCAAGCGCGAAGTCGCAGCGCCGGGCGAGCCGATCGAGGATCGCGGGATATTCGAGTTTGTCGAGTACGGACTGCTTCACGGGAAGACCTCGGCTGGGATGGGTGTCAGGTTGACGTGTCGCCAGGAACGTGACGGGAAGGCACGCGGAGGCCTCATCGGAGGCATCCGGTGACTCACGGTCGTTCTTGCAGGGGCGAAGGATGGGACTGGAACCGGTGAGCGCGGCGGCCCACCGGCACCGGTAGACGACGGAAGTATGACGCATACGCCGAACCAGCGAGTTGCGATTCCCCGAAACCGTGATATCTGCGCCACTTTCCGGGGCGGCTACGCATTGACTGGAACATACGTTCGATGCTATTCTCTCTGAAACCGTCATCCCGCAGCGCAGGCCCCAGGGGCGATGTCCGGAAATGGCTCGTGCCGACCAAGGAGCTCCGTACCGTGAAGCCGCTAACCGGACGCCAGCAATCCATCCTCGACTACATCGCCCGCTTCATGGACGACAACGACTACCCGCCGACCATCCGGGATATCCAGGGTGAGTTGACAATCTCGTCGACCAGCGTCGTCGACTACAACCTCAAGGTGATCGAGGAGCGCGGCTACATCCGGCGCAACCGGAACATCTCCCGCGGTATCGAGCTGGTCACCCGCGATCGCTCGCGCCGCAACTCGTCCGTCCTGACGATTCCGGTCGTTGGCCAGATCGCCGCCGGTCTCCCGATCCCCGTTCCAGGCGACCTGGAGTCCCTCGGCACCGGTGAGGACGCCGAGACGATCGAGGTCGGGCCGGAGCTGATCGGCGGCAATGCCGCCGGCGTCTTCGCCCTCCGCGTCCGTGGGCACTCGATGGTCGACGCTCTGATCAACGACGGCGACATCGTCGTGCTACGCCGCCAGGAGACCGCCGAGAACGGCGACACCGTCGCCGTCTGGTTGCGTGAGGAGCGGGAGACGACGCTGAAGAAGTTCTACGTCGAGGGCGAGAACGTCCGTCTCCAGCCGGCCAATGTCACCATGGACGCGATCTACACCCGGGCCGACAACGTCGAGATCCAGGGCAAGCTCGTCAGCGTTCTCCGCTCGGTCTGGTAGTTCCGGTCGTGAGCCACATCCGAATCCACGTCAGGCGAGCGCCGGTCCCGAAAACGGGGTCGGCGTTCTGGCGTTCCGTCCGGAGTGCCGGGCTCCTCCAGGCCGATGCTATACTCTTCCGCTTGATGAGCGTCAACGGCACCGTGGCCTCGCGGCGCCCGCTCCGTACCGATTGAGGATCCATGTTTCTGCCACTGCTCACCGGGCTTGGACTGTCGGCGTCGGCCGGCCTGAACGCCTATCTGCCGCTGATCATCATCGCCATGGTCGACCGGATCCGCGACGGCCACCTCCTCAGCGGCGGCTACGAGTTCATCTCGTCGATCCCAGCCATCATCGTCCTCCTGGTCCTGATCACGATCGAGCTCGTCGCCGACAAGTCACCCGCCTACCGGGCCAACGACGTCTTCCAGTCGATCGTGCGTCCCGCGGCCGGCGGACTGGCGTTCATGGCGTCGACCTCCAATACGGACTTCAACCCGGTCGCCGCCCTGATGATCGGTCTGGTCGCCGCGGGGATCATGCACGCGACCAAGTCCGCCTTCCGGCTTCGCTTCCCGCCGAAGCTGCGGGGCGTCTTCGTCCCCGCCTTCAGCGTCGCCGAGGACCTCTACGCCGCCATGATGAGCACCCTCGCCCTCGTCATCCCCATCATCGTCCCGGTCCTCCTCATCCCGGCCGCCGGCATCGCGATCTGGACCGTGAGCCGGCGGCCTAACCACGGACCCGCCGCCGAGACAAGCGAGGCGACCGAAACAGCCGGAACCACCGTTACTCAACCTTGAGTCGCGTTGACTAAGGGTATATCATTATGACGAGTAAGAGTGGCCCAGCGGCCGAGCGCGAGAGGGCACCATGCCGTCGGTTCAATTCAAGGACTACTACAAGACACTTGGCCTGGAGCGGACGGCCGCCGAGGGCGAGATCCGGACCGCCTACCGGAAGCTTGCCCGCCAGTACCACCCCGACCTGAACCCCAACGACACGTCCACTGAGGATCGCTTCAAGGAGATCAACGAGGCGTACGAAGTGCTGTCCGACGCCGGCAAGCGCAAGATGTACGACCGCTACGGCGACGAGTGGCAGCGCTACCGCGACGCGGGCTACACCGGCGACGAGCCCCGGCAGAGCCGGACGACGATCGATCCGAACGACTTCGGCGAGTGGTTCGCCCGCCGCAACGCGTCGCGCCAGGGATCGGCGACGAACGGCCGCCCCCGGACCACCACGTCCCCGCGGGCCGACCGGACCGAAGAATCGTTCAGCTGGGATTGGAGCCAGCCGACCGAGGCTGGATCGAGCGGTCGCTTCTCCGACTTCTTCGAGACCCTGTTCGGCAACATCGCCGGTCGCGGTGCCGAGCCGAATCCGTTCGGGGAGGTCCGCGGCGGCCCGGCCCGCGGCGAGGATGTCGAGATCAGCGTCGAGATCTCCCTCGCCGAGGCCTATCGTGGCGCCGCCCGCCGATTCGAGGTCAAGCGCCCGGAGCTCTGCACGACCTGCCACGGCTCCGGTATCGCCCGCGGCGCCACCTGCCCGACCTGCGACGGTGACGGCCGGATCCTGAAGGCGAAGGCGATCGAGGTCAAGATCCCGGCCGGGGTCGCGACCGGCTCACGGATCCGGATTGCCGGCCAGGGTGGCGTCAGCGCGTCCAATGGCGAACCGGGCGACGCCTTCCTCAAGGTCACGGTCCGGCCCGATCCGCGGTTCGAGCGCGACGGCGACAACCTCCGGACGGAGATGTCGATTCCCCCCTACGTCGCGGTGCTCGGCGGCGAGGCGCCGGTGAAGACGCTCGACGGCTCGGTCGTCCTGACGATTCCGGCCGGGAGCTCGGCCGGCAAGACGTTCCGTCTCCGGGGCAAGGGCATGCCAAAGCTCAGGGGCGAAGGGCGCGGCGACCTGCTTGCCCGGCTGGCGATCAGCGTCCCAACGCGGCCGTCCGATCGCGAGCGGCGCCTCTACGAGCAACTCCGAGACCTCGACACCGCCGACTCCGACGATTAGCCGCTCGGCTCCGTCGATCAGGTCTCGACCGCCCTGCTTCCCGTTCAGTTCGCCCAGCGCCCTGATTGTCCCGGTCGGCTATAGTGTCCGGCGGTACTTCGCGACCTGGATGACCATCGCGATGAGGGTGAGGGCAGCATGCCGGCGACGATCATCATGGGCGGCCAGTGGGGCGATGAGGGCAAGGGCAAGCTGACCGACGCCATGGCGGCGGAAGCGGATCTCGTCGTCCGCGCCAACGGCGGCAGCAACGCCGGCCACACCGTCGTCACGCCGCGGGGCACCTTCAAGCTCCACCTGATTCCATCTGGCATCCTCCACGACCGCGTGACCTCGGTGATCGGTGCCGGCGTCGTGATCGAGCCGTCCGCGCTCGTCGGCGAGATGCGCGGCCTCCGGGAGCGTGACATCGACCTCTCGCTGCTTCGGGTCTCCGAACGCGCGCATCTCGTCATGCCGTGGCACCCCCATCTCGACAGCCTGGAGGAGGACCGGCGCGGCGAGCAGCAGATCGGTACGACCCGGCGCGGGATCGGCCCAGCCTACGCCGACAAGGTCAGCCGGACCGGGCTGCGGATCGCCGACCTGATGGACGAGCGCATCCTCCGTCACCGGCTCCGAAGCGAGCTCGACCGGAAGAACGTCCTCCTCGACCGGCTCTACGGCGTCGCGCCGATCGACTACGACACCGTCGTCGATGAACTGCTGGAACTGGCCGAAGTCATTCGGCCCCACGTCGTCGCCAGTGAAGTCGTCGTCCAGGACGCCCTGGCCGCCGGCCAGGAGATCCTGATCGAGTGCGCCCAGGCGACGATGCTCGACATCGACTACGGCTCCTACCCGTACGTGACGTCGTCGTCCCCAACCGCCGCCGGGGCCTGCCAGGGAGCAGGAGTCGGCCCGACCCAGATCAGCCGCATCCTCGCCGTCTTCAAGGCCTACAGCACGCGGGTCGGCTCCGGGCCGCTGCCGACCGAGCTCTACGACGAGACTGGCGACCTGATCCGGCGTCGAGGTCGCGAGTACGGCACGACGACTGGTCGCCCCCGCCGGGTCGGCTGGTTCGACGGGACGTCGGCCCGCTACGCCGCCCGGCTCAACGGCGTAACCGAAGTCGCCCTGACGCTGGTCGACGTCCTCGACACCCTGCCCGAGATCCAGGTCAGCGACGGCTACCGGCTCAACGGCCAGGCAGTCGCCCACCCGCCCGCCCAGGACAGCCTGTTCGCGATGGTCGAGCCGACCTACACGAGCGTCCGCGGCTGGGAGCGTGACATCACCGCCGCCCGCTCGATCGAGGAACTGCCGACGAATGCGCTGGCCTACCTCGACCTGATCGAGGAGCGGATCGGCGCCCCGATCACCCGAATCGGCGTTGGCCCGAGCCGTGAGCAGCTCGTCGCCCGACCGTCGTCCCGGCTGGCCGTCCGGTAGTCGCGTGGTCGCAGGCAGAGCCAGGTCCTGACGGACAAACCCCTCCCCCAGCCCCTCCCCATCTCGTCCGGTCGGCTGATCCGGCAAAGCCAGACCCGCGCTCCCGGACGGATGGAGAGGGGAGCACAATCGCAAAACCGGTCGCTGCCGCGAGAATCCGTAGGGGCGACGCTTGCGAGCCTGGCCGCCGCAGCGGCCATCGCTCCACAGGGCGATAGCGGTGCCTCGCAGCCACCACAGTTCCGTTGGATCGTGCCAGTCATGGAGCGCGGACATGGTCAGCGAAGCGAGAGCCGTGTCCCTACGGTTAGGAGAGCTCGTCCCGTGGCTCGCGCTGCATCATTTCCGTCACGGCCAGATGGGGACTCTTGCCCTCGAACAGGACCTGATGCATCTGCTCAGTGATCGGCAGCTCGACGCCGAGGCGGCGACCGAGGTGCCGGGCCGCGAAGGTCGTGCTGACGCCCTCGGCGACGTGGTGCAGGGATCGCAGCGCATCGTCCAGCGACTGCCCGGAGGCCAGCGCCCGGCCGAGGCGGTAGTTGCGACTCGACGAACTGGAGCAGGTCGCGATCAGATCGCCCAGTCCGGCGATCCCGGCGAAGGTCAGCGGGTCGGCGCCGGCCGCGACCCCGAGGCGGCTCATCTCGGCGATGCCGCGGGTGATGAAGGCGGCGCGGGCGTTGTCACCCGCGCCAAGTTCGGCCCCGATGCCAGCCCCGATCGCGAAGATGTTCTTCAGCGCGCCGCCCATCTCGACGCCGACGACATCGGCCGAGGTGTAGCAGCGGAACCGCGGCGTCATGACGAGGTCCCGGACCGTCATCGCGGCAGCGGCGTCGCGGGACGCGATCACGGCCAGGGCGGGCTTGCCGGCGGCGATCTCGGCGGAGAGGTTCGGGCCGGACAGTACGGCGATCGGCGCGGATGAGGCCCGCCCGCCGTAGGCCGTCAGCTCCTCGGCGATCACCTCGCTCATCCGGCGCAGCGACGCGATCTCGATGCCCTTGCTGACGGAGAGGACGGTCCCCCCCGAGAGATGCGGCGCCGCCCGCCGGGCCGCCTCCCGCATCGCCTGGCTCGGGACCGCCAGGATGACGAGGTCCGCGCCGCTCAGCGCCGTCGCCAGGTCAGCCGTCGGCTGAACCGTCGCCGGAAGCTCCAGACCGGGCATTGCCCGTTCGTGCATCCGCGTCGACCGCACCCGATCGGCCTCGTCCGGCGACCGGAACAGCAGCCGAACCTGATGCTCACCGGAGGCCGTCAGTACCGCCAGCGTCGTCCCCCAGGCACCCGACCCGATCACGGCGATCGCTGAACTACTCATGGCGGCTCACTGCCCGTCTGTCCTTCCCGGCGAACGATTCGATGGCCTACCATCATGCCATGCATGTCCTGCCGCGGCCGGCCGCCGTCGGCTGGGAACGTTCGACCGTTCACCAGGGAGCAGCGCAGACCATGACCGACGAGGCAGCGACCGCCGCACCGAACCACGCCCACGAGATGCCGCTCGATATCGTCGCGATCCAGCGGATCATCCCCCACCGCTTCCCGTTCCTGCTCGTTGACCGCGTCGTCGAGCTCGTACCGGGGCAGAGCGCGACCGGGATCAAGAACGTGACGATGAACGAGCACCACTTCCAGGGCCACTTCCCCGACCTGCCCGTCATGCCCGGCGTCCTGATCGTCGAGGCGATCGCCCAGGTCGGCGCGATCGCGATGCTGTCGCAGCCGGAGCAGGCGGACAGGCTCGCCCTGTTCGCCGGGATCGACCACGTCCGGTTCAAGCGTCAGGTCAAGCCGGGCGACACGCTCCGGCTCGAGGTCACGCTCGGCGCGTTCCGCCGCGGGATCGGGACCGGGACCGGCGTCGCGACCGTCGATGGCGAGGTCGCCTGCCGGGGCGAGTTCATGTTCGCCATCGTTCCGAAGCCCTAACTCCGCAGAATCGCCGCAACACGGGCCCGGCTGGTCCGTATACTGCACGACAGCGCCGCCGGAACCGCCTGTACGCCGGCCGTCACACGGCCACGGAGGAAGCATGGCGGGTTCGGGTCGCGTCATCGGCATCATCCTCGTCGCCGCGGGGATCATCATTGGCATCGGGGGAGTTGCATTCCTGATCGCCGGTCAGGGCGAGGGCCAGACCACGGGTAGCGCGACGATCCTCGGGCTGATCCTGCTGTTCGGAGTGCTGGTCATCCCGCTGGTCGGCGGCGGCATCTTCCTGATCCTGCGCTCGGCCTCCGAGGGTCGCGAGCTGGCGGCGGTTGGGGAGCAGCGTCGACTGCTTGACATCGTCAAGACCCGCGGCTCGATCGGCGTGCCCGACCTCGTCCTGGAGCTCGATACGACGCGGGACAAGGTTCAGCGCGACCTCGAACTCCTCGTCGGGCGTGGCCTGTTCACGGGCTACGTCGACTGGAACATGGGAATGCTCTACTCGGTGGAGGCGCAGGCGCTCCAGGGCCGCCAGACTTGCCCGAACTGCGGCGGGCAACTCACCCTCGCCGGCAAGGGGCTGATCAAGTGCCCCTACTGCGGTGCCGAGATCTTCCTGTAGACGACGCTGCCCGGCCTCGCGTTTCGCCGGTGAGAGAGGATAGAACCGTGACCGAAGACAGCCAGGGCCGCACGACGACGTTCGACGAGCGGTCGAAGGAGGCGTCGCGGGGACGCGCCGAACCAGATCTCGGCGGCGGCCTGGTCCAGCGGATCGCCTGGCGCGGCGCCGCAACGCTGCAAGCCTTCCCCGGCTACGCCGGCTACCGGGACAAGGAGGACCGGCGCGACGCCGACCGCCGGGTCCGGGACCATCTCGTCGAGGAGTACCAGCGTCAGCTCGGCCGGGTCGAGCGGGTCGCCCGTGATCTGGCCGACGACCGCAAGATCATGGCGATCGGGCCGGTCGACGACCTCGCGAAGGCGATCCGGCATCTGAGCGACCGGATCAACACGGCGACCTACGGCTACGACGGGCTGTTCTCGGACCGCGACGTCGACGAAGGCGCCCTCGACCAGCTGCGGCTGTTCGACGAGGGGATGCTTTCCGGCGTCGCCCAGCTGGACGAGCCGATCACCGCTCTCGAGGCCGCCTACGGTGCCGACGGCGACCTCAGGGAACCCGCTCGTGCCGGCCGTGATCTCGTCAGCCGGCTCAACGAGCGGTTCGACACCCGCGGCCGCGTGATCGAGAGCGGGACGCCCGAGCCGGAAGAATCCGTCCGGGCGCTCCTGGCCCTCGATTCCGGTGCCGACGGTCCGGCCCCGACCTTCTGGCTCGATGAGAACGACGCCATCGACGTGATGGGGCAGAGCGGCATCGTCGACAGCCGCCTGGACGTTGCCGCTGGCGCTGCCTCGGTCCGGCTGTTCCGTTTCTCAGAGACTCCCGAAGAGCAGTGGGTGCTCGTCCCCGCTCCGCCGGGGGCCCCGCTCGCCCTCGTCTCGCCCCGGCCGTCGCCCGGCTCCATCGCGCCGGGCGACAAGCAGGTGACCCTTGGCGATGAGACGTTCGCCGTCGTCTCGACGACGAGTGGCCAGGCCGAGCTGATCACGCCGGGCGCCGTCTCGGGCCACCGGCCCGTCACCGCCTGGAGCCTGGCGACCGCCGACGGCTCGGCGGTCGGACTCCTGCTGGACTGGGGGAACGAGCAGCAGGCGTTCACCGGTCTGAGCCTGGGGATCGGCGACGTCGAGAACTTCGGCAACGCGGCCGCGCGACCGAGGCAAGGTTCGTGATAGCGGATACTTCAACAAGGGCGGTCATCTGACCGTCCGGCCGCCGAACGCCATCCATCGCCCCGGCAATCGGGAGCGATCACCCACAAGGAGACCTGAACAGATGGGCATCATGGATCGTATCTCCCGGCTGGTCCGCGCCAACGTCAACGAGATCATCGACAAGGCCGAAGACCCCGAGAAGATGCTCGACCAGATCCTGCGCGACATGCAGACCAATATCCAGACCGCCCGCGGTCAGGTGGCGGCGATGATCGCCCAGGAGAAGGAGCTTGAGGCGGACATGAAGGAGACGCGGACGCTCGCGCTCCAGTGGTCCGCCAAGGCGCAGCGCTCGGTCGAGGCCAGCCGGGACGATCTCGCCCGGGAAGCCCTCCGGCGCAAGAAGGACAACGACGAGAACGCCCGCGTCTACGCCCAGCAGTACCAGGCTCAGACCCAGATGGTCGAGAAGCTCAAGGGGCAGCTCCGTCAGCTGGAGAGCAAGTACCAGACGACGATGAGCCAGCGGGACTCGCTGATCGCGCGCCAGCGCCGGGCCAAGGCCCAGGTCCAGGTCACGCAGTCGCTGACCACGCTCTCGCCGATGAACCCGACCAGCGAGCTGGATCGCATGGAGCGGAAGATCCGCAGCCAGGAGGCCCAGGCCAGCGCGATGGGCGAACTCGCCTCGACCGGCTTCGACGCCCAGTTCGAGGAGCTCGACTACGACGTGGAGATCGAGGAGGAGCTCGCCGCCCTCAAGCTCGGCCAGGGCGACATCGACGACGAGTTGAACGCCCTCAAGGCTGGCGGTTCTTCCCTGCCGGACGCCCAGTCCGGGGCGATTGAGCCCGGCGCGACCATGCCGGACTCGATCGAGAAGTCGGACGAGGTCGGCATCTCCGACCCACCGCTCCGCGCCAATCAGTAGGCGTCGAGTCGATCAACCGGCCCACCGGTTCACCGGCGGGAACGACAGATGAAAAGGTCTCGGACCGGCGACCGGGCAGACTGCCCGGTCGCTCTTACGTAGAGGGAGCAGCACCCATATGGCACTCTTCGATCTCATCGAGCATCCCAATGAAGCGTCCGGCGAGATCGTCCGCCGGTTTCCGGAAGACGGCTCCGGCGAGTTCCGGCTCGGCTCGCAGCTCGTCGTCCGCGAGAGCCAGCGGGCCGTCTTCTTCCGGGATGGCAAGGCCCTGGACGTGTTCGGCCCCGGCCGCCACACCCTCTCGACCAACAACATCCCGCTCCTGACGACCCTGATCGGAATCCCGTTCGGCGGCAAGTCCCCCTTCACCGCCGAGGTCGTCTTCGTCTCGATGCGCGACTTCAACGACATGAAGTGGGGCTCGCCACAGCCGCTCGTCTTCCGGGACACCGAGCTCGGCATGGTCCGGCTCCGTGCCTTTGGCACCTACGCCATGCGCGTCGCCGACCCGCAGCTGTTCGTCAACCAGGTCGTCGGCACCCGCGGCGCCTACTCGACGGCGCAGATCGACGACTACCTCAAGAGCATCATCATCTCGGAGTTCAACGACCTCCTGGCCGAGGTCCAGACCTCGATCCTCGATCTTGCCAAGGTAAGTCGCGAGCTGAGCGACGCGACCCGTAACGCCCTCGGCGACGACTTCGCCCAGATGGGCCTGGCGCTGATCTCGTTCCAGATCGGCGCGATCACCCCGCCCGACGAAGTCCAGAAGCGGATCGATGAGCGGTCCGGCATGGCCGCGCTCGGCGACATGAACACCTACACGCAGTTCCAGGCCGCCCAGGCCCTCCGGGACGCGGCCCAGAACGAGGGCGGTGGGGCGGCCGCGACCGGGCTCGGGCTCGGCGCCGGTGTCGGGCTGGGCCAGACCCTCGCCGGCTCGCTCCAGAATGCCAACCAGCCAGCGACCCCAGCGGTGCCAGCGGCCCCCGCCGCACCGGTGACGCCCCCGGTCAACCCGGCCACCTCACCGAAGGGCCGGTTCTGCCCGGAGTGCGGAACGGAGAACGCTCCGACGAACAAGTTCTGCGTCAACTGCGGCCATCGACTAACGGAATAATGACAGCAGCGCGTCGATTGGAAGCCGTATTTCACTCCGTAAATGAGTGAATCGCATTACGTGATACGTATTCCGCGGCGCTTTGACCTTTCGTAGTTTCCTCACTACACTCACTCCGGCAGGGGCAGGGAATGGGCGGTTCGGTCCGTCCTTCCCGCCCGATATCCGGAGGTCTCCACCCATGTCCGCAGCACCCGTCTCGCCAATCGGTCTCCCCGCCCGCCGCGACGACGGCAAGGTCCGCGTCGCCATCATCGGCGTCGGCAACTGCGCCTCGTCCCTCGTCCAGGGCGTGCAGTACTACCAGAACGCTCCGGAGGACGAGTTCGTCCCGGGCCTGATGCACGTCAACCTCGGCGGCTATCACATCCGCGACGTGGAGTTCAGCGCCGCCTTCGACGTCGACAGCGAGAAGGTCGGCAAGGACCTCTCCGAGGCGATCAGGAGCGGCCCGAACAACACGATCACCTTCGCTCAGGTCCCCCACCTCGGCGTCACCGTCCACCGCGGTCCGACGATGGATGGGATCGGCAAGTACCTGTCCGAGGTCATCACCGAGTCCGACGCGCCGGCAGCCGACATCGTCAGCATCCTGCGCGAGACGCAGACGGACGTGGTCGTCAGCTACCTGCCGGTCGGTTCCGAGGCGGCGACGCGCTGGTACGTCGAGCAGGTCCTCGAGGCCGGCTGCGCCTTCGTCAACTGCATTCCGGTCTTCATCGCCGGGCAGCCGGAGTGGGCCCAGAAGTTCATCGACGCCGGCCTCCCGATCGTCGGCGACGACATCAAGAGCCAGGTCGGCGCGACGATCACCCACCGGATGCTGACCCGCCTGTTCGCCGATCGCGGGGTCCGGATCGACCGGACCTACCAGCTCAACTTCGGCGGCAACACCGACTTCCTCAACATGCTGGAGCGCGACCGGCTGGAGTCCAAGAAGATCTCCAAGACCAACGCCGTCACCAGCCAGATGGACCGCGAGATCGGCAAGGGCAACGTCCACGTCGGCCCGAGCGACCACGTCCCCTGGCTGGAGGACCGCAAGTGGGCCCACATCCGGCTGGAGGGCACGACGTTCGGCGACGTCCCGCTGAACGTCGAGCTCAAGCTCGAAGTCTGGGACTCCCCGAACTCGGCCGGCGTCGTGATCGACGCGATCCGCTGCTGCAAACTGGCGCTCGACAACGGCATCGGCGGCCCGCTGCTCGCCCCGTCGTCGTACTTCATGAAGTCTCCGCCGGAGCAGTACCACGACGACATCGCCCGGGACAGGATGGAGCAATTCATCGCCGACTACCGCCGTCCGGAGTCGAAGATCGAGGAGACGCTCGCCACCGAGCTGTTCGACGCCAGCCCGGCCGACTAACGGCGTCAACCCAGGATTCTGAATGAAACGACGCTCGTCCGGTACGATATGCCGGACGGGCGGTTCGGGTTTTCATCTCAGCAGGGGCAGCGGCGAATGGCGAGCACAGCGACCAGCGTCACGACGGATCAGCGCACGGTCACGATCGACGCTATCAGGGCGGCGGCCCAGCGGCTCGACGGCGTCGCGATCCGGACGCCGATGTTCCACAGCCGGACGGTCGACGACGTGGTCGGCGCCGAGGTCTGGTTCAAGGGCGAGCAGTTCCAGCGGTCCGGCTCGTTCAAGTTCCGCGGCGCCTACAACGCCCTCGCCGCGATGCCGGACGAGCAGCGAGCGCGGGGCGTCGTCGCCTTCTCCTCCGGCAACCACGCCCAGGCGGTCGGTCTCGCGGCCCGTGAGTTCGGCTGCCCGGCGGTGATCGTGATGCCGTCCGACGCACCGGCCGTCAAGGTCGCGGCGACGCGGGGTTACGGCGCCGAGGTGGTCTTCTTCGACCGCCAGACGGAGAGCCGGGAGCGGATCGGCCAGGAGATCGCGTCGCGTCGCGGCCTGACCCTCGTCCCGCCGTTCAACCACCCGGACGTCGTCGCGGGCCAGGGAACGCTCGCCCTGGAGATGTTCGAGGAGCAGCCCGATCTGGACATTGTCCTCGCCCCGGTTGGCGGCGGTGGGCTAATCAGCGGGATCGCCGTGGCGGCGCGCGGCGTCCGGCCCGGGGTGCTGGTCTACGGCGTCGAGCCGGAGGTCGCCAACGACGCCCAGCGCTCGCTGGAGAGTGGGCAGATCGTGACGATCTCGCCGCCGGACACGATCGCCGACGGGATCCGGACGGCGGCGGTCGGGGACGTCACGTTCCCGTTGATGCGGGCCAACCTGGCCGGGATCGTCACCGTGTCGGACGACGAGATCCGGTCGGCGCTGCGCTTTCTGGCCGGACGGCTGAAGCTGTTGGTCGAGCCGACCGGCGCCGTCGGGGCAGCGTCGGTCTTCGAGGGGCGCATCCCGGATATGGCGGGCAAGCGGGTCGGCGTCGTCCTCTGCGGCGGCAACGCCGACCTGGCCGACCTGGCGGCGATCCTCGCCCATTCCGACATCGCCACGGCATAAATCGTCCCACGGGCCAGACAAGCATCCGGAATGAGCCGGAATACCACCAGGAGCGAGTGAATGGCAGCGACGATGCTGGGGGTCCGGTTGCCGGGCAACCGCGAGGTGACATTCGACCACATCCCACGGCCCGTTCCCGGCTCGCGCCAGGTCCTGCTTCGGATGCGGGCCTCGTCGATTTGCGGCAGCGACATCCGGGCGATCTACCGCGAGCACGTCGGCCAGGGCGACGAGGCCTACCAGAACGTGATCGCCGGCCACGAGCCAGCCGGCGAGATCGTCGAGGCCGGTCCGGACTGCCGCCGGTTCCGGGTCGGCGACCGCGTCCTCGTCTACCACATCAGCGGCTGCGGGGTCTGTCCAGACTGCCGGGCCGGCTACATGATCAGCTGCACCTCACCCAGCCGGGCCGCCTACGGCTGGCAGCGGGACGGCGGCCACGCCGAGTACATGCTGGCCGAGGAGAGCACGCTGATCGCCCTGCCGGAGGAGCTCAGCTTCATCGACGGCGCCCTCGTTGCCTGCGGTTTTGGCACGGCCTACGAGGCGCTCCTGAAAGCAGAGGTTTCGGGTCGGGACCGCGTCCTCGTCACCGGGATCGGACCGGTCGGGATGGCGGCCGGACTGCTGGCGAAGGCGATGGGGTCGCCAACCGTAATCGGCGTCGACGTCAGCCAGGAGCGGCTGGACTGGGCGCTGGAGATCGGCGCGATCGATATCGCCGTGACCTCGGGTCCGAACTCCGTCGAGGAGATCCGGGGCCACAGCGGCGGCTACGGCTGCGAGGTCTCGGTCGACTGCTCCGGGTCCGGCGCCGCCCGGCTCGTGGCGCTCGGGGCGACCCGGCACCACGGCCGCTGCGTCATGGTCGGCGAGGGCAACCGGATCGAGTTCGATGTCAGCCCGATGCTGATCCACCCCCAGATCACGCTCTACGGCTCCTGGGTGACCAGCGTCGGTCACATGGAGGAGCTGGTCGAGAAGCTCGTTACCTGGAACCTGAAGCCGGAGATCACCGTCTCGCACCGGTTCGACCTTGCCCACGCCGCCGACGCCTACGAGGTCGCCGACGGTGGTCAGTCCGGCAAGGTCTGCATCGTCATGGACGGCGAGTAAGGACGATCGCCGAGCAAGAAAGGGATGCTGTCATGGGCTTCGATTTGACGGGCAGCGTCACGACACCGGACCTCAGCATTGCCTACGAAAGCGCCGGTGATCCCAGCGGAACGCCGGTGATCCTGCTGCATGGGTTTCCTTACGATGTCCGGGCATTCGACGACGTCGCGCCGCTGCTGACAAGAAGGGGTGCGTTCGTCATCGCACCGTACCTGCGGGGCTTCGGCCCGACGCGGTTCCGGGACACGGCAACGCTGCGATCGGGGCAGCAGGCAGCGCTTGCCCACGATCTCCGCGACCTCATGGACGCTCTGCGCATCGGGCGCGCGGTGCTGGCCGGCTACGACTGGGGCGGCCGGGCAGCCTGCATTGCCGCCGCGCTCTGGCCCGAACGCGTCGGCGGGCTCGTCTCGGTCGATGGCTACAACGTCCAGAACATCGCCAGCGCCAACGAACCGACGTCCCCGGAGTGGGAACGAACCATCTGGTACCAGTTCTACTTCCAGATGGAGCGGGGACGCCGGGGACTCGAGCGCAACCGAGAGGAACTCTGCGAGATGCTCTGGCGGACCTGGTCCCCGACGTGGACCGGAGCGACCGATGCCTTCCCCGCCACCGCGCCGAGCCTGCACAACCCGGAGTTCGTCGAGGTCGTGATCCACTCCTACCGTCACCGCTTCGGTCTGGCTGCTGGCGACCCGCGATACCAGCCGACCGAGGACCTGATTGCCACAGAGCCACCGATCACCGTCCCGACGGTCGTGCTCGAGAGCGGTGCGGACGGAATCGGTGGCCCGAGCGCGACCGGGGACCGCGACGCGTTCACCGGACCCTACGACCACCGGCTGCTTCCGGGCATCGGCCACAACGTGCCGCAGGAAGCGCCGGAAGCGTTCGCTCGTGCCGTCGCCCACCTGCTGGGATAGCGATCTCCGCCCCAGCGGGCTCTCCCAGCGAAATCCCTGTGCTTGCCCTCGATCGCTATGCTGATAACCAGGCAGGGCGATGCTGCCTGGGCATGACCACTCTCATACCTATAACCGGGAGACACCATGACGCCGAATCATGTCCCGTCACCTGACCTGCCGATGTCCACTCCACGTGATCCCATGGACTCGACCGCTCGACGACGGAGATTCCCCGATGGAGACACCACGCCGCCTCGCACCTCTGCTGAGACAGTACGATTTCGCTCGCACCCGCCTCATGGATCGGATGGCCGGGCCGACCATGAACAGCGGCGATGACGAGCCCGTTGCCGTGGCGCAGATGACCGTCGACGAGTACTTCTGGGAGCCGGTCCCGAACTGCTGGTCGGTCCGCCGGAAGTCTGACGGGCCGGCGCCGTCCGCGCTGGAACTGGTCGGCGCGGGGGACTGGGGCCGCGACCGCTCGCCGAACAGCCCGGAGCCGCCGCCGTTCCCAACGATCGCCTGGCGGCTGGCCCACATCAACGAGATGCTGGCCCTGAGAGCCGACCACATGATGGGAAGCCACTCCCTGACCCGGGCCACCTACCAGTTCCACGGCGACGCGGCCAGTGCGATCGCCGCCTACGACCGGGCCGCCAACGCCTGGCGCGAGGTACTGACCAGCGCCGACGAGGCCGCGCTCGACGCCGTCGGTCAGAGCACCTACCCCTACGGGAGCGACCCGGAGGACCCGCTGATCGACACCATCTGGTGGATGAATCAGGAACTCCTCCATCACGGCGCCGAAATCGCCCTGCTTCGCGATCTCTATCGGTCGATGCACGGCTGACGCCCGGTCGCGCATGGTGCTCTTCGGCGCCGCGGCGAAGCGAGCACGGCCAGCGCGGCGAGAGCATTGTCCCTACCGTCAGGACGAGGCGGCAACCCGATTGGGTTGCCGCCTCGTCGTGCATCGTTTGTTGAGCTACGACTGGGTGGAGTACTACCGGCCGATGACAACGACGTTCTGGTCGAACAGGATCGGGAGGCGGCCGGTCCAGGCGCCCTGCCGGGTCCCTTGCAGCCACGGCTTCTGGACGTACTGCTGGACCCAGTTGCCGATCGGAATGTAGACCGCGTTCTGCAGGGCCAACGTCTCGGCCTGCTGGTAGAGGTCGTTCCGGGCGGCCTGGTCCTGCTCCCGGTCCGCCTTTTTCACGAGGTCACTGAACTGCTTGGCGTCGGCGCCGGGCTTGAAGTCGCCGTCGTCCTCGAGGTCGGGGTTCCAGTTGTAGAAGCCGCTCATGTACGGCGAGTCCGGCCGGAGCGCGTAACTGAGCAGGTAAGGGGTGTCGCCGATCGACGACCAGTCAGTGATCGCGACCTGGAGGCCGTTGTTATCCTGACGCTGCAACTCGATCTGGGCGGCGGTCAGCGACGTGTCGTGGGTGATCGTGACGCCGAGCGTGTCCTGATAGGTGGCCAGGAAGGCAGCCGTCCGGGCGATCTCCTCGTCGGTGTCATCGGCGCTCTGGTAGAGGATGATCTCCGGAAGGCCGGACCCACCCTCGAAGCCGGCATCGGCCAGGGCGGAGGCGGCATCGTCGGCGTTGAAGTCGATCCCGGCCGGCGCCTCGTACGTGGCGATCTCGCCGGTCACCGGCGGAGTGAAAGCCGCCGCGGCCGTGTAGGTGCCGAGGTAGATGTCCGTCCCAAACTGCTCGCGGTCGGTCGCCAGGGCGAAGGCGCGTCGGACGCCGACGGAGTTGAACGGCTCCTGGTTGAAGTTCATGGCCAGTGACCGGGTCGTCCCGGAGGTCTCGACCGTCTGGAGGTCGGCGGAGAGGGCCTCGTCGGCCATGACCGCCTCGATCAGCGAGATCGTGACGTCGGCCGAGATGGCGTCGTCGTTGGTGTAGAGATCAAGCGCGGCCTGCCCGGCGTCGGACCCGGAGGTCGTCCGCCAGGTCAGCTTCGTCAGCGACGGCGAGGAGCCGCCGTAATACTCGGTGTTCGGCTCCATGACGAGGTCACCGCCCTGCTCAAAGGCGGTCACCTGCCACGGTCCGGTCCCGGCTCCGTTCAGATAGAAGTCATCCGGGTTGGATTCGACGACCGTCGGGTCGACCACCGCATAGACGAAGGAGGCCGCGTAGGACGGGAAGAAGGCGTGGCCATCGGAAAGGGTGACTTCCAGCGTCTGGTCGTCGACTGCCTTGATCCCAATGTCCTCGCTCGCCCGGCTGGTGTAGTCGCCGTAGCCGTCGATGATCGACATGAACTCCGCCATCGGCGAGAGGCTGTCCGGGTTGAGCGCGCGCTTCCAGGACTGAACGAAATCGTCCGCGACGACGGTGTTGCCGGTGGCGTAGCGGACATCCGAGCGGATCCGGAAGGTGTACGTCTTCCCGTCGTCACTAACCTCGTAGGACTCGGCGAGGTCGTACTCGATCTCGCCCCGCTCCGAGTAGCGCAGCAGCCCGCCGAAGACGTTCGGCAGCAGCAGCCAGAAGGGACCCCAGTTGACGGCCCGCTGCGGGTCGAGCACGATCGCCTCACCGTACGGGTCGAACGGGATCAGCAACTCCTGGTCAGTCTGCGGGTCGCCGTTCTGGGCGCGACTGACGACACCGGCCGGCGCGGCCGAACCGGACTGGACGCCGTAGCGGGCGGTGGCGACGGCTCCGGCCGCCAGTGCCGACATCCGGGCGAGGTCGCGGCGGGACAGCGTCGCCCCGGCCGTGGTCCGGAGCGTCGTCACGAGAAGCTGGAGCTGCTCGCGTTCGGACCGCGTTCGACCGGTGTCAATGGGATCGCTGGACATTCGCTGGGTCCTCCTGGGCTCGGATCGGCCCGAGCGATTACACGAGGTTCGGACTGATCCGGGTGATGCGGAATGCGATACGGAGGTGACGGGCACGGACACGGCGGCGTTCCAGGCAGCCGGCCGACCGGAGAGTCCCTACGCTACCACGCAGGGACCGGCCCGGCCAACGACGGCTGTCGCCGGGGCGACAGCCGTCACTGTTCACCCATCTGTTACGCATGGCGGCAACGTTTGGTTCCGTGACAGCCAGCTGACCTAGGCGGGAAGGTCGCGCCGGTCGAACGCAACGGCGCCGAGGATCATCCCGATCAGGCCGATCGACCCGAGGACGATCAGGTTGCGGACGGTGTAGTCGGACTGGATCAGCGTGGTGGTCGGCGCGAAGTAGTTGAAGACGCTCAGCGGCGTGAACCGCTCCAGCGCCGACCAGAGCGTGGCGAAGTAATCGACGAAGTAGCTGATCACCAGCCAGCTGATCGCCCAGCCGACAACTTGTCCCCCGCGCTGGCCGAGCGCCGACAACAACAACGTCACCCCCGCCACTGACCAGAGCAGCGCGAACATCGCCAGTCCGGTCGGGATCAGCGCCGCCCGGTCGATGGTCTCGTTCGTAACGATCAGGTTGAGACCGACCAGGATCCCGAGCGGACCGACGACCGCGAAGGCCGCCGCCAGCGTTACCGCACCCACGACCCGGGCGCCATAGACCGACAGCCGGGAGACCGAGCGGCTCAGGGCCAGCTGGATCGAGCCGCGCTCGATCTCACCGGCCAGCCCGGAGGTGAAGGAGACGATCCCGGCGCAGATCATCAGCAGGAAGACCGGGCTGGTGAACCCGACCGAGAGGTAACCCTGGATCCCCTGACCGATGATCAGGTCGGGGCTGGACCGGGTCAGCGCCTGAATTGCCGGCGGCAGCGCCGCCAGCACCGGATCGAGTTGCTCGGTGCCGACGTCATCCGCGACCGGCGGAACAATCAGCTCGAAGATGAACAGCCCGATCAGCAGCGCGACCGATCCGAAGACACCCTGCCGAACTGAACGCAACGTCAGCATCCAGATCATGACGGACGGGCCCCGGACCGGGCGTCCACTGGGACGGTTCCGGACGCCCCGTAGAATCCGAAGAAGACCTCCTCCAGACTGGGCGGGCTCAGGATCAAGTCATCCACCCGCTCCCCGGCCAGGAAGCCGAGCAGGGGCTGCAGATCGCCCTCGATCGCGACCCGAACGCGACCGCCCGGCCGGTCAACCAGTCGAATGCCCTCGATTCCCAGCAGACCGACCGGCTCGTCGCCGGCGAAGCGGATCTCGGCCAGCCGCATCCGGCGCCGGACGAGGTCATCGACGCGCTCATCCGCGACCAGCCGGCCGTCCCGGACGATCGCGACCCGCTCGCAGACGCGCTCGACCTCGGCGAGATCGTGCGACGACATCAGGATCGTCCGGCCCGCGGCGACCCGCTCCCGAAGCAACTCCTCGAAGTTGCGCTGAATGAGTGGGTCGAGGCCATCGGTCGGCTCATCGAGGATCAGGACCTCGGGGTCGGTCTGGAAAGCCGCCGTCAGGGCGAGCTTCTGCTTCATGCCCTTCGAGAAGGTCCCGAGCCGCCGCGACAGGGTCCGGCGGTCGAGCTCAAGGGCGTCGAGGAAGCGGCTGCGCAGGGTGGGTTCGGCTCGGCTGAGCCCGGCGGTGTAGTCGAGCTGGGCACGGCCGCTCAGATCCAGATAAAGGGCGTCGGGCGGGACGAGGTATCCCAGGCGGGCGCGGGCGGCCAGCCCGTCCGACCAGGAGTCGTGACCGAAGATCGCCGTGGTCCCCGAGGTCGGTCGAATGAAGCCGAGCAGTGCCCGGATGGTCGTGGTCTTGCCGGCGCCGTTCGGCCCGAGGAAGCCGTAGATCATCCCGCCGGGGACGTCGAGGTCCAACCCCTCGACCGCCAGGGACGATCCGAACCGCTTGCTGAACGACCGCACCGAGATCACCGTCGCGCCCGCCGCCTCACCCATCCCATCCCTCAGTCCCGGCGCCGAATCACCAATGGCATGACGTCAATCAGCCGGAACGAGAACGGTTCCGATCACTGATCCACCGGCGGCCTGGATCGCGGCCCGAGCCTGGACAAGGCCCGAGCCGCCGGTCCGCCCAATCGCGACGAGCAGCACCGTTCCGTCCACATGCCGCGCCAGCACGATCGCGTCGGCCGAGACTGCGACGGGGCGGGCGGCGATCAGGATGACATCGTACGTGGTCCACGCCTCCGCGAGCGCCCGGTCCCATCGCGGTCCGCGCATGACATCACGTCCACCGGCGACGTGCGGCAGCGGGACAACCCGGAGGAGTGTCTCGGGCGCGGTCGATGGCCAGGGCGCCGCGTCGTCGTCGTCGCTGGTCAGCCAGTCGGTCAGGACGGTGGAGGCATCCGGGGTGGCGACCAGGGCAGCGGCATCGATCACGAGACAGCGTTCGCCGGCCGCCGCGCAGACCGTGCCAAGGCGAGCGGTTACACCCGAAACGGACCAGTCATCGCGATCGACCCCAACAAGCATGAATGCCCGGCTACCGGGTGCATTCCGGCTCTGCCCAGCGGTTCCCAATGCCTCAAGCGTGGCTCGAAGCGCGCGCACCGGCTCGTCGGCGACGGTCAGGTCTGACGATCCGGTCGTGGTCGGCTCGGCCTTACCCGGAACTGGTGTTCTCGTGCGACTCCGCCACCAGCGCGAGCCGCCGGACCCGTCGCTCGCACGGAGGTCGCCGAGGACCGGGACTGGCAGGACCGTCACGGCGTCGGAGCGGGAATGAACCCGCTGGTCGAAGGCGGCCGCCAGTGCCGCCAGCCCGCAGCCAATGCCGAGGGCGACCAGAGTCTGGATGATGAGGGCGAACTGACCCGTAGCCGGGCTGTCACGAGCGACAGCCGGCGGCTCCACGACGCGAATGGTTGCCGGTTGGGCTCCCGTTGCGATCAGGAACGAGTTGATCTGATCCTGGAAGATGAGCCGGACCGTCTCGACGATGGCGAGGGCCTCCTGGTCATCCTCCCGGTTCGCTCGGACGCTCACGATCCGGCTGTAGTAGTCAGCCGATAGCGAATCCTGGATCTGGTCGGCTGACAGCGCGAACTGGGGGCTCGACTGCAACATCTGGGCGGCGACGGCAGTCGCAAACACGGGGCTCGTCACCAGCTGCGTCACGTCGTCCAGCACCATGAGTTCCGGGCGCTCGGCGTTGCCAGTCTGCTGGGTGTCGCCGGGGATCAGGACCGTCGCCCGCAGCGAGGCGACGTAGGGGCTCGTCGTCAGCAGGACGAGCGAAATACCGAGGACGAGGGCCGGCATGCCGAGAACCAACCACCAGCGCCGCAGCAGTATCGTGACGATCCGCTGCAGGTCCATGCGCTGTTGCTCCCGGGCGGTGACCGGCCCACTCTGGCCGCGAACTGACTCCTTGAGAGTCGGAGCCTACCAAAGTCCGGCCCCACAACGCGGCACTCGGTCATCTGACGGACGGAGCTGATTCAGTAGGCGCCCCTGCCCCCGACGACGGCCGGCAGCGTCCGCACGATCAGCTTGAGATCCAGCCAGGGCGACCACGTCTCGACGTAATAGAGGTCGAGCCGGATCATCTCCTCGAAGCTGAGGTCGCTCCGGCCGTTGACCTGCCATAAGCCGGTCAACCCCGGCACAACGGCGAGGCGCTGGTGATGGGACGGATCGTACAGGGCGACCTCATCGGGCAGCGGTGGCCGCGGCCCGACGACGCTCATCTCGCCCCGGACGATGTTCCAGACCTGCGGCACTTCGTCCAGACTCCAGCGCCGGAGCCACTTGCCCACTCGGGTCAGGCGTGGGTCGGCGGCGTGCTTGAACAGTCGCGGGTCAGCCGAACCGGCCGCGGCGATCAGATCGTCGCGAAGCACGTCAGCATTCGCGACCATCGTCCGGAACTTGAGCGCGTCGAAGTGGCGACCATGCCGGC
This sequence comes from Thermomicrobiales bacterium, assembly GCA_965218235.1. Lineage (GTDB taxonomy): Bacteria > Chloroflexota > Chloroflexia > Thermomicrobiales > UBA6265 > CADCWK01. The sequence continues at coordinate 594,432 of OZ244596.1, forward strand.
CGACGCGGGGCTGGCGGAGCAGGACGGGGCCGGGCGCGTCCAGTCGGATCAGCCCGGCGATCAGCAGCATCGGGATCAGCGCGAGAACCAGCATCACTCCGGCGAAGGAAAGATCAACCGCACGTTTGAAGGCACGGCCGCGCCGGGACATGACGTCGTGATCGAACTCGATGACTGGCACCCCGGCCAGCTCGGTGACGACCGCCCGGCCAACCCCGCCAAGAGTCGGCGCGATGCGAACCGTCAGCCCGGCGGAGCGGGCCTCCGTGACGAGCGAGCCGAGCCGGTCAAGACCCACCCTCCCAGGGATGAAGATCACCTGATCGGCCCGGTGGCGGCGCGCGACATCGGCAACCTGATCGAGTCTTCCGAGCCGGAGGGCACTCACGATCCGGTGCTCGGTCGCGACCGGCAGCGCTCCGGCGCCGGGTTCGTCGGAGAGGTAGCCGACGAGGTGGGCCCCGAGCCGGGGATCGTTGACGACCGCCTGCATCAGGCGCCGGCCGGTCTCGCCCTCCGCACCGGCGAAGAGAATGCGGGACACGCCAAGCCCCCGGCGCCAGGCGAGGACGTCGACGAGGTTGAAGGCCCAGCGCTTGACCAGCAGTGCCAGCGACGTCAGCGCCCACGTCCCGAGCAGCGGTCCGACCGGCTGCGGGATCCCGAGAGCCGCGTCGGAGACGATGACGGCCGCCAGCGCCACGACCAGCACTTCGCCAAGCACGATCGCCCGGTCGAAGCGAGATGTTCGCGGATCCGGACCATAGACATCGCGAAGCAGACCGGCCGCCAGCGTCGCGACGACGAGCAGCACCGCCGACCGCTGCTCCAGCGCATCGACGGCCAGGACAGTCGTAACCAGCACGAGCAGCAGGGCATCGGACAGCACATCGGCGCCGACACTGAACCGGCGCAGCCACGGCGGGCGGCCATGCCGGTCCCACCACGGTCGCTTCACGGCGCCCTGAGAGGTGGCGATGTTCGTGACGGGGACGGGAAATACCTGGTCGATCAACGAACCGAACCCTCTTCTCTGCCGCCGGTCCGCCCGATTGACGTCGACGGGGAGGCGGGCAACCAACACGTTATGGTAGCACTTCCCGCGCTCGGCATTTTCGTACCACATTTGCCGGCCGATCAGGGCCCTGGGTCGTATCGTGTTCCCACGGTCCTCAAGGGCGGGCCAGATCCGTGACCGGACCGGTCCGGGCGTCGGCCTATACTGCGCCACGGCATGGCCCGCCGATGCCTCCTGACCGTTCGGCATCGGGACCGAGAACGCGTCCGGCCGGGCGGTACGACTCGCGATCACTCACGAAGGAAGCGTCACCTTGCCAGGAGCCGAGATCAGACGGTACGCGATCGCCCAGCAGGGCCGGACCGGCGCGTTCGTCGCGGGCCAGTTCGTCGGGCTGCTCTCCACCGCCGCCAGCGCGATCCTCAACCCGATCATCGTCCTGCCGGCCCTGATCTTCGGCTTCACGGAGTCGTGGTATCTGATCGCGCTGCCGGTCGTGCTGGCCGGGCTGCTCTGGGGCGTCGGCGCCGGGATCGGCGGCCTGCCGGCCAGCCGCGAGCGACCGGGGATCTGGGCGATCGCCGGCAACATCATCCGGCTGCTGGTGGTGATCGCCCTCGCCTTCGTCGTCGACCGGAGCGAGCAATACGGCGGCGACGCGGTGCTCCGGGCGCTGTTCATCTGCTTCGGGATTTCCGTCATCGGCTCGGGCATCGCGGCCCAGGCCGGCGTCTCGGTCGCGACGCGGATCGTCCCGGCCAGCCGGCGGACGGGCTACTTCACCTCCCGGACGGTGCTGGGAGCGCTGGCCGCGATCGCCGTGTCGCTCGTCGCCGCGGCGATCTTCGCCGACGACGCGATCGTCTTCCCGGCCCAGTACGCCATCCTGTTTGTGATCGCCGCCGCCTGCCTGGCGGTCGCGACCTACTTCCAGTCCACCATCCCGGCTCCAGCGAACGGCACCGTTCCAGCGCGGCCAGACAACGTGGGGGCAAGCCGGCCGGGTCGTGGGCTGATCACCTACGTCGGGTTTCGCTGGTTCCTAGCGGCGGCCGCGCTGGCCGACCCATTCCTGATCGTCTACGCCCTGCGTGACCTGAGCGCGTCACCGGCCGTGATCGGGCTCTACGTCGCGGCGCTCGTCGCCTGCCGGCTGCTCTCGGAGCCGATCTGGACCCGGCTGGCCCGGCGTGGCCGGATTCGAACCGGCCTCCAGGCGGTCGCGGTGGTCCGGCTGCTCGTCCCGGTGCTGGCGCTGACGCTGCCGCAGCTCTACGACTCGACCGTCTGGACCGACCGCGTCTCAGACCCGGACACCCAGGGCTGGCTGTTTGCGCTGGTCTTCACCCTGATCGGGATCGCGCAGGGCGGTCAGGCACGGCTGAACCTGCCGTACCTGACGGAGATCGAGGCCCGGCACGGCGCCGTCGCCCGGCCACTGACCAACGGGATCGTCGCGATCGCGGCGCTGGCCCCGCTGGCCGGCGCCTGGGTCTACTCCCGCTGGGGGTTCGACGAGACCCTGCTATCGGCCGGCGGCGTCGCGCTGCTCGGCGTGCTCCTCAGCGGCGCCCTCGTCATCAGCAGCGGCGTCGCCCGGCCGGTCGGCAACTCGTGGCAGTTCCGTCGCCTACGCCAGGCGGTCTCGCTCTCGGGCCGGCGCGACTGACGGTATGATCCCGGACGATCCCGTCCCGCCGGACCCCGGCAACGACCATGAGTCAGGAGCGCTGATGTTCGCCACCGGAAGGCCAGTGACCCACGAGTTCCCCAACCTGCACGCCAGCACCCACCCGCTCGTCGCCCACAACCTGACTGAGCTGACCGACGAGCGGACCAGCTCCCGCGCGTTCCGGGTCCTCGTCCGTCGCCTGACGACGCTGCTCATCTACGAGGCGACGGCCCACCTCGCTCTCGCCGAGACGACCTACCGGACACCGATGGAACCGACGATGGGTGGCCGCATGTCGGAGCGGATCGGCCTCGTCCCCATCCTTCGGGCCGGGCTCGGGATGGTCGAGCCGGCGCTGGACGCCCTGCCCGACGCCGAGGTCTGGCACCTCGGGCTCTACCGCGACGAGGCGACCAAGCAGCCGGTGAGCTACTACAACCGGTTGCCGGAGCGCTGTCCGGACGACCACATCTTCATCCTCGATCCGATGCTCGCGACCGGCGGCTCGGCATCGGACGCGGTCGACGTCGTGAAGGCCTGGGGCGCTCCGGCGATCACGTTCATCGGGCTGATCGCCGCGCCGGAGGGCGTCGGCCGGATGCTCGAGCGGCACCCGGACGTCCCGCTCTACGTCGCCGCTCTCCACCGCCAGCTCAACGAGCACGCCTTCATCCTGCCGGGCCTCGGCGACGCGGGCGATCGCCAGTTCGGGACCGGCTGAGTCCCGACCCGGCCCTGACGGTCGGGACTCAGGAACGGCGTCGTGGTGAGCAAAGCGGAGAACCGCGGACGTGCCGGTGGGGGTGAGCCGATCACCTTTGAGACGGCCTTCTGGCTGGACTACTGGCCGACCGGAGCGCGAACGATCAGGACCGGGGCGACGCCGCTGCGGATGAGCTGATCCGAGACGCTGCCGGACAGAACACGGTCGAGCCCGGAGCGACCGTGGGTCGCCATGACGATCAGATCGCCCGGCTTCGTCAGTTCCTCGATTGCCGGCGCGGCGCTGCCGGTCAGGAACTCGGTGCTGTTCGCCACCCCGGCCGCGGTCAACTGGCGGCTGGCCGCGGACAACCACTCCTGGGCGGAGTCGCGGGTCTCCTCGTAGACCTCCTCGACGTTCATCGCCATCCCAATGTCCTGCACCATCGACGGCGAGGTCAGCGGGACGAGGTTGATCGTCGAGACCGCCAGCACCGGGATCGAGAACCGCTGGGCCAGGTCGATGGCGATGGGCAGGGCGGCGGCGGACGTGTCGGTCCCGTCCAGCGGCAGGACGATCCGGCTGAAGCGGCGCGGCTCGCGGCTCGCGGCGCCGGTGGCGCTGTCATGGGCGTGGTCGTCGCTGTGGATGACCGCGACCGATCGGTGGCTGCGGCGGACGACCTGATCGGTGACGGACCCGAACGCCAGCCGGGCGAGTCCGCCCCGGCCACGGGTGCTCATCACGATCAGGTCGGCTCCGAGCCGGTCGGCCGTGGCGACGATGGCGTCGGCGGGATCACCGGTCTGGACCACTGTCTCAATGGATTTGCCGTCGCCAGCCAGGCTTCGGAGGGTGGCGATCGCGTCGAGGTCGGCGTGGGCCTGATCGCCCTGCTTCTCATCGACGCGGAGGATCGTGATCACGGCGCCGGATGAGGCGAGCCCAAGCGCCAGCGAGAACGCCTGGGCGGACAGAGCGGAACCGTCGAACGGAACGAGGATGCGCTGGCCAACCGTCTGATTCGGTGCTGACATCATGACTCTCCCTGGTGGGTCGATGAGAACCCCGTGTCTGGCGCCGAGCGTCTTCCCATGCGGGTAAGGACGGGCTCGGCACGGCGATTCCCGACGCAAACCGCTCGCCTTCCCGGTCCGTGACGGACCGGGACGAGCCACCACGCCGGGCGGTGCTAGACTCGCAGCATATCGCGGGTCTGGCCGGGCTGCCGCGCCGCACCCGCTAGACCACGCGCGTGTCACAGGAGATTCCCTTGACGAACGACAATGGGACCGGACCGGTTCACGGTCAGCCGACCGATCGACTCGCCAACGCCGGCTTCGCCACCCGCAGCGTCCACGGCGGCGAGCGCCAGGGCACGCCCGACTACACTCCGACCGTCGCCCCGATCCACCTCAGCGCGTCGTATTTCTACGACGACACGATGGAGCTCGACGCCGTCTTCGCCAACGAGCGCCAGGGCTACGTCTACACGCGCTACGGCAACCCGACGCTCCACGCCCTGGAGCAGTCGATCGCCGCCCTCGAAGGGACCGAGGACGCCGTTACCTACGCCTCCGGCATGGCCGCCATCCACGCCGCGATCCTGCTCGACGCCCGAGCTGGCGACCGCGTCGTCGCCGGGCGCGATGTCTACGGCGCGACCTACGCCATCCTGTCGAAGCTGTTCCAGTCGCTCGGGATCGAAACGACGTTCGTCGACACCCGCGACCTGGCGGCCGTCGAGGAGGCCGTCCAGCGCGTCCGGCCGTCGCTGGTCGTCTGCGAGACGGTCTCCAACCCGCTGGTCCGTGTCGCCAACCTCCCTGAGCTGGCCCGGATCGCCCACGCCGCCGGCGCCCGGCTCATGGTCGACAACACCTTCGCCTCCCCGCTGCTGGTCAACCCGGCCAAGCACGGCGCCGACACAGTCGTCCACTCCGCAACCAAGTATCTCGGCGGCCACGGCGACGCCACCGCCGGGGTGATCGCGACCACCGCCGCGCGGGCCCTCGCCCTCCGCGAGCAGGCCAAGCTGGTCGGCCCGACGCTCGGCGCCTTCGAGGCCTGGCTGATCCTGCGCGGGATCAAGACCCTCCCGCTCCGGGTCCGGGCTCAGAGCGAGGGGGCCCGGCAGCTGGTCGACTGGCTCCGGCAGCACCCGCTGGTCTCGGAGGTCTACTACCCCGAGGACGCGAGGATCGGCGCGGCGGCCGGAATCTTCAACGACCACCGGCGCGGCGGGATGCTCGCCTTCGAGATTCGCGACGCCGGGCGGGCCGGCGCCTTCCGCTTCATGGAAGCGCTGAAGCTCATCATCCCGGCCACGACCCTCGGCGACGTCTACACGTTGGTCCTCCACCCGGCGATGTCCTCCCACCGCGCCCTGACCTCCGAGCAGCGCGAGGAGATCGGTATCCGCGAGGGGCTGATCCGCCTGTCGATGGGGATCGAGGACGTGGACGACATCACCGGTGACCTCGACCAGGCGCTCCGGGTCGCGGTCACCGCTAGCCCGATCAGCGTCTGACCGTCCGTCCCGCCAGCCCGCTCTCGATCCCGAGGACCGACCATGTCTGATCCGATCCCCATTCGGCCCCGGATCGATGGGCCGCGCTGGCCGTCCGGCTTCCGCTCCGCCCTCGCGATCATGGTCGACGCCCAGGGACCGCAGGCGGCCATCGCCTCCCGCTACGCCACGACCGGCCTGACCCGCCTCCTGACGATCTTTGCCGACCTCGGGATCCGCTCGACGGTGATCTGGACGGCCGATTCGGCCCTCGCCCAGCCGGGCCTGCTGCAGGAGACCCGGTCGCAGGGTCACGGGACGGCGCTGACGGTCCAGGACACCGCCGACCCACGCCAGCTCGGCGCCGCCCTCAATGACCTCGCCGCCCGTCTGACCGGGCCAGCGCCGGGGATCGTCCTACCCGAGATCGCCGGTCCGGCCGCCAACCGGATCAACGTCCTCGCCGCGACACTGGCCGACGCCGGCTTCGCCTGGGTGGCCGACACCGCGCTCGGCCTCGACATGCCGGTCCGGACGATGACCGCCGGGCAGGCCGTCGTTCGCATCCCACTGCCGCCCCGGCCAAGCGACATCGGGCTGGACACCGATCTCGTTTCGGATCAGCTCGTCGTCAACTGGCGCGACGACCTCGACGTCCTGCGGGATGAGGGGGCCCTTCAGGTCCTGCGCCTGTCGGCATGGCGGGCAGGGCGGCCGGGCACGTCCCGCGGCATCACCCGCTTCTTCGACTACGCCGTCGAGCTGGGCGATGTCTGGATGGCGCGGGTCGACGAGATCGCCGGCTGGTGGGACCAGCATGAGCGCGGCGCGATTCCGTTCGCGGCCGACGGGGACCGCGCGCCGATTTCCGATAGCGACGACGACGAGCCGGAGGACCGATGACGGGCACGACGATCTATCACAACGGCCAGATCAGGACGATGGCCCGCCGCCAACAGCCGATCGTGGAGTCGGTCGTCTTCAGCGAGGGCCGCGTCGCCTTCGCCGGCGACCTCGCCACAGCGCGGGCGGTCGCCGGCTCCCGGGCCGAGCCGATCGACCTGCGCGGCCGGACGATGACGCCGGGTCTCAACGACGCCCACGCTCACCCGAAGCTCTTCGGCCAGGCCCTGCTCGACATCGACCTGACGCTGGCCGAGCCGTCCCCGCTCTCGGTGCTGATGGGGCGCATGCGAACCGGCGCGGGTGAGCGGCCGGACCGCGCCTGGGTGATCGGCCGCGGCTACGACGACAACATGCTCCATGAGCAGCGCCACCCGACCCGGCAGGATCTGGACGCGGTCATTCCCGACCGGCCCGCCCTGATCGTCCGGGCCGACTACCACATCGGCGTCGCCAACAGCCGGGCGCTGGAGCTGGCCGGGATCACCCGCGACACGCCGGACCCGGACAACGGCCGGATCGACCGCGATGAGCACGGCGAGCCGACCGGCGTCCTGCGCGAGTCGATGCTGACGGTGATCGAGGCCGTCCCGCCGCAGCTGACGGTCGACCAGCTCGCGGCGGCAATCAGGCAGGCCGGCGAGGTCTACCGGACCTACGGCGTGACGAGCGTCGCCGAGGCCGGAATCCGCCGGCCGGAGGAGATGCTGGCCTACCAGCGACTGCGGGAGTCGGGCGAGCTGCCGCTGCGGACCTACCTGATGATGATCATCGAGAACAACCTCGACGAGCTGGCTTCGCTCGGCTTCCGGACGGGCTTCGGCGATGACTGGCTCCGGATCGGTCCCGCCAAGCTGTTCGCCGATGGCACGATCGGCGGTCGGACCGCGAAGTTCCGGGAACCGTTCGTCGGCGAGCCGGACAACACCGGGCTCCTGATGCAATCGGCCGAGTCGCTCAGGGCCGATGTCCTCCGGGCCCACCGGGCCGGCTTCCAGGTCGCGATCCATGCGATCGGCGATGCCGCGATCGACCTGGTCCTCGACGCCTACGAGGCCGCCCTGATCGACACCCCGCGGGCCGACCACCGTCACCGGGTCGAGCACTGCTCGATCGTCGACGAGGCGACCATCCGGCGCATTGCCCGGCTGGGCGCGGTCCCGATCCCCGGCACGTCGTTCCTCTACTACTTTCGGGACGGCTACGTGAACAACCTCGGCTACGACCGGATCCGGTACGCCTACGGGTTGAACACCTACAACCGCTACGGCGTCATCGCCGCCGCCAGCACCGACTGCCCGGTCGTGGCGCCGAACCCGATGATCGGGCTCCAGACGATGATGACCCGGCTGGACCAGGCCGGCCGGCCGGTCTGGCCGGAAGAAGCCATCACCCTCGACGCCGCACTCTACGCCTACACGGTCGCCGGCGCCTACGCCTCGTTCGAGGACCGGACCAAGGGCCAGTTCGTGCCGGGCCAGCTCGCTGACGCCGCCGTCTTCGAGCGGAACCTGGATGACGTCGACGCCGGAGACATCGGCTCGGTCCGGGCCGACCTGACGATCCAGGACGGAACCGTCGTCTACGAGCGACCGGGTTCGAACTAGCCCGGATACGACCGCCCGCAAACCTCGGCACGAATTCGGCTTACGAAAGATCAGGCGTTGGACCGAAATGGGGACGAGACCCCGAGACAAGCGGCCCAAACCGGGCCATGGAGCAAGACAGACGATGGTTCAAGTCAACTGGATTGGGCACGGCACTTTTCAGATCGAAGCCGAGGGACACCGCGTCCTGATCGACCCGTTCATCACCGGCAACCCGGCCGCCGTTCAGCCGGCGGACGACTTCAACCCGGAGACGATCCTCGTCACCCACGCCCACGGCGACCACGTCGGCGATGTCGTCGAGATCGCGAAGCGGTCCGGTGCGACGGTCTACACGATTGTCGAGCTGGCCTCGTGGTTCGCGGACCAGGGTCTGGAGAAGACGGTCGGGTTCGGGTTCGGGGGCACGGTCGAGTTCCCCGGCGGCAGCGCCAAGCTCGTTCCGGCCCTGCACTCCTCGACGACGCCGGACGGCAAGGTGTCGACTCCGGCCGCCGGAATGGTCGTCCGGTTCGGTGGGCGGACGATCTACTTCGCCGGCGACACGGCGCTGTTCGGCGACATGGCCTTCATTGGCGACGAGAGGCTCGACATCGCGATCCTGCCGATCGGCGACCACTTCACGATGGGACCCGCCGACGCCGTCAAGGCGGCCCGGCTGCTGAACGCTCCGGTGGTCGTCCCGGGCCACTACAACACCTTCCCGGCCATCGCCCAGGACGCGACGGCGTTTGCCGCGGACATCGCCGCCAACACGTCCAGCCGGGTCGAGATCTTCCAGCCCGGCGAGACCCGCGAGCTCTAGCATGAATCAGCCAGAGAATCCCGACATCGACGCCACCAGGCCCGATGCGAGCGCCGGCGAAGAGGCAACCCCACGGGCCGCCTTCAACGCCGAGATCGAGCGGACCGCGTTCCAGCGCAAGGCCGTCTCCCGATTACCGGTCGCCGAGGTGCTCGATCTAGCGGCGGCGTTCTTCCGCGACCGGGGCTACCGTGTTGGGCGGACCGGTCGGCCGGGCCAGCTGTTCGTGATGGGCCAGGCCGAAGGGTCGCTCCCGCGGGTGACCGGTGAGGTCAACGCGCAGGCCGACGTCGGAAAGGCCCGGACGACCCTGATCCGGCTGGACGCCGCCGGCGCGCGGCTCGGCCCGGCGATGGCGGACTTCCACGCCCACCTCCGAGCCCAACGCAAGCCAGCTTCGACAACGAAACCAGCGACGAATGAGTAGATCCGTGGCACCCATACAACGCGAACAGCCCCCCCTTCGAATCAAAGGGGTGGCTGTTCGGGTGCAGACTGGCCTGGGTTGCGACCTATCCCCGGTTGGCGTCGGGGGTACCGCGGCCGGTTTCACGCTGGAGCTGGTCGATCATCTCCGACGCCGCCGCCTTGCTCGTGCCGGGGTCGAGGTCGTGCTCGGACTTTCCAGCCTGCTGGAGCAGCGTCCGCAGGTACGACGCCTGAGGACCGGTCATCGGCTCATCGCCGGTCGTCCATTCGGACGGGTCCTTGACGGCGTTCCGGCTCTCATCCGGGAGATTTTCGGGCAGGTTGCTGTCGTTATTGTCGGACATGGTATCTCTCCTGAGTTTCGCAATGGACGTACTGTCATCCTCGGGCATCTCGTCCTCCGGTGACCCGCGCCATCCCCGGCGGCGTGTTCGGACTTTGTTACGCAGCATCGATGCCATCGATAGATCATTTGTTCGCCTACATGATCCGAACGGACACCTCCGCAGTGGCGGCTCGACTCGTGAGGGGGATGATCGACTGGCATTTGACCGTTCGCAAGCGCTACGGTCAACCTGTGTACTCAATGATTGATTAGTAGATGGCAATCTTATGCGTCATTCGGTGTAAAGTCTGTCAACCCTTGGGCAAGCGATCAAATGAGACTTATCCTTCAGTGGTAACGACGTTCGGATCGCCGGACGTGTGGCACCTCATGGCTGAGGAAGGGAACCGGGACATCATGGCGACGACGCTCAACATCAACGGCACGGACCAGACGGTCGACATCGACGAGAACACTCCCCTGCTCTGGGCGCTCCGGAACGACCTTGGGATGACCGGAACGAAGTTCGGTTGCGGCCTCTCCCAGTGCGGTGCCTGCACCGTCCACCTCGACGGCGCGGCCACCCGCTCCTGCGTCACGCCGATCAGCGCCGCCACCGGCAAGCAGATCACCACGATCGAGGGGCTCGCCCAGGGCGGGACGCTCTCGGCCCTCCAGCAGGCCTGGATCGAGGTTCAGGCGCCGCAGTGCGGCTACTGCCAGTCCGGCCAGCTGATGGCCGCCTCGGCGCTCCTTGCCGCCAACCCGAACCCGTCCGACGACGAGATCGTCGCGGCGATGCAGGGCAACCTCTGCCGCTGCGGGACGTACAACCGGATCTTCCAGGCGATCAAGCTCGCGGCCAGCCGCGGCTAGAGGGACTCCCCGATGACACACGACGAATCGGCCCCGCTTTCCGACCCGACTCCCCGATCGATCAGCCGGCGCCGCCTGCTCCAGACCGCCGGCGCCGGCGCCGGTCTCACGATCGTCTGGTCCTCCGCGACGCGCGCGCTGGGTCAGGATAGCTCCGGAACGCCGCCTCCCGGCGTTCCCGTCGAAGCCGGAGCGACTCCGGAGGCGACCCCGGTCGCTCCACCGTCTCCCTTCCCATCCGACGTCGACGCCTACCTTCGCGTCAACGCAGACGGCACCGTCACCCTTCTGACGGGCAAGGTCGAGTATGGTCAGGGCATTGCCACCGGCTTCGCCCAGCTTGCCGCCGAAGAACTCTCTCTCCCGTTCGAAGCCGTCCAGCTCATCATGGGTCAGACCGACCAGGCGCCGTTCGATATCGGCACCTTCGGCAGCCTCAGCACGCGGCTCACGGGCCCACGCATTCGGCAGGCTGGGGCCGCGATGCGTACCTGGCTGCTCGAGCTTGGCGCTCAGAACCTCGGCGTTGATCCGACCGCCGTCGAGCTGAATGGCGGCAACGTCGTCGTCTCCGCCGACCAGACGCTGCTCGTCAGCTTTGCCGACCTCGCCGCCGGTCGGTCGTCGATGCGCCAGCTCGATCCCGACGTCCCGCTCAAGGACCCGGCGACGTTCACCGTCGTCGGCCAGTCGATCCCCCGCCCGGACGTCGCCCACAAGGTCGACGGCTCGCTCAGGTACGGCATCGACGGTTCGGTCGACGGCATGGTCTGGGGCAAGATCGTTCGCCCGCCCTCCTTCGGCGCGACGCTGACGTCGATCGACTTCTCGAAGGCGCAGGCGGCGCCCGGCGTCATCGGTGTCTTCCAGGACGGCGACTTCGCCGGGCTGGCCGCCGAGCGCTACGAGCAGGCCGAAGCGGCAGTGGCGATGGTCACCGCGACCTGGCAGGAACTCAATACCGGTACGACGTCCGAGAACATCCATGACGTTCTCCTGTCGAAGTCCGACGCCGGCACTCGCCTGGGCGAGACCAACGTCCAGCCCGCCATCGACAACGACATCCTCGCCGGCATCACGGAGCCCATGACGCTCACCTTCCGCGGCCCGTTCGTCAACCACACGCCAATCGAGCCGCGGAACTCACTCGTCCAGATCGGTCCTGATCGGGTCGATGTCTACGCATCGACCCAGGATCCGTTCTCGGTCCGGACGGCAGTGGCCGACGTCCTTGGCCGTGCGCCGGAGACCGTCGTCGTCACCCCGCTAGCCACGGGCGGGGCGTTCGGTAGCAAGATCATCCCGATGGCCGATGTGGAGGCCGCCCGGTTGGCTCAGGCCTTCGGACGGCCCGTCAAGGTCCTCTGGCGCCGCGACGAGGAGCTCGGCAACGGCCAGTACCGCCCGGCGACCGTCGTCAACATCACGACTGGACTGGATGGTCAGGGCGGCATAAGCGGCTGGATCTACGATCTCTACAGCGCCTCGTACTTCCCGGAAACCGCCCCGCAGGAAGAGGCCAGCCAGAACGGCGCCGCCTCCGACTGGAGCGCCGACATCCACGAGATCTACGAGCTCCAGAATGCCCAGACGACCTGGTTTCAGGGCCCGGCTCCGCTACCGCCCTTCTACTGGCGGGTCAATGGCGCAACGATGAACACCTTCGCCCGGGAGGTCACGCTTGACGTCCTCGCGGAGCAGGAAGGCGTTGACCCGGTCACGTTCCGGCGGAACCTGCTGTCGAGCAACCCGCGGATGGCGGCGGTCATGGACGCCGTCATCGCCAAAGCGGGCTGGACGCCGGGTGTCGGCTCGACTGGTCGCGGCATCGGCATGGCGCTCGGTTTCGATGCCGAGAGCTACGTCGCCGAGATCGCCCAGGTCGAGGTCGACCAGATGACCGGCGAGATCTTCGTCCGCCACGTCGACGTCGCGATCGACTGCGGACTGGTCGTCAACCCTGAGGGCGTCAAGCATCAGGTCGAGGGATCGGTCGTGCTCGGCACGTCTTCTGCCCTGCGCGAGATTATCAAGTTCGACAACGGACGGGTCACCAACCCGAGCTTCGCCGAGTACGCGCCGATCACGATGCGCGAGGCGCCGTCGGTCGACACGGTCTTCGTCGAGGACAAGACGCAGCCGATGACCGGTGTCGGTGAGCCGGCCGTCGCTCCGGTCGCCGGTGCCGTCGCCAACGCGCTCTACGACCTGCTCGGTTTCCGGATCTACGATCTGCCGTTCACCGCCGACAGGGTGCTGGCCGAGCTCCAGAAGCAGAGCGGCGGGACGCCGGCGGCGACACCGGTCGGGACGCCAGTCGGGACGCCAGTCGGGACGCCGGCTGCGACGCCTGTGGCCGCGGACTAGCCATCGCCAGGCACGATCCGTAGCAGGAAGACAGGAGGCTGGCCCATTCGGGTCGGCCTCCTGTCTTTCCGTCGACGTAGGTTTCTGGAGCATCTGTGATCGATGGTTCTTCTGACTGGACCCTTGAGGGTCGGTCTACCGCCGGTTCGGGACCGAAACTCGCCCTGGGAACACCTTCCTCCGGGTCGACCTGCCAAGAAGACGATTCCCAGGCAATGATCAATCATTGGTACCCTGTTGCGTCCTATTGCGGCCTGTGGATAATCAGGGAAGGTGCCTGTCCCGACGGAGGGAATGGGCGAATCTCCAGGTGGAGAAGAGGAGAGACTCCATGTCCAGTCTTCGGTTCCGCGTCCTGTCGGTCATTGCGGTTGCCATGCTGCTGGCAACGTTCCTCGTCCAGAGCGTCCCGACGACAGGTGCGCAGGAGGGACAGACGACCCCACCGCCGGCCCCGTCCGTCGCCGACGCCGCCCTGCCCGGCGACTCGCTGCCCGGCGATCCGCAAGTCCAGCTCGTCCAGGTCGCGACCGGCCTGGCCGACCCGGTCAACGTCGCCAGCGCCAACGACGGCTCGGGCCGCGTCTTCATCGTCGAGCGGACCGGGACCATCCGGATCGTCCAGGATGGCACGCTGCTCGACGAGCCGTTCCTCGACATTCAGAACCTGGTCAAGGTCGACTTCCTCGAACAGGGTCTGCTCGGCCTCGCGTTCCATCCCGACTACGCGACGAACGGCATCTTCTTCGTCTACTACAGCGACTACAGCGCCAACGGCGCCGTGACGCTCGCCGCCTACTCCGTCTCGGCCGACGATCCGAATGCCGCCGACCCGCAGACCGCCGAGATCCTGTTCCAGTTCGCCGACCCGTACATCAATCACAACGGCGGCACGATCAAGTTCGGAGCGGACGGGTACCTCTACATCGCCATCGGCGACGGCGGCCTGGCGGGCGACACCTTCGAGAATGCCCAGGACCTCTCCAGCCCGTTCGGCAAGATCCTCCGGATCGACGTCGATGGCGGCACCCCGAATGGCACCCCGTACGGCATCCCAGCCGACAACCCGTTCGCGCAAGGCGGCCGGATCCTCGCCAGCCAGGATCGCGGCGAGCCCGGCCGCTACCACCCCGATGCCCGACCGGAGATCTGGGCCTATGGGCTCCGCAACCCGTGGCAGTTCAGCTTCGACAGTGAGACCGGCGAGCTCTACATCGCCGACGTCGGGCAGAACTACTGGGAAGAAGTGAACGTGATCGCGGCTGACGAAGCCGGCGCCAACTTCGGCTGGGACCTGAACGAAGGGACCCACTGCTACCCCGGCGACGTGACCGAGTGTCAGGCGTTCGGCGTCGCCCCGGCGGCTGAGTACCCGCACGAGGGCAGCGCCTGCTCGATCACCGGTATCGGCGTCTACCATAGCGACACGGCATCCGCCCTCGAAGGCGTCTACTTCAACTCGGACTACTGCTCCGGCGACATCTGGGGGCTCGTCCGCGACGACTCCGGCGCCTGGGTCTACTCGGTCGTGCTGGAGACCGACCTGTTCGTCAGCGGCGCCGGCTATGGTGACGACGGGGCGCTGTACCTGACCAGCTGCACCTGCCAGTACAGCCGGGACTACGACCCACGCGACGACCCGAACGGCGTCGTCTGGCAGCTCGTGCCGGCCGACCAGGTCCCGGACGGAGCCACCGTCGTCCCGACCGCGGCCCCGGTCGAGGCGACCGAGGAGCCGACGATCGCTCCGGTGACCGACAGCACGCCTGCGGCAACGCCTGCGCCGTAGTCTCTGAAAGCGCATTGACGAGCGGGGGAAACGGGGACGGGGCGATACGCCTCGTCCCCGTTCTCATAGTCGACCGTCGCCGATGCCAATACCCGAATTCGCCTGATGCCCGACACAGCCTGGCACGCTCTGGTTCGCTCTGGCTCGATCTCATCGACCTGGCTGCTAGACTTGCCAACGGAGAGGGCGCGGAGCCCGGTGCCCCGTTCGTGTCTGATTCTCGACCTATGCCCCAGTAGCTCAGCGGATAGAGCACTCGCCTTCTAAGCGATCAGCATTCAACGTTGTTGTTCGACCGCTAAGTGGGTCCTTAAACTCTCTGATTTCCCCGGCGCAATCACGCTTTCTCCCTCCGCAACCCCATCGCCTTCTGCGATTCAAGGCGATTGCTCTGTCCTTCGACAGGCGATTGCTGCCTCGGGTTCCCGACGGGCGCCCGGCACAGGAGGTTCCCCATGGCACGATCACCTCGACGGCTCTCCCTGGGCCAGCGAAAGGATCCGCCACCGATGGACGACACCCCGCTCACCAACCTGCACATGGCCTACCTCGCCCACCATGAGGCGCTGGGCCGATCGAACGCGAGTATCTATCACCACGCCCAGACCTATAAACTGCTTCTACGATTTCTCGCCGAGTCTGGTTTCGCGCCGGTCCAGTCCGTTCTGACCACGGCGACCGCGCAAAGCTACGCCCGATGGCTCCGGGACACACCGACCAAGGGTTGGCGCGGGTCAACCGTCCGTTCGCCGCACGGCGTCCACGGGGCGCTCAAGGATCTGCGCAGCTGGGTGCGCTGGATGATTGACGCCGGTCATCTGGATCGCGTCGTCAAGGTGCCGGTCCCGCGCCTGCCGCACCGCCTGTTCGCTATCCTGACTGACGAGGAGATGACCCGCCTCTGGGCGAGCAAATACCTGGCGTCGTCCGGTGATCAGGCGATCCGCAACCGCGCCATCATCGCGCTCATGCTCGACACGGGGGTCCGGGTTTCGGAAGTCGCGGGTATGACCATCGCCGATCTCGACGTCGCGAATTGTCTGGCCACCGTTATCGGTAAAGGTGACCGGCAGCGGCGGGTGCCGTTCTCGACCGGTGTGCTGGCGCTACTTGAGGACTGGCTGGAGGTCCGGGGGCCGGAACCAGGATCCCTGTTCTGGCTGAAGCAGTCTGGTATCCGCCAGCTGTTCGACCGGATTCGTGATGACGCGGGCCTGGCCGTGTTTCACCCGCACATGCTCCGGCACCAGGCGGCGACTCTCATGGTCCGTAACCACGCCGACCTGCACACCGTGAAACGCATTCTGGGCCACCAACAGCTCGCGACGGTTGAACTTTACCTGTCGATGGATGATGAGGATATCCGGCGCAAGCACGCACTGTCGTCGCCGTTCGAGGCGGTCCATCCGACTGTCCAGACGCCCGCAAAGCGGCATCGTGAACGCCGACGGCTTCTGATTTGAAAGGGGGTGAGGCAAGACGTGACGCGTCCGGTCCCTGATTGCCCGGTCACCCGGATCAGGGTCCGCTTGGGGTCAGAAGCGACCCGGAACTAGAGCGCTCAGCTACGCGGAAACCGCGCCCTTCGCGCTGGCGACATCGTGTGTCTTGGCCATGACCAGCTTGCGGTGGAAGGTCCAGAAGGTCCTACCCATCTCGGTCCGCCGGTCACGTCGAGCCTTGTCGGACGCGTCACGCTCAGCCGGCAGGGGGCGGTTGGCCCAGTGCGCGGTGAACGCGGCGGCGATCAACAGGATCGTGGCCTCGTTGGGAGCCCTGGTCCCGTCCTGGTACCGCTTGACCGTCGAGAGATCCACATCGAGGTGGTCCCTCATCTGGTCAGTGGTGATGCCCAGGGACGTCTGAATGTTCGAGAAGAGCTCGGCGAATCGCGGATATTGTTTGCGGTTCTCCATGTGAGAAGTGCTTTCAGAACCCATCAACCAGGCAGTGGCTGTGGCATTGACCACAATCCATCGTCGTAGTCATGTGTCCCAATCGTGCTGCTCACACCCTCCAGGATCATCGAGCCGGATGTGCACGGGCCTGCCCGTCGCCGGACAGGGGTTTTCACGCCTTGCCTCAATCGGAGTATAGCCAAAGATGGTTGTCTGTGGTAGTTTTCGCGCACACGGCGGATAAGATCAATCTGACTTCTCTTGTCGACCGGCCGCGCGCCTCGTGATCTGGTGCGAGCGGGTGGCGACGAGGGGGTCACAGTGACACCTGGATGGCCCTGACGGGCATGATGTGCCACCGGCTCCGTCCAGACACCTTCCAGCAGGCGGATGGACGCGCGCCGTAACGCTCGGATGGGTCACAAGCGCGATGATCGGTCCGGGGCGGGTCGCCGTGTCCCCGGCTTACAGCAGGAGGTCGTCGCGACTGGTCGTGCGTTCATTATCTCAGGTTATTCCCGAGACCGATACCTACCAAAACTGTCGCCTGTATAGACGAGATTGAAAGGTATTCTACCGATGGCGATCAGCAACGATAGTCAAGCGTCCTTTGCCCCACCCGAACATCAGCCGCCCTTTCCGTTGCCGAGCGAGTATCTTTTTGATCCGGACTTTAAAGGGCTGGGGATCCACGGTGATCGCCACAACACCACCCTAGATCTGGCTGATCGGAAACGAACCATGGAGGCCGGTATATCGTCTATCGTCGCTACGTTCATGGTCTTTGCATCGGGTTATTTAGTCATCGTGCTCTCTCAAAAACTTCCCGTCGTTGTCGACTTGCTGTCACTCTCTCATCGGGAACGCCCGTCCATCTGCGAATTTACGGCGCAAGACCTGGATGATAGTTACGGATCGGACTATATTCTGGGGATGTTTGATGCATGCATCTTCGGCGTGCAGTCTCAAGACGATAGGTGGATTCTCAATAATTTCATCATACTTATGGCTCCCCCCATCGCCATTAGCCTGTTCTATTTCTACCTACTTTACCGAAAAAAGGGCTACCTTCAAAATCGATATGCGCAGACGATCTTTTGTCTCCGTGAGTTTCGTTCCTTGCTTCGCTGTCTCATTGCTCCTGACAAATTTACGATTGCCAATGTCCGTGCCAGTCTGTTGTATCGCTTGAGAGAGGAGATCAACAACCCGGATATACACCTCAAGACGACTGATCGTAGCATGGACACTAGCGACATGGTGTATGACTTGTACATTGCCGAGGTCCAGGTCCGTCGGACCTACGATGACGATCGTCAGCTACACAACGAGCGACGACGCATGTTGATCGAGGTAGAACGCAATGATCTTATGCTGGCGAGTTTGTTGGAAGCGGAGGCAACCCGCTACGTTCGAGAAGCGGAACAGGCCCGGTTTGACCGTGACCAGGATCGATGGAAACGAACGATGAAATCGGTGGACGAGTTGCGCAACACCTTGATCCAGACGACGGAGGCACTGCGTAATCACCCTTCCCTGGCACATTTGCTGACGTCGTTCGAAGATATGTACGAGGAACTCAATCGGCACCACCCGGACGCGACAAGGGACGCTGAGCGGATGGCTGGCATGGGGGAGCGAGTCGCTCAACAGCACTTCCGGGACACCTATGGCGTCAACCCGAACCGATAATAGTGATCGCCTGACGGTCGGAACCCACGTCCTCACTAACTCTGCGTTGCGGTTTCCAACCAGGATACCTGTCGCGTCATTTGGGTCGTGTTACGTCGTAGGTCGATCCGGTGAAGGCAAGTCGACGGCCCTGGGCAATCTCGCGCACGAGTTTCTCCGGCAGGGCGATGGCGTCCTGATCATTGATCCCAAGGGCGATCTGGCCAAGGATGTTGCGGCTCGTTTAGACCGCGTCGCGCCCGACCGGCTCGTCTATGTCGCGCCGGGTAATGCCGAGGGCGACGCCTGGACCTTGAACCCGCTGGAGTTTGACCGGAGCAAGCTGACCGAGGAGCAGATCGACGCCTACGCCAGCATCGTCACCAACAACGTCCTCTCGACCTTCGTCCATATCGGCCGCGCGAACATGGACGTCACGACCAACATCGTGCTCTACATCCAGTACGCACTCAGCCTGGTCATGATCCAGACTGATCCGACGCTCAGAGACGCGCTTGACGTGCTGGAAGAGCCGACCTATCGCGCCGATCTCCTACGCCAGTGGGGCCTCCGCGAGCATCTGACCCGGGGCCAAGAAGCAGCGGTTTCGTTCTGGAAGAAGTTCGAGGAAGACCATCCCAAGGGTCGCTACACCTCCTCCGATACAGCCTCGACCGAGAAAAGACTCTGGACCATCGTCAATCACAGTGCGGTCCAGGCATGGATGAGCACCTACCGCTCATCATTTCGGGTGAATGAGTGGCTCGATCAAGGCAGATGTGTCGTCGTGAACCTGGCCGAATATCTGGACGACATCCAAGGTAACTTCGTTGGGTCGCTGATCATGTCGCACATGATCAATACGTACAAGCTGCGCGCTACAGGGCTCGTTGACTGGGATAGAGACCGGCGGTTTCGGCTGATCTGTGACGAGTTTCATCAGCTGGCACCCGCACCGTTTCGGCAGGTCATCAATCAGGGCCGGTCGTTCAATGTCTTCCCGGTCATCGCTCATCAGACACCGGCTGATCTCGATAATCCCTATGACAAGGAACAAGAGAATCTGTTCAATGCGACCAAGCAGGTGTGGGTATCAATTGCTTTCTACGGGGACAATCCTGATCAAGTGATTGATGATGATCCCGATTCTCTCGACTTGCACGAGTCGAATGTGACCTGGCGGGAGCGCCCAGGGGGCACTCGGCGACGCAAAGTGCAGATGGCTAACTGGTGGGCAAAGCCATCGCCTGGTCGACTGGAAACGGTCATTCGGGAATCACTTGCCCTGGCTACCCCAGCCGATCAGGTTCCGGGCTTCACGCATCGCCTCGATGCTCTCAAGCGTCGTGGTACAAGTGAAGGTACCGATCATGACCAATCCGAATCCCCCATCCCCACCGCCCCCGACCTCCCTCCTACCCGGGCGCAAGCAGCTGCACCGGCCGCATCGCAAACGGATCAACTTCCAGCCCGACCCGGACAACACCCGGTGTCTGGAGGCGATCCGGCACGGTCTGGACGCCCTGCTGGCGATCGACCGGCACCGGTGTCTGACCTCCTGGCAGCTGGCCAGATTGCTGCTGCTCCACGAACCAAGCCGGGGACGGCTCAGCAAGGGCGCGTCCGTCCCGGCAAGGGCCGAGGTGGCACGCACGCCGGCCGCGGCACGAAGCGCGATCAACCAGACGTGTCTGCGACCGCTCAAGGATCTGGGCCTGGTCGAGGTGGTCCGGGTCTTCCGCGAGCAGAAGAGCCTGATCGACGGTCACCTGAGCACCAACCCGATCGAGGTCAACATCCTGTCAGCCCAGGGACAGAAAGTCCTGCGGGAGTACTGGGAGGGCCTTGGGCAGACGGAGCGGGTGCGGTCGGGGCGCAAGAGCCGGAACGTCGCGAACCAGATCCAGAACCACCTCCTCGCCGTCAATGATGTGGCCGTGGCCCTGATCGGCGAATGTGCCGTGCGCGACACGCCCGTCGTCTCCTGGCTCGATGACGCCCAGATCAAGGAATTGCGCACGGCCAGGCGGCTCGGTAACCTGCCGTTCGAGCCGGACGGTCTCGCGGTGATCCAGTCCGGTACGACCCTGGTCCCGCTCATTGTCGAGGTCGACCTGGGCACGGAGTCGATCGACTCGGACGCGCCCAACTCCTGGACCAGCAAGATGACGCGGTACCAGACGTACTTCCGGACCGGCTACCCGACCGATCCGCTCTTTGCGGGAATGACCAGGCCGATCGTCCTGACCGCGACGACGGTACCGGCCCGGCTCGGCCGACTGCTCGAGGCGACCGCGAACGTCGGCGGCAAGCAGGCGTACTGGGCGACGTGCCTGGACTGGTTCGCCCCGGCGGACATCGCCGAGACCAGAAACCTGACCGACGCGATCTGGCGGATCACCGGTGTTGACGGCTTCGCCTCCATGGCCGATCACATCGACCGACGCCGCACGGAGCGCGCACCTTAGCCGACCACTTACGCCCCGCCAATTGCGACCCAATCCGCGCTCCACCGTGGCCGCCACTGTCCATTCCGGACCGGTTTGGCGGCCACTTTGCTTGACCGGGCCGCGACTATTAGGGAGAAGGAAAGAAGTCAATAAAAAGAGATGAGAAAGGGAGCGTGGAACGCGGAAAGGTTGCGGCGAGCGCGAGTGGGATGGGGGTGCGAACGAGTTGCACAGGGCGAGGGATGGGCAGAGCCAAGAACACTGGGCGTGAAGCCAGGGACGCTACGCGAGGAAGCGATCGGTGGAACGATGGAGAGGACCGGGCCGCGAACGGGCGAGCACGGGAAGACCTCAGACGACGGACGTGACCGGAAGGATCAGGCCGGGAGGCGAGGGAGAAAAGGTATCGGGGACACGGGAGAGGACGGACGTGAGAGGAGGGCGAAACCGGGGTTGGTGAAGGACAAACCAGAGACGACGGGGTAAGCGCGAAGCGAACATGGGAACCGTCGGTGGCCGGCAACGGGAAGGCAGACCGTGCTGATGGCACGGCCAGCCAACCCGTTCCGGATCGGGCGTGGGTCGCTAGCGCGTACGACAGGCGTCAACCAGGCGCATGCACGGCCTAGGGCCGGCGCCATAGACGGGTGTGGACGCTGAGCGGAAGGCCGGCTGATCTGACGAAACGTCATCACTGCCTTCCACAGTGTTTCAGGTGGCACAAGGGATCGCTATGCTCACTTCGCTACGCTGCGTGCCCTTGCCCTCACCAGAACCATGTTTCTGTGGCAGCAATGACTGCCGGAACTGGAGGTGATGGTGAAATGGTCGATCGAGAACGCAAGCGAGCGCTTGAACCGCACGTCGAGACGCTGGTGCAGATTGCGCGGCGGTACTACCTGGCGAAGGTGAATCTGGCGGAGGCGGACGAGGTACGGAAGATCGAGCGGATGCTCCACGCGCACTGCATGCTGGTGGGGTCCCTCGCACGTAAGTGAGCTGGAGAGGGTCAGGCCGAAGGGTCTGGCCCTCACTGCGTGGTCTGACCAGGTGGGTGTTGATCTACCGACGCAGCCTGTTTGCCGGAGCCCTGTGCGGAGGCATGGCACAGGACTCCAACAAGCAAGCGCTTGTGGTGATCTGAAGCGACGCAGCTTGTTTGCCGGTTTGCTCTGGCGGGGAGGCATGCCAGATCAATCCAACAAGCAAGCGCTAGGGCGAGATCGAGCGCATGATGAAGACAGAGCTTGAATGAAGCCAGTTGACTCGGAGAAGTCATGAAGGAGAGGAAATCACCGGACAAAAGGCAATAGGCAATGGAGAGGAAGTCAATTGAAATGGAGGCACAAAAGGAGCGAAACTCAATCAGACCCATCCCCCCTTGCGTCAAGGATCGCTCAGGCGGCGACAAGCCAAAAGGCCACGCCGCTCAACGCGGTGGTCCTGCTGGACCAGTCTTTCACCTTGCCCCCGCCTGAGCAGCGCACCGGTTAAGGGGGGAAGGTGACTCCCTACATACGACAGGGAGGCAATAATCATGACCAGACAACAACGACGACTGTTTCGCAGAGCGGGAATCAGCTGGCATCGAGAACTCAGCATGGACATCAGAGAGGTGCAGAGACGTGCAGAAGCGTGGCTGTACCGGCACTGGGTCGTGTATCGCTGGGGCAACGACGTTGACCGCGAGTGGCAACGGTGGGAGGCGTGGAGACATCAGCAGGACAAGATAGCCAGCTGGAACGATTGGTCAATCCGCAAAAAGAAAGACCGCTGATGATGTCAACTCAATAGTTGACAAAGATGTAAGAAAAGCGCATAATATTCATATATCCAAAGAAGGATAAGCACCTTGAAAACCGAATAGGTAAGACAACTGAATACATATACACAGGAGGCATATGGATACGACAAGCATGACGATGATTAGCCGTGACCTCAACGACGAGGTTGCGCACCTCTTCCGGCAAGTGATTACCGGCATGGAAGAGTTGCAGGACAAGACAGGCATAGGTCTGGACATCTACCGCATGGCGCTCACGGGTCAGCAAGAACGATGGAACCGCCGGACAGTGATTGACCGGGGCGCTGAAGCCTCAGGTATCGACCTGGCCGCTGAGCGGGAACTGCAGCAGGCATTGATTGGTCAGACCTACGAGGACGCCAGTCATGGTCAATAATCGACACCCGGACGACGTGCGGGCCGAGCAGGACGAGATTGCGGAAGCCCGGGACGGTGGCTGGCTGGCCTGGATGGAATTGGAACATCGCCGCAGGGCACTTATCAAAGAACGTGAGCGAAGCAATCAGCAAACAGCGGTCAGTCTCGGTTTCGATGGCCTGAACCACTTCCACGAGGTGCAGGCGCAACTGGCGGGCTAAGACACACAGCGAGCGGGTGAGGGAGAGAGTTCTCCCCGCTTCGCTTCGACACAAAGGAGGGCAATGCCCAATCACACAACCAACTACGTCGCCATCGTTGGCGGCAAACAGGCGATAGCCGACCTGAAGCAACGGGTCATCAAGCACGAGGACAACGGTGTCCTGTTCGACTTCAACGGCATCATCCCGATGCCGGAGGAACTGCAGACCACTATCAGCCCGACGACGGTCGTGCCTACCCAGGACGAAGCCGACCGGCGCAATGCCGAGCACACGCTGGTGCTGGACACGATGCACCCGGAGATGGTGCGCTACATCAGCGAGGCTGAGGCCGAGCGACGAGGCAAGGCATACGGAACGACCAGACTGAGCATTGGTGACCCCCGCATCCTCAACTGGTACGACTGGGCGACAAAGTACTGGGGCACCAAGTGGAACGGCTACGACGCCGATGTCTTGCATGAGGGCGACAGCATCCTGGCCGTTCGCTTCGACACCGCCTGGAGCGCACCCACACCTATCTTTGATGCACTGGTAACGCAAGGCTTCGAGGTCAACGCCTACAGTGAATACGAGGGCGGCGAGACCGCCGACGAATACGGCGAACCGTACAGCTACTTCGACGTCGAGACCACCGTCACGTACGCCGGAGCGCAATAGACCGAGCAACACATATCGGGGCGGCGCAATGGTCGCCCCAGAAGGAGGACGATGGACAGAACCCAACTAAAATATGGCGCTACGTTCAGACTGCATCGGGATTGGGATGAGCACAGTGAAGGCGATGCCTTGGAGCTAGTCTTTGACGATGGCACCGATAACTTGATGTTTAAGCGCGTAAGCGACGGACTCAAGCAGTGGACGCCACTCGACTACGTTGATGTCATCGCCCAGCACACCATAGACGACATCACGACGCTAAGTGTCGGAACCGTCCTGCGGGACGAGAACGGCAAGCACCGACGAGTGCTAGGTATCTGTGGCGAAGTCATCCTGTTCAGCCAAGCGGCGGACAGCGTGGACCACGATGAGGCGCACAGCTTCCGCTTTGGCCACGCGGTCCGCCAGATGAAACAACGCGGTTGGATGGTCCAGGACGACGAGCCAGTCAAGACGATGACACGGGCTGAGGCGGAGAAACAGCTCAGCGCCAGGATCGAGGGATAGCACAACCATATCGGGGCGGCGTAACCGTCGCCCCAAGGAGGACAATGACAACAAACGACGTGAAAAATGAAGTTGAGCTGATTGAGGAATTAGCGCACGATAACGAGGCGGCCCACGGTAAAGAAGACGAGCTACACCAGGCGGTCCTGTTGGCGATTGCCGATGGAGCCGACAACCCGGCCGAGCTGGCCAGGGAAGCACTGAAGACGACGGAGCTGGGATTCGCTAGGTGGTGCGCGTGAACCGGCCGATCAAGTTCCGGGCTTGGATACCTGAGTTTGAAACGATGGTCAAAGTAGAGGGGATTGGCTTCGATGGTGGCGATGAAGGCCCTTACATCTGGCACAATAAATTGCGGCTGGATAATGCATCAGCTATGGAGCCGGAGTCGCAGACAAAACCTGAGTGTGCTACAGACCTAGACAAGTGTGACCTCATGCAGTTCACCGGCCTGAAGGACAAGAACGGTAGAGACATTTACGAGGGCGACATTATTCGAGTTCGCACCGTAC
Organism: Thermomicrobiales bacterium; assembly: GCA_965218235.1. Taxonomy (GTDB): domain Bacteria; phylum Chloroflexota; class Chloroflexia; order Thermomicrobiales; family UBA6265; genus CADCWK01. The sequence goes on from OZ244596.1 coordinate 619,515, forward strand.
GTGTAAGCGGATCACAGAGCACTTGGTATCAGAAGACCAACCTGAATCACGGTCATGTCTTCATCAACTGCTACGTCATCTACAACCAAGAGCACCTCGAGTGGCAGCTGCGACTTTGCCGTCGCTCAGAAGTTCAAGACATTGAAGCCCCTAGAGGCGCAGAGCGAGATAGCCAACATGTTCACGTTCCCTTCTCACTCTTCGACCGCGATTGCTGTCAGCAGGGTGAAGTTAGCGGCAACATCTACGAAAACCCTGAACTGCTGGAGGCCCATGCAGCCTAGCGCCGACATCTACCGCCGCGCCTGCGAGTGGCTGCTCGACAGCAATACCGGCGTATCGAGTAAGACGCTGTGTGCCCACATGCTCGGCATCTGGTACGGCAATCCGTCGGCACCGCTTGACTGGTCCGATTGGGAACGCTGTGTCGGGTTGCTGATGGTGATCCCGGAATGGATCGACCGGCTCGACGAGATGGCGATGACCGCCAGCACCGACCGGATCGTGATTAGTGGCGGGACGATGCGAACCGAGCGAGGCGGCTGGGCCGAGCAGGTGCCACTGATCCGGGAACGTGTGGAACAGTTGCGGCACGAGGAGGACTATATATGAACATTCAAAAAATGATACAGCGCCAGACCGGCATAGCAGGATTGACAGTCATGGAGAATGACTTTGGCTCCAACAAGCAGTACACAATCGTCTTAGAGATAGATGTAAATATCTTGTCGCTATCGAAGAAGCGCGAGGACATAGTGCAGCTGCACCAACGATTAGAAGAACTGTTGTACCCAAAGGAGGGCGAGGCATGACCCGCCTCCGCTGTCGCAGTCACACGCCCTGCCCCACTGACCGTGCGACATGGCTCACCTGGGCGCACAGCAAGAGTAGGCACTGGCGCCAGGTGAAGTGTCGGCAGTGTGGCGAGATGCGGATCTGGGTCCCGAAGCGGGATGATCGACGCTACTTTCTGCATGCTCCGATGAAGATTGAATCACAATTACACCAAGGAGGACGATGACCGAACAAACAACCAGGACATACAACTCAATCGAAGCGAGATCAGCGCAAGCTGCCTATACGAGAGACAATAATTTCCCACACTTTGCACCGGGGGACGGTCGATGCTGGTCGTGTCATCGAGACATCTATACAGTGGCATATTGGAAGCGCTGGGGAGTTCCGGCAACCTCTGAGGATCACGATTACGTCGCTGGTGTCAGCGTGGAAGATGCCAGCGCCAAGCTCGTGATAGATTGCCCGCATTGTCACCGCAGCTATTGTGATTGAGCTGGGGGTGAACGATTAGCCGCTCCCCTTTCCCGGATTCGCGGGCATTCCACCTCGCTCACGAGTCTGGGGCAGCGGGGCGGCGCACTTGACACCCACGCTTGCGGCCTTGCTATGCTCAAGGACAGAAGATGACCAGGCCGTCCGGCGCTGTTGCCGAGCTCTAGCTCCGGGCAGGTAGCGACCCTACTCGACACCAGCACCGGGGTGCTTGCCCGTTCCAGACCCGCTTTCCCTTCTTTGTCGGAGACGGGCGGGTCAGCACTCCCGATAAGGTTCTTTGACAACTCCAACCAGGCCCCTCCCCTCGTATTGGTCAATTGCGAGGAACCATACGCGTAAGCGTGCTTCCTCCGGCGATGCCGGGGGTGGTGCCTGGTCATGATGATGGTCCGTAGCTCACTGGTAGAGCGCCTGCTTGAAGCGCAGGGCGTAGCAAGTTCGACTCTTGCCGGGCCAACCATTTCTCACGGTATTCCTTTAAGGACGGGGGGCGGTCTATAAAACCGTTGCCTTTGGGCTGGCCGGGATCGTTACCTGGACGTGGGACCAATGCCGGACTGGCGGAATGGTATACGCGCTTGTCTTAGGAACAAGATTTTGGGGGTTCGAATCCCTCGTCCGGCACCATAAGCTCGTTTGGCGCAACGGTAGACGCAGATACCTCAAAAGTATCTTTTTAGTGGTTCGAATCCACTAACGAGCACCACGCCGATGTGGTGCAACTGGTAGACACAGCGGACTTAAACTCCGCGCTTTGAAGGTTCGATCCCTTCCATCGGCACCATTGCTTTTTACAACACATCTTGACGATCTGATCGAGGAGTATCACCAGCGCAGACGCTGGGGCGCTATCCCGGCCGGTCAGCCAGATTGACCGGCAGCCTGGTCCGGGCTGGTCCGGACCCGCTGAGCCGCACTGGCGCATAAGCCTCGGGGTGACCTCGCGAGAACCTGCGGCAAGGGCCTCTACCGCCTATCACATAGCCTCTCGCCAACTCCCCATGCTCCTCGATCAGGTCGTCATTCCTCGGGTGTCCACGCCTGCCGGTAAAGCGGTTCATCACCGCCGGTCTACGGGTCATGTCCGTAGATTGTGTGAATCGGCAGGCGCGCATGCAGGAGCCCCTCGTTCCAACCTGCGACCAGACCTTTCTGGGCGTAGGTGCGAGTGAGAGAAAGGCCAGGCGATGAAGGACATTGCGTTGTACCTGACCACCGAGGACGGCGCTCATCACGAGCTACTGGCTGGTCGGGTTCCCGAGAAGACGCTACCGTCGTTCGTGATCGCGATCAGTCGGCTGCGCGAGACCATGCCGGTCGAGTTGTATGTCGATCGACGACTGGTCATAGACTGGCGCGTCAACGGCGAGGGCTGCTTCCAGCTCAACCTGCGAAAGCAGGTGCGCAATGGATAGCTGGCTTGAGAGTGACTACGAGAGTCGTCAGGGCGCCGACGTCGACGATCTGGACGGCTTTGAATTCGGTTTCGAGGATGAGACCGAGGACGACGACGGCGAGTTCCCGTTCGACGATGACGACGAGCCGATGCCACAGTGGCCTAGTGACGAGGAGAAACGGGACGCCGAGCTCTACCAGCCGGTTCCCCTGACTGACGACGAGATGGCTCAAATCCAGGCGGACTGGGACCGGTATCGCTACATGACCGAGATGCTCAACGAGCACCTGGACCGATGAAAGAGACGCGCGACGAGATCGTCGCCAAGCTCGAGGAGCGCCACCAGCGGCTCCATGAGATCGAAACACTGGGAGCCAAGGCGCTCAGTGTTTATGACTTGACGATCGCCTACGGTGGCGACCACGACATGGCAGTGCGGGAATCGACCCGGCTCGTCAAGAACCACATCATCTCGTACACCAGGCAGCTGACCGAGATAGACAAGATCCCGCAGCAGCGGAAGCTGTTGTGAACGGCGAACGAGGGCGGCCGCTAACAGCCCTCACTACCAAGGAGGACGACATGGATAAAACGTTACTGGCAAAACGCCAGGCTGTTATCGATAAGTTGTTTCCTAAAGGTTGTCGCATCTGTTGTCATAAATTTAGCGCTCGCACATGTAGATGTAAGCATTGCCACATTTTGATAACTGACTGGCTTGTCGAACAGCCAGACGGAACATATCAGGGTGGAATGCGCATCTGTCCTGTGATTGGATTGGACGAAGTTGCAAGATTTCGCGAATCCGATTTTGAATGAACGGTGAACGGGCAGCCGATAAATGTCCTATCATCACATGAGCTATGATCTAAAAACAATCAAACAGTCATTCAAGGAACGCGGCATCTTTTACACCCCGCCGGAACTTAGCGCCTTCTTGCGTAGCCTTGTTCCTTTTGAGCCTCAGCGCGTTTATGACCCAACGTGTGGCCGAGGTAATCTCCTTTCGTCATTTGGACCGGAGACGAAAAAGTACGGGCAGGACATCAACGCTGAAGAAGTCAAGGTCGCGGCTGAGACGCTCACGAACGTGACTGTCGTGGCTGGAGACACTCTGACCGATCCTGCATTCCTGGGTCAGCGGTTTGACTGCATCGTGGCCAATCCCCCGTTTTCTATCAAATGGACGCCTCCAGTGGACCCTTCTAGTGATCCCCGCTTCGCTGATGCGCCGACTATTCCAACCCAAAGCCGCGCAGACTACGCCTTTTTGCTGCACATCCTGCACTATCTTGCCAACGATGGGGTCGCTGTTGTGCTCAACTTTCCCGGTATTCTCTACCGAGGTGGGCGAGAAGGGGCGTTACGTCGATGGCTGATTGAGTGCAACTTCATCGATCAAGTGATCCACATCCCCGGCGACACCTTCGTCGATACCGCTATTGCTACCTGTGTTCTGGTGCTTCGAAAGAACCGATCAGGAACGGATATTACGTTTGCCGATCGGGAGCATGCATTGACGCGGGCCGTTCCTGTCTCCAAGGTGCAGGAGCAAGGCTACACCCTATCTGTGGGTAGCTACGTCATGCCAGAGGTTGAGCGCGAGGTGATTGACCCGATTGCGCTTGAGACGAAGGCGCGAAGATCTTTCCTCAAGAAGCTGGAAGCAGACCTATGCATGAGCGCATTTGCGTCCAGAGCAGAAGGATTGGATTTGAACGAGTACCTCGATGATGTTCTAGCTGTGGTCGATTGCGTCCGGAGTGAGTACGTCAACCAACCTAGTTCGTAGCGGCTCCCTCTCAACGGTCCCACGGTGCGCGGATGTCCCGCGTAGCCAGGCCCGTTGAGACAGGAGTTGGCAGTGACGGCACTTTCACAAGAGACCCGCGTCCCGATCAAGGACCGCGGCGACGAGCTCAAGGCCATGACGACCAGTCTGGTCGACCGGCTCGCTAAGCAGATCAATGGCGGCTACAGCGATCACTTCCGGGAGTTCCTGGCGTTCTACGGCAAGCTCTACTCGTACAGCCCCAACAACGTCATGCTGATGATGTTACAGCGGCCGGATGGCAGCGCCTTCGCGTCGTACAACGCCTGGAAGCGTCTCGGCCGACAGGTACGCAAGGGCTCATCAGCGGTGGCTATCTGGGCACCCGTGTTCGCCAGGCAGGAGGATAAGCAGACCGGCGAGACTCGGCAGATGCTGGTCGGCTTCCGGCCCACCGGCGTGTTTGCGGCGGAGGATCTGGAAGACATTGATGTCAATCCCCTGCCGGCGCTCCATCGGCCGCAGCCGGACGACGTCACCGAGACCTTCGATTACCTCGCCGCACGCGCCGAGCTGGCCGGCATCAAGGTCGACGTCATGCCGCTGAATCGGCGGATGGGCGGCTTCGCCCAGGGGGGCTTTCGGGTCGCGATCAACTCACTGATTGACTCGCGCAACCAGGTCTGCGTGTTGCTGCATGAGGTGGCGCACATCTACCTGCACCAGCGGGAGCGCAAGGACGGTGAGCCTCGTATCCGCGATCAGCAAGCCGAAGCTGAGGCAGAGTCGATCGCGTTCGTCCTAAGCAATGCGATCGGCATCGAGGACACGCTGGCTTCGGACTATCTGGGCCACTGGAAGGTCACGCCCAAGCAGCTCAACGAGAGCCTTGAGCGGATCAACTATGGAGTGCGTAAGCTCCGCGACGTGCTCGACATTGACGGGCTGCGGACACCTATTGACACAGCAAGCGTCGGAGGAACATGATCGATCTATTAGATCGCACTGGTGTCTCCCGGTTCTGATCGACAAGCTACACGCCGCTAGTTTCGGGAGACACCGAGGCTGGCGGCTTTTTTATACCCATGACCACATCTCTTCAACGCATCGGCACACTGAATGGCCGGGCTTACGGCACCATCGTCAGGTGGCACATCATTGCATCGGCGTTCACGGCGTTTCTTGCCCTCTTTCTGCACGCTCTCTGGTGGCTACCGGTGGTCATTCTGGCCTTGGCGGCACATCTCACCATCATGGCATTTCTTGCCGTCCAATTCATTGATCGACATCTATTTCAGGAGGATCATGAAGAAACAATCAACCAGTAATGGAATCGGGATTTTAGGAGTGCTCGGGATCGTGTTCATCACGCTCAAGCTCGTCGGCGTCATCACCTGGCCCTGGTGGGTGGTGCTGCTACCGCTGTACGGGCCGGTCGTCTTGGGCCTCGCGATCGGCGTAGTCATCTTTACCGGCATCATGATGATCAAACTTGCACAGACCAAAGGAGGTCAATGAACGAAGACCCATACAAGCTAATTTTGAGAGCGATTGAAGGGCAGTCACAGCTGATCATGGATCTCGCTGAGGAGGTCAAGAAGCTAAAGGGTGATGATCAGCAGATCAAGACGAGTCAGCGGGCTGATCGTAAACGCGATTGGCGCATCATCAAGATGCTTAAAGGCGGTCGGTGACGGTGAACGAAGGCATTCTCCCCTGGAGTGAGTTTGAGCGGCAAATGGGAAAGCAATCGCAGCGCAATCCCTCGTACCTGATCGGCCGAATCGAAGGTTTAGCTACTACCCTAACGACAAGCAGTGACCCCCACATCGTTCAAACGGCAAACGCCATTGTTCGGGACGCCGAGACTCTTGACCAAGAGCTCCGCAAGGAGGCTGAGTGGGATTGACTCCGTCTCAATATCAATCGGTAGTTCCACTTCGAGAAAGTCCGCCGACTCCCCTGTTACGCGAGATCCTGACGTGGATCGACTTGCCGATTGGCTGGCGCATGGCTTGGCGATCAAATGATCGGGAAATCCCAGGTCTTTGGATATGGAACACGCGTGGGCAATCAGCGCTAGTGACGCGTCTCCCCATAGAACACGCGCAGTGGCCTCCCGACGAGCACCAGGACTTGAAGCCATATGTTACCCACAATGCAGAACTAGCGGTTATTTGTCTGGAGGTAGACCGGTTCAACGCCGTCAAGCACGTTTGCCGGTCTTGCGGCCAGCGGTTTGGCTATGGTCTTCAACATTCCGACGCTAAGATGACGGTCACGACCTGCGATATGTGCCGGGTTGAGGATGTGCCTTACGCTCCCGCGCGGCAATACGGTTACGGCAAAGACAGCGATGAGGCATTCAATTACCTCAGGCGCGGTCGAAAATAGTGACCGTTACCAAATTTACTCGTCGCTCTTTCACAAACCAATAGCTATCCACCTTTCCGCGAGGTTCCCCGTGGGCACTCCGCAACTGTTCGGAAATCCCGAATGGTTGCGTCAGCGCTCACAAAGGAGCCGTCATGGCGTCTCGGCGCATCGCGGAAGGGGTTACTCCGGATGGTATACCCGTCTCGATCTACGAAAGCGACCGGGGTGTCATCCTCCGGGTCTACTACTACCGATCCGATCGAAGACATCGCCCGCCTCCTGATCAATCGCCGCGACATGGCCCTGCGCCGTCGCGTCACCCAGTCCGGCTCACGTTGGTACGCCAGTAAAACGAACCTGACCCTGCCCGAGTTGGCGCACGCGCTCACCGGGCAGGGCTATCTCGGCCTCTACGCGCTCGGTATCGATGGCATGAGCCGCTGGACGGGTCTGGACGCCGACGACGACGCCCAGTTCACCCGCCTGCTGACCTATCTCCAGACACTGCCCGACACGAGGCATATTTATGTCGAGGAGTCCCGGCGCGGTGGCCACGTCATTCTGTTTCACCGACCAGTGCCGTGGCATACCGCCGCCTTTACCGGTGAGCAATTGGCCCTGGAAGCGGATCTCGGCAAAATGGACATCTTTCCCCACCACGCAGGACTCCATGCCCTGCGCTGTCCTGGTTCGCGGCATATCAAGACGAGCGAGGCGTACCCGAGTCTGGATATCCAGACCGGCGAAGTTACCAACGCCGTGACGGCCTTGTCCCGGATTGAGCCGATCACCCTGCCGGTCATGCACTTTCGCATGATGGAAACACCGATTGGTCGCAGCGGACACACCGATCCCGGCGCGTTTGACGACCTCGTCTCGGCGTTGTCGAGTCTGACCCGGGTGAGGGTCTATGGGCCGGACAGGGCGATCGCACGGTGTGTCTGGCATCGAGATACACATCCCAGCCTGTTCATCAAGGGAAGTCGCTTCTCTTGCCTGTCGTCGAAGTGCCGCACTTGGGGTGACGCAGTTGATGTGAAGCGTTGGGTGGAACGAGGCATTCATCCGCCGAAGAATTAGGAGATCGTATGGACCAGATCGATCGACACGATCCGCTGAGTGAGCATGCGCGTCAGGAGCTCTTTCGCACCGGTACGGTGATGGAACAGGCTGACCTCATCAATCACCTGGTTGCCTCGCTCTTGCTCAAGGTGCGTGGCTCCGGTGATCCGGTCATCGTGTGCCACCAGTCGGGTATCAGCGATGAACCAGAGCCGGTGATCGACTTGCTCCTCGTGGAACTTCATCATCAGATTGCTCAGGAGCTGGATGTTGTGGTCATCATGGACGGCGGGTGGATCATTCTGCTTGCTCGTCCCCGCCCATTGGGCAATTAGTGTCGTCCTTGAGCCGCACATCGATGTGCGGCTCTCCTCTCCCCGACTGCTTCGGAAGACCGTTTCCGGAGTAGTCGCCAGAGAGGAACGCCATGAGCCAGTACCGGGAAGTGTTTCGTGGGACTACTCCGGAAGGGATCCGGTTCTCCATCCTCCAGACCTATCGCGGCCGTGAGGTCGTCTCGATCGACATCGAGAGCGTCTGGAAAGTGCAGGACGCGAAACGTCGCAAGCACGCCACGACCGTCACGCCCCTCGGCGGTACGCCGTATCACAAGCGCCAGAGCAAGCTGCGAGGTGACGCATGACGCCACCGACTGACTTCGGCACGTGTCCGACCTGTGGCAAGACCGGAGCGGAGTTCTACCCCGAGACTATCGAAGTGATCCGGGGGTATGCCGGAATCAACCTGCACGTCGATCGTGATCTCTACACGGCCCAGTTCGATGGAAGCACCGACTTGGACTGGGATTCCAGCACGACGACGGCATATGTGTGCGGCTCTTGCAAGATGCTGCTGCCTGAACGCCATGCGCTCTATCTCGACCAGCTGCTCGGCATTGAGCGCCGACCGGGCTGAGTGGTCATTAACGACCTCGTTAAGACCCAACCAGTCGGACGTGATTTCCGAAAAACACGTCCGACAGAGGAGTAAGCCATGCCCGTCAATGCCACCGCGCAAACCCTGGCTGATGCCCTGCTGCGCGGGGCGTTGGTTGGCTCGATCGTTACCGTGTCCTACCAGCCGACTCCGGTTTGGTGGGATGAGCTCATCTGGTGGATGCAGCAGATGGCCGGCGGCTATCCGATCGAGGTGACCGTTACGCCGTTATTCAACGGGACGAGGCTGGAAGTTCAGCTGCGGCCCAACGTCTGAGCGACAACGCAATAGACCTTTCTGTTGCCATTGCCGACGAGATGTCAACGAAACGAGGAACACCATGGCTACGACCATCGACGGCACGCCAATCGTCTTGCCGCTGTGCAAGTCCGACGTTGCCGACTACCTGGCCTCCGACTTCGCCGAGCAGGTCTCCGGTGGCACCAACGTCATGCTGTATGCCGACTCGGTGTCCTTCGACGCCTGGGGCAACCTGCTCCACGCGCTGATGACCAGGTCTCGGGAAGATCGCCGGTTCAAGGTAATCATCCACGGCGGCACCGTCACGATCCTCCATCCCGCCCAGAACCTGGCCGTGACCTAGGACGGCCAGCTCCGTGGTTGCCGATCGCCTGGGCATGGTTAGCGGCCGATCATCGTGTTCGCGTCACGCCAGTCGAGTCCGTGCGTGGTGCGTCACCCCCTGGATTTCGCACACTGGCACGACCGAGACGACCGAGACGACCATCGCGGTTCCGCGGTTGCTTGACCCCGGTGAGCGACACCACACCGTGCGGGCCGGTCTGAACCCTCAGACTGGTCCGCTTTTTTATACGGGTTCCCGCTGGTCGCTGGGACCATCATCTTGCCTGGCTGACCTTAATTCTACGGCGTTTTTGCCGGAAATCAGGAGGCCATATGGCCATGGAGCGACGGACGTACACCGCCCGTGAAGACGCGGGCTACACGACCGAGGCGGCGGCTGGCTACATCTTCCATGAACTGTGGGAAGGCTGGGAAGTCCAGCTGGACTGCTGCGGCCTGGTCACCCGCGCCGAGATCGACCAGCTGGACGACTTGCTGCATCTGCTGCGGCACCGGTCCGAGGACATCGGACGTCGGTTGTTCTGTCAGGTCGATCCGGACGAAAAGTTGGTCACGCTCCGGCTGCGCTGGCCGTTGCCGGAGGTGGCGTGATGCTCACCCGCTCTCGCCTGCAGCCGTCCAGTGACCAGCTCGCCGAGGCCCGCAAGACGGCGCGCGATCTGTTCCAGGATGGCGTCGAGCTCGCCCGGTCGCGTGTCCACCCGGACCATGTCGATCCCTTTCGCCGGGCGGGTATCGCGATCGTCCCAGCCTGGGATCGGTACCGGCAAGCCTGGCGCTGCACCCTCTACGACGACGTCATGGGACGACTGGCGGCGGACTATGCCGACGTCAGAGTCGAGCGGCAGGAGCAGCCGGGACTCTTGCCCGGTGAGCGGCTGGTGCGTTACGTCCTCACGGTCGAGGCGTAACGACCGATAAAACTCGGACCAACCCTCGTGTTGCCCTCGCGCAAGACGAGGGTTGTTTGTTGCCCGGAATACGTTACGCTAGTTGGCGACATCGACCCTATCGATGATGACGAGAGACAGGAGAATCGTAATGAAGGTGAAGATGATCGACGCGTCCGAAGCTCCCGACATGAAGCCGCCGGTGAACAAGCAGCGGCAGGAAGTCGCGGAGCTTGTGATGAGTCTGGAGCCAGGCAAGGTTGCGGTGATCACGCCGGAGAAGGACCAGAGTATTCGAGGGTTGAAGTCGAGCTTCACGCGCGCAGGAAACAAAGAAGGCAAGAAGCTCAAGGTCTACGACCACGAGGGCAAGGTTTATATCGGTCTCGTAGACACGACAGAGTAGAACACGGTGACGCCGCCTATGGCCTTCCGACGCTCAATTCTCGGGGCCATAGGCGTATCGCTGAAGTATCTCTAAACAGATTGCTTGGCCTATAGTTACTAGACAATGGCGCTATCACATAACTACCCCTCTCGGGACTACTCTTGCCACTCCCCCGGCCCTTCTCGAGACGACTTTTAGACTTATAGTTTTTGTTGTGGTGACGCCCAATACCCTGTCCCCTCTCCAGAATACTGACCGCCTCTCGACAACGAGTCCATACGAGGCGTACAACAGAGCTATATCGATCCCTTTTTATGACTTCAAGCAGAAGCGAAGACCTCTTTGCCGATCTCCTCAAGCACTATTTTCCTGGCCTGATCATGGTGCGGGGCATCCGTCCCACCGCGACACCCAACACGTACAACACGACGGGGAAGCGGGAGTACCAGCGCTACGGCATCGAGTTGCACGGGCTGGAGCTGGATATTTTTTATCCCCAGATTCGCCTCGCGGTTGAGTTCCAGGGGATTCAACATTACCGCCCGACGCCGCACTTCCACGCGCCAAAAGTTCGCCGGACGTGGTGGCAACGCGTAACCGGGAAACGGACGAAGCCGGACACGGCCGTCATGCTGCAGGCCTTCCGGGACCAGGTCGAACGGGATTCGCGCAAGCTCGAGTTGTGCCAGGCGCAAGGGATCAAGTTGATGGCGTTCGATCACGCTGACCGCGTCCCGACCAGACTCATCCCGCGACTGCGAGAGCTGGCCCAATGGGGCGTAGGACATACCACGGATCGAACGATTCAGTCCGAGCTTCAAGCCATTGACTGGCGCAAGCCGCTGCCACAGGCGTTGATGGCGGGCTGGGACCAGCTGGCCCGACCTGGTGTCCGTTCGACCGTCCGGCATAAGGGATTGACGCGTCGACGCAAAACATGAGACAAGAGAGGGGATAGTTCCATCAGATTTGCATGCAGACACCGCCCCGCCTGTCCTTCATTCGTCATCGCCTTCGCACGCTGTATGACCGCTCCGAGCGCGAGCGGGCCAATGGCTCGACCATCTCTCCCTGGACGTTTCTCGTCCTGCCGATCTATGAGCGTCTGATTCTGCTCGCCCGTGGTGACGGCGCCAGTGCCTACCAGGTCCACCGCGAACTCGGCTTTGCCTATGCCGACACTTCCTTGAGTACCGACCGGATGGAGTTCGCGTTGCACCAGCTCCGCGAGAGCATGGCGACGCCGTTTCAGATGCTTGACGACGCCCCGACGATCATGGGCGGACGGTCCTGGTCCAACATCCATGGCGCGTGGATCGAGCGGCGCTGGCGACAATTGTTCTTTCCGCAGGTGGCGATGTGCCTGATGGGGGAGTCGATGCCGCCGGTCTTTCGCGACCTGACGCTCCTGCAGCGCTGTGTGATTTATTGTGTCGTGTATGAAGAGATGGAGTGGCGGGACGTGCAGGACTTACTCGGCTGCACTGACCACTGTATTCGGCTGTCCCTCAGGCGTATGATGGAAACGATAGCTCCGGCGACGATGCCGACACCCCTATGAAGCTTCAACCCCTCGCCCTCAAAGCCGTCATCCCGAACACTGGGAATCCGATTGCCTTCGCTGGCGGCGAGGGTGAAGACGGTACGCTCAGGCTGTCGTTCTTCGAGGCGACCGGCGAGGACATTACGCGGCTCCTCGCCCTACGCGGGAAGGAACTCCACGTCGTACTCGTGGAGGCAGACAACTAACCAAGGAGGATGATGACCAAGCAATCATTTGAAGACCAGATCATTGATCTGATTGATGAGACCACCGGCGTCTCGACCGAAGTCACCGACGAGGGGACGATCGGTGTCGGCGTGACGTTCGACGAGGATCGAGTACGCGAGGCGACCGGCATACTCTATGACGAACTGACGACGACAGCGCCGAGCGAGCCAGCGGAAACGGAGCCAGAGCCGATCATTGGTATAGCTGGATTCTTTCTTGAGCTGGACCTCGGCCGAGCTGACGCTCAGCTTCCCACGCGATCAGTGGTGACGGCGTCGCTGGCGACCGATGGTCCGACACGCGGCAATCTACTCATCGACATTGAAGCCTGGCAGGATGGCAAGAAGATCAACCAGACCTTTACGAGTGGGTTGGCGATCAGCAAGGGGAGCAGTATTGAAACCGATCTGACGTTCCCAACCCTCGCGCCCGGAACATATCAGCTCAAGGCGTTCATCTTTGAAGGACCCAAGGATGGTTCCTACGAGTGGGGTCCAAAGCTCTACAGCAACGAGGACGCCGGCACCTTCACTGTCGAAGAAGCCCCCGCATACGAGTCCACCACGCCCGTTACGGCTGGCTACGCCCGATTGCCGCACCAGGTCGATGAGTACATCGCCATCTACCCGGAGTTGAAGGCGATCGCGGACCAGCCGACCGGGGTGTGGCTCGGCATGGAATGGACGCCGGACCCGGTCGCACGAGGTCGAGAAATCGCAGCACTAGCGGGCGACCTGCCACCGCTAATTGTCGTGTACTCGATTCCGAATCGGGACACGGGTGAGTACAGCCAGGGCGGGGCTAAGAGTCCTGAGGCGTACCGCGCCTGGATCGACGCGCTAGCCAAAGGGGTAGGTGACCATCCGGCTATCAATATCCTGGAGCCTGACGCGCTCGGGCATCTGGATAAGATGAGCAAGGATCAGACCCGGGTACGCCTAGACTCGCTCGCGTACGCCGCCAAGGCACTCCGGGCTCAAGGCGCACAGGTCTATATCGACGCATCGATGTGGGTGGATCCGGCGGAGATGACAACACGGATCAGGGCATTGACCGAGCACCGGTTGGCGGTTCTCGACGGCTTCTCCATCAACGTCTCCAACTACAAGAAGCTCTCCGTCTGCAAAGAGTACGGCGACGCCTTATCCAAACTGACCGGCCTGGACTACCTGATCGACACCTCGCGCAACGGCATCGGGACAGACCTGGGTGATGGCCGCTGGTGCAACGTGCCGGGACAGGCGATTGGGGAACGGCCAGATCTGACGAAGGGTTTGATATGGGCGAAGCCTCCAGGTGAGTCGGACGGTCAGGAGAACGGTGCGCCGCCTCCGGGCACGTTCATGCTCGATACGGCGCTGGAGCTGGTGAGGAACGCACAGTCATGAACTTTCCAGCAGCGCCATGCGAGCCGTTTCGTGAAGGCTATTGTGTGGCTTGTGCGTCATATCTCGGGCGGCAGACTATCAGCAGTCCGCTGTATTGCCGCAACGAGTTGTGCAGCCTTTATCTCGTTCATCAGCATGGACTTCGCACGCTGAGAGAAGTCGAGCAGCTAGACCATCGTCGGTATATGCAGCTTAAAGCGACCCAACCACCTGCCGAACCGAATCCATCATTCAACCAGAGCGTAATAAAGACGATATGGTAAAGGAGTCTCATGCCCGGTAAAGCCGTGGAGAAATCCACCATGACTACTCGCCTTGCGACTCAAATGTTCGTGATCCACGACGTTCAGAATAAGACGTATCAGATTTTCTTGGGTCCCGAGCGGATCAAGTGCTCAGAGGATGACTGGCCGGAAGCCCGGCAGAACTGGATTACGGGTCATGCTCGCAAAGGGATCAACCTAACGTTCAATATTCGGGAGGCCAATGCCTGGTAAATCACTCGAAGACAAGACTAAGTCCCAAAAGCAGGAAATCGCCGAAAAGAAGAAGGCGTTCCTGGCCTATTTCGGTGCGTGGCCGGTCAAGAAAGCCGCGGCTGAGGCGGTCAATCGGTCCGTCGATACGATCGACATCTGGCTCAAGGATGATGCCGACTTTTCGGAAAAGTATCTCAGTGCCCGCGCTGAGTGGGCCAAGCGCAAGTCCGGCCGGCTGAGTCCGGATCATCTGCTGGCGAACATGTATCCCGAGGAGCTCAAGCCCCCCAAGCAGGAAGCCGACATCACCCATCACGGCTCAATCGCCTTCACCTATGTCGTCCCCACCGATCCTCCAGATTCAACTAACCCCGACGCTCAAGCAGCACCTAGCCTGGACGCTACTCCACAACCCGACCACGACTGAGATTCTCTTCGGTGGTTCAGCCGGCGCGGGAAAGTCGAGATTAGGTTGTGAGTGGTTAGCGTCATCGGCGATGCGGTATCCCGGCACCCGTTGGCTCCTGGGTCGTTCCGTCCTCAAGACGCTCAAGCAGACGACCCTCCTTACCTTGTTCGAGGTTCTGACCGCGTGGGGTTTGAAGGCGGGCGGGGACTACATCTACAACGAGCAGCGGGGCGAGGTCGCTTTCGCCAATGGCTCTGTCATCGTCCTGAAGGACTTAGCCCATCAACCCTCAGACCCGAACTACGACAGTCTCGGGTCCTCTGAGTACACCGGCGCCTTCATCGACGAGGCGAGCCAAGTCGCGAATAAGGCCAAGGAGGTCGTCGGTTCCCGTATCCGGTTCAAGCTGGACGCCTATGGCCTCGTACCGAAACTCTTGCTGACCTGCAACCCGAGCAAGGGCTGGCTGTACGCCGAGTTCTATCGACCGGCCCGTGAAGGCAACCTGGCATCGTGGCGAGCGTTCGTGCCTGCTTTACCGACCGACAATCCTCACCTCTCCCCGCACTACCTTGAGTCCCTACGTCGTCTGACCGACCGTACCCTGCGGGAGCGTCTCCTCCTGGGCAACTGGGACTACGACGACGACCCGACGGCCCTCTTCACCCACGAAGCCATCCTCGACCTGTTCACCAATAAGGTGCCTACCTCCACGGATCTATTCATCACCTGCGACGCGGCGAGACTTGGCCGGGACTTGTGTCTCATCGTCGTCTGGCGCGGCATGGAAGCGATCCACGTCACGACCTACGAGCGTTCCCGAACGACCGAGGTTGAAGCCGAGATTGAACGCCTGAGAGGAACGTACGGCATTCGGCTGTCCAATGTCCTGGTCGATGAGACCGGCGTCGGTGGCGGCATTGTCGACCATTTGGGTTGCCGGGGTTTTGTAGGAGGCTCCAGCGCGATCCAGGACCCATTCACCCGGGACGGCTACCGGCTCAACTACCAGAACCTACGCGTGCAGTGCTACTACGCTCTCGCTGAGGCGGTGCGGCAGGGAAGCATTGCTGTCCCGTGCGTTTCCCCGGAGCAACAGGAGTTGATCCTAGCCGACCTCGCCCAGATCAAAGGGAAAGACCTGGACAAGGACGGCAAGGTCAAGCTCGTCGACAAGGACGAGATGAAAGAACACCTGGGCCGGTCTCCGGACTGGGGTGATGTGATCTCGATGCGGATGTACTTCGAGTTGCAGCCGACCGAGATGGAGTTCGGGGTGTTTGTGGCGTAATGGATCGAATCAGGCCGATCATTTGGATCATTCGTTCTATTGCATTCGTCGCGTTGACGTCTATAATCGTCATCGCCGGCACAGCTCCTATCGCACGCAGGTAGGAGAATCACCATAACGACGCTCGTTTCCGTCTCCCGCCACGCCCGCAAGCGAATGGCGCAGCGTTCAGTCCAAGCGACGCAGATTGACTACGTGCTGCTCTATGGGAAGGTCTACGACCGGAACGGAGCACATTGGTTGGTGCTGCGACGTAAGGATGTTCCGGTTGAAGATCAGGGCAACCCCTTGATCGACAAGGTGATCGGTCTCGTCATCTGCATGGAAGTTGGCGAGGTGAGTACGGTCTACAAGCGAGACCGGCCGAGCCTCTACATCCGCAAAAAGCCGAAGCACGACCGACGGGGGAACCGACGGGAGGAGAGCGGCAACACCGACCGCTGGAGTGATGCGGCCTAACCATGGCCTAGTTAATCCCGTCGGGAGCTGGCCAGGCGCACCAACGCCCTCTCAGGAGCAATCCCGGGAGGGCGTTGGTGCGTGATCTGTTGCGCTTGACCTCTGCTGAGGGCTAGGCCGAAGCCATCCGAAATGACAGATGTCGCTGCCAGCAGTACGTTGCATACGTTCCATAGCCGAGAGAGCCGGTAGCGTAGCTTTTGTCCCATTGGCACCTCCTTCTGCAGGGGAATCGAACCCCTACCTATGACTACGATCTGCACGATGGCCTGGATAAGGCCCAAGGCATCGTAGGCAAGAAGTAGGTCCCCAGCCTCTCGGCAGAAGTCACGCGCAAATCAAGGATACGGCGGCTCGGACGTGGCGGTCTACTGGATGAGGATGTCCAATGGTATGAAGCAGGGAAGCTATCCCGGCTAGCGGCGCTTCTTCGCACGGCGTAGCTGCATTTTCCGTCGTCGCATAGCCAGCTTACGGACCTCGCGGCGATGCCGTTTCTTTGGTGGCTCTAGTGACTGGATCTCCGAGCGGACTACTGTCGATGCTGACGCAAGCGACTGTTCCTTCCGAAGAGCCAAACAAGCTTGTGTGATCACTTCTGAATATGTCGAGTCCATCTCGCCACGCAACAGCCCCAACTCGTCAAAGACTGACTCCGCGATCCGAATGCTCTTGGTCCAGGTTTCTCTTCGGGTATTGTTTGCATGCATCGCGCGTTTAGACTGCCTTTATCTCCCTTGCAATAGGCAAACCGGCCGTTTCTCTGCACGGCTCATGCTTTTCTCCAGACAATCCCATCAGGCTACTTGCGTATGCGCTTCCTGCAAAATACAGGTGGCCGAGCAGGCGATCACTCGCTGCCCTTGCCGAAGGCGTCACCCCTCGGTCTCCGTCACAAGGTCCTGGTGGTAGGTACCGATGCTCCATTCCTCAACAGGGCAAGGTCCCCGGTTGCTGGCAAGCAGAGCCGGGACTAAGCGCTATCGATGAATGGCGTTGATTTTGATATGCGGGAGGTTCAGCGCAACTCCCGGATCGTCTGTCGTTGTACAGGTGGTTTGATAAGGCGGACGCTACCCAGACCGCCACTGACAGGTTAGGTGGTCAGATCTTCTTCGCTTAGGCGTCGTTGGCGGTAATGAGCGTATCGATTATGCAACGTCCCCAAGCTTATCGTCGGATGTTGATGAACAAGAAAATGACAAGAAACACACAGGACGACCAGATCGCTGTCTATTTCGTGAAATAGAACATTCTTCCCATCTCTTTGGTAATAACGATGGTGAACCGCAATGCGGTCTTTCGAGGCACAAAGGAAGCAACGATAGCCAGCACTGCGTAGCTTACGCAGTCGGGTTCGCTGCCAATGAGCTGTGTGGAGGTACTTAGAGTAAGCTGAAGCCATATAAAAAACAGATCGAGGTTTCCGTGCTCTACTACGGAAACCTCGATCCATCTTCAAAGGTTCGTTGGTAGAGCACAACGTGGTGTGTTGACTAATTTGATTCTATCAAATGCTATCGAAGCAAAAAGAGTGGGTCGACTGGTAGCCAGTTATTCCCCCGCTAGGGCTACTCCGCGCTAGCATGATGCTTTCGAGGCGTTACTCTCTCTTCAGGCGCTTTCTTAATGCGGGGCCAGATGTTGTCTGCATATCGACCCGGTGACAACCCACGCTTCTTGCTTCGATGACTTCGGCCTTGCGCCATCATTATGTCATCTTGCTACACTAGAGTAAAGCCCCCAGGGCTCACCTTTCTATGGCCAATCTCTTCAGCAGCTTTCTCGAACGCCAACTCAACCCCATCGTCCAGGCCCGCGCCGAGGCCATCCTCAAGGACAACCGTGGCTATATTGCCGGGGCTATCCAGGCGGCTCCGGTGACGTTGCGAGACTCCATCGGCGCACCGACCGACACCGATCATGCCCTGCTCTATGCCATCTACCGCATGCATGTCGACGTCAACGCCTGCGTCAACAAGTGGATGTCCGGGGTCACCGGTGGTGGCTGGCGCATTGTCCACGCCGATCCCAGTGTACAGCCCGACGACGCCTTTCTTGCGCAGCTCGACGAGACGCAGATGTGGCTGCGCAATCCCAATCCGTTCAAGCCGTTCGGTCTGATCATCCAGGAGGTCGTGCAGCACCTGGCTATCTCGGGCGACGCCTTCCTCTATGCCTCCAGGCAGGGCGATCGGGAAGGTGGCCGGATCCTCGAATTGTGGCCACTCAACCCGTCCACGATGACGATCGTCGCCTCAGACCGGGGCGAAGTCGTGGGCTATGTCCAGAAGGTGAACGGCAAACGCGCCGAGTTCGAGCCGTGGCAGATCCTGCATTTTCGTCTGGCCAATCCCTTCAACGATCTGTATGGCGAGTCGCCGCTGGCTTCCGCCCTGGAGGATGTGGGGCTCGACCTGCAGGCGATGCGGAGCAACCGGGCCATCTTCGCCAACGGATTCAAGCCGTCCATGCTGCTCACCTTCGATCCCGAGATTGCCAAGACCCTGGAGCAGCAAAAGACTGTCATGGAGATGATCCGTGAGAAGCACGTCGGCGAGGGGAAAGAGCACCAGGTCGCCGCTTTGCCCGGGATCAAGTCGACGACCACCTACGGCAACACCCTCAAGGACATGGAGTTCGTCGCGCTGCGAAGCCTGAGCACCGACAAGATCACCACCGCCTATCGCATTCCCAAAGTCTTACTGGGCTACCACAACGCCGGGGACTACGCCTCGACCCGGACGCTGTACCTGGAAGCGCACGAGTCCACCTTCCGGCCCATCCAGCAGTTGATCGCCGAGAAGCTGACCGAGGACTTGCTGCAGAGCATCAACCAGGACTTCCGGTTCGAGTTCATCGTGCGCGACCTGGCCGATCCGGAGCAGCGCCGAGCCGATCTGCTCGCAGCGAGACGCGACGGCATCATTACCCGCAATGAAGTCCGTACCCTCGCCTTTGCCCTGGAGGAAATCGACGGTCTCGATGATGAGGATGTCCCCGCCGGTGATGACGTGGTTGATCCGACCGACACACCGGATGCCCCTGTCGAGCCCACCACCGACACGCCCGACGACACCCAGAAGGCTGTGACCAAGGCCCTGACCGCCGATGAGCTGGAGGCAACACGCGATCGCCGGGAAGCTATCCTGGATACGCTCGAAGCTGGTCTGCTGACCCCGGTCCAGACCTACTTCCAGACGCAGGAAGGTCGCTACCTCGACACGCTGATGACCACGTTCAAGGCCCTGCCGCCACGCCTCAATGCACCCAACGTCCGCAAAGGGGTCATCGACGACCTGGTCGACGGCTATCTCGAGGGCAACGACGGGGACACGGAACTGGGCATCACCCTGTTCGCTGAACTCGAACCCGCGGCCCAGGCCGGTGCCGATGAAGCGCAATTACAGATTGGCTTCACCCTGGACACCAGTGTCGCCCGGGCTGCCGTCGATGAGTACCTGCTGCGCAACGCCCTGACCCACGCCAAGGGCATCAACGAGACGACGCGAGAGCAACTCCGGGACGGGCTACGCGAGGGCATCGCCGCCGGTGAGGGCATACCTGAGTTACGCGAACGCGTGAAGTCCGTCTTCACTGAGGCCAGTACCAACCGGGCCAATACCATTGCCCGGACGGAGACAGCCCAGGCGTTCGAGGCGGTGAATCTGGCCGCGATGCAGGCGAGTGGCGTGGTCGATCGGGAGGTCTGGCTGACGGCGAAAGACGACCGCGTCCGGCCTGAACACCGCCTACGCGAGGGCTTGGAAGTCCCGATCGGCACCGACTGGGGTGGGATCAGGCCAGGCCAAGAAATCAATTGCGTCGTAGAGGGACAAGAAGTACTAGCCCTCGATGTTCGAAAGAAGTTCAGGGCGAAGTACAGCGGCCCGGTCATACGGTTTGCCACCCACTCGGGTGCGGGTCTTACCGTCACAATGAATCATCCAATGTTGACGGGGCGCGGATGGATCCCGGCGTCGCAAGTCAAGAAGGGCGATAATTTCGTCAACACACACCTGCTCAATAAAGAGATGACCTCTTCCAAATTGGATATCCATCCGATCAAAGCCTTGATTGAAGAGGTACTGGTTCCTGAGGGAAGAGTCGTCAGACGAGTGCCAGTCGCTACCGCAGACTTCCACGGCGATGGTGCTTTCTGTGAGGATGTCGACGTTATAGGGTCCGATAGCAGCCTGAGGTCGAACAACAATGTCAGCCCTCATGAGCTCATCAAGCAAGGCAATCTCGTAAGGACTCCGCTTAGTGAGCCTTCGTTCGTTCGTGATAGCGCGGAGCAAACGGGCGCTCCAAGGGTCCTTCATGTTCCGGCGTGCTCGATGAGCTGCGACGGTGTAGGCCATGCGTTGCTCGGGGGTTCTGGAAGCAGCGAGGAGGCGATTAGCGTCCAGACTATTGCGGACCTGGATGCCCTTGCAAGCAAACCAGCGAGCAAGAGTGATGCGGGCAACACCCATTTCCTTGGAGAGTTGATTGATCGAAGTGCCGGACTTGTGTCGTTTGATGAGGTTATCAATATCGAATGTGTGAGAGATTTTAGTGGCCATGTTTATGATTTAGAAACAGATCATGGTTGGTACATCTGCAATGACATAATAACACACAATTGCCGCTGCACGAGTATCGGCATCCTGAAGGAGGACATCTAGATGGCATTTGAAGAGAAGCAGAAGCGGGAAGCTCCCCACGTTGAGGAAGCCAAGAAGCGGGCACGCTGGGCCTATATCCAGCCGTTCATGGACGCGATCCGGGCCGAACGCAACCAGGAGGTCGATGCCCAGGCGTGAAGACCTGCGCTGCCGGCGGTGCAACGCCAAGCTGGCCGAGATCGACGTGCGTGGGACTGCCCAGAAATTCGGCATGAACACCATCTATATCCATTGCAAGCGGTGCGACAAAATCAATGGCTTTCCCTATGATCCAGTAAGATACATCGAGAAGCACGGTCCTTTAGACGATGAGCTGGAGGCGATTCCCGCCTAGGCGCTTGCTACACTGGAATCAGACACATATCCGCGTATCACCCCACGCGAGACGCCCTGAGCGCCCGAACGGATGGCTTTACTAGCCGCCTGTCGAGGCGCTCATTCTATGTCTGACACCACCAACAAACACTTCAAGATCACGGTTCCGATTACCCGGTGCTACTTGCGCAAAGCAGCTGACGGCACCGAGAAGTACGTCGTCGAGGGCATGGCGTCGAATACGAACATGGACCTGACCGGCGAGCGCATGGCGGAGTCCGCGATCGAGGCCATGTCCAAGTCTCTCGCCACCCACGCTGTCGTGTTCAAGAACGAGCACGGCAACGACTGGGACGACGAGTTCGGCGAGGTCGTGGCTCTGACCGCCACCGGCGACCATCGCCTGATGATGGAGGCCGAGCTCGACCCGGATCACTACCGGACCAAGACCCTCGTGGCCGCGCTCAACAAGGGCCGGCAGCTGGGTCTGTCCATCGGCGGTCTCGTCGTCGAGAGTGCGATGGAATACGCCGACGAACTCAAGCGCCTGGTGCGCACCTATACCGACATCCTCTTGCAGGAGATCAGCGTCACCGGCACCCCGGCTGTCGCCGATACCTGGCTGACCAATATCAACAAGTCGATCCGCATGGACGACACGAAGGAGCTTATGCCTAAGGAAGACGAAACACCTACTCCACCAACCACCGATCCACAGCCAACGGTCGAGACCGACGCGCCGATTGAGGATCAACCCACCCCGCCAACCCCACCCGTAACCGAACCTGCTGCCGAGCCGCAGGACGACGCGCCCACTCCCGACGGGGACGACGCCGCCAAGTCCGCCGCAGCCCAAGCAGAGACGCAACGACGGGCGGTTGCGAAAGCCGCCATTCTTGGCTCATGGGCCGAGAGTGACATCACGGACGCCGCGATTGATTCGCTCATGTGGAACCTGCGGTCGTCACTGTGGTCGCCTCTGATGACCAGCGACGGCGATGAACGGACACCAGCTGAACGTATCGCTCAGGTTGATGCGTCACTCACTGAGTTTCACGACCTGATCCTGGTCGTGACGACAGCGCTGATTCAGAACGGCCTCGGCGACAACGCCGCCGCCGTTGAGCGCAACGTGAAAGGTGAGAACCCGGCTGATCTGACCAAGTCGCTGTCCGATAAAGACACGGCACTGGCCGAAGTCACTCAGGCCCGCGACGAAGCGACGGCGAATGTCGAGGAGCTGACCAAGTCGCTCACCGGTAAGGACGAGGAAATTGCCACGCTGACCAAGTCGGCGGCGGACACCTCGGCCGCGCTCGAAGAGACGAAGAAGTCCCTGACCGACATGACCACCGAGCGCGACACCATCAAGGCCCGCAAGGGCTTCGCGGTCGGCAAGTTCGGTGAGGAAATCAAGATGAATGAGGACGGCACCCCAGCGAAGAAATCCGTTGGAGACGCCTGGTTCGAACACCAATTGGGGATTACCCCAGAAAGGTCCGCTGCCTAACAGCGGTACATACTCATGCCAGAACGACTCAATGAGCTCTTGGCCAAACGCGCCCAAGAAGCCAATACCCACGTCCACCTCGCGAAAGCGGTGGGCTTGACACACGCACTCTCGAAGATGCGCCAACCCTCCATGGAAGCCGTGCTTCGAGCGATGGACACCCAGACTGCTGGCGAGGGGGCCGAGTGGATTGCGACCGGCTTCAGCCCGGACATTATTCAGGAAGTGGCGCTTGATCGCGTCGTGACCCGGTTATTTGACCGGATCCCGATGCCAGGTAACCCGTACAAGTTCCCGGTCGAAGGCGGCGATCCGACGGCCTACATCACCCCAGAGAACACGGCCGATACTGGCCAGACCTCAGTCAAGTTCTCTGACGCCAAGACCCTCGGCACGACCTTCACGGCCAAGAAGATGAGCGTCGCGATCCGCACCTCGGACGAATTCGAGCAGGACTCGATCGCCGCGGTCGAGCCGTACGTGAACCGGAAGTTGCTCAAAGGGCTGGTCAACGGCGAAGAGAACGCGGTCATCAATGGGGATACCGCGGGCACCCACATGGACTCAGACACCACCGGTTCTGACGACGTCCGCAAGGTGTTCAAAGGGCTGCGGGCCTACCTGAACGCCGCTGCCAAGATCGACGGTGGCACAGGCTCCTTGCTGACCGCGATTCGCAAGGCGCGGGCACGGATGGGGAAGTACGCCGCCAACCCGAGCAACGTGGTCCTGATCACCGGCGTTTCGGGATACATGAGCCTGCTGGAGCAGGATGCGGTCAAGACCCGCGACGTCTATGGTGACAACGCCACGGTCGTCACGGGCCGGCTGGACACCATCGACGGGATCCAGGTCATCGTCTCCCCCTATGTCCGCAACGATCTGAACGCGACCGGTGTCTATGACGGTACCACCACGACCAAGACCCAGATTCTGCTGGCCCACCGGGGCGCCCTCGCCATCGGTGACCGGCTGACGGTCCAGGTCGAGGCTGAGCGCGAAGCGAAGTACGGCCAGGACGTGCTGATCGGCCGGGAGCGCATCGACTTCCAGCCGTGGTACGCCACGACCGAGAACTTCGTCGCTTCGATCTACAACATCACCACGTTGTAACCAGGCGCCCAGCGCCTCCGGTCCCTTCCATCAAGGACCGGAGGCGCAACGGCGAGATGACTATTACCAAGGAGGCACATGCCAGTATTCAAGAACATCTCAAACCAAGTTTTCCAGGACGGCGATCTCGAGGTCCTGCCAGGCGGCTCATTCACGACCGAGGACCCGGGCCGTGCCATGATCATGCGCCGGGACTACAAGTGGCAGTTCAGCGAGTCCGAGGGTGACGACGCTCCGGCAGTTGGCGATCCGGAAGTCGACGCGACGTTGACCGGTACCCGCGAACTGCGCGAAGGCGGCCGAGTGCAGCTCGACAACGAAGGTAACCAGGCCACCGTCGTTTCGGGCGATGGTCCGGGCACCAAGAAGAAATAGTGGTTCAGCGCCATGCGGTTAGACCAACACACCCTCGAGAACCAACCCTCGGGGGTGTGTTGGTGGTTTTGTCACTCGGGCCAGGCTTCGGTGCTTCGGTCGAGATCTAGGGCCCGAGTGACGCGGGCTGATCGTAGTGAATGGAGTTGTAGACGGGGACGAGATCGTTTCGGATGAACAGGGAGTAGGTGAAGTCAATCGTAGCGGCTGGGTTCTCGCGGAAGAAAACCAGTCGCCAGAGCCGTTGTTGCCCCTCAGCGGTAGTCTGGGTCATGGTGCTGGACCAGATCGACTGGATGATCGCGCCGATGCCATGGGGATCGGCCTCGTTCCGCCAAGCTGATCGACCGGGTGGGATCTCCGGCGCGATCGCGAAGTTCCGGTAAATCTGGCTCTCCGGTTCGTGCCAGCGCAGGACGTACTCCTGCTCGGTGTAGGTGCCGCCCAGCGTCGAGCGTGCCCGGTCAGCCGCATTGGACGGCAGGATGATCACGGGCGTGTCAGTTGTCGCATCGACGCTGGCCCGATAGAAGCTGCCGGTGAAGTTCCGCATGTACCAGTAGAGCGGCCAGTTGACATCATCGCCGTACTGGATCGCCAAGCTCCGGTCACCGTTGATCTCATACGACAGCCGATCAAGATCAGACATCATGCGTTGAACGTCAGGCGTAGTCGTGTTGTAGATCAGACTGTCACGGGCAACGTCGCCTTGGGCGTAGCTTAGTCGGAAGCCAGCGTGGGTCTGTAACAGAAGCAGGCCGAGCAGGAGGGCGACCAGCGTGCCTCGTGCCGCACGGGTTGCTCCGGCCATCCAGACCGAGACGCCAATCAAGAGCACGGCGGCCATCGGCGGAATGATCAGTTGCCACCAGTCGTCGAGCACGTTGGGCGCCAAGATGCGCTGAGGGTCGCCCCCATTTTCGATGAAACGGGGCGAGGTCAGACGGGCGGCGAGCAGCAACCATGTGCCACCGCAAATAAGAAGAGCCGTGGCGAGCGCCAGGATTACCCCGTGTCCAGTTCGCATCCGCGCCAGCCGTGAACTCTCGAATGCACTGGATCGGGACGCGGCCGACCGGACTTGCCAGCGTGCAATTAACTCGTCGACGAGGGTCGCAGCTAGCAGCAGAAGGGGAAGGATGATATGGACAATCAACCAGGGCATCTTTTCGCCGGCGTAACTTAAAGCGACGGTGATGCCGACCGCCCAGCCGACTAGAAACAGCTGGAACGCCAGGCGAGGACCAAATACTCGTCGACCGAGCACGACTTGTAGCCCCCGGACGACCGCCAGCGCGATTGCCGGCAGGCCGAAGGCGAGGGCGATGAACTCGTACTGGGGAGTCAGTATCAGGAAATAGAACCATGGCTGTTCACCTCGCTGGACATCCTGCTGGCCCAGCCAGTAGAGCAGCGTTCCGTCAGTCGCGAAGGTGCCAGTCGCTAAGCCGCCAAGGCGCGTGAAGAACGCCGTTAAGAACGTTGCGGCGATCGCGATCGCGAGGATCAGGCCGATTTGCAGGCCGAGCTTGTCCCGCCAAGCGTTGCGAAAGGCCGCGCCAATGGTTCCCTCCGGTGCACTCTGGAACAGCACCTCGACCCACCCTAAGGGGTAACCGTCAGCATCAGTCTCCCGCGCTTTGGGTAGGGTCAGTCGCCTGATGATCAGCCAACAGGCAACCAAGGTAAGAGCGGCGACACCAATCAGGCTTAGGACGAGTGGGTGCGTGAGTAGATCTTCATAAAAGCGCCGCTGGTTCTCAGGCGTCGGTTGAAGGGCCGGGGGCCCAGCACTATTCCAGGGGATGGCAGGCAGGTTGCCACCAAAGCTGTCTGAGGACGTTCGGTGGACGAGAATCAACAAGATACTAAGAACACCGCCCGGTACGATGACCAGCACGAGGACACGGAGCGGCCGGGCCAAGAGCGTTAGTATAATCATACCGGCGAATATCGCCGCGATGGCGAAGACAATCTCGTGATTGATATAGAGAAAGCCGAGCATGAGTGCGCCGAGAATTAGCCAACGCCGTTCTGGCCGTTCTATGTAGCGGAAGATCGCGACCAGAAGCAGCAGGGTGCCCACGACTGTGAAGGGGTCGTGCCGGATGAAGCGGGTGTAGTAAAGGAGCGATGGGGAGATGAGAAAGAACAGGCTAGCTGCTAGCGCTCCGTAGCGCCCGAGATGGCGTGGGCCACGCAGTAGCCAAGGCGTCGCAACGAGAATGACCCCAAACAGCGCTGGCATGAAACGCGATGATGCATCGGAATCGCCAAAGAGGAAGTACACCAATGCGTTGGCGTGGAACAGGAAAGGTCCATGCATCAGCGGATCATGGCGAAAACCTTCGCCACGGAAGAGTAGCCATGAGTAGTAGGCGTGGATCGCTTCGTCATGCATCAAGGCGCGCGAGCTGAGGTCCCAGAACCGCGAGACCGCCGCCAAAGCAATCAGGAGCACCCAGGCAAGCTGCTCCAGGGTCAGTCTCCGCGTCGTTATCGAGGTGGCTTCGGTTCGTGTCAAGGTTGTTGGTGGTGCTATAGCTTGTGAGTAGGTCACCCTGATCGTTAGCTCCTTACGACCGAACGTAGGTCTTGCGCCTCTTTGGACCGCCAGGTCAGCAGACGTGAAGGTGCCAACCATGTTACGGCCAAGCATCGATGCCCAGAGAAGCGCCATGGTTGAGGGCGCTGTGCAGGCGAGGGGAATGTACTTCAGGTCCGGTCCTACAGGTGCGGTTAGCGAACCCGGAATGCGCAAGTAGCTCATCAAGCCGTACGCTCGATGAATCAATCGTCCGGAGTGGTATTGGATCGTCGGACTGGTCAGAGCCACGGGCGGGAGACAATTACGGTTCTTGAGACCATCGTTGTCTCCACCTCACGCCACAATCTTATGCAAAGCTACGGCCCATAGCCTGAAAGTACTAGATAGATTGGAAGCTGACTTGGTTGACGTGTCAGTACGGTGGGGTAGCATTGACGACACGGGCTGCCCCAGCTAACTAGGCTCAGGCAATCGAACAGGTCGTTGGGGTTCTCTGGGTGTAGAGGGCAGTCAGGAGGTCAATATGCCGCCGACGCTTGATCGTCGCTCGTCCGAGCCAGTCACCGTCGTGGACGAGTTCGACCTGGACTTTCAGATGATTATCAGCCCCACGGGGATCGTTATGGCCTCCACGGCGGGTGCTACGTGCCCAGCTGGCTGCTCGGAGGCCTCGAACCCCAAGGTCTCGACATGCCCTGCGGGATGCGGTGGTAGCACCAACAGCACCTGTAGCGCGAGCTGCATGAGCCGCTGTATTCCTCCTTCCCCATGCGGCTACCGCTATCGGTAGCGTCCACACGATGCCACCAGGGTGACAGTCACTGTCACCCTGGTGGCATCGGCTGCGGCGAACGTCAAGGAGCACACGACGATCCTGCGATGAACTAGCCGAGAGGCCTGGTAGCTCGATGACTCCGAAGACAGTAGTACTCGAATTAGCTCAAAAGATGCGCGATCCAAACGTCGTCTCTTACTACACCCAGAAAGTTGAGCAAGAGGGACGCCCGTTCCTAACGATGTCTGATATGGCGATTAGTATCGCATCAGGTCTTCCGGGACCGATGTTATTCTTTGCGCAACTGGACGAATGTATGCCTGACAACGGCTGGAAGTCGGTCGCCCAATCTCACGCTTCTCACCTGTTCCATATACTTCGCGCCGCGGAACGTGGACCGCAAGTCGGATTTGGTCTGATGGAGGGATTCACGGGGCTGGCGTTTGCTCTTGATCGGGTATCCGAGAAAGTCCCTGCGCTACAAAGCGCGAACAACTCTCTGTATGAGTCGCTCATTACCATGCAGTCGGACTACGACCCCCCGCGAACCGGCCACGAGGAGTTACAGGCATATCGCTATGATTTGGTCAGTGGTAGTGTAGGGATTGCCGCATATCACCTCGAACATCTGGAGACTGAACGAGGCGATCGTTCATTGGATCTCGTTAAGAAGCATGTGACGTTTCTGGTGGATCTCGTCTGTTCGCATGCTGGGCTTACGGGATACTTTCTGCCGGTGCAGTCATTGGCGAGCGACCGCCATCGCGAGCTGTATCCGTCCGGCTGCATTGATCTTGGTATGGCGCATGGCATCGCGGGAGTGTTGGGCGTTCTCAACCGGGTGGCAGCAATAGATATTGGGGTTGACGGTATAAACCAAGCCATCGAAAAGATCTGCCGCTTCCTGTTAGAAGTGCTATCAAGTACGAGTGACGATTTCTGGCCGAATGCGTTCCGAGCCGAGGGGCCAAGCGACCATGACAGTCTGTCTGAAGGCTGGTGGTGTTATGGGACGCCTGGCATAGCTCTGCCCCTGATGCAGGCCGGCGTCGTTTTGGGATGCAAAGAGTGGCTAGATGCCGGCACGAATGCTCTAGAGCGATCATGTAACGTGTACTTGGCCGATGGTTTCAGCATGCGGACGGAAATCCTATGCCATGGCGTTGCTGGTATGGCACAAATTATCAAACGCGGAAAGGCATTGAACGCTACTCCGGTCCTGGAGCAAGCGTATGGTGCGGCTATAGATCGCCTCGTGGCTATGTATGACGCAGCAAAGCCGTTTGGGTATAGAAACCCCACCGCTCGGGTGCTTACGGGTGAGCTGTTCGATGCCGACAGTGTTGGTCTCCTGGATGGGGCAGTGGGGATAGGTCTCGTGCTCATGGACGAGGCATTTGGGCAATCGCCCAACTGGGACAGGTTGCTGCTAACGTCATAGAAACGCTGGAGGTCCGAGTGGCAGTCAGACTTGATGCCAGCGATGGAGCATTCCGCGCGCAGGCGCCCATTATGCTGAGAGCATCCGTCCTACCCGTTGATGGCATAGCGGAGCTAATGGCCACGAATATCGATCAGATAATCTCCTGCCGACGTGATGGTGATCTGTTTCCGTATGCCGCTCTTGGCTTGACTGAAGACCAAGCAATGCTCTTCGAGGAGGCAATACGATTTGCTAGTAGATCGCTTTATGGCGCTATCAGGAAATATGCGTCGGTACAGCCCAAGAGGGCTTGGGAGACCGTTGCCTCTGCTATTCGCTATCTAGTGCGTATGAAAACCAGGCCAACGCCGTTTGGCCTCTTTTCGGGCGTCTGCGTGCTATCGCTTGGCGACACGACTGATGTGGTGATGGGGCGAGCGAGGGAGCATCGGCACTCTAGCCGCATTGATATGCGCGTGCTTACTCAGATCGGGAGAAAGGTCGAGGCTCAGGACGCGGAGCATTTTTCCCTGTATCTCAATCCAACTCTGCTGAAATATGCCAGTCGCGTCCACTTTCAGCAATTTAGCTATGAGGGTGCCCAGAACGCAATCAGGTTTGGGAACGTGCGCGTGTCTTCAGTGGTCGATGAGCTGATCGTGTTTTTGCAAGGGCGAGTCGTGCCCTTCCAAGAGGTCGTCTCGCACCTTGAAGGCCTGAGGCCGGGCTCGGCCCAGGACAAGATAACAGCGTTTCTCAAGAATCTTGTTACGGTCGGATTGTTGCTTACTAATGTACGACCAACCCTGCTCGGCGAGCCGCTTGATGAGCTCATCCAGGTGGCATCTCGCGCGCCGGGACACCAAGCAAACCTTGGGAACCTGGCTACCGCACTGGTCCAATATGACGCCTGTCCTATAGGTGAGGGAGGCGATCAGCTCGCCATACTTGATGGTCTTATCGAGACCATGGTCGACAGGTTAGGAGGGGACTCACCACTCCTCCAGGTAGACCTGGCGTTGGCATGTGAAGGTACGAAAATCGCGGAATCTCTAACTGCGGATGCGGCAAAGGCTGCCGAGATCCTCTTCCAGCTGGGAGTGGCAACCCCTCGCTCGTACCTACT
The DNA here is from genome assembly GCA_965218235.1 of Thermomicrobiales bacterium. GTDB lineage: Bacteria > Chloroflexota > Chloroflexia > Thermomicrobiales > UBA6265 > CADCWK01. Next base: position 649,885 of record OZ244596.1, read on the forward strand.
GGAGGCCTATGCCAAGGAGTTTGGTGAGCGGTTTGGGGAGGCGGCCGAGGTACCAATCCTCGTGCTTCTGGACGAACACCTAGGACTGGGGGCTCCTCCCACTTACACGAATCCACCCCACCCCACACGTTCATGGACAGCGCCTGAGCCACGGCTTGATTTTCGCGATGTCAAGCTGGTCAATCTCGCCACGCAAGCCATTGTCAACGGGTCCAACATGATCGAGCTGACGGACGACATGATCGCCCAGCTAACAGAGCATGAGGACTGGCGAGAACAACTTCCACCCACCGCGGAGATCTTCGTATCGATCGTGGCCAGCTCGCCGGATGCGTTACGAACGGGAGATTACCAGGTCGTCGTAGGAGCGTCCGGTACTGAGCACCCGGCCGGACGGGGCTTTGGTCGCTTCGTTCGAGTATTGCCAGACGCCGTCCGGCATGATCTGCGTCGGCTCCACACAAGGACGACTAACGCTGATGATTTCATCGTAGCCGAGTTGACCTACGATCCTCTGACTCCCAGTGCTATGAACGTCGCGATTCGCCCTAACATTGTCGACTATTCCATCGCGGTAGGAGTTACCCCGGACCAATCATTGACCCAGATTCCACTTCAAGACATCGTGGTTGGACTGGATCAAGGCAAATTTTACTTGAGGTCTCGTACGTTGGGGAAACGGATAATTATTCATGAGTTCCACAAGGTCAATACGAATGCTGCTTCTAATGTAGTGCGCTTTATGATCGAGATTGGCCGTCAAGTCGTCTACGCTCAGCCTGTGTTTGACTGGAGGACGGCCAATTTGCTGCACCATCTCCCGAGAGTCAGCTACCGCAACATCGTGTTGTCTCCCGAGAGGTGGTCGATCCGGTCAGACATTATTGAGGAGATAGGACGGGGAGATTTGCCTGGCGGCCTACGGGCATTCGTAGACGAGCATCGCGTCAAGCGGTATGTGTATATTGCTGATGTTGACAATCGGATTATGGTAGACACCTGCTCGGATCTCGGTCGACAGACCATATTGCGTGAATTGAAAAAAGATACCAATGGTCAACTATTCCTCCTCGAGGCTCTTCCTGGCCCCTCTGACGGATGGCTCATGGGCCCGGATGGGGAGCGTTACCTTGGAGAACTATTGGTTCCACTCGAACGTGTCCCAGAACCGGCACGTGCGCCAGCAAGAATCTCGCGACAGCCAATGACTGGCACGTCGGAGCAGAACCACCAAGGTTTTCCACTAGGCTCAGAATGGCTGTACGGTAAGGTCTATGCTAACAGTAGCCTTCACAAGGCGCTTATCATGCGACTGTTTGACGATGTGGTTCAACCGGCTGCAACAGCGGGTCTGATCGATAAGTGGTTCTTCATCCGCTTTGCTGATCCCCAATCCCATATTCGACTTAGGTTGCACGTAGCCTCTTTGGAGGACTGGACTCCTGCCATGAAGATCATGGTGGATGCCTGCAATAACATGGTCGATGAGGGTTTGGCCACAAGAATCCTGTTCGACACCTACGAGCCGGAGTATCTCCGCTATGGAGGTGCGGATATTCTGCCCATAGTAGAAAAGATATTTTCGGTGGACAGTTTCTATGTGGTAGAAAAGCTCCGAAGCGGAGAGGAAGCTTCCGAAACCAAGGGAATGAGTATGGCTTTGTCCCTTGTGCGGTTGGCTAAGGACCTGGGCTACCGAGGATCTGCCGCCGCCCGGCTCTTTGCGCTGGCGGCCGAGGATGACCCTGACGCTCGAACCTCCAAGTACCCCGCGGCGGCGCTCTATCCGCAAGAGCAGCTGAAACAGTGGGGCAGCATGATCGCGGATGCCAGTTCGGCTCCGGGTGAGAGTGAGGTAATCAGGGAGTGGTTGAACTGGAGATCAGAGGAGATCGAACGACTCGTTAGCAGCATCGGGAACCGTCTGGATGATGAGCAGTGGAGTGAGCTGCGCGACCATCTCAGTATCAGTTTGCTGCACATGCACTTTAATCGTGCCTCGGGAATTGATCGTGACGAGGAACTCAAGATGTACGCCTCAATCTCCAAAGCATTGCGTTGGATTGGCAGAGGCGCCACCGCTACGAAGCCACAGTCGCTAGGCATCACTCCATACGGACAACACGGACAACATGGAGCATAGTCACCGGAAGCAACGGCCAATCCCAGCGATGAGAGACTGGTTGGCATCTGACAAGGTCCGCGGGCCGGCAGCAGCCACAAAACGTGTCCTGGCCTTGAGCTGGCATGTGGATCGCCGATTATTCGCTCTCATGGTTGCAAGCGTTGTTATTCAAAGCATGACACCGAGCGGCCAGGTCGTCTTGACGGGTCGGTTAGTGGACTCACTGATTGCCTATGTTGGCGGCGGTTCGTCAGTATCCAGGTCGTCAATTTATCTCCTTGTTGGTCTTCAGGTTGGCTTATTGATTATAGGATCAACGAGCCAGTTTCTCATTACTCTGGCCCAGCAGAATATCGGCGAAAAGATTAGTGTAGTGATTCATAAGGATATTGTTCGGCACGCCGGTACGCTCGATCTCGCGGCCTTCGAGGATGCCAGCTACTACGATCAGCTTCAGCAGGCCGAGCAAGAGGCGTCCAGCCGACCAGGAGCACTGCTACTAACCAGCATGTCAGTCATAGGTGCTGTCATCACCTTTGTCTCACTGTTTGCTGTCGTACTTTCGGTCTCGCCTGTGGTAGCAGTGCTGGTGCTCATTGCGCCAATACCAGCCGTTATCTCTTCGGTGAAATACAGTTGGATGCAGTTTCATCTAATGAAATGGCAGTCACCGATGCGACGCATGATGACCTATATTGCGAGCGTCATGACAAGTGACGGCCCGGCAAAGGAGGTCCGAGTGTTTGGGTCGCAGGAGACCCTTGCAGCTCGCTTCAACGATATTGCGGACAAATATCTCGCCGAACATCTGCGGTTGGTGAATCGGCGATTGGTGGCGGGGTTCACTTGGGGACTGGTTACCATAGCAAGTTATGCTGTCGTATTAGGATACGTTGTCGTCTTGGCGCTCCGTGGAACGATTTCTCCAGGGTCGGTGATCGCGACGACCCAAGCTGCGGTCGAGGTGCAGAGCACCTTTCAAGCCTGGCTGTCCTCCATCCAAGCGTTGCAGGAAAACGGACTGTATCTCTCGAGTGTTACGCAGTTATTGGAACGCACGGCTGCCATGGCTGCACAGTCCCCGGTCGTTGGGGTGGAGACTGGTAAGTGGCAAAGAATCGAGTTTCATCACGTCGATTTTTCTTATCCATTGTCGGAGAATTCGGCAGTTGAGGACGTGAATCTGGTCATCTGTCGAGGGGATCGTATAGCACTGGTGGGCGAAAATGGGGCTGGCAAGTCAACCATTGTAAAGTTGCTGTTACGCTTGTATCACCCGACACAGGGTTCTATTACGATTGATGGGGTAAATCTGCGTCATGTAGATCCAGAATCCTACCGGAGTCTTGTGGGAACGATCTTCCAGGACTTCACGAAATATCAGTTAACGTTAGCCGAAAACGTCTCTCTGGGCGAACCGAAGGTGGTCCAGGGTGAGGGAGCCATTAGGGACGCGGTGAGTCTGGCGGGAGCCGCGCACATTCCCGCACGATTACCGTTGGGATACGATGGAGTGCTGGGACGATGGTTTCAGGGCGGAACAGAACTCTCGGGTGGAGAGTGGCAACGAGTCGCTCTTGCTCGGAGCTTTGTTGGGCATCGAGATGTGCTTGTGCTTGACGAACCAGCTTCGGCGCTCGATCCTGTTGCTGAACACAGATTGTACGAGACGTTGAATCAGCATTTTGCTGATCAAACCATAGTGTATGTGACTCATCGCATGAACGTTGCTAGAAAGGCGTCAACCATTGTAGTGTTTGATTCTGGACATATAGCAGAGTGTGGTAGTCATCAGGAGTTGATCGAACGAGGCGGTGCATATGCCGAGATGTACAACGAACAGTTTAGGTCATACCAAGGTGATTAATGATGGGTAGACTCAATAAAACAGAATTGACGTTTGGGTGTCGTCCAGATGTACCGCGCTTTGCCAGTGACATGCTAAGTGCGATTGTGGGGAAGATGCTGGTCACTAGTACTCCGTGCAAGGTCATGTACTGGGTAGGAGAACGGGGTAGAGGTGTTTGAGCGTGATCCGCGCGTCGGCGGACGTGAACTGCCAGTCAACGACCACCCGCGCGGCGTTCCGCTCGGTGACCCAGGCCGCGATCTCGGCGGCGAGCGTGTCCCGGTCGGCCAGGCGGCGGTCCAGACACTGGCGTCCCAACGCGCTCAACTCGATCTCAGCCATGTTGAGCCAGGAGCCGTGCTTGGGGGTGTAGTGGACCTCCAGCTTGTCCCAGAGCCGCTTGGCCTCCGCTGGCGGGAAGGCCACGTAGAGGGAGGCGGGGTCATGGGTGTTGAGGTTGTCGAGCACGAGGACGATCCGCTCGGCGGTGGGGAACCGGAGGTCGATCAGCTCCCGGATGGCGTGGGCGAAGTCGACGCGGGTGCGCCGCTCGGTCACCGTCACGCCCCGTTGCCCCAGCAGGGGCGCGCACCAGAGGAAGACAGTGGCGGTGCCGTGGCGGACGTACTCAGTGTCGACGCGGGCCGGATGGCCGGGGATCCCCGGCAGGGGCGTCCGCGCCTCGCCGTGGAGCTCTTTGCTCCCCTCGTCGAAGCAGACCAGGGGTCGGGCGGGGTCAGGGGGGCGGGCGGAGACGTCCAGGACATCCTCCATTCGGGCCACGAACGTCGCATCCGCCGTTGGGGGGATGCACCAGTCCTGCTTCAGCCACGGCTTGAGGACGTTTGTTTGAGCACGGTGCGGATGGTGTTGGGGGCGATGCCGTCGACGACCTCCAACGCGACCAGCCGCTGCGCCAGAAGCCGCAGCGTCCACCGCGCCTGCCCCGTGGGGGGCGCAGAGCAGGCGACGGCCACGAGGCGGGCCTCCTGGGCCCCGTCGAGCCGGCGCGGGCGGGGGCCGGTCGGGCGGCGGTGGAGCGCGTCGTCCAGCCCGGACTCCGCCCAGCGGCGGCGCACCCGCGCGACCGTCGCGAGACTGACCTCGACCGCCTCGGCGGTCCGAGCGTCGGACCAGGCGGGGCCGTCAGCCCCCGCGTCGGTCTTGAGCAGGATGCGGGCGTGGGCCAGCGTGCGGGCCGGGGCGGCCCCGGCGGCCAGCAGGTCACGGAGCACCGTCCGTTCGGCGGGCAGCAGGCGGACGGGGGACCGTTTCACCATGGTAGGGCTCCTGAGCATGAGACGTGGGATCAACCCGCCCAGCCTACGCCCGACCCAACCACGCGTCAAACCACCTTGCACGGAGTACTAGGTTTGCTACAATAGAGCTACATCAAACCCTGCTATGCCATTCAGCCGTCCCTCCCTCTATCGCGCCAAAGACATCATCAACCAGCTGTTCAATCCTGACACCAACAAGCTCACGGTCGATACGACCCTGGGTGAGCGGATCGCCGGCGAGGATCTGGTCAACGACGTCCAGAAAGTCGAAGAACGCTTCCAGCCGACCAACCTTACCGCGGCCGCAACGACGGTGATCAAGACGGGCGCTGGTGTCCTGCACTCCATCGTCATCAACGCAACGGCGGCCGGCTCAATCACCCTCTACGACAACACTGCCGCGTCCGGCGTCAAGATCGGCACGCTCAAAGCCTCGATCGGGGAGAACACCTACACCTACAACGGCACCTTCTCGACCGGCCTGACGGTCGTGCTGGCGGCCGCGAGCGACGTCACGGTGATGTGGCGCTAAGGAGACCTATGACCCAAACCCAGGACAACTACCAGTTTCATATTGAAGACGGCATCGTCATCGTCGACTACACCTTCGCCGGTCTTGAGACGCAGATCCAGCGACTCGCCGGATTGCCTCTCGATGACGAGGCGGCCTTGACTGCGGCGATCGCCGACTACGGTCGGGCCTATAAAGTTGGCCTTGAACAGGAGAAGGCGACCGTAACTCCATCGAGCAAGGTCGAGGCCCTCCAGAACCAGAGCAGGCTGATCGAGGAGGCCTAGGTGCCTCGCCAGATCGTCTCTGCCTATCCAGCGGTCCTCGACTTCTCGGGGGCAGCATCGAACGTCGCGTCAGTTCCGTATGTGTTCCCGACCGACGCCTTCACCGTTACCTTCCGCTACAAGGCGAAAGTGATGGGAGCTCTTGGGATCGCTACCAACATGTTCGCGGCCAACGAAGGCTGGTTCTTCATGGCGGGGAGCTTCAGCGCTCAACGGCAAGCCACCAACGACTTCCAGATCTACGCCTATCTCAACGCCCCTAACAACTTCGCTGGTCCGCGCCGCCTCCGGTTCCGCAACTTATATCAGCCCAATGGGGATGGCAACTGGCACACCCGGGCTTGGGTGATCTATGTCGAAGGTGGCACCGCCAAGTGTGACGAGTACGAGGATGGAGTGAAGCTTGGTAACACCCACCTAGTGGACTACACCGGAGACACCAACATTCCAAATGGGAGCCTCAGCTTCGGGAAGAGCCAGACGGTCAACTTCAATGGCCTGATGGCCCGAGTCCGAATCTACAACCGGCGACTGACCGCGTCCGAGGTTGCGCAGGACCATTTTGGTCGCCTTCCCTACGCTCCTGACGCGAACTGGCGTTTGAGTGAAGGGGTTGGCCCTACGATCGTGGACTCCTCGGGCAATGGCAACAACGGCGTTCTGACCGGTGGGAGTTACAGCGCCGATGTGCCGATGAAGGCGCGCAGGGCGCTCAACGGCAACCTACTTGAGAACGGCGACTTTGAATTCGTCCCGCCATTTGTGGCACTCCAGACAAGTTCGGGAAGATGGGTCGATGGGACGGCCATAGGATCCACCACGAACGATCTGTTCAAGGTCTCGGTAGGCTTCGGCAACGGCGGGGGAGAGATCGGATTTGACTCGACGGTGAAGTACGCCGGTCAGCGCGCGCTTTACCTGCACAACCAGCCGGGTGGCTACGTTGAGGCGCGTCTGGACGCGTCGTCCTACTACCAGGCCCGCGGCCAGCAACTGCTTCCGAATACGGCCTATGTGCTGGCGTTCCGGATGAAGACGGAGTTGGTCGGTGGGGACGCGTCTGGCACTAACGACGGCGCATTCATGCAGTACCTGGTGGCAAGCGCGCTCGGCTCGGCGTCAGGTAGCTTTGGTACTACCCGTGTGCGTAGCGCGACCGACTGGACCGAGTACTCGCTCGCGTTCACCACTGGCCCAACCGCAGCCTGGGGACACCCGGAGATGCGCCTCTATGGACACACCGGCACAATCGACACGCTGGAAATGAAAGCCTGGTTCGATAACCTCTCGCTTGTCCAGGCCAACCTGGTGTCACGGCAGCTGATCACCGGACCCTTCCGTCAGCCGATCAGCAACCTGATCCGCAACGGCGACTTTGAATTCTTCCCAGCACTCGTCGCTCCGACCAACGTCAGTCAGCAGTACGTCGACGGCACCGCGGCCGGCTCGGCATCAGCTTCACAGTACGGCGCCTGGGCAACAGTCTCGATCGGGGCAGGAGGCAATGCCTCGTTCGACCCCACAGTCTCCCACTCCGGCAAAGCCAGCATGAAGCTCGATCTGCCGCTGATCACCAGTAGCGCGGTCATCTCTCAGGCGAAGTCAGGTACGTCTCCGATTTCGGCTGACATTATGGAAATGCTGCCAAGCATCCAGTACCGGCTCACGGGCTGGCTCAAGACCGCCAACGTCCCAGCCAACGGCGCGTTCATTGACCTGCGAGAGTACAGCGGTGCACGAGCAGCCCTTACTACCACATCAACGACGAAGGTCGGTGGGACAGTTGACTGGATCCAGGTGAGTGCGACGATCACAACTACGGCGACCACGCGGTTTGGTCAGATCCTGCTTCGCAACGGCACGCCTGGTAACGTCTGCACCGCTTGGTTTGACGACCTTGTGTTGACGCCGATGGTGCCGATCGATCGATCTGCAGCATAGGGTAAGTCCTGACGTCATTAAGAGCATCGCTGGATCCCGAAGAACGAAGGAGTCAAGTCGATTCCGGCATTCAATTGGAAGCACCGACCGCCCCTTCGCAATGAACCGAAACAAGCTATACTTGACCAATACGAATGAGTGTTCTTTTTAGTGAAGAGAGACAGCCGACGTGGTTCAGTCACTGATCGGTCATCAGCATATCCTGTCGTTTGCTGAGGATCGGGTCGATCTGAGACGGGATGATGTTCGCAAGTACCGTCAGCAGGTCCAGCGACTTCGATCGCGTCTTGAGTCCTATATCAATGAGCATCCTGACTTCGACCTCATCAAGATGCTTAACTCGGGTAGCGTCGCCAAGGGGACGGCGCTCAAGACGATCAATGACATGGACGTCGCGGTATACGTCGAGGCATCCGCCGCGCCGCAGGATGACCGCCGGCTCGTGTCGTGGCTGGAGGAACGTCTCCGCGAGGCTTATTCAAACCTGGACGACGACCAGTTCGAGCCGCAGGATCACTGCGTCACACTCAAGTTCCGGACGAGCGGACTTGACGTCGACGTCGTGCCAGTGCTGTACGACGGTCTCGATGACGACTTCGGCTACCTCGTCACGAAGGGGAGTGGGGCCCGGGTGCTTACAAGCATCCCAGCCCACCTGACGTTCATCCGCAGCCGCAAGCAGGTCAACCATCCCCATGTCGCTCGGCTAATTCGCCTGATCAAGTGGTGGGTTAAACAGGAGAAGCAGGCCTCTGACGACTTTCGGTTCAAGTCGTTCATGGTCGAGCTGATCGTGGCTCATTTGGTCGACAGCGGCTTGGACACGAGTGATTACCCGGACGCCATGGAAGCCTTCTTCCTCTTCCTGCTGCAGACGGAACTACAGGAACGGATCGCGTTCACGGATCACTACACGCTCGATGAGGTGGCCATCGCCTCTGGGGCTGTGATTGAGATCGTCGACCCGATCAACCCAGAGAACAACGTGGCGCAGCGGTACACCGAGGATCATCGCCGGATGATTGTGGATGCCGCTCAGCGAGCTTTCGATGCGTTGTCCGAGGCTCGCTACGCTGACACCAAGGGGCGCGCAGTTGAATGCTGGCAGGACGTCCTTGGTAGTGACTTCCGAGGGGAGTAACGCATGACGTCCACTACGACGAGGTCGTCGTCCTTTACGCGGACGGACGCCAAGTACCTGGCGTCGAAGGTCGGCGCTGACCTGCATCAGCTCCGCCGGCTGTTCGGCAAGCCCTCAGAAGAGGACATCGCCGAGTATCTGGAGGAGCTCACCACCCTCTTAGCGGGGGGCTACCTGTCCTACGTTGAGTATGGATTTCGGAAGGGTAATGACTGGGTGTATTGCCATCGCTACACCGCCAGTCAGCTGCTCGCCAACACCGACGATCGGCCAGGTGGGGTACTACCCCGCTCCGTCGGAGATGCATCGTTCTATTCGTATCTTTCCCGATCGACGGCCTGGAGCAACCTCACCGCGTCTGATCGGGAGCGAATTCTAGCGGCGATCCCGGTGAAGCGTACCGGTGCACCGCTCCCGGGGACGACGGGTGGCAACTGGGTCGAGGACCGCACCTATGGCAGCAACGGCGTCGGAGTGACACGAAAGGTCTATCGCCAAGTATGAGCATTAGTCACGACCAGCTGTTCGCCGACGTCAGGACTCTTCCCGACCCCGCAATCACCAAACGCTTCGATCGTCTCGTCGCCATCGACGACGCTAAGGCGCGACTCCTCAAAGAGGCTGGACTGATCCTCGACCCCGAGGTGCTTGGTCAGTGGAGTACCAAGCACTACCGGAAGAAGGTCAGCCTTATTGGGTTACTTGAGCGTCGCCCGCCGCTCTTCATCATCGCCGGCGACGTTGGAACGGGCAAGACAGAGGTCGCCGAGACTTTTGGGAGTAGGGTGGCGCAAGACCAGCGCGTAACGATCAAGCGTTACAAGATCAGCCTGACGACGCGGGGCACCGGCGCGGTGGGTGAGATGACTCGCCTGATTACAGCATCGTTCACGGCGGTTCAGGAGGAATCGAGGAAGCTCGCCCCGAAAGGTAATGGGAAGGCGCGGGGAGCGGTCATCTTTTTGATCGACGAGGCCGATGCGCTGGCCCAGTCGCGCGAACTCAGCCAGATGCACCATGAGGATCGAGCAGGCGTTAACGCGCTGATCCATGGGATCGACGAACTGGCGAATGAGGGCTTGCCGGTCCTGGTCGTCATGTGTACTAACCGTTTGAGCGCGATCGATCCTGCGGTCCGCCGTCGGGCCGCCGTGACCTTCGAGTTCCACCGACCAACGCTTGATCAGCGGGTCGATCTCCTGAAACCGTTCCTGGAAGAGGTGAACTTCGACGCTGACGCTGTGCGGGAACTTGCGGAGTTGACTGGAGAGCGTCCAGATCAGGCATACGGGTTCACTTATTCGGACCTGACGCAGCGTCTGCTCCCAGCCCTCGTGATCGACGCTTTGCCGGGACAGGCCCTCCGACCAGACCGCGCTCGGGAGATCGTCGAAAGTATGGCGCCGACGCCTCCGTTCCAGGAGCAAGGCCTGTGATTGCAACGAGTGACGCCGTATCGACGACCCCCTATGGTCATATGTTCGTCAGCTACCGCAGGAAGCGCGCGGACGATATACGGCGTCTCGTGCTCAGGCTTCATGATCTCGGGGTTCCCACCTGGCAGGATGTCACCGATCTGGATGAGGAACACACGGAGGAAGAGATCCGGCGCGTCCTCGCACTACCCGAGACGGCTGGCGCAATCCTGTGGCTGACGCCCGACGTAGCAGATTCGGACATGATCCGCCGTGTCGAGATTCCCTGGATCGTTAGGCGACACGAGCGCAATGATGGGTTCTTCATCGTCCCCATTGCGGCCGGTGGCCTGGATTACGCCGGAGCAGCTCGGGTGGCCGGTAACGACCTTGGAGTGACCGACCTCGAGGAGTGGAACATCCGCCGCACCGCAGGTAAGGACTTGACCGATGCGGAAGTGGTCGCCTTCGCCCGGCGTGCACTGAGGCGGCGGATGAAGAAGATCCATACCGTTCTAGATGCCGAGGCACCTATTACGTTGACTTTGAACACGCGGGTGCCCGCCGGGACGAAGTCCGACGCTGCTCTGCAACTGAATTGGACCGGCCGCTTCGATGGCAGGGAAGCTTTAACAGGAGCTTGGGACCAGGACCTTTTGCCGGCCCTGACCACCATCTTCGACGACCTCGAGCGGTACCTCCCGGGCAGGCCCGTCCTCGCGGGTGGGCTGCTCAACATCCCGGCAGCCTTCGCTCTGGGAGCCGCTGCCCTGGCGCCCCGGGGACGGACACTCCAGTGGAGGCAGTACACCCTGGGACAACCAGGGCTAGTCTGGAGTTTGGAAGCGTCTCCTGAAGACCCCGGGTTCACGGTTATTCCAAGCGGCAAGGACGTGGGGGCCAACGACCTGGCGGTGCTAATCTCCGTGACGGAGAGCGTTGAGCCCGCGTTCGCCGCCACTACCGGCCATCCTCCGTACCGAGCCGTCGTGGAAATCGGTCCCTCAGACGAGAACTATCCGCACCGGATAGTCACGCCTAGTCAGGCTGGGCATCTGGCCAACCAGATCGTCGCCGCGATCCGGTCGGCAAGGACGACGTACCTTTCCGGGGGAACCATTCACATCTTTTTCGCGGGACCAGTCGGGCTGGCGGTTCTCATTGGACAACTGATGAATACGCTCGGACGCATCCAGACATACGAGCACATCCCTGATGGTGCGGTAGGGCACTACCGCAAGGCGGCGCTGTTACATCCGGGTCGCTAGTGCTTTGCGACAAGATCGATTCGCTTCCACAGTGCTCGTGACCTGCTTTCACTTCACCGTCGCTGGCTCCGGAGTGCACCCAACCCTAAGCGACAAGATAGCCGGATTGAACGACGCCATCCAAAGCCTGTTCAGCACGTCAATCGTTGCGGCGCTCAAGTTCAACTTCGCCTGCGACGCCGAGACGGACACCATCACCGTCTCCTCAACCAGCGTTGGGGAAAGGGAATGGCACGGGCAACGTCACCCGTCTGCTAGATTCTGGCGCGAATGAGCGGACAACAAGAGGGCCTGTGCTTCTAACGGCACAAGCCCTATGTCGCGGTCATCTTCATGTCGGGTGCTCTGCTCAATCAGTCTTGCCGTCCGTCCGGTTCCTTAGCGACGCCCTTGAAGGGGCCCGGGGTGGTCTTCTGATCGATGATGCGTCCGGTCGTCCGGTCGCGTTTGGTCCAGTTCCCGTTGGGAGCACGGAACTGGGAGCGGTTCGTTACAGAGCCGTGGCGGCCATTGCCGCGTGAGCCGTTCTTGGCCATAGCGTATCTCTACTCCTGCTTACCGGATCTTCCGGCAGTGAAACCGTGGCTTGATGTGAAGATGGAAGTACGTGCCCTTGGAGCCTGCGGAGAGGAGGCCGGTGTAGGTAGAGGCTGGAACGCTGGAGTACTGATAGATTCCGCCCCGATGGAACTCGATCTCAAGTACTCGGGACCCTGGTTCGTAACCCACGCTGCGGAGGTTGGACGAGGAGACGAGCCGCCTGTTCAAGGTGGTGTCCTTCGTGTGCGGTCCGGGTCGGACCAGGTGTAGAAGGGGCACCCCCTCACGGGCGAGGGTGCTAAATAGCGGGAGACCGGATCGTCCTACCCCTTGGGTGGAAACGGATCCTTGGCTGGGGAGATAGTGTCGGCATCACGGATCGTTCCATCAGGGCGATGGATGATCAGCTGACCGCCACCGGTCTGCTTGAGACCGTCACGAGCAGCGTCCTGCGCGGCTCCTTGGGTCCGGTGTCGCGACGCCGGCGTTGACTGGCCCGGGATCTTGACAGCCCAACCATTCGGGGCTGGGACGACATGCCGGTTATTCGGCATGGGCAGTTCCTTTCATAGTCCTCATCACCGTCGCCCTGGCGTCAGAGCGAGGTACGGAGTGATGACAGGACCGACCTCCCCCCGGGGTGTCCGTACATCTCCCGGTGTCGACGAGGATACGTCGCTCTCTCGGTATAGTCAAGCAAAGTGGTAGATAGATTATCTGGCAAACACTGGTTGGTCACATTGACTGGAGGTCATTCGCGGTCGACACTGCGCACATGACTGTCAACGAAGATCTTCTCTACCGGCGGATCGGTCAGGCCATTCGTCAGGAGCGAGAACAGCGGAAGCTGACCCAGGCTGAACTTGCCAGCCGGATCGGCTTGCAGCGGTCCTCCATTGTCAACGCCGAGGCGGGCCGGCAGCGCTTACCACTCCACATCATCTACGGCCTCTGTGAGGAGCTCCGGCTAAGTCTTGCTGACTTCCTTCCGTCACTCGCTGCAGTCACTGGGCAGGGGGAGGGCGTCACGATCGGAGGGGAAGAGCATCAGGTGCCGCGCAAGACTGCATCGTTCTTGCGATCAATGATGAATGAAGACGAGATTGCGTTGCACGGCCCTAAGGAGACCCCATGATCATCGTCGGGCGTGATGATCGAGCCATCCAGGCTGCTCAGGACCTGGTCGACCGGTTCGCTCTGCGTATGCCAGTAGATCTCGAGCTGCTCACTTACGCCCTCGAGATAGATGTCCGGCTTGAGGACTTGGACGATGTCGTGTCAGGACTCGTCGTACTTGATCGCCGACGTCCTCTGATTGCCGTTAATCGGGCGCATCACCCCAACCGACGGCGCTTCACCATTGCGCACGAGATTGGTCACTTCACCTTGCACCGCGCGAGAACCAAGTTTTTCCTTGATGCGTCCCCAGTGTTTTTCCGATGCGACGATGCGCCAGCAACCGACCCGATCGCAGAGCGTGAGGCAAACAAGTTCGCAGCTGAACTATTAATGCCTACCGACGCGATTAGGCAGCTCATTCAAGCGGAACCGATCGATCCATTCGATGAGACGGATATCCGCCGGCTGGCGGATCGTCTGAGAGTCAGTCCTCAAGCGTTGACGATTCGCCTCACCGAGCTTGAACTGATTGTTTAGCTGTGGATTCTATCGACCTCACGGAGTCCGTTTGAGAGCCGCCTCCCGTGGTTGATCGTCCGGCCCACCATCTCTGGCTCTGCGCTCACTCAGTTTCCTCCAGCTCGGATCCGGCTTGAGCTGGCCCCAGAACACGGTCAGGTTCTCGTCGTCCCACAGGACCATGAGGGCAATCGGCATGTGCGAGCCTGAACTCATCCGGAAGTAAACCTGGCCGGCGGTGATGCCACGGCCCGACCGCCGCGGCTGGCAATACTGGACCAGTTCCCGAGGCGTAAAGACGTCGATAGGGCTCGTTGGGTTGGTGACGTCGATATTGCGCTGGTGGAGCTCTTCAACGACGCGACTACCCAGTCGCATCAGGGCGTCATGGAATCGCCGGCGAAACGCCTCGGCCTGAGTCAGCGTCAGGCGTTCCCCAAGGTCGGGCATGTAGATAATCTGATCAAACGTCGGTCGCTGCATGAGCCGCAGTATAGGCGAACATGTATTCTACTTCGTGCCAAGTACCGCCGCCACCGCCTTCAGCGCGTGGGCATATCGCCGGAAGCTCCGGTACTCTGGCTGGCTGAGCCCACCACCCTCCGGCAGCCAGACCAGGATGCACAAGTCCGCTTGGTCGTTCAACTCCCGCGCCAGCCACGCCACGTCACCGCCAGTCTCGACTAGCGCCTCAATTACCGCTTCCTCATCGAGCAACCACTCGGCACCCGCCCGGACAAACACCGGCCGGAATCGCTCAATCAGCAAAGCCTCCTCGACACTATCCATGCGCGTCCCATCCCAACGTCGTTGCCAAACGCTTTATCCGGAACTGCACCATCTGCCGCGACACCCCGGCCTCGGCACCAAGCGCTGCCAACGTGACGCCCTCAACGTACCGCCGGGCAAAGTCCCAATCCTGCTCAATCACCGACGCTGGCTGGTGCGCGGGTAAGTGCTCTTTCAGCCAGGGCCGGAGCTTGCTCGTGTCCGTCGTCTTGCCACCGATTCCCCGAACACTACGGATCGTTTGCACGCTCACACCTAACCGTGCCGCCGCTTCTCGCGCCGTCTCCTCGTGCTTGCGGTGCAGCGGCTCCTCCCGGTACGTCGCGCTCCGACCCTCGATCCACTTTCGCACGGAACCGTGTTCGGGATTGACGCAGGCCTGGTAACCACACGCCGCGACGACAACCTGGTTCCGGGGCAGCGGTGCGTGCTGTTGCTCATAGAGGAAGCGTCGCACCGGTTGCCGGGGATACGCGGCAGTTGAGTCCGGCGGTCGAAGGTCTTTCGGCAACAAACCAAACGGCCCAAGCTGGTCATCGCTGAAGGTTCCTCGCCAGAGCCAGCACCCGGTCTGCGGGTCGACGTCGATCATGTGCGGCGCGACATGGCCGTCCGGTAAGAGCCAACGCTGGACCTTTGGAGGTATATACCCAAGCCTACGAGCGACGGCGCGAAACCGGATCGAGATGGCCTCAGTCGAGACACCGTACTGGTCTTCCATCTCACGTAGTGACGTTTCCACGATGTAGGCATGGAGCATGCCCCACGTGTGGGCCTTGACCCATTCCGGGCGCTCAGACGGCAGGTTCTTCCGCAGCCAGTACTTAAGCGGGGTAGTCCGGTCATGGCCGGGAATGCGTCGGTATGGCACGGGCAAGCCTCAGAGCGTCAAGACGGTTTGCTACACTGAACGTATCGATATATCGTCTCACGAGCCGATCTGTTCTCGCATGCATCAATACCCGTAGCGTACCAAGGAGGTTAATGGCCAGTCAGCTCTATAACAAAGGGAAGCAAAAATTACTCAACGGTACCATCGATCTGGATGGGGCCACCATCAAGGCGATGCTCACCACCTCGACCTACGCCCAGAACATCGACACCCACGAGTTCCGCTCCAGCGTGACCAACGAGGTCACCGGCACCGGCTACACCGCTGGCGGGGTGACGCTCGCCAACGTCCAGGTGCAGCTCGACCTTACCCTTGACCGCGCCTTCGTCACGGCCGACCCGATCACCCTGACCAACGTGCAGCTGACCGGCGTGCGCAAGGTGGTGCTGTACAAGAGCAATGGTACCGCCGCCACCGATGATCTGATCGGGATACTTGAGTTCACCGCCGACCAGATCGTGTCCGGCTCCAACGGCACGATCACCATCAGCTTCCCGGCGACCGGGATCTTCTACATCTAGCGGAGCGGTTGGCCCATGCCGATCTTCTCCTCCGCCTGCACTGACTTCACCGGATTTGACACGGGTTCGCCCTACGTCGGGTCCGGTCAGTCATTGGTGGTTGACCCCACCGTCGGCTGGCCGGCGTCCGCGTTCAAGCTCACCCTGTCCAGCGACCCGGGCGAAACCGGCGTGCGGGCGGACACCCGGTCGCTCTCGACGCGTCAGTTCGCCTACGACCTGCTGATCGACACCGCCGCGACCTTGGGGACGGTCGGCGCGATCAACCACGTCTGGAACGATAGCTACGCCGACCTGTTCGAGGTGTGCCTGGACGCGGTCGAAGGGGGCGCTCGGTACCGCCTCTGCGTTCGTAACGCCACCACCTACGCCACCATCTTCACCGTGCCCGACCGGCTCGCCAAGGGCGTCAAGGTCCGAATCGGTATCCAGGTCACCGACAAGGCCGTCGTGGTTCGTCTGGATGGCCGCTTGGCCGCCCGCCACAAGACCACCGCCTATGCTGGCCTGAATATCGGCGTGGTCTCCTTTGGCGCGTTCTACGGCTCGGTCGTCTCGGCAGGTTCCCTGTGGCTCGACAATATCCTGGTTGACACGACCGCCGCACCGACAGCAGCGACCACCGACGCGACCAAACTCGCCGCCGTCTGGGGCCAGTACCGCGACGACCGGCTCCGCGCCGATGGCCTGCCGATCCGTAACTACCCCGATGGCGTCAGTGGCACCTATACCCCCTGGTCCGATTCAACGTCCGAGACCATCTCCTACTTTTTGAAACACGCCGTCCAGATGGACGATCAGACCACCTTCGACCGGGTGTTCGCCTGGGCCTACGGGCGTATGCGCCGGGGAGCGCAGGGGCTGAGTGCCGTCCCGAACCTGTACTCCTGGCACTGGGACATCGAGACGAATACGGCCTACGATCAGAACAGCGCCCACGACGCCGACCTGGACATCATGAAGGCGCTCTATTGGGCGAATGGTCGATGGGGGACCGGCAAGAATCCGGTCGTCAATGGCGGGTTTGAAAACGGGTCGACCAGCTGGAACGGATCGGCGGAATTTACCCTATCGGCCGACACGATCGGCGCAGTCTCCGGACAATCCCTCAAGGTAACCAAGACCGTCACCACCGGCTTCCCGAATTTCAAATCTGGATCGGGCTTATATCCAGTGGTTGGCGGGCAGACATATACCGCCCAGATGACGGTGACAACGCTCGCCACGCATACGACCAACACGAGCAACGGCAGCAACTACACGCAACTCTATGCGATATGGAGGGACAGCGGCGGGGCAGCGATCAGTCAAACGCATTTCACTCGGCTGGACCTTAAGGTCCAGACCTACGACCGCCAGATGGTAGCGGGTACCTTGACCGCTCCTGTCAACGCCGTCTCAGTTAACTTCTCCATCTACCAGTACTGCGCGGGTGTGGCCTACTACGACAACATCATGCTCGAAGCGGGATCGGTCGCCACGACCTACACCCCAAATATTGCCAGCTATCTGACCACCGCCAACGCGATCGCCACCGACCTGCTCTCACTGGTGCGAACGAACGGCTCGCTCACGTACCTGCCCTCAGACTACGCCCAGAGCGGCGATACCCCCTTTGAAGTCAACCCGTCCTACCACGACCCGGGCGCGATGGAGCTGGCCAGGCTCTACCACACCGGCAATGAGACGGCCTGGGGACAGGTCATCGATGGCACCTACGCCCTGCTCGCCGCTGGCCGCAATTTCGTGTATCCCGGGCAATCGTCCTCGGCCAAGCTGCCGCCGGACTGGGGCGCGTTCAACCCGACCACCCAGACCTGGAGCGCGGGAAGCCGGACCAACCCTGACCGCTACGGCTATGAGGCGTTCCGGTCCTTCTTCCGGATCAAGGCGCACTGGCTGCATTACGGGGCAACGGCCGCCAGCACCCTCTACAGCGCGGCCAGGGCCTTCTTCGCCGCCCAGTGGAGCGCCAACGCCCAAATTAAGGCCGAGTACCGCCACGACGGCACGGTGGCGGGCAACTATGAGAAGTCCATCTTCACCTATGCCGCCGTACAGGCGCTCACCACAGGACCGGACGCGCCGGTTGGTTCCTATGACCAGTCCGTCCTGGCCGACGCGCCGGTGGCCTACTTCCCACTCAATTCCACCACCCCAAGCGACGCCTCCGGACGCGGCCACGCCATTACCCTGCCCAACGGCGCGACGACGACTACCCTGCCCAACGGTGAGGCGGCCCTGGTCTTCGACGGTATCAACCAGTACGCCAACGTCACCGACGCCGATGACTTGAGCGTAGTCACGACGGGTCGCCTCACCGTCGAAGCTTGGGTCCGGCCCGACGTGCTGGAATTTCCGGATTCAGAAGGCGGGCCGAGCAACAATAATTACGTCCACTTCATCGGTAAGGGCACGACGTATGGCACCGGCGGCGACATCGAGTGGATGGGCCGGATGTACAACCTAACCAACACCGAGAGCCGACCCAACCGTATCTCGGGCTACCACTTCAACCCGAGCGGTGGCCTCGGCGCCGGGTCGTACTTCCAAGACCCGGTGACGGCGGGTGAGTGGATCCTGGTTCACATCGTCGTCAACATGACCGACACCAATGCCACCTACACCACCGGCTACACCCGCGTCGCCAAGAATGGCACGGTGCGCGACACCGACAAGCTGAGTGATTACTCGATCGTGCCAACCAACGAGAACGGCGCAATGCGGATTGCCACCTCGACGCTGGCTTCGTTCTTCAAGGGCGCGATCGCCAA
Source organism: Thermomicrobiales bacterium (assembly GCA_965218235.1). Taxonomy (GTDB): domain Bacteria; phylum Chloroflexota; class Chloroflexia; order Thermomicrobiales; family UBA6265; genus CADCWK01. The sequence continues at coordinate 668,856 of OZ244596.1, forward strand.
GGTGGCCGTCTACGATTACGAGCTGACCCAGCCCCAGATGGCCGCCCACTACGCCGCGTTCACGGCGACGCCCCAGACCGCCTCCACGGTCGCCGCCAGTATCTCGACCAGCAAGCTGGCGAACCTGTATGCCAGCACTGTCGAGGGGCATATCTATCAGGACGCGCCCGCCTCAGGCGACTTCTCCTACTACGACCAGTCCTGGCTCATTCTGGACGAGCTGATGCGCCAAGGGACGTATGTCAACTATGGACTCGCGCTGACCCTCATCACCGACACCATCGCTGCCCCGGCGGTCGTGGGGACGCCAATTCCCACCCTGGTCATTGCCGCCACACCTGGTCCCATCGCCGCTCCCATGTCCGCGCAAGACCCGTCCGCGATCCTCACATTGTCCACCGCAACGGACACCATCGCCGCACCTGCCACACCAGGTACGCCCACGGCCAGCCTCGCCCTCACCGCCGTGACCGACACCGTGGCCGCTCCGGCAAGCGTCGGCGATCCAGTTGCCAACCTGAGCCTCACCACCACGACCGGCACCATCGCCAGCGGCGTCACTGCCAATGATCCGATCGTGAGCCTGGGCATCTTTGTGACCACGGACACCATCGCCTCGAACGCGGTGGCGACCACGCCGACGGCCACCTTCGCTCTGACCGCGACACCCGGTGACATTGCGGCTCCAGCCAGCGTGAACGACCCCGTGGCGAGTGTCAGTGTGGCTGTGGTCACGGAGACCATTGCGACAAGTACCGTGGTGGCCGACCCCTCCGCCGTGCCGAGCCTCGAAACAAGCACCGACACCATCGCCGCACCCGCGAGCGTGCAGGATCCGACCGTCGTGGTCGGCGTGAACCCGGTCGTGCCAACTATCGCCGCGCCGGTCATGGTGGCCGACCCGTCCGCGAGCCTGGCTCTCACGATTCAAACCTCTACCATCGCCGCCCTCCTGAGCGCGGGCGATTCCACGCTCGCCGGGACTCTGAGCGTCACCACCTCCGGTATCGCGGTAGCGGTGAGCGTGACCGACCCGACCGCCAGTCTCAATCTCGATAGCCAGCCGGAGGGCATCGCCGCCCCGGCTACCGCCAATGACCCGCTGTGGCAAAGCAGCGACACCCTGTCGCTGGTGACGGACACCATTGCCGCACCCGTGGGTGTCAGTGACCCGCAGGTGAGCCTGACCCTCTCCACAACGGTTCCTGGTATCGCCGCACCCGTCGTAGCAAGTGACCCCACGGCTAGCCTGAATGTAGACGTACTCACGCCGGTCATCGCCCTGACGCCGGTGGTAGCTGACCCGACCGTATATCTGGGCCTGACCAGTGCTGCACCCGGCATCGCCGTCACGCCGGTCCTGAGCGCGCCTGTGGCCGCGCTCACGCTCGGTGCCACCACGCTGTCCATCCCGCTCACCGCGACCGTCGCCAATCCTTCAATGAACCTGGCGCTGCTGACTGAGCTGGAAAGTATCGCGCTCATGGCAGTGCTGAACGAACCGGTCTGGACGTTTATCTCGGACGGGCCAATCCTGGGACGGCCACGCTTCACCCCGCGCTCACCTCGTTCGACACCCCGACCCTCCCGGTTGGCTTGATAGAATGAAGGTACCAATACTTTTAGGAAGACGGCAGCGAGCGACCTCATGGGCCGCTACTCGCCAGAACCATGACCTTCATCGATCACACCGACCTCGAGCAGTACCTCAACATCGACGTTGACCCGTCCTGGGAAGCCTGGGCCGATGACCTGGCCACGTCCATCCAGACCAGCGCCGAGACCGCCCTGGGCTATCCCTTTGACAAGAGTGAACGGACCTACTTCATTGACGGCAGACAGCGCCGGGTCTGGCTACCGGAACCGGGAACGGTCATCGACTTCATCTCGGCGGTAACACTCACCGTCTTCAACGACGTGACTGGCCTCTATGACCCATGGCTCGGCACGCCGCCCATTCTGCGCCGGGACGGCTCCATCGACCTGCTAGGTAGTGGCTACGGTCCCGACGCGGTCCAGATCACTTATACCGCCGGTTGGGACGCGGACTCATTCCCGCCGGATCTGAAACAGGCCCTGATCGAACTCGTCGCGGCGAAGTGGAGCCTGGCCACCGCCGTCTCAACCACTTCATCTTCCGGCACCGACGCGCCGATCAAGTCCATCACCATCGGCTCGCTACGCCAGGAATTCGCCATCGGCACGGACTCCACCAGCGTCACCGCCAAACTCCAGACGCAGGCCAGCGCCGCCCTGGACACGATCCAGACCTACAAGCGTGTGAGGGTCTTCTGATGTTCCCCACCAACCGCACCCTGACCATCACCCGCAAGGGCACCGCAATCGCCACCGTCCAGGCCCATGTTGAACCAGCCAGCGCTGAGACCAAAGCCATCCTCGGCAATCCCGCCGCCAACCTGTTCAACGTCTACATCGATGGTCTGCCCGACGTCGCCAAGCAGGATCATCTGCTTGTCACTGACACCGCCGAACAGTACCTGGTCACCGGCATTGAGCAGTTCGACGTCGACGTGGTGCGCCATACCCATCTAACCGTCGAGGGGAAGTGGGGCTCATGACGTACGAGGTCTCAATTCCCAACCTGGACCGGCTGCAAGCGCTCTACACCAAGGCGCCGGACATCACCGCGAAGGAACTGGTCAAGGCCATCGATCAGAGCGCCATCGTTCTTCAAGCCAGCGCCAAGGTCTTCGCACCGGTCGACAGTGGTCGGCTGCAACAGTCCATCCTGCGTGATCCCGCCAAACGCACCGGGAACCTGTTACAGGGCGGTGTCGGCACCTCAGTGAAGTACGCGGAGTGGATGGAAACCGGGACTGGCATCTACGGCCCCGCTCACCGGCCGATTCGCCCGAAGACCGCCAAAGCGCTGATGTTCGACTACAAGGGCACGGTCTACACGGTCCGTGAGGTCAAGGGTGCCATTGGGTACAAGTACATGGGCCGGGCACTCAAGACCAATCGCCCCCGCATCGACGGCTTTTTTGAAGCGGCCGCTGAGCGCATTACCACCCAGTTAGCCGGAGGCACGTCGTGAACCCGGGCTACCAGTCCATCGGCGACGCCATCTACGCCGTCATGACCGCCCTCGACATCGAGGCCATCTACGAGGATGGCTGGGCCGAGCAGTTCAATACGCCGCCCAAGTCCTACGCCGACTACCCGTCCTTCGCCGTCATCCCGGCCAGCGACATTCAGGCGACGCTGGACAGCCGCTCTGATTCGGACACCTACGAGTTCTCGGTCTACCTGTTCGATACCTTCAAGGATTCGCAGGTTGCGGAGGACCGGATGCGCGAGCTGGCCGATCTGGTCCGGGAACGATTCCGGGCCGAACGGGACGCCAACCAGCCACTCAGTATCACCAATCTCTACGATCTCACCCTGACCGGTGAGTGGGGCGGCGACCCCGACTACGGCCATCGCTTCTATCGCCTCGGACTCTCGGTCAAGGTCCGCCAGGAACTGACCCCATAGACCACATACCTATCAAGGAGGCTCATGCCAAAGAAAGAACCAGAGACAACCGAAACCCACACCATCAGCCCACGCGGCGAAATCCACTTCTTCCCCAACACGGCCGAAGGCGCCCCGTTCAGCGTCGAGGCCAGTAGTCGTGAGGAAGCGGAACAGAGGAACCAGGAGCACCTGGACACACGAAAGGAGACCTCCCCGGAGGACAACTAGATCATGGCAGCTATTCTCGGGCGCACCCGCGCCATCGGATTAGGCAAGGAAACCACCCCCGGCACCGCCGTGGCGGCCACGAACTGGTACCCCTTCCAGGACAACACCATCGAGGACAAGATCGACCGGATTCTCGATAACTCAGGGCTCGGCACCCGCTACACGAACTTCCAGGGCGACACCAACCGCGTCTGGAGCGAGGGCGGACTCAACGGCATCCTCTATCCCAAAGCCTTCGGCGACATCTTGCTGGCCGCGATGGGCAACGTCTCGTCCGCCGCGCACCCAACCGCGACTGGCGCCTTCGTTCACACGTTCAGCGTCGGCAACACCCCGCCGAGCTACACGCTGTCGCTCACGGACGATAACGAGAGCGTCCGGGCGGCCTTTGCCAAGCTCAACACGCTTGAAATCACCTTCAACCAGGATGGCTACGCCCAGTTCACCTCATCGTGGATGGGACGTCAGGCGGCGGCAACTGGTAACACTGTTGCCTACGTCACCGAGCAGGGCTACCGTCCCCAGGACTGTGTCATCAAGGTCGCGGACGATGTCGCCGGGCTGGCCACCGCAACGGCGATCCGGATGCGTGAGGGGTCACTGAGTCTCAACAACAACCTGATTACCGAACCAAGCCTCGGCACCACTGATCCGGAGTTCTATACCGGCGTGCTGGAGACCTCGATCAGCCTGTCGCGGCTGTATCTCAACACCGACTTCAAAGACATGGTCTTCGGCTCAACCAAAAAAGCCCTGTCGATCACGTTGACCCGCGCCGACCAGAGTATCGGCACTGGCACGCCGACCAACCCGTCGATCAGCTTCGTCTTCCAGCCGGGCTTCTTCAGTGAGTGGAGCCGGGAAGGTGGACTGGACGACCTCAAGACCGAGAACATCACGTACAACCCACTGTTCTCCGTCGCGGCTGGCAAGCAGCTCGAAGTCGTCGTCACCAACGACAAGGCGAGCTACTGATGCCTGAGGCACGAACTCTCCAGGCTCGCGTCCGGCGCGTCCCGCTGGACTTCGTGGGACCGGACTGGTCCGACGCCTACGTCGATCTGCGCTACCTGACCTGGGCTGACACCAAGCGCATCCGGGAAGGCTCCGCCGCCCAGACCGATGAGGACAAGGCCGTCGAGGCGCTGCTCACCACGCTGTCCGACGTCTTTGTTTCCGGCAAGGCTGTGGCGGACGACGGCCAGCTGATTGACATCACCGCCGCTGACCTGGCCAGCCTGGATATGGACACGCTCGGACGGCTCTACCAGGCGGCGCTGGGGGTGGCTGACCCAAAAGACTGAGGATCCAGCTTGGCGACCTGCTCACCGGAAGGTCTCCAGTAAAAGCAGGTCGACAGGCCAAGCTGTTACACGAGCTTCGGGAAAATGAGCTAACCGAGGTGCTCTACCGGGAACGGTTCGCTCTTTCCTGGCATCAGATGCAACAAGAACCAGCTGAAGCGGTCGAGTACTGGTATCTATTGGAAACCGCTCGGATCCGACAGAGCAAAAAGAACGAGCAACCAAGGAGGTAGGTGGCCCAGAACATTGTCGAGATTCTGCTGAAAGCCCGAGACGATTCGCAACCCGCGGTGAAGAGCTTCACGGCGGGTCTGAAGCAGATGCAGAGCCAGGTCGCGGACCTCAAACGCATCCAGGCTGACGCTGCTCGTTCCGTCGTGACGGCGTCAACGCCAAACGACTCCCTTGCCGCCCGGGCCGATCTGACCGCCGTCACGAAAGACCTCAAGGACGCCGAGACCGACCTCAATGGGGTCACCAATACCCTCGGCCAGACCGCCGGCGGCGTGACCGGCACCTTCCGCAACCTCTTCACCAGCTTCACCGCCGCCAACCTGGCCGCGAACGCTATTACCGCCGGGATCGGTGCCTTCAAGCAGGGACTGGGCGACAGCGTGCAGGCGGCGACCACCTATAACAACGCCATGCTCGGTCTGTCCTCGACGGCCGCCAGTCTGGGCCAGAGTCAGGACGCCGCCCGGCAATCGGCCAAACAGCTCTCCAGCGATGGGTTGCTCAGCGTGGCGACCTCGGCGAATAGCCTCAAGCAGCTGATGCAGTCCGGTCTCGGGCTGGACCAGGCCGTTACCCTCATGGGTCGCTTCAAGGACGAAGCAGCCTACGGTCGCTCAGCGACGATCGGCTACGACCAGGCGGTTGGGAATCTGGCTCAGGCTTATAAGACGAATTCGAGTGAGCTTGGCGATTTGTGTCTGGTCTATGAGACGCCGATCTTTACCGATCAGGGCATCTTGATGATTGGTGACATTGTTGAAAATCATCTATTCCCTAAGGTGCTAAGTTTCGATATAATAACGCATGAAATCCGGACAAAACCTATCGTTCGCCACTTCAATAATGGTCCCAAGCGATCACTGCGCGTAACTCTTCGTTCAGGGCGGGTCATCGAAGGGAGCTATGACCACAAGCTCTATCTCGCCAACGGGTCAAAAACCGAATTTCGTCATTTATGTCCCGGAAACACTGTTCTCGCCGCCTCTTCCCAGAACGAATCTGCTCCGCCTGTGGAAACGGATACTCACCAACTGGACCAGCACAACAACGATGCGCCGTATGTATTGCCGCCTATCGCTTTCCCGGCGTTGAACGAACGTGTGTCGAGTGTGGAAAAACCTTTACCGCGACCAGTATCGCCAGACGAACGGTCACCATCTGCTCTACAGCATGCAAACGCACACTCTACCGGAGAAAGTTTGCCGGGGCCGGAGGATCAAACTGGCGCGGAGGCTGTCGGAAGCACCTTGCCTGTGCCGAGTGCGGCGTCATCTTCATTGGATATCCGGACCCCAGATACTCACAGCATTACTGCGGCCGAGCCTGTGCTGGGCAAGCTCACTCACGACGACTTCGTGGAGCAGGTTCTCCCCGGTGGAAAGGAGAAGCTGCCGTACGGCACTGGCGGAAGCGAATCGAAGCTAGTGGAGAGGGGGCTCGATGGCGCAAAGCGGTCTTTGATCGAGACGGCTACACCTGTCAACGATGCGGGTACGACCAAGGTGGCAAGCTCAACGCGCATCACATCAAACCCGTCGCGACCCATCGAGACCTCGCCCTCGACATCGAAAACGGCACTACCTTGTGTCAATGGTGCCATCGACTCGAACATGGACGTTTTGGCAAATACTCAGAAGACGAGATACGACGGCTCATCAAGCAACAGCTTGACTGCTTCCCGAATGCCAAACGCCACCCCATTGGTTACTGGTTCCTGGACGACAACGTCAGAAGGGAGCTTGACCAGCTCAAACATGAGCTTGGACGAATTCCCAATGCCAGTGACGTCCACACTCACCGACCAAGCCTCGAAGGCGCTATCCGACGACGTAGATTGTCGATGCGGCGGTATTACCAAACGATCGGACTTGACTACCCTGTCTCACGAGTTGGTCGTCCGGCTCGATGAAGTCGTCTCGGTCGAGGATATTGGCGAGCGACCGACCTATAACATCACGGTTGAAGGGGACCATAACTACTTTCTGGGCGAGTCTCTAGATTGCCTGACCCTTACGGCCAACTCTGGCCATACAGACAATTTCTCCAACGCTGTTGATGCCGGTGCGCAAACTCTCGGCAAGATGAGCTCCCAACTCTCGAACACGGAGCGAGAGCAAGCCAAGTTCATCGGGTACATGCAGCAAAGTGCCTCCACGACCGGGGACGCCGCCGCCTTCGCAAATACCTACGCCGGCAAGCTCGCCCGAATGGAATACCAGACCAATCAGGCGCAAGTCGCCATCGGCAACGGGCTGCAGCCCGCCCTGTCGATCCTCATCGGCGGTCTCGGCAATCTGTTCGGAGCCGCGGACTCGGCGGGAGATGGCCTCAAATACGCCCAGATGGCCGCCGCTTCGCTGGCCGTCATCGTTCGCTCGGTCGCTGACGTGGTGGTCGGCGCGGCGCAGATCATCTTCGGCGCCTTTGCCTCCATCGTGACGCTGTCCTGGAAGCCACTGGAAGATGCGCTCAACGGCAGCGTCAACCGGCAGATCGGCACCTGGACCGACTTCAACCAGACCATCACCGACATTGCCGAAGGCTCGTTCGACTCCCAGAAGGGCGCCCAGACCAAAGCCCTCGACCAGATGACTGCCGCCCAGCGCACAGCCATCAAGAAGATGAACGAGCAGCTCACCGACGAGACCACCAGCTTCCAGCGGGCCAACGAGCAGCGGACCAAGCAGTTCCAGGAGTCGATGCGCGACATCATCATCGCCCACCGGGACAAGAGCCGGTCGTTGCAGAAGGACATCGCCGACGAGAACGCCGCCTACTCCAAGCAGGTGGCCGACCGGCAGAAGGACCTCAATGGCGACCTGGCCTCTTTGGAAGAGAGCCACGCCAATAAAGTGACGGACATTACCAAGAAGATCTCCGACGAGAAAAACAAGGGGCTGATCGTCGACGGGGTGCTGTACCGGGAAGCCAACCAGGAGAAGCTCGACCAGCTCCAGGGCGACCTCGACGAGGAGATAGCCAAGTACGGCCAGCAGGTGTCCAAGCGGAAGGCCACCTATGACGAAGATGTCGCGGCGGACAAGTCCCGGCACGACCAGAAGCTGACCCAGCTCCAGACCGAGCTGTCGGCCGAGCTGGTCATTTTGAACACGCACAAGGACGAGGTCGCCGCGGTCGGGGAGGCGCAGAAGGAAGATGACCTCTCCCGGCTGATTCGTCAGAACCAGGAAGCGGCCCAGATCGCCGACCGGGACCACCAGGAACGCCTGGCGAAGATCCGCCAGCAGGCCACCGAGCAGGGCGTGGCGGCGGGAAGTAACTACGCGGGCGGACTGACGGGGTCGCTTGGCGCCAATCAGGGGGCGCTCAACGCGGCCATGGCCAATATCGGGTCGAGCATGGGGAACAGCCTGGCGGACTCGATGAAGTCCAGCATGGACCAGAAGGCCAAGGGATTCGATTTTGGCGACTACGTCAATACCGTGTTCGGCCGGATCGCCAAGGACTTCGACCGGGTCAAAGGTGCCTACCAGAGCTCCGCCTACGGCCAGTTCATCAGCCAGCTGACCAATTCGCAGAACCAGTCCTTCTCCAGCATCGCCGACTCGATTCGCCAGGCGCTCACAGGCCGGGCTTCTGGCGGCCCCGTCTCGGCCGGAACGCCGTACCCCGTTGGTGAGCGCGAGCCTGAGTTGTTCGTCCCGCGTCAGTCCGGAGCGATTCTCAACGGTGACCAGATTCGGGGACTGCTCGATACCCAGCAATCCAGCGGCGGGGCAACCGTCCATATCGGCACCCTGGTCACCAACAATCAAGCCGACCTGTCCGCGTTCGCCAGTGAACTTGCCTGGAGGATGCGCTAGTGCAGATCATCGAGCTGGACGGCTACACCCTGCATTCCCTGATCGAAGACGTGCCCTCATTCGTCCATCGGGGACTGGACGGCCTGGCCTCGGCCGAGGACCGGATCGAGAGCGGCACCGTAGCGGGCGATCACGGTGCCTACGTCACCTCAACCCTGACCGGCGGCCGCGTCATCACCATGGACGGACGGTTGCACGGTTCAGACAGCGATTATCCCGTCCTGCGGCAACTGTTCATTGCCGCCACCAGTAATAAACGCGATGTCGACGGGACGGTCATGCCGCGAATGCTTCGTCTCTACGACCTCGACGGCCGTGACTATCAGGTCGGCGTCATCCGGCGCAAACTCGACTTCGCCCACGAGCTGCCAACGACCTCCGAGTGGCGGCTGGAACTCTTTGCCCCTGACCCGTGGATCTATAGCCAGGACACCGCCTCGACGACCCTGACCCTGCCGACCGGCGGCGGTTTCATAGTCCCTGTCACCGTCCCGATTCACTTTGGCAACGCCACGGGCGGGAGCGCCACCGTCACCAACGAGGGCACCGCCATCACCAAGCCCGTCATCGAGCTGCACGGGCCGCTGACCAATCCGGTCGTCACCAACGAGACGACGGGCAAGCGTATCGGCCTCAATCTGACCCTGCTGACTGGCGAGACCGTCGTTATCGACCTCAAGGCACGCACCGCCATCCAGGGCGGCGCGACCAACCGGATGGGCGCCCTGGCGTCGGGCTTTACGTGGTGGGGTATCCGGACGGGCCTGAACACGCTGCGACTGGCCGCTGACACCTACGAGACGGGCTACGCCATCGTCACGTTTCGCTCGGCGTGGGGAGGGCTGTAGATGCCAATCTTCGTCGTCGATGACCAGCAACAGTACGTCGTGGACAATGATGGTCGCTTTATCGTGCTGCGCTCGCCGCAGAACCCGACCGCGCTGATTGACCCCGCCACGCTCGACCAGTACGACGACACGCGCTACACCATCGAGATCGTCAGCCCGACCGGCCAGCTCATCGCCGACATCACCCAGATCACGCCGGCGTTTCAATACACCACCCGCCGTAACCGGGCCGAGGACATGCAGTTCAGCGTCGATCTGGGGGCCGCGACGGACCTAGCCAAGACACTCGGCATGCGTCTGTGGGAGCTGTTCGCGGGGTATATCAACGAGGTCAGGATTCGGCGGGGCAACCGGTATCTCATGGGCGGCCAGCTCATCTACGCCGAGCCGAGCCTGAGTGCTGACCGGCGCACGCTCGCTGTCCGGGCGACCGGCTTTCTCGACCTGTTTAGCTCACGGTATCTCTTGCCCTCGACCAGCAACGGCGGCGCGACCCATTTCAGCAGTACCGACATCGGGGCTGTGATCTGGTCGATGATCCAAACCTCGCAAGGACTCTCCAACGGCGACTTTGGCGTCACGCTTGGCGCGATCCAGACCAGTCGACCCATCACCGAGGACTGGCAACCATTCGCCTCCAGCCTGTCGGACATCTTCCAGTCTCAGACCGAGCGGGTCGATTCGGTCGATTTCGCCTTCAGCTACGACAAGAAGCTGTACGTCTATTACCCGGGCATCGGCACGGACAAGACCGAGCTGCTCATGAGCTACCCCGGCAATATCACCGGCATCACCCTGCCGCGCGACTGGACCAGGACGGTCAACTACTCGATCAACCGCGGATCGGGTAACGGCACCGACGTCACGCCGATCGAGACCCGGCAGGATACGGCCTCACAGTCCGCCTACCGGATCCGCATGCGGATCGACGACTACCCCGACGTCTCCGTTCCGGCCACGCTGGATAACTACGGCGACGAGGCGCTCCGACTCAACGGCGCGGGCCAGACCATTCCCAAGGTGACGCTCGACGGGCGGCTGGACCCACAGTTGGGCGCCTACTGGATCGGCGACCGGGTCCGCTTCGCTGTCGATGACCCGTCGTTCGATCTGCTCGATGACCGGTCCTGGCGGATCAACGAGATCGCTGTCTCCGTCAACGAGAACCACGCCGAGACCATCACCCTGCAAGTCGGCTACAACTAAGGAGGCTCATGCCATCACACGATCTTGACTATCAAAAGAACAATGGGGACGCCTTCTTTGCCCGGCTCAAGAAGCTGGAGGACCAGGTCCGCCGGATTCGTACCGTCCAGGAGGGCGGTGGTCAGGCCTTTCCGGTCACCGGTTACCCCGGACCGGGCCAGGTCTACCCCCGCACCGTCACCCTGGCCGCCAACACCCAGACCGCCTTCACCTTCGCGGTGCGAACGGAAGGGGCGCTTTCCCCGACCCTGTGGGAACCATCCCTGGCCGTCTACGTCGATACCGATGGGGGCACCGGCTTCCTGATGCCGGACATGGAGACCCCGACCTCCGAGTACCTGTGGCCAGAGGGCGGACTGCTGACCACGGACCAGCGCAAACTCTTCTACAGCCTGACGCGGAATGGTCGGTATGGTCTCTTTCCCCAGGACCCGGAGAATATCGGTGCCTGGGTGGTGCAACTGTGGAATCTCGGGTCGTCCAGCCACACCTACTACCTCAAGATCCGGCCGTTTGGCGCATCATCGCTGGGACCACTCGATGAGGTCTGACCGTGACCGCATGAGACAATAGAGGCGTAATCCCTTCGACTTTTCTATGGCCCGCTACGCAACCCACCTCACCAACGGAACCTCCGGCCCGGAAGGGCTGACCCGCCTGCTCGGCAAACTGCTGAACGGGTCCGGTGTGCTCTCTCCGAACGACCTGGCGGTCTCCGCCCAGTCCACCCCCGATATGACGGTCAAGGTGGCCGCCGGCGACATCGCCATCTATGCCGGAGCGATCGTCTATCACGGCTGGTCGACGGCCAACGAGAACGTCACCATCGTCGCCAACGGCACCGGTTCGGCCAAAGTCGACTCCATCGTGGCCTACATCGATCCGGCGGCCGCTTCTACCACCGAGAACAATCCCGATGGCCTCAAATTCCTGTCCGTGCGGGGATCAACCGGCGCACCGACCGGGACCGAGATCAATGCGGCCATCGGGTCCAAGCCGTATGCCGTTCTCAATGACGTGGCGGTGGGTAACGGCGTCTCATCGATCAACGCGGGCAACCTGACCGACCGGCGGACCCTGGCCACCATCAACATCGACAAGCTCGGTGGCGGTTCTGGCTGGACAGGCTTTACGCCGAACTGGTCCATTTTCGGTGGCTCCACATCGGTGGGCAACGGCACCCTGACCGGGCGCTACAAGCAGATTGGCTCGACCGTCACTGGCTGGATTCTGCTGGTGCAGGGTTCGACCACGACCAAGTCCGGCACCGGCTTGTGGCACTTCAGCCCACCCGTTCCGCCACGCACCAACACCACCAATGAACAGGTGATTGGTCAGGCTTTGTTTGCTGATGCATCGTTAGGCGCCCGCTACAACGGCGTCACGCACCTGGCACGCTCCGACGATAGCAATATCCCTAACCGCCTGTTCATTCGCTATCCCGAGACGTCAGCGACACCGTCGCTGGGTTCGGACCTCAAGACGGGTACATCGACGCAGGACCCCGGCGATAACGTCTTCCAGAGTTTCACCTACGAGGCAGCCCCATAACCTATGGCCCCACGACACACCGATGACGAAAGGACATCACTTGGCTCCGGCAACACTGTCCTGGAGCTGAGTTTCAGTGTTGCGGACATGATCAAACAGACCACGAAGCTGGAAGCCCGCCTTGAACGCATGGAAGAGAAGAGCGACCTCCAGCACGACCAGACCCGCGAAGCCTTCCGGGGCCAGATTTCCTCCCTGCGGACCGAGATCAAACAGGACTATCCGACCCGTGCCGAGCTGGCAGCCGTCCAGAAGACGGCCGACGGTGCCGCCGCCAGTATCAACAAGGTGGCCTGGACGGTCATCACCGCCGTGATCGTCGCCCTGCTGGCCCTGGTGGTTGGGGCCTCGCGAATTATCGCCCTGTAACTCCTATGAACCTCCTGCGTCACTTCTCACCACCCAATATCGCCGCCTACTTCGGCCTCGTCTTCTTCCTGCTGGTCCTCTACTGGCTGCTCTGGCCGTTCAAGTCGATCGACATCGTGAGTCCGATCCCGATGGTCAAGGACACCTATCTGACCGGGGAGATCGCCGACTACGACGTCACGTTCTGCAAATACCTCGACGATCCGGCCACCATCACCCGGACGCTGGTCTACACCGAGACCGCCCAGCGGCGCAGCTACGGCGATCTCCAGTCCACCCTCAGCCACAGCTTGCACTGTCCGCAGACGATCCGGGCCATCTCGACGAACCTGACCTCCGACCTGCCCGCTGGCAAGGCCCGACTGGAGCTGATCTACCGCTACCGCTGCTCGCCGTTGCAGGTCTGTACCAAACGGGCAATGACGACCGAGTTCACGATCATCAATCCTGGGGAAGGCCAGTGATCGACCTGTCGACCATTGTTCTGCTGGTGATCGGACTGGTCGTGCTGGCGCTGCTGTTTCGGGCGCTGGCCGGTGTGCTGACCATCGTGCTGGCACTGGGCATCGTCGGTTTCGTTGGCCTACTGATCGTTGACGCCTACCAGGGCGGGACGGCGTACCGGCAAGCATTCGATCATCTGCAGACCGTGCTGACAGGGCTGGCCGTGGCGATCGCTGGCGTGGTGACGACCTTTCTGCGGTCGAGGAGCGCGCGATGAGAGAACGCTTCGACCGCTTTGCTGAGTCGATCGCTGACGGCACAGGTTCCCCGTGGGCCTTTGGTGCGGCCTTGCTGATCGTCCTTGTCTGGGGAGTCGCCGGACCGCTGATGCACTTTAGCGACCTGTGGTTGCTTCTGATCAATACGGTCACCACGGTCGTGACCTTCGTCATGGTGTTCATCATCCAGGCTGATCAGAACCGAACCAGCCGAGCAGCAGAGCTCAAGCTCGACGAACTTATTCGCGCCGTCCACGCGGCTGATGACACGGTGATCGACGCTGAGCACCAGACCCAGCAGCAGATGGACGACCACAGCGAACGACTCAAAGGAGAGCGATGACAAAAACATGGGTCGGGGCCAGCCCCGCCAATTACGCAGTCGGCCGAAGTGGCTACACGGTGCAGTACATCTTTTTGCACTGGATTGTCGGTCACCTCTCAGCGGCTGACGCGACCTTTCAAGATCCCAACCGCATCGCTTCGGCCCACTATGGCGTCGAGAACGACCAGGTCCACCAGTACGTCGATGAGGGCAACGTCGCCTTTCACGCGGGAGCCGGGGACTGGAACTGGAAGTCGATCGGCATTGAGCACGCTGGCGGCCCGGACATTCCCGTTACGGAGTCCACGATCCAGACCTCGGCGCTGCTGGTGGCGGACATCTGCCGTCGCTACAGCATTCCCTGCGACCGCACCCATATCAAGAAACACAACGAGGTCAAGCAAACGACCTGTCCTGGCACCTTGCCGGTTGACCGGATCGTCGAACTTGCTCAGCACCATCTATCCGGCTCGACCGGGGAAGGAGACGACGTGACGACAAAAGACCACATTACCTATGAAGTTCAGGACATCGCCGATGTGATTGGTGGCGACCCGCACTATGACGAAACCCAGCCGGACGCGTTCAACGGACATGTTGATCGGGCACTCACAGCCGGTGGGCTGGAATTGCGCGCGATCATGCGGGACTTCCTGCGGGACGGTGGCTGGAAGAACGACGCTGAGGTCCAGGCCCTGGAGCGCGACCGGGATACCTTCGCCAAATCAGACAGTGCTAACAAGGGGGAGACGTTACGCCTGACCAGCGTCATCAAGCAGAAGGACGACCAGATTGTCGAATACAAGACCGACATCGCGGCGGCAGACTTTCTCACCGACCAGGCCAACGCGGAGCGGGACGAGGCGCGTGCGGCGCTCAAAGCCGCTCAGAACGGATCAACGTCGCCAACCGGACCATTGAGTGTCGGAGACGCCTTCTCGGCTCTGATAGACGCCATCGTACGCCGCTTAAAGGAGGTGAAGTAACCATAGATACCATCATTAATCGCCTGCGCAATGAGCCGGTCCTTATCACCACCTTTGTGGGCGCCGTCCTGGCCCTGCTCATTGCCTTCAATGTGCCCTTGACGGATACCCAGACGGCTTCGGTCCTGGGCCTGATTACCGCTGCGACGGCCATCATCGCGCGCGCCAACGTAGTTCCTGTAGCTAAGTTGGACGACGAATAGGCCCAAACTCGCCATAAGCAGCTTTGGCCGCCTCTCTCCAGGCGGCCTTTGCTTGTTCTAGGGTATGGAATCGGCCGCGAAAGAAGGATCTACCCCCTTTGGCAACATTTACTGCCCACTTTTCTCTCGATTTATCCCACGATACCCCTCTGATGCCGCTCGAACTATTCGACTGTGCTCCCTTACGATTTGCCTGATTCTGTTGCTTCGTGGCTGTGCGGAGATTACCTTTTCGACAATCTAATCCATCTCCATTCACATGATCTACCAGGAATCCATCGCAAAGCGTGTTCCGCATCACTAACCGGTGTAACGACTGGCCACTACCGTTTATGGCGTACATAGTGTTACGCCCTTTGTGGGATCGCCAGGAGTGACGGCTGACTTCGATCGCGTCGTCATCATCTATCAACGCATATGGTCCATCAGCTAACGGGACACACATCACATGGGGCAAAGCAGAGTGTTGGGATAGTGGGCGCGGCTGGTACCGACATTCGAGAGAACAGAATTTCCCTACACCTGAGTTGTATTCATACGGGTAAGTTTCAAACGATCTTCCACACCTGTTACAACTAAAGCGAGATTTTTTCATATTTTTATTTTATCGTACATACGCAAGGTTGCTCCGGTTGCCAAACTGGAAGACAACGGCATCGAGATTCCCGAAGACTAAAACCCAAACGACCCCGAAAGCGTCAATGCTTCGGGGTCGTGGTGTGTCTACTGGATGACCGTCTCAGGCCTCATCGTCCTCCGGTGGCCCGAGTTTGACAGTGTAACGGGCAGTGCTTGGCTGCCTCTTGGCCCTACTCATTCGCCGTTGATGTGCTGGCGTAGACAAATATCTGATCGTTTCCAGACGGACTCCGAACTGTTTAGAGCGTGTCATGGACTTCCGAGTGGCAGGAGCGAGAGTTTGTGAAGCATGAGGCAGGCAAAGGCGACGAAATGCAAGCCGGCCACGGTCGTGGGCAGGCGCTCATAGTCCTTGGCCAGCCGCCGGAAGCGCGTCGCCCAGGCGAACGAGCGCTCCACCACCCAGCGCCGCGGCAGCAAGACGAAGCCCTTCTTTGCTCCCGGCAGCCGGACCACGACCAGCTCGATCCCGCGTGCCTCCGCCTCGTCAGCCGGCTCCTCCCCCGTGTAGCCCTGATCGACCCAGGCCAGTTCCACGGTGTTGCCGGTCGCCGCCTGCACCGCGTCCGCCAGCTCGCCCACCTGCGCCCGCTCCTGATCGTTGGCCGGCGTCACGCGCAGCGCCAGCAGGTGCCCCAGCGTGTCGACCGCCGCGTGGAGCTTGCTGCCGCGGGTCTTCTTGTGCCCGTCGTAGCCGGCCCGGTGCCCGCTCTCCGGGGTGCCGCGCAGGGTCCGCGCGTCCAGGATCACCGCGGTGGGATCGGGATCGCGGCCGCTCGCTTCGCGCAGCAGCGCCCGCAGGTCGTGGACCATCTCCTCGAAGCAGCCGGCGGCGATCCAGCGCAGCGTCTGCTGGTGGACCGCTGCCCACGGCGGCAGATCGCCGGGCAGATAGCGCCACGGCGAGCCGGTCCGCACCATCCAGCGCAGGGCGTTGAAAACCTCGCGGGGATCATGCCGGCGCTGCGGGGCGTCCGGGGTCATCAGCGTCAGGTAGGGGGCGACGAAGGCCCACTCGTCGTCCGTCACGTCGCTCGGGTAGGGCTTGCGGGAGATCGTGCTCATTTGCTGAGTTTACGACCCCCGCAGAGTCCATGACACGCTCTAGCTAACTCTCGTGCGGTACCAATGGCCAAACATTCTTCACCTCGATACATAGCAAAGTCATGCTCTTGGCTCATCAACCTCCTAGGATTGCCCCAAGCTTGGCTCGGGCTTCCTCTTTACCTTGCTCCCGATCATTGAACGTCTGCCGCTCGTCCTCCGTTCGCTTCAGCGTTTCCAATAGGCTGAGTAACGCCTTTGCCCGATTAGCTCGCAGCTCAGCGTCAAACATCGGCCGTTCATGGTCCATGCCGACCGCCCCCAGGATTGGCATGAGCGTTGCTGCGCTATTAGCTTGTCTGGTCGACTGCTCTAACGCCTCTCGGACAAGATCCATATCGTCTAGCAGGCCAGCGCAGAAGCCGAACAGCAGCTCGATCTTGGCGGCCAGCTCCATAACCCGGGCCTTACGTTGCAACTGGTCTTCGGTCATCGACCTCCTTGCAGTGATGCTTTTGCTTGCTCGTACGCCGTCTTCAGTTGCCGGAAGGCCGCGTCGCTACCGGTCGGTGCATCTGGGTGAGCGGTCTTCGCCAGCCGGCGATACGCCAACTCGATCTCATCGCGTGAATAGACGTTGGCTGGGTCGAGTCCGAGCATGACAAGCGGATGCTCTCCACTGGTTTGACCACCCGCCGGCAAGGCCGCGAACCCACGAAACGCCGCGTCGACCATTTCCTTGGCGCCCCAGCGGTCCAGACCGCGCAACGCGCCAACGGTCAGTTCGATCGCGTGCAGATTGTCCTCCAGCCGGATCCACTTATCGCACGGGATACAGCGCTGCTCGCCATTCAGCGTGAAGTAGGCAGCGGCACCGGTATCGTCAATCTTGCCCTGGCGATACGAGACACTCCCATCGCGATTGAGCGCCGCGTTCGAGCTGATCACGATGTCGCTGGCTTTGAGTAGTCCCAGCTCGCGGATCAGACCGTTGCGGGCATCGACCAGACCGGTCTTGAAGTTGGAATAGTCCGGGTCGTGGTTGCGAGGCCAGTCAGCGGGCCAAGAAAGTGGGTAAGAATCAATCATCATCCTCCTTATTTACTCAACGGAATGCCAAACACTCCGTTCTGTCCCAGATACTGAGGCATGTGGCCGTCCCATTTCTCAATCGCCTGCTTGGTCAGGATCTCCTGCGTCAGCGACTCACGCTGGGCGGCCTGTGCCTCGGCATCGGTCTTGGCCGCTTCCAGCCGGAACTTGGCCCGCTCGGCGTCCTGCTGGGCGACCTGCTTCTGTTCGATTGCCTGATTGAAGGCGTCAGAGAAATTGAAGTTCACGATCGACAGGTCATCGACGACGATCCCACGATCCTGCAGCCGATCGAGCAGGAACTGCCGCGACGCTTCCTTGACCTCGTCTCGCTTAGTAAGCAGGTCCGCCGCCTGATAGCGCGCCGTGGTGGCCTTGAATGTTTCCTGCACAGACGGGTCGATGATGCGGGACTGATAGTCCGTCCCGATGGTCTGGTATATCTCCGAGACCTTGCCCCGTTCAAGGTGATAGTTAAGCGCGACCTTGGCGCTGACCGTCTGCAGATCCTGGCTGGCGGCATCGACGTCGGCTTCGACCTTCTGGACCTTGATGTCGGCGATCCAGACGTGCTCAAACGGGAACGGTGCCTTGATGTTCAAGCCTTCGCCCAATTCGCGCCCGGTAACCTGCCCGAACCGGGTGACGACCCCGACTTGGCCGGTTCCCACTGGCACTAGCGCCGTCGAGAGATAGGCGATGACCGCAAGCCCGACAACGGTCCTTGCCAGATTCACACTCGTTGCCGTTGACCATTCACCAAGCGTGAAAAAGAACGCGCCCAGCAATCCAATTGTCAGTAGTATCAAGATGATGGTTAACCAAATCATTCTCCTCCTTTGGCCACAAAGGGCCGATATGTTTATGTCTCCCTCGTGAAGGTCGGCTTCCAACCCTGATCCAGCTCGATACACCCGTTCAGGTCATCACCGGTCTGTTTCGCGTACCGGGTCACCAAATTGAGGTCGAACTTCGTGGATCAGAACTCAGCGTAGCGACCACGACGTTTCAGATCATCCTCGAACCGCTTGCGTGGGATCACGATGGCCAGTTTGTCGTAGGCCGACAGCGTGACCTTGCCCAGACCGGGCACGTTTTGCGACTTCAACCCGATCTCATGGAGCGCTTCGATCATGCGGTGCTTGGCCCGCTCGGCGACGTCGGTGGCGTAAAGCTTGTCCTCTTCGGCAGCGCGCCAGTTGGCGATGGTGGCGTTGACTTCCTGTTCGGTCATCGCCCACGTTCCCGCTCGACTCCACGCTGGCGAGTGATGCGCTCCGCTTCCCGTGCCTGATGCGCGTCCCACTCGTCACGCAGTCGTTGAATGCTGTCGACCGGCTCACGGGCATGGCGTCGTGTCAGCAATCCGTACGCGCAGACGATGGCCGCCAGGATCAGCAGACCGATGGCCAGGGAGAAAGCAGAGCGCGCCAGGAAATCGTTGAGTCTGGCGGTCATATAGCCACAATTCCTTCCCGCTCCTGCAACGCCGCGATCTGGCGCTCATACGGCAGGATGATCTTGGACTCACGTCGGAACCATGATCGGCGGGGTGTCATCACCTCGGGCGCGTCGTCTTCCTGAAACGCCCAACTGAGCAGACCGTCCAGACCGATCATCAGCCCGATGACCAGAAACGTACACAGGATCAGGATCGAGCCGAGCGCGAGCAGGACACCGCCGAGCATGGTCAGGGTCAGGACGATCTGGTCCAGCAGCGGGAGCGTCTCAAAGCCGGTCACAGGTCGCTCTCCTCGCGACGATTGAGCCGGGAGATCGAGCGGTAGTACTCGGGTCCGCGCTTGCGCATGATCTCGCCGCCGATCTTGCCGATGCGGCGGAAGTAGTCCGGGTCATCGGCCAGTCGCTTCTTGGTTTTGAGTCCTCCGCGTTGTCCGGCGGTACGGGTCAGGTCAGTGTCTTTCTTGAATGGCATAGGGGCAGTCTCCTTGGGGGTATAGGGTTTTATGGTCAAAATGGCAGGTCTTTCTCGTCGATCCCGATCTGCTCAGCGATCTGCTGGTCGTCAGGTGTCCAGTCGGTATGACCTTCGGCGATCTGCTTGAGGCAGCGAAAGCAGGCGAAGTGACCGGCCTGAATCTGGTTCATGGTCAGCGTGGCCAGCTTGTCTTCCCGGCCGCACTGGGCGCAGAAGCCGATCTCGTCGGTGTCCGTGTGCTGGTGCGCCAGCCAGCGGTTGTCCTCGAAGTTGAGGCCACGGGGTAGATCTGGAGCCGTGAAGGCCATCGGGGCAGGAAGCGGCGCTAGGCCGCTTCACCTCCCTGGGGGTCTTCCCGGTCAAAGTACGTCGCCATCTCCATCCAGGTCTGGACGTACTGGGCGGCGTCGTCTTCACTGACGGGCTCACCGAGGGCAAACTTGGCAACCCAGTATTTCCCGCGCTTGCTCTCGCGCTTCTCCGAGGACACGATAATCTCCCGGTCCCAGGCGTTCTCACACTTGGCGGCCTTGATCTGGCTCATCAGCTTGCCAAAGGCGGTTAGTGAGGTGGCCGAGAACCGGCTCAGGAAGAGATCTTTACGACTCCGCTCGATCGCGATCAATGACACCTGCGTCTTGGTAATCTCCTGGCCATCGTCGTCGGTAAACGTGTGGTCGCCGACATGGGCGGAAATCAGCGCCATGTGCAGCTCGGGCTGCGCTTCACCCAGGCTCGTAAACAGGAACTGCCCAACCGGGGCATCGGTGCCGTCGGGCAATTCAATATCCCGGCTCGTCGGCTGGACCAGCTTGACGACCGGCAGGGCAACGGCGGAGGTGGGCACGAATTCCAGGCCGTTGACGCCGAGGTTGTTGCTCGGTCGCAACGAGGCGTCGACTTCTTTTTTATCAATCGGTGCTACATCAGTATTCATAGAACATATCTTCTTTCTTGGTTCGTTATTGCGGTAGTGCGTATCTCCGTAGTGGAGTCTTGCGGGCTGATGAGGCCCCTATGCTGGTCCGATCAAGACGTACTTGATGGCCAGCCCTCCGACGATCACGAGGACAAGGAGGGCAAAGAGCAGGGGTGTTTGTCGATCCTGGGCGCGTTGTTCGGCTCGCTTCATGGCGTGGAGTGAGTAGTTGTTCATCCGGGTCATCACCTTCTTTCGATATACCGCTATTCTATGCTTTCTTCTTCATTATGTCAACTATTCGGCGGACGACTAGTGCTCCTGGAACCGGTACAGCCCTTCTTCCAGAAAGAGTGTGTAGGTCCGGTTCCGGCCATTGCGGAAGGTCGCGCCGTTGCGGTTCTTGAGCAGGTCGATCCGGACCGGCCGCCGTCCGGCCGGGTGCGGGTCGTCGGGCTGCTGCCACATCGTCAGGATGATGTCGGCGTCCTGTTCGATCTGGCCCGAGCCCTTGATGTCGGACATATTCGGCTGGGCGGCGTCGCCCTCCCGATTGATCTGGGCGGCGATGACGAAGGGCAGGTTGAACAGACGGGCCAGGCTGGTCAGCTCGGTCGAAACGGCCGTCACCCGCTCATAATCGGTCCGGGTCACGCGCCGGGGCGAGAAGTACTGGAGGTAGTCGACGACGACCAGATCGTAGGCGCCATGATGCTTGCGGACCTCGGCCTCGATGTCGGCGGTTGAGGCGGTGTACATGGTGGTCAGGTGTCCGGGCAGCTCGGCCATCTCGCCCATGCCACGTAACTGTTCCTCTTTATGGTCGGTCGCCCCGTCCTGACGCAACTGCTTGAGGTCCCGTCCGATCAGGGCGGACTGGATGCGCTCGAGCAGCATCTTCTTGGGCATCTCGCCGGAGACGAACAGGACCGCCTTGCCCGCGCGCAGGGCATGGATGGCGACATCCTGCAGGAACGAGCTCTTGCCGACCGAGGGCCGGGCGGCGACCACGATCACGCCGCCGGCCTCGATGCCACCGGTGGCTCGCTCAACGAAGCGATACGGATAGGAAATGGTCTCGTCCTCGACCATCTCGAGCTGGCTGTAGGCGTAATCCAGCAACTGCTGCATGGTCAGGACCTGGGAGGATCCGGTCTTGTGCAACTCGGCGATCATGTCGGCGACCTGGGCGGTGTCGCCGCTCTGCAAGCGCTGGTTGATCTGGCGCATGGCGTACGACTCGGCCACCCGCTTGAGATGGGAACGCCACTGCTCCCGGAAAGCTGGCGACGACGGATTGACGCTCCAGCCACCGGTCAGGTCATCGCCGCGGGCGATAGGCACCAGGTCGAGCGCCAGGTCGGTATGCGCCTTGAGGGCGTCGTCGGCAATCGGCACCTCTCCCAGCAGGTTGGCGTAGTCGACGAACCGGCCGGCCGCATGCAATGCCAGCATGCGGCCATAGACCCGACGATGGCGACCGGTCCAGAACGCCTCGGCGGCGGGCAACATGGCGACGGCTTCGGGCATGAGCTCGCCGAAGGTCAAGAGGCCAAACAGGACTAGATACTCGCTGGCCGGGACGTGGGACTGGGTATCAGACATGCCCGTTGGCCTCATCGATCTCCTTGGCCCACGCGTAGAGCCGGCGCCGTTCCATCTCCTTGATCTCGAACGCGTTCATGGGGGGCTCATCAAGTTCGGCGTCGACTTTTTTGGCGTAGCGGTGTGCCTGGGACGCCATGTTGATCGCCGAGAAGCCCTTCTCTTTCCAGAACGTGTCCTTGACCATGACCTCAGCCATGACGGTCAGCTCCTCGACGGAGTAGCCGGCCTGGAACAGCTGCTTCACCGCCCGCATCTGGGCCGGATAGTTGGTCCACTCTTTCTCGATGTGCTGGACCGTACGGATATGGTCGAGCACGGCCCGGTAGTCGGCCAGGGAGGGCTTTGATGGCGCACCGGGTGTCTGCGCTTGGTTCGCTGATTCCGGGGCGTTCTGGGTGGCGTGTGGCGCGTCGTCGGGGCCGGG
The DNA here is from genome assembly GCA_965218235.1 of Thermomicrobiales bacterium. Taxonomy (GTDB): domain Bacteria; phylum Chloroflexota; class Chloroflexia; order Thermomicrobiales; family UBA6265; genus CADCWK01. The sequence goes on from OZ244596.1 coordinate 691,801, forward strand.
GGTGCCCCCAGTCGTTGAGGGAGCAGGCTTTGAAGGCATCATTGCCTTGTTTTGATCCGTCGCAGTATCCGAACGTAGTGAGGATTTAATCTCTTGTTGATAGTCTATGGTATTGGTCGGTGCATCCTGCCCTCCTCGTCGGGGCAAATTGCCCTCATCGTCGGGGCAGACCCCCTCGGTTTCTCGCTGCGCTAGTCGTTCGTATTCAATCCGGTACCACTTCGTCTTATCCATCTTGGCGGCATTGAAGTTGGAGCTGATCAGATACCCGGCCTTTTCCAGGGACGTTATCGTACGCTTGATCGTATCCACGCTCCACCACGGAAACTGCTTCTGCCATTCCGGATAGGAGTTGTAGACCCACGTGTATCCGTCCCGCTGAGCCTTTGGCTCATCCTTGCGGTTGATCAACCAATACTGGATCTGCTGAAGCACGATTGCCTCGTTGAGACCGATCGAGGTCGCAAGTGACGGGATAATCTGAAGTGGCGCTTCATCGAGCAGGAGCTTGCTAGACCTGACCATGGGCCTCCTGGTACTGGTCCGCCTGCGTGAGATCGGCCCAGTCATCCGCAAACGCTCCGGCCGCCGTATTGAGGATGTCCTGATAGAAGCTCGACGGTCGCCCCTTGCGCCCGCACCGCTGGTTCAGGTTTCGCGCGGCCCATTCCGCGATCTTCATCCGGTCGTGGTGCAGTGCCCACAGTGAGCGGATGGCGTGGACCTGGTCGGCACTCAGGCCGTGGCGTTGGCCGATCTCGGCGTTGAGCGCCTGGTAGTAGGGTTCACGCTCATCGCGTGACAGGGAAGATATGTTGGTCATCAAGACCTCCTTAAACAGAACGGCCACCTCAGCTAGTCCCTGAAGCGGCCGTTCTATCGAATATTCGGGTATTCCCGTAGGGACTAGCTACCCAATCACCATACTCCTGCTCATAGAGACGCTGTCAAGACCCATACTGACAACCAGACAGTTGACAATGGTTGATAAAGAGCGTATTGTCATTTCATCGCAAAGGAGTATGATGAAAACGCAATCCAGTATCCCCAATAGCATGATTGAAACGATGTTCTACAAGAGCTTCACCTCGATGGACGATATTCAGACCTACCGGAATCTGGTCGCCAAAGGCACCTCCCAGGCAATCGCCTCAGCCACCGCCTTCGCCTCGCGCAAGGTCGCCGAGCGCCTGGACCATCTGATGACCGTCGAACACGAGTACCGGGCGGTCATCGATCACCAGGGTGGCTCCGTCTTCCTCGATGAACCGATGAGGAACCTCTAAGGCGATGATGACCGCTGCCCCCACGCCTACGGTCTCCGGTCTGGCCATTCTGGTCGGCTTCGTCGTTCAGACCGTCATCATCCTGGCGGCCATCCACCTGGCCATGACGGCTGATCCGTTGGGCCAGCTGCTCATCGCTGGCGTCGCCGCGCTGCTTTCCCTGCTGTCGCCGCTCCTGATCGTCTCGCTCCACGAAGACTGAGTTCGCCTATGTCCTACCAACCCCTCTACCCACCCATGTCCACCGAACGCATCACTGGCTATCCCATCGCCCCCTCTGGCTATCCCGCCTCGGTGCAGCGCAAGCTCCAGCTCTGGAACGACGCCATCCTGGCCTACCGGCTCCGGTATGAGCCGCTCTACCTTGACCCAGCCGCACCACCCCGCTCCTACAACGAAGTCGGTGGCCGCCTGGCGGAGTTGACCGGCAAGCGCCGGCTGAGCAAGCAGCAGATCGAGAACCTGTGTCGCTGGGTGGCCGACCAGATCATGCTGGAACAACTTGACGCCATGGCGCGTCCAGCCTCCGACTGATAGGCACTGGCCGGTGGGACGTGCGCCCCGCCGGTCGTTGCGTGTCCGTCGATGATCTATGGCCTATGACCTCCTCCCCTTTCCCCTCAATTACTGGGTGACCGGTGAACGCCACGAGTACCAGGGCGTGATGGCGAAAACGGGCTGGAGCAGGGCCAAAGCGAGGAAGCAGGTCCACCGCGCCCTACGCCGCCTCGGTCACGATCCCCGCACCGATCAGGACTACGCCAACCTCTTGTTGAAGGCTCGTGAAGGACGACTCCTGCAGCATGACCTGATGTAGACACGACCCTTTTATGACGCGTTCCGATCCGTCCAGACCGCGGCGATTCGTCGCCGCCCTTCTCCTGTTTCCCCTCGCCTTACCGCTAAGTCTCGTGCTAAGTGGTCCCGTTACGGCCGAAAAAGCGCCATTGACCACGACATCGTCTCGCCCGACTCTTACCCGGACAGACGCTCTGTACGTGGCCGCTCCGCCCGTGATGAGCGTGACGGAAGCCGCTGTGACCAGCGTGACCGATGTCGCCCCGACGCCGTTGCCAAGCCCTGTACCGACGGCAGTGCCCATGAAGGGAACGACACCCAATGGTCCGAGTGGTCCAGTTGGAACGATAGAGAGTTGGGCGCAAGCAGCTGGCATCCCGGTCTCGGAGTGGCCATCAGTTCGCTTCATCGTGATGAAGGAGTCCGGCGGAAATCCGAACGCAATCAACCCATCGTCGGGCAGTTGCGGGTTGGTCCAGTTCTTACCGTGTTCGGTCGAGAAGGCCGGAGCCAACTGGAACGATCCGGTCAACGCGCTGCGGCGAGGCGACGCCTATGCCCGGTCGCGCTACGGCGGCTGGCCCCAGGCCGTCGCATTCTGGCAACGCAATGCGTATTGGTAACCCGTATGACCACACGCCCCCCCGCGCTTCCCCCAATCGATCTTGATGCCCTACAGCACGCGATTTACGCGCGGCCCTATTCGCCGCTTCGTGACTGTCTTCGGGCAGCCGGTATTCCCGTGACGCCTGTCGAGAAGCTGATCGAGTTGGATCCGTCGATTGAAACGATGGTGACGTTCTGGCTGCTGGATCGGGCTGAGCTGGAGGGATATGACGATTGAGCCGGGACTTGCTCTCTTTCCAGAAGGGTCCACACTCGATGGTATGGACAAAGTCCGGGTGATCGAATTTCCTGTCGAACCAATGGGGGCACCGCGAATGACGCGAGCGGATGCCTGGCGAGGTCGACCAGTGGTTGAGCGGTATCACGCCTATCGGGACGCGCTGCGTCTAGTTGCCGCTGCCGAGCGTTTCACCTTACCTGACCGGTTCTCAGTGACGTTTCATTTGTCGATGCCCGCTTCATGGAGTGGTGCCAAACGCCGTCGTATGAACGGCACTCCCCACCAGCAGAAATTCGATATCGATAATGGTTTGAAAGGACTTTTGGACGCGCTACGGACCGACGACGCCGGTATTTGGGCTATTGATGGACTCTACAAGGTCTGGGCCGAAGAGGGTTGGATCGAAATTATGGTGCGTGACGAACGAGCATCGTGACAGTAGGATCAGGAACACCCCTGCCCAACGAATCGAGCAGTAACAGAGGTTGCTCTCTCCTCGCAACGTCGTACACTGATGCGGCGAGGCGATGGGTTTGGCACGAGAAAGGCGATTGCGGTACCGGTCAGAGCGTATCAGGGAATCGGCACCGGTTACGGCTTCCTGAAGCCGTAAACACCTGCCCCAGTAGCTCAGCGGATAGAGCACTCGCCTTCTAAGCGATAGGTCGCAGGTTCGATTCCTGCCTGGGGTACCGCCCATCCAGTGATCCAGGGATGCGGTCGGAGCAATCCGTTTTCCCTGGCGCGAGCGGCATCCCTCCATAGCTCCACATCAGACCCGGACCGCACGAGAATGGCCGATGAACCCCGTTCGAGCGTTCGGCCAGCGCGCACTTGCGTCGCTCGCCATCCCGAACTACTGGCTCGTCCTCATCGGCCTGAGCGTCTCCCAGTCCGGGACCGGGACGCAGACCGTCGCTCAGGGTTTGCTCGTCCTGCGGCTGACCGCATCCGGGACCGCTCTCGGGGTCTTGACGGCGCTTCAGCTCTGCCGGTGCTCCTCTTCGGCGCCTGGGGTGGCGTCATCGCCCACCGCCTCCCGAAGCAATCGATCCTCTGCACCACCCGGGCCGTTTCGGCCGTCGCCAGCCTTTCGCTCGGTGCGCTTGACATCGCGGGAACGATCCAGCTCTGGGGTGTCTACGTCACCGCCATCATCCTTGGAGCCGTCCGGGTGTTCGAGAACCCGGCCCGCCAGACGTTCGTCCGACAGATGGTCGGCGATGACCGGCTCCGCAACGCTATCTCGCTCAACTCGACCGAGATGAACGTGGCCCGCGTGATCGGCCCGACGATCGCCGCCGGCTTCGTCGCGCCGGTTGGACTCCGTGCCTGCTTCGTGATTAACGGGCTCTCCTGGGTCCCCGTGATCGCCATGCTCGCGAAGATGTGGAGCGAGGAGCTTTACCCGACCGAGCCCGTCGTCCGGGCCAGCGGGCAACTCGTCGAGGGGTTCCGCTTACGCCTGGACGACGCCCGTCGCGCGCAACGTGCTGCTGACGGCAATCGCCCCAACGCTGATACTCGCCTTCTGCGCCCTCATCGTGGTGGGCTTCTACTTGATCAACTTCACCTCGCTCGGCAACGTCACCCTCCAGCTTGAGAGCGCCCCGACGATACAGGGCCGGGTAATGGCGCTCTGGTCGGTCACCTTCCTCGGCTCGACGCCGATCGGCGGACCGATCATCGGGGCGATCGGCGAGCACATCGGTCCGCGTTGGGGACTTGCCGTTGGAGGGCTGGCCGCCCTCGCCGCGACAGGGCTCGGTCTGCGGGCCCTTCAACTTGCCCGGGGAGCGGGTTCGGCCGTTGGCCATGGAGTCCGCCTGTCGAGCCCGGAACAGAATGAGTTTCGTCCGCTTGTCGCGCCGAAACAACAGCGGTCCCGGAACCATCTGGCACCGGGATCTGGCTGACGAGCGGCGGCGACCCGGATCAGGTGACGCTACGGCCGGAGCATCACTTTGATACAGCCGTCCTGCTTGTCGCGGAACGTCCGGTACATCGCCGGTCCCTGGTCGAGCGAAACCGTGTGGGTGATCACGAAGGAGGGGTCGATCTCTCCGCCGACGATCCTGGCGAGCAGCGGCTCCAGGTAGCGTTGAACATGGGTCTGGCCGGTCTTGACGGTGATCCCCTTGTTCATGAGCGGACCCATCGGGAACTTGTCGATGAAGCCGGTGTAAACACCCGGCACGGACAGCGTTCCTCCCTTGCGGACGCACCGGATCGCCTCGCGGAGCGCATTGGGGCGATCACTCTCGATCTTGAGCGTCTGCTTGGCCTTATCGTAGATCCCACCGAGACCACCACCGTGCGCCTCGGCCCCAACGGCCTCGATGGCGCGGTCCGGCCCGCGACCGTCGGTCATCTCCATGAGACGTTCGTAGATGCTGCCCTCGTTGAAGTCGAGCGTCTCGGCCTGGCCCTTGTCCCGCGCCATCGCCAACCGCTCGGCGACGCCGTCGATCGCGATGACGCGGCCCGCGCCCTGCATCCAGGCACTCCGGATCGCGAACTGCCCAACCGGACCGCAGCCCCAGACGGCCACCGTGTCCCCCGGCTCGATCCCGGCATTCTCGGCCGCCATCCAGCCGGTCGGGAAGATGTCGGACAGGAAGAGCACCTGCTCATCGGAGAGGCCGTCGGGAACCTTGATCGGCCCGACATCCGCATACGGCACCCGCAGGTACTCGGCCTGACCTCCGGGGAAGCCGCCGAGCAGGTGCGAGTAGCCAAACAGTCCGGCCGGCGACTGCCCCATCACCTTCGCGGCCATCTTCGCGTTGGGGTTGGATCGATCGCAGAGCGAGAACAGACCCTTCTGGCAGAAGTAACACTCCCCGCAGGAGATCGTAAACGGAACGACGACCCGATCCCCCCTCTGAAGCCGGGTAACGCCCTTGCCGATTTCGACGACCTCACCCATCGGCTCATGGCCGAGCACGTCGCCCGACTCCATCGTCGGCATGATCCCGTCATAGAGGTGGAGATCCGAGCCGCAGATCGCGGTCGCCGTCACCTTGATGATGACGTCTCCTGGTTCGATGATCGTCGGATCTGGCACGGTTTCGACCCGGACGTCTTCCTTGCCATGCCATGTCAGTGCGCGCATCCTGCAGCATCTCCCAACCCGATAATCCACGTCCGAAGCCTGGTTACCCATCGCGGCTCGCGAAACGGGCTGACTGCTCGTCGTCGCCAGCTGGCACGTCGACGATCAGGACGGTGCATTTCATAGACCATCACCGGTTCACAGCATCACTCACGCCATGTTCCCGATCGCGGGGCGTCCACGCCATGGTGGTCAGAAGGTGGAGGATGTACGTATTTCCGAAAGTCTGCTGATCTTACGTATGGCGCTCCTCACCGCCGGTCAGTAATCTCATGACGTTGGCCCGGTGGCAGGAATCATGGAAACGGGAGCGTGGATGTTGGTCTTCTCGATGGTCCATTCGGAGAGAGGGACGTATTCGGCCCTCTTCCCGCAGCGGTTGGTCAGGCGCTCCGATGTACAGTGGCAGCGCTGGTTCTAGCCAAGGTCCTCTCCGTCAGGTTCGTCAGTCCGTCGCGATCTCGAGAGATGCGTCGTGTGGGTTAGTGAGGGTCGGCCGGGGTAAATGGGTCAATCGGGAACTCGGTGATTCGAATATGACGTTGGGTGGCGTCACCGGGTTGCCCGGTGACGCCACGTCTCCGTTACCAGTTCGCCGCTCTCAGGCGACTCACCTTGCCTGGCCTTTGGTATCATCTCCCCTTCGATCATCGGCCGGTCCGGAAGCGATACGGGCCGTGAACAACGCCGAAAGGGTAAGGATGCGATGCGGGCTCTCTTGAGTGTTTCCGACAAACGGGGCCTCGTCCCACTGGCGAAGGCACTGGTCCGTCACGGCTACGAGCTGGTCTCGACCGGTGGCAGCCACCGCACGCTCGTCGAAGCCGGGCTGGCCGTGACCGCCGTCGCCGACGTCACTGGCTTCCCCGAGATCCTGGACGGCCGCGTCAAAACCCTCCATCCAGCGATCCACGGTGGGCTGCTCGCCCGACGGGACGTGCCCGAAGACCTGGCGACGCTCGACGAACTGGAAATCTTCCCGATCGACGTGGTCATCATCAATCTCTACCCGTTCGCCGAGACCATTTCCCAACCGGGGACGACGCTGGCCGAGGCCGTCGAGCAGATCGACATCGGTGGCCCCGCGATGATTCGGGCGGCCGGCAAAAACTTCTCTGGCGTCGTCGTCGTCACATCGCCCGATGACTACGACGAGCTGATGGCGACCCTTCCAAAGGGTGGGCCCGATCTCAGGATGCGCCAGGCGCTGGCCGCCCGCGCCTTCGCATACGTCGCCGCCTATGACACGCTCGTGGCCGACTACCTCCGTGGCCCGGATGCGGCGCTACCATCCGAGTGGAGCGTAGCCGGGCGGAAGGTGCAGCACCTCCGGTACGGCGAGAACCCGCACCAGGCGGCGGCCTCCTATCGCCGGCTGTCGCCGGCTCCGTCCGGACCGAGTGTCCTCGACGCGACGCAGGTCTCTGGCAAGGAGCTCTCGTTCAACAACCTGCTCGACGCCGATGCCGCGATCACCGCCATCCGCGGTTTCCACGAGCCGGCGGTCTCGATCATCAAGCACACGATCCCCTGTGGGCTGGCTGTCCGGAATCGTCTGGTCGACAGCTATGAGGCCGCCCTGGCCGGAGACCCAGTCTCCGCCTTCGGTGGGATCGTAGCGATGAACCGGGAGCTCGACGCCGAGACCACGGCGATCCTGACGAAGACCTTCTTCGAGGTCATCATCGCCCCGTCGTTCTCGGAGGAGTCGCTGGAGCAGCTCAGGCGAAAGCCGAACCTCCGACTGCTCGAGCTTCCCGTTCTCGCTGACGGTCCCGCGATCCAGCAAGCGCCGCTCGATGTCCGGTTGATCACCGGCGGTCTGCTCGTCCAGCAAAGTGACACGCGGCTGGACGCAGTGGACGGCTGGACGGTCGTCACGGAGCGCCAGCCGACCGAGCGAGAGTGGGGCGACCTGGCCTTCGCCTGGGAGGCGGCCCGGCACATCAAGTCCAACGCGATCGTGATCGCCCGGGACCGCGCCATCCTCGGCATGGGGAGCGGCCAGCCCAACCGATTGGAGAGTGTCGGCATCGCCGCACGACGCGCGGGAGAGCGAGCGGCCGGAGCCAGCCTCGCCAGCGACGCCTTCTTCCCGTTCGCCGACGGGATCGAATTGGCGATCACCTCCGGTGTGGTCGCCATCGTGCAGCCTGGCGGCTCCGTTCGGGACGACGAGGTCATGGCCGCCGCCGACCAGGCCGGTGCCACCATGGTCTTCACCGGGACGCGCCACTTCCGCCACTGAGCTGATCACTGACTAACTGTGAAAACGACGAAGGACCGCCGTAGCGCTGACTACGGCGGTCCTTCGTTCGGATCGGAAGGAAACCAGCTACGCGTCAGGAGAGAACGCCACTGACTCAACTGCCGGGACGGGCTGACGAACTCCCATCGCGTCAATCCGGGTCAGCCAGCTACTTGGGTTCCGGATCTCCTCCATCGTCGGAAGGAACTCCGGACCGTCCCAGATACGGCGGGCGACGGCGTGGCTTCGCGCCGCGACGACGGCGTCGATGAACTCCTCGCCGAGGCGGTACTGCTCCATCTTGAGCTTGAGCCCGGTCAGCCGTCCGAACAACTCGTCCGCCGGCGAACGACGGGTCTTGCGCTGCTCGAAGCGGCGGGAGATCGTGTCGTAGGTCGGCAGCAGGTCGCGTCCAACCGCGTTCATGACATGGTTGGAGTACCCCTCGACCATGCACATGAGAGCCTGGAGCTGGGCGAAGATGTCCCGCTGCTCCCGCGTCATGACGGCCTCGACCCAACTTGCGTTCGCGTCGCGGTTCCGAGTCCGGTCGACGATCGTGCGCAGTCCCGACAGGCCGCTGGTCAGCAATTGGGCATCATGCTGAACGGTGCCAAGGTACTGGTTAAGCAGGCCATTGAAGTACGTCGGAACCCAGGGATTGCCCTCGAACTCGAAGGCATGGGTGGTCTCATGCAGGGCCAGCCACATCCGGAAGTCGTTCCGGGGAAGTCCCAGTGTCGCTTCGATCTGACGGATATTGGGCTCGACGTAGTAGAGCTTGCCCCCCTCTACCGGCTCCCGGCCGAGCAGGGCGAGGTGGTACTGACCAAGGACCCGGCGAGCGAGGTAGCCAAGCAGCAGACCGACTTCGGCGCTGGCCAGCCGTCGGTTCAGGCCGTTGAAGGCGCTGTTGCCCTTGGCCCGCTGGCTCGCGACCATCTGTTCGATGGGCTCAAGCAGGTGCTTAAAGGCATCGATATTGGCGCCGATCCAGTCGACCCGGTCGAAGGTGAAGGTCCGCTCCGAAGTGCCGGAGAGCTGTATGCCCGTGTAGGCCTGAACGATGGGGAAGCAGCGGTCGACGAGGGAACGATAGTAAACGTCGAGTCGTTCGCGTTCGTCGGCCAGGAGCGGCTCCTGCTGGTTCATGCGCACGGCCAGTGACCGGGCAGCATCCCAGTCGATGAAGCTCTCCTGATCGATAACCGACTCGATAACCGATGAATGGTCGGATGGGACCGGCCGGGAGCGTCGAACACGGCTGCTGACAGCGGCGCCGACGGCAAGACCGGCGATCGCGCCGGCGGCGAGAAGTCGACGATCCGTGGGAGCCGAGGGTGATGGTGTGCGGGGCATGAGTATCTCCTGGGAGCATTGACCGATGACGACGTTCCGTTGTCAACGCGGTGCTCGAGCCAATGGTACTCGCGTCCGCTGAATCAGCGGCGGGAGGGGAGACGCTTGACCACCGTGCAAAATGGCTCGTTCAACGTTTCCTCCCGCAGAGTATCGGTGCCGACGGTAGACCAGAGGTGGTGAAGCTGCGACGAAGGTGTAACGAAACGGGCGTTGGATAGGGGCGCCCGACCACGGCCGTTTCGCTCCGCATGAGGGACAAGGTCCGTTGCAGCCAGGACACCGGAGACGAAGATGAAAACGCCAGCAGCCGTCGACCCCCGATTGGGGCCCGACGGCTGTCAGTTCGATTTTGTCTCTATTTGGTTGCGGGGGAGGGATTCGAACCCCCGACCTTTGGGTTATGAGCCCAACGAGCTGCCACTGCTCCACCCCGCGCCAGGACCCGTCGCGACGGACCATGTCTCGTGCCGATGACCAATGGTGCTGTGCCATCCCCGCCACTCCCTGCCCGGATCCGGCTGCGGGGTGGCAACCGACCAGACGGGACGGGGGGATGCTCGCGGTGGCCTCGCCTCCCAGGCAGTCGCCCACCAAGTACTCTCCGGCGCTGCGCTGGGTCACGACCGGGTTCGGGATGGGACCGGGTGGATCCAGCGCGCTCTCGACCACGAACATCCCCCCGCCTCGTCCAGCGATCGATATCTGTCGACATCGGACTGGCGGCGTTGAGCTATCGTTAGAGCTTGTATCTGATCGACAACCCAACGGGATGGCGACTCGATAGACCATGATCGTGCGTCGCTCCAGGCGACCGCGCGGCCATGACTGATTGCGTGTGATGGTGCATGGTGAGGGGAAAGATCCTCGGTCATTAGGACGGTTCGGCTCCGGTCGGTTGCCCGCCGTCCACCCACCGCCTATCCACCCGGTGATCTCCCGGGGACCTTACCTGGTTATCCCAGTGGGGAGCTCCTCTTGGGGGGGGATTCCCGCTTAGATGCTTTCAGCGGTTCGCCCTCCCGAACATGGCTACCCAGCGATGCCGGTTCTCCGACAACTGGTCCACCAGCGGTTCGTCCAACCCGGTCCTCTCGTACTAGGGCCAGATCCCCGCACGCTCCCTTCGCCCGCAGCGGATAGAGACCGAACTGTCTCACGACGTTCTGAACCCAGCTCGCGTACCGCTTTAATGGGCGAACAGCCCAACCCTTGGGACCTTCTCCAGCCCCAGGATGCGACGAGCCGACATCGAGGTGCCAAACCCTGCCGTCGATGTGAACTCTTGGGCAGGATCAGCCTGTTATCCCCGGCGTAGCTTTTATCCGTTAAGCCACGGCCCTTCCACTCGGTACCGTGGGATCACTAGGTCCGACTTTCGTCCCTGCTCGGCGTGTCTGCCTCGCAGTCAAGCTCCCTTGCTGCCCTTGCGCGCTCCGGCCGATTACCATCCGGCCTGAGGGAACCTTTGAGCGCCTCCGTTACTCTTTGGGAGGCGACCGCCCCAGTCAAACTCCCCACCAGCCGCGGTCCCTGACCGTCTCCACGGTCCAGGTGAGGACCAAGACACTGCAAGAGTGGTATCTCACCGTCGCCTCCACCCCGACTGACGTCGCGGCTTCTCCGGCTCCCACCTATCCTGCACAACCAGCGTCTCGGCCCAGCGACAAGCTGGAGTAAAGCTGCACGGGGTCTTTTTGTCCTGCTGCGGGTCACCGGTATCTTCACCGGTCCTTCAGTTTCGCCGGGTCCCATGCCGAGACAGTGCCCAGATCGTTCTACCTTTCGTGCGGGTCGGAACTTACCCGACAAGGAATTTCGCTACCTTAGGACCGTTATAGTTACGGCCGCCGTTTACCGGGGCTTCGGTTCAGACCTCGCAGCCCTCCCGTTAACCTTCCGGCACTGGGCAGGTCTCAGCCCCTATACGTCCACCCTTTGCGTGTTCGCAGGGACCGGTGTTTTTGGTAAACAGTCGCCTGGGCCCGCTCTCTGCGACCTCCTCGAGCTCCGCCCGCCGGTTGCCCGGGGGCCTCACCCTACCGAGGTGCCCCTTCTCCCGAAGTTACGGGGCCAATTTGCCGAGTTCCTTGGCATGGGTTCTCCCGTCCACCTTGGTATGCTCTACCAGCCCACCTGTGTCGGTTTGCGGTACGGTCGCCACGTCCCTCGCTAGAGGCTTTTCTTGGCAGTTCAGGATCAATCCGTTCGGGTTCGGCCGAAACCTCCCCCTGCCACTCACCTCTCGGTCAACGCCGCCCTGGATTTGCCTGGGGCGACTCCCTACCGGCTTGGAGGGCGGATCACTCCACCCCCGGACCTACCTCCCTGCGTCCCCCCATCACTCTCGAGCTTGCGCTCTTCGGTCCGCGGCGGGACAGGAGTCTCAACCTGTTGTCCATCGGCTCCGGCTCTCGCCTGCGCCTTAGGCCCGCCTCACCCGCAGCTGATCAGCATCGCTGCGGAACCCTTGGGCATTCGGTGGGAAGGATTCTCACCTTCCTCGCGCTACTCGTGCCGACATTCGCACTCCGCGCCGCTCCAGGTCGCCTTCCAGCTCCCCTTCTCAGCCGACGCGGACGCTCCCTTACCACGCCACTTTCTCAGTGACATCCGCAGCTTCGGTGGTGGACTTAGCCCCGGTGGATTGTCGGCGCCACGACGCATCGACCAGTGAGCTGTTACGCACTCTTTCAAGGGTGGCTGCTTCTAAGCCAACCTCCTGGTTGTCTGCGCGCCGTGACCTCCTTGCCCACTTAGCCCACACTTCGGGACCTTAGCTGGCGGTCTGGGCTGTTTCCCTCTCGACCATGGACCTTAGCACCCACAGTCTCACTCCCGGTGTTTCGCCCAGGACGAATCCTGCGCGTCCCCACGGTATTCGGCGTTTGAAACGAGTCAGTAAGCGGGACGCCCCATCGTCGTGCCAGCGCCCTACCCCCATGGGGCTCTCACCAAGGCTGCACCTAAATGCATTTCAGGGAGAACCAGCTATCTCTGGGTTCGCTTGGCATTTCACCTCTACCCACAGGTCATCCCAGCCCTTTGCAGCGGACTTGGGTTCGGCCCTCCACGAGCGTGTTCCCCTCGCTTCAGCCTGCCCATGGGTAGCTCACCCAGTTTCGGGTCGGTTCCTGGCCACTCCTCGCCCTTTCGGACTCGCTTTCGCTCCGGCTCCGCGTGTCGCTCGCTTAGCCTCGCCACCAAGAACCACTCGTCGGCTCATTCTACAAAAGGCACGCCGTCACCCGCATCTGTTGCCATCCCTCGCCAGCCTGCGCTGGTCCCGGATGACGCATGGGGCTCCGACCGGCCAGGAGCACGGGGTTTCAGGATCTGTTTCACTCCCCTTGACGGGGTGCTTTTCACCGTTCCCTCACGGTACTGGTTCGCTATCGGTCGCAGGCGGTATTTAGCCTTGGGTGGTGGTCCACCCCGCTTCCCACCGGATTCCGCGTGTCCGGCGGTACTCACGCAACGACATCACCGAGCGCCTGCAGCCGTCGCCTACGGGGATCTCACCCTCTTCGTCCCCCCGTTCCAGCGGGGTTCGGCTGACCACAGACCACTCAGCGAGCTTCCTGCCGGTCGCTCCACGTCGCCCGTCCAACCCCGGTCCCGCATCGGCGGCAGCCTCTGCCACGAGACCGGTTTCGGCTCCTCCCCGTTCGCTCGCCGCTACTGGGGGAATCCTCTCGCTTCCTCCCGGTACTGAGATGTTTCAGTTCCCGGACTTACCTCCCGTGGGTGTCCCCCACGGGTCACTCCGTTCCCGGAGCGGGGTTGCCCCATTCGGACACCCCTGGATCATCGCCTGCCAGCGGCTCCCCAGGGCGTTTCGCCGCGTGGCCACGTCCTTCCTCGGCCACCTGCGCCTAGGCATCCACCCCGTGCCCTCTCTAATCTTTCTCGCCCTCACACCATCACACGCGCTGCAGTCATGACGCGCGCGGTCGCCTGGCACATCCCGCTCCCAACGGAGCGAGTGACCAGCGTCACCGCATCGTTCCATGTCCCATCAGGATGATGGGCGCTCTGCGCGTAAATTCTGCTGTCAATGTGAATTGAGACTGACGATTCATTCCCGTCATTCGCGTCCGCTCCAAAGAGGGTGGGCGCGCCTGGATTCGAACCAGGGACCTCAGCCTTATCAGGGCTGCGCTCTAACCAACTGAGCTACGCGCCCCTGGCTATGCCGGGAATACTGGCGTCGCGCCGAAGACGGAGCAAGAGGGGGGTGGGCCGCGTCGCGATCGTCCGGCCGGGGGGTCACACCAGGACCCCACGAGCCGCTGCCGTGTCCGTCTGTTGGGTCCTCGCGGACCCAGGGACATCTCCCGTGCTCCCCCGTGGCGGATGACCGGCTCCCGTGCGCGTGTCGCCACCCGCACCCCACCGCTCCGCTCGTCCAGGTCCCACACCAGCTCCGCCAGCGCCCCGTTGCCGGGACCCTGCCGGTCGACATCCCCTTGACCATGAACTGCGTCGCTGCCACCGGTCGCCCGGCCCAGCGCGACATCCCTAGAAAGGAGGTGATCCAGCCGCAGCTTCCGCTACGGCTACCTTGTTACGACTTCGTCCCAGTTACCAACCCCACCCTCGACGGCTGCCTCGTCCCGAAAGACGTTGGCCCACCGGCTTCAGGCGTTGCCGGCTTCCATGACGTGACGGGCGGTGTGTACAAGGCCCGGGAACATATTCACCGCAGTACTGCTGACCTGCGGTTACTAGCGACTCCACCTTCATGCGGGCGAGTTGCAGCCCGCAATCCGAACTGGGACCGGGTTTCTGGGATTCGCTCCACCTCGCGGTTTGGCTGCCCTCTGTCCCGGCCATTGTAGCGTGCGTGTCGCCCAGGATGTAAGGGCCATGCTGACTTGACGTCATCCCCTCCTTCCTCCCCTTGCGGGGCCGTCTGGCTAGACATCGTAACTAGCCACGGGGGTTGCGCTCGTTGCGGGACTTAACCCAACACCTCACGGCACGAGCTGACGACAGCCATGCAGCACCTGTGTCCCACCCTCGAAGGCTTCCCGGTTTCCCGGTCCTGCAGGGACATGTCAAACCCTGGTAAGGTTCTTCGCGTCGCTTCGAATTAAACCGCACGCTCCGCCGCTTGTGCGGGCCCCCGTCAATTCCTTTGAGTTTTAGCCTTGCGGCCGTACTCCCCAGGCGGTCGACTTCCCGCGTTAGCTCCGGCACGGAGGGGGTCAAGTCCCCCCACGCCTAGTCGACATCGTTTACTGCGTGGACTACCGGGGTATCTAATCCCGTTCGCTCCCCACGCCTTCGCGTCTCAGTGTCAGGGTGCGCCCAGTCGGCCGCCTTCGCCACTGGTGTTCCTCCGGATCTCTACGCATTTCACCACTACACCCGGAATTCCACCGACCCCTGCGCCCCTCAAGTCCGCCAGTCCTCGACGACCCTCCCCGGTTGAGCCGGGGGCTTTCACGCCAAGCTTGACGAACCACCTGCACGCCCTTTACGCCCAGTAATTCCGGACAACGCTCGGTCCCCACGTATTACCGCGGCTGCTGGCACGTAGTTAGCCGGACCTTCTTCGCCAGGTACCGTCTCACCGGGTCACCCCAGCCTTCGTCCCTGACAAAAGCGGTTTACACCCCGAAAGGCGTCATCCCGCACGCGGCGTTGCTCCGTCAGGGTTGCCCCCATTGCGGAAAATTCCTTGCTGCTGCCTCCCGTAGGAGTGGGGACCGTGTCTCAGTTCCCCTGTGGCTGGCCGTCCTCTCAGACCAGCTACCGATCATCGCCCTGGTAGGCCGTTACCCCACCAGCTAGCTAATCGGCCGCAGGCTCCTCCCAAGGCGCCAGAATCACTCCCGGCTTTCCTCTTCCACCCTACCAGCAGAAGAGGCTATGCGGAATTACCCCATGTTTCCACGGGCTACCCCCCACCTCAGGGCAGATTCCCCACGTGTTCCTCACCCGTCCGCCACGTAAGTACCCGAAGGCACCCCGTTCGACTTGCATGCATTAGGCACGCCGCCAGCGTTTATCCTGAGCCAGGATCAAACTCTCCATCAGGAGCGTTCGCCGACCCCCACCCCCAACGGCTTCCCGCCGGGCCGTGGGCGTCGCCTCGCTCGGACCGTGGGTCACCCGCAGGCCACCCTCAGTCCCATCGCCCCGCGTCCACGTCCTCTTGCTCCGTCTTCGGCGCGCCGCTGGTCACCACCGCACTGCCTGTCACCAGACACCCGTCGTGACCCCTATCGCCAACCTGTCAATGTCTGGATCGACCCGCCTTCTCGTGACACGCATACGTGTCCGTCCGGCGTTTGGTCCCCGCGTCGCCGCGGTCGCTGCGTCCCCACAGCCCGAGGAGTCTAGGGCGTCCACTGTCCCGTGTCAAGGACTCTGTCCGAGTCACTCGTCTGGGCACTGGGTCCGACTCAGCCCCTCATCGACGCCCAGCCCGGTTCTCGCCCGGCCTGGTCCGCGCCCCGTCTCCGGCGCGCCGCCCCCGTCGATTCGGGGCTCACGGAGTATCACCGCCGCTCGTCACCGTGTCAAGGAATCGTGAACCCTACCGTGCCTCCCCGTCACCCCTTCGCCCGATCCGTTATCGCTGTTATCGACTGGTTTTGAAAACCAACGACGACGGTGCCGATCGATCGGCACCGTCGTCGTTGGGCAGATGCGATTTTCGGCCACTATCGGCGATTGGTCACCGAGGGCCGGTCCAATCAGGATGAACCACCGGTGCCCCGCAGGATCAGGTTTCGGGAGGGGGCGTAGTCACTCTCGACGTCATCGGTGAGGATCACCTTGCCGTTGCGGTCGGTAACGGTCCGGTCGAGGCGAACGCTGAACCCGTCCGCGGCGTGCTCGACCTGGAGCTCCTCACCCGGAGCCAGTTCCGGCGAGTCGACGTACTCCGTCTCGTCGCTGGCCGTCGTGCGGCCAGTCTCGATCGGGTCGCTCACGTCGATCGTCCACGTCGGATCGGTCCCCATGAGCGAGACGGTCAGGGCGTCGCCATCGGCGGTGATGACGAAGGCGACCCAGTTACCGGTCGTATTGCGGAGCTTGAGGTCGAGGGACCAGTCATCCTCGATGTTGACCATCGCGTCAAGCCCTTCCCGGCCGAGAGGTGCGACCCCATAGCCGGAGAGCCAGTACGGGTGCTGGTAGCGCTCGACGACCTCCAGGCCAGACCACCAGGCGGCCTGGAAGATCGTGGTCGAGACCTGGCAGATGCCGCCGCCCATGACTGGCGCGGTCGTGACGCCGCCTCGCTCCTCGTCGGCGACGATGCCGAAGCCGGTATCGAAACCGTTGCCCTCGTCGACGGCGCCCAGCAGGTCGTCATAGCTGAAGATCCCATCCGGCGGGACCAGCCAGCCATCCTCCAGCGACGCCGCCTGCTCGATGTTCTGGCGGCGCGGCTCGCTGGACCCCGTGTAGTAGGTGATTCCTTGCGCCAGCATATCGGGCGTCTCGATCGACTTGCCCATGTCGTCGGTCACCGTTGCCTTGTCGTCGACGACGACCATCGGCACCTGCGGCTTGTGCCCGTAGATCCCGTCGATCACGTCGCTCATCGTCGCCTCGCGATCGACGACCCGGCCGTCGCCGGAGCGCTGGGTCTGGGTGACCTTGCCATCGACGAGCCGGAACCGGGCGTCCTCGGCCGGGTCGTCGACCCGATCGAAGGCCGGCGCGAGCAGACTGCCGATGATGTCGGCGTCGAACTGGAACAGAAACGGGTCGCCACCGGCGTCATAGATGACGAGCGCCCCCAATAGGTCAGCCCGCTTCAGCTGCTGCTTCCCACCGTCCCATGTGATGGTCAGACCCGCGTCGAGGTAGCCGTTCGCTTCAGCGATACCGGCCGTCGCCATCGCGTCGGTGATTCCCGGCGCGGCGCGAACGACGCTCACGTCGATGGTATTGGCACCGGAGGCGATCTCGGCGACCGCCTGATCGGTCGTGGCCCGGACATCGACGGTAGCCGCATCCTGGCCCGGCACGACGGTCAGTACGCCGTTAGCGCCAACCTGAATCCCGGCATTGACCGCCGGCCGGTCGATCTCGGTGGCGATGCCCCTGACCACCGATTCGACCGGATCCCGGTCCACTTCGAGTTTCGCGGTAGCGGGATCGACGGCGACGATCTGGCTGAGACGCGCCTGATCGATCCCCCAGCTTCCCTCGGCCGCCGTCAGCGTGAACGGCGCGTCCGTCGCGGCGACGGCAAGTGGCACGGCTCCCTGCAGCGACGCGGCGCTGATGGTAGGCTGGGTCGTCGTCGTGATGAGCGAGACAGGACCAGGAGCGATCGAGCGCAGCGTCGCCACGATTCTCGAGGCGCTCCCGTTAACGTCGAGGTCGCGGCCGTTCGCGTCCGGCTGCAGGACCGGCGAGCCGCTCGACAGGTCGACGCGAGCATCGACCGGCGCGACATGCAGGTCGTCCGAACGGGCGGCGACAAAGCTGTCGAGCGTGCCTTGATCGATCTGGACCTCAGCGGAAGCCGGCGCACCACTGGTCATGCCGATGACCCAGTCCTGCGTCCGCCGCCAAAGCGATCCATCCCGCCCGAAACCGAAGGCTCGCTCGGCGGAGCCAGCGCTGTCGAGATCGAAACCCATCTCGGTCGGCGCGGCAACGAAGGTCTCTCCGTCGGCATTGAGCGTCATGGGCGTCTGACCGTATGTGATGCCGGTCGCCTCGAGCCGCTCGGTGGCTTCGGCCCGGCTCAGACCGGACAGATCGATCCCGGCGACCGAGACGCCTTCATAGATCTGGTCGCGATGGGAGAACCCATAAATGGTCAACGTCGAGACCAGTACGAGAAGCAGACCCGCGACGACCGCCGTCGCCCGCCATGCCAGCCGCTCGAGCGGCCGTCGTCCGGTTGTGGTCTGCACCCGCAGACGTGTTGGAAGGAGTGCCGAAGGAGATCCAACCAAGCTGCCTCCCCAAGGAGCGATGCCATCCCGGCCGAGGTGACTCGATCCGGATTTGCCGCGCGACCGTCTAGCGGAGACCGCTCGTTTACCGTCGTGGCGGGGCCGACCATTGATCTGGCCTGATGTCCTGTTAGGATGCCGTGACGTGGGCTGCGCCAGATGGGCAGCCTGTTACTGGGCGGATAGTACCGCATTGAGCCGGCTCAACGTGGCGTTGACCGTCGCGACGACTGGCTTCGCACCGTCGGTCACGAGTCCAGAGACAGGGAGAGACAGGGATGGAAACGACGTCGTCCAGCACTTCACTCGAAACGATCTCGACCGACAAGGCACCCGCCGCGATCGGGCCGTACGCTCAGGCGATCGTCACGGGCGGTCTGGTCTATACCTCCGGGCAGATTCCGCTGGACCCCGGCACGATGGAGGTGGTTCCTGGTGGAATCACCGAGCAGGCCGACCGCGTCATGGCCAGCCTGGCGGCGGTGCTGGAGGCGTCGGGGGCGTCGATGGGTCAGGTCGTCAAGACGACCTGCTTCGTCACCGACCTTGCGGACTTCGCCGCCTTCAATGAGGTCTATGGCCGCCACTTCGGCGACCACAAGCCGGCCCGCAGCACCGTCCAGGTCGCCGCCCTGCCGCGCGGCGTCAGACTGGAAGTCGAGTGCATTGCCCGGGTCGGCTAGCCGCCCGCTGAGAACCAGCCGGACCCCAGGCCAGATCACGGCGCCGCCGGCTCGTCCATTGGTAGGCAGGGTCGGCGGCGCTTGCTATACTCCGCCCACCGTTCACAGAAGGAAACCGGGGTGCATAGCTCAGTTGGTTAGAGCGCACGGTTCACATCCGTGAGGTCACAGGTTCGAGTCCTGTTGCGCCCACCGACCCGACGGGACCGCTCGATGCCGAGCGGTCCCGCTCGTCTTTTCCGTGCGGGGCACCCAGTCGACCGACCGGGCTGGGACGGCCAGTCCGCTCTGGCCGATGCCGCCCGACCGTGACCGAAACGCGACGCCCTCGAACCATCCCCGTATCCATTGCCGACCATTATGAACACGAACATGCATATCAGACATGGTCCCGCTCAGGGGGTGCCTTCATTGCCTTCCGCCCTTGACACTGCCTCCCCCGTCCCCGGCACCGAGGTCCGCCGTGGCGGCAGCCTGCCGCTGCTCTGGTCCTTCGTCCGACCGCACCGCGTCGCCCTGCTCGTCGGGATACTGCTCGGCCTGATCGGGACCGGGACCAGCCTGGCGACGCCGCTGGTCACGAAGTGGGTGCTGGACAGTCTGGACACGTCGCTCCGGATCGACACCGCCGTCATCGCGCTGGTCGGTCTGCTCGTCGTCGGCAGCATCGTCGCGTTCGCCCAGCTGATCCTGCTCGGCCAAGTCGCCGAGAACATCGTCCTCGACGCCCGCCGCCGGCTCGTCCGGCGAATGTTCCGTCTCCGGATTGGCGACCTCGCCACACGATCGAGCGGCGAACTGACGACGCGGGTGACCTCCGACACGGTGCTGCTCCGGCAGGCGGCCTCGACGAGCATCGTCGGGATCATCAACGCCGTGGTCGGGATCGTTGGCTCGGTCGTCCTGATGGCGATCCTCGACTGGGTGCTGCTTGCCACGACCCTGGCCTCCCTGTCGCTCGTCTTCGTCGCCTTCGCGGTCCTGATGCCACGCCTTGCAACGGCCCAGACGCGAGCGCAGGAGGCCGTCGGTCGACTCGGGGGCCGGCTGGAAGGGTCCCTCCGGGCGATCCGGACGGTGAAGACCAGCCAGGCCGAGGCGCGGGAAAGTGATCTCGTCCTCGTCCACGCTCAGGAGTCGGCCGGCCAGAGCATCAGAGCAGTGCGGATCGGGGCGGTGGTCCAGGCCGTCGCCGGCGGCGGGATACAGCTGGCAATCATCGCCATCCTGGGCGTCGGTGCCTGGCGCGTCAGCCAGGATTTGCTGGCGGTCTCCAGTCTGATCGCCTTCCTCCTCTACGCGTTCCAGCTTGCTGGGCCGGTCGGGACGCTGACCGGCGCGATCACGACCCTGCAGTCCGGTATCGCCGCCGCGCGTCGGATCCAGGAGATCGAATCGCTGGAGGAGGAACCGACCGATCCCATCAGCGCGCCAGATCCCACCAAAGCCGCTAAATGGGATGACGGTGACGATGCTCCGGCGGTCATCTCATTCGATCATGTCACGGCCCGGTATGGTCCCGGCCTGGCGCCGGCCGTCGACGACGTGACCATCACCATCCCGCGGACCGGGCACGTCGCGATCGTCGGACCATCCGGGGCCGGCAAGAGCACGATGTTCTCGCTGATGTTGGGCTTCCTCCGGCCAGAGCAGGGGCAACTTCGTCTGGACGGCGTCCCGTACGACCAGCGCTCGCTGGCCTCGATCCGGGAGCGAATCGCCTACGTCGAGCAGGACGGTCCGCTCCTGCCCGGCACGCTCCGTGACAACCTCCGATTCAGCTACCCGGACGTGAACGACGCCGCGATCTGGGATGCCCTGCGCTCGGTCCAGCTTGACGAGCGGGTACGCGCCCTGCCCGACGGACTCGACACCCCGATCTCGGTGACGACCGTTTCGGGCGGCGAGCGCCAGCGGATCGCCCTGGCCCGCGTCCTGGTCGGCTCGCCGAAGGTGCTCCTTCTGGACGAGGCGACAGCCCAGCTCGACGGCCTGACCGAGGCGGCAGTGCAGCGGTGCATCCAGCGCATCGCCGCCTCCGGCGCCGTCGTCACGATCGCCCATCGGCTCTCGACGGTCCTCGACGCCGACCAGATCATTCTCATGGACGGCGGTTCCGTCCGGGCTCGGGGGACGCACGCCGAGCTCCTTGCGACCGACGACCTCTACCGTCGCCTCGTCGAGTCGCTCCGGATCGCGCCGACCAATCCGGCCGTGCCACCGGTCGCTGCCTGACCGAACCGTCCGTCACTTCCTCGATTTGATATCGAGACGCTCGGTACACTTGCCCCCGTGAGCGGGACCCTGGCAACGGATAGAAGGTACGGGAGCACACCCTTGGACGAGCGCGTCGCGGCCCAGGAATCACGCACGCTGCAGAGCTACATCGAGGCGGTCAGTAGCGGAGCCCCGGCCCCAGGCGGCGGAAGTGTCGCCGGGCTGGTCGGAGCGCTGGCGGCCGGGCTGGGCAGCATGGTCGCGAACATGACGATCGCCCGGAAGAAGGACCCCGCGACGGTCCCGACCGAGTTGACCGAAGCCGTCGTTCTGCTTGGGGACGCGACCCGGCGGCTGGTCGACCTGTCGGCACAGGACGAGTTGGCCTACGGGCAGTACATCCAGGCCACGCGCCTGCCGAAGGCCGGCGAGACCGAGCGAGAGGTACGGCGGGCCGCCCAGCAGGACGCCCTGCTCGTTGCCGCCGACGTCCCGCTGGCCGTCGCCGAACTTTGCCGGACGACCTTGCTGACCCTGACGCCGGTCGCACGGCTCGGCAGCCGGCACGCGCTGGCCGATTGCTCGGTCGGCGCCTGGCTGGCGGTCGCGGCCGCCCATGCCGCCCTCATCAACGTCCGGACCAACGCCGCCATGATGGACGACCCACACCGCTCCCGCTCCTACACCAAGCGGGCCGACGCCATCGAGGTCGACCTCGATCCATTGAAGGCCGAGGTACTGGAGACCGTGGCTGATCGGAACGGTCCCGCAAGCTGAGCCGGTCGTCCTTGATCGCCACATTCGGCGGCCCTCCCCAGGCGAGACGGTGTTCGTTCCTGCCTTGTCGCCTTTGAAACCGGTCGCTCGCGGACACGGGCACCGTTACGCGGTATGGCGCCTCGCGGCGAGCAGGGCGAGCGCAGCCAGCGAAGCGGGACGCGAGAGCGAGAGCCATGTCCCAACACCGAAACGCGCCAGTGCCGATCCAACCGAACCTCATCCAGACGCTAGCGCTGCTGCGTCGCGATCTGAACCTGTCCTTGCGCGAGTTCGACTGACGTCACAGTCAGGTTATTGGCTTCGAAGTAGGCATTCAGGCCGTCCTCGAGCCCGCCGGCGATCCAGTCCGTCGGGATCAGGTTGCCGATGATGCCGGCGTCGGCCTGCGGGTTGGTGACCTGGATCCTGCCATCGTCCACTTCCAGGCCGGCGCGGTAGCCGGCGGTCTGACCGCCCAGGTCGACCACGATCTCGACGCCGGTCGTGTCGATCATGACTTCCACGCCCTTGATCGAGCCGGAATCTCCCGCTGCCAACTGCCGGTTGATGCCGGTCGTCAACTGCTCGTCCGTGATGACGAAGTTGCCGGGTCCCGTCGCGCCGGCCTGCTCAAGCTGGGAGGCAACTTCAGTCGACGTCAGCTCGCGGACGGAATCGCGAATCCCGGGACCGATCTGGGTGAAAGCGTATACGCCGCCGCCGATACAGATCAGCAGGCAGAGTCCGACGACGCTCAGGACGACGATCAGGGCGGTCCGCCGACGCCGCGGCCGGCTCCCCGGCAGCTCGTCCTGAGGATTCCCGTCGTACGGGTTACGGTCATACGGGTTCTGGGTGTATGGATCCTGACGCTGGCGCCGGGAATCGTTCTCGGACATCGGGGCCTCCTGTCGGTTCGAGGTTCGAGTCGGCGTCCCCAGCTGCGTCGCTTCGTCCAGTGATGTCAGGCCTGCGCCTGCCGGGGCCGGTACTGGAGCGACTCGGCGACGTGGACCGGCAGGATGTCCACGGCGCGATCGAGATCGGCGATCGTCCGGGCGATTTTCAGCACCCGGTGGTATCCGCGAGCGGACAGTCCGAGTTGCCGGACCGCCGTTCGCAGCAGTCGCTCCGAGGTGTCATCCAACACGGCGAAGCGGGCGAGCTGCCGCGGTCCCATGTCGGCGTTGGTGACGCCAGGCTCGCCGGCGAAGCGCTCGGCCTGGATCGTCCGGGCGGATTCGACCCGCTGCCGGACGGAGACGGATGACTCGCCGTCCCGGCGCTCGGTCAGCTGGTCGTACTCCACCCGTGGCACGTCGAGGTGGATATCGATCCGGTCGAGCAGTGGCCCGCTGATCTTCTTCTGATAGCGCTGGATTGACTGCGCCGAGCACCGGCAGGCGTGGGTCGGGTCGCCGAGGTGCCCGCAGGGGCAGGGGTTCATCGCGGCGACCAGCGTGAAGTTGGCCGGGAACGAGACCGTCCCCGCCGCCCGGGCCAGTGTCACCCGGCGATCCTCGAGCGGCTGGCGCAGCATCTCCAGCGTCGCCGTGTTGAACTCGGGCAACTCGTCCAGGAACAGGACGCCGCGATGGGCCAGGCTGATCTCGCCCGGCCTGGGCCACGATCCACCGCCGATCAGCCCGGCACTCGATGTCGTGTGGTGCGGCGAGCGGAACGGCCGCTCGCGCATGAGCGGCGTCTCGGGCGGCAGCAGGCCACGGACGCTGTAGACCTTGGTCACGTCGAGCGCCTCGTCGAGCGACATCGACGGCATGATGCCCGGCAGCGCCCGCGCGACCATCGTCTTGCCGGAGCCCGGCGGACCGGACATGATCACGTTGTGGGCGCCGGCCGCCGCGACCTCCAGGCCCCGCTTGACGTGCTCCTGGCCCCGGATCTCCCCGAAGTCGACGATCGTCGCCGAGACCTCGGCGGCGCCGATGATGCCGGCCTCCTGCCGCTCGATCGGCACGTCTCCGGAGAGATGATTGACGAGATCGGCCAGCGTCCGGACCGGGTAGACCGCGACGCCGTCGACCAGCGCGGCCTCCGACGCGTCGGCGGCCGGGATGAAGGCCCGCTTCAGCCCGCACTCCTGCGCCAGCGTCATCATCGAGAGGATGCCAGGCGTATGCCGGGTGGCTCCGTCGAGGGCCAGTTCCCCGACGATCAGGGCATCGGTGAGGTCGGCCGCGATCTGCCTGCCGCCGACGAGGGTGCCGATCGCGATTGGGAGGTCGTAGGTTGGACCGTTCTTCCGCAGGTCAGCCGGAGCGAGGTTGATCGTGACCTTGCCGTGAGGAAACCGGCCTCCGGAGTTCCGGATCGCGGCTCGCACCCGTTCCTTGCTCTCCTGGACCGCGGTATCCGGCAGGCCAACCATCACGATCCCTGGGGTGCCGCTCCCAACATCGACCTCCACCTCGACCAGAACCCCGTTGAGCCCGACGACCGCGCAGCTAAACACCTTGGCGAGCACAGCGTCCCTCTCGTCATTGGGCACTCATATCTAGACCGGATCAGCAGGTGGGACGATGATAGCCGACGCGGGCGGTCCAACGACACGGCGCCAGGATGGCCCCTTGGAACGTGATGGGCTACAATTCGCCGGTGTTGCCACGGCGATCCGTCGCCGTGGAGATGTCCGAACCGAACACGTCTGGTCAGTGCATGACCGCCTCAGGAATGGTGACAATCGCGTATGCGTGTTGAGATGCGAGACTCCGAGAGCTTCGACCAGCTGCTCAAGCGCTTCACCAAGACCATCGAGCGCTCCGGTGTGATCCGCGAGCACCGCCGTGGTCTGCGCTTCATCAGCGTCCAGGAAGAGAACCGTGCCAAGCGCCGCAAGGCCGAGCGCCGCCGCCGCCGCAACGCGGCCTGATTCCCGGCCCAACCCTGTCACACCATGATGGGCTGAGCGTCTCTCTCAGCCCGTTTGGTGTTTTTCGGCAGCGGTGCGCTGCGTCCCATGACGACGTGCTCCGAACGGCCAGCTCACCCGGTCGAAACCATCCGGTGGCGGTTCACCTCATCGCGCAGCTCGTGGGCGGCCGCGGCCGCGGCTGGCCCGATCTCGTCGCCGCTCCCGGCGTACATGATTGAGCGCCCGGCCGAGACGAGCAGATTGCGACCGTCTCGGTCACAGCCAGCCCGCACTGACGACGCCACATCGCCGCCCTGGGCTCCGACGCCCGGCAGCAGGATCGGGAGATTAGGTGCCAGCGCCCTGATCTGCCCCAGCCGCTCCGGGAACGTCGCCCCGACAACCAGACCAACCGATGCCGGGTAGACGCTTTGCCATTCAGCGGCGCGGCGCGCGACCAGATCGCTGAGGACCAGTCCGGTATCTCCCATCATCAGATCCTGAAAGTCAGTGCTTCCCGAGTTGCTGTTCTTCGAGAGGATCAGGACACCCTTCCCTTCCCGGCGCAGGAAGGGCGCGAGTCCCTCCTCACCAAGATAGGGATTCGCGGTTATCGCGTCGAACCCCCACCGGTCCAGATAGGCTTCGGCGTAGCGCTCGGCTGTATTACCCATGTCGTTGGCCTTAGCATCGAGGATGACCGGGATGTCCGTCGGAATGAGGCGCCGGGTCTCGATCAAGGCCCGCACTCCATCCGCTCCCAGCGGAAGGTAGAAGGCCAGATTCGGCTTGTAGGCGCAGACGTAGGGACCGGTCGCCTCGATGATGGTCCGGTTGACCCGGACGATGGTATCCGCCGCTTCCGCGGCAGATGCAGGCTCACCGTCCGGGAACAGGCGGTCGAAATCTGGATCCAGGCCGACGCAGACCAGACTGTCGACCGCTCGCATCCGCTGATCGAGGCGCTCGGCAAACCCCATCACTCGCTCGCTCCTGTCGTGTCCGCTGGTCTGAAACGACGGGACTCTATCATGATCTGGCCAGTGGCGATCGCCGCCCGATGAGTGGGGGGCAGGATGGTAAACTCATTCAAGCCTCAAGAGTCAGGCACCCTGACGCCGCGTCCCGCCCGGCATCGCTACCCACACCGCCGTCGACGATCCCGAATCGC
Source organism: Thermomicrobiales bacterium (assembly GCA_965218235.1). Classification (GTDB taxonomy): domain Bacteria; phylum Chloroflexota; class Chloroflexia; order Thermomicrobiales; family UBA6265; genus CADCWK01. The sequence continues at coordinate 718,092 of OZ244596.1, forward strand.
GGCCGGGGCGGGTTCATCCGGGCGGAATCACCGCTCAACTCCACGGAGGAGCGTTGCATGCCGGCATCGGTTTTCTGTCCCCTGCCCAGTCAGACGACATGGTCGCCTCTACCGGGTCCGGCCCCGATGCCGACGCGATCGCACTCCGGGCAACTCGGTTCCCGCTCGACATCGTCTCACGATACATCCGCGTCGACCAGTGGAACGGAGGTCCGACCGTGGTGAACCTCATGGCGCGACTCGGCGGTCGCGGTCGCCACCACGGCGCCAACGCGATCGTTCATCTCGCCCGGGAGGTGGTCGGCCGGCGCCGCACGATCCAGAACGCCACCCAGGAAGCGCGCAATGCGGTCATCCTCGATTCGCTGGCCGACGAGGACTTCCGCGCCCTCGATACGACGATCTCCGAGCGCACGGTCAGCGACCGTGAATTCGCCCAGACGCTCGCCCGGCTCACCTACGCCGCCGCCAGGGCCAAGGGGTTCGACCGCTGTGTCGTCGACGCGGCACTCCGGCTCGACAGCCTGGTCCCGGTCGACGACCCTGCCCACGAGCGCGACAAGCTCCTTCGCGACGCCTATGCCTCAGCCCAGAAGGCGAGTTACATCCGCGGCGGCCGGCTGGCCCTCGGGCGCCTCGGCCGCCGGGCGGTCGAGGTCGGCGATCTGGAGCGAGCCCGCGTCCTCCTCCACCAGCAACTCGACCTCGGACCCGAGAAGGACGATACCGCGGCCGAGGTCGACTCGGCGCTGGTCCTGGGAGACATCCTCCGCCGGGAGAATGACGACGACCAGGCCCAGACGTTCTACCGCCGGGCCGGAGCCGCCGCCGAGCGGCTGGAGTACCGCCAGGGTGTCGCCGAGGCCCTCGTCCGCCAGATCGATACGACGCCCTCGGCCAATCTCGAGACGGTCGCCGCGCTTCAGCACCAGGCCCTCGACGCCGCCCAGCGCACTGGCGATTCCCGCCTCGAAGCCAGAATCCTGGTTGGACTGGCGGATACGCTGGTCGAGAGCGGCCGTCTGGACGAGGCGACGCCCTACTACCGGAACGCGCTGACCATCGCCCAGGACGAAGCCGACCTGGCGCTGGAGGCCCGCTGCGTGACGGCCCTCGCCCTTGCCCACCGCGACCTCGGCCACACACTCGATGCCGTCGAGATGGAACGGGCGGCTCTTGGGATTGAGGAGCGGCTCGGGAACCGCCAGGCCGCCGCGAACTGGGCCCTCAGTCTCGGGATGAGCGAGCTACGGTTGCGCAATGCCGAGTCCGCCATCGGGGCGTTCGAGCGGGCACGACTCCTTGGCAACCAGATTGGCGACGTGGCGATCGAGCAACGCGCCGAGGGAAGTCTCGGGATTGCCCACACCCTGCTCGGCCGCGGCTCGGAGACGATCGACCATCTTAGCCGGGCGATCGAACTGGCCCGGCGGAGCCAGGACCAGGCACAGGAAGCCCAGTGGGTGTCGAGCCTCGGGCAGGCCTACGCGATGTTCGGACAGACCGACGACGCGATTCGCGTTACCCACGATGCCATCTCGCTCGCCGAAGCGAACCACAACGTCGCCATGCAGGCGGAATCGTTCACCATGCTCGGACAGATCTACGCCGGACAGCGCGAGACCATCCGGGCTCGCGACTGTTTCACCCGTGCCCTCCAGCTCAACCGCGATCTCGGTCAGACCGCGGATCAGGTGACGACGCTGACGGCGCTCGCCAGGCTGGCGGCCGACACTGGTCAGTTCACCCAGGCATCGCAGTTGTTCGACCAGGCCCTCCAGCTGTCGCTGTCGAGCGGCGACCGCCAGACCACTACCGTTCTCTACGGCCGGATGGGTAACCTCGCCCAGAAGCGCGGCGACCTGCGGGCGGCGCTGGCGAATTACCAGCGAGCCGTCGAATCGGCTCAGTCATTGGGCGACGCTCAGCTGATCACCCGGGCGCTCCAGTACCTCGCCACCGCTCAGGACGTGATGGGCGACCCGCAGGCCGTCACCTCCTATGAGCGCGCCGTGACCGCGGCCGATGACGCCGGCGATATCCGCGGCGGCATCACGATGCGCCTGAACATGGGAATGCTGATCGGCCGTATGCCGGAGCAGGGCGCGGCCGAGGACGCGATCGGCTGGCTTAGCGATGCCGCCAACTACGCCATGGAGGCCGGAGCGGAGTTCAACGAGCTCCGCCACCAGGCTGAAGACCTCCTCCAGGAGCTTGGCGGAGGGTCCAATCGGCACATCGCCGCGGAAGGTCGGTCCCGATCGGACCAGTCGGAACGGGCCCCCTTCGATGACGACCGCGACGACGATCGGCATCAGCCGGGGTATGCCGACGGTCAGGACCGCCAGCGGGAACTCAGTGGCTATGACCGCTCCGGCTCCGACTACGACCGGGATGATGACCGTTACGCCGCCGGCTACCGATCGGACGATGAGCGCGCCGCGAACGAGCCGTACGATGTCGACCCATACGACCTCGATCAACGCGATCGCGACCCGTATGAGAGGGATCCCCGCAGCCGCGATGAGCCCGTCGCGGCTGCGGGTGGGTACGCCGATGAGTACGACGACTACGACGATCAGGACTTCGCGACGCCGGAGGACCGGGACCCTTATTACGAGCCTGATGACCGGGAGCGTTTCCGATACGCTGAGCCCGAGCGCGACGACGCCCGGTTCCGTTCGGACGGCAGACGCTTCGACCGAGATCCCTACCGCGACGACCATCGCGATGACTATCGCAGCGGCGCCCGGTACGACGGTCCCAACGACGGAGACCGGTATGCATCCGATCGTTCCCGTGAGGATGAGCGGTATCCGGAACGGTCCCGGCGACAGGACTCCCGGTACGCCGATCGTTACGACGACCGCCGCCCGGGTCAGTATCGGGACACGGACGAGGACCGGTATCTGACGGCTGAGCCGGCACGGTGGTCCAGAGACCGCGACGTTGACCCATCAATGGACGATGACGACCGGTATGGCGCTCAGCGTTTCTCCGATGAGGACGTTCGGTACCGTGATGGGTCGAACGGGCGAGGTGGGGACCACCGTTCCCGGCGCCAGCCAGCGGCTGATCTCACTGGGGTCAACGGTTCGTCCGACGCTGGCTATTCGAACGACCGCTACGGAGACGACCCGGACCGGGGCTACGACGGGTATCAGGACAACGGCGCCGAGTACGACCCCAACCAGCGATCCGGTCGGAACGACCGAGCCGGCCGGCGCGAAGCCGGCCGGCGGGGGTCCCTCAACCGTGGTCTCGAAGACGAGCCATCGGACCCGGGACCGACGAGAGCGGCCGGCCGCCGGCGCTCCGGTCTCGCGGGACGTCTCAGTCGGTCTCCACGGGAGTCGGACGCCAGCCATTATCAGAACCGTGATCTGATCGGTGCCCCAGGGCGCCGTTCCGAGGTGCCGCGTTCTTTCGGCTGGGAGGATCACGACGATTCTGGCAATTCCCTGGACCGGTGACCGAACAGCGGCCGAAGCTCTTTCCCCTTCAGCCTGAGCAGACGTCGACGAGAGGGCCGAGCGTGGCACCGGGTCAACCGGTACCATGCCCGGCCCTCTCGCGGGCATGATGTCGCGACCCCGGATCGATGGCGATCGCGGGACAGCCCGGCATCCTCGAGGCATTGGTCGGCCATTCGGCCGCCGGGATCGGTTCCGGCGATGGGCGGCCGATTACATCTGGCACACAAGCTGCACACGACCTTCCGGTATGGAATGACCGTAGGGTCAGCGACGCCTGGAGATCCATGCACTGTGGAAGTGGGACAGACATATGGTGGCAGGAACGGCCGACGCGCCGCATCGCGGGCTCGACGAGCGTGAGATCATCACCCGGAATGACCGGGCGCTTGACCAGCTCCGGCTCTACAACGTCTTCATGGGGCTGGCCCACCTGATCCAGGCGATCGCCGTCCTTATCCTGACCAACGACTTCGCCCTTCCCGTCACGGCCAGCACGCTGACCGCCGCCCCTGGCGAAGCCGACCCGGTCTTCGAGATCTGGTTCCGGCTGGCGATCGGCCCGGCGGTCGCGGTCTTCTTCCTGATCTCGGCGGTCAACCATCTGCTGATGGCGTCGCCGATGCTGTTCCCGTGGTACCGGACCAATCTCCAGCGCGGGATCCACTACACGCGCTGGTACGAGTACGCCCTCTCGGCCGGCCTGATGATCGTGCTGATCTCCCTTGTTACCGGCATCAGCGACTACCGCGCGCTGGTCGGGGCGTTCGGCCTGACCGCGGCGATGAACCTGTTCGGCTTCATGCAGGAGCGCCACACGATCGACCGCCGGCTGGCGGGGAAGAACGTCAACTGGTCGGCATTCTGGTTCGGGACCTGGGCCGGACTCATCCCCTGGATCCTGATCTTCATGACGGCGCTGGACGTTCCCGGCGGCTTCGACGGTGCCGGCAATGTCCCCGGCTTCGTCTGGGGCATCTTCGCCAGTCTGCTGATCGCCTTCAGCAGCTTCGCCGTCAACATGCTCCTCCAGTACCACGGGGTCGGCCCCTGGCGGGACTATCTCTTCGGCGAGCGGGTCTACATGTGGCTCAGCCTGATCGCCAAAGCCGCCCTCGCCTGGCAGATCTTCGCCAACACGCTGATTGGCTGATCCCGCGGGTGGCGCACGTTTCGGGCGATGATCCGGGCCCGCCACGCCGACGACTGCTCCGGACTGTTCCGAAGCGGTCGTCGCGTTCTCATCGGAACTGGCAGAGCTGCCGCTCATTACGAGATGGTGATCTCGCCTTCCATGCCCTGGGCACGGTGGTTGCCGACTCCGCGGTAGAACGCGTGGGTCCCCGGGTGGAGGTCGTCCGGCAAGGTCCAATCGAAGGTCCTGCCATCCTTGGGGAAGTCGACCGGCCCGTCGTCGTTGTAGCCCTCGATGATGAAGTTGTGGGGGAACTCGCCCGTATGGACCCGACGACAGGTTCCCGCCGAGGCACCCGGGCTGCCGTACGATTCATTCCACGCGAGGGTGCGCCGCCCCATCCGTCGATTCGATCAAGAGGAGACCTAGATGCCACGCGCACTCCGAGCGATCCAACCCCGCGTTCCCGTCCTCGATACGTACGACGACGCGCCGCTCGGCCCCCGGCAGATCCGGATTCGCACGACCTTCGCCTCTCCCAAGCATGGCACCGAGCTCGTCGGCTACCGCAACGAGCCGTCCGCTAACCGGCCCTACGACCCGGTGCTCGGCGCGGTCGTCCCTCGACCAGCCGGCGACGCGGTTCACGGCTTCCCGCGTGGCCTTGGCAACATGGCGACCGGGATCGTCTCGGAGATCGGCGGCGACGTCTCCCGATTCACGGTCGGCGACCGCGTCTTCGGGCACTTCCCGATCCGGGAGACGCAGACCGCCGAGGAGACCGACGCCGACCCGATGCCCGACGGACTCAGCGATGAGGCGGCTGTCTGCCTGGACCCGGCGGTGATGGCCTACGCCATCCGCGACGGCGGGATCAAACTGGGCGACACGGTCGCGGTCTTCGGGCTGGGCGCGATCGGCCTGATGGCGCTTCAGCTCGCTAGGCTGGCCGGCGCCAGCCGCGTCATCGCCCTCGACCCCATCGAGCGACGGCGGGCGGTCGCCCTCGCGCTCGGCGCGGACATCGCGCTGGACCCGACCGCGGACGACGGCGACGCCGGGCTGGCCGTCCGGCGGCTGAGCGCCCCGGCGACGTTCCGGACCGAAGCACCGAGACGGCGTCTGGTCGGTGGCTATCACGAGACGCCGACGCAGTTCAACGACCTCGGTGTCGACGTCGCCATCGAGACGTCCGGCAACACGTACGCGCTCAACCAGGCGATCCGGGCGACCCGGTTCGGCGGGACGGTTTGCCTGGTCTCGTTCTATGGCCGGGAAGCGCTCGGCGTCTACCTGGGCGACGAGTTCCACGTCAACCGGCTCCAGATGATCTCGGTCCGGGCCGAGAGCCTGCCGATGCGCGACGCACCCCGCTGGGATCTGGAACGCATGGTCGATGTCAGCCTGGACTGGCTGACGACCGGCCGGCTCCGTACCGACGGGATCATCACGCCGATCGTCTCATTCGAGGACAGCGCCGGGGCCTACCGGGAGATCGACGAGCACCCCGAGCGATCGATCAAACTCGGCATTCGCTTCCCCTGATATCCAGCCGGAGGATCAGGCGTTGCCCCACAGCGATCGAACGTAAGCGACCGTCTCGCGGAGGGCGTCGTCGAACGGCCCGACGATCCGGCACTCGATGCCGACCCAGCCGTCGTAGCCGATCTCCTTGAGCGCCCGAAAGCCTGGCCCGAAGTCGAGGTGGCCGTTTCCGGGCTGCTGCCGGTTGCTGTCAGCGACGTGGACGTAGGCGATCCGCTCGCCGCCGGCACGGATGCTGGCCACGATGTCGATCTCCTCGATGTTCATGTGAAAGAAGTCGGCCATCGTCGCGATTCCCGGCCCGGCGGCCCTGGCGAAGTCAACGCCCTGCTCGATCCGGTTGACCAGATACGCCTCGTACCGGTTGAGCGGCTCCAGGAAGAGCGGGACGCCGGCCGCCAGCGCGACGGGCGCCAGCTCGGCCAGCTGGGTCGCCAGCAGGTCCGCCTCCAGCTCGGTGCCGGTCCGGTACGGCGACAGGTCGGGCAGGGCGGGACCCCGGCCGAACTGCGGCACCTCCAGCACCCCGGCCGCTCCGAGTTCCCCAGCCAGCGCCAGCCGCCGCCGGGACAGATCCATCGACCGCCAACGGACCGCCGGATCCGGGTCGAGCAGCTTCATCCCACCGGCGATGTTCGCCGCCCGGACGGACGACCCGGCGAACGCGGCCAGCACCTCGTCGTCCGGCAACCGCAGCGAACCGGCTGAGAGCTCGATCCCCTCGATCCCGATTCGCTCCAGGTACGCGAGCCGCTCCGGGAGCGAGTCGCCCGGCGTCATGTCTTCCCGCAGCGCGATGTTCATGGCAGCTCCCCCGAGCGAATGGTTCCGGCTGAGCGATGGCTACCCAACCCTATGGCAATCGATTGGACCCCTCGGCGATGGCCCAGATCAGGGTGTCGTGAATGACCGGACCGAAGGCGGCGGCGAGCTCCTCCCCCTCGACCAGGTCAGTGTGGCGATTGAGGGCGAAGGCGAAGACCAGCGGCTTCGTACCACCCAGCATGGCCCCGACGAAGCCGACCCCGAGCAGCGGTGGCGGAGCGAGAAAGCCGCTCTTGCGCAGGCACGTCAGTCCGCGGCCCCAGTTCGTCCCCTGATCCCGATTCTCACTCTCAAGAATATCCCGGAAGGTCATCTCGGTCCCTGGATCGCGAAGCAGACCGCCCCACAGCGCGAATCGGTAGAATCTGACCATATCGGCGACCGTTGTCCGGCCAACATTCGGCTCGAGATCCGGCTCAACAGCCGCTCGGGCATAGAGGGCACGGAGGTCGCAGTCGACCGTCGTCGATGCCAGCCCGGCCAGCCGGATCACGTCGTCGACCGCGCTGGGCGGCAGCACGTCGACGAGCATCTGCGTCACGGTATTGTCGCTCTGTCCCATCATCGCGACGAGCAGGCCACGGGCCGTGATCTCGTGGCCGTCCGGCAAACGCTCCAGCACGGCGCTGTGTGGGATGCGATCAGACGCCGTGATCCGGAACGGCTGCTCCCAGCTCGCATCGCCTTGCTCGACGAACCTGGCGAAGGCGGCCAGTAAGAAGATTTTGAAGACGCTCCCCATCCCCAGGACGAGATCCTCATTCAGCGCAATGAGCGGTCGCTGCTTCGCCGCGCCGTCGCCGGCTTCGACCAACACACCGACGTCTGGGCCGAGCCCCTGCCAACGCTGCCACATGACCTCGGCGGCGATGACGTCGGTCAGCGGGCTGGGAACTCCTTGGGCGACGGCTCCGGAAATCGCGGAGACTGAATGAATGGAACGGCCCTCCTCCATCAGCTGGCGATCCGCTCACGAGCCAGTTGACGTCGTGGTCTCGTGGCAACAGGTTGAACCCGGTATGGACGCTGGAAGGGCACTCCTCTTGTCAGGGCGATCAGCGCCTCACCGATCGCAATGTGCTGGGTCTCGTCAGACGACGACGTCCAACTCAATTCCAGATCGTTGGCGTACGCCAGCCCATTCACATCGATGAGTTCAGCGGCCACACGCAGCGCCATCTGACCGTTCGCGTACGTATTCACCATGTTGCCGCCGGCCACGTCCCACAGCGAGAAATAGGGCTTCACTCGCCACCTCCTTCAGTGAGGTCAATGATACCAACGACGTACGAGAGGAGATCATCGGCTTCACCCCAGATCGTCCAGTGGCCCGGGGTGGGCGTCGTACGTCGCGCCACAAGACCGTGATCCTTGGGAACCCGCAGTTCAGCAAGGTATGACCCGACGAAAGGACTGCGTTCCTGATGAGAAGCCGCATGCTGCAGCGAATCGAACATGGAGAGGCCTAGCCAACGCTCGGCTTCGTCGACCGTCAGCATCCTCCTCGGCTGCTTGCCCAACGCGGCATGTGAGAAGAAATCCTGTCTGGATGGGTTCGCAACGCGCAGGATACGGAAGAACCGCTTACCGGCTGGGTCCACCACGACTCACTTCTCTCCGGGTTCAATTGCCAGAGTCCGCACCCGTTCGGCCAGCAGCTCGGCGATGTGGACGACCCGCAGGGGCCGGCGGGCGGCGTCGACACCGCCGCGGAGGTGCATGATGCAGCCCTGGTTGTCGGTCACGAGGACGCGGGCGCTGGTGCCCTCGGCGTCGTCCAGCTTGCGGTTCATCAGCTGCTCGGCGACGGCCGGGTACTCGAAGCTGAACGACCCGCCGAACCCGCAGCAGAGCGTGCTCTCGGCCAGCTCGTCGACCCGCAAACCCATCACCTCGGTCAGCAGCCGGCGCGGCTCGTCGACGAGCCCGAGGGCGTTCAGCCCCTGACAGGAGTCGTGGTACGTCACGCGGCCGTCCGGGACGAGCACCGACGGGCCGGTGCTGGCGAGGCTGCCGGCCGGGAGTCTCGCGACGTCTTCGAGGAATGACGTGAAGTCGGTCACCCGGCGGGCCAGTCGCTCAGCCCGGGGTCGCCAGACCGGGTCGTCGCGGAACAGGTGGACGTAGTCCTGCGCCATCATCGCGACGCACGAGGCGCTGCCGGAGACGACGTGGTCGGCGCGGGTTCGCTCCAGCGCCCGGATCGTCTGCCGGGCCATCCGCCTGGCGTTTGGCTCGTCCCCGGAATTGTTCGCCGGCAGCCCGCAGCAGTTCAGCCCGGCCGGCAACACGACCCGGACGCCGAGGTAGCGCAGTACGTCGCTGACCGCCTGCCCCTGCTCCGGGTACATCCGGTCGGTGATGCAGCCGGGGAACAGGGCGACGGTCCCGCCCGCCGCCCCGTTCTCGACGATCGGCCGGATCGGCGGCTGGATCTCGCCGACCCGGACGCGATCCCGCAGCGGCCGGCGGGCGACGGCCGGAAGGCTGCGCCAGCGGGTCTGCCGGTTCAGGATCGGCAGCTTCGTCCGGATGAAGGCGTCGCCCCGGGTCAGCGGCAGCTGCGCCCTCGCGCCAAGCCGGGTCGCCGCCGCGAAGGCCGCCGGCCGGGACAGCACACCGAAGGCGACCCGCTTGGCAGGGTGCAGCCCCTTCTTCCGGACGACCATCTTCCGGACATCGAGGATCTGACGGGGCAGCGGGATGCCGACCGGGCAGACAGCCTCGCAGGCGTTGCAGCTCACGCAGAGGCTCTGCGGACCGGCGACCGCGTCGAGCCCGTCCGCTCCACTCAGGAACGGCGTCACGACGAGCCCGATCGCGCCGGTGTATATGTGGCCGAAGACGTGGCCGCCGACCTCCCGGTAGGGCGGGCAGACGTTGGAGCAGGCGCCGCAGCGGATGCAGTTGAGCGCCTCGCTGAACCCCGGCAGGGCCGCCATCGCCCGGCGGCCGTTGTCGACAAGGACGATGTGCAGCTCGTGACCGGGCGTCGGGCCGGTGATGAACGTCGTGTACGAGGTCAGCGTCTGGGCCGTCGCGCTCCGGGCCAGCAGCCGGAGCTGCAGGACGGCGTCATCGAAGGTGGGGACGAGCTTCTCGATGCCCGCCAGGACGACGTGGATTCTCGGAACCGACGAGGTCAGGCGGCCGTTGCCCTCGTTGGTGCACATCATCACGGTGCCGGTCTCGGCGACCAGCGCGTTGGCGCCGGTGATGCCCATCCCGGCGGTGAAGAAGACCGCGCGAATCTCGTCGCGGACGACGCGGACCTGCTCGGCGATGTCCTCCCGTGAGACCTCCCGGCCCAGCCGCTCGGTCAGCACGGCGCCGATCTGCTGCCGGCCGAGGTGGATCGCCGGCATGACGAGGTGACTCGGCCGCTGGCCCATGACCTGGACGATCCACTCGCCCAGATCCGTCTCGATCACGTCGATGCCGTGCTCGCGGAAGTCGTGGTTGAGCTCGATCTCCTCGCTGACCATCGACTTGGACTTGGCGATCAGGTCGACGCCGTGCAGCCGGGCAAGCTCGCGGACGATCCGGTTGGCGTCGGCGGCCGAGGCGGCGTGGTGGACCCGGGCGCCGGACCGTTCGGCCGCCGCCTGGAACGCCGCGATGTGCGTCTCCAGGTTGGCGATCGTCTCGGTCTTGCGAGCCCGGAGCCGGTCGCGCAGATCGTCGAACGGGATCGCGCCGATCGCGTCGCGCCGGTTGCCGCGCCAGGACTGCTGGAAGGCTGTCAGGTTCCGGGCCAGCCGCTCGTCACCCAGCGCCTCGTCGTACCGCTCCCGGAACGGGCGCTCCGGCTCGCCGTGCTCGGACCCGTCGTGGTCCGGGGGGATACCGTCGATCGTCGGCTGGCGGCCGCGAAGCACGTCGTGGGGGGACGGGGCGGTCATCGCAGTGCGCTCCTCGGTCGGTCGGTCGGTTCTGGATTCGGGTCAGGGACGGCGCCATCGGGCGGCGACGTCGCCGCCCGATGGCGCCAGTCAGTATACGAATCGAGTCCCGACCGAGCCGATGGGCTGCTTACGTCAGGGCGTCGATGAACAAAACGACGACGCGGCCCGGCCCCTGGACACCGACGGTCAGGACGCGCTCGATGTCGGCCGTCCGGCTCGGTCCGGTCATCACCGTCGCGTAGCCACCGCCGGGCCGGCTCGCGATCGCCCGCAGCTCGGCGACGGCGTCGTCCAGCCCGGACCGGAGCGCGGCCGTCTCGACGACGACGATCAGCGTCCGGCTCAGCATCCCGACCGACCGGTCGGCCAGGTCGGGCTCGGCCAGCAGGACCGACCCGGTCTCGGCGTACGCCGCGTGACCGAGCGTCAGGGCCAGCGGGGCGTCACGAGCCGCCGCCGGTTCGGTCACGGTCTCGACGGCGAGTTGCGCATCGAGCGCCGCGACCAATGATGGCGCCTTCCCACGAAGCTCAGCCGACACGACCAGCCGAGGACTCGCCGCGATCTGCGCCTCCAGCTGAATCTCAGGTAAAGCGCCGGGCGCGTCAGCGACCCGCTCGACCCGGACCCCGAGCAGCCCCGCCCGCTGGCTGAACGTCTCCAGCAGCGCGTATCCGCCGCTCTCGCTCACCAGTCTCCCCCTTCCTGATCGGCTTGTCGCGGACGAGAGGCTCTGAGCATGGCGTCCTCCGCGACGCGAAGGAGAGCACCCGAGGACCGCTCGATTGGCGATCGACGATCCGGGTGACCCGACAGATCGTCATCGTGGTCACCGGTCAGCCAGCCCAGCATCTCGCGATAGCGCCGGCCGGCGCTGACAGCGTCATCGAGGGCGACCGGCTCGAATCGAACCGTCGTGCCGGGCCGAAGCTGAGCCAGGAGGTCGAGGTCGGCGTCGATCACGCAGGCGACCTTGGCGTAGCCGCCGACCGTCCCCCGGCCAGAGAGCAGGATGATTGGCTGGCCATCGGCTGGTACCTGGACGGTGCCGGTCGCGATCGCCTCCGAGACGAGGGTCCCGGCGTCGGCGACCCGGAGGGCCGGGCCGGACAGACGAACACCCATGTGACTGGACTGTGACGTGACGGCGTAGGGTCCGGCCATCAGGCGGACGAGATCGCCGGTCACGAGCAGATCGTCGTGCGGTCCGACGACGACCCGAAGCGCCACCTCGCTCCCGGCTCCCCGCGGACGTGGACCGACCACGATTCCGCGAGACCTGCGACTGGTCGCGGCGTTGCCGACCGGCAGGCGATCCCCCGCCACCAGCGCCCGACCGGCGAGCCCACCGAAACCAGCGGTCAGATCGGTCGATCGGCACCCGATCACGGACGGGACATCGATCCCCCCGGCGACGGCCAGATAACCCCGAACTCCGTTCCGCGCGGCCCGATCGGGCAGGAAGGTCAGGGTGCTCCCGGCCGCAATGGTGAACGGTTCCCAGTGAGGGGCCGATCGGCCATCGACCGTCGCTCCGAGGTCGGCGCCGGTCAGCGCGACTTCGACGGCGCGGTCCGGACGCAGCGTCGGGCCGGTGACGCTCATTTCCAGGACCGTGGCGTCCGGGTGGTTGCCGAGCAGCCGGTTGGCCGCCCGGTACGCCGCCCGGTCCAGCGCCCCGGCCGGCGAGATGCCCTGGGCCCCGAGCCCCGGCCGCCCGGCATCCTGGACCGTCGTCAGCAGACCGGGACTGACAACCTCGATGGCGACCCGCGACCGAGCGGCGGAACGCGCCTCCCCATGCGGAAACCCCGCGTCCGTCTCGTCGACCGCCCCTTCGATCTCGGCCCGATACGCTCCGGACCGCACCCGCCGGGCGATCTCCTCGTACTCGGCCAGCTCGATTGGTCGAAACCGGATCCGGTCGCCGGGCCGGAGCAGCGCGGCGGGCGAGCGGTCGACATCGAACAGCGGCACCGCCGTTCGACCGATCAGTCGCCAGCCGCCGGGTGTCGCCTGCGGGTAGATCGCGGTCTGCTCGCCGCCGATCGCGACGGAGCCCGGCGGGACGCGAGGGCGGGGCGACGCCAGCCGCGGCGTCGCCAGTCCCGGCGGCAGACCGAGCAGATACGCATAGCCGGGCGAGAAGCCGAGAAAGGCGACCCGATAGGCATCGCCACCGCTGTGGGCCACGACGACGGCGTCGGGCGTCAGCCCCGCGTGAGTCGCCACATCCTCCAGGTCAGGACCGAACTCACCGCCGTAGACGACCGGGATCGTGACAGTCCGTTGCACTTCGTCTCTGGTCGCCCTAAGCCCCGCGACTTCCTGGCGGATCAGCGCTTCGACTTCGGAGAACGCGACCTGGTCTGGGTCGTACTCGATCAGCAGCGACCGGTAGGACGGCACGACATCGAGTGCCTTCGCCCCCACCGCCCGGTGGACGACCTCGGCCAGACCGACGGTCATCTCGCTCGTCGTGAGGTTGACCGGAGACGGTTGGAACCCGCCATCTGGTCGCAACGATCCGAGTTCCGCGATGACCGTCCTGTCCCCGAGCGGACGGATGCGGAGTGACAGCGCCGGGATGGCTGGTTCGTCAGCGGCGCGGTCCGACGGACTCACCCGCCGAGCGCGGCGATCGTGACGCCGGCGTCCTCCAGTGCCCGCCGGACTGCCGTCATGATCTCGACCGCCCCCGGTGTGTCGGAGTGGACGCAGATCGAACGGACCGCGACGGTCAGATCGTCACCGTCCACGGTCGGCAGCTTCCCCGTCCGGGCCAGCGCCAGCATCCGGGCGGCGGCGGCGTCCGGGTCGGTGATCAGGGCGTCGGGCCGGGTCCGGGCGGTCAGACGGCCATCGGCGTGATACGTCCGATCGGCGAACGCCTCGACGGCGAACGGCTGACCGGCGTGAGCCGCGGCATCGAGCAGGGCGCCGGGGTTGGCCAGAATGATCAGCGTCGGGTCGAACGACCGGACAGCGGCGACGATGGCCCCGGCGGTCAGGACATCATGGGCGGCGACGTTGGAGAGGGCGCCATGGGCCTTGACGTGCCGCATCGTCACGCCAGCCGCCCGGCATAATCCGGCGACGGCGGCGACCTGGTAGAGCGTGTCGGTCCGGACTTCCTCGGCCGAGCACTGGATGACGCGGCGACCGAAGCCGACCCGGTCCGGATAGCCGGGGTGGGCACCGACGCCGACGCCGAGGGCCTTCGCCCGGAGGATCGCCCGCTCGATGCCGCGTGGGTCGCCGCCATGGAAGCCGCAGGCGACGTTCGCGGAAGTGATGACCTGGAACAACTCCTCGTCCGCGCCAATCGTGTAGGCGCCGAAGCTCTCGCCCAGGTCGCTGTTCAGGTCGATGATCATCCCGTGTCCTCCCTCCCCTCGCCGCGTCGCCATCAGGGCGTGATGGTACGGCATGACCATCCGGCGTGGGCGCGCCGAACTACCCGCCGGTCGATGAGCCGAACTCGTGCGCCGAGTCCCGGATCAGGTCGTCCTGTGGAGAGCCACCGAACGGGGCGGTGCCGAACAACGCACCGAACAGGGTGCGGAAGACTGCCCATCCGACCGCGAACCCAATACCGATCAGTACGTATCTCTTCATGCCGAGCGCCCCCGTCCGATGACCGCGACTGCGAGTCGTCCTCGCTCCGCTAAACAGATTGCCGCGACAGGGTACCGAAAAACAGCGACGCCGGCCCGCCACGATTGGCGGACCAGCGTCGTGGACCAGTCTCTACTTCCGGTTCATGATCTTGCCGTAGAGACCGAACAGCAGGAACGTCGGCGGCCACTGCCCGACGAAGACGGCCCAGTTCGCGTTGCCACGGACGCGCAGGAACGCGGACAGCCCGATCGAAGCCAGCGCGGCCCAGTACCAGGTGCTCTCGGGGACCGAATCGGTAATGCGGATGACCTGGCTGTCGGAATCGTTCTTCGCCATGGGTGAAATCCTTTTGCCACGGGGACGATGTCCCGGGGTGGTCTCTTCGCTCCCCCGCCTGCGTCGGCCCTCACGGACCCACCGACGAGAAGCCTCGTCACATCGGGTGTTGGCATCCGTGGCGCATCCCATGTGCCGTCGCTGCGAGCGATCCGGCAGCGCGACCAGGCATCCATGAAACACCGTCCGTGAACGCTCGTGCTATCCTGTCTGGTGCATTTGCTCGACCCGCCGCCGCGGGTCCACTCTCCGGAAAAGACATTCCTCATGTCCACCCCCCTCCAGACGGTCGATCAGGGCGTGTCCAGCCCCGACATCGCCATTCCCACGGCCTCGCTGACGCCCGTCCGGCGCCGGCCGGTTCCGTTGTCCGCCCGCAAGACCGGACTCTACGACCTCGATCTCGACGCCCTGACGGCGCGTGTCAGGGCGATGGGGCAGCCCGCCTACCGGGCCCGGCAGATCTACACCGGCGCCTACCGCCAGCTGGCTGACTCCTACGACGCGATGACCGACCTGCCGAAGGCGCTCAAGCCCCGACTCGAGGCCGAGCTGCCGATCCAGCTGCTCCAGCCGGTCCAGACCTACGAGGCCGATAACGGCGAGACGATCAAGGCGCTGTTCCAGACCGATGACGGCCAGTTCATCGAGACGGTCCTGATGCTCTACCACGACCGGGCGACCGTCTGCGTCTCCTGCCAGGTCGGCTGCGCGGTCGGTTGCGCCTTCTGCGCGACCGGGATCGGCGGCCTGATGCGCAACCTGACGACCGGCGAGATGGTCGAGCAGGTGATCTGGTCGGTCCGGGTGGCGCGGGAGCGCGGCCGGCAGCTGACCAACCTCGTCATGATGGGGATGGGCGAGCCACTCCAGAACTATCGGGCGACGATGGCCTTCATCGGGATCATCAACGACGCGGCCGGGCTCCAGTTCGGCGCCCGCCGGATCACGATCTCGACCTCCGGCATCCTGCCCCGGATCCGGGCGCTGGCCGACGAGCCATTTCAGGTCAACCTGGCGGTCTCGCTCCACGCCCCGAACGACGCGCTCCGCGACCGGCTCGTGCCACACAACACCCGCTACCCGATCGCCGACCTGATGGCGACCTGCAGGGAGTACACCCAGAAGACCGGCCGCCGGATCTCGTTCGAGTACGCGCTGATGGCCGGCATCAACGACGGCGATGAGATCGCGACCGAGCTGGCCCAGCTGCTCCGGCGCAGCGGCGTCCTCTGCCACGTCAACATCATCCCGTTCAACAAGGTCGAGATCCTCGACTTCGAACGGCCGACGACCGCCCAGATCGACCGCTTCGCCGCCGTCCTGACGGAGCACGGCATCGCCACGACCGTTCGCTACTCCCGTGGCCTCGACATCAAGGCCGCCTGCGGCCAGCTCCGGGCCGAGCACGAGGAGATCATCCCGGCCGGCTCGACCGCGACCCGCGACACGCTGCCAGCGTCCGCCTCAATCGACCTCGACGGTGAGACCATCCCAGGCGAGGCCGACGTCGCCGGGTAGCCGCGCGCTCATTTCAGCGTGGCCGATCTCGTGGCTGAGGTGCGTCAGCCAGGTCTGCCGTGGGCGCGGGTCGAGCCGGTCGACCACGGCCAGCGCGTCGGCGACGCTCAGGTGGGTCGGGTGCGGCCGCTCCCGGAGCGCGTTGAGGACCAGCACCTCGGTTCCCGCCAGCAGGGCCAGCGTCTCATCGTCGACCGACTTGGCGTCGGTGATGTAAGACAGGTCGCCGATCCGGTAGCCAAGGATTGGCAGACGGCCGTGCTGGACCGGCAGCGGCACGATCGGCGTGCCGAAGGGCTGGAAGGGACCGTCGACGGTGACGAGGTCCAGGTCCGGCTTGCCACCCCAGAATCCGAGCCAGTCACTGAAGGCATAGGCGAACCGCTCGCGGATCATCTCCGCCGCGACATCGTTGGCGCAGGCGGGGATCCGCGCCTGCTGCAATTCGTTGAACCGGCGCATGTCGTCCAGCCCGGCGGTGTGGTCGGCGTGGCCGTGCGTGTAGAGGACGGCGTCGACGTGCTTCAGGCCCATCGCCAGCGCCTGGAGGCGGAGCTCCGGCCCGGTGTCGACCAGATAGGTCCGGTCATCGGCGACGTCGCGAATCACGGCCGAGGTCCGCAGCCGGCGGTCGCGAGGGTCGGTCGAGCGGCAGACGCCGCAGTCGCAGCCGATCATGGGGACGCCGTTGGAGGTGCCTGTTCCGAGGAAGGTCAGTTCGAGCGTCGTCATGTCGTCCCTGTCGCGCTGGCCATGGCGGGAATCGGTACCGGTCCGGACCAGCCCGGAAGTCGGTCGTCAGAGTATAGCGACGGCGAATTGGCCCGGTTGGTTGCGGAATCGACGGTTGACGGACGTTGGCGGTCGCCGGTCGGGCTCCATCGCCTGGCCTCAGAAGAGTATTTCATCCCGGAGTGACGGGGCACTTTGGCGCGCGGCAATCGATGGGACCCGCGGAAGTCCCCCATTGGCTGCTTCCCTCGTTCCAGCCGACCTCGGGGCGATCGTCGAACCACCGCTCCCGTCCGAATCACCCAACCCCCCAGAGACGGTCGGCCTCGCGTTCCCAGTCGCGCCCGTCATGATGCCAGCCGACCGTCGTCGCTAATGGCCGCCCAGACAACACGCTGACAAAGGATCCGACGGTCGGACGCGCCGCCGGGCGTTGCGACGACGCCAGACCCAAGGGCGCATCGCCCACGCGGGGATCACGCGTCGGGCGCGGGAGGGTGCTCTGATCGGATTGCGTCCAGCGTCCAGGCGTCGGTCTCTCGTGCCAACAACTCGATGAAGCGCACGAGGGCGGGCGACGGCCGGTCGTCGGCCCGCCTGACCATCAACAGCTCCCGCGTAATCCTCAACCCGTCGAATGGCCGGCTGATCAGCGTCGCGCGATCGAGTTCGGCCCGGACACACCACCGGGACAGAATCGAGACCCCGAGGCCCGCGGCGACCGCCCCTTTGATGGCTTCGCTGTGGCCCAGTTCCATGGCGATGGCCGGCGTCACCTCGTACGCCGCCAGCACACGGTCGACGACCTGCCGCGTCCCGGATCCGTGCTCGCGCGGCAGAAAGGGAGCCCCTTGCAACTCCGGCAACGCGACAGACGCCCGATCGCTCCAGGGATGTCCGGGCGGCAGGAGCAGGACGAGTTCGTCGGTGGCGAGCGGCAGGGAGGTCAGACCAGGATCATCGATCGGACCTTCGATCAGCGCGAGTTCGATCCGGAAAACATCCAGGTCGTCCAGGATCGCCTGGGTGTTGCCGATCCGCGCCTGGAGTGAGATCGCCGGATAGGCAGCGTGAAAGGCTCCCAGCAGTCGCGGAACCAGATAGTTCCCAATCGTGGTCGAGGCCCCAATCACGAGGCGCCCCTGCGTCAGTCCGGAGATCGCCCACATCGCCTCGCGCGCATCCGCCGCCGCGTTGAAGACCCGATCGGCGTGAGCGGCGAGGATCAGGCCGGCCTCGGTGAGGTGCACCGCTCGGCCCGTCCGTCCAACCAGGGGAAGTCCGACCGAACGCTCCAGGAGGCGGATTGCCTTCGAGACCGCGGGCTGCGTGACGAAGAGCGCGTCCGCCGCTCTGGTCATGCTGCCAAGCTCGGCAACCTTTCGGAAGAGGCGGAGGGCATTGAGATTGATCGGTTCGGCGCGCTCGTCCATCCATAACCTCTCGTCATCTCTCGCGACGATTTCTTTCATTGGAATCATACCGCGCCAGATCGTACGCTCAAGGGACCAGAAAGGTCCCCGCCGCGATGTCGACGACCGAGACGACCCACGACCCACCGCTCCCTCAGACCGAACGCACCCCTGGCCCCTGGCTGGCCCGTCATGGTCCGGGTCTCGGCCTGACGGTCGTTCTCGCCGCGCTTGCCTATGGCATCGGGCTCGTCGAAACCGCCCTGCTGCCCTTTGTCATCATCGAGCCCCTGCTGCTGGCGTTGATCGCCGGCATGGTGATTCGCGCGCTCTGGCTCCCACCGGATCGAATCGCCGCCGGAATCGGTTTCGCCGCCAAGGAGCTCCTCGAAGTCGCGATCGTCGTTCTGGGCCTGACGTTGAACCTGCGGGCAGTCCAGGACGCCGGTGTGAAGCTGCTCCTGGCGATCCTGCTCTGCGTCTCGGTGGCGCTCGTCGGAGGAACGGTGCTTGGCCGATTGGCGGGGCTTCCGCCGAAGCAGGCTCTGCTCATCGCCGTCGGGAACGCGATCTGTGGCAACTCCGCGATCGCCGCCGCCGCGCCGGTCATCAACGCGAAACGGTCCGAAGTCGCGAGCGCCATCGCACTCACCGCGGTGCTGGGGGTGGTGGTCGTGATCGCACTGCCGCTTCTGGTTCCCCTGATCGGGCTGACCTTCCTCCAGTACGGAGTCGTGGCCGGGCTGACGGTCTACGCGGTTCCGCAAGTCGTCGCCGCGACCATCTCGGTCAGCGTGACCAGTAGCCAGATCGCCAGCCTCGTCAAACTGACCCGTGTCCTGTGCCTGGGTCCCGTCGTGACGATCCTGGCGTTTCTCTACCGGAGCGGGCGGACCGGCGCGACCCGCCCGTCGATCGGCCAGTTCGTCCCCTGGTTCGTGCTGGGCTTCCTGCTGCTGGCGATCCTGCGGACGACCGGGGTGGTGAGTGACGGGACGGTCTCTCGGGCTGGCCACCTCAGCACCGGGCTGACGGTGGTCGCGATGGCTGGGCTCGGCCTGAGCGTGGATCTCGCCGCGGTTCGGCGATCCGGCTTGCGGATCGGTCTGGTCGTCCTCGCGCTACTTGGCGCGCTGGTCGCCCTCGCGACGGTGTTGGTGCTGTTGCTGGGGTTCTGAGGCCCGCTCCCTGGCACTTTCCGGTCTCGTCATCACGAAGGGATCTCATATGGCTTCGCTGTTCAGATTGTCTGTCGGCAACATCCTCCTCGTTGGTTTGGCGGTGCTGGCGATCGGCTTCTCTTGCCTGACGGGATCAAGGCGAATGAACGGCAGGTGTCCAATGCGAGAATAATCAGCCACCAAATTGGTGCGAATGAGGTCATTTCCACCGTGACGTATGATTGCGAGGTGCAATAACTGACCGAAATGCGATTATTACTATCGCTAATGGTCATGATCTATTGATTCATGGACGGTTTCCGTCAGAGCAGGAGCATACCCAGATGACACAGCGACTCTCGACCGATGCCATTCCAGCCAGTGCCGTCACGCCAATCAGCCGGAGGCAGCTGATAGGACGGCTCGCCGCGGCGGGCTGCGCAACCCCCATCATCGCGTCCATCCTCGCCGAAGGGACGTGGGCGCAGGACGCCACGCCGGTCGCCACCCCAACCGGATCAGAGATTCTCGCGTCGATCGGGAAGGACCCGCGGCTCATCCAGCGGGGCACGACGCTGTTCGAGACGCCGCTGGAGCTGGTCGACGGGCTCCTGACCCCGAACGAGCTGTTCTTCATCCGGGCCAACGGTCCGATCACCGTCGACATCGACCCAGCGGCGTGGCGACTGAGCGTGACCGGTCTGGTCTCGACGCCGCTGAACCTCTCGCTGGCCGAACTGCGGGCGATGCCGCGGCGGACGATGACCGCCTTCCTCGAATGCTCGGGCAACAGCCGCGGCCGCTTCGGCGACGATCCGAAAGCGGTCGAAGGGACGCGGTGGGGTAACGGGGCGATCGGGAATGCTGAATGGGTCGGCGTGTCGGTGTCCACGGTCCTCGATCAGGCGGGTGTCCAGCCCGGCGCCGTTGACGTGGTTTCCCAGGGCGGTGACTTCGCCGAGATGCGGCGCGGCCTGCCGATCGAGATCGCGATGAATCCCGAGGTGATGCTGGTCTGGCAGATGAACGGCGCGGACGTGCCGAACCCGAATGGCGGTCCCGTTCGCCTGGTCGTCCCTGGGTGGGGTGGGATCGCGTCGACGAAGTGGATCGTCGGGCTGGAGGTCATCGACCACGCCTTCGACGGCTACTTCAACCTCCAGGACTATATCTACGTCGACGGGAACGGAACGGTAACGCGCCCGGTGACGACGATGCCGGTGAGTTCCGTCATTACGGCGCCGGCGCCTCAGGCCAATGTCATGGCCGGATCGCAGACGATCTCCGGTTTCGCCTGGTCCGGCTACGGAGCCGTGGCGCGGGTCGAGGTGAGCGTTGACGACGGGGCGACGTGGACGGCCGCCTCGATCGCTGAAGAGGCGGGCAGACTGTCCTGGGTGCGCTTCGCGTTCCCGTGGGACGCCCGGGCCGGGTCGGTCGTGTTACGCAGCCGGGCGACCGACGAGCGGGGTCTCCAGCAGCCCACGAGCACACCGTGGAATGCCAAGGGGTACGGCATGAACGAGGTCTACGCGGTCCCGGTGACGGTCGCGTAGATCAGGGCGTGGACTGCCTGATGAGTTCCCGCGCGGCCTCGCGGTGACGCGGTCTGGGACTCTCCGGCATCCACCCGAGTCGGCTCACGTTTCGACACTCGCTTCTGGTTCAGGGAGAGACACCATGACCGAACTCGACCACCCCCTCGTCCGATATCTCGCGGTTCCGGGGATCCTCCATTATCCCACCCACTGCGTCGTCGGTGTGATTCCGGAAGACCGTGCGTCGGCCCTGATCGCCACCGCCATCGCCGAGGGACTCCGGCAAGAGGCGATAACCGTCATTCTTGCGAATCGTCGTGATGACTTCGAACTCAAGCTGACCGGCGGCGGCCTCAGAGGTTTCATCGAACGCGTGATTTCAAGCACCGGTGGTGATCTTGATCTGATCACGGACTGGTATCAGGCGCTTGAGCCGGGCAACGTGCTCGTCGCGATCAAGGTGGGAACGGACGAGCCGTTACGGCACCGGATCGCGGGATGCATGCGGCAGCATGACGGAAGGTGGATCAATTTCCTGACGCAACGCTCGATCGAGACGATGGACTACGAGGCTGGATGACGAAGCCTCGAGCCCGGCGGTCGTCCGCGGAAGTCGCGACGAGCAGCCAGGCCGAGCGGGTTCCCGGCGCATGATGGCCCACTTCACTCGTGACGATCGGCAACGTGCCGGGCAAGAGCTGGCTTCGCCCTACGGTGCCATCTCACGATCCGGCACGTTAGTCGTCTTCCGGCGCCACGGCGACAGCCCCCAGGCCGCGACGACGGCCCAGACGACTTGGACCAGCACGAACCCCCACTGCTCCTCGACGAAGGCGACGAAGGTCAGCACGACCGAGCCGATCAGGTTAGGCCAGAGGTAGGCCGGTGCGTGGGACGTCATCCGCCCGATCTGGAGGAGCGCGAACGGAACCAGGATGACGATCGCGCCGATGATCTCGACGAGCAGGATCATGGCGTCCCACCCCCGGCGTCGCCTGGCGGTGGTCGGTCACCCAGGGCATGGGTCCACAGGCCCCAGAGCGAGACCAGGCACCAGACGGTTTCCAGCAGCACGAAGCCCCAGTTGCCGGTCACGACGGCCGTCACCGCCAGAGCGGCGGAGCCGAGCGCATTCGGGATGAGGTAGCCGTAGGCGCGCTCATCGAGCCGGTCGAACTGGACGCCCAGAAACCCGACCAGGATCAGGATCGCGCCGATGATCTGCACGATGTCCCACATGGATCGTCGACATCTCCCCCGCCGGGCGGCGTGTCAGGGCCGTATCGTAGCAAGCGCCATGGCCGCGTGTTCCGACCGGGCGGCACGATCGGGTTGGCGCCATGCCGACTGGCCCTGCTACCGTCTCCGCTGGCGGCGCAACCGGCCCGCACCCACCCCTCGCCTCCGGAGTCCACGTTGCTGGCGTCTTATCGCTTCTCCCAGCCACCCGATGAATCTCCGGCCGAGACGACCTACCGTGAACGCCACGACCGCTGGGCCGGCGAAGCGAAGTCGCTGACCGGGCGCTGGAACGTCGTCGCCAACGGCCGCCTCATCGCCTTTGCCCTAAGCGTGATCCTGCTCGTCTGGGGCATCGCCGCCGGGGCAACGGTGACCATTGGCGCCGGCATGCTCGCCGCCGTCGTCTTCCTCGTCCTCGTCCAGCAGCACCGCTCGCTCGGCGCGGTCCGGGGCCGAGCGCTGCTCCTCGCCGAGATCAACCGTGAGGGCACCGCCCGCGTCCGCCGCGACTGGGACGACCTGCCGCTGCACGACGACCAGCCCCCGAGCGGGGCCCATCCCTACGACGGCGACCTCGACATCACCGGCCGGGCGTCGCTGATGCACCTGCTCGACACGACGACCTCGACCCTTGGCCGCTCCTGGCTGCGGCGCTGGTTGCTCGAATCGACCCCGCTGGCGGTAACGCGGCAGCGGCAGGCGGCGGTGGCGGAGCTCGCCCCGCGGCTCGATCTCCGGCAGGAGCTCGCCCGGCTCGGCCGGCAGAAGCGGCCGGCCGGGTCGCCTGACACCTTCCTGTCCTGGGCCGAGGGCGGTCGCTGGCTGACGGGCCGGGCCTGGCTGCCGTGGGTGGCCCGGATCAGCGCCACCATCTTCCTCGTCGGGATCGTCCTGCAGGCGCTCGGTGTGACGCCACTTCCGCTCTGGCTGCCGGTCCTGGTCCTGAACCTGGCCGTCTCGGCCTTCGTTTCCGGCCCGGCCCACGGCATCATCAGCCGGGTCGCCAGCCAGCACGGCGCCCTCCAGCGCTACGGCGCCCAGCTCGACGCGATCACCGGTTGGCAGGTCCGGAGTCCGATCCTGGTCGGCATTCAGGAACGGCTCGCGGCCAGCGGCTCGGCGGCTCCGGCGGCGCTGCGGCAGCTGGACCGGGTGCTGTCCTGGACGATCCCGCGCGGCTCACTGATCTACGTCCCGGCCCAGGCCGCTGTGCTGTGGGACATCCACCTGCTGGCCTCGCTGGAGCACTGGCAGGCGCGCCACGGTCAGCAGGTCCGGGTCTGGCTGGACGCGATGGCCGAGACCGACGCCGTCTGCGCCCTGGCTGGTCTGGCCGGAGACAACCCGGACTGGGTCCTGCCGGACATCGACCCGGCGGCCCGGTCGATCGAGTCGGTCGGCCTCGGCCACCCGCTGATCGGCGAGGCTGTCCGGGTCGACAACGACGTCACCATCGGCCCGGACGGGACGTTCCTGCTCGTGACCGGCAGCAACATGTCGGGCAAGAGCACGCTGCTCCGGTCGATCGGCGTCAACGCCGTCCTCGCCGGGGCCGGTGGGCCGGTCTGCGCGACGGCGCTCCGGATGCCGCCGGTCGATCTCTGGACGAGCGTCCGGGTCTCGGACTCGCTCGCGGCCGGGGTCTCGTTCTTCATGGCCGAGCTGCTCCGGCTCAAGGCGGTCGTCGATGCGGCGACCACCCACGCCACCCAGCCCAGCGACCGCGTGTTCCTCTACCTGCTCGACGAGATCCTTCAGGGAACGAACTCACGGGAGCGCCGGATCGCGGCCCGCCGGATCGTCGGCCGGCTGGTCGGCTCAGGCGCCATCGGGGCCGTCACGACCCACGACCTCGACCTGGCCGAGAACCCGTCGCTGGCCCGGGCCGCCGTCCCGGTCCACTTCCGCGAGCACGTCGTCCGCGGCCCGAACGGCGCCGAGATGCGCTTCGACCACCTCATGCGCGACGGCATCGCGACCTCGACCAACGCCCTCGCCCTGATGGAAGCGATCGGACTGGCCCTGCCGGACCCGGACGAGCCGGCGACGCCCGTCTCGTAACGGGTAGGGCCAGCGCGCGGCGTTATCGCACTGCCTGGTCGCTGTGGTTGGCCGGGCGGGCCAGGTTGCCGACCTCGCCGGGCAGGAGCGGGCGCAGCAGCAGCACCCAGTCCGTGCCGTCGCTCTGCCAGATCGTGAGCTGCGTGGCCTGCTCGGCGAGCGGACGGACGGACGCTAGGTCGCCGCCGCCGATCGTCTCGACCCGGGCGCCGGGGAAGACCGCGGCGTACCCCGCGCCACCAACCGCCTCGTCGAGCG
The DNA here is from genome assembly GCA_965218235.1 of Thermomicrobiales bacterium. Lineage (GTDB taxonomy): Bacteria > Chloroflexota > Chloroflexia > Thermomicrobiales > UBA6265 > CADCWK01. The sequence goes on from OZ244596.1 coordinate 742,856, forward strand.
GTTGGCCGATCTCCGCCAGTGGCGTATCAAGCGGCCAGGCGACCGGCTCACCCGGTTGCACCCCTTCTAGGGTCGAGACCTCGGTGGCGGCCGGGAAGTTTGCGGCCGGGATGGCGGCGAACTGGAGCTCGGTGAAGTCATAGGACGTCTCTGGCTCGGCGACCTGCCCGGTCTGCCGGAGGCTGGCCGGGTTGGCGATCAGGGCGAGGAAGGGTTGAATGCGGTCGCGGGCGGCGGCCAGCTCGCTGGTATCGGCCAGGTCGAGCTGGTCCAGCCCGTAGGCCGTCGTCGTGACGGTTCGGCCATCGACGGTGACGGTGATGATCTGGTTGGGCAGGTCCGCCACATTGGGATTGATGTACTCCTGATCCGACACTGTCAGACCCGCCACCTGGGCCGCGTTGAGGATCACCTGCACGCCCTCGTCCGTCAGCGTGGCCGACTGGAGGCTGGGAAGGGCGGGAGGCGGGTAGATCAGGATCTGGGCGCCCTGACTGATCTCCCGCCGGTCGTCGCTGAGTTGATAGCTGGGGACAGCCGTCAGGTTGGTCTCGGGGGTGACGAATCCACCGACGGACTCGACCCGGACGAGGATCGTCGGGCCATTCGAGCCCGGCATCCCTTCCGGGGTCGCGCCGGGCGTTGCGGCCGGTTCGGCTGCGGGGATGGTCCCGGCCCGGGCCTTCGCACTACGGATCGTGGCGAGGGAGAGACCGGCCGTCGCGGCGGCTCCGGCGGCGAAGGCGCGCCGGTTCACGGACGTCTGCGGGGAACGGTGGTCGTGAGTCAAGACACTTCCTCCTGGTGAGGTGTTGCGGCACCGCGCTCGGTACCGACCGGCCCTGAAGGGACTGAAGCGACCGGCTGAACGACACGGGATTCGGCGTTGGAAGCCAGATGAGAAGCCTCGATCACGCAACGCCCAACCCTGCCGACCGGCTCGAAACCAGTGTCGTTCAGCCGGACCATTCCTGGCCGGGGCAAGAGTCGACCGAGGAAAGAACCCGTGCTCTCTGCAACGCGATTGGACCTGATCTGGTTTCAGCCCCGCGTCTTTCGGCCCATGCCGCGCCGACGCAGTCCCGGAAAATGCCAACGGGCGTGAAGACAGTCTTCACGCCCGTTGCCGCGATGTCTACCGTTTTGTTCGCGAATCGGCTAGACCGGCGGGGCGACGTCCGGGTCACTGAAGTAGCCAAACAGGGACAGGAGGAGCAACACGACCAGGACCGCGATCAGGAGACCCGAGCCGATCGTCCAGATCCAGACCGTGTAGCCGAACCGCTGCTGAACATCGGGCTTGCCTTCTTCGGTCTGGTAGCCGGAGGGGGAACCGTTCGCCATCTGCATCTCTCCCGCCCGGCCCCCGAAGGGTCGGCCCTGAGGCTTGTCTTCCAGGCTGCGTGAGCCCGGCACGCTACGCCGCCATGTCTGGCATCACTCTACGCAACGGGACCCAGCCGCGTCTACACGGTCGGGCCCGGATGCCGCTCCGGAAACGGATCGCCGACCGGATCGCAACCCCGTTCATGCTTGCGGACGGTCAGGCGACGGAGCTGGCGAGGAGGGTGCGCAGGACCTGGATCAGGATCAGGGCGATGATCGGGGAGATGTCGATCACACCCAGTGACGGGACCACCCGGCGGATCGGCCCGATCACCGGTTCGGTCGCGTTGAACAGGAACCGGCCGACGGCGGACTTCATGCCTGGGTCGAACCATGAGGTCAGGGCCCGGCCGATGATGAGCAGGCTCATCGCCTGGAGCAGCAGCCCGAGAATATTGGCGAGTTCGATCGGCATCCATTCGTCCTTCGGCACAGTGGGGTGCCGGTGTGGTCAGGCGTCGTCCCCGCGGCGGGGCGACTGGTCGTTCGGTGACCGGTTTCCGGTGGTTGGTGTCGTCTGCCCGGCAGTATAGCGAAACGTCGTCTCAACGGCGGCGTGTCGGGCAGCGGTGTGAGAGAAACCGTACAATCATTATCGAGTGGAAATACGGCCAAAGCGTCACGAAACAGGCCTGCTCATCGGGCAACGGCGATCCGTCCAGCCGAATCGGCCGCGCCACCGCCCCACGAGCGAGCTCACGATGGCGCGAACCAGACACCAGATCACAGGAACAGAGAGGCACCCCGAAATGGGCGAGCAGGACAACGGCAACGTCAGCGGCAACGGGCACCACCGGCCCGACCAGAAGGCGAGCGGCGACCACGACATGCGGTCCAACAGCCGGACGCTGTTCGAGGGACCGACCCGGGCGGCGGCGCGCTCCTATCTGAAGAACATCGGCTTCTCGACCGATGACCTCCAGAAGCCGATCATCGGGATCGCCAACACCTGGATCGAGACGATGCCCTGCAACTTCGGGCTGCGGCGACTGGCGAAGCACGTCAAGGACGGCGTCCGGGCGGCCGGCGGCACCCCGATGGAGCTCAACACCATCGCCATCTCGGACGGGATCACGATGGGCACCGAGGGGATGAAGACGTCCCTCGTCTCCCGCGAGGTAATCGCCGACTCGGTCGAGCTGGTCGGCCGCGGCCACATGTTCGACGCGATCATCGGCCTCGGCGCCTGCGACAAGACGCTCCCCGGCCTGTCGATGGCCGTCGCCCGGCTCAACGTCCCGAGCATCCTGATCTACGGCGGCACGATCATGCCCGGCCACTACCAGGGACGCGAGCTGACGGTCCAGTCCGTCTTCGAGGCGATCGGCGCCCACTCGGCCGGCAAGATCGACGACGCCGAGCTGCTCGCGATCGAGGACGCGGCCTGCCCCGGCGAGGGCGCCTGCGGCGGCCAGTTCACCGCCAACACGATGGCGATGGCGATGGAGTTCATCGGCCTCTCGCCGCTCGGCAGCGCCTCGACCCCGGCGATCGACCCGGCGAAGAACGAGATCGGCCGCCGGGCCGGCGAGTTGATCATGGATCTGCTCCGCCGCGACGTCCGCCCGCGCGACATCCTGACCCGTCGGGCCTTCGAGAACGCGATCGCTGGCGTCGCTGCCACGGGCGGCTCGACCAACGCCGTCCTCCACCTGATCGCGCTGGCCCGCGAGGTCGGCGTGCCGCTGGACATGGACGACTTCGACGTCGTCTCGAAGCGGACCCCGCTGATCACCGATCTCAAGCCGGGCGGCCAGTTCGCGGCGGCCGACCTACACGAGGCGGGAGGGATCGAGCTCGTCGCCCAACGGCTGGTCAACGCCAGGCTGATGGACGGTTCGCTGCCGACGCCGAGCGGCCGCTCGCTGGCCCAGGAGTCCGCTCTCGCCGTCGAGACACCGGGACAGGTCGTCGTCTACGACGTGGCGACGCCGATCAAGGCGACCGGCGGTCTCCACATCCTGCGCGGCAACATCGCTCCGGACGGCGCCGTGACCAAGCTGTTCGGCTACGAGCGCCGCTACCATCGTGGCCCGGCCCGGGTCTTCGAGGGCGAGCACGCCTGCATGGAGGCCGTCACCCACCGCCGGATCGTCGCCGGGGACGTCGTCGTGATCCGCTACGAGGGGCCACGCGGCGGGCCAGGGATGCAGGAGATGCTCGGCGTGACCGCCGCCCTGGTCGGGCAGGGGCTCGGCAACGACGTCGCCCTGCTGACCGACGGCCGGTTCAGCGGCGCCACCAAGGGGCTGATGGTCGGCCACGTCGCTCCGGAAGCCATGATCGGCGGCCCGATCGCGGCGCTCCGGGAGGGGGACACGGTCGTGATCGACATCGACAACGGGTCGCTCTCGGTCGAGTTGAGCGACGACGAGATCGCCGCCCGGCTGGCGGAGTGGCGGGCCCCGCCGCCGCCCTACACGACTGGCGTGCTGGCGAAGTACGCCGCCCAGGTCTCGCAGGCCAATGAGGGCGCCATTACGCGCCCGGTCTTCTGATCAGCAAGAACCAGAACTCGATCTGAAACCGACGAACGCGGCGTGGCCATGAGCCATGTCGCGTTCATCGTCAACCTATCGATTCGGATCGCGGAGCCGATTCCGTAGGGTCATGCCCTTGGGCTGACCGGCGCCCGCAGGCGCCATCGCCCCGCAGGGCGATAACCGGGGTCGCCACCGACCAGATTCAGGTCGAACGCATCGATGGCGAACACCCGGACCGCTACGCGGTGTGGCGCCTGACGGCGCGGACAAGGCAAGCCATGTCCCTACAAGATCGGACCGCCACCGCGTCGTCAGGTCGCTACTGCGCCTTCGGTCCGACTGGCCTACCGGGCGGCCAGCCCGAACGCTACACAGACCAGCAGCAGTACCAGGACGCCGACCATCAGACCGATCGCGACCCGGTCCGGCCGGCTGGCCCCGTCGATGGCGGAGGCGAGTGACTCGCCCTGCGCCGGGCCGGTGGCGTCTCCTGCCAATGGCGAGCCGTCGGCATGGCGTGCGGTCGCCATCGTTGGCGTCCCCGCAGCAGTCGTCAGTTCGTCCGGCCGCGCCGCGCTGTCGACGGGAGGGTCGATCTGATCGGGCTTCGGGTCGATGGGCTGGTCGTTCTCGGTCGTGCTCATGCGCTATAGCCTAGCAGAACCGCCGGTTACGCCATCAGCGACTCCAGCGGCTGCGTGAGGGCCGCTCCGGGGATGGGCGGCTCGAGCCGCCAGCGCCCGTCACGGCGAGGCCGGTCGTAAGCGGGACGGCGGACAAGCCCCTCGGTCAGGGCCGTGCGCTGGCGTTCCTGCGCCGTCACCATCCCGGCCCTGTTCTCCTCGGCCGGTCAACGGCTACAGTACCCCGCCGAGCAGCGGCATCAGCAGCCCCTGCCACCGTTCCCGGACGACATCCCGCCAGGGCTCGGCCGCGACGATCCGGATCAGCCGGCGGTGCTCCTCGTAGCGCTTGAAGTCCTCGTCGCTCATCCCGGCGACGTCGCGCCACGGCATGATCGGCGCGAACCCGACCGGTGGCCGGTCGAACGTCACCCAGACACCCGTCCGCCACGTCTCCGGCTTCGGGATGTCGATCAGGATCGCGTCGGATGGCACCGGCTCGCCCAGGTCGGCCGTCAGCCCCTCGGCCAGCAGGACCTCGACCTGGCGCCGGGCGGCCGGGTCGTAGAACAGGTTGCCGAGCCGGCCGTACAGCTCGAAGGCCAGCCGGCTGACCTCGACCGCCCGCTTGTGGACCCGCCGCTCGACCAGCGCGGCCGTCAGGCGGCGGGTCGCCTCCGGCATCTCGGGCTGGCCCAGATACGTCAGCAGCGAGGCGTCGTCGTGCTCCGGGAGGCTGGCGGCGTCGACCGTCCCGGCGATCACCGCCTCCTGAATCGCCCGGAGCAGCATCGCCATGCAAGCCCGGTTGGTGTGGTGCCAGTAGACGTTGTCGAACATCGCCTGCCGGGCGTTGATCAGCGAGTGCAGCGCGCTGACGCCCTTACTCCCGACGACGATCCGCTCGCCGCCCGCCTGCGGCGTCCCATGCCGGACGACGGCCTCCGGGACGGCGGCGATCCCGAGGGCGTCGATCAGCCGGGTCGTGTCGACCCCGCCGTAGGGCACGTTGCAGCCGTGGGCGTCCCGCGGCAGGTAGTCCAGCTTGTCCATGTCCAGCGGCCCGGACAGCAGACTCCGGAGGAGCTGATCCACCGGCGCCAGCGTCTCGTGCCCCTCGAAGACGATCGCCGCGACCCGCTCCGGCCGGACGTCCCACTGCTCCCGCAGGATCGTCGCGATCTCGCCCGTGACGATCCGGGCGGCGCCGACCTCCTCATGCGGCCGGACCGGCGGCCCAAGCTCCTCGATGGCGTGGGAGAACGGGTAGTGGCCGATGTCGTGCAACAGCCCGGCGGCGGCGACCGTCCGGGCATCCTCCTCGCCGATCAGCCCGCCCCGCGGGGTCTGCCGCAGATGCTCCAGCGCCAGCCGGGTGAGGTGGAGGACGCCGAGCGAGTGCTCGAACCGGGTGTGCTTGGCGCCTGGCCAGACGCGGGAGACGAAGCCGAGCTGCTGGATCCGGTCCAGTCGCAGGAACGCCGGCGTCCCCATGATCGCCAGCTCCGGCGCCGAGAGCGGGATCCGGTCGTAGATCGCGTCCCGGACCGTCGTCTCGACGGCCAGCCCGAGCCCCGGCACCGTCGAAGTGACAGCGACCTCGATTGCTGGCCGCGGAGACACTGGCGAGACCGGACCACTAATTGGCTCGTTGGGCGGGAAGTTTGGCAGCGGGAGCGTCACGGCGAGTCTCTTCCCGGTGTGATTCGAGACGTGGGACCAGCCTCGCAGGGCCAGTCCTGGCGCTTGACACGGTCAGCGAGCCACAGCCAACGCGGGTAGGATATCCGGGCACCGGCCCGTCCGCCGCCCCACTCCCCGAACCACGGGACCATGCGCTAGGAGCGACGATGCACCACACCGGACCCGACCCCTCCTCGTCCGGCCCCGCGAACGACCCGGCCGCCTTCGGGTCGTTCGTCCTCCCGACCGAGGTCCGGTTCGGCTCCGGCGTCGCGATGGAGCTGGTCTCGGCTCTTGCTCCGTACGGCGACCGTCTCCTCGTCGTGACCGACCTTGGTGTCCGCCTGACCGGTCTCGTCGACCAGATCCTCGCCCCTGTCATCGCCGCCGGGGTCAGTGTCACGGTCTACGACGACGTCTCCCCGAACCCACGCGACCACGAGTGCCGGACGGCGGCGGACCTCGCCCGGTCGGAGGGCGCCACCGCGATCGTCGCGATCGGTGGCGGCAGCCCGATCGACGCCGCCAAGTGCGCCGCCGCCCTGGTGACCAACGGTGGGAGCGCCCGGGACTGGGCCGTTCCCCGGCGTCTCGGAGCGGACCCGTTGCCCTTGATCGCCATTCCGACGACAGCCGGGACCGGCAGCGAGGTGACGCGGGGCGCCGTCATCACCGACGTAGCGCACCGGACCAAGCTGACGGTCAAGGACTCCCGGATGGCACCCCGACTCGCGCTGGTCGATCCGTCACTGACCCTGTCCGTTCCGCCCGGCGTCACCGCCGCGACCGGGATGGACGTCCTCACCCACGCGATCGAGGCCTACACGGGCCGAAAGGCGACGCCCGTCAGCGACGCCCTCGCCCTCCACGCCATCCGCCTCGTCGCCGAGAACCTCGTGAGAGCCTACGAGCACGGCGACGACGCCGGCGCCCGCGAGGGGATGATGATGGCCTCGCTGCTGGCCGGGATGGCCTTAGGCAACGCCGAAGTCGCGGCCGTCCACTGCCTGGCCGAGGCGCTCGGCGGCCGCTACGACACCCCGCACGGCGTCGCCAACGCCGTCATGCTGCCACCAGTGATGCGCTACAACATCGTCACCGCCCCGGATCGCCACGCCGACATCGCCACGGCCCTCGGGATCGACACTCGCGACCTCACCGCTGACGTCGCCGCCGACCGGGCCGTCGATGCCGTCGCTGCCCTCGCCCACCGACTGGAGATCCCGCGACTGACCGAGCTCGACCGCGTCACCGCCGCCGACTTCGGGGCGCTGGCCCTGACGGCCGCCGCCAACTCCTCGACGCCGAGCAACGCCCGCCCGATCGACGCCGCCGGCTACGAGGCGATCCTGACCGAGACCTGGGGCGGCCGGACCGACGGCGTGATCTGGCGGGTCTGACGGGGCAATCCCGCCACGTCGAACTGGTCGATTGACCGATGAACGGCGCCTCCTATACTTCCAGCACGGTTCCCGCGCCCACCGTCCGCGCAGGTGGCGGGGACGATCCACCCAGGGCCGTGCAGGGTGTATCCATGGAACGACAGACCCGCGTCGCCCCGATTTCCGCTCCCCGTTCGGCGACCACTCAGCCCCTCCCCGACGTCGAGGACCTCGTCGAGGACATGTACGAGGCGATCTACCGCGATGGGATCGCCGTCGCCCGGAAAGCGTTGCCGGTCGCGTGGGCCGACGAGCTCAACCACGACGTCTCCCAGGAGTTCCTCCGGGCGCTGTTCGTCCCCGGCGGCACGGCGGCGCGGGGCTACAACCGCTACTACTTCGAGCCCTACATCGAGCTGACGCCCGGCTTCCTGGACCTCGCCGGGCACCCGATCATCATCGCCCTCAGCCGCCGCCTGTTCGGCGACGACTACCGGATCCTGGAATGGGGCGCCGACCTGCCGCTCCCCGGCGCCGAGGGTCAGTGGCCGCACCGCGACTTCGCGATGGAGGAGTTCACGCTGAGGAACCGACGGCTGACCTCGATCGCCGTCAACGCCTCCTGCATCGACGTCGCGCCGAACAACGCCCCGTTCCAGATCGCCAGGGGCAGCCAGTTCGACGACGGGGCGGACTTCTACGGCGGCGACCAGGCCGACCCGACCGCGCAGGGCATGTTCCCACTCGATGAGCGGCGGCGGGAATACGAGGCCCGCATGGAGACGATGCTCGGCGAGCGCGGCAATTTCTCGGTCCGAAGCGCCCTGACGATCCATGGGGGCAGCGCCTCCGAGACGAACAACAGCCGCCTCGGCCCGACGATCGTGCTGAGCGTCGTCTCCCCGGACGACTTGAACTGGGTCTCCGGCCCCGAGGAACTCGGCCGGCGCGACGACCCGCACATCCCCCGGATCAGGCTGTCGCGGGAGTACCTCGACGACCTCCGGCGGGATCACCCGGACCTCGTCCGGCACCTGAGCTACGAGGTCGTCGCCGATACCACTACCGAGCTGCCGCCCTATCACACCTGGCACACGCTCGAAGGCCTCATCATGGGCAACGACCCGATGGCGAAACGTCCGTAGCCTGGACCTATCCGGCCCTGCGGGAACCGGACATCACCCCTACGACGCTCCCGACCGGATGGACCTCAGTTGATCGGAGCGACGATGCACTGCCAGCGCTGCGGCCACGTGACCGAGACCCGGGATGTCGACGGGCGGCAGCGACCCGTCTGCCCGGCCTGCGGGATGGTCACGTACCAGGAGCCGAAGCTGGCTGTCAGTGTCGTGGTCCTGCGGGAACACGACGGTCAACGTCAAGTGCTGCTCGGCCGGCGAGCCGCCCACACCCGCAACCCCGGCATCTGGTCGTTCCCGGCCGGCTTCGTCGACCGGGGCGAGAACGTCGAGGAGGCCGCGGTCCGGGAACTCGTCGAGGAGACCGGGCTGACCGTCACGCTCGGGCCGCTGCTCGGCGTCTGGTCCGAGACGGGCGACAGCACCGTCCTGCTGGCCTGGCGAGCGGCGACGATGGCCGGCACACCAACGGCGCGAGACGACCTCACGGACATCGACTGGTTCCCGGTCGACGACCTCCCGCCGGGCGGCTTCAGCCACGACCGCGATGTCCTCGACCGGGCGCTCGCCAGCCGGACGACCCGCGAATGACGACGACAGTCAGCGTTCGACCAACGGCCAGCGACGAACGATTCAAAAACCGCTCCGCCGACCGGCGGCACCAGACCCGTCACTCCGGTAAACTTGCTCCGGTACTGGCGGCCCCACCGGTCGGCGGCGTGATAGTGTGTCGCCCAGGCGGCTTCGCAGTGACAGAACGTCGGCCGGGCCGGGCCAGTAGAAGCAAGGAAGCCACCCATGGAGCTCTCCGGAGAGCACACATTCCACGCGCCCCGCGAGGTCGTCTGGCGGACGATGCTCGACCCCAACGTGCTCCGCCAGACCCTGCCGGGGTGCCAGCGGCTCGAGCTCGTCGGGGACGACGAGTACGAGGCGACGATGAAGGCTGGTATCGCCGCGATCCGTGGCACGTTCACCGGCCGGGTCCGCATCGCCGATAAGGTCGAGCCCGAGTCGTACACCATGCACATCAGCGGTAAGGGTCCGCAGGGCCAGGTCAGCGGCGAGGCGCGGATCCAGCTCGTCGAGCAGGGCGCCGATACGCTCGTCCAGTACCAGGGCAGCGGCAACGTGACCGGGATGCTGGCGCGGGTCGGCGCCCGGCTGATCCAGCCGGCGGCCCAGATGGTCGCCGGGCAGTTCTTCAAGGATCTCGAGAAGAAGACGGCGGAGGCCACGGCGGCCGACGCGGCGACGTAGCGCGACCCGCGGCGAGAGCGGTCCGCTGGATACCAATCACCAGTCAATCGACCCTGTTGACCCCATTCAGACCCCAAGGAGGAACGACGCGTGGCATCCACTCCCCCCGGCGACGGCTCGATCGCGGTGACGCTCCAGATCAACGGCCGTGAGCGCACGGCGAAGACCGAGGACCGCACCCTGCTGGTCAACTTCCTCCGCAACGAGCTCGGGCTGACCGGCACCCACGTCGGCTGCCAGACTGGCCAGTGCGGCGCCTGCACGGTGGTCCTCGACGGCCAGTCCGTCAAGAGCTGCATGGTCCTGGCCGCTCAGGCCGACGGCCACGAGGTCATGACCGTCGAGGGCATGGCCAACGGCACCGAGCTCCACCCGATCCAGGAAGCGTACTGGGAGCAGCACGGCCTCCAGTGCGGCTACTGCACGCCAGGGATGCTGCTCTCGACCATGACGCTGCTCACGGACAACCCGGACCCGAGCGAGGACGAGATTCGGCACGGGATCGAGGGTAACATCTGCCGCTGCACCGGTTACCACAACATCATCAAATCGGTCCAGGATGCGGCTCGCCGGATGAACGAGACGACCACGACCACGACGTCCAGCCCCGCGGAGGTTGCCGAGTGAACCCAGCCCCCTTCACCTATCACAAGCCAACGACGGTCGCCGAGGCCGTCGCCCTTCTGACCCAGTACGACGATGACGGCGCCAAGCTGATCGCCGGCGGCCACAGCCTCCTGCCGGTGATGAAGCTCCGCCTTGCCGAGCCGGCCCACCTGATCGACCTGAGCACCGCCACCGACGATGTCCTGCGGGCGGTCACGCTGAACGGCGACACGCTCCGGCTGGGCGCCCTCCTCACTCACCGGACCCTGGAGCGCGACCCGACGATCCGCAAGAACGCGCCGCTGCTGGCCGAGATGGCCGGCCACGTCGGTGACCAGCAGGTCCGCGCCCGCGGCACCCTCGGCGGCACCGTCGCCCACGCCGACCCGGCCGCCGACTACCCGGCCGGTCTGATCGTGCTGGACGCGACGATCGTCGCCCAGGGCACGGACGGCACCCGCGAGATCCCGGTCGACCAGTTCTTCCTCGGGCTGCTGACCACCGCCCTCTCGCCGGACGAGATCATCACCGAGATCCGCTTCCCCGTCGCCCCGGCCGGTACGGGCGTCAGCTACCAAAAGGTCGCCAACCAGGCTTCCGGCTACGCCGTCATCGGCGTCGCCGCCCAGGTCACGGTCGGAGCCGACGGTACCGCCAGCGACGTCCGGATCGGCGTCACCGGAGCGACCGGCCAGGCCTTCCGGGCGACCAGCGTCGAGCGGGCCCTGAACGGCAAGGCGATCGACGACGTCAGCGTCACGGCCGCCCTGCCCGGCGTGACCGACGGGATCGACTTCCTCGAGGACCTTAGCGCCTCGGCCGACTACCGCAAGCGCCTGGTCCATGGCCTGATCAAGCGGGCCGTCCTCGAGGCCGCCACCCGCGCCGGGCGGTGATCCCGTCAGCGGAAGTCAGGCGTGGCGATGGCCGGGAGTTACCACTGAGTCCCGGCCATCGTCCTTCACGGCTGATGCGTTCGCCGTCCGCCAGTTTCGCGCTGCGCGCCGGCACGTCGGGAGGCGAAGACCGTTAGCAGCCCGAGAACCAGGACCAGCCAGAAGGGTGAGCTCGGGGCGAGGAAGGCACCGCACGAGCCGACCGCGATCAGCACCAGTCCGGGCACCACTGGGGTCAAGCCGAAATGTGTCGCGGACCAGTAGAGCTGATACCCCACGGTCGTGGCGACGACGCCGAACAGGAGTGACCAGAACGCTGCTTCGTGGCCGTCCGGTGCGGACTCCAGGCCGGCAGCGCCGCCCCTCACGATGCCGCCAAGGTCAGTCCAGCCGGCGACGATCGCGAATGCCACATGCGCGATACCGAGTACGATGACGAGCAGGCCGATCCATCGTTGCATGGACGCACCCCCGATCGTGTCGACCGCTCGCCCGACCTCTCACTGAAGTCTGTGAGCGATTTCACAATCAGCGTGCGCCCGTATCGCTCGGGCGTCAATCCGGACCTCAACCGGGTCAGGCAGCGGTGCCAGATCGCCACGTCCCGGTTCGATGCGAAGACGCCAGCCACACTGGCGATACGGAGGAGAAGGACGCGTGCCCCTTTGCCTGTACCGCGCCGACGCGAACGCACCCCGCCAGTTGGGCCTGATCGATGGCGACCAGGTGATCGACATCGAGGCGACCGGCGGACCGGGAACCCTCGCCGGGGTACTGGCCCTGAGCCTCGTCGACCTGCGGGCCGCGGTCGACGCCGCGGCCGGTGGAGCTTCGGTCCCCCTCGCCAGCGTCGAGCTGACGGCACCGGTCGACTACCAGGAGGTCTGGGCGGCCGGCGTCACCTACCTGCGCAGCCGTGACGCCCGGATGGAGGAGTCCACCCAGCAGGACGTCTACGCCCAGGTCTACGACGCCGAGCGGCCCGAGGTCTTCCTCAAGGCAACCCCTGACCGGGTCTCCTCGCCCGGTGAGCCGATCGCGATCCGGGGCGACTCGACCTGGGACGTCCCGGAGCCGGAGGTCGCCCTCCTGATCAACGCCGCCGGGGAGATCGCCGGCTACACCGTCGGCAACGATGTCTCATCCCGCAGCATCGAGGGCGAGAACCCGATCTATCTGCCGCAGGCCAAGATCTACCGCGCCTGCGCCGCCCTCGGCCCGGTCATCGCCCTCCCCTGGGAGATCACGGATCCACGTCGCCTCGCGATCCACCTCGAGATTCACCGCGACGGCGCTCTTTTCTTCTCCGGTGACAGCTCGACCGGGCAGATGCACCGCACCTTCGAGGAACTCGTTGCCTACCTGCGCCGCTGCCAGGCCGAACTGTTCGGCTGGGGCGTCATCCTGATGACCGGCACCGGAATCATCCCACCGTCCGAGTTCACGCTCGAAGCGGGCGACGAGGTCCGGATCACCGTCGAAGGGATCGGCACCCTGACCAACCCCGTCATCCGCCTGCCAATCTAGCCTCGTCGGCGGCTTCGCTGGCAAATGCGAGGAACAGCAGCCCTTGGTAATCCGATACGAATGGCGTGGCGTCTTCGACAATGCGGAAGTCATTACGCTCCAGACGGCGGCGTTCGATTACACGTCCGGCTCGGACGACGTAGATATCTGGGGTCGGGTCAATCGTCACAGCCTGGGCTGGGTCTGCGCCCGGAACGATCGGCGGCTCGTCGGCTTCATCAACATCGCATGGGACGGGGCGGTCCACGCCTTCCTTCTCGACACGATCGTTGCCAGCGATGCCAGACGACATGGCGTTGGACGGGAACTGGTCCGCCTCGCCACCACGGGTGCGCGTGAAGCCGGTTGCGCCTGGCTTCACGTCGACTTCGAGGAGCATCTCCGCGGATTCTATTTCGACGCCTGCGGCTTTCGCCCGACTAACGCTGGATTGATCAACCTGGAGAATTGCATCAGATTGCGCTCACCCATTGACCCAACCACCTGACACATCCGGCGAGTTGGCACCCAATGTGTTTTAGTGTTCCCATCAGCCGTCGGCCAACAGGAGGTCTCTCATGGGTTGCATCGGCACATTGCTTCGTGGTGTTCTAATCGCCAGGGTGATTCGTTTCGTCCGGAACCGGCTGACACGGTCACGAACGACTCGAAGCTAGGTCATCTGCTCCGGCAGTCCAACTGGTGGCGACGAGATGCGGCCAGCCACAGGTGATAACCAGGGTCGCGTAGCTCGTTTCCGATGCCCGCCCTACCCGCGTAGCACCGGCCAATACTTGCGCTGGACCGTCAATGCGGTATCCAGCGCCTCTTCGGCGGCGGCGTTGACGACCGTCGAGGTCGTATTGCGGTCGAAGCCACGGGCGGCGACCGGGTCCTGGATCAGCTCCGTCTCCCCGGCCAGCGTCGCGATGATCGCGAAGGTGCAGTACGGCCCGTAGCTCTCGCTGTAGCCGCCCTCCTGCGCGATGACCACGCGGCCACCGGCGCTCGCCGCCGCGGCGTCGATGACGACCTGCGTCAGCCAGCGGTAGCTGTCGACGAGGAGATACATCCGGCCGTTGCTGTCCCGGATCGAGGCGTCCTGTCCGGCCGAGACGATCATCAGCTCCGGTGCGTACTCGGCGATGATCGGCAGGATGACGCGGTCGAACGCCGCCCGGTAGGTCGCGTTGCCGGAGCCGGCTGGCAGGGGCAGGTTGACCGTGAAACCGGTCCCGTCGCGCTCCCCGACATCGCCGACCGCCCCCCAGCCGGCCGGGTAGTGGTCGTCCTGATGGACCGAGACGAACAGCACGCCGGGGTCCCCGTAGAAGGCGTCCTGCGTCCCGTTGCCGTGGTGGACGTCCCAGTCGAGGATGAGCACGCGGGACAGACCATAGGTCCGCCGGGCATACAGGGCAGCCAGCGCGACGTTTCCGAGGATGCAGTAGCCCATTCCCCGATCGCGCATCGCGTGGTGCCCCGGCGGCCGGACATTGGCGAAGACCCGCCGGACCGGACCAGCCATCACCGCGTCCACCGCGGCCATCACCCCGCCGGCGGCCAGCCGGGCGATCTCCAGCGATCCCGGCCCCATCAGCGCCCCGTCGCCGGCCTCGCCGCCGCCCGCCGCATTCAGCCCCCTCACCCGATTCAGGTACGCCTCGGAGTGGTAGGCGAGGATCTCGTCGTCCGTCGCCATTCGCGGCGCGATCTCGGCCAGGCGCCCGCCGAGCCCGCTCAGGTCGACGAGCTGCTGGGTGCGCATGACGAGCCGGTGATTGGACGGGTGCAGATCGGGCTCGACCCATGGACCGACCGGACTGTTCGGCGTCGAGATCTGGAGCGCGCCGGGGTTGTGCTGGAGATACCGGTGCGAGAAGACCTGCCCGGCGATTGGCGTCGTGTTGTCGAGTGACATCGAGCGTGCATTCTCCTGGTCGTCGATCGCCCGGGCACGGCCGACAGCGCCATCGTGTCGGGACATGGCTCGCGCCGCGCTGGCCTTGCTCGCTTCGCTGCCGCGCCGCCACTGCGGCGCGAACGGATGACCCTGCGTCGGACTGCGCCCCGCCCTAATGGCATTGCCCGTTGGACGAGGCGCCATTCGCGTTCCCCGTCGCGAGGACGCTGTGGTTCTCGGCCTGGGAGGTCGGCGGGACGTCGAGAGCCGGGTTGCGGTCGAAGAAGCCGTCGGGCTGGAGCGTGAAGCCGGTGTAGGCGGTCGGCATCACCGGCCAGTCCTCCAGCCGGGCCGAATGGTGCGTCCCGAGCGTGTACCAGATGACGAGGTCGGTGTCGGCGATTGGCCGGTCGGCGGCGGTCCAGGCCGGCAGGCCCGCCCCGCTGGGGTGCTGGTTGGGGTATTCCCCCGCCGGGTAGCGCTTGTCGTCGGCCTGCGGCGTCACCCAGAGGTGGCGGCTCGCGAACACCGCCCGGCCGGCGATGCTGGAGTTCGGCGACCAGAAGGGCAGGACGTTGCCGTGCGGAATCAGCCGGTAGGCGGTCGGCTCTCCGACGGCGTTGAGCGTCGCCGGGTTCGTCACCCGCCAGGTCCGGGCCCGGTGGCTGTCCGTCAGGCGCTGCGCGGCCGACTCCGTTTCCAGCGGCGTCGCGACGGAGTGGAAGGCGGCGCCGACGATGTTGCCATCCCCAGGCTGGTCGGCCTCGGCGTGCTCCTCGACGACCGTGTTGGCCGGCCCGTCGACGTCGAAGTCCAGCCGGAAGTTGAACAGGTGCTGATGGATCGGCGCGGCGAGGCCGTCCGGCGTCAGTTGCTGGCGGTGGCTGCTGCGCTTGCCAGGGAAGACCGACCCGGTCGAGAGGATGCCGGTCAGCTTGGTCTCGACCTCGATCCGGCCGTCCTGGTACAGGTACCAGAAGAAGCCGTAATCGTAGTTCCCCACCGTGCTGAACATCGAGACCACCAGGCGACGGGATCGGCGGACCTCGGCCCGGCCGCTCGACTCGCTCGTGTGCTTCCAGAGGACACCGTAGTCCTCCTCGTGCAGACAGACGACCCGTGGCCGGTGGACCACCTCTCCCAGGGCGCCGACCATCGTCGCGTCGAAGTAGTGGATGACCCCGAGGCAGTCGCAGCCGAGCTCCAGGCTATTGGCGCACTTGCCGATCAGGTACTCGCCGACGTCGAAAGCGTTCTTCCGGATCTGGACCGAGTGCGGGTCGCCGTACGGGACGACCATCTCGGCCAGCGAGCCCCGGAACAGGATCGGCCGGACCCGTCCGTCCGGCTCCACCCACGAGACCTGATGCAGCATCAACCCCTCCCGGGCGTTGAAGCCGACCCGGAACGACCAGCGATCCCAGCGGACGTGCTGCCCGTCGACCATGAACGATGCCCCGTCCGGCTGGTGGATCATCAGCGGCTTCAGGCCGTCCCGAAGGTCACCGACCCGGTCGACGCCGAACTCCCCGGAGCCGGTTGGCATCGGGACGGCACCGTAGTCCATCAGGCGGTGGATCCGGCCGGCGTCGAGGTCGAACAGCGCTTCGAGGTTCTCGATCGGGTGCGCCCATGGGTTCATGTCGCCCGGTTCATCCCTATAGGAGAACAGGCAACGAGCCAGCCGAAGGCCGTGATCGCCGCGCGGCGCCTCGTCGGGGAAGTGGCCCGCCGTCCAGGGCTCGACGAAGACGCCCTCGAAGCGGGTGATGCCACGCTTCGCCAGCGCCGCCCGGACATCCGGATCGGCGATGACCGTCGCCATCGCGACGGCGTAGTCATCGTCGACCAGCGGCGGGTAGCCCTCGGTGATCGTCGTCCACGACTGGACGGCCTCCCGATCGAGCGAGACCCGCACCTCGGCCGATTCCCGCGTCCGCCGGTCCATCACGATGGCCAGCGCGACTCGCTCGGGCACCTCACCGGATCCAGCCTCCATGCCCAGCAGCGCCGCCTTGGGGGGTTCGAGCAGGTCAACCTGGACGAACCGGAGCCCACTGGCGTCGTCTAGATGAGCGCGGGCGAGCGCGACGGCACGGGCAACCTCAGAAGCGGACAGCGGGGTGAGCGGGTGGAGGCGCGTCGTGGCGGTGAGGTCGGTGACCATCGGAGAACCCTCCCGGCTGGGGCGGCAAATGACGCCGGCGTCATCACGTCGCCGGGGACTGGAGCGGTACCCGTCAGGGTACGGGGCACCGTGATCGCTGACCAGACCCCGCGGCCGGGAATCGTTCAGATGGCAGGGGAGATCCTGACGCCGTTTGGCCCGATCGACCAGGCAAGCCAATCGGCCAGCGGGCACGTTACCGCCGGTCCGGCCAGACCGCGCGCGAGCTGCGACGTTCAATCCGAATCAGCCAGCCCGGCCAGAGCGAAGCCGGTACTGGAGCATGCGCAGCCGGAAGAAGACGAAGCAGCCCACACAGAACCCCGCCAGCGCGACGGTCGCGGCGACCGCGACGGCGGCGGCCAGCAGCCAGCCGAGAAAGGGCTGCCCGGCGAGGAAGGCGCCCTGGGCAAGGGCGAGCATGACGACGGCGATGCTGTTGTTGAACCGCATCAGTACCGCCGCCTAGGTCTGGCCGGCTTCCCTGGCAGTCTCGACCTGCCGCCGGAACAGCCTGCTTCCGGCCTGGAAGATGAGGCTGCCGCGCTGGCCCAACGCCAGCGCGGCGGCCAGCATGACGAGCAGGGCGGTCGTCACGAGCGGCTGCTCGAGCGTGAGACCCAGCACGACGCTGACGACGATCGTCGCCCGGTTGAGCGCGACGATCGTCAGGGGGAGCTCCGGCGCCACGTATCGTCCACTATCCGACATATGCTTTTATTTTCGATCAAAATCACACTATGGGCAATCATGCCGCATCCTGGTCACCGGCGCCAAACCCTGCGGAGAGCCGTTCAGCCATCGGAGCAACCATTGCGCACCGTTGCAATCATCTCGGCGGCCAGGTCGGAACGAATCATGCATTCCAATGGGGCAGGATCGCCGATCCAGTCTGACCCCCGCGCCCTTGTACCGAGCCCGGCCGAACCCAGGAGGTTCCCAGTGCGCCCCTACAGTGAGCTCGAGCGCTATCGCGAACTGACTCAAATGCAGCAGTATCTCGTTCACGAGTTCGTCGACGACTATCAGGACGGCGTCATGTCGCGGCGCGACATGATGTGCCGCGTCATGCACATCACCGGCGGCGTCGCCGCGACGGCAACCATCCTGACGACGATGGGCGTCCTGACCGCCAGCGCCCAGGATGCTACCCCGGCCGCCGGCACGCCAAGCACCGCGACACCGAGTCCGGCGACGAGCCCACTCTCCGTCGCTGAGGGCGACCCACGCGTGACGTCCGCGACGATCACCTTCCCCGGCGGCGACGGCGCCGAAGTCACTGCCTACGAGGCCCGACCAGCGGCTGGCGAGGGCACGCCCTCGGGCTCAGCCCTGCCGCTGGTCCTGGTCTGTCACGAGAACCGGGGCCTCACCGACCATATCAAGGACGTCACCCGACGCTGGGCCAGCAATGGCTACGCGGCCGTGGCGCCGGACCTCCTCAGCCGCGAGGGCGGGACGAGTGGTGTCGCTGATCCATCGCAGATTCCCAGCATCCTGAGCGACGGCGACCCCAACCGGCACGTCGCCGACTTCCAGGCCGCTATCGTCCACTACCAGAGCGACGACACGGTCGACTCCGCCCGGATCGGCATGAATGGCTTCTGCTTCGGCGGCGGCATCACCTGGCGGACGATCGAGGCGGCTCCGGAGATCATCGCCGCCGCGCCGTTCTACGGACCACCCCCGCCACTGGAGGGCGTCCCGAACATCCAGGCCGCCGTCCTGGGGGTCTACTCCGCGGACGCAGGCGACTTCGCCAACAACGGCCGGGATGAGCTCGAGGCGGCCCTGACGGCAGCCGACAAGACGTTCCGGATTACCGCCTACCCCGGCACCGAGCACGCCTTCAACAACGACACCGGCCCGCGCTACAACGCCGAGCAGGCGGCTACCGCCTGGCAGGACACGCTCGACTGGTTCGGCCAGTACCTGGGCTGATCCTGCTTCGCTGCCCGCTCAGTGGCCGATGACACCTCTTCCCGATGTTGAGAAGGGGTGTCGTCATGTCTCGCCTTGATGACGGTTATTCCTGAACCGGGACGATCTCGATCTGATCCTCGATCGGACCACAGGGCTGCCCGGAGAGCGGCTCGCCGAAGCGCTGCTGGAGGAGGCGTTCAAGGTCGCAGCGGTCCCCCAGCGACGTCTCGTCGCCCTGGCCGATCGAGGCGAGGTTGTAGGTGTGGCCGGTGGTCGAGACCGCGCCGGTGCCTCCCGCAGGGGTCGCGGCGTAGTACTGGGCGGCGTTCAGCACCCCGCCGGGCCGGGCTGGGGCGTCGCTGCCGTCCGGGTAACGATAGCCGCCGATCCCGTAGCCCGGCGACGGCGCCGGGTTGGAGAGACAGGCGGTCCCATCGGCCGCGAAGACGACGCCGTAGTGGTTGCCGTCGACGTTGAGGTCGTCGAAGTCCTGCCCGCCGGCGCAGTTCCAGGAAACGACGAGCCAGCCAGCGTAGTTTTGCGGGACGACGTAGTCAACGATCGTCAGCCGGGCCTCGAGGATGGGCCGGACGACGATGATGAAGAGCAGGACGACGACCAGCGTGATCCCGGAGGAGACGAGCAGGCGACGGGTCATGCGGTTCCTTTGGGCGACACGGACGACGGCCATGAACTGCGACCGGTTCGACAAGGATAGTGCGTCGCCATCGTGACGATGGGCGCTCATTCCGTGCCGGCCGGATCGCGCCCCAGCCGAAGCTGATCGGTCGCCTGGCCCTACACCCCCTCAACCTGTCTGATCGGGATCGGGCCGCAGGTCGTGGCCGTCGGCGGCTCCGCGAACCGCTCCCGCATGAAGCGGTCGAGGTCGCAGCGGTCGCCGAGTTGAAGCCCCTCCTTCGGGAAGGTCTCCGCCGCGTCGTCCGCGTTCGGAACCGACCGGACCTCGACCCAGGCGATGTCATAGCGGTGATCGGTCGAGCCGCCGATCGGTGGGTCGATGGTCGTCGTGCCGGGAGCATCCGGGCTGACGCTCGTCGGTCCGGCCCACAGGAACGGCGACGCGACGAGGTGCACGCCATCGTCGGCGTTCCCGTCGCTAAGCCGGGACGCGTAGCGGTAACCGACCACGGTGTAGCCAGACGCTGGCAGGTCGTCCACTAGGCAGAGCGTGCCATCGTCCGCGAACACGGGTTCGTATCGCCGCCCATTGACAATTGAATCGGCGAGGCGCTGGCCATTCTCGCAGTTCCAGCTTACGACGAGCCAGCCCGAGTAGTTCTTCGCCACCTGGAACACCACCAGGACCGGCTGGGCGCCTCGTAATGACGAGAAGCCAAACGCGGCAGCCACGATGATGACGAGCGTGAGCACGACCGCGGTCGCGACCAGACCGGAACGCCTCTGTACCATGAACCTGCCCACCACTGCTCTCGCCCAGCCACTGACCGGTCAGGTCCTCAGACCGACGCCAGGTCGCTGGAGCCACTATCGCCGACACCAATAGGACGTGATCCCACCCTTGGTTGTGACAGCGTCCAGGGTGCCGGACAATGGATGTCCGGACCGAGCCACCGACTGCATAGGTGCCCCAAGGTTGGCTGTCTACAGCGTCGCGCCCAGAATCCAGGGGTTGTACTCCTCTTCGCCGAGCCCGTCCGCCTCGCTCTTGCTCTGCTTGCCGGAGGCGACGGCGATGATCTCGTCGAAGATCTCGCGGCCGACATCGGCCAGCGGCACGCCGTCCAGCACCCGGCCGGCGTTGATGTCCATGTCCGGCTCCTGCTTCGCATACAGGGTGCTGTTGGTCGCGATCTTGATGCTGGGGCTGGGCTTGAAGCCGAAGGCCGAGCCGCGGCCGGTCGTGAAGACGGCCACCTGGCAGCCGCCCGCGACCTGGCCCGTGACCGAGACCGGGTCGAAGCCGGGCGTGTCCATGTGGACGAAGCCGCGCTCCGTCACCCGTTCGGCGTACCCGACGACCTGCGTCATCGGTGTCGTGCCGGCCTTGGCGATCGCGCCGAGCGACTTCTCGTAGATCGTCGTCAGCCCACCGAGCTTGTTGCCCGGCGACGGGTTGTTGTCGATGCTGGCTCCGTTCATCGCGGTGTACTGTTCCCACCAGTGGATCCGCTCGATCAGCGCCTCGCCGACCGCCTGGCTGGCCGCCCGGCGGGTCAGCAGATGCTCGCCGCCGTAGACCTCGCTGGTCTCGCCGAGCACGACCGTCCCGCCCTGCTGGACGATGAGGTCGGCGGCGACGCCGAGGGCCGGGTTGGCCGTCACGCCGGACCAGGTGTCGGAGCCGCCGCACTGGAGCGCGACCATCAGCTCGCTGACCGGGACCGGCTCCCGCGTCGCCCGGTTGGCGAGCGGCAGCAGGTCCTCGACCGCCCGGATACCGGCCTCGACCGTCTTCCGGAAGCCGCCGTCCTCCTGGATCGTCAAGACCAGCGGCCGCTTGCCGTCGGCGGCCTCGGCCAGACCGGTGGCGTCGATCAGGTCGTCGGGCTGGTTGGTCTCGCAGCCGAGGCTGAGGATGACGTAGCCCGCGACGTTGGGGTGGTTGACCATCCCAGCCTGGGTCCGCTGGAACTGAAGGAGGGCCTCGCTGCCGTAGTGGGCGCCGCAGCCGCCCTTGGTCGGGAAGCCGATGACCCCGTCAACGTTCGGGAACGCGTCGAGCATCCCCGGGGTGGCGAAGTGCTCCACGACGCGGCGCGTCGCGGTCGATGAGCAGTTGACCGAGGCCAGCACGGCGACGAAGTTCCGCGTGCCGAACCGGCCGTCATGGCGCCGGTAGCCGAGGAACGTCCGCCGCTCCGCCTCCGGGACGTACTGGACCGGAACGCACTCGGCCCCGATCTCGTAGAGCGCCGACCGGTCGAAGTCCCGGACGGCGAGGTTCTGGGAGTGAACGTGCTGGCCCCGCCCGATCGCCTGGGTCGCGAAGCCGATGATCTGGCCGTAACGCCGGACCGGTTCGCCCTCGGCGATGTCCCGCAGGGCGAACTTGTGGCCAGCCGGGATGACGCCCCGCGTCTCGAGGTCGGCCCCGCCGTCCGGCAGCGCGGTCAGGGTCGTCCGGGGAACCAGCGCCTGCTTGGCGATCGCGACGTTGTCGATCGCGTTGAGGGCGACCGCGACGGTGTCGAACACCAGCGGCTCCCGGCTCCGGGTCTGTAGCTGTACGCCGCCGAGTGTCTGGGCCATCGGGGTTCCTTCTCTCACATCGATAGGGCGGGGAATCGTCTCACCGTCAGCGGGCAGTCCAGCCGCCGTCCAGCACCATCGCCGCGCCGGTGACGTAGCCGGCTTCCTCGGACGCCAGGTAGAGCGCCATCGGGGCGATGTCGTCCGGCCGGCCCATCCGGCCGATCGGCTGGCGGGCGTGGAGCGCCTTGCGGGTCTCGTCCTCCTCACCGGCGTGGTAGCGATGGAGGTAATTATCAACGAACGGCGTCTCGACCGTCCCGGGACAGATGCAGTTGCAGCGGATGCCCTGCTCGACGTAGTCCATCGCGACGGACTGCGTCATCGAGATGACGGCTCCCTTGGTCGCCCCGTAGGCGAACCGGCGCGGGACGGCGATCTGCCCGGCCACCGAGGCGATGTTGACCAGCGCTCCGCCCGGCCGTTCCTGGGTGGTCATCTGCTCGACCGCCGCCTTGCAGCCGTGGTAGACGCCGTCGACGTTGACCCGGAACAGGCGGTGAAAGTCGTCCGGCTCGGTCTCCGTGACACTGCCGACCATCCCGATCCCGGCGTTGTTGACCATGATGTCCAGTCGCCCGTCCGCCGCGACGACGGTGGCGACCGCCGCCCGGACCGACCCGAGGCTGGTCACGTCCATCTCGACGAACCCGGCCCGGCCGCCGGATTCAGCGATCTCGGCCACGACGGCCATGCCGCGCTCCCGGCTCAGGTCACCGACCCAGACCGACGTCCCGTAGTCGGCGTAGAGCTGGGCGATCGCCCGGCCAATCCCCGAGCCCGCCCCGGTGATCAGCGCCGTCTTCCCCGTCAGATCGAACAGCATCGTCACAGTCCTTTCATCGTCGACCAACAACACCGCCGCAGCAGCCCGTCCGTAGGGTCACGGGCTTGCCCTGACCGGCGCCCGCAGGCGCCATCGCCCCGCAGGGCGATAACCCTGCTCGCGACATGGATGGTCAGGGCGAACGCCGGTTTCGTCTACGCATGGCGCCTTGCGGCGCGGACAAGGCAAGCCGTGTCCCTACGACGAACCGACGCCCGTTTCGGTGCGATGCGACCAACGCCAGCGTACCGAGAGCCATGCCTCAACCCCCTTGAACCCACCCCAATCAGATCACGGCGATGGGCCGGATCCAGGAACCGGTCGCGCCGCGGATCTTCAGCGGCAGGGCGCAGAACAGGAACTCGCTCGCCCCCGTCTCGTGGAGCGGTTCGAGGTCGATCCACTCCAGCAGATGCACCCCTCGCCGGTAGAGCATCTCGACGTGGAGGTGCCGCGACCAGTCGGCGGTCGGGTTCGGCTCGACGCTCGGATTGTCGGCCCCGACGACCGCCATGCCCTGATCGTAGAGCCAGATCGCGGCGTCGACCCCCAGACCGGGGGTCGGGCCGGCCCAGCGGGCCGGGTCGCCGTAGTCGCGCATCTTGCCCGTCCGAACCAGGACGGCGTCGCCGGAGCGGACCGCCAGCCCCCGCCGGTCCAGCGCCGACCGGACCTGTCCGACCGAGATCACCATGTCCGCCGGGAGCTGGTCGACGCCCTCGTCGGCGGCGATGTCGAGCAGCAGACCGCGGGTCAGGACCGGCGCGACGGTCTCGATCCCGGCGTGGGTCCAGCCGAAGTCACGCTCATGCTCGGCCGCCGTGCCGCCGCCGAAGACACGGCCATCGAGCTGGACGTGGGCGAAGGCGTCGAAGTGGGTGCCGGTGTGCGGCGTCCCCTGAATCAGTTCGGTCGAGAACGTCGTCCCGGCGGTGTCGTTCTCGCGGGCGAAGTCGGTCGTCGTCCGGTGGCGCAGGACCTGGAAGGGCGCGAAGGCGTCGTCCTGCCCCCGGCCCTTCGGCATGTCCCGGCTCAGGACCGAGCCGAGGTCGATCACCCGCCCGATCGTCGGAATCGCGAGGGCGGCCATTGTCACACCGGCGGTGATCCGGCTCAGCGCACCACGCGGGTGGGTCTCGACCTGGTCGGGGTGCGGCGGCAGGGGCGGGCTGGCGAATGTGGTCCCGGTCATACGAGTGACGCTCCATCGCGAGGTGACATCGAGGCCGCGGCCGTTCTCGCCGAGCGGCCTCGGCATCATCCCCTATTCGGTCAGCCGGCGTGGGAGCGGGCTGATGGCGAAGCTGTGGGCCGGCGAGTCAGACAGCCCGTCCGGGACGACCAGCGTCAGCGCACTACCCTCCTGACGCCACTCGACCGGTGCGCCGCTCGCCAGCACCCGGACGGTTGTACCGTGCTCCGCGACGAGGCCGTCGAGCCGGTGCGGTCCGGCGGCGGGTTGGCCCAGGAACGTCGCGAACAGGTCGTCGGTCTTCGCCGTGAACCGGACATCGCCGCCGACGTCAGTCGTCGCCGCGGCGATCTCCCACGGCCGCGTGCCGTAGATCGCCTCGCCGTTGGCCTCCAGCCAGGCGCCGGTCTCCAGCAGCCGCTCGACCTGCTCCGGCTGGAGGGTCGCGTCGCCCCTCGGTCCGGTGTTGAGGAGCAGGTTACCGTTCTTGCTGACGACGTCGACCAGCAGGTGGACGATCGCGGCCGAGGACAGGAACGAGCGGGCGTCCTCGGTCCGGTTGTAGCCAAAGGAGAAGCCGATCCCGCGGGTCGCCTCCCACTTCGCCGGCCGGGTCTCGCCGTAGGACGAGTACTCAGGTGTCGTGATGTCGTAGGGCGGGTCGGTCCGCGGGCCGCCGTCGGTGCCGCGCTGGGAGAACCGGTCGTTGATGACCCCGTCCGGAACCGACGCGTAGTAGTCCGCGAACAGCCGGTCGAGGTCCGACCGGGCCGGGTAGGAGATGTCGTTCCACATCAGGGCCGGCTGGTAGCGCTCGATCAGCTCGCGCCAGTGGGCGTCGGCGTAGGCGACGTACTGGGCCGACTCCGGCGTGGCCGCCTGGACATCGGTGTGTCCGACCACGCCGTTCGGCTCGATGCTCCAGTCGATCCCGCCGGAGTAGTAGGTCCCGAACCGGAGCCCGGCCGACGCCGATGCGGACGCCAGCTCGCCGATCAGGTCACGGGACGGGTGATAGTCGCCGTAGCGAGGATTCGGGACGGCGCTGGGCCAGAGCCGGTAGCCATCGTGGTGCTTGGTCGTCGGCACGATGTAGCGCGCCCCGGCCCGGCGGAAGACATCCAGCCACTCAGCCGGATCCCAGGTCGCGACCCCTTCCTCGAACGGCGTCCGGAAGTCCTCGTAGCGAAAATCCTGGCCGTAGTGCTCGGCGTGGAAGCGGCTGGTCGAGCTGCCGGGGATCCGCATCGTGTTCCAGTACCACTCGGCGTAGGCGTTCTCCCGGAACCACTCCTCCCAGTCGCCGGCCTGCTGAACATCGTTCAGCGTCCGGTTGGCGGGGGCAAAGCCGGGGACGGAGTACAGCCCCCAGTGGATGAAGATGCCGAACTTGGCGTCGCCGTACCACCGCGGCGTCGGCCGACCGGAGGTGTTGGGCTGGTCGTGCTCGATGATGACCAAGGGAGTGCTCCTGTGGGCGACTCGCGATGAGGGGCCAGCGCTGGCCCTCCGGCTCGTCCCGGCAGCGTATGGCGACCGGCTACGGAGCGCAACAGGCCGGGTCGTGACGCATCAATTTTGCTGTTCTGGCAAATATCCTTGCCGATCGGAAGGTAGGGAGTCAATACTCTCATGAGATGACGTATCAATGGAACAGCGGCGGTCGTGACCCGATCGTCGGTCGCATTCTGAGAGGACGAACAGTGAACGCTACGCCACGGAATGACTGTCTTCAGGCATCACTGAGTCGGCTGGCAACGCGAGAGGAACTGGCGCCGGCCTACGACGTGGTCGTGATCGGCGGCGGCGCGGCCGGACTGAGCGGCGCGATGGCGCTGGGGCGAGCGCGACGGTCGGTCCTCGTGATCGACGCCGGCGACCCGCGCAACGCTCCGGCCGGACACATTCACAACTACCTCGGCAACGAGGGGCTGCCGCCGGGCGAGCTCCTGGCGAAGGGACGAGCCGAGGTCGCGCGGTACGGTGTCCGGGTCGTGAGTGGGAGCGTCACCGCCGCCCGCCAATCGACAGGCGAGGACGATGAGACCGGTCGCGACCGGTTCGTGGTCGCCCTGGCCGATGGTCGCTCGGTCCGGGCCCGGCGGCTGCTGGTCGCGACCGGGCTGACGGACGAGCTGCCCGACATCCCCGGCCTGGCCGAGCGCTGGGGCCAGGATGTCCTGCACTGCCCCTTCTGCCACGGCTGGGAAGTCCGCGACCAGGCGATCGGCATCCTCGCGACTGGCCCGATGGCGGCCCACCAGGCATTGCTGTTCCGCCAGCTGAGCGACGACGTGATCCTGTTCCAGCACTCCGGACCCGCCCTGTCCGACGAACAGGCCGAACAGCTGGCCACCCGTGGAATCGTCGTCGTCGAGGGCGAGGTCTCGGCCCTGGAGATCGTGGACGACCGGCTCGCTGGGGTCCGGCTGACCTCTGGGCAGTTCGTCCCGCGCCAGGCCATCGTGGTCGCGCCTCGCTTCGTCGCCCGCTCCGGCGTCCTGGCGAGTCTGGGTCTGGAGATGATCGACATGGAGGTCGGCGGCCATATCGCCGGGACGTACGTTCCCGCCGAGGCGCGCGGAGCGACATCGAACCCAGGCGTCTGGCTCGCTGGGAACGTCACCGATCCGATGGCGCAAGTCATCACGTCCGCCGCCGAGGGGCTGGGCGCCGGCGCCGCGATCGTCGCCGACCTGCTCTCGGAGGAGACGGCCCTGGCGGTCGCTGCCCTTCGCGCCCGGAGTCAGGCGACAGGCGACCCCTTCTCTGGCGCGATGGAAGCCGACATGAGCGAGCGCGTCCTTGCCGGGCGCCAGCACGGCCTGTAACGATTGGCCTGGACATTCCCAGGCCATGAAGGACCCCCCGACGCGCGACGACGCATCTGCACGAAGAGGAACGAACATGACCGATGAGACACGAGGCGAGAACGGCAGCGGTCAAGCCGAGGCGTTCTGGGAACGACACTACCAGACGCACGAGCGCGTCTGGAGCGGCCGAGCGAACGCGGTGCTGGTCGATGTCGTCCGGATCCTGCCTCCAGGCCGGGCCCTGGATCTCGGTGCGGCCGAGGGCGGCGACGCGATCTGGCTGGCCGGGGCGGGTTGGCGCGTGACGGCGGTGGATGTCTCCGCCACGGCCCTCGAGCGGGCAGCGGCGCGGGCAGCCGCCGCAGGCGTCGCGGATCGCATCGACTTCCAGCGGCACGACCTCACCAAGTCGCTCCCGAGCGGAACCTTCGACCTGATCTCCGCCCAGTACCTGCACTCGCCGGTCGAGTTTCCACGCGACCGGGTCCTGCGGGACGCGGCCGCGCTGGTGGCTCCCAGCGGAGTCCTGCTGATCGTCGACCACGCATCGGTAGCACCGTGGTCGTGGAACGCCGACCCGGACACCCGCTTCCCCACTCCCGAGGCGACGCTTGCCGGGCTCGAACTGAACCCCGATAAGTGGCAGACCAAGCGGCTCGACGCCGCCGAACGCCAGGCCAGCGGCCCGAACGGCGAGATTGCGACCGTCATCGACAACATCATCGTGGTCCGACGGCGCCCGTAGCGTGCGCCCATCGACCGTTCGGCCAAGGCTCGCTTCGCATTCTGGCCCGGGATGTCGGGTCTCGTCGGATCGAAGTTGGTCATCACATTTCGGTCGCGCTTCGCGGCCGGATCCGGACGTGCATCCGCTCGCCCTGGGGGCCGAACAGGGCAAGCACCTCCGTTGGCTCCTCCCCGGGATTGCCGATCCAGTGCGGCGTCCGGGTGTCGAACTCAGCGACCTCACCCGCCGTCAGGGTGAGGTCGTGCTCGCCCAGCCGCAGCCGCAGCCTCCCGGAGAGAACGTAGAACCAGTCATAGCCCTCATGGACCTGCTGCTTGGGGTCCTCGACAGACGTCCGTGGCGGGATGATGATCTTGAAGGCCTGCAGGTCGCCCGGGCGTCGCGTCAGGGCGATGAAGGTCATCCCGTTGCGGACGACCGGGCGCTCCTGGATGCGGGGATCGGCAATTTGCGGCGCATCGACCAGCTCGTCCAGCGCGACCTGATACGTCTGCGCGAGCGGGAGCAGCAGTTCCAGTGTCGGTCGCCGCTGCCCGGCCTCCAGTCGCGAGAGGGTGCTAACCGAGATCCCAGTCGCGCCGGAGATCTGGGCCAGCGTCGCCCCCCGCTCCTGCCGAAGTGCCCGCAGCCGCGGCCCGACCGAGTCGAGCGCAGCGTTCATCGCATCGGTGGGCGGATCGGGAGAAACATCCCTGTCGTCGCTCATGCTGGCAATATGCCACACCGGCAAGTTCGTTTGTCAGCAGAGACACCATCCGCTTCGGCTGGCGAGTCGATTCGAGAACCCGAACCGCTCAGGACGGCCGGTGGGGCAGCCCTCCGTCGTAGCGACATGGCTCTTGCTGCGCTGGCCTCGTCCGCGCCCGACGGGACGATATCTGCTGCGGCGACCGAGCTTGCCAGCGAAGCGCTAGCGTCGCCCCTACGGCGCGGTTTCGGCAACATTGTCAGGACGGCGAAGCCGTCATGTGGAAGCCCGTCTCCGGGCGATGAGGAGGAACGACGAATCGAGCCGGGGACGGGTTTGGGGAAGGGACTGCTCAGCAACCAGCCCCTCTCATTTCCGCCACAACAATCCGTAAACGCGTCATTCCCTGGCGGAATTGCCCTCAGTCCGCCGCAATGTCCCCTTCGCGCCACTGCGTCCGGACCAGCTCGGCGTAGTAGCCATCGGCGGCGATCAGCTCGTCGTGGGTGCCGCGCTCGATCACCTTGCCGTACTGGAGGACGACGACCTCGTCGGCGTCCCGGATCGTCGTCAGGCGGTGGGCGACGACGACCGAGGTCCGGCCGGCCAGCAGCCGGCGCTGGGCGACCTGGAGGGCGAACTCCGTCGTCGTGTCGATGTTGCTGGTCGCCTCGTCCAGGACGAGGATGCGCGGGTCGGCCAGCAGCGCCCGGGCGAAGGACAGCAGCTGGCGCTGGCCGGCCGAGAGCCGCCCTCCTCGCTCCTGCAGGTCGGTGTCGTAGCCCTCGGGCAGCTTCATGACGAACTCATGGGCGCCGACCGCCCGGGCCGCGTCCTCTATCTCGGCGTCGGTCGCGTCGGGCCGGCCGAAGCGGAGATTCTCCCGGACCGAGCCGGGGAACAGGAAGGCGTCCTGCAGCACGACGCCGCACTGTCGCCGCAGCGAGGCCTGGGTGATGTCGCGCACATCGTGGCCGTCGACCGAGACGCGGCCGTCCCAGACATCGGCGAAGCGCAGCATCAACGAGATGATCGTCGACTTCCCGGCGCCGGTCTCCCCGACCAGCGCCAGCATCCGACCGGTCTGGACGTCGAGATCGATGCCATGCAGGATCTCCTCGCCGGAGCGGGAGTAGCCGAAGGTGACGTCCTCGAACTGGACGTGGCCCTCGATCCTGGGCAACTCCTTCGCGCCGGGCTTGTCCTCGACCTCTGGCTCGCTGTCGAGCAGGTCGAAGATCCGCTCCCCGGCCGCCATCCCGGCCTGGAGTAGCGTGTACTGCTGGCTGAGCTCCCGGATCGGCTGGAAGAAGCGATCGACCAGCGCGATGAAGAAGATCAGGTCGCCAACAGACAGCGACAGGGCGAAGACGAACCGTCCACCGGCGTAGAGGACCAGGACCGTCGCGATTGACCCGACCGTGATCGCGATCGGAAGCAGGACGGCGCCGAGGCGGGCCGCGTTGACGGCGGCGACGAGGTTGGCGGCGTTAAGCCCGTCGAACTGGCGGTGTTTGGCGGTCTCCTGCCCGAACGCCTGGACGACCCGGACGCCGTCGATGCTCTCGGCGAGGTCGCCATTGACCGCGCCGATCGTCCGGCGGGTCGAGCGGTAGGCGTCGACCGAGTAGCGTCGCCAGACCGAGACGACGCCGATCATGATCGGCAGGACGATGAAGGCGAGCAGCGCCAGTTGCCAGTTGATCGCCAGCATGACGACGATGATCGCCAGGAGCACGAGCAGGTTGGCCGCCAGTCCGACGACGCCGTCGCTGAACAGCTCGTTGATGACCGACACGTCGTTCTGGATCCGGGTCATCACCGCGCCGACGCCGCGCCGGTCGGTGTACGAGACGCTCAGCTTCTGAAGGTGGCGGAACATCCTGTCGCGCAGATCGAAGACGACCCGATTGCCCAGCCATGAGGTGAGATAGGTCTCCGCCCAGTTGCTCAGAAACCGGACGAACAGGACCGTAATCGCGGCGATCCCAAGCAGGTTGATGGCGCCCGTCTTGGTGCTCAGATCCGCTCCGGATACATCGTCGACCACCGTCTTGAGTACGTACGGGATGGCGAGGTCGGACAGGATCCCGAGAATGACGGCGATCGAGACCAGGATGAGCCGCCGGCGATACGGGACGAGGTACTCGAGCAGGCGACGGGCAATCCGCCCGTCGTAGGCCTTTCCAAGCAGATCATCCGGGTTGACGTTGGTCGAGACCATCTCGGGCGCATCCCTCTGTTGGGTCGGTCGGGGCCGGGAGCCGGTGTCAGGGTCAGCTCCGGACGGGCGCGGCGGCGGGCTGGCCAGCCCGGACGAGGAGCTCCCGATCGTTGGTCAGCCCACTGGCGGTCGTCCCATCCAGGCTGCGCTGCTGGCTCTGCAGGTCGTAGAGCCGGCGATAGAACCCGTCCTGCGCGAGCAACTGGTTGTGCGTGCCGCGCTGGGTGATCTCCCCACCCTCCAGTACGAGGATCTCGTCGGCATCGCGGACCGAATCGAGCCGCTGGGCGATCACGATGCTGGCCCGGCCTGATCGCAACCGGCGCAGCGCCGTCTGAATCGTCGCCTCCGTCTGGGAATCGACGCTGGAGGTCGCGTCGTCGAGGATCAGGACGTGGGGGTTGGTCAGCAGCGCCCGGGCGATCGCGATCCGCTGCCGCTGCCCGCCGGACAGCGAGACACCGCGCTCTCCCGTCACCGTGTCGTAGCCGTCGGGGAAATGGGAGATGAATTTGTGGGCTCCGGCCGCCATCGCCGCGTCGACGATCTCCTTCCGCGAGGCGTCCGGCCGGCCGAAGGCGATGTTCTGGTCGATCGGCAGCCCGAAGATGAAGGTCTCCTGGGAGACGGTCGAGACCTCGGCCCGGAGCGAATCGAGCGTCACGCCGCGGACATCATGGCCGTCGATGGAGACGCTGCCGCTGTCGACGTCGTAGAACCGGGGCAGGAGCTGGGCGATGGTCGACTTGCCGGACCCGGTCGGTCCGACCAGCGCGACCGTCTGGCCGGGACGGGCCGTGAAGGTGATGTCCCGAAGGGCCGGCTCGGTGCCCTGCGGGTAGGTAAACGTCACTCCCTCGAAGCGGACATTGCCGGTGACCGTCGCCTTGTCGAGCGTGACGGCGTCGGGCCGGTCGGCGATCGCGGACGGCTCATCGAGGACTTCGAAGATGCGCTGCCCGGAGGCGATCGCCCTGGCGATCCGGTTGACGAGGAAGCCAAGCCAGCGGATCGGCTCCGAGGCGATGACCAGGTAGCGGCTGAAGGCGACAAGAACACCGACCGTGATCGCGCCGTTGATGACCTGGAGCCCGCCGACCCAGATCACGACGACAGTTCCGACCCCGGACAGCATCACGATCAGGGCGAAGGAGAACGACCACTGCCGGCTGGCCCGCAGGTTCCGCTGGAACAGCTGGTTGAGTTCGCCCTCGAACCGGCCAATCTCCTGCTGCTCCTGGGCGAAGGCGCGGACGACTCGCGTTCCGGCGACGTTCTCCTGTAACTGGGCAGTCATCGCCCCGAACTGCTGCTGGATGCCGGCGAACAGCGGCCGGACGGTGATTCCGAAGCGATAGGTGAAGAGGATCAGCGGCGGGAAGATCACCATCGACAGGAGCGCGAGCTTCCAGTCCTTCCAGAACAGGATGATCGCGACGAAGATCAGTGTCCCGATCAGGAGCGGAACCGTCCGGAGCCCAAACATCAGCATGCCGCGGACATTGTTGATGTCGTCCGTCGCCCGGCTCATGAGCTGCCCGGACGAGATCCGGTCGTAGAAGCTGAAGGGCATCCGCTGGAGGTGGCGATAGAGGTCGTCGCGGATCTTGTAGCCTGCCTGCTCCGAGATCCGCTGGAGCAGGTAGACCCGCGCGAAGGTGAACAGACCCTGCAGGACGGACAACCCGAGGTAGAGCAACGCCATCCGCCACAGCCAGGTCGTGTCGCGGGCCGAGATGCCGTTATCGATCGCCGACGCCAGCACGAGCGGCAACGCCAGTTGGAACCCCAGCGCGGCGAAGAGGCTCACGTACCCGAAGATCAAGGCGGACCGATAGGGCGTCACATATCGGAGGATGCGGATCAGGGTCGGCACGCGTGCCCTCCCAAGGGTCTGGTCGACAACGCATCGCGAGCCAACCTGGTGAGGTGAAAGTGGAGCGAGTCCGGCCCGAGGTCATGGCACCGGACCAGGTGAGCGGTCGAGACGACCGTAATCATGCATCGCCGGCCGTCGGGGTGCGGCAGGGCCCCGAGGGGGCCAGGCTCGTTGCCGGGACCGTTCAGGGTGGACGGTCGGGCCGGGCGGAATCCAGAACGGAGGCGGGCCAGAATACTCCGTTCAAAAGAGCGTTTGTCATCCTACCTATCGGACGACAACCTGTCCATAGCCGTGGCCGGCCAGATCGCCTGTTTTCCGAATGACAAACGCTCGGGGCCTACCAACCCATCGAGCCGGGAACGCCCTTGAACGGACCGACGATGTCCGACGTGACCCAGCCGCCGTAGAAGCCACCTGGTTGCGGCGTGACCTGCTCGCCGTCGATCCGGACAGCATCGAATGGCGCGGCGTAGAAGGCGAGGTGGTCCCGAAGTGGCTCGAACCCGCGGGACGGGTCCGGGTAGCTCCAGCCAACCCGGTCGAGGAACCGCGTCCCGGAGCGGACCGACCAGTAGCGGGCCGCGCCTTTCCACTCGCAGTATGAGGACCCGCCGGCCGGCTCGAGCAGGTCCATCCGGATATCCTCGGTCGGGATGTAGTAGACCGGCGGGTGCGAGGTCTCCAGCACCCGCCAGGCCCGACGGGTGTCGGCGACGGTCTCGTCACCCAGTATGATCTGGATTAGGCGCTCGCTCTGTTCGATCCGGGGCGGGCGGGGGTAGGCCCAGACGGACTCCTGTCCGGGGCCGGCGACGTCAGGGGTCGGTGGTCGCATGGCGGTGGGTTCCTCTCGCCGGCCGGATATCGTCCGCGGCTGACGACCGGCTCGCTCCGGTCGATTCGATCGATACGGCGCAAGATCGCCGCCGGGGACGATATCCGGCCGGGTAATCGCCATTCTGGAGGAATGAGAGGATGCGAATCGGCCTCAACGCCCGGCTGGTGGGGACCGATCGCACCTACCGCCGTACTGGCATCAGCCGCTACATCGCCAGCCTGATCGAGCATCTCCCAGGAGCGCTGGGGCCGGACGATGAGCTGATCGTGGTCGGTCGACCGGACCCCACCGACGGCCGGTCACCGCTCGACCGTTTCCGGCAGCACCCGGCCGCCCGAATCGCCTGGGAGCAGACCGCGCTGCCGCCCTTAGCCCGGCGTGGTCGGTGGGATCTGACCCACAGCCCAGTCAACGTCGCGCCCCTGCTCTCCGCCGGCCGGTCGGTCGTCACCGTCCACGACCTCGCCTTCGTCACGGCGCCGGAGACGATGCCCGCCGGCCGGCGGCGCTACCTGACCGCACTGACGGATCACTCCGTCCAGCACGCCGCCCGAGTGATCGCCGTTTCGGAGAGCACCCGCCGCGACCTCGCGACCTGGTTCGGCGTCGACCCCGGCCGGGTCACCGTCACGCCCCTGGCCGCCGAGGAGCGCTTTCGCGTCTCCTCACCCGAGGCGCTCGACGTCTTCCGGACACGAAGTGGGCAGGCACGGCCCTACATTCTGAGCGTCGGCACCCGTGAGCCCCGCAAGAACAGCGCGACGCTGGTCCGGGCGTTTGCCTCGCTCGCCGGCGAGATCCCGCACGACCTCGTCCTCGTCGGTCCCCAAGGCTGGCTCGGCGGCGAACTGGACGACGCACTGGCGGCACTGCCCGCCCCGGTCCGGGAGCGCGTCCGGCGGACCGGGTTCGTCGATGACGAGGACCTGCCGCTCTGGTACGGCGCGGCCGACGTCTTCGCCTACCCGGCCCGCTACGAGGGGTTCGGGCTGCCGGTCCTCGAGGCGATGGCCTGCGGGACGCCGGTCGTGACCTCGAACGTCTCCAGCCTGCCCGAGGTGGCCGGCGACGCGGGGCTGCTGGTCAGCCCGGACGACCCGGCGGCTCTGGCGGGAGCGATCCGCGGCGTCATCGCGAACCACTCCCTGGCCACGGACCTGAGCCGTCGCGGGCGACAGCGCGCCTCCCTGTTCTCGTGGTCGGCGACCGCCCAGCTGACGGTCGGAGCCTACCGGGCCGCACTCGGGCGATAATCGTCCAGGTCGCTGTGGTTGGCGGTGAAAGCAACAGGGAGGTCAGGCGTCGGTGCTGGTCAGGGAGATCGGTGAGTTCAATCTGATCTCCCGGCTGCGCGACGCGCTGCCCTCGGCGGCGATCACTGGTACCGGCGTCACCCTCGGGATCGGCGACGATGCCGCGATCTGGCGGCCGCCGCACGGCAGCTCCGTCGTGATCAGCACCGACAGCCTGGTCGAGCGGATCCACTTCCGGCTCGACGCCGGCTGGTCGGACTGGCCGAGCCTCGGCCACAAGGCCCTGGCGGTCAACCTCTCGGACCTCGCGGCGATGGGCGCGGCACCGGCCGTCGCGACCGTCTCGCTCGGACTGCGCGGCGATGAGGAAGTGACCGATCTGGAGGCCGCCTACCGGTCGCTGGGCGAGCTCGCCGCCCGGACCGGCTGCGTCATCGCCGGCGGCGACATCGTCGCCTCACCCGGCGCGGTCCTGTGGCACGTCACCGTCCTCGGCGTCGCGCCGGACGGCCAGACCCTGACCCGTGCTGGCGCCCGGCCCGGCGATGTCATCGTCGTCAGCGGCACCCTTGGCGCCTCCGCCGCCGGGCTTGCCCTGCTCGGGATGGACGAGGCGGACCTCCGGCGCCGGGCCGCGACGGCCGATCAACTCATCGACGCCCACCTGCGACCCGAGCCGCGCCTGGCCCTTGGCCAGCTCCTGCTGGTCGAAGGTGCGACGGCGGCGATGGATCTCAGTGACGGCCTGCTCGGCGACCTGCCGAAGATCCTCACGGCCAGCGGCGTCGCGGCCAGGATCGACTCCGAGGCGATCCCGATCGCCGCCGCCGTCCGGGCGCTGTTCCCGGACGACTGGCTGGATCTCGCGACCCAGGGCGGCGAAGACTATGAGCTCCTGGCTACGCTCCCCGCTGACGACGTCACCCGGATCATCGCCGCCGCTGCCGCGGCCGGCTCGACGCTGACCCCGATCGGTACCATCCGATCTCGCTCCGATGACGAGCCGCGGCTTGGGATTCGGAATCGGGCCGGCGAGACCCGGGCGATCGAGCACGGCGCCTTCGACCACTTCAGCCCCGTTCATCGGTAATCCGTGATCGTCGCTCCCTTGGGATGATGAAGAGGACCAGGCAGCTTACCCGGTCCCCTTCTCGTCGTCGACTGTCCGTGTGCCGCTGAGCGACCGTGTTCTCGACGGGCTAAACGCCGACGATCGGCCTGGTTGGATCGTCGGTCCGGGTCACGATCACGACCGACGGCCGCGGCGCGATGCCCTTCTCGTTGTCCGGCCAGGTGTTGATCTGGTCCTCGAAATAGCCGCCCTCACCGGGATGCTGGATCGAGATGAACAGGGTGCTGTTGTCCGGCGAGAAGCTCGGGCCGGAGCACTCGGCCCCGTTCGGGACCTGGAAGAAGCGGCGGGCATAGCCGCGCTCGTCACCCTCGGTCGGCACGGCGAACAACCCGTCGTTGGCATCGTCGACCTTGTTGCCGTCGGTCGCGATCCAGACATTGCCGAGGTTGTCGAAGGTCACGTTGTCCGGCGCCGAAAAGGCGCTGACCTGGCTCTTGTCGAAGCCAGCGTAGTCGGTGGTCTGGTCGTCGGCCGGACCGGCGGTGATGAACAGCGCCCACTCGAACGACGTGCTGGTCTGGTCGTCGTCTGCCTCGGTGATCTCGATGACGTGCCCCCAGGCGTTGTCGGCGCGCGGGTTGGCGGCGTCAATCCCGTAGTTGTCCTCAACGCCACGCTTCGTGTTGTTGGTGCAGACGAGGTAGACCTTGCCGGTCGCCGGATTGGTCTCGAAGTCCTCGCAGCGGTCCATCTTGGTCGCGCCGACCGCGTCGGCCGCGAGGCGAGTGTTGATGAGGACCTCAGCCTGCGTCGCGAAGCCGTTCGCTTCGGTCAGTTCTCCCTGGCCCTGGACGAGCGGCAGCCACTCCCCCGTGCCGTCCTCATTGAAGAGCGCGACGTGGAGCGTGCCCTCGTCCAGCAAGTTGAGGTTGGACTCGCGGTCGCTGGCGTTGTACGTACCGGCGGTGACGAACTTGTAGGCGTAGTCGAAGACCTGGTCGTCCCCGGCGTAGATCGCGACCGGCTTGCCGTCGACGGCGACCGAGGTGTGGCCCTCGTGCTTGTTCCGGCCCAGCGCGGTGCGCTTCTTCGGGGTGCTGGTTGGGTCGAGCGGATCGATCTCGACGGCCCATCCGAACCGGAACGCCTCGTTCGGTTCCCTGGAGAGGTCGAAGCGGTCGTGGAAGTTCTCCCAGAGCCGCTGGCTAGCCTCCTCGGTCACCCCGTAGCGGGCGGCCGACAGTGCCTGGACACTGTCCGGGGCGAAGGACGCGGCGTTGGCGAAGTACTGGTTGAAGTTCTCCTCACCGGAGACGACCGTGCCCCAGGCCGTGATGCCACCGGCACAGTTGTTCAGCGTCCCGATGACCGTCTTCCCCTCGGGGTCGGCGTTCGTCTTGAGCAGGTCGGCACTGGCGGCCGGACCGGTCAGGTCCATCTCGGTTGTGGCGGTGATGCGCCGGTTGTACTCGCTGTCGAGGACCACCGACCACTGGCCGTCCCCGTCGCGCTTGATCTCGACGACCGACATGCCATGCGCTTCGAGCTCGACGTCGACGAGCTCCTGCGTCGGGTTGAAGGTGAGGGTCGGCTCGTCGCTCCCCTCCTCAGGAGGGCCGACGGTGACATAGTCGGGGAACATCAGCTCGCCGTTGGTGTACTCGTGGTTGACGACGAGCAGCCCGTGGTCGCTGCCGCCGGAGCCCATTGGCAGCGGGATGAAGCCGGTGAAATCGCAGTTGTAGCCGACCTGCTTCGCCTGGGCGGCGGCGGTCTGGGCCATCACATCGAACTCGGGCGCGTCTGGGAACAGCGGGTCGCCCCACCGAAGCAGCGGCGTGACCTGGTACCCGGCGGCGACGACTGCCTCATCGCCGGCGGCGTTGGGGATCGCGTCGAACTTCAGGCCAGTGCCGCCGGCGGCCGGGGTGCCGTCCTGGGCCGAAGCGAACCGGACGCCCGCGCCTGTACCGGCGAGCGTGATCGCGGAGGCGGCGGCGATGCCCTTGAGGCCGTCGCGGCGGCTAAGGCGCTTCGCGAGGATCTCGCCGAAGGTCTGGCCTCGCCCGTTGGCCGAGTAGACCTTCTCGTCTTCCGCGTGCTCGATACGAACCACTGGGCGGGATTCGGTGCTGGTCATGTGCGTCCCTCTCAAGAGATCGTCTGGCTGAGTTCCGGGTTCCCGCCTGCCCCTCCCGAGGCGATGATCGTCGCTGGACAGGGCATGGGCATCAACCGCCACTGGCGATGATGACGGGCTGGACCGGGCATTGGAGATGCATCAGTAACGGTAGGGGAGACTCGCTCCCAACGTGTAAAATCCAGTTGAAAGAGTTGTTAGAAGAACATGAACGCTTCGCCCCGTCCTTCAGGCGAAATGTCGGACAGCGAACCCGAATAACCTTTATCGCGTGATCTCGCTCGGCCACTACCGTCACAGGATCGAATGCCTACCAAACAAGTCGGGATTCTCGTATCGTATGCGAGGTACTCGTTGGCCGCCCGTGGCCATGCTCCCGTCGCCCTTCCCATCTGATCCGCGGAGCCCGCTCGTTCACGAAAGGTTCTCCCTTGACCACCATCGACTCGACGCTTCAGACCCCGATCGCCACCGCCATCGCTGACGCGATCCGCTCCCGCCGCAGCGCGAAGCGCCTGCTCGATACCCCGGTCGACCGGGCGGTGATCGAGCGTCTGCTCGAGGCGGCGACCTGGGCGCCCAACCACCACCTCACCGAGCCCTGGCGATTCTGGGTGATCAGCGGAGCCGCCCGGGAGCGGTTCGGCGAGGCGATGGCGGCCGGGGACCTCAATACCCACCGCGACGCCTCGCCGGAGCAACGCGAGAGGATGCGAGCGTCGGCCGTCGGCAAGGCCCACCGCGCCCCCGTCATCGTCGCCATCGCCGCCGTGATGGCGGAGGGCAACAGGAACCCGGACCTCGAGGAGATCACCGCCACGGCCGCCGCGATCCAGAACCTGCTCCTCCAGGCCGAGGCCGAGGGGCTGGGCGCGATCTGGCGGACCGGCCGGTCCGCCTACGAGCCGGAGATGGCGGACTTCTTCGGGCTCACCGAGCGCGACCGGATCCTCGGCTTCATCTATATTGGCCACCCGGACCCGGACGCCCCGGCCCGCGACAGCCAGCGCCGGCCGGTTGAGCAGATCACGAGCTGGCTCGAGGACTGATCGTCGCGAACGCGTCACCGTCGGGGAGAATCGCCATGCCAGCGGACGAGCGGCCAGACGCGCGGACCGTCTTTGGGCTGGATGCGGCGGCTTACGCGGCCGGGCGTCCCGGCTACCCCGCCGCGGTGTTCGACCTGCTCAGCGAGCGCTGCGGGCTCGGGCGGGGGACCGCAACGTTCGAGATCGGTCCGGGGACCGGACAGGCGACCACCGAATTGCTCCGGCGCGGCGCCAGTCCGCTCGTCGCCGTCGAACCGGATCCCAGTCTCGCGGACTGGCTCATCGCGCAACGGCGCGCGGACATGGCCGACCTGACCGTGGTTCGGGACGCCTTCGAGGACGCCGAGCTACCTCACGGCGCCTTCGACATCGGAGTGGCGGCAACCTCGTTTCACTGGCTGGACCAACCAACGGCGCTGCGCAAGGTTGGTTCGCTTCTGCGGCCCGGCGGCTGGTGGGCGATGTGGGCGAACATCCACGGCGACGCACTCGGCGACGACCCCTTCCACAACGCGACCCGGCACCTGCTCGATGGCCCCGACGCGCCGGAGCCGGACCTGCCATTCGCGCTGGAGACCGATCGCCGCCTCGCCGACCTCAGGGAGACGGGCGCCTTCGATCGACTGGACTACGAACTCCTGAGGTGGACCCATTCCCTCGACGCCGCCGGGATCGCCGCCCTCTACCGGACGTTCTCGCCCATGATCCGGCGCCCGGCCGCCGAGCGCGACGAACTGATCCGGAACCTGGTTCGCGTCGTCGAGGACGAGTTCGGTGGCGTGGTCCACCGTTCGATGCTGACCCCTATCTACGTCGCCCGGCGGACGGGCTGACGTCTGGTCGCCGTGGTACCGTGAACGCCGAACCGACCGAACCCGTTCCGCCAACCGGAGTCACCGATATGTCCGACGCCCAGTCGACCGAACCGACGGCCGCTTCCCCTGACGAGCGGGTCGCCTTCCTCGTCGACGTCGACAACACCCTGCTCGACAACGACGCCGCCAAGGAAGAGATCGACCGGAAGATGCGCCTCGTCCTTGGCGACGTCGAGACGGAGCGGTTCTGGGAAGCCTACGAGACCGTCCGGCGCGAGAGTGGTCGAGTCGCCGTTCCGCAGGCGCTGGTCGAGTATCTGCGCGACCTGCCGGCCGGCACCGACCCGGCCGCCGCCCGTGACCAGCACATCGCCCTGGCCGACGCCCTGATCGGCGTCCCGTACGTCAACTACGTCTACCCCAGCGCTGTCGACGCTCTTCACCGACTACGCGAAGTCGGCAGAGTCGCGATCCTGACCGAGGGCGACCCGGCCTTCCAGGCAACCAAGGTCGCCCGGGCGGAGCTGGCCGACGCGGTCGAGGGCTACGTCTTCGTCTGCCCGGACAAGAGCGCCTACCTGCGGGAGGTCGCCGCGATCTTCCCGGCCGACCGAATGGTGCTGGTGGAGGACAAGGCCGACAACATCGACCGGGCCCGGCGGATCTTCACCGGCCTGGGGCTGGCCTTCTCCGGCATCTTCGTCCGGCAGGGCAAGTACGCCGCGGCCACCGGCCCGGACTGGCACGGCGCCGAGCTGACGGTCGACACGATCGGCGAACTGGCTGCGATGACGCCCGAGGCGATCGCCGTCGCCCTCCGGACCCCGATCGCGTCGATGATCGCATGACCGGGCTCCGGTTGGTCACCGCCTCGGTCGAGGCGACGCGGGCGCTCGGCCGGCGGCTGGGCGACCTCCTCGTCACCGACGATGTCGTGCTGCTCCACGGCGATCTCGGCGCCGGGAAGACGACGCTGTCGCAGGGCATCGTCGCGGCCGGCCGGCCCGGCGTCGCGGTCCAGAGCCCGACCTTCACGCTCATCAACGAATACCCGCCAACCGCCGACCGGTCAGCCCTCTTCCACGTCGACCTCTACCGCCTCGACGGACCAGACGACCTGGAGACGATCGGGCTCGATGACCTGCTCGCCACCAGCGCGGGTGTCGTCCTGATCGAGTGGCCCGAGCGCCTCGGCGAGGACCTGCCCGAGGACTACCTGCTGATCCAGATCGAGCCGGCCGGCCCGGACACCCGCCAGATCGAGTTCCGGGCCGTACCAGAGAATGGGCGTCATGGTCGAGTCATCGAGGCCCTGGTCGCCGCCTCATTCAGGTGTGGCAATGGTGACGGCCTCCCCTCGGCGTAGGGAGATGGTTGCGTCAGGCGAGGCTGCCGATCCGACCAGCTCGCTCCTCATCACCGTGACCGCCCACCCACCGATCAGCACCCGATCGCCACGCAGTTCGACGATGAGGTTGCCTCCGCGCCGCGAGATCTGCCGGGCGACCATCCGAGCCCTGCCGAGGCGCTTGCCCCAGAACGGTGCCAGTAGGCAGTGGGCCGAGCCGGTCACCGGGTCCTCGGGGATGCCATAGGCCGGGGCGAAGAAGCGGGAGACGAAGTCGATCCCGTCCTCCCCCAGCGCCGTGAGGATCAGCCCACGGTACGGCAGCCGGGCGACCGCGGCGAGGTGCGGCGCGAGCTCGCGGACGGCCCCGGCTGAGCTGAGTTCGACGAGGAGGTCGGACGTCCGGTCGCCGTCAGCGCCACCGGTAACCAACGCGCGGATGTCAGCCCCGCTCCCCAGTATCTCCGAGAGCCCGTACGGCTCGATGACTTCCCTCGGCTGGAGGCGCGGAAAGTCCAGCCAGATCGAGCCGTCGGCTCGGGTTGCCCGGAGTTCGCCGCTAAGGGTCCGGAAGCGCAGCGTCGGTGCGGCATCGTGCCCGTCGCCCCAGATGACGTGGGCGCTCGCCAGCGTGGCGTGGCCGCAGAGCTCGACCTCCGTCGTCGGGGTGAACCAGCGCAGGTCCCAGACGCCAGGCTCGACCGGCCGGAGGAACGCCGTCTCGGCCAGGTTCATCTCCGCCGCGACGGTCTGTAGCCAGCTGTCCGGCCGTTCGCAATCGAGGATCGTGACGGCGGCCGGATTCCCGCTGAACGGGCGATCAGTGAACGCATCGACGACGACGATGGCTTGTCCCACAGCGCTGCTCCTTCTGGCACGACGGACCGTTCCACGACCCTTTTGGCGCGAACGTACGCAGTTCAGGACTGTTAAACCGATGTAACAGTCGTCCAACGCGTGGTACACTGTCAGAGGCCGTGGGAAACGGCAGCTTCCGCAGAATCCCCACATCTCCACCGAATCTGGTGGCCCCCGTCGATCCAGTGCGGATCGGCGATTTGTGTTGTGCGTCGCGTCGCGCCCGTTCCCCACTGCCGAGTGTCTGGCATCCAGGGTGAGTGTACCGGGCGGCGAGCGACCAGGAGTGCGTGCAAGCGATGGCTGAGTTTCGGTGGTACGGACACAACTGTTTCCGGATCCGGGCGCGGGAAGCGACCGTGGTCACCGACCCGGTCAGCCGATCGACCGGTTACTCGATGCCAAAGGTGACGGCCGACCTGGTGACGGTGTCCCACCAGCACCCCGGCCACACCAACCTCGGCGCCATCCGACCCGACCCACCTTTCAAAGTCCTTGACGGTCCCGGTGAGTACGAGATCCACGACGTGCTCGTGACCGGGATCCGGACCTACCACGACCCGAACAAGGGCGCCGACCGGGGCTACAACACGATCTTCCTCTTCGAACTCGACGGCATGACCGTCTGCCACCTCGGCGACCTCGGGCACGCCCTGTCCCAGGCCCAGGCCGAACAGCTGGCCGGTACGGACATCCTGCTCGTTCCGGCAGGCGGCGACAACACCAACATCATCGACCCGAGCCGTGCCGCCGAGGTCATCGGCCAGCTCGAGCCGAAGCTGGTCATCCCGATGCAGTATCACGCCGGAACCGGCGACAGCGACCGGGGCGACCTGGTCACGTTCTGCAAGGCCCTCGGCGTCGAAGCCCCGATCCCCGAGGACAAGCTCGTCGTTCGCGCGTCGGACCTGTCCGAGTCGATGCGGATCGTCGCTCTGACCCCCGAGACGTAATCCTCGCCAGCAAGTGGCCCGGCGGCCGTTGCCCGGCCGGACCCGACACATCGCCCGGCCGCGTGACCCGCGCAAGGCCGGACAGGAGAGCCGAGACAGGATGCCGAAATACATCTTCGTTACCGGTGGCGTCGTCTCGTCGGTCGGTAAGGGTATTACCACCGCGTCGATCGGCCGCCTGCTGAAAGCCCGGGGCGTTGGCGTCTCGGTGATGAAGCTGGACCCGTACCTCAACGTCGACCCCGGCACCATGTCGCCCTATCAGCACGGCGAGGTTTTCGTCACCGACGACGGCGCCGAGACGGACCTCGACCTCGGCCACTACGAGCGCTTCATCGACGAGAACCTGTCGAAGGCGAGCAATGTCACGACCGGTCAAGTCTACTCGGCCGTGATCGCCAAGGAGCGTCGCGGCGACTACCTGGGCGGCACCGTTCAGGTCATTCCCCATATCACCAACGAGATCAAGCACCGGATCATGCTCGCCTCCCGCCAGCACGACAGCGACGTCGTCATCGTCGAGGTCGGTGGGACAGTCGGTGACATCGAGGGCCAGGCTTTCCTCGAGGGCATCCGGCAGATGCGGCGCGAGGTCGGCCGCCGGAACGTGCTCTACATCCACGTCACGCTGCTCCCGGAAGTCAGCGGCGGTGAGCTCAAGACCAAGCCGACCCAGCAGAGCGTCCGCGAGCTCCGGGCGGTCGGCATTCAGCCCGACGTGATCATCTGCCGGGCCGACAAGGAGATCCCGCGGGAACTCAAGGAGAAGATCGCGCTCTTCTGCGACGTCGACCCGGAGGCCGTCATCCCGATGCCGACCGCCGCGACGATCTACGAGGTGCCGCTGATCCAGGAGGCGTCCGGGCTCGGCGCCTACATCGCCCAGCACCTCGACCTGCCGCTCCACGCCGATTTGCGCGAGTGGACCGACATGGTCGCCCGGATCAAGACCGAGCGAAATGCCGTCAAGGTCGCCCTGATCGGCAAGTACGTCGATCTGCACGACGCCTACATGAGCGTGACCGAGTCGCTGACCCACGCCGGGCTGCACCACGACATCAACGTCGAGGTCGTCTGGGTCAACTCAGAGACCGTCACGCCGGAGGAGCTCGACCGCATTCTGCGCCGGGTCCAGGGAGTCGTCGTGCCGGGCGGCTTCGGTCCCCGCGGTGTCGAGGGCAAGATCCTGGCGGCGAAGTACGCCCGCGAGCACGGCGTCCCCTACCTTGGGCTCTGCTATGGGCTCCACATGGCGGTGATCGAGGCGTCCCGCAACCTGCTCGGCCTGCCGGACGCCAACTCGACCGAGATCAACCCCGAGACGACCGAGCCGGTCATAGACCTGATGCCAGACCAGAAGGACGTCGAGATGGGCGGAACGATGCGGCTCGGTCTCTGGCCCTGCCGGCTGGAGCCGGAGACCCGCGCCGCTGACGCCTATGGCGAGCGAACAGTCTACGAGCGCCATCGCCACCGCTTCGAGGTCAACAACGCCTACCGCAAGCGCCTGGCCGAGGTCGGCCTGATCGTCAGCGGCGCCTCGCCGGACGGCCGTCTCGCCGAGATCATGGAGCTGAGCGACCACCCGTTCTACGTCGGTGTCCAGTTCCACCCGGAGTTCAAGAGCCGCCCGACCCGGCCGCACCCCCTGTTCCGGGACTTCATCGCCGCGGTCAAGCAGACGTTCGCCGACGGCTCGCAGCGCTCTCTGCCGCTGGACCGGACGGAACCGGTCGCCGTCCCCCGCTCCCGCGAGCTGACCGCCAGCTACGGCAACGAGGACTAACGGCTGCTTTCGGAGAACGTGACCCGCGATGGTCTTGCCCGGAAGAGACA
Organism: Thermomicrobiales bacterium; assembly: GCA_965218235.1. GTDB lineage: Bacteria > Chloroflexota > Chloroflexia > Thermomicrobiales > UBA6265 > CADCWK01. The sequence goes on from OZ244596.1 coordinate 787,585, forward strand.
TCCGGGCGAGGCCGTCGCAACGTCTGCGTTTGTCTCGACGTGGCCCAGGCGGCAGGAGCGATCCCTTGTGATCGCCCTCGGTGGTAGGCGCCACCCCGCGGAGCGGTCCCGGCGATCGGGACCGAAAGACTTCGATGTGACGGGGGTGCCCCTGGGGCCAGTCGCCTTGCGGCGAGGGCCGTCGTTTTTGTCGGGGCGACTACAAGGGATCGCCCCGACAAAAACGACGGCCAGCGAGGCGAGAACCAATCCGCGAGTTGCCCAGATTCGCATGGTGACAACGGTGAAGACCCTGCTATAGTGCCATTCACGAGAGGATGTCCCCGAGATCCCGCCGCCGTGGCCCCCGCCCACGGCGGCTTTGCCATGCCCCACAGATCCTGTCAGGGCCCGTTCGAAGATCACGGCTGAGCAGAACGCCGGGCCGTCCCCGGTTCGGTCGGACAACCGGTCGGGGCAGCCACGGAACGAGCCCGAATCCCGCCCGGCCCTGTCATCCTCTGGTATCATCGCCGCCGCCAAGCGCCGGGATTACCGTCACCAATCTGCCGAAGGGTCGTGTCCCGTTGAAGATTGCGCTCGTCTCTCCGTATAGCTTCCGCGATCCCGGTGGTGTCCCAGAACACATCACGCATCTGCAGAGCGAGTTCAACCGGCTTGGGCACGAGGCAATGGTCATCGCTCCGCGATCCTCTGGCGCCGGGATCGTGCGCCGGCCCGGCTTCATCGAGATCGGCCGGTCGATTTCGATCCCGGCCGGCGGCTCCCGGGCCCGCCTCACCTTCGACGTCAGCCTCTACGGCCAGGTCAAGGCGCTCATGCGGGAGGAGCAGTTCGACGTCGTCCACTTCCATGAACTGCTCATGCCGGTCCTGCCCTACATGGTGTTGCTCAACTCCCGCGCGATCAACGTCGCCACCTTCCATGCGTACCGCGCGGTCAACCACTGGTACACCGTCTTCAAACCCTACATGTCCTTCGTGCTGAAGCGGCTCGACGGCCGCATCGTCGTCTCCGAGCCAGCCCGGCAGTTCGTCAACCAGTACTTCGAGGCCCATTACGACGTCATTCCGAACGGGATCGATATCGAACACTACGGTCCCGGCGTCGAGCCGTATGAGTGGGCAGGCGACCAGACGCGGCGCATCCTGTTCGTCGGGCGGTTCGACGAGTCGCGCAAGGGGTTCAAATACCTGCTGCGCGCCCTGCCTCAGGTCCAGGAGCGATTCCCCGACACGAAGCTGATCGTCGTCGGGACCGGGGACCCGAACCGCCTGCTCGGCGAGATGGAACGGCACCGGGTCAGCGGCGTCGAGTTCGCCGGCTATGTCAGCCACCACGACAAGGCGCGGTACCTGGCGAGTTGCGACGTGATCTGCTTCCCGTCGACCCGCAACGAGAGCTTTGGGCTGGTCCTGACCGAAGCGATGGCGTCCGGCAAGCCGATCGTCGCGTCCAACATCCCCGGCTACGCCAGCGTGGTGACCCACGAGCGCGAGGGCCTGCTCGTCCCACCGCAGGATGACGTCGAGCTCGCCGCGGCTCTGATCCGGCTGCTCGGCGACGCGAAAGAGCGGGCGCGGCTGGGGGAGCAGGGCCGGCGGACGGCGGCGCAGTACGCATGGCCCAGCGTCGCGGCCCGGGTCCTGGAGATCTACCGCAAGGCGACGGTCACCGGAGCGGGCGCTCCGTGGCGACGCCGAGCCCACTGACGGCGCTCCCGTCGAGCGGATACCCTACACTGACCGGACGGACTCCGAAGCCACGGATGACAACAGCGGGTGACGGCGTGACCGTGACCACAGGAACGCGGGGCGGCCGGCGTGATCTCTCAGCGAATCGGCACCTGGGTCCGTGACTATCTCATCCAGTTCGGCCGGTTGATCGCCCGGACCGGCGTGACGCCCAACCAGTTGACCCTGATCGGCCTCGGGCTGAATGTCATCGTCGCCATCGTCATCGCCACGGGCGAGTACCGGCTGGGCGGCGTCCTGTTGCTGGTCGCTTCGGCCTTCGACATGCTCGACGGCGCCGTCGCCCGGGCCACCAATACGATCAGCAGGGTCGGCGGCTTCCTCGACAGCACGCTCGACCGCTACTCGGAGATCGTCGTCTACGTCGGCGTGCTGATCTACCTACTCGACACCGGCGACGCCCGGACGGCGAGCATCCTGGTCGTGATCGCCTCGACCGGCGCCCTGATGATCAGTTACGCCCGGGCCCGGGCCGAGTCGATTGGTTACACCGCCTCCGTTGGACTCGCCGCCCGGCCGGAGCGGATCGTCCTGCTGGCCCTGTTCCTGATCTTCGGCTGGACGATCTGGGCGCTCTGGCTGCTCGCGGTCGTCACGCACATCACCGCCATCACCCGGATCGTCCATGTCTGGCGGCTGGCCAGCCAGGACACCACGGCGATCCCGGGCGGCTGAGCGGAGCGGTCACGCGGGACGACGGTGTTTGACGGGCCGCGACCGCGATGATATTCTTACTGAAGCGTTGGATGGTCAACGCCTCCAGAGTAGTCGGGCTTCCGCCCGAAAACCGCGCAGGGAAGAGGAGGTGATGCCCATGGATAGTCACAGTCAGACGGGTGTCACGACCGAGGTCGTGCTCGTCTAGGCAAGCATGCTACGGCGTGATGCCCGTCGGTGAGGGGCGGTGGTTCGAGCGAACCATCGCCTCTCGCTATTTTTCGGTGGCCCGGCCCTGAAGGGTCAGAGTGAACGACACTGGATTCGGCGTTGGTTGCGAATGGAGATACTCCGGCCACGCGACGCTCACCCTTTCTGAGGGTTCGCACCCATATCCTTCAGCCGGTCCCTTCAAGGCCGGTCCGCCGCCGGCAGAGGCCTCTCGATACTGGACAGACAGCAGAGCGCCGTGGCCGAAGTGGCCACGGCGCTCTGCTGTCAGGGATCGAACTGCAAGCCGAGCGTCAGTCCTGGGACTCGCCGGTCTCACCTTCGGTTGGAACCTCAGCCCCCTCCTCAGTGTCGGCGGACGCCTCGGACTCCTCGCCCTCCGCCTCGATTTCGACCTCCGGCTCCGGCTCCGGCGCGGCCTCGGCGATCCGGTGCGCGACGATGTCTTCGTCGTCCAGATCGACCGTGATGCCTTCCGGCACGATCAAGTCCCCGATCCGGATCGAGTCACCGATCTCGACCAGGTTCGAGACATCGACGTCGACGGCCGCCGGAATGTTGCCCGGCAGACCCGTCACCGACACCTCATTCTGGACGATGCTGAGGATACCCAGGGCCGCCGGGTTCTCCTCACCGAACGTCAGCGGAACCGACGTCGTGGTGTCCTTGCGCAGGTTCGGCGCGAAGAAGTCGACGTGGACCGGCGTGTGCCGAACCGGGTCGACCTGGACTTCGCGGATGAAGACCTGCTCCTGGCCACCTTCCCATTGGAGGGTGAACAGGGTCGAGGCGCCGAAAGTGTGATAGAACCGGGACAGTTCCCGCGTATCGACCGTGACCGCGTGAGTACCGCCCAGCAGTGGACCGTAGACCACACCTGGCAGACGACCGGCCCGGCGCAGCTGCTTGACCTGCTTGCCAAGCACTGTTCGCGGTTCGGCCCTCAGAATGAGTTCCACCATGGGAACATCCTCCTACTTCCTTGTGATGGGCCGGGATGACGATTCGCCTCCCGGGTGCGACGCGTATCGCACGATCGGCGATGGTAGCACACTCGCGCTCCATGGGCCGTTGCGGCGGGCAGTTGGGCTTGGCGCCCAACGCTGACGCGGATCGCCATCCCGAATCACAGTTCCTGCGCGTCTGGCCGCTTGACAGGGTGGGATGGACGGCCCTAGCATTCGGCCACGTTTTCTCCTCCCCGAGGATGGCCGGGAATCGTGCTGCATCCCGCGCGATGTTCCTAAGACGAGCGTCGCGGTGACCTGACACGTTCCGCCGCCCGGACGGCCATACGCTCGTCGACCCGCACGCAAGGAGCCTCCTCGTGGGACTTTTCCTGATCCGCCGGACCCTGATCTCGCTCGTGACGATCGTCATCATCAGCATGGTGGTCTTCGGGATCGTCAAGAGCGCCCCCGGTGACCCTTACGGCGACCTCGCGACCAACCCGAGCATCTCGCCGGCCCGGATCGCCGAGCTGCGGGACAACCTCGGGCTGAACGACCCGATCCCGCAGCAGTACGTCAAGTGGGCGACCTCGTACATCCGGGGCGACTGGGGCGACTGCTACAGCTCCTGCGACACGGTCGCACCCTACATCCTCGGCCGGATCCCGGTCACGGTCGCGGTGATCGGCTCCTCCTTCATTCTGAGCCTGCTCATCGCCATCCCGATCGGCGTCATTTCGGCGTATCGTCAGTATTCGTTGTTCGATCAGTTCTCGACCACCTTTGCCTTCATCGGCTTCAGCCTGCCGACGTTCTTCACTGGCACCCTCCTCATCTATATCTTCGGAATTCGCCTGAACGGCACGCCATTCGAACTGGATTTCATTTTCGATCGTACCAAAGAAGGTATCTGGCCCAATTTGAAACAGTCGATTCTTCCTGTCGTCGTTCTCGGCCTGGCTTCGGCGTCATCTCTTACCAGATACGTTCGAGCATCTATGCTGGAAGTTCTCGGACAAGACTACATCCGGACCGCCCGCGCCAAGGGCCTCATGGAGCAGTCGGTCGTGATCCTGCACGGGATGCGGAACGGCATGATCCCGGTCGTGACGGTGATCGCGCTCCAGATCCCGGAAGTCTTCGGCGGCGCGATCATCACCGAGCAGATCTTCAGCGTCCCGGGCATCGGCTCGGCGTTGGTCAACTCGATCAAGGCGGCCGACAACCCGGTCGCGATCTCGATCACCCTGATGATCGCGGTCCTGGTCGTCCTCTTCAATGTGGTCGCCGATGTGCTCTATGCCCTACTCGATCCGAGGATCAAACTATCGTGATCGAGCACCCTTCTCACACTCCAGAACGTTCGTTCGTCGACGACCAGCACTGACCACCAGAACAGGAGACGATCATGTCGCAGGAAGCCAATCTCACCCCAGGGCAGATCGGCGCACCGACGCCATCCGCCGGTCAGCAGCCACGGCTGAGCGACATCTCCTCCCGGAACGAGTTGAGCGGCGCCCGCAAGCAACGATCGCTCTGGGGCGACGCCTGGCAGCAGTTCCGCAAGCACCGACTGGCAATGTTCGGCTTGGTCATTTTCATCGGAATCGTCCTGATCACGTTCATCGGAAACGCACTCTACGGGCGACCCTATGACTCGGTCTTCGAGTACGACTCCAGTCTCACCCCGAACCTGCACAACCTGCTCGGGACGAACTCGCTCGGCCAGGACCTGCTCGCCCAGATCCTCTGGGGTGGCCGGATCTCGCTGGCGGTCGGCATCCTCGCCGCGACGATCGCGATCACCCTGGGAACCACCGTCGGCGCGATCGCCGGGTTCTTCGGTGGCCTGACCGACACGATTCTGATGCGCATCACGGACCTGTTCCTGAGTCTGCCTCAGCTGCCGCTCCTGCTGCTCATCACGTACCTGTTCAGCCCGTCCCTGCAGCAGTGGTCCAACGACCGGTTCGGCAGCGTCAACATCGGTGTCTTCCTCCTGATCATCGTCGTCATCAGCGCCTTCAACTGGATGCCGACCGCCCGGCTGGTCCGGGCCTCGTTCCTCGCGACCAAGGAACGGGACTTCGTCGAGGCCGCCCACAGCATCGGCGCGACCCGCGGCTCCCTGATGCTCAAGCACATCATGCCGAATGTTCTCAGCCCGATCATCGTCGCCGCGACGCTGGGCATCGGCACGGCCATCATTACCGAGTCCTCCCTCTCGTTCCTCGGCCTCGGCTTCCCGCCGGGTATCCCGACCTGGGGGTCGATGCTGTTCAATGCGCGCCAGTATCTCCAGACCTCGCCGCACGAGTCGCTGATCCCGGGCTTCTTCATCTTCCTGACGGTGCTCTCGATCAACTTCGTCGGCGACGGTCTCCGCGATGCACTCGATCCGCGCCGGACGAAGTAATCCAGCGCGAATCGGTGCGATCCGACACGGAAACGGCCCCCGCCAGCTCACTGGGGGGCCGTTTCCGTATTCATGGTCCCGTGGAGGTCAGCCGCCCCGGTAGATGCTCAGGGCGTCCGCCAGCCGATCGAGACCTGCCTGGTTGGGCGGGCTGTACATGAGCTGGAGGTGCGTTACGCCGAGGTCATCGTACTCCTGCATGATCGCGGCGATGTCGGCCGGCTCCCCGACGATCACCCGGTCCGGATCGAGATCGTCGGTCGACGGAGTCGCGTCCCCGTAGATCTCACGCTCCAGGTCCGGGAAGCGGAGGTTGAGCCCGACGGTGGTAGCGACGGCACTCGGGTCCTTGCCGACGGCGACGAGTGCCTCGTCCAGCGCGGCGCGGCGAGCGGCCAGCAGACCAGGACTTCCCAGCCAGGCGGCGTTCCAGGAGTCGGCCCAGGTCGCGACGGCCCGTGACATCCGCGGCCGGTTGCCCGAGATCATGATCTCGATCCCACCCGGTCGCCCCGTCCGGGGTCCGGCGGGCTTGAGGACAGCATCGCTGGCCTGGTAGTACGTCCCGTTGACGGTCGCCTCACCGGTCCGCAGAAGTGACGTGATGATCTCGGCGCCCTCCTCGAACCGGGACGCCAAATGGTCGAACGGCAGCCCGAACGCGTCGAACTCCGGCTCGTGCCAGCCGGCGCCGAGCCCAAGGATCAGCCGGCCACCGCTCATCTCGTCGAGCGTGTCGGCCATCTTCGCCAGCACGGCCGGGTTCCGGAACGGGAGACAGAGCACGATCGTGCCGAGCTCGACCCGGCTGGTCGCTTCCGCCAGCCCGGCGAGGACGGTCCAGGCCTCCCAGATCCCGCGGGTGGCGCCGTCATCCGTCTGGCGGAAGAAGAGATGATCGTTGACCCAGACCGAGTCGAAGCCAGCCGCCTCGGCCGCCACCGCGAGGTCGCGGATCTCGCCGTACCGGGCTGTCTGCCCGTGTTTCTGTTCCTCGATCGGCATCAGGACGCCAACCTTCATCATTCCCGTTCCCCTCGTCGTGGCGCGCCATCGTGGCGCATCGTTCCCGATGGTCAGTATCCCCGAGTTCGACCGCGCCGGCGCGATACACTACGGGTTGATCGATCGGCCGGCGCCATGCTCGCCGGGACAGCGGCGTCCAGCCGGCTGGGACACATTCATGGTTTCGCGCTTCCGGCGCAAGCGCGGCGCGGCCGAGCAGGACCGCGCTCCCGACGCCAATACGCTCGGCTCTGGCTACCGGTTCACCCTCAAGGGGTCGCCGCGGCACTACGACGACGTCAAACGGATCATCGAGGACGGCGACGGGACGGTCTACTTCGGCGAAGCGCTCACCTACGAGCGCGGCGCCGGGGTGGCGATGTGGCGGGTCCGCTCGCGTGATCTTGGCTGGCTGCCGGCGCTGTACGACTGGTGGGCGGAGGCCGAGCGGGTCGAGCCGATCAACTCATCATTCCATCTCTACCTGCCGGACAACCTGCGCTACCCGGCCCTCGACCTCCGGGAGCAGACGCCCGACCAGGTCGCCGGGTTCATCCGGGAGCACGCCCCACAGGACAACCTGTGACGCACCGGCCCATCAGCCGCGCCAAACGAGGAGAAGCCGTCCCGGCTCATCGAACCGGGACGGCTTCTCGCCGAAGGAATCTGGGTATCGTCAGTGGTCGGCCGCGACACGGCGGGGCGGTGTGAACACTGGCTGAGCCAGGTCCGGCCGCTCGCGTGGACGGTCCACGGTCCCGGAACGACGACGGTCAGCCACCGGTCTCAGTGGCAGGATGACAGGTCCCGTCGTCTCCGTGGTCTGATCGGTATCGGCCTCAAGGCATGCTACGCCCGACGCCGCCCGACGCTTCGGTGACTGTGACGCGACGAACGCCGCCTCATGCACCGCGCCATGATCCTCGCCGACCTTCCAGCACTGCTGCGACGTGTCCGTCGCCATACAGCGTTCGAGCTCGCGCTCGCCGTGGAGGGCCCAACCGAAGGAACAACGGACCAATGGTCTCTGGCCGGCCCGGACGAGGGCGTGGCCGCGGACCAGCATCGGACACCCGAACCCTCCCAGTGTCGCTTCATCGCCCCCGTCGGGGAGCGCTTCGCGCCCTGTGTGGCTCATCGTGTCTTCCTTTCGACTCCGTTCCGGTCCTGCCCAGCGGGACGTCTGACCCAGGCCATGCGACCGACGGGAGTCTGGAAGACCGGCGGAGTGATTCGGCCCAGCGGGACGTCATCGCAGATGCACGCATCCCACTGGTGCGGTCTGAGTATAAACGAATCATTATGGGAAGACGGGCGCCTTGTGATCTGACCGGGTGACGGCGACGAAACGGCAAGTTGGGCAGCCGGTACCGTCCGCGATCCCGGCGATCCCGGCGATCCCGGCGATCCCGGCGATCCCGGCGGCAACGGTCAGGACGACGGCCGGCGCGGAACCAGGCCGCGCACCCGCTGCCAGCCTTTGGTCGCGGCCTCGCTTCCGGCCCTGAATCCCTTCGCCGCGGCCTGGCTTCCGGCGTGGTACCCCTTCGTCGCGGCCCGCCCACCAGCGCTGACCCCCTGCCGGACCAGCCAGACCGTCGTCTCCTCGATCGCCTTGATGTCCGCCTCGACGTGCGCCATCGTCAGATCAACCTTGTGCAGGTGCTGGGCCGAGACGTCGGCCGGGGCGCTGTGCAGCGCTTGTCGCAACGCCAGGAGCAGGACGTAGAGGTCGTCGAGCTGGCCGGCGACCGGAATGATTCCCGGAACAAGGTCGATCGGCGACGCCAGGTAGAGGCCACCGGCGCCAAGGGCGACCTTGCTCCGCTTCGGGACCGCTGGGTCGGCGATCAGCGCGGCCGCGACGCGGGCGTAGCGTGGCAACCGCTTGATCGCTTCCCAGAAGCGCGGCAGCGGCGAGCCAGGCTGCTCGGCGGCCTCCCGAGCCTGAGCCGAGAGCGCGAGTGGCTCCGCCGAATCGACGGGCGGATCGACGGGCGGATCGACCGTGGGAGTCGGGTCCTGGCCGGTCGCATCGAATTCAGCGGCGGGGGATGGGCTGGCGTCGGGTTCGGGCATGTCGTGCGTCCTCTCATGTCATGTCTGTTACTGGGTCGTCACGTCCTGACCCGGGCAACGCTCCTGCCAGCCAATGGTACCGCTGGCCCGTGACGCGCCAGTGACGAGTCGATGACGGTTCGGCCCCTCCTGGCGTCACGATCTGGCGTCACGATATTGACGAGGGACCGAACCAGATCGGATACTTGCCAGCCTGAGCGGGCCCGAACACCGACCTGGAAAGCGGGGTACCACGCGGTTGTGGGCAGCCCGCAACCGCGTGGTACCCCGCGTCCCGCCCGCCGCAGCCAAGGAATCCCCGTGCAGCACACCGTTTCGCCGGCTCCCGAAACACATTCCCCGCTCGATCCCGTGAACACCGAAACGCCGATCGTTCCCGTGCTGCCAGACCCGGACCCAACGGCGATCCCCGACGTGGTCATTCGACGTCTCCCCGTCTACGTCCGAACGCTCCAGAGCCTCCAGGCCGACGACATCCTGACCGTCTCCTCGGACGAACTGGCTGACCACATCGGGGTGACCGCCGCGCAGATCCGGCGTGACCTCTCCTACTTCGGCCGGTTCGGCAAGCAGGGCAAGGGCTATGACACCGGCTTCCTCGCGGACCGGATCGTCGAGATCCTCGGGCTCAACACCCATTGGGACGTCGCGCTCGCCGGGGTCGGCAATCTCGGGCGAGGCGTCCTGCGCTACCGCGGCTTCAGCCGGCCGGGCTCGTCGTTCGACATCGTCGCCGTCTTCGACCGCGGCCATCATGGACCCAACGACCGGATCGACGGCATCCCGATCCTGCCGACGGACCGGATGACCGAGGTGCTACAGGAGCGCGGAATTCGCGTGGGCATCATCGCCGTTCCCGCCGCCGCGGCCCAGGAGATCGCCGACCGCATGGTGGCCGGGGGCGTCAAGGCGCTCCTGAACTACGCCCCGGTCGTGCTCAAGGTCCCGGACGATGTCACGGTCCGGGAGATCGACCCGGTCAGCGCCCTCCAGTCCATGACCTATTACCTGCGGGACCGCTGAGTCGAGCGCCGCTCAGTCCGGTGGGTGGGAGTCCCCGGCACCACGAGAGACGAGGCACCCGGTCTGGCCGGATGCCCCGTCGCGTGCGATTCGTTACGTCCTGACGGGCCAGGCGCTAGCTGTCGGTGCCGAAGGCGGATCGGAGCGCCGCCGCGGCCTCCGCGACGGCCTCGACAGCCTTGTCAACGACCGCTCCAGTCCCGAAGAATTCGTGCGTGACCCCTTTGTAGGTCGTCACCGTCGTCTCGACTCCCGCGTCCTTGAGCTGCTGGGCGTAGACCTCACCCTGGTCGTGCAGGGGATCGATCTCGGCCAGGATGACCGTGGCCGGCGGCAGGCCAGTCAGATCGGCGATCGCTGGCGAGACGTACGGGTCGCTCGTCGCGATCGACGGGTCGGTCAGATAGTAGGATCCGAACCATTCCAGCATCGCGGCGTTGAGCGGCACGGCGTCGCTGAACTGGGTGATCGACTGCATCTGGTCGCCTTCCGGCGCGAACGTCGCGACGGGGTAGACCAGCACCTGATGGATCGGGGCCGACCCGCCCTGATCGCGCGCGAGAAGGGAAACCACCGCGGCGAGGTTGCCACCGGCGCTCTCCCCGACGACCGCCACCCGCTCCGGGTCGCCGTTGATCAGACCGGCATTGGCGATGATGTACTGGGTCGCGGCATAGCAGTCGTCGACAGCGGCCGGGTACGGAGCCTCCGGCGCCAGGCGGTAAGCAATCGAGACGACCAGACAGCCGGCCGCGTTGGCCAGCGCACGGCAGGAGGAGTCGTAGGTGTCCAGGCTGGCGATGACGAAGCCGCCGCCGTGGAAGTAGACCGCCACCGGCAGGATGTCCTCTTCAGGTTCCAGAGGGGAGTAGACCCGGCCGACGAGGTCACCGGCAGGACCGGGAATCAGGATGTGCGAGATGTCCCCAACCGCCTCGTAGGCCGGTTCGCCCTGATCCGACAGGACCTGGACGGTCGCCGTCGCGGCCGAGGGCAGGTTCCGGGCGATCTGTGGCGTGACGGACTCGATCGGTGGCGCCTCGAATCCCGTCAGCGCGTCGAGGATCGACTGCATCTGTGGATCGGCCTCGACGCCGCCGCTCATCATAGGAGTGGCTTGGCCCGCGGGCGTCGCGTCCTGCGCCAAGGCGGCCGCCGGAAAGCGGCTAGCGACAATACCTCCGGCCGCGATGCCCCCGGCACCGGCCAGAACCGCGCGACGGGATGCGAGAGACGTACGGACATCGAACTGGCTGGACATGAAGTGCTCCTGCTGAATCTTGGTCGTTTGGTAACCTCGACTGGATTACTCATAGCGTTCACGAGTCCGGGTATGCACACGTACGGCCAAGCGAGCCAAAGTTTGAAGCACGCGCTACAATCCAGTTTCTGCCCGAGATCCGAACCGACGCAGGATGGGCGACCCGGAAGAACCGGCCCGGCCCAGCCGAGCAAGGCGTATTTCCGCTGACTTGCGGACAATGACGCAGACACGGTGCCGATCGCCGCTGTTGCCCCTTTTACGTGCTTCCCTTGCGTGTCAGTATTCGGTAAGGTGACACAGATCATCGAGACCACGAACCGGTCGGCGGTCTCTGAGCGGTCTGTATAGCAAGAGGAAGGGATACCGTATGCAACGACTGATCATGGCGGCCACCATGCTGTTGGCATTGGCATTGGGTCTTGTCGGTGTCCAGTCGGTCTCCGCCCAGGGGGATCCAACGTGCGCGGACTTCGACACGTACGACGCGGCCTACACCGCTTTCGCCGACGCCGGCGGCCCGGAAGAAGACCCGTTCGGGCTCGACCCAGACCGGGACGGCTACCCCTGCGAGGACATCGCCGACGCGCCGGCGCAGGCGAAAACTGCTCCAGAGGGCGCCTGGGGTCCGACGAGCGCCGAGCCGTCAACCACTCCGTCCGTCAAGCCCTCTGAAGAACCGTCTGTTGAGCCGTCGGCTGAAGCGTCCGTCCAGCCGTCTGAGGAGCCGTCCGTCGAGCCCTCTAAGGAGCCCTCCGTTGAGCCGTCCGATGCCACCGGCGGCATGACGACCGACACCATGCCGGGGTCCGGCGTCGGATCGACCGTGACCGGTTCCAACGGCCTGATGTCGATCATGCTGGCCCTCGCCGCCGTCGCTGCGGCCGCCCTCGGCGCGACCAGCCTCCTCCGCAACCGCCGCGGCTAGCGCGAGTACGAGATCAGCAGGCTGCGACCAGGGGCCGCCGGATTGCTCCGGCGGCCCCTGGTCGTATGTCCCGCAGGATTCGGTGTGCCGCTTGGCAATGAATCCCCCTCAGCCGACGATCCACCGGAGAAACGGTCGCTCGACTTCGCGTACGATAGACACGAAATGGTCGTTCCATACCGCCATCGGACACAACTCCACCCATCGACGAATCGAGCACCAGATGCCACCTCTCGCTCCCACCGGATCGATGGCTGTCCGTCACTACGATGTCATCGTGATCGGGGCGGGCGTAGCCGGCCTGGCCTTCACGCTCCGCCTCCCGCCTCACTTCCGGGTGGCGCTCCTGACGAAGGCCGCCCTCGGCGAGAGCAACACGCGCTACGCTCAGGGTGGGCTCGCCGCGGCGGTCGGTGCCGATGATTCGCCCGAGCTCCATCTGACGGACACGCTCGCCGCCGGGGCTGGGCTCTGCGACGAGCCCGTCGTCCGGGCGCTGGTCGAGGGGGCGCCCGCCGCCGTCGCCTGGCTGATCGAGCTCGGGACCGCCTTCGACCGCGAGGGCGAGGACTACGCGCTCAGCCGAGAGGGTGCTCACAGCCGCCGTCGCGTCCTCCATGCCGGAGGCGACGCGACCGGGGCCGAGATCGAGCGGGCCCTCGTCGCCCGCGTCCGGGCCGACGCTGACATCGAACTCCACGAGCATGCCTTCGCCTGGGACCTGATCGTCGCACGTGGGCGTTGCCGGGGCGTGATGGCGGACATCGGCTCCGGGACACCGACCGCCCTGCTTGCGCCGACGACCGTGATCGCCGCCGGCGGAGCCGGGCAGCTCTGGGCGACGACCTCCAACCCAAAGGGCGCGACGGCCGATGGTCTGGCGATGGCGCTGCGGGCCGGCGTCGCAATCGCCGACGTCGAGTTCATGCAGTTCCACCCGACCGTCCTCGCCCTGCCGGAGACAGCGCCGTTCCTCGTCTCGGAGGCGGTCCGGGGCGAGGGTGCGTGGCTGCGGGATCGCGATGGCGGCCGGTTCATGGAGGCCGTCCACCCGCGGGCCGAGCTCGCGCCGCGGGATGTCGTCGCCCAGGCGATCCAGCGCCAGATGGTCGCGGACGGCACCGATCACGTCTCGCTCGACCTGCGCCACCTGGACCCGACGGAGACGCTGCGCCGGTTCCCGACGATCGCGGCCGAACTGGCCACTCGCGGGCTGGACCTGACCCGCGAACTGATCCCGATCGCGCCGGCGGCGCACTACTTCATGGGCGGGATCGTCGCCGGGACCGACGGCCAGACCAGCCTGCCGGGGCTGCTGGCTCTCGGCGAGGCCTCCTGCACCGGCGTCCACGGCGCCAACCGGCTGGCGAGCAATTCGCTGCTCGAAGGACTGGTCTTCGGCCTCAACGCCGCCGACCGGCTCGCCCTTCGCGAAGCCGAGACCATTGGCGACACGACGCCGCCGGCGGCACCGCCAGTCACGGCCAGTCTGGAGCCGACGGCTGAGGTCGTCGACGAGCTCCGGATCACCCTCCAGCGAACGATGAGCCGGAATGTCTCGGTCCTGCGGGACGCCGATGGGCTGGACGACGCCGCCGCGACGGTTCAGCGCCTGCGGGAACGCCGCAGCTCAGCAGGGACCGGACGGACGACCAACCGCCGGGACCTCGGTGAACTGTGGAACCTGCTCGACGCGGCCAGCGCGATCATCGCCGCCGCCAGGCAGCGGGACGAGAGCCGCGGCGCCCACGCGCGGGAGGACTATCCCACTACGGAGGCGCGCTGGGCTGGGCAGCACAGCGTCCTGCGGGATGGGCTCGGCGGTCGGTGGAAGGCGGGACCGCTCTCCGCCGCACGTCCCGGTCACGTATCATTAGTCAATAGCTGACTACGAGACCGGAGCCCCGCAGGGTCAGTCCGGCCAGACCGGAGAGCGTGACCATGACCACCGCATCGATCCGTCAGATATTCGTCTCGCCCGCCTCCGGTGAGGCGATGCAGGTCCGCGCCGAAGTCCATGCCTTCGCCGGCCAGGGTCTGGAGGGGGATCGTTTTCGCCACCCCGAGGGCTGGTCGGCCGAGGACGGCCGCCAGATGACGCTCGTCGCCCGTGAGTCACTGGTCGACATCGAGGCCGAGACCGGCATCGCGATCCCGGCCGGCAAGAGCCGCCGGAATATCATCACCGATGGCGTGCGGCTCAATGACCTGGTCGGGCGCCGGTTCGCGCTGGGCGACGTCGTCTGCGAGGGGGTCGAGATCTGCCAGCCCTGCGCGAAGATGGGCGAGGTCCTGAACGAGGACAAGGCGAAGGTCGTCAAGGCGCTGGTCCATCGGTCGGGACTCCGCGCCCGGATCCTGTCCGGTGGGACGATCCACGCCGGAGACACCATCACCATCGACCCCGTATCCACCATCTGACCTTCCGTCTCCTAGTGGGGACTGGGTGCTTCCCGCTTGCCCCGACCTACCTTCCCAGCCGTAACCATCCATCAGGACGACGAATGGAGCCTTCGTCGTCCTGTACACTTGTGCCCAAATACTGGAATATCCGAAACCGTTCAACCATGCTATGGCTGGACAGTGGCGGATGTAGCGTCAGCGACATTCCAGGGTTCAGGTCACGGCAATCCGTCAGCGGTTGAGAGGTCAGGCAATCCATGGTATCCGAGCAGTTCCAGCCGAGGGTCGACGGGATGACGGTTCCGTCCGACTCAGCTACCGATCCCGCTCGCCTCGGCGTTGCCCCAATGAGCGATGGCGGCATCGGCGCCTGGACGTGTTCCGGTCGTCCATGGCAAATGGCCGCCGGCTTCCAGGCGGAGGAGATCGCCGACCGGCTGCTTCCGGCCCGGCCCCGGATCAGCCCGGACGGTAGCCGCATCCTGTTCACGGTCCGCCCGGCCAGCCGGCGCGGCGCGCATCGGACCCAGGATATCTGGGTGGGCGGTTCCGGGCAGCCGGCACGCCCCTTCACGGCGGGAGCAGGAAACGACGCTGAACCGGAGTGGTCGCCCGACGGCCAGTCGATCGTCTTCCACTCCGACCGGGAGACACGCGGCACCGGTCGCCTCTACGTCATTCCGGCCGGCGGGGGTGAAGCCCAGCCGCTCTCGTCGATCTCCGGGGACCTGTCTCACCCCGTCTGGTCCCCGGATGGGAAGACGGTGGCGGTTCTGCGGGTCGACACCGCCCCGGATCGCGTCACCGGGCCAGGCGCCGATGACGCCGTCGTCGTCGGTACCGACCTGTGCACGCAGCGTCTCTGGCTCGTCGATGTCGCGTCCGGAGCGTCTCGGCAGTTCAGCTATGGCCGCCGCAGTGTCTGGTCGCACTGCTGGTTGCCGGACGGCCAGTCGCTTGCCGTCGTCGTCGCTGACTCGCCCGAGATCGACGCGGTCTACGGTCCGGCCGATCTCATGCTGATCCCGGCGGCCGGCGGCCTCCCGATTCAACTCGCGGCGTTCGCCGTGATGCCGACGGATCCTACTCCGGTGATGCTGGATGGCGCGACGGCCATCGCCGTCCGGGGCAACAGTGGCCGGGAGGATCCGACCGACGGGATCTGGCTGGCTCCCACCGGTGACGACGGAGGGACACGGGTGCGGCTCGAATCCGTCGGATCGGTCGAGGAACTGCTGCCGAGCCCGCGACCCGGCCAGGTCGCCGCGCGTCTCGTCGAGCGAGGCCGGGGGCAGGCCGTCGAGATCGACCTCGTGTCCGGAGCCGTTCATGAGATCGGTACCGATCCAGCCACGAGCGCTGGCTCGGCGCCATCGCTCAGTCGCGACGGTCGAGTGGCCGCGCTGGAGTGGTCGTCGGGCGATGCCTTCGAGCAGATGGTCCTGGTTTCGACCGATGGCTCGGCTCCGCCGCGAGAACTCACCAGCTTCGGTACCGAACTGGTGGGGCGGCTCAATCCGACCCAGACCGTTCGATGGGCCAGCACCGACGGCGTCGAGATCGATGGCATCCTGACGCTACCGCGTGGGCACGATTCGACCGATCGCCTGTCGCTGGTCGTCCAGATCCACGGTGGGCCGTCCGGCGCCTGGGAGAGCGGCCTTCAGCTTACCTGGCACGACTGGGCCCAGTACCTCGCCAGCCACGGCTACGCGGTCCTGATGCCCAACCCGCGCGGCAGCACGAGCTACGGGGCCGCCTTCCAGCGACTGTTGCAGGACGACGTCGGCGGCGGCGAGATGCGGGATCTGGTCACCGGAGCGCAGGCGATGGTCGCCACCGGCGTCGCCGACCCGGAACGGATCGGGATCGGCGGCTGGAGCTGGGGGGGGTACCTGACCGCCTGGACGACGACGCAAACGACGCTGTTCCGGGCCGCCGTGATGGGCGCCGGGGTTGCCAACCTCGCCTCCGACCACAGCCAGAACGACTTGCCGGGGATGAACTTCGGCATCTTCCCCGGTCACCCCTACTCCGCGGCTGGTCAGGATGCCTACCTCCGGCCCTCACCGATCTCACAGGTTGGCAATGTCCGGACGCCGACGCTGATCCTGCATGGGGACGAGGACGTTCGGGTCCGGCCCGAGCAGGGTGCTGAGTTCCACCGGGCGCTGCTGACGCTCGGCGTCCCGGTCGAGTTCGTCCGCTACCCGCGGGAGGGCCACGGCATCGCCGAGCGCGGCCATCAGATCGACGTTCTGCGCCGCGTGCTGGCCTGGTACGACCGCTGGCTGCGCGACTGACCCGGCCGCCACGCTCAACCGGACGGCACCACGAATGCGTCAATACAAACCATGCAATTCCGTTCGTTCATCACAAGGAGACCTCCATGGTTCATATCGGCACGTCCGATCTCGACATCTTCCCACTCGCCCTCGGGGGCAACGTCTTCGGCTGGACGGCCCACCGGGACGATTCCTTCGCGGTCATGGACGCCTTCACCGCCGGCGGCGGCAACTTCATCGACTCGGCCGATGTCTACTCGGCCTGGGTCGACGGCAACCAGGGCGGCGAGTCGGAGACGATCATCGGCGAGTGGATGGCCGACCGGGGCAACCGGCGCGATGTCATCCTCGCCACCAAGGGCGGGTCGCTCGACGGGTTGACCGGTGGCTCCCGCGGCTCGCTCCGCAAGGCCATCGCCGGATCGCTCGACCGCCTGAAGACCGACTACATCGACCTCTACTACCTGCACCGGGACGACCACGATACGCCGCTGGAGGAGACGATCGGGGCGCTCTCGGAGTTCGTCGACGAGGGTCGGGTCCGCTACGTCGCCCTCTCGAACTTCACGGCCGACCGCCTGACAGAAGCGCTGTCGGTCGCCGAGCAGACCGGCGCCCACCGGCCGGTCGCGCTCCAGCCGCTCTACAACCTGGTCGAACGCGGCAGGTACGAGAGCGACCTGGAGCGGGTCGTCGAAGCTACTGGCCTGAGCGCGATCCCCTACTCCTCGCTGGCTAGCGGCTTCCTGACCGGCAAATACCGGGACGGCGCTTCGCAGGGCACTAGCCCGAGGGCCGGAGGAGCCTCGAAGTACCTCGATGAGCGCGGCCGTCGCGTCCTGACCGCGCTGGACACCGTCGCTGCTACCCACACCGCCGAGGTCGGCTCCGTCGCCCTCGCCTGGCTGGCCGCCCAGCCGACGGTCGTCGCCCCGATCGCCAGCGCCCGGTCGGTCGATCAGGTTCCGGGCCTTTTGGCCAGCGCCAGCCTGAACCTGACGAAGGACGAGCTCCAGTCGATTACCGACGCGTCAGTCTGATCCGCGGCGGCGACCGATGGCGAAGGGCCACCGCCGCCATTTCCTGTCGATGAGCCCGCTCCATTTTCCGCCGGACATCGCGGTCAGCTCAGAAGCCGCGACGTGGTCTCGACGTAGACCTTCGCCTGCGTGACCAGGTCGGCGATGAAGACGCACTCGTTGGCGCCGTGGGCTCGCTCGCCGCCAGGACCGAACCCGACGGTGTCGATTCCGGCCTGCCGGTAGAACCGCCCGTCGGTCGCGCCGGCGTTGGCGACGAAGTACGGCGGCTCCTTCCCGGTCACGGTCGACGCCGCGGCCTGGAGCGCCAGGACCAGTGGCGAGTTCTCCCCGGTGATGTTGGCGGCGATCCAGTCGCCGTGCGGGTCGATCGTCATCCGGTACCGGAAGTCCGGGTCTCCGGCGGCGATGCCATCGAGCGTCGTGACGATCTCGGCGACCGCCGACTCCTTGTCTTCGCCGGGGATCAGGCGGCGATCGACCGTGATCGTGCACTCGCCAGGCACGACGTTGTGGGCGACGCCGCCGGTGATCGTGTTGATGCTGATCACCGGCTTGCCGATCGCTGGGTGGAACCTGTCGATCTCGTGCTCGAGCGCGAGGACGGCCTTCGCGGCCTTGGCGATCGCGTTGATCCCGTTGGTCCGGGCGGCGGCGGTGTGGCTGGCCCGGCCGATGAACGTGATCTCCAGCCCGAGGATGCCGCGCTCGGCATTGCGGACCTTGAGGTCGCTCTTCTCGCCGATCAGGCAGTAGTCGGGCCGGGGCAGCCGGCCGGCGGCGATCTCCTCCAGCACGAAGATTGAGCCGTCCCGGGCGCTCGTCTCCTCATCGCTGACGACGTGCGCCTGGAGGCATCCCCGGAGCGGGACGTCGCGGAACAGCGACATGACATGGAGCATCACGCCGACGCTGCTCTTCATGTCGCTGGCGCCCCGACCGAACAGGCGCCGGCCATCCTCACTGATCACCGGATCGAACGGCCCGTTCGTCCAGGCGTCCGGGTCGGAGACCGGCACGGTGTCGAGATGCCCGTTCATGACCAGGGTCGGTCCCGTCGCCGGGTCGCCGACGGAGACGATCACGTTAGGCCGGGCGGGGTCGCGGCTCACGATCTGATACGACAGCCCCTGCTCGTCGCACCACTCCGTCACCGAGGCCATCACGGCGGCCTCCTCGCCGCTTGGCGAGGGGATCGAGATCAGGCGCTGGGCGATCCGAACGATCGCCTCGCGTTCGACGGCCGGAACGGACCACGGGATCGTGGGGTGGCTCACGGAGTTGTCTCCTCTGGAATCCGCATGGCTGAGCGCCGCCCCAACCGTCCCTGACGGCAAGGCGACGCCCATGGCCACTCGATCCATCGATCAGTAGACCGGGCAATCAGATCGCCATGACCCGGCGAATTGCTACAGGCGCTCGAACCGCGAGACATTGGCGACGAAGACGACCGCGCCACCCACTTCGACCTCGAAGTTCTCCGGCATGTAGAGCAAGCCCGGTTCCAGCGCCGGCGAATACGGCACGGCGATCTGCGTCCGGCGCCGGCAGATCCGCCGCAGCACGCTCATCACGGCCGGCACGACATGGTCCTCGACGCCGATCATGAGACTCGTATTCCCCGTCCGCAGGAACGAGCCGGTCGTGCTGACCTTGGTAAACCGGTGACCAGCCCCGACGAGCGCCTGCGTCAGCGTGTCAGTGTCCTCATCCTGAACGATAGCGATGATCATCTTCATCGGTGCGCTCCCCACTATCGTCGGGTCCTAGAACCGGCAGTCTAGCGATCAGGCCGGTCGCCGTCCACTGCCGGCGGGTTCGATCGAAACCGGACCGGGTCGTCAGGTGGTGGCGGGCGGAACCGGGATGTCGTCGGATCAGCGGACCGTGGGTTCGGAATCGTCGGTGCCCTGGGCCAGGTGGAGCCGGACGATGAAGGTCGCGCCGGCGCCAACGTCGCTCAGGACGGAGATGGTGCCGCCGTGGGCGGTCACGATCTCCCGGGAGATGCTGAGGCCGAGGCCGAGGCCGCGCTTGAGCTCACCCTCCTCATCGGCGCCCCGGTAGAACGGCTCGAAGAGATGCGCCTGGACGCGCATCGGGATCCCGCGGCCGTGATCGGTGATGCGAACCTCGGCCGCCGCTCCGCGCTCCCCCAGCCAGATCTCGACCAGGGCCCCCGGTGGGCTGTAGATGATGGCGTTGCCGATCAGGTTGTCGAACACCTCCCGCAGCCGCCAGCGCTCGCCGTTGACCATCAATGCCTCGGATGGCTGGAGGATCAGGGAGGCCGGCTGATCCAGCGTCAGCCGAGCTGCCTCGACCGCCTCCGCGACGACCTCGGACAGGTCGAGGAGCCGCATCTCGAATCGCAGGTTGCCCCGACCGAGACCGGACAGCGTGACCAGATCGTCGACCAACCGGCCGAGATGGTGGCTCTGCTGGGAGATGATTCCGACCATCTCGGCATGGGTCGTCGCGGAGCCACCCTGCTCGACGGGCCGCCCGCCTGACGATCCCGACCCGCCAACCGCACTCGGGTCCGGGCGACTGTCTGACTCCCGGTTGGCTTCCGAGCGGGCCTCGCGTGCCAGCCGCCGGGCCAGCAACTGCGCGTATCCCGAGATCGAGGTGATCGGCGTCCGGAGCTCATGGCTGACGACCGTCAGGAAGTCCTGCCTGGCGCGGGCGGAGGTTCGCTCGCCGGCGACGATCTCGGCGTTGCGCATCGCCAGCGCCGCCTGGTTGCCGATCCGGCCAAGCAGCGCGACCTGCGCCTCGTCGAACGCGTCGGGACGGTGCGTCTTCAGGGCGATCACGCCGATCAGTTCGCCGGCGACCTGGAGCGGCACCCCGACCGCACTGTGGAACTGACGAACGCCGGAGCGGTCGGGCGGCAGGGCGGTCCCGTCCGGCCGGACCAGCGGGAACCGCTCGGTATCGCTCCCGACGACCGGTCGGCGACTCGCGAGCACCTGGCTGACGATCCCGTCGCCGGGGATCCGTTCGCGCTCGGCCCGGTGCCTCATGCCGGAGGTTGGCGGGCCGACGAGCACCTCCGGCATCTCCTCGAACCGCTCGGGCTGCCGCACCCCACCATAGGCATGGTAGGCAATCCGCACCCTCGTCCGGGCCGGGTCGATCAGGGCGATCACGATCGCGTCCGCCCGGCTCCAGCGGCCGAGCTGGGCGGCGAGCTCCACGCAGAGCCGGTCGACGTCGAACGTCGCATTGAGGACCTGGCCGACGGCGTTGAGCGTCCGGAGCTCGGTCATGGCCTGGCGGAGCTCGGCGTTGCGCTCCTGGAGTTGCGCATTGAGATCCAGCAGGCGGTTGACCCCGAACAACAGCGCGAAGGCGATCAGGCAGGCGACCCAGTAGTCGAGCCGCAGCCCGACCGTATCGATCACGACCGCCAGCGCGGCGGCGGCAACGACGCCGATCGCCTCCCAGGCCAGCGCCTGGAAGAGGAGGGACCAGGCGGGCTGGGCAAGCCAGACCGGAGATCGGGCGCCGCCCGGAGGCGGTCCGGTTCGGTGTCGCACCGCGATGGCGACGATCTGAACCAGCAGATAGACGCCGAGGAACGGGATGAAGTGAGCCAGGTCATCGTCACCCGGCCGCGTGAGGGAGTCGGTGATCGCCGACCCGGCGACGGCGCCCCCGGCAAGGATGCCAAGCACCGTCCGGGCGGTCCGGAAACCATGCATTCCCCAGACGCGGCACTGACTGGCATACCGGTCCAGCAGCGCTCCGGCCAGCGTACCTCCAAGGACGACGAGGGCCGCCTCGATCGCTCCGAACGCGAGGAACACGGTCAGCGCGAAGGCGAGCCCCGTCGCCCAGACCCAGTCGGCCCGTTCGGTCCGACGCCGGGTGACGACCAGCCGTGAGGTCAGCGCGACGGCCACCACGAAGGGCAGGAGGTCCCATGTCAGGCTCAGTGACGACCGGGACGCGAACAGCGCTACTCCGAGCGCTACTCCCGCGGCCACGACGAGCAGCCCCGTCGACACCCAGGGCCAGTCATCGGGAGACCGGCCGCGTGGTTCCTCGCCGTGCTCTGTCACTGGGCTGGCTCCGCGCTCCACTCGTCCCACCGGTCGGACGTTCCGCTGGCAACCGCATACCGGCCGCCGCCGCACTGTCGGGTGCCACACACCCAACCTAGCAATCCGGCTGCCGCACATGGTTTGCCTGAGCGGATCGGGCTAGCGCGTCGTCTCCCGCGAGCCGTCCGCCGTCACCTGAACGACTTCACGGAGCGGGCCGTGCAGTCCGGCCCCGGCCGCGACCACCTCGATCCCGTAGAGATCGAACGGCCCACCGGCGTAGTCCGAGACCAGTCCGCCAGCCTCCTCGACGATCAGCGCCCCGGCCGCCATGTCCCACGGCTTCAGGTTGCGCTCATAGAAACCGTCCAGGCGGCCGCAGGCCACCCAGCTCAGGTTCAGCGCCGCCGCTCCGTCCCGCCGGACACCCTGGCAGGCGTCCATCAGCGCATTCCAGACCGCCAGCGCCTCGTCGCGCTGCTCGGGGTTGTAGGGAAATCCCGTCGCCAGCAGACTCCGGAGCAGATCGTCCTCGACCGAGACGTGGATCGGGGCGCCGTTGAGGGTCGCGCCCCGCCCCCGCTCGGCGACGAACAGCTCGTCGCGCATCGGGTCGTAGACCACACCGAGAACGGCCTGCCCGTGCCGCTCCAGGGCGATCGAGACGGCGAAGTGCGGGTAGGCATGGGCGTAGTTGGTCGTCCCGTCCAGCGGATCGACGACCCAGCCGAACTCGGCCCCTTCGGCCCCACGGGTCCCCTCCTCACCGAGGAAGCCGTGATCGGGAAAGGCGCCCTGGATCCGGCCGGAGATGAGCTCCTCCGAAGCGCGGTCGGCGTCGGTGACCAGGTCGATGATCCCCTTGTAGGCGACCTCCCGGGTCTGGCTGAGCCGGCCGCGCAGGATCGCGCCGGCATCGAGCGCCGCCCGGATCGCGATCTCGCGGGCACCGTCGGGGAGATTTCCGTCTGTCATGCGTCACCCTTCATCGACCATGGTGGCCGTTCGGCTGGTTCAGAGGCAGGGCCCGTGGCGGTCGCGCTCAGGATGGAGCGGCAACCGCCTCGACTGGCGCCAGGTCGGCGAGCGGCCAGCGTGGGCGGACGTCATCGGACCATTGCCGGGTGGCCTCGTTCGGGCGCCAGAAGGCGGCCGCTCCGATCATGGCCGCGTTGTCGGTGCACAGCCAGAGGGCCGGGTAGCGCACCTCGGGGGCGTCGCTACTCGGCCAGGCCATCGCGACCTCCCGCTCGATCCGCCGGCGGAGCGCGGCGTTGGCGGCCACCCCGCCCGCCAGGACCAGCGACCGGGCGCCGTGCGTCCGGGCCGCCTGGACGGCCTTGCTGGCGAGGACCTCGACGATCGCGGCCTGGTAGCTGGCCGCGAGATCGGCGACCGGCATATCATCGCGCAGTCTGCGTGGCCGGTGAACGGGGAAGGGCGCGTCGTCCCGCGGCGCGGGCTCGACCGGCAGGCGGTACGGCTCGATCAGCCGGAGCAGGGCGGTCTTCAGGCCGGAGAAGCTGACGTTGTCGCCGTCCGGCAACCACGCTCGCGGCAGCTCGAACCGGGCCGGATCACCGCCGTCGGCCGCCCGCTGGATCACCGGACCGCCGGGGTAGCCCAGCCCGAGCAGGCGGGCGCCCTTGTCGAAGGCCTCGCCAGCGGCGTCATCCAGCGTCCGACCGAGGTGCCGGTAGCGGCCGGGCGCGTCGATCAGGATGATCTCGGAGTGGCCACCGGAGACCAGCAGGCAGAGCGCCGGCAGCGCGGGCGGCACGAACGCGTCGACCACCTCCGACCCAGCACCCGGCGGCACGACTTCGGGCACCAGCCAGTTGGCGGCGATGTGCCCTTCGAGGTGGTTGACGCCGATCAGCGGCCGGCCGGCGGCGTAGGCCAACCCCTTGGCGGCGTTGACCCCGACCAACAGCGCACCGGCCAGACCGGGGCCAGTCGTGACGGCGAACGTGTCGATTTCCCGGGCGGTCACCCCTGCCTCGGCGAGCGCAGCCCGGACGACCGGCATGATCGCGGTGACGTGTCCCCGGGCCGCCAGCTCCGGCACGACCCCGCCGTAGGCCTGATGGAGCGCGATCTGGGACGCGACGACGCTCGACCGGACCCAGCGGCCATCCTCGACGACCGCCGCCGCGGTCTCGTCACACGACGTCTCGATCGCCAGAATCCTCATGGATGCTCCTCTGCCGCTCGTAGGGACGATCCCTTGTGGTCGCCCGGCCGCCGCAGCAGCCCGACTCGTAGGGTCATGGGCTTGACCTGACCGGCCGCCGCAGCGGCCATCGCCCCGCAGGGCGATAACGGTGTTCCGAAACCGACGAATCACATTGAGAGCCACTGTTCCCTAAAACCGGGACCGCTATGCGGTATGGCGCCTGCGGCGCGGACAAGGCAAGCCATGTCCCTACGACCACCGCCGCACGAGAGCCGTCAATCGCCCAGCGTCGATGCCTCGTTCGCCACATCCACCGGCTCATGCTCGTCGAGCTCAGGGGTGGCGTCCATTCCTGGCTGCGGGTACCGGGCCAGGATCGCGGCACGGTTGGTCGCGATCAGGTCCAACGTGCTCTGCTCGCCCAGCGGCGGCGACCACATGATGTAGGCGTCCTCGTTGTTGTCGCTGTAGTACCGCTTGCGGGTGCCCTGGACAGAGAAGCCGTACTTCCGGTAGAGCGCCTGGGCAGGCTCGTTCGAGACCCGGACCTCCAGCGTCAGCCACGAGGCCCGGCGGTGCAGCGCCTGATCGATCAGCGAGACGAGCAGCAGCTCGCCAAGACCCCGGCCCCGCTGGCCGGGGTCGACTCCGATCGTGGTGACGTGGGCCTCCTCGAACATGTGCCACATCCCGGCGAAGCCGACGATGCGCCCGTCGCCATCGAAGTGCCGGACCAGCTGCCGGAGCGGCCCGAGCCCGGGCACCCGCCGGGAGGGCTCCGGTGACGCCGCGGCGCCATCAGCCGGGGCCTCGGCCCGGTAGTCACGCAGGACGAGGTAGACGTTATGTTGCCGGTCGGCCAGTTCCCGCCGGTAGGCAGCGGCTGGCCAGGGGTTGGTGAAGCACCGGCGCTCGACGCGGCTGACCTCCGCGACATCGTCTTCGACCATCGGTTCGATTCGGTACACGGATCGCTCTGCCTTTGCCGCCCCAAACGGGCGGTCCGACGCCGCGGTCGCCAGCGCCACTCGATTCACGAACGCCAGTGGGTTCGTTTCCTTTGGATAGTATCGGTTGTGAACGGCCTTAAGGCACGGAGATGGTCCCGGTATCCATCAGGTCAGCGGTGTTGCTGGGCGAGCCGCGCTGTGAAGATAGATCGCATCGAGCGTATCCGGGTCGTCGTCGTTACCCGCCAGTAATCGGACGAGCCCGATCGCCGCGACGCCGCTGGGTCGCCGAGCCCGGGTGGACCCTGGCGGGACCCAGAGATCGGCCGCCACCAGCACCGGAGCCATGTCCGCGAGTTGACCGTCGCTAATCTCCCCGGTCAGCGTCAGCGGACCGGACAGGCCGGCGATCCGTCGGCCGAGCTCCTCGACCGAGCCGTTGTGCGGCTCACCCACCAGGTCCGGGACAGCCAGACCCGCGGGCGACAGTTGATCCGCCGGGCGGAAGACCGCCGACACGACCCGGCCGCGACCGGCCGCGACGATGCCGACCGCGAGCCGGCCCGGCACCAGGACCGGCAGGACCGTCGCCTCCAGCGTCCCGACGCCGATCAGCGGCAGCCCGGACCCGAGCGCCAGCCCCTTGGCCGTCCCCAGCCCGGCCCGGAGCCCGTTGAACGTCCCCGGCCCGACGGCGACGGCGATCGCGGCGAGGTCGCCCAGACCGAGCGACATCCGGCGCAACAGCTCGTCGATCGCCTCAACCAGCACGGTCGTCGGCTGTCGACCGGCCGGCCAGGCCAGTTCGGCCGTCGCGATGCCGTCGCTCAGCGCGACGCCGAGCCGCTCGCTGGAGGTATCGATCGCGAGAATCCAGCGGTCCTGGGTCTCGACAGGGGCGTTAACAATGTGCATCATAGCCTCGGATCAGGCCGCGCCAGTGATCGGTCATTGCGGACCGGGTCGTCGTCATTGCGGACAGTGGGCAGACGGGCGGGAAACCGGACAGCAGACTGGACCGGTCCAGTCGAACAGGCATGTTAACCCGTGCTTTACACGCACCGCTGGCGGATGCGTCATGCTCCATCCGCATCTTTTCCAGCCGCATCCCATGACCCGCTGCGCCGTGACCCCCGAGGAGTGCCATGCTTCACGACACTGAGTTGTCCGTCCCCAGGGCCGCGACCCTGTCGACGGCGGTGAGCGGGAGGCCATCGCTGTTCCGGCGCATCTTCCGGAGCGAAGGGACGCTGTTCCTGCTGTTCATCCTGCCGAACGTGCTCCTGTTCTGCATCTTCACGTACTGGCCACTTATCTACAACGTCTATCTCAGCCTGACCTCGTGGAACTTCCTCTCGCCGACCAAGCCGTTCGTCGGGCTGGACAACTTCCGCTACCTGGCCAACAGCACCGAGTTCTGGGGCGTAATGCGCTCGACCCTGATCTACACGGTCGGCGCCGTCGGTGGGTCGGTGATCCTCGGTCTCCTCGCCGCGCTGCTGCTCAACCAGAAGCTCCGCTTCCGGACGGGCGTCCGGGCGATGATCTTCGCGCCGACGCTGCTGTCCGGCGTCGCGATCAGTATCGTCTGGTTCTACATCTTCGATCCGCGCGTCGGGCTGCTCCGCGAGGCGCTCTCGTGGGTCGGCGTGACGTCGCCGCCGTGGCTGCGCGATCCGGACTGGGCGATGGTCTCGGTCATCATCGTCTATGTCTGGAAGAACCTCGGCTTCGCCGCTGTCATCTACCTGGCCGGGCTCCAGGGCATCCCCAGGGACCTCTACGAGGCTGCCAAGGTCGACGGCGCCAGCGCCCTCCAGCGCTTCCGGGACGTGACCTGGCCCCAGCTGAGCTCAATCCACTTCTTCGTCATGGTCACCTCGATCCTCGGGACGCTCCAGTCCTTCGACATCATTCAGACGCTGACGGAGGGTGGGCCCGTCAACGCGACCACCAACCTGATCTACTACACGTACGAGCAATCCTTCATCAACAGCAACGCCGGCCGCGGCGCGTCGTCGGCACTGGTGCTCTTCGTCGTGATGCTGATCGTGACGATCGGGCAATACCGGATCTCCGAGCGGAGGACGAACTATGCCTAGCCCACGCCTGCCCGGTGGGCTTGGCCGCCACGCCCACGCCTACGTCGACCGGACGCGCCAACTCGGTGTCGTCGCGCAGGCACCCGCGCCGTCCCCCCGGTCACTGGATGACCTTGCCCACCCGCGGCCCAACCTGCTGTCCCGGCTGCCGTTCGGCAGGATCGCCGGCTACATCCTGATGACGATCCTGGCGGCGGTCATGGCGGTACCGCTCTACTGGATGGTCTCCGGCGCCTTCAAGGAGTACGCCGAGATCCGGGCGATCCCGCCGGTCTGGGTGCCACAGGCCTGGCGTGACGCCTTCAAATCCGATTCGCTCGGCTTCGGCAACTTCACCGAGGCCTGGAACGCGGCCCCGTTCGGCCGGTTCTACCTCAACACGCTCATCATCACCGCCTGCGGCACAGCCGGCGAGCTCTTCAACGGCTGCCTCTCCGCCTACGCGTTCGCCTTCCTCCGCTTTCCGAAGAAGAACCTGATCTTCGTGCTGCTGCTCGTCGCTCTGATGATCCCCGGCGAGGTCACGACCCTGCCGAACTATGTCTTCATCGGCAGCACCCTGCGCGACATCTCCAGCAGGCTCCTCGGCGTCGAGATCAGCGGCATCAACACCTACTGGGGGATCTTCCTGCCGGCCGTCTCGACGGCCTACGGGACGTTCCTGCTTCGCCAGGCGTTCCTCGGCCTGCCCCGCGAGGTCCTGGAGGCGGCCCGGCTCGAAGGGGCCGGCCACCTCCGGTTGCTCTGGGACATGGTGATCCCGATGAGCAAGCCGATCTTGGTCACCTACGCCCTGATCTCGGCGGTCGGCCACTGGAACGCCTACCTCTGGCCGCTGGTCGTGACCCGGTCGGTCGAGATGCGGCCATTGACGGTCGGCATCCGTTCGCTGTTCGACACCGAGGGCAACACCAACTACGGCGTCGTGATGGCGGGTACGTGCTTCGTCGTCCTGCCGCTGATCCTGATCTTCCTCTGGGCCCAGCGGTTCATCATCGACGGCATCGCGGCCGGCGCCACCAAGGGGTGATCATGCACCAGGTCCACGCGAGATCGCCCAATGCGCGGGATCGACTCGGGGATCGGTGTCGAGATGGTCCGCTCGGGGACCATCTCGCGGCAATGTCGGGGCCTGATCCCGGCCGGCGGGCCAATGGCCACATCGTTCACGCAACCTCTCGACGCTGTTAACCGCTCCCTAACACAGCTGAGCGCCCGTTGCGTCATGATCACCTCGTTCTCCGTTCAATCGCCACCGAATCGCTCTGGCCCCCTAGATAGAGGAGAGACTCGATGTCCATCTCGCGACGCACGATCATCAAGGGTGCCGCCGGCACCGCCGCCGCCGGCGCCATCGCCGTTGGCAGCAAGCACAGCACGGTGTTCGCCGCCCCGAACGTGATCCGCCAGGCCGGTTCCAACGCGACGGTCAACTTCTGGTATGGCTACACCGGCAACCTCGCTGATCAGGTCCAGGCGCTGATCGACGAGTTCAACGGCCAGAACAACGGCGTTCAGGTCGCCGGCACCCCACAGGCCTCCTACGAGGAGACGGCCCAGAACCTGACGCTGGCCCTCCAGGACGGCAGCAACCCCGACATTGCGATTCTGTCCGATGTCTGGTGGTTCCGCTTCTACCTCGCTCAGGCCCTGTTGCCGCTCAACGACCTGATCAGCTCGACCGGCTTCAACGTGGACGACGTCGTCGACTCCTTCCGGTACGAAGGCGTCCGCAAGGACACGCAATACTGGCTGCCGTTCGCCCGCTCGACTCCGCTGGTCTACTACAACTCCGACATGTTCAGCGCCGCCGGCGTGACCGAGTTCCCGACGACCTGGAGCGCGTTCGAGGAGATCGCCCCGAGCCTGGTCGATGAGTCTGCGCAGGTCGGCGCCATCGCTCTTGGCCCGGCCGCCGACTACCTCGCCTGGCCGTTCCAGGGCATCGCCTGGGCCTACGGCGGCGGCTACAGCGACTCGGACTTCACGATCACCATCAACCAGGAGGGAACGGTCAACGCCGGGGGTCTCTTCCTGCGCGGCATCCAGAACGGCTGGGCCTACACGGCCGAGGTCGTCAACGATGAGATCGCGAACGGCTACGCCGCGATGGTCCTCTCCTCCACGGGCTCGCTGGCCGGGATCACGACCGCGGCCACGGCCAACGGCGTCAACTTCAAGACCGCCTTCCTGCCGGGCGAGGTCGAGGGCGCTGGCCCGCACTGCTCGACCGGTGGCGCTGGCTTCGGCATCATGAACAACATCAGCGCCGAACAGCAGGCTGCCGCCTTCTCGTTCGTCCAGTTCTGCTCGTCGTACGACAAGGCGATCCAGTGGTCGCAGAACACCGGCTACATGCCCATCCTGCAGTCCGCGATCGCCGGTCCCGAGATGGCGGAGTTCTTCGGCGCCAACCCGAACTTCAAGACCGCCGTCGACCAGCTTCCGCAGACCAAGCCACAGGACGCCGCCCGCGCCTTCATCCCCGGCGGTGACCAGATCATCGGCCAGGGCATCTCCGAGATCGTCGTCAACCAGACCGACCCGCAGAAGGCCTTCGACGCCGTCGCCGCCACGCTGACGACCGAGGCCGCCCCGGTCATCGAGCAGGTCATCGCGCTCGAAGGCGACCTGACGTCCGGCGCCGCCACCCCGCCGGCCGGTACCCCGGCCGCGACCCCGGCGTCTTAATCGGCCCGCCGGCGGGCCGCCACCACCCGGTGGGTGGTGGCGGCCCGTTGCGTTTTCAGATTCGCGCCTCGACCGATCCCACCGAACGGAGATCTCCCATGCCGGTCCGTTCCCCCTACTCTCGCCGGCAGGTCCTGCGGGGCTCGCTCGGCGCCGCCCTGGGCACGGCCGCCCTTACCGCCCGACCGACCGACGCCGCGCCGAACCTGATCCGGCAGACCGGTTCCAGCACGGATGTCTCCTTCTGGCATGGCTTCACCGGTGCTCGCGGCGAGACTCTCCAGCAGCTGGTCGACCAGTACAACGCCCTTGAGACTGGCGTCCAGGTGACGGCGCTGCCGTACGGCTCCTATGAGGAGGTCGCCGAGAACCTCGTCCGCTCTCTTGGCGACGGCACCGCGCCGGATCTCGTCGTGATGAGCGAGGCGCTGTGGTTCCGGTTCTACCTCGCCCAGGCGATCCTGCCGCTGGACGACCTGATCGCCTCATCCGGGTTCGATCTGGGAGACGTCATCCCGGCCTTCACCGCCGAGGGACAGCGGGCCGGCTCGACGTGGTGGCTGCCGTTCTCCCGGAGCACCCCGCTCGTCTACTACAACCGGGACATGTTCCGCGCTGCCGGGCTCGACGCGTTCCCGGCGTCGTGGTCGGAGTTCGCCGAGATCGCGCCGAGCCTGACGGACACCGGCGCGCAGGTCTACGGTATCGCTCAGTCGACGATCGCCAACCTCGTCGCGTGGGCCTTCCAGGGCGTGACGTGGGCGTTCCGTGGCGCCTACAGCGACAGCTCGGTCAACATTGAGATCGACCAGTCCGGAGCCGTGGCGGCTGGGAACTACTACCTCCGCTCGATCGAGGAGGGCTGGGGCTATGCCTCGCAGCAGGGCAACCAGGACCTCGGCAACGGCTTCGCCGCCGTGACGATCGCCAGCACCGGCGTCCTGAACGACACGACGGCCCTCGCCCAGGCGACCGGCTTCGAGCTTGGCACGGCCTTCCTGCCCAGCGCCGAGCCGGGCGGCCCGACGGCGGTCCCGACTGGCGGCTCCGGGTTCTTCATCGTCGGCAGCGCCCCGGCCGAGCGCCAAGCGGCCGCGTTCAAGTTCCTGACGTGGTGCATGGCCGCCGAGCAGACGACCTTCTGGGCCCAGAATACCGGCTACATGCCCGTCCGGACGTCAGCGATCGAGAGCCAGACGATGCAGGGATTCTTCGCGACCGACCCGAACTTCAAGACCGCCGTCGACCAGCTCCCGGTCGCTCGGGCGTCGGACACGGCCCGGACGTGGGTGCCGGGCGGCGACGCGATCATCGCCGACGGCGTGACCCGCATCCTGGTCGAGAACGTCGACCCACAGGAGGCGTTCAGCGACGTCGCCGCCATGCTCGAGATCGAGGCCCAGCCGGTCCGGGACCAGATCGTCGTGCTGGAGGGCAGCCTCGGCACCCCGGCCGCCACGCCGGTTGCGGCCGGTTGACCTTCGGTATGCTTCTGCCCGCCCTCAGAGACGAGGGCGCAGCAGTTCCGGCCGCCCCGCCTCGCACTGGCCGCCTCACAGTCCTCGTCCGGAGCGGCCCGCGCACTGACGTCTCCTGTCCTGGCCCTTGCCGCTCACCCAATGCGCCGATCCGCGATAATGCCAATGTGCCTCAGGCAGATCGGGGTCTTGTCGCGATCAGGCAACGGGGGCGACCGACGGATGATTCAAGTGTCCATCCGCGACATCGGACGTCCAGGGGAGACTCATGACGACTCATCCGCTGATTGATCAGTATCGCTTTACCCGGAGTGAGTTCCGTCGCTCGCTGGTCGGCGTCAATGATGACGACGCCCGTCGCCGCTTCAGTTCGATCAACTCCATCTCCTGGATGATCTGCCACATGGCCGCCCACGAGCGCAGCTTCTGGCTGGTGCGTGCGCAGGGAATCGAGCGAGTTGCCCCCGAGCTAGAGGAATGGGGCGCGAACGGAAAGCCGGCGACCACGCCACCGCTGACGGCCGCGTGGGAGGCATGGGATGCCGTCATTGCCGCCGTCGACCCGTACTTCGACACGCTCAGCGCCGAGCGAGTCGGCGAGCACCTGGTCGTAGCGGGTCGCCCCTACCCGGAATCCATCGGGACGATGCTGCTGCGGGGGATCTATCACTATTGGTTCCACACTGGAGAGGCGTCCGCCGTCCGCCAGCTTCTCGGACACACTGGATTGCCTGACTTCGTCGGGGCGATCGGTCGAGATGCTCCCTATCGCCCGGAACCGGGTACCGATTCCGCGAGCTGAGCCCAGGGCGGCCGGCATAGTCCGCTGACCTTAGAGGGTGTTTACAAAGGGGAGTACGCTGGAGCGGACGTCCCCCGTCTGAAGGTGCCCTAGGTCCCGCAAAGCCTCCCCTTCCGACCTCACCGATCCCCAGTGCGCCGTGCTCGCTCCCCACATCCCGCTGGCCAAACCCGGCGGCCGGCCCCGCCGTCACCCCGAGCGCGAGCTGGTCAACGGCATTCGCTACCTGGTGCGGGCGGGGCGGCCCGTGGCGCGACCTGCCCGAGGGCTTCCCACCGTGGGAGACGGTCTATGCCTCCTTCCGGCAGTGGCAACGAGATGGGACCTGGGAGCGCCTGCATGGCACGCTGCGCCAGCAGGTCCGGGTTCAGGCCGGACGGGACCCCGGGCCGCGTGCCGCCATCCTGGACAGCCAGAGCGCGAAGATCACGGAAAAGGGGGGCCTCATGGCTATGACGGCGGCAAGAAGGTAAACGGGCGCAAGCGCCATCTGCTGGTCGATACGATGGGATTGGTGCTGCGCGTGCTGGTCCATCCAGCCAACCTACAGGATCGCGACGAGGGACAACTGCTCCTGGCGGAGGGAATCGAACGGTTTCCGCGCCTGGCCCACCTGTGGGCTGACGGCACCTATCAGGGCCCGTTCGCCGAGTGGGTGACCGAGACGCTGGGGCGGTCCGTCACCCTCGTGCGCAAGCGCCGGCGCTGGGTCCGGGTCGCCGGGGGCAGGAGCCGCCGCCGTATCCGGTCAGGTTCCAACTCTTGCCACAGCGCTGGGTGGTGGAGCGGACGTTCGGCTGGCTGAGCCGGCATCGACGGTTGAGCAAGGACTATGAAGCGCTACCCGACGTGGAGACGGCCTGAATCCAGATCGCGCTGATCGGCATCATGGTCAACCGCCTGGTGCGTACGAACGCTTCCTACAGCGGTTTGCAGATGGGTTGCCTGACCAGGATCAAGGCGGTTGCTCCCCTCTCCGGGCATCTGCGGAGCCGAAGCCGATTCAGCGGCTGAGCAAGCAGGTGAGCCGGGGAGGGGCTGGGGGAGGGGTCTGCTCCGCCACCACGCAACCCCACTGAATACCGCTCTAAGTCACCCTCTAGTCGTCCCCGCCTTGCGGTGGGGGTGGCGGTGAGGCCTCCGAGCAGGCCGTGTTGCAGCACTCATTGGAGGTGCAGTTCGTCTCGCAGGTCGATTGGGAGACGCACATGCTCGTCCAGCACGAGGCACAGTCGCTGCCAGCCAGGCCCCCAGCGGCGAAGGTGATGCATTCTCCCGTCGTCACCGAGGCACAGGTCGACGAGCAGTCACAGGAGTTTCCACCGGACACCGCGACGCCCTGACAGGTATATGTCCCGTTTGGATATTGCCCGCTGTAGCACGGGCCCCAGTCGTTCGAGCAGGTCCCGGCGTAGTTGTCGTTTCCTTGGTCACACGGGTTGCAAGCGCCGCCCGCTCCCTGGGCACACTGGCCCACCGAGATCGTCCCAATCTGCGTCCCGACCGGGTAGACGGAGTTGATGCCATTCGTGATCGTGCACATTAGGGTCGTGTCAGGACAGTTAAGCGAACCACGCGCCGGTATAGCGACTTTGCGGAGGGCGCCAGCGGTGAGACCCACGACTGGCGTCGCTGCGGGCGTGCCAGTCGAGCCGCTCGACGCGCCAGTAAGACCTGGGAACGGTTCGGGGTCGGCGGCGGATTGGCACCGGAACGCGGCGCTCTCCATCGCTATCGTCGCCACTTCGCGCCGGGCGCCGTAGGTGGCGACGTGGGTCCGCTTGTGGTCGTCGTCCCAGTCACGCTGCTCGACCGTGATCTGCCCGATCTCGTCCTCATGCTCGAGCATGTACGACTGGACCTTGGCCGTCAGATCGGCGCACGAGCCGGCGTGGGATTGCGCCAGTGCCGCCATGGCCTCGTACAGCTCGACCGACCGCTCCTCAGAGTCAGTGGTCTGGGCGGCGGCGAAGCGAACGCCACCCGCGCCACCGAGCCCAACGGCCGCGGCTCCCGCCATTCCCCCGAGCATCCCACGCCGGGTCAGCCGGACCGCGACCGCGCGTGTCAACCGATCGAACCGCGTGCTGTCCATACTGGCCTGCTCCCGTGAAGGTGCAACGTCGCTACTGGCCCGTCCAGTCACCAGCCGACGCCGACCGGATTCATCGAAGGACGGTGGCATTCGTCCCGTTGGCTACAGCATAGCCGTCGCTGCGGGGATTGCAATAGATTCAATAAAACACGTTGGTTGCGATCATGTGACTACGCGGAGCAGACCGCGGCGCCGAGAACGGCAGGGTCGGTTAGCGCTCGTCACGCGAGGTGGCCTACCTCCCGCCAGCACGGAGACTGATCGCAAGGTTCAACTCTTGACGGCGCTAAACACGAAGCCTTAACCGCTCTCCAATTAATCTTTAGCTCACGCCGCCAAAAACTTTTCCACACTGCCCCAGATGCGCCTCAAGCGGAATGTCGCGTCATGCCCCGATCAGCCAAGGAGCCCATTCAGCATGTCCGGAATCCTCTCTCCCCGTCCACCACCGGCCGGTCCAGCATCGATCCGACCCGCTCCAGCCAGGCGTCGACCGGCTCCGCTCCGTCGTAGGCGACCGCCCACTCGCCCGGCCGGGGCGGCTCGAAGCGGTCCCGGACCATGTCGAAGGTCTCCTGGTCGACCGAGGGTCGAATGGGGTTGAGGCGGTTGGCCTGCTGCCGGATGAGGTTGGCCGCCAGCGGCGTCGTGACATGGACGACCAGCACCCGCTGCCCGGATTCCCGAGCGAGGCGGCGGAGTTTCTCCCGCTGGACCCAGCGAAAGTTGACGCCGTCGTAGATCACCCGCCGCCCAGCCACCAGCTCCGTCCGGACCAGCGCCTCCGCCCGGCGGTAGGCCGCGAACCAGAGCCGGTCCGGAATCGGTCCGGCCTCTGGGTCCTCCCGGCCCTCGACCAGCCGGTCGACTTCGATCAGCGTCGCGCCCAGCCTGGTTGCGAGCGCTCGGGCCAGCGTCGACTTCCCGGCGAACGGCAGCCCCGACATCGCCACGATCGCCGGCCCGTCCGACGCGATCGCCACGTTGCATCGAACGTCGCCCGACGGCGATCCGGAGGAGCATGCAGGATTGGCCATGGCGAACCTCAGGGAGAGCGTGTTCAGGACAGCGGCGGAGTGCGGTACCATCGCGGGCACTATCGACTGACCGCCACCGCCGTCCGGAGACGCGAACCGGCCCGGACGACGGCACGAGGGAGAACCGACGTGACCGACAGGACCGCCCAGAAGGATCAGGCACCCGACGCCGCCGACAAGGACAAGGGGAAGGAGCCCCGTCGCCAACTGATCGAGCGCGACCCCGTCACGACATCGCATTCGATCAGGATCGGTCGCAATACGCTTGAGTATGACGTCACCTTCGGCGCCCTGCCGATCAAGGACCAGTTCGGCGAGGTCGAAGCCCACATCTACTTCACCGCCTACATCGCCAGGGGCCAGAAGAGCGACGCGGTCCGCCCCTTGACCTTCACCTACAATGGCGGCCCTGGTTCCTCTTCCGCCTGGCTGCACCTCGGCGGTCTCTCGCCGAAGCGCGTCGACCTGACTGACGACGGCGACACCAAGGCCCCGCCGCACAAGCTGGTCGACAACACGGAGACCTGGCTCCAGTTCACCGACATGGTCTTCATCGACCCGGTCGGGACCGGCTTCAGCCAGGGCGCCACGCCCGACCTCGACAAGAAGTTCTGGGGCGTCGAGGGCGACCTCGAGTCCGTCGCCGAGGTGATCCGGCTCTACCTCGGCCGCTACGGTCGCTGGACATCGCCACTGTTCCTCGCCGGCGAGAGCTACGGGACGTTCCGCTCGGCCGGGCTGGCCTCGCTGCTGTTCGACCGCGGCATCGCGCTGAACGGGATCGTCCTGATCAGCACCGTCCTGACGATGCGGGCCTCCCGCTTCTCGGCCGCCAACGACCTGCCCTACGCGACCTTCTTCCCGACCTACGCGGCCGCCGCCTGGTTCCACAAGAAGCTGGCGAGGGACCTCCAGAGCAAGTCGCTGGAAGCCTATGTGACCGAGGTCGAGGACTGGGTCGACGCCGTCTACGTCCCGGC
Source organism: Thermomicrobiales bacterium (assembly GCA_965218235.1). Lineage (GTDB taxonomy): Bacteria > Chloroflexota > Chloroflexia > Thermomicrobiales > UBA6265 > CADCWK01. The sequence continues at coordinate 823,980 of OZ244596.1, forward strand.
GCTGCACAAGGGCGACCTGCTCGCCGGCCGGGAGCGCGAGGCGCTCATCACCCAGATCGCGCGCTACTCCGGCCTGACCGAGGAGTACGTCGAGCGGGCCAACCTGCGGATCAACATCCACCGCTTCACCAAGGAACTGCTCCGGGACCGCAAGCAGACGATTGGCCGGATCGACGCCCGCTTCACGGCCCGCGATCTCTCCCATGTCACGGAGACGCCGGAGTTCGACCCGAGCGTGACCTACCCTGGTCCAACCTACACCAGCACCTACAACGCCTACATCCGCGACGAGCTCGGCTGGGAGACGGACATCGAGTTCGAGATGATGTCCGGCGAGGTCAACAAGCACTGGGACTGGGGCTCCGCGTCAGCCGGCTACCCCGACACGAGCGAGCGGCTCCGCTCGGCGATGCACAAGTACCGGCACCTCAAGGTGCAGGTCCAGCAGGGCTACTACGACTTCGCGACGCCGCATTACGCGGCCGAGTACACGTTCCGGCACATGGGGATCGCGCCCGAGTTCCAGGACAACGTCGAGTGGGCCTACTACGAGGCCGGCCACATGATGTACATCGACCGAAAGTGCCGCGAGAAGCAGTACGCCGACACGCTGGCCTTCTACAAGCGGGCGCTGGGGCAGTAGCGACCGGGCCGGACGAAGCCAGGCGCCAGCGGCCCGGGGCAACTTCCCTCGGGCCGCTGGCGCTCGACCTGGCACGATGGGTGTCAGTCGCCGCCGACTCGTATGCCGATGACCGGCTTACGCGGCGCCACAGTCTCCATCACAATCGGAGTACGTGTTGTTGCAGAGATCATCGTAGTAGTCGTTGCTGTTCCCGTTGCAGGGGATACAGGCGAACTCGCTCCAGTGCCAGCACTGCCCGACCGACCCGCCCGGCAACGGCCCCTCGTCGGTGGAGATCGTGTCGCCGAATGACCGGCGACAGGTGGTCAGGTCGGGACAGTCGTCGATGAACAGGCTCGCTTCCCCGAACGTGGCTCCGAGATCCTCGTCGGCCTGGCGCCCGGCGACGAAGTCGAGCCCGCCCTCGTAGTCGCTCAGGATGTTGACCCCGTAGGCGACGGAACCGGCGTTCGCGTCGTAGACCGGGCTGAGGAGCTCGACGACCAGGATGTCCTCGTTGCCGTCGGCATCACTGGTGACCAGCGCCGCGTTGGGCGGGTTGGCCGGACTGAACCCCAAACCGGCGATGAACTGGTCGGTGGGTCCCTCGCCGAAGATGCGTTCCGGCCGGTCGGAGAAGTAGATGGTGTTGCCAGCGTGCCCCTCGAGGGTGAGCAGGTAGTCCGCTCCCCCGCCGGGCGTTGCCGCGCCGTCGGCCACCAGTGTGCCGGCGCCGGGATTGGCGGCGAACGTGCCGGAGGCCGCGGACTGGACGAAGAGGAACGCGCCATCGGTGAGCGTGACCCCGTCGACCGTCACCGGCGTGGAGGCGCCATCCTGGGCCATGGCGCGGAATGGCGAACGGACCGCTAACCCTGCGCCGAGGCCAAGGCCAGCGACGCGAAGGGCGGTCCGACGCGAGCGTCGAGCCTGAAGTATGCGAAACAGCGCGTCGAAGCGTCCGGGTGTCATGGGGCCTCCTTGATGCGATGATGCGATGGGTCGGAGACGGGGCGAGCGCTCAGGTCATGGGAGTAAACGTGCCGATGCGGGCAGTCTATCGACGGCAACATCGAGGCACCATCCGTAGGATTACGGACGGAGTTCGAACGCGGGCGCCTGGCGCCACACCTGGCGACGGACTCGGCCGAACGCACCTGATGTGCCCGTCCTCGCCGGTCAAGTCGGGCGATGGACAATCCGTCTGATCCTGGCTCTAGCGGTCTTGACCCCGACGCGGCGTCAGGCTGTTTACTCGGGCCATGAACACATCCATCCTGTACCTGCTGTCCGGAAGCCTGTCACTCCTCGGCAACGCCGTCCTTGCCGTCGCCCTTCCGTTGATCGTCCTGCAGCGCACCGGAAGCGCGGCGGCGGCGGGCACCGTCGCCCTGGCGGTCGCCGTCCCGACCGTGCTGGCGTCCATCATCGGTGGGGTGATCGTCGACCGGGTCGACCGGCGACTGGCCTCGATCACGTCGGACGTCATCTCCGCCGGGTCCGTTGCCCTGCTGCCGATCGTCGACCTGCTCACCGGGCTGAACCTCGGCTGGTTCATCGCTCTTGGCATTGCCGGCGCGCTCGGCGATGCCCCCGGCCTGGCCGCCCGCGAGGCCCTTCTTCCGGCGATCGCCCGGACCAGTGGCCACTCGGTCGAGCGAATCATCGGCCTGCGGGAGAGTCTCTCGGCGCTGGTCATCGTCGTCGGTCCAGGCCTCGCTGGCGTGCTCTTCGCCACGCTGGAGGGCGCGACGGTGCTCTGGCTGACTGCCGCCACGTCGCTCGCGGCGGCGCTGCTGACCGGCGCCCTCCCCCGAACGGTTGCCGCCCGCGACACCGCGCCCGGGCCGGCTCCGTCCGGCGGCGCGCTGTTTCGAGAGGCCGCCACGGGGCTCAGGTACCTCCTGCGCAATCGCACGCTACGGTCGACGACCGTCCTGAGCCTGTTCATCGTTGCCGTGCTCGGCGCGCTGCAGGGCATCCTGCTGCCGGTGGTGTTCCTCTCCCGAAATCAGCCTACCCAGCTCGGGACAGTCCTCAGCGCGATCGCGATCGGCATGCTGGCCGGCGCGGTCAGCTACACGGTCCTGCGGGGACGCCTACCTCTGCGCGTCTGGTTCAGAGGTGCGATCATCGTCGTTGGCGGTGCCCTGGTCGCGATCTCGCTGCTGCCGGCCTACAGCTGGATCCTGGCCGCGGCGGTTGTCCTCGGCTTGGCCGCCGGCCCCGCTACCACGATCCTTGGCGCAATGGAGGTCCGGGCGACGCCCGAAGCGATGCGGGGGCGGATCGTCAGCTCCCAGACCGCGCTGGCCACGGCGGTCGCCCCGGCCATGATCTTCGCGATCGCTCAGACCATCACCCACACCAGCGTCGCGTTCGCTGGCTACGTCCTGATCGGGCTGGCCGCCGGCGGCGTCGCATGGGCCCTGGTCGCGCCGGCATTCCGGTCCCTGCCCGAACCCGACCCGATGACAGCCAGCCCTGGGGACGGCCGGTCTCCCACCAGCCTGACGACATGAGAGCGCGTGATGTCATGCTCACGATCGGACAGGTCGCCCGGATGGCCGGCACGACCGTGCGGGCGGTCCGCCACTATCACCAGACGGGGTTGCTGCCGGAGCCGCCGCGCGCTGCCAACGGCTACCGCCGCTATCGGAGCAGCGATCTCAACCGGCTCCTTCGGATCCGGCAGCTCAGCGACCTCGGGCTGGCCCTGGCCGACATCCGTCGCCTGGTGAACGGCTCGGCCGACGACCGCCGGGAGGCACTGCAGACGCTGCACGACCAGCTCGCCGAGGAGGAGCGGACGCTGGCCCGGCGCCGGGCGACGATCGCGGAATTGCTGGCCGTGGAGGGCGACCCGGCCATCCCAACGCGGTATCGAGCCTATGTCAACGGCCTGCAGGCAAGCGGCGCCTCTGAGGAGCTGATCACCGTCGACGCCGACATCGTCCGGACCGTGAGTGGACTGCTGTCCGTGGCCGACCACCAGCTCATCGATGACGCGGTGGCGGCGATGGCCGAAGACCCGTGCCGGGTCGCGGCCCTCGCCGCCTACATGGCGCGGCTGGACAACGTCGCGACGCTGCCGCCCGATCACCCCGACGTCACGGCGCTGACCGAGGACTGCGTCGCGTTTCTGCGGGAGTCATGGCCCGATCTTGTCACGGCAACCGGCGACGAGCCCGAGACGAACCCCGAGATGGTCTGGCTGATCCAGGATCTGCTCTCCGAGCGGCTGACTCCCGCCCAGGCCCGCGTGGTTCGGGACACGATGGAACGCCTGACGACGCCGAACCAGGTTCCGATCGGCGGGAACGAGCCTAATCGAGCGTCAGAAACAGGTTGTTGAGCGACTCCGAGACCGTCGGGTGGGAGATGACGGCGTCGCGGAGGGCGGTGTAGGGCAACTTGCCCATCATCGCGACCTGGACGACCGTCGCGACCTCGCCGCCCTCGATCCCGAGGATGGCGGCGCCGAGGATCTGACCGGTCCCGGCGTCGACGACGGCCTTCATCATCCCGCGGGTCTCGTCAGTCTCGATTGCCCGGGCGACGGAGCTCATTGGCATTGACGCGACCTTGACGGTGTGGCCCTTGTCCCGCGCCTCCTTCTCGGACAGCCCGACGCGGCCAAGTTGCGGGTCGGTGAAGACGGTATAGGGGACGATCCGGTCGTCGGTCGAGCGGTCCCCGCCGTTGAGCACGTTGGCGACGATGATCCGGTAGTCGTCGTAGCTGATGTGGGTGAAGGCCGGGCCGCCCTTGACGTCGCCCAGCGCCCAGATGCCGGAAACGTTGGTCTCCAGCCGGCCGTTGACCTCGATCTGCCCCCGCTTGTTCGTTGTCACCCCAGCCGCGTCGAGGCCGAGGTCGTCCGTGTTCGGCGTCCGCCCGGCCGCGACGAGCAGGTGGCTGGCCGCCAGCGTGCCGGCCGGTCCGTCCGGGCCCTCGAGGTCCAGCGAGACGCCGCCGCCGGCCCCGGTCGAGACGCTGGTCGCCTGGGTGCCGAAGCGGATCTCGATGCCGTCTTCGGTCAGGATGTCTCGCATCGCGTCCTGGATATCGGTGTCTTCCCGGTCGAGGATCTGGTCGCCGCGGACAAGGAACGTGACGCGGGAGCCGAGCCGTCGAAAGAGCTGGCCGAACTCGAGGGCGATGTAGCCGCCCCCAATGATGACGAGGTGATCCGGCGTCTCGTCGACGTCCATGACGGTCGTCGAGGTCAGGTACGGCACCGACTCGATCCCGTCGATCGGTGGCACGCTCGGGCGCTCGCCGACGTTGACGAAGATCTGGTCGGCCGAGAGCAGCCGCTCGCCGCCGGCGTTCATGGCGACGCGCAGGTCATGGGGACCGGTGAACCGGGCCTGGCCGTCGATCGCCTCCAGCCCCTCGGTGCCGCGGACGCTGCTCTCGCTGCCGCTGCGGAAGCTCTCGACGACGGTGTTCTTGCGGCCGCGGATCGTCTTCTGGTCGATGGCGATGGAGCCGGTGTGAACGCCGTAGTCGTCGCCGCGCCGGGCGAGGTACGCGACGCGTCCGGAAGCGATCATCGTCTTGGTCGGCGTGCAGCCGTCGTTGACGCAGGTGCCGCCGTAGTGCTCGCGCTCGAGGATGGCGGTCCGCTTCCCCGCTCTCGCCAGCGCCGAGGCGAGCGGCCCGCCGGCCTGCCCGGCCCCAATCACGATCGCATCGAAGTGGTCCGTCGCTGTCATGGTCTGTGTCTGTCCTGGCTCGCCGGTCTGGCCGGTCCCACGTCCGGCTCAGGCCGAGCCGCATCGATCTGCCGGATCATCGGCAAGGCGCGGGCCACGGCGGACCGCGATCCGCGGAAACCGATTCGCACACGAAAGGCGGGACGCGGCACCGTTCCGTCGCGTGAGCTGCCTACTCTCCCCAGGTCGCCTCCAGAACACGGACCCAGTTACCGTGGGCGATCTTCGTCAGCGCCTCGTCGTCGTAGCCACGCTCCCGGAGGGCGGCGATCAGGCGGGGCAGCCCAGCCACGTCGTGCAGGTCGTCCGGCATCGTCGCGCCGTCGAAGTCCGACCCAAGGCCGACTCGGTCGATCCCGACCGCTTCGACAAGCGCGTCGACGTGATCGACCATGACCGACAGTGGCACGTCGCTCCCCCGGCCCCCGTCCGGCCAGAGGAAGCCGGCGTTGAAGTTGAGCCCGACCAGCCCGTTAGAGTCCCTGATGGCGTCGAGTTGCTTCGCCGTCAGGTTGCGGGTCGAGGCCGAGATCGCGTGGACGTTGCTGTGGGAGGCGACGATCGGGTCGTCCGTGATCGCCGCCAGATCCCAGAACCCCGCCTCGTTGAGGTGGGAGACATCGAGCATGATGCCGAGCCGGTTGCAGGCCCGGACGAGGTCCTTGCCAGCGTCCGTCAGGCCCGGACCCGTGTCGGGGGAGACGCCGAACGCGAATGGGACGCCGTGGCCGAAGACGTTGGAGCGGGACCAGACCGGGCCGATCGAGCGCAGCCCGGCCGCGTAGAAGACCTCCAGGGCATCGAGGTCGGCGTCGATCGGCTCGGCCCCCTCGATGTGCAGTTCGATCGCGAAGGTGCCGTCGGCGAGGCACTGACGCAGCTCGGCTGCGGTCGTCACGATCTTCGCGGCCCCATCGGACGCGGCGACGATCCGGCGGAGGCGGGCGAACTCCTCGATCGCGTAGTGCTCGGCGAATGCCTGCGTCAGCTCCGGCGAGGCGGTGATGATGCCCGGCTCATCGTCCCCAGGACGAGCACCGGGGTCGGAGACGAAGACGGCGAAGATCCCGCCGGCGAGCCCTCCCTCCCGCGCCCGGGGCAGATCGAGGTGGCCCTCGTCGGAACGGGCGAAGAAGTCCCGCCCGGTGGCCCGCAGACTGAGGACGGTGTCGTTATGTCCATCGAAGATCGGAATCAACGTCGGGGCGGCGGTCATGTCGGCGTTCTCCGTGGGGTTGAAAAGCGACAACGGTCTATCGCGGTGTTGACGGCGAGACAGCGTGAAGAATCGTAGGGGCGACGGCTTGTCTTCGCCTGGCCGCCGTGGCGGCGATCGCCCCACAGGGCGATACCTGACTTTCAATGTTCGGGTGTCCCGAATCGAACAAGGGGTTGGCGAGACAATTGGCGCCTTGCGGCGCGGACAAGGCAAGCCATGTCCCTACAGCTCCGCGCTACGCCAGATCGTTCCTGAGCCCGATCCCTTCAGGGTCGGGTATCACCCGCCGGGCCAGGTCAAGCCGTCACCGAAACCCCCTGCAACCCCAGCCGGTCGGCCGATGCCCGCAGCGCGTCGATCACGTCCTGGATGACATCGTCCAGCGGCCGGTCGAGCAGCTCGGCACCCTCGCGGATGTCGTCGCGGCTGACCTTGGCGGCGAACGCCTTGTCCTTCATCTTCTTCTTGACCGAGCTGACCTGGACGGTGTGGACGCTCTTGTCCGGCCGGACCAGCGCCACGGCGGTGACGAAGCCGCTCAGCTCGTCGACGGCGCGGAGCGACCGCTCCATCGACGAGACCGGCTCGACCCCGGTGTAGTCGGCGTGGGTCAACACCGCCCGGGTCACCTCGCTGCCCCAGCCGTTCTCCAGCAGGTAGCGCACGCCGACGTACGGGTGACCGGCCTCGCCAGCGCCCATGTCCGGGTAGCGCTCGAAGTCCATGTCGTGGAGCAGGCCGACCGCGACCCAGAGATCCTCGTCAGCGCCCTGCTTTTCGGCGAAATGGCCCATGCAGGCCGCGACCGCCTCGCAGTGCTTCCGCAGGCTGTCGGTCTGGACCCACTCCCGCAGGATCTCCCGGGCCTTCGGGGTGTACGGCGGAGTGATGGTTCGTTCGACGGTCTGATCGCTCACGGTCACGGCTTCCCTCTCCAATTGGCTCATTGCGATGGACCGCGCTAGTGTACCGTCCGATCGCGTCAGCGGCGGCACCCCGTTCAAGCGCATCCCGCCTGAACGGCCAGGCCCATTCCCGGAGGAGATTCCCCTGTCCCACGATGTCGAGTTGCGCGGCGTGACGAAGCGGTACGGCGCGGTCCTGGCGCTCGACGACCTGTCGCTGGATGTCCGGCCGGGCGAGTTCCTGTCCCTGCTCGGGCCGTCCGGCTGCGGCAAGTCCACGACGCTCCGCCTGATCGGCGGCTTCCTCTCGCCGGACCGGGGCGAGATCATGCTCCGGGGTCGCGCCATCGCCGACGTCCCGGCCCACGCCCGTGATACAGCGACGGTCTTCCAGAGCTACGCCCTGTTCCCGCACCTCTCGATCGGCGACAACATCGGCTACGGGCTCCAGCAGCAGGGCGTCCCGCGGAGCGAGATCCAGCGCCGCGTCCGGGAGGCCCTTGCCCTCGTCGCCCTGCCCAACACCGAGAACCGGCGGCCGCACGAGTTGTCCGGCGGGCAGCAGCAGCGGGTCGCGCTGGCCCGTTCGCTGGCCGTCGTTCCGGCCGTCCTGCTGCTGGACGAGCCGCTCGGGGCGCTGGACGTCGCCCTCCGGCGGCAGATGCAGGACGAGCTGCAGGACATTCAGCGGCGGCTGGGGATCACCTTCATCTACGTTACCCACGACCAGGACGAGGCCCTCTCGATGTCGGACCGGCTGGCCGTCATGCGGTCGGGCCGGGTCGAGCAGATCGGGACGCCAGCGTCACTGTACGAGCAGCCGGAGACCGTGTTCGTCGCTCGTTTCATGGGGGCCGGCAACATCCTCACCGGGCCGGTCCGGACCGCGGACGCCACCGGCGGTACGACCTGCCTGGCTGGGGCATCCGTCGCGATTGCCGCCGACGGGCTGGCCATCGGACAGGATGTCACCGTGGTGATCCGCCCGGAGCGGCTCACCGTGACCGCCGCCAACAGCGAAGACCGGGGCAGCGCGGCGGCTGGCTGGGACGGCATCGTCACCGGGCTGCGTTACCACGGGGCGACGACGACGGTTCAGGCTCGAACGCTGGACGGCACCGTCCTCATCGCCTCGGTCCGCCCGGACGAGATCACCGGCCTCGCTACCGGCGACGCGGTCCGGCTGACCCCAGCGAACCGGCGCATCCCAGTGATCGGCTGCTGAACTCGTCCTGCTTTGCGCGCTGTCATCAGAACCGTCAACGTCTCCAGAGTCATCAGACGCCTCCCCAAATGCAAAACCCCTCTCCATCCGCGGATGGAGAGGGGTTTTGAGCCAGACGCTCGATCAACCAGCGGCGCTGAGCGTACCCATCAGGATTACCGTCGTTGGCTGCGCGCTCCCGCCCGCCGGCTCGACGGAGACGGCGAACTGCTTGAAGTCGAATGGAACGCCAGCGGCGGTGAAGAACGCGACGCCGTCACCGGAATACATCATCACCCCGGCCGACCGTGGCTGCTCCGACCCGTCGACGCCGAGATACCAGAGCTGATAGGACTGGTCCGCGGCTGGCGCCGCCAGGCCGCGAATCTCGGCGACGACCGACTCCTCACGGTAGGAGTAGAAAACCGTTCCCGTCGCGTTCTGCGAGATCGGGTTGGCATCGCTCGGATTCAGCACCCAGGCCGACGCGTTCGACTGCGAGTTGGCGAGCGCGACGTCGTTCTGGAGGGCGATGGCCTCCTGATCGAGCTGGGTCCGTTGCTCGGTGAGGGCATCGACCCGGTCGCTCAGCGTCGCGCTCCGGATCTGGAGGGCGATGGCGGCGACTGCCAGGAGGACGATCGCCGCGGCCATGACCCCGGTCAGCCATGGTTTCGCGGCCCGGCCGACGTTGAACCGGCCCTGACCGGCTGGCGGCGGCGGCAGGCCACGACGCGGTCCGCGTGAGGCCGGCAACGTCGACTGGGTCGGTCGCTGCGTGCCAATCGGGACGGCGCCCATCGATCGGCGGGGCGGAGCCGGAGTGGCGGCTGGTCCGTCGCGGCGAACCGGCACGGGCCGGGCCTCGGCCGCGACCTGCGAGAGGATCCGTGCGCGGAGGTCCGGGGAGGGAGCGACATCGCGGGCGACCGGACCGACAGCGGAGGGCAAGCGATCGGCATCCGGGAGGCCGAGCACGGACGGGAGCAGCCCGACGACGGAGGTCAGCTCCGCGACCTCGCGCCGGAAGGCCGGATCACGGCGCAGTCGTTGCATGGCCTGGCTTCGCTCCTCGCCGCTCAGAGCGCCAAGGGCCAGCGCGGCGGCGTCATCCAGCGAGGGCTCGCTCCGCTCCGGTCCAGCGCCCCGGACTGGCACACCTTCCGGGACGCTCTCGTTGGGGCGACCCTCAGATTCATTCGGATGGTTCCCGTACCGTCCGCTCACCGCTGTGTCCTCTCCGGCATCCGATACCTGCTCACGGCCTCACCGAGAGGCCAGCGCAAGCCGGATCGTCCGGCCCTGCTACGAGACCCGCCACGACGGGTCAGACATCACCGCGGCGCACCGATGATGGGTTGGCGCGATCGATCGGCTCGACCTCGACCCAGCTCGCCAGCGCGGACCGCATCTTCCGCAGACCAAGACGCATCCGGCCCTTGACGGTGCCGAGCGGCATGCCGGTCTGGGTGGCGATCTCCTGATGGGACAGCCCCATGAAGAAGGCGAGTTCGATCGCCTGCCGCTGCTCGATCGGAAGTCCGAGGAGGGCGGCGCGAATCTGCTCCGCTTCGATCGTGCTGGCGACGCTCCCGAAGACGTCCTCGGAATCGGTCGCCAGCCGGAACTCCACATCGTCGAGTTGGACATCGGTCTGCTCGTGCCGATAACGACCCCGGCGACGATCGACCGACAGGTTGTGGACGATCGCCATCAGCCAGGACCGGGCGGCTCCGCGGTCCGGGCTGAAGGCCTCCGCTCGCCGCCAGACGGCAAGGAAGGCCTCCTGAACGACGTCCTCCGCCACGCCACGCTCGCCGAGGATTCGGTACGCAAGGCTGAAGGCCATCCGCCCGTACCGGTCGTAGAGTTCAGCCAAGGCCGCGTCGCTCCGCGCCCGGATCGCCGCCAAGAGCTCTTCGTCGCTGCGGGGATCACCCAAAGGCGGTCCGTCTCGCATGACCTCCCCAATCTGCGGTGTCCTGCAACTAATACGTCGCGGCGACCGCCAATGGATCACTACAGGTCGGATAAGATCAGATCGTTGGACAATCGAGAGCGAACGGCTTTCAGGGGAGGATCACCGGGCGGCACCGCCCAGCCACGTTCGATGCTCACCCGATGCTCACCGGGCAGGCGGCACCTGCGTCGCACGATGATACCCCGATCGCCCCGCCATCGCCGCACGATCGCGCAACGATTCGGAGCCGATTCCGGTTCCATCCGGGGAAGGGCAACACAGCCGGACCAATCGCGCGGGCCATCCCTCCCGGCAGAACCGATTCCGCCGCTGTAACGTTGACAACAGCATCAGGAGTGGTACCGTGCACTGTACCGGAGCACTCCGTGCTGCGCGACCGCGTCATTCCCGGTTCGTGACCGCCGCTGGTCATCCGCCTGCCGTGGAGCTGGCGTTGGGATTGAGCTGATCTCCCCGCCCGGAAAGCCGTCCTCCAGACAGGAAGGGTCGACCCGCCAACCACCGGGCTGACGTTCTGAGTCCGGTCGCTCACGAGGAAAGGGATTCACGCATGACGCGTCGTCACTGGACTGGCCCGCTGACCGCTACCCGATTCCGGACGGCCATTCTCGCGGTCGTCCTGACGACGTTCCTGAGCCTCGGGGTGGTCGCCCAGGCCTTCACCGGGGCCGGAGCCGACAGCGCCTCCTCCGGACAGTCGCTCACCCTCAACCAGGCCGGAACCGCCGAGCCCGACGCCAGCCCCGCCGCCGAATCGGCCGAGCCGATCGCGACACCGACCGAAGCGGCAGCCTCCGATGCGCCAGCCGTGGCCGGAGCCGCGGAGATCAATCCGGACGAGTCAACCTCCGCCATCCTGGCCCAGGGGCTGGTTTACTGGGAAGGCGGTGAGGCCGTCTGGCGCGTCCGCCAGTTCACCGTGGCACCCGATGCCGCCTCGGAGGCGAATGCCTACTATGGCTTCATCCTCCAGCGCGAGGGCGTCACCATCGTCCGGAACGACGTCACCAACAAGCGGGCCCGGCTGGAGCCCGGCGAGGCCTACTTCTTCTCCTCGACCGACCCGTACACCTTCACCGGGCTCGGTGACGCGGACAGCGTTGCCTGGCTGATCGAACTGACGCCGCCCAATAGCGCGATCGACGACGACAAGGGCGGTGAGGTCGCCTATGAGAGCGACCCGATCGACCTCGACTCGGCGACCTTCGACGCCGAGCTCGGCCGAAACGTCCTGCTGACCGACGCGACCGGCCTGATCTTCGCCGGCAACGGTCCGACCATGCTCCTCGGCAGCACCGGGTCCGTGACCGCCGACCCCGGCGACGGGACCACGGCCGATCTCTCGCCCGGCGCCGGCCTGACCGTCACCAGCGAGGCGAACGTCCAGAACACCTCTCCCGACCCGGCCGTCTACCTGACCGCCGCCCTCCGCGACGAGGTCATCGATGAGACCGCGGCTGCCTCGTCCGGCGCCGGCACGCCTACGCCTACGCCGGACGCCGGCGATGGCACGCCAGGCGCCAATCCCGTCACCATCGGCGACGGCGGTGGAGCAGGCGTGCCGACCATCGCCGGCGACGACGGCACGGACACCGATGGCGACGGTCTGACCGACGCCCAGGAGAACAGCGTCGGCTCCGACCCCGGCGTGGTCGACACCGACGCCGACGGGATCGACGACTTCACCGAGGTCTCCGACACCGGAACCGACCCGGTCGTGGCCGATACCGACGGCGACGGCATCCTCGACGGTGACGAGGAATACATCTACGGCACCGACCCGCTCAATCCGGATACCGATGGCGATGGGGCAAGCGACGCGGTCGAGATCGACGGCGGCACCGATCCGTTCGATCCGGCCAGTCTTCCGTAGACGCTCCCGGGGACGCTACGACGCAGTGGGAGACACCAGTGGGGGCCAAGGGAAAACCCTTGGTCCCCGCTGTTGTCACTACCATATACGCGAGCAATACCCGGCCCGAGAGGGCAGCGACGCGAACCAGTCTGAGGAACGGCGCAGAGCAACCCGGACGATTCGGCCCGCTGGCAAGCGATCGGGTGGACAACCTCGATGATCTGCTCTGTCGGCGGTTGACTGCCGGTCTGACGGTGAGCGGCCCGGCGGATCTTATTCCGCTGGCTGGGCAACGGTCCGGTCAGGATCAGAACTGGTCACTGACCGGTGGGCTGGGAGCGACGCGCCCTCGATGTCGACATCCGGGATGATCCGGTCGACCCAGTTCGGCAGCCGCCACGCCCGGCGGCCGAGCAGGATCATCACGGCGGGGACGATCGTCATCCGCACGACGAAGGCGTCGATCAGGACACCAACCGTCAACGCGAACGCGATCGACTTGATGATCGGGTCAGCAGCGAATATGAACCCGCCGAACACCGACGCCATGATCAGCGCGGCGGCGCAGACGACCCGGCCGCTCTGGCCGACGCCCTGGATAACCGCCTCACGGGCGTCGTCCGAGTGATGGAAGTGCTCCCGCATCCGGCTGACGAGGAAGACCTCGTAGTCCATCGCGAGGCCGAACAGCACGCCGATCAGCAGGACTGGCACAAAACTGACGATCGGCGCGGCGCTGGCCACGCTCATCAGGCCGCCGAGGTGCCCGTCCTGGAACACCCAGACGACCAGCCCGAGGCTGGCCGCGATCGAGAGCAGGAAGCCCAGCACCGCCTTGAGCGGGACGAGCAGCGACCGGAAGGCGATCGCCAGCAGGAGGATCGCCAGCACGACGATGATGACGATGAACGGCGGCAGCGCGGCGGCCAGCTTGGCCGAGACATCGATCGCGGCGGCGGTCGCCCCGGCGACGTAAACCGTTCCGCCCGCCGACTCGGCCAGCGGCCGGATCTGCTCTCGGAGCCGGTTGACGAGGTTGGTCGTCGTCTGGTCGTCCGGTCCGGTCTTCGGCACGACGCTCAACAGCGCGACGGTCTGGGCCTCATTCAGAACCGGCTCGGCGACAACGGCGATGTCCGGATCAGCCCGGAGCGCGTCGCCAAGCTGACCGAGCAGGGCGGTCCGCTGCCCGGCCGGCAGATCAGGCGCATCGACGATCACGGCCAGCGCGGCGTTGAAGCCCGGCCCAAAACCCTGGGTGAGCAGTTCGTAGCTCTTGTGCTGGGTGCTTTCGACTGGCTGAGTCTCATTACTCGGCAGCCCGAGTTCCAGGTTGCGGACCGGCAGGGCGAGCGCGATGAGCGCGACGACACACACGATCAGCACGACGACCGGCGCCCGGGCGATTCCCCGGCCCCAGGCCAGCCCGAGCCGCCCCGGTTGCGGATCGCGCCGGACCCAACCACCAGAGCGTACCGCCGACCCGCCGCGCGATCGCAGCCGGTCGCCAGCATAGCTCAGCACCGCCGGGACCAGCGTCAGGGCGATGAGGACGGCCAGCAGCACCGTCGCGGCGGCGGCCAGCCCCATCGTGGCGAGGAACGGAATCCCGGTCACCGACAGCGCCGACAGGGCGATGATCACCGTGACGCCGGCGAAAGTGACGGCGCTGCCGGCGGTCCCGATCGATCGGCCGATCGACTCCTCCACGGTCATCGTCGGATCGGCGATCTGCTCGCGGTGGCGGGAGACGATGAACAGGGCGTAGTCGATTCCGACCGCCAGACCGACCATCGTCGCCAGGACGGTCGCGGTGTTGGTCATCTCGACGAACCGGGAGACGAACTGGACCCCCAGCACGCCGATCGCCACGCCAACCGCCGCCGTCAACAGCGGCAGCCCGGCCGCCAGCAGCGAGCCGAGCGTAAGGAACAGGACGACGAACGCGATCACCACGCCGACGACCTCGGCCGGTCCGCCGATCTCCACCGGATTGACCGAGGCCGACCCGCCGAACTCGACGACCAGCCCGGCCGCCCGGACCGGCGCCATCGCCCCGGACAGCGCGTCCTTGGCCGACTCCGGCACGTCGCTGGCGAGCTCCCGGAACAGCACGTCGGAGTAGCCGATGGTGCTGTCGGCCGAGAGCGTCGGTGGCGCGGCGCCGATCACGCCGTCGATCGTGGTCGCCGCGCTCAACGCCGACGCGATCTCTCCCGCGACCGCCGGATCGGCCAGCGTTGTGCCCGGCGCGGCCTGGAAGACGATCCGGATCGTTCCGCCGCTAACGGCCGGGAACTGATCGAGGAGCAGATCCTGCGCTCTCTGAGACTCGATCCCTGGGACCGAGAACTCGGTCGTCGGCGTTCCCGCCAGCGTGACGCCGAGCCCGCCCACGACGACCAGCAGCGCCAACCAGGCCAGCACCACCCGCCCCCGGTGCGCGACCGACCACAGACCGAGTGCGTACAACCGTCGCGCCATCTGGCACCCCCACTTCCGTCGCCATGACTACGGGTCCAGTCTATGGCGCGACCGCCAGCCTGACGAGACGAAACCGGATCGTCGTCGCACCATCGCTCCCCACGACCAGTCGACCTATCAGATCATCGGTCGCGGTATCCTGCCCGCTGACAACGCCGCATCGCGAGCCGGGGCAGGGATCGTATGGATGATACGGAACAGACATCAGTGGCCAGCCGCGATGAGCGCGGCCAGCTCGCCGCCCGGATGGTCCAGGTCCTGCCGGTGTTCGGGGAGTGGGCCAAGGCCGTCCGGGACTTCGAGACGCCCTACGGCAAGCTCGGCTTCCGCCAGGCCTCGATCCTCTACGGCATGCGCCACGAGCAGATCGGCGACGGTGCCGTCTCGCCCGGACTCCTGGCCGACCACTACGGGGTCCAGCCGAGCGTCATCACCCGCGTGCTGGTCCGGCTGGAGGGCGGCGGGTTCATCACCCGCCAGATCGACCCCAGCGATGGCCGCGCCCAGACCCTCCACATCACCGACCTGGGAACGACCATCAGCGCCCACATCGAGGACCTGTTCGTCCAAGAGATGCTCGACAGCATGGCCTTCGTCGACGACGACCAGCTGGAGGATCTCCGCGCCAGCCTCGCCATCCTGCAGCGCATCGCCCTCGATCTCGACGCCAGGCGCCGCCAGCACCGACCCTCGCTCATGCGGACCGGGCACGAATGATCGATGGCGCTCCGGACCGGTCGGTCGTCTGACCCGACATCCGGCGCCCGTCCTCCGGGCGACGCCCAGGCGACGCCGGCCGCGCTGGACGCCGGCTTGCGTGTCGGTCCCATAGCGTAATCAGCGACCAGGCTGGACCAGACCAGAGGAACAGGTGCATGGCGGACGAGTCTCCCGATGTCATCGTCGTCGGGGCGGGCCCGGCCGGCAGCGCCGCCGCGATCAGTCTCGCCCGGGCCGGCGTTCGCGTGGTGCTGCTCGACCGGGCGGAGTTCCCCCGCGACAAACCGTGTGGCGACCTGATCGGTGCCCGCGCGATGGCGCTCGCCCGTGGGCTCGGGATCGCCGAGTCCGACCTCGCCCCCTACCCGCGGCTGGACGGCGCCGTCCTCGTCGCGGACGGTGGCGACCTCGACCTCGCCCCCCGGACCCGACTGGGGCGGACCGTCCTCGCCCACTCCGACGCCCGCGTCATCCCGCGGATGGTCTTCGACGCCGCACTGGTCCGCACCGCCGAGCGCGCCGGCGCCGAGCTCCGCCGCCTGAACGTCCGCCGGATCGGGCCGTGGCGGGACGGCGAACGGACGGTCACTGGCCGCTCACCGGGTTCGTCGGACGACGTCACGCTCCGGGCCAGGGCCGTCATCATGGCCGGCGGCTACGGCTGCCGGCTCGCGCCCGACCTCCTCACCGACCCAGCGTCCGAACCCGACACGCCGAAGGGGCCGCCCCGCGGGATCGCGATGCGCGGCTACTTCACCGGCGTGGCGTCGCCGCCGGGCCGGATTGCCTTCACGCTCAACGAGTGGATCCTGCCCGGCTACGGCTGGGTCTTCCCGCTGCCCGGCGGCGGCGCCAACGTCGGCGTCGGCACGCTGACCGAGGGCGGCGCCGGCGAGCACCTCCACGCCCTCTATGACCGCTTCGTCTCCGACCCGGCCTCCCCGGCCGCCGCCTGGCTGCGCGACGCCCGGCCTGACGGTCGCGCCCGGACCTGGCCGCTCGACCTCGGCCCCCGCCCCCGCCGCCTCGTCGCCGACGGCCTGCTCGTCGCCGGGGAGGCCGCCGCGCTGGTCGGCCCGCTGACCGGCGCCGGGATCGCCTTCGCCCTCGAATCCGGCTCCCACGCTGGGACCGTTCTCGCCCGATCCCTCATCGCCGGCGACGTCCGCGCCGAGCAGCTCGGAGCCTACGGGCGCCGGATCGCCCGCCGCTCGCTCCCATGGCTCCGCGCCGAGGGCATCGCCCAGCGCTGGCTCACCGACCCCGTCCACATGCGAATGATGATCCGCGCCGTCCGCCCCCTGCCTCCGACCGCGACGATCGGGGCACGATTACTGCTGCATCTCGGGTAGCATTTAGTGGCCGACCTGACGGAATAGGTTGCTTGTGAGCTTTGGAAGCAGAATCGGCTCAGCATAGAGGGCAGATGCCCAATCGCCCCGCCGAGGTCAATCAGTACATCAAACGCTTAACCATCCGCTTGGGGAAACCGTCGCCGGGCTCCGCGACGCGATTCTAAATTTCGACTACGGCAGTGTGATGACACCGCCTGTGGAGTACAGGAAGTCATCCTTCATGCGCAAGTCCGCGACGCTACTGGTGAGTCCGCAATCCAGGATGAGGTCCCGATGTTGAGCGCGCTGCATGAGCAGTACGGTAACATGTTCATGCTTTGCCACGGGTTGAAGTTCAAGACAAGGTTAGGCTACAGCAAGCCTTTGAGTCGATCCTTGGTTCGTATACGATGTGAAAGTAGAAATCTATGAGCCTCTTCAGTGATGTTGCGCGCACGGACAACAGTCCCAAGACTTACCGTGAGACGGACTTCGAGTTTCTCAACCGGACTGCGGGTAATAATTGGGACATAATTCGGTCGAAAATTGAGGAATGGTTTACGGCGGTTGATCCGAACGGGCAGAAGCATCTGGCCTCCGCGCTTCAAGGGGACGCATCCCAATTCCAAGGTGCGTTTTGGGAGCTCTATCTCCACCAAGCATTTCGCTCGATGGGGTTCGCCGTTACATTCGAACCACGAGAAACCGGCTCCGATGGCCAGTTGCTCACCCCGGACTTCCTACTCAAGCGTGACGGCAAACGTATGTATGTAGACGCTACGGTCATCAACGATCGGACGATTGAGGCAACTCGACAGAAGGAGCGCGAGGCAATCAGTGACATGGTGAACCCACAACTCAAGATCGCTGGTTTTCAACTGATTGCTACAGTCAGGGAAGGTTATGGCAATCCAACCTTGCCTTTTAAACACTTGGCGCAACAACTCGCTCAGTGGATCGGTTCACTGGACGTTGCGAAGGAATGGCAGCGCCAGCAGGATCCGTCAATATTTGGCGCCTACTACTGCTACAAAGGCGGCGGTTGGATAATTGACTTCTACGCTATGGCTCTCGCTCCGCCGGATCAGTCAACATTGGTCGAGCGTCCTTTGAGCTCTTGGATGGTTGGGATGGAAATGAACGACGCCTCCCTCGACGCCCACGCTGTGCGCGACGCTATCAAGAAGAAAGGGAAAAAGTACGCCAGTCTAAGCGCTCCACTGGTAGTTGCGGTGCAGATCGAGCGTCTTGGCACCGGTGAGCCCGACGTTAGGTGGGCGCTCTTTGGCGGCCTTGGTTTGAGCAACGAGACGCTGCGCACTGGGACCATTAAAGGGGGACACGGTGTCGACGTCGATGGTGTTTGGGCAACACGTAAGGGGCCTCGATACCAGAACGTTGCAGCGGTAATTGCGGTAGAGAGGCATCTGGAGCCAGCGAATGCCGGTGATGCGACCCCCGTTGTCTGGCTCAACCCTTGGGCCGAAGAAAGCTTAGCCGGAGTCTTCCCCTTATCGGCTTGGCAGGTGAACGCGGCTAATCACCACCTTGTGCTTGTGTCTGCTGGTATTCTTGGCGGAGCCGAAGATGCCCAATGAACTCAATGGCTTTGATGCTCGTGAGCGCAACCTAGTCAACAACTTCCTGGAGCGCCTCAGCATCCCGGGTTTTCGCTACCTGAACAAGGTGCTCCACAATTATAGCGATGGGGATTACTCCTACATCTTGCTGACGGAGCCGGGTACCAATAGGAATAGCTCCACTGGGACGCTACCGACGGACATGACTCCGCGACTTGAGCATGCCGGGATGATCGTTAGAGAGAGCAAGGACGTCTTCTCCTTCACCCCGGCCGCCTTCACATGGTATCAGCATGGAGTGACGCCATCGGCCGAGTCGATCCAGCGGATGATCGGTGAGGAAATGTTTCAGCGGTACAGGGAGTATCAACGGACCCGTATTCGGCAGAGCCAAATCATCGACGTAGCTAAGTTATTTGAGCGGACTGGCCTAACTCGCGATCACTACGTCATCAACGCGCGCATCCTGATCGGTCTAGGTATAGCAAAACAGGGTCCGTTCACTGAACACACACTGGAGACCGGTGGCCTGCTGCTTACCGAGCCCCGTGGGCTAGGCTGGGCCAACAGTGGGTTCCCTATGGCTGCTGACGCGGGCACAACGACAGTCGTCGTCAACTTGCGTCTTGAAATCCGGCAAACTATAGAGCAGATCCCTCAGCTCCCCATCGACGACGAGCTGAAGACCGAGCTCGAAATAGCGCTGGGGCGATTAGATCGGGAGCAAGACAGGGAGAATCCCTCCTACGGTCCGATCAAGGACCTCCTGGAGATGGCAGCGAACTCGGCACAACTCTTCCCTGTCATCCTGCCCATCCTGATGAAGGCTATAGAAATGGTCGATAAGGTTCCAATTGCCTAAAGGATGTTAGGTGTCTTAAGTAGATCTGTATGGTGTGTCAGCCGTCCTACGCCGGATAAAGGCGGCGGAGCTAACGTCGCTGCTGCAGACACTTTGCCACTAACTAGTCACCCCTAACGCCCTGCTAAAGTAAGACGACTGGGTGGCCACGCTAGCCTTCCACTTAGTTCAATTTGTAAAAATTTCCGCGCCATACTCCGATGTCCGACAATGGCTCCGGCAGAACCGACGACGACCACCGAACGGCGAACGAATGACAGGGAACAGATGAAGGCACTCGTGACCGGCGGCGCCGGCCTGATCGGCTCACACATCGTCGACCTGGCCCGCGCCGAGGGCTGGGAGGTCTGCATCCTCGACCGGCTCGAGCCCTACACCCACCGTCAGGGCCGGCCGGCCTGGGTCCCGCAGGACGCCGAGTTCATCGAGGGAGACGTCCGCGACCGCGCTGCCTGGGAGCGGGCGCTCGACGGCGTCGACATCGTCTTCCACGAGGCGGCCTACGGCGGCTACATGCCCGAGATCGCCAAGTTCATCGAGGTCAACTCCCTCGGCACCGCCCTGATGCTGGAGACCATCCGCGAGCGCGACCTGCCGATCCGGAAGATCGTCGTCGCCTCCTCGCAGGCCGTCTACAACGAGGGCGCCTACCACGGCCCGACCAGCGGCCACTTCTACGGCACCACCCGCCCGATCGCCCAGCTCGCCGCCGGCGACTACGCGATGCACGACCCCGTCTCCGGCGAGGTCGCCACCCCCGTCCCGACCGACGAGGACGCGCCGATGGGCGGCGAGAACACCTACGCCATCTCCAAGGCCGACCAAGAGCGGCTCACCCTCTCGTTCGGCCGCGCGACCGGTATCCCCGCCGTCGCCCTGCGCTACTCCTGCACCTACGGCCCGCGCCAGTCGATCTTCAACCCCTACACCGGCGTGATCGCGATCTTCTGCACCCGCCTGATGAACGACCGTCCGCCGCTCGTCTACGAGGACGGCCACCAGTCCCGCGACCTCGTCTTCGTCGAGGACATCGCCCGCGCCAACCTGCTCGTCGCGACCGACGACCGCGCCGACGGCCGCGTCTTCAACGTCGGCACCGGCAACGCCGCCGAGATCGGCGACCTCGCCCGGCTGCTGGCCAACCGCCTCGGCCGGGACATCGAGCCGCTCATCCCCGGCGAGTACCGTCCCGGTGAGATGCGCGCCCTGATCTCCGACATTGGCCGGATCGCGGAGCTCGGCTTCACGCCCCAGGTCACGCTCTCCGACGGCATCGACCGCTACCTCGACTGGATCCGCACCCAAGGCGACATCGCCGACTACTTCGCCGAGGCCGAGCGCGCCCTCCGCCAGAAGCAGATCGTCAAGCGGTCCGCCAACGCCACGGCCCGAGACGCATAGATGACCGTCTCATGGTCCCTTGACCAGATCTGGCTGCCGCGATATCGACCAGAATCCTATTTGAGCCGTCCAATGCTCACCCAACAGCGTCGCTGAGCCCGGTGTACTCCGCCGCGCGTCCGAGAATTGCGGTGCGATCAGGAGCGCATCAGCGTGACCCGTGGAGACCCTCTCCTGACGCATCCGCGGATGCGGGCAGGGGAGGGGATGGGGTGGGGTCCGCTCCGCCACCAATACGCTCCGCGACCAACCCGCTTGCCGCAACCACGACGGAGCACATCCCTTGACCCACCCCGAGACGTACGACGGCCCCCGCCTCTCCGCCGCGATCGTCATCCCCGCCCTCGATGAGGCCGAGTCGATCGAGGACTCCGTCGTCGAGCTCCACGCCCACATCGACCAGCTCGCCACCGACGGCCACCCGGTCGACATCCGCCAGGTCATCGTCGTCGACAACGGCTCGACCGACGCGACCGCCGCCCGGGCCGAGACCGGCGGCGCCGTCGTCGTGTCCGAACCCCAGCGCGGCTACGGCCGGGCCTGCGCGACCGGCGTCCTCGCCGCCGGCAACGTCGACCTCATCATCCAGATGGACGGCGACGGCAGCGACAACCCGGCCGACCTCGGCGCCCTGCTCGCCCCGATCGTCGCCGGCACCGCCGACCTCGTCACCGGCTCCCGCACCCGCGGCACGGCCGAGCGCGGCGCCCTCCTGCCCCAGCAGGTCGTCGGCAACTGGGTCGCGACTTGCGCCCTGCGGCTCCGCTACGGCGTCCGCGCGACCGACCTCGGCCCCTTCCGCGTCATCCGGCGCGACCAGCTCCTGCGGCTCGGCATGTCGGAGATGACCTACGGCTGGTCGACCGAGATGATGGCCCGCGCCGCCCGGGCCGGGCTGCGGCTGGCCGAGGTCCCGGTCTCCTACCGCGTCCGGGCCGGCGGCGAGAGCAAGGTCAGCGGCAACCTCCGCGCCTCGCTCAGGGCCAGCGAGCGGATTATGGGCACCGTCCTCCGCGCCGCCCGCGACCGTCCGGACCGCGCCCAGCACCCCTTCCCACCCCGCGACGCCGAACGGTAGTCAACAGCATGGATGGCTTCCGCCCATAACCCGACCATCAAATGGATCGGGCTCAGAGACGATGTCGCGACGCTGCCCCCACACCCCGCAAACGCGTCCGGCCCTACATCCTCATCGTGTTCCCAGGAAAGTCCCTCCGGCCCTGATCCTGATTCTCCGCGACATCGTTCCTGAGCGCGGTCCCTTCAGGGCCGCGGCCCCGGTCGCGATGGCTGAACCCGACCCCTTGCGTCAACCGTCCACATCAGCCGACACTGCGCCCGGTCCCATCGGTACCCGGCCGGCCGCCGATCCCGACTCAGCCCCACGATACGGAGAACCACGCATGGCTGCCCGGCTCGCCGTTCCGGCCACGACCACCGATATCGCGACACCGGAGACGATCGGCCCGGCGGCGCCGACCGGCATGGCGAGTCCGGTGACCGCAACCGCTCGCCTCCGGAGCGGCGTCCGCATCGCCCTTCGCGGTCTCCGGTCGAACATCGCCCTGCTCCTCGTCCTGGCCGCCTTCACCGCGACCGCCTTCATCGTTCCGACCCTGCTGAATGTCGCGACGACCGACGACTGGGGCTACACGCGCTCGGTCGAGATCCTCCTCGACGAGGGCCGCCTCACCGTCCTGCCCGCGGTCGCCGCCACGGCCGTCTTCCAGATCCTCTGGGGCGCCCTGTTCGGGACCGTCTTCGGTATGTCGCTCGGCATCATGCGCGTCGCCACCGTCGTCATGGTCGCCCTCGGCGCGGTCGCCCTCTACGCCATGGCCCGCGATCTCGGCGTGACCAAGGGCCGGGCCGCCCTCGGGACCGCCATCTACCTGTTCAATCCCCTGACCTTCTCGCTCGCCTACTCCTTCATGACCGACCCGTACTTCACCTCGCTCCTCATCATCAGCACCGCGTTCTATGTCCACGGCATCCGTCGCCTGCCCGATGCCGGTGTCACGGACAACACCGACGCGGACGCTGGCCCAGGGTCGAATTTCCTCGGCGCCGGCAACCGGGCGCTCATCGCCGGGTCGCTCGTCGCTGGCCTCGCCTTCCTGACCCGGCAGCAGGGTGCCCTGATCCCGGTCGGCGTCGCCCTCTACCTCCTCGTCGCCGGACAGCTCTGGCCAGCCCGGTCCTGGCGGGTGAACCTGCGCAAGGTCGCCCTGCTCGCCAGCGTCGGCGGGCTGACCGCCGTGATCCTGATCGGCTATTATCTCTGGTTGCGCTTCTTCAACGAGGTCCCGGCCGTCCAGACCGGCTTCCTGCAGCGGGTCTTCGACCTTGGCTGGGCGGGCGCCTGGACCCTCTTCCGCAACCTCTCGTACATCGAGATCGCCTACCTTGGCATCCTGACCCTGCCGCTGGTCGTGCCGGCCGTCGTCGGGCTGCCTCGCGTCCTCGCCGGAATGCGGGTCAGCGGCTGGGTCGTGTTCTGGGCGCTGCAGGCCGTCATGCTGGTCGGCGTCGCCTCGCTCTGGTCGATCGACCGCTTCATGCCCTACATCGGCCAGTTCGTCGGCTGGAGCGGGATCGGTCCGCCCGATGTCCTCGGCTCGCGCCCCGCGCTGTGGGACACGGAGTTCCGGCGATGGCTGACCGCCGCTTCCGTCCTCGGCGCGCTGCTCCTGCTCGCCATCCTCGCCAGCCGGATCGGGTCGGCCCGCTCCATCCTCCGCTCCCGCGCCGGGCTGATCGTCGCGATGCTGTCCGTCCAGGTCATCGGCATCCTGCCGCCGTCCTTTCAGTACTTCAACCGCGGCTACTCGCTCGACCGCTACCTGCTCCCGCTCCTGCCACTGACCATCGTGCTGGTCCTCTGGGCGCTGCGCGACCGCTGGCTACTCCAGCCGCTCGGCTGGGCGATGATCGCCGCCGCCGCCGTCTTCTCGGTGATGGGGACCCGCGACTACCTCGTCTACATGGACTCCGTCTGGGCCTACGCCCGCTACGCCAACACGCTCGGCATCACAAACGAGCAACTCGACGCCGGCGCCGCCTGGGACGGCTACTATCTCTACACCTACGGGCTGGAGAACGGGATCAGTTCCAGAACCCAGAACGGTCCGTGGTGGGTCTACTTCTACGGCGCCCCGACCGACTCGACCTTCGTCATCAGCGGCACCCCCCGCGACGGCTACCGGATCGTCGAGTCACGAACCTACGATTCCTGGCTGCGCGATGACCCCCAGTTCCTGTTCCTGCTCCGCCGACTTTGACGGGTCCTCTGTCGCCAACGCCCCTGCATCCCCAGCTGCCGCCGACCTGGCAGTCCATTCCGGAGACCGCTCATGTCCCTCGCACCGGCCAACGGAACCAGAGCCCGGCGCCATGACGACCTGCTCATCATCGGCGGCAAGATGCCGCTGCCCGGCCTCGCCAAGACCCGGCTCGGCGCTCACCTGACGCACGAGGTGGCGGCGCGGCTCTACGAAGCCTTCGTGACCGACGTCGCCCGCCGCTTCGCCCTCGCCGCCGACGAACTGGGCTTCGACCTCGCCTGGGGTTTTACCCCGGCCGACGCCGACTTCGCCGGCCTTATCGCCCGGATCGCCCCCGACGCTCCCCGGCCGGACCACTTCATCCCGCAGGTCGGCCCGGACTGGGGCGTCCGCCAGGTCAACCTGCTCCGCTGGGGCCACGACCACGGCTACGCCCGGACCGTCCTGATCGCGTCCGACTCCCCGCAGCTCCAGCCCGATGTGACCGTCGCCGCCTTCGCCGCCCTCCATGATCGCGATGTCGCGATGGGTCGCGTCCACGACGGCGGCTACTATCTGATCGGCGGGCGCGGCTTCCACGACATCATCACCGGCGCCCCGATGAGTACCGCCCAGGCGGCCGACGCCCTCGTCGCCCGCGCCGCTGAACTCGGGCTGACGATGGCCGAGCTGCCCGAGTCGTTCGACATCGACGTCACCGACGACCTCGCCACCCTGATCGCCACCCTCCAGCCCGACGGTGCGGCCGCCCCCGCCACCTGGGATGCCCTCAACGAGCTCGGTCTCGTCGCACACGGCGCCCTGACGACGGTCAGCAGCACGAGCGCAACACCGGGAACATGATTCCGGACCGGACCGGCGGTACGATGCGCAATTGGAATCCAGTGGAATCTGGATGATGCCGCCGCGACGCAGGAGCGCTCAGCCCGTGAACATCCTCTTCATCGGTGACCTCGTCGGTCGCCCGGCCGTGCTCTACGCGGCCGAGCGGATCGGTCAGTTGCGAGCCAGCCATGCCGTCGATGTCGTCGTCGTCAACGCCGAGAACGCGACCTTCGACGCCGCGACCGGCAGCTATGGTACCGATCAGGAGACGGTCGAGCGGCTGTTCGGGGCGGGTGTCAATGTCATTACCGGCGGCAACCACACCTGGGATCATCCCGACGCGGCGACTGTCCTCGCCCACCCCCGCGTCCTGCGGCCGGCCAACGTCCCGGACGACTGGGCCGGCCACGGCGCCGTCACTCTCGACGTCGGCGGCGAGACCGTCACGGTCGTCAACCTGACGGCGCCGGACGCCATTGCCAACGCAACCCCGCTCTGGTCTGCCTGGAGGGCGCTCGAGCGCCGCGGCACGATCCTCGTCGATCTCCATGCGATGGAGCCCCTGACCAAGCGCGGCTTCGCCTTGGCGGTGGACGGTCACGCCGCCGCCGTCCTCGGCACGCACACCCACGAGCCCAGCTTGGCGCTGGACATCCTTCCCGGTGGTACGGCGTTCGTTACCGAGGTGGGTTTCACCGGCCCGTCCGGTGGCGCCGGTGGGCTGGCCGCGGCGGTCATCACCAGCCAGATCCGCGGCGACCGCGACCCGGCCGCGCCGTCTGCCCTCGCCGATGGCCCGATGATCCTCGCCGCCATCCTCGTCAAGACCGCTCACGGCCGCGCGACCGCCATCCAGCGACTCACCTGACGGAATGGCTGTGTCGCTACCGGTCCACCCGGCCATAAATGGATCGGGCTCAGGAACGATATACACAGAGATCAATGCACTACTTGTCGATGACAGAGGCTACAGACGACCGTTCTCGCCGATGACATTATCGGTCTCCGCCACCCTGCCAACTCGCTCCGGATCGCACAACTTCTCCCTGGCATCCGACTGGGTTACGATCCTGAGGAGTGTTTCGCGACTTCGTCTCTGAGCCCGATCCATTCATGGTCGAGCAACACTGGGGATTCCGAAGATGGGGTGGGCCGGATCACCCACCGATTCGATCCAGCTACTACTTCACCCCATTCACCCGGCCCGCCCAGTGATGGATACTCAGCCGGGAACAGAACGATTCGCCACATGAACTCAGGAGAGACCAGCCACCCATGACCGACACTGCCACCGAGACCCAGGCCCCCGCCGCTCCGCTGCGGGTCGCCGTCATCGTCGCCCACCCGGACGACGCCGAGTTCAGCTGCTCCGGCACCGTCGCCCGCTGGGTCGCCGAGGGCCGCGAGGTCTTCTATGTCCTGCTGACCAGCGGCGACAAGGGCAGCGCCGACCCGGCCGTCACGCCCGAGATGCTCGTCGCGACCCGTGAGACCGAGCAGCGCGCCGCCTGCGCGGTCCTCGGCGTAAAAGACGTCGTCTTCCTCCGCCGCAGCGACGCCACCCTCGTCCCGGATCTGGAGCTCCGCCGCGACATCGCCCGGATCATCCGTCAGCTCCGGCCCGACGTCGTGATCTGCCAGGACCCGACGGTCCAGTTCGTCGGCACCGGCTACCTCAACCACCCCGACCACCGCGCCGCCGGCCAGGCCACGCTCGACGCGGTTTACCCCGCCGCCCGCGACCGGATGACCTTTCCCGAGTTGCTCGCCGAGGGGCTGGAGCCGCACAAGGTCCGCGAGGTCTACGTCACCGGGACGCAGGAGGCGAACATCTGGATCGACATCACCGACCACTACGACACCAAAGTCGCCTCCCTGCGGGCCCACGCCAGCCAGATGGGTGAGTGGGACCCGTCGCCGATGGTGCGCGAGTGGTCGGCCCGCACCGCCCAGGAGCACCCCGGCAACGGCGAGCTGGCCGAAGGCTACCGGTACCTCAAGCTCGACTAGTCGATCAGCCGGGCGGCGAGCGGCGGACATGGGGGAGGCGGTGACGGGCATTGGCGATACCAGAGCGATTCGAAGCGCAGAACGCCGCGGTCATTGTCATCACGGGAGCGATGGCGGCCGGCAAGTCGACGGTCGCGCAGTTGCTGGCCGAACAGCTGCCACGTGCCGCGCACGTCCGGGGTGATCTCTTTCGCCGGATGCTTGTATCCGGGCAAGCGCCAATCTCGTCGCCACTCTCCATCGAGGCGGTCGCTCAACTCCAGCTGCGCCATCGGCTCGCGGCGCAGGTTGCCGATGGCTACGCCATGGCTGGGATCACTGCCGTCGTCCAGGACATCATCATCGGCGACGACCTGCCGCGGTTCCTTGGGATGCTTCATCATCGACCGGTCTTCGTCGTGGTCCTCGCGCCGGACCCCGAGACACTCGCTCAGCGCGACACCGCCCGGATCAAGACCGGCTACGTCGGCTGGACACCTGCCGAGTTCGACCAGAACCTGCGAGAAACCACGCCACCGATTGGTCTCTGGCTCGATACCTCTCACCAGTCGCCGGGACAGACCGTCGCAACCATCCTGAGCCGCCTCGCCGCCGCGGAGGTCGAGCTTCCCCTCGATGGCTGTTGATCCATACCAGCAGCGACAAGCGACGGAGCGAAACCAATCGACGCGCATTGGCCGGGTCAAGGACCGATGACAACCCCAACCCCAGCGGCGACCAGGACGACCAGCCAGGGCGGCACCTTCCACCAGACCAGTGCCCCGATGGCTCCGATCGCCAGCGCCAGATCCGCCGGCCGGCCGATCGCGCTCGTCCAGATCGGGTCATAGAGCGCCGCCAGCAGGATCCCGACGACGGCCGCGTTGACCCCCGCCAGCGCCGCCAGCACGACCGGGCGCCGCCGGACGGCCTCCCAGAACGGCACGATCCCGAAGACCAGCAGGAACGACGGCAGGAAGATCGCCACCAGCGCCACGACCGCCCCGGCCAGACCGGCCGTGACGGCTCCGAGGTAGGCGGCGAAGGTGAACAGCGGACCGGGGATCGCCTGGGCCAGGCCGTAGCCGGCCGTGAACTCGTCCGGCGTCACCCAGCCACTCGGCACGACCTCCGACTCCAGCAGCGGCAGCACGACGTGACCGCCGCCGAAGACCAGCGAGCCGGAGCGGTAGAACCCATCGAAAAGGTCCACGAGTTGCGCGTCCGCCAGGGCGGCCAGCACCGGCAGCCCGACGAGCAGCCCGGCGAAGAGCGCCAGGCAGGCCGCCGCGACGGACCGGCCGATCGGACCCGTCGCCGCGCCCTCCGTCCCCGTCCTGGGCGGAACCGGCGATCCCCGGGCCAGCAGTGCGATCCCGGCGACGGCCGCGACGATCAGGACGAGGACCTGGCCGATCGCCGTCGGCCAGAGCAGGACGACGATCGCGGCGGCCAGACCAACCGTCACCCGGAGCCGGTCCGACCAGAGCGTCCGGGCCATGCTCCAGACCGCCAACGCGACGACGGCGACCGCGACGATCCTGAGCCCGTGGATGATGCCTTCCCCGACGGCGTTGTCGAACACATTCAGCCCGAGCGCGAAGATGGTCATCAGCAGCGCCGAGGGCAGCGTGAAGCCCGCCCAGGCCGCGACCGCTCCGCCGACGCCGGCCCGCCGCAGCCCGACCATCAACCCGACCTGGCTGCTCGTCGGCCCCGGCAGAACCTGACAGAGCGCGACGATGTCGGCGTATTCACCGTCCGCCAGCCAGCGCCGCCGCCGCACGAGCGCCTCCTGGAAGTAGCCGAGGTGGGCGATCGGGCCGCCGAACGAGGTCAGGCCGAGGCCGAGGAAGACCCGGAAGACGTCCAGGGGTGAACCGGACGTCGTTTCGCCGGGTGTCCGGATGTCCGCCGGGACGTCCACCATGTCCCCCTCTGTCGTCATCGTCACCCTCAGTCCTCATGATGCTCGAACCGCGCCCGCCAGTCGTCCAGCCGGACACACGGGTCCCGGTTGACAGGTCCCGGTTGGTGGGCACGTTGCGGCAGATCGATGACACGAACAAGGGGGAGGGTGTAATGGACGCGGTTAACGCCACAGGCCCGGCTGGGAAGGCCGGGCCTGCGCGGGAGGGAGGGAGGGGGTGCAAGCACCCGGATTGCTTGTTGTGAGCGAGCGTCGATATTGGGGGGGCAACGCTCTTGTCTCTATATACGCCAGTGTCCCCGGATCGGATTCTCGATGAGTCCCAGCCATCCCATTTCGCCCGCACCGCCGGTTCTGCCCTCCCTGGTCATGCCCGACAGCTGCGTACGTATGCGAGATCAGGCAGACGAACGTGGTCTCGGAATGTGTGGCCCTGGCCCGGATTCCCCACGCTCTCGCGAGTCCGGGATCGCCACAGACAAATTGTGCCTCCCGGAGAACCGATTGGCTGGGTTACCCAGCAACCAGGTTCGATCAGGATCGGCCCGGCTCCATCTGATCCCGTGGAACGATCTTGCTCTGCGCCTTCGCCCGGCGCTGCCCCCACCAGCCCAGCCCGAAGATGACGACCGAGGCGATCACGACGAGGACCGCGGTCTCCCACGTCGCGAGCGGGTGCCAGTCATGGATGAACTGCTCCTCCGCTCCGATCTCGATCGCCGTCACGATCAGGATCAGGACACCGAGGTAGATCAGGATGGGAAAGCGATTCAGGAGGTTGGCGAGGATGTCGCTGCCGAACATGACGATCGGGATCGACATCGCCAGACCGATGATCAGCAGGAGGAAGTCACCGTCCGCCGCCGCGGTGATCGCCACGACGTTGTCCAGGCTCATGACCGCGTCGGCGGCGATGATCGTCCAGATCGCTGGCCACAGCCCGGAGGACGCGACGTCCGTCTCCTGTTCCGGCCCCTCCGGTCTGAGCAGGCTCCACGAGATGTAGAGCAGCAGGATGCCACCGACGAGATGGATGAAGGGGATGTCCAGCAGGATCGTGATGATGAACGTGAAGATGATCCGCAGTCCGACCGCCCCTAGACCACCGGCGATGATCGCCCGGCGACGGTGCTTCTCGGAGAGTCCCCGGGCCGCCAGCCCAATCACGACGGCGTTGTCACCCGAGAGCAGGATATTGAGCAGCAGGATCTCTCCGAGTTTGAGCGCGTAATCCATCAGGTGTCCTCATGAGGTCGTGGGGAGCTGGCCGTCGAGGACCGGGGTTTCCCGAGGGATGCTCGTTCCAGGCACGCGTCAGGCAAGGACCGCCCTCCTGGGGTATCCGTGCCCGCGACGCAGATCACCGGCCATGGTATCCCGATCGTGCGATCGGTAGGTCGCACAGGGACCGTGGCTCGTCCCGACCCTGACCTCCCGTACCTGCAGAAGCTCCAGGGGCAGGGCTTCATGCTGGCCGGCGCGACGTTCGTCCAAAGGGTCGTCCGCCTTCGCTTCGCTGGCAACTCCCCGACCAACGAGAACCGTGGCGGGTATGCTCCGGTCTCTTGTCGACTGGACGATCGCCTACTCGCCGCCGGTGTGGCGATCCTTGTCGACGTCCGCCAGCCGCTGGTGAGCGACGTAGCCGAGCAGGTCAGCACTGGAGACCACCGCCACGACCTGGCCGGCCTGCTGGACCAGCACCGCCGTCGCCCCGCCGGTGAACAGCGGGAAGACCCGCTCCAGCTCCTCGTTGGCGTCGACCAGCCCGAACGGCGTGTCCATCACGTCGCCGACCGGCCGCGTCAGGACGTCCGGGTCGCGGTAGACCCGGTCCAGCAGCGTCCGCTCGGAGATCGAACCGACGACGGCCGGGACATCGACCGGCCCGACGAACGACCCGGCCCCACCGGCCGATCGCGCCCGGACGACGGGGACCTGGCTGATCTCGTGATGCCGCAGGACCTCGATCACGGCCGCGACGGACTGGTCGGCCGGGACCGCGACGACGCCCGGTGTCTCGCCACCCCGCGCCGCGACGAGGCTGCCCATCCGCGTCGTCTGGCTGAACCGGGACAGGAAGCCGTTCTCCCGCATCCAGGTGTCGCTGTAGATCTTGCTCAGGTAGCCCCGGCCGCTGTCCGGCAGCAGCACGACGACCAGCGCGTCCGGGTCGTCCAGCGCCCGGGCGACGGCCAGCGCCCCGACGACGGCCATCCCGCAGGAACCGCCGACCAGCAGCCCCTCCTCGCGGGCCAGCCGCCGCGTCATCAGGAAGCTGTCCCGGTCCGAGACCTGCTCCCAGCGGTCGACGATCTCCCGGTCGAACGAGCCGGGCCAGAAGTCCTCGCCGACGCCCTCGACCTTATAGGTGTGGAGGTCGTTCGAGGTGTAGATGCTGCCCTCGGGGTCGACGCCGACGACGCTCAGCGCCGGGTTCCGCTCCTTGAGGAACCGGCCCGTGCCGGAGATCGTCCCGCCCGTCCCGACGCCGGCGACGAAGTGGGTCACGGTCCCGGCGGTCTGCCGCCAGATCTCCGGCCCGGTCGCGTCGTAGTGCGTCTGGGGGTTCATCGGATTGAAGTACTGGTTGGGCTGGAAGGCCTTCGGCGTCTCCCGCGTCAGCCGCTCGGCGACGGAGTAGTAGCTCCGCGGGTCGTCCCGCTCGACGGCCGTCGGGCAGATCACGACCTCGGCGCCGTAGCCACGCAGCAGGGCGACCTTCTCGGCCGCCACCTTGTCCGGCACGGTGAAGATGCAGCGGTAGCCCCGGACGGCCGCGGCCATCGCCAGCCCGACGCCGGTGTTGCCGCTCGTGGGCTCGACGATCGTTCCGCCCGGCACCAGCCAGCCCTGCCGCTCGGCCTCCTCGATCATGCGGATACCGATCCGGTCCTTGACGCTGCCGCCGGGGTTGGTCATCTCGACCTTGGCGACGACCGGGGTCCGGATGCCGCGGGTGACGCTGTGCAGCCGGATCAGCGGTGTGTTGCCGAGCGCGTCCAGCACGGTGTCCCGGATGTCGTACCCGTCCAGCCGGTCCGGCCGCGACGTCACCGGTGCCTGTATCCCTGTCGTCATCCCGAATCTCCCTGCCGCCGGTCAGCGAGGCGCCCAGTATTCGGGGACGCCCGACATGCGTATCGAATGCTGCCTCCCATTATGTCGCCAGCAGCCCAGAGCGGACCACTCCAACCGCTCCTGGACTGTCCGCCCATGGCCATGCTTCGAACCGGGCCGCTCGTTCAGGCCGCCCACTCCGTCCGGATCCAGTCCGTGATGCGATCCCATCGCCGGTGGATCTGACGCCGGCTCAGGCCGAGCCGCCGGGCGATCTCGGTCATCGTCTGCCCATCGCGCACCCGCCAGACGAGGAGCAGCCGGTCGGGCTCGTCCAGCCCCGCGGAGAGGGCTTCCAGCAGGGAGATCGCCTCCTCGGCCAGCCACGTCTGCTCGGCCAGCAGACCCGCGACGGGCGTCGTCCCGGTGTCCTCGCTGGTATCGACCGGCCCCAGCCAGCCACCGTGGCCCGTCGTCTGCCGGAGCCGGACCGGCAGCCCGGCCTGCTCCCGGACGGCGGCCCGGAGCCGCCACGGGAAGACGCGCATCACGTAGGCGCCGAACCCGCCGACGCCCGGCCACTGCTCGACCAGGTCGGCGAGGACCAGGAACGCCTCGCCGTGGACGTCGCCCGGCTCGACGATCAAGGTCCGGTTCCGGATCGCCAGCCACTCCCGCTCGACCCAGCGGCCGATCTTGACCCGGAGCAAGGCGTGGATCTCATTGCGCGCGGCGACGCTGCCGGTCTGCGCGGCCAGCACCAGCCGCGACAGATGCGCCTCGACGTCCGCGTCGATCCCGGCAGCCAGCGCCAGCGGTCGGACGGCGGCCAGCGCATGCTCCTCTCGCTCTTCCCGGTCCCGGCTCCGGCCCCGCTCCCGTCGCCCTCGCCCGGCCCGATTCGCCTGCTCCCTGTCCACCTCGTCGCCCTGCATCGGCAATGACCGCTCCCTATCCCTGTACCGGTCCCGCCGTGGGCCGGCCCGCCTGACACCGACGGGTCGACCCGGCCAGTTAGAATACGAACAAATGTTCGTATTCCAGCCTCCAGTCTAGGAACGGTCGGAACGGCCTGTCAAGGCGAAAATACCCGGAATGGCGGGGTGACACATCGGCAACGAATTGGCGGCGGAGTTGTCTCGCGAATAGTGCTGCTCTGTAGCATTCCAGGACTGATGAGTAGACCGCGCTCGGTGTACGGATCAAGGCTGACTCGATCAACAAGCCAGGCACCCGTCGATCAACGTTCCATAGGACCGGCCGAGGACCAGTTGGGCAGAGTGATGGCAGCTGCCCAAGGCTCAGTCGTATTCGGAGAGGTATTGATCGGAGACTCAGCCCACGTTGCGATCGCAGGATCAGCAGGAATCACGTCTGGCCGACGAGGTCAGGATGATCATGGCTCCATCGGATAAGCTCTCGGACCGCCTCGTCCAGAGTCGGCCAGTCAATGATCCCAATATGGCGACACGTCAGTTCCTCCCGGGTCACCGCATGCCAAACGTGCTTGTGGAAAGCATCCGGGTGCCCGAGATAGTCCTTCACGTCGAAGTCGTCGTATCGGAAGATATGCCATTCCGGGATGCCGATCGCCATCGCCTGATAGCTATACCGCCATGTCCGCACCCGTCCGCGATGGTTGAATTCGAGCCGCTTGTCAACGTCCAGGTAGACGCCGGTCGAGCATCGGATCCGACCGTAGAGCCGGATGCCATCCCCATCGGGAAGCCACTTCAGGGTGTCATCGACGACGCCTTCGTAGCGCAGTTGCTCCATGTACTGCTCATGGATATGAAGATACTGCTGGAAATCATTCCAGTCGTGACGAGTCCCGCGCCGATCAGGATCGGAAGCGGACAAGGGCGTCATAGGTAAAGATCCAGGAGCAGATCTCGTGTGTCTCCGTCAGAACGCCTTCACGCACAAGCGCTCGGATGTCAGCGGATGGATACCCGTATGTGTCCTCGTAGCCCTGCAGCTCCAGAAGCATTCTTGCCCGCGTCAGGGCGGGGTCTCGCCGCGACTCATCCAGCGCGGCAAGAAGCTCCTCAGCCGATGTGTTGAGCGGAAGTCCAATCGACGAGATCGTCATGAGCGGCTCCTCCGGTTCGCGTTCGTCATGCTCTCTATCCCAGCGGTCAAATCAACCTTGTCAGACGTCAATCAGGTTCCCTAAAGCGTATCCGGCAATTCAAAGCGTGACAATACGCTTCAAAACGTCAACCGCTCCATAGCCGTGCGCTGGCTCCGAACTGGTCTCTGATTTCGACGACATCCTCCGAAAAGCGGCGACTCCCGGCCAGCGTGGTATCTTGCACCGCCATGCCGGCTGTCATCTGGGGGAACCGGTGGATGGGGCGTAAGGGACGGGCCGTGTCGTCGGACGAGCGCCAGGAGCAGAGCTGGGAGGAGGGTCTCCCGCCGATCACCTGGTCGCCGACGGCCCCCGGCATCCCGCTCGGGATCGTCAGCCAGCAGTCGATCTCCCCCGACGATGCGCTCGCCCGGGTGGCGGCCGCCGGCATCGAGATCCGCCGCGTCCGCCTGCGGGACATCCTCCAGGTCGCCCGGATCCAGCGCCGCGCCTTCCCGCCGCGGCTGGCCTACCCGATCGCGACGCTGCTGACCCTCTCGTTCCTGCCGCTCGTCCAGTTCGTCGTCGCCGTCCGGGCGAAGCGCGTGCTCGGTTGCGCGATCGGCGACCGCAGCGGCCTCGACGCCCGGGTGATCAACATCGCCGTCGACCCCGCCGCCCGCCGCACCGGGGTCGGCGCCGCGATGCTGTTCGAGCTGGAGAACCGGCTGTCCGGCGGCGACATGGTCCTGATGGTCCAGCGCGAGAACAGCGACGCCCACGCCCTCTACCGCCGGGTCGGCTACGTCGATGTGGGCCTCGCCCCGGACTACTACGGCCGCGGACGCCACGGGATCTGGATGCGCAAGCCCCGCCCGACCCGCTTTCCGAACCGGTAGCCCGTCGAGGGCTTCGGCACCGGTTCCGACCGACCATCATCGCCGCGGCGCCCGTCGGTAGGGGCGAAAGCGGTTCCCCGTACAGGGTGTCCCATCCTGGCGCGCCGGTCGCGAACAGTCCCCTCCCCAAACCCCTCCCCTGCCCGCATCTGCGGATGCGTCAGGGGAGGGGCTCAACGCTGGTCGGGCTGAAGCCCTCGGATAACAGCTGGCCCGAATATGAACTGTCTCCCCCTCTCCGGGCGGTGAGTCGCTTCAGCGACGAAACCGAGCCGGGGAGGGGGTCGGGGGGTGGGGACTGCTCGCCAACGGGACGCATCCCCGGACGACAGGTCGCCCTACTCCGTCCGGCGGCCCAGCGCGCTCGGCCACCACATCTTCGGGCCGACGTCCAGCGTCAGGGCCGGGACCAGGACCGTGCGGACCAGCAGCGTGTCGAGCAGCACCCCGAAGGCGACCAGGAAGCCGACCTCCGCCAGCACGACCAGCGGCAGCAGACCGAGCACCGCGAACGTCGCGGCCAGCACGACACCGGCCGACGTGATCACGCCGCCCGTGACCGTCAGACCGTGCAGCATCCCACGCCGCGTCCCCAGCGTCGCGCTCTCCTCATGGACGCGCCCCATCAGGAAGATGTTGTAGTCCACCCCCAACGCGACCAGGAAGACGAACCCGAGCAGCGGCACCGATGAGCCGACGGCGGCGAAGCCGAACAGGTACTCGAAGACGAAGACCGACACCCCCAGCGCGGCGAGATACGAGATCACCACCGTGATGATCAGCAGCACCGGCGCCAGCAGCGACCGCAGCAGCAGGCAGAGCACGACGAAGACGACCAGCAGGATCAGCGGCACGACCACCGTCCGGTCCCGCGCGTCCGATTCCTGGACGTCGTAGCTCTCGGCGTCCGGCCCACCGACCAGTGCGTCGGCCCCCGGCACCGCCCCGACCCGCTCCCGCAATTCCTGGATCGCATTGAACGAGGCCGTCGTCGCCGGCTGGGTGGTCAGGGTCACCGCCAGCGAGACCAGCCCGTTGGCCCGACCAGCCTCCTGGACGCTGGCGACGGTTGGGACCGCGTCGATCGCGGCGACCGTCGCGTCGGCGGCCGACTCGTTGGCGATCACGGTCGTCGGTGCGGAAGCGCCGGCCGGGAAGCTCTCGGCCAGCAACTGCTGCCCGACGACGGAGTCGGGCTGGGTCGTGAACTGGTCGTTCTGGCTGAGGTTGGTGTCGATCCGGAGGACGCCGAAGGCGAGGACGATCAGCAGGATGACCATTCCGACCCAGACGCGCCGCGGACCAGCCGCCACAAACCGGCCGACCCGCGCCCAAATCGTCGTCTCCTCGTTGGCGACGTCTCCGAAGCGCGGCACGAACGGCCAGAACACCCGCCGGCCGACGATGACGAGGATCGCCGGAAGCAGCGTTAGCATCGCCAGGACCGCCGCGACGATCCCGGCCGCACCGATTGGTCCGAGGCTCCGGTTCGAGTTCAGATCGGCGACGAGCAGGCAGAGCAGCCCGATCGTGACCGTCGTGGCGGAGGCGACGATCGCCGGGCCGGCCCGGCGGAGCGCCACGGCCATCGCCGTCGCGGGCCGCTCGTGACGGCGGAGCTCCTCCCGGTAGCGCGAGATCAGGAGCAGGGCATAGTCCGTCCCCGCGCCGAAGACCAGCACCGGCAGGATGC
Organism: Thermomicrobiales bacterium; assembly: GCA_965218235.1. GTDB lineage: Bacteria > Chloroflexota > Chloroflexia > Thermomicrobiales > UBA6265 > CADCWK01. Next base: position 860,625 of record OZ244596.1, read on the forward strand.
CCGTGCTCTGGCCGTCGGCCTGGACGCCGAACAGCTCGACCAGCCCGTAGGCGCCGGCCGTCGCGAGCCGGTCGGCCAGCGCGACGGTGACGAGCGGGACCAGCCAGAGGAACGGGCTCCGGTAGGTGATCAGCAGGATGATCGCGACGACGATCGCGGCCGAGCCAAGCAGGCGCCCGTTGATCCCGCTGAAGACATCGACGAGATCGACCGTGAAGCCGGCCGCGCCCGTGACGCTGGCGTCGAGCCCGTCCGGCGACGTGCCGATGATGTCCCGCATCACCGGGACATCGTCGTACATGTTGTCCTCGGCGGCGGGGATCGTGACGCTGACGAGACCGGCCTGGCCGTCCTCCGACGGGATCAGCGGCCCGACCGGCTGGTCATCGGGCAACTGCTGGGCGATCTGCTGGCGCTGCGCCTCGATCGCCGCCAGGTCGTCGGGCGTCAGCCCACCCTCGCGCCGGTAGATGAGCACCGCCGTCGCGGTGTCGTCGGTCTGGAAGGACGACTGGAGCTGGGCGACCTTCGCCGAGTCGGCGCTGTCCGGCAGGAACGCCAGTGACCCGTTCTGCTGGACGTCGGTCAGCCTGGCGGCCAGGGGCGTCGTCACGGCGATCAGCACGACCCAGACGATGACCATCGCCCAGCGGACCGGGGCGCTCGCCAGCGGCCGGACCAGTCGCCGGACGAGGGGATGCGCGGTATCGTCGCGGGGGTCGCCGTGCGGATCGTCAGACACCGGACGGGTCGCGCGGTCAGCCATGATCCCTGAACTCCCTCTCCTCAGCCCGGCAGGGCGCGCCACCCGGCGGCTCGCGGTTCCGGTGCAGTCTACCGGCAGGATGTGACCGCGTGATGATAGTGGGTTGCCGGTTGTCCTGGAGGGACCGACCAGCGACCTCGCGGACCGGCCAACGGCCGTGTCGCCCCACCACATCCAGAGCCGAATGGGAATCCGAGTACGAATCGTACGAACCCCCAAGCGGGCGGCTGGGGACGCGAAGATCAAGCCGACAGGGTCATACGAAGAAGAATCGTACGAACCCCCAAGCGGGCGGCTGGGGACGCGAAGATCAAGCCGACAGGGTCATACGAAGAAGAATCGTACGAATCGCGGAGTGGGCGGTCGCGGTTGGGTGGTTAGGGCCAGAGAGATCAGCCTGATCCCAGGACGGCAAATGACACTGCACCTTGCCCCAGACACACCTGCACCGACTGCGTGGGTCCCCGGTTGCGGCTCGGCCTCAAACGGAGTCCAGGTCAGAAGCAGGCTGATCTAACCGTGTCATACGGCATCAGGGTCATGGACGCGTCGATCCAAACGGTTCACGGCAGAGCTCGCCTCTCGTCGCCGCCGCAGCAGTCCAGGCGGCCCTCGGACGGGCAAGGCAGAGCACAAACCGGCAGCGGGAGTCGGGCCTGCCCGACGCAATGGGCACGGCCTGGCCATGACCGGTCCTCAAGGGACCGGCTGAATGACATCGGTTTGGGAAGCCGGTGAACACACCGCGACGTCATGTGATCGCCGCCTCGCCGTGAACCGTCATCGTCGCATCCGATGTCATACGGCCGGTCTCTCCGGGCCGGCGTGCTTGTCAGAACGACATGGCCGAACCAACGGCGGTCCACCACCGTCTGACGGCGCGATCAACGACCGCTGGGTAGTCGACCGGACTCCGCACAAGATATCTACCGATTCGTACGATTCTTCTTCGCATTCAGAGTCCCTCGCTGCCCCGAACTCCGTGGCTTTGGCTTCCCAAGACGTGATTCGTCCGATTCAGATTCGCTCGCTGGCCCGAGCCACCTACCCCCGGCCCGCTGTGACGCAGTTCGTATGATTCTTCTTCGTATTCAGATTCATCCTGTTGCCCGCCAAGTCCCTGATCGCTGGGAGAACGGCGGCGCCGCCGCCTCAGTCCGCGACGGCGGCTTCCAGGCTCGCCGGCTGCTCCGCGAACTGGGTCCGGTACAGCTCCTCGTACCGGCCACCAAGCACCAGCAGCTCATCATGGCTGCCCCGCTCGACGATCCGCCCGGCCTCGATCACGAGGATCAGGTCGGCCGCCCGGACCGTCGAGAGCCGGTGCGCGATCACGACCGCCGTCCGGCCCGACAGGGCTTCGGCGAGCGCCGCCTGGACGGCCGCCTCCGAGGTCGAGTCCAGCGAGGCCGTCGCCTCGTCCAGGATCACGACCCACGGCCGGGCCAGCAGCATCCGCGCGATCGTCAGGCGCTGGCGCTCGCCACCGGAGAACCGGTAGCCGCGCTCGCCGACGACCGTCTCCAGCCCGTCCGGGAGCTCCCTAATCAGGTCGACCAGCCGGGCCCGGCGGAGCGCCACCCAGAGCTCGTCCTCCGTCGCCTCCGGCCGGGCAAGCAGCAGGTTGGCGCGGAGGCTGTCGTGGAACAGGTGGCCGTCCTGCGTCACCATCCCGATCGTCCGCCGGATCGACTCGGCCGACAGGTCACGGACATCGACGCCGGACAGCCGCACGGCGCCCTCATCGACGTCGTAGAGCCGCGGGACGAGCTGGGCGATCGTCGACTTGCCGGCCCCCGACGACCCGACCAGCGCCACCAATTGCCCCGGCTCGACCCGGAACGAGACATCGTGCAGCACCTCGACGCCGCCGCGGGTGTCGAGGGTCGAGACCTCCTCCAGCGACGCCAGCGAGACCTTGTCGGCCGACGGGTAGGCGAAGGAGACGTTCTCGAACTCGACCGAGACCGGCCCGTCCGGAACGGCCCGCGCGTCGGGCCGGTCCGAGATCAGCGGCTTGAGGTCCAGCACCTCGAAGACCCGCTCGAAGCTGACAAGGGCCGTCATCACCGCGACCCGGGCGCTGGCCAGGGCGATCAGCGGCGCGTAGAGCCGGGTCAGCAGCAGGGCCAGCGCGACGACGGAACCGGCGTCCAGCTGCCCGCGAAGGGCGTAGAACCCGCCGAGCCCGTAGACGGCCGCCAGCGCCAGCGCCGAGACCAGCGTCAACGCGGTCACGAAGACGAACTGGACCATCGCCGAGCGGACGCCGATGTCCCGGACGCGGCTGGCCCGGGCGGCGAACTCGGCCGACTCCTCCCTGGGGCGACCGAACAGCTTCACCAGCGTCGCGCCGGGGGCCGAGAACCGCTCGGTCATCTGCGAGCTCATCATCGCGTTGTAGTCGGCCGATTCCCGCTGGAGCCTGGCCAGCAGCGAGCCCATCCGCCGGGCCGGTAGGACGAAGACCGGCAGTAGCAGCAGTGCGACCAGGGTGATCTGCCACGAGATTCCCAGCATGACGACCAGCGTCAGGGCCAGGGTGACGACATTGCTGACCACACCGGAGAGGGTGTCGCTGAAGGCCCGCTGCGCGCCGATCACGTCGTTGTTCAGCCGGCTGACGAGGGCGCCGGTCCGGGTCCGGGTGAAGAACGCGATCGGCATGCTCTGGACGTGGTCGAACACGGCCGTCCGGAGCTGGAGGATCAGGCTCTCGCCGATGCTGGCCGACAGCCAGCGGGTCAGGACGCCGATGCCCGCCTCCGCGATGGCGATCCCGCCGATGATGGCGGCCAGCCGGATGACCGTGGCCTCCGCGCCGCCGTCGGTGATCGTGTTGACGACCCGCCCGGCCAGTGTCGGGGTCGCGACCGCGAGGACGGCCGAGACGACGCTCAGGATGAGGAACAGGACCAGGCGCCGGCGATGGGGCCGGGCGAAGGTGCCGATCCGCCGCAGCGTCGCCTTCGAGAGCGTCCGGCGCGGCTCGTCGCCACGCATGGCGTAGCGCATCGAGGTGTAGGCGGTCGATTCCATGTGGGGGAAGTCCTGTCGGTGAGAAGGTGGGAGAAGGTGGGGTGAGTCGAGGATTGCGACCGGACGAGCGATCGGGTCGCGAACCGGCCGATGAGAGAGAGCGACACGCTCATGGTCGGTCAGAGGCGTCCCGGCGCGCATCACCCTTCCGGGCAGGCAGGGCCGGAACATCCCATGCCGATTCGCTGCCAACCGTGGAGCACACGACCGATCGGCCGCCGCGCTGAGACGCCGAGACGCAGAGACGCAGAGACGCCGATCCGTCGCGGTCGCCGGCCCGTCAGCGCCACGTGTCCTGTCGAGGACCATCACCCCAACCGGCGTCGCGGACGCGTGGTCGCCGTTCGCCTGATCCTATCGGCGATCGGCAAGACCGAGCATCTCGGCGAAGGCGTCGTCCAGCGCCCGCGCCGGGTCAGTGCAAATCCCGGTGTGGATCGGGCCGGCCTGGACGATGGTGCTCTGGGGCGCGACGACCCAGTGGAACCGTTCCGCCTGCGTCAGTTGCCCGATCGGGCCAGAGCCGGCTGCCCCGGCGCAGATCAGCGGCACGATCTCCAGCCGCTCCCGGATCGCGTCGAGGTCGGCGTCCGGCGCGATCGCCCGCAGCGCCAGCTCCCGCGCCTCGCCCAGCCCCACCCGCGCCCCAAGGAAGCGTCGTGCCCGGCAGAACAGGACCACCCCGGCGTTGATCGCCTCGCCCCGCTCCACCCGCGGCACCACCCGGATGACGGCGTACTCGAACCGGACCCACGTCATCCGCCCACCGTGTCCTGTCGTTCGATCGGAACCCCGATGGGCACACGCCGATCATTCCCGGAATCGGTCACCGTATCCCACAAGCTCGGGCCATTACCCTGCAACCTCAGGCTGTCCGTACCCTGCGAGCTCGGCTCATTCTCCTGCAAGCTCGAGAGGGTTGCGATGGAAGCGCGCGGGTGGCGGAGCAGACCCCTCCCCCAGCCCCTCCCCGGCTCACCTGCTTGCTCATCCCCTGAAGCGGATTCGGCTCCGCAGGTGCCCGGAGAGGGGGGTAGATCGCTGTAGCGGGAACGGCGCATTCGAACAAGAACGACTGTAGTCGTCATAGCGGGCGGTGGAGCGCTTTTATTCGATGACGCCAACAGCGTCGGCCATCGGCTACGGCCGTTCTCATGTGAAGCTTCTTCTCCCCCTTCAGCCGTCTGCACCCCTCTCCGGGCGTGAGCACCGCAGTGCGAAACGAGCCGGGGAGGGGCTGGGGGAGGGGGCTGCTCCGCCACCCGCGCGCTGCCGATGCATCCCACGGGAGCGGGAAACCTCTGGCGACATTCCTTGTACTCCAGATCGGCCGCCTCGCTGGCATCGAGCCGGTCGAGGAGATCAAGCAACGAATCCTCCGCTGCTGACTTCGATACATCACTCATCGTCGCCGCCCATCTCCGGCCGGGCGGTTGAGCAGCGTGAACAGCCCGCCGAGCACCAGGGCCAGCGGCACAGCCCAGAGGACGAACAGCCGGATCACCCGCTCCGTCTCGAAGCGGCCGAAGGCGATCGCGACGAACAGGGCCAGCACCGCGGCCATGACGATGGCGCGGGTCCAGATCTGCCGGACCGTCGGTGGGGTCGCGGGAGTTCGCCTCGGCGGCTCAGGCGGGCTGGATGGCGCTGCGGGCACGGTCGGCCTCCTCCGTGAAGCGATCGGCGGCCGCCAGCCGGCGGACGAAGTAGTCGACGTAGGCCACCCGGTGGGCGTCGGCATCGGCGAAGCCGGCCTGGTCGCCCAGCCATCCGTCCGGCACCAGCGCAAGGATTCGGGTCAGCTCGGTCTCATCGAGCCGCGACCGCAGCTCGGCATCGGCCGCGGCGATGGGTCCGGCGAACGACAGCAGGACGTGGTCCTGAACCCGGCCGAACGGCGTCCGCGCCTGCGTCGGCACATCGTTCCAGGTGTGATGGAAGTACATCGCCGCCCCATGGTCGATCAGCCAGAGGTTGCGGTGCCAGCGCAGCAGGTTGGTGTTGCGGGCCGTCCGGTCGACGTTCGTGACGAGGGCGTCGAACCAGACGATCCGGGCCGCGAGGTCCGGGTCCGGAGGCGACGCGGCGACCGGGTCGAACGTCAGCGAGCCGGGCAGGTAGTCCATCCCCAGGTTCAGCCCGACGCTCCGAACGAGAAGGTCCTGGATTTCCTGATGCGGTTCGGCCCGGCCGAACTCCGGGTCGATCTCGACCAGCACGAGCTCCGGCACGGGCAGTCCGAGCGTCCGGCCCATCTCCCCGGCGACGACCTCGGCGACGAGCGCCCGCGGTCCCTGGGCGGCGGCGCGGAACTTGACGACGTACATGCCGTCGTCGTCCGCCTCGGCGATGGCGGGCAGCGAGCCCCCCTCGCGCAGCGGCGTGACGTATCGGGTGGCGATGACCGTCCGGAGCGGCATCCAAAGGTTCCTCGTCACGGCCCGCCGAGCGGCGCGCCGGACCCGAAGCCTACCCGGTTTGGGCCAGTCCGGCGACCATACGACGCGATCAGCCGGCCGGGCGACCGGCGACCGCGAGCCGGGTCGCCGCCGGGACGATCTGTTCGCCAAACAGCTCCAGCACACCCGGCCGGTGCATCCCGGGGATGATCAGGACGGCATGGTCGATCCCGAGCCCAGCCAGTTTCCGGAGCGTCTCGAGGAACTGGTCGGGCGACTGCGTCTCACCCGAGCCATCAGCGGTAACCGGAGCGTGGAGCTGGACCGTCTTCTCGATCTCCGCGTCGTCGCGTCCGATCGCCTCGCAGTGCCCGCGCAGCACCTCGAGCTTGTGGGGCAGCTCGGGCGTCGCGTACAGATTGCAGGCGTCGGCGTACCGTGCCACCAGCCGCAGGGTCTTCCGCTCGCCCGCGCCGCCAACGAGGATCGGCGGATGCGGCCGCGAGATCGGCTGAGGCCGATTGAGCGTCTCCGCGTTTGATGCTGACGGCGATCCAGTGCCGGAAGGTCAACGGCTCGGAGAGGTACGTCCCGATCGGGATGTTCCACTTCGGCAGGTTGTAGGTGAAGAGTGACCCGCCCGGAGTCAGGACGCGGACGCACTCGTTCAGCGGCACGCGGCGCCATTCGAGGTACTCGGCTTCGTTCATGTCATCGGACGGATGGGTGCCGTAGTCCTTTTTAGGGTTGAAGGGCGGGTCGGCGAGCACCAGGTCGATCGAGCCGTCCGCGATCGTCGGCAGGACACTGAGGCCAGCGTCCTCGTACAGCCGACCATGCGGAAACTCATAAATTGGGGTAAGGGGCAATTCGTGCTGCTTAGCGGCCATGATCTTCCTGCTTAGAACACGCGATCTACACGTGCAATTATAATCCCAGCAGTGATGGCGACGAGAGCAAGTGGCGAAGTTAGGAGCGTATGTGCTGAAAGACTACGTGTCATTCATGGAACGTCGGCGACGTGCCGCTCAAGCAGGCAAACCGTTGATCTATGACTATGAGGGTGGCCTCACCGACAAATTGCGCGGTCAGATTGGCCATATTCTTCTGCAAGCACTTGGCAGAGAATCAAACACGTTCTGGCCAGTGATCGAGGAATACGTGGCGGAGGAGATGGGAGTCCCAGATCTGGGCTATCAAAGCCATATCGAAAACGTTCAACGCTTCTTGCGAGATTCGGATTTTGATCCTTGTATGCTCTTGATCGAATACGCCTTTAGTGGTGCATCCGGCAACTGCTCGGTGTATCCTCGACGGGAATCAGGAGGTGCCCGCAGGCCCCGCCCCCTCGTGCTGCGTCCGCTTACCGATGGGGAACGCACGACCATCGCTCGCCTGGCTCACTCGCGCACTGAGCCGGCCCGCACCGTCGAACGGGCCCGCATGGTCTGGCGCGCGCACCACGGGGAGCGCGTCCCCACCATCGCCCGCGTCCTCGGCGTCAAGGCCGACACCGTCCGCCACTGGCTGGCCCGCTTCACCGTCGATGGCGTGGCCGGGTTGGCCGACGCCCGTCGCACCGGCCGGCCGCCGACCTATTCCCCCGAGCAGGTCGGCCTGGTCATCGCCACCAGCTTGACCCGACCGGACGACCTTGGCCTGCCCTTCGGCTACTGGACGCTGGACCGGTTGACGACCTGCCTCCACGAGAACCACGCCCTGCCGATCAGCCGCAGCCGGATTGGCGAGCTGTTGCATGAGGAAGGGTTGCGTTGGCGGCAGGAGGAGACGTGGTTCGGCGCGCGGGTCGACCCGGCCTTCAGCCAAAAAAGGGGGCCATCGTCGCCCTCTACGAGGACCCGCCCGCCGGTAGCGTCGTGATCTGCCTGGACGAGATGGGGCCAGAGACCGCGCGGAGCCGACCGGGGAAGCGGCTAGTCCGACCCGATCCGACCGGCGAGCGACGGGTTCGGGCGACGCAGGAAGCCGACTACGGGCGACGGGGCAAGGGCTACATCTTCGGCGCCTTCTGCCCGGCCAGCGGCGCGGCCTTCACGCAGCCGTACGGGGGGCGGACCATCGCCAACTGGACGGACTTCCTCGAGCAGGTCGATGGGTGGATCACCGATGGGCTGGCGGGTCCGACCGGGCTGGCGGGTCCGACCGGGCTGGCGGGTCCGACCGGGCTGGCGGGTCCGACCGGGTCTACGCGATTCTGGACAACCTCTCGACGCACAAGGCGCTGGATGTGTTGCTGTGAAGGCTGGTCCATCCTCGGTGGCAGTTCGTGTTCCAGCCGGTTTACGCGGCCTATCTCAACCTGATCGAGCCGTGGTGGAAGGTGCTGCGCTCGCTAGCCCTGCTGGGGCGGCGCTTCGACACGTGGGAGGCGATGCACGAGGCGATCGCGGCGGCGACGGCGTACTGGAACGGGCATCGGCATCCCTTCGTCTGGGGCCGGAATCGTCAGCGCCGTGCGGCCCGGTCAGCGGGTATCGCGGCGCTCCCCGTTCATCCCTAGAGCCTGTTATGGATTTGGTAGGCTTGGGGGATGGAAACCGCATCCCGCAAACCGTATCCCTCCGATGTCTCTGACGACGAATGGGCATTCGTCGCCCCCTACCTGGTCCTGATGCGCCCCGACGCGCCGCAGCGCCACCACGATCTGCGCGAGGTCTACAACGCATTGCGCTGGATGGTGCGGACCGGCGCCCAGTGGCGCGCCCTGCCCCACGACCTGCCGCCCTGGGAAGCGGTCTACCAGCAGAGCCAGCGCTGGATCCGGGCCGGTCGCTTCGCCGACATGGTCCACGATCTGCGGGTCCTGTTGCGCTGGACCGCCGGGCGGGCCGACCACCCGACGGCGGTGATCCTCGACAGCCGCACGCTGCAGAGCAGCCCGGAGAGCGGGGCTCGCGGGAGTTGGGACGGGGCCAAGAAGCGCAAAGGCAGCAAGACCCATGTCGCCGTCGACACCCTCGGCAACCTGCTAGCCCTGCTGGTCACGCCGGCCAAGACCAACGACCGCGCACCGGTCGCCGAGCTGACGGCGGCGGTCCAGGCGGAAACGGGCCACACGGTCGAGGTCGCGTTCGTCGATGACGGCTACACGGGCCCGAAGCCGGCCGAGGCCGCCCGCGAGCAGGGCATCGACCTGGTGGTCGTCACGCTGACCGAGGCCAAGCGCGGTTTCGTCCTGCTGCCGCGGCGATGGGTGGTAGAGCGTAGCTTCGGCTGGGCGGCGCGGTTCCGCCGGCTGGCGCGGGACTACGAACGGTTGCCGGAAACGGTCGCCGGCCTGCATTTCATCGCCTTTGCCTGCCTGATGGCCCACCAACTCGTTATCTCCATCGCCCAAAGTCCATAACAGCCTCTAGAGTTGCCGGATGGACCACTAGAGCGGGTATCAGAAGGGTTGACGGGTGGGGATAGGCTAGGGGTATGCCCGCCGCGTACTCCCGCGATCTCCGTGAACGGCTGCTCCGCGCCCATGACGCCGGCCTGAGCGATGCCGAGATCGCCCGCACCCTCGGCGTCAGCGCCCGCACGCTGAGCCGCTACCGGGCGCTGGTGCGTCATGGGGCGTCGCTCGATCCCAAGCCGATTCCCGGCCGACCACGCCAGGCGACCCCCGAGCAGGAGGCCCGGCTCATCGCGCAGGTTACTGATTGTCCGGACGCCACGCTGGCCGAGCACCGGGACCGGCTCGCCGACGAGCACGGCGTATCCGTGAGCCGCTCGACCGTCGGACGCATCCTCCGTCGGCACGGCCTGCCGCTCAAAAAACGTCCCAGATCGCCACCGAGCGGCGGCCGGAGCAACGGGCGGAGTGGCAGGAGCGGATGACGGACGTGCCGGCCGACGACCTGGTGTTCCTAGATGAAACCAGCACGCAGATCACGATGACGCGGACACGGGGCCGGGCTCCCCGTGGCGTTCGTTTGACCGAGGCGGTCCCGCGCAATCACGGCGACAACCTAACGCTGCTGGCGGCAATCGGAATCGATGGGGTCAAGGCGCCGCTGGTGTTTCCTCAAGCCGTGAACGGCGACATCTTCAGCCAGTGGGTGCGTGACTGGCTCGTGCCGACGCTACGGCCGGGGCAGATCGTCGTCCAGGACAACCTGTCGGTGCACCGGGACGCGCGGGCCCGGACGGCGATCGAGGCGGCGGGGTGCCGGCTGGAGTTCCTGCCGGTGTATTCGCCGGACCTCAACCCGAGCGAGTTGGTCTTCGCGCCGCTCAAGGGCCACCTCCGCGGCGCCAAGGCCCGAACCCCGGACGCGGTGATCGACGCGATCGGCACGGGACTGGACCAGGTGACACCGGCCCAGCTCCGCGGGTACTACCGCCACTGCGGCTACCACCTCAGCGGATCAGGACAACCCTTGTGACCGCCGCTCTAAGCGGGTTGGCAGAAGTTTTGATCCAGATGGATCGACGGTCCGTCGCTGGTGTGGAAGCGTGCCGTCACCCCGTTCAGCAGCGTGTCCGCCGTCTCGCGCAACGTCGCCGCCTCCGCCCAGAACCGGTGACAGGCCAGCCCCTGCTTGAGCCACCGCCAGACCCGCTCCATCAGGTTCAGGTTCGGAGAGTACACCGGCAGCCAGAACGGGATCAACCGGTCCTGCTGCGTGCTCCACCATGCCCGCATCACCGCGCCGCGGTGATAGCTCACGTTGTCCATCACCAGCAGCACCACGTCGTCGGGCCAGCGGGCGGCCACCCGTTCGAGCAACTCGACGAACGTGGCACCGTTCTTGGCCGCCGGCAGCGTCCAGACGACCTCGCCGCTGGCATAATCGACGGCGCCCAGCACTGGCACGCGCTGGTTGACACCGGCGGCCGGGACTTTCACGGGCGCTCCCCGGGGTTGCCAGACCTTCGCCAGGTGGGGATGGGTGTGGAGTTCGCACTCATCGACGTAGACGAGGCGGAACCCGGCCTCGGGAGCAGCCCCCGTTTTTGGAGCTCGGCCAGCGCATGCCGGGCCGAGGCCACCGCCTCCGGATCCTGCCGATGGGTCAGGTCGTGTTTCGGGCGCCGATAGCGATAGCCCAGGCGGTGCAACGCACGATGGACCGTTGCTGTGGAGACCGTCCAGCCCCGGCGCCTGAGCGCGTCGGTGAGATCGGCGACGATCCAGGTCGTGACCGGATAGCCCTCGTCGAGCGGACTGCGCGTGAGCAACTCGGCCAAGGTCTGGTCGGCCGCCGCGTCGAGCTTGGCGCGCCGGGGACGGCGCGGACGGTCGGCCAGGCCGTCGCGTCCCTCGGCGAGAAAGCGGTCGCGCCAGGCGCGGACCCGGCCCGCCGAGGTGTGGAGCAGCGCTGCGGCCGCGGTCAGGGGGTGGCCGTCCGCGACGAGGACGAGCGCATCCGCCCGGTGACGGACGCGAGGGTCGGGATCGATCCGGGTCAACTGGATCAACGTGGCGGTGTGCGGGGTGAGCTCGGGGCGGGGCATGGTGGACTCCTCTCCGCCACCAGTCTCTACCCGATCACGACTTTTGCCAATCCGCTTAGAAACAACTCGGCGTGCTCTTCTTGATACGAGTAGCCGTGGCGATTCGTCGTCGGGTGATCGAACCGCGAGAGACCCGCTTGCCAGGCGTGTAGCAAACGGGTCTCTTGCGGTTTCAGTTGCTCCGCGGTCGCGGGACGGGCGGTCCTACTCGACGGTGAGGGTGCCGACCATGCCGGCCTGCCTGTGACCCGGTACGTTGCAGTAGAACGTGTAGGTGCCAGCCGGCAGGTTGACGGTCAGCGTCTCGGTATCGCCCGGGCGCAGGGTTCCGGAGTGGGTATCGAGGTCGTCGAAGTAGAAGTTGTGCGGCGCGGCCCCGTTGTTGGTCAGGACTATCGTCGCGTCGGTGTCGGCGGGGATGGTCAGGTCGCTCGGCTCGAAGGCCAGGTCGACCATGCTGATCTCGACCGAGTCCGCCGAGTCCGCGCCAGCCGCCGCCTCGGGGGTCGCCTCCTCCCCGGCCGGCGTAATGGCGTTGAGACGGTCCGGATCGCACTTCAGGACCTGACCGGACGGGTCCGATCCCGGAGAGGCGCTCGCGCCAGTCTGGACATAGAAGCTACCGTCCGGTCCGAAGGCGATGCCGTAGGGCAGGAAGAGGTCGTTCAGGATCCGCTCCGGCGTCCCATCGGCCCCGATTCGGACGACCGTGCCGGGCGCGGGCGGCGTCGCGAAGAAGTTGGACGACAGCTCGGTGGCGTAGATCGTCCCCTCGCCGTCGACGGCGACGCCGACCGAGAGGTCGAGCCCGTTGGCGACTTCGGTCACGGTGCCGTCCGGATCGACGTGGAGGATCTGGGCCGAGCCCGGAACGCCCCAGAGGATCGCGCCGGTCAGCAGACTGACGTAGACGCCGCCGTCCGGATCGGCGACCAGACCGGTCGGAACCGGGTCGACGTCGGCGGCGCCGCCACGGGTCGGGTTGGCCGAGCCGTCCGGCGTCGGGATGCCGTCGAGGACCGCCAGCACGCTGAGGTCTCCCGTCGTGGGGTCGATCGTGTAGATGGTATTGCCACCGGAATCCGCAACGTAGACCAGCCCGTCGTTTCCGACAGCGATCCCGCCGAGGTTGCTGTCGACGGAATTGGGATCAGGATTGTTCTCGCGCTCGTAGTCGCCGATCCGGGCGATGTTGGTGGTGTCACCGGTCGCCATGTCGATCGCGAGAACCGAGTCCGCGTCGTCGGCCGGCGGGAAGTCGGCGGTCTGCGGGCCGGGTCCACCGATCGACACGTACATGGTGTCGCCGTCGATCGCAACGCCGGACGCACCGACGACTTCCGTTCCAAAGACGTAGGACGTCAGACCGTCGACGAAGACGGACTGCTCGCCGTCCGGCGTCACGGCGGTGATCCGCCCGGTGTCGCCATGAGTGGTCGCGGGGTCGGTCGCCTCGGGCGTGCCTGCGGCGGGCGTCGCGAAGTCAGCGGTGTCGCCGCCGTCGCCGGCTTCGGCGATATAGACGGTCCCGTCCTCGGCGACGGTGATCCCGCGTGGGTTGTAGAGTCCGGTCGCGACGACCTCGCAGCCGGTCGGGACGGGCGGACCGCCCGCGGCGGGGGTCGATTCCTGGGCCAAGCCCGCGGTTGGCAGGCCCAGCATCATGGCGCTGAGCCCGACGGCAAGACCAAACGACCCAATGCGCCGGCCGAATCCAACGTGCCTCATCTGTGCTTCTCCTGTGAAGACGGCTCTTTTGGACGCTCCGTTGCGTGAACAGGACCGGATCCCTATTGGCTCCGATCAGCGCTCGAACTTCCCTCCCTCCCTGTCTGGGCGCTTCGTTGGCGCCGGGCCGCAATCGCCCAGCGGCCCGACGGACAGGCTACAGACAGCTACCGCCGGTCTCGCGGGCGACGGTCAGGACGCGCTGATTGGAACTGACGCTACAGAGAGCATAGACCAGCATCGCAATCTGTCAATGACCGTCCGCTCATCGCAATATCGTCGAATACGGCCGAACAAGGTCTGACAAGGTACTTCCAACGACGGACGCATTGACCGGAAGGCCGCGGGTTACCTGATGATGATCGCCCACGATCCCATGGCCGCGACCGTGAGGGTGTACTCGCCGGTCTCGTCCAGCAGAAGGGCACCCGTCAGGGAGTCGGGGGAGTCGGTGGCGAAGATCGGGCGGGCATCCCCCCGCGGCGGCGTGATCGTGAACGAGAACGGGACATCGCTATCGCTCGCGACGGTCACCGAGCCGTACCGGTCGGTCGGGAGGCGATCCACGCGGAGCGTCGTCGCCATGTCCCCCGACCCGACCAGGATGACCGGCCGGTCGGTGGCATAGGCGTAGGAAGCAGACAGCGAGGGGGTCGCGACGCAGGGCGGCACCCCGTCGGCGATCGCCGCCGGACCACTGCCCCTCAGAACCAGAACGACGAGCCCGACTCCGGCCCAGCGCAGCAGACGATGCACGAGCGTCCCTCCGTCCTGGTTTCGTTACGTCAACCGGGAATCCCTATTCCACCGGGGACACCACCGGGCCAGTCGCGCGGGAGGCGGCGAACTCCGCCCGGACCGCACCAAGCAGGTCGTCATCCGTGACGAGGTCGACGCCGGTCATCGCCAGGGCCTCGCCGACGAGGAGCGTGTTGGCGTAGCCCATCTCGGAGTCGGACGCCTCGACAACCGCCTGCGAGTGCCAGGTGACCATGTGGTCGATGATCGGATAGGAGGTCTCGACCGATGGGACGACGTAGGAGACGTTGCCCCAGTCCGTCGAGCCGCTACCTTCCTCCGCCTTCGCGTCCGGCAGCTCCAGCCCGACGGCGTCAATGTTCCGCTTGAGCACCGTCGCCAGCGTGTGGTTGGTGATCATGTCCCAGGACGGCTTCTCGGAGGTATCGAAGGTCAGCTCGGCCCCGGTGATCAGGGCGGCGCCCTCGGCGATCCGGCGAACCTTGCCGACGAGCTCTTCCATGTAGCGCATCGTCTGGGCGCGGACGAAGAAGTCGGCGGCGGCGAAGTCCGGCACGACGTTGGGGACGTGGCCACCGTCGGTAATGACGCCGTGGAAGCGGGCGTCGCTCCGGACGTGCTGACGGAGGGCGTTGATGCCGTTGAAGACTTCGATCACGGCGTTGAGGGCGTTGATGCCGTTGTAGGGGTCGGCGGCGGCGTGGGCGGCCTGGCCGCGGAACTCGATCCGGACGGCCTGACAGGCCAGCGCCTGACCGCTGCCCTCGACCGTCGGGCAGGACGCCTCCGGGGTGCCGGGGTGGGCGCCGAGCGCGGCGTCGATGTCGTCGAACAGACCGGCCTCGGCCATGAACGCCTTACCGCTGATCGCCTCCTCGGCCGGGGTGCCGAAGACGATGACCTGCGCCGGGACGCCCAACGTGGCGAGAGCGGCCCGGAGCCCGACTCCGGCCGAGATGTTGGCCAGCGCGATCAGATTATGGCCGCAGCCGTGGCCCAGCCCCGGCAGGGCGTCGTACTCGGCCAGGAAGCCAATCTTCGAGCCGCCAGGCGAGCCGGCCACGGCCCGGAAGGCGGTCGGGACGTTGGCGACGCCGCGCTCGACCGCGAAGCCGTGCCGATCGAGGAAGTCGGCGCAGGCGGCTGAGGAGAGGAATTCCCGCATCGCCGGCTCGGGGTGCTGGTGGATGTACTTCGAGAGCGCCAGCAGGTCGTACCGGGCGGTGGCGATGGCTTCGTGGGCGGCGGCACGGGCGCGTTCGATGGCGGGCGCGGCGATGTCGGTGGTGACCATGGAGCTCGTCCTTCTCTTACAGGCGGCGGTCGTCCGGTTCGGTTCTGAAGGCTGACTCGATCCGCGGACCATAGCAGATTGGCTGTGGCCGGTGCTCCTCCGCCCGAACCGTGTCCAACCGGGCGCGGGAGCCGTCTCCGGGGAATCGGTCAGCCGTGCGGGTGCAGATGATTCGCAGACGAAACATCCGGTTCTGGCGTCTCGACCGCAGCCACGGAGATTTTGCCATCGCGGCGGACGGATCCGGGCGAGACTCCAGTGCTGCGCTTGAAGGCGCGGCTGAAGGCGGCCTCGGACACGTACCCGAGCCGCGCGGCGACCTCACCGACCGTGGCGGTCTCCTCAGCCAGCCAGTCCATCGCCAGCTGCATCCGCCAGCGGGTGACGTAGCGCATCGCGGACTCGTCGACCAGCTCAGTGAACCGGGCGGAGAAGGCCGAGCGCGACATCGCGACCGCGTCCGCGAGGGAAGCGACCGTCCAGTCGCGGGCCGGATCGCGATGGATCATGGCGATGGCGCGACCGATCTGGCGGTCCCGCAGGGCGCCGAGCCAGCCGGTCTGGGCGGCGGGGTCGGTCTCGATCCAGGACCGGATCGCCTGGATGATGAGGATGTCCGCCAGCCGGGTGATCACCGTCTCTCCGCCGGGCCGGGGCGATCTCGCCTCGGAGGCCATCAGGCGGAGGGTGCTCTGCATCCACTCGGACTGGAGCGGGCCAAGCGCCTCGATGTGCAGGATCCGCGGCAAGAGCCGGACGAGGTTGTGGGCGGCCGGGTGGTCGAACGTGACCGACCCGCAGATCATCCCGGTCGGTTCGCCGCCGCTCCCGTGGCGGAGGATCTCGTACCGGTCGCTGACGACCTCGCGATGCAGGTCGAGGATGCCCGGCGTCGGGACATTCCCCTCGCTCCGCAGCCGGTGCCCCTCGCCGTGCGGCACCAGCGTCAGTTCGCCGGGCCGGAGTTGCCGTGGTGGAGCATCGTCGACCTCCAGCCAGCACTGCCCCGACGTGACGACGTGGAACCAGAGGCAGCCCGGCATCGGCGGCAGGGCCATCCCCCACGGCGCGGTCAGGTCGGAGCGGCAGTAGAAACTGCCCGTCATCCGGAGGAAGTGCAGCGCCTCGCCAAGCGGGTCCCCAGTGGGCCACGCTTCATTGGTTCTCATGGCCATGAGTATCCGGCCGCGCGAGCGCCGCGTCCAGATCGGTGGACGAATGAGCAAGGAATCGCGACGAAGAACCCTTCTTCGGCGAGCGCCACGTCGCGAGACTGGACACTGCACCGAATGCGAAATCGGGGCGACGGACTAAACCTGTCGAACGCGCCCAAAGACGGAGATGCACATGACCGATCGCTGGATATTCCTCGTCACACTCGTTGCGGCGCTTGGCTGCGGCCTCGTCGCTGGCGCATTCTTCGCCTTTTCGACGTTCATCATGGCGGCGCTCGAGCGGCTGCCAGCTCCGCAGGGGATCGCCGCGATGAAGTCGATCAACATCACGGTGATCAACGTCTGGTTCATGGGGGCGCTGTTCGGGACGGCCGCCCTCTGCCTCGTCGCCGCGGTGATGGCCGTCCGACAGTGGGGCGAACCGGACTCGGGGTTCCTGCTCGCCGGCGCCCTGATCTACCTTATCGTCACGATCCTGGTGACGGTCGCGTTCAACGTCCCGCTCAACGACGGGCTGGCGGACGTGGACCCGGACAGCGCGGCCGGAGCGACGCTGTGGTCGACCTATCTGACCGACTGGACCCGCTGGAACCACGTCCGCACTGTCGGAGCACTGGCCGCGATGGCGTCGTTCATCGTCGCCCTCGTGCGGCAGGCACAGCGATCTGGAATGCCGTTCTGATTCGGGCAATAGGCGTTGCGTCGTTCCGTAGGGGCGAAGCTTGCGAGCCAGGCGCCCGCGGGCGCCGTCACCCCGCAGGGCGATAACCGGCGGTCCGGGTTCAACCGTGTCTACAGATGTCCGTGCGTCGCCAATCCGGACACCGCCATGACGCCGTTGTCGAGAAGGGGATGGTTGATTCGGAGAGGATTGAACCCGCGAGACCCGTTATCGCCCTGCGGGGCGATGGCTGCCGCGGCAGCCGGGCTTGCAAGCTGCGTCCCTACGACGAGGCCGCCGCGGTGACTCGACGACCACAGGCATCGCCCCACCGTTTGATGACTACGGCAGGAAATGCACCCACGCGCCGGTGGAGAAGCGCTCCTGGACGAGGACCTCGGCCTCGGCCAGCTCGTCGGCGGTCAGCACGTCCGGCGTGAGACGGTAGCGGTCGCCGAAGGAGCCGAACAGGGCGTCGATCAACGCGTCGCGGCTGAGGTCGGTCTGGGCCTGGATGGCGCTGACCCGCTTCTCGGCCGAGGCGACGCCCTTGTCGCTCAGCTTCTCCCGCCCGATCCGGAGCACCCGCGCCATGAGCGACGTGTTCATCGCGTAGGCCATCGTCGTGTGATGGAGAACGGCGCCGCCACGCCGGGCCTGGGCCGCGCCGCCGAGTTTGCCGCCGGCCGAGGTGACGTCGTTGAGCGGGGCGTACCAGGCATCGACGCCGAGCGAGCGCAGGGCGTCGACGATGAAGCCGTCGAAGAAGGCGTAGGACTCCGGGAAGCTCAGCCCGGCGACGATCTCCTCCGGCGCGTGGATCGACCAGGTGATCGCCCCCTCCGGCTCGATGAACATCGCCCCACCGCCGCTGATCCGGCGGGTGATCGTGACGTCCTCCCTGGCGGCGACGTCCTCGTTGACCTCGTTGCGGACGGACTGGAACCGGCCGAGGACGATCGCCTTGCGGTCCCATTTCCAGATCCGGATCGTCGGCTGGCGCAGCCCGGCGCCGACCCGCAGCGTCAGCACCTCGTCGAGCGCCATGTTCATGTGCGGCGGGAGGGGCGTGCCGGGGATCAGACGCCAGTCGTAGCGGCCCCAGCGCTCGGCGGCGTCGGCCGGGGCGTCGACGGCGATCTTATCGGTCGCGGCGATGATGGTGGGCTGGGCCGTTGTCATGGTCGTCCTCCGGGCGGCGGGAAGCACTGTCTTCGTGTCCCCACCATTGTAGGAGGGCCGGTCCAGATCAGTCCGGCTGCCATGCCTGGCGGAATCTGGTCGGCAGGAACGTCCCGGGCAGGTTGGTGAAGGGGCCGGTACCGTTCCCGGTATCGGCCCCGGTTTCGCCTCTGGGCGCATCCGTCAGTCCGGCGATGACCCGCTGGAACCAGAACCGCTCGGCCTGATCGGGATGTTCGATCAGGCCGAGCGGTTCTGGTCCAGCCGCTCGAGACTACGGTCCGATACCGATCGTCATCGCCGAGGCTGTCAACGATGGCGGGAACGCTCCGTCGTTGAGCGTGAAGAAGAACAGGCGGCGTGGCCCGCTCGTCTCACAACCTAGTCACGCCAGATCGCCGGCGATATCCATGTAAGTGGACTTGAGCTCGGACACGCGAGTCGCCCAGTCAGCGGCCTCAGCACCGGAGAGATACGCGCCTAGGTCCTCGACGTGCGCCTGCCACCCCGCACCGTGGACGAAGAGCGCATCGACGGGAATGCCGCGCTCCTCGATTACGAGGCGGGTTCGGCCCTGCTCGGGCGTCAGGGTGGCCTCGATCACGGTCTCGTCGGGCGTGCTGGGTTCCATGATGACGGCAAGGTGATCGGGCGCCTGGCAGATGGCGATCTGGCCCGGACCCTCCCAGCCACTGGTGAAAAGGGCGTTGACCGTGCCACCGGGACGCAGGTCGCCTTCGACCGTGGCGACCCAGCGCGACAGCCGCCGCGGATCGGTGAGCGCGGACCAGAGATCGGCGATGTCAGTGTCGTACAGGTCCTCCATCCGGACGGCGCCCTTGCCGTTGTCCAGTCTGCGGAGGCTGCCCACGATGTGATTACCCTGAACGGTTCTGCTCATGTGCGACTCCTTCGTTCGTGCGTTCCCCGGGCAACTTCGGTATGGAGAGCATCCATCCGCTGTTCCCAGAGCGCGCGGTATCGACCCAGCCAGTCGTCGAGTTCGGCGAGCGGCTCGGGGCGCAGGCTGTAGATCCGCCACTGTGCGTCCTGGTGCACCTCGACGAGCCCGGCCTCGCGCAGCACCCGGAGATGGCGGGAGACACCCGGCCTGGCGATGGGCAACAGGTCGGCCAGCTCGCTGACCGTGGCGGGGCCATCCCGCAGGGCCTCGAGGACCGTCCGTCGACTCTCGTCCGCCAGCGCCTGAAGTACGGTGTCCACGCCCTCAGTGTACCCGATTGGGTACGTACCGATCAAGGTACATACACTAGCGAATGGACCGCTGGCCCATCTCCCCCGGTGAGACGGTGATCCGCTCTCGGACAGGACTCCTGGCAGGCTGGAACCTACGCGGGAGTTGAAGCGGGCTCGGACAGAGCGCGGCGGACGGCGATCGCGATCGCCTCCGGGCTGGTTCCGAGCAACTCGGCACCTGGGTCGATCCGGCCACGGATATGATCGGCGATCCCAGCCTCATCGGTCGATGATGCCAGTCCCTCCAGCGCGGCGCGGATGTCCTCCAGGGTTTCCTCCGGGTAGAGGAAGAAGTCGCCGCTGACCACGACGTCGTGGAGCGCACCCTTCGCGACCGAGAAGTCGACCTTGACCAGCTTGCCGCCGGGAACCTTGTACTCGCCGTGATGCGCCATCGTTCTGCTCCTGTCCGCCGGGATGGTTACGGGATGGTTAAAGGATCGTGGTGTCGTTCACAGACGCTCTGGTCGGTCAGATCGTGCCGAGAATCGCCCGGGCGGCCGCCTCGCCGCTCAGGATCGCCCCGTTCTGGCTGGAGTCGGCCGTCGCCTCCCCGGCGTAGACGAGTCCGGGCGTGCCACTGACCGTCTCCGGGAGGCGCCCGTAGATGCCGGGCGGCTGGGCGAACTGGCTGAACGGCACCCGGGCGACGGACAGGATGTCCCACTCGGTCGCCGCATGCCCCAGCATCCGGGCCGTCTCCGCCCGGGCCTGCGTCGCAACGGCCTCGTCGTCGAGGTTGGCGGCGTGATCGCCGAGGAGGACCGCCGCCAGGAGATGTCGGCCGCGGGGCGCATAGGACGGCTGGACGTTGCTCAGCGGGGCGACGTGGTTGACGGACAGGCGTCCGGAGCCGTCGAGCAGGAGGCGCCGCCCGATCCCCGGCGGGCGGCGCCCCTTGAGGTAGACCGTCGTGCAGCCCAGCCCGCTCGTGTCGTCCGGGAATCGTCCGTCACCGGTCAGGCGGCGGGCCGCTGGCGGGGCTGTCGCGATGACGACGGTCGAGGCCGGCCAGGTGTCGCCCCGGACCCGGATTCCGACGATCCGGTCGCCGTCACGGACGAGCTCCTCGACGGTCGTGTTGTAGCGGACGGTGCCGAGCCGGAGCCGGGCCGCCAGGCGCTCGGGCAGCGCCTGCATCCCCGATTCCAGCAGGACGGCGCGGCCCTCGAGGAACATCTTGAGGGTGTAGCGCAACGTTCCCTGGCTGCCGGCCAGCGCCGGGTCAAGGGTGATCCCACCCCAGAACGGCCGGGCGAACGAATCGACGAAGCGGCGACCGAAGCCGGAGTCCCAGAGGAGATCGGCGCCGGACCGGTCGGTGGCCGGGTCGCCGGCCGCCTCCCGGGCCGACGGCCAGCCCGCCGTCCGGGCCCGGAACCCGAGCGCCGCGACCCGGACCTTGTCCGGCAGGCTGAACAGCGGCGAGCGCAGGTCTTCGGCGAGGGCGCGGGGGTGCTTCGTTGGGTCGGCGAGGGTGTGGAGACCCCGGCCGTCCCAGATCGTGGCGCCGGAGTCGAAGGCGGCGGGGCGGAGGTCGTCGAGCTCGACCTGGCGGCGCAGGGTCGGGTAGGCGTCGAGGATGACCTGGAAGCCACGGTCGAGCAGGTAGCCGTCCTTTCGGTCGGTTCGGACCCGGCCCCCGACCCCATTGCCGGCCTCGACGACGACGACCGGCCGACCGGCCCGGGTCAGCTCGGCGGCGCAGGTCAGACCGGCCAGACCGGCCCCGATCACGATCACCGGACCGGACGCCTCCGGCCGGGTCGCCACCGATTCGTCGTCCGTCCCGTCGTCCAGACGTTGCGCTCGATCCATCCTGAGGGGTTCCTCGTTCCACCATGCCGGCCCGGTGGTCTGGCGACGCGATCAGGTTCATTGCCGGGTCCGGTTACCCGACGATCCCTTCGCAGCAAGGATGCCGTGCATCTCCGGCTCGGCCCCGGTTCCGGTTCACAGACGATGGAGTCGACGATGGTGCTGACCACGCCCCGTCCAGACGGGGCGTTTGGTGGCCGTAACGTTTTCGGCTTCCCGTGCGTCTGTATAGGTGAGCGGGACCATGACTCCCTGCCGCGGCCAGCCACCGCGGTCCCGAGCCTCCGCTCTCGGGTCGGACGGCCAGCCATACGTTCCGACCCCGGAGACCGCGGTGGGCCAGCCAGCCACCGCGGACCACAATCTCCTTACCCCCCAGGGCCGCCGGTTCCCCAACCGGCGGCCCAACCCTTTGTCCCGCGACCGTCAGTCCTCCGTCATCGCGTCGGTGATCCGGACGAGCTGGTCCTCCTCGAAGTCGACGTGGTTCTCGACCTCATCGGAGAGATACGTCTCGTGGCCGTCGTCGCCGATCGCCATCCGACCCCAGTCGCGGATCGTCAGGTTCATCAGGAGCGAGACGATCTCGCCACGGGCGTGGTCGAACCGGGAGAGCAGCTCGGCGGGGTCGCCGGTGCGGGCGAGCTCGGCGCTGGCCTCAGTGGACTCGTTGACGAGCGGAGCCAGGATCGCCCCCTGCGTCCGGAGCATCGTGTTGAGGCGGTCCAGCATCCCGTCGTCCCGGGCGCGGAGCTCGTCGATCAGGCGCAGCGCCTCCGGCGGCGGGGCCGACGTGCCGTCCAGCATGGTGCGCAGGATCGAGGGCGTACCGAGCAGCTCATCGATCAGGTTGCGGTAACTGTCGAGCATGATGGTCTCCTGGCCGGCGGAGCGGCTGGCCATTGGGGGCGATCGCGATGGGTCGGGTTCAGGGCAGCGGGAAGGTGTCGCCGGCATCATCGAGGGTGACTTCCCAGACGACGCCGAACGGGTCCCGGAACGTCAACGCCTCCGGGGCCAGCATCAGGACGTCGAAGTTGCGCATCAATACCTCGCCCCGCAGCTCGGCGAAACCGTGGATGTCGACGTCGACGCTGAGGTGGTCAAGCACGGCGTTCGTCTCGACGCGGTCGCCCCGTCCCAGCCGACGGAGCACGAAAGTCAAGGCTTCGCTGCGCAGGAACGTGACGTCGGCCTCGGTGTTGGTGGCGTAGGCCGTCCGGGGGTCGTAGCCGGCGGCGACCGGCTGGTAGCCACCCTTCGGGCCGCGGTAGGCCCGGCCGATGATGGTCATGCCGAAGAACGAGGTGTAGAAGGTCTCGGCCTTCTCGAGTTCGTTGACCCGGATGGCGACGTGGTTGAGCGCCCGCAGCTGGATCGCGCGCGGCGCGGTGATCACTGCCCCAGTGTCCCCGATCGGGGTGCGCTCCCCGGCGACCGGAAGGAATTCGTTCTCATCGACCACCGTCGTCTGCTCCTTGTCCCTGTGCGTCTGGTCTCGGCCGATCCCGGGCGTCCTCTGCCGCAATAGTAGCCGGTCTCCCCGATCGACCGGAATACGCTCCTCTCACGGCCCGAAAACGGGTCGCTGCCGGCTAACCTGCGGTGGCGGTGCGGCTCCGGAAGGGCGACCCGGTGCGGGAATAGCCCGCGCTCGCGATCGTTCTGTTCCGAACCGTTCGGGGAGAAGGTTGTTCGACAGCCGATCCTGACGGGTGGTAGGGTCTCGCGTCCGACCTGTCGAAGATCGCCCACCGGTCCGTGCCTCGCAGAGGTCATTCGGGTCCCGGGAACCGTGTTGCCCTGGCGGGCAGACGGGGGAGCGTGGCGGTCGGTCGCGCCGTCGTCTGGCTGGCGACGGGATCGGATCACGGGGTCGTCGTGCCGTGCGCGGCCCCTTCGCGCCCCGGGCCAGTTGCCATGACCACCGGCCCGGGTGATGAGGCGCAGGGCGCTTCCACCCGTGAACGTGGTCGCGTCATGAGGCGGTGGGGTGGCTACCCGACCGTTGACCGGACCGAAGGATAGTCCCAACTCCATGTCGAATACCCCCTCACGTTCCGGGCGACCGACGTCCGGCTGGCTTTGCGTTGCCAAAATGGCCCGCGTCATCGCGGCCCGCACGGTCCTGATCGCGCTCGCGGTCGCCCTGACCATCACCGCGGTCCCGTCCGTCGCCTCGCTCCCCGCTCCCTCCCGCGCTCTGGCCGATGCGGCCACCCCCACCGACCCGGCGGCTCACTTCGAGGACCTCATGGCCGACGACGCGTCGGCCATTCCCGGCGAAGCCGCAACCGGTGCGGCCGAGACACCGTCGACGGGGCAGGCGATCGTCGACTTCGCGATGCAGTTCTACGGGTCGCCGTACGTCTGGGCAGGGAACACGCCGGCCGGCTTCGACTGCTCCGGCTTCACCCAGTACGTTGTGCTGAACGTGACCGGGCTCGACATCGGCCACGGCACCGAGGGCCAGCTCGCCTACGGCACGCCGGTCGGCTACGACGCCCTCCTGCCCGGCGACCTGGTCTACTTCGCCGGCACGTACGGTCCGGGGATCTCGCACGCCGGGATCTACATCGGTGGCGGCCAGATCATCCACGCCGAGAACGAGTCGACCGGCGTCACGATCAGCAACCTCTGGGGCGGCTACGACGCCTACTACTACAGCGCCATCCGGATCGGGTAGCGTCCAATACACCACCGACCAGAGCGGTGGAGACGAGCGCGGCGGGTCCACGAGGTCCGGTCGCGCTTCGTGGTTTTCGTGCTAACCGACCAGAAAGAAGCGACCGGCCGTAACATCTCCTCCATCGCACCGTCTTCATTGATGACAGGCGGGGCGACCGGGAGGGCAGGCACGGTATGGATGCGCGAGCGATGGCGAAGGACGACCCACCCGGACGACCGGTCGTGCCGTTCCGCCTTCGCGTCCAGGAGGCGAGTCGGCGGCGACCCGTCCCGGACAGTCACCCGGTTTCCGCCGACGCGTCCGACGCCGACCTCGTCCGGGCGGCCTGTGTCCAGCCGGCCGTCTTCGGCCAGCTCTACGAACGCTACTTCGAGGTCGTCTACGGCTACTGCCAGCGCCGGCTGGACGACCGGACCGCGGCCGAGGACGCCTGCGCCGCCATCTTCAGCCGCGCCTTCGCCTCGCTCGGCTCCTGCCGCCACCCGGACCGCTTCCGGAGCTGGCTGTTCACGATCGCCCACCACGAGATCACCGACCGCTACCGGGCCCGCGAGCCGGTGACCGACCTGGAGGCCGTCGCCCATACGCTGCGCGACCCCGGCCGCTCGCCGGAGGACAGCGCCATCGCCGCCGACGAGCGCCGGGCCCTCCACGAGGCGCTCGGCACCCTGCCGCCCGACCAGCGCCACGTCATCGAGCTCCGGCTGGCGGGGCTGACCGGGTCGGAGATCGCCGCGGTCGTCGGCCGGCGGCACGGCGCGATCCGCGCCCTCCAGCACCGCGCCTTCGCCCGACTGCGGACGCTGCTCAGCGACCTCGACGAGACCCAGGACAGAGGAGACCGGCAATGACCAGCCCCTTCCGACGATCCCACGACGATCCCACGCCGGCGGCTGACGCCCTGACCGACGGCCAGCTCCTCGCCCGGCTCCAGGCGCTCGACACGGCCACGCGACCCGGCGATCAGGCACGTCTCGCCCGCGGCCGCGTCTGGACGCGGCTGGTCTCGGAGCATCCGGGGCTGGGTCAGCCCGCCGCGCCAGTGCCAGTCCACCGATCGGTGCCGGTGGCCGCCGGAATCATCGCCGACCCGGTCCGGCGGTCACCGACGCCGATCGGGCGGCGATCGGCCGGCGGCTGGCGGGCGGCGATGGACGTGGCGGCCGTCGCGGCACTGGTGATCGGGCTGGTCCTCGGGGCGCGGGGCGTCGGGATCATGCCGCGAGGCGGCAATCCCAACCCGATGATGACGCAGTCCGTCGCGGCCGCTCCGGCGACCGCGACCGGGACGCTGGCGGTGGACGAGGCCGGGACCAACCGGCAGCCCGGTCCGGGGCCACGCGTGACGCCGGTCCTTGTTCCTCCCGAAGGAAGACGCCATCGGATCGAGAGTGGTCTCGTGCTGTCGGATGGAGTGGTCTATACGTTGTCAACCATCAGCGCCGACAGGTTCGCAATCATCGGCTCTGATCCCGCGACGCTGGAAACCGTCTGGTCGAGCGAACACGCCGGACAACCTGTTGATTTCACTGTCCTGAACTCGGCCATTGCCATCATCACCCGACAATCGGATGGACGAGCGATGCTCATTCACCAGCAGGCCGGATCCGATGAACCGGGGTGGACCATCGACCTCCCGTTCGACCCACTGGCTGTCACACGCTCGACAGAGACTATTCTGGTGAGCGGCCACGACGCATCGACCGGGACGCCAAATGCCGGTGAACCCGGCGACATGACCCGGATGCTCGCCATCGACGCCATAGACCATTCCATTCGTTGGGATATCGAGTTGACCGCCCCGGCGGGAGTCGAGCCCCTCCTGACGGATGACGGGATCTACTATACGACCACCAACGGCGGGGTAAAGGCGATCGAACTCGATTCTGGCGAACCGCGCTGGGCAACCGGAACTGGCGGGCTCCGGATCACGTCCAGAGCGGTCATTGCCGGAAGCCTTCTCTATGTCGTCCGTCCGGACGGTGTCGTCTTCGCCTTTGACCGCGGCACGGGCGACGAGCGCTGGGGACAGGGTGTGCGGACCGAGGATCTTGGGGTGCCGCCGCTTACGATGACGATCGGCGATGCTGAGCGATCAGTACCCGCGCCGATTCTGGCCCTCACGTCCGGCGGCCAACTCATCGTCGGATACGTCTGGTCAAACGCTGATCTCACTGAGTTCAGGAACCAGCACATCCCGGTGAACCTCCGGTCACTGGTGATCAACGTCGTCGCGTTCGATGCAATTACTGGTTCACGCATCTGGTCAGGTGACGCGGGAACGCCGGTTCAACTGACATCCCGGCATGTGGAGTTGGGACTGACTGTCACAGGTGACGAGATTCTAATCAACGGCAGCGCCTTTGTCTCCGCCCATTCCACGGTTGACGGGATAGCATTATGGCATGTGCCTGTGATGGGAACGATCAGCGGCAACGTGATCGCGATCGACCGCTCGGTGGTGATCACGAGGAACGTCGAACTGGCGGTCCTGCGTGAACCGGTCTCGATGCCGAGCACCGCAACGCCCGCCGCCACACCGATCTCGTAGAGGGGAGCCGGGCGAAACGGGCGGAATGTCACGCCGGTTCACGGATGGAAACCGCGGGCGGGGTCGGTTTGCCAGCCCCATCTTCTGGCGCCGCGCCGGCTGTCTCCTCGTCGGCCAGATGCTGCCCCGACTCATCGATGGCGCCGGGCGTGTTCATGTGCTCCCGCTCCAGCCATGCCGCCCGGCCGATGACGTGGGACGCCACTGGGGTCGTCAGCGTCAGCGCCAGGCAGACGACCAGCACCCTCAGCACGAAGGCCATCTCGCTCGCGATCATCGTCCCGATCGCCAGTACGATCACGCCGAGGAAGACGGCCTTGCTGGCGGCGTGGAGCTTGGTGTAGACGTCGGGCATCGTCACGATCCCGATCGTGCCGACCGTCATCACGACGAGGGCGGCAAGAACCAGGACGTCGGCGAGGTACGGGGGGAAGGCGTCGAATCCCATCGGCGGCGGGGTTCCTTCTGTTCGTTCGAAGGGGCGAAATCAGACGACAAGCGCTGCAGCGGTCGAAGCGGTGGCCGCTGCGGCGGCCGGGCGACCACAAGGGATCGCCTCTACAACTGACGCGTGTGCGTCCAGACAAGGGCGCTAGTCGAAGACCTTGCGCTCGCTGTGGTAACGGGCGGTGACGAGGGTCGAGACGAAGCCGAACAGGGCGAGGATCACGGCGGCGTCGAGGAAGAAGCGGCTCTCGTTGTCGGCGGCGTAGACGAGCAGCAGCGCGATCAGGAACAATGTCAGGCAGTCCAGCGCCAGGATGCGGACCATTGGGGAGTGGGTGCGGATCAGGACGAGGACCATCACGATCAGGAGACCGGTGATCCAGACGCTGGCCAGGTAGGCGATCGCTTCGTGCATGGCGTGAGTCGCTCCTTCAGGCAGCCGGATCGATGTCGGGACTACGGGAAGACGTGACGCTGAAACCGGTCATAGAAGCGCTGATGCGCGGCGCGGACCTCATCCGGGTCGGTGGCGTCGATGCTGTGGATCAACATCACCCGGGCGGCCCAGTCGTACTCGACCAGAAAGGTTCCCGGCGAGATCGTCGTCAGGAAGCCGGACATCGTCGCGCCGAAGCGGGACCGCTCGCCGAGCGGAATGGCGACGATGCCGGGGTGCCCCATCGGACGGACGCGGAGCGAGTAGACCGCGACCTGCCAGGTTCCAAGCGTGGTCTCCCAGAGGACCCAGCCGATCAGGGGCGGCAGGAAGAGCAGGCGCCGAAGCAGGGCAGCCGCCGACGGCGACGCCCCGCGGAGCAGGTGCGTCCGGAAGCCGTAGACCGTGCCACCAGCCACGAGGGTCGCGAGGGCGAGATCCCACGGATCGAAGCCGCCGATCATGGCGGCGTAAGTGAGGACCGAGATCAGCATGATGGAAACGATGCGGGGCATGGCGGTCGTCCCTCCCTACGGGGTCGCCTCGAATGGCGCCAGGTGCTCCGGGCGGTCGCCCTCGATCGCGAAGGCGGCCTGCTCGCTCAGGTGGAGGATCGGCTCTGGCCAGACGCCGATGACGAGAACGAACGCCGCCAGAATCACGATCAGGCCGCGCCGGCCGATCACGCTCGGCACGACGCCGTCGCGGGCCTCCTCGGTCGAGATGTCCCAGAACCGGCTGTTGTAGAGCTGGAACATGTAGACGAACGACAGGGCGCTGCCGATGAAGATCAGCGCGATGATGACGGGCTGGTCGTCGGCGACGGCGGCCCGGAAGACGCCGAACTTGCCGAAGAATCCGGAGCTGGGCGGCACCCCGGCGACACTGAAGGCCGCGATCGCCATCACCGCGCCGACCAGCCAGCCCCGCAGCGGGACCGCGAGGAACAGGAGGGTCTTGTTGATCGCGTTGACGATCGCGAACAGCACCGCCGCGACGAGGCCGGCGTGGCCACCGATCCCGAGCGCGATCAGGATGTAGCCGACCTGGCCGATCGAGGAGTAGGCCAGCACTTCGACGGCCGTCCGGCAGGAGATCGCCTGGAAGCCGCCGTAGATGATGCTGGCCGCCCCGAGGACGAGCAGGACCGGGGCGCCGAGTTCGAGTTCCCGCGGCATCGTCGCGCCGAACCGGAGCAGGCCGTAGGAGCCGATGTTGGCGAGGGCGCCGCTCAGCATCGCCGCGACGGCTGGCCGTGTCCCGGTGTAGACGGCAGCCAGCCAGAAGTGGAACGGGAAGATGCCGAGCTTGACGGCGAACGCGACGAAGATCATCGTCGCGAGCAGGATAGCCGGCTGCTGGTCCACGACCGGGATCCGCCGCGAGATCTCCAGCAGGTCCAGCGTCCCGGTCAGATGGTAGAGGCCGGCGATGGCGATCAGGAACAGCACCGACCCAATCAGGTTGACGATGATGAAGATCAGCGCGGCCCGGAGTTGCCGGTTGTACTCGCCGTAGCCCGCCAGAACGTAGGCCGAGATCATCGCGACCTCGAAGAAGACGTAGAAGTTGAACGCGTCGCCGGTCAGGCACAGACCGATCAGCCCGGTCGCCATGAAGCAGGCCAGCGCCGGGAAGACCCGCGACCGGACCCGGCCCAGCACCTCGAAGATCGTCGCGACGAGGATGACGGTGACGGAGAGCAGGGCGAAGGTAACGTCCAGGGCGTCGGCTCGGAGCTGGATGCCGACGCCGTAGGACCAGTCGCCCGCGATCTGCTGGGCGACGCCGTTCCGGAGGATGTCCGCCAGCAGGACGACCAGTCCAAGGGTCGCCACGGTGAGGGCGCCGACGGCGACGTAGCCCACGCGCCGCCGCCGGCCGTCCAGCAAGGCGAGGATGACCGCCGCGAGCCATGTCACACCGAGCGGAAACACGATCATGCGGAGCGACTCCTCAGGGCGAAGGGCCGGACGGGACCGGGAAGCGCTTGGTCGTCAGGACCGGATCAGGACGATGCGACAGCACGGGATTGGACCGGTCACGACACGGTCCGGTTGGCGCGGTTGCGGCCAGTCAGCTGGGCCAGCTCCTGGGCAGCCTCCTCGCGCTCCTCCGCTTCGGAGAGGTCGTCGAGATCGAGCGAGAGGTGACTGGTGTAGACCCGGTAGATCAGGCTGAGCAGCAGGGCCGTCACGCCGAAGCTGATCACGATCGCCGTCAGAACCAGCGCCTGGACGACCGGGTCGGCGACCGCGTCCCCGCCGGGAATCGGCAGGATCGGGACGACGCCCCGGCTGAGCCCGGCCGCGATGATGAACAGGTTGGCGGCGTTGGAAACCAGCACCACCCCGGCGGCGACCCGGATCAGGTCGTGCTTGAGCAGCATGTAGGCGCCGGTCCCGAAGAGGACCGCGACGGCGAGGGAGTAGGCCAGCGTCATGATCGTGTCGTCCTCTCGGCTGGATCGTCGGGCACCGGGCCAACGCCGGTCGCGGCGGGTGCGGACGGAGACCGGATCGTAGAGTCGTTGGTGTCACCCGATGGCCGGAGCCGCTCGGCCCCCTGCGCCTGCGTGATCGAGGCGACCGAGGCCGTCCGGGCCAGCAGCGTCATCGTCCCGACGACGAAGCCGAAGACCAGCAGGCAGACGCTGACATCGAAGCCGACGGCCGTGATGATCTCCAGCGTGCCGAAATGGACCGGGGACTCCCCGGCCGGCGGCCAGTGCGTGAAGAGCGGTTCGCCGAAGGCCACCGGGACGAAGGCGATACCGAGGGCGAGGACGATCCCGACGTAGGCCGCGATCGGGGCGTAGCGCAACAACGGCATCCGGTCGATGACCCCGACGCCGAAGCATGCCATCTGGGTGACCGCGCCGAGTGACAGGACCACCCCGGCGCTGAAACCATCACCGGTGTCGGTGTAGCCCTTGATCAGAATCGCGATCCCGACCATGACGCTGATCGGAAGCAGCGCCCGGGCGACAGCCTGGGTGACGGTCGTCGTGACAGCGAGGTCGGCGGTCAGGGTCGGTTCGTTGGCGTGGTGGGAATCCAGCCGGCCATCGGTGCCCCAGATCTTCCGGGGCCGGGAGGTCGGGACGGGGATCGCGGTCTCGCCGATCACGCTGTCGCGCAGCGTCTCGCGGATGGTCATCGCAATCGTCCCCGGTAGAGCAGGCCAGCGATCCCGAGCAGCGCGATCCCGATTACGGTGATCTCGCCGAGGGTGTCGAGGCCGCGGAAGTCGGCCAGGATGACCGAGACGACATTGCCGCCGTGCGCATCGGGCGACTGCTCGATGAAGTCGGTGCCGACTGATTCGGTGGTGGTGGACTGCGACAGCGTGCTCCAGACGACGATCAGCGCCAGCAGGCCGGCGATGACGCCGATCAGGGCGTCGCGGCCGTTGTGGTCATGGCCGTCCGGCTCCTGGTTGAGGGCCCGTAGCACCCAGCGGGGCAGCAGGACCAGCGTCGCGGTGAAGAGCAGCGTGAAGACGGTCTCGATCAGGACCGCGACCAGGGCGACATTGGGCGCGTCCGAGAAGGCGTAGACGCAGGCCAAACTGAAGCCGACGCCGGACAGGATCAGGGCCAGGGCGAAGTGGTCGCGGGCCAGCGTCGCGGTGACGGCCGCCAGCGCCGTCGCGACCATCATCAGCAGCGGCAGCAGGTCGTCGCCGGAGACATCGCCGAGCTCGAGGATGTTGTTGGTCGGGTCGGAGGCGATGATACCGATCCCGACCAGGACACCGGCCGGGGCGAGGATCGAGGCGACGCGGGAGCGGAGATCCCGGACCTCGAAACGACGGACGAACTCCGAGTACCGGTTGAGCGTGGCGAGGGTGCCGCTGTAGCCGCGCTCGGGGCCGGCGATCTCGCCGAGCCGGGCGAAGGCCCGGCCGGCCGGCCGCCAGAGCCGTTCGGTCAGGATCAGGCCGGCGCCGATCGCCCAGGCGGCCAGCGCCATCAGGTTTTCGGGCCGGTTGTCGAGGTGATAGGCGGTCCCGACGTGGACCGTCTCCGCGGCGTTTCGGGCGACGGTCGCCGCCTCGTTCGCCAGACCGGTGACCGGTCCGGGGACGATCCCGCCGAGGATGCTGACCGCGCCGAGGACGACGACCGGCCAGACCAGCAGACCCGGCAGGGGGGCAAGCGCCATCGTCTGGCCGACGGCCCGGTTGCAGACGAAGATGCCCAGCCAGAACCGGCCGATGTAGGCGAAGGTCAGCGCCGCGCCGCCGACGGAGGCCGCAACCCAGAACGGTCCGGTCTCGACCGATGCGGCGAAGAAGAGCTCGTCCTTGAAGAAGCCCAGCGTCAGCGGCAGCGCCACGATCGTCGCACTGGCCGCCAGGCTGGCAACGGCGAGCAGCGGCATCCGGGGAGCCAGGCCGCCGAGCTTATTGAGGTTGTAGGTCCCGGCCGCCTCGATCACGCTGCCGGCGGTCAGGAACAGCGCGCATTTCGCCAGGCCGTGAGCCATGACGTAGAAGCAGGCGCCGGCCACGCCGTAGTCGCCGCCGAGGCCAAAGAGCAGCACGACGTAGCCATACTGAGAGATCGTCGAGTAGGCCAGGATCTGCTTGAGGTGCTGGCGGGTCAGGGCGAGCAGGCCGCCGACGATCATCGAGGTCAGACCAACGGCCCGGAGTCCCCAGAGCAGCAGCTCGCTCTGCTCCGCCAGCGGGTAGAAGCGGCCGATCAGGAAGACGCCGGCCGCGACCATCGCCGCCGAGTGGAGGTAGGACGAGACCGGCGTCGGCGCGGCCATCGCCTGCGGCAGCCAGAAGTGGAACGGGACCTGGGCGCTCTTCGCCAGCCCGCCAACCAGGATCAGGGCGACGGCGAGGGTCAGCGTCCCGTCCAGAGCGCCCCGGTTGCTGACGGCGGCGACGATGGTCGGCAGGTCCCAGGTCCCGTAGCGGTCGTGGAGCATGATGACGCCGATCAGGATCAGGATGGCGGTCACGCCGGTGATCACGATCGCGGTCAGGCCAGCCCGGACCGAGGCGGCGTCGCGGTCGTAGCCGATCAGGAAGAACGAGGCGACGGCCGTCAGATCCCAGAACAGGAACAGGGCGATCGTGTCCTGCGCCATGACGAGCCCGACCATCGCCGCCATGAACAACAGCAGGTAGAAGAAGAACGAGACGGCATCGCGCTCGTCGCGGTGCTGATGGTGGAGATGCAGCGGCAGGTAGCGGGCCGAGTACGCGACGACCAGGGCGCCGATCCCGGTCGCGAGCAGGGAGAAGACGACCGCCAGACCGTCGAGGGCGAACGAGAATCGCAGGTCCCAGGAGGCCGCCCAGGCGACGTCGACGGTGTCGGGCGTCGCGCGGGTCGCCCCCCAGAGCGTCAGGGCGAAGGCGACGATGGCGAGGGTGCCGCCGGCCAGTGCGGCCCCGGCCGGTCGGACGCGCCCAGCCGCCAGCGCCGCCAGCGGCGCCAGCAGCGCGACCAGCAGCAGCAGCGGGGCCGGACTGAGGAGGGAAGCCACGCTGAACTCCGGTGACGAGCCCATAGTGGGCAGGCACGACGATGAGTCCCATGGGGTGCCGGGAACGCGGTCTCCGGAAACCGCACGACTGATCCGGGGTGAGTCCGGCGATTGGGCGACCATCGGCTGGTCACCGGGAACACCAAGGCGGGGCCGCCTGTCCGGCAGTCCCGCGGGTCGAAGTCGTGTTGCGTCGCCTCTGATCTCAGCCCGGTTCTGGAGGGACACCCGCCAGTGACGCCAATACTGTCGTCAGGATACCCGGATTCCACCCCCTGCCGCCACCCGCTTCGGCGACCGAGGTCTCGACCCGGAGCCGGACGAGAGGGCAGCGAGACGGGACCGGCGTCTTCCCGCCGGTCCCGTCGCGTGCCAAAGATCGACTCGTGAACGGTCGGGCCGCTTCCAGCCCGACCGCGGCAACGAGACGCCTACAGAGAGGTGCCGACCTGGTCGGTTTCCTTCCAGATGCTGTCGATCGCCTTGCGGGTCTCGGCGGCGGCCTCGGTGTTCCGGACCGGGTAGCCGTCCTTCTGGATCTCCGCCATCGCCACGTCACTGATGATGTGGTTGATGTGCTGGACGTTCGAGGCGTGAACCTTGAGGTTCTGGGCCGCGAGATCGGCCGTCTCGCCGTCACCGAGCGCCAGGGCGGTGGTGTGGAGGAGGGTGTACCCGATCGAGGCGTGGTTGAAGGCGGTGTAATCGTCGCGGATCGACTTGGTCATGGTGTCGCTGCGGAAGCGGTCGATCAGACCGGCCGCCTTGCCCAGGACCGACGCTCCGGCGTCGACGACCGGGTTTCCCGCCGTCGTCCCGACCCGCTCCTGATACGCCTTGAGGCGATCACGGTTGGCCTTGGTGGTGTCGTGGAACGTCTGGATCGACGAAGCGGCGGCCGGGACATCGTTCTTGACCTTGAGCTGCGCGTCGAGTGCCTCTTCGATGTGGGCCTCGATCGCGACCATGTCGCCGATCCAGTCCTTGATGACCTTCTTACCCTTGTCGTCCAGCCCCGCGTAATTGCCAACAGTCGTCGTCATCGTGGCGTCCTTTCTGTCCGAAGACAGTCACAGTAGATCCAGAACTGTTTCGACTGGATGACGCTCTGGACGTCGTGTCGGGCAGTTTGGCCCGCCGCGCCGACCAGCCGGTCACCAGTCTTCTGGCCAGCGTGACGCAACACCCTTGCCACGCGGCATCACAAAGCCGGGAATCAGCGCCGCGTGACTGAACGGCAAGACAGCGCCGGGCGCGGAGGCTCGTCAACGCTGCCCGCCGACGAGGGTGAGGGGCTCGGCCATGGTTGGAACAGGGCTCGCCAGGGCGGTCGCCAAGACACCGTCGTACAGGTCCGCGAGCTGGAGCGCCGCCGGCAGGGTGTGCTGGTCGAGCGCGATCTGACCCCGGACAGTCAGCCGGCCACGAAAGGCCCAGACGCGACGAGCCTGCTCCTGGGTGAGGCGCTCCGTGGCGATCCGGGCCGCCGACCAGGCGGTGGCAAGCCGATCCAGTTCATCGTCGGCCAGCGGCAGGAACCGCGTCTCGATGAAGGCGACGCCGGGATCGGTGCCGGGACCAGTCGCAGGGGAAGCCAACATTCCCGGCTCGGGAGACGACAGGGGAGACGACGTGGTTGATGCGACCGGATGGGATGTACGGGCGGTTTCGATGAGCGCCGGTTCCGTCTCGGCCACGTCGAGCGACGCGTGCTGACCGGCGACTCCGACGGCGGGCTCCGCCACCAGGACCGGCGCTGTGCCGCCCACCGGCTCCGGGCGGCGGGTCTCCAGGTAGCCGGCGAAGATGATCGCGGCGCCGGCGGTCAGGAGCAGGTAGAAGCCGAAGTCACTGACCGGAACGCCAAGCCGCTCCAGGTAGCCCTTCGAGGCGATGACGAGCGTCCCGGCCGCGATGAGCAGGCAGCCGATCATCCGGTGCGGTCGCGTCCGGGTCCGCCAGAACTGCCCGGCGGACCAGAGGCTGCCGCCGAGGAGGGCGACGACCCCAAAGGCATTCGAGAAGGCAACCATGCCAATCAGCCAGCCGCTCCGGTCGATCGCCCGCCAGTGCTCGTCCGGGAGCCGGGCGGCGTCGATCGGGGCGTTGGAGACGAGCGAGACGGCGATCGCGACGACGGCGAGCGTGACGCCCGGCGCGAACCGGGCGATCCGCCGGCCGAAGAGCAGGTAGAGCTGGCCCAGCCCGAGGAACAGCGTCACGAGGACGGCACCGGTCAGGTAGTAGACCCGGGCGAGGAGCGGCGTCCAGCCAGCCAGTTCGCCGGCAACCTCCGCCCCGGCGGCGATGGCGAAGATGGCGAAGGCAATCACCCACGAGACCTTGTCGGGCCGGGGCGATCGCAGCGCGTCCCGGGCGACGAGGACGGTGAAGGCCAGGCTGATGGCGGCGGCGATGATGGGCAGGACGACCACGGCGGACAGGCTCCGGGAACAGTCGGGCGGCAGCACCGGTGCCGGCTGTCGCGATCCTTGAAGTCTACACAGCGACGGATCATGGACTGTTATTTTGGGCTGGGTGAGTTCCCTGACATGCGGCACGGCTACCGGGCCGGAGCTTCTGCCGAACGGCTTCGCCCTCCAGGGATTGCCGGAGCACACGACAATGGTCTCCCCCTCTCCATCCGTCCCGAGGCCGAAGCTCGACGCAGTCGAGGTGAGCCGGGACGAGATGGGGAGGGGACCGGGGGGTGGGGACAAACGCTCGCCGAAAGCGACGCCGAAGTTACCGGCCAGTCATCGAATCCCGATACCGTCTCAAAAACCCCGTCGCTACGACTGCCCGGAGACCGACACCAGCCAGGCGTAGAGGTTCCGGAGCTGATCGTCGCTGACCCGCTGCGTCGCGAACGGACCGGGGGGCGCCGGGTGGCCGGTTCCGTCCCGGATGAGTGCGACGAACGACCCGGCCGACAGGTCGGACTCATTGGGGCCGTTGAGCGTCCCCGCCGGCGCGTTCGGACCGTGGCAGGACAGGCAGTTCTGGAAGAAGACCGTCTGGCCGAGGGCGACGTTGCCGTTGGCGAGGAGCTGGGCGGCGGCGTCATCGGCGCTGGCCGGGGTCCCCGCCGCGCCGGCCGCGAGCTGGGTGGCCCGGGCCGCGGCGGTCGTCGTCGCGGCGGCGATCTGGTCGGCGTTCTGGGTCGCGGTCGGCGTGATTCCGAGGGCGCTGTTGATGTCGTCCTCAGAGGCGCGGCCGCAGGCGACGGCGAGCAGCG
The DNA here is from genome assembly GCA_965218235.1 of Thermomicrobiales bacterium. Taxonomy (GTDB): domain Bacteria; phylum Chloroflexota; class Chloroflexia; order Thermomicrobiales; family UBA6265; genus CADCWK01. Next base: position 897,037 of record OZ244596.1, read on the forward strand.
CCAGCGCCAGCAGACAGGCCACCAGACCGCTCCGGCGACGGAGACGCTGGACCGACGACCAGGAGCCATGACCGGACGGACGAGACGAACTGCTGGACATCGGGCGACCCTCTGATTCCGCGCGGCCGACACCGCCGCCAAACGCCCTGCCGAAGCTCACCACCGGTCCGGATCCGCCGCCCGGAACCCATCTCGATGACGGATTCCGATCAGACGATCGGGCTCCCCGGGCGCCTCCCGCTGTTCTTTCTCTGGACGCGTTGAAGTGGGCGCAGGATAGCCAGCCGGCACCAGCGTGTCAAACCGGCCCGGCCCGGAGACGGGAACGCGTTGGACGATCAGCACAATCGGCTGCGATCCGGATCAACGCGGCCGGCTCCGGACGCTCCCCGGCCGGTTGGCCTCGCCCATGCGTCCTCGCATCGAAACGTCTGCTTCGTTCAGCGATCCAACCCGCCGGGACCACCGAACGGTCCGGTTCCCAACCAGTCGACAAGGAGTTCAGGATGCGAATCGGCTACACCATGATGTGCGAGCAGCGCGGCCCGAAGGATCTGATCCGCGACATCGTCGCCGCCGAGCAGGCCGGCTTCGAATTCTCCGTCATCTCGGACCACTACCACCCGTGGGTCGAGGCGCAGGGTCACTCCCCCTACGCCTGGTCGGTCCTCGGCGCGGCGGCGCAGGCCACCGAACGGATCGGTCTGATGACGTACGTCACGACGCCGATCATGCGCTACCACCCGGCCGTCGTCGCGCAGAAGGCCGCGACGATGGCGCTGCTGTCCGATGGGCGGTTTCGGCTCGGCCTCGGCGCTGGCGAGAACCTCAACGAGCACATCATCGGGCAGCGCTGGCCGACGGTGAACATGCGTCACCAGATGCTGACCGAGGCCGTCGAGATCATCAGCGAGTTGTTCAAGGGTGACTATGTCAACTATCGGGGCAGCCACTTCGACGTTGAGAGCGCCAGGCTGTTCGACCTGCCCGAGACTCCGGTGCCGATCGGGATCGCCCTCAGCGGTCACGAGTCAGCCGAGCTGGCGGCGGAGTACGGTGGCCTGATGATAGCGACTGAGCCGAAGGCCGAACTCATCCGGATGTTCGCGGAGGCGGGTGGCGCCGGGCGGCCGGCGGTTGGGCAGATGGTGGTCTCCTGGGGTCCGGACGAGGCCGCCCAGCGGAAGCTCGCCCACGACACCTTCGGCTGGGCAGCCGGAGGCTGGAAGATCCAGGCAGAACTGCCGGCTCCGGTCAACTTTCAGGCCTTCGTCGACGTCGTCCATGAGGAGGACGTCGCGAGGACGATCGTCTGCGGCCCGGACGTCGACGCCATCGTCGAGGCGGCGAAGAAGTGGAAGGACGCCGGGTTCGATGAGCTGGCCCTCGTCCAGGCGGGCGACAACCAGGCCGAGTTCTGCCAGTTCTACGAGCGTGAGCTTGGGCCACGCCTCGCCCACCTGTAGGACGATCGGGTCCTCGTCTCAGTGAGCGCCCCGGCGGCGATGGCCGGTTGGCCATCGCCGCCGGGGCTCGTCTCGTTCCCATCAGCAGCAACGGGACCGGAGCAATCGAAGAACCGGGTTTCAAGTGGCTCAGGTCTAAATCGCGGGTGAGACTGAACGACCGATCCGCCGCGTGGCGACGGCCTCGACGCCGCCGACGACGAATAGAATGGCCGTAGTCAACACGGCCAGGACGAGCGGTGAGAGCGCATCGGCCAGCGGGATCAGGACCAGCAGCAGGCCGAGGCCGACGACGTGGGAGACCGGAAACCGGCCGATCGCCGAGACGACCTTGAAGAGCAGCGTCCCGATCAGGAAGAGCATCGGGCCGCCAACCACCGTCAGGATCGTCCGCATGTCGCTGTGGCCCTCGGGGTGGGCGAGCACCAGCTCATCGCCGACCGCGACGACGATGATCCCGGCCACGATCGGGAGGTGCAGGTAGGTGTAGGCCGAGACCGCCATCCGGCCGGGGTTGGCAACTTCCTCGAAGTGGCGGGTCGCCTGGTCGGCGATCGTGCCGAAGTAGATCCACCAAAGCGTGACGCTGCCAACGAACGCGGCGACGACCGCGGCGACGACCGGGAACGTGCGATCCAGATCCGTGAACGTCGCGCCGGCGACCAGCACCGACTCGCCCAGGGCGATGATGATGAACAGGCCGCAACGCTCGGCCATGTGCGCGGGGCTGATGTCCCAGTCCGTCGTCGTCGCGGCACCGAGACGCGGAAGCCAGTATCCGACGCTCGGCCCGATGTAGTCGATCGCGAGGGCGACGACCCAGAGAACCAGCCGGGCGTCGCCCTCGACCAGCGCCCCAGCCACCCAGACGGGCGCCGACACGATGAACCAGATCGCGATCCGGACCATCGTGAGATGCTCGCGCCGGCCGTAAAAGGCGCTGATCAGGAAGAGCGTCCGGCCGATCTGGGTGGCCGAATAGGCGACGGCCAGCGTCAGACCGGCGTCCTCGAAGGCATGGGGGATCGACGTCGAGAAGACGAGACCGCCGAACATCAGGAGGACGAGCAACAGCCGGATCGGCCCACGTTGAGGATCAACCCAGTTCGTCGCCCAGTTCGTGTAATTCCACGTCCACCATGTCGCCATCAGGAGAATGGTGATCTCCAGGGCACCCCGAACGGAGAGGTGGCCCAGCAGCGTGTGGGAAAGCTGGGTGATGGCGAGGACGAAGACCAGGTCGAAGAACAGCTCGAGGGACGTCACCCGGCTGGCGTTCAGACCGGCCCGGTCGCGCAAGGTATCGGAACGCAGCATCAGGCGGTGCATGGGCATCCTTCGCGGTCGGAGCACCGTCGCGGTCGGAGCGCCGTCATCCAGTTTGGCGGAAATGGGGCCGGACGTCCTTCCCCGCGAGTATATCGACCAGCGTGCCGGAGTGAACCCGCCGTCCGGGGAGCGTCACCCCGCTGAACGAGTAGGCCGTGTGGTGAGGAACTCCTCGTCATCGGCGCGAGCGATGGCGAGCACCGTCACCGGTGACCGCGACGGTGGCGGCGACGGTCGGGACGGGGCTGTGCTTCGTGCCGTCCCGGTGGCGCAACCGGTCCGGTCGGGCTTCGGCTATGGCGTCGGACGCGTGACGCGGCTGCTCCCTGCGTCAATGGCGGCTCGTGGCTGAACGGGCACGGTCCGGCGTCGGCGATGCCGGACGGCCGCTGATCCGGCTCAGATACGCTCCGGATCAGTGGTCCGATGCGCCGACTGGCACCGCACATGCGGCACGGAGGCGACACCACCGCTTCCGGTGCGCGGGGACACGTCGCCGGGCCGTCCAGGGACGGCCGCTGGACAGGACGCTGATGTGACGTATCTCGCGTTCCACCTCTGCTTCATCCTGCCACCGATCCTGCTGCTCCTGTTCGTCCCGCCGAGACCACTACGCGGCGCCAGCCGGTGGGCGGTTGGGGCGCTCCCGGTGATCGCGCTGATCGCCGTCGTCTACACGACGCCATGGGACAACCACGTCGTCCGGATAGGTGTCTGGGACTACGGTGCCGATCGGGTCGTGGGAACGATCGGGTTCGTGCCGATCGAGGAGTACGCGCTGTTCATCCTCCAACCCGTGCTGACCGGGCTCTGGTTCTACCGGATCGCCGCCGGCCGGAGATGGTCCCGGATCGAACGGGGGCCGCTCCGGCCGAGGATGATCGTCGCGACCGGGCTCGTCGCCGTCGCCGTCGCCGTCGCCGCCGCTTCGATGCTGCTGTGGCAGTCGACGACGTACCTCGGCCTGATCCTGGTTTGGTCGCTGCCGGTGCTCGCCCTGCAGTGGGGCTGGGGTGGCGGCATCTTCTCCCGGGCGGGATCCGCCATGGTCGCTGGCGTCGCCGTCCCGACGCTCTACCTGTGGGCCGCCGACCGGATCGCGATCAGCCTCGGCGTCTGGGAGATCTCCCCGCGCTACACGACCGGGATCGCCCTCTTCGGGCTGCCGGTCGAGGAAGCCGTCTTCTTCCTGATGACCAACGTCATGGTCGTCCAGGGGCTGGTCGCGATCCTCTGGCTGAGCGAGCGCGTCGCGGTCCACCGCCGGATGCCCCTCCAGGAGGAACGCCTGCCGGCGTCGCGGTGAGCAGGGCGGACGCGGCCGGGACCGAGCTTACGGCGGAGACCCGTCAGGTGCTGCTCCGTCTCGTGATCCGCCCCTCACGGGTCGTGCTGGTCGCCGTGATGGTCGTGGTCGCCCTGCTGGCGTTGGTCGGGCTGTCGCTCCCGCTCTGGATTCAGGCGATCCCGCTCATCGCGAGCCTCCTGCTCTTCGGTCTGCCCCACGGGGCAGTGGATCACCTCGTCGTCGGGTGGCTCGCCGGCTGGCCGATGACTTGGCGGTCGATCGGCCCGATCGTCGCCGTCTATCTCCTGCTGGCCGGGAGCTATCTGGCCCTCTGGGCAGCGATGCCGGTGCTGGCGTTCGGGCTCTTCGTCGCCCTCACCTGGTACCACTGGGGGCAGGGCGACCTCCAGACCCTGCTCGCGGTCGATGGTCCGGGCGTCCTGAGGACGAACCTGCAACGCGGCCTGACGCTGGTCGTCCGCGGCGGACTGCCGATGCTGGTCCCGTTGCTCGTGGCGCCGGGGATCTACCGGAATGTCATGGACGCGTCGACTGAACTGTTCGGGCCGGGCAGCAGCGGCGGCGACTGGGTATTCGACGACCGGACCCGGCTGGTCGCGGGGTTCGCTTTCGCGGCGATCGTGGTCGTCACGCTCGTCGTCACCCGGCCCGATGCCGAGCCCGCTCACCGGCGAGCGTGGCGGATGAGTGTCGCCGACACCGCCCTGCTGGCCATCACGTTCGCCGTCGTGCCGCCGGTGCTGGCGATCGGGATCTACTTCTGCTGCTGGCACGCGACCCGGCACATCGCCCGGGTGATCCTGCTGGAATCCCCGTACCTGACGATCACCAGGTCCCGCTGGGTGGTCCAGGCGCTCGGCCGGTTCGCCCGCGAGGCCGCGCTGCCGACGGTCGGCGCCCTGGTCCTGCTCGCCGGGCTCTACCTCGTCGCTCCGGCCGCGTCCGACGGGCCGCTGGGTCTGACCGGGCTCTACCTGGTCGGTCTAGCCATCCTTACCCTCCCGCATACGCTGGTGGTGACGTGGCAGGACGTGCGGCAGGGCGTCTGGCGGCCGCCGGCTTCCATGACGACCAGAACGGACTGAGGATCGCTTTTGTGGCCACCCCCAGCGGTCAGTCGCCAGAGGACGGAATCAAACAGGGTCAACCGGAACGGCGTTTCCGGCCCATCCGGTCCCTACGACCCGCCAGTCCCGGCAGCATCCGTGCGATACGTTTCTGGCGACACCGGTGATGAGCTCAGCACGGCATCGGGCCGGGCGGAACTGCGGGACGACACAAGGAGAGCACCAGATGTGGTTGCGAATTGACCGGCTCCAGATCGACATGCCGGTCGCCGAGAACCCGGACCCGAAGGCGGCCAACGCCGTCCAGGAACTGATGGGCGGACGCTTCGGCGAGATGTCCACGCTGATGAACTACACCTACCAGTCGTTCAACTTCCGGGGCAAGAAGACGCTCAAGCCGTTCTACGACCTGATCGCCAACATCGCGACCGAGGAGCTGGGCCACGTCGAGCTGGTTGGCGCGACGGTCGGCAGCCTGCTGACCGGATCGGCTGGTCGCGGCCCGGCCGAGGACGCCCCGCTCAAGGACGTGCTCGGCGTCGGCAACCCGCACCACTTCCTCAACGGCGGGATGGGCGTGCTCGGGGTGAACTCGACCAACGCGCCCTGGCAGGGCGACTACATCTTCAACACCGGCGACCTGGTGCTGGACATGCTCCACAACTTCTTCCTGGAGTGCGGCGCCCGGATGGGCAAACTGCGTGTCTACGAGATGACGGATAACCCGATCGCCCGGGAGATGCTCGGCTACCTGCTCGTTCGCGGCGGCGTCCACCAGCTGGCCTACGCCAAGGCGCTGGAGGAACTGACCGGGGTCGAGATCCCGAAGATGCTCAACATCCCGAACATTTCCAACACCGTCTTCCCGGAGACGAAACGCTTCATGGACCGCCAGAGCCATGCGACGCTCTACCGGTTCAGCCCGGACGACTACCGCGACATCGACAAGATCTGGAAGGGCGCCCACCCGGAGGACGGCGCGACGTTGAACGTCGTCGACGGCCCGCCGGAGGGTGGCGAGACCAACCCCGGCACGTATGAGCCGGAGGTGTTCGCGCCAGGGTACGTGCCCGAGGAGCTGGAGGAGATCGCGAATCGGCTGATGAAGGGGTAGTCCGCCACCCCATGGAAAATCCCCACCCATTGGCCGGCGCGTGTCGCGCTGGCCAATGGGGATTTCGGTTGCAATGGGGGTGTGGTGCCCTGAGACGAGCACCCGCCAACGTCGTCGTCGAAGTGGACGGCGACTCGCCTGTTGCCCCGGCAGTTTACGGCCGGGACCACCAACCGGCCCCCTTCAGAAACAGGCAACACGACGAACCGCGCCCCTTCTCCGGGGAGGCCCCAGGTCCGGTTTAGCTCTGGCCGTCACCCCTCCGGGTCAGGACGAAGACCGGGATCTGGCGATCCGTCTTCTGCTGGTACTCGGCGTAGTTCGGAAAGGCGGCGACGGAACGGTCCCACCAGACGGCCTTCTCGTCGCCGGCGACCTCGCGGGCGGTGTAATCGGCCCGCTCCGGGCCGTCCTGTAACTCGACGTGCGGCTCCCTGACGATGTTGTAGTACCAGACCGGGTTCTTTGGGGCGCCGCCAAGCGACGCGACGACGGCGTACTCGCCATCGTGCTCGACCCGCATGAGCGGCGTCTTGCGCAGCTTGCCGGACTTCGACCCGACCGTCGTCAGCAGGACGACCCGCATCCCGCGCATCTCCGTTCCCTCGGTCCCGCCGGACGATTCGTAGAGCTCCGCCTGCTCGCGGGCCCAGTCGGACGTGCTTGGCTCGTACTCACCGGTCAATGGCATCGTCAATTCTCCTGCTGTCGGTTGGCGCCCTTCCCTGTTCCAGGAGGGAAGCCTTCGGGATGACCTGTCAACCGGGAAAGCATCCCGTCCCGGCAACGAACCGTCAATGCACCCGGCAACGAGGGCATCTCGACCTCCTGGATTGCCCGGTCAGAGGGTCAGTTTGAAACCGGTGTGAGACGGCGTGAAGCCGAGGCGCTCGTAGAACCGGGCGGCATCGGTCCGCTGCCGGTTGGAGGTGAGTTCGATCAGCCGGCAGTCGCGCCGGCGGGCTTCCGCGATCGCCCAGCGGATCATCTGCGTGCCGATTCCGTCGCAGCGATTCGCCGCCGCGACGCGGACGGCCTCGAGGTGAGCCCGGTTCATGCCGCGGTGAGACAGGCCGGGCAGCACCGTCAGTTGCATCGTCCCGACGATCGCGCCATCGCGCTCCGCGACCAGCACCGTCGTCACGCCGGTGATCGCGATCAGCCGGTCGAAGGCGGCCTCGTACGGGGCGAGGTCGTCCGGCGTCTCGCGGGCCGCGCCGAGGACGTCGTCGGCGTAGAGCGCGACGATCGCCGGGAGATCGTCGTGCATCGCCGGGCGCATCGTGATTCGCACCGCTCCCCCCATCACGCGATCTCACCATCTGAATCAGAGCATTTGATGCGCACCCAACTCCTTCATGGACTTGACAGTGCTATCGAAGCCCGTATCCTCCATCCTATAGCTGGAAGGATACGGGACGTGGGTAGCAGCGTGGCTCAAGGGATTCGGCTCACGGCCGGCGACGCCATTCTTCGCCAGCTTGCCGACCAACATCGACGCGTACTGTCCCCGTGGCGAGCCCTGATCCTGCTTCGTCGCGCTACCGTGAACACTCCAGCCAGCGCGCGCCGCTGGTCCCGGCTGCCGGAGTCGGTTCCAGAGGTGCTTCCCATACTCAAGGCAATGGAACGCAATGGCGATCTCATGCGTCTTGCCAACCATGACGAGCTGTATCAGGTTTCGGTTCCATACGCAAAGATGTTGCACCTGGACGAGCGCGAGATTCTGGCAGAACTCGACCCGTGGGCGATGGTGTCTCATCTCTCCGCCTTGACATTCCACGGCCTTACGGTCCAGGTACCTCGGGGTATCACCGTAACGACCCCACGGGACGGCATTTCGGAGATACCGCCGGTCGACTCATGCCTGAAGGACTGGGAGGGCATCCCCACGCCTCCCATCATCCGTCCGGACACCATCCTGGGAATACGGATCGCCTGGCAGGTCATCCCTTCGGAACACTATCTGGGTTTCGAGGCTGACCAGCCTTACGGTGCCACACTGCGAGTCACGACGATCGAACGGACGCTGATCGATGGGCTGCAGCGGCCAGACCTCAGCGGCGGGATTGAAAATGTCTTCCGGGCCTGGGTCATTGCCGCCCCGATTCTCGACCTGGACCAGGTCGCCGACATCGTCGATCGTCTGGGCGTCTTGGTCCTCAACCAGCGTGTTGGCTACGTCCTCGATCGTCTCGGGCTGAACCACCTCGTGCTGGATCGCTGGCGTGCTATCGCCAGACGTGGGGAGTCGAGCCGCCTGGTCGCCGCCGAGCCCGTTGCTCCGACGTTCGATGAGCGTTGGAACCTGTCAATCAATGCTCCTACCGAGGCACTCGACGATGATGCGGCCTGACCCTCCGAGCCTTCCTGCCATTCCGTCACGGCTTGCCGATCTCGACGCATGGAGAGCCAGGCATGGCTTCTCGCGCGAAGCAGCACGTCGCCGCTACGCTCAGGCCGCAATCGCCGCCGGTATCGCCCTGACGCCGGCCCTCCGTCAATCCCTGGTATTCAAGGGCGGTAATGCCCTCGACTTCGCGCTCTCCGTCAATCGCAGCACCATTGACCTCGACTTCTCGTTCGACCACACCAGCGAGAGCATGGTCGCGATTCCCGAGGAGATCGAGCGTTACCTCAGCGCGGGGTGCGAGCAGGCGGCCCTGCGGCAGGAAATGAGCCTCGCTGTTCACCGGGTCCGGCAACACCCGCCAGGCCCCGACCGGACGTTCGTGACGTTCACGTCTCGAATCGGCTACGCGTTGCCGGACGAGGTCGCTCTGCGGGAACGAATGGCCCAGGGGCGTCCCAGCCCCAACATCGTCCCGGTCGAGATCAGTATCAACGAACCGATCTGCGCTGAGTCGACCTTCTCACCGGGTGCTGGCCTCCCGTCGCTGAGGATTTCGAGCATCGGAGGACATCGTCGCCGAGAAGCTGCGCGCCCTGATCCAACAGGTCCATCGCAATCGGCAGCGACCACAGGACCTACTCGATATCGCCGTGATTCTCCAGGGCACACCGCTCGACCCGGCGACGATCGCGTCATTCCTCCTGACCAAGGCCGCGGCCCGGGACGTCCCCGTATCACGCACCGCCTTCTGCGACCCGGAACTTGCCCGGCGCGCCCGGATCGGCTACGCCGAGTTGGCCACGACAACACGGGTCCTGTTCATCCCGTTCGAGCAGGCGCTGGCTGACGTCCTTGCGCTCGTTGACACGCTGCCCATCCCCGAGCAGCAGTAATCGCCATCTTTTCGAAGACGTTTGCCCAGAATGCGCCAACCGTGTACCGTCAGTCCGGCTCTCGGTTGAGCGGCCGGTCGTCCACACATGGAAGACCAGCCCTGGCCAACCCACTTGCCCGATCGTGCCGGGCCGCGCCCCATCCATCACAAGGAGTCTCATGTGTTCGGGCTGCCATTCGACGGGAACGGGCGATTCTACCGCGGCAACATCCACTGCCACTCGACCAACTCGGACGGCCGCCTCAGCCCGGCCGAGGTCGTCGCCGCCTACCGGGACGAGGGCTACGACTTCATCGCGCTGACCGATCACTTCATCGAGCGTTACGACTACCCCGTCAGCGACACGCGTGATCTCCGCACTGACGGCTTCACCACTATCATCGGGGCCGAGCTGCACGCCCCCGCCCTCGACAACGGCCAGAACTGGCACATCGTCGCCGCCGGGCTGCCGCTCGACTTCCCGCCGACCGGCGACCAGGAGAGCGGGCCGGAGCTGGCCGCCCGCGCGATCGCGGCCGGCGCCTTCGTCGGGGTCGCCCACCCCGCCTGGTACGGCGTCAAGATGCGGGACGTCGAGTCGATCGAGGACGCCCACGCGATCGAGATCTTCAACACCGGCCACGAGGCCGACGCCGACCGGGGCGACGGCTGGTTCATGGCCGACCTGCTGACGATCGAGGGGAGGCGAATTCTTGGCTACGCCGCCGACGACGCCCACTTCAACGGCCGGCCGGACCACTTCGGTGGCTGGGTGATGGTCCAGGCGGACGAGCCGACGCCGGAGGCGCTGCTGGAGGCGCTCAAGGACGGCCAGTTCTACAGCTCCCAGGGCCCGACGATCGAGCATGTCGGGATCGAGGACGATCAGGTCGTGATCCGCTGCTCCCCGGTCACGTCGATCCATGCGGCCGGGCGCCCACCGCTGAACAAGTACCTGTTCGCCAGGGACGGCCAGACGATTACCGAAGCCAGCTTCCCGCTGGATGCCTTCGCTGGCCAGTCCTGCCGGGTGACGGTGATCGACGAGCGCGGCAAGCGGGCCTGGACCAACCCGTTCTGGCTGGACGCGTATGGCCCGGGGATCGGTTGATCCGTGTGTTGTCCGCCCCGTCATCAATTATGACAACCGTCACAAGAGAAGCGATCTCGGCTCCGGCGTTCGTCAGATATCACCGATAATCGGTCAAGCCGAATCGACAGGGTCATCACCGGGATAGTAGGATCACCGCTGGCGCTGAATCCGTGGCGCCACGACCAATCGTTGGACGGCAGAGACCGGCCAGCCGAGCGCCCACCGCGCGGCGCTTGCTCACCGTAATCGGAGGATGAGACATGTCGATCCTGCACCGCCTGAGCGCGATCGCGCTGGCGTCCCTGCTGACCGTCGGGACCGCCACCACGACCTTCGCCCAGGACGACGCGACGCCTGACGCCGGGACACCGGCCGCGACGCCCGCCGCCAGCAGCGACACGCCCGTCGTCGGCGACGAGGTCCCGATCTATTCCAGCGACACGGGCGAGGAGATCGCCTCGATCACCGTCGAAAACATCACCGACCCGTTCGAGGACTACTCGGAGTACTCCGCGCCGGAGCGCGGCACCCGCTACATCGCGGTCGAGTACACCGTCACCAACGAGGTCGAGAACGACTCGCTCGACTCCCCGGCCTACTACCTCAGTCTCGGGACCGATCAGGGGCTGCTCGCCTCGCAGGCGTACGTGTCGCTGCCCGACGACTCCAACGTCGAGGAGCTGACGACCGACGCGATCCTGGGGGGCGAGAGCGCGACCGGCACGCTGTTCTATCAGCTGCCTGACGGCGTCGAGATCGGCGGCCTCTACTACACCGGGTACGGCTACTACACGCTGCTGGCGGACGTCAGCGGCACGGCCTCCCCGGCGGTCGGTGACGACGTCACGGCCTACACCGTCGAGGGCGATGAGTACGCCGCCGTCTCGATCACGGACTACGTCGATCCGTTCGAGGACTACGGCGAGTACTCGGCCCCGTCCTCCGGTGAGCGCATCATCGCGGTCACGGTGGCCGGCGAGAACCTGATCCCCAACGATGGCATCGACTTCGGTCCGGGCCAATTCCAGATCCTGACCGGCGAGGGGTTGATCTTCGGTACGGCCTACGGCGTCGAGCCGGGCGCAGACAGCGACGTCGAGGTCCTCGAGGACGGCCGCATCGGCGGCGGCGACTCGGCCGAGGGCACGATCTTCTTCGTGCTGCCGGAGGAGGCCGAGGTCTCGGGCGTCATCTTCTCCCCGGACTCCGGCATCGTCGTCAACATCGGCAACCCGAACGCCTAGCGGCTGACGATTCCCGACAATCAGCCCAGCGGTTACGTGACCGGCGGCGGAGCATCGGATGCTCCGCCGCCGGTCACGCTCGTCCGGGTCCGCGCCGAGGGGCCACGACGCGAGCCAGGTTCGACACGGATGCCCGGACAGACGACGTCATACGGCATCCGGACGAACCATACGGATTTCGGTCGAACACCGCATGGTCATCAGGAAGCGGCGGCTCCCCCTTACCGGGCCCGGCGAGGGAGCCGGGGGGAAGCGGTCTGCCCGCCGCCACGGCGTGGCGACAACCCGGCGTTTCCTCGGACTCTGTTGGCGTCCCGACGATACGGCCAGCGCCCCGGACGGTTGGGCAACCGTCCGGGGCGCTGGCGTGATCCTGGTTGTGTGGCCAGTCGCACCCGGAGGCAGCCGGGTGGCCCGTCGAGCGCGCCGGTCAGCTAGCCGACAGGCGTCTCCGGCGTCTCGACCGTCTCGACCGAGTCGGTCGACTCGACTGGTACCGGCGTCTCTGGGATGACTGTTGGCTCGACGGTCGGCTCAACGGTCGGCTCAACGGTCGGCTCGACCGTTGGCGGCACGTCCGTCGCCACCGGTGCCGCTGGCGCCACGTCCACCCCCGTCACCGCAGCTGGCGCCGCCTCGGTCGCCCGTGCCGGGCGCGTCGGCCGCGGCTCGTCAGTCGGTCGCGCCGGGCGTGTCGGCCGCGGCTCGTCAGTCGGTCGCGCCGGGCGTGTCGGCCGGGAGCGATCCGTCACCGTGTAGTCCCGCGTTTCGACCGTCTCGTTGCCCGCCGCGTCCTGGGCCCGCGCCGTCAGCGTGTACGTCCCCACCTTGGTGCCGTAGCCCGTCACGGTGCAGGGCACCTCACCGCTGACGGTGTCCGTCGCCGTGCAGGTTGGCGCGGCCGGCAGTGCCCGTGGCACGTAGCTCTGCCCCGGCTGCGGACCGCCGACGAAGGTGATCACCGGGCCGGTCGTGTCCTCGACGGTGACGGTGAAGCTGGTCGTGTCCTCCGCGCCGGCGGTGTCGGTGGCGGTGCAGTCCACGGTCGTCTCACCGAGCGGGAACTCATGGGGCGAGGTGATGACGGTCTCGCCGATCCGGCAGGTGACGGTGACCGTGTCGCCAGTGTCGGGGTCGGTCGCGGTCGGCGTGGTGAAGGGGACCGAGGCGCCTTGGGCCCTGGTCGCCTCGGTGACGATATCGTCCTGGGCGTCGTCATCGATGACGGGCGGATCGTTGACGGCGGTGATGGTGAAGGAGACCGTCGCGGAGGCGGTCAGGGCCGGGTCGCCGCTGTCGGTCACGGTGTAGGTGAAGCTGGCCGGACCGTTGAAGTTCTCGGTTGGCGTGAAGACGATGTCCGTGCCATCGATCGCGACCGTGCCGCCCGTGGGATCGGAGACGGCAGTGACGGTGAGCGTTTGATCGGACTCATCGGCGGGGCCAGCGGAGTCGTTGCCGGTCAGGTCGGTGAAGGGGATCGTGCGAGGCATGTCCTCGGCGCTGTCACCAAGGGTGTCGTCCATGGCAATCGGGGCGTCATTGATCGGCGTGACGGTGATCGAGACGGTCGCCGGGGCGCTGGTCAGGTCGCCGTCACTGGCGGTGAAGGTGAAGCTGTCCGGTCCGTTGTAATCCAACGCGGGGGTGTAGGTGACATCGGGGCCGGTCCCGGAGACGGTGCCGTGGGCGGGCTGGATGTAGGTGTAGGTCAGGGCGGTGCTGTCGGCGTCGGTGGCGCCGAGGGTGATCGTCAGTGCCGTGTCCTCATCGGTCGTCACCGACTGCGGGCTGGCGGTGGGGGCGTCGTTGACGGCGGTGATCGTGAAGGTGACCCTGGCGGCATCGGTCAGGCCGCCGCTGTCCTGGACGGTGTAGCGGAACGAGGCGGGACCGCTGTAGTTGGCGCTTGGCGTAAAGACGACACCGTCAGTGCCGATCTCGACCATGCCGCCGTTGGGGTTCGAGACAGCGGTGACGGTCAGGGTCTGGTCCTCGTCAGCGGGGCCAGCCGAGTCATTGCCGGTCAGATCGCTGAACGGGATCGTGCGGGGCGTGTCCTCGGCGCTGCTGGCGAGCGTGTCAGCCTTGGCTTTTGGCAGGTCGTTGACAGCGTTGACAGTGACGTCCACTCGCTGACTAGTCGATCGGTTCGCACCATCAGTGACCCGCACGGTGAAGTTGTCCGCGCCGTTGTAGTTGGCCTCTGGCGTGTAGGTGACGGACCGGTTCTGGCCCTGTCCGTCGCGACCGAACGCGACCGTGCCATGGACCGGGTCCCGGCCCGCGGCGACTTCGAGATCCTGCGAGGCGGTCCCGATGTCCTCGACCGTGAAGTTGAGGATGCGGCTGGTGTCCTCATTGAGGGTCGCTGACGGCGAAAGTCCCGTGATGGTCGGCTTCCCGCCGGCTCCGGCTTCCGCCCGCGGGATCAGTCCGTCGAAGACCGTGGCGGCCGGGCCCGGCAGCACGGCGCAGGCCAGGGCGAGGACCAGGAGCGCAACGAGGGACATGACACGACGTGGCAGACGCATGGCGACCTCCAGGCAGGCAGACCAGTAACGCTTTCCGGACGAAGGCAACAGCAGCAGTATAGACAGCATAGCGGCCGTTTGGGTAGATCGACGAAAACCGAGATCGTCTTCTCTCTATAAACAGGGTCGTTTACTCATCGATATTGAGCATAATCGTAGTCATTGCTACGACAATCGGTTCCCGCCGCGGTACCGGCGCATCAGTCCAGCGGTGATGGACAGCGCCGGGACGCGACCGTAGGATGCGCCAGGGCGCCCCCCGGTGGGACGGGCTGGTCGCTCGATCGCTGGGTCACGGGGCGCCCATCCGTGGCATGAATGGAGGATGCGATGTCGATCCCACGGCGACTGGGCTTGATCGTCCTGGCCGGTGTCCTGACGATCTCGTCCGTGACCGGGGCGCTCGCCCGGCAGGATGCGACACCCGAAACGGGGCCGCCGCGGCCGGTCAGCACAGGCATGGCGAACGCCGCACCACGGATCGGACAGCCGGCCGCCATCCAGTCACCGGACACGGGGGTGGTCGCCGGGACGCTGACGATCGACGCCGTCATCGACCCATTCGAGGACATCGGCGACAAACCGGCCAGCGATGCCCATTTCGTCGCCGTCACCTACACGCTGGCGCTGGCGCCCGGCGTGGTCGCCGGACTACCGCCCCGAACGGGCAGCGAGCTACTCGTCCTGGAGACGTCGCGCGGGGTGCAGCTGGTCCCGACTGCCACTGATGGTCCGGACACGCTGCCCTATCGCGAGGGAGCGGGACGGCTGATCTTCGCCGGTGGGAGCGGCTCGGGGACGGTGCTCTACGAGGTGCCGGACGATGTCGCGGTGACGAGTGTCATCTACCAGAGCGATACGTTGAACTTCGATGGCGACGACCAGTTCTACGGCCACCGCACGCTCGTCGCTGACATCGACGGCACCGCGAACCCGACGTTCGGCGCACCGGTGACAGCTTACGACCTGGCGGAGCAGCCCCTCGCCCGGGTGACCGTGACCGACTACGAGGACCCGTTCTCCGGGGATGCCACCGCGCCGGGCCAGCCCGGGGAGATGCGCCTCGTCGGCGTGACGGTGACCGTCGAGAACCCCGGCGACGGCCGCATCTCGGTCGATCCGTACCAGTTCTTCATCCAGACCTCGCAGGGGTTCCTGGTCGGTAAGTACGCGCTGGACGCCGATAACCTCCGGTCCGGCTTCATCCCGGAGGGGAGCGCCGCCGGCGGCATCGTGAGCTTCGTCGTTCCGACCGGTGCCGGCGTCGCGGGCGTCTTCTACCGGGCCGACGCCAGTCGCAACGAGTCTCTGACCTATCCCGTCGACTACTACTCCGTGATGGTCAACATCGGCCGCCCGGTCGCCTGAAGCGGACCGGACGATCGCGATGCCCAGTCGGCCGAGTGCCGTTCGTCACCGGGCATCGTCCCACGTCCCCTTCCCTGGGCCGACCGCGATCGAGTGTCCGTCGCGGTCCCTACGGGCCTGGCACGACCCGCGTGTCCGCGGGGGATGATGCCCGCTCGATCGCCGGGACGATCCCGCTCGGCCGCCAGAGCGTCTGGTAGAGCACCTGGCTGGTGATCAGAACCGCGACCACGGACGTGGCAACGTCACCGCCACGACCGATGTCCCCCTGCAACAGGGCAATGAGCACCCCGGCGACGGCGCAGATGCCGAAGGCTGCGAGGCCCCGCGTCTCCTTGCGCCAGACCGGCTGGACGACGATGGCGATGATGTTTGGCAGCAGTGATCCGATGACGATGCTGGTCAGGGTGATGTCCGTGTCCATGTTCGTCCCTCCTTCATCGAGTGCGTGGAATGAGCGCCGAGTGCGTGGGATGAGCGCCAGTTCGTCCGGAGCCGTTCCCGTCAATCGGCCACCTCTACGACGGTCCCGTCCCGCAGCGCCCGGAGCGTCCAGCCGTCGGCGAACCGGAAGGTCACGCCGCCGGCGTCCCGCTCGACCGTCTCCAGCGCCGGCCAGACGCCGGTCGTCCGGCCTCTTCCGCCAGGCGCGGCTCAGGGGACCGGCCGGGTCGAAGGTGAAGCGGCGCCCGGAGCCGTCCGGCGCGGGGGCGGAGCCGAACCAGTCGACAAGGTCCTGAACCGTGACGCCGCTGGGCAGGTCGAGATCGACGGGCGGACGAGGCGGTGACGGGATGGGTTCGGGGTCGCCGCCGGACGGTGCCGCCTGCGCCGACCGCAGCAGCTCGCCGGCGCGCCGGATCAGCGGGGCGGTCAGCTTGCGGACGACGACGCCGGGGCAGGACTTGGCGCCGTTGAACTCGCTGTGCCAGTAGACGAACGTCAGACCGGTCTCCGGGTTGACCGGCCAGCCGCCGTGGGGGATGCCGCACCAGTCGGCCCAGTAGGCGACGAGCCGGGCCAGGCGCTCGAACGCCACGTCGGCGACCGGGTCCGCGTCGAACCCGGCGATCTCGATGCTGACGCCGTCGCGGTTTATGGCGGCGACCCCGAGGCGCCGCCGGGCGATGGCATCGCCCGGCGGCGCCGTCCACGGGCCGGATGCGTAGGGCGAGTGCGGGCCGAGCGGGTCGGTCACTCCAAACGCCACTTTGCCGCGACTCAGAATCCGGTTTGATGATGCCGAGAATGGGGACGGGTACTTAGTGGCCGACTAAAAGCAGAGCCCTTGCCTCTCGGGAATGGCGGCAAGGGTTGTCAGCTCTTAGTAGATTGCTATGGGAGTGATTTCCAAGGCGCACCCGGCGTCGGAAAAGTGAGAGATGTAACCAATCACTGTTACGGCCATCCTATCATGGCGACCTACCGACTGAAACGCTTCGTTTCTAATGAAATCCGGATTGCAATTGACTCGAAAGTGAAGACTAGCAAATGCGCGCTTAATATCGTTATCTTGCAACACTTGGTTAGCAGGATGCGGAAGAATCAGTGTGGGAGCCTTGGAATTGGTCTCAGCCTGCGTCACTTCAAGGTTACCCCGAAGCGCGACGTAATCAACGTCTCCGGGCATCTCGGCTAAGTCATCAATCGTCTGCAAGGCTCGACCAATGATCGTAGTACGTCGGAATTGTTCGGTCGCTGCTAGCTGCTCTTCCTGTGTGTACGCACCAGAGCCATGACGGAAAGGAGTTGCATACTCTCTATTCCCCTTTCTTCTACTTTGGTATCAAATGATTCAAGACCGAAGCGGAGCACCCTGGTTCGTACCATGTCATCTTCAATGACCTTGTACTTCCAATCGGCAGAATCGACACCTGAGAAAGTTCCTGGCTCTCTGTCAGACTTCTCACGCTTAAAGTTGAGTCCGATTCCTTGCAGGGACGCACCAATGCCGCTTCCCGAGGACCGACTGTCTTCTCTGGTTGCCTGACTCAGGGTGAGCCCATCGCTGATCTGATCGAAGTAGCTGTCAACCATGCTGGTATCAAGGTAACGAAACACCTTCGGTCGCCCAGAGCGAAGCACCCGCGCTTGGTTGGCACCTTCAGTCGTATTGGCTAATCTTTCCTGCTCTCGCAGTTCTCTCAGGCGAAGCCAGTTGTTTTCTTCCTCAATATTCCGCTTATTTAGCTCGAATGTCAGAAAGGAAAATCCCAATACAGCTATTAACGCAATGATAGCGATTGCACGCTGTTCAACAATGTCCAGACCTTCCACACAAACACCCCGTCCATTGGACAGCCAATCGCAGAGCGGGGTATTGCGGGAACCTCAGTCTAGCCGCTGGCACTCCAAGTCGGCCAACTTCACCAATTGGTGTTCTAAAGACTTTAAAAGTCGGCTCGATGGACCAACAGCATACGATCACGCCCAATCTAGCCACTTTCGCTTGACAGTCAGCGGATAATAGAGGATTCTATACCTACCAATATGAGAGCGTTCTACCCATCGGCTCTATGTTGTGATTGCTATTTGGTATCGGTAATCATAAAAATAAATCCCTTCCTATGCTCCGACTCAAAAAGCATAGGAAGGGATGATTCCCGACGATATGTAAAGGATTGTCTCCATGAGTGTATCACTGTCGCCTGATGCTGTCTATACCGTTGCCCCATCGCTCGGCACCACGTACCAAGCGGCTCTTGCCGCCTATGCCGCTGATGGTTTCGCGCTGACTCCGCTTGGAATCAGGACCAAGGTTCCCATTCTTTACAAGTGGCAACTTTCGGCCACCGCTGATCCGGACCAACTCGGCACCTGGTTTCAGGAATACCCCAATAGCAACTTCGGGATTGCAACGGGCTCCAAGTCCGGTTTTGTGGTGATCGACCTTGATAGCCCCGAAGCCGAGCAACGATGGGCAGAATTACAACAAAGCCTTGGATTCAGTGAGCCGGACACCTACTGCCAGACCACGGCGCGGGGACGGCATATCTTCCTGCTTGCTCCTGGTATCGGGATTGGCAACCTGATTGGGGCGCTCGGCAACGTGATTGATGTCAAAGGCGATGGTGGGCAGGTTCCCGCGCCGGGCTCGATTCATCCCAGCGGCGCAATCTACACCCCGAATCGGCCCTTGACCCGTGCTGGTCTAGCCGAGATGCCAAAAGAACTCCTGGCGCATCTCATCAGTCTGAGAAGTTCCAAGGGCGATAGGCTTGCCAAAGTCGATAAAGTCCAAAGCGGCTTTCGCAATGATAGAGCGTACAAAGAAGCCTGCAAGCTCCGGGGGATCGGTGGGAGCTATGACGCGATCATTGCCGCGATGCGATCCCGAAACGGAATCGACTTCGTTCCCCCACTTGCCGACGAAGAATTAATCCGAGTAGTCGAAAGCGCCTGTACCCACGATGCCAACGATCCGCTCCGCTCGATCATCTTTGATGAGATGAGCCTTGCCACGGCCTTTGCCGAGCGTCACGCGGCAACGCTTAGGTACATTCCCAACGCAAAGACCTTTATGTGGAACGACGTGTCTAACCACTGGCAGGAAGATAGAAAGAATACGGCTCAGGCGTTGATGTTCGGCTTCATTGAAGACCTGCTCAGCTTTGGCAAGCGTTGGCTAGCAAACATTCCCGAGGATCAGCGGCGCGAACCCCACAAGACCAAAGCGAATGAGTGGGTTGATACCAAGGAAGTCCTAGAGCCTGTTATGGATTTGGTAGGCTTGGGGGATGGAAACCGCATCCCGCAAACCGTATCCCTCCGATGTCTCTGACGACGAATGGGCATTCGTCGCCCCCTACCTGGTCCTGATGCGCCCCGACGCGCCGCAGCGCCACCACGATCTGCGCGAGGTCTACAACGCATTGCGCTGGATGGTGCGGACCGGCGCCCAGTGGCGCGCCCTGCCCCACGACCTGCCGCCCTGGGAAGCGGTCTACCAGCAGAGCCAGCGCTGGATCCGGGCCGGTCGCTTCGCCGACATGGTCCACGATCTGCGGGTCCTGTTGCGCTGGACCGCCGGGCGGGCCGACCACCCGACGGCGGTGATCCTCGACAGCCGCACGCTGCAGAGCAGCCCGGAGAGCGGGGCTCGCGGGAGTTGGGACGGGGCCAAGAAGCGCAAAGGCAGCAAGACCCATGTCGCCGTCGACACCCTCGGCAACCTGCTAGCCCTGCTGGTCACGCCGGCCAAGACCAACGACCGCGCACCGGTCGCCGAGCTGACGGCGGCGGTCCAGGCGGAAACGGGCCACACGGTCGAGGTCGCGTTCGTCGATGACGGCTACACGGGCCCGAAGCCGGCCGAGGCCGCCCGCGAGCAGGGCATCGACCTGGTGGTCGTCACGCTGACCGAGGCCAAGCGCGGTTTCGTCCTGCTGCCGCGGCGATGGGTGGTAGAGCGTAGCTTCGGCTGGGCGGCGCGGTTCCGCCGGCTGGCGCGGGACTACGAACGGTTGCCGGAAACGGTCGCCGGCCTGCATTTCATCGCCTTTGCCTGCCTGATGGCCCACCAACTCGTTATCTCCATCGCCCAAAGTCCATAACAGCCTCTAGATGCCCTGGACTACCAGCGTCAAGCGAAAGAGTTTCGGACGAATTACAAGAATCGGGCAATCCTGGAGTTGGTGCTAAAGCTTCCAAGCGTCACGGCAGCCGAGGAAGACTTTGATGCTGAGACGTATATCCTGGCCTTTCCCAATGGGTACATTGACCTTCGGAACTTTGACCAGCCGGGCAATCTCGACAACCCCGGCTTTCTGCCACGTCTCCAAGCTCCGGACCCGGCAAAGCTCTACACCAAGGTCTTTGCCGTTAACTATGAGCCCACGGCCACTGCCGAGCAATGGGATACGTTCGTCTCCGAAATCCTGCCGGATGAGTCAACCCGCGATTACGTCCACACGGCTTGCGGCTACACCATCTCCGGTGATCCACGGGAAGAAGTGCTTTTTATCGCTATTGGTAATGGTGCTAACGGAAAGAGCACGTTGCTCAATGTCCAAGGTGAACTACTCGGCAAACATACCACCGGAATTACCTATTCAGCGTTTGACCCTGACAAAAGGAACGGACGGAATGAAGAGTTTGTGGATGCTAAGGGCACACGGCGCGTCCTGGCCTCCGAGTTTGAAGAGGACAAAGAGCTTCAAGAAGCCAAGGTGAAGACGATCACGGGTAGAGACCGGCTTAGGGCGCGACAGAACTACGCCAAATCCTTCATAGAGTACACACCCAATTTTGTCCCTTGGTTGATGACCAACAATAAACCCATCATCCAAGGAACAGACGCGGGTATCTGGCGTCGAATCCGGCTCATTCCCTTTGACCAAAGTTTCCTAACCACGGCGGATACGCAGCTCCGAGAGAAGCTGCTAGGGGAAGGCTCAGGCATCGTCAATTGGATGCTCAAGGGATACCAGAGCTGGCGCAAGCATGGTCTAGTCACTCCCAACATCGTTGCCAAGGCCACTGCGGAGTACAAAGCCGAGCCAGATACCGTGCTTGATTGGATCAACGAAATGATGGTGCCAAGGGCCGATTCTGAGGATGCTACCGAACTCTTCTCCGAGCTGTCCGGGAGGTTTAGAGGGTGCTTACGAGGCGTACGAACGCGCCAATCGGCGGACCATCACGCCGATCATGGCCAGGTGGATCCAGGCCGCTTCCACCTCGGGCAACGCCTCATAATCCTTGCTCAACCGCCGGTGCCGGCTCAGCCACCCGAACGTCCGCTCCACGACCCACCGCCGCGGCAACAGCTGGAAGCCGACCGGGTACGGCGGCTCCTCCTGCCCCTCGGCGACCCGTACCCAGCGCCGCTGTTTGCGCACGATGGTCACGGACCAGCCCAGCGTCTCGGTGACCCAGTCCGCGAACGGTCCCTGATATGCGCCATCGGCCCACAGGTGGGCCAGACGCGGGAACCGCTCGGCCAGCCCCGGCAGGAGCAGTCGGCCCCCGTCCCGGTCCTGCACGTCCGCCGGATGGACGAGCACGGCGAGCATCAGTCCCAGCGTGTCGACCAGCAGGTGACGCTTGCGGCCATTCACCTTCTTGCCGCCGTCAGAGCCGCGCGGCCCCCCTTTTCCGTCGTCCTGGCGCTCTGGCTATCCACAATGGCGGCGCTGGGCTCCGGGTCGCGTCCGGTCTGGACCCGGACCTGGCGGCGCAACGCGTCATGGAGGCGCTCCCAGGTCCCATCGCGCTGCCACTGCCGGAAAGAGGCGTAGACGGTTTCCCACGGCGGGAAGCTCTCGGGCAGGTAGCGCCAGGGACAGCCGGTGCGCAGGACGTACCGAATGCCATTGACGAGCTCGCGCTCGGGGTGGCGTCGGAGACGACCACCGGGTCGGGCGAGCGAGATGTGGGGGGCAAGGAGCGCCCACTGGGCATCGGACAGGTCGGAGGGGGAGGCTTTGCGGGACATGCGGGCACCTCCAGCGGTGCGTGTCCGCTCCAGCCTACTCCCCTTTGTAAACACCCTCTAAATGGTCCATCCGGCAACTTCAGGGGTGGACTGGGAGGTGAGCAACGCTGGCCGAACGCGCCGCCCGCCGGTGCCGCCGTCGCCCCCAGACGAACGGGTACCGATGCGTGTTCCAGTAGTCCGTCGCCGCCCCGATCGCCCGCTCCACTTCCGCCCACGTCGCGAAGCGTCGGCCCTTGAGCGCCAGCGAGCGCAGCACCTTCCACCACGGTTCGATCAGATTGAGATAGGCCGCCGCCACCGGCTGGAACACGAACTCCCACCGCGGATGCAGCACGCCCCACAGCAGCACGTCCAGCGCCCGGTGCGTCGACAGGTTGTCCAGGATCGCGTAGACCCGGTCGACCGGTGCCGCGCTGCCGTCCGGCCCATCGGGGGCGACCAGGTCGTCGGTCACCCACTCGTCGACCTGATCGAGGAAATCGACCCAGTTGGCAGTGGTGCGGCCGCCATACAGCCGCGTACAGGCCGCGCCGGTGGCGGGGGCGAAGGCGCCGAAGACGTAGCCCTTGCCCCGCCGCCCATAGTCGGCCTGCTGGGTCGCCCGCACCCGGCGCGGCCCAGTCACATCGGGTCGGACCACGCGCCGTCCCGGCCGGCTGCGGGCCGTCTCCGGGCCCATCTCGTCCAGACAGATCACGACACTGCCGGGTGGTGGGGCCTCGTAGAGGGCGACGATGGCCCCCTTTTTAGGCCGAAGGTCGGGTCGACCCGCTCCCCGAACCAGGTCTCCTCCTGCCGCCAGCGCAGCCCCTCGGCCTGGAGCAGCTCGCCGATCCGGCTGCGGCTGATCAGCAGGCCGTGGGTCTCATGCACGTAGGCGGTCAGCCGGTCGAGGGTCCAGCACCCGAAGGGCAGGCCCAGCTCGTCCGGCCGGGTCAGGCTGGCAACGATGACGAGGCTGACCTCGTCGGGGGTATAGGTGCGGGGCCGTCCGGAGCGACGAGCATCGACCAACGCGTCGACGCCTCCGCTGGTGAAGCGTCCCAGCCACAGGTGCACGGTCTCGACCTTGACGCCGAGGGCGCGGGCAATAGCGGGGACGCGCTCGCCGTGATGGGCACGCCAGACCATGCGGGCGCGCTCGACCGTACGGGCCGGCTCGGTGCGGGACTGGGCCAGCCGCTGGATGGTAGCGTGTTCGGCGTCGGTCAGGGGACGAAGCATGAAGGGACGAGGCATGCGGGCACCTCCTAGTGGCCCCAAGTCTACCGCGGCAATTTGCCGGATGGACCACTAAAGACCACGCGTTCTTCGCGGCCTATCACGCGTCGTACACCAATTAGATCGCCGCACTGCTTGAGTCGGGAGCGCCAACGAATCGGAACAAGAACAGCGGCCATGGTGCTGGGGCAACGCCGCGCGTCATAGCTGATCAGCTAGCGTTTTACACCCTGCACCTGGCGGCCGCGAACATCGTGTTCCTTGTCGAGTCGCACATGGCGTTGCCACAAGCGGCACCTGCGAGCTAGCTAGCCCAAACCCTGCTGCGCGGCTGCATCGTAAGGAAGAAGACCATCTCACCGCTCGGCAGAACGGCTGGCTGGGCGACATCAGCCCGTAGGGCGACCGCGAACTGGTGACCAGTCGCCAGATGGGGCAAGTTATTGAGGAAGTCTTGGACCAAGTTGATCGCGACGACGACGACGACGGCGACGTTGCCGGTCGGCGGGTAGTTCTACACGAGGGCGGCGGTCAGGGTTTCCTGGTTGCTGTAGGTGATCATCAATGTCTCCGTAATCAGAAGCAAGGGGCGAGGTGGACACCGTTCGTCGCCGCAGTTGCGATTAGGGGCTGTCGTTCAGCTATAGGGCAAGCCTCTGGTCACGGCAGAGCGCTTTGATGAAGTCGGCGTACGGCGGATTAGGCTGACGGGTTAGGAAGTCTTGGTCCTGTCCGACGTCCCGAAGGTCTGGCCGGGCTTTGGGGTCGGCGGAAACGGCTCCCCCCTGACGACGGTGCGCTCCGCACCAGTCTTGCCTCCGCGAGGGCCCTAGATCGGGTACTGACCACTGACCGGTGCGATATTGCCGGGCTTGTACGTTTTACTAGCCATCTGGATCTGCTCCAATGATGGTAAGCGTCGACAAACGGTGCCTACGGCGGAGTGTAGTGATCTTGCGCACGAAAAGCAAGGCAAACCGCTACCCGTAGTACCTTGATAGTCGTTTTCTACCTAAATGTGGACTTCTTGTCACAGATTGTCCGCAACGATCCTCAACGCGACCCGGACCGCCGAGCTGTATTAGAGTTTTTTCAAACCCATGAAAATGGGTCTCCGACGACACGGCACATGAGCAAGCTCCGTGAGCCCGATAACCGCTCGGCCGTCATCGCACTGTTAATCCCGCCCGATCCACCCACGCCCAAGGGCGGCCGCCCCGGATCCCCGTCCTAGCCACCCTAACCGGCATCGTCTTCGTCCTGCGCAGCGGCATCCCGTGGGAGTTACTGACCGAGGAAATGGGGGGTGGTTCCAGCATGGCCTATTGGCGCCGCTCGCGCTACTGGCCGCGGGCCGGGGTCTGGGAACGGCTGCACCGCGTCCTGCTCGACTGGCTGGGAGCGGCGGACCGGATCGGCTGGTAGCGCGTCGGCCTTGCCGTGTAACTCGGCGCTCACCCGGTTGTGATAAACACTTTTATCGGATGGTGATCTCACGGTGATTGCCGTCACGTCGCCGGGAGTTCCATGAGCGAGTTGCTCAGCTCGATCAGGTTGCCGTCGGGGTCCCGCAGGTAGACCGAGCGAAGCGGCCCGGCGGCGCCGTCCCGCTTCACGATCCCGCTCTCCAGAGCGATCCCGTGCTTTGCCAGCCGAGAGACGATGTCTTCGAGCGGAGCGTCGACCAGGAAGCAGAGGTCGGCGCTGCCCGGCGTCGGCCGGGTTGCCCGCGGCAGGATCGGCTCGCCCGGCCCGTGGAGGTTGATCTTCTGATGGCCAAACCGCAGCGCCGTCCGGCCGTCGCCGAACGTCACCGGTTCCATGCCCAGCACGCCGGCGTAGAACGCGACGCTGCGATCGATGTCGGCAACGGTCAGGACGAGGTGATCGAGGCTCCGGACCCGCATGGCGACACCAACCTTCCAGACCGCTTCAGGGGAGCTCATCGAAAGACCCCATCTCGAAGCAACGGCGTGCTCCCCACGTCGGGGGAGAGGTCTGCTCCGGGGCAGCCAGTCAGCCCTTCCAACGCGCTAGGCGGAGACGGTCCCGGCCCGGATCATCAGGTCGACGAGATGGACCATCCCCAGCCGCAGCGACGGGACGAAGACCCGTTCATTGACGGTGTGGGCCTCCTCGCCGTCGTAGATCCCGACGCAGACGGCTGGAATCCCCCACGAGATCGGGATGTTGGCGTCGGTGCTGGAGGTGTTGAAGCGCGGCTCGTGGCCGATCAGCCGGGCACTGTCGGCCGCCAGCTGGATCAGCGGCGTCTCGACGGGCAGGACTCCGGCCGGCCGCTCGCCGAGGATCTCGATCGACGCCGTCAGCCCCTGGCCGCTCTCGCCGAGCCGCTCCACGACGGCGCGGGCGTTGGCGACGAGTTCGGCCAGCGAGTCGGCGCTCTCCGATCGCAGATCGACGATCGCCTCGGCCGTCGCCGCGATGGTGTTGACCGATGTCCCGCCGCTGATCATGCCGACGTTCAGCGTCGTCTTCGGCTCCTTCGGCACGGGGATCGCCGCGATCCCGGCGATGATCCCGGCCAGCCCGTGAATCGCGCTCGGCCGGCCGAAGTGCATGTAGGAATGGCCGCCAGGACCGGCGACCGTGACCCGCCAGCGGCTGGAGCCGACGCCACCGTTGGTGACATGGCCGATCTTGCCGTCGATGACCAGCACGCCGGAGACCTCGCCGGCGAAGCGGTCGGTCGCGACGCGGGCGCCGCGCAGGTTGCCGAGCCCTTCCTCGCCGACGTTGAAGACGACGATCAGGTCGGCCGGCGTCGCGACCTCGTGCTCGTCGAGGATCGCGAGCGCCGTCATCACGGCCGCGACCGATGTGCTGTTGTCGCCAACGCCGGGGCCGGACAGCCAGTCGCCGTCGCGCTCCGCCCGCAGCGGGACATCGAACGGGAAGACCGTGTCGGTGTGGGCCATCATCAGGATCGCCGGTCCGCCCCGCGAGCCGCGCCGGACGATGACGTTGCTGACCTCATCGATCTCCGGCTCGTACCCCATCGACCGGAGCCGCCCGGCGACGAACCCAGCCCGGTCAGCCTCGTGGTTGGACGGCGCGGCGACCAGCGCTACCTCCCCCGCCAGTGTCGCGACCCGCTCGACGGACGCCTCAGCCGCGGCCCGCAGTTCCGTCGTCAGACCGGTCGTGATCTCGACGGTCGCCCCGTCGATCTTTGCTGTGGTCATCGCGCCGGATCCCTCTCTCTGGTCTGGTCTCGTCCGATCGCCATTGTGCCACTGTCGCCCCACCGCCGCCTGCCGCAATCGCGTCCGGTCGGTCGGTCGGTCGGTCGGTCGGTCGGTCGGTCGGTCGGTCGGTCGGTCGGTCGGTCGAACTCTACGCGTCCCAGCCAGGCTCCTCGCCGTCGACCGGGATCAGGACCTGGTCGCCAACACCGGCTCCATCGACCGCGGCACGGAGACCCGCCCGGGTCAGCTGGCAGAGATTGATCGTCTCCATGTGAGTCGCGACGACGGTCATGTCCGGATCGGCCGCCGCGACGGCCAGGACGTCTCCAGCCGTCATGATGACCGGGTCGCCGGTCAGGAACTGCGACGCGCAGGCATGGACGACCGTTACACGGGGTCGATGCTCCCGAATCGCCGCCGCGACCTCCGGGCACCAGATCGTGTCGCCGGCCAGGTAGAGTGTCGGCTCGCCCTCAGCCTGAAGGACGAAGCCGGAGACCTGTCCCATTACCTCTCCGATCTCACCCGTCCCGTGGAGACCATCGGTTCGCGTCACCGTTATGTCGCCCCATTCAGCGACAACATCGATCGGTCGCACATCCCGAAACCCCTGCTCAGCGATCGTCACGGCGTCCACCGGCTGGCAGAACAGCGGCAGGTGCCGCGGCACCCGCTCGATCGCCGCGGCGTCCCAGTGGTCCTCATGGGTGTGCGAGACGATCACGCCGTCGAGTCCATCCAGCAGGCGGTCCAGGTCGCGATCGCTGATCGGGAGCGGCACCAGCGGGATGCGGTTCGAACTGGCGGCGTTGCCGACCGGGTCCATCGCTCCCTGTGGGCTGAGCATCGGGTCGAACAGGATCGACCGGCCGGCATACGCGAGGACAAGGGTCGCACTCCGGATCAGCCGCAGTCTCATTGAGGAACCTCAATTGGATTCAGCTCTCGCCGCGCCCTGTTCCAGGTTGCGACAAGACGCGGACCGGATCGGTCGGGAGTGTCCCAATCGACCCGGTCCGCGTCTCATGGTGCAGCCAACGGCTTCCCGTCAACATCCGGGCGACGACCGACCGGTGAATTCAGGAACCACGAACTGGCTTGACGGACTCCGGCATGACCGTCCAGTCGTTCGGGTTCATGCCCCGCGCCGAAAGGAAGGCGGACCGGCTGTCCGGGTAGACATCGGCCACGGCTTCGACCGGCACCCAGATCTGGCGGGCGTTGCCCTCGAATCCAGTGGCGTAGAGATACCCGCCCCGCCCGCGGCGACCGGGCACGGTGCCGACGACGTAGGCCAGCGGCTCGTCGCGGAGGAACAGCGTGTAGCCCGCGTCGATCTGGCTGATATTGCCCGTGGCGCCAATCCGGGCGATGGCGGCTGGCCCCGGAGCAGGCGGCTCGAAGATCGGCTCCTTGCCGACGATCTTGCCCTGCTCGAGAAAGGCGAAGCGACCGGCCGGGCTGTAGGCGATCAGCCCGGCGACGAGCACGATCACCGCGCCGGAGATGACCGCCACCCAGATCTCGGGACGCGCGAACGAGTCCTTCGCGATGGTGGAGTCCGTCGCCGACAGGAGCCACTCGCCGTAGCCGACGACAAAACCGACCGCCAGCGAGAAGACGATCACGAGAAGGATGATCGGTCGGAGGAAGAGTTTGCCGAAGTTCGCCTGCTGTCTCACGGACCTGTCTCCCGGACGCCCACAGCGGTCAGCGTCGCCGCCGGCCGATCCAACTATTCCGCGTGATCTTCGCCGGTCGGCCCGGCTCTTGTCCAGCGGTCCGGCGCCACTGCCACATCCGGGTCGGGCGACGCCAGCCAGGGTCACCCCGATGACTCGGGATGGCAATCACCGGATGGCGATCAGTCGTTGCCCGGACTGATCCGGTCGGCGTCGAGAATCCATTCCGACCGCCGCAGGGCGGCCCGGCGTTTCCGGATTCTCATCAGCCGCCAGCGGAACACCACCGGCCCGGTCAGCGCGATCATGGGGATGATGACCCAGAACCACGTGGTCGCCAGAACGAGGAGGTTGGTGGCGTGGCCGGGGTGGGTGTAAAGGATGATGCCGACGATCGCCATCTTGAACCCGAACAGGGTCCAGATGAACGCCCAAACCGGCGCCCGGTCGTCGGGAGCGGCCGGAGGCGTCGGCTCACGATAGGCCGTCGGCCGAACGGATGGAATCGTCGGCGGAGGCGGTGACTGGGCGACGACCATGGCTCGCTCCAACAAGGGGACCGTCCGGGTGTCCGTCAGGGGACGGACCGGGGTCACCGTGGTGGCGATCGTCTCGGTTCACGATCACCGTGCGCCCGGGGCAGGGAACTCCCCCAGTATAGGCACCGATGCGCGAGTTCGGAAGCGCCAACGGTTGTCACTGCGGCACACATTGGGTGCCATCGGTCGATGGCCTAGTCGCCGGCGCCACGCGGGGCCGGCGGGCGGCTCTCGCCCCGGGCCTCGGCATCCTGCCGGCTGGCCCAGCGCAGGAAGATGAACGACAGCGGGATCAGCATCCCGACCATCCCCAGCACCCACATCAGCAGTCCGCCGATCTGCTGATCGACGAGCGGATCGACGTCGAACAGGCCGAACGGGTGCTCGGTGTAGTGGCTGTAGATGACCGAGTTCGCCAGCGTGATCGGCGCCCCGACGAGGATCATCGGCAGCATCTGCAGGAACAGGAACAGACACTGGAGTGGCTCGCTCAGCTTCGGCCACTCCGGCAGCGGCCCGACGATCGACCACCAGAACAGCAGGTAGGCGAAGACGTAGCTGAACCGCTCGAACCCCTGGAGGAGCGGGTTGGTGCAGGTTACGTCCATGACCGCCGGAACGTGGAAGACGATGGTCACCAGCGCCGAGAGGGCGAAACCCGACACGGGACGCGTCAGCGCGTATCCCGCCCGCTCGATGGGCCGGAACCGCGTCAGCGCCGGGCGGATCAGCCAGGCCGGCAGCCCGAGCAGCAGCAGCGGCGGGACGAACAGCGTCAGCAGAGTGTGCTGGACCATATGGGCGGTGAGCAGATACCACGTTGCCCAGTCGGCTAGTGGCGGGCCGAGCGCGACGAGGAACAGCACCAGCGCCAGGAAGAACGAGACGCGCTGCCGCGGTAACGTCCGGTACGTGTCCGAGCGGGCCTGTCGCCGAGCCCAGGCGCCGGTGAAATAGACATATGCGGCCGCGGCCACGAAGACCCCGAGCAGGACGAACGGGTTGATCGACCAATGCGTGTACCAGCCACCCCGTGGGGCACCGTCCGAAAGCTGGGCCAGTGGGATCCGGTTGACGAGGTCAGGAAGGAGCGGCATGACGGCGTCCTGTCAGTCGCACCGGCCCGGAAGGGACCAGCTGAACGACATTGGATTCGACGTTGGCTGACACAAGCGACGTTCGGATCGCGGCGTGCTGTGCCTGGCCGTCGGCTTCGCGACCGATGTCGTTCAGCCAGACCGTTTACGGCCGGGCATCGTCGTCGGGCGAGCGGTGGAGCCACGGCCAATAGTACGTCAGCCGCCTCTTCCGACCGGACGGCATCGACCGGATCACACGCCGGAACCGGCATCCCTGCCGGGGCGAAAACGCCGAGGGCGACGGGTGCCGCCTGGCACGTATCGCTCCCTGCCGGATCGCCGTCGCCCCCTCTTCACTACTTGAACGCCCGACCGATGAAAAGATTATCGCTAGCCATCATCGCGACCGTGGCGACCATGACGGACAGCGCGATGAACAGGC
Organism: Thermomicrobiales bacterium; assembly: GCA_965218235.1. Taxonomy (GTDB): domain Bacteria; phylum Chloroflexota; class Chloroflexia; order Thermomicrobiales; family UBA6265; genus CADCWK01. The sequence continues at coordinate 927,399 of OZ244596.1, forward strand.
AGCCGCCGAACACGAGCGAGAGCCGCCGGTCGTCGTAGCGCAGGTGCGTGAACCAGCCGACCTGCGCGACGAACTTGATCAGCAGCAGGACGACCAGGATCCCGGCCCGCAGGACGATTGATTCGGTGACGTAGAAGACGATCACCTCGATCACCGTCAGGGCGGCCAGCAGGAACAGCATGTTGAAGTAGACGCGGTCACCGGGATGCCCGACCGAGTTGTCCTCAGACTGGGAATTGATGTGCGTTGCCGACATGGATAGGATCTCCCTTCGCCCCGTCAGGTCTGACCCGACCGGGAGTGGCGCGGCTCCTAGAAGAACGGCAACGCCTGGACGATACGCATCGCCCCGTCGACCGGTTCGGCGGTCGCGTTGCCATCCCGGTACGGCATCAGGTAGACGAGCGTGAACAGGACGATCCAGACGATGTCGATGAAGTGCCAGTAGAGCCCGGCCACCTCGACGTTGGTGCGGTCCTTCTGGGAGATGCCGCCGCGGAAGGACACGATCGACAGCATCGTCAACCAGATGATGCCAACGAAGACGTGCATCCCGTGAGTGCCGGTCAGGGTGAAGAACGCCGCCCCGAAGATGTTCTGCTGGATGCTGAGCCCCTCGTGGAAGAACTCGGTGTATTCGAAGTACTGACCGGCCAGGAAGATCCCGCCCAGCATCGCCGTCGCCAGCGTCCAGACCCGGAACGCCTTGATGTTGCCACGGCCGATCGAGGCGACCGCCAGCACCATCGTGAACGAGCTGAACAGCAGCACGCCGGCCGAGACCGCCGTGTAGAGCTGGTCGAGGATCTGGTTGGGGAACGGCCCACCGGAGGCGTAGAGACCGGTGTCCGTCAGGCCGGTGGCGTCGACGGCGCCGAACGAGAGGTCCTGGGCCCGGTTGCGGTAGATCATGAAGGTGGCGATCAGCGAGCCGAACAGCACGCACTCGCTGCCCAGGAACCACCACATCAGCAGCTTCTTGCTGTCGATGCCGGTGCTGGTCGGCGGGTGGCCGGACGAGCCATGGCCGGAGCCATGTCCCGTCCCGCCGCCCGCCTGCTGCACCTCGAGTGCCGTCGTTGCCAAGGTCACTGCTCCCGATGATCGACCGGCGGACTGTGCCGCCGGTCCCTGTCCTGATCCGAGGCCCTAGGCGTGGGCCGAGGAGGTCCCGATGGGGGTAGCGTCGTCGATCTCCGGCTCCGGGTCGGCGGCGGGCTCGAACGACCAGCCGGCGATCCCGACCAGCATCACCAACACGCCAGCCAGCGAGAGGATCGGCAGGCTAAGCCGCTCGATCTCAAGGCGCGGGTGGCTAAAGATCAGCCCAAACGCGACGAAGAAGATGCCGATCGCGACCATCAGCGGGTAGAACGAAGGGTTGGGCATGTGAATGTGCTGCTCCTCCTCGATGTCCCCCGTGTCGTTGCCCTGGCGACGGGTCGCCGCCTCGTCCTCGGGCTCCTCGTCGTCGGTGCTGAAGTTCCCGACCTTTACGCCCGCGATCCGGACCTCGACGTCGCTCTCCTCGTCGTGGTGTGTGCCCGTGCCGTACTTGTCGGCCCAGAACTGGTCCCGGTTGGTGACGGTCGGGATGACCTTGTAGTTGTAGACCGGCGGCGGGGACGGAATCGTCCACTCGAGGGTGGCTGCGTCCCACGGATCGTTGCCGACCGTCTCCTTCGAGCGCAGGGTCTTGGCGATGTTGTAGACGAACAGGACGAAGCTGGCGGCCAGCGCGAACGAGCCGATCGAAACGACCACGTTCCAGAACCACCAGCCCGAACCCGCGCCATAGGAGGCGTAGCGGCGCGGCATTCCCTCCAGCCCGAGGAAGTGCATCGGGAAGAAGGCGACGTTGAAGGCGAGGAACGTCCACCAGAAGTGGATCTTGCCCAGCTTCTCGTCGAGCATCTTGCCGGTGATCTTCGGGAACCAGAAGTAGACGGCCCCGATCAGCGCAAAGATCGACCCGCCGAACAGCACGTAGTGAAAGTGGGCGACGATGAAGTAGGAGTCGCTCTGCTGGGTATCGACCGGGGCCGACGAGTGCATGACCCCCGAGATCCCCCCGACCGTGAACTGCGAGACCAGGCCGACCGCGAAGAGCATTGGCGTGCTGAAATTGATCTGCCCGCCCCACATCGTGCCGACCCAGTTGAAGATCTTGACGCCGGTGGGTATCGCGATCAGCATCGTCGTCGAGGAGAAGATAGCGGTCGGCGTGGGGCCCAGCCCGGTCGTGAACATGTGGTGGACCCAAACGCCGAAGCCGAGGAAGGCGATCGCGGCGAGGGCGTAGACCATGACCGCGTAGCCGAACAGCGGTTTCCGGCTGAAGACCGGGATGATCTCCGAGACGATGCCGAAGGCGGGCAGGACCAGGATGTAGACCTCCGGGTGCCCGAAGATCCAGAACAGGTGTTGCCAGAGTAACGGGTCGCCGCCGGTCAGGGTGAGCACCATGTTCCCGTCGGCGCCAGGCAGATACTGCGACGAGATGTAGAAGTGGGTGCCGAGGAAGCGGTCGAGCTGGAGCAGGACCAACGCGATGGTGATGGCCGGGAAGGCGAGGACCATCAGGATCGACGTGATCAGCGTCGCCCAGGTGAAGATCGGCATCCGCATCAGCGTCATGCCGGGCGCCCGCAGATTGAAGATCGTCACGATCATGTTGAAGGAGGCGGCCAGCGACGAGAAGCCGAGCACCTGGAGGCCAAGCGCCCAGAACTCGATGTTTCGGCCGGAATTGAACTCGTTGGTGAGGCCGGTCAGGATCTCAGTGTTCGGCGCGTAGCCGTACCAGCCGCCGTTCGGCGCCGCCCCGGCCAGGAAGCTCAGGTTCAGGATCAACGCGCCGGCCAGCAGCAACCAGTAGCTCAGGGCGTTGAGCCGTGGAAACGCCACATCTCTCGCCCCGATCTGTAACGGCACGAGGTAGTTGAACCACGCGGTCGAGGCCGGCATGACGGCCAGGAAGATCATCGTCGTCCCGTGCATCGTGAACACGGAGTTGTAGGTATCAAGGCTGAGCAGGTTGTTCTCGGGGCGGGCCAGCTGGAGCCGGATCAGCATGGCCTCCAGGCCGCCGATGAACAGGAAGACGATGGCCGACACCCCGTAGAGGATGCCGATCCGCTTGTGATCGATCGTCGTCAGCCACGACCAGAGGCCGCTCTCCGACGGGTAATCGGTCGACGCGGGCCGGGTCAGAGTCTGCGGATGCGCTAGGGTCGCCATGGACGGCTCCTGTCCCACTGCTCACGAATGCCATGACGTTGTGTGACGCGATGGTTGGTATCGTATGGTTTCGACCGGTGTCCGGCCACCCCTGTGGTGCAGGGGTGGCCGATGATGCCTACTGCGGCGCCGTGATGGTGATCTTGCCTTCCATGCCAGCTTCGCGATGTCCGGGAACGGTGCAGTAGAAGGTGTAGGTGCCCGGCGCCAGGTCGGCCGGAACGGTCCACATGACATGCTCGCCGCCGGTCGGAAGATCGACCGGAGAGGCGTCGTTGTAGCCCTCGATCGCAAAGTTGTGTTCGAGGACGCCGCTGTTGTACATGTCGATCGTCCCACCGACCGGAACCGTCAGGTCCTTCTGGGTCCAGCCGATGTCGTACCCCTCGAGCATGACCGGCCCGGCCGGTGCCGCGCCGCCCGTGGCGACCGGGGTTCCACCGACCGGCGTCGCGGCGGGAGTGGCCGGAGCGGGCGTCGAGACCGGAGCGGCGTTCTCGGCCAGCGCGTCGACGTTCATGTTGCCATTGGCAGTGCCGTTCTCCGGACAGCCTGCATCTGGCTTCAGCGATTCGAGGTAAGCAACGAGAGCGCTTACTGTTTCAGGTGTGAGTGCGCCCTCCTCGCCCTGATTCTTGATGCCGGTGTCGAGAGCGTACATATAGTTGCCCTCCTTGACATGACCCGGATTCAATAACCAGAGGGCGAGATTCTCCGGCGTATTTTCGAGGAGTCCTGCGGCCAGCGTATCGCGGCAGGCAAGCAGCGTCAGGTTCGGTCCGGCGTTATTGCTGGTTGGATCCGCTGAGATACCGTCCTGAGCACCCATGGCGTTCGTGCCAGTGATGTTGTGGCAGAGCAGGCACTGACCAAACTCGCGTGGAGTCTGGGCGACGTTACCGTCTGGAGCATAGCCAGCCGTCGCCGCACCCGGTCCGGCGTTCCAGGCGGCCGTCCAGGTATCGAAGTCGGCCCGTGGCTGGACCTTGACGATGAAGCGCATCCAGGCGTGGGCCGTCCCGCAGAACTCGGCGCACTCGCCGTAGTACGTCCCGGACTCCCGCGGGGTGAAGGAGAGGCGGCGCTCGTGACCGGGGATGACGTCCATGTGACCGGTCATCTCCGGAATCCAGAAGGAGTGGATCACGTTGTTGGAGTAGAGCTTGAAGACGACCTTCTGGTCCTCGGGGATCCGGACCTCGTTGGCGGTGATCAGGTCGGTCGCGTTGCCCTGCGCATCGACGGGGCCCAGGCCGGGGTAGTGGAACTCCCACCACCACTGCTTGCCGTAGACCTCGACGACGGTCGCCCCGCTGGTGTCGTCACTGGCGGCGTACGTCGAGTAGATCGTCGAGATCGTCGGGACGGCGATGATCAGCAGGACGATCGCCGGGATGACCGTCCAGGTGATCTCCAGGGTGCGGTGCCCGTGGACCTGGTTGGGCCGCGTGTTCTGAGCGCGCCGTCGTTTGAACCGCATCGCCGTGTAGACGATCAGGAACTGGACGAAGACGAAGACCACCACGCCCATCCAGAAGATGAGCCGGTAGAGACCCTGGATCATCCCGCCTTCGGGTGACTTCGGATCGGTTGTCGTATACGGAGCACCGTCCTGGGCCAGCACCGGGCCGACCAGGCTCAGGACCAGCACCAGCACAGCCGCGAGCGCGCCGAACCGGAGCAGCGCCCGGCGGCGTCGCGCCCGGTCCTGCCCGGAACCGCTTCGTAGCCCGGAAGCCAGGGCGCTGCCCAGGCGCCCCGCATCGATCAGACGTCGCCGCATCCCGCTCCCTCGTGCCGATCGCCTGAGCCCGGAGCACGCATCCCCGGCTGTCGGCGGCACCCCTGCCACCGACCTCACGCCAACCGAGTGCTCCCGCTTCCCCACCATCGCCGGAACGGTCCGCCTGTGTATCCCGTGCGACAGCCATGCCCCACGGGACGAACCGCTCCGCCGTAATGTCCCGGTCATCTTCGCCCGTGCATGACGGCGGGTCAAGCGACGCGCGACCGCTTCCGGCATCCCGGCACCAAACGACCCATACCCGTGCCGAAACCTCTCGAAAACCGCCACGGAACGCGGAGAACGCCCCGGCTTTCTGGACGATTCGGCGCGGAACAATCCCGACAGAAGCCCCTGGCAGCAGCCTCTGCCAGAGGTCGTTCCGGTCTGTGGTACCAATCGTTGCGATGCCTGATCGGCAAGAGTCCGGCCCCTGCTCCCATGCGGGAGCAAGAGGAACGGGGATAATGCGATCAGGTCCCCGGAATCGTCCGCGGGTCCGCGCTCCTTCACCGTCAGGCAATCCGACGCATGACAAGCGACAGCCGTCCGACCATGGCCACCCCCACGCCAGTCAACGCACCGGCCGATGAGGCGACCAAAACGCCTGGTTCGGATGAGACAACGGCGCCAGCCCTGAGCGGCGCGTCCCCGGTGCCTCATCCACACCGGACCCGCCAGATCGTCTCGGTCGTGCTGATCCTCGCCGGCTTCATCCTGCTCATCGTCACCCTGCGAGCGCAGAATCTCGGTCTCGCCCCGACCGAGGGCGCCAGCTGGACTCAGGTCACGACCGGCGTCCTCGGCACGATCCTCCTCGTCGGCGGCCTGGCCCTGATCGTCCAGGCCTTCGAGGTCAGCGACGAGCCGCCGTCGGGAACGTGATACCCCTGGATTCCCGACCATGAATGGATCGGGCTGAAAGACGATGTCGCGACGTTCTGGGGCTCCAATCAGCTCGTGGTCCCTCGCGGCTCCGATACGCCGCCCATCATCTCGGGCCCGGTGGTTCGCTCAAACCGACCGTTCACCGTATTCTCGTGGTGATGGGTCTCCTGTTTGGCGATGTACGCCTGAATCTGCTTCAATCCGGTCTCACTGAACGAGATCACCGAACGAGATCACCCCGTAGTCACCCTGCCAGGAGAAGCCCTCATCCGCCAGCCTCGGATGCCGGACCCGGACGAGATTCGAGGATCGTCCCTTGATCTGACCGATCGCGTCCGACAGCAGCTGTGACGGTGGCAGCGAGACGGCCACATGGACGTGGTCCGGCATCACCGCCACGCCATGCACCAGCCCACGAAGGGCGTGCAGATGGGAACGGATCGCGGCCTCGACGATGTCGGCCGCATCTCCCTCGAGCCAGGGCGTGCGCCGTCTCGTTGCCCAGACGACGTGGCAATAGAGCCGCCAGTAGGGCACTTGAACTTCCCCAACCGTCGGGCTACAGTCGTGACTGCCACCCTGGCCCGCCGGAACCAACCATCTCCGCGACATCGTCCCTGAGCCCGATCCATTCATGGTCGGGTCCCATCGCAATCAACGCCGATCGATTCCACTCAGCCCTCGAGGAGCAGGTTCTCCGGGTCCTCCAGCAGCTCCTTGATCTTCACCAAGAACTGGACCGCCTCCCGCCCGTCGACCACGCGGTGGTCGTAGCTCAGGGCGACGTACATCATCGGCCGGACGACGATCTCGCCGTCCCGGACGACCGGGCGCTGCTGGATGGCGTGCATCCCGAGAATCCCCACCTGCGGGGTGTTCAGGATCGGCGTACTGAGCAGCGAGCCGAACACGCCGCCGTTGGTGATCGTGAACGTCCCTCCGGACAGCTCCTCCAGCGTCAGCTTGTTGTCCCGCGCCCGGACGGCCAGCTGGCCGATCTCGCGCTCGATTCCCGCGAAGGTCTTCTGGTCGGCATCGCGGACGACCGGGACGACCAGCCCCTCCTCGACCCCAACGGCGATCCCGATGTCGTAGTACTTCTTCAGGACCAACTGGTCGCCGCGCAGCTCGGCGTTGACCTGCGGGAAGGTCCGCAGGGCGCCGATCACTGCCTTGGTGAAGAAGGACATGAAGCCGAGGTTGACGCCGTTGCGCTCCTTGAACGACTCCTTGCGCCGGGACCGGAGGGCCATCACGGCCGTCATGTCGATCTCGTTGAAGGTCGTCAGCATCGCCGCCGTCTGCTGCGCTTCGACCAGCCGCTGGGCGATCGTCTGGCGCCGCCGGGAGAAGCGAACGACCTCCTCCGGCCGGCCGCTCGAGGCCGGGGCGGGCGTCGCCGCCTTCGCCGGAGCGGGGGCAGCGGTCGGGGCGAGACTGGCCGGAGCCGACTGGGCCGGGGACAGCGAGGCCGGGGCTGGCGAAGGAGCGGGAGCTTGAACCTGGCTCTGGCCCGGAGGCGCCGACTGGCCACGGGCCGCGACGAGCACATCCTCCCGCGTCACCCGGCCACCGGGGCCGCTGCCGGTGATCCGGGCCAGATCGAGATGATGCTCCTCGGCCAGCCGCCGGACCATCGGCGCTGCCCGGTTGGAGTCCCCATCGGCCGGCGCCGCGGCGGGAGCCGGCGCCGGAGACGTAGCCGCCGCGATCGGGGCGTCGTTCGGGCCACTGTCCACCGCGACGGTTCGCTCATCGCTCGGCGGGCCGCCGGCCGGCTCGGCTACCACAGCCGGCTCGGCCGGAGCCGTCCCATTGGAAGAGGCTCCGGCCGCGCCGCCGAGCATCGCCAGGATCTCGCCGACGGTAACGACGTCGCCCTCCTGCCTGGCGATACTGGAGAGGACGCCGTCCTCGGTGGCGGTCACGTCGAGGTTGACCTTGTCGGTCTCCAGCTCGACGATCGTCTCGCCCCGGCTGACCTCGTCCCCCTCGCCCTTGAGCCAGGTCCCGACGACCGCATCGACCAGGGACTCGCCGAGCGGTGGAACCCGGATCTCGACCGCCATGTCTGCTTCTCCTGTTTCGTTCACGTCATACCGGACGGACGCTCATCACGCCCGTCCGTGACCAGTTCTGGAATGATATCGGTCTTCCAGGTCGCCAGGCGGCATTGTAGGAGCGATCCCTTGTGGTCGCCCGGCCTCCGCGGCGGCCATCGCCGTCAGGCAAGATCGCGGTGCAGGTCAACCTCCGTCAATCACGAACCGCATGGCGCCTTACGGCATGGCGCCTTACGGCATGGCGCCTTACGGCGCGGGCGCCGCAAGGGATCGCCCCTACGATCGCCCGCGCCGGGCTATCGGATTAATCGTCTCCGACCGAGGCAGGGGTCCGCCCTTCAATGCGTCGGGAACTGTGCCGGCCGTTGCCGCTGGCGGTACCGTTGCCGGACCGGCCGTTGGTCGGGACCTCGGGGACGACCAGGGTCGTCGCCACGATCCGGCTCTGCTCGGCGGCGTGCATGTCGGCCGAGCCTTCGGCCGGGGAGGCCCGGTTGGGCCGCCCGACGTACCGGACGGGGACCGACTCGCCAAGGAGCTCCCGCAGCCGCGACTCCATGAAGGTCCACGCCCCCATGTTGCGCGGCTCCTCCTGCGCCCAGACGACCTCGGTCAGGTTCGGATACTGCCCGATCACCTCCGAGATCGCCGTCCGTTGGAACGGGGCAAGTTGCTCGACCCGGACGACGGCGACCTTGCTGGCGTTGGCCCGGTGCTCGCTGGCCTCCAGGTCCACCCAGATCCGGCCGGAGCAGAGCACCAGCCGTGTCACGCTCGCCCGGCGGTCGGCCGCCGTCGCGTCGTCCAGCACCGGCCGGAACGTGCCGGAGGTGAAGTCGGCAAGCGGCGAGGCGGCGAGCGGGTGCCGCAGCAGGCTCTTCGGCGTCATGATGACCAGCGGCCGCCGGTCGATGTCGAGCAGCGCGGCCTGGCGCCGGAGGAGGTGGAAGTACTGCGCCGCCGTCGTGCAGTTCGCGACGCGGAGGTTGTCCCGCGCCACGAGCTGAAGGAACCGCTCCAGCCGGCCGCTGGAGTGCTCCGGCCCCTGGCCCTCGTAGCCGTGCGGTAGCAGCAGGACCAGCGACGGCTCCTGCTGCCACTTGGCCCGGGCCGAGGCGAGGAACTGGTCGATCACGACCTGGGCGCCGTTGACGAAGTCGCCGAACTGCCCCTCCCAGAGGACGAGCGCCTCCGGGGCGTGAACGCTGTAGCCGTACTCGAAGCCGACGCAGGCGTTCTCGGACAGCGGGCTGTTGTAGACCGCGAACGACGCCTTCGCGTCCGGCAGGGTCGTCAGCGGGTTGTAGGGGTTGCCGGTCGCGTTGTCGTGCAGGACGAGGTGACGCTGACTGAAGGTGCCGCGCTCGGCGTCCTGTCCGGTCAGCCGGACCGGGATGCCGTCGGAGATGATGCCGGCGAAGGCCAGCACCTCGGCGTGGGCCCAGTCGACCCTGCCCTCGCCGGTGTCGAGCGCCTTCGCGCGTCGATCCCACTGGCGGGCCAGCTTGCTTGGCGGCTTGAACCCCTCCGGCAGGGCGTGGATCGCCGTCTGGAACCCACGCAGCCGCTCTTCGGACAGGGCCGTCGTGACCTCGTGCCGACCGGAGCCGACGAAGGACTCCTCGGGCGGGGCCGCCGCCGTCCCCTCCGTGACCGACTTCCGCAATTCGGCCAGATGATCGAGCTGCGCCGTCTGCATCGCCTTCGCGTCGTCCATGGTCAGCACGCCGTCCGCGACAAGGCGCTCGGCCCACTGGGCGCGGACGGTCGGGTGCTTCTGGATCCGGCCGTACATGACCGGCTGGGTGAAGGTCGGCTCGTCGCCCTCGTTGTGACCCCAGCGGCGGTAGCCGACGATGTCGATCAGGACGTCCTTGTCGAACGCCTGGCGGTACTCCAGCGCGATCCGGGCCGCGATCAGACAGGCCTCAGGGTTGTCGGCCGAGACGTGGAAGATCGGGATCTCGAAACCCTTGGCGAGGTCGCCGGCGTAGAGCGTCGAGCGCGAGTCCTCGATGTCGGTGGTGTAGCCGATCTGATTGTTGACGATGATGTGGACGGTGCCGCCGACGGTGTAGCCCCTGAGGCCGGACAGGTTGAGCGTCTCGGCGACGACCCCCTGCCCAGGGAAGGCCGCGTCGCCATGGAGCAGGATCGCCATGCTGGCGCTGTCGTCCCGGACCGGGGCGCCAGCTGCGTCCCGGCGGTCCTGCGAGGCCCGCGTCATCCCCTCGACGATCGGATTGACCGCCTCGAGGTGGCTCGGATTGGGCGCAAGCACGAGCGGAATACTCGTCACCCGACCCGTGGCGTTGTCGACCGCCAGCCTGGCGCCGAGGTGGTACTTGACGTCGCCGGTGACGTCGTCGGTCGCGTCGGTCCCGGTGATCTCATCGGTCGACTCGAGCGTGTCCGGCGCCGTCGGCTGCCTGCCCTTCCCGCCCTCGAAGGCCGCGATGATCGCCTCGTAGGGCTTGCCCAGGACGTGGGTCAGGACGTTGAGGCGGCCCCGGTGCGCCATCCCGAGGATGACTTCGCGGGTCCCGTTGGCGGCGGCATCGACGATGATCTCGTCGAGGACGGGAATGAGGACGTCGCTGCCTTCGATGGAGAAGCGCTTCTGGCCGAGATAGGTCTGATGGAGGAAGGTCTCGAACGACTCGACCTGCGTCAGCCGCTCCAGCACGGCCCGCTTGCGGTCGGCGTCGAGGACCGCGCCGTAGCGGTTGTGCTCGATCGCGTCCCGCAGCCACGCCCGCTCGGACGGCGCCTGGATATGGTCGAGGTCGAAACCGATCCCGCCGCCGTAGGCCTGGCGCAGACGACCGATCGCCTCGCCGGCGGTGGTCAATCCCTCGGCGACCGGCCCACCGACCGCCGAGGCGGGGATCGCGTCGAGGTCGGTGTCCTCCAGGCCGTAGTGCCCGGCGTCGAGCTCGGGTGAGCCATAGGGCGGAGTGCCCAACGGGTCGAGCCGAACCGACAGGTGGCCGAGGTCGCGGATGGCGCTGGCGAGCTGCGAGACACCGACGACCTTGCCGACATTCGCGGCGGACCCGGCGACTGGCGGCGTGGCGTTTGGCGTCGCCGGACCGGCAGCGAGGCGCGTCAACTCCGTCGGGTCGGCGCGGTCGAAGAAGGCGCGGGCGTCGGGGTCAACGGAGGTCGGGTCGTCGGCATAGCGATCGTAGAGATCGAGCACGTAGCCGGCGTTCGGGCCGAAGAACAGTGTTCGCAAATCCGTGGCTGGCATGCTCATCGCTGCCCCATCGGCTCCCTGGGCGGGCCGGTCATCACCGCATCGCTGAGGTACCATGACTGACTCGCGCCCTGATGAACGACCTGCGTCGCACCCACCGAGAGGTTCGGCGGTGTCCCACGTCGTGCTCGAAGTGGCCCCCTGCCGAGACCGGAGATCGTCCCGCGACACACGGCACTGGCGTGTCACGGAAGGAGGATGACCGGCTCCGGGCGGGCCCGGTCGCAGCGCCTATTCTAGCACGCACGCCACGGGCAACGGGCACAAAATCCGAGCGCCGCACAGGATGTAAGAGGGAGGCCATCGGTCCGGTTCACCGAGTTGAGCAGGGCATTCTGCCCAAACGACCGCAGCGGAGTCCGCCCACACGTGCCCCGGCAATCAGGCGCAGTGACCCTGCCGCCCGGCCAGGCAGCGGCCGACCAGCACCTGTCAGGACAGCGCGTCGAGCGACACCCGCCAAAGGCGCGTGGCCGCCTCTGGATCGAGGGCGTAGGCGGCCACGCCGGTCTGCGTCCCGGGCACGTTCGGTCCGGCCTCGTTGCAGTCCTCGAAATAGCGACCCCCGGCGCCATCGAGCAGCGGCGAGGTTGACAGCAGGACCGAGGTCGCCGCTCCCTGTTCAGGAGTCTTCCAGAAGCGGTCCACGGCGCTCGTCCCGGTCGACTCCAGATAGGTGATTTGCTCGGCCGTGATTGTCAGGTTGGCGACGCCGGGCGTCCGGGTCGCACCGGGCATCAGCGCGTTGACCGTTATGCCATCGCCCGCCCAGCGCCGCGACGCCTCGACGGCGAACAGGACGTTGGCGGTCTTGGATTGCCCATAGGCGAGGAACGGGTCGTAGGGTCGGCGCAGGAAGTTGATGTCGTCGAACATGACCGGTGAGCGGAGATGGCCCGCCGAGCTGACCGACACGATACGGGCACCGCCGGCCGCCGCCAGCGCGTCGTGGAGTCCATTCGCCAGCGCGAAATGGCCCAGATGGTTGGTGGCGAATTGGAGCTCCCAGCCCTCGGGGGTCCGCGTCTCCGGCGTCGCCATCACGCCGGCGTTGTTGATCAGGAGGTGCAGCGGCCCCTCCCACGACGCCACGAACGCGGCTAACGATGCGCGATCGACGAGGTTCAGGGGTGCGACGTCAACCTGCTGGTTGGCGGCCGTCGCGGCGATGTCCGTGGCGACGCGGTTGCCGGCGTCGAGGTCGCGGACCGCCAGCGTGACGTGGGCGCCAGCCTGGGCCAGGGCGCGGGCCGTCTCGACACCGATGCCGGATGCGCCGCCCGTGACGATCGCGCGGCGGCCGGTGAGATCGATTCCCGCGATGACGTCAGCGGCCGTGGATGAAGCATCGAACGGCGTGGTGATCCGTGATTTTACGGTCATGGTAATGCCTTTTTCCGGACGTTCAGTGCCCGACGACGTGACGTTACAGTTGAGCCGTGGCCCGGACGACGATCTCACCGACATCAACGCTCGACGGCTGCTCGATCGCATAGGCGATGGCACGGGCAATCGCGTCCGGCGGGATCGCAAACGTGTCGCGAGAGGTGGTGAGTTGCGCTCGCACCTCCGGGTTGGACACGCTCTCCACGAAGTCGGTCTGGACGAAACCGGGCGTGACGATCGTCACCCGTAGCGCGTCGCCCGCCTCCTGGCGCAAGCCCTCCGAGATGGCGCGGACGGCGAACTTCGTCCCCGAGTAGACAGCCTGGTTCGGAGTCGTCTTCAGACCGGCGGTCGAGGCGGTGTTGACGAGGTGGCCGAAGCTCTGCGCCCGGAAGACCGGTAGTGCGGCCGCGATACCGTAGAGCATGCCCTTGATGTTGACGTCGATCATCGCGTCCCATTCGTCCACGCGCAGGTCATCGAGGGGCGAGATCGGCCCGATGCCGGCGTTGTTGATCAGCACGTCCAGCTGGGCGAATCGGTCCGTCGCCAGTGAGACCAGCCTGGACATGTCGTCGCGCCGGGTGACGTCAATGGCGGAACAGGCCGCCTCGTCGCCCTGTTCCGCGATCCGGCTCGCCAGCGCCCGGAGACGATCCGCCCGACGTGCCCCGAGGACGACCTTCGCGCCGCGCTCGGCGAGCAGGAGGGCTGTCGCCTCGCCGATTCCGCTGCTGGCCCCCGTGATCACGACGACTTTCCCGGCGATCCCTGATTCGATTGCCGACATGTCCTGTTCCTTCCCGGCGGTCTCGCTGCTGGCGACACGCCGTTGATCGACGTACTGGCCGTTCCGGTTGCCCGACTCCCGCGAGGCGCCTACAATCGAAACGGATACGTCTCCGGTATCAGGCAGTAGCGTAACGGACACGTCTCCGTTTATCAAGATCCGGGCTTGATGAGCGCAAGCACAGGAGCATCGATGTCAGACCAGACGCCTGGCCCAGAGTCATCGCGATCGACGATGCGGTCCGATGCCGAGCAGAACCGCGCCCGTATCATTGACGTCGCGCGCACCGCTCTGACCGCATCGAGCGACGCGTCGCTGAACTCGATCGCGAAGCTGGCTGGCGTCGGCCCGGGCACCCTGTACCGGCACTTCCCGAACCGGGAGGCGCTCCTGCTCGCGGTCTACCGTCAGGATGTCCGGGAGTTGATCGACGCCGTCCCGGTCCTGCTCGCTGAGCATCCGCCGGTCACCGCGCTGCGCCTGTGGATCGAGCGGCTCGCCGCCTACGGGCGGATCAAGCACGGCCTCGCCGACGCCATGCAGGCGGCCACCCGGGCCGATCTCGCCGGCGAGCACTACGGGCTGGTGATCGCGGCGATCACGCTCCTCCTCGAAGCCGGCAAGGCGGCCGGCGAACTGCGATCGGACATCGATGCTGATGAACTCCTGCTCCTGGTCAGCTTCCTCTGGCGGACAGACCTCGGCACCGACGGGGAAGCACGATCGCGCCATCTGCTCGACCTCGTGCTGGACGGCCTGCGACGGCAGCCGGACCCCGGAATCTGATTACGCCGCATGGACATCCGTAGTGAGGTCAACAAGCGTCACCCCATCCTCCTCGGGTCCGATCGTAGCGCCGCCATGCATCATCGGAATCCCCGACGTCACGCAAGCCGGCCGGACCAGATCTCATCGCGACACCGTCTCTGAGTTCAATCCACAGAGAACGGAGACGTCTTGTCAGATGGCAGGCCGCCTACCCCGGCCATGAGTGGCCTGCCTCAGGGACGGGGCTTCGCGGCCTCGATGACCGCACGATGCTCGGCCTAGGCGCGAAGCGCCGTCATTCAGCCCGGCCACGCATTGCCGGGAACGAAAACTCGTCTCCCGTGTGATTCTTCCCGCTCTATCGCCAATCCTCACAGCGTCACGCCGAGCGACCGCATTCCCGGTACTCTCGACCGCACTGGCTTCGAGCATCCCTGTAACAAACAGCGGCTCACATGCATCTTGATAGGTAGCGTCGACGTACACCGGGCATACGCCTCGTCGCGGGCAGTTAGACTGTCCCCCGATGACCCTGCCGCGGTCGCCCCTGCTCCGGCAGCGCGACCGCCTCCGCCAGGACCGCGCGGTGCCCCGCTTCCCGCGACCCGTCGACGCCAGAGCAGCTCGCGACGCCCGGTTCGCCGAGGTCGTCCGTACCTACGAGGCGCCCTTGTCCCGCTATCTCGTCCGCATGGTCGGCGATGTCGAACTCGCCCGGGACCTCGCCCAGGAGACCTTCCTGTCGGCCTACGGCGCCTGGCCGGAACCGGAACCCACGCACCTCAGTGCCTGGCTGTACCGGATCGCGACCAATCACGCCCTCAGCCACCTTCGCCGGCGCAAGGTGATCCGCTGGGTTCCGTTCTCCCAACTTGCCGCGCGTGGAGCCCGCGCCGAGCGCGACGCCGGCGACGGCAGTCTCGATCACCTCTTCCCGAGCGAGGCCTCCCCCAGCGACGGGATCGTCGAAGCCGACGCCATCGAGACCATCCTCGACGGCATGGACGCGCGGGACCGGGCGACGCTCCTGCTGCACGCCGCCGGCTTCTCCGGGGCCGAGATCGGCGAGCAGCTCAACGGCAGCCCAGCCAGCGCCCGGACTCGGCTCAGCCGCGCCCGCGCCCATTTCCGGGAGCAGTACGCCCGTCTCGGCGCCCTGACCGGGCTCGGAACCGACCGGACGACGGCGACCGCCCCAGCGTTCGACGAGCCCGCTCCTGGAGCGCGGCACCTGCGGCTCCTTCGGCCGCTGAACCAGGACGATCGCCTGACCGCGAACGAACCTGCCAAAGGTGACAACCGACCGAACGCGCCCCAATCCGGAGGAACCAGCGCATGACCGATCGGCCCCCCCTCCGGTGCGAGCAGGTCGGCGCTGACCTGCTCGGGAACCCGGCCGGTGCGACCCACACCCGCCGCATCGCCGCTCATCTCGCCTCCTGCGCCCGCTGCCGGTCTCTCAGCCGCACGCTCGATCGTGATCGAGCCCGGATTGGCCGCCACCTCGACGCAACTGACTGGCTGCCCGTCGCCGACCGGGTCCTCGCCGCGCTGCCCGGGCCGGACCGACCGTCCGAACCGGAATCCCAACCACGGGCCATCCGTCCGGTCGCCCCGATGGCGATGGCCCCGCCGTCCGGAGCGCCGGTCGGACCGGCGGGTCCCGGGTCCGGACATCGCTCCGGACGGCGCTCCGGGCCGATCGCGGCCTCGCTGCGGGCGGCCTGCCTGGTGATCGTCGGGCTGGGGCTCGGCCTCGCCCTGCAGCAGGTCTGGCCGGGCAACGGCGACGATCGAACCGCTGAGTCGACCCAGTTCGCGGCGACCGGGCGGCAGGACGGGGCTCTCGGCGGTCAGCCGGGGACGACCGACCGCACCGGGACCGATGCCAGTTCCGCCTACGTCCCCGCGCCGGGAGACAACCCGCCGCTGGCCGTTTCCGGCGGCACCGGCGGGATCACCGCCAGCCAGAACCGGGAGACCTGGCAGTCCGTGCGACGGACGGTTCAGGGCGGGATCAGTCCCCTGCTCTACCCACCGGTCCCTCCGGGAACGTTCGACTCGGTCGTGATCGAGTCGCTCACGACCGATGCCTTCGCCGTCCGCTACGCCAGCGCGGATAGTTCGGCCGTGATGACGGCCGGAGAGGATGCGGCAACGGCGACCGTCCGGGACGGGACCAGCTCGGTGGCCGTCGTCCGGGGCGCCCAGGCGACCGTCCAGGTCCGCCAGACAACGACCCCCGGCCAGGGCGGCCTCCGGCTGGACGGGCAGGCGAGCACGGCCTTGGCCCCTGGCATAATCGTCGAGGTGACCTGGACCGAGACGGGACGTCCGGACGACCTGGCCACGAGCCAGACCGCGGCGGCGCTTCCCTACCGCGTCACCGCGGCTAGCCTCCCGGTCGACGTGGTGATGACGTTCGTCGACAGCCTGATGCCGTTCGGCAGCGGCTGGGATGACCTCCGCGAGGCGCTGCCGACTGGCACGACGATCGTCACGCCCGCGACCCTGCCCGATGGCTTCGGCCCCGCTGGCCTCATCGACCAGACCGTCGCCGCCGATCCCAACGGCGATGGGACGATCGTCACCTGGTCCGTCGGCTACCGCCGCGCCACCAGCGAGACGATCGACCGGATCGTCCTCTCCGCCGCGCCGTCTGGAGACGCGGTCGAGTCGGGGGACCTCACCGTCGCCGGGCACCCCGCGATCCAGTCTTCCACCGCGGCGACCACCGATCAGCCGGCGAGCCAGACCGTGACCTGGACCAGCGGCGCGACCCGTTACCGGATCGACTTCATTGGCGACGGACTGACCGATACCGAGGTCAACGGGGTGCTCGACGGGCTCACTGAGACCAGTGTGCCGACGGCCACGACCGGAAACCCCGCGACATCCGGCCGATCCGCGACACGCGAGACGAGCCGGGCGACGTGAGCGCCTGGTGGCGTTCCGGGCCGGATCGCGTACCATGCGCCAGCCCCTGTCCGTTCAACCGGATGGGATCGGCCCATTGTCCCCGCATGCCTGCCTCTCTGCGTTGGACAGTCGCACGCGGCCATCGTCCGCACTCCTCATCGTTCACCTCGCATGACGAGACGCGGGGACTGGACGACGTGCTCGTCGGAGGAAAGCGTTTGGCGGACACCGAGTCTCTGCGCCCATTGGCACCTCTCACCCTCACACGCCGCCTGTCGGTGAGCGTGCTGGTCGCTTTGCTGATCCTGAGTTTTGTCCCGACGGGGGCGAAGGCAATCGAAACCGGACCCTCCGGACAGGTCGCGGCGCAGGCGACCGGCGCCGTCAATGAGCCCGCTCCCCGGCTCCAGCCCGTCGGCAACGGCGACACCATCGACAGCCCCGCCGAGACGGCCGACGAGCCGAGCTCTGGCGATCCCTCATGGTGGTGGCGTGTCGTCTTCGGCGCCGCCGTCGTCGTCGTGCTGGTCGCGCTGATCCAGCGCCGTCAGGTCCCGGACCGCGCCCATGGCGTTGGTCGCGGCCGGAATGGCACCAGGCCGAGGAGCCGCGACGACCGCAACGCCCTCGGCCACTGACCCCGGTAATCGCAAGGACGAACACCCGCGGTTGCGGTCGCCCCTGCAACCGAGGGTGGCCGCCTCCCGGTTACGTGATCGGCGTGGCGACCGGCGTCCCCGTTGCCGGCGAAACGGCGCCGGGGTACCAGGCCGCCGCGATGTCGAGGTCGGCCGGAATCAGCCCGTTGTCGGCCAGCCAGCCGCCGAAGGCATCCCAGCGCTCCGCCGTCTGGACGCCGAACCGGCCGTTGACGTCAAGCCACGTCGAGGCGCTCAGCGGGACGGCCTCCGTCTCGATCTCGACGTCGAGATCCGGAGACGCCGCCGCGAGCGCCGCCAGCGCCGCCGCCGGGTCGGCCGCCGCCGCGACGTAGCCCGCGCCCATCGCCGCGACGAGCGCCGCGACGACCTCCGGCCGCTGGGCGACGGTCTCCTCGCTGGCGACCAGGACCAGCTCGTAGAACGGCGGGACCCCCCAGTCCTCGAACCGGAGCAGCGAGACGTCGTACCCCTCGCGGTCGGCGATCAGCGTCTCGTGGTTCCAGTAGACGCCCGTGACAGCATCGACCCGGCCCGAGGCGATCGCCGGCAGCAGGTCGTAGCCGACGTTGACGATCTCGACCTCATCGAGCGACACCCCGTCAGCCGCGAGGATCGTCGAGAGGAACGCCTCGTCGCTGGCCAGCCCGCTGGACCCGATCGACTTCCCGCGCAGATCGGACGGCCGCGTAATCCCGCGCTCGGTCAGCGTCATCATCACGAGCAGCGGGACCTGGACGACCGCCGCGACGCTGACGACCGGCACGCCCTGCGCCCGGGCCAGCAGGACCTCGGTCTGATAACTGATCCCGAAGTCGTCCCGCCCGGCGCCGACCGTCTGCAGCACCGTCGCCGGGTCGGCCGGCGTGTAGATCTCCGGCGCGAGGCCGGCCGGGGCGAACAGGTCCCGCGCCTGGGCGAGGAAGATGCCGGCGTGATTGGCGTTGGGGTACCAGTCCAGCGCCAGCGTGACGCTGGTCGCCCCCTGGGCGGCTCTCGCGCCGGGGCCGACGGCACCCAACCCGAGCAGGCCCGCACCAGCCAGGGCGAGCGGCGTTCGCAGCCGGGCCGTCCGGGCATCGATCCGGGTCGTCGTCGTCTTCGCGTCGTGCTGGGTCATTGGTCCGTCGTCTCCCGTGGCCTGACGCTCACGACCGTCGCCCGTTGCCGGGGGCGGTCGGGTCGCCAAATCGGTCAGAGAACGGGGTCACCTGAACAGTCCCGGCGCCGCCCGATGGGCGCGAGCCGGACCACGGTGACAGGAGGAGTCGAGTGGAGATTCCACGGCGCGGCGGCCCTGCCATCGCGCGGAATCGGCCAGCTTCCCTTCGCGGGCATTACCCCGATCAGGTTCGACGGTCGGCGACATCCGGTCGCCCTCTCAGCCCGGCACCCCGAGCTCCCGTTGGCATCGGGCGAAGCGGCCATCTGGCCAGCCTCCACCCAGTGAAAGCCTAGCCTACATTGCGCTCTTCTGCACGATGGAACCCGTTCCCACTCAGCGAGGCGCGGCCCGATACGCCTGTCCTGGAAGATTGACCGGGCACCACATCAGGACCCATTGTCCACCCTCCATGGGATAATCCGTCGCTACTACCACCTGATCCTCGTCGAATCCCACAGCCGACTCGATCGAGCCAGCTGCTCAACCCGCCGAGAGGCGGGAAGAAGGTCCCCGTGAACGCGCCCGCTCCATCGACAGCTTCGTCACACCCGGATGCCGTCACGTCGCCAGATGATGTCGCATCTCACAGCCCGTCCACCTCGCTGACTGGACCAGCAGCCTTCGGCCGTCGCCGGGCCTGGCTGCTCGCGGCCCGGCCGAAGACGCTGCCGGCCGCCGTCGCGCCGGTCGTCGTCGGAACGGCCGTCGCGATCCGTGAAGGTGGCTTCGACATCGTCGCGACGCTGGCCTGCGTCGCGGTCGCGCTGCTGCTTCAGGTCGCGGCCAACTTCGCCAACGACGCCTTCGACTTCCACAAGGGCGCCGACACCGCCGAGCGCCTCGGCCCGACCCGCGTCACCGTCGCCGGGCTGATTCCATCGCGGCAGGTCATGGTCGCGACCGGGGTCACGCTCCTGCTGGCGATGCTGGCCGGCAGCTACCTCGTCTTCCTCGGCGGCTGGCCCATCCTCGCGATCGGGCTGCTGGCGATCGTCTCGGCCGTCGCCTACACCGGCGGGCCGGCACCGCTGGGCTACGCCGGGCTGGGCGACCTGTTCGTCTTCCTGTTCTTCGGCCTTGTCGCTGTCGCCGGGACGGCCTTCGTCCAGACCGGCGACCTGACCAGCCTGTCCCTCGTCGCCGGCATCCCGATCGGCTGCCTCGCGACGGCGATCCTCGCGGTCAACAACCTCCGCGACATCAAGACCGACCGGCGGGCCGGCAAGCGGACCCTCGCTGTCCGGCTTGGTCCCAACGGTGCGATCGCGGAGTACATCGTCCTGATGACCGTCGCCTTCGCCACGCCGGCCGCGCTGTACTTCTCCGGCGACCTCGAGCTTTGGGCGTTCGTCCCGTGGGTGCTGCTACCCCTTACAATCATGATGACCCGAGGCATCGTCCAGGAAACTGGTCGAGAGTTGAACGCCCGCCTCGCCGGCACCGCCCGGCTGGAACTGCTCTTCGCCCTCTTCTTCGCGGTCGCCATCGTCCGCTAGCCCTCTCGCCCGGAGCTTGCCCGCCGTGACCATGCCCGCCCCACCGTCCCCGGCGACCCCGGTGACGACCCCCAAGAGCCAGGGACCCGCCGGTGCACTCCGGTCGTCCGACGACATCGAGGTCCTGTTCGGCCAGATCGTCCGGCGCTACGACACGATGAACCGGCTGATGACCGGCGGCCGCGACGGCGCCTGGCGCCGGATGGTCGCCCGGCAGGCCGTCATGGGCGGCCGGGACGGCCATGTCCTCGATGTCGCGACCGGCACCGGCGACCTCGCCCTGGCGCTGGCCGCGGCCGGGGCCAGAGAAATCACCGCGATCGACATCTCCGAGCCGATGCTGGAGGCCGCGGCGATCAAAGTCGAGGCCCGTTCAACCGGTGGGGATCGCCCACCGATCGAACTGCGTCAGGCCGATGCCATGCGGTTGCCGTTCGACAACGATGTCTTTGACGCCTGCACGGTCTCCTTCGGGCTACGCAACATGCCGGACTACGCGGCGGCCATCGCCGAGATGGTCCGGGTGCTCCGGCCCGGTGGGCGCTGGGTCTGCCTGGAGCTGACGCCGTTCCGGGTCCCACTCCTGCGGGCCGGCTTCGGGCTCTACTTCCAGCGCGTCGTGCCGCTCGTCGGCGGGATGATCTCCGGGGAGCGCGATGCCTACCGCTACCTGCCGAACTCGGTCCAGCATTTCCCGGCGGCGAGCGAGGTCGTCACCCTGATGCAGCGGGGCGGGCTCGTCAACACCCGGTACCGCCTGCTCGGCGGCGGCACGGTCGCGATGCACATCGGAGAGAAGTCATGGCCGGGAGCCTGATCGCCGACGTCGCTGGCATCCCGGAACCCGAGCACCTCCTGACCCGCTGCCCCTGGGCCGGGACGGACCCGCTCATGCGGGCCTACCACGACACCGAGTGGGGCGTCCCCTGCCACGACGAGCGCGAGCTGTTCGAGCGGCTGATCCTGGAGTGCTTCCAGGCCGGCCTGAGCTGGGCGACGATCCTGCGCAAACGCCCGGCGTTCGCATCCGCCTTCGCTGACTGGTCGCTGGCGACCGTCGCCGCCTTCGGCCCGGACGATGTCGAGCGCCTGATGGGCGACGTCGGGATCGTCCGCAACCGGGCCAAGATCGCCGCCGCGATCGGCAACGCCAACGGCATCATCGCGCTCCAGCGAGAGTTCGGCTCCTTCGACGCCTACCTCTGGGGCCGCGCCTGGGACACGACCGGCGGTCCGGAACCAGTTCGCCCGGCGACGATGGCCGACGTCCCCGCCCAGACCCCGGCCTCGCTTGCTCTCTCGAAGGACCTGCGCCGGCGCGGCTTCAACTTCGTCGGCCCGACGATCTGCTACGCCTTCATGCAGAGCATCGGTATGGTCGACGACCACCTCCCCGACTGCTGGCGCGCCGCTCCGGCGTAATGTCGAAGCGGCCTGTCCGGCCGCTGTGGCCCGTGACGCAGGGTCGTCCGCTCTCGCTCTCGCGTCCCGCTTCGCTGGCTGCGCTAGCGGTGACCGGTCGCCGCGGTGGCGTTCGCCGTCACGCGAGACCGTCCGCGCGACAAACCGGCCACGCCCAAACACGTCGTTCCTGAACAACATTCCTCAAGGCACGACCCCATGCCAATTCGACCGTCGCTCGATCTGGCACGCCGCAGCGCGAGCCCAGCGACCGGGCCGACGGCCCGGCGACGAGGTTGGCAAACCCCTCCCCGCCCACTCAGGTGCGATCCCCCGCAGCCAGGCGACCGTGAAGGCGGCGGCGAAGCTGTCGTCCGCGCCGGTCGTGTCGACGACCTCGACAGCGACACCGGGGATGTCCCATGCCTCGCCCGCCCGGAGGACGCGGCAGCCCGCCGCGCCGCGCGTCACGACGAGGACCTCCCCGACCAGCGTCGCCAGCGCCGCGACCGACCCACCGGTGAGCCGCTCCGCCAGGCGCCCGGCGTTGTCCTCGTTGGCGTAGACGACCGTCGCCCGCCGCAGGATCCCCCGGACCGCGCCATCGGTCAGATCGTCGAAGTGCCCCGTCTCGATGTCCATGAAGAGCGGCACTGCCTCCGGGACCGACGGCAGCAGGAGCGCCGCGAACGCCCCCGGACAGGCGAACCCGGCGACATCGCCATCGAACAGTCCCGGGCTCCGCAGCGGAGTGGCGAAGACGGCGTCGTGGCCGGGCGCGTTCCGCCGTGGCGCTCGCCGCGCCACCCGCCCCGCCATTGCCCCGGCGCCCGCTCCACCGCGCGGGACGATGCGCTCCCGGAGACGATCGCCCGGCCGCCTCCGGCTCCGACCAGCACCAGACCGCGCCACGATGGCCCAGCGTGGCTGCCGGCGTGACGGACCTCGACTCCGTCGCGGACGAGATCCTCCCGCAGCGACCGTCCGTCGTCATCGTCGGCGAAACTACCAGCGAACCGGACCCGCGCCGCGAGCCGCCCGGCGATCGCGGCGACGTTGCCGCCCATCCCGCCCGGCGCGAGCGACGACGCGATCGTGGACAGCCGGTCGTTCGGGCCGGGCAGGCGCGGCAGCCGGAGCAGCTGGTCGTAGTGAATGCTCCCGGCCACGATGAGGTGCGATTCGCTGTCCATCCGTTCGCCTCTCCCCTCGTTGCCTGCCTCGCGCCGGCCGTGCGAGCAGGTGGAAGGCAGCCTAACGACGACGGGTCAGCGGCGGATCAGCGAATGATGAACGTTCACGATGGCGATCGGGCTGATCGATGCGCATTGCCCCCAACCCGCCCCTCCATGGCCGGTCTGCCGCCGGGACGAGGCGGATACCCGCTCCACCGTGCGCCGAATGTCGTTCGGTCCGGTCCAGTTGCGGCCGGACCTCGCCTGACGCTGGCCTCAGCCCGGAGCGACCGGCGCCGCCGCGACCCGCTCGGTCTTGGCCCACGAGCCCTGCCGCCGCAGCACCCGCCAGAACGCCCGCCAGCCGGCCAGCCCCCAGACGAACTGGAACAGCCCGATGCTGTGAATCAGCAGGATCGTCCGCCAGACGGAGAGATCGCCGGACCGGGAGCGGTAGCTGAACGCCAGGATCGCACTCGTACTGAACGCCAGCGCATAGCCGATCACGCCCAGCCCGAGCCACGTCGCCAGCGGGAGGTCAACCGTGGCGACGTTGTAGAGCACTACCACCCAGCTCAGCACGATCGCCGCCGGCAGCAGCAGACATGAGACCGCCGGCCAGACCAGGCTGAAGACCAGGTCGATCATCGTGTACCAGCGGCCCTCCATCACCATGATCTGCGGGATTCTCCGCCAGCACTGGAAGTAGCCCTGCACCCAGCGCGAGCGCTGCCGAACGAGCTTCGGGATACTGACCAGCCCCTCCTGATGGACGTAGGCCCGATCCGTGAACGCGAGCTTCCACCGCTTCAGGATCAGCTGGATCCCAAGGTCGAGGTCCTCCGTCAGGCAGGCCGTCCACGGTGCCGGTCCGAGCGACATCAGGGCCGAGATCCGGGTGAACTGGCCGTTGCCCCCGAGCCCGGCCGAGCCGAGGTGGTTCCGGCCCTGCTGGACGAGCCGGACGTGCGTGAAGAACTCGATGTCCTGCAGGAGCCCCAGCATCGTCTCCCGGTTCCGGACCCGGACCCCGATCTGGACGGCGCCAGTCTCCTTCGCTCGGAACAGGTCATCGACGGCGGAGAGGACCTGCGGATCGAGCAGGCCGTCGGCGTCCATCACGCAGCAGACGATCGTGTCGAGGTCGATACCCTCGGCCTGACAGTCCTGGACGATCTTGCGGTACGCGTAGTTCAGCGCCTCGCCCTTGCCCTGCCGGGCGTTGGGCGCGACGCGCTGGAGCAGCTCGATCCGGTCGTCCTCCTCGGCCAGCGCCTGGACGATCGCGGCGGTCCGGTCGGTCGAGCCATCGTCGATGACGAGCACGAAGGAGTCGCCGGGAATCGAGCGGAGCCGCCGGACCGAGGCGCCGATGACCTGCTCCTCATTGAGACACGGCACCATGAAGATGTACCGGAGGCCGTGCCCTGCCGCCCCGGGCGTCGCGGGACCGCTCCGGCGATGCCTCGTGCGGACGAGCAGGAGCGTCAGGAAGTGGATCAGGGAGATACCCGTGGCGATGCCGACGATCATCTGCAGCGTCAGAAGACTTGCCTGATACAGTCCGGCCATGGCGGTGCTTCCTGCGTGCGTCGACGGATGAGCGATCGGTTGTCTAGGTCCGCCTGAGGAACGCCGGAGCGGCGTCGAACGACGATGGCCGCGGGCCGGCGCCCAGGAGCCAGGCGATCGCGTCGCTGGACCGGACGGCAGCCTGGCCGTCGCCATACGGGTTCGGGCGAGCCGCCGCCCAGTCGATCCCGGCCGTCTCCGACAGGAGGGCCGACGCCTCGTCGATGATCCGAACCGGGTCGACGCCGACCAGCTTCGCCAGGCCGGCCGCGATGCCCTCCGGCCGCTCGGTCGTGTCCCGCAGGACCAGCACCGGCACCCCGAAGGTCGGCGCCTCCTCCTGGATACCGCCGGAGTCGGTCAGGACGAGCGACGCCCGCGCCAGAAGCCGGGTCATGTCGGCGTAGGCCAGCGGCCGGCAGATCAGCACCCGCTCGGTGTCGGCCAGCCCGCGCTCGACATCCCGGCGGACGTCCGGGTTGGGGTGAGTCGGCAGGACGACGTGGATGTCAGGATGCATCGCGACCAGCCGCCGGACCGCCTGAAGGATCTGGCGGATCGGTTCGCCCCAGGACTCGCGCCGGTGAACGGTAACGACGACGATCCGCCGGCCGGATGCTTCGACATCGGCCAGTGCCGGATCGCTGAACGGGAGGTCCCGGCCCGCGACGTACTGGATGGCGTCGACGACCGTGTTCCCGGTCACCAGCACGCGGTCGCCGGCGATGCCTTCCCGCGCCAGGTTCGCGGCCGCCTCGTCGGTCGGCGCGAGGTGCAGCGCGCAGAGGTGGTCGATGATGACGCGGTTGCCCTCTTCCGGGAACGGCGCGGCGAGGTCGCCGGTCCGCAGCCCGGCTTCGAGATGGACGACCGGGACCCGCCGCCAGAAGGCCGCCAGCGTCGAGGCCGACGCGGTAATCGTGTCGCCGTGGACGACGCAGGCGACCGGGGAGAGGCGTTCGAGGTGGACATCCAGGGCTGGCATGAGGAGGGATGCCAGCTCGACCAGGCTCCCGGTCGTTCGATCCAACTGGAGCATGATGTCCGGCGCGAGTCCGAACGCGTCGAGCGCCTGCCGGACGGGCTCGTCGTGCTGGCCGCTGGCGAGCAGGACCGCGTCGAACTGGCCGGTCTCGCGGAGCGCGAGGACGACCGGAGCCACCTTGATCGCTTCAGGACGCGTTCCGACGATGAGCAGAACGACTGGCCTGTTCATGCCGCCTCCAGAATCCTGAGCGGGTCATGCGGTCATCACGCCGCACGACCACCAGGAGGTCGGTAGCGGGCAGCTAGCGCTGAGCCCTCGCCCGCATCAGCATCCGGATGGCGATGAGCATGAACACCGCGGCAATGACGAGCATGATCGACAACGTAAGAGTATTGGCGAGAAGCGAGATCGACGCGAGCGGGCCGATTCCGGTCGAGGGTAGCGCAACGACCGTGACCGCTGCCGTGGCGCTGACTCCCGCTGTGACCGCCGCGCTCTCCTGTCCGCTCTCCATACCGTATCTTCCTAGCCCGATGAGACGAAATCACCCGATGGTCATGGGTACGTGACTGGTACTTTATTCGTAGTACTTTCGGATGTACAGGGTACTTTCGTCCCGTTCTGGGTCGTGAAACGCTGTGGCCACGTCCAGGTGCTCACGGAGATCCAGCTCGGGACGGTACTTTCGTCCGGTTTTCTCGTCACGGCCCGCCTATTCCTCCCATCCCCGTCTACGCTGTCCCGGCCGATGCTCCAAGAGATCGTCAACCAGACTCACGTGGAGCCTCGAGAACGCCCACGGGATCTGCCTCCGCACGGGATGTCGGGCGTACGCGAGACATCGGAGGAGAGCTATCGAGGTGGAGGGATCGGTCCATGCAGCTCCAGATGATGCGTCGCCGTACCCGTCGAACGCTGGCGCCATCACCGCCGTCGCCCGTCAGACGATCACGGCGGAACGCCCCGCGCTTCGTTGACGCGCGGTTGTTCGCCGGCACCAGCTCGCCGGTCGGTCCGGTCCCGCGTGACGGCGAAGGCCGCAGCGGCGGTTCGGCACGATCTCAACCTCTCCCCGACGGACGAACCGCCCGGCGGCCAAGCGACCACAAGGGATCGCCCCTACGAACGGAACGCGAGGGACACGACGACAGGCAACCCTGATGGGCTGCCCGTGTTCACCGTGATCAGATTCGGGGCGATCAGCAGCGTCGCGAGCAGCACCAGGACGAGGATGCCGAGCGCAATCGACAGCACCTCTCGGCCGGACGGCCCCGGAGGTTCGTGACTCGGACCGTCGCGCCGGCCGTCATCGCTAGAAGGATGGGACGTAGTCGGGGTCGATCGGCCGGATGCCATTCTCCGGCGCTGGGTAGCCTTTCGCGACGAGGTAGTCGACGATGTCCTGGATCACGTCGTCCGGCGTCGACGCCCCGGCCGTGATCCCGAGGACCGTCCCGCGCTCCAGCCACTCGTCCAGAATGTCCTCGCGCCGCTCGATGTGGTGGCTCTCGACGCCGGCCTTGTTGCCGACGTCGGCCAGCCGGGCGGTGTTGCTGCTCTTCTTCCCACCGATCGCCAGGATCAGGTCGCAGTTGTCATCTTCGATCAGCCGCTTGAGCGCCCGCTGCCGCTCGGATGTCGGCTCACAGATCGTGTTGACGAACCGGAACTCGCCGCCCTCGGGGATGACGAGCGCCTCCAGCTGCCGGGCGAACGCCATGAGCTCGTCGACATTCTTGGTCGTCTGGCTCAGGAGCGCGACCTTGCGCGGCGGGGCGACCTGCCCCTCGGCGATGTCGCCACGGTTGGTGTTCCAGCCGAGCTGCTCCAGCTTCTTGGCCGCCTTCGCCTTGGACGTTCCCGACCAGGCCAGGACGCTCTTGACCTCAGGGTGATAATCGTCGCCGTAGATGACGATGAAGTACCCCTGCCGGGCCAGCTTCTGGGCCATCCGCTGGACCTTGGTCACCAGGGGGCAGGTCGAGTCGATCAGCTCCACACCCCGCTCGGCGGCGCGGAGGGCCATGTCCGGTCCCCAGCCGTGGGCGGTGATCGCCACGCGCTTGAAGCCCTCGCGGACGGCGCTGTCGAAGTCCGGCTGGCCCTCGACGCCCTGCGTCCGGAGCCGCTGCACGACCTGCGGGTTGTGGATCACGTCGCCGATCGGGGCGATCTTGCGGTCCGTCGAGGCGGCGTCCTGGACGATGTCCAGCGCCCGCCGGACCCCCCAGCAATAGCCGAGCTCGGCGGCGACGACGATCCGTCGCCGCCCCGTAC
This sequence comes from Thermomicrobiales bacterium, assembly GCA_965218235.1. Lineage (GTDB taxonomy): Bacteria > Chloroflexota > Chloroflexia > Thermomicrobiales > UBA6265 > CADCWK01. The sequence goes on from OZ244596.1 coordinate 955,228, forward strand.
CGGGCTGAACCGTCGTCTCCGTCATCGCCGTCGTCATCGCGTCTCAATCTCCTGGTGATGCCTCGATCCGGTGGCAATCCGGAGAGGCGGTCGAGCGTCTGGTCACGTCCGGCGGTGAGGGATGCGCGTGGACAACGCCGGAGGGGCCGCATCGTGACGGCGCTCGATCTCCATCTAAGTATAGCCGGTCGGTCAGCTCGACCCTCTCCGGACGTCCGTTGGGAGCCAACGTTAGGCGAGAGTCGTGATGGCCTGCGCGATCTCGCCAATGTTCCGAATCTCGTTCGTCGGTGGGTCGCCAGCCCCGGTCCAGGGCTCGCCGTCCCGGTTGACCCAGACGACGCCGATTCCCGCCGCCCGGGTGCCGGCAACGTCATGAACCGCTGAATCGCCGACGTAGATCGCCTCGTCGGGTCGCGCGCCGCCGATCCGCAGCGCCTCACGGAAGATCGCCGGGTCGGGCTTGTGGACGCCGAACTCGCCCGAGACGATGATGAAGTCGACGAGGTCCTCGATACTCAACAGGTCGATCTTGGCCCGCTGGACCTCGGCCGGCCCGTTCGTGATGACACCGATCTGGCGTCCAGCGACACCAGGCTGCGTCCGCACGGCAACCAGCGCCGCCCGTGCCTCGGAGAAAAGGGCGAGTTCATGGAAGCGGTTCGCCCGGTACCACCCCTGGGCCGCGGCGATCGCGGTTGCCGAGAGTCGGTACTCCGTCAGCAGATCCGGGAAGTGCTCGACCCCGTGCGGTTCGGTCGCGATCGAGCGGGCGACCAGGTCGGCCATGTCGGCCGGCTCGTCCCGTCCCGACGCCTGGAAGGCATCGGCGAAGGCGCGGGCCAGCCGCCGCGAGCGGGCCAGCGAGTAATCGCAGAGCGTGTCGTCCAGATCGAACAGCACCAGCCGGTGGCGGCGGATCGTGTCGGCGAGGTGGACGGGGGTGCTCAGGAACTCGGGGCCCATACGATCTCCCGCCACGACGTTCCACCCATTCGTCCAGAGCGCTCCGACGGGTCATGGCAATACGTTGGTGGCTCAGTCCCGTGCCGCCTGCCCGGAGCTGACCCAAAATCCATGCCCGTTCAGCGGTACCCGTTCCTATAGTCCCACATGGTACCGGACGAATTTCGGCCCGCGACGTGGTCGAACGCTCTGGACAGGGGAAACGTTCGGAGCACCAGCCAACCAGCCGGCGCGATCTGGCGACCGGCGTGGTGTCGCGGTATCGTATGGTCCTTACGGTTCGTACGATGGCCTGTGGCGGTCCTCCAGCAACCGCTCGGCCCATTGCCAGCCAGCACACAAGGGAGCACCACATGGCCGACTACGTCGCCCGCATCGGTTCTCGGCCTGAGACGCCGTTCGCCTTCGACGTGAACGTCCGGGAGCACGCCTTCACCACCGGCCGCTCGACCGCCGCGCCGGGCGAGAGCGCCGGTCCCGGACCGTTCGAACTGCTCGCCTCCGGCCTCGGCGCCTGCACGGGGATCAACATCCAGAGCTTCGCGAAGCGGGAGCGCCTCCCGCTCGAAGGGTTCGACATCCAGGTTCGGATCCACCGCGACGTCGACGCCAATGACGCGCCGCACTGGCGGATCGCGACGGACATCGCGCTCCACGGCCCGCTCGACGACAACCAGAAGACCGCGATCCTGGCGTCGGCCGAGAACTGCGCCGTCCGCAAGTTCTTCCTCAGCACCCCGGAGATCCACGAGCAGCTCGTCGACGCGATCGACGCCCCGGTCACCCTCACCGTCGTCTGACGCGGCCAGCAGTCGGACCCGACTTTCCATTGGAGGAGCGCTTCAGCGCGACATACGGAGCCCCTCTCAGGGCGATGAGGAGGTACGACGAATCGAGCCGGGGAGGGGTTGGGGAGGGGTCTTCACCGCATCCAGTGCGTCCAACAGAGCAATTCGACTCGACTGTCGACCAAGTCCGAAATCAGCCTGGACCTCTTGGATCAGGCCGGGAGCAGCCGGGCGTCGATCAGGGCGACCTCGTTGCGGCGCGTCATCGCGGTCGCGACGGCGCCGGCGAACTCGCCGGCCGTGCGGCAGCGGACGGCCCAGCCGCCGCCAATGACATCCGGCAACCGGCGCGGATCCCAGCCGCCGGTCGCGCGGTCGTCACCCAGCACGATCACGACCGGCGCCAGCCCGAGTTGCCGGGCCGTGGCGAGCTCCCAGCCGTTGCGGGCCAGCGCGTCGAGTTCGACCAGGACGACCGTCCGCAGCTCCGGCTCGGCCAGACCGACGCCGATGCTGGCCGGGATCGCGAACCCTCGCCCGCCGTACGACGCCGGCGACATGAACTCGCTGCACAACTGAACCGGGAGGTCGGCGACGGTCAACAGGGCCGCGCCAGCGTCGGCGATGATGACCATCTCGTCCGTCAATGCCTCGGCCAGTACCCCGTAGACGCCCTCGCGAGTCAGCGGTTGCTCGCTCCCCAGCGGCGCCGGGACCCGGACGGCCGCACCCGGCTGCGTCCCCAGCGCCCGCTCCGGAAGGCCGGCCGCAGCCAGGCCATCGACGAAGTCGGCCAGCGTGATCCCGTCGTAGCGCCGGTGGCCGATCTGGATCCGCTCGGCCGTCGCGACGATCCGGTGACCGGGGTCGATCGCGGGCGGATCGCCGCCGGGCGCGAGGTCCATCCCCCGCGCCCCGAGCAGGAGCAGCCCGTCGCTCTCCTCGACGGCGCGGCGGACCCCGGCATGGGCGTCGTCCGGGGCGTACATGCCCATGAAGCCCGGGACGTGCTCGCCGATGACCGACTTGCCCAGCAGCGTCACGGCCGCCGGAATGCCGGTCGAGGCCATGAACTTCAGGACGGTGTTCTGGAGATTGAAGCGCTGAATCTCGACGCCGATCAGGATCATCGGGCGTTCGGCGGCCACGATCATCACCCGGGCGTCGGCGACGGCGGCGGCCAGCACGGCGGGTTCGGACAGCGCGCGGCTGGCGAGCGGCGCCGGCATCGGGGTCGTGGTAACGGAGAGTGTCCCGACCGCGATCTCCAGGTAGACCGGCTGCTTGCGGGCCGTCATCGTCAACAGCCCCTGCTCGATCTCCCGGCAGGCGATGTCAGAGGCGTCGAGCGAGATCGCGGCCGCGACGACCGGGGCGAAGGCGTCCAGTTGCGGCGGCCGGGCCGCCGGGTTGAACGCCGCCGCCCCGAGCAGCGGGTGGAAGCGCCACGTCGTTGGGTCCGGCATCTCGGCGATGATAAGCAGCGGCGAACGCTCGGCGAAGGCCTGCGCCGCGGCGTTGATCAGCGCCAGACCGCTGGCCCCGTAGCCCGCCAGCGCGACGCCGATCCCGCGCATCCGGCCGTAGGCATCGGCGGCGGCGCCCGCCTCGGCGTCGTCGCCCATCCGCACGACGTCGATCCCGGCGCTGTCCATTACCGCCGCCAGCGTCGGCGGCGCCACCGGGCCGGTGAAGACATGGCGCACCCCGAGCCCATACAGTCGATCGGCCAGGTAATCGCCAATCCGGACCATCGCGGGGATGTTCTCGGCAAAGGGGGCGAGGTCGACCATGCCCGGATGTTCTCCCATAGATCGCGGTAACGGTTCTGCACGGCTGATAGATGCGAGGCTCCGGGATGGTACCACCCATCTCCCGGCACGTTCGCCGGTCGGCGTTGTCCCCTCGCGGCGACTGGCCCTGAAGGGACCGGCTGAACGACACTGGTTTCCGAGAAGGTGGCTGGGCATCCCGTCATGGATCCCCGGCGTCCCGGGAGCCATCAACATCGAATCACATGTCCTTCAACTCGTCCCTCCATTGAGATTTCAATTGAGATGTCAATCTCTCGCCGGTGGTCAGGCTCGTCGGGACGCTCACCGCCGAACGTGAGCCGGACGATGTTTGGCCAAGGCAAGACGGCCGGTCGATACCGGCCCGTTCTTGCACCCCCAATCAGGGCCGGGGGCCGCCGCTGGTTCGGTTCTGATAGACGTCTTCGATCACGAGCCGGACGACCGGTCATCGCGGTCCGGCGTGGCGTCCGGGGGGGACTCATCGCGTGTCCTTCCGGAATCGACGTCACCGTAATCAGCGTTACCGTCCGGCCCGGTCGAATCCGCTTGGTCGGAATTGGGCTCCGGCGGAGCGCTCGCCCGTGGTGGCGGAGCCATCATCGGGTTGCTCAGCCCGGAGATCCGGATCCAGTCGCTGATCGAGGCGGGCGGGGCCGGGCGCGCCTCCGGGTCCGAACCGGAGAGCAGGTCGCCCGGCGTCCGCCCGGTCACCGGGTGCCGCCGGGGCGGGGCGCCCGACGGCCGGGACGGATATTCACTGGTCGCGTCGGTGGGCGAATCGACCGCTCGACCGCCGACATCCACCGGATGCGTCTGCGAGAACAGGTCGCGGAAGCTGGTGGCCGGGCCGCGCTCGCCGTCGGAGTGCGGGCCGATCCGGAACAGTGCCGATCGGAAGCGGCTGGCGGCTGGCTCGACCTTACCAGCGTCGGCCGCGTGAGGGACGTTGATCGGCCGCTGGCGTGGCACGGCCGGCCAGTTGCTGTAGGGCTCGGTAATCGGCAGGCGCGGGTCCGTCCGCGCCGCTCGCGGTGGGGAATCCGGGACCGGGTTGGTCGTGAAGACGGTCCGGCGGCCGGGCACGTAGCCGGGATCGTAGACCTGCCCGACGACGGCGTTGACCCAGAAGACCGTCCCGATCAGCCCGAGCACGACGAGCCCGACGCCGAGCATGACCCAGCGCTCGTGGACGATGACCGCTTCCGTCAGGAAGCCACGGCTGATGATCGGGGTGAGCGCCTCGCCCCCGACCGATCGGCCGTAGACACCGAGCGCCAGGGTCAGGAAGACGACCCCGTTCAGCCACGCCAGGACAGCTCCGGCGATCCGGCCGTCCGCCTCCGGCCGCGGCAGCCCGACGATCGTTCCGGCGGCGTGGCCGGCCCCGGCGCCGGCGGCCATCACGACGCAGGCGACGAGGAATCCCATCGCGTTCGGGGTGGCCCCAGTCAGCAAGGCAAGGCCGCCGCCCCAGGCTCCGGTCCAGTTGCTCGCCACCGCCCAGCCCAGCAGGATCCCGCCGCCGACGAAGCCCTCATGGGGGCCGCCCCGCAGCAGCCCGAGCGGGATCAGCATCAGGGGAACAAGGAAGATGAGGAGGTCCAGGAGCAGGGCAGCGGCCATGCGGAGAAGCTCCCTCGCGCTGGGCGGGACACGTCTCCCACCGGACCAGCGAGACGGGGGACGGTCGGGGCGTCTCGCCGGGGAGACCGATGGGGAAAGGTAGCGTGGAGTCTAGCACGCAGCAGTCCCGGCTCCTGGCAATTACCTCGATCGCGTTTCCACTGAGGGCACCATGTTGGCACCCGACAGGAAGTTGGGTGTCATCCATCGCACGGCGTGCCAGAGGGATCAGCGCCGGGGGACGTAGGGATCATTCTGCGTCCCATCGGCATCGGGAAACTAGTCACTTCCCTGTTCGATGAACGCCTGAAGACGCTCCCGAATCTCCCGTTTCCCGTTGTAATACATAGCCGGAAATGAATCATTACTCCCCGTTATGGATTGCAGCAATGGATCAATCCAGCCAATTCCGTCGTGAATCTCCGAATGATTCGCGATGAGGCGGTTCGAGCTAAAGATTTGCTCGAAATGGACGACTCTATTCCTGAGCATTCTCGCCTAGTTTTAATGGCGACCAAGAACATTTCGCCCCGGGCGCTTGCCCTTCGCGTTGCGGGCGTACGGGAAAACGTTCTCAACCATTGCATAGTGATCTGGTCTCCAGATTATTTCGTCATAGGAGCTGGTGACCATACGAGTCCAGAACCCGAAGTGGAGCCTTGAGACCAACTGATCCGCGGTTAGCGAGGGCTGGTTGCTCCTTGTCGCTCCAGCACGAATCTCGCTGATTGCCTCGAGATCATCCGCCTGAAGGACGCCCTCAATGTCAAACCATTCACGGGTGCCAAAGCGTTGACTGAACCCCATGTGGATGCTGTTACGGAGAGCCAGTTCGGTCGCGTGGAGGCTCGAGTGCAGCGATTCACCCAAGGCGACGTTCCAGTAATAGTTGACGAGCAGTTCGAAATCCGTACATCCATTCAGACGGTATGATTCCAGCCGCGACCTACTTAACGTAGGCTCTAGCCTCTTGAGCAACGGAAGTGTCAATCCAATGATTTCTTCCCCAAATTGTCACCGGTTGACACCCTATGCCCCGATCCATATCATTATCGCGTATTCCCCCGGTGCCCCTGTCGTCGAGTTCACGCTCGGCGGGATGGCCCGAGGGTTGATTCTTCCCGTAATCGTAATTCATGGGCAGTGTCGTTCGTCGGCATGGCACTCTTTCGAAGACATTTTTCACTGTCAGTCGATGAACGCTCGCGAGATGACTCACGACATCCCAACCGGCAGCAGTTCTGCGCGATTGTGGCTTATGTTCTATAATAGGAGAAGTTTGGATCAGCCGAACTCCCGAACTCGCCCAGGCATGCGGTGCACAGGTGGCCGAAACCAGTCGCGGACCTCTCCGCGCGGTGGCCCCGTCGTTATGCGGTGCGTGATCCGGTGATGTGTCCGGAAGCCGGCTGCCAGACATCGACATTCTGATACTCCCTGAGAGGGGGACGCTATTACTGCGACCACATCCTCCAGGACAGCTTCCTATGGCTTGCGCGAGAATGAGCGCGAGTCCGGGTACGTTGCCGATCGAACGCCACGTCCTGGCGCCGACGCCGTTCCACCGCTGTCCTGGCACCGCATGGACCTTCACCTGCACACTCCGGCCTCCATTGATTACCAGGAGCCGGACGTCTCACCGATCCAGATCCTTCAGGCGGCCGAGGCCAGGGGCCTCGACATCATCGCCTTCACCGACCACAACTCCGTTCGGGGTTACGCCGATCTCTGGCGCGAGATCGAAGACCTCGAACTGCTGGAATACCTCAAGCGTCTCCAGCCGGCGGAAGCCGAACGCCTGACCGAGTATCGCCGGCTCCTCAGCCGGATTCTGGTGCTCCCTGGCTTCGAGTTCACCGCCACCTTCGGCTTCCACATCCTCGCCATCTTTCCCGAACAGACGTCGGTCCGGCTGATGGAGCATCTGCTCATGCAGATGGGGGTCGCCGAGGACAAGCTGGGCTCCGGCGAGGTCGGCGCGACGACCGACGTCCTCAAGGCCTTCGAGATCCTCGACGAGCACGGCGCCCTGGTCCTCGGCGCCCACGTCAACTCGACGCACGGCATCGCCATGCAGGGGCTCCGGTTCGGCGGCCAGACCAAGATTGCCTACACCCAGGACCAGCACCTGCACGGCCTCGAAGTCACGGACCTGATGCTGGATGGCGGCCGCCGCTCGACTGCCCGCTTCTTCAACGGCACCAAGGCCGAGTACCCCCGCCGGATGCACTGCCTCCAGGGGTCCGACGCCCACCGCCTTACCCGCGACCCGAACCGCGAGACCAACCTCGGGATCGGGGACCGGCCGACCGAGGTCGAGTTGGCCGAGGTCTCGTTCCAGGCCCTCAAGGACCTTTTCCTGAGCGATCACTTCGACCGTGTTCGCGGCTACGTCGGCCTCTCCGAGTCCGTCCAGCTGTTCCGCGACGACCGCGCCCAGGGCAACACCGCCGACCAGGCCTTCCACGAGAGCCTGTCGACCAAGCGGACCGGTGTCTCCCATATCCTGCGCGACCTCGTCGCCTTCGCGAACGGCGACGGCGGCATGATCTACGTCGGTGCCAGCGCCTTCGAGAAGCGCCCGATCGTCGGGGTCGCTGACGTCGACGCGGCCATCGCCGAGCTGCGGGCCGAGATGGGCCAGCTCGTGACGCCTCCGGCCGAAGTCGAGATCGAGTCGATCACCGCCGACGGCAAGGATGTCCTCGTCCTCCGGGTCGCGCCAGGCACCGAGAAGCCGTATGCGCTCGCCCCGAGCAACATCCTCGTCCGCGAGGGCGCCGAGTCCATCGCCGCCTCGCGGGACCAGATCGTTGCGATGGTCCGCGCTACCGCCGAGCAGGTCGCCGCGGCGACTGCTCAGGAGGCGCCCGCCGCCCGCCCGGAGCCCATTCCACCCACTGTCCGACCGAACCGCGAGCAGTCCCGCCCGGCGGCAGCCCAGCCCGGGCGCCAGCCAGCGTCGCGCCGCGACAGCGACGGCCGCTCTCGCGACCGCGACGACAGCCGAACGACCAACCGGGCCGCCCCTCGGTACGAGCCCCGCGACGACCGGTCCGACGGCCAGGACGAGCGTCCCGCGGCCAGCGCCCGGTACGGCGGCCAGACCCGGCTCGATGGCCAGTCCGGGCCAGAAGACCCACGAGCGGAGCGCAACGGCAACGGGACGGCGAGCGGCAACGGTCGCACCGAGCCCCGCCCCCGGACCGACGAGCGGCCGCGCTACGACGACCGCCCAGCGGTCCGCCGGAGCGAGCAGCCCGAGACGCGCGACCGCTACACCGCCCGATCGCCCTACGGGGAAGCCGAGCGCGACGACCCGGGTCAGGATTACGTTCGGGCTGAGCCCCGCGGGGCGCAGTCGGGCCGGGACGGCTCCGGCTACGACGATCCTTCACCGAGACGCGACCGCCCAGTCGGCCGGGCCCGCGACGAGCGCGAACAGTACGACGCCCCAGACCGCGACCGGGACGAGCCGATCGATCGGGACCGCTACGCGGTCGCCCGCGACGAGCGGGCCCGCGCCAACCGGTCCCAGTACGACGAGCCTCCCCGCCGCGATGACCGCTCCGACGACGGACCACGCCAGGACGAGCACCGCAACAGCCGCGATTCCGGCCGGACCGCGACTCGCTACGCCGACCGCGAGCCCGCCGCCCCGGCCTTCGCGCCGGTCCCGGTCGGTATCTCGCCGGACGGCGGCGAAGAGCAGCACCTCCCGGCCGCGCCGGACCGGATCTCCCCTTCCAGCGGCGTCGAGATCCTCGCCGCGGCCGATGTCGACGGCTTGTCGTTCTTCTCGCTCCACGATCTCCGCCACGAGGAGATCATCCGCAACGTGACCGCCGACACTGGCCGCCGCCTCTGGCGCTATGCGATCGAGCAGTTCGAAGACCTCGACGCCTCACTGGCCGCGACACGCTGGGACGGCGACTACGGCTTCGTCAAGAGCTACCGTCCCCGTGGTGGCGAGCGCCGCTACAACCTCGCCTACCGCGGCGGCGGTGAGATCCGCGTCTTCTACGGCGTCTCCGACGAGGACATCCACAACGGCTGGCGGGCCGTCCTTCCGGCCCGCGGCCGGTAAGTCTTGCCGGGACATCGGTACAGATCGTCGTCAGATGGCGAACGGCCCGCTCAGGAAGTACTGAGTGGGCCGTTCACTTTTGGGGTTCGACGGTACCGGGCTCGATACGTCTGACCGACACTGAGCGATGGGATAGAGTGGTTTTCAATGCTCATGCTCAACCTGGAAGAACGAAGGAACGCCAGCCATGCCCGTCGTCGTCGTTTCCGCCGCCGTTCTCGACTACCAGCAGCGAATCCTCTGCGTGAAGCAGAACTACGGGGCAGGCTACTGGGCGCTTCCCGGCGGTGGACTGGAGAGCGGCGAATCGCCAACCGAAGGTCTCGCGCGCGAGATCCGGGAGGAAACCGGCTTCGACGCCCACATCGATCACCTCATCGGTGTCTACTCTGCCCCCTGGAAGGACAGTCTGGTCCTGCTCTTTCGAGCGCACGTCCTCGATCGCGGTCAGTGGGAGCCGAACGAGGAGATCACCGAGATCGGCTTCTTCGTCTGCGACGACCTGCCACAACCGATGAATTCACGGATGCGGGTCAGGATTCAGGACGCGGTCGATGGTCGACAGGGTGTGGTCCGAACCTTCCCGCTCACGGAGGAGTGAGGAAATGATTCAGGCGAGATCGACTCTGGTCCTTATGGCTGGACCGCCCGGCGCCGGCAAGAGCGCGCTGGCACGGGCTATCGGCAACGCCCTGGGCTGGCCGGTGATCGACAAGGACACGCTCAAGTCGACCATTCTGGAGGCCAGCGTGCCGGAGGAGATCGCGGGCAAGTTGTCCTACGAGCTGCTGTTCGCGCTCGGCGGCGACCTGCTCCTCGATCAGCAGCTACCGGTCATCGTGGACAGCCCGGCCGGTTATCCGCTTGTTGTCAAATGGGCGACCGAAACGGCGAGCCGGGCCAGCGCAGATCTGAAGGCGATCGTTTGCCTGGCCGACCGCGACCTGCGGAACCAACGGCTCCGCGAACGGGTGACCAGACCTTCGCAATGGCTTACTGATGACCAGACGGATGAGAGGATTTGGCGGGAACACCTGACGTTCTTCCCCGTCGACACACTGATCCTGGATACCGTCCGCCCCATCTCCGAACTGGTCGCGGAGTCGCTCGCCTATCTGCGGCGCCAAGGGACCGGCTCATGACTCGTACGTTCGTTGGGCCAGCCCAATCGACATGCCCGGCAACCCTTCAGCGCCGAACGTCGCCCTTGGGCAACGACGAGCGATTCACCCGGACAGGACCAATGGCTGGACCATCGCTTCAGGGCTCCTGTTCACGGCGTCGCCATGATGTCCGTCAGGCTGGCCTGCATCAGGTAGACCTGGTAGGGACCGAATTGCGACATCGCGAAGGAGATCTCCGGGCCGTCGTTCCAGCGCGGCAGCATGAAGGGCGCGTAGAGGGCCGGATAGTCCGCCCCAGTCACGACGACCTGCTCGTCTGTCCACGGGCCGGTAAGCTCGTCGGCGGTCCGCAGGACGATGGCGTATTTGTCCTCGTTGAGGTACATCATCAGCCACTTGCCGTAGTAGCTGTTCCAGCGCACCGACAGCTCACCGACCGGCGCCGGCAGGATCAGCTGGCCGGCCGTCTCGTCGCCAGCGATCCAGCCGGTGCCGTCCCAGTACTCCCAGGCGGCCAGGTTCTGGAGATCGGCCTCGGCGACGCGGGCCAGCTTGACACCGCCGAAGCGACCGCCGGGGATACCGTAGACGTAGATCGTCCCCTCGACAGGAACGAACGAGACCTGACCGAAGTTAGTGTCGGCCGGCCAGGTGGCGGCTGGGTCCACGGTCCAGTTCTCGCCGCCGTCGTCGGAGTACGCCAGGCCGGACTGACTGAGGTCCCAGTGCCCCGGCTCGCCCCAGAACGAGACCGCCATATAGTGCAGCACCATCCGGTCGCCGACCGCGATGCCGTAGGTCGGGATGATCGTGACTTCCGTGCCCGGCACCGCCTCCTGGGCGATCAGTTCTTTGGCGTGGCCGGGAACGTCCTCGATCATCCGGTCAAAGGTCAGCCCGTCGCTCGGGTCCTGGTCGGAGATCACCGCCATGACGTTGCTGCGCCAGTCCGTCTGGTTCTGGGCGAAGGTGTCGCCGAAGACCATCCGAAGCTCGTCGTGGTACTCGAAGCTGTGGCCGAGGTCGGTCCCGTAGACGCCATAGGCGGTGCCGGTGTCGTTGATCGAGTCTGGGCCGGTCAGGGTGGCGACGACACGGAGCGGCCCAATGCCTGGATCGGTCGCCACCGGGGTCGCCACTGGGGTCGCCTCGTCCGGGGTCGCCTCGTCCGTCGTCTGGGCTGAGGCCCGGCCAGCCAGCTGGCCGATGAGCGGCAGCGTCGCCAGTCCCAGCGTCAGGTGCCGTCGTCCCAGTCGTCCGTCCATGGTGGTCTCCTTGCACCTCGCGGTGCGCTCATTCGACGCGGGTCCGCGCCCCGTCGCGATGCCGTACGCCCCCGGACGGATGACGCAAGACCGATGTCGTGTGGCCGGCACGCTTCGCCGCCGTCTACGTCCGGACTCCGCCCGTCACTTCAGACCGGACGTCTTGATCGACTCGACGATCTGCCGCTGAAAGATGAAGAACATGAGCAGGGTCGGCAGCGCGACGATCGTCGACGCCGCCAGGATGTACTGCTGCGAGCCGCTGTACTGCTGCTGGAAACTCGCGATCCCGATCTGGACCATGCGCAAATTCGGGTCGGTCGTCACCGTCAGCGGCCAGAGGAACGAGTTCCAGTTGGCGAGGAAGAAGAACACCGCCAGCGCCGAGAGGATCGGTCGGCTCAGAGGCAGGACGATGTTCCAGTAGACCCGCCAGTACCCGGCGCCATCGACGATCGCCGCCTCCTCAAGATCGCGCGGGAAGCCGAGGTAGAACTGCCGGAGCAGGAAGATCCCGAAGGCGTTGAAGATGGCCGGGACGATCAGGCCGGCGTAGCTGTCCAGCATCCCGAGCTCGCGGACGAGGATGAACAGCGGCACCAGGATGACTGGCAGCGAGACCAGGAACGTCGAGAAGATCAGCAGGAAGACCGTCTCGCGGCCGGGGAAGCGCAGCCGGGCCAGGGCGTACCCCGCCATCGAGTGGAACCAGAGCGCCAGCACGGTGACGACGGTCGAGACGAAGAAGCTGTTGAAGATGTAGCGGAGGAACGGGACTTCGGTGAACACGTATTTGTAGTTGTCCAGCGTTGGCGCCCGCGGCAGCAGGTCCAGCGCGTAGACCTCACTGCGCGTCTTGAACGACCCGAAGACCATCCAGAGCAGCGGGATCACCGTCAGGACCGCAATGACGACCACCACCGCCAGCATGACCGTCCGCCCGGCAAGGACCCGTGGGGACGGCCGCCGGTGACGCCGGCGCCGCGCGACGGGAGCCGGGCTCGCGCTAGTCGAAGTCAAACCGGCCACCTTTCGTCGCGACGAACAGCAGCCCCGTCAGCGCCAGCAGCACGACCACGAGGAACGAGGCCATCGCGGCGGCGTAGCCGAACGCGCCGAACTGGAACGCCTGCTGGTAGATGTAGAAGATGATCAGCGTCGTGGAGTTGTCCGGTCCACCCCTGGTCAGCACGTAGACCAGGTCGAAGCCCTGCCCGCCGGCGACGGCAGTCACGGTCAGCGTCAGCAGGACGAAGAAGCTGGTGGGCCGGAGCAGTGGGAATGTGATGTCCCGGAACGTCCGCAGCGGCCCGGCGCCGTCGAGGCGGGCGGCCTCGTAGTACTCGGGTGGAATCTCCTGCAGCCCAGCCAGGAAGATGAGCATGTAGTAGCCCATCAGGAACCAGATCGTGATCCCGACCACCGCCCAGAGGGCGAACGTCGGGTCGCCCAGCCACGACTGCCCGTCGAGCCCCAGCCGGGTGACGGCCTTGTTGACGACGCCGATCCGGTCGACCAGGAGGAAGTTCCAGATCAGACCGATCACGATGAGGCTGATCACGTTCGGCAGGAACAGCATCCCCCGCCAGACCGGCATCCACGGTAGCTTCTGCTTGACGAGCAGCGCCAGCGCGAGCCCAACGATGTAGAGACCCGGGACCAGCACGACGACGTACTGCAGCGTCACCCGCAGCGTCTGCAGGAAGCGGTCATCGTTGAACATCGCCCGGTAGTTGTCCAGGCCAATGAACCTGTAGTCGCCGAAACCGCTGACCTCGAAGAAGCCCAGCGCCAGGGCCAGCACCATCGGGATGCCGACGAAGACGAGTAGCCCGAGGACGTCCGGCAGCAGGAACAGGGCGGCGGCCAGCCACTCGCGGTGCCGCCGGGACATCCCCGACCGCCGGGGCTCCACGATGTCGCGGAGCCCCGGCGTCCCGCCGACCGACTCGCCGGTCGGGGTGGATGTCACAGGATCGGCGCTCCGGTGTAGGTGGCGAGGAACGCGTCGATCTGCTGCGAGGCCGTCGCCGCGGCCTGAGCCGGGTCGGCGTCATTGAGCTGGCAGCCCTGGATCGCGTCCGAGATCGCCTGGTAGACCTCGGGGGGAACGCGGGGTTCGGCGCGGCCACCGGGAAGAATCTGCTCGGCGAAGACCTGAAGCGGTCCGGACCCGTAGGCGCCGTTCGCGGTCGCCCGGTCCAGGACCGATTGCCGCGGCGGCATGTCGCTCTTCGAGACCGTGCACCAGTCCAGTACCCGGTTGATGGACGCATCCTCCATCGACCCGAGCGACGAGACGACGAACTGGGCGGCGGCCTCCGGATTGGCGCCCATCGCGTTCGCGACGAAGGCCCAGCCACCAAGGACGGTTGCCTCCACTCCGTTGGGCGGCAGCGGCAGCTTGAACACGCCGTATTCGAAGTCCGGTGCGGTCTCCTTGAGCGCGGAGATCGCCCAGATGCCGATGTTCTGCATCGCGGTGTAGCCGTCAATCATATTGGCTGAGATGTCGGCGCCACCGGTCCCGAGGATATCCCGCGGCGCGACGCCGTTCCGGACGGCATCCTGCCAGAGCTTGAGTGCCTGGACGGTCGCGTCGGAGTTGAAGCCGCTCTTGCCGTCCGGTCCCTGCAGCTCACCCCCGCCCTGCCACATGAACGGGTACCAGGTGAAGTTTTGGTAGTAGCCGGGGCCGGTTTCGAACATCACACCGAAACGCTCATCGTTGGTCAGCTGTTCGGCAACGCCCAGCAACTGCTCCCAGGTCGTCGGGATGTCCGCGTCGGTCAGGCCGGCGTCGTTCCAGGCCGAGACGCTGTAGTACATCGCCATCGGCTCGACCTCCATCGGGAGACCGAAGACCTTGCTGTCGACCATCCGGTTGGCGATGACATCCGGAAGGAAGTCCGCCTGCGCGGCCGGATCCAGGTACGGCGTCAAATCAGTCAGCACGCCGCCGTTGTAGTAGCGCAGGAAGTCGCCCGGACTCACCAGGAAAATGTCCGGCCCCTGCCCCGAGGCGAACGCCGTCGCCAGCTGAGTACCGCTTACGTACTCGGACACTGGCACGTAGACCAGCTCGACCTGGGTCTCGTTGGCGTCGTTCCAGGCAGTGACCGTGTCCTCGAACCAGGACGCCTGCGTCGCGACGTCGCCACCGGGCGAGTAGAACTGCCAGAACTTCAGCGTCTGAGCTTGCGCCGAGCTCCGGCGGCTGAAGAAATACGGCATCGCCAGCGCCGACGACGCCGCGACCCCGCCCTGAATGACCCGTCGCCGGCTGACCGGCGTCTGGCGGAACGGCGTGACGATCTGGCTGGACGGCGTGATGATCGGGCTAGGCACCCCCGCGTTGGCAACGTCCGATGTTCCGAACAGCGTTTCATGATGCATGGTGATTCCCTCAAGCTCGACATCGAGTAACGATCAACAGCGTCTCATCGCTTCTGATCCGATCCAACGATGAAATCGATTACAGGCGATGCCACCCAGACCCTACACCTGCCCCACCGTGGTGTCAACACGATCCGTGATCCGCCGTCCCGGAGACTTGACAGGCTGGTGCTAAGATTGAAATCGATTGCAGTAGGCGAAGGGGCGACGCAACGATGGCCAACGTCAAACAGGTAGCGGCGCGGGCCGGCGTGTCCCCGGCAACCGTCTCCCGCGTCCTCAACGGCGTCCCCGGCGTGACGCCCGACCTGCGCAGTCGGGTCCATCTGGCGGCGGCCGAAATGGGTTACCGGCCCAACCGGATCGCGAGCAACTTCCGGCGCCAGAAGACCGCCACGATCGGGGTCGTCATCTCCGACATCGAGAACCCGCACTTCTCCCAGATGGTCCGCACCATCGAGGCGGCTGCCTTCGACCGGGGCTACCGGGTCCTGCTCTGCAATACGGACGAGCTGGCCAGCAAGCAGCAGGCCTATCTGGAAGTCCTCGCGGCCGAGCGCGTGGAGGGCGTGATCCTGGTCCCAATCGACTCCGCCTCCGACGAGGTCGGCCGGCTGATCGACCTGGGCATCCCCGTGGTCGCGCTCGACCGCGTCGTCAGCGAGCCCCGCGCCGACGCCGTGGTGATCGACAACGCCGGCGGCGTCCGCCGGGCGGTCGACCTGTTGCTGAACGCAGGCCACGGACAGATCGGCTTCGTCGGCGGCTGGCCCACCATCCAGACCGGCGCCGAGCGGCTCGCCGGGTACGAGGCGGCGATGCGCTCCCGCGGCGGCGTCCCTCGTTTCGCTCTCGGCGAGTTTCGGATAGCGGGTGGGCAGGCAGCCACCGAGGAGGTACTGGACGCCAACCCGTCTCTGACGGCGCTGGTCGTCGGCAACAACCTGATGACGATCGGCGCCCTCCACGCCCTCCGCAGCCGCGGGGTGCGGATCCCGGAGGACATCGCCCTCGTCGCGATCGACGACCCGTTCTGGACCGAGTTCATCGACCCGCCGCTGACCTGCATGGCGCAGCCCAGCCAGCAGATGGCGACCAGCTCGGTCGATCTGCTGTTCGAGCGGATCGGGCCCGCCCCCCGCACCCAGTCGCGGCAGGTCGTCTACTCGTTCGAGTTGCGTGTCCGGAAGTCCTGCGGGACAGCCGGCACGAGCCGTCCCGATCGCCAGGCCATCCTGGCGGTGGGCACCCGCTGACCGGACCGAGTCACAGGAGAGCACATGGAGACCAACGCCGGCCTTTCCCCGCTTCGCGGCCTTGCCCGGTTGCGTGACGTCCGTACCCGCCGCTTCTCGAGCTTCGACCGGACCGGCGGCAACGACGATCGCCTGCACGTCGCACCGGGCGAGACCGTCACGATCGCCGAGACCAGTGGCGCCGGAATCGTTACCCACATCTGGTGCACCGTCGCCTGTGACAGCACCCACTACCTGCGGAAGATCGTCTTGCGGGCGTACTGGGACGGCGAGGACACGCCGAGCATCGAGTGCCCATTGGGCGACTTCTTCGGCATGGGCCACGGACAAACGGCGAACTTCGCCTCCCTGCCGCTCCAGACCTCGCCGCAGGACGGCAAGTCGTTCAATTGCTACTTCCCGATGCCCTTCGCCGACGGTATGCGGATCACGATCCAGAGCGAGTGCGCCGATGAGGTTCTGTTCTACTACTACGTGGACCTGGAACTGCATGACCGGCTCGAAGGCGGCCTGGGCCGGTTCCACGCCCAGTGGCGCCGCGCCATCCCGGAGGGCCGGTCCGAGGAGGGCCTCACTAACGAGGCCTTCCTGTTCGGCAACGTCAACCCCGACGGCCGGGACAACTACACGATCCTCGACGCCACTGGCCACGGTCACTACGTCGGCTGCTTGCTCTCGACGTACTCGCTGCGCCGGGCGAAGGACTGGGACTGGTACGGCGAGGGCGACGACATGATCTTCGTCGATGGCGAGCCCGGCCTGCTGGCCCCGGAGACCGGCCGCAAACCACAGATCGCCGACGAGGAGATCCGGCCGGTCCTGGAGACCCGGCCCGAGTCCCGCCCCGGCGCCAACGACGCCTGGCCACCGACGTTGCACGGCACCGGGACCGAGGACTACTTCAACACCGCCTGGTGCCCGGACCAGGAGTACTCGGCCCCCTACCACGGCATCATCGCCGGCGGTGGGCCGAACTGGGCGGCGCCGGTCACGCTCTACCGCTTCCACATCGAGGACCCCGTCGTCTTCCGGAAGCAGATCCGCGTCACGATCGAGCACGGCCACGCCAACCATCGCGCCGACGAAATGTCCAGCACGGCCTTCTGGTACCAGTCCGAACCCCACGCGCCGTGCCCGGAGCTGCCAGCCGCGAGTGACCGACTGCCGGCCTACCGCCGCGTCTGGGAACCCCGCTGACCGCAATGGTGCATCCCGGAGAAGGGGGGCCTGGTGACTGACACGTCGTGACGGTCGACTCTTCGGACGGGTGAACGGCCTCGTAGCGACATGGCTTGCCTTGTCCGCGCCGCAAGGTGCCATACCGCGCAGCGGTGCCGGTGGTCGGGATCGGCCGGTTTCGATGTGACACGTCGGTGGCGCACACCGTAATCGCCCCTGACGGCGAAGGCCGCTGCGGCGGCCGGTCACCGCAAGCGGATGACCTTACGGACGGGCCGCTGCGGCGGCCGGGCGGGGCAAGCGAAGCGAGAGCCCACGCCCCTACGACAAGAGCCGCTGCCTCCAATTTGCCCAACGAAACATCCTCAGATGCGAAACCGCTCGATGAGAGGACATGACATGCCCGGCTATGCGTTTCCCGAGATCCATCCCGCTCCAAAGACAGTCGGCGCCAACGAGGCCATCCTGGTCGCGTCCGGCGATCTGCGTCTCCCGGCCAACCAGACCTGCTGGCCGGCTCAGGCGGCGATGGAGGAGCAGCTGACGGCGGCCTTCGCGGCTCAGGGCGTGACGCTGCGTCGCGGCCATCCCTACGACCCCGAGCTCGGCCACGGCTTCATCGACTCCCAAATCCACGGCATGGAGATCTTCCGCGGGATCGACCCCGACGCGCCCCTGGTCGTCGCCGAGGCCGTCTGGCAGTACAGCCACCACGTCCTGCCCGGCCTGACCACCCACCGCGGGCCGATCCTGACCGTCGCCAACTGGAGCGGACAGTGGCCGGGGCTGGTCGGGCTGCTGAACCTGAACGGATCGCTCGCCAAGGCTGGCGTACCCTTCAGCACGCTCTGGTCGCGGGACTTCACCGACCCCTTCTTCCGCGACTCACTGCGGACGTGGCTGCGGGAGGGGACGGTCCGCCACGATCTGAGCCACGTCCGTCCCGCGTCGTCGCTGTCGCTGCCCGGCGCCGAGACGGAGCTCGGGGAGGAACTGGCGCGCCAGCTTCTGACCGACAAGGCGATCATGGGGATCTTCGACGAGGGCTGCATGGGGATGTACAACGCGATCGTCCCGGACCATCTACTCCACGAGACTGGCGTCTTCAAGGAGCGCCTGTCGCAGTCGGCCCTCTACGCCGCGATGCAGCGGGTCAGCGACGACGATACGCGGTCCGTCCGGCGCTGGCTGGACGAACGTGGTCTGACCTTCGAGACGGGGTCGGACCCGGCCAAGGACCTGACCGACGACCAGATCCTCGACCAGTGCCGGATGTACATCGCCGCCCTCCGGATGGCGGATGCCTTCGGCTGCGCCACGATCGGCATCCAGTACCAGCAGGGGCTCAAGGACCTGGCGCCGGCCTCGGACCTCGTCGAGGGGCTGCTCAACGACGTCGACCGCCCGCCGGTCATGCACGCCGACACGGGGGCGGTGCTCTTCGATGGGCTGGCGTTGCCGCATTTCAATGAGGTCGACGAATGCGCCGGACTGGACGCGCTGGTCACCAACCGGATCTGGGTGGCGATGGGCCTGTCGCCGGAGACGACGCTCCATGATGTCCGCTGGGGCGAGGCGTACCCGCTCACGGACGCCGGCTCGGGCCGGGCCGGGACCGAGCGTGGCGCCGGCGACCCGTTCGTCTGGACCTGGATGATCTCCGGCGGGGCACCGGCGACGCACTTCGCCGGTGGCTATGGCGGAGCGGTCAGCCGGCGCCAGCCGCCGATGTTCTTCCCGCGCGGCGGCGGGACGCTGGCGGGAGTTGGCAAGGCCGGCGAGATCGTCTGGAGCCGCGTCTTCGTCGAGGACGACGCGCTGCACATGGACATCGGCCGCGGTGCCGGGGTCACGCTCCCCGAAGACGAGACCCGGCGCCGCTGGGAGATGACCAACCCGGAGTGGCCGATCATGCACGCGGTCACCTACGGCGTCACGCGGGACCAGATGATGGCCCGTCACCGGGCCAACCACGTTCAGATCGCCTACGCCCCCACTGCCGAGGCCGCCGACCGCGCCCTCGCCGCCAAGGTCGCCATGATGCAGGGACTTGGCGTCTCCGTCTCCGTCTGCGGCACCGACAACGGCCTGACGGACTGAGGGGATGACGACATCAGGATCGTGCTGGATTCCCATGCATATTGGGGAAGGTCACATGGACGACAGCCCGGCAGCATCTCCCGAGACATCGCCGACGATCGTTCGCTTCGAGACCCGAATCGTGGTCATCCTCCGCGCCGACCTCGCCAACTGGCAGCGGGCCAACGCGACGGCGTTCCTGGTCAGCGGCATCGCGGCCGGCGAGCCGGGCACCGTCGGCGAGCCGTATGAGGACGCCTCGGGCAACCGGTATCTCCCGATGTTCCGCGAGCCGGTCTACGTCTACGCCGCCACCGGGGACGAGTTGACCCGGGCCGCGACTCGGGCCCGCTCCCGCGAGGTCCCCTTCGCGCTCTTCACGGACGACCTGTTCACGACCGGCCACGACGCCGCCAACCGGGCGGCGGTGCAATCCGTCGCCGTCCACGATCTCTCGTTCGTCGGCATCGCCTTCCGGACCGACCGCCGGGCGGCCGACAAGATCACCAAGGGATTGAACTTCCACCCGTAGGACTGCTGCGGCACGGTTGCTCAGGAGCGCCTCAATAGCTCCGGCGTGCTGATCACGACCTGGATCCGCAGCCCGTCGCTGGTCTGCCGCAGCAGGTAGCGGTAGCCGTCCTCCGACTGGCCGACGCCCTCGGCGTCGGTGTAGGCCCAATGAACGTCGATGCTCGCAAGCGTGTCGGTCAGATGCTCGACGGCGACGACGGTCGGGACGGCGCCGACGAGCCCCTCGGCCGCGTATCGCTCGGCACTCCCATCAAAAGCGGCCGCAACTTCGGCGACGTCCGCGATCGGAGTGGCGCGGCTGGCATCAACGATCAGAGCCGGGGCGATGTAGCAGGCCGCGATCGTCTCCGGCTGTCCGCTCGTCAGCGTCTGCCCATAGTGCTCGTAGAACGCGGTGATCGATCTCTGCGAGATTGCCATGAACGTCCCTTCTACTGGAGCGTGGGGCCGGCGGAGCGTGCGGCCGGACCGCCAGTCCTTCGGGACTAGCTCGCATCTCCTGGACCATCGGCCACGCGGAAACGAGGGGTAATCCCCACTCGCGGCGCCGGCCCATGCAGATGGACCGTTGGCCCCAGCCCGTTTGGCGATTCGAACCGCCGTCCCTTTCTCGGCCGGAACCGACAGCTGGGTCTCCGCGGCCGGTCGCGCCGGGCAGGTCGACAGCGCGGATCGCTCGTTAGGAAGAGGCTCCCCAACCCCGCCCCAGGATCGAGAAGGAGCGCGTGCCCTGTCGAGTCTGGTTTACTGAGGTGCTTGATCACGAGCCACAGGTACCATGTCGGGAGCCCCGGATCTGGTGACTGGATGCGGCTCCAGATAGATGTTCCGGACCTCGGGCGCCGCCTCCCGCACCCGCTGAGCGATCTCCGGCAACAGTCGCTCGATGTCATCGGTCGTCAGGCCGTCGATGATGTCAATCTGGCCAGTAACCAGCACACTGTTGAGCCCAAGCTGCATCGTCAGCACCTCGACGATCGCGTCGACCTCGGGGAATGATTCGATCGCTCCCCGGATGGCCCGCTGTGACCTCGGCGCGGCCGCGGACCCGAGCAGGACATCCCGTGATTCCAGGCCCAGGATGATCGCGACGACGACCAGGATGACTCCGATCACCACGGAGGCCAGTCCATCGAACCGGGTGTTACCGGTGGCTTCCGACAGGGCCAGGCCGATCGCGGCAATGAGGACGCCAACGACCGCCGCGATATCCGAGTAGAACGACGTCTTGAGCGTCACGGCCGGGACGTCCCGGATGAACTGGGTCAGGGTGACGTCCTGTTCCCGCAGCTGGTGGCGCACTTCTCGCCAGGCCGCGACAAGTGACCAGACGGCGAAGAGGAATGACAGGAGCAGAACGACGTAAGAGGGCCAGAGCGGACCACTGTGCGCTATTGGATCCAGAACGCCCCGAATGCCTTCGTACAGCGAGAAGAAGGCGCCAGACACGAAGATGAAGATCGCGGCAAGGAACGCCCAGAAGACCCGCTCCTTGCCATGCCCGTAGGGACGGTCTTCGTCGGCCGGCCGATCACTGAGCCGGACACCAATCAGGAGAAAGATCTGGTTGGTGGTGTCCGCGAAGGAATGGGCCGCCTCGGCGAGCATCGCGGTACTCATCGCGACGAGACCGACGATGAGCTTGGCGGTCGCCACGACGAGGTCCGCCACGAGCGCGACGTAGATATAGGTCGTGCTCTCGGGTTTGGTCGTCGCCGCGCCGCTCTCACCCGGTAACGTCATCGTCGCGCACTCCTCGAACCAGATCGGCCTGGCTGATCAACCCCACCGCAGAAGGGAAACGCGGAGATCGGTTCCCAGTCGGTCGGTGTCTTGCAGTTGCCAATCGGTGACGTCATCGCCGCTCGTCCGCGACGGGTCGTGCAGGAGCAGTGCCACCTGCTTCGCACGGAATCCCTGGAACAGGGCTTCGAGGTGCGGAACTGCGGTCGACCCTGGCCCTCCCGCGAACTGGCGGCAGCTCATGGACGCCGTCCCGAAGGAGCAACCCGGGCTACCGCGACGAGCCAGCCAGTTCCATCTCCCGGTCGAGTTCCCGCTCGGCCTCCGCCGCCTCGCCAGGCCGGTAGTCCGGGCTCTGGTGGCGGAAGTACGTATTGAACAGGTGCGAGTAGTGCCCACCGGAGGCCAGCAGTCCGTTGTGGGTACCGTCCTCGATGATCCGCCCCTTGTCCAGCACGATGATCCGGTCGGCCTCCTGGATCGTCGACAGCCGGTGGGCGATCACGATCGCCGTCCGGTCAGCCAGCGCCACGTCGAGCGCCTCCTGGATCTGGGCCTCGGTCAGCGGGTCGACGCTGGCCGTCGCCTCGTCCAGGATCACGACCGCCGGGTCCTGCATCAGCAGTCGGGCCAGCGCGACCAGTTGCCGCTGCCCGAGCGACAGCGACCGGCCCTCCTCGCCGACATCGGTCTGGAGCCCGTCCGGCAGGACCTCCAGCCAGTCCCCACCGGCGATCCGGTGGGCGACCTCCAGGACGTGCGCGTCGGTCGCGTCGGGCCGGGAGTAGCGGATGTTGTCGGCGACCGTCCCGCTGAACAGGAACGGCACCTGCGTCACGACGCCGAGCTGGGCCCGGTAGCTCGGCAGGTCGAACTGGCGGATGTCGTGACCATCGACCAGGATCCGTCCGCCCTGGAACTCGTAGAACCGGGCCAGCAGCTTGCCGATGCTGGACTTGCCGGCGCCGGTGTGGCCGACGAAGGCGACCGTCTGGCCGGCCGGGATGTCGAACGAGAGCCCGTTGAAGACGAGTTCCTGCTCGCTGTAGCGGAAGACCAGATCCCGGAACGCGATCTCGCCCCTGAGGGCCGGCGCGGTCTCGTCGCCGGTCTGCCGGACGACCGCCTCGGCGTCGATCAGGGCGAAGACGCGCTCGCTGGCGGCCAGGCCGAGCTGGAACTGGCTCCAGAACGAGGCGATGCTCGTGATCGGCCCCCAGAAGATCGCGATCGCCTGGATGAACAGGTACCACTCTCCGGCGCTGATGCGGCCGTCGAGGACCTGGTTGCCGCCGATGAGCAGGATCGCCACGGTGCCGACCCCGGAGATGGTGATCAGTATCGGGAAGATGCTCGTGAAGACGAACCCCTCCCGCAGGTTGATCCGGTAGGACTGCTCGTTGGCGACGGTGAACTCGTCGTAGAGCGCCCGCTCACGGCGAAAGCTCTTGGCGACGCTGATCCCGGTCATCGACTCCTGGACCATCGCATTCAGCCGCGCGGTCGAGCGCTGGGCCTGCTGAATCGTCCGCCGCGCGATCCGGCGGAAGGCCAGCGCCACCAGCGCGATCAGCGGCGTGATCGCCAGCGCGATCAGCGCCAGCAGCGGGTTGACCCAGAACAGCAGCCCGGCCAGCACCATGACCATCAGCACCTGCGAGAGCAGATCCAGCGTCAGGGTCGCGACCGAGGCGAAGCTCTCCGTGTCGCTCGTCACTCGCGAGACGATCTTGCCGGACGGGTACTGGTCGAAGAAGCTCAGATCCCGCTTCATCACGGCCCCGAAGGCATCCTTGCGGATGTCGAGGATGACGTCCCCGACGACCCGGGCCGAGAGCCACTGGCGAATGTAGTTCAGCACCCAGACCAGGATGCCGCTCGCGAAGAGCGCCGCGACGATGGGCAGCACGTCGACGAACGCGATGTCGTCATCGAGCTGATCGATCGTCCTGGAGATCAGAAACGGGATCAGCGCACCCAGTGCCGACGCACAGAACGCGAACAGGGCGACGATCGCCATCACCCGCCGGTGGCGGCGGAAGTAGGCCACGATCCGCCCGACGAGTTCCCCGTCGGAATACGTGCGGTCGTAGTCCTCGGCCTCGAGCCCATCCATGAAGAACCCCATGGTGGCTGTCTCCTCTCAGATGGTGGCGCGTGATCCGCCGATCGTGTCATCGCTCAACGTGTCGTCATTGTGGTGGCAGCGCCGTCCCGGCGCCCGGCCCTTCACCTCCTGTCACGGGCTGTATCGACCTCGCTTGCCCTCAGGCTGCCACCTCGTACCGGCTGAAGATGCGCGTGTAGACGCCGCAACGGTCCATGAGTTCCTCGTGGGTACCCTGGTCGATCAGCCGCCCGCCATCGAGGACGAGGATCCGGTCGGCCCAGCGGATCTGCGACAGCCGGTGCGTGATCATCAGCGTCGTCCGGCCGTGCTGGACCTGCCGCAGCGCCAACTGGATCTCGTCCTCCGTCGCGCTGTCGATCGCACTGGTCGCGTCATCGAGGATCAGGATGCGCGGGTCCGTCAGCAGCGCTCGCGCGATCGCGATTCGCTGCCGCTGCCCACCCGACAGGGAGACGCCCCGTTCGCCCGTCTCGGTGTCGTAGCCATCCCGGAACTGTCCGATGAACCCGTCGGCCTGCGCGCCCCGCGCGGCGGCAACGATGTCGTCCTCCGTCGTGCCCGGCGGCGCTCCGAAGGCGATGTTGTCCCGGACGCTCCGCGAGAAGAGGAAGATGTCCTGCTCGATCGCCCCGATCTGCGACCGGAGGGAATCGAGGTTCCACTCGCGGACATCGATCCCGTCGACCAGGATCCGGCCCGCCGTCACGTCGTAGGTGCGGTTGACCAGCTTGGTGAGGGTCGACTTGCCAGAGCCAGTCTGCCCGACGATGGCGACGGTCTGTCCCGGCTCGATCCGGAAGGACAGGTCCTCCACGACCGGTCGCCCACCGTAGCCGAACGAGACGTGCTCGAACGTGATCTCCCCGCGCACCGCCGCGGTGTGACCATCGACGCGCTCGTCGAGCTCGGTGTTGGTCTGGATCAGCTCGATGATCCGTCTGGCTCCGGCCATGCCCTGCTGAACCATGCTGATCGTCCAGATCGAGATCTCGGCTGGGAACCGGTAGGTCAGCATCAGCCCGAGAAACGCCGTCAACTCGCCGACACCGAGCTCCCCGCGGGAGAACAGCCAGAAGGCCTGTGTCGCGCCCAGCGCGGTCGCCGCCGCCAGGATCAGCAGCGGATAGTAGCGCGCCTGGAGCTGCCCGACCGCCACGGCGACGTCCCGGACACGTGTCGCGCGCTGAACGAACTTCCTGGCCTCCTGTGCCTCCTGGGCCGAGGCCTTGACGGTCTCGATGCCTGACACAGCCTCGTTGAGGGTCGCGTTGGTGCGGCCGAAGACCTCGCGCTGATCGATCACCAGCGGGTTGAGCTGGCGGGAATAGATCGCCAAGGTCAACCCGCCGAGCAGGATGAAGATGCCCGGAGCCAGCAACAGCCGCGGATCGATCAGCCCGATCGCGAGGGTCGAGAGAATCACCGTCATGATGTTGTCAAGGAAGATCGACGCGCCCGGATCATAGATATTCCAGAGGGTGCGGATGTCGTTGGTTGCCCGCGCCATCAGGTCGCCGATCCGCTGCCGGTTGTGGAACGTCTGGCTCTTGCCAAGCAGGGAGACGGTCAGTTCCTCGCGCGCTTCCTTCTGGGTCCGGGCTCCCAGCACGCTGAAGGAGTAGGCACCCACGACGTCCGCGAGGTTGCCGACGATGTTGATGGCGATCAGGATCAGCGCGATCCGGACCAGCCCCTCCCAGGTGCCATCGTCCGAGACGACTTCCGTGAATGCCAGGCCGATGACGATCGGCGTCCCGACATTGCGGGAGGTCGTGAGCAGGACGCCCACGATGCCCGCCAGCATCACCCACGGCGATCGCAGGTTGTGCGACCACAGCCAGTGGAGCGTCGTTCGATAGGCATAGGAGGGAAGCCCCTCAACGCGAAATTCGCTGAGACGCTGAGGATCGGACGCCGCGGCGCCCGGCGGGGGACGGCGCCGCGACTCCTCGGCCGCGGACGACGAGATCACGATGGCACCTCCTTCGCGGATGTTTCCCGCGTACAACTGCAAGATGGGCGACAGATGGACCATGACCGAATCAGGCGGCCGCAACGGACTTCGTGCGTTGAGGTGTACCCGACGCGCGACCGGAACGCACGAGTGCCAGCGGGAGCGGATCATCAGAACGACGCGATCGATCACCTGGTCCAGGCAAGCGCCGTCTCCGCGAGTGACACCCGGCCCGATCGGTCGCCTCTGGCAAACCCCCTCAAGGCGCCGCGCAGGTTCGATGCGGCCGACTCCGGCGCCGCAGATGGCGACGGCCGCTGCTGTCAGAGCGTGGTCGACTTCATCAACACGCCGACAACGCAGCGACTCCTCGTCCCAACGCGGCGGGCAACTGGCCGGCATCGGGATGCCAGACCGCAGCGCAGCCTCTCCTTCGGTTTCAGGCCGGAGGAGCAGGGTACGGGACAAAGCGGACAAAATCGGTCCGCTTCGTCACGCGTTGTCGGGAACGTTCGACACTGGATCAGGGTGGGACAAGGGGATGCCGGCGAGACCCGGCGAGACGGCCCACCCCCGCACCGGCAGACGCGGGCGGGTTCGACGCTGTGACTACGATGCAACTATCCTAGGGCATCGAAGCCACGTCAAGGGGTCGCGGCGGGTCGCGGCATGTTCGTTCGCCGGCGCTCCCACTGGCGCTGGCCCGGCGTCCGGATGTGGCCTGTGACGAAACGTCGCCTCATGCCCGTTCTCGACCGACTCAAACGACGCTCACATCCAGGCACTCCAACCCTGGTTCCCGATTTGCACACGAGAGGGCTGGCCAGACGAGCGCCACACCGACGTGGCAACGCCCTCGCAGGAGTCTCGCAACCATGACGGCTGATGGCCGAAGACGACCCAGCGCCACCTCGATCATCTTCCCCACTGGGTCCGCCTCGTCGAACAGCCAGCCTGCCGGATCGTCCTCCGAAGCGACCACTTCGCCGCCCGCCGATCGATGGAACGGGCAGACCCTGCTCGCGGCGATGCGGCTGGCCGCCGGGGATCTGCACGCCGAGCGGGCGACGATCAACGCATTGAACGTCTTCCCGGTCCCGGACGGCGACACCGGTACGAACATGGATCTGACCGTCGCCGCCGCCCTCGACGAGGCGGCGGCGCTGGCCGACCAGCCGGATGCCTCGGCGTCCGCGGTCGCGGCGAAGCTGGCCAGGGGGGCGCTGCTCGGCGCCCGCGGCAACTCCGGCGTGATCCTGTCGCAGATCTTCCGCGGCCTCGCCCAGGGGATGGCCCGCAAGACCGCGATCGAACCACGCGACCTGGCCCGGTCGTTCGCGGCGGCCTCCGAGATGGCCTATAGCGCCGTGCTGAAACCGGTCGAGGGGACGATGCTGACGGTGATCCGCGGCGCCAGCGACGGGGCGGCGGTCGCGGCCGGAACCACCGGAGCGACGATCCCCGACATCCTAACCAGCGCCCTCGCCAGCGCCGAGGCGGCCCTCGCCAGCACGCCGAGCCTGCTCACGATCCTGCGAGAGGCCGGTGTCGTCGATGCCGGTGGGCAGGGCGTCGTCGTCCTGATCGCCGGCCTGGACCGCCATGCCCGCGGTATCGCCGTGCCGGCCCGGCCCATCCCCGCTCCGCCGGTCGCCCTCGCCGATGTCGCCTTCGACGAGACGCTCATCGACGTCCACGGCAGCGATGACTACGGCTACTGCACCAACTTCCTCGTCATCGGGACCGGCATCGACGTCACGGCCGCCCGTGGGCACATGGCGACGCTGGGTGATTCCGCCGTCATCGTCGGCGACGACACCGCGCTCAAGGTCCATATCCACTCCGGCAACCCCGGTCTGGTGCTGGACTACGCCCTGTCGCTCGGCGCCCTGACCGGAATCAGAATCGACAACATGCAGGAACAGACCCGGGCGCTCCGCGCGGCCGCGCCGGAATCGATTCCCGGGTCGACAGCCCGACCAGCGACGCCGTTCGGCCGGCAGGTCGTCCTCGGCGTCGCGGGCGGCGCCGGGCTCGCCAAAGCCCTCCGCTCGATGGGCGCGACGGTCGTGATCGACGGCGGCGCGACGATGAACCCGAGCACCGAGGAGATCCTGGCGGCGGTCGAGGCCAGCGACGCCGCCGAGGTGATTCTCCTGCCCAACCACCCCAACGTGATCATGGCCGCCAACCAGGTCCGCGATCTGACCGAGCGCTCGCTCCGGATCGTCCCGACCCGCTCCGTCCCGCAGGGCATCGCGGCGCTGAGCGCCTTCAACGCCGACGCCGACCTCGCGACCAACGTCGCGGCGATGAGCGCGGCGATGGCTCACGTCCACACCATTCAGATGTCGACGGCCGCCAGGGACGCCACGATCGACGGCATCGCCGTCCGAGCCGGGCAGGCGATCCTGCTGATCGATGGCGACCTCGTCGCGGCCGACGACGACGACCGGGCGCTGCTCGGCCGCACCCTCGCCGACAATCGCTTCGCCGGGACGGAGCTGGTCACGATCTACACCGGCCTCGACGCGAGCGACGAGGAGATCGCCGGCCTGACTGGCTTCGTCTCGGGCATCCTGCCCGAAGCCGACGTTGAGATCCACGCCGGCGGCCAGGAGCTCTACCACTTCATCATCTCGCTGGAGTAGTCCGGGGGGTCACTAATTAGCCTCGAATGCGTTGGCCGCCGAGAAGGCCCCTCCCCAACCCCTCCCCCGCTCGACTCGTCGCTGCGGCTCCTCATCGCCGGGAGAGGGGCTTCATGCTGGTCGGCTTCGCCTTCCCGCGGTAGGCGGCGTTGCCCCTCTCGTGACGGGTGATGCATATTGTTCTTCAGACGCGTACGTTCGGTGTCACCGGAACATCGTCGCAGGGACCCGGTCGAGTTGGTTTCAGAAGCATGGCTGCCAGAGCAGGCATTTTGACGGCGACCTGCAAACAATATGCATCACCCGTCTCGTAAGGGCGACGCTTGCGAGCCCGGCCGCCGCAGCGGCCATCTCCGATAGGGCGAAAGCTGGCGCACAGGGTTCGACCGCGTTCGTGGGTAACGAGTTGTTCGCCTTGCGGCCAATGCCTCATTATCCTGAACCGAACGCCACTCCCACTCAAGTGCGACATTTCATCCGACACGATTGAACCCAGTCTGCGGTCTCACCTGGCGACGATGGCCGCTACGGCGGCCCGGGCGCGCAAGCCCGTGCCGCAGCGGCACTCACGTCCCACCTTTGCAGTTTCGCTTGAGACGACCGAGCAACTCATCGAGCGGCAGCGTGTTGAGCACCCTGTCCGGCGACGCCCAGGCCCGCTGGGCGACGCCGACGCCGTAGGTCTGGTTGTCGAGGCCGTCGGGCGCGTGGGCGTCGGAATCCACCGAGAGCGTGCAGCCGGCGGCGATGGCGGCGCGGGCGTGGGTGTCGCGCAGATCGAGACGATCCGGCTCGCCGTCGATCTCCAGGACGGTGCCGGTCGTCGCGGCTTCGGCATAGAGCCGTCCCATGTCGAAGTCGCCTCCCGGCCGGCCACCGACGATCCGGCCGGTCGGGTGGGCCAGCACGTCGACCAGCGGGTGCCGGATCGCCGTCAGGGCGCGCTCGGTCAGCCGCTCCCGCTCCTGCCCCAGACTGGAATGGAGCGCGGCGACGACAAGGTCGAGGTTGGCGAGGACATCGTCCGGCAGGTCCAGCGACCCATCGGCCTTCACCTCCAGCTCGATCCCCTGCAGGACCCGGAATGGCGCCAGCTCGTCATTGACCTGGTCGATCTCCCGCCGCTGCTCGCGGAGCCGCTCCGGCGTGAGGCCGTTCGCGATCGCCAGCCCGCGCGAGTGATCGGTGATGGCGAGATACTCGTGCCCGCGATCCCGGGCGGCGA
Organism: Thermomicrobiales bacterium; assembly: GCA_965218235.1. Taxonomy (GTDB): domain Bacteria; phylum Chloroflexota; class Chloroflexia; order Thermomicrobiales; family UBA6265; genus CADCWK01. The sequence continues at coordinate 985,025 of OZ244596.1, forward strand.
TCGCCATCTCCCGAACCGTGGCGTGCCCGTCGGACCACTCGGTGTGGCAGTGCAGGTCGCCCCGCAGGTCGCCGAGGGTCAGGACCTGGGGCAGCTTGCCTTTCAGAGCCAGGTCGATCTCGTCGCCGCCGGCCCGCATCGGCGGCGGGATGACCTGCATCCCAAAGTGGGCGTAGACCTCCTCCTCGGTGGCGAAGGTGGTCAGGTCTCCCCCCGCGGTGTAACCATACTCGCTCAGCCGCCCGCCCCGCGCGATCGCCAGGTCCCGGATCCGGATGTCGTGGTACTTGTCCCCGGTGACGTGGAACAGCAGCGCCCCCCAGTGCTTCGGCGGCAAGACCCAGAGGTCGGCCGCGATTCCACGATTGAGCTGGACGCGGCACCGGGTCGGCCCGCGGGACTCGATCCGGGAGACGCCCCTGAGCGCGACGAAGGCCGCGACGACGGCCTCCGGGTCGTCGGCTGCGGCGACGATATCGAGGTCGCCAACGGTCTCGCGGAAGCGCCGCGCACTCCCGGCGATCTCGATCCGCTCGATCCCCGGCGCCGCCTCCCGCAGCTGACCGATCAGGTCGAGCGCCAGTTCCCGAGCCGACCCCAGCGGCAGGCGGCCATCGTCATCGCCGTGCAGTGTCGCGAGCCCCTGGGCGATCCGCTTCGTCTCGCCCGCCCCCAGGAGCCCTTCCGCCCGGCCATCCTCCAGCGCGACCCGCAGGTCGGCGAGGCTGTCCACGCCGAGTTCAGCATGAAGCCGCTGGGCGCGCTTCGGGCCGATACCGGGAACAGCCAGCAACTCCGCGACACCACGGGGCGTCTTCCGCTCGGCCTCGTCCAGCGCCTTCGTGGCGCCGCCGTCGAGCAGCTCCCCGATCTTGGACGTGATCGTGTTGCCGACACCGGGAATCCTGCCCAGCCCATCACGGTCGCGGATCGTCGCCAGCGGCTCGGACAGCCCCATGATCGTCTCGGCCGCGCGCCGGTAGGCGCCGACCTTGAACGCCGACTCCCCCTGGATCTCGAGCAGGTCACCGAGCAGTTCGAAGGCCCTGGCGATCTCGGCGTTGTCCATGGAACCGGCCATCCGCGTCGTCTCCCTCGGTGATCCCTGCCGGGCAATCGGATGGACGTATTGCCGGGATCTCGGCAGTCGCCTGGCCAGAGCCAATCGGCTGGGCAGACGGACGCTCCGATGCATCCGGGGATGGCGGATCGAGCCCACAATGACACTATGCTACGGTAATCCGAACCATCCGGCGATCCGGACGTCGATCGACGACAACACATACGAGTCACCCCGCCCCCGTTCTCACCGACCTGGCCGGTCCCGCCCCAGAACCGGAGAGTTCCCCAGCATGGTCAGCCGCCCTGTCGTCATCGTGGTCGACTCGACGCTCGACGTCCCGGCCAGCGTCGCGGTCGATCTTGGCATCCAGATCATCCCGCTCAACGTCCAGTTCGGCGACGAGACATTCCTGGATCAGGTCGAGATCTCGTCGGACGAGTTCGTCCAGCGGCTGAAGGCGAGCCCGGAGCTGCCGAAATCATCCCAGCCGCCCCCGGCCCGCTTCGAGGAGGCCTTCCGGGCGGCGACCGAGTCCGGCCACGATGTCCTCTGCCTGACGCTCTCGACCGAGCTGTCCGGCACGTACAACAGCGCGCGCCTCGCCGCCGAGGCATTCGACCCGGAGCACGTCCGGGTGATCGACTCCCGCTCGGTCTCGATCGGCGGCGGCTTCATCGCGATCGCCGCCGCCCGGGCCGTTCGGGGCGGGGCCAGCCTGGTCGACGCCGTAGCGCTGGCGGAGTCGATGCCGCCGCGGATCGCCCTCTACGCCGCGCTGGACACGCTGGAGTTCCTCCACAAGGGCGGCAGGATCGGCCGGGCGTCGGCCCTGGTCGGCTCGCTCCTGAGCATCAAGCCGATCGTTCAGATCCGCGACGGCCAGGTCCTGCCGGTCGAGCGGGTCCGGACCTGGCGCAAGGCGCTGGACCGGCTGGCAACGCTGGCCGGCGAGCACGCCCCGGCCGAGGACCTCGGCGTCATGCACGTCGGCAACCTGTCCGACGCCGAGCGACTGGCGCAACGGATCGCCCCGGTCGTCACGTCCGGGGAGGTCCTGCTCGGGCAGCTCGGTCCTGTGGTCGCGACCTACGGCGGCCCCGGCCTCGTCGGCGTCGTCGTGGTCGAGCAGGGGTGAGTTCGTCACCCGCTCATCGGCCCGACCGTTGCGGTCCGACCGGCTCCCCGTCGGCGTGTTCCGGCCCGATCGACGCGGTAAAATGGTCATCTACACAGACCCGATCCCCCAGCGAACTCCGACCGCTTCCCGGGCGGCGGCGCAGAGAGCAGCCGCGTGGCGACACGACCTATCCCCCGAGACAGTTCCCCCGCCCAGACCGTCGAGGCCGCACTGGAATCGCTCCGGGTCCTCTGGCGCGACGGTCTGACGACTAGCCGGCTCGAAGTCGCCCGGGCCACCAGCAAGGTCCAGGCGATGCAGTCGTGGGCGCCGACGACCGACACCAGCACCCGTATCCGCGTCCTCGGAGACCGGCTCCAGGCCTATCGCCTACTCGACGAGACGGCCCGGGCGGCGGAACTCAAGGCGCTGGCCGCCGAGATCACGGCGATCTCGGCCGACCTGAAGTTCGTCACGGCCGCCCCGGTTCCCGTCGGGCTGCTCGACGGCGCGATCAGCGCCACCCGGGCGGGAGCCCGTGAGCCGAAGCCAGCGCCGCCTGCCCCCACCCCACGGGCCGCGACGCCGCGAGCCGCCAGCGCCGTCCCGCAACTCAAGCCGGAGTCGCCCGTCACCGCCCTGCCGCACGTCGGCGATGTCATGGCGAAGAAGCTCCTCGCCCACAAGCACCCGATGGAGACGCTCGGCGACGTCATCGCCCTCGCGCCGAGCCGACACATCGACTTCTCCCGAACGACCACGGTCAGCGAGGCCATTCGCGAGATGCACCGCGAGTTCGGCCGGCCGGCGGGGTTCGAGGTCACGGTCCGCGGCGAGATCACGAAGATCCAGGACAACAGCTTCGCCAAACCACCCCGGATCACCATCACCATCAACGACGGCACCGGCGGTCTCAAGGTCACCTGGTTCAACTCGTTCATGGGTCGCCAGCTGACCGTCGGCGACGAGCTCGTCGTCAGTGGCGCCCTCGAGGACGGCTTCGGCTCGTTTGGCATGACCAGCCCGGAGTGGGAGTACGCCCACCGGGCCGGCCTCTCGACCGGCCGGATCGTGCCGGTCTACCCGCTGACCAAGGGCCTCTCCCAGAAGGGCCTGCGGTCGCTCACCCGGGGCGCCCTCGACGCGACGCGCGGCCGGCTCTACGACCCGCTGCCCGAGACGATCCGGCGCAGGGTCGGGCTCCTGCCGCTCTGGGACGCCTACGAGCGGATCCATTACCCGGCCGACGACGAGCAGCTCCACGCCGGTCAGCGCCGCCTCGCCTTCGACGATCTCTTCTACCTCCAGCTCGGCTATCTGATCCAGCGGCGCGACCGCCAGTCCGGCGGCGGCGTCCCGCTGACGGTCGAGCGACCGATCCTCGACGCCTTCCTCGGCGGGCTGCCCTTCACCCTGACCAGTGACCAGCGGAAGGTCCTCGCCGAGATCGAGCGCGACCTGGCGGCCGATGTCCCGATGTCCCGCCTGCTCCAGGGCGACGTTGGTTCGGGCAAGACCGTCGTTGCCGCGGCGGCCGCCATGATCGCGACCGCCAACGGCTACCAGGCCGCGATCATGGCGCCGACCGAGATCCTCGCCGAGCAGCACGAGCGCAACCTGCGGACGCTCTTCGACGGGCTTCCCGAGGCGCTCCGTCCGACGGTCGGCCTGCTGACCGGCAGCACGAAGGCCCGCCAGCGCCGCGGCCTGCTGGAGTCGCTCGCCGCGGGTCACCTGCAGATCCTCGTCGGGACGCACGCGATCATCCAGCCGGCCGTCCTGTACGACCGGCTCGCCGTCGCCGTCGTCGACGAGCAGCACCGCTTCGGCGTCAAACAGCGCGGCGAACTCGCCCTCAAGGGCACGGGTGCCTCGCCGCACGTCCTCGCCATGACCGCCACGCCGATCCCGCGGACGCTCAACCTCGTCGTCCACGGCGACCTCGACGTCTCCGTGATCGCCGAGCGGCCGCCTGGCCGGATCCCGATCGAGACGCGGCGCTACCGGGCGTCCGAGCGCGAGGCGGCCTACGACCTCGTCCGGCGGGAGGTCGACCAGGGCCGCCAGGTCTTCGTGATCTGCCCGCTGGTCGAGGAGTCCGAGCAGATCGAAGCGAAGGCCGCGACCGCCGAGGCCGAGCGCCTCCAGCGGGACGTCTTCCCGGAGCTGCGGGTCGAGCTGCTCCACGGCAGAATGGCGGCGAAGCAAAAGGACGCCGTCATGACCGCCTTCCGGGACCGCGAGGCCGACATCCTCGTCGCGACCTCGGTGATCGAGGTCGGCATCGACATCCCGAACGCGACGGTGATGATGATCGAGGGTTCGGAGCGGTTCGGGCTGGCCCAGCTTCACCAGTTCCGCGGACGCGTCGGCCGGGGCGGGCACCGCTCGTACTGCCTGCTGCTCTCCGACAACGAGGCCGGCGACGGCGACTCGCGGCTGGAGGCGATGATCGAGAGTGACGACGGCTTCGTCCTCGCCGAGCGCGACCTCGACCTGCGCGGCCCCGGCGACTTCCTCGGCACCCGCCAGAGCGGCCTGCCCGAGCTGAGCTGGCTGGCCGAGAGCTTCGACACCCGCCTGCTCGACGCCGCCCGCTCCGTCGCCGAGGCCCTCCTCACCGACGACCCACACCTCGACCACCCGGACAACAAGGCGGTCGCCGACGAGCTGCAAGGGTTCTGGGAGCGGACCGGCGTCGGCGTCACCCCGTAACGGCACAGCAACCGCCGCAGCGTCCGTCGTTGTAGGGGCGACGCTCTCGGTTCGCTGGCGAGCCCGGCCGCCGCAGCGGCCATCGCCCTGCAGGGCGATAACCGGCTGCGCATCCAACCGATTCCAATGAACATACGGATTGGCAAGACAGTGGCGCCTGACGGCGCGGCAGCGCAGCGAGCAACGCCAGCGAAGCGCGAGCCATGTCCCCACAGAACAGGCAACTGCCGCCATCGCTCCGCCAGGCGATGGCGGCGTTCATTACTGGCACGTTCCTTGAACTCGATGCACCGCCTCAAATATCGTTCTTGAATTATATACGTCTCGCCTGATATTATCGCCGCCATGCACGTCTTCGAGGTCCTTGGCGACCCCGTCCGGCGCCGGATCATGGAACTTCTCGCTGAAGGCGAGCTCTCCGCTGGTGAGGTCGGTGCGGTCGTCCAGCAGGAGTTCGGGATCTCCCAGCCGGGTGTCTCGCAGCATCTCCGCACCCTGCGCGACACCGGCTTCACGACGGTCCGCGCTGTCGGGACCCGGCGGCTCTACGCCGTCAACCCGACGCCGCTGAAGGAAGCCGACCGCTGGCTCAGCCGCTACCGGCGCTTCTGGACCCAGAGTCTCGACGCCCTCGGCGACGAGATGGTCCGGGGACAGCGGGACCGGGATGACAAGGACCTGGACGAGATGGGCACATCTGAGCGGACCCGTCTCCGACATCGAGCACCCCAGCGCAGAGAGGACCCATGACTGAGCAGACCGGTACCAGCACCGAGCCCCACCGCGCGGTCGGCCCGTGCCAGATCGCGGCCGATGACGCCCCGATCATCCACTATGTGAAGCGTTCGTCCGAGGAAGCAGCGCCAATGGAGAATCAACCGACTGGACGCCTCTGGATCGACCGCGACGCGTACGGCGTCACCTTCGACCGCCTCTTCCCGGTGCCCATCGCGGCGCTCTGGGGATGGGTCACGGAGCCGGCCAAACTCGCCCGGTGGTTCAGCCCGGTGTCGGGTGACCTGACGGTGGACGGTGCGTACACGATTGACTTCGGCGAGGACACTGGCGGCGGGACCATCCAACGGTGTAACCCGACGAGCGGCTTCAGCGTCACCTGGGACCATGCGGGCGAGCCGTCCGGCCTCGTGACGGTGGCGCTCCACGTAGTCGAGCCGGAGCAGACCCGCCTCGTCCTCGAGCACCGTCAGCTACCGGCGAACCAGACGGCTGGCCACGCCGCCGGCTGGCACAGCTACCTGGATCGCCTGGCGGAATCCATCTCCGGGGGCACCCTGGCCGAGTGGTGGCCCCGCTGGGAAGAAGTCATCGACGGCTACAGGTCGCAGTACCGGGCGCTCACCGGATAGCTCATGCCGGTAGCGCGGCCATCCTGGTCGAACGTATCCTGGCAAGCGTCCAGCCTGGCTGGCACGGATGCCCGAAACGTCGCCGACCAGGATGGCTGCATGTCGCCACCGCGATTCGTCCCCGGACAGCTCTATCGCCGCCGAGCGCTCCACGCCAAGTACGGCGGCTCCTATCAGAGTGGGATCAGTTTCTCCGCCAAAGCGCCCGTAGTCTTCATCTTCACCGGCGAATCGGGCCATCAATACGGCTACCGCGACGGCTGGCAGGACGACGGCACGTACCGGTACACCGGCGAGGGCCAGTCCGGCGAAATGACCTTCACCAGAGGCAACCGCGCCATCCGCGACCACCGTGAAGACGGTCGCAGCCTGTACCTGTTCTCCCGCGTGAAGAAACCTACCAGGCATGTGACGTTCATTGGCGAGCTGACCTACACCAGCCACGATCTCGTTCCGGGCGTCCCGGATCGCGAAGGCAATCCACGCACGGCAATTGTCTTCGAATTGACTCCCGCGGCGACGGTCGATAAGTTCACGCCAGAACCTGAGGAAGAGCCCGAGAAGTACGACGACCAGCTCCCACCCGCTGACCCGTTGGAGACGCAGATCTCGGCATTCAATCAATTGGGATATGTCGCCGAGAATGCGCCGACCTATCGGTTCGCTTCGACGCCTCCGGCTCGCCCGGACTCGAGATTCGGCCGGGCGACCCGGACGTTCGTCCTCCGGCGGGCCAAGGGCCACTGCGAGGGGTGCGGACTCGAAGCGCCCTTCCTTCGGATGGACGGCAGCCCCTATCTGGAGCCGCACCGCGTCGACCTCGGGTCAGATCTGGAGCTAGCCGGACCCGAGTCGGTCGTCGCCCTTTGCCCGAACTGCCACCGCCGCACCCACTTCGGCGAGGACGGCCGGATCTACAACGATCAGCTCATCGCGCGGCTGGCCACAGTGAAGCCATCTCCCTGAATGACAGACGTCCCTACTCCGGATACGTCAGCACGACCTGAGTGACGTTGGGATCGCGCGAGTCGATCAGCTCGTAGCCGCGCGCCGCATCCTCGAACGGGATCCGGCTGGAGATCAATGGCTCCAGATCGAGATATCCGAACGAATCGAGGACGTGCTGCATCCGCCGGGGAAGCCCGTGCGTGGCACTGAGCGCCGGGTCGACGCCTCCGACCTGTGACGACTTGATCGTGATCCGGTTGTGATGGAATTCATCCGCCAGCGCCAGCGCCCCGCCTGTCCCGCCATACCACGACATCGCCACGACGGTCGTATCCGGAGCTGCGGTCCGGATCGCTTCCTGGAGGGCGTGGTACGAGCCCGAGACCTCGATCGTCACGTCGGCGCCGCGGCCGCCGGTTCGCTTCCGGACTTCGAGCGCGACGTCGTCGGCCGCCGGGTCGAGCACCTCGTCGGCGCCGACTCCCAGTGACAGCCGTCGTCGCGGCTCCAGCCCGTCGACGGTGATGATCCGCCGGCCCCGCATCCGGCGAAGGTAGCTGGTGACGAGCAGCCCAACGACACCCTGCCCGAAGACCACCACCGTGTCATCGATGCGGACGTCCGTGTCGAGGACGCCGTTGTAGGCGGTGTTGAGCGACGCGAACAGGACGCCGTGGACCGGATCGGCGATGTCCTCCGGCAGCACGATCACCGAGTCGGCCGGGGCAACGTACAGCGTTTGATGCGGCTGATACCCGAACACGATCGATCCGACCGGAACCGACGCGACACCAGCACCGACCGCGATGACCCGTCCGACGTTGGCGTATCCGTAGGCCAGCGGGTAACCCCAGTGGGTATCGGACGGCGTGTAGTACCCGCGCTTGGGGAGCATGGCCTTCGATTCCTCGACGGGCTGGAAGAGCCTGAAGTTCCGGTCATAGGTCCGGCGCCACTGCGGCGCGACCCCGCGGTAGACGTTCATCTCGGTACCGTGACTGATCCCTGACGCGATGGTGCGGACGAGGATCTCACCCGGTCCCGGCTCCGGCACGTCGATCTCGATGTATTCGAGTTGCCTCGGCCCGGTCAGGACGAGCACGCGGGCGGTCTCAGAGGCAGCGAGAACGGGCATGGGGCTGGCTACGGAACTCGTCACGGAACTCTCCTTGATCCTGAACAGGAACGGGCTGGAATCGAATTGAGTTGTCAAAGCCGGGAACGGGTCAAGGACAGCGGGCAGTCGGCCCGGGACCGCTCAGGGCATCAGCCCTTCACGCTTCCCGCGGTCAGACCACCGACGAGATAGCGCTGGAAGACGATGAACAGGAGGGCGGGCGGCAGGGAGATGATCGCGCCACCGGCCGTCAGCATTCCCCAGTCGATCGAGTACTGGCCGAACGCGGCCTGCAGGGCGAGCGGCAGGGTCCTGGCGTCGGTCGAGGTGATCAGCGACACGGCGAAAAGGTACTCCCCCCATGTGATCAGGAACGTGAACGCGCCGACGGCGACGACGGCCGGCGTCACCAGGGGCAGAAGGATCTGCCAGAGCACCTGGAGCGGCTTGGCGCCATCGAGCAGGGCCGCCTCGTCCAGGTCGATCGGGATGTCGTCGAGGTACCCCTTGAGCATCCAGACGGCGACCGGCAGACCGAGCAACAGGTAGGCGATGATCAGCCCGAACAGGCTGTCGGCCAGGTTCAGCTGGCGCATGATGGCGATCAGCGGAACCACGAGGACGATCCCGGGCACCATCTGCACGGCGAGGATCGCTCCGGCGAACGCCCGGCTCAGCCGGTAGCGGAACCGGGAGAGACTGAAGGCCGCCCCGAGCGCGATGATCGTCACGATGATCGCCGTCGCGGAGGCGACGATCAGGCTGTTCCGGAACGCCACCTGGAAGCCGACCGCATCCCAGATCCGCTGGAAGTTGTCGAGCGTCACCGAGCGGGGCAGGACGAGGTACGGGTCGTCGAACATCTGGTCCTCGGGCTTGAACGCCGTCAGGAACAGCCAGATGATCGGGAAGATCAGCATGAGGACCAGGATCAGGGTGAGCGCATCCAGTCCGAACCTCGTCAGTGGGGTCGATCGTCGCCCGATCATCGCGTCTCCCTCCCGTCGCCCAGCTGCTCATCTCCGTCTGACCGCGACACTCCGCTGTGTGGTCTGCGGATCATCGGTCCACCTCGTCCCGGCCAGCCAGACGCAGGTACAGCGTCGAGAAGACGATCAGCAGGATCAGCATCGAGACGCCCATCGTGGCCGCGTAGCTGAACTCCAGCCGCTCGAAGAAGGACCGGAACAGGTAGACCCCGATCAGCTGGGTCGAGCCGGCCGGGCCGCCCTGCGTCATCACCCAGATGATGTCGAAGCTGTAGAACGCGAGGATGCCGAGCACGAGACTGAGCACGATGCTGACGCGGCGGATCAGCGGGAGGGTGATGTCCCGGAACTGCTTCCAGAGCCCGGCGCCGTCCAGGGCCGCCGCTTCGTAGAGCTCGTGGGGGATGGATTTCATCGTCGCGAGGAGCGCGACAACCATGAACGGCGCTCCCTTCCAGGCGCTGATGGCGATCAGGGCCGGAAGGGCCAGGTCCGGGTTGGAGAGGACGGAGCGCTCGCCGACGATGTGGAGCGACTGGAGGATGGCGTGGATGATCCCGTACTGGCCATCGAGCAACCATCGGAACGTGTAGGCGACGACGATGCCCGGCGTGACCCAGGGCAACAGGATCACGGCCGTGAGAACGCCGTTGATCGCGGATCTCCGGTTGAGCAGCATCGCCAGCGGCAGCGCGATCAGGTACTCCAGCGCGACCGTGCCGATCGTCCAGTAGGCGGTGAGGCGCAGACTGTCCCAGATGACCGGGTCACCCAGCAGACGGCGATACCCGTCCAGTCCCTGCCAGACTGGATCCGGGTTCTTCAACAGATACCAGTCGGTGAAGCCGAGGTAGATCTCGTACCCGATCGGATAGACGGCGACCGCCAGCACGATCAGCAAGGCCGGGGCGATGAACAGGTAGGGAGTCCAGTGGAAGCGGCGCCTGTTCGCCGGGTGGATCCGACCCGTCTCCTCCGCCATCGCTCCGATCGGTTGTCCTGTCACGTCGACCATCGTCCGCCCATCCCGTCACCTTGCTCCCACCGACCAGCCGTTCGCTCCAGGCGTGCGTCTGGAACCGATCCCCCGGCGGCAAACCACCTGGGGGATCGGTTCCACTCGGCGCTAGCGGCTGAGGGTGTCGTTGAAGCGCTGAACGAGGGCAACCGTCGCCTCGTCGACCGTCTGCTCGCCAAGCATCACGTTCTGGACAGCGGTCTGGACGGCGTCGACCTCGAGCGTGCCCATCTGGGCGATCGCCGGGCTCGGGTACTGATACGGGTAGGCGACCTTCATCTGCTGGGAGAACGTATCGAGCGGCGCGGCGTTCCAGGGAGCCGCCCCGACGAGCGACTGACGACCGGGGAGATTGCCGGTCGTCTGCGCCAGTGCCGGCAGGCCGCCCTGCGGGTCGGTGGCGTACCTGATCCAGCGGAAGGCGGCGTCCTTGTTCTCCGAGGCATCCCAGAGGACGAGAGGCCAGCCACCGAGGAACCCGAACTGCCCGGCCGGGCCGGAGGGGATCTGACCGATCCCGACATCGGCGAGGAAGGCCGGGTTGGCGGTCTTGAGCTGCTCGTTGAACGACGGGCCGTTGACGAACATGGCGATCCTGCCGTCGATGAAGAGCTGGGCCAGCGTCTCGTTGTCGTAGGTGGGGCTGTCCGGCGGAGCGACCTTGTCGACGGAGTAGAGGTTCGTGTACCAGGTCAGTGCCTGGCGAAACTCCGGCGAATCGAACCCGCACGTCCCGTCGTCCTTCAGCATCCGGGCCCCGTAGCCGAGGTAGACGGACATGAACGTCTGGACCGTGCCGTAGTTGATGCCGCCCGGAATGCCGATGCCATACGTGTCGCCGGATGTCAGGGCGATCGCAAAGTCCCGCATCTGGTCGAAGGTAGCCGGCGCGTCGGCGCCGAGGCCGGCGGCCGCGAACAGATCCCGACGGTAGTAGACGCAGCGGGTCTCCTCGGCGACGGGCGAGGCGTACCAGTCACCCACGAGGTTGTAGTACAGCACGTCGCCGGGCCAGAAGTCGGCGGTGACGTCGCTGCCCACTTCGGTCGACCACTGCGTGAGGTACTGGCCCATCGGCGCCAGCGCCCCGAGGGCCTGGAACTCGGCCACGACGTTGTTTCCGAGCATGGAGACGTCCGGCAGCCCACCGGTCGCGAGACCGGTGACCAGCTTCTGGTGCTGCTCCGCCCACGGGACGATCTCCATGTTGATCGTCACATCCGGGTTGGCGGCCTGGAACGCGTCGATCGCGGTCTGCCAGGCGGCGATGATGAAGTCCTCGGTGTTGAACTGCCAGAAAGTGACAGTCGATGCGTCCTGAGCACTCGCGGGCAGGGCGGCCGGGCCGGCGGCGATGGCCGCGGCGCCCGCGGCGGTCGCCGCGGCACCAGCCGCGAAGCGGCGGCGGTTCATCGGAAAGGATCCACGGGCGTTGTAGTCGGTATGGGTCATCTCGGTTTCCTCATCTGGGTGGTCGCCCTGGCCTCGGCGGCGAGGGATTGAAACAGTCTCTCGGGATAGTCATCTGGTTCCGGCCCGACTGATCGGGCCGGGATCGTGGCTGGTGGCACCTCCTCGTCCGTTCAGTATCCAATCCATCGATCCGGCTGGTCAGCCGGCGACGCCAGCGAGGGAACCTACCAAGGCGTTGGCCCAGCGCTCGCGGAGGAAGCGGACCGTCTCCGGCAGGGAGACTTCCGGGTCCCCGGCGATGCGCGGGCCGGCGAGGGTGAAGCACTCGATGCTGATGTACCCGGAGTAGCCGATTTTCTGCAGGGCCGCGAACGGCGGCTCGAACGGCAGGCAACCGCGGCCCGGCTGGAGCCGATTGTTGTCGGCGATATGGACATGACCGAGCAACGGACCGGCATCCCGGATGGGCTGCGCCAGGTCGACCTCCTCGATGTTCATATGGAAGAGATCGGCGAGCGCCAGCACCCGCGGGTTGTCGACCCGCCGGGCGATCTCGACGGCCTGACCAACGGTGGTCAGAAAGGACGCCTCGAACCGGTTGAGCGGCTCGAGAAAGACCGCCGCCTGCCCCGCCGGGAGGCGCTCGGCCCAGCGTCCGAACTCCTCGACCGTCAGGTCGGTCAGCCGGGCGACCGTCTCCTCCTGCTCGGCCAGCGAGGCGTAGCCCCGCGACGGTCGCAACGGGACGGACACCACCCCGGCAGCGCCAAGCTCATCGGCCTGGGCGAGCAGGACCGCGAGCGCGTCGAATCGGCGGCGCCGCTCGTCCACGTCCGGCTGGAGTGGGTCGTGGATCGGATGGGTGCAGATCGCCGCGACGGGCAGGCCAGACGCCGCGGAGGCCGAGGCCACATCCGCCTTCCGCTCCGTCAGGTCGAACGCCGGGCCGACCGGAACCTCGACGGCATCGAAGCCGAAGCGGGCCGCGTTCGCGAACTGCTCCTGCAGGTCACGGCCGGGCAACAACAGGGTCTGGATCGCGAGTCGGAGTTCCGATGTCAAGGCAAAGACCTCCCATCCTGCGCGACCCGACGCTCGGAAAGCATCGCCTCGGCAGGGCATCTCGGACGATTGGACAGGACACGAACGACGAGTTCCGCCCGAGTCCTACGGGGACTGGGCTGCTGGCGGGCCGGTCGACTCCCGCACGACGAGCTGCGTCGTCAACCGCTCGATCCGCGGCTCAGCCAGGGACTGGCCCTGGGCTTCGGCCGACTCGATCGCGATGGCCGCCGCCAGGCGCCCGGTCTCGATCATGGGCTGCACGACCGTGGTCAGTGGCGGTGTCAACTGGGCCGCTAGGGTGTCGTCGAATCCGACGATGGACAGGTTGCTCGGAACGTGCAACCCACGGGCGTAGGCCTCCTGCAGCACCCCGGCCGCCATTAGGTCGCAGGCGGCGAAGATCGCGGTCGGGCGAATTGTCTGATCCAGCCAGCGACCGGCCACCATGCGGGTGTGATCGAGGTCGTAGTACCGACCACCGAGGTCGACGAGCTTCAGATCGAAGGACAGGCCGTGCCGGACCAGCGCATCCCGGTACCCATCGAGCCGTTCGCGCTCGATGAGCCGAAGGCCCGGCTCGACGTGCGTCCCGCGTTTGTCCGGATCCTCCCCGATGAAGGCGATCCGCCGGTGACCGAGCTCGATGAGGTGACTCGCCGCCTCGAACGCCCCCTCGTAGTTGTCGATCGTGACCGAGGAAACCGTCGCCAGACGCGATCGCTCGACCTGAACGACCGGGATCGAGGCCGCGATCGCCGCCCGCATCGTCTGTTCGTCCCGGACGGTGGTGAAGACGATCGCGTCGACGCGGCGCCGGATCAGCGTCTCGACCGCAAGCCGTTCCAGTTCCGGGTCTTCCTGCGTGTTGGCGATGATGACGCCACAGCCACGCCGGGCGGCCTCCTCCTCCACTCCAAGGGCGATGTTGGCGAAGAACGGGTTGGGCGAGATGGCGAGGAGCAGATGCCCCAGGACCAGGGTTCGCCGCGTGCGCAGACCCTGAGCGACGACGTTGAGCCGGTAGCCGGTCGCGCGGATCGCCGACTGGACGTGCGCTCGCGTCTCCGGCGCTACGTACCCACGCTCATGGATGACCCGGGCGACGGTCGCCGTCGAGACGCCCGCCGCCTGCGCGACATCCTTGAGCGTGGCCGATCCCTGCCCCACATCATCCTCCAGTGGATGCCATCGCTCTCGATGTGTCATCGATGACACATCGAAGATAAGCATTGACGTCCCACTTGTCAATAGGAATCCTCGAGCCTTGACCGAGTGAGAATGCACCGACATCCGGTCTGGCAAGCGGCCGTTCTCGCCAGACCGGATGTCGAATGAGGTCGAATGAGGAGGAGGCGGGATGCGGGACAACTGCCTCGTCAGTCCTGACCGTGAGGGGGCGACCGATCGACTCGCGTCATCGGCACATTCGTGCTGGCCGTTGACTCACTCGGCTTGACCTGATGATAGGGATCCCCGAGACCGGCAATAAGCCATACCTGTCCGGGGTCGCCGAAGATCGTCCGTGAGGGCAATCACGGGCCGATCTCTCCGTATGGGTAAGACTTCCCAGACCAAACCGCCCGGCGCTAGAAGACGATCTCCATCCTGAGCCCGCGGCCATCGACTTCGGCGTTTTCTGGCAGGCAACCGGCCGCGCCCGTGGCGAACCGCTGGGCCGACCAGGCCGCGACGACCGCGTCGAGGATGTCATCCGCTCCCGCCGGCCGGGCCAGCGAGCGGGCGGTGACGCGATCCCAGATCGGCTGCCCGAACGCCTCGCTCAGGAGCACCCGGCGCTCCTCGAAGCCCTCGGGCGTGCGCTTGCTCCGCGTCATCGGGTGGCCGGCCAGCTCGCCGAAGCTGACCTCCGGGTGGACCTCGACGACCCGAGCCTGGATCTCCGGCGTCAGGAGCCCGTTGACCTCGGCGATCTTGGTGAAGATCGCGTGGGATTGCTTGCTGATCCCCTTGCCGTTCAACTCCCGTGACAGCGCCAGCGCGTCGGCGTAGACCGCCGCTCCGAGCAGCCGCGGGTCCGGCGCCGGGAAGACGCTGTTCGAGCGCGGACCGAGCACCCGGCGAGCGGCGATGTCCGCGCCTCGCGGTACGCCCTCGGCCAGCCCGATCGGGATGTCGACCCCGATCGCCGCCGCATCCTGGTACGCCGCCAGCAGACCGGCGAAGTCCCAGTGGACCCGCGCCGTCAGCATGTTCGCCTCCGTCTCCCATTCGACCGCTACCCAGCCGCCCGGACACCCATCGACCCCAACGACCAGCATGGTCATCCGCTCCTCGGTAGACAGCGTACCCTTGACTCGATCCATACCATCTTCCATAGGCCATCGCCAGCAGGTTCCCAACGATGCGCCCGAGTCCGACGCCAGCCAGACATGGGCAACAACAGTGGCTCGGCACCCGCAATCACTGGTCGGCAATCGGCGACGATTGACCGGTGATCGGTGATCGGTGATCGGGCGATGCTCGCCATGCTGGCGCCACCGGAAGCTGCCGGCCTCTCGGTCGTCACGGACCCGGTGATCGCCACCGCCGTCAGGTGACGCCGCCGGCAGGCGTAACGGCCCTTACGCGACGACGTCACCACATCGCCGGCCAGTACGCTTCCCATGTCGACCCTGGTCGTATCAACACGGCCCCGACGACCATTGACAGCCGTTCCACCCCGTGGCTGAATGGGCAGCCAGCTCCCGAATCGATCGAGCGGGCACCGGACGCGGCAGGGGAGATCAGTCGCATGGCGATGATCGTCTGGAACGCCTCGACACGGGATGAGCTCAACGCCGCCCTGCCAGGCAGCGTCGTCCTCCTGCCAACCGGCGCGACCGAGCAGCACGGCCACCACCTCGTCACCGGGCACGACACCTTCGCCGTCACCGCGATCGCCTACCGTGCCGCCCGGGCCGTCGCGGCGGGGACCGGAATCGTCGTCGCCCCGGCCCTGCCGTTCGGCTCCTCCGCCCACCACCTGCCCTTCGGCGGCACGCTCTCCCTCGCCACGGAGACCTACCGGGCCGTCGTCACGGACCTCGTCACGGCGATGATCGCCGGTGGGGCGCGGCGGATCTTCCTGCTCAACGGGCACGGCGGCAACCGCGAGCTCAACCAGCTCGTCGCCCGGGATGTCGCGATGGCGCAGCCGGCCGACCGCCCGGTCGCGATCGCCGCCGCCTCGTACTGGGAGATCGCCCAGCGCTCCCTCGCCGCCGACCCGGACCTCGGCACCGTCCGCCAGCCGGGCCACGCTGGCCAGTTCGAGACGGCGACGATGCTGGCGATGACGCCCGAGCACGTCCGCGAGCCCCGTCCCGTCCGCGACCAGGACCCGTCGCTCGTCCCCGCCATCCCCGGCGTCCGGATCGAGACGACTGGCCTCTGGGCGAGCTACGACGGCTTCACCGATTTTCCCCACCGCGCCACCACCGGGCAGGGCCAGCGGGCACTCGACCTCATCGTCCGCGACGTCGCCGCGGCGCTGGTCGCCTTCTCGACGTATCCCCTCGGGTCTTCAGCCGGGTCGGTATGATGTCGCGACGGGACCTTTACGCGTGAGCGGACCCGGACGAGACACGGCCGACCCGGAGACCAGCGACGATGGGCAGCGTTAGGCGGCGTCGACTAGCTGAGGACCGTCCCCGTCGCCTCCGCGTTGCAATTCCGTTCGCCCATCTACCCTGACCGGCCGATCGAGGACATTCTCGGCATCGTCGAGCAGACCATCCGCAAGGCCGGCGACGACGACTGGCTCCGCCACAACCGTCCAAAGGTCTCGAACGACGGCTTCCAGACAGCCGGCTCCATCGCCCCGGACGCTCCGTCCGTCACGCTCGTCGGCGAACACCACCGCCGCGTCACTAGCCACGCCATGCGGCTGCTGGTCGAGACCTCGGTCAACGACTTGTGCTACGACAACTTCGCCGGCACCCCCGGCCAGCTGCCACGGCGTGACCGGCGGCAACGGCCACGCCGCCGATGAATGGCTGGACCTGACCTCGCTCGCACCGGCCGCCAGGGTCCTCAGCGGCTTCATCATTGACTGATTGACTGGTGCGGGGTGGCGGATCAGTAACGACGATCCGCGCGGCCGGCGGGTAGAAACATTTGCAGACGGGCAGAGCTGGGCTCCACAGTTTTGCCCGCTGACCTCTCCAGTGTTTCGGCGAGAACTGCTCAGACGTATCGCTACGCTGTTCAAACGATTGAGCCGGTGTGTAACTACACAAGTCGATATTTTCATGCCGTCACTGACCCCCTGAGACATCGGCCACGAAGAAGGACCAACGCTGCCGCGGTGATTCCTTTAAATCGAGGCAATCCACTAGGTCTATACTGTCGTATTGGCGCCAACCGGTCACAGACTAACGGACAGCCCTCACCACAACATGTGGTAGGACCGGACGCGCTAACACGAATACGACGCTATTTGACTTGTGGTCCATGTTCGAGAGAAGTATTGACGTTATAGTGTCGTTAATCTCTCTTCTCTGTGTCAATCAACTCCTCTCGGTTGAGTGATACACGGACATTCGTGCTGAATCGGCGCCCCTCGCCGGTGAAGCTATCCGACAACCGCCCGCGCCGATAGCTGACCAACCCCGGTGGTCGGCCAAGCGAGAGAGGAGCCGCCGTCGATGAAGAACTTCATCAAGTGGCACATGATCTGCTTCGCGTGCGGACACCGCTGGACTCGGACTTCTCGTCCAACCGGCATCGTGTACTGCCCGCGCTGCGGACGTCGACTGACCCTCCTGTGATCGGAGTGTCAGAGCGCGACACGAAGACGCCTCGACCAGTGATGGTCGAGGCGTTTCTGTATTCCATGGCTGCTTCTCGCCGCGAAAATGGTCAATGTCCATCCGACAACCGCGAACATCCGACGCTGATTACTCAGGCTGGACCGATGCGGCGACCCGGAGCATCGCGGCCAGACTGCGCTCCACATCCTCGTCAGTCGTCGCCCACGACGAGACGCTGATCCGCATCGCCGCCTGACCCTGCCAGACCGTGCCGCCACACCAGCACGTCCCGTCCGCCTGAATCCCCGCGATGACCTGCCGCGTCGTCTCGTCGTCTCCGAACCGGACCAGCACCTGGTTGAGCTCGACATCGTTCAGGATCTCGTACCCCGCCGCCCGGAGCCCGTCCTCGAACCGGGTGGCGTACCGGCAGCAGCGCTCGATCAGATCGGCCAGCCCCTCCCGGCCGAGCGAGCGCAGCGCCGCCCAGACATCGACGCCACGGGCTCGCCGGGAGATCTCAGGGACGTAGTGGCTCGGCTCACGCGCATCACCAGTCGTGAGGTAGGAGGCGCTGACACTCATCGCGGCGCGGAGCGACTCCGCATCCCGCACCAGCGCGACACCACTGTCGTAGGGGACGTTCAGCCACTTGTGCGTGTCGATGGTCCAGGAATCGGCCTGTTCGACCCCCCCGACGAGATGCGCCCGCGCCGGGGATGCCGCCGCCCACATCCCGAACGCCCCGTCGACATGGACCCAGGCCCCGTTGCCCCGGGCCCAGGCGCAGATCTCCCCGATCGGGTCGATCGACCCCGTATTCACGTTCCCGGCCTGGGTGCAGACGATCGTTGGACCAGTCACGTCCGGCAGCGCATCGGCCCGGAGCCGGCCCTGGCCATCGACCGGCACCCGGATCACCCGCTCCCGGCCGAACCCGAGCAGCGTCAGCGCCTTCGCGACCGAGACGTGGAACTCGTCGCCGACCACCACGTTGACCGGCGGTGCCCCGAACAGGCCATCGGCCTCGACGTTCCACCCGGCGTCGGCCAGCACGCGATGGCGGGCGGCGGCGAGAGCGGTGAAGTTCGCCATCGTCGCCCCGGTCGTGAACGCCGCCGCGGTGCCGGCTGGCAGCCCGAAGATGTCGGTCAGCCAGCCCAGCGCGACGTCCTCCACCTTCGCGGCGATCGGGCTGATCACCGTCAGGCCGGCGTTCTGGTCCCAGGCCCCGGCCAGCCAGTTGGCGGCGAGGGCGACCGGGAGGGTCCCGCCGATGACAAACCCGAAGAACCGGCCGCCGGCCGTCGCCATCGTCGCCGGGGAGCCGATCTCATCGAGCAGCGCCAGCACGGTTCCAGCGTCGGTCGCTCCGTCCGGGAACGACTCATCGAGGCGAGTGAGGCCACGGACTGCGTGGTCGGTGACGCGCACCGGCCGATCGTCGAGTCCATCCAGGTACCGCACCGCACGGCCAACCGTGTCGGTGAGAAGCTCGTGGACGGTCGCGGCACCGGAAACAGGAGTCCGCGTATCAATCTGACCAGTCATCGTCACGCCCTCGATACCCATCCTCGGGTCACATACGTCACCTCCATAGACTATCTGGCGAGCGCAAGCGCTTTGCGCTTGCGCGATTCGGGAAACACATTGGACGGCTTGACTCTGACGCAGCGTCAGCCCCTACCCTCGCGAACAAGCGCGGGAGGACGACGATGACCACCAACTGGACCGTCAGGGAGCTGGCCAACCTGGCGGGGGTGAGTGTGCGGACGCTTCACCACTATGACCACATTGGCCTGCTTCCGCCCGCGCGGGTCGGCGACAACGGCTACCGCTCCTACGGCCCCGCCGAGCTCGTCCGGCTCCAGCAGATCCTGTTCTTCCGCGAGCTCGAGTTCCCGCTCGACCGGATCCGGGAGCTGCTGGACCAGCCGGACTTCGACGCGACCGCCGCCTACCGCGACCACCGGCGCCTGCTGGTGGCGCGGCGGGACCAGCTTGGCCGGCTGATCGCCACCCTGGACCGCCAGCTCGGCCACGAGGAGGATGACATGACCGAACGAGGACCCCTGGACGAGAGCCGGTGCACCGACGCCGAACGGGCGGCGCTGCGGGGCAGCCGCTTCACCGCCGCCGAGCTGGAGGCCCTCCGCGACGAGGCCCGGCGGCGCTGGGGCGGCACCGACGCCTGGCGCCAGAGCGACGAGCGGACCGGCCACCACACCGGCCAGGACTGGGACCGCATCCGCGGCCGCTGGGACGAGAATATGCGAGCGCTCGTCGCCGACATGCCGAAGGGCGTCGGCTCGCCGGAGGTGCAGGGGCACATCGCCAGCTACCGAGAGTGGCTGCGGAACTTCTACGAGCCCGGCGACGAGGTCTTCCGCGGGCTGGCCACCATGTTCGTCGACGACGATCGCTACGCCGAGACGTTCCGGCGCTACCACCCGGACCTGCCGGTGTTCCTCCGCGACGCGATGCGGTACTCCCTCGGCGACCGCTGACCGTCCACCACACGGCAGTCGTCGTCAGCTCGAACACCCCATCGACGCTGGCGGCGGCTCAGACGTAGGGTCACGCCCTTGGGCTGACCGGCCGCCGCAGCGGCCATCGCCGCAAGGCGATCACCGTGACTTCCAATCGATGCGTTACAAGGGAAACTGGCATGACCCGGACGACCGGGACCGATTCGCGGTGTTGCGCCCGCGGGCGCCGGTCAGCCCAAGGGCGTGACCCTACGTCGACCCGTGCTTCCTGCGTCGTCCCGGGCCGCGCGTTCACCTGGCCCGCGGGACGCCCGGGGATGGCCGGCATGCCGGTCGACGGGGAGCGGTTCGCGGTCACATGGCACAGGAACCGGCGACGATCGGCCAGGAACCGACGGATCCGAACCACGCCACCGGCACGGTCTATCCGTGCTCCTCCTCGGGGGCGCCGGTGAAGAAGTCGATGAGCCCGAAGGGGGCCCGGTCGCCGAGGCACAGGTCCAGGATCACGTGCGCATCCGCGGCCTCCGACTGGCTGCGCGGAAACATCGCCGCCTCATAGGCGTTGAGCGCCGCTTCGATGTCGTCGGGCTGCGCGGCGATGGCGCTGCCGAGCTCGGCGCCGTCGAACATCGCCAGGTTGGCGCCCTCGCCGGACGGAGGCATCAGGTGCGCCGCATCCCCGAGGAGCGTCACCCCGGGCACGCGGTCCCAGCGGTGTGCGTCCGGGAGTGCGTTGATCAGGCGGGCAACCGGGGCGGTCTCGCCGTCGGTGATCAGCGCGGTCAGTTCCGGTGCCCACCCGGCGAACTCCGCCGCGACCCGGGCCGTCGCGGCGGACGTGTCGGCAAAGTCGATGTCGGCGACCCATTCGGCGGGACGGTTCAGCTCGACGTACGTGTGCAGGATGTTTCCCGCCTCGCGGTGCGCCACGATCCCCTTGCCCGGGGTGAGCGCGTACATCGCGCCGTCGCCGACCGCTTCGGCGGTCGCGCCGTGCCGCTCGTCGACGTCGTGTAGGTAGGTCTCGATGAACACCGTACCGACGTACACGGGCCGGGCGTCGGAGAGCAGTGGCCGGACCTTCGACCAGGCGCCGTCCGCACCAACGAGGAGTTCGGTGGTCACGGTCAATCCGTCCGCGAAGGTCAGTCCGTGGCGGCCGCTGCCGAACGCCGCGACGCTGGCGAGCTTCCTGCCCCACCGGACCGTCCCTGCCGGCAGGGATTCGATGAGCATCCGGCGCAGATCGCCCCGGAGCACCTCAGGGCGTCCGCCCGTGCCCTCGTCGGGCTCTTCGAACAGCACCGCACCGTGCTGGTCGAACATACGCGTCGCCTCACCTCCCGCGTGGATGATCGCGTGGAACGCGTCGGTTAGTCCGGCCGCTTCAAGCGCGAGCTGTCCGGTGTTCTCGTGGATGTCGATCTGGCCGCCCTGCGTGCGGGCCTCCGCCGACGGCTCCGCCTCGTAGACCGTCGCGGGGATGCCGTGGACGTGGAGGACGCGGGCGAGGGTGAGGCCGCCGAGGCCCGCACCGATGATCGTGACTGGTGTCGTCATGGTGTGCCTTTCAGTTTAATTGGAACGATGTTCCAATGAGAATGATGGAACAACGATCCAGTGTGTGTCAAGATGGTGCCCATGGCGACCAGGACGCAGCGAACCGAACGGCGCACGGACGCGCTCTCCAGGGAGCGGATCGTCGAAACCGCGATCGACATCCTCGACAGCGAGGGCGAGAGCGCGCTGACCTTCCGTGCGCTCGCGGCGCGCCTGGCAACCGGGAGCGGGGCGATCTACTGGCACGTCGCCAACAAGGACGAGCTGCTCGCGGCGGCGACCAACGACGTCATTGCCCGGGTGATGACGGACGTGGTCCGTGGCGTGGAGCCGCGGGAGGCGATCCGCACCATTGCCCTCGGGGTGTTCGACGCGATCGACGCGCACCCCTGGGTGGGCACCGAGCTCTCCCGTGAGCCCTGGCAGTTCGCGGTGTTGCAGGTCTTCGAAGGCGTCGGCGCGCAACTCCAGAGGCTTGGCGTTCCCGAGCGGGCGCAGTTCGACGCCGCGTCCGCGCTCGTGAGCTACGTGCTCGGCCTCGCTGGACAGTACGCCGCGGGTGTTCGACTCCTCCCACGCGATACGGACCGGACGGCGTTCCTCGGGACGGTCGCCGCACGGTGGACGCAACTCGACCCCGCCAGGTACCCGTTCGTGCATCAGGTGGCGACGCAGCTACCCGGACACGACGACCGCGAGCAGTTTCTCGCTGGCATCGACCTCATCTTCGCCGGCATCGAAGCCGTCCGCTAGGCGACTCCCCAATGAGCTGAAGGCGACGCGCACGCGGCGCCAGGCGTCCGGTCGCCGGGCTACTGGGAGCCGTTGTTGGGCTCGATGTCGAGAGCCGCCACACCCATCGCCCGGTTGGATACACTGCCGGCTGGTGGACACAGCCGGGCAAAGGGGGAGCGGGGCAATGACCGATGGGGAATCGGCGCGGCGGGTCGCGCTGGTGACCGGCGCGGGCAGCGGGCTCGGGGCGGCGACGGTGGGTGCGCTGCTCGACGCTGGCTACGCCGTCGCGGCACTGGACGTCGATGCCACCCGCCTCGCGGCCCTGGCGGTTCGGCCCGACGCCATGGCACTGGTCTGCGATGTGACGGACGCGGCGACGGTCGAGGCCCGGGTGGCGGAGGTCCTCTCGCGCTTCGGCCGGATCGACGTCGCGGTCAACTGCGCCGGGGTCGACCACACCTACTGGCTGGAGGACCTGACGCTGGCCCAGTTCGACCAGATCATCGCGGTCAACCTGCGCGGTCCGTTCGTCGTCGCCAAGGCGGTCTGGCCGGGCATGAAACGACAGGGCGGCGGGCAGATCGTCAACATCGCCTCGACGGCGGCCCTGCGGGTCTGGCCGGGCGCCTCGGCCTATCACGCGTCGAAGTTCGGGGTGCTGGGACTGAGCCGGGCGTTGAACCTCGAGGGGCGCGGAGATGGCATCCGGGTGACGACGGTGATCCCGGGCGGCATGGATACGCACTTCTTCGACCGATTCCGGGAGCAGAATATCCCGCTGCCGGGCCCAGACACGCTCCAGAGTCCGGACAATGTCGCCCGGACCATCCTCTACGCGCTCGGCCTACCGGCTGACTCGGTCCTGCAGGAGCTCGTGATCACCCACCCGGACGAGCCCGGCTGGCCATAGGCGCATCGTTCAGGGAGCGGATGAGAGCCGACAAACGGTTGGAGGGTACGCGGCCGTCGCGGTCGTCGTCGTAGGGACATGGCTTGCCTTGTCCGCGCCGTCAGGCGCCATGCATGCAATCACGCCGTTTCGAGGTGAATGGATCGCTAGCGAACATCGTTATCGCCCTGCAGGGCGATGACCGCTGCGGCGGTCCGGATGGGGCAGGCCCCACCCCTGCGACACGGCGCTTGGCTGTGCGAAGAGCAATAGTTCCTGGCCGATCTTTCCCATCGAGGCAAGACGACATGACCTTCACCCCGATCGGGTGCTGTTCCGGACGACGAGGTCGTAGTCGACCCGGAGGTCGACCCACTCCGCCTCGTCCCCCTGCTCGATCCGCCGCTGGAGCAGCGCGACCGCCCGGTCCGCCAGCTGCTGCATGTTCGGCGCGACCGTCGACAGGGACGGGGCGGTGAAACCCGCCTCGGGGACCCCGTCGAACCCGACGACGGCGATCTCACCCGGCACCCGGACGCCGCGCTCGTAGAGCAGGTGCAACGCGCCGACGGCCAGCAGATCGTTGAAGCAGAAGATCGCGTCCGGCGGCTCGTCCAGATGGAGGAGGGAGGCCATCGCCGCGAGCCCATCCTCACGAGTGTACTCCGCCACGCCCTGGAGCAGATCGGGGGCTTCGGCGATCCCCGCCGCCGACAGCGCCGCCCGGTAACCCTCCAGCCGGAGTCGGGAGACCTCGGCGCCGGGGTACGCCTGCAGGCCGAGCGCGGCGATCCGGCGCCGGCCCAGCCCGATCAGGTGCTCGACGGCTGTCCGGGCGGCGGCGACGTTGTCGATCCCGACGTGGTCGGCCAGGCCGTGGGAGACCCGCTCGCCGAGCAGCACCAGCGGGACCTGCCGGGTCGCCGCTCGGAACTCGTCCGGGCCGATCGCCAGCGGGCTGAAGATCACTCCGTCCGACAGGTAGTCGCCGACACCCTGAAGCACGCGCAGCTCGCGCTCCGGCACCCCATCGGTCTGCTCGACCAGCACCTTCCACCCCACCCCCTCGGCCGACTGGATGACGCATCTGGCCAGCTCGGCGAAGTACGGCGCGTGGACCTGCGGCAGGGCCAGGCCGATGAACCCGGTCCGGCCCTGACGCAGGTTGCGGGCGGACAGGTTCGGCCGGTAGCCGAGCTCCGCGATCGCCTCCATTACCCGCTGCCGCGTCGCCGGGGTGACGTGCGGACGCCCGTTGACGACGTTGGAAACCGTCTTGATCGACACCCCGGCCGAGCGCGCGATCTCCTTCAATCCCGTAGCCAATCGCCCTCCCCCGCGCCGGTCAGATGCCACTCCGGCCCCTATGGTACTCCGAAACAGCCCGACTCCGAAGGTCTTTACAACGTTGTATACATCGTTGTACAACTGGCCGCACACGCCAGCTCACGGACGAGGTCGTGCAGGCGATGCGAAGGGAGGACGAGATCGCACCGGCCATGAACGGCACCATATCGTCCCCCTGCTTCCCTGCCGTCCTGCCCGTTCGCTGACGAACCCGACCAGCCACCCGTGGAGCAATGGGTCGCGTCGCCGCGCTGACGCAGCCCGCCCCACCCTCATCGTGGAGGAACCTAGCCATGCCGTTCCCGTCCCGCCCGTTCGACCGTCGCCGTCTCCTGACCGCCACCGGTGGCGCCGCCACAGGTCTCGCCCTCGGTGGTGGCGCGCTCCACCGGGCCTCTGCTCAGGACGCCACACCGGCAGAGGCTCCGACCCCAACTCCCGCGCCTGTCCAGGCCGGACAGGTGATCGAGGGCGCCCCGACCCTGACGATCTGGGCCGACGCCGCGTTCGTCCCCGCCTACGCCCAGGCGTCGGCTCAGTTCGCGACCGACTACGGCGTCAACCTCGTCTTCCAGCCCTACGGCTTCAACGACATCATCACCAACTTCCTCCGCGCCGCCCCGACCGGCAACGGGCCGGATCTATTCGATACGAACATCGACATCCTCGGCCAGGCCTACGCCGCCGGCCTGCTCGCGCCGGTAGACTACGGTGCCAACCAGGCCTCCTTCGATCAGCGCGCGATCGACGGCTGGTCGCTCGGCCAGCCCCAGATGTACGGTGCCCCGCTCTCGATCGAGAGCCTCTGCATGTACCGCAACCCGGACCTGGTTCCGGAGCCGGTCACGACCTGGGACCAGTTCCAGACCGTCGCCCCCGGACTCCTCAGCAGCGGCGTCCCCTACCCGATCATCCTCGAAGCCAACGCCTACCTCTTCATCGGCATGCTGACCGCCTTCGGTGGCTACTGCTTCAGGTACGACCCCGCCACCGGCGTCTACGACGTCAACGATGTCGGGCTCGACAACGAGGGTTCGATTCAGGCGGCCGTTCTGCTGGACGAGATGGTCAAGCAGGGCTGGCTGTCGGCCGGGACGACTGGCGACATCGCGACCCAGTTCTGGCCCCAGAACCAGGTTGGCCTCATGCTGGCCGGTCCCTGGCAGATCGAGCCGTTCAACACGGCGGGCGCCAACTACGTCATCGACCCGCTCCCGGCCGGTCCCGTTGGCCCGGCGACGCCCTGGCTGTCGGCCCGCGGCTTCGCCGTCAACTCCTTCTCGCCGAACCTGGCCCTTGCCCAGAGCTTCCTGGCCGACTTCTGGGCGTCGGACGCTCCGATGGCCGATTACGCGACGACGACCCAGAAGGAGTCCGCCTGGATCCCGGTCAAGGAGTCGACCGCGACACCAACGGTCCAGGCACTGATCACGGCGGCCGAGACCGCCATCCCGATCCCGTCCAACCCGCTGCTCAGCCTGTACTGGCCGGCCGTCGGCGACGCCATGACGACGATCATCAACCAGGCCGCCGACGCGACCGAGACGATGCGCAACGCCGGCAAGCAGGTCCGCGACGGCGTCGCCGCCGCCCAGTAGTCACCCGCCAGCACCATGTCGCGGCCGGCCCCTGCTCGTCTTGCGGGGCGCCGGCGGCGTGAGGGCGTCGCCATGGCCGCGGAATCCAGCAGCATCACCCATCCCCGGCGACCGGCCCGGACGCCGGGAGACAACCTCTCGCTCGCGATCCGGGTCGTCATCCTGGCGATCGTCGACTTCCTCGTCCTGTCCTCGATCCAGCAGTTCTTTGAGTCCGGCACCCGGTTCGTCGGCTGGGCGATCGTCCTGACGCTCGTCGGGCTGAACGCGATCATTCTGTTCGACCGGTTCGTGCCGCTCCGCTGGCTGGCGCCAGGGCTGGTCATGCTGGTGCTGTTCACGATCGCGCCGATGGCCTACACGTTCTACGTCGCCTTCTCGAACTACAACGGCAATCACCTGCTCACCCGGGAGCAGGCGGTCCAGGCGATCGAGCAGCAGACCTACCTCGCCCCGGACGCGCCGACCTACAAATGGGCGGCCTACCAGAACCCGGCCGGCGAGTTCGCGCTCTGGCTCGTCGGGGCCGACGGGACGACGACCCGCTTCGCCCCGCAGTCCGGCGAGATCCAGGACCTCGCGCCCGGCGGCGAGGGCGTCGGCGCGCCGGACGCCAATGGCTTCCCCACCCAGATCGACGATTACCGCCTGCTGACGCGACCGGAATCGGTCCGCAACCTGCAGACCCTCAGCCAGACCACGTTCGGCGAGGGCAGCGACACCGTCCAGGTCGCGACGCTCTCCCAGGCGGCGCAGTACCAGCAGCGCTACGAGTACGACGCCTCCGCCAACACCATGACGGACCTTCAGACCGGGACCACGTACACCCCGCGCGAGGGGACGTTCACGGCCGCCGACGGCACGGCGATCACGCCGGCGTTCCAGACGACGATCGGCTGGGGAAACTTCACCCGCCTGTTCACCAACCAGGCGATCCGGGAACCGGTCACCCAGATCCTGGTCTGGACCTTCGTCTACGCGATCTCGGTCGTGGTCATCCAGTTCATCCTGGGCCTGATCATCTCGCTGGCGCTCAACGACAAAGTCGTCCCGAAACCGCTCGCCAAGACGGTCCGGTCGTTCATGCTCCTGCCCTACATCGTGCCGGGCTTCCTGATGATCCTGGTCTGGGCGGCGATGTTCAACCCGCTCGTCGGGATCGCCTCCGACGGCTTCGGCATCCTGGGAATCGCGCGCGACTGGTGGACGACGGACGCCTACGGCGCCAAGGTCATGGTCATCCTGGTCACGGTCTGGCTGGGGTTTCCGTATTTCGTCCTGATCGTCTCTGGGGCCCTGCAGGCGGTCTCCGAAGAGGTCCTCGAAGCGGCCGAAGTCGACGGCGCCAACTACTGGCAGCGCCTCCGGAGCATCCTGCTGCCGATCCTGCTCCAGATGACGGCCCCGCTGATCGTGCTGGGGTTCGCCGCCAACTTCAACAACTTCGTCCTGATCTTCCTGCTGACCGGCGGCGGCCCACCGATCCCCGGCGCGACGGTCCCGGCCGGCAGCACCGACATCCTGCTGTCGTTCACGTACAAGGCGGCCTTCACCTTCGGCAACACCGACTACGGACTGGCGACGGTGATCACGATGTTCATCTTCATCATCCTGCTCCCCATCGTCGCGACCCAGTTCCGGCGCCTGCCGGCCTGGCAGGAGGACTAGCCGATGCCCGATGCCATCTCACACGCGAGCGGCACCCCCGTCATCGCCGAGGCGAACCTCGAAATGGCCCGGACCGGGCGGTCGGCGACGACCGGGACCGCCGTCCAGCGCCCACGCAAGCGCGGCGAGGGCGGACGGATCGCGCTCATCACGGTGATCATCGTGGCCGCGCTCGCCTTCGTCATCTTCCCGGTCTGGTACGTGATCGTCGCCGCCTTCGACAACGTCAACGCGCTCGGCGCCCAGAGCCTCTGGCCCAGCGAACCGTCGCTCGACAACTTCCGCGTGCTCTGGAACCAGGAGGGCGGCTTCCTGTTCCGCGACTGGTTCGTCAACTCGATGGTCGTCTCGGTCGTCGTCAGCGCGGCGACCGTCATCTTCACGACGATGGCCGCCTTCGCCTTCTCCCGCTTCCGCTTTCGGGGGCGCAAGCCGCTGATGCAGGCCGTCGTCCTGATCCAGGTCTTTCCCAACCTTCTGGCGCTGGCCGCGATCTACCTGATCATCACGCAGGTCGGGGATGTCTTCAGCGGATTGGGGCTCAACACCCGCGGGGCCCTGATCCTCGTCTACCTGGGCGGCATCCTCGGCGGCAACGTCTGGCTGATGAAGGGCTACCTCGACTCGATCCCCCGCGACCTGGACGAGTCCGCCAAGCTGGACGGCGCCTCCCAGCTCGAGATCTTCTGGCGTATCCTGCTGCCGCTCTGCCGGCCAATGCTGGCCGTCATCGCCGTGCTGGCCTTCGTCGGCACCTACGGCGAGTTCCTCCTGGCCAGTGTGCTGATCCCGAACGCCGAGAACCGGACGCTGCCGGCCGGGATGCAGGCGTTCGTCGCTGGCGGCGGATCGACGGGCGGCGACTACTCCGAGCGGTTCGGGGCCTTCGCCGCCGGCGCCCTCGTCGCCTCGATCCCGCCCCTGATCCTCTTCTATTCCCTCCAGAACTGGCTGGTCCGCGGCCTGACCCAGGGTTCCATCAAGGGGTAGCGGACCCGAACGGGATTCAGCGAGCACCGCCCGGTAGTAGGGGCGATCCCTTGTGGTCGCCCGGCCCAATAGGGCCATCGCCCCGCGGGGCGATAACGGTGCCACGCAACCGATCGTCGCCAGGGACAAGATAGAGACCGGGCCGGGGGACCGCTGCGCGGTATGGCGCCTGACGGCGCGGGCGACCACAAGGGATCGCCCCGACCAACTGGACAACTTGGCGAACAGATTGAACATGGGCCCGCTCACCCCAGAGGACCCCGTCACCATGCCACCACCACAAGACAACCCGGCCCGGCTGACCCGCCGGACACTCCTTGCGGCCAGCGGCGCCATCGGCACCGGACTCGCCGCCACCGACCTCAGCCAGTCGCACACCACCCCCGGAGAAGCCAGCCTCATGCAATCGCCCCCCGCCGCCACGCCGATGACCGGCACCCCGGCCGCGACCCCGATCGCCACGCCCGTCTCGACCGCCGGCCTGACCGGGCCGACCAACCTCGACTACCGGGGCGTCACGCTCCTGCCGAGCCGCTTCCTCACCCAGATCGACGCCTCGAAGGCCTTCCTCGGCGGCGAGCTCTCGATCGACACGATCCTGCGCGGTTTCCGGGTCCGGGCCGGCCAGCCCAATGCCCCTGGCGAGCCGCTCGATGGCTGGGCCCGCCGGACGACCGAGGCAACCTTCGGGCAGTGGGTCTCGTCACTGGCCCGGCTCGGCCGCGCCCGGAACGATCCCACCCTCACGCAGCGGGCGATCGACCTGATCGACGGCTGGAGCGAGACCGTCGCCGGTGGCAACGTCAACGCCGGGACGTATGGCTACGAGAAGTACACCCTGGGCCTTGTCGATGCCGCCCACTACGCTGGGCACGCCCCGGCGATGGACAAGCTGCTCGAGATCACCCGCTGGGCCAGTGCCACCTTCGACCGTTCGCGCTCCGCGGCAACCCCGACCGACCGGGATGGCCGCCGGCCCAACGGGACCCTGGAGTGGTACACCCTCGCCGAGCAGGCCTACCGTGCCTTCCAGATGACCGGCAACCAGGAGTTCCGCGACTTCGCCGCCCTCTGGCACTACGACGCCTGGTGGGATCACTTCCTCGATGCTCCCGAGCCAGGCGGCACCTGGCAGGTCCCGACCCTGCTCCACGCCTACAGCCACGTCAACACCTTCGCCAGCGCGGCGATGGCCTACGAGGTCACCGGCGACGAGCGCTTCCTGACCATCGTCCGCAACGCCGCCCGCTGGGTCCGGGAGACGCAGTCGTTCGCGACCGGGCTCTACGGACCGGGCGAGTACTCGGTCCCCCACGACGGCACCCTGGGCCGCTCGATCGAGTGGCGCAGCGACACCGTTGAGGTCGGCTGCAGCACCTGGGCCGGATTCAAGCTGTCGGGCTACCTGTCCCGCTTCACCGGCGAGGCCCACTACGCCGACTGGAGCGAGCGGCTGCTCTACAACGGTATCGGCGCCGCCCTGCCAGTCCAGGTCGACGGCAACCACACCTACTACGGCGACTACCGCGTCGGGAACGCCTCGACCAAACTGTTCCACTGGGACCACTGGGCCTGCTGCTCCGGGACCTACTTCCAGGATCTCGCCTACGTCTACGACGCGATCTACCTGCTGGACCAGTACGGGCCGCTCGTGTCGCTGTTCATTCCGTCCGAGCTCCGCTTCGAGCACGCCGGGCAGCCGGTCACGCTGCGGCAGGAGACGCTTTTCCCGCAGCGCGACACGACGACGCTGACCGTCGACGCGCCGGCACCGGTCGACATGGCGCTCCGGCTGCGCGTTCCCGGCTGGAGCCGCGGGATGGGCTTCGCCCTGAATGATGAGGCGATCGAGGTCGTCGCCACGGCGGGGGAGTGGGCGACGATCGAGCGGACCTGGAACCCCGGCGACGAACTCGTGGTCACGCTCGGCGCCGGGCTCCAGGTCGAGTCGGTCGACGCCTGGCACCCGGACCGGGTCGCGCTGCTCTTCGGCCCGGTGGTCCTCGCCCAGGAGAGCATCTTCACGATGCCGCTCCAGCTCGGCGCCGACCGCTCGTCCGCGGCGCTGGACGCCATGTTCACGCGGGCCGACGAGGGCGCCGGTCCGGCCGGCCGGATGAAGTTCGAGCCGGTCGACCGTGGCGCCGCCGAGCAGCCGATCGGCGACTTTCGCCCGTTGATGGACTACGGCGAGCGGACCCCGCACCGCGTCTACCACGACGTCGACACCCCACGCTACCTGTAAGCGTGGTGCAAGTCCTCGGCAAACGCCACTGCGCGCCTAGCCGAGGATCTCACCGTCCAGCGTCTCGATCGATTGCCGGCTGAGGTAGGCGACATGGATCCCCTGATGTTGACCGAAGGCGACGGCGACACGGTTATTCAGATCGTCGTCGTCGCCAACGTTGACCTGGATCCCGAGACGCCCTGATTGCAGGTCCTGGATGATGGCCGTGACGAAGTCGAGGTCGCCGCCGGTGCTGGCGACGAATCTCCTCATGGCCCCCTTGACGCCGCCTCCGGTCAGTTGGAGCTCGAAGTCGTCGCGACGGTCGGGTGTGACGACCTGGATCGCGTCGTCGGTGATGCCCTCGGCCTTGACCGCGTCGATCAGCGTGGGAGCCTGCTCGACCGGAACGATCGCGACGACACAGTTGGTTGGGTACGCGAGTTCTCCGGATGATGGTTCGTAGCGGGACAGGTCTCCTGCGGTTTCAGTCATCGGTTACCTCCAGGTCGACGAGTCGTTGGAGGACAGCCACGTCCCACGCAATTGATGCATCATCACACCTCGCCCGCCATCAGCCCGGCGGTCGCCCGGAATCATCGAACTCGCGCCCGGAGTCTCATGGAACATCCCGTCCCAACGGTTTCGAATCATGTCCCAACAGGAGTCTACGCGTGAAATCGGAGCGCCGACCGAAAGGATCCAGCGCTCCCGCCGCGGACCGGCCGCGCCGCGGCGGCGGCTGATCAGCCTGGAAACATCCCGACCGTCGCGGCCGAGTGCATCCGGTCGTAGAGGTAGGTGAAGTAGGCCGGCCAGACCTCCGGCCGGTCCGCGACCGTGTCCCAGGCCGCGCCGACGGCCGGCTCCCCCTGCCAGTACGACCAGATCAGCGCCGCCCGGTCGGGCCGGGAAATGAACATCATTCGCCCCGCGACCCAGCCCTCCCCGCCGACCAGCTGGTCGCGGGTCAGCTCGTCCCGGACCCGCTCGTCGTCCCAGCCCTCGGCGTGGAGCCGCCAGGCCGCCCGCGTCCCGAGTCCGGACGCGTAGCGGGACAGGAGCACGCCGAGCTGGTCGTCCGGGCTCCGGTCCCAGCCGATCACCCGCAGCCCGACGTCGGCGATCCCCTCGAACGGCGTCGACGAGGCGGTGTTGACGACCGAGAGGAGGTTGTCGGCTGGTCCGCGCCCCTCGGCGTAGGCGACCTGGCGCCGGATGAACTGGACGTAGTGGCCGGGGTAGCCCTCGTGGACAGCGAGATGCCGCAGCGACGGCATCGTCAGGATCGGGTCGATGTTGAGGTCGACCGTCCGGGTGGAGAAATCGCAGCGGGCGTTGAACGGCGCCGCCCGGACCGTCCGGATCTTCATACCGTCGGACTTCTCGGCCGGGATGTCCATCACGGCGACGGTCAGGTCCCACGCCTCGGACATCAGCCCGGTCAGGACGCCCTCAACCTCGTCCGACGGCACGATCTGCCGCGCCTGCCAGTCCGACGCCTGCCGGGAGAGGTCGCCGCTGTAGCCCATGTCCGTCAGCAGGGTCCGCATCTCGCCCCGGATGACGTCGAGCTGGGCGTCGGAAGCCGGCTCGGACGGGATATGGAGGAAGCGGCCGATCTGGTCCGGGAACGACAGCCCGGCGGTCCGCCAGGTCGCGAAGGCGACGGCGCTCTCGGCCGCCTGCCGGTAGTAGCGCCGCCGGTCGGCCTCGGGCAGGAAATCGGCCTCCCCGGCCAGCTCGGTGAATCGCGCGATCGCCGCCCCATAGTCGGCGAAGGCATCCGGCGTGTGGGTCGTCGACATGTTGAGCACGACGAGCCGCTCGATGTCGTCGCCGACCGGGTCGCCATTGGCGGACTGCTCGGCCGCGTAGAGGGCATCGAGCCCGAGCAGCGCCGTCGCGAACCCTTCGCCGTAATCCATCGTCCTGTCGGAGAGCATCGGTCTGAGTTCCTGTCTGTGATTCGGACAAGCAGGTCATGGAACGGGCCTGAAGTACATGCGGCGGTTCCGTAGGGTCATGGGCTTGCCCTGACCGGCGCCCGCAGGCGCGGCTGTGTTTGCGACCTGGTCGTTCGCCATTGGATCGGACGATCGCGAACACCGTTATCGCCCTGCGGGGCGATGGCCGCTGCAGCGGCCGGTCAGGGCAAGCCCATGACCCTACGATTCCCGCATTGCACGACGGTACGCGTTCGTGCGCCAATCACCCCTGAGGCCAGTTCCTTCATGGCCGGTCAGCACGGCCAGCAGACCTACCGGTTGCGCAGCCGTGGGTCCAGTGCATCCCGAAGACCGTCGCCGAGCAGGTTGATCGCCAGCACCGTCAGCATGATCGCCAGGCCGGGGAAGAACGACACCCACCACGAGTTCCGCAGGATCGTCCGGCCGTCGGACAGCATGCTGCCCCACTCCGGCGTCGGCGGCTGGATTCCCAGACCGAGGAACGAGAGCGTGCTGCCGAGGATGATCGCGCCGGCGATCCCCAGCGTCGCGAGGACGATGATCGGTGGCAGAACATTAGGCAGGATGTGCCGGATCATGATCGACCAGTTGCTCGCGCCAATTACCCGCGTCGCCGTGATGTACTCGCTCTCGCGGACGGACAGCACGGAGCCCCGCACGACCCGCGTGTAGTCCGGGATCGACGACAGGCCGACCGCGATCATGAGATTGAGCAGGCTGCCGCCGAGGATGGCGATGATCGCCATGACCAGGAGAATTCCGGGGAAGGCCAGCATCATGTCGACGATCCGCATGATGATCGAGTCGACCCAGCGCCCATAGTAGCCGGCGGCCAGCCCGGCCAGGACGCCGAAGAAGCTCGCGACCGCGACCGCGACCAGTCCGACCGGCAGCGAGTATCGCCCGCCGTACATCACTCGCGAGAGCACGTCCCGCCCGAAGCTGTCCGTCCCGAACAGGTGAGACCAGCTCGGTCCGGTCCGGATCATCTGCGTGTTCTGCCGGACCGGATCGTAGGGCGCGATCAGTGGGGAGAAGATCGCGATCAGCACGATCAGGATCAGAACGACCAGTCCAACCATCGCGCCCGGGTTCTTCCGGACACGCAGAAAAGTGTCGCTCATCAGGCCGCGGGGCTTGCGCACCGCCATCTCGACCGGCGGATTGGCGGCCTGGTTGGGGGCGAGGGCGATCTGCGGGTTATCCATACCGGATCCTTGGGTCGAAGACGGCGTAGGAGAGATCGACGAGCAGGTTGACCACGACGTAGACCACCGCCGCGACGAGGACGACCCCCTGGATCACCGGGAAGTCGCGGTTGTTGATCGCCGTGATCGCGACCCGGCCCAGCCCCGGCCGGGAGAAGACCTGCTCGGTCACGATCGCGCCGCCCAGCAGGCCGGCGAACTGGAGGCCCATGAACGTGATCGTCGGGATCAGCGCGTTTCGGAGCGCGTGACCGGTGATGACGACCCGCTCGCTCAGACCCTTGGCCCGGGCCGTCACGACGTAGTCCTGCCGCATCGTCTCCAGCATCGACGAGCGGACCAGCCGGGCGATGTAGGCGGCGGAGGAGAACCCGACCACGAACCCCGGCAGGATCAGGTTCTTCAACCCTTCGGACCCGGTCGCCGGAAAGATATGAATCTTGAACGACAGGAACAGCAGCAGCAGCAATCCCAGGTAAAACACGGGAACCGAAACGCCCAGCAGCGCGATCACCATCGCCAGCGAATCCAGCCAGGTGTTATGGAACAGCGCGGCGACGATCCCGAGGAGTAGCCCGAAGACGACCGCCACGACGACGCCAGCCAGCGCCAGTTGCATAGTCGGACCGATCGCTTCACGGATGGAGTCGATCACCGGCCGCTTCGAATGCAGCCCGGCCCCAAAGTCGCCGTGGAGCACGCCCCCGATGTACGACGTGTACTGCTCGTACAGGGGGCGGTCCAGCCCGTACTGGTGCCGGATCTGGTCAGCCTGCTGCTCGCTGATCGGCTTGTCCCCGGCGAACAACTGCACCGGGTCGCCTGGCGTCAGGTGGATGATCAGGAACGTGAAGATCGAAATGCCGAACAGGACCGGAATCGCCTGCAGGACTCGCCGGAAGATGTAGATTCCCACGATGCGCTCTCACTGCTGGACCGCCGGTGCCGGAGCCAGCCCACGAACAGGGCAGGCTCCGGTGACAGACCGCTATTCGAAGTAGGCGCTGTTCAGGTTGACGTAGGACGCGAGGAAGTCAAGCACGTCGCCCTGCATCCGGGATGACTTGGCGTTGTAGCCGAAGGTGTCGACCATCGGGATGATCGCAACGTCCTGCAGGACCCGGAGCTGGACCTGCGAGTACAGGGCCGTGCGCTGGGCCGGGTCGTTGGTCGCGGCCGCCTGCTCCAGCCAGCCATCGACCTCCGGGACGTTGTAGTTGGACCGGTTGAAGGAGCCGATGTTCTGCGACCAGAAGATAGTCCGCAGGACGTCCGGATCGGCGTAGGAGAACCAGATGCCGGTGATGTCGTAGTTGCCCTCTTCGCGGATCACCTGGCGAAGACGGCCACGCTCCATGATCTCGAGGTTGAGCTTGATCCCGACCTCGGCCCACGCGCCCTGGAGGAACGTCGCGGTGCCCTTGTCCGGCTCGCGCTCCAGAAGCGGGTAGTACAGCTCGAGCGGCACACCGTTCTTCTCGCGGACCTCGCCGTTCATCACCCAGCCAGCCTGATCGAGGATCTGGTTGGCCTTGGCGACGTCGTAGGCGAACAGCGTCTCCGTCATGGGCTCGTAGCCAAGCGTCGGCCGCATCAGCGCGCTGTTCGCCGGCAGGTTGAGACCACCGTAGGCGGCCTGGTTGAGGGCCTCCTTGTCGAGCGCGTAGTGCATCGCCTGACGAACGGCGAGCTCCGCGATCGGCGTCTGGCGAATCAGGTTCATCTCCATCAGCTGGCCGGCACCGGGCTGGGCCTGCTTGATGACGGTGACGTCGCTGTTGGCCTCGAGGTCCGGCAACTGCAACCCATCGATCGAGTCGATGTACTGCGTCTCGCCGGTTGTGATCGTGCCGGTGCGGACGGAAATATCGTCGATGACGCGGAACTCGATCGAATCGAAGTACGCCGCGCCGGTGTTGGCGAAGGCCGAGGACCCCCAGGTGTAGTCCGGGTTCTTCGTCACGGTGATGTGGTCGGCCTCGATCCACTCGCCGAAGATGAACGGTCCCGTCCCGACCGGCGCGCGGGCGAAGGCCTCGATCCCCATCGTCCGGACCGCCGTCGGCGAGACGATGCCGAGGTAGCCGTTCAGACCGGCGAGGAACGGGGCGAAGGCCGTCTTCAGGACGACCTTGATCGTGTGGTCGTCGATGATCTCGCTGTGGTCGTACGGGCCGAGCTGGTCATGGCATTGCCCGGGAGCGATGACCATGCTGGCATCCGGCGTCCCGCCGACGGTCGGCGTGCCGCCGGCCGCGACGATGTCGCCGGCGACGACGCGGTCGAAGGTGAACTGGACGGCCTCGGCGTTGAACGGCGTCCCATCGTGGAACGTCACGCCCTGCTTGAGGACGAAGGTGTACTCCGTGCCGTCCTCGGAGACCGTCCAGCTGTCAGCCAGCCCCGGAATGAACTCGGTTGCGTTCGGCATCCACAGGAGCGGCTCGCAGATGTTGAGCGTGACGCGAATCGTGGAGTCGTAGTTGGTGACCTGCGGGTCGAGCGTGCCGTCGACGTCGAAGCCGAGCCCGTAGATCAGCGTCCCGCCGGGCTGGCCCTGGCGCTGGATGACACGGGCGGAGGTGAAGTCGAGGCCGTGGGCGCCGGCCTTCGCCTGCCACTGGGCCAGCGAGAGCGCGGCGCCGCCACCGATGGCACCACCGAGCACGGTCCGGCGATTGACGCGAGTGCCGTTGAGACGAGTATCCATCGATGATCCCCCAGCGCGACGATTGCGAGGACGACCGCGAGACCCCTCGCGGTGGCAGTCCGCCGGAGCCCGGCGGGTTTCACCCGTGGTTAGTGGGCCACCAGCGTGGTGGCCCGGCCCGTGACCCAGTCGTACCGGGGGTCGTCGTCGGGCACGCTCGTGCCCTCGAACCGGGACCCGACACCAGCTCCGCCATCGACGTCGATGACGGCCCCCGTCAGGAACGACGCGGCATCCGAGGCGAGGAACAGGACCACCGAGGCGACCTCGTCCGGCTCACCGGCCCGCGCCATGGGCATGGTCGGGATCCGGCGACCGAGCGCGTCGGCCATCCGTGGCGGGAGTGGTTTGGGTTGGGTGTCGATCAGGCCGGGGCTGATGCAGTTGACCAGGATGCCGTACTGCGCCAGCTCGACCGCGGCGACCCGCGTGAAACTCTCGACCGCGGCCCGGCTGGAGGCGTAGCAGGCCGCGCCGGCCGACCCCCGCTTGCTGACCCCGGACGAGAACGTCACGATCCGCCCGCCGTTGCCGTCGGCGATCATCGCCTTGGCCGCGGCCTGGGTCATCAGGAACGTTCCCCGGCAGTTGACGCCGTAGACCGTGTCCCAGACCTCGACCCGCTCCTCCAGCAGCGTGGCGTGCGGAGCGACGGCCGCGTTGTTGACGCAGACATCCAGCCGGCCGTACCGCTCGACCGCCGCGTCGACGATCGCCTGGGCCCCATCGGGCGTGGCGATGTCGGCGCCGATCGTGCTGACTCGGCCGGCCGGCAGACCTGCGACCGTCTCGGCCAGCCCGTCGGCGTCGCGGTCGGTCGCCAGGACCGTCGCCTGGGCCGCGACGAGCCGCTCGACGATCGAACGGCCGACGCCGCGGGCGGCTCCGGTGACGATCGCGACCTGCCCCGAAAAGACGAACTCGACGTTCATTCCACCCCCTCGGACCGATGGGTTCACCGTGCCGGACCCGCATGTAGCGGTTTGCACCGTTTCCTCGCGAGACACCGGCTATTCAGTTTGACATCGACTCCTGAAATGATAATATGCGGATTGTCGACAATCGTCAATACGCATCTCAGCGCCACGCTTGGCCACCTGGCACAAGTTGCCGCGACCATGAGCTTGCCGCACCGTTCATGGAAAACCGCGTCGACCTGGGTCGCCTGATGGCGACGATTGTGAGGAGTGTGACCGGAAGAACCACCCGAACGACGGTCCGGCCGCCTCAGGATGGGGTGGTCACGGGCCAAGCGCCAGGAAGCAGGAGTGCATGGCCTCGACTGCCCAGGACCAGATCGACCCCGTCGCGCCGGATCAGGACCATCAGATCCGTCCACCCAGCCGGCTCCGCCTCGTTGACGATGTCGCCCAGGCCCTCGAGGACGGCATCCTGTCCGGCTCGCTCCGGCCCGGCGAGCGCCTGATCGAGACCCGCCTCTGCGACGAACTTGGGGTGAGCCGGACGACGCTGCGGGAGGCCCTGCTGACCTTGCAGCGCCGGGGACTGGTCCGGAGCGAGCCACGCCGTGGCACCTTCGTCCACCGGCTGGCGCCCGAGGAGTCGCGGGATCTGCGGCGGGCGCGGTCAGTCCTGGAGGGCTACATCGTCTCCGTTGGCCACGCCAGCCTAACGACCGACGACTTCGACGCGATGCAGGCGACCGTCGACGAGATGGCGCTCTGCCGGTTCCCCGGCGAGGTCGCCCGGATCATCCGGCTGGACCTCGAGTTCCATGGCGCGATCATGCGGGCCGTCCCGTCGACCGTAATACTGGAACTGTGGGAGAGCCTGAACGGCCGGATGAGCGCCCTGATCCTCAGCAGCATCGAGCGGCACCACGCCGGGACACCGGATTTCGCCGAGTTCCATCAGGTTCTGCTCGATGCCCTGCGGACTGGCCGGACGGAGATCGCGGCCGATGCCGTCGTCGCCCACTACATCGGCGTGACGAACGAAGACACGGAATCGCTCGCCGAGATCACGCGGGCGATCGACACGATGATCCACGTTCCCGTCCATACCGCCGGCGCGGCCGAGCGGGCGCGAGCCATGTCCGCTCCGGAGTGAGCGGGAGAGGAACACCACCGATGTCTGTCGCATTCCAGCCCATCACGGGACGCACGGTCCGGGTCGGGGTCATCGGCGCCGGCGTCTGGGCCAACAACGCCCACCTGCCAGGCTGGCACCGGGACTCCCGCTGCGACATCGTCGCGGTCTGCGACGTCGACGAGGCGCTCGCCAACGAGGCGAAGGCGACCTTCGGCGCCGACGCCGCCTACACCGACTACCGCGACCTGATCGCCCGGGACGACATCGACGTGGTCGACGTCTGCACCTCCAGCGCGATGCACCTCGAGCTGTCGCTGGCCGCCCTCAACGCCGGCAAGCACGTCCTCTGCGAGAAGCCGGTCGCCTTCGACTTCCGCCAGACCGCCGACGCGGCCGACCTGGCTGACCGCAAGGGCCTCAAGACCAAGCTCGGCTTCACCTTCCGCTACAGCCCCGGCGTCCGCTACGCCCGCCAGCTGATCGACCAGGGGTTCGTCGGCGAGCCGTACATCTACAACGCTTACGAGCAGAACTCGCAGTGGATCGACCCGCAGACGCCGCTCCGCCAGGTCAAGCTCGACGTCAACCCCAACACGATCCAGACCCAGTCGCTGGAGGGCTACGGCGCCCCGGTGATCGACATTGGTCACTCGTGGGTCGGCGCCGACTACGCCCGCGTCGTCGGGACGATGCGCAACTTCGTCCCCGAGCGCATGGTCCGCGCGACGGGGCAGATGACGAAGATCAACATCGACGACGGCGACATCTACATCGGCGAGTACACCAACGGCGTGATCAGCTCCGTCCAGACGAGCTTCGTCACCGTCGGGAACTACCCCGGCATCGAGGTCCGCCTCTACGGCTCGAAGGGCGCGATCATCTGCCGCCTGATCGAGGAGTTCGGTATCGCCGAAACGATCAGGGTGGCGACGCCGGACGACGTCGAGTTCAAACAGTTGGAGATCCCGGCCGAGTTCTACCCGGAGGGCGGCCACCCCGGCGAATCCTGGCGAACGCTGTTCTACGCCAACCTGGTCAAGGACTTCCTCGACGAGCTGACGACCGACACCGCCGCCAACCAGGGCAACTTCCGCGACGGCGCCTGGGTCCAGGAGGCGATCAACGCCGTCGAGCAGTCGTTCCACGAGCGCCGCTGGGTGGACCTGCCGCTGGAGCGGTAGGTCGAGACCTCTCCCCCCGGCCCCCTCTCCGGCTCCCATCTCGCTCCGACGCCTGCGGGCGTCTGCGCGTCACCGGTCCCGGAGAGGGGGAGAGGGGGACCATATCGATTATTTCAGGCTCCCGCGCGTCTCCAGACTGGATGGACCGTATTTCGATGAGGTGAGTCCGGTGAACACTCCCGTTTCTCGCCGCGTCGCTGCCGCCCGCGACCTACGGCGACGGCAGACCCCAGCGGAGGCGGCGCTCTGAGATCGCCTGCGCCGGCAGCAGCTGGGCGTAACGTTCCGGCGCCAACATGTCATTGGACCATTCGTGGTCGATTTCTGCTGCCTGCCCGCGAGGCTGATCGTCGAGTTGGATGGCTTCGTCCACGACCTTGAAGACGTACGGGAACAGGACGCGTGGCGTACGGAATAACGGAGTATCTGAAGGAGCGCGGTCTCACTGTCGTCCGGTTCACAAACGACGACGTGCTGTCCCGTCCCGAGACCGTCGTAACTGCCATCCGTGACCTGCTCATCCGACCCGAGACGTCCTGATCCACCGGTCTCCCCCTCCGGGGACCCGACAGCGCCCAGCCCGTTCTCCCCCTCTCTGGGACCGGTGAGTCGCAATGAGGCTTCAGCCGAATGGAGCGAACCGGGAGCCGGAGAGGGGGTCGGGGGGAGAGGTCCGATCGCCACCACGGCGCTTCGAATCCAGCCGCATTCGTCCCTATGGAGCAAACACCCGATGACCCAGACCGCCACCTCCGCCCCGGCCTTCGACCGCTGGCTGGACGCCTTCTTCACCTCTCACTTCCGCCGCAACCCGGTCAACGCTACCTTCACCGGCGTCCATGACTACGACGATCTCCTGCCGGACACGTCGCCCGAAGCGATCTCGGCCAACGCGGCGGAGATCACGCGTCTCCGGGACGAACTCGCCGCCTTGCCGGAGGAGCCCATCACCGAGGCGCAGGGGCACGACCGGGCGCTGGCCGACGGCGCGCTGCAACTGGCACTGTGGGAGGACCAGTCCGGCCACTTCCAGCGCGGCAACCCGAGCTACTACACCGGGGAGGCCGTCTTCTCGGTCATGGCGCTGTTCCACCGCGACGCCGAGCCGGTCGGTGAGCGAGCCGACGCGGCCGAGGCCCGAATGCGGGCGATCCCGGCGTTCCTCGCTCAGGGCCAGGCGAACGTGACCTCCGCCCCGGCCGCCTGGACCGAGCGGGCGGTCCGGGAAGCAACATCGGGAATCGCCTACTTCGGCGACGGCTTCGCGCTCCTGATGGAAGAACGTGGCATCCGGTCCGACGGGCTCGTCGCGGCGGCGGAGCTCGCGACCGATGCCTTCCGCGAGCACCTCGCCTGGCTGGAAGGCACGCTGCTGGACCAGACCAATGACCGCTCCAGCGCCGGCACGGAGGCGTTCGAGCGCTACCTGCGCCTCGGCCATCAGCTCGCGCCAGAGCAGGACGCCGCCTGGGTGGAACAGTATGCCCGGACCGCGATCGCGTCCGCCCAGCAGACGCTGGAGGACCGGGCCCGTGAGATCGACCCAGCGGCTGACTGGCGGGAGCAGCTGGGCCACCTCGCCGACCATCACCAAACCGTCGAGAGCTACTACGGCGCCTACACCGAGACATGGCAGGCGGCCAAAGCGGCCGCCCTGGCCGCCGACCTCGTCACCTGGCCGGACTATCCGATCGATTACGGTCCGTTCCCGGCCTCCGACCGGGCGGCCGCCGGCGGGCTTTACTACCTGTTCTACCGCTGCCCGGCCCCGCTCGGCCGCCCGGAGACACACTACTACCGCGTCACCCCAATCGAGCCGGGCATGCCGGCCGAGGAGCAGGCGGCGAAACTCCGGGCGACCAACGACGCCCAGATCAAGCTCAACCACGTCATTCACCATGGCGGGATCGGCCACCACATCCAGAACTGGAACGCCTTCCGGGCGGAATCCCGCGTTGGCCGGGTCTCGGGAGTCGACTCCGCCGCCCGCCTGTCGCTGTTCTGCGCCGGGTCACTCGTCGAGGGCTGGGCCGTCTACGCCACGGAGATGATGGGCCAGGAGACCGACTTCCTGACACCGCTGGAGAAGCTGTCGGAGGCACAGGGCCGGGTCCGGATGGCCGCCCGCGCCATCGCCGACGTCGGAATCCACACCGGCGCGATGACGCTGGAGGACGCCGCCGCTTTCTACGAGGCCGAGGCCGGGATGACCGCCGCCGCCGCGATGAGCGAGGCCGTCAAGAACAGCATGTTCCCCGGCGCCGCGATGATGTACCTGATCGGGACCGACGCGATCCATGATCTGCGCCGGACCATCGCCGAGCGCGAGGGGGACGCTTTCTCCCTGCGCCGCTTCCATGACCGATTCCTCAGCTACGGCGCCATCCCCGTCGCCCTGATCTCCGCGTCAATGACGGCGAGCGATGCCGGTCCGACACCCGGCTGACGGTTCCCGGTCGTGATGAGTATGATCAGGAGAGCGGCGATTCCGTCTCAAGGTCCATCCTGTTGCGGAGAGGTTGTCTCATGGCTACCGTCGTTCTGGAATCGACCATCACCTGTCCGGCCTGCCGAGCGAGCCGGACGCAGACCATGCCGGTCAACGCCTGCCAGGTCCGCTACACCTGCCCGGAGTGCGGCACCGAGCTCCGGCCACTGGCGGGCGACTGTTGCGTGTTCTGCAGCTACGGCACGGTTCCCTGTCCACCGATTCAGATGGACGCCACGGGAGCCAGCTGTCATTGACCCACCTGGCCGGCACGGGCAGCGAGGCGACCCGGCCAGGGATCGCCCTGCTGCCTGTCAGTGTGCGGGACGACTCCGTCACCAGATTCCGGCCCGGCCCGATCGCTCGATCGACCCCGCCCGGCACGCATGCACAGCAGAAACGGAAACGCCCCATTCCCGGCCAGACGGCGGACCGGAGAATGAAAAGAATCGGGTTGGCTTGCACGGGCGAATGGGTGCGCTACGCGTCCTCGCGGATCGCCTCGGCGGCCAGCACGTCGGCCGGACCCCAGCGCTCGATCCGGAGCGGTCTGGCCTCCATGTGGCTGAGGAAGCCGTAGTTGGAGAGGGCGTCGAGAATCATGGCCGGATCGTCGGTCTCCCAGACGGTGAAGATCCGCTCGTCGCTCAGGTCCGTGTCATAGGTCTCGAGCCAGCGCGGGTCCGCGCCCTCGGCCCCGGCCTGCTGGGCGAGGTCGAGCATCCGGGTCGGCGCCTGAACCTCGTTCGGGTCGACGTCCTCGCGCGGTGTATGAATGACCAGGTACCGTGGCATCGTCTCGTGCTCTCCGTATCTGTCTGAATGCGCGAACGCCGACCGGAATGACGACCGGCCTGACGTGACGTGGCGCGACTGGCCGTCCGCTCAGGCCGACGCATCGCCCGGGCCGTGGTTGCGACGGCGACGACGGCGACGGCGGGCGTCCTCGTCGATCCCGGCGCCCGCTTCGAGGTCCTCACTGGATGGCTGAGACGACACGGTCGCGGCGATCGTCTCGGGCTCGACCGGGGACGCGGCAGACGCGTCGACCTCGACCGGCGGGCGCTGGCCCAACTCGCTGCTCGCCAGCGACACCTGCTCCCCACTCCGCTCCATCCGGACCGTGACCGTCTCCTTCAGGACCTGGAGGGCGACGACCTGCCCCCATCCGTCCGGCGTCTCGACGCGCTGGCCCAGCCGGGGCAGGACCGACTTGAGCTGCTTGTACTGCTCGTTCTCATACGACAGGCAGCAGAGCAAACGGCCGCAGACGCCGGAGACCTTGCTCGGGTTGAGAGCGAGGTCCTGCGTCCTGGCCATTCCCATCGTGATCTCGGGGAAGACCGGCAGCCACGACGAGCAGCAGAGCGTGCGGCCGCAGCGCCCGAGACCACCGAGCAGCCGCGCCTCCTCTCGTGGGCTGACGGCCTTGAGGTCCACCCGGCAGCCGAACGCCCCGACGAGGTCGCGGCCGAGCGAGCGCAGGTCGGGCCGCTCGACGCCCTGATGCGGCGCGTAGCTCAGCGACAGGAGCGAG
Organism: Thermomicrobiales bacterium; assembly: GCA_965218235.1. Lineage (GTDB taxonomy): Bacteria > Chloroflexota > Chloroflexia > Thermomicrobiales > UBA6265 > CADCWK01. The sequence goes on from OZ244596.1 coordinate 1,029,243, forward strand.
CCGTCGAACGAGAACGTCGCGCTGATCGGCTTGATCGGGACGCGGTGCTCGCGGATCAGGTCGCTGAAGGTCCGGACCGCTGCCGAGGACTCCCGCTTGAGCCGGTTCATCAGTGTGACGTCATCTTCATCGAGTGTCCGCAGGACCAGGCGGAGGTCGCCCTGGAGCTGGTTGAGCAGCATCTGCTGGGGCGCGACGATCACCCGGCCGGCCTCCTGGCCGCGCTCGGTGTCGACGACGACCCAGTCACCCGGCTCCAGCTCGTGCTGGCCGGCGTCGAAGTAGTAGAGCCGGCCGCTGTCCCGGAACCGGACTCCAGCGACGCGGGCGGCCGGTCCCTGCTCGGTCCGGACGGCGCTCGTGTCCGCCTCGGACGAGTGGCAGTCACAGCCGCCAACCTGCTCGCCGGCCTGAACGCGGTCACGGAAGCGGTCGCGGGCCAGCGAGCGGGCCTCATCGACGGTCCGGATGGGGATCGGCTGGCTGACCGGCACCTCACCCCCAGCCGGCGCCGGGTACATCTTCGCGATTGGTTCCTGGTCAGGCGTGTCGCCACCCCGGTTCCGTCGCCGACGGCGCGGGATCGACGCGGGCGTCGGCGTCGAACCAGTCGGGTTCACGGTCGGGTCGTCGTGGCGTTGGGTGTCGGCCATTGAAGCACCATATTCTCGAGGGCGAGGCGGGGACGGACGTTACGCTCAAGGTCGGCGATACCGGTCTGGACCGAGCAGAGCGCCTGGTGGATGTCGCCCAGCTCCCAGCCGGGCAGCCACTGGCCGAGGGTCGCCAGCCCCGCGCGGTAGGTGACGAAGTCCTGCTGGCCGGCGTGGAGGAGCAGCGCGTCCCGCCAGAGACCGAGCACCGTCTCGAGATCGGCGAAGACCTCTTCGCGCTGCTTCGTGAAGCCATCGCCGACCCGTAGGGCGGTGACCAGCCGATCGTAGGCGGAGGAGCCGATCCAGGCCAGCCCCCGGTCGACGGCGGCCTGCTGCCGGGTGACGACGTCGCCGTCACTGGCGGCCCGCACCGCCCAGCCGGGCCGGCCGCCCGCCAGTCCGGCCAGCGTTCGGGCCTCGTCGGCCGCGACGCCGGTCCGCTCGAGCAGCTCCGTCGTCACCGCCCGGGCGACCGGCCGCAGCTCGACGACCTGGCAGCGCGACCGGATCGTCGGGAGCAGCGCGTTCACGTCGTCGGAGAGCAGCATCAGGACGAGGTAGCCGGGCGGCTCCTCGAGCGTCTTGAGCAGCGCCTCCTGCGCGACGCCCTGGAGCGTTTCGGCGTCGTCGATCATCGTCACTCGCCAGGCCGACTCCATCGGCCGGAGCGACGCCAGCCCAGTGACCTCACGGATGGTCTCGATCGTCAGCGAGGTGTTCTGGCGGTTGGCCTTCTCGGCGGTCGCGGCCTGGCTGGCGAGGCTGATCCGCTGGACGTCCGGGTGAACGCCGCGGCCGATCTTGGCGCAGCTCCGGCAGACCCCGCAGGCGACACCCGGCGTGGGCGGCGCCAGACAGGTTAGCGCCTGGGCGAACGCCATCGCCAGCGTCCGCTTGCCGATCCCCGCCGGGCCGGCGACGAGGTAGGCGTGGCGGACATGGCCTGCGGCGATCGAGCCGCGCAGGTCGGCGACGGCGGCATCGTGACCCCAGACCGGCCAGTCCGTCCCCGGGGCGCGGGGGATCGGTGAAGCTGGTGCGGACGGTGTCTGGTCCGCCGTCGTTCGGCGGGTGCGGCGAGCGACCATCTCAGGCGGCCCGGCGCTTGACCGGCCGGCGGCGGGCCGGGGCCGGGGCGTTCGCGAGTGTTCCGCCGACGCCGAGCAGATCGACCAGCCGCTGCCGATCGGCGGGCTTCAGCGCGTCCTCGACGGGCTCCTCCTGGACGAAGCGGGCGAGCTCGTCCGGCAACACGATCGGGTAGTCCGGCTCCGCGGCGTTGATCGTCGTGCGCGGGTCGACGAAGACGATCGCGCCGTGGATCTCCGCCTCGTACGCCTCACCCTTGAGGTACTGCTCGACGGTGTTGACAGCGACGTCGGTCTCGACCGACGGGTTGCCGAGCTGCGGACCGCTCAGCCCGAACAGGCGGCGGATTCCGAAGCCGCCCTGCCGCCAGCGTCTCCCCCTGACGTTGACCTCACCGAAGAACTCCTTGGCCGTCAGGACCATCACGCCGCCGGGGAAGACGAGGACGTGCTCGACGACGCGCCGCCCGAGCTTCGCGTAGTGGATCAGTGTGTACTGGTCGCCGAGGGCGGCCAGGTTTCGGTCCAGGACCTGGTCGTTTCGGACCGGCCGGCTCCACTTGGTGACGTCGCGCATGCCCTGGCTGAAGATGATGAAGCCGAGGATCAGCAGCACATAGGAGAAGATGAACGTACTGGGGAAGAGGGTCAGGACGAACGTCGACATCAGAATGACGAAGCCGCCGGCGGCGCTGAGGCGTGCGTTCCGTTTCTTCGTGCTGACGTACCCGGCATTCCGAATGATGCGCATCGAGTGACCCCGGCGGGATGATCCGCGTGACAACACAACAGGCTGTGGATATCGCGGGCCAGTGTACCAGAGCGCCCCGATTGGACCGCCGGACGTTGCTGTCTGTCCCTCCGAAAATCGGGGGGCCCTCAGTTCACGAGGGCCTTGCCGGGCACCGGAAGGACAGACGACAGGCTACCGTTCTCCCCCATCATTGCTCTCCACGTCCTCATGGCCAAAGTTCTCGCGACGTTGCAGTGCTTCGAACCGTCGATGCGCCTCGCGGTAGAAGTTCTCACGCGGACCAACGAGAAAGAGCAGGCAGATCCGGTTATCAAGGAGCTTGATGTAGGCTGCCCGGCACTCACCCGTTCCTCTCAGGGAGAATTTGAGGGACCATGCTCCACGAAGATTGCCGCTGAGTTCCTCGCCAGCATCCGGGTTTCGCTCAAGGACCGCCAACTTACGGAGCAGATCGCCCTGGACCGATCGAAACGATTTGAGATCTTTCTCAACACCCTTGCCCAATTGAACATCCCAACGCTGGTCGTCACTGACCATCGTCGTCCGTTTCGGGGCTGTCCAGATCTACTCCATACTGAGCCGCGATATCGCGCAGGCTCACCGTCTCGCCTGCGTCGTACTCACGGATCGCCTCTTCGGCGAGCGCGTCGAGCATCATGGCCAGTGGATTGACCGCCTTCACGACCCGGACGGTTGGCACGTCGCCAGTCGTCGTATCGACGTTCAGGAACACCGCGTCGCCAGGACCGACGTGAATGGCGTCGCGAACCGACCTTGGCAGGCTCAGCCGGTTCTTGCTATCGATCTGGCCAACGACGGCGATTTCCTCGCCTCGCTTCTTGAGGACAGGCTGGCCCCTGGTCGCGATCCTGTGGGGGACATAGGCCGACTGAGTTCGACGATCTGGCCCAGATCGAGCCGCCTTATGGCTGGCGACCTTCATACCGATGCCTTTACCTGTTGGACGGAGTCGCCCTGATTGCATGTGCGTCATCGAAGGATCCTTGCGTTCTTGGTGGTGGGATGATCCCACCTCCATTGTACGTCAATAGGTTTCGAGTCAGGCAAACACTGGAGCCTGGTCTTGTCGCGACGCAGAGCGCACAGACCAGATGCGAAGCTGGGTGATTCGCGCTACGAGTTGACTTCAATCGTGTATGACCTGACCCCGATCAGCAGACCGTCCGCGAAGTCGTAGAGATCGCAGGACGCGACGGTCGTCTTTTCCCGCTGCTCATCGATGTAGTCCGCGAGGCTGTCGATCACGACCGTGGTCTCGTCGACCACCACCTTGAGCCGGGCGAATCTCGTCGTGACATTGGCAAGATAGTCGGCCGACTGGTCGCAGGCCTCGATGACCGCGACCTTGCCCGATAGCTGCTGGCCGCCGATGGTGTCCCAGACGATCCCGTCCGCGAGATGCGAGTACGTCAGCGCGAATTGATGCGTCGAGAACGATCGGGCGATCTCTTCGATGGTCATGTCAGCTCTCCCGTCAGGATCGGCTCCGTCGCCGGCTCGGTGACGGCTATTCTACGACCCGGAACCGCCCCCCGAAGTGAAGACCGAAGACGCATCGCGCTCGATCCCGTGGACCCCAGAAAGCGATGCGGAGTGTGCTCGACGGTCCGCGGTTCAATGCACCGGGAGCGGCAACCCGGCACTGACTTCGGCGAGCAGACGGGCGCCGCTGATCGTCGCCATGACCAGCACGCCCAGGGCGAGGGCCGCCGCCGCCGGCCTCTGGAGGTCGACGAAGGCGCCGAACCGACCCTCCTGTCGTCGGGCGATGACGAGGCCGACCAGCGCGATCGTCGAGACGACGACCACGGCTGACACCAGCAGCAGCGAGGCGACGATGCCATACGCCCAGCCCGGCGCGACGGCGATCGTCCCGGCGACGAGCAACCCGAGGGCGACCAGCTGGGCGACATCACGCCAGGTCCCGACCGCCGCCTCGCGACCCCGAGGGGTCCGCCAGAGCGTGCTGGCGACGAGGTAGGTCAGCACGGCTGCCAGCGTGACGCCCGCCAGCGCACCCGTCGCCAGCCGGAGGAGGTTGTGCGGGGCGTAGGGGTGCGGCAGGCCGAGGTCGAGCAGGAGCGAATTGGTGCCGTCGACCCCCATGGCGGCGATGAACGCCAGCAGGGTCGCGCCGACTGGCCCGGGCGGCAGCGCCGCCGACGCCAGCCGCCGACGCCAGACCAGCCAGCCGAACGCGGCGGCGCACCCGCTGTATATCCCCGTCATCCGGGCGTCGAAGGGCAACGGCTGCCCGCCGATCGCGAGGGTGTGCGTTGGGGTCTGAGCGCAGAGGCCGTGCAGGGCGAGATGGGTCTTGGTCGCAAGGCTGCCCGGCGCGACGAGAAACAGCGCGGCGATGATCAGCACGGCGACGGTGAAGACCCCGCCTGGCAGCCAGGCGAACGGCGGCCGCTCGACCGTGGGCTGATGGATTGTCGATAGCTGGACCATCGATCACTCCTGGCCCTGAAGCCCGGCGGAGCGCACGATCGGCACGGATGCTGATCGGTCCGGCGGGGATGAGCCCGGAAGACAGTATAGTGTGGCGGCCCTGGCCGAACCCTCGATGGCCGCCGGCGCATCCCGCTCAGCGTTCGGTTGCTGGCTTCTGTCCCTTCAAAGGAGACATCCCCCGGTGAGCCTGCTCAGCCGATCCCGTCCGTCGCGTCCGGCCGCCCCACTCCCGATCGAGACAGCTGCCCGGCAAGCGACGGAGACAACCTCCTCCGTCACCGCCCGGGCGCAGGCAGCGGCCGACCGGCGGCACGAGGCGGCCGAGCGACTGACCGTCCCGGCCTCCGAGGCACTGCTCAGGGGCCAGCGGAGCGTCTGGTTCGTCGCCGTCGCGCTGACGGCCTTCGCCATCCTCTTCGCCCTGGTCAAGCGCCGCCGGACCGCGGCCGCCGACCTGGCGATCACGATGCGGGTCCAGCGCCAGCGCCGGCCCTGGGTTCGGCGGGGGATGGGGACGATCTCCTGGCCGGGGTTCCCGCCGCAGAGCCGGCTGATCCCCCCGATCCTCGCCGGACTGTTCTGGCTGTTCGGGCTCAGGATAGAGGCGTTGTTCCAGCTCGCGGGCTGGGGCACGACCGGGCTGTCCTACCTCTTCAAGCGTTTCATGCGCCGCCCCCGGCCCGAGCATCCGGAGATCCGGGTCGCGATAGCCAACATCGGCGGCAGCAGCTTCCCGAGCGGCCACGTTCTCGGCTACGTCGGCGTCTACGGGATGCTGGCCTATCTCGCCAACGCGTTGATCCGGCCGGCCGGGTTACGGCGTGCGGTCGTCGCCGGTCTGACCGGGCTCATCGCGCTGGTCGGCCCAAGCCGGATCTACCTCGGTCACCACTGGTTCACCGACGTCCTCGCCTCGTACCTGCTCGGCACGTCGTATCTGCTCGGTCTGGCGACCCTCTACCGCCGGGTGAAAGCCTGGCGCTCAGTTCTGGCCTGAGCTGAGCGGTCGGTGACGACCAAGCCGCTGCCGTCGGCAGTTCCCGAGGAGCTCCCGGATGACCAACGCCGACGCCCAGGACGACGGCATCGACCACGCGACCGGCGCCGACCGCCGGACGGGCAAGCTCGACCCCCGGATCCGGGTCATCCTCAACCCGAACGCCGGCAGCAAGGCCGGCATCCCGACCAACATCCGCGACGCCGAGGAGCACGTCCGCTCGCTGATGGCCGAGTTCCACCTGGGCGACGATCTGGTCGTGACACAGTCCGAGGAGGACGCGGTCGCCGCGACCCGCGACGCGGTCCGGAAGGGTTACGGGACGGTCGCGGCGGCCGGGGGGGACGGCACGATCGGCGAGATCGCCCGGGAACTGCTCCATACGGAGACGGCGCTGGGGATCCTGCCGCTCGGCAGCGTGATGAACATCGCCCGGATGCTGGACCTGCCCCGCGACCTGTCGGAAGCCGCCCGGACGATCGCCGACGCCCGCTCCAGCGAGAGCGTCCGGATCATCGACGTCGGGCGGGCCAACGGCACCGTCTTCTTCGAAGCTGGCTCCGTTGGGATGAACGCGGTGATCTTCCGGGAGGCCAACCGGTTCGGCGACGGCGACTGGCGGGCGCTGTTCTCCGCCGTCCGGGTCGCCTTCCGATACCGCCCGGCTCGCATGACGATTCGGCTGGACGACCGGACGATCACCAGCCGGGCGCTGATGGTCGCGGTTGCCAACGGTCCCTACACTGGAATCGGCTTCACCGTCGCGCCCGGCGCCAACCTCGAGGACGGCCGGTTCGATGTTCGGCTGTTTCGCCGCTTCTCGCGCTGGGAGCTGGTCAGCCATTTCCGTAGCATCGCCTTCGGCCGGCGGACCTACACCCCGAAGGTCGAGACGTACCGTTCGCGCTCGGTCCACATCACCAGCGCCTCCCGGCTCCCGGCCCGGGCCGATTCCCACGACCTGGGCGAGACGCCCGTTACCTACACCGTCATCCCCGCCGCCCTGCGGGTCGTCAGTCCGCTGCCGCCGCCGGGCCATGAGCAGGCTGCTAAGGATCCCGAGGTCGTCGCCGACCGTTGATGAAAGTGAGAGGACGGCCCGCGAACGGGCTCGAATCCCTCAGCATTCCACCGACCGGGGTTGCGGTCAGCCCGTGATCGGCCAGACGACAACCCTCCCGCAATCAGCTGTGCCGCGTCATGGATTCCCGGATTGAACGACTCCCGTGACCGCGGGTTCACGGTCGCCGATCTCCACGGGTTCGGGTGTCTCATTGCCTGGAAGGAAGATTTTTGGCGAGAGGACGATTTCCTGGTACTCCCCGTCGACCCGGTCGGTCCGCTCCAGCAACATCTTCGTCGCCAGTTGGCCCATCGCATAGGAGGGCTGCACGGCCCGGATCAGCGATTGCGCATGGTCGTCGAGGGCCGAGGTGTCGTGGAACGCCGCGACCGCGATGTCGCCCGGGATGGTCAAACCCGCGTGGTTGATCGCCCGCACGCCCCCGAGGGCCAACCGGCTGTTCGCAAGCAGGATCGCCTCCGGCCGAACCGGGCTGGCGAGGAGTTCGGTCACCATACGATAACCGTCCGCGGGGTCACGGGCACCGATCCGGATCAGTTCAGGGTCGGTCTCGAGGCCAGCGCTTGCCATGGCGTCATGAAAGGCGATCGACCGGCGCTCGCTTCCGGGATGGGACGAGGGCAGCCCGACGTAGCCAATCCGGCGTGATCCCGACTGGACCAACGCGGCGGTGAGCGCCCGGGCCGCACCCTCAGCGTCGCTGCGAACGACGTCCGCTATCGGCGCGCGGAGCGTGCGGTGAATCACCACGAACTTCATCCCCTGTCGGTGCAGCCGCTCAAGCTGCCGCTCGCTCGTTGGGTGGGGTGTCGTGACGATCAGCACGCCGTCCACGCGGCGCCGGAGCAGGCTCTCGACGTAGGCCGCTTCCTTCTCCGGGTCGTTGTCGGTGTTGCAGATGAAGACGCTGTAGCCATGAGCCCACGCCTCGTCTTCGACTCCGCGCGCGATCGTCGTCCAGAACGAATTGGTGATGTCTGGCAGGACCAGCGCCAGCAGATCCGACCGCCGGGACCGGAGGCTACTGGCAACCTGATTGGGAACGTAGCCCAGCTCACTGATCGCCGCCTCGACCCGCTCCCGCGTGGCCGCTCCGACATAGCCCGACCGGTTGACCACTCTCGACACGGTGATCGACGAAACGCCGGCCCGCTTGGCGATGTCCTTGAGGGTCACCATCCGACGATCCTTCGCTTCGGAAACATGGACGTGCGTGATATGGGGGGCATTGCCATGAACCGCACGAGCCAACGAGACCGATGTCTACGGGTTCGTGGGATTGGTATCGCCGTCCGGAACAGTATGCGGTTCGCGCCAGCCACGGCGCCAATTCGCCGACATCCCGGAGCCTGGCCACTAGCGGCCAGGCTCCGGGATGTCGGGGAGTCCCTGCGTTCTCCGTTTCGCCGATTCAGACGTGCAGGACGATCCAGCCGTCTTCCACGGTGACCTCGAATGTCTCGACCGACTCATCGTCTTCATCGAACGTCGTCTCGATCGTGACATCGTAGGCTTTGACCCGGGTCTTGTGCGGGTTGAAGATCGAGCGGCCCGTGGTGATGTCGAACTCCCAGCCGTGCCAGGGGCAACGCAGGATCTCCCCGTCGCGCGCCCAGATGTATTCGCCTGGTTTCGATGGCATGGTCATGCCCTTGATGGATCCCAGGCAGAGCGGCGCGGCCTGATGTGGGCAGCTGTTGCGGAGCGCGTAGAACACACTGTCGACATTGAAGACCCCAATCGACCGCCCCCCGGCGTTGACGATCGTGCGCCCACCCGGCGGGACGTCGCTCACCCGACCAACCTTGTGCCGACCCACGGACTCACCCGTCCTTTCCAGTAATCGGTGGAAGATCCGGCCGGAACGACCCTAGCCCCCTGCCGCGACGTGGTCGTCAGCGACGGAGTCCGGTGCCGGCGGAAGCCCAAGCCACTCGCGCGCATTGCGCGAGAAGATGCGCTCGTGCAGGGCGGGCGGCAGCTTCGGGAAGGCGTGGGTGGGGGAGTCGAAGTCCCAGTGCGGGTAGTCGCTGGCGAACATCAGGAGGTTCTCGGCGTCCATCATCTCCATGACCTGGAGGAGATGTCTGGGGTTGTCCGGATTCTCGATCGGCTGGCTGGAGAATCGCACGTGATCCCGCAGATAGGCCGATGGCGCCTTCGTGAGCCACGGCACCTCCGAGCGGAGCGCCTTCCACTCGGCATCGAGCCGCCACATCAGGGCGAGGAGCCAGGAGACGCCGCCTTCCGTGAACGTGACGCCGAAGCCGGGGAATCGCTCGAAGACGCCCTCGGTCAGGAGGCTGACCAGATGCGCCTGGAAGCCGAGCGAGAGGCAGGTGTGCCACTCGATGTAGTGGGTCGGGTAGCCCGGCGATGGCTGGACGTTGATCCCCATCCCGTCCGTGCCGGGGTGGACGGCGAACCGGAACCCGTGCTCCTGGCAGGCCTCGTAGATCGGATGGTACTGGCGCTGACCGAGGGGCGCCCGGGCGCCGGAATCGGTCATCACCTGGACGAAATGGGGGTGACCCGCCCACCGCGCGATCTCCCGTGCCGCAGCGGCCGGATCGTGGATGTTGACCGTGATCGATCCCTTGAAGACCCCGTCGTTGTTGTACGTCGAGAGCCAGGTATCCGCCAGCCAGTCATTGTAGGCGGCGGCGATCGCGGAGCCGAAGTCAGGATCGGGGTGCACGTTGCAGAAGGCACGGGGCATCAGGACGGCATAAGCGGTGCCGAACTCGTCGATCAGCTGCTTGCGAAGGAAATCCGGGTCCGACCCGGCCGGACCACCGGCTGGCGGCGTGCTGTCCAGCCGCGCGCCATGGACCGGGTTGCCGAAGAACCCCCGCCCCCCGCCGCCGAAGCGGTCCCGCCACGGTTGCTTCAGGTAGCCCCGGATCTCATCGGTGTTAATCGGTGCGGGATGGACATCGCAGTCGATCAACCCGACCCGTCCGGCCGCCTGGACGCGGCCTTCGGTCTCGGTGACGGTCATCTCCCAACCCTCCTGAGCAACGGAATCCGGATAGGCACCAACTTGACCTGGTAACGCTACCATGATAACGTCACCAGAACCACCAACGCGTCTCCGTGACGAAACCAGCAGCAGCAGCGCGAAAGGATCCTTCTCCCGATCGCCGTCGGACCGCCGATCGGAGTTGATCGGCCTGTACGTCGAGTTGCGTTTGGCTCACCGATCGCAACTCGTTACTCACGAAGGAAACAGTTCAATGATGTCGAATGGTCTGCGCATGACCCGGCGAGCTGTCTTGACGACGATGGCGACCGCCGGAGCGGTCGCCCACCTCGGTCGCAATGTCCTCAGTCAGGAACCACCAGCGGTCGGTCCGACGTCGTTCATGAACTGGGAGGCGACCGCGGGCACACCAACCGAAGCCGCTGTCCAGGCCTACATGGCCGAGACGGGCCGCATGGTCGAACTCGTTCCCTCGCCCGGTACGGGTACCGACTACGAGACCAAGCTCCGGACGATGCTCGCCGGCGGCACGGTTCCCGACGTCATCCGCACGAACGACGACTTCGTGCGCTTCTATTCGACGAAGGACCAGTTCGCCGACCTGACGTCCTACCTCCAGCGAGATGGCGTCGACCCGGCCAGCTACTACGAGCCGATCTGGAACTTCGCGGCCCAGCCGGATGGCCGCTACACCGCGATGTCGCTGGGCAGCCAGCCCCGGCTGATCTACTACAACGTCGACATGTTCGAAGCCGCCGGGGTTCCCCTGCCGCCGGCGGACTGGTCGAGCGCCGGTTGGACCTGGGACGATTTCATCGCGACCGCGCAGGCCCTGACGATCCCCGGCGAACGCTGGGGCGCCCTTGTCTACGACGACACCGGTTGCGAGCAGACCTTCTCCGTCAACAATGGTCTGGCCGAGGGGATCTACTCAGAGGACGGGCAGACCTTCCTGCTGGCCGAACCGCAGGGCATCGAGGCCATCCAGTGGCTGGCCGATCTCACCCTCGTCCACGGGGTCCAGCCAGAACGCGGCCTGGTCCGCGATGCCAACAGCGGCAACAACCTCTTCCTGCAGGGCAAGGTCGGCATGATCTTCCGCACCCAGGGGACGATGGCCTACTTCCAGAACAACGCAATCGGCTTTCGCTTCGACGTCGCCCCGCCCCCGGCCAGGGTCGATCAGAAGCAGGAGGGCAGCCTGATCTGTTACGCCATACCGACCTCGGCCGAGAACCCGGAAGGCGCCTGGCAGCTCCTCAAGTTCCTCAGCGGCCCGACCGGCAGTCAGGTCTTCGCCGACCGAAGCGACTTCATTCCGGCCTACATCGCCGCCGCCGAGACGATCGCGCCGACCCCCGGTGCGTCCCCGGAGCATCTCGGACTCTTCGCGACCGCCATGGGCTACGGCACGACCATCAACTTCACCGAGTTCACCGAGAACGCCCGCAACACGTACCGGCCGCAGCTTGATCTCGTCTGGACAGGCGAATCGACCGCCGAGGAGGTCCTCACCGGCGTCCGTGGCGAGGTCGAGGACATCCTCAGCGGAGCGTTCTAGCGAACCGGACCGGTCCGGCGCGAGGTCGCGCCGGACCGTCCTGGTGAGGTCGCGACGATGGTTGCCGTTTCGAAGCCGCAAGACCGTGCTGTGCCCCGTTCGAGACTCTCTCGCCAGGCCCGTCGCGACCTCGAAGGCTGGCTCTTCATCTCCCCGGTCGTGATCGGGGTGCTTGGCTTCTATGTCGTCCCGATCCTGGTCTCGCTCTACACCTCGTTCACCAACTGGGACGGTCTCACCCAGCGGGAATGGGTTGGGTTCTTCAACTATGAGCGGCTCATCATGCGGGACGAGAGCTTCCGGGAATCATTGCGGAACACGCTCGTCTATGTGCTGGGCCACATCCCGCTCACGATCGGGATCGCGCTCTGCCTTGCCATGCTCTGCAACCGTCCGATGCGCGGCGTCACCTGGTTCCGCACCGCCTTCTTCCTGCCGGTAGTGACGAACGTCGTCGCGATCAGCCTGGTCTGGGGGTTCTTCTTCTCTCCGGACGATGGCCCCGTCAACTGGTTGCTCGGTGGCGTCGGGATCGACGGGCCCTCCTGGCTGACGGATACGCAGTTCGCGATGGCGGCAATCATCATCGTCAGCGTCTGGTTCGGCGTGGGCTACCCGATGGTGATCCTGCTGGCCGGCCTTCAGGGTATCCCCGAGACCTACTACGACGCGGCCAAAGTCGATGGCGCGTCGGCCTGGTGGCGGTTCCGCTCGATCACCATCCCACTGCTGACCCCAGTCCTCTTCTTTCTCACGATCACCCAGTTCATCTCGTCATTCCAGGTGTTCGGCATCATCTATGTCCTGACGAGCGGGGGCCCGGCCAATTCGACCGAGGTCTACATCCATAACCTCTACAAGAACGCCTTCCAGTTCTCCCGGATGGGCTACGCCTCCGCCATGGCCTGGATCCTCTTCGTCATCATCGGTCTGATCAGTTTCCTCCAGTGGCGCATGCAGAAACACTGGGTCCACTACGACTAGGCGCAATGCCCGGGACCACTGCTGGCACCTGAGACACGAGGAAGGATGACTCCTTGGCCCAACTGACTCAACCGATCCCAACCGCGGTCGGCGTCCCGCACAGGCGCGCCACCCGCCGTGTCCTGCGGCAGATTCTGACCGAGGGCTTCTTCTATCTGTTGATGACCGCCCTGGCGATGATCTTTCTCGCGCCGCTGGCCTGGATGATCACCGCCTCGCTCCGGCTGGAGCGGGAGGTCCTCTCCATCCCACCTGAGTTCATCCCTCGCGAGTTCCACTGGGAGAACTACCAGCAGGTCTGGGAGGTCATCCCTCGGTTCCTCTACAACAGCGTCAAGCTGGCAGTGTTCAGCGTGGTCGGCGTCCTCTTCGTCACATCGCTCGCCGCCTACGCCTTCGCCCGGCTCGAATTCCGCGGGCGCAACGTCGCGTTCTCGATCCTGCTCTCGACCCTCATGGTCCCCGGGATCGTCACGCTGATCCCGCTCTACATCATCTACCGGGACATCGGGTGGCTCGACACCCATTACCCGCTCTGGGTGCCGCGGGTTCTCCACTCGGTCTTCGCCATCTTCCTGCTGCGCCAGTTCTTCCTCCAGATCCCGCAGGATCTCGAAGACGCCGCCCGCCTCGACGGGGCGTCGACCTTCGAGATCTACTGGCGGATCATGCTGCCACAGGTGGTCCCCGCCCTGGCCACCGTCGCGATCTTCACCTTCCTCGACTCCTGGAACGATCTGTTCGGCCCGCTGATCTTCCTCACGTCGACCGACCTACAGACGCTCCCGGTGGCGCTCAAGCTCTTCCAGGGCGAGTTCTTCAGCCAGGTCACCGTCCTGATGGCCGCGGCGACGATCTCGATCATTCCCGTCATCGTCGTCTACTTCGCCGCCCAGCGCTACTTTCTGAAAGGTATCGTGCTGACAGGACTTAAATAGAGCACATCAGCCACCGCGCAATCTCGCGGCTCCAGACCCGCCCACCCACGGATGGGCGGTCCGTTGTCGTCGTCCGTTTCATTCAAGGAGCAATCCGGTGACCGCTTACGAGACTGGCGTCTGGTATCGCGATTGCGTCCGCTGGGGTCAGACAAACCTGACCGAGCTCGATCCCACTCGCTACGACCGTGTTTGGTGGCGAAAACACTGGCGTGACACCCGCATCCAGGGGGTCATCGTCAACGCCGGCGGCATCGTCGCCTACTATCCGAGCGACCTCCCGCTCCATAGCCGAGCCAGACATCTCGGCGGGCGCGACCTCCTCGGCGAGATCATCGCCGACGCCCGGGAGGAGCGCCTGACCGTCGTCGCCCGCATGGATTCCAACCGGGCGGACGCCCAGGCGTACCTGGAGCACCCGGAATGGTTCACCGTCGACGCTGACGGTGTCCCGTACCGGGCCGGCGACCTCTTCATTGCCTGCGTCAACAGCGCCTACTACGACGAGCATCTCACGACCGTCCTGCGCGAGATCATCGAGCGGTATCGCCCGGATGGATTCGCCGACAACTCTTGGAGCGGCCTGCAACGCGATCGCATCTGCTACTGCCCCAACTGCCGCCGCCAGTTCCGCGACCGCACGGGCGCCGCGCTCCCCGCCAGGCACGACTGGGACGACCCCATCTACCGGGACTGGATTCGCTGGAACTATGACCGCCGTCTCGAGATCTGGGACCTCAACAACCGCGTTACCAGGGAATATGGCGGCCCGAACTGCCTCTGGATCGGCATGAACGCCGGAGAGATCGTCGCCCAGAGCACGCATTTTCGCGACTACAAGGCCATCGGCGAGCGCGGCGATCTGCTCTTCCTCGACTCCCAGTACCGCCACGCCAACCAGGGTTTCCAGCGAAACGGCGAGATGGGCGCACTTATCCACGGTCTCCTCGGCTGGGACAAGCTCCTGCCGGAAAGCATGGCGATGTACGGTGCCGGCCAGCCCAGCTTCCGGGTCGCCAGCAAGGCCGGGCCGGACGCGCGCTTCTGGGCGCTGGACGCCTTCTCCGGCGGCATCCAGCCCTGGTGGCATCACATCGGCGCCTACCACGACGACCGCCGTCAGTATCGGACAGCCGCGCCCATCTTCCAGTGGCACGAGGCTCACGACGCCATCCTTCGTGATCGGGACCCGGTCGCGACCGTCGGCGTCGTCTGGTCCCAGGAGAACGTCGATTTCTACGGTCGCGACCGGGCCGGGCTCCGCTACGAGCTCCCCTGGCGCGGGGCCACCGATGCCCTGATCCGGGCGCGCATCCCGTACATTCCCGTTCATGCTGACCACGTCGCCCGTGACACACAGCGTTACGGGCTCGCCACTCTCGTTCTCCCGAATGTCGGTGCCCTGGCTGACGATCAGTGCGCCGCGATCCGTGCGTTCGTCGCTGGCGGCGGCGGTCTCCTCGCCAGTGGCGAGACGAGCCTCTACGACATGTCCGGCACCCGGCGCGACGACTTCGCGCTGGCCGATCTCTTCGGGGCGAGCGCAGTTGGCAGCCACCATGGCTCGGAGACGGACGAGCGCGTCAGCTGGGACGAATGGGGGCAGCACACCTACCTGCGGATCGCGCCAGAACGCCGCCGGTGGGTGGACGGCCCACAGACCGGCCAGGAGCCGACCGACGAGGCACCCCGCCATGTCGCCTTCGCTGGCCTCGATGAGACGGACATCGTCCCCTTCGGTGGCCGGATCGAGGTCGTCCGTCCGTCGACCGGCAGCGTGGTGCCGCTCACGCTCGTCCCGCCATTCCCGATCTACCCGCCCGAGACCGCCTGGATGCGGCAACCGACCAGCGGCGTCCCCGCCCTCGTGCTGAACGAGGCATCCGGTGGCCGCGTCGCCTACCTGGCGGCCGACCTCGACCGCACCTTCGCCCGGAGCCGTCTGCCCGACCACGCCGCGCTCCTCGCCAACCTGGTCCGCTGGACGGCCTCCGACCGCATCCCTCTCCGGATCGACGGCGCCGGTTTCCTCCATGCCCAGCTCTACCGGCAGGCCGACCGCCTCATCCTTCATCTCGTCAACCTCACCGGCCACGAGACTGGGTCGGCTCCCGCCTACGAGTACATCCCCGTCGGACCGCTCACCGTCCATCTCCACGCCGCGAACCTCCCGGATCAGGCAAGGGCGCGGCCGCTCGTCGATGGCGCCCGCGTCGAGACCCGGCGGGACGGTGACTGGATCACCGTCGAGATCGACCGTATCGTCGATCATCAGGTCCTCGTCATCGAACAATGACGATGCTCGGGAACCGCGGCCCCGACCGTTCCCGAAGCTCATCCTGACTCCGTAACGGTCCAGAGAAGCGACAAGCCTTCACTGGCGCGATCAGACCGAACGTCTGGAGCGTGGTGAATCCGACGCGGGATCAGCCCGCGTCCGCCACCCGAGGAGTTCCGGATCCCGGAGGTCGAGACCGCCTGGCGTCCGACGACACCGGGCGGCTCGCACCAGGTCACCCTCCGGTGACAGATCGAGCGACATGGAAAGACGCCCCCGACCACCTGAGCGGTCGGGGGCGTCGCCGTGGTTGTTACCGTGCGGTTCGCGGCGGGTCGCCTACTGGCAGACCCACTCGTTGCGGCGACCCTGCTGCCACATCCAGCCGGCCGCGTTGGCGCTGGCATACGCGTCGAAGATGTCATCGCCCGCATACGGCGTCGTGGCCCAGGTACTGGGGATGAACTGGAACAGGCCGTACGAGCCGCCGCTCGCGTTGACGGCGTTCGGGTCCAGCACGGACTCGCAACGCGCCACTCGAAGCATGTCCTCCCGCGGCTGACCGTACCGGTCGGCGGCGGCGTAGATGATCTGGATGATCTGATCCTGACCGTAGGAGCCGGCGTTACCGGGACTCGTTGGCGCCGGGTCGACGGCGCTGCCGCCCTCGGTGCTGAGCAGGCTCGACGACGCCCAGCCGTTGGTGCCGTTGTAGTTCAGCGACCAGAAGCCATTCTGGGACTGCCCGGTCGAGGTCCCGGAGCTTCCGGCCGGCATGACCGTCAGGATCGAGTAGGTCGTTCCCGGACCGGAGCGGAGGTTGAGCGAGACCGTCGCCCAGAGGGGACCGCTCGGAGCGGAGCCGGAGGACGGCGAGCTGGCCGGCGCCGGGGCGGTGCCGCCGATGGTCAGGTATTGCTCGAAGGCCCAGCCCTGGCTGCCGTTGTACGTGACCTGGGCGAAGCCGTTCTGGCGCGGACCAAGGACCTGCACCTGCACACCACCCGGCATCACGTCGATGATCTGCGAGCTGGTCGAGGCGCTGGCCCGCAGGTTCAGACTGCCATTGACGGTCGCCGTCCCGGCCGCACCGCTCTCGGTCCCGGAATCGGTATCTTCCGGCACGGTGGGCGAGGGACCGCCGCCGCCGCCGATGGTCAGGTATTGCTCGAACGCCCAGCCCTGGCTGCCGTTGTACGTGACCTGGGCGAAGCCGTTCTGGCGGGAGCCCGTCAGCTCCACCTGCCCACCGGCGGGGATCACGTCGACCACGCTGAACGATGTCCCGGCGCCGGAGCGGAGGTTGAGGTCGGTCGTGCTCTGGGCAGCGCCCGATGCCCCGGTCGTCGCCCCGCCGTCAGTGTCGCTGTCGACGGGGACGCTGCCGCCGGACCCGAGGAACTGGCCGAAAGCCCAGCCCTGGGTGCCGTTGTAGGTCACCCGGACGAAGCCGTTGCGCTGCTCACCGAGCAGCTGGACCGCCGCGCCTGCTGGCATCACGTCGAGGATCTGGCTGTCGGTCGAGGCATCAGCTCGCAGGTTCAGGCTGACGAGCACGCTCGCGCCGCCGGTCGATCCACTACCGCCGTCGCCCGACGACTCACCTTCGCTCCCAGAGCCAAGGAACTCGGCATAAGCGAAACCTGTCACGCCGCTGAAGGTGACCGGCAGGAAGCCGCGCTGATTCCCGCCGGTGACGGAGACGGACTGGCCAGCCGGGATCACCGTCAGGACCGCGCTGTCCGTCGATGGCTGTGCACGGAGGTTGAGGTCGGTCGTCGCGACGCGGGTCTCGCTCTGGGCATTGGCCCGCGTCTCCGGGACGAACGCCGTCGCGCCGGCCGAGAGGGTGATGGCGAGCACGCAGACGAGATGCACCAGTCGGGACCGGGCGCTGGCCAGCCCGGCGTACCCTCGCACGCGAACCGGCATGACCGAGGGCGCACGGTCGGTGCGCGGGCGGTGGGCAGACAGCACCCAGGACGAGTGAGACATGGCAACACGCTCCTGTGCCACGACTGCCCGACCCTCCGGGCCAGTCGTGCCACAAGGGCACAGCGACCAGCCGCGGCGGTGTCTTCCGGACATCGTGGCTGGTCGTCATGGTCTGGTCGCGAATCGTCAATGCCCGGCAATGGCCGTCCTGGCTGGATCGACCAGGAGGACCACCACGGGGCAGACAGCACGTCGCTCCCCAGCCGGAGCGAACGCTCAAGAGGATGTCAGGAGGATCGTTCCTCGACTGACATCCGGGTCTCTGCACTGTCCTGGCAATCGCGACGGGCCTCCAGCCACGGCACCCGATCGGATCGACACCAGAACGGCCCGGGTGGGTATACCCGGTCTGCCTTACTTACGCCAGTCGTCGCAAAACGGTTCTCTCGGGATTTTGTGCGTACGTGCGCGGCCATTGAGTCCATCGGCAGCGATGAAGCATTGATGCCGTGCCAGCGGGACACCGGCGCCAGCGCCGCCGGGTTGCGGTCGCTGCCTCGTGCCATCGTGACGATCCCGGACGTTCCATGACGCTGTCGCCTCCGCGGGATCGTATGTTCCGCTACATCGAACGAAGCGTCGACGGATTCCGAACGCCGGAGGTGTCCCTCGGTGCCGGGCGGGCCAGGGTCCCGATCGTCACTCGGGGGTCCTGGCGATGGGTAGCTCACGCCTGCCGAAGTCCTCGATTCGCGTGACGCCTGGTCACCAACTGGCTGGCCAAGCGGTGACACATGGTCGCCGGCAGGCGGCTGATTCGGTCCCGCGGATGCCCCGCGCACCCGGACGGCGGCGGTTTGACATCGGCTGTCCGCTCCCCTACGGTTCGGGGAATCGTCCGTCCCGCATCGGGACGGCGAACGATGCCGGTCACCGGCAGACCAAGGAAGACTCATGGCGCGGATGGTCAATTGTGTCAAGCTGGGGCGCGAGCTCCCCGGCCTCGAGAAGCCGCCGTTCCCCGGCGCCTTCGGTCAGCGCATCTTCGAGAACGTCTCCGCCGAAGCCTACGCCGAGTGGAAGCCGCAGTTGACGATCCTCATCAACCACTATGGCCTCAACCCGGCCGACCCGGAGGCTCGCCAGATCCTCCGCAAGCAGCAGGAAGAGTTCTTCTTCGGCACCGGCGACACGCCGGCCGACCAGAACCTGATCCCAGAGGATGTCCGACAGAGCTAGACCAAGCGCTGGCGACGCACTGGATGGACACGAACGGGATCGCCCTCACCGGCGGTCCCGTTCGTGTCTGCCCAGTCCAGTGACCGGGCCGAAGGAATACTTCGATGCGCATCTCCCAGTCGAGTGACGCCAGCGACCCAGTCCGGGGCGACCATCCAGTCGTGATCCTGATGATCTCCGGCAGCCTGCGCTCGGGATCGGTCAACACCGCTGTCCTGCGGGCAGCCGCCGAACTCTTGCCAGCGGGTGTCATCGCCGACGCCTTCGACGGGACCGGGCGGCTGCCGCCTTTCAACCCCGACGATGACGTGGACCCGCTCCACCCAGCCGTCGTTGACTACCGGCGGCGCATCGTCGCGGCCGACGCGGTCCTGTTCTCGACCCCGGAGTACGCCGGTGCCCTGCCGGGCGCCTTCAAGAACGCGCTGGACTGGATGGTCGGCGGCGTCGAGATCATGGGAAAGCCGGTCGCCTGGATCAACCCCTCGACCGGCCCGGCCGGAGCCGCCGATGCCTACGATTCCCTGCGCAAGGTGTTCCGGTACATCCAGCCCCGCATCGTCGAGGCGGCCTGCGTCGAAGTTCCCGTCTTTCGCCGGCAGATCGCCCCCGACGGCCTGATCACGGACCCCGCCATCCGGGATCGGATCGCCGCCGCCGTCGCGACGCTGGCCGCTGCGGCCCGCCGACCGACGGAAACGGCCCCCTCGCCAGACTGACAGCCGACCGAAGCGAGCCCTGACGGATCCCGCTGGCCCGAGGTCCACGGCGGCGATCTCTGCCTGGCGTGCCATTGCCGACGATGCGCCGACGCTACCTGACGAGCGGTCGGGAGAGAGTCAACTCATGCGGGGTAAAGCCGAGGCGCTGGTAGAGCCGGACGGCGCCCTGGTTGGCGGCATAGGCCGTCACCCGCATCTGCGCCACCCCCCGGTCGGTCGCCCAGAGGATGAGGGCGGCGGCAAGGATCCCACCGACCCCCCTGCCGCGGGCGGAAGGTTCGACGTAGATGCTCTCCATGGTCGCCAGTGGCACCAGGCTCATCGTCGAGACCGTTGCCAGGTGACCGGCCGCATAGCCGATCACTGTCCGGTCATCTTCCGCGACAAGCACAACTGAATGCTCCCGGTCGAACATCGCGCCAAAGTACGCCTCGCCTTCCCGTGCCGGCCAGTCCTGATTCACGGTCTCGTCGCGACGTCCGGAGTCTTCCCGGAACAAACCAGCGCTCAGCCGCACCACGGTATCAAGATCAGCCGCTACCGCCGTTCGAATCCTCGCCATGGCATCTCTCCCTTGTTTTCGTCCTACTGTACCCCTTTCGATGAATGAATTCAACGATACCGAAGTCTTCATCAATAACGGAATAAAAAGTATTCGTCCGTACTCATGTCACGATTATTTTGATTGCGGCCGCGTTCCGTCCCGGCACCTTCCGCCATATCTCCGTCTCGTCCGTTCACCATGGCACGAGTCTCCCCGCACGAGCGAAGGCGATGGGCGAACCCATGACGACAACAGGAAGGGGACCGCGGTTGCCGGCGGTCCCCTTCCTGTTGTCCCAACGCCCCTTACACCTCGACCGAGCCTGTCGTGTCAGGGCGTGGGCAGCCGACCGGCCCACGCGGCATGCGGTTAGTTGCCAGCCGGTTCCTTCTTGCCCCAGTCGGGATGACCCGACCCGGAAGAATCGTCCTCGTCCAGGTCGTCGATGGCGCTCGGGTGAACCTCGGGATTGGACGCCAGGACCTCCGGATCGGTGTCCTCGCCGGGGTGTGATGGCTCGACGTCGGGGCCATTGGAGGTATCGGGATGGTCATGGTCGGTCATCATGGCTCTCCTGGTCATATGCGGTGAATGGAGGTCCCACCGGTCGGTGGTGGCTGCCAACGCTCAACTCACAATCGGTTCCATCGCGAACCCGGACCGGTGCTACCCAAAGTCACTGCTCGGCCAGTTCGACATCGGAGTTGGGGTCGGGGTCGTCACGATGACGCCGGACCGGCCGGGGTGGCGTCATCAGGGTCTGGACGGCGATCCCGCTCCAGATCGTGACGCCGACGAGGAGCAGCGGAAAGATGATCAGGACGACCAGCGTCGTTGGGTTGAACGGGTCATTGATAAAGGAACCCAGCCAATCGAAGCGGTCCAGCGAGGCGTTCCAGACCACCTGGTTGAAGATCAGCGCGACCAGTGGCGCCACGATCGTGGCCCGGCCGTTCGCGGCGACCCGCCGTCGGCGTCCGGCGAGGTCATCGTTGAGATCGCTTGTCGTCTGCCAGGCGTTGCGGAACGCGAGCCAGGCGAGCCCAGCCATGACAACGGGCAGCAGGACGAGGTAGAGGAAGTCCGGGCCGAGACCAATGTCCGAGTCCTGCCCGGTCGCCCAGTCCAGGAATGCGAGGCCACCGAACCAGACGACGAGCGTCAAAATCGCCGCGATCAGCGCTCCAGTCAGTAGCTGCGGTCGCCGGTCTTCCAGAGGCGTCGTCGCCACGGGATGCTCCTTCCATTCCGAAGACAGACACCGGCCGCTCGCCACGGTTCGATCTGGGCGAGGCGCCTATGCACTCCGTCAGGCGTCTTTTCGCAGACAATGGGCCAGCGGCCGGCCGGGCCAGCGCTACCGATTGATGCAGGCCCGCCTTTCGCCGGTCGTCCGCCATGGCTGGGGTACACTCCTTATGTTCCGTACGTGTCTATCCGGCCAGTCCCATCCTCGCTGGCCGACCCAGGAGTCTATTTCGTGGTCCTCTCTCCTTCAACGGCTCCCGCCCCCTTCGCCAGCACCCTCACCGAAGCGACCGACTGCCCGTGGGACGCGCCCGTGCCTGCCGACGACCCGGCCCGGGACGAAGCGATCGCCGCCCTCCTGAGCGAGGACAGGATCGGCCCGCGGGACGGCGCCGGCCGGACGATGGTCGTCGCGATGAGCGGCGGCGTCGACAGCGCCGTGACCGCGCTCGTCATGCGGGAGCGGGGCTACCGCGTCATCGGGATGAACCTGCGGCTGTTCTCGCCCGACGACCCGGACCACCGGGCCAACCCGTGCTGCGGCCTGCCGGCGCTGAGCGACGCCCGCCGGACCTCGGCCCGGATCGGCATCCCGTTCTACGCGCTCGACATGGAGACCGAGTTCGCCGAGAGCGTGATCGACCGCTTCGTCGACGAGTACGTCCAGGGCCGGACGCCGAACCCGTGCCTGGAGTGCAACCGGCACGTCAAGTTCCGCCATCTCGTCACCCGCTCCCGCGAGCTCGGCGCCCATGGGCTGGCGACTGGCCACTACGCCCGCATCCTGCCGGGCGACCCGACCGCTCCGGCCGGCTCGCCCGGGGCCCGGCACCGCCTGCTCCGGGCCGTCGATGGCCGGAAGGACCAGAGCTACGTCCTCTACACCCTCGACCAGGACCAGCTCGGCTTCATCCACTTCCCGCTCGGCAACCTGACCAAGCCGGAGGTCCGGACGCTCGCCCGCGCCTTCGGCCTGCCCGTCGCGGACAAGAAGGAGAGCCAGGAGATCTGCTTCGTCGGCGACCGCTCCTACGCCGAGTTCGTCGCCGAGCGCCGCCCCGACGCTGCCCGCCCCGGCGAGATCGTCGACAGCGACGGCGCCGTGATCGGGCAGCACAGCGGTCTGCTCCACCACACCGTTGGCCAGCGCCGTGGGCTCGGCATCGCGACCGCGCAGCCGCTCTACGTCCTCGGGCTCGACACCGCCGCCAATCAGCTCGTCGTCGGCCCGAAGGTGATGGCCTCCGCCCGCGAGCTGACCCTCGACCGCGTCAGCCTGACCAACGGGATGGCCGACAGCGCGTTCACCGCCGACGTCATGGTCCGCTACCGCGGTCAGGTCAACCCCGGTGCCGTCCGCGTCACGGCACTCGGCGACGGCGCCCGCGTCGGGGATGCGACGGTGACGTTCCCCGACGGGGGACCGGTCGCCTCCCCTGGTCAGGCCGCCGTCTTCTACGCGCCCGGCGGCGATGAGGTCCTGGGCGGCGGCACGATCGCCAGCGTCACCCGCTAACGCGAACGTCACGGTTCAGTCGCATCAGGAGAGCAGCCATGCCAACCTACGCGTTCCATTGCCCTGACTGCGGCGACCGGTTCGACGAGCGGCGCCCCTTCGCCCGCTCCGACGATCCGGTCACCTGCCCGGCCTGCGGCGGTGGCCGGGCGGCCAAGCAGTTCGGCACGCCGATGATCTACCGGAAGGGCGCCGCGGGGAAGGCGCTGCTCGAAGCCCCTGGCCGGTCGCCGGTCGCGACGGCTCCAGCCATGCACGCCAGCGGCTGCCCCTGCTGCTCCGGACGCGGTTTCGCCCCCGCGAGCCCGGACCCGGAGTAGATCGCTTCCTGATGAGCCGACCGTCGTGCCCAGTGAGCCGGCGGGCCGTTCGCCGCGGCGCGGAGCCTGCGTTGCGGCAATGCTGCGCCAATCGTGGCGATGCGCGTATAGTGCGTCCAGTGATGGTGGCTCCCTGGTGAGCCATGCGGCGTCAGCGGCTTCGGCGGAAAGAGGGAGCGACCAGTGCGGAGAAACGCGATCATCGGTGGTGTCGGGGCGCTGATCCTCTTCATTGTGATCATCGTTGGACTCTATCTGCTCGGTGATGACGACCAGTCCGCACTGGAGCGACTCCGCGACGTCGCGGTCATCTTCGTCGTGCTCTCCTCGCTGATCACGGTCGCGCTGCTGGCCGCGGTGACTGGTGCCTTGATCTTCCTCGTCATCCAGCTCAAGGACCGGGTGATCCCGCTCCTCGAAGAGATCACCGGGACGGCGAAGCAGGTCCGCAACACGGCCTCGTTCGTCAGCGACGAGACGGTCCGGCCGATTATCGGCGTGGCCGGCTGGTTCGCGAAGAACCGCCAGTTCTCCCGTGTCGTCACCGGGAAGTCGAAGAAGATCCCCGATCCCAATAAGGTCTAGGCGGGGCACCCCGAGTCCGGACTGGTACCAGTCGCCATGAGCCACCGGCGATATCGCCGGTGGCTCATGGCATCTTCCCCGGCTCCCGTCCGTTTCGATGTCGTCACCGTCCTGATGTCGATGCAGGGCGACCGCTGGATGGAACCGGCTCCGGACCCGGAACGCTGAGCCGCTACGGCGTCCCGGTCAGGATCCGGATCGCCTCGACCAGCGTCCTCCGGGCCTCGTCGGCGTCCTCGCTCCCCGTCCCACCTGGCCCCCGCTGGGCAAAGGCCCACATCGCGGCCGTCGTCGTGATCAGCAAGAGCAGATCAGCGGCCGGAATCCGGTCCGACAGCCGCTGATCGTCCTGCGCCCGCTGGATCGCGGCGACCTTGGTCCGGTTCGCCTCTTGGACCCCCGGCTGCCGGGCGCCCTGCCCGCCTCGCTCCAGCCGGTCCCACAGGGTCATCCGGACGAGCTCTGGGTGCGAGATCGACTGATCGTAGAGCAGCCCGGCGTAGCCCGGAAGATCGGTCGCGTCGAGCGGGACGTCGCTGACGATGTCGGCGATGAGGGTGTTGTAGACGGCGTCGAACAGCTGGTCCTTGTTGCCGAAATAGGTGTAGAGCAGCGGCTTGCTCGCCCGCGCGGCCGCCGCGATGCGATCCACGCGGGCGCCGGCCAGCCCAAACTCGGTGAATTCGTCCCGCGCCGCCCGGAGCAACCGGCGGCGCGTCTCCTCGGCGTCACGTCTCATGGCCGCAACATACCTTCCCGCCCGGTCAGTTGACAACGCTCACCCGGCGTCCTAAGCTCACGATATTACCAACCAGTAGGTAACAGAGCGAACCGTGGGAGAGAACACAGGTGGCGAACGCAGACAAGGTCGTCCTCATCACCGGCGGGTCATCAGGGATCGGCGAGGCGACGGCCAGGCAACTCAGAGCGGACGGCTTCACGGTCTTCGCCGCGGCCCGGCGACTGGACCGGATGGCCGGTCTGGCGGAGCTGGGCATCCACACCCTCGCGATGGACGTCACCGATGACGCCTCGATGGTGGCCGGAGTCGAGATGGTCATCCGTGAGGCCGGGCGGATCGACCTGCTGGTCAACAACGCCGGCTACGGGTCGTACGGTGCGCTGGAGGATGTCCCAATCGCGGAGGGACGCGCCCAGTTCGACGTCAATCTGTTCGGGCTTGCCCGGCTCACGCAGCTCACCCTGCCCCAGATGCGCGCTCAGGGCAGCGGTCGGATCGTCAATATCTCCTCGATGGGCGGCAAGATCTACGAGCCGCTCGGCGGCTGGTATCACGCGACCAAGTTCGCGGTCGAAGGTTTGAGCGACTCCCTCCGGCTCGAACTCAAACCGTTCGGCATCGACGTCGTGGTCATCGAGCCGGGTGGGATCCGGACGGAGTGGTCCGGCATCGCCAGCGAGAAGCTCCTCGCCACCTCGGGCCGTACCGCCTACGCCAGCCAGGCCGAGCACCTCGCGAGGATTCTGGGCAATGAGCGGTTGCAGTCCAGCCCGGACGTCGTCGCCGCGGCGATCAGCCGGGCGGCCAGCGCCCGTCGGCCGAAGATCCGCTACGTCGTCGGTTCCGGCGCCCGCCCTCTGCTGATCGCCCGCCGGCTCCTGTCGGACCGCATGTTCGACCGCTTCCTGACGTTCGCCTTCAGCCGGCTGGCGTAGCGGGTCGCCCGACCGAACCAGCTCCGCCCGCCGGCATCATGGTTGGCCGGTGACGAGGCGCAGGCAACCATCGAACGCGCGCTGGGTCCGATGGTGTCCGTGTCGGGCGTCCCACGTTCCATCAGCCAGATCCGCCCGGAGTCGAGCGAGACCGGCGTCAACATCGGCTGGGTCGACGAAGCTCCAGGCCGACATCGCCAGCCGGACGCCAGGTTCGAGGAACCGTTCCGGCCGGCCGTAGTACGCCTCGCCGAAGCCGTCGGTGCAGTCGAGCGGGATCGGGACCGGCCGGACCTCGCTCCGGCCGCCGAGGGCATCGACGATCGCCGCGATGGGCGGGAATCGCCGAGCCTCGGTCGCGATAACGGCTGGCTCGTAGTCATTCAGCCAGAACCGGTCCAGCAGGGCCGGGTCACAGGTCACGATGACGACCGGGCCACGGGTAACGCGACGCATCCCGACCAGACCCGCCCGGAGGTCGGGCCACTGATGGACCGTGAAGATCGCCATGCTGGCGTCGAACGCCGCGTCCGCGAACGGAAGCTGCCCGGCGACGGCGTCGACGGCGACCGGCAGGTGGGGTGGCCGCTGGGCCCGCATCGAGGCCGACGGCTCGACGGCGGTCACCTCCCGGTCCGTCGGCTCGTACGATCCGGTCCCGGCCCCGACGTTCAGCACGGTCCGGACGTCGCCGAGCGCCGCCAGGATCATCGCCGCGATCCTCGGCTCGGGCTTCCGATACCGGGCGTAGTCGACACCAATCACGCCGTAGTCCGCATCACCGGCGCCGCCGTCACCGTGCCGAACTGACATCGTCCACCCCATCTCGTTTCCTGGCTTCGACAAGGAGTCTCGTAGCGGACGGCGATTCGACCCCAACCCGACCCTCCCATCTCGATTTCGTCCCGCGGGGACTCATCGGATGGAGAAGGGAAGACGGTTTGCTGTGCAACCAGCATCCATGGAGCGCTTCAGCGCCACCAGCATACGCCCCTCTCCATCCGATGAGTCCAGACGAGTCCCGACGCAGTCGGGGTGAGCTGGACGGCGAGATGAGGAGGGGTTGGGGTGGGACTTTCATCGGACAGAACGACTACGCCACCGGCTGGAAGCCGAAGTCCTCCAGCGCGGCCTGGCCGTCCGGGCCGAGGACGTAGCTGATGAACGCCGCCGCCAGCTCGGCGTCGCCGCCGGCGACCGGGGCGATCGGGTAGGACGCGACAACGTTGACGCCGTCCGGGATGTCGATCAGCGTAACGCCGCCGCCCTCGGTCGCCACGTAGTCCGACACGTAGACGATCCCCGCGTCGGCCTCGCCCAGCTGGATCCGGGTCAGGACGGCCCGGACATCCTCCTCCTCGGAGACGATGTTGCCAGTGACCGCGTCGACGAAGCCGTCGCCATAGGTGGCGGTATCCGCCCCGGCGAGGCAGAGGGACTGCCGAGCGTACTGGCCGACCGGAACGTCCGGCTGCGCCAGGACGACGGAGACGTCGGCTCCGGCGAGATCGGACAACCCGGTGATCCCGGCCGGGTTGTCGGTCGGGACGACCAGCGCCAGCCGGTTGCCAACGAACGCCTGTGGGTCGCCGTCGATGACCCCGGCGTCGACGGCGTTGGTCATCTGCGTGGTATTGGCGGAGGCAAAGACGTCGGCCTCGGCCCCCTCGGTCAGCTGGGTGACGAGGGCCTGGGAACCGGCGTAGTTGAAGGTGATGTCGAGCCCAGCGTTCTCGGACTCCAGCGTCGCGCCGATCACGTCGAAGGCGTTCGTCAGCGAGGCCGCCGCGAAGACGGTCAGATCGCCACCACCTTCCGGGAACGGCACGATGGCCCCGGGGGTCGCGTCCGTGGCCGGAGTCGCGGCCACCGGCGACGGAGCGGCGACCGGAGCCGGGAAGGCCGAACAGTCGATTGGGGTCTGGGCCTCGGTCCGGTACGAGCCGGACGTCCCGCCGATCCCGATCGCGGCGATGGCGAGGACGAGCGCGAGGACGATTTGCGGCAGACGCGCAACACTGGACGATGAGCCTGTTGACATCGGTCCTTCTCCAAACGTGATGGCGCGTCCGGATGGCGGGACGCCCTCGCTCTGGCTCAGATGATAGCCATCATCTTGCTAATCAGAGATTGAATATGATAATGATGGGCTTGTCTACTCCCGTCGTCCTCACATCACAGGAGCATCGCGACTGGCACTCAGTGCTCGCAACCAGATCACCGGCACCGGCACGTCGACCCGGCCTGATGGCCTGATGGCCTGATGGCCTGATGGCCTGATGGCCTAATGGCCTGATGGCCTGATGGCCTGATGGCCTGATGGCCTGATGGCCTGATGGCCGAGGTGATCGTCGACATCGGGGCGGCCGTGCCAGTCGTCTCGGTCATCACCCGCGCCTCGACCTAGCCCTTTGGGCTGGCCGAGGTGGCCGCTACGTCTCGGGCGTGATCTCGATCGAGGTCGTCGCGCTGCCTGCCAGCTGACGCGGCGGTCATCCTGGTGCGATCATTGCATCGGCAGACCGCATTCGAACCACCCGGCCGAGTTGTGCGCAACGCGTATTCCGGCATCACACGAGAACGGTGACCAACATGCAGACATTCATCGACGAGATCGACCTTTGGCAGGCGGCAGGCAAGCAGGTGGCGGTCGCGACCGTCGTCTCGGTCGAGGGCTCGGCCCCTCGTCCGATCGGCTCCCGGCTAGTCGTCTCGGACAACGGCGACCTGGCCGGCTCGGTCAGCGGCGGCTGCGTCGAGACGGCCGTCTTCAGCGAGGCGCAGGAGGTGATGACCACCGGGCAGCCGAAGCTGATCCGCTACGGCATCACCGACGAGCTGGCCTGGGAGGTCGGCCTGGCTTGCGGCGGCACGATCGAGGTGTTCATCGAGCCGGTGAAATAGCGCTCGACAGCGAACCACCCGACAGCGAACCACCCCGATCCTTGTTTGCCGAAGGGCTCGGGGTAAATCGATTTCGCCCAACACTGGCTACGAAGCGACGTCATTTGTAGGAGCGATCCCATGTGGTCGCCCGGCCGCCGCAGCGGCCTTCGCCCCGCGGGGCGAGACTGGCTTCGCCACTAACATGTCACGTCAGAACGCGGCGGTCTCGGCCACCGACACCGCTGCGCGGTATGGCGCCAGCCAGCGAAGCGAGCAGGGCCAGCGCAGCCAGCGCAGCGGGACGTGTGAGCGAGCGCCATGCCCTTGCGAAACGGGTCGCCGCTCCGGCCGTCACCCGGCCGCGCGACGCGCTAATGTTCCTGTTTCGACGTCAGATATGACGACAGCGAGAGGGTAATGATGACGAACCCGACCGCGCCGCCAAAGTAGACGATGTCCCGGCTCCCGTCCCAGTCGACAACGGCGACGAGGAAGTTCACGCCGAGCAGGACGATGATGACGCCGACCAGCTTGCTCTTCAGATCGTCGAGGTCGTCGACGTGGAGCCAGTCCGGTACGGGGATGCCAGGGTCGATGAACAGCTCATACAGGCCGAGCGCGACGATGTAGAGGACCGTTCCGACGAGGAACAGATCGGTCAGTTCGACGAACTCGACGGAGAGGGACTTGGCCCCGTCTGTGTTCACCCCGTACTCGGCGATGATGTCCCAGATCGTCCGGAAGACGAGCAGGAAGCCATAGACCAGCGTCATGATCGCGGCCGCGAGCAGCCCGGCGACGGCGATGGCGATGAACAACCGGGTCGAGCCGAGCAGCCGTGGCAGGAGCCCCGCGCTGGTTCCCTGGATGAACTCCCGCTGCTGACGGTCGTCCCCTCCGGCCATTGCCGCCGGTTGCCCCTGCTCGCCCACCATGCCGCATCACTCCCGTCATGATCCGAACACGCCTCAGGGCCATAGCATCGCATCCCGGCCATCAGGCCGGAGGCCGCCCGTCCGGTGGTTGTCTGACGGCAAGCCGTTGGACACATCTCCGTGATGACTGTCCCCTACACTCAGGCTCAATCGACCAGACCCGGTCGTGCGAATGGCACCGGCGCTGCCTGGTGCCCGGTGCCCATGGCCCAGCGCCAGAGGACATGACGCCCCATGCAGGCCAACGACGCCCGATCGATTCCCCAGTCGTCGCTCGACCCGAAGGTGATCGGGTTATGGCGACTCAGCGGCCTGCTGTGGGCGGTCCTGCCGCTCGCCGCCATCGCCGCCTTCGGCGGGTTCCTCCTCTACCGGCTCGCCGACTGGACACTCGTTCAGGCGATGCTGCCGCTGCTCGCCATCCTGATCGTCTCCGTCCCGCTGGCGCTGATGCTGCCGGTCGCGAGCTATCGCAGGTGGCGCTGGGACATCAGCGACGACGAAGTCGATACCATGCAGGGCCTGTTCACCGTGACGCGACGGCTCGTCCCGATGGCGCGGATCCAGCATGTCGACACGACCCGAGACGTCTTCGAGCGGTCGCTGCAGCTGGCGACGGTCGTGATCTACACGGCGGCCGGCTCCAGCGCGATTCCGGGACTGCCCGTCCAGCGGGCCGCGGCGATTCGCGACCAGATCGCCGCGCTTGCCAACACCTACGACGACATCTAACCCGCGGCCCGCTTCAGCTCGGTTCCAATTGGACGACCCGCCAAGCAAGAGGACCCTTCGCGATGTCGTCACCCAGGCAGACCCAACAAAGCCCGGACCCTCGCTCACCGGCTCCTCAGCCGTGGGCGAACGGAGGTCGAGCCGGGGAACCCGAGGCGCCGGAGCCGTTCGACGAGCAGGGCGATCGGGAACGCTTCCACCCGGCCTACATGCTGATCACGATGGTCCGGTCGATCCGGGGGTTCATCATCCCGATCGGGATCGCGATCTTCTCGGGCAGCCGGGGGGACATCGTCTGGCTGCTCATCGCCGCGGGCTTCGCCGGGCTGACGGTCCTGAACGCCGTCGCCACCTGGTGGATGAGCAGCTATGAGATCACCGGCCGATCGCTCCGGCTGCGGACCGGCTGGCTCAACCGGCAGGAGCGGGCGGTCTCGTTCGAGCGGATCCAGTCGATCGACCTCCAGGAGCCGCCGCTGGCCCGGCTGCTCGGCGTCGCCCAGCTCCGCGTCGAGACGGCGGCCGGCGGCGGGGCCAACGCCGACATCGTGATCGAGGCGATCGCGCTCGACGAGGCGACCGCCCTCCGCAACCAGCTCCTCGCCGAGCGGGCGCAGCGAACGGGTCAGGCCGCGCCGGTTTCGGCTGCAGCAACTGACGGCACCCCGGCTTCGGCGGTCGATCGTTCCGAACCCACGCTCACTGGAAACACTCGCCCGGTCTCCGCCGCCACGAGCATTGAAGGCGGCAGCGGCACGCTCATCAGATCGCTCTCGGGTCGCGACCTGCTGATCGCCGGGCTAACCTCGAGCCGGATCGGCCCGGCGGCGGCCATCCTCGCCGCCGTCAGCCAGTTCGGCGGCGACCTCGTCGGGAGCCGGGTCGAGACGGTCGTCGAGTCGACGACCATCGGCCTGACCCAGGTCGTGATCGGCCTGATCGTGATCGGCGGCCTGATCGCCTGGGTCCTGTCCATCCTCGGCACGGTGATCACGTTCAGCGGCTTCGCTCTGCGCCGGGAGAATGACAACCTGGTGATCTCGTCGGGGCTGGTCGAGCGCCGCCGGACGACGATCCCGATCCACCGGGTTCAGTCCATCACGGTCAAGGAGGGGCTGTTCCGGCAGCCGTTCGGTCTGACGAGCGTCCACTTCGTCAGCGCCGGCTACGGCGGGGGGCAACAGAACAACGACTCCGGCGTGCTCTTTCCGTTGATCCGGCGGGCCGATGTCGCGTCCTTGCTCGAGCGCTCCCTCCCCGCCTTCGCCGCCGACGTCGAGGCCGCCCGACGCGACGGCCAGCGCCTGCCGGAACGGGCCCGGCGCCGGTACCTGACGCTGCCGATCGTCTGGGACGTTGCGCTGCTGGCCGTCGCGATCGTCGCCTGCGCCCTGATCCCGTTCACCGAGTGGTGGTACGGCCTGGTCGTGCTGCTGGTCCAGAGCTGGCCGTGGGCACTCCTGAGCTACCGCGACACCCGCTGGCAGTGGGATGGTGAGGACCGACTGATCGTCCAGGGCCGCTCGATCGCCCGGTTCGTCACGATCGTTCCGCGGCGGCGGGTCCAGTTCCGCGAGGTCAGTCAGAACTGGTTCCAGCGCCGGGCCGAACTGGCCACCATCGGCGTCCGCGTCGCCGGGACGACCTTTGGCAACAGCGCCACGATCGCCCACATGGACGCCGACGATGCCGCCCGGTTGGCGGGCCGGCTCGGCTTCCACGCCATCCGCCGAACCCGGAGGCGCCGTCAGCGAACGGCCTTGGCCCCGGCCCCAGGGTCGTCCACCGTCCTGTCCGGGGACTGACGCAAGGTCCGGGGACGACGGGCGCCCACAACGTCTGGCCCGTCTTCTCCGTGTCCGGACCTGAAGGATCATGAGCGTCTCCCCGCGCGGAGCGGCGGCCAGGGAAATCGCGAATACGTCCAGCGGGTTCCTCGATCGTCCGGAAGCGTTCCGGGCTCCTGAGGAGGCGGACCCGTCGAATCTGGCGGGTCGAGCGAACCGGGCAGCGGCGAATCCCGCCGTCCACCGGCGCCAGGGATGCCCGGGTTGCGCCCTCGATACCTGTCGCCGCGTGCCACGTCTCGTGCTCCTTCCTTCCCTGAAAGGGCGGATGCACAATAGCGGGCATGGAGACCTCGCTGACCGTATCCCCGTTCATGCCATCGCCCGAGGCGACCGACCGCGTAGGGCCGGTGCCGCTGCCGGCGTTGCTTACGCCGCTCCTCGGCCGCGAACGCGAACTCGCGTTGGCGGAGGCCCTGTTGCGCCGCGACGATGTCCGGCTGTTGACGATCACTGGGCCTGGCGGTATCGGCAAGACGCGCCTCGCCATCGAGATCGGCCGGGCCGCGATCGAGTCCTACGCCGACGGCGTGGTCTTCGTCCCGCTCGCGGTGGTCTCCGACCCCGAACAGGTCGCCATTGCGGTGGTCCGGGCGCTCGGACTGCAGGAGGCGCTCGGTGTCGCCGGGAGAGACACTCTCGTGGCGGTCCTGCGAGATGCCACAACCCTGCTACTTCTGGATAACTTCGAGCACCTCCTGGCGGCCGCCCCCCTCCTGACCGATCTCCTCATCGCCTGCCCGCGCCTCAGGATCGTCGTGACGAGCCGCGCATTGTTGCGTGTATCGGGAGAGTACGCCCTTCCGGTGCCGCCGCTCGTCCTGCCCAGCGCGGACGCGGACCACTCGCTCGCCGGAGTCTTCCGGTTCCCAGCGGTGCGGTTGTTCGTGGATCGGGTCCGGGCACTGATGCCGACGTTCGCGCTCTCGGACGAGACGGCGCCCCTGGTGGTCGCCATCTGTCGACACCTGGACGGATTACCGCTGGCGATCGAGCTGGCGGCGGCGCAGGCGGCGGTCCTCCCGCCGGCCGCCCTGCTCGCCCGGATCCAGGCACGGCTGTCGTTGCCGGTGGCCGGTCCGCGGGATGCCCCAACCCGTCTCCGCACGATCAGTGACGCGGTCGCCTGGAGCTACCAGCTCCTCACGCCCGACGAGCAACGCCTCCTCCGCCGGATCAGCGTCTTCACCGGCGGCTTCGGGCTGGACGCGGCCGAAGCCATCGGGGCGGTGGGATGCGGGAACGCGCTCCCTCGTTCCACCACGGTCTCCGTCCTGGACGGACTCGCCTCCCTGGTCGACAAGAGCCTGCTACGACAGGTGACGTGGGAAGGGGACGCTCGCTTCGACATGCTGGAGACGATTCGCGCGTTCGCGGCGGACCAGCTGGAGACAAGCGGCGAGGCAGATACCATGCGTGACGCGCACGAGACGTGGGCCATGGAACTGGCTGAGCCGGCCGAGCTGGCGGCCGCCCTGCCGGGCCGGGAGCGGCAGTTGCGTCGCCTGGAGATCGATCATGCCAACCTTCTCGCGGCGCTCACCTGGCTCGACCGGCGGGCCGACACCGAGCGGTTGCTGCGGCTGACGGCCTCCCTGGGGAGCTACTGGCTCGCCTACAGCCATGCCCGGGAGGGACGCGAATGGCTCGAGCGCGCGCTAGCGCGTGCCCCGGAAGCATCGAGTTCCGCCCTTGGCCGGGCCAGGATCAGCCTGGGAGGGCTGCTGCCACTGTTTGGCGAGGTCGAGCGCGCCGATCGGCTCCTGGCCGATGGGATCGACGCGTTGGACGCGGACGTCAACGCTCCGGTGATCGCGCTCGCCCTCGTCCGGCGAGCGGGCGGCGCCAACCAGCTTGGGAAAAACCACCGGGCCGAGCACCTCCTCAATGAAGCGCTCGACCTGACAACCACCATCCACGACGTTGCCATCGCCAGGACCCTCACCGCGACGGTCCTGGCCAATCTCGGGGTCGCCGCCCATGGTCGCGGGGACTTCAACCGAGCCAGCGCATTGCATAAGCAGGCACTGGATATCTGCCGCGAGCATGGTTACGCGTTCGGCGTCGTCCGTTGCCTGCGCGATCTTGGCGATGTCAACCGCGATCGCGGCGACTTCGCCGGCGCGCTGGCCTGCTACCGCGAGTGCGTGGAACTCCTGGGGGAGCAGCGTGATCTGCGCGTCGTCGTCGATGCGCTGGAAGGCACGGCACTGGTGGCGGCGGCCTGGGGGCAACCAGCGCGGGCGGCCCGGCACCTGGGAGCCGCGGAGGCACTCCGGGAGCAGTACGGCGGAGCATTCATCCTCCCAACCGACCTCGCGGCGCACGAGCGCGTTCTCACGGTGATCCGATCGGCGCTCGACGAGGCGGAGCTCCGCGCCGGCTGGCTCGCCGGTCGTCGCACCGGCGTCGCCGGCGCGATCGCGGAGCTCCAGACCCTGACTCCCGCGGCGGACACCGCCAGAGGGGGCGATCCAGCCGCCGTCAAACTGTCGCCACGGGAGACGGAAGTCCTTCGCCTGCTCGTGACCGGTCTCCCCGATCGCGCCATCGCCCAGGCGCTGTTCCTCAGCGTGCGCACGGTCGAAGCTCACGTCGCGCACATCCTGACCAAGCTCGGCGTGCGGACGCGGACCGCGGCGGTCGGCGTAGCCCTTGCCGCCGGCCTCGTCGAGCCGGGATCCGGGACGTCTGACTGAACGGTCCGGCTGCGATGCCGCGTTGTCGGCGCCAGGCTGACCGGCGTCCAGGAGAACCACATTGATCCCGCGATTAAGTACTGCCCAACACGAATC
Source organism: Thermomicrobiales bacterium (assembly GCA_965218235.1). Lineage (GTDB taxonomy): Bacteria > Chloroflexota > Chloroflexia > Thermomicrobiales > UBA6265 > CADCWK01. The sequence goes on from OZ244596.1 coordinate 1,064,025, forward strand.
GCGTACCCGTACGAGTAGGCCGGCGCAATGCGTTGGCCTACCATCGCGGAGCCGCCCCTCGTCCACCAAGTGACCGAAAAGCGGTCTCGAAGGGCTTCGACATGACCGTACTCGTTATCCGGCACAAGGTGCAGCACTACGACTCCTGGAAAGCGGTCTTCGACGAGGACGCCACCTCGCGCCGGGCCTTTGGCTCACGGAACGAACGGGTCTTTCGCGATGACCCTGACGCCGACGACATCCTGATCTACCTGGAGTGGGACGATGTCGAACGGGCTCAGCTCTTCGTCCGGTCCGCCGACCTGCGCGACGCGATGGTCCGCTCCGGAGTGGTAGACCGGCCGGACATCTGGATCCTGAAGGAGGGCGATCGCCGCGCGCGCTCCTGACCGGTGATGCCGTCACGATCGCTACCGGTGAAGCCAGACAACCTCGCCGCGATTAAGTACCGCTCCACTCGGGGATACCGTACTCGTACGAATAGGACAGCGATTCACGCGCACCTACAGTGACGGTGCCTTCCATTCAATCGCACCTACGCCCACGAGGAGATCGAATATGGACGTCAACCGCTTTGCCCGGGCCGCCAGGGACGTTCGCGCTCATTCCGTGACACGCCGTTCCCTGGTCCAGGGTGGTGCCGGGCTTGCCATCGGTGCCTTCGCGATCGGTCGGAACGGGCGCGTGGCGGCCGCCCAGGGCGCGAGCGCAACGCCGGCGGCCGGTGCGGTGCCGGGCTGGGATGATGTCGACGACCTGCTCGCGGTCGCCGCGCCAGACACCGCCCTGCTGGCGGCGGAGCTCGTCGACGGTGCCTGCGAAACCATCCACGCCCTCGACGCCGACGCTGTCCTGCCAGTCGGCTCCAGCTTCAAGCTCTGGATCCTCGGGGCCCTGGCGCTGGAGATCCATGCTGGCCGTCTCGACTGGGACCAACTGGTCACGATCGAGGATCGCTACAAGAGCGTTCCGGGCGGGGATCTCCGCTTCGCGCTGGCCGGCACGCGCTACACGCTCCGCTACCTCACTGAGCGGATGATGCAGAAGAGCGACAACACGGCGACCGACCACGTCTTCTACCTCGTCGGACGGGACAAGGTTGAGGCGGCGATGGCGGCCATGGGCCACAGCGACCCCGCCCTGAACGAGCCAATCATCTCCACCCGGGAACTGGCGCTGCTCAAGTTCGGGAACTCCACCGAGTTCCTGGACGACTACTACGCGCTTCCCGTCCCGGAGCGCCGGGCGATCCTCGATGGCCCCCTCGCCGAGCAGAGCGTCGACAGCATCCCGGACCTTGACCAGACCGCCCCGCTCGAGATCGACCGGGTTGAATGGTTCGCCACCCGCGAAGACCTCTGCCACACGATGGCCTGGCTCCACGCGAAAGCCACCGAGACCGGGATGCGGCCGGTGACCGAGGCGATGGCCCTGGAGACGCAGCTGGCCTTCGACGGTGAAGTCTGGCCGTTCGTCGGCTTCAAGGGCGGTTCGGAATTCGGCGTCCTGAGCGGCTCCTGGCTGCTCCAGCGCGCGGACGGCCGCGACTTCGTCTACAGCGTCGGGTTCAAGAACCCGGACGAGGCGATCGACATGCCCGCGGCGATCGCGGCGATGGAGGCGGGTCGGGATCGCCTGGCGCTGACCCCATAGGCGCGAGCAGCCAGCAACGGACCGCGGACCGCGCCGCCCACGCCGTTCAGGGAGAGCGCTCCGGCCACCTCGCAAGGAGTCCCGATGACATCAGGCTGCTTCGATGCGACCACCAGGGCGCTGGCTGCCCGCCGGCTCACCCGGCGGGCAGCGCTGGAGGGCGGGACGGCGGTGCTTGCCGCCGCGCTCGGTCCCACAGTGCGAGCCCGCGCCGTTCAGAGCCCTGCCACGCCGCTCCCGGACAACGCCTCGGACCCGGCGGCGGCGATCGTCGCCCTGGCCCGGGAGGTGATGGTCAGCGATGCCCTGCGGGCGGTCATCCTGCGCGTCACGGTCGGCGGCGACGAGGTGGTGACCTCCGCCCTGGGCGAGTCGATGACCGGCGTCCCGGCCACGACCGACATGCGGTTCCGCAACGGCGCCGTCGCCATCTCCTACATGACCACCCTGCTGGTCCTGTTCGTGGATCGCGGCCTCGTTCAACTGGACGACCCAATCGCGCCCTGGGTGACTGGCGTGCCCGGACTGCCGGACACCGACCGCGTTACCTTGCGGATGCTGGCGAACATGACGGCGGGCTACCCCGACTATGTGCAGAACCCCCAGCTCGACGAGGAGCTCTACGCCGATCCGTTCCGCATCTGAACCCCGCAGGAACTCATGGCGATCGGGATCTCCGCGCCCCGCCGCTTCGCGCCGGGCACGAACTGGGACTACTCCCACACCAACTACGTCATCCTCGGCCGGGCACTTCAGGAGATCGGCGGCGCGCCCCTCGACGCGCTGCTGCGGGCGGAGGTCCTCGAGCCGCTCAGGCTGACCGGCACGTCCAGCTCCATGGTCGCCACCGTCGCCGAGCCGGCCCTGCACGCCTTCAGCTCGGAGCGGCGCCAGACCCTCGGCATCGACCCGGCCGTCCGCTTCTACGAGGAGTCGACCTTCTGGAACCCCTTCTGGACGCTGGCGGAGGGCGCGATCCAGACGACGACGATCCACGACATGACCGCGACGGCCGAAGCGATCGGCACGGGCATGCTCCTCTCACCGAAGTCCCATCGGGCCCGGATCGCCCCGGACCTGTTTGGCTTCGGCGCGCTGCTGGACGGCTGCCCGGCCTGCCACACGCTGGACGAGGACTACAACTATGGCCTCGGCGTCGTGCTGGCGGGCGAGTGGATCCTGCAGAACCCGCTGTTCGCCGGGTGCGGCTCCGTCGAAGCCTATCTGCCGGCGCAGCAGATCGCGATCGCGGTCGCGACGACCTTCGCTGAGGAGGCGTTCGACGAGCAGGGCAACAACCGGCATCAGCGGGCCAGCTCGGAGATCTTCGCGGCCGTCGGCGCCTTACTGGCGCCCGACCATGCCCCACCGGGAGGAGCGTAGCGTCGAACGAACGCGATCCGGACCGATTCACCACAGTCCCGAAAGGGGAGCATTCCATGAACACGCACGATCTGACGACCGACGTCCCGTCCGCTGATTCCCGACGCATCTCGCGCCGCCGAGCCGTCGGCTACGGCGGGGCCGGTCTGGCCGGCTCCGTCCTCGCGGCCGCCAGCCTGAACCGGGACGCGGCCGCCCAGGACGACGCCACGCCGGTCGCCGGGACCACCGGCGAAGCCACACCGGGGGTGACCGCTGACGGGGTCGCGGCTGCGGCGGCGCAGCTTGACGCGATCGTGGCCGATCTGCTGCGGCAAACTGGCATCCCGGGGCTGGCCGTCGCCATCGTCCATCAGGGTGAGGTCGTCCGTCTCGCCAGCTACGGCGTCCGCGAGGTGGGTACCGGTGAGCAGGTCGACGCCGATACCGTCTTCCAGCTCGCGTCCGTCTCCAAGTGTCTGGCGGGGACCACGGTCGCGGCGGTGGTTGGCGACGGGAACATCACCTGGGACACGCGGATCAGCGAGATCGATCCCTCGTTCGCCATGTACGACTCCTGGGTCACGCACGAGGTAACGCTGACTGACCTGTTCTCGCACCGGTCCGGGATGGTGGACCATGCGGGCGACCACTTGGAGGACCTGAGCTACGACCGGGCCGAGATCCTGCATCGCCTGCGCTACCTCCGGCCCGAAGGTCCCTTTCGTGCCCACTACGCCTACACCAACTTTGGGCTGACCGCGGCGGCGGTTGCCGCGGCGACCACGACCGGGATGGCGTGGGAAGATCTGGCCGCTGCCCGTCTCTACGAGCCGTTGGGAATGACCAGCACGAGCTCCCGCTTCGACGATTTCATGGCCGCCGCGAACCGGGCCCACCCCCACGTCCTCGTCGACGGCGCCTGGGTCGCCAGGTATCAACGGCAGCCCGACGCCCAGTCGCCGGCGGGCGGCGTCAGCTCGTCCGTGCGCGACCTCGCCCAGTGGCTTCGCCTGCTTCTGGCGGGCGGCACGGTCGATGGCCAGGAGGTCGTCGACGCGACGGCGCTGAGCGATACCTTCCGGCCCCACAGCGTGTCCAATCTGGCGGCAGACCCAGCCAATGACCGAACGGGTTTCTACGGTCTGGGCTGGAACGTCAGCTACAACGAGACGGGCGGAGTCCGGCTTAGCCATTCGGGCGCCTTCGGACTCGGCGCCGCGACCACTGTCGCGCTCCTCCCCGCCGACCAGCTCGGGATCGTCGTCCTCTCCAACGCGGCGCCGATCGGTCTCGTCGAGGCGGTCACCCAGAGCTTCACGGATCTCGTGACCACCGGCACCGTTACCCGCGACTGGCTGGCGCTGATCGGGCCGATCATCGAGAAGGACGTCGCGCCAAACTACGGCCAGACAGTGAACTACAGCGCGCCACCGGCCGATCCCGGGCCGGCACTCGACCTCGAGGCCTACGCCGGGACCTTCACGAACGACTACTACGGCGACGCCGGCATCACAGTGGACGGAGATGCCCTGGTGATCCACCTGGGACCCGACCAGACCCCGTTCGCGATGCGCCACTTCAACCACGACGTATTCCTCTTCCAGCCTGTCGGAGAGAATGCTGGCGGTGAGAGCGCCGTCTCGTTCGCGGTCGGTGCGGATGGCCTCGCCGGCAACGTCACGGTCGAGATCCTGGATAGCAGTGGCCAGGGCACGTTTCTCCGGGCGATCCCGGAGGAGTAGCACGCCGTCGGGCGCCACCAGGCGAGGAACGGTAGCGCAGCGAATCCCGGCCACGATGCGCGATCACAGGACCCCTGGATTGGTCGGCCAAGACCAACGGTACCGGAACCTCGCCGGGGCTGGCATTCCCTGTGCCTGAATCCACCGCAGACCTGCCCACCCCGGCAGACGCGGACGATCAGGAGACAGGGATGGCGACGACCGATCACCGGCAGGACGACCAGCAGACCAGCGACGAGTTCCACGACCTCGTCAATATGACGCCCAGTGCGCTCGGGAAGTGGCTGGACACCGACGAGAGCACGTCCGTCGGCCAGAAGAAGGACGGCCGGGGCGAGTCGACGGGCCACCACATGGGCCACGAGATCGTCGCTCTGCTCCACAAGAAGAAGTCGGACTACGACGACGACGACGTCGCCCGGATGCGCAAGGTGACCGGCTACATCAAGCGCCATACCGCCCAGCGGCCTGACGGCGACGTAGCGGAGACGCCGTGGCGCTACAGCCTGATGAACTGGGGCCATGATCCGCTGAAGAAGTAATGCCCGTGAGACCAGAAGACCAGGAAGCGACCGCTGGGGTATCGCTGCGATGACGCATGCGCGGCCTCCGTGCGTCGCGTGCGATTCCGCCCCTCATCTGCCATCATGACGAGCGGCTTTCTGCTGGCTATCCTATCAACATGCCGGCCACCCATGACGGCTGTCTGTAGCAGTGGGTCGGATTGCCCATGCGGGCGCATGCGAGCATCCCTTTTGCGCTTCGTCGTCCTCCGCCTCCAGTGAACGGCCTGGGGCGTCAGATCTCGAGAAGTGAGGTAGACATGTCCCGTTCTCCCCTCGGTGATTCCCGCTCATCGCTCCGCCTCGGCCGTCGCCAGTTCGCCGGCGCCGCGGGTCTGGCCGTGGGCGCGCTCGGCGTGCTGCCCTTCGTCGGGACCGCGCAGGACGCAACGCCCGCGGCCACGCCAGTGGTGCCCGCGGTGACGCCGTACGGCGGCGAAGAGGCCACCATCACCTATGGCTTCTGGGACACGGCCCAGGAGTCGGCGATCGACGAGCAGATCGGGGCATTCAACGCACTGTTCCCGAACATCACGATCGAGAAGCAGATCGTTCCGTGGGCCAACTACTGGACGCAACTGCAGACGGCGGTAAGCGGTGGTGCGCCGTTCGACGTCTTCTGGATGAACAGCACGAACTTCCCTCCTTACGCATTAGCCGGCGCACTTCACCCCATCAACCAGATCATCGGTGGGGACGGCATCGCGGTCGATCGACTGCCCGCCGCGCTGGTCGCTCCCTACGCCTTGGGTGGCGTCCAGTACGGCGTCCCCCGCGACTTCGACGCGATCGCCATCTACTACAACAAGACGCTCTTCGACGACGCCAGCGTCGCGTACCCGACCGCTGCGTGGACCTGGGACGACTTCCGGTCCGCCGCCGAGCAGCTGACCAACACGGACGCCGGGATCTGGGGCGCCGGATTGCAGACGAGCTTCCAGGAGAACTGGATCAACTTCGTCTACCAGAACAACGGCGAACTGTTGAACGAGAGCCTCACGGACGTGGTGCTCAACCAGCCCGCCGGCGACGAGGCGATCCAGTACGTCACGGGGTTCTTCACGGATGGTCTGACGCCATCGATCGCGGTGCAGCAGTCGAATCCGGTGGCCGACACCCTGTTCCCCGCGGGTCAGGTTGCCTTCATGCCCGCCGGGTCCTTCCGGGCGGCGACCTACGGCGCGCTCGACCTCGATCTCGGCGTGGCGCCGCTCCCATCGAAGGCTCGGCAGGCCACGATCACGGCAGGGGTCGCGAACGTCATCTGGAGCGGCACCAGCAACCCTGGCGCCGCGCTGGAATGGGTCAAATATCTTCACGGCGACGAAGCCCAGACGATCCTCGGGCGGAGTGGATCAACGATCCCCGCGCTGGCGGGTACCCAGCAGGGGTGGGTTGACTCAGTTCCCGCCCTTGACCTCCAGGTCTTCGTCGATGCCGCGCAGAACTATGGCGTCAACTTCGACTGGCCGCAGAATGTCGGGGACTGGCTGACTGGCGTCCAGGATGTCCTGGTTGACGGTTGGGCCGGCAACATCCCCGCGGAAGAGATTTCGATGCGGGCCACGGAGGCCGGCAACGCCGTCCTGAAGGCATAGCCCCGGGGCACTACATCCGTGTGCGGGGGTATCCCCGGATACCCCCGACGTCATGAGCGAGCGAACGCCTTCCGGGATGCCGGCGCCAGGACCTCAGGGTCATGATCGCGCGGGAGCGTCCCGCCACCCATCTGCCGGATGCCACCATGATTCCCGCCACCATCCCGCCCACCGGTCGACGCCGCCGGGAACGCAGTTACGCATCGTCCACGGCGCGCTGGGGCTACCTCATGGTCGCGCCGCTCGTCCTCGGTTTCACCGTCTTCTTCCTGATCGCCCTCGGCGCGTCACTCGTCCTCAGCTTCACCAGGTGGACGCTTCCGAGCACACCGGAGTGGATCGGGGTCCGCAACTACCGGCACATCCTGCATGACGCAGCCTTCCGAACGGCCCTGCGCAACACCTTCGCGATCGCCATTCCCCTGATCACGCTGCGTCTCGTGCTGGCCCTGCTCCTCGCGGTGGCGCTCAACTCGCGCATCCGCTTCCGGGGCTTCTACCGGCTGCTCTTCTTCCTGCCCGTCCTGACGATGCCGGTCGCGTCGGGACGGATCTGGCAGTGGTTGTTCGACCCAGGCTTTGGGCCGATCAACGCCGGCCTCCAGCGCGTCGGCCTGCCCCAGCCAGACTGGCTCCTGTACCCCGGCACCGCCACGGTGGCCGTGATCATCGTGCTGCTCTGGAGCTCGGTCGGGTACGACATGATCATCTATCTCTCCGGCCTCCAGGCGATCCCCAGAGACCTCTACGACGCGGCGGCCGTCGACGGCGCCAGTGGCTGGCGGCGCTTCCGCGACGTCACGATCCCACTGCTCAGCCCGACGATCTTCTTCCTCTCCGTCATCGGGCTCATCGGCTCGCTCCAGGTGTTCGACCTCGTCTACGTCATGACGCGGGTCGATACGACCAATCGCCTCCCCACCGCGGTCTATTACATCTACGACACCGGCTTCGCGAACCGGCAGATGGGCTACGCGACGGCGCTCGCGTGGGTCCTGCTCGTCATCATCCTGGTCTTCACGCTCATTCAGTTCGCCCTGCAGCGGAGATGGGTCAATTACGCATGACGAGACAGAAGCCGTTCCGGCACTACGTCGGCCGCGTCGCCCTCCATGGCGCTCTGCTCTCGCTGGGGTTCATCTTCATGCTCCCCTTCGCCTGGTCCCTTGCGACCTCGCTCAAGCCATTCGGGGATCTGTTCTCGCCCAACCCGAAGTTCCTCCCCAGCCATTTCGTCTGGGACAACTATCGGACCGTCCTCGAGCGCAGCGACTTTGGCCGCTTCTATTTCAACTCCATCGTGGTGACGGTCGGGCGCACGGTGGGGCAGGTGGCCATCGCCGCGGTCGCCGCCTTCGCCTTCTCCAACCTGCGCTTCCGCGGCCGGGACCTGATCTTCTTCATCCTGCTGGCCGGTCTGATGGTTCCGGACCAGGTGCTGATCGTGCCGCGCTTCATCATCATGCGCGAGTTCGGATGGTTCAACAGCTACCAGGGCCTGATCGTGCCGCTGATCTTCAGCTCGTTCGGCGCCTTCATGCTCCGCCAGTACTTTCTCGGCATCTCGCGGGACTTCCAGGAGGCCGCCACGATCGAGGGGGCGAATCCGCTCCAGATCTTCTGGCAGATCTATCTCCCCCTTGCCCGACCGGCCCTCGCCGCGTTCGGGTTCCTGGCATTCCTCGCGAGCTGGAACGAGTTCCTCTGGGGGCTCACCGTGACCAACAGCGCGGACATGCGCGTGATCCCGGTGGGTCTGGCCCTGTTGCAGGGCCAGTACTTCACCAACAATGCCGTGCTGCTCGCGGCGGCCAACCTCGCGACGATCCCATTGCTCCTCGCGTTCCTGTTCTTCCAGAAACACCTCGTCGAGGGGATCACGCTTGGCGGGGTCAAGTAGCTCTGGAGGAAGCATTCGCCCGTCAGGCGACCTAGCCGGGAAGACGGTTGCCCAGCGGCGGAGCGTCCGGTCTGGGTCGTTTACGGTCACGGACGCTGGCAGTTCGAAAACATGGTCTCGTTCCGGAAGCGATTGACCATCCGTTCGGTTGACGATACGGTAGCCGATACGCGGCACGTCGCCCTGCCGCTCGAAGTGCACCTGAACTCAGGAGGTCCACCATGGCCCTTTCACCAGAATCGTCGTTTTCTGCTTCGCCCCATATCTCGATCCATCGCTGGTCGACCGTCGGCGCGATGCTCGCTCTGCTGGCCCTGCTGGCGTTCGTCCCATCCACGATGGCTCAGGATACAGCGACGCCGGCACCCCTCGGTGCCGCCGACTGCACCGTTGATCCGATCGATCCCGCCACGTATTCCGCCGCCATCGCGGCCGCCACTCCCGCGCCGCCACTTCCGGTGAACGCGCCCGGGACTCCGGCCGACGAGGCGACCGTCGCCGCGGTGACCGACACGATGCGTCAGTCGATCGCCTGCACCAACGCGGGCGATCTCGGGCGACTCCTCGCTCTGATTGACCCGTCCTATGCGCCGACGATCCTGGGCGTCCCCAACAATCAGGTCGACGCGGCCGTCCAGGCCGCCGCCGAGACGTCGGCCGTCGCCGCATCCTCGACGCCACTGGTCGACGACCTCGACGGGACGAGCTTGCAATCGACGCTGCTGAACGTGACCGACATCGTCGTGCTCCCCGAGGAGTTCTTCCACGGCCAGGTATCGGCCATCGTTACGATTGACCGTCCAGACATCTCGACGGTGACCGCGACGGTCTACCTCCGTCAGGAGGGTGATCGGTACATCATCACGAACTACGTTTACCAATCGATCCCGGCGACTCCGGGCGCCTAGACGCCGAACGGCAACTCGCCCCAGGTCGCCCGCTCCGCGTGTGAAAACCCTGCGCCCATCAAACGGCCACCCCTGCTACGATGTCCGGCACTGCCCGACAATCGCGGCGCCGGGGTGGCCGTTTGCTTCCCCTCGGAGCCTACCGTTGGAGGCTCCGTGTTCCAGGACCTGCACGTCTTCGATGTCCACGCCCACTTCCCGATCAGGGGCGACGTCGCGATGGGCGGCGGCAACCGCACCCGGCAGACGGGCCGGATCGACGACCCGACCGCCGCCGAGCGCCAGGCCTTCCGCCAGCGCCAGCTCGAGCAGACCCGGCACCAGTGGCGGATGGCGTTCGACTTCCCGACGCCCGAGACCGAGGCGCGATCCAGCGAGGAGCAGGCCCAGCGCTGGGTCGCCGAGCTGGACCGCTACGGGCTGGAGAAGATCGGCTTCGTCACCGGGCGCAACAACGACGAGCTTGCCCGCGTGGTCCGGATGTACCCCGACCGCTTCGTCGGCTTCGCCCACCACGACATCACGAAGCCCGATGCCCCGGCCGAACTTGAGCGGGCCGTCACGGAGCTTGGTCTCAAGGGGCTCAAGCTGTTCGGGCCGATGACCGAGGTCATCATGCACGACCGCTCGCTCTACCCCGTCTGGGAAGTCTGCGAGCGGCTCGGCATCCCGGTCCTGATCCACTTCGGGATGCAGGGCGCGGCCGGCGGGATCTCCTACCACATGAACATGTCGCCGGCGGTGCTGGAGCCCGTCGCGCGGGACTTCCCGACGGTCGACTTCATCATCCCCCACTTCGGCATCCAGCACGTCACCGATCTGCTCTTCCTCTGCTGGTCCTGCCCGAACGTCAACGTCGACTCCTCTGGCTCCAACCAGTGGGTCCGCTGGATGCCGTACAAGCTGACCCTCGAGGACCTGTTCCAGCGCTTCTTCGAGACGATCGGCCCGGAGCGAATCCTGTTCGGGAGCGACTCGTCCTGGTTCCCGCGTGGCTTCGCCCTCCGCTACCTGCAGGACCAGCTCCGGATCTGCCGGTTCATGAACATGTCCCACGAGCAGCTGCAGATGATCTTCGGCGGGAACGCCGCCCGCATCCTCAAGGTCCCGCTGATCTCGTCCACGTCGACATCCATGACCACGACCGCCGACGTCGACATCGACGTGGTTCCCGAAGAGCCGACCTACGGATGAGCTGGCAGGGACGAGCCCCATCCCCCCGGTCGCCTCCCCAGTCCAACTCATTCCGTCACTCTTCGTCAGGATAGAGAGGGAGAAAAACGGTCCCGATCCAACGACGCACACCCCGATTCGTCATCCGCTTCCAGCCGAGCCCATTCATCCCACCAGGAAGGACTCCCCGATGACCACCCGTGATCGTAACGACCGCCGATCCGCCCTCGACCGCCGCGACGTCCTGAAGCTCGGTGCCGCCGGCGCTGGCGCACTGGCCGCCAGCCGCTTCGGTGGCCGGGCCTCCGCGCAGGACACGACCCCGGTCGGGACACCGGTCGACGCCGCTCCCGCCCCGACCAGCGGGTTCGCCACGACCGACCTTCAGGTCAGCGGCCCCATCACGATCGAGTACTGGCAGTACGAGCTCGAGTCCAAGACGACACTGGTCAACGAGCTCATCCCGGAGTTCATGGCCGCCAACCCGAACATCACCGTCAAGCACGTCAACTTCCCCTACGACGACTTCCGCCAGCAGGTCGCCGCCGCCGTCCAGGCCGGCGAGGGACCGGACGTCCTCAACGTCTACTACGGCTGGATCCCAGCCTACGTCCAGCAACAGTTCCTCGCCCCGCTGTCGCCGGACGTCTTCCCGACGGCCCAGATCGAGGCCGACTTCTACCCGACGGTGACGGCCGCCAGGGTGGCCGACAGTTACTACGCCCTGCCGACCGCCGTCCGGACCCTCGCCCTGTTCTGCAACATGGACCTCCTCGGCGCCGCCGGCGTCCAACCCCCGACGACCTGGGAGGAGACCGTCGCCGTCGCCCAGGCGACCGTGAAGAAGGACGGCGACACCTTCACCAACGTCGGTATCACGTCGGATATCGGCGGGCAGGGCCACAACTGGTGGCGGGAGGCGCTCAACCGGCAGAACGGCCTCGTGCCGTACTCCGAGGACAACCGGACGCTGTACTGGTCCGACCCGTTGGGCGTCGAGGCGTTCAACTACCTGACCGCCTTTCAGACCGAGCTCGGCGTCACCCAGAGCGGCTTCCAGACCGACGGTCCGACGGCCTTCCAGGTCGGCGCGGCCGCGCTCCACGTCGACGGCTCCTACCGCGTCGGCTCCCTCGCGACCGCCGCGCCGGACCTGAACTATTCGGTCGTGCCGCTCCCAGCCCACAAGAGCCAGGCGTCGTTCGCCTCGTTCTGGGCCAACACCATCACCCGCAACGCCGCCGAGGGCGACAAGAACATCGCGGCGATGAAGTTCATCGACTTCCTCTCCTCGGAGTCGGTCCAGCGCCGCTGGACCCCGCGCGTTGGAGAGCTCCCGGCCCGGCAGGCGCTCTCCGCCCTGCCCGAGTTCACGAGCAATCCGCGGCTCGCCCCGTTCATCGACTCGCTCCCGTTCTCCTACGCAACCTTCCTGGTCAACGAGGCCGACCTGCGTCAGGCCGTGATCGACGCCTACGACCAGGTGACGCTCAACGGCCTCGACGCCGAGTCGGCCATCGCCGAGGCGCAGGCCAAGGTCCAGACGCAGCTCGACGAGTACTGGGCGACGTTCGGGTAGCGGCGTTGCCCCCCGGCTCCCTCCCCCTCTCGGCCCTCACGACGTCGCCCTGCGGGACGACATCGTTCGTGGCCGGATGGAGAGGGGGAGAACGCTGCGTTTGGGTGAGATCGTTCTCCCCCTCTCCATCGGACGAAGACCGAAGGGATGAGTCGAGATGGGGAGGGGGCCGGGGGGCGGGGCCGCTACCCGAACGTCCACCGAAACCTGACCACGCCCGTTCCTGACGCATCGATGACAGAGGCTCCGCCATGCAGATGACCCTGGAACGACGGCGATGGCTCTGGGCGTACGCGTTCATCGCCATCCCGCTGCTCTTCTTCCTCGCGATCCGGATTGGGCCGACGCTGTACGCGGTCTGGGTCAGCCTGCACAAGTGGGATCCGATCGCCCTCCAGCGGCCGTTCATCGGGCTGGACAACTACCGGACCCTCGCCAGCGACGAGGTGTTCTGGACCGCGATGCGGAACACCTGGATCTACGTCATCGTCGGCGTGCCCGTCAGCCTGGCGATCAGCCTCGTCATCGCCCTCGGCCTCCAACGGCTGACCCACTACGTCGGCTTCTACCGGGTGCTCTACTTCGCCCCGTACGTCACCTCGCTAGTCGCGGTCGGCTGGGTCTGGCGCTGGATGTACATGCCGAACGGTCTGTTCAACGACGTCGTCGGCTGGGTCGGGCTCGGCCCGTACCAGTGGCTCGGCAGCCCGAACACGGCGATCTACGCGATCATCGTCACGACGATCTGGCAGGGGCTCGGTTTCCAGATCATCATCTTCCTGGCCGGGCTGGAGAGCATCCCGGCCGTCTACCACGAGGCGGCGGCGATCGACGGCGCCTCCTCCTGGCAGCGGTTCCGGGACATCACGATCCCGATGCTGAACCCGACGCTGGTCTTCCTCATCATCACCGGCGTGATCAGCAACCTGCAGGTCTTCACCCAGATCCGCTCGATGAGTTCCTCCGGCACGGGCGGCCCGTTGAACAGCACGATCAGCGTCGTGCTCTACGTTTACCAGCAGGCCTTCCAGGCACTCCCGGCGAAGATGGGCTACGCGTCCTCGATGACGGTCGTCCTGTTCCTGATGATCCTCGCGATCACCATCTTCCAGCTCAAGGTGCTGTCGAGGAACAACAATGACTACTGATGCGCAATCTGAGTCACGTATGCCCAATCGATCGGTGACGGATTTCACCGAAGACGCCATCTCCGCGATCGATTGGGCCACTTCGTGGACCGCCGACGTCAGCCTGGAGGCGTGGTCGGATGACGATATTCGCCGGAGTGCGGTTGAGCGACAGGTCTTTATCGTCAGCCAGGCGCTGATCTACGCCAACGACCTTGACCCGACGCTGGCCAACCAAGTGACGGATCTGCGGAAACTCATCAACCTCCGGGATATCGTGCCGCCAGAACCTGACAACGTCAATGACGCGCTCGTCTGGTCGAAGGTTACGACCTTCCTGCCGACCGCCCGAACCGCCCTGCAACGGGTTTTGAATGGTCGAAACAGAAGCACCACCGAGGATCAATCATGACGACTGATTCCGTCTCGCGCAGTGACGCCGCCGTCCCGATCGCCGACGTGATCGCCCGGCCCGACCCGCTCTCCGGCTCCCGGTCGGTGAGCATCGTGGATGCCCGGCGGCAGCGGGACCCGAAGCGGGCGGCGGCGCGGTGGTTCCTCTACCTGATCCTGCTCGTCGGTGGGCTCGGGATGATCTTCCCGTTCGTCTGGATGGTGACGTCGTCGCTCAAGCACGCGGCCGACATCTACACGCTGTCGCTGATCCCGTCGTCGCCGACGCTGGAGAACTACCGTGAGGTCTTCGCCAAGACCGAGTACGTCCGCTGGTTCCTCAACAGCATCGTCGTCGCGGCGGTCACCACCGCCAGCGTCGCCTTCTTCGACTCGCTGGCCGGCTACACCCTAGCCAAGTTCCAGTTCCCCGGCTCGTTCCTGATCTTCATCCTGATCCTGAGCACGCTGATGGTTCCGACCGAGATGCTCGTCATCCCGTGGTACATGCTCTCGATCGAGCTGAGCTGGACCGACTCCTACATCGGCATCATGTTCCCCGGCCTGATCAGCGCCTTCGGCGTCTTCCTGATGCGCCAGTTCTTCACCGGCGTCCCGAACGACCTGATCGACGCGGCCCGGCTGGACGGGTTCAACGAGTTCCAGATCTTCTGGAAGATCGCCCTGCCGCTGGTCCGGCCCGCACTCGCCGCCCTCTGCATCTTCACGTTCCTCGGCAACTGGAACGCCTACATCTGGCCGCTGATCGTGACCCGCTCCGAGGACATGCGGACGCTGCCGGTCGGGATCGCGTTCTTCTCCAGCGAGGCCCAGAGCTCGTTCCATCTGATCATGGCGGCGGCGGCCCTGGCGACGATCCCGGTGCTGGTCATCTTCATCATCTTCCAGCGCCAGATCATCAAGGGCATCGTCCTGACCGGGTTGAAGGGGTAGCCGCCATGACGCCCAGCGACGGGACCTTCCCCCACCCGGACTACGCCCGCTACGTCCTCGCGCCCGCCTTCGAGGAGAGCAAGCGGCTCCTGTTCCCGCACATGATGGCGGCCAACGAGGCCCACAGCCTGATGCTGGCGGCGACCGGGATCCTCCGCCGGGATGAGGCCGGACCGCTGCTGGCCGCCATCCGGCAGGTCCGTGACGCCGGACCGGATGCCTTCAGCTATGCGCCCAAGATCGAGGACCTGTTCTTCGCCGTCGAGGGGCGGCTGATCGAGCTGACCGGCCCGGAGATCGGCGGCAATCTCCAGATCGCCAGGTCGCGCAACGACCTCGCGGCCGGCATGACCCGGATGCTCCTGCGCGACCTCGTCCTTGGAGCAGAGCGGCGGGTCATCGAGCTGCGCGAGGTGCTGCTCGGGCTGATCGAGCGGCACGCCGGCACGCTGATGCCGGGGATCACGCACACCCAGCCCGCCCAGCCGACGACGCTCGGCCACTACCTGCTCGGCGTTCTGGGTCCGCTGGAACGGGACAGTGAACGTCTCCGGCAGGCGTATGCCCGGGTCAACCGCTCCCCGTTCGGCGTCGCGGCCTTCACGACGACCAGCTTCCCGATCGACCGCGACCTGACCGCCCGTCTGCTCGGCTTCGACGGCCTCGTCGAGAACGGCTACGACGCCGTCGGGGCGAGCGACTCGATGCTGGAGACGACGCAGGCACTGGTCACGCTGGTCAGCAGTCTGTCCCGTTTCGTCTACGACCTGCTGATCTGGACGCGGCTCGAGGTCGGCGTTCTCCGGATCGCGGACGAGTTCATCCAGATCAGCTCGATCATGCCGCAGAAGCACAACCCGGTCGTGCTCGAGCACGTCCGGGTCCGGATTGGCTGGGTCTACGGCGACGCCAGCACCGTCGCCACGATCGCCCACTCGGCGGCGCTCGGCGACACCAACGACGTCGAGGACCCGATGGTGCTGCCGCTGGCGCGGACGTTCGCATCGGCGGAATCCGTCATCGCGCTCCTGACGGCGGCGCTGGCGACGGCGGAGTTCGACGTCGCGCTCCTCGCCGAACGGGCCGGACAGGGCAACACGACGGCGACGGCGCTCGCCGACGCGCTGGTCCAGGACCACGGGTTGGCCTTCCGGACCGCCCACCACATCGTCGCGCTCCTCGTTCGCCGCGGCAAGGAAATCGACGCCGCCAGCGTCAACGCCGTCGCCAGCGAGGTCACCGGCCAGCCGTTCGATGTCCCGGACGACTGGGTCCGGCAGACCCTCGACCCGGCCGCATTCGTCGCGGCCCGCACCCTGCCCGGTGGTCCGGCCCCCTCCGCCATGGACGCGGCGATCCGGTCGGCCCGGTCACTGCTCCTGGCCGACCGGGGCCGGACCGCGCTGGCCGCGGACGGCATCGAGAACGCCGAGACCGAGCGAACCCGGCAGGCAGCGGACCTGCTCACCGGGCTGGGCTAGCGGCGGCCAGAACCCGGACCCGCTCCTGATCAGGACGCTTGCGCTTCCGTGAAGCGGAGCAGGTTCCCGAAGGGATCGACCACCTCGAAGTTGCGGCCCCACGGGTCGGTCTCGATGCCGGGCTTCGCGTAGGCATAGTCGCGATCGAGCAGTTCACGGTGCAGGGCATCGACGCCGACCATCGGGAGGAAGACCGCCGAGCCGGGCGAGCCGTCGCCATGGTGCTCGCTCAGGTGAAGTCTCAGTCCGGCACGGGAGACCTGCGCGTAGAGCGGGAAGTTGTCGCCGAAGCGGTGCTCCCAGTCCAGGGTGAAACCGAGGAACCCGAGGTAGAACTCCATCGCCTTCTCGACCGAGAAGATGCGGAGGATCGGGACCGGCGCCGCGAACGCGATCTGGCTGGACTTCGGCGATTCGGAAGCTGGTCTCGCGGGATCGTCATCGATCCTGGCGGCGAGGGTATTCCAGTCGGGCAAGCCGAACTGGGCGGCAACGATCTCTAGCGACTCGCTGTGGGAGATGTCGACCTGGCGACCGGCCAGCGCGTGACGGAGTACGCCGGCCATGGCTTTGGCATCGAGATGGGTACGCATGGAGCCTGATCCTTCGGCGTTGGCAAACCAGTGTCAGGGCTCGCATTGCTGACTCGTTCGCCACGCGGACGGGATCAGACGAGAACGACCATCGCGATACGTTCACCATTCCCCGTTCCGGGGCGCGAGCGGCAGGCCGCATCAGCCTGACGCCACGATAGACCACCCGGTCTGGCTGATCAACACATCAGGCCCGGTGTCCCGAAAAGCACTTCAGGGCTATCCCCCGATCATCGTGGGACAGCCCTGAAGGGACATGTTTCGTTTCGTACTTCGCCCCGGCACCGGGTCCAGTCTGTGGTGTGAATCCACAGCCGCGTCGCATCAAGTCGGTGGCCTGTCTCCACCTCACTCGCGACCGCACTGGTCATCGGTCAGGATCCGGACTTCATCTGGCCTCGCGAAGTTCGAGGCCTGACCTGTCCACCTGCCAGATTCCGTACCAGACGTGGAGTTTGCGCTGATTCTGCATATCTGCGACTCCTCCAATCACCTGCAACTCGGCTGGCGGATACCTGCCTCATTCCGGATCGCCCCGGCTGGTGATTCGATGAACGAAGGTTAGCATCACGCTGATGGCCCGTCAAGGTCGGTTCCGCCAGATCGACGGCCATTAATTGCCCGATGCGTTACATGTTTCACAATCGTTAGCGCCCACACAGAAGCTGGACAGCCAACCTGTGCGAGCAGTCCGGTAAGGCTCACGCCTCGGGCCGGCTGGCTTGCTCAGTCTCGCTGGCCTGCTCAGTCTCGCTGGCTTGCTCAGTCTCGCTGGCGACCCCTGGTTCAGTGGACTCCTCCGCCTGGCTGGCCTCGTGGCCCCGACGGATCATCTCCGCTTCGACGCTGACCGCGGCGATCCGCCGGTCCAGCCCGAGCTGCTGGATCCGGACGAACTCCCGCTGGCTCGGCTCCCGGAGCTGCTGAAGGACCGGGTTGAGGGCGATCCGCAGGCCGGTCAGGCGGCGACGAATCTCGTCGAGGTCGGCCAGCGGCTGGGTGAACTGCTGCTCCGCGGGGAGCGTGGCGCGGATGGCGGCGAAGCACGACATCGCCGCTTCCATCTCCTCCGGGGCGACCGTCCCGCCGGCCGTCAGGCGCCGGATCACGCCCGACATCGGGTGGCGGTCCTCCGGGATCGCCGACCCGAGGAACTTGATCCCCATCGCCGCGACGAAGTCCTGCTCGCTGCCCCGGATCGCGCCCATCATCATCCGGACGAAGCGCTGCTCGTCCTCCGGCCCCTCCGGCGGGGTCGGCCCGGTGCTCCGGACCTCCTGCAGCGTCCGGTAGAGTCCCCTGAGCCGGCCGGCGTCGATGTCGCCGCCAGCCGGGAACATCTCCTGGGCACCGCACCGCTCACAGAACCGGTCGCTCCCGAGGTGGGACTGGCAGTTTCGGCAGACGATGGCCATGCGGTGATGCTCCTTGCGTGACGGTTCAGTCGATTGGTTGGACAAACGTCCTGGCGATCATACGACCCTGGCGACCGGAGTTGCCGACCCGGCCGCGCCAACCCGGCCAATGTGGTCGGGCCGAAGCTGCCGGACCGTGGGTCCGGGCTCAGCGATCAGTTCGCGCCGGATACCCCACCATCGGCTCCAACTGCCCGGCGACGAGACCACCCGCACGGGCACGCAGACCGGCTGTCGGCCCCAATCGTCGAGGTCCCTCACCGACCGCTCTCCACTTCATCCGGCCTTCATGTTGTGCCCTGATCCTGTCGTCCGGACCAGCGTCCGGCGAGATGACCACGGCGCGGGTCCGTCTCATGATCGGCTGGAGTCTGCTGACGGCGGGTCGGCTTGTCCTCCGTGGCCCAGGCTCAGCGAACGCGGCGCGCATCGGGGTCCCGTGCCGATCGACCCGGACGTCGTGGTCAGGGGCCGATCGGGTCTGGCTTCACGCCAGGAACGCGGGACGCCGCACGAGCCGCTGAATCCACACGAGAAGCTGAACAGGGAGAAAGTGACACCGGATGGACTATCGCCTCGAGCAGTGGATCAATTCACCGGCGGGCTCCCACCCTGTCCTCGACGCGCCGATGAAGGCGGTGGCGACCTGGGGAGAAGCTGCGTTCATCGGCATCGTGATCGTCTGGTTTCTCCTCGGCTGGCTCACGCGCCGCACCGTGGATCGCACGGGTGCGATCACGGCCGTCTCGGGAGCGGCTCTGGCGTTGCTGGCCAATCAGGTCATCATCCATCTCTGGCAACGCCCCCGACCATTCGTCGCCCACCCCGACACGGTCCATGTCCTGATCGCGCACTCGAGTGACCCATCCTTCCCGAGCGACCATGCCTCCCCGGCGTTCGCCATCGCATTCGTCGTCCTGTGGTTCCACCGAAAGCCGGGCGTGGTGGCACTACTCCTGGCGACGATCATGTCCGTGGGGCGCGTCTATGCCGGCGACCACTATCCCGGAGACGTTACGGCGGGTGCGATTGTCGGCCTGATCGCCGCGACGGTCCTCGCCACCTGGCTCTCGCCCGTCATGGTGGCGGTCGAACATGCGGTCGACTGGCTGCTGTCCCTGGCTCATCTGGTCCCCAGACCGTCCAGACCGGGATAAGCCGATGGAGACGCAGCCACCGCCAACCGGAGTCGGTGGCTGCGTCTCCATCGGCTGCTCATGCGTTCCCGGCTCAGACCGGAGCCATCACATGACACCAGTCAATTCATCCAGACGGGACAGGACACGACCGACGATATCGGCCAGCGGCACGCGTTCGGCCGTGTGCACTGCTCGGCCCTTGACCTCGGCTTCGCCGTCGGCCAGCGTCCGGGCCGAGACGACGACCCGCAGCGGCAGGCCGATCAGGTCGGCGTCGGCCAGCTTCACCCCCGGCGAAACGGCACGGTCGTCCCAGAGCACCTGCCGCGGCCCGACGGCATCGGCAAGCTGCCGGTACAGCTCTTCGCCGGCCTTCAGGATCGCCGAATCGCTGCCAAGCGTCGCGAGGTGGACCCGGGCCGGGGCGACCGCCGCCGGCCAGACGAGCCCGCGGTCGTCGTGGAAGATCTCGGCCAGGACGCCCATCACCCGCGAGATGCCCAGCCCGAAGCAGCCCATGATCGGGTAGACCCGCCCCCCGCCGGCGCCACGGACCGGCCGGTCGAACGCCCGGCTGTACTTCTCGCCCAGGTCGAAGACGTTGCCGACCTCCGACGCCCGCGCCGCTCGGAGCGTGTCATCGCCACGGGCCGGGCAGGTGTCGCCCTCAGCCAGCTCGCTGATCTCGACGTTGACGCAGTAGTCGCAGGTTGGGCAGTAGAGGATGTCGTCCTCGCCGGCATCGGTCAGAACCATGAACTCGTAGGAGATCTTGTCGGAGAAGGCGCCGCCCGACGCCTCGGTGACCTTCGCCGTCAGGCCCAGCCGCCGGTAGACGCGCAGGTAGGCCGCCTTGACGATGGCGTAGTGGCGCTCGAAATCGGCCTGGTCGGCGTGGAACGAGTACATGTCGGCCATCAGGAACTCGCGCCCGCGCATCAGTCCGGACTTCGACCGGAGCTCGTCGCGGAACTTCCAGCCGATCTGGTAGATCGCGAGCGGCAGATCGGCAACCGTCTGGAGGCGGGCGAGGGCCAGCGGCGCGGCGACCTCCTCCTCGCTCTGGCCGAGGGCGTACTCGCGGCCGGTCCGGCTCGGGACGTGGAACAGCACGTCGATGGCGTCCCAGGCGCCGGTCGCGACCCAGTTGGCCTTCGGGTGCAGCATCGGCAGCCGCACCTCCTGCCCGCCGATCCCGTCCATCTCCTCGCGGACGATGGCGGCGATGTTATCGAGGGTTCGCAGTCCGAGCGGGAGGTACGAGTAGACACCGGCCATGAGTTTGTCGACGTAGCCGGCCTGGACGAGCAGGCGAGCATTGGCGGTCGTCTCGTCCTTCGGGGCCTGGCGGATCGTGTGGCCGAAGAGCTGGCTGTAGCGCATGGGATGAGGTCACGCTTCCCCACGGGATTCCGGCGGCGCGACGCAGCGGGCCGGATTCCCGTGGGATGGCACCCTCGCTACGTCATCGGCTGGGACCGCCCGCCAGCGGCATGGCACCTCGCGGCACCGCGCCGGTGGCGGGCTGGGTAGGGGCGCTCATGGGGGAGATGGCGAAGCGCGTCGCCCGGAGGCGGACGGTGCCGGCGTCGTTGCTGATCATGTCCCCGTCCTCTTGTGGCACTACGAGCGGATCATTTCCCTTGGCGGGTTCGGAACGGTCATTGTAGAACGCGCGGTAGATGTCCTTATTTCTGGACCTCGCGTTGATGGCCGGAACTGGGCTCCGCTGTATCCACCGACCGCCGCAGCTGCTCTCGGCTCCCCGTGGAGAGATCTCAGCGTAGATGAGCGAATGAACTCTGAGACCTTCATGCCGTTTTGCTCTGCGTAGTCTGAGAGCTGGTCGAAGTCGGACCGACTGAAGGCGACCGAAATAACGGCACGCTGGGGTTTGACGGCGGGATGTGTCTGCTGATCAGTGTTCTTGCTTTCGTGGCTACTCATTTTTCCCTCTCATTTTCCTGGTAGTTTGCCCCATTCACCTCTCTTACAGAACCAGGCGGTGACGGGGTACCACACTCCGTCCTCGTGGGTTGGCAAGATCGGAACTGCAAGACACTGCCCCTCATCGTCGGTGCCGTACAGGACGTACGAGGCGGCTCGGTCCCCGCGATTCTTCGTCACCGAGAACGGCCTGTCAAGCATCTGGTACAGGCGTCGAAGCGAAATGCCGTGTTCCCACAGTTTTTCCTCGTTCGCGTCGTCGAAGAGGAACGCCTCCACTTGTATGTTCGGCACTTGACATCCACTCCGATGAGTGTAGGATGATTGTAGTGTATTCGTAGTTTTCGTTGTAGTGGAACAGTCGCATTCTAGCACGAACTGGAGTTGACGCCCATGAACGTCGAGTGGATCATCCTTGCTGACGCGGCAGAAGTCATTAACGGCAAGGTCTATGCGCTAGGCGCCGGCTGGGACGTCATTAACCTCGCCGCTCCGCTTCCAGCTCCTCACCGATTCTCGATCGTAATCGCGTTTCAGGTGCCCTGGAACGAGACCAATCAGCAACACGAGATCGAGATCGAGCTCCTCAATCCCGACGGTAAGCAACTCGTCATCATTCAGGGACAGCTTGAAGTTGGTCGCCCCCCCGGCATCAACCATGGAAGTAGTCAGCGCGTGCCAGTGGCATTCTCAGTCGAGGCCGAATTTGACCAAGTCGGTCCCTATGCCCTCTTCGCCAGAGTAGACGGTGAATTGGGTACCGACCATGATCGAAACAAGAAGCAGGAGTTCCAGGTCTCCGCCCCAGCAATGCCGTTCCCTGGCCTGCCGGCGCCAGATCCAGCTGGCCCGTAGTGACTACAGGACGAGTCACCTTTTACACACGCGCTCGCCAGAGGCAGGGCACTCCACGGCGCCACGATAGTGGTAAGTGGGTGGCCAGAAATGGAGGAGCAGGAGATGAGGGTCGCCTGGTCCGTGTCAGTTGACGACGCCGGCCCCGTCGCACTGGTTAGCGACGGCGTGATCCCCCGATTCCTTGTCGACGGCGAGGGGCTGGGCGCCGCGCAGGCGGTGGGCCGAGAGGTCCGCGACCGCGACCTCGATGTCGTAGCTGCCGGTCGTGTGGCCGCGCGGCAGCGTGATGTCCAGGGCGACGGGGCTGAGCAGCCCGGCGCCAGCCGACGGCTGGAGCGTCCCGAAGGCGGTGATCGGGCTGAGTGCGGCGTCCCGCGGCATGAGCTGGACGCGGACCGGCGTGTCCGCCGGCAGGTCGGTTGCAGTTTGGAAGGAGAGCGTCAGCCGGCGCCGGTTCGGGTCGTCCGGGTGGCGCTTGATGCTCTGGTCGTCGTACGTCAGCAGTGTCGCCGCGCCGTCGCCGAAGTCCCAGCGGCAGGGCAGCGACTCGACTATTGCCGGCGGTGGCGGGATCGTCCGGATGTCGTAGACGTGGGCGAAGTCGACATCGTCGATCGTCACCGTGTCGATAGGCGGGTAACGGGCCGCCTGGTCCTGCATGACCGGGTTGAGGTCGCGCTCCCACTGCGGCAGGTAGGAGACGTAGTAGTCGGTCGTGGACCAGTCGACCAGCCCACGGGCGTCGTTCGACAGGCCGGAGTTGAGGACGGTCGCGGTCGGCGGCATGAAGTAGAGCAGCGTGACCTGATTGGTCTGCGTCCGGACCGTCGCCGTCGCGCCGTCGGGCTGGTCGAGGATGAAGGCGGCGGCTTCGTCCATACCCTCCCCCGAGCCGAGCTGCATGTCGTGCCGGGCGCTGGCGATCCCGCCCCGGATCGGGTTGTAGTAGTCGAGGCTGTAGAGGCGGTCCGACCACGCCGACCCGGCCTGGGCGATGACGATCACGGCGACCATCCCGACCGGCAGGAGCGGTCGCCAGCCGATCCGGAACCGGCGCCAGGGCACGGCATGGCGCCGGGTCGACGCTCGCCAGACCAGCCGGGCGAGCCCGACCCAGCCGAGCGCCGCCAGCAGATCCAGCACCGGGAAGACCGGCAGGATGTAGCGGTCGAACTTCTTCGCGCCGGCGTCCATCAGGACGGCGTAGACCAGCGCGAAGGACAGCACGGTCGCGACCGGCCCCCAGACGGTTCGCGGCAGGACGACCCGCCAGCGGGGAACCGCGCCGACGATGAGCAGGGCGACGCCGAGCAGCGCGACCGGGGTGATCCGCCAGAGGATCGCGTCGGGGTAGAACACCCAGCCGGGGTTGCCATGGACGATCTCGCCGCCATAGAAGGTCGGCAGCTCGTGGCCAACCGTGGCGGCGTTGCTGACGTAGGCCCACATCCGCCGCACCGTGCTGACCGGATCGACGATCAGGGTCGGCCAGAGGACGAATGTTGACGCGACCGACGCGGCCAGGTAGGCGACCAGCGGGCGGCTCGTCGCGGCCACGGTCTCCCTGAGGGTCGCCCGGCGGCGAAGCAGCGAGACCAGCGGCACGGCGACGATCGCGACGACCGCGACCACCCCGAGGGCGCCGGCGGTGAAGCGAGTCAGCCAGGCGAGCGCCGACAGCAGTCCCGCCAGCGCCCACAGCCGATCGCGATCTCGCGCCTGATCCCGCTCCCGCAGCGCGTGGGCGATCGCAAGCACGGCGGCGAACGAGGCGATCGCGGTCAGCCCGTCGATGTGCAACAGCCGGTCGTAGCCGATCAGGAACGGGTCGAAGGCGATCAGCAGCAACGCCGTCGCGGCCACCCACCCGTCGAACAGGCGGCACAGCAGCCAGGCGGCAACCAGGAAGAGCACCGTCTGGAACAGGAGCTTGACGATCCGGGCGGTGATGAGCAGATCAAGCGGATCGGCTCCGACGCTCCGGAGCACCATATCGACGCGATGGTACGGGACGGGGTCCGGATGGAGCGCCGGGTAGTCCGGCAGCTCGATGACGTAGGCGAGAACGCCGGCCCATTCCGTCGTGGCCCCTGGGTGCGGCAGCTGGTACGTCGAACCCAGGTCGCCGTGGGCGAGGCCGCTGTAGACGTTCGCGGACGCACCGAGCCAGTCGGCCTCGTCGGTCTGCATCATCCGGTCGATCCCGACCAGGCGCGGACCGAGGTAGATCACGATGAGGACGGCGACGATGGCGACCGCTCGGAGAGCTGGTTTCAGGCGCATGTCGGTCCCTCCCGGAGAAGGTTTCCTGTGGGCAGATGAGGCGCCCTCGATCTGGTTTTTTGATCGCCCGCAGTGTAGGACGATGAATCCATTTCGGTTCTTGAACCGGCGCCAAGATGCAGCTTCCGTGCCCAGCAGAGGGGCATGCCCGCGTCTGGGCGTCGGGATGCGCTCCACCCAGGCAAACGCGAACGGCCCCGCCACCGCGGACGGGCGGTGGCGGGGCGGTCTGGGTCGGTTGGTGCACGGAGCGGATTGCCAGCCGTCGCTCCCCTAGGTTGCGATCTGGTTGCAGATGTCGCACTGCGCGACGCAGTGGTCGTGGTCGTAGCCGGCGACGCAAATGCCGAAGTAGCAGACCGCCTGCCGCTGCGCCGGGCTGTCCTTGTCGATGGAGCCGCCAGCCCACAGGATGCAGTTGGCGGCCGTGAACGCGGTGTAGCACTCACAGTCGCACCCGGTGGGGGTGTAGGTGCCGTTCGGACCGCTGACGGTGGCGCAGGTGTACGTCCCTGACAACCCCATCGCCTTGACGGTCCCCGTAGTCAGCGCGGCGGGAGTCGCCTCGGGCGTCGCCGACGAAGCATGGGAATTGATATCGGCCACGCTGAACGGCGAGTCAGACCCGTCCACATAGCCGCACCGCGTCATCGCCAGATGAATCGCGATCGACGCCTGCTGGACACGCGAACCGTAGGCCTCCTGATGGGCCATGACCTGGTCCTGGGTGTACGCCGCCGTCTCCTCCCGCGCCTGCTGCATCCGGTCGGCGTTCTGCGTCCGGAACGCCTGCATCGCATCGATCACGTTCTCGCAGGGGCCACTGACCGTGTCCACCGCCGCGGCCATCTCCTCGTAGAGCTGGACCCACTCCTCGCCGTCCGCCGTCTGGTTCTGGGCGTGCGCCGATGACGCCGTCATCAGCGCCGCGCCGCCGACGGTGCCGGCGGCCATCGTCTTGAGCGCCCCACGGCGGCTCGTCGCTCGTCCCATGAGCCTGCTCAGCCGATCGAACCGGGTGCTCTCCATGCGGTTTCTCCCTCACCTGATTTCCGTTCCGGACCCGCCAACGCCACACCACGTCGCCTGACCTGGGGGATCATCGAGGTGGGCGGGTCGCCGTCGCGTCAGACGTGTCTCCGTCAGACGTATCTCAATGATAGGGAGGAACCGGAGCGTGTCCTATCCGGGGAATCACGGTATCAGGAGATGGAGACTACGGGATTGGCGGAGCTTCGTCATGGCGCAGCCGAACGACAGAGCCGCTCATGGCCGAATGAGTGCTCATCCCCCAACGCTTCGGTGGAGGGCCGCTACCCCGTGCCGGTCACGTCGTAGCCGGCATCCCCGCCAGATGCGAACGGCCCCGCCCACGCCGTATCGCGGAGGTCGGGACGTTCGGACGCTGGGCGTTCGATGAGGATCAACCGCAGTTGCTGCCCGAAACCCCAACGTTGACGCAATTCAGGCACTGCGCGACGCAGTGGTCGTGGTCGAACCCGGCCACGCAGATGCCCGACCAGCAGCAGTTCGGAGGCGACGCGCAGCCACCGAAGGCACAGGCGGCCATGAACAACGCGCAGTTGCCGACCGTGAACGAGTTGTTGCAGGTGCAGTTGCAGTAGTCGGCGCCCTTGCCCATCCCCTGACACTGTCCCGAAAGACCAAGCATCAGGTCCGGACCGCCGATCGACTTCGACGTGCCGAACACCATCGCCCCCGGCGTCGCTTCGAGGGTCGCCGGGGTGAAGTCGGCGTTGGCGTCGGCCAGGCTGTGCGGCGAGTCCGAGCCCTCGACGTAGCCGCACCGCGTCAGCGCCAGCTGAATGTCGATCGACGCTGACTGGACGCGGGGACCGTAGGCCGTCTGGTGCGCCGTGACCTGTTCCGGCGTCCAGGTCGCGATGTCGTCCTGCATCTGCTGGAACCGGTCCGCGTTCTGCTCCTGGAACATCCGCATCGCGTCGGTGACGTTCTCGCAGGGACCGCCGATCGTGTCCACCGCCGCAGCCATCGCCTCGTAGAGCTGGACCCACTCCTCGCCATCGGCCGTCTGGTTCTGAGCGTGCGCCGATGACGCCGTCATCAGCGCCGCGCCGCCGACGGTGCCGGCGGCCATCGTCTTGAGCGCCCCACGGCGGCTCGTCGCTCGTCCCATGAGCCTGCTCAACCGGTCGAACCGGGTGCTCTCCATGCCGGTGCTCCTCTCGTGCGTTCCAATCGTGCGCTCCAGGCCCAGGCCTGGCTGTACCGAACCAGGTCGGACGTGTCCCCACGATAGGACGGCATCAGGGGCGGTCCCATCCGTGGAACCACGGTATCAGGTGCCGGAGAGTACGGGGTTCGCGGCGATTCCCCACTTTGCGCTCCGGACGCCGGTCGTCGCGTTACCGCGCGAAGGCCTCCCCGTCGCCGGTGTGGACGGTCTATCCTGTGTCGTGTCGCCCGCGCCACGGTGGATGGCGTCCGCTCCGCTATTGCGAGCCGGGCCGACTGACCAGACGGCCCCCGTGACGACGACAGGTGACACCACGCATGGCCGACAAGGACCCGACCCCACGCCGCAATATCCTGCTGCTCGTCACCGACCAGCAGCGCGTCGACACGCTCGGCTGCTACGGCAACGCCGTCGTCCGCACGCCCGCGCTGGACGGGCTGGCCGCGGAGGGCACCCGCTGCGACCTCGCCTTCACGCCGACGGCTGTCTGCACCCCGGCCCGCGCCTCGCTCGTGACGGGCGTCTGGCCATCCCGGCACAAGCTGCTGGCGAACTTCGAGCGTAACGTGGGCTACATCGAGGAGCTCAACGATTCGTTCCCGTCATTCGCCTTCGCCCTGCGGGACGGCGGCTACCGCGCCGGGCACGTCGGCAAGTGGCACGTCGGCCGGGAGCAGGGACCCGAGGCATTCGGGTTCGAGGGCACGCACTTCCCCGGCTGGTCCAACCCGGTCCGGCACCCGGAGTACGTCGACTGGCTGGCGGAGCGCGGCTACCCGCCGTACCGGATCAGCAACGAGGTGCGCGGCACCTTTCCCAACGGCCAGCCCGGCAACCTGCTCGCCGCCGTCCTCGAGCAGCCGGCGGAGGCGACGTTCGAGGCCTTCCTCGCCGACCGCGCGATCGAGCGCCTGCGCGACTACGCCCGGACCTTCCACGACGACGGCCAGCCGTTCTACCTCGCGGTGGACTGGTTCGGCCCTCACCTGCCCTACTGCATCCCGCGCGAGTACTTCGAGCGCTACGACCCGGGTGCCGTCGAGTTGCCCGCCTCGATCGCCGAGACGTTCGCCGGCAAGCCACGCGTCCAGGCGAACTACGCCGCCCACTGGGCGTTCGATTCACTGTCCCTCGACGTCTGGCGGCGGCTGGTCGCGGCCTACTGGGGCTACGTCACGCTGATCGACGAGCAGGTCGGCCGGATCCTCGCGACGGCAAAGGACCTCGGCCTGTGGGATTCGACCGCCGTCCTGTTCACCGCTGACCACGGCGAGTTCACCGGTTCGCACCGGCTCCACGACAAGGGACCGGCGATGTACGACGACATCTACCGGATTCCCCTGATCGCGCGCATCCCTGGTTCCCCAGCCGGCCGCGTCGAGCGCCGGTTTACGTCGTTCCTCGACGTCACGCCGACGGTCCTCGACCTGGCCGGCATCCCGGTTCCCGACTACATGGACGGCCGGTCGCTGCTGCCGCTCATCCGGGGCGACGAGGAGGTGCCGTGGCGGCAGGAGATCTTCGCCGAGTTCCACGGCCACCACTTCCCCTATCCCCAGCGGATGATCCGCACCCGGCGCTACAAGCTCGTCATCAACCCGGCCGACATCAACGAGCTCTACGACCTGGAGGCCGACCCCGACGAGCTCCAGAACCGCTACGAACACGCCGAGCTGCGCGAGGTCCGGCGGGAGCTGATGACACGGCTCTACGAGGAGCTGCGCGGCCGGGGCGACAACTTCTACCACTGGATGACGACGATGTACGACGTCGGCGACAAGTCCTACGACACGTCGCTCAGTCAGCTGGACGATCCGGTCGCGGGCGAACCGGAGTTCCGGATGTGAGGCCGTCGCCAGTGAGCCGATGATGCCCGTGGCGAGCCGTTTCTGTAGGGGCGAAGCTTGCGAGCCTGGCCACCGCAGCGGCCATCGCCGTCAGGCGATAGTGTTCGCTACCGCCCGCATGCACCGGAGCCACCGTGGTGGCCGGCCGGATGGCGCCTGTCGGCGCGGCCCTGGCGGGCCGGGCTCGCAAGCTTCGCCCCTACACCTTGATGGCGCCGTGATGTCCATGAGGCGACGCTAATGACCGACGAACAGCTGACGGCCCACATCCGGATCGCGACCGATGACGTGATCGGGCGGATCGACCCGAACATCTACGGCCACTTCCTCGAGAGCGCCTTCTTCGGCAACATCGAGGGCGGCGTCTTCGACGAGGGCTCGCCGCTGTCGAAGACGGGCGCCGGACTCCTGGACGGAATGCGGGCGGACGTCATCGACGCCTGCCGAGAGCTCGGGGTGCCGGTCGTCCGCTGGCCCGGCGGCAACTACGCTTCGTCCTATCACTGGTGGGACGGCATCGGCCCACGCGACGACCGCCCCCGGCGGCTCGACCTCAACTGGGGCGGCGAGGACAGCAACCGGTTCGGCACCGATGAGTTCCTCGCCTGGTGCGAGGCGATCGGGGCCGAGGCCTACCTGGCCCACGGCTGCCGCGGCGTCGACGACGCCGTCCGCTGGGTGGAGTACACCAACTACGGCGGCGACACGGACCTGACGCGCCAGCGAGCCCGCAACGGGCGGGCGAGGCCCTGGCGGGTGCGGTACTGGGGCATCGGCAACGAGGTCTACGGTCCCTGGCAGATGGGCTACCGGCCGGCCGAGCGCTACGCCGCCGACGCCCGCGAGCACGCCCGCTTCATGCGCCTGGTCGACCCGGACATCCATCTCATCGGCGTCGGGCTGGAGGATGAGCACTGGACGCGGGAGGTGCTCTCGGCGGCCGGACCGTGGCTGGACTCCCTCTCGATCCATCTGTACGGCGGCAGCAACCACCTCTTCACCGGCGATGACACGGGCAATGCCGCCGGCAACTTCGCGGCGGTCGTCGCCCAGTCCCTTCACTTCGAGCGGGAGATCCACGCCTACGCCGACCTGGTGGCGGAGATCAGCGATCGGGCCGGCCTCGATCGCCCGCCGGCGCTGGCCCTGGACGAGTGGAACATGCGGCACCTGGAGCCGGTCGCCTGGCCGGAGCCGGAGCGGGGCGCGAACGGCGGCGTCGCGCCACGGGCGACACCCGAGATCGACCTCGATGCGCCGCATGACTTCCGGGTCAACCGCTACAGCCCACGGACGCTGGCGGACGCCCTGTTCTCCGCCGGCGTCTTCCACGCCCTGCAGCGCCTGTCCGGCCTGGCTGCCGCTCCGACGATGGCCAATACGGTCAACCTCGTCAACGCCAACCCGCTGCTGGAGGTCCGGCCCAGCGGCCTCGTCCGGAGCGCGACCTACGCGGTCTGGGACCTGCTCCAGCGCCAGACCGGACCAATCGCCGTCCGGACGACGACCGAGTCGCCGGGCATCACCCAAGACATTCGACGCGACCCCGTGCCCGACGCCCACGGACGGTTCGCGAGCCGACCGGGGCATGTGCCGTATCTCGACGCCGCCGCGTCGCTGAGCGCCGACCGTTCGCTGCTCCACCTGTCGGTCATCAACCGCCATCCGGACCAGGCGATCACGGCGCGGCTGATCCTCGACGGGACTGGCGACCTGCCCCGCCGGGTCGACGTCCATGACCTCGGGGTCGGCGGCGACGATCTGCTGGCCCACAACACGATGGACCGTCCTGACGCGGTCGGCATTCGCGCCCGGCCGGATCAGCCTCTGCCCGAGAGCGCGTACGACTTCCCGCCCCACTCGATCAGCGTGTTGACGTTCCGGCTGTGATCGGGCGGTGGCTCACTGGTCAGCATTCCAGCCCGGAAGGGTCCGGCTGGACGACACTGGATTCGGCGATGGTGGCCGATGGCGACGGCCCCATTTCGCGGCGTTCGCACCCGGCTGATGGTTCGTCGTCAACGTCGTTCCGCCGGCATGGGTCAGTGGTCGTCCTCGAGCGTCGGGTCGGCCTCCTCGGCGCCCATCAGGCCGCTGTCCATGTCGCCCATCATCATGTCGGCGATCGCGCTCTCCGTCCGCCGCTCCTCGGGGGAGAGCAGCGCGGCGCAGGGCGTCCCGAACCGGGGCGTCGCGAAGGGCAGGTGGGTGTCGCCCCGGGCGAGGATGTGCGAGTTGTTGCTCATCCCCGTCTCCGGATCGACCGATAGCTCGGCCCCCCACTGCGTGAACGAGCGGGCGTTGCAGTAGTGGCCGACGAACGAGCGCCGGAAGCGGTCGGTGGTGATGTTCTGCTTGCTCCGGTGCATGACGTGCCCACCGAAGAAGACGACGTCGCCCGCGCTCACGGCTCCCAGCAGGTGGGGGTACCGGTCCGCGATCCGGGCCAGGTCGTTGTGCTCGTCGTCCGGATCGCTGACGCCACTGACGGTCCCGATGTCGCTGATGTCCGTGTCGCCGTAGCCATAGCCGGAATGGGGCGGGTAGACCGGCTCGTGCTGGGACCCGGAAGCGAACCACATCGCCCCGTTGTGCTCGTCGCAGTCGTCGATCGCCATCCAGGCGCCGCAGAGGGTGTCGGGGTGAGTGGGGATGTAGAAGGTGTCCTGGTGCCAGCCCTGCCCCGGCTTGCCCGGCCCCTTGAGGAACAGCATCGACTGGAGCGCGGAGACATCGGGCCCGATCAGGACCTGAAGGACGTCCAGCACGCGAGGATGGAGCAGGTAGCGCTCGTGCAGCTCCAGCTGCCGGTGCAGCATGTGGATGCGGAGGAAGTAGTCGGCCTTCTCCTCCGGGCTGAGGTCGGCCGGCGGCGCGGCCAGCTCCTGCGTGCTGACGCCCTTGTCGCCCATCGTGTCGCGCTGGTCCAGCTGCTGGCCGGACTGCTCCGGGAGCCGGCCCTGCATCAGGTCCCCGGTGTGCTCGCGCAGCTCCCGGACCTCATCGGGTGAGAGCAGGCCGCGGACGACGAGGAACCCGTCCCGGCGGAAGGCGACGTACTCGGCGACGGAGACGCGGTACGGCGTGTGGGACGGGACTTCGGTCGTCCCGGTTGTTTCGGTTGTTTCGGTTGTTTCGGTCATGGTCTGGGCCGGGGCTTCGACGGCGATCGCTGCCATGGGGACACCTCGCTCGTGGGCTGGCCGGTCCGGTCGTGGTCCGGCGGCGGGTTCGTCAGATGGGGTGATTGTAGCAACGGTGGGTGCTGGGCAGCCGGGGTGATGACGGGGCAGTCCCCACCCCCAGCCCCTCCCTGGGACCGGTGAGTCGAGATCACCGTCAGGTGATCGAGTGAACCGGGAGCCGGGGAGGGGCTGGGGGTGGAGACCTCCTCCGCCACCACGGTGACAACCCGGACCCGAAACAGGCCCGAAACAGGCCTGATACCGTCCCGAGGCATCCGCACTATGGCATCCTGACCGGCACACATGGCTCCACGACGAGGTGACTTTACCCATGCCGCTTATCAGCTGGAACGAGGTCGAGACCCGCGCCGTCCAGTTCGCCGCCAGGTGGCAGGGCGAGACCCATGAGCGCAGCAGGAGTGGGTATTGACCTCCAGTGACCCCTTGAACCAGACCGAGGCGGCCGCAGCCCCTATGCCACTCGATCCTCTCACCAGTCTGTCGATTGCTACCCACCTCGCTCCCGGCTCGTTTGCCTTGTTGGTCGGATCTGGCATTTCACGGGCGGCACAGATCCTTACAGGCTGGGAGATCGTCGTCGACCTCATCAAGCGCATTGCTCTTGCAGAGGGCATTGAATGCGACCCCACACCGGAGCAGTGGTACCAGGATCGGTTCGGCGTGGAGCCGAACTACAGCGACATCCTTGCGAAACTCGCCGACACGCAGCCCGAGCGGAGCCGCATCATCCATCGTTACCTCGAACCTACTGACGAGGAGCGTGCCCAAGGGATCAAAGAGCCAACTATCGCTCATCAGGCAATCGCGGAGTTGGTCGCGCGTGGCTACATACGGGTCATCGTGACGACCAACTTTGATCGCCTCCTGGAACGGGCTCTGGAAGCCCAGGGCGTCACGCCGTCGGTCATTGCGTCGAAAGACGACATCACCAAGGTCTACCCGCTGGCTCACAACCGATGCACCGTCATCAAACTGCATGGCGATTATGTCGGCGCCCGGCTGAGGAACACGATCGCTGAACTCGGTACGTATCCGCCTGCCATGGAGGACCTGTTGGCTCAGGTCTTCCGCGAGTACGGTCTGATGATCTGCGGTTGGTCTGGCAACTGGGATACGGCGCTGGTCGAAGCACTCCGCAATACCAAAAGCCCGTGGTTCTCGACCTACTGGTCCAGCCGCGGCGAGCCGGGCTCGGTGGCGACATCGCTCCTCGACGATCGTAGCGGACGGATGATCAGGTACATGGACGCAGACCAGCTTTTCCGACGTCTGGCAG
The DNA here is from genome assembly GCA_965218235.1 of Thermomicrobiales bacterium. Lineage (GTDB taxonomy): Bacteria > Chloroflexota > Chloroflexia > Thermomicrobiales > UBA6265 > CADCWK01. Next base: position 1,097,243 of record OZ244596.1, read on the forward strand.
ACACCATCTCCGGACTCGAGGGCATGAGCCGCCCGGAATTAGTCTCCGCCGCCATCGCGCGCAGCACATTGAAGCAGTACCTCGTGGACCCGACCAAGCGCATCCGCCTGTATGAGATGGTCAACGGAGAAGCGCTCCGGGTCAGGCGTGCCCTGGATGCATGGCCCAGGGACGCATATAGCGAACCGATCACCAAGGAATCGGTGCTGGCACGTCTCACCGCGTACGAGCAGTTGACCGAGACACTGCGCAGCCTGATGGCGACCGGGTGCTACTGGGGAGCACCCGAGCATGACCTGATCTGGTCAGGCGTTCTCACCCGGCTGTTCGATCTCCCTCCCGTGGGTGGTTACAGTGGTGACGTTTGGTCCGAGCTGAGGATGTATCCCGCCCTTCTGGCGCTGTATTCGGCCGGCATCGCGTGTGTAGCGAACGGCCGGTATGACAGCTTGCGCACGCTCCTCTATGAGCCCTTCAGGAACAGACGGGACCTTCCAGCCCCGGAACCATTGCTCGATGTCGTCCATCCCGCGATGGCCAGCTTTGATCTTGAACGTGTCTTGGGTGATTACGATCAGAACAGGGTCGTGGCGATGACCGATCACCTCTGGAAGACTGCATCGTTATGGGATGGACTACGAGAGATTCTCCCAATGGATGCCCAATTCATTGAGGCCTTCGATCGGTTCGAATACATGCTCGGACTCGCAATCTACGAACACACATTTCGGCCCGGAAGGAAGGCATGGGGTCCTGTTGGATGGTTTCAGTACCGTCATTTGGGAAGTGGCAGAGCCATGGCTAAGCGGGCTGATGAGGAACTCGCAACTGATGGTGCAGATTGGCCACCACTCCGGGCCGGTCTGTTCGGCGGCTCTATCGACCGATTGCTAGCCACCAAAGAGGGGTACGACGACCAGATCAGATTGTGATCCACGGAGAAGAGCCCGCTGACGATGCCGCCCGACTTGCGGAAGGCGCACGAGCCGGTCGACCGGGCCGTCGACCGGCTTCTATGCCCCGAAGAAGACGTTCGCCGGGGACACCGACCGCCTCGTCGTCCTCTTCACCCGCTACCAGCAGCTCACGGCAGCGCCGGGCGACACCGTCCTCGCCTGACCGGCCCGACCGCCCCTACTCCACCTCGACCGGCCTCGTCCCGTTCCCGACCATCGCCGCCTGCCGCTCGCCCGCATCCGTCCCTCTCGCCCAGGTCGACTTCTGGACGACGGGGAGTTGCAGCGCCCGCTCGCGGTCGAGGTCGAGGTTGCCGATGTGGAGCGAGATCGGCGCCTGGACCCACTTGTAGATGTTCTGGAGGAACAGCCGGGTGAACCGGTCGACGTGGCCGGCCAGCGTCGCCGAGGACAGCTCCGGGAACATCTCGACCAGGACCTGCTCGATCTCGTCCGGCTGGAGCTTCTCGTAGGCGAACAGGTGGAAGCAGGCGTCCAGCACCGGAAACGGCATCAGCTCGTGTTCGCCCCGCTGGTCGTCGGCCAGCTCCGGACCGGCCGGGGAGGCCAGCACCATCGCGATTCCCTCGTGTCCCGTCGTGTCGGCGAGGTAGTCGAGCAGGTAGTTGACGACCGTCTTCGGGACGTTGGCCAGCACGCCCAGCCCACCGGTCAGGTCCCCGGCGATCGTCGTGTAGCCGACCGCCCGCTCGCTCATGTTGCCGGTCTGGAGGTAGAGCCCGGCGGCGGAGTTGGACCAGTTCCACATCCGCTGCGCCCGGATCCGCGCCTGGATGTTCTGCCGCGTCAGCTCCGTCACCGGCTGGTCCGGCCCGAGCATCGCGCCGACGGCCGCGATCTCACGCTCGTGGGCCTCGTGGATCTCGACCGACTCCAGCGGGACGCCGAGGTCGCGGCAGATCCGCGCCGCCGCCCCACGGGTCTCCGCCGTGTTGTGGCGGGACGGCATCGTGAACGCCCGGAGCAACGCGCCGGGGTCGTCCGGCCGGACGCGGCGGGCGTAGCGGTGGGCGACCAGCAGCGTCAGGAGCGAGTCCCGCCCACCGGACAGCGCCACGCCGATCTGGCGGAAGGCGCCGAGCTTCTCGTAGTAGTCGCCAACCCCGAGCGCGAGGGCATCGAGGATCTCCTCGCAGAGCTCCTGCCGGGCCGTCGGTCGGGGCGTCTCGTCCGGCAGGAAGAACGAGCGCTGGGCCGGCACCGGGTAGCGCAGCCGGGCCCGACCGGCCGATGTGTCGACGACCTCGCCTGGGTACGACAGCGTCGGGACGGGCGTCTCGGTCGCGGCGAAGTCGCGCTGGTCATCCCGCCACGTCGTGTTCTCGGTCCGGAGCCGCAGCGTCCGGTCGAGGTCGACACTGACCGCCGCGAACCCGTCGCGGAAGCGGGGCGCCGCCAGCATCCGCTTGCCGTTCTGGGAGACGAAGCCGCCGCCGTCGAAGATCAGCGCATCGTTGGCGCCGAGCATGTTGGTGTAGGCATAAGTCACCTGGTGGTCGCTGGCCCGGGTGGCGATCAGCTCCTCCCGCGTCCGGTGGATACCAACGCGGTAGACCGAGGCCGAGACGTTGGCCATGATCTCGGCGCCGGAGTAAGCCCGCCGCCGGACCGGCCCATCGGCGCTCCAGAGGTCCTCGCAGACCTCCGCCGCCAGCACCCCGAAGTCGAACCGGAACAGGTAGTCGCCGAACGGGACACCGCGGTGCTCGCCGTGCTGACCGGGCAGGCCGCGGGTGAAGACGCGCTGCTCGTAGTAGACGTTGTAGGTTGGCAGCTTCTCCTTCGGGACCAGCCCGAGGACCCGCCCCCCGGCGGTGACGGCCGCGCAGTTGTAGCGCAGCCCGTCCTCGGCGATCGTCACCCCGAGCACCGAGACCAGCGGCAGCGAGGCCGTCTCCCGGGCGAACCGGACCAGCTCGTCCCACTGGCCATCGACGAAGCCGCGCCACTGCGGCAGGTCCTCCGGGGCGTAGCCGCCGATCAGCTGTTCCGGGAAGACGGCGACGGTGACATCGTCATCGGCCATCCGCCGGGCCTGCCCGACTGCCTGATCGACGTTGGCGGCGAAGGCGCCGACGGTGGAGTTGACGCTGGCGAGACCGATCCGGACGAGGCGCATCGCTGGTACTCCTGCTCATCGGGGCCGCCGCGACGGGCATCGGGCGCCGACCGTCGAGCTCCCCGGCTGGTTCTTCAAATTGTACGATGGCGCACGTCGAGACTCCTCCCTCGGCCATCGCCCAAACCGGCTCTGACGGACACTGGACTCGACGGTAGCCGTCACCAGCCCACGCCCGATGCCGGTGTCGGACGCCTCGGTTCGGCCGATCTCCATCGACCCGCCATGCAATACCAGCCGGGACCGGTCACGAACTGTCCGCGCCTCATCGCTTCTCGACGACACGGTGCTGGACTTCTTCGCCGAATGCGGCACCACCGGCGTCGCCGCCGCCGAGCTGGACCGCGCGTTCACCCTGATCGACTCCGCCGCCGATGCGATCGCGACCATGCGCTGTCGGCTTGAAGAGGGGGTGCCAAGCGTGTCGTTCGAGATTACAGGGATTCCGACCAGCCAGGCAGACGCCAATGACTGATCATCAGGCCATCGTCTCCCACATCGCCGCCGTCACTTGGTACTGCAATGGTTTTCCACTCAGATACCGCTCGATCTCCTGGACCATCGCTCGGCCCTGGAGGAGATGCGTGTCCTCGGTCCGGCCAGCGATGTGCGGGGTAACGACGACGTTGTCCAGTAGGAGGTAGGGACTATCGGTCGGGATCGGCTCCCGCTCAAAGACGTCCAGGACCGCCCGGAACCGGCCAGACTGGAGCTCGGCCAGCAGGGCGTCGTCATCGACCAGGGCGCCTCGGGCCATGTTGAGGAACAGGGCACCATCTCGCAGTAGGGCCAGTTGCCGTGACCCGACCATCCGCACTGTCGACGGCAGAACCGGCGCGTGGAGCGTGACGACCAGGCTCTGCGCGAACAGGTCGTCAAGCTCGGTCTGCTCGACGCCCAGTTCGGCGGCCCGCGCCCCGGTCAGGTACGGGTCGGAGACGAGTACCTTACAACCGAATGCCCGCAGTAGACCGATCACCTTCTGGCCGACGTACCCGGAACCGACCACGCCGACGGTCTGGCTTCCGAGCAGGCGCCCCGGATAGCGGTCGAGCAGCTCCCGCCAGTCGTCACCTCGCCGAAGGGCCGCGTCATGCCGGCTCACCTGCCGCAGCATCGTGATCGCCTCACCGATGACCAGCTCGGCGACCGCCGAGGCGATGATCCCGGCCGCATGGCTCACCCGCAGCCCGTCCCCGAGGCTCTCGGCCGGCACCAGGTGCCGGATGGTCCCGGCGGTGTGGGCGACGAGGCCAACGGAATGGTCAGCGCCGCCCAGCACGTCGACGAGCGACGGGGTCCCCCAGCCGGTCAGGACGGCTGAGGCACCCTCGATGAGCCCGGCGATCTCACCGGCTTCCAGCGTCTCGCCGACCGGCTCACGCACCTCGGCGATCTGCCGGAGCCGCACCTCGGCGTCCTCCGGGAGCACGCGGCGCCGGATGTGGCGCGGCAGCAGGATGGCGACCGTCGCGTCGGGTATCATCTCAGGGTGATTCATGGATGAAAGGGCTCCCTGGCCCGCAGTGATGCCGGGCTGAAGTTCGATCCGGCTATCCCTTGATGCCGGAGGTGACGACACCGCGCACGAAGTAGCGCTGGAAGAAGAGGAAGACGACGATCGTCGGCAGCAGGGCGATCGTGGTCCCGGCGAGGAGTTCCGGCAGGCCGCCGGTAGGTGTCTCCAGCGTCGCGAGTCCCACCGGCAGGGTTCGCATCGTTCCGGTCGTGGTCACGACCAGCGGGTACAGGAACTCGTTCCAGAGGTTCAGGAACTGGAGCGTTCCCAGCGTGGCAAGGGCTGGGGTCAACATCGGCAGGACGATCTGCCAGTAGACCTTGAACTCCGACGCCCCATCGAGGCGGGCCGCATCCTCGAAATCCTTCGGGATCGCCTGGAGGTATTGTCGAATCAGGAATGTTCCGAAGGCGCTCGTCACGCCCGGCAGCACCAGCGCGGTATACGTGTTGACCCAGTTCAGTTGGACCAACAGGAGATACTCCGGGATGAGCGTGACCTGCCCCGGAATCATCAGCATGGCCAGTAGCGACCAGAAGATGACGTTCTTGAGCGGGAACTCCATCCGGGCGAAGACGTACCCGGCGGTGGATGCCGTGAACAGCGCCAGGGCGGTTCCGACGACCGAGACGACAACACTGTTGAAGAACCAGCGGCCAATATGCGAGTTCTGGAAGATCGTCCGGTAGTTGTCGAGCGTCGGCGAATCCGGGATCCAGTCGATCGGGAACCGGGCGGCCCGAACGCCAGACTGCAACGACACCGAGACCATCGCCACGAACGGCGTCACCATCAGCACGGCTACGGCCACCAACACGGCGTAGATCGCGACGACCCGGCCCACCCGCAACGCCCGGTGCAGCACACGGCCCGTTGGTGAAACCGTGGCCGGCAGCTGAACGCGTCCGATCGTCCCTTCGAGCGGTTGCTCCCTAGTAGACATCGTCGCCGCCTCCCAGGAATCGCCGTTGCAGCAATGTCAGCACGAGCAGGATAACGAACAGCGCGAACGCGATCGCCGCGGCATAGCCCATCTGGTATTGGCCGAAGGCGTTCTGATAGATGTAATAGACCACCGTCGTTGTGGCGTAGAACGGGCCACCGTTCGTCATGACATAGGCGGCATCGAAGACCTGGAAGGAGCCGATCGTCGTCAGAATCGTCACCAGCACGAGTACCGGTCGCAGAAGCGGCAAGGTAATGCCTAAGAAGATGCCAAGCGGGCCCGCGCCATCCAACCGGGCGGCCTCCTCGTAGTCCTGTGGGATCGCCTGCAACCCCGCCACCAGGATCAGCATATTGAACCCAACATGCTTCCAGACGGACATGATCGCCACGGCCGGTAGCGCCCAGTCCGGGTTCGACAGCCAGGTCAGCGGGTCGAGACCGAAGAACTCCAGCGCCCCGTTGGCGAGGCCCTGCGGCTGGTAGATCCAGCGCCAGACGATGGCGACGATCGCGGTCGCGGTTACGAACGGCATGAAGAACGCAAGTCGGAACAGCCACATACCCCGTAACGGCTGATTGACCAGCACGGCCAGAAACAGCGCGAGCACCACATCGGTCGGCACGGTCATCAGCACGAACAGGCCGGTGTTCTTCAATGAGCGCCAGAAGATGTCGTCGTGGGCCAGCCGGGTATAGTTGTCCAGACCCACGAATTCCGGCGTATCGACGATCGTCCAGTTGAAAAAACCCAGCAACAGGCTCGCGACCGCCGGCCCATGGCGAAAGACGACGAAGATCAGCAGGGTCGGGAACAGGAACGCGTAGGCGATCAGCGTCTGCCGGCGCTTCTGGACCCTTCGGGACCGGGTGACAGGGGGAACCGCAACCGCCATGGGCGATGGACCTCCACGGGGTAGGTTGACCCGGCTAGCCGGAATCGCGCGATCCCGGCCGGCCGGACGAACAGACTACCCGCCGGTGGCGAACAGGTTGGCGACAGCCTCGACCGCGTCATCGAGCGCCTGTTGCGGGGTTTTGACACCGAGGATTGCCCCCTGGATCTCGGGAACGACCAGCGGCATCAGATCCCGACCGTACTTATGCTTCTGCTCACCAAAGATGTTCGGGAACCGAGGCGGCAGGGTGTTGAGCAGTGGATCGTCCGCGTAGAGCCCGTCAGCGACCGCCGGCTTGACCGGGAAGACCCCGAACGCCTTGCTGTGCATCGCCATTGTCTCCGGCTTTGACAGGTACATGAGCAGCGCCGCGGCGGCGTCCGGGTTCTGGGTCGAGTTCGACATCGCCCACGAGCGCATCCCGCCGAAGCCCCAGGCCTCCTTGTTGGAGATCACTGGCGTCAGCCCAATGTCGATCGCCGGGTTGAGTGTCCGAGTCTGGATGATGGCCGCCGCGAAGGAGTGAATCGAGACCGCCTCATACTCCTGGGTATACGGGTCCTGCCCGGTGTCGATCGGCTGCAGGTACTCCTGCGAGCTGATCCCCCGGTCGAACAGCTCGACGATGTAGGTCAGCGCCTCGACACCCGCTGGGCTGTTGAACGTCGGCGCTGACCCGTCCTCGCTGATCGGCCGGCCACCGGCCTGATAGAGGAACGGGTAGAACGTCGTGTTGAGCGTCGGTGACGCCGCGGCATAGCCCCAGCCATAGATACTGCCGCCGCTAGACTCCTTGACCTTCTCGCCCATCTGGAGCATCTCGTCCCACGTTCCCGGTGGGTTCTCGGCATCCAGCCCGGCGTCAGCCAGCATCGCCTTGTTGGTCATCCAGATCGGCACTTCCTGGTCCATCGGCATGAACCAGCGCTTACCGTTCAGGGTAATCTCGTCGATCGTGTCCTGGTCGTACCCGTCCCAGGCCGCCGGATCGACCACATCGCCGACCGCCTTGATCGCCTCGGCTTCGCTGAAGCGGATCAAAACGTCGGTCGTGATGAACATGACGTCGGGGCCGGTCCCGGCGGCGAGGTCAGCCAACATCTTCGGGTAGCGGTTGTCCCAGGGCTGGAGGTCGAAGTTGACTGTCACACCGGGGTTCTCGGATTCAAATCCAGACTTGATCTGGGCGTAGATATCCTCGACGCCGGTCCCGAACGGGAAGATCCGGACGTTGACCTCACCAGTCACACCCTGTGAGGCCATAGATCGACGCGGGGTCAACGGGGCCATCGCCGCGGCGAGGCCTAGACCGGCCCCGCCCTGAACCACCGAGCGGCGACTGATCCGGCTTGGTCCGGTTTGGCCGAAGGTCACCGGAAGACCCGTGGTGTTGCTCTTGTCAGGCGTCATCGCCATGCTCCATTCGCTTCGTCGTCATCACCGACGGAATGTTGTGCGTCGATGCGAGTGTTCCTCGACGTCTCTGAGCCGTTCGCTTGGCAGGCGTGCTAGCCGGCGGCCCTCCTTTCACCAAGGTCGGCGGCGTGGAGCCGCTCCGCGATCTCCATGGTGTGCAGCGCATCGGCGAAGCACGACGACGGCTCGGTCCCGGACCGGATGCAGCCGATGAACTCCTCGTTCTTGGCTCGGAACCCGCCAAGCACGTTGAACGCATCGCCGCCAGCGACGTCGGCCGCCCGATAGACCGTCCCGGCAACGTCGCCATCGGCAAAGAGCCGACCCTCCGTCTCCAAGTCCGCCTCGGCACAGATGCCCGGAGCGTGCATCTCGATGGCGAAGGTCCGCCGCCCGCTCACCCAGCTGTTCGCGAGATGGCCGATGGCGCCGTTGGCGAACGTCAGCATCGCCGACACGACATTGACGTCCGGGACGCCGATCCGCCGCAGCGCGGGATACACATCCCGCACTGGACCGCCACACAGCCAGCGCAGGGTGTCGATCGCGTGGACGGTGTCGTCGAGGATGTGATCGATGGCTCCAAGGAACGGCGTTGGCGCGGCTTTGTGAAAGCGCACGGTCGCTTGGTAGATCGGGCCGCGAGCCAGGCAGGCATTACGGAGCAGATTCGCCAGTGGCGACGCCCGACGCTGAAACCCGACCTGCGTCACGCAACCGTTCGCGGCGGCGAGATGCGCCAGCATGTCGGCCTGATGCAGCGACGTTCCGAGCGGCTTTTCGACGTAGAGATTCAGGTCCTGCTGCAGGCACCAGACCCAGACGTCGTACATCAGCTGTGGCGGGCCGATGGCGTAGACGGCGTCCGGCGCGACGGCCTCAACCATCGCCCGGTAGTCGCTGAATCGCTCGGAGATGCCGTACTGGTCGGCGACCTCGTTCATCCGGGCGGCGTTGAGATCGCAGATCGCCGCGAACTCGACGCCCGGCAGCGACGCCAGCGACGGGTAGTGAACCCGAGTCGCCATGTTCCCGGCGCCGATCATCGCGACCCGGATCGTCCGCAGGGCGCCGTCATGGTGTTCCGTGGCTGGACGATCGCGCGTCGAAGTTGCGTTCATCTGTTCCTCCTTTCCGGTCTTCATTGGGCCAGCGGTCGCCACGGCGGGCGATCCGGCGGGCGGACGATCAAAGAGCCGAGGGATAGAGCACGAGTTCGGGCACATGAGCCCGCGCCGGCAAGCCGACGACAAAGCGGCAGGCGGCCGCGACGTCCTCCGGCTGGAGCGCCTTGGCCAGCGTCTCCGGCGGCGTCGGGGTCGGCCGCTTCTGCACGAGCGGGGTGTCGGTCATGCCAGGGAAGATCACCGAGACTCGGACGCCGTTGGCCCGCTCCTCTTCCATCGTCCCGTGCGCCAGCCCGACCAGCCCGGCCTTGCTGGCCTGATAGCCGACGCCGGACTGGTCTGGCTTCTTCGCCGCTGACGACGAGATGTGAATCAGCAGACCACTGCCTTGTTGCCGAAACGCCGGCAGGACGGCCTGCGTCAGGTTGAACGCCGCCGTCAGATTGACGTCCATCAACATCCGCCAGCTCTCGACGGTCAGTTCGCCGAGCGACCGCCGCGGGGTATTGGTCCCGACCGAGTTGATAAGCACATCGACTCGCCCGAAGCGATCGGTCGCGGCTCGCACCAGGTCGTTGGTGGCATCGGCCCGTGTGACATCGGCGGGAACGGCGATGATGTTGGTCCCGGCGCGTGTCAGCTGGTCGGCGAGCTCGGTCAGGGCATCGCCGGAGCGGGCCGAGACCACGAGCCGGGCACCGGCCCGCGCCAGCTCGACCGCCGTCGCCCGGCCTATCCCGCTGCTGGCCCCGGCGACGACCACGACGAGGCCGTCCAGCGCGTTGGCCCTTGTGTGCTGTCCCGCCGTCATTGATGAGCTACTCACGCTAGAACAACCCCTGACCACCGTTGACCTCGATGGTCTCGCCGGTGATGAAGCTCGCCATTGGCGATGCTAGGAAAAGCACGGTGTTGGCAACGTCGTCCGGGGTACCTTCCCGCGCCAGCGGAGTCCGGCCAACGACGGCCTTGCGACCCTCGGGCGTGTTGAACTGGTCGTGGAACTGGGTACCGATCAGCCCCGGCGCGACGCTGTTGACCCGGATGCCGAGCCCGCCGACTTCCTTGGCCAACGCCTTGGTGAAGGTCAGGACGCCGGCCTTCGACGCCGCATAGTGCGCCGCGCCGGTGCCGCCGCCGTCGTGCGCCGCGAGTGAACTTACGGTCACGATCGCGCCCTGCCGGGCCGCCTCCATGTGCGGTAACACCGCCCGGCAGGCGAGGAAAGCGCTGGTCAGGTTGACGGACAATGCCCGGTTCCAGAGGTCCAGCGAGCACTCCGAGACCCGGGCGCGCTGAAGGAGCCCGCCGCTGTTGGCGACCAGCACGTCGATCTGACCAAACTCGGCAATCGCTGTCTCAGCGATCAGGGCGGCATCCTCCTCGCGGGTCAGGTCCGCCTTGATGGCGTGAGCTAGACCGCCGGCATCGCGGATTACCTCCGCCGCCGCGTTCGCTCCGGCGTCGCTCGTCATGTAGGTCAGCACGACGTGGGCACCGTGACGCCCGAACCCTTCGGCGATCCCGCGGCCGATCCCGGACCCGCCGCCCGTCACGATGATTACCTTGCCCGTCAGTCCCACCCCTCCATCGGAAGCGGCGGCTGAGGCGGTTGTCGCTTGATCAGTCGCGTGCGTCGTCATGAATGTGGCTCCATACACTTTCTGTTCAGGCGAGGCCGGAGCCCGCACTTCGGTTAGACGAGACTCGGCTCGCGGACCTCCGCGCCGAGCAGTCGCTTGATGTAGACGAGGTCGGAGCGGGTCTGGGCAATCACCGAATCGAACGGGACCTCGTAGTGGCTGTGCAGTGTCAGCAGCCCATCGAAGCCGGTCCCCTTGAGGTGAGCGATGATCTCGTCCCATGGCACCATCCCATCGGCCAGCCCGAGCCAGTCGGAGTGCCAGCGCCGCTGCCCCGTTTTCGCGAGATCGTGGGGGAACCAGCCACCGTTCTTGACGCCGACGCACGACAACCACGGGCCGAGCACGTCGAATGTGAACCGCCAGTTCTCGCGCCCGTCCTGGACGGTCTGGTTGCCAGGATCGGGGTAGGCGCTGATGTAGCGTGGGTCGTGCCCGTCCAGCAGCGCCAGCGTCTGAGCGCCCGAACCATGGAGCGTGTCGCCATGAAGCTGAATCGCGAGCTGGAGGTCCGTGCGGCGGGCCAGTCCTTCCAACCCGTCGAGGTCACGTCGGGCCTGCTCGAACAACGTCCGATAACCTTGCTCCGGCTGATAGGGCCAATAGCCCAGCCGGACGACGGAGATACCGGTCTCCCGGATTGCCGCAAACAGGCGCTCGGTGCCCGCTCCCTCAGAGTGGTTGAGGTCGGTCGTCGCCATCGGCACCGACAGACCCGCCGCCGCGAGCCGCGCGACCGCCGGACCAATCTGCTCCGGCCTCGTTGGGCTAACGTGGAAGCCGTCCCGGATCAGGAGATCCGTCCCATCGAACCCAAGCTGGCTCGTCTGCTCGGCGACGGCATCGATGTCGTGCCCCTTGAACATCTTGGTGAACAGGACCGTCTTCATCGACTTGCCTCCCGCCGGACCCCGCCCGGCGCTGAACTGGTGGATTCCCGGCGACACCGCCGGAGATCGGGTACGGATGTCGTCTGACCCTGGTTAGCCCGAGCCCGTCCATGGCGGCGAGGTCGAGCCGCGGACGACGAGTTCGGCCGGCATGGTCTGATGCTCGGCCGGTCCTTTGTCCCGCCCCTCCACCCGCGCAATCACCCGGGGAACGGCCGCCGCCAGCAACTCACGAAGTGGCTGCCGCACGGTCGTCAGTGGCGGTGACGCGATCGAGGCGAAGACGATGTCGTCGATCCCTACCACCGACAGATCGTCGGGGATGGTGAGATGCAGTTCCCGAACGGCGGCGTAGGCCCCAAAAGCGAACATGTCGTTGATGGCGAGCAGCGCCGTTGGGGGGCGGTCACCCCGCATGAGCTCATGCGTCCCGATCCGGCCGAGTTCGGATCCCTCGACGTCACCGAATCCGTCGAAACCGCGGGCCTCCCAGAGCAGATCAGGGTCGAATGGGACCCCGGCTGCCTCCAGTGCGTCCTGGTATCCGAGAAACCGGAGCTGGCGGCTCGAGGTCTTGAGCGGGCCGGACAGGAGGCCGATCCGGCGGTGACCGAGCCCGATCAGGTGCTCGACGGCTACCCGGGCGATGGCGGTGTTGTCGACGCTGACACTGTCGTACTCATCGGCGACCGGCGCAGACTGGGACGAGTCGGAACCACGATGATCGAACGTGACGACACGCATGCCGCGGGCGGCCATCCGGCCGAGATGATCCAGCGACAGCGGCGACGAGCCATGGATCAGGCCCCGGATGCCGAGGGACAGCAGCGACTCGGCATAGTGCTCCTCGGCCTCCACGTCGCGCCCGGCGTTGCCAAGTAACACCTGATAGCCGAGCTCACGGGCGGTCGCTTCGGCCTGCTGCGCAAAGGCCCCCCAGAACGGGTTCGCGACCGACGGCACCATGAGCCCGAGCAGCGGCGTCTGACCGGTCTTGAGCTGTCGGGCGATCTGGCTGGGCCGGTAGTTGAGCCGTTCCATCGCGAGCTCGATGCGCTCGCGAGTTTCCGGCTTCATCCGGTCCGTCCGGCCATTGAGCAGATTGGAAACGGTGCTGGGCGATATTTTGGCCAGCGCCGCCACATGCTGAATGGTGACGACGTTCCGTTCCATGAGCGTGCTACCCCAAGCCACCTGTCGGTTGACGCCGCTTGTGTACCGATTTACTAGATCGTTGCACCAGCTTAGAATCGATCCTCTCACATGTCAAGGAGGCAATGTTCTCAACCACTGTCGACGATGACCCTACCCCAACGGATCGGACGGGTAGAGCAGCAGGTCGGGGACGTGGGCGCGGGCCGGGAGCTGGGCGACGAACAGGCAGGCCGCCGCGACGTCCTCCGGCTGGATCGCCCGGTCCAGCACCTCGCGCGTCGGCGGGACTGGCCGCTGCAGGATGAAGTCCGTGTCGGTCAGGCCGGGGTAGATCACCGTCGTCCGGATACCATTGCCCCGCTCCTCCTCCATCGTCCCGTGGGCCAGCGCCGCGACCCCGGCCTTGGCCGCCTGGTAGGCGATGCCCGACTGGTCCGCTCGCCGGGCCGACGAGGACGAGATGTGGACGAGCAGCCCGTCCCGCTGGCTCCGGAACGCCGGCAGGACGGCCTGCGTCAGGTTGAACGCCGCCGTCAGGTTGCCGTCGATCATCAGCCGCCAGCTCGCGTCGGTCAGCTCATCGACCCGCCGCCGCGGGATGTTGACCCCGACGCAGTTGACCAGCGCGTCGATCCGCCCGAACCGGCCGAGTGCCACCGCGACCACCCGCTCGCAGTCCGCCCGCCGGGTTGCGTCGGCCGTGACGGCGACGACCTCCGCCCCAGCGCCGGTCAGTTCCTCGGCCAGCGTCGCCAGGCCATCGCCCGACCGGGCGGCGACGACCACCCGGAACCCGGCTCCCGCCAGCGCCCGCGCGGTCGCCCGGCCCATCCCGCTGCTCGCTCCGACGACGACGGCAACCCGGCCATCCTGACGATCACTGGCCATGACACACCCTTTCCATGAGCGCCCACCCCCGTGCTCCGCGCCGAAAACGACCAATCAGGACGACCGTGGGACGAGATCGACGTGGCCACCGAGGGCTGCAAGATAGCTGTCCGCAGAGGCCAGCACGGTCTCACGGGCGCCGGGTCCGATCCCGCGGCCGAACCAGGACGAGTAGATCCGGTCGAACGCGTAGGGGGCGATCGCCTCACGGATCCGGGCGACCTCGACGGCTGGCAGCGGCAGCATGTTCGGGTAGCTGTACATGAACGTCACCCGGCGGGAGGCCGGCAGCGGGTAGATCGTGTCGCTGGTCAGCAGGACGCCCCGCCCGTCGGCGGCGTGCTCCCAGTGCAGGACCGCCGAGCCGGGGAAGTGCCCGCCGAGCCGGACCACCGTCGCGCCCGGCACCAGTTCCAGCGTGTCGCCCGCCCAGAACCGGATCCGCGGGGAGGGCCGCATCACCCAGGCCCGGTGATCGGCGTGGATATGGATCGGCACGTCGAACCGGTCGGCCCACTCGACCATGCTGCCGTGGAAGTGCGGGTGGGAGATCGCCATCGCGGTCAGCCCGCCGAGGTCGCGGACGGCCCGCTCGACGTCGTCATCGAGGTACGCCATGCAGTCCCAGAGGACGTTCCCCGCCGGCGTCCGGGCGAGGGTCGGGTGCTGGCCGATTGCGAACCCAGGCTCGGCGGCGATCGCGGTCAAACCCGGCTCCAGCTCCTCGACGCGAACACTCCCGACAGTCGACAGATGCCCGAGCGTCGTCCATTGCTCGAAGTTGACGTTGGGCGGCTGCCGGTCGTCGGCGCAGATCGGGCAGACCGCCGGCGGCCGCTCGCGCTCGCTGAACTGCGTCCCGCAGGCCGTGCAGATCCATCGCTCCATCCTGTCCCCCTCTGTCCCAGCGACCCAGCGACCCAGCGACCTAGTGCACCGGCGCACCGGTCGCGACATGGTAAGGTCTGCCGGGACGCGACCGCCACGCCACCCACCTCCTCCTGACGCCCGGCCGCCAGGACCACGCTGGATTGCCCACCATGGTCAGCACCCGCTTCGACGACGCCTACCTGTTCGCCAGCGACCTCCACCGCGACCAGCGGCGCAAGGGGGCCGGCTCGCCCTACATCGCCCACCTGCTCCAGGTTGCTGGACTGGTCCTCGAGGCCGGCGCCGACGAGGACACGGCCATCGCCGCGCTGCTCCATGACGCCGTCGAAGACCAGGGCGGCGCCGCGACCCGTGCCGCGATCGCCGCCCGGTTCGGCGAGCGCGTCGCCCGGATCGTGGAGGGCTGCTCGGACTCGGCCGGTTCGCCGAAGCCGCCGTGGCGCGCCAGCAAGCAGGCCCACATCGACCGGCTCCCGACCGAGTCGCCGGAGGTCCGCCTCGTCGTGACGGCCGACAAGCTCCACAACACCCGCTCGATCATCGCTGACTACCGGCGGGAGGGGGAGGCGCTCTGGCCGGTCTTCCACGGCCGGCGCGACGGCACTCTCTGGTCCATCCACGGCATGACGGACGCCCTGACCCGGGCCGACCCGGACGCGCCGTTGCTGGCTGAACTCCAGGCCGCCGTCACCGAGCTGGATCGGCTGACCGGGTACGCCGACAGGGCAAGTCAGCCCGGCGAAGCCGGAACCGCCTGACCCGGGGCAGCGTTTGACCGGGCCGACTATCCTTACAGGTGGTAATCGACACGCTTGGCGGTCCGTTCCGGCGCCGCCCCACTCGCACCCCGCCGGACCACAGCTGGTTCGGCCACCGGAGGCTTCCCCGTGATCGTCCGCAAACCCGATGAACTCGCCGCGCTCAAGGTCGCCAACCGCGCCACGACGAAGATGCTGCGCGAGCTCAAGCGCATGGCCCGGCCCGGCATCAAGACCATCGAGCTCGATGCCTACGCCCGCGACTACATCGCCCGCCTCGGCGGCGAACCGATCTTCGAGCGCCAGGCCGGCTTCCCCGGCGCGATCAACACCAACCGCAACGACGTCGTCGTCCACGGCGTCCCCGGCGAGGAGATGCTGGAGGACGGGGACATCTTCACGATCGACGGCGGGATGCGGCTCAACGGCTTCGTCGGCGACGCGGCGATCACCTTCGCCGTCGGAACCGAGACGGACCGCCACCGGCACCTGATCGACGTCACGCGCAAGGCGATGAACGCCGCCATCGACGCGGCGAGAGTCGGCAATCACGTCGGCGACGTCTCGTGGGCGATGCAGTCCTACGCTGAGGCCCACGGCTGCAGCGTCGCCCGTGGCTTCTGCGGCCACGGGCTCGGCCGGCTAATGTGGGAGGAGCACCCGCAGGTCCCGTTCGCCGGCAATCCCGGCGACGGCGAGGAGCTGGTCGAGGGCTTGGTCATGACGGTGGAGCCGGTCGTAATCGAGGGAGACTACGCCCACTACATGGCCAACGAGTGGGAGGCCCGGACCGTGGACGGCTCGTGGGTCGCCCAGTTTGAGCGGGCCGTCATGGTCACGCCCCGCGGCGGCCTGGTGCTCTCGGGCGACTAGCAAGGGACCCGGAGCTTCTATTACGTGGGCACCGACAAGCTGATTATGGTCTCAGTGCGCATCCGTCTCCCTAGAGGGCTACCCGAGCTTTGTGGCATGGGAAGGTAACGATGTTGGTTCGGCAGTTCTCGCTCTTCGAGTTTCAGCAGGTTAAGACCGAGCAGCCTAGCGGCTTCAGTAAAGGCTCCTTGATTACTGATGAATACTCCTCGAAGCATTGAGTTCCCCACAACGAGAGTGATACGGCCCCCTGGTTTGGTTACTCTTTGGAACTCAGACATAACCCTGTACACATCATCGGCGTATCGGCTAATCATCCGGTGGTGCCTCGAGGAAAGCTCTGTCGACTGGCTCATTGCTAGCAAGACGCTTTCTCGAACCATACCCACTCGTTCCTGATCGGGTGAACGCTCCGCCCCAACACTGAGGGATCGGACTCGCCTTAACTCCTTAATATCGTACCCCAACCAAACCAAGGCCAATCGGTGCCCCCTCATGTAATCAATTGCGTTTAGATAAGGTGGGGACGTAATAACCGCGTCGACAGACTTAGATTCTACCTTGGCCAACTGTCTAGCATCTCCTAATGCCACCGTGGCTTTGCCTGCGAACGAGAGCGTGCTTAACACACTAACCACTCGACGGTAGGACGACATGTAACCTTCCCAAACACTGTAGCTAGAGGTGCTTGATACCTTGTGGGGTCGGCTATGTGACACGTCTCGGGCCAGAGAAGCACCTTTCTCCTTCGTCACAATTATGCGACTTAGTACAAGGCGCAACACATTTAGGACCGGCTCAGAGTACATTCGCTTCTGTCTCATATTTATTAGAGTGAACGCAATGCGACGCAGATCAAATTGCTGCTCAAGCCCAAACCAATAGTCTACGTAGTTAGTAGTCTCCAGGTCTTGATCGATCCATGGCAAGGAGCAATCAGAGGTAAACAAGGATCGCGCCTCCGAAAGCAAGTTGTCTACGCTCAGCTGCAACTCTGAGAGGTCAACCTGCGTGGTCCCCACCGAACTCATTAGCACTGCGAGTGGATCGAGATCGAATCCCAGACTAGGAATGCCTAACTGGCTGGCATGACGCAGCACGGTTCCAGAACCCATCATTGGGTCAAGAACTCGATCGTGAGACGTCAAACCGTCCAGTGCTGCCATTGCTAAGCTTGGCGCCATTCGAGCTGGAAACGGATGGACGGTCCTATTGGCCATCGCTTCTATGCCTCCTGACCGCCCAAGTCCAGTTCCAGTTTTTCCAGTTGAACTCTCACGGAATCCGCAAACCTCACCGCGCTGACATTGACCACAACCTTATCACTGTCCACGCCAATAAGGTCTGGAACCAGCACAGCAAGACCGGAAGCAACAGCTAGAACGTCCGCATCAGTGACAGCAGGAACCTTCATCACTTCTCTGCATTGATACGCGATCATCGAAGCCGCAAGGGCATCCGGCACCTTACCTTTAAGGCTTTCGAGTGCGCCGAGGAACACATCAAGCGTTAGGACACGCTGCTCCCGCAACCAGCTTTCAAGGTCGTCTACCCAGCTGATCACTTGGTTGGGGTCGTAGATCAGCAGAACTTCCTCTAGTTTACTCAGCGGGATAGCTCCGTACTCGATTGTGTACTGTAGAAGACGACCAAGCTCCGATGCCCTCATTGGAGCTACCTTTTGCTCATCGCAGCGCCTAGCTAATGCCCCGTCGCTGTACCCAGGAGCAACTACCAGAGCATAGTCAGCGTGATACTTTTTTCGGTGCTCTGCGACACCGTCGAGGCTCACGTTTCCTGTCTTGGCGACCTCATGTTTGGAAGACTTCGCATCAAACGAGAAGCTATAGAGTGGGGGGTGCGGGTCGTCAACCGATGGCGCCCTTCCAGCAGGTAATACATAGGCACTGGCAATACCTTCTGGTTCGCCAGGCTTCCCTAGATCTCTTACGTGAAAGCCAAGATGCCGCAGTCCGTCAGCAACCACCATCTCGAGTTTCTTGCTTTGACCGCTTTCGTGCTGAGCCTGAGCCAAGAGCCGAATGATTGTCGCAGCCGAAGTTCTTCGACTGATCGATTGGAACCTCATTAGTCCATCTCGGTATCGCCGAACTCGATCCAGATCTTCGTGACCAATCCCGAGTTCCAACGCATACATATCAGATAAGATGTTGATCATAGCAATCGTACGGACAATCTCTTTCTCTGCCTTGCTCCTGCCATTCTCTACAACAAAGGGGTGCTCGGTGTTCACTACAATAGAATGGTCCCGAAGCCTATACTTCGCGAATGATTCGTCGTCAACAGCCTCAAATTGGACACTGCTAAGGGCGTTCCGAATATCAGTCGAAGTCTTATCCCTCCAATCGAGTAGAGCACTCGCCTTGTCACCTACCTCGGATTCATCAACCAGCCAAGTCGGTTGAATTTCGCCCCTTAGAGAATCAGAAATGATACTGCGAAGAGGATGAAGAGAGAGAACTCCGAGAGAACCGACAAGAAGGTCCGCGCCGTTCACTAGATTGGCATTCTCATCGCTATCATAAGCGCTCCTCGCCCGGTTGAACACGGAGCGCAAGAATGCCCGAAGCACACGAACATCGCGATGATCCTTTACTTTTTCTCGATCAGTAGTAATATACTTATTTAGACCGTCGACGCGAATAGCTAGTCGGAATCGCGACCATACAGCATGGCTCAAGTTTTCCTCCCCAAAGCTTGAGTCTCCCTGGTTCACAACTCGACCCAGCACGTTGACATGAAATCCATTTGAATCGCCCAGCTTATCGCTCTTCGCCCCACTAACACGATCCTCGAAGAGCCTGGCCATACCACTTATAGTTCCAACACCTGGCAAAACAGCATGAGGAAACGGAATATCTCCATATGTAACGGGAACTTCTTCCACTTGCTGAGGCAGAACGCTATTGCTGTCGTACTCATTGTCAATGATGGCATCGTCAAGGCCAGGCTCACTCGCATGCATTCGTATTTTATCAATTCCAAGCCCAGGCCCGATTAACCACTGTGCTAATACCTTAGCGTCGAACTTCGTTGATCTCAAAAAATCACCATTTAATCGAATAGATATCCCCTCGCCTAGGGGGAGAGCAGAGGACAACATTCTACGAAGACGTCCTACTTGAATTTCTTTCCCAATAGGCTTGATTTCGGTTAGGATGACTAGTGTCCAAGTGTCAGATTGTTCACGGATGAAGCTGTTTGGGGCTTCTCCGTACTCACTAAAGCCATCTTCATCAGGATGATAATCCACTCCCGACTGAATCATTCCCCAAATCTCGCGGCCATTGGGTAGATTGGAGAGCGCTTGTCCAACTTCCAATTCCGGGACCTCATATACATCAAGCATCACATCTCTAATAAGTCTATTCTCCGATGCCGTGGCGCCACTTTCTATAGTTGAGTAATTCATCGTAACCCTTCGAATAATTCCATCGTCTGCTTTGCAGATGTAGGTAAGCTTATTCGCTAGAACAAAGGTAGCGAGCTTGCCAATCCCAAATTTTCCGATCACCTTTCGAGTGCCCCGGTTTGGTCTATCAACCTTAGGTGAGAACGCGATATGCCATAGATCCCTTAAACCATCCTCATTCATCGAGACACCGTTATCAAAGACCATTAGGCATGATTCAGAACCGATCGAATCTATCGCCACACGAACGTCCACGAAGTCAGCGCCCGCATCCCAACTGTTCGCAATGAGTTCCTCAAACGCCTTCTGAGGCGACGAATAGAGTTGTTCACTAAAGTGTTCCAAGAAACGAGTGCTCAACTCTACAGCGATCTTGCCCTTCTCTATACCAATATCCTCAATGGCAGAGTTGCTCTTCACGTCTGCTCCTTGCTAGGCCGCTTAGTGCCCGCACTCTCGCTCATCTCGAGCCGCTTCACTCAGACTGCGATATCATAAGCCATTTTTAATGCTTCTTGACAAGGTGACCCGCCTGCGGTCCCCAAACAACGTCCTCCACCATGGAGTCTGGTGGAGGACATGGTCAAGAGACAAGTGGGGACTGGATGTCGTGGTGAGCCGTGACGCCTACGCGTCGGAGAGAGTCAGGAACTCGCCGACCACCCATGCTTCGTCGGCGGCCGTTCCGACGTTGTACCAGGTGACGCCGTCGGCCTCGACCGGGTCGCCGGAGATCGTGAGCTCGGTGCCGAGGTCGACGGTCCGCAGGACCTCGGCGGTCGAGGACGCCTCGGCCCGGACGTTCAGGCGGGCGGCGTTGACCGTGACCGCGTCGCCGTCGGCGAAGACCGCACCATTCGGCGCCGCGGACGGTGCCGCCGAAGCGGACGGCTGGGCGGACGTGCTTGGTGCCGCCGAACTCGAGCCGGACGGCCGGGCCGACCCACTCGGGACGGCGGAGGCTGAGCCGGACGGTCGGGCCGAGGTGCTCGGGGTGGCCGGCGTCGAACCCGACGCGCTGGGCGCCGCGGACGTGCTGGGCGTGGCGGAACCAGCCGGGGGGGCTGAGCCGCTCGGGGCTGCGGACCCGCTCGGCGCGGTCGACCCGCCGGGGGTGCCTGGCGTACCGGAGACAAGCGCCAGGTACTGCCCGGCCACCCAGCCGGTGTTGTCGACCGGGTACCAGACGATGCCGTCCGCCGTCGTCGCGTCCCCGGTGATCGTCGCCTCGGTCCCCTGCGGGTAGACATCGAGGACGTCCCCGCTCAGGGTCGGCAGGGAGCGAACATTGAGCAGGTCGGTGTTGACCAGGACGACGTTGCCGTAGACGAACTCGCCGAAGCTGTCGCCACCGCCATCGCCAGGATCGGTCGTTCCGCCACCGCCGGCGAGATACTGGCCGGCGACCCAGCCCAGGTTGTCGACCGGGTACCAGGTGATTCCGTCGGCGCTGACCGCGCCGCCGGTGATGGTGGCCTCGGTGCCGAACTCGTAGACGTCGAGCACGGCGGCGCTGATCGACGGGCTCACGCGGACGTTGAGCAGATCGGTGTTGACGACGACGCCGTCGCCGTAGACCCAGCCCCCGGCCGGCGTGGTCCCGCCGTCGTTACTGCCGTCGGTGCCACCGTCCGTGCCACTGGACAGGTACTGGCCGGCGACCCAGCCGAGGTTGTCGATCGGGTACCAGACGATGCCGTCGGCGCTGGTGGCGTCGCCGGTGATGACCGCCTCGAAGCCGAACTCGTAGACGTCGAGGACGGCGGCGGAGGTCGAGGGCGTCGCCCGGACATTGAGGAGATCAGTGTCGACGGTGACGGTGTCGCCGTACATCCAGTCCACGACCGGGGTGCTGACCTCGCCCTCGCCCGCCCGGAGGAACCCGGCAACGGACCAGCCGATGAAGGCGCCGTCCTGCTGGAGGCGGTACCAGTCGTAACCGTCAGCCGCGACCGGCCCGGTCACGACGTCGACCTCGTCGCCAAACGCCAGCGTCGTCACGACCGCTCCGCTCAGGCTCGGGGACTGCCGGACGTTGAGGAAATCGACATCGACCACTGCCATGGTGCCCGCCCCAACGTCCTGCGCCCGCGCGACCGGCGCGATCGACGTCACGCCCATCGCGACCCCGCTGAACATCAGCGACGCACCGACTGTTGCCGCCAACAGGTGTCGTCCGTATCGCACGCTCGCCTCCTCCGTGAACCCGCTTTTTGGGCGTACCCCGCATACGTACGCCCAACCGTCGGACATATGCTACCCCATTTCCGGCATATATAGAGGCAAGCATCCGGAATCGGGCGGACGAAAACCAGCACCGGACGCCTCGATTGTGCGCAATCCTTCCCGTCAGAAATCGCTGCGTCGCTTTGCCGCAAGGCATCCTGAAGCCAGCCCATCGACGGACGAACAAGCGAGCGTCAGGACAGCTGCTCGAAATTACGCCGGTCATTGGAGATATCAGCCTGTGGACCGAGCCGTCTCGTCTGGCGGCCTGGCTGTCATGCCCCGCGCTAGGTCCGACGGAGGACGGCGGAGCGGATAACGCAACTCCCCGCCCCGATGATGTTCGGGGCGGGGCTTTCGCTGTGGGTTTCGTGTTCGCGATCCGTTCGCGCCGCGGCTGGACCTGGCTAGTTGGGAAGCCGCAGCGTCACGACACTGTCCGCGATCCACTGCGTTTCTGCCGAGTTGATCGCGTACCAACGCAGGCCGTTCGCATCATCGACGCCATTGAAGACTTCGATAATGTCGCCGTACCCCAGGATGTTAACGACCTGCCCAGTAGTGCTCGGCAGTGAACGGACGTTTGCGGCATCGACGTCAACGTAGAGGGTCACGTTCTCGACCTGGCCGCTGCCTGCACCCAGATACTGACTGGCGACCCAGCCCAGATTGTCAACCGCGTACCAAATGATGCCGTCAGCCGTCGTCGGCCCACCGCTAATCGTCGCCTGTCGGCCGGCGGCAAAGACGGTTAGGATCGACGCACTCGTTGATGGCGCCGATCGCACGTTGAGCAGATCGGTGGTGACGTGGACGCGCTGTCCGAACGAAAACTGGTCACTCGGCGCCCCAGGGTTGCCCGGTGTCGAGCCGGACTGGAGCGAGAGGAAGTCGCCAGCGATCCAGGCGCTGACCAGGTTCGAGATCCTGTACCACTCGTAGCCGTTGGCGACGACCGGCCCTTCCTGAATCGTGAACGTCTCGCCGTAAGCGGCCGTGTAGGCCACCCCGAAGCTCGTGCCGGCACCGGACCGGACGTTGACGAGCGCGGCGTTGACGAAGACGGAGTCGCCGGCCGCGAAGTCGCCCGTCGGGGTGCCGGGGCCGGGATTGGGTCCGGGGGCGCTTTGGAACGCGATCAGGTACTGGCCGGCCACCCAGCCGTAGTCGTCGACCGCGTACCAGGTGAAGCCGTCAGCCGTCGTCGGGCCGCCGCTGATTACCGCCGATTGCCCAAAGGCGTAGGTGGTCAGGACGGAGGCACTGGTCGTCGGCGCCGAGCGGACATTGAGCAGGTCGGTGTTGATGGTGACGACCGAGCCGAAGGCGAACTGCCCCGACGGCGTACCGGGTGTACCGGGCGTACCCGTCCCGATCAGGAACCCGGCGACCGACCAGCCGATGAAGGCGCCGTTCTGCTGGAGCCGGTACCAGTTGTAGCCATCGGCGATGACCGGCCCAGTCACGACGCTGACCGGCGTCCCGAAGGCGAGCGTCTTGACGATCGCGCCGCTCAGGCTCGGGGTCTGGCGAACGTTGAGGAAATCGACGTCGACCGTCGCGGCATCGCCCGCCATGACCTCGTCGGCCGTGACCTCCTGAGCCGCCGCGCTGGGCGCCAGCGATGCCACCCCCGCCGCGACACCACCGAATACCAGCGATGCCCCGAGCGCCGCCGCCACTACCTGTCGTCCGAAACGCATTGCGGGTTTCCCTTCCCTATCCCACGGTCTGGCGCTTCCCCACGCCTTCACCGACGTTGGAGACAGCGTACCGCATGTCTCGTCAATCCAGACGCCTGCCGGGACCGAATGGTTACGGATATCTCCGCGGACGGCCCGGACGTGCCCGATCCGCTATCCGATCGGAACCCGTCTGGCTGATCGTTCTTCGGCGGCGAGCGGACGTTCGGCTAGCTGATGCCTACGTGGGCCTTCATCTGGTGGAAGACGTCGGTCGCGTCGATCGTCGCGTCCAGGAGCAGGTCCGCCTGCTGGGTGATGAACAGCGGGCCGTGCTCCGGGTCCGTCGTCGGGACGCCGTGGGAGCCATGGATACCATCGCCGTTGAGCGGGACGGTCTGGAGCAGACCGCGGAAGCCGGCCTTGCGCTTCAGGATCGTCGCGAAGGCCTTCGGCTTGACGGCCGGGACGCTCGTGTCCCAGACCATCTCGGCCGGGTCGTAGCCGGGCTTCTGGTGGATGTCGACCGTCCGGGCGTAGTCCGGCGCCCGCTCGTCGTCCAGCCAGAAGTAGTACGTGAACCAGGCGTCCGGGTCGGACAGGGCGACGAGGTCGCCGGCCCGCTGGTGGGCGAGGCCATGGGCCGCCTTGCCCTCATCGTCCAGGACCTCGGCGATCCCGTCCGTCCCTTCGAGCAGCGCCCGGACCTCGTCGCGGATGCTCTCGTCGTTGATGTAGACATGGGCGATCTGGTGGTCGGCGACGGCGAAGACGCGGCAGGTCGCCGGGTCGATCATCTCCCGGCCGAGCTCCTCGCGGTAGGAGATCCAGCCCTTCTGGCGGAACAGCCGGTTGATATGGATCTGCTTCGTCACGGCTGACATACCGTACTCCGACAGCACGATCACCCGGATACCCTTCGCCTCGTAGTAGGCGATCAGGGCGCCGGCGACGTCGTCGATCTCCTTGAGCTGCGGGGCGATCTTGTCCGGGTCCGGCCCGATCGTCTGGAGACAGTAATCGAGGTGCGGCAGGTAGACGAGTGTCAGGGTGGGGCTGTAGCGCGTCTCGACCGTCTTCGCGGCTTCGCCGATCCAGGCCGAGGACGTGATGTTGGCGTTCGGCCCCCAGAAGCTGAACAGCGGGAACTGGCCCAACTCGGTCTGGAGCCTGTCGCGCAGGTCCATCGGCTTGGTGTAGATGTCCGGCAGCTTGCGGCCGTCCGACGGGTACATCGGCCGCGGCGTGACGAGGTAGTCGACCGTGGAGTTCATGTTGAACCACCAGAACAGATCGGCGCAGGTGAAGCTCGGGTCGGCCTGCTTGCCGATGTCCCAGATCTTCGGGGCCTCGACGAGTTTGTTGGACTGGCGCCAGAGCTTGATGTCGTCCATCTCGCGGAAGTACCAGCCGTTGGCGACGGCGCCGTGGACGGTCGGCACCTCGCCGGTCATATAGGTCGCGTGCACGGTCGCGGTCACGGCCGGGATGACCGGCCGGATCGTGGCGACCCGGCCGCGCTGGGCGAAGGCGTTGATCTTCGGCAGATGCGGCAGCAGGGCGGGCGTCAGCCCGACGACATCGATGACCGCGGTGCGGTTCATGGCCATGGTCTCAGGTCCCCTTGATGTAGCGCTGAAAGACGAAGGTGGCGGCGAAGGCGATGAGCGCGACGATCACGCCACCATTGGCCCCGACCGACGCCAGCACGAGCGCGTCGACCAGCGCGATCCCGGCGATCAGCCGGCCGATCGCCCCGCCGATGCTCCGCCTGGGGCCAGGGAAGACGAAGGAATAGGAGTACATGATCCAGCCCACCAGCAGGAGCGCCAGCCCAACCGTCTGGATATCCGGCTGCTGGATGAGTGCGAAGACCGCCGGTGGGAACAGCGCGACGACCGGCCACCAGCGCAGGACGCCCTGGCCATGCTCGGTCTTGGCGATCGACGTCAGTCCGGCGACGTAGAGCAGCAGGAGCAGCGACCAGGCGCCGAGTTCCCAGGTCAGGTCGGTCGAGAAGGCAAGGAACGCCGTCACGTAGACGAGGATCCGCGTCGCCGCCATGAACAGTGGGCTGAGCGGGTTGCCCTTGTGCCAGCGGTCGTAGGCGACGATCACGCCGAGCAGCACGACGCCGGACGCGAGCGCCCACCACGTCGTCAGCGCCAGCAGGATCAACCCGACGACGGTGAAGCCGACGATCGCCGTCAACGCCTCCCGGACGCTCACCGCGCCGGACGGCAGCGGCCGGGCCGCGTTGCGGGTCCGGTCCCACTCCAGGTCGAACAGGTCGTTGAGGTACATCCCGGCGGTGTAGAACAGCACCATCGCGATCGCCACGACGACGACGGTGTCGTTCAGCGTCAGCGCGGTCGCCAGGGCCGTCCCGGCGAGGACGTTGCTGATGACGGTCGGGCTGTTCGAGATCCGGGCCAGCGTCAGGTGGTGGCGGAAGCGGACACCGAAGGAGTCCGGACCGGGCGACGGCGTTGCGGCGGGCCTAGGCTTACCCGTTGACATGGCTCAGCACCCACTCGTACTCACGGCTGATCGACGTCAGGAGGTCGCCCTTGAGTTCGGCCGGCAGGACGTCCCAGGTGTAGGTCTCGATCTCGAGGTGGTTCGTCAAGTCCCCCCGGCGCGCCAATTCGGCGAAGGTCGTGAGAATCGCGTCCTGGGTGGAGTCGAAGACATCGAACCGGTCGACGAAGATCGGGACGTGGAAATGGACCCGCCACTCTTCAGTCCGTCCGTCGCCGGTGACGGACTCGTCGGCCAGCTCCGGCAGCGCGTCATCCAGATCGGGGTAGCGGGTCAGCGATCCGCCGGCGTTGCGCTGGATGACCTGATGGAGATACGTGTCGTCGTTGAACGGCCGCAGCGACGCCGCGATGTCCTCCCGCAGGGCCTCGTCGTTCGGGATCGCCACCTTGAGGGCCGAGCTGATCTGGACCTTGCCGACCCGGATGCCCAGCGCCGCGAACCGGTCCAGAAGGTCGGCTGGGTCCTCGTAGCCGACGGCGACGTGGCAGGTGTCGAAGCAGACCCGGACGTGGTCGAGGAGCTCGGCCCTGGCCGCGTCCGCGTCGAGACCGAGCCGCTCGGCCAGCAGCCGCCCACCGATCGGCAGCAGCCAGCGCTCGACGTACGTGATCAGTGCGGCGCAGTCCCCGAGGAGCCCATCCGGCTCCGGCTCGATGTCGAGGTGGATCAGGATGCCGCGCTCGCCGTGGAGCCGGACCAGCCGGTCGGCCACCGTGACGATGTTGGCGGTGAACTGTTCCCAGACAGCGTCCGTGACCGGCTCGACCCAGGCGCCGTAGCTCAGCGGCGAGGTCGAGATACCGCCATCGAGCCCGTCCGGCAGCAGCTCGGCCAGGGCATCGACCATCCGCAGGGTGTAGGCGACCCGCTCGTCGTCCCGCCAGTCCGGCGCGTGGACGCTGGCCTTGACCGTCTCGCCGTGGAACGGACCGTAGGGGAAGCCGTTCATCGTGTAGACGTAGCAGCCCCAGGCGTCGAGGTCGGCCCGGAGCCGGGCGAGCTCGTCTCCCTCCAGCAGCTGGCTGGCAGCCAGCCCGGACAGCCGCAGCCCGACGCCGAAGGGGGCGTCCGGGGCGAACCGGGCCCTGAGCGGCGGCAGATACTGTTCCAGCCCGGCCCGGGTCTCCGGCCAGTCCCGGCCGGGGTGGACGTTGGTGCAGTACGTCAGATGGTACCGGCCGTCAGCGATCCGCACGGGTGGGGGCTCCTGTTGAGGTTTGTCGTCGGGTCGAACGGGCCTGCGGCGCGACCCCACCCCCCAGCCCCTTCCCGGCTCATCCCTTCGGTCTTCACCGGATGGAGAGGGGGAGACTGGTCTTGTCCGTGCTGGCAGTTCCCGGAGGGCCTGTGGCCCGACCAGCATGGAGCCCCTCTCCATCCGGTGAGTCCGCGAAGCGGCGAACCGAGATGGGGAGGGGTTGGGGAGGGGCCACTCGGGAGCGCTTCAGCGCGACCCGCGAAGCCCCTCCCCATCCGCGGATGGGGAGGGGTCAGGCGAAGACCGCCGCCGTGTCCCGATTCTTCAGCTGGAACTTCGGCGACTGGCCGAGGAAGCTGGCCGGGTTGTCATGGACGATCGTGTTGATCGTCGCGTCGTCGTGGCCCCGGCGGCGCATCTCGAAGATGAACTGCGGGATCGCCCGCGGCTCGGAGGCGCCCCAGTCGCAGGCCGACGCGACGCACATCCGCTCGGTGCCGTAGCGCTCGAACAGGTCGATCGCCCGGCCCGGCGAGACCTTCGTCACCGGGTAGAGCGTCGCGCCCGTCCAGAAGCCGGCCTCGAGGATCATCGGGATCGTGTGCTCCTCGGCGTGGTCGATCATCACCCGGCTCGGATCGATGCGCGAGTCCGCCGCCAGCGTCTCGACGATGACCTTCGTGCCCTTGTACTTGTCCTCGAGGTGCGGCGTGTGGATGTGGATGAGCTGGTCGTGCTCGACGGCGAGGTCGACGTGCATCTTGAACGACTCGAGCTCGTTGCGCGTCACCCGGTTCAGGCCGATCTCGCCGATGCCGAGGACAGTCGGGCGGTCGAGGAACTCGGGGATGATCTTCAGCACCTGCCGGGTCAGTTCCAGGTCCTCGCCTTCCTTCGGGTTGAGACAGAGCCAGGTGTAGTGCTGGATCCCGTACTCGGCGGCCCGGGCTGGCTCGAAGGTCGTCAGGTGGTTGAAGTAGTCGGCGAAGACATCGGCCGAGCGGCGGTCGTAGCCGGCCCAGAAGGCGGGCTCGGACAGCGCCACGCAGCCGGTCAGGGCCATATCGTAGTAGTCGTCAGTCGTCCGCGAGACCATGTGGGCGTGGAGATCGATGTATCCCATGACCATTACTGTTCCTCCGATCCGCGGATCGACGCGCCGTAAGCCGCCTTCCGGTCGAGCGTATCGAGCAGCGTCGTGTCCCGGTCGCTCAGGATCATCTGGATCCGCTCGACCCGCTCGCCGTCGTCACTGGTCAGCTCGTGCAGCGCCCGCTTCAGGGCGATCAGCCGGAAGTCGTCCTCGCCGTTCTTCTCGACGGAGCGGTCCAGCCGGTCCAGGAACGCCGCGACGTTCAGGATCTGGGCCCGGTGCTCCATGAAGTACTGGTCAATCAGTTGCTGTTGCGAGAGCAGGCACGCGCCCGTTCCCAGCGTGGTGATGGTCATCGTGTCCCTCCACGGGAATCGCCGCGGCCTCCTCCCGGAGGACCGCGATACAGTCGATCATGGTCGCCTGGTCGATCTCGTTGACTTCGAACCCCTGCCCGATGCCGTGCAGGAGCATGATGGTGAGTTGCCCGCCGAGGTGCTCGCGGAACTCGTTCAGTCCCCGGAGGATGTTGCGCGGGTCGTCGGGTGCCCCGAGGTGCTCGCTCAGCTCCAACGCGTACGCCGGCAGCCCGAGTGCCCGGAACAGCCCGACGATCCGGTCGCGGTCGATCGCGGTGATCAGGCCGCTGCGCTGCGCGTACGTGACATCGAGGCAGATCCCGATCGCGACGGCCTCACCGTGCCGCCAGCGATAGTCGCTGACCTGCTCCAGCTTGTGCGCTGACCAGTGGCCGAAGTCCAGCGGGCGGGACGAGCCGAATTCGAACGGGTCGCCGCTCGTGGCGATGTGGTCGAGGTGGAGCTGCGCGCAGCGGTAGACCAGCCAGCGCATTGCCTCCTCGTCGCGGCCGACCAGGGCGGCGGCGTGGTCCTCGATGAACTGGAAGAAGACCGGGTCCTTGAGCAGCGCGACCTTGATCGCCTCGCTGATCCCGCCCAGCCACTCCCGCTGTGGCAGGCCGCGCAGGAAGGCGAAGTCGTCGATCACGGCGAACGGCGGGGCGAACGTCCCGAGGAAGTTCTTCTTGCCGAACTTGTTGACGCTATTCTTGACACCGACCCCGGAGTCGTTCTGCGACAGGACCGTCGTCGGGATCCGGATCAGGCGGACCCCGCGGTGAGCGGTGCCGGCCGCGAACCCGGCCATGTCCAGCACCGCGCCGCCGCCGACGGCGATGACGAAGTTGTGCCGGTCGATCCCGCCGTCATTGATCGCCCGCTGAATGGCGTCGACGGTGGCGTGGTCGTTCTTGACGTCCTCCCCACCCTCGACCACCATCGGTGGGCGGACCAGCCGGAGGGTGGCGGCGTTGCGCTCGAACCAGGCAACGACATCGGTGACCAGGGTCGGGAACGCCTCGCTGATGCCCTGATCGACGATGACCAGGGCCCGCGAGGCGTCACCCGTGGCGTTGCGACCGCAGACGTCGGCCAGCGCAGTGTTGCCGGCGGCGAAGACATCGGTCGTGAAGATGACCGGGTAGTGATAGGTGACGTCGACCGTCTGAGCGATGGGCGCCAGTGCCTGCTGTTCCATGCTTCCTGTCCACCGGGGTTCCGGACCGCCCCTGACCGTCCACGGATCGGATGGTTGGGTCGTCTTTCCATATCTTAAGCCCAAGCGGGACGGATTGACAGCGATCGGCGTCGGCTGAGAAGCGGACGCCTGTTCGCATAGGTCCGCTCCCGATCCTGAACGGGCTCGAGGAGCAAATACGGCCGACACCCCAAGGGAGGACTAAAACGCTTTCCACGCGAGCGTCGGATGGTCAGGCCAGCCCGCTAACGGTGGCGCTCTCGACCTGCTGGATGGTGTGGTCGACGGGGCCGAGGAAGTAACGGAGCTCGTCGGAGCCCCAGGACATGATCAGGTGGACCGGCATCAGGCGGTCGATCAGGCCGTTGCGGTCCTGGTAGCTGACATCGACCATGAAGACGCGGGAGTCGCCCTCGCCGAACCGGGCGTGGTCCAGCGGAAACTCGCAGCTCAGCTCGCTGCCGGGCTGGAGGTCGCCCTCCGCCCGTGGCCGGACGGACGCCCCGGTCGGGTAGGTCACGCCGACCTTGAGGTGGCTGGCCGGCGCGTCGCCGTCGTTGCGCAGGACCAGCGTCAGGGCGCCGGTGTCATCGACGATGCTCGTCGCGACGCCGAGCCGCTCGCCGAGGAGCATCACCCGGGCCGCCCGGGGCTCGGCCCAGAGGTCACGCTGCGTGGTGGCCTGCCGGCGGGACTCGTCGACATAGCGCTCGACGGCGAGAATCGAGCGGCCCGACCGGCGGATGGCGACGACGCTGCCGACCAGCGCGATGATCGCGACCAGCAAGGAAGCACCGGCGATGGCCGTACCGATCAGATCGTTGTCCGACATCAAACCTTCCATCCCGCAGGAGCGATGTTCCGCCGGCAATCGACCCGGTGCGTGTCCGTCCTGCCAGGTCGACGATCCCGGAAACGCATTTCACGCGCGATTGTCGATGATTACGGGCTGAAGCGGGGTATTCTCAGTATAGCCATTCGGTCCGCAATCGGCACACTATCGCCGCACATCGATATTCACTGGAGTTGTCTGGTGGCGGAGACGACCTCTCCCCCAACCCCTCTCCGGCTCACCTGCTCGCTCACCCGCTGAAGCGGCTTCGGCTCTGCAGGTGCCCGGAGAAGGAAGTAGCACCGCCAGTTGAGCTCAGGCAACCCATCTGAAAAGCCGCTGTCGGCAGCGACAAACACCGACCGATCTGCCCCGACGACCCGCCAGTTCAGGAAGGCGAAGCCGACCAGCATGAAGCCCCTCTCCGGGTGATGAGGAGGGACGACGAATCGAGCCGGGGAGGGGTTTGGGGAGGGGACTAGTCCGCGACCAACCGCCTGCGATCAACCGTCGCCCTATGGCCGGAATCGGCCTAATCCCCGGCCGGTTGCGGCATGGTAATCCGCATCGCGGTCCGGTCGGCCGGTCGGCGCGCCGGCCAGGTGCAACGGACGAGGTCGCACATCGTGACGAAGAACAGCCCCATCAACCCCGCGTGGGTCAGCGTCGTCAGGATCTGGACGTTGGTCAGGACGACCAGGCCGCCGGCGACCGACTGAAGCAGCACCACGACCCCGGCGGTGGCGGCGATCCCGAACAGGTCGGGCCGGACGTGGCGAAGCTGGAACGTCCACCAGACCAGCCCCAGGACGAGCAGCGTAATCACGACCGCCGAGAGCCGGTGGTTGTAGTGGATACCGGCCGGACCGGTGACGGCGTGGAGGACCTGCCCCTCGCAGGTCGGCCAGCCCAGGCAGGCGAGCTCGTTGCTCGTATGGCGGACGTAGGCGCCGAGGTAGGCCGTCACGACCGAGAAGACCAGCGCGCCCGCGGCCAGCCAGCGCAGCCCGATCGGCGCGACGTTCCGGGCCCGCATCGTCGCGAGCCGGAGATGGTCCTGCCTCCGGTCGCGGCGCGATTCCGTCACGACCCGGGCGATCAGCGCCGCCGACGCAAGGCAGACCAGCGAGATGCCGAAGTGGAGCGCCATGACCTCGGCCGACTGCGGCCACTTCACCGCCGCCGCGCCCATCAGCGCCTGGATGACGAGGAAGGCGCTCATCGTCGGGACGAGCAGGCGGAAGATCGGGTAGGTCTTCCGGATTCGCCAGGCGCCGATCGCCGTGCCGAGGACCAGCCAGCTCTCGAGGCCGGTCACGAGCCGGTGGCTGTACTCCACGAACGACTCGAAGGTGTCGGCCGGGAGGACGCTGCCGTTGCAGAGCGGCCAGTGGTTGCCGCAGCCGTCGCCGGAACCGGTCGCGGTGACGTTGGCGCCCATGATCAGCACGAGGAACATGCCGACGGCTGTCACGACGGCGAACCCGCGGACGTGCTGCTCGCAGAACCGCCCGAGGGCGGAGAATGGCCGTCTGATCGGGTGCCGGTTCGCCTGCTCGCCCATGTGCGTGCCTCTGAATCGCTGGTCCGGTTGGTGCTGGTCCGGGTGATATCCAAGTCTGGCATAGCTTGCCACGTCGATGCCGCCGCGTCCGCTCCAGGAGAAACCGAAATGCGTCCCCGCGCACCATCCCGGCCTTTCCCGTCATGGAGTATCGTGGGATTGGACCCGGACGATCGGGGAGGCGAACCAATGGACGTGATCGAGTACGGAAACGGCTGGATCGGCTACACGCCGGTGGGACCGCCGTTGCCGCGCGATCTCCGCCCGAAGCCCGTCGCGACGTACCGGGCGACGGTGCCCGTCAGCATCACCGGCTCGACGATCGGCTTCGCGCCGGGCCTCGACCGGGACGAGCTGATCATCGCCCTAAACGAGCGGCCCAAATACATGCCGTTCGTCTGGCCGGACCGCGAGCTGTGCACCGACGCCGACCTCCGCACACTGGCCCTCCTGAAGGTCCTGGCGGTCGTGTCCTTTGGCACCCGCTGGCCGTCGCTGAAGCCGGCCGACATCCTCGCCCGGGCGCGAGTCGACGATCCCGACCTCGCGGCCCGGACCGAGCCGTGGCTGCGAGTAACCGGCACCGTTCTTCCCAACGGCGATGGCGGCTTCGGCGTCGAGACCATCGCGTCCGACGAGGCTCCGTCGCCGGACATCCTCGGCACAGACAACGACCGCTTCATCAGGTCCGTCGTTGGAGCCGACCTCATCCGGCTGATTCGAGTGGGAGCGGCGTCCTGGAGTCCCGTCTGAGACCGAACAGGTCATCCGGGAAGCAGACTTCTGGGCGTCGGCCAGATCGAGGGGCTTCTCCCAGGAATCCCCTACGACGACAGAATCGGCAAGGGTCGGGGTGGTTCGTCTATGTACGCGCCACCAACACGGTCCGTGAGCTGGTTTCCAACCCGATATCCCGTCAACGTCACATCGGGTTAGTTTGCTGCGTCGTGCATGCGGACGTTCTTCAGTGACGTCGGCACTGCATCCGACCGGCGAAGCGCGTTGAACGTCCCATCGGACTCCAGCACAACCGCTTCGACGTCCTCCAGCGAACCAATCCCGGCCTTGCGAATCCCGGCGAGGACCTCGGCCTCGACCACCCGGACCGAACGCATGGGCCCAGACAGAAAGGCGCCCTGAAAGAAGACGAGCGTTGGCTCCGCCTTTACGAGCCTGCTGAAGCGCGCCGACCTGACCGCGAACGAACTGATGAGGTACTGAAAACCGACAAGCAGCGCCAATGCAACCATACCCTCCGTCAACGCGACGTCCCTGGAGAGGATGATCGTCGCGAGGGTCGACCCCAGCGCCACCGTCACGACCAGATCGAACGCGTTCATCTTCGACAGCGTGCGTTTCCCGGAGATGCGCAGGATCAAAATGAGCCCTACGTAGGCCACCGGCCCGACCAGGAGCACCCGCAGGATTCCGCTCCATGAATCGAACCAGACCGTATCGCTCATCGGTATCCCCGATCTGACGGCTGCTTGTCGAGTAGCGGAGTCACCGCTGATCCGGAGTCAGTCGACTCGCACGGAGCCATCCGCGCAAATCAACTGCCAGAATGCTCCTTAGGCCTTCTCCTGCCCTCGCTGAATGCGCAGCGCTGGAAGACCAACGATATCGTAGGTTGCGGATGCGATTCCGATGCCAGCTTCGTCCAGCTCCGTGAGGATGTCACGGCTCATGGCGTCCTTGACATCCCGGACCCCGCGAACCGTCGTCAGGAAGCGGACCGTCAGTTCCAGCCAGTTGTCGGTGATGCGGTAGTAGACCACTGGCACGAGCTCCGGAGTATCGACGAAGAACCGCCGTCCAAGCTCCGAAAGCGCCGCCCGGCTCGCCTCCCGGCTGTCGGCACCATGACGACGGGCCGCCTCCAGGAGAATGGCTTCCGCGCGATCGCGGTCGGCGGTGTACGTGATTGGAATCCGCAGCTCCTCCCACAGATACGGAAACTCCCGCGTGTAGTTGAAGACCGGATCCTCGAAGATGCTGTCGTTGCTGACCGTCACCAGTCGTCCGGTGTACTGCCTGCTCTGAACCCAGACCGCCGGATCGGCCCCCTGAACGGCCGGTGGTTGCCCCATTTCCATGATCGTGGTCTGGATGAAACCAAGCCGGACGACATCGCCACGCACCCCACCCATGGTGATGCGGTCGCCGACGGTGAAGTTATTTCCACGAAGAATGACGAAATAGCCGGCCAGCGAGGTGACCACCCGCTGCATGGCGAAGGCCAGCCCGGCAGCGACCAGCCCGAGGGCGGTCGCCAGCCGGGTTGGGTCGTCGAACCAGATCGAGAGGAGCCCAAGAACGAGCAGCACTCCGGTCAGGAGATTCGCCCCCTGGCGAACCCAGAAGCCGGGTTGGTGACCGCGCCGTCGTGCCAGAATGGAGACACCAGACCAGACCAGCACCCGGCGAATGATGGTCAGGACCACGATCAACGCGACCGTGACGACGAGCTTCTGGCCGTTCTCGGCGTTGATGCCGATCAGTTGAATATCGAAGATGTCCATCTGACTCCTGAACGAGTGATCGGTCAACGGAGGAGACGGGCTCGACCGGCCGGCGATGAACCAGCGTTACCGGGCGGATTCGACGCGCGCAATGTCCGCTTGATCGTCGAGGGATCGCCGCGCCGCGGCGATGACCGATCGTCTCTGGTCATCGAGCGCCACCCGGTGTTCGACCGAGACGATGCTGGACATCCGTGCGAATGTCTGACTCAGATGCCTGGCAACCATCGGATCCGAGGCGCCGAAATGACGGATCTCATTGAACGCCGCGAAGACGAGTACCTCCCACGACAACAGGAGGCGTCGCAGGGTTCCCCGGCCGTCCTTCCCCCGGCGGATGCTGACCTGGTCTGGTCGCCGCGCGACGGAGAGCAGGATTTCAGCGAGACGATCGATGCAAATCGTGGCGGTTGTTGGATCGTTGATGCCGGGAGACAGTGCCTTGACAGCGATATCGGCAAGCTGGCGAATGCCGAGCTCGAGATCGGACTGAAGCGTGCGCTCACTTCCGACGATGAGGGCCTCGTTCACGCGATCGGTGAAGTGCTCCGGAACCGCCCCGTCCGGCGAAACCCTGGCGATGACCCCGCCCTCCATCACGAACTCACCGATGAACAGCGTGAATTCCAGCGTGAGATCATGTTTCGCCATCGCCGGAAGGAGATGGCGCTCATTGATCGACTGCAGGAACCCCGATTTCGTTGCCCGCACATCAACCGATCGAGTGGGAAACCAGACGCTGTCGCTCTGGTCATCATCGGAATCCGCTTCAGCCGTCTCCGCGGGATATTGGGCGTCGACAAGGGCCAACGTATCCTGGGCCGCCCGATCGATCACGACGGAGGCTCGGATCGAATTCGCGGCATGACTGATGAAGAAGATCAGGAACCCGACACTGATGCCAGCCATGAGCAGAGCGACCGTCACCGAGGCAGAGGGCACGAACGCCACGCCGCCGCTGTCCGACGCATCCCTGACGGTGCGAAGCACCAGCAATGCGTAGGTAAACGTCGCGATGAAGGCACCAAGGACGAGTTGATTCCCTCGGTCGCCAGTGAACGTCCGGAGCACGCGGGGGGTGAACTGGCTCGAAGCGAGTTGCAGGGCGACGATCGTGATCGAGAAGACCAGCCCCGTAATCGTAATCATGGTGCTGGCGATGGCCGAAAGCACTTCACGAGCACCGGAGGCACCAGCTCCAAAGAGCCAGTCAGACTCCGGGCGGCGCTGTGAGATCAGCGAATGATCGATCCGGACCATCACGATTGCGAGAATCGCAGCCGCGATCGTAAACAGGGTTGGAATGAACCAGAGTCGG
Source organism: Thermomicrobiales bacterium (assembly GCA_965218235.1). Lineage (GTDB taxonomy): Bacteria > Chloroflexota > Chloroflexia > Thermomicrobiales > UBA6265 > CADCWK01. The sequence continues at coordinate 1,133,312 of OZ244596.1, forward strand.
TCCTGAAGTTCATACCAGCGGCTGGCCAGCGCCGACGAGATTTTTGGCATCATGGGCGCAGTGTATCCGAACGCCCATCCAGCCCTTCGGCGTCCAGTTTCCCGGCAACTCACAGGTAGCGCAGGAACGCCGCCGGGTCCCGGAGGAAATCCCGCATCAGCCGAACGTTGGGGACGTCGTCGTAGCTGACCGGGGTGATGGCGCCGTCCTCGAATTGCAGGATCGTGGCGCCGGGGCAGGCCAGCAGGATCGGCGAGTGGGTCGCGATGATGAACTGTCCACCCCGGCTGACGGTGTCGCGGATCAGCGCCAGCAGCGCCAGTTGGCGCTGGGGCGACAGCGGCGACTCCGGCTCGTCCAGGAGGTGTAGACCGCCGTCGCGGAGACGCCGCTGGAACAGGTCGAGGAACGACTCCCCGTGCGAACGGGCGTCGAAGTCGTCGCCGAGGTTGCGTTCCAGCGCCGCCCGCTCCCCCTTCGCGAGACTGTGGGCCCGCCACCAGTCCCGCTGCCCGTCCGCTCGCGCCGCATCGGCGATCCCGTCCAGTTCCCCCAGCAGCTCGCCGGATTGCCGGGTCCAGGTGATGAAATCCTCGGCCCGCATGAAGAAGCCGAGCCGCGTCTTCCGCGACCACGAGACCGCCAGGCAGCCGGCCAGCCGCCGGGCCGGAGCCAGCGTCGGGTCCGTCGCGGCCGGCGCTCCGCCGATCGTAACCGAGCCGACCGAGGCGGCGATCGCCTCCAGGATCGTCGACTTGCCGGAGCCGTTCTCACCGACGAGGAACGTCACGGGAGCCGACACGTCGAGGACCGGTAGCGCCCGGATAAGCGGGAGATCGAACGGATAGCCGGTCTCCTCCCGCGCCATGGGCCGGACGGCGACCGATCGGATCAGCGTCATGCCGGCGTTCCTTCCGTCGTGGCATCTCCCGGCTGTGCATCATCCCACGGCGCATCGCCCCGGATCGCGGCCGGGAGCCCATCGAACCAGTCAACCGTGGCCTGCTCGTAGGCGATGCCGAACTCCAGCGAGGCAAGCCGGTACGGGTCCGGGTTCGGGACGTGCCGGTCGATCGCCTCCCGCTGCCCGAGGTAGGTCGCGAGGCGGCCAGCGTGGACGCGCCGGTGCTCCCGGACGACGGCGGCCAGGGCGCCGGGCGCCATGTGGCGACCGAAGCTGATCGCCAGCAGCAGTGGGAAGCGAATCGTCTCCTCGGTCGGGATCCGGCCCAGCCATCCCTGAAAGGCCTGCCGCCCGGCGACGGTGATCTCGTAGGGACGCCGGTCGCGCTGGCCCCGCTCCCCGGCCTCGACCAGCCCGCGCTCCGCCATCGCCGCCAGCTCGCGGTAGACCTGGCTCTGGGTCAGCGTCCAGAAGTCGCCGATCCGTTCCCGGGCGAGCTGGACGAGGTCCCAGCCCGTCATCGGCCCCTCGTGGAGGAATCCCAGCAGGGAAGCAGCGGTCGCGTTGATCGGGGTCTCGCTCACGATCGCTCATCTCCGGTCAACTGGCTCGATCGGTACGCGCGGTCCACCGCCAGACTAACCCACAATCCGCATTGACATTCCACTGTGCCATGTCTAACATCCCAATCAGACATTCCACTGTGTCACATTCATGGCGCCGACATGTCTGTCTCAGCCCCAGAGCCAGCCCCAACAGGAGGCACCCTCGATGTACATCCTGCTCATCGTCCTTCACACCGTCGCCGGTCTGCTCGCCTTCGGCTTCGGCTGCGTCGTGATCCGTCCAACGGAGGATACTCGCGGAGTCCGGTTCCGGATCTATCTCGGCTCGCTCGTCGCGCTCGTCGTCTTCCTCGTCGCGGCGATCGGCAGCCACTGGCCGGACCTCTCGACCACGCCCCGCGTCATCTATGTCGCGCTGACCGGGCTCGGCCTGTTCATGGTCTGGCGGGCCTGGCGGGCGCGAACGGCGCCGGTCCAGGACGAGCGCTACGTCGAGCACGTCGGCTTCACCCTGATCGCGCTGTTCGACGGCTTCGTCATCGTCAGCGCGATCGACCTCGACGCGCCGGTCTGGCTGGTGCTCGTCATCGCCGTCGGCGGGGTCCTCGCCGGGCGCCGGGCCATCGACCGGGTCAAGGCAACGGTCCGCGCGGCGACTGCTGGCGCCGGTTCGCGAGCGTGATCCGATCGCGACGGTTGACCTGAGGGGTCGGCGCGAGCCTCTGAAGGGGGCATATGCCGGTAGAATGGCGGTCCGACTGGCCTCACCACCACTGGAACCAACGGAGCCACCATGCAGATCGAAGAATTTGCCCTCGAACGGATCCAGTCGCTCTACGAGAACCTCGTCGACATCAACCTGTCCGACAGTGGCGTCCACCCCTACTCCCTCACCAGCCTGCTGACGGCCGAGGAGCGGGCCGGGATCATGGAGGTCGAGCTGGGTTACGGCTGGACCAACGGCTCGCTCGCGCTGCGGGAGACCCTGGCCGGCCTCTACCCCGGCCGGACCGCCGACGACATCCTCGTCACCAACGGCTCGGCCGAGGCGATCTTCGTCATGGGGATGACGCTGCTGGCGCCCGGCGACGAGCTGATCGTCATCACCCCGAACTACCTCCAGCTCTGGGGCTGGGCCCGGGCGATGGGCGTCACGACGGTCTCGGTCCCGCTGCGCGAAAAGATGGGCTGGGCACCGGACCTCGACGAGTTGGCGGCCGCGATCACGCCCCGGACCCGGATGATCTCGATCTGCCACCCGAACAACCCGACCGGCAGCGTCCTGACGCCAGCACAGATGGCTGAGATCGTCGAACTGGCCCGGCGGCACGGCCTCTGGCTCCACGCCGACGAGGTCTACCGCGGAACGGAGTTCAGCGGCACCGAGTCGGCCAGCTTCGCCGACCTGTACGAGCGGGCGGTCGTGACGTCCGGCCTGTCGAAGGCCTATGCGCTGCCCGGCCTGCGGATCGGCTGGATGGTCGGGCCGGCCGCCGAGGTCGCGACGGCCTGGGGCCGGAAGGATTACACGTCGATCACGACCGGGGCGCTGAGCGAGGCGATCGCGAACCTCGCCCTCCAGCCGGAGCGGCGGGAGGCCATCCTCGCCCGCAGCCGCCGGATGCTGGGCCATAACCTCGATGTCGTCGACGGCTGGATCCGGCGGCACGACGACCTGCTGTCCTACACCCGCCCGGCCGCGACCGGGACGGTCTTCGTCCGCTACGACCTGCCGGATAACTCGACCGAGCTCGTCCACCGGATCCGCGAGGAGCAGAGCGTGCTGCTCGTGCCGGGCGACGTCTTCGGACTGGACGGCTACCTGCGACTCGGGACCGGCCCGGAGACGGCGACGATCCAGGCCGGGCTGGCCCGCCTCGACACCTTCTTCGCGGGTATCCTCGCTCCGGCCGGCACTGACTGACGACAGCGTCAGAGCGCCCTGAGCCGCGAAACTCCTTCAACCCAGCCCAGGGGCGGAATGGGCTGGTGGCACTCAGTGTTCATTCGTTCTGGTTGAACCGGTCGGTGGCGCCGTAGGTCCCGTCGAGCCGATTGACCTATGCTCTCCATCGTCGCGGCATGGATCTCGATGATCTGCGCGAGGTCAAGGTAGGTGACGTCGACGGTTCCCATCAGTTATCGGAAAGGTAGCGCAGAGCGTCCTGATCCTCGGCCAGCGATTCATCCAGCGCGGCCCGCATGGCAGGAGTCAGGGCCCGGCGAATCTCCACCTTATGGAGGACGACCTCGATCAGCTCGCCCTCGGCGATACCCTGTCGCTCGATCTCATCCCTCGGGATGGTGACGACCAGGCTGTTTCCCGTCTTCCAGACTTTCTGAATCACCATGACCCTCCTGCTTTGACGGCTTTGCCCGTAACGACACTGGCCGTATAGACGGTCTATACGGCCAAGTATACAACCATGACTTGCCGGTCAGGCCGGACGGACGGTCACCGCGTCGGCACCCATCGTGCCCTCCTCGATGACGAGGGCTATGCCACCAGCGGCCAGGCCAGGGGCGATCCCGGTCGCCGTCAGGACCTCGGCGCCGTCGATCCGGCCAGTGAGCCGGTCGCCCGAGACCGTCAGTTCCAGCGCGTAGGGCGTGTCGACCTGCCAGGCGAAGGGCGCTTCGGCCAGGACCGTCCGCTCGCCAGTCGTTTGAACCAGCCGGACGCGCTGGTCGTCGGAGAGGATCAGGGCGACGTAGCGCCGCATCCCGCCGACGCGGGCCGCGATTCCGGCCGTGCGGGCCAGGGAGATCGAGATGGTGCTGCCAACGGTGTAGTCCCGCCAGTCGGCCGTCCCCTGCGAGATTAGGCCGATCCCACGGTTCTGGACGAGGTGATAGGCCCGCGGCCAGCGCTCCTCCCACTGGTCGACCCCATCGACCCAGGCCCGGCGCCAGATCGACGTCCCCGCCACCCGGGCCAGCGTCGAGGTCGGCGCCCCGGCCCAGGCAAGACGGTCCAGCAGGACCGCGTCGCCGGCCGCGCCCGTGACCCGCAGCCCGACCGACATCACCGGCGAGCCGGCGGTGTCGGGCACCACCCATTCGATACGCTCCATCGTCCCCGGTTCCAGCCGGACCGACGGTCCGTCGATGGTCTCGATCTCCGTCTCGGTCCGGTAGACGCGCAGCAGCAGGGTCGCGTCGATCGCGCCGTGGGCGGCGCCGAGCCGGGCGGTCAGGCGCTGACCGCTGGCGAGGGTCGGGGATGCGAGCAGGCGGTAGCCAGCCATGTCCAGCGCCTCCTCGGGGATGAAGGTCGGCGTCGTCGCGGCAGCGCTGCCACCGTCGACCAGCGTCAGTTCGAGCATCCGGCCGGTCCCGGTCGAACGGTTGGCGACGGAAAGCCGGTCCGGCTCATCGGCTGTGAACCCCTGGACCGAGCCCGGCTGGGAGAAGTGAAAGCGGGCGCCGCCCTTGGGCCGGTCGGACTCAAGACCGTGGAGCCGCCGGGCCGCGTCGACGAGGTGGTCGGTCTCGATGACGGCGTCGGAGATCGCCCGGCCGCCGTCGGCCGTGGAGAGGTAGAGGCGGTCGGCGACCGGGCCACGCCAGTCGACCTCGCCGCCCAGCCCGGCCAGCCCGTTCTTGATCCCGAGGATGGCGCCGACGTTGCCGGCGTTGCAGTCGGTATCCCAGCCGTCGGTGTTGACGATCATCTGGGTCCGGGCGAAGTCGTCGTTGCCGTGGAGCAGCGCGTGGATGATGACGGCGTGGTTGGGGACCATGTGGCAGTTGCCGGGGAAGAGGTCGTAGCTGTAGTGCTGCTCGATCAGCGCCCGGGTCGCCAGCCAGTCGTCGTCGTGGGCGTGCCACTCCCGGATGTCGGCGATCAGCCGGGCGATGGTCGACTCACCGGGGATGAGCCGGACGGCCTCGTCGAGCTGGGCCTCCAGCCGGGACTCGGTGAAGGCCAGCGCCTCCATCGCCGCGATGACCTGGGCGCCATGGATCGCCTCGCCGTCGTGGCTGACGCTCGCGGCCCGGCGGGCGAAGTCGACGGCCCGCTCCGGGTCGCCGGGGAAGAGCATCGCCCAGCCATCGACGAAGATCTGCGAGCCGATCTGCTCGGCGATCGTCGTCCCATTCCGGGCGATCGAGCCACTCTCCGGCGCCTCGATCCCGTCCATCAGCCGAAGGAAGGCAGTGTGCTCGGTCGACGTCCCGAGGCCACCCCACCAGAGGACGGTTCGCTGGGAGATCAGGTAGTTCCGCCAGGCCTCGCCGATCCGCGCTGGCGCGAGGTCCGGGTCGTACCCGTTGTCTTCCAGCGCCCGGAGGAAGGTGAACGTCCCAGCGATGTCGTCGTCCGTCACGACCAGCGGGACGCCGAACCGATCGTTGACGTAGCCGGTGACCGGGCCGAGCTCGGCCATGATCCGCTCGTGGCTCCACTGCTCGAACGGCCGCCCGAGGTAGACCCCGATGATCTTGCCGAGGACCCCGGCGTAGACGCGCTCGGCGTAGTCGTCCGGCAGGGAGCCGGTGGTCGGGGTGCGGCGCAGCAGTTGAGTCATGGTGAGGTCTCCTCGTTGTTCATTGCGGGATATTTCTAGGGGTGGAGCGCCGTCGGACGTAGGGTCACGGCAGCGGCGTCTTCGAACCGCCCTACCCCTTCAACCCACCGTTGGTCAGGCCCTCGATGAAGCGGCGCTGGAGGGCGAGGAACACGATCACGATCGGCAGGATCATCATCACCGCGCCGGCGCTGGTCAGCCCCCAGTCCCGGCTGAAGCGGGTCGTGAAGTTGAAGTAGCTCGTCACGACGGTGAACTTGTCCTGGTCGGTCAGGAAGACCGTTGCCAGCAGGAACTCGTTCCAGACCGCCAGCGCGACGACCAGCCCGACCGTCAGGAAACCGGGCCAGGCCAGCGGGACGACGATCTGGACGAAGATCCGCCACTCCCCCGCCCCGTCGACGCGGGCGGCGTCCTCGAAGTCGCTCGGCAGCTGGACCATGTAGGAGCGGAGCAGGAAGACGGCCAGCGGCGAGTTGATCGCGATGTAGATCAGCGCCAGCCCGGCGATGTTGTTGACGAGGCCGAGCCGCTGCCAGAGGAAGAACAGCGGCACGAGGAACAGCTGGATCGGCAGGGCCGACCCGACCAGCAGGTACAACGTCAGGACGTTGGCGCCCGGCAGGTTCATCTTGGCGAGGCTGTAGGCCGCCATCCCGCCGAGGACCAGCACCCCGACCACCGTCAGCGCGACCAGCTCGCCACTGTTGCGCAGCGTCGTCGAGAAGTTGCCGACGTCCCAGGCATCGGGGAAATTGCTCAGGATGAGATGCCGCGGGAACCAGAGCGGGTTGCGGCCGATCTCCGCCTGCGATTTGAACGCGTTGAACGTCAGCACGACGATCGGGCCGAGCGCGAAGGCGACGAGCAGGAGCAGGATGACGTGGTTCGGGATCAAACTGACCCCGCGCCGCCGGGTGCCGGGCCGGGTCAGCCGGAAGGGACCGATCATATCTCCCATCCCCGCTTCCGGAGTACGATGAAGATGCCGATGATCAGCCCGGCGAGCAGGCTCATCGTCAGGCCCATCGCGCTGGCATACCCGGCGTCGAGCTGGGTGAAGGCGGCCTTGAAGACGAGGACCGACAGGACTTCGGACGCCCCGGCCGGACCGCCCTGGGTCAGGACCCAGATGTAGTCGAAGGTCAGGAACGACCAGATGCTCGTCATCAGGATCATGAAGACCAGGGTCGGCCGGATCCCAGGGATCGTGATGTCCCGGAACTCCTGCCAGCGGTTGGCGCCGTCCAGCCGGGCCGCCTCGTAGAGGTCGGCCGGGATGTTCTGCATCGAGGCCAGGAACAGGAGCATCAGGAAGCCCCAGAAGTGCCAGTTGTCGACGAAGGCGATCGTCGGCAGGACGGTGTCGGTATCGCCGAGGAAGGCGCGGTCGAAGCCGCCGACCCCCCAATCGGACAGCGTCGCGCCGATCCCGCGGTCCGGGTTGAGCAGCGACCGCCAGATGCTGGCGACGATGACGCTCGGGAAGACGTACGGCAGGAACAGCGACAGCCGGTAGAACATCGCCCCCCGCCGGATCGCCATCAGCAGGCTGGCCGCGACCAGGCCCATCGCGACCGGAACCGTCAGGAACATCGCCAGCCAGAGTAGGTTGTTCCGGAAGGCGTGGAAGAACGAGTCGTCCGACGCCAGGCGGCGGAAGTTGTCGAGCCCGATCCACTTCGCCGCGCCGATGCCGCTCCACTCGGTCATCGAGTAGTAGACGGAGGCGACGGCCGGCCCGAAGACGACCGCGACGTTGATCAGCAGGATCGGCAGGACGAACAGCCAGGGGACGACCCGCCGTCGCCAGGTCGCCCGCTGCCAGAACCGCAGCGCCGGGGTTGCCACGGCGTAGCGTGGGCGACCGAGCTCGGCACCAGCGACATCGACGTGAGATGTCATCGCAGCTCCTCCACGGGGAGATCGATTCCAACCGGGCCACGGGAGATCGTTCCCGACCCGGCCGGCCCGCCGCTCGCGACCAGCCATCGGGTGCGGCGCGGCCGTCAGGTCACGGTCAGGTCACGGTCAGGTCACGGTCAGGTCACGGTCAGGTCCGGGCGGGGACCGGTGGGTTGCCGCCGGCCGCGAACTCTGCGGCGAAGATGTCCTGCGCGCCCTGGAGGTACTCCTCGACCGTCATGTCGCCGGCCCAGACCTTCTCGATCTCCTCATAAAGGTAGACCTCGGTCTTCGGCGGGAAGAACGTCCACGTCGTGTAACCGTAGTTGTTGGCCGCGGCCGCCGTCGCCAGCCGGTCGATGATGCGCGCCATGCGCTCGTCCAGGCCGGCGAGGTTCTCGGCCGGGATCGTCACCGGAGCCGGCGCCGCCCCACAGGTCGCCACCAGCGTGGCCTGGGTCTGCGGGGAGAAGTAGTAGTTCAGGAAGTCGGCCGTCTCGGCCTGATGCGCGGAATTCGCGTTGATGCTGTAGGTCGATCCGATCCCGAGGTCGTAGATCTCGGCGCCGTCCTTCGAGGGCATCGGGACCCAGTCCCACTCCTGACCGGCCTCGTCGAAGTAGGTATCGGCGTCGGCCTGGAACCACGTCCCCTCGATCTTCATCGCGGCGTCGCCATAGGCCAGCGCCGAGGACGCGTCCGCCGTCGTCGTCGTGTAGTACCGGTCCAGCCCGCCCATGAACCAGCCGCTGGTCTGCATCTGGTTGAGCGGCTGGAGCGCCGCCACGATCCGCGGGTCCGTCCAGGGGATCGCTCCGGTCAGGGCCTGGTAGATGACCTCTGGTCCGGCGATGTGGTTGAGGAACTCGCCGAGATACCACTCGTTGGCCGGTCGCCACTCGGCGTTGGCATGGGCGAAGGGGATGATCCCGGCGTCACTAACCGTCTGGCCCAGGGCCATCATCTCGTCGACCGTGGTCGGTGGCGTCCAGCCGTTGGCGGCGAACAGGGTCTTGTTGTAGTAGAGCACGAGCGTCTCGACCTCGTTCGGGATCGAGAACAACTGCTCACCGGAGCGTCCCAGTTGCAGGGACCACGGGGCGAAGGTCGACGCCCAGTCGTACTGCTGGGCGATCGCGTCGAGCGGGATGATCTGGCCGGCCCGGGCCAGCTCGTTCGCGAAGGACGGCCCCGGTGTGATCACGATGTCCGGCCCACCGCCGCCGGCCAGGGCGGTCTGGGTGGCCGTCCAGCCGTTGGGCTGCAGGGTGGCCTTGACCTGAGCGCCGCCCTGGGCGTTATAGACATCGACCACGTCACTGATGATGCAGTCGGCGACGGTCGAGCCACCGGTCACATCCAGCCACATCGTGAGTTCCGGGCCGGTCTGGGCCGTTGCCGGACGGACCGATGCGAAGCCGCCGACGCCGGCCATGACGATGGCGGCCAGCATCAGCGAGACGAGCAGACGGGAGCGCGCGACGAAGGGAAGGTTCACGTCCTCGTGCCTTTCTACCCCGGGTGTGACGCAGCGCCCATCGGAGATCGGCATCGAGACCGAGAAGCTGCTGTTCCGGGTGTCGCGATATCATACGTTTAACTCTCACGATGCGCGAGGCGGCACCCGTGATCCGGCGAAACCCGCCTGCTCCGCGGGGTCGGTCGAAGGCGCACGCCCCATTCAATCCCGCGGTAGCCGCGCATCGGGATGCCCATGTTCCGGAGATTCCGTTCCCAACGCCATCCCCATCGCTCAGGTCGACTCCCGCACGATCAGGTCGAAGCCGTTCTCGATCGTCCGGGGCGAGCCGGTGTACGCCCCCCGGAGCCGCTCGGCCAGCAGCCGGACCAGCTGCTGCCCGATAGTCTGGTTGCGCTGACTGACGGTCGTGAGTGCCGGGTAGACCAGGGCCGCCGCCGGGATGTCATCGAACCCGCCGATCGCGATCTCGCCGGGGACCTGAACGCCGCGCTCCCGGCAGGCGATCAGGGCACCGATCGCGATCAGGTCGTTGGCGGCGAAGACAGCGGTCGGTCGCGGGTCGATGTCCAGCAGCTTCAGCATCGCGTCGTAGCCGCCCCGCTCGTTGAAGTCGCAGTCCCGGATCAGCGCCTCGTCGATCGGGATGCCGTGGCCCGCCAGCGCCCGCCGGTAGCCGCGCTCACGGTTGTAGCGCGGCGGGGTATCCGGCTCTCCGGCGAGGATCGCGATCCGGCTGTGCCCCCGGTCGATCAGGTGCTCGACCATCATCCGGGCCGCGCTGTCGTCCGGGACATGGACGGTGTCGACCAGCGGCTCGTCGACGTCATCGAACGACATCTGGCCACCGAGCATGCAGATCGGCACGCCGCGGCGCAAGAGCGGAGCGAAGTCGCTCGCATCGAGGTGGAACGTCGTCCCGACGAGCCCGTCGACGCGGCCGCTCAGAGCGACGCCAAGCGCCTTGAGCTCGAGGTCGCGGTGGCCGTCGGTGTTGTAGGCGAGCAGGTCGTAACCGTGCTGCCGGGCCTCGTCCTGGACCCCGCGGATGAACAGGCCGTAGAACGGGTTGACGATGTCCGGAACGACCGCGGCGATCGTCATCGTCCGCCGCAGCCGGAGGTTCTGGGCGGTCTGGTCCGGGACGTAGCCGAGCTCGCCGATCGCCGCGAGGACGCGCTCCCGGGTCGCCTGCGACATCGACTTTGGCTGGGTGCCATTGAGCACATGGGAGACGACGGTCTGGGAGACGCCGGCGGCCCGCGCGACGTCGGCCTGGGTCGGGCGGCGGTTCATCAAAGCTCCGTCATCTCGAACACGCGATCATTTCTCCAGCCCGTGCCGACGAAGACAGCAGTGTACGCCTCAGTTGGGCAAATCATGTGCCGCATCTCATCGGCCTCGCACGACGCCGCGGATCATGCTCAGCCGTGACCACCCATCTACCGCGCCGTCAGCTCGGCCAGCTATCACAACCAATCGACGGGAAATGGTTTCACGATTGATACCGAGGCACATTCATGTGCGTACTTGGTTCCACGCAAACCGGCCCCTACCATACATACGGGTCATCTACCGCGGAGCCGGCCCCACGCCTAGTCCATGCCGGAGCTTGCCGGTCACCGGCACGCTTCATCGTCAATCCGAATCTTCAACATCTGCTACGCGAAAGGAGCGACCAATGCTGAGGATCATCTTGCTGCTTGCCGCCGGTCTCGTCCTGTCGGGCCTGACCACCCCCGGATATTCACTCCAGGTGAACGCCCAATCCACCCCGGCCCCCGACCCGGCGACGGAAAACCAGACGTACGAACTGCCTGGCGAGCAGGTCTTCCCGGAAGGAATCGCCTATGATCCGGCGGCGAACGCGTTTTATGTCGGGAGCACCAGTGACGGCACGATCTACCGGGGCGACCTGGAGAACGGCGCGGTGACGGTCTTCGCCGAGGGCGGCGCCGACGGCCGGACCGCCGTCACCGGGATCAAGGTCGATAGCGAGGGCCGGCTCTACGCGGCGGGCCGGTTCACCGGCCAACTCTTCGTCTACGACACGGCCAGCGGCGATCTCCTTGGCCAGTTCGAGAACGGACTTGGCGAGGACCAGACGCTGGTCAATGACATCGCCATCGCCCCGGACGGCAGCGCCTACGTCACCGACTCGTTCAACCCCGTCCTCTACCGGGTCGCGCCCGTTGCCGCTGGCGGGTCCACACATGCCAGCACCGAGCCCCAGGGACAGGCCCAGGCCCAGGAACTCGAGGCCTTCCTCGACTTCGCGGATACCGTCTTCGAGTACGGCGACGGTTTCAACGCGAACGGCATCGTTGCCACCCCTGACGGGACGTACCTGCTGATCGTGTCCTTCGATAGCGGCCGCCTGTTCCGGGTCGAGGTCGCCACCCAGGCGGTGACCGAGGTCGATCTGGGCGGTGAGGTTCTCACCGGTGGCGACGGGATGGCCCTCGACGGGCAGACCCTGTACGTCGTGCGCGACGACGAGGGCGAGATCACGCCGGTGGACATGGCCGGCGACTTCGCCTCGGGGAGCACGGGTGAGGGGATCACCGATCCGGCGTTCGACTACCCGACGACGATGGCGCTGGTTGGCGACGGCACGGCGCTGGTCGTCAATTCACAACTCGACATGGCGGGCGGCGGTGGGCAGCCCACCCTGCCCTTCACCATCGCCCGCATCACCCTGCCGACCAGCTAGACCGCGGCAGCGCTCAGCCTTCCCGGCGTGGAGTGAGCCGACGCGATCGCCGGGGCCTGATCCGGCCGCGACGGCCGAACTCAACGGGGCGTGGCTGGCTCCGCCACACCCGTTGGTCCGGCCGTCGCCCGCGCCTCGCGGATCTCGCGCAAGCGCTCGGTGTACTCCTGCCCCCAGTTCCGCATCTGGAGCAGGATCGGTTCGAGGCTGTGCCCAAAGTCGGTCAGCGAATACTCGACCTTCGGTGGAACCTCCGGATACACCTCGCGCCGGACGACGCCGTCGGCCTCCAGTTCCCGGAGTTGCAGAGTCAGCATCCGCTGGGTCACCTCGGGTAGCAGGCGACGCAGTTCGCCAAACCGGCGGGGGCCATCCAACAGGAGATAGAGCAACACTCCCTTCCACCGCCCTCCGATCACGTCGAGGGTGGCATCGACGGGACAACCGTGGTTGCAGTCATAGGTTCGGACACGCATCGGTCTGACTCCAGTCTGTCTTCCTTCCGCGCGACCGCCTCTCAGGATCTCATCGAGGACATGGGCCGCCGGCGTGAGCGCCGGTTCGGCGAAGCACGACCAGGAGATGGACGCGCCACATGCAGATCGTTGCCGCCAGGCGGGCCGCGGGCTCGTCCTGGGACCCGTCTGTTCCAGATCGCGTGCCATCGCCGTCCAGGACGAGCGTAGTCGGCTCATAACACCCCGCCCAGGCGTAGGATAACCGGATATCAGGACATGGTTGCCGCAATGCCTTGCCTGTTCACCCTTCTTGAGGTCGTCCCTGACACGTCAACGTCGATACCCCACAGGGAGCAGTCCGCGGCGACTGGACGGATCCCGGATGGGCACGTCCGCTCCGATGACAGATCGGGCGCACAATCTGTGCAATTCGATATAGGGAGTACTTGCACAAGCGCATATCATCCGATAGGATTCGTTGCACAGCACGATGAGGTGGATGACGACATGGCTGACCTGCCCTCCGGCGTCTCACAACGCGATGTCGCGGACCTGTTGGGGCTATCTGTCTCGACGGTTTCCCGCGCCCTCAGCGACAACGACCGGGTCAGCGACCTGACCAAGCGAGCTGTCCGGGATGCCTTTCAGACGCTGGCAGTCCGCAACGCCGGCGCCGCGACAACGGCGAGTGGAACGGCGAACCGGCCGATGATCGGCCTGACCGTCAGTCACCTCTCCGACGAGCGCAGCCCGCAGATCATGGACATCAACTTCAGCGAGGTCCTTGCCGGAGCCGAACTGGCCTGTGCCCGGGCCGGCTTCATCCCCTATCCATGGCAGGAATCGCAGCGCCTGTTCGAGGACGAGGGCGAGTCGTTCTTTCGGCATGTCTCGGGCGTGATCACCGTCGGCGGAGTCATCGACCGGCAGGTGATCGAGACCATTCAGCGCCACAATCTGCCGGCCGTCATCGCCGGTAGCCAGCTCCCCGGCTCCGGGATCTCCAGCGTCGGCTCGGACAACAGCGAGGGGATCGATCTCGCGATGCGGCATCTGCTCGACCGGGGGCACCGGCGGATCGCCCTGATCAACGGGCCGGACGACACGCACACCTCCCACGAAAAGCTGTCGGGCTACCTGACCGCGCTGTACGCGGCCGGGCTCCCGTTCGACCCGGCCATCGTCCGATCCCGGGAACGGTTCCGGGGGTTCGATGAGACGGCCGGCGACGAGATCGCCACCCAGCTGCTGTGGATGGATGAGCCGCCGACCGCGATCGTCTGTGCGTTCGATCAGATCGCGGTCGGGGTCTACCGCGCCGCGGCCCGGCTCGCCGTGTCGATCCCGGGCGACCTGTCGGTCGTCGGCTTCCACGACGACGATGTCGCCCGTTTCTCGATCCCGCCGATCACCACGATCCGGGTCCGACGCGCGCAGTGGGGCGAGGTCGCGGCCGAAACCCTCCTGCGTGAGCGCGAGCCGCAGCCGACCCGCGGCACCCACACGCTGATCCCGGTTCGCCTGATCGAGCGGGAATCGACCGCATCGCCGCGCGCATCCCCACCGACGACCTGACCCGTCGCACGTCGCACGTTCGAAGTGGAGGATCCGGATCATGAATGAGCGTCCCGCAACGGCACCGATCACTGTCACCCAGGAGGTTGCGGTTCCGCTGGTCGTCGTCGGAGGAGGCCTGTCGGGGCTGTGCGCGGCGATCGCCGCCGCCCGCCGCGGGGTCAGGGTCGCCCTGATCCAGGAGCGCCCCGTCCTGGGCGGCAACAGCAGCAGCGAGATCCGGGTCCACCCGGTCGGCGCCTCGCAGCACGGGACCAACCGCGACGCCCGCGAGACCGGCCTGATCGAGGAGATCTTCCTCGATGTCCGCTCGCGCTCCTACGGCCTGCGGCAGGTGAACGGTCAGCACTACCCGATGTGGGACGTCGTCCTGGGCGAGAAGGCCGACAGCGAGCCCAACCTCGACCTGTTCTTCAACACCCGCATCATCGGTGTCGAAACGACGCCGGATGATCGCGACGGCTATGAGCAGCGTGTGACGGCACTGGTCGCCGCCCAGCAGGGCACCGAGGCGGTCTTCCGGTTCGTCCCGGAGACGGTGATCGACGCGACCGGCGACGGCTTCATCGCCCTTCAGGCCGGCGCGCCGTTCCGCTACGGCCGCGAAGCCCGGTCGGAGTTCAATGAGAAATGGGCGCCGGAGCAGGCGGACGACATCGTCCTCGGCTCGACGATCATGTTCGCCGCCCGCGATGTCGGCCGGCCGGCGCCATTCATTCCCCCCTCCTGGGCGCATTCGTTCCCGGACGAAGAATCGTTGCCGTTCCGCTTCCATGAGCAGTTCGAGAGCGGCTACTGGTGGCTGGAATGGGGCGGCCGTCTCAACACGATCACCGATAACGAGACGATCCGGAAGGAACTCCACGCCGCCGTCTTCGGCGTCTGGGACCACATCAAGAACCATTGCGCCGTGCCCGGCGTCCGCGAGCGGGCGTCGACCTGGGCGATGGACTGGGTCGGCCACACCCCCGGCAAACGAGAGAGCCGTCGGTTCGAGGGCGACCATATCCTGACCGAGGGCGACATCCTCGCCGGGCTGGGCAACGTCCCGGACGACGCCGTCGCCTACGGTGGCTGGCCGATCGACCTCCATGCCCCGGACGGCGTCTACTCGCCGGACCGCCCCTGCACCCAGCCGCCCCTGCCTGGTCTCTACGGTATCCCGCTCCGGTCACTCTACAGCCGGACCGTCAGCAACCTCGTCCTGACCGGGCGCGACATCAGCCAGACCCATGTCGCCCATGGCTCGACCCGGGTGATGAAGACCTGCGCCGCGATCGGCGAGGCCTCCGGCACGGCGGCGGCGATCGCGATCGAGCAGGGCCGGACCCCACGGTCCGTTGCCAGTGACCCGGCGGCGGTCAAGCAGGTCCAGCAGGCGCTGCTCCGGCAGGGCGCCTACATCCCCCGCCACCGCAACACCGATCGGGCTGATCTGGCGCTGCAAACCGGCGTGACGGCATCGGCCTCATCCGAAGCGACGTTGCGGCTCGACGACGACGGCAGCGATGCCTCTGGCTGGGAGGACACCGGCCTGAGCGCCTCCGAGCACAATGGGCTCATCGCCGAGCGACGAACGCCCGTCCTCAAGGTCGTTCCGGTCACGGAGCCGCTCGCCCAGTTGGTCGTCCTCAGTGCCGACCATCTCGATAAGATCGCGATCCGGCTCCGGTCGGAGCGGACCGAGCCCGTCACCGCAACGCTGCACCTCCATCAGGCCGACCACCTGCGCGACCTTCGGAGTCTGGACGACAGATCAAACCGCCTCGCGACGCTGACCGCGACGATCGCTCCCGGCGATTCGTCCGTCCGGTTCGCGCCGGAAAAGCCGATCGCGGTCGTCCCCAGCCAGCCGATCGCGCTGATCCTCGAAGAGCTGCCCGATGTCGCGTGGCTGAGCTCCAGCCAGGAACCGCCGGGAACGCAGGCGGCCCGCTGGGATGCCGAACTCGGCTACTGGCGCTGGCTGCATGGGACGCTCCACACCGGGATCTCTCCGATCAGCCAGCCTTACGGCGCGGCCAACATCGTCAGCGGCGTCACCCGGCCCGAGGTCGGGACGAACGTCTGGGTGTCCGACCCGGCCCAGCCGCTGCCGCAGTGGGTCGACTTGCACTGGCCGGTACCGGTCACCGCCGGCCGGGTCGAACTCACCTTCGATTCCCAGCTCTCGGGCTGGGTGTGGGAGGGGCAGTTCCCACTGATCGCCCGCGACTACGAGATCGCCCTCTGCGACCCGGCTACTGACAGCTGGCGAACAGTCGAGACCGTCACCGGCAATGTCCAGCGTCGCCGGGTCCATACCTTCGCTCCACAGAAGTCCAGCGCCGTCCGCGTCTCGATCACCGCGACCAACGGCGGCGCGACCGCCCGGCTCGTCGAGGCCCGCGTCTACGCGGAGTGATTCCGTGGGCGTCCACGCCCCCCCCACCCATCCCGAATTTCAGGCTCGGAGTCGAGCCCGGAAGAGACCCGTCGCAGGTCGCCGAAGCCGGCGGCCCCAGGAATACCAGGAGAGGTCGAAGATGACAGCACCACAGTTCTCCCGACGACAGGCCATCGGTGGCGCAGCGGCCATCGCGGCCGGTGCGGCACTCGCCGGCGACCGATCAGCCATCGCCGCGCCATCCCGCCAAAGCGCTCCCCTGCAGGTCTGGGGCGGTGTCCCGGGGGAGAACGGGCCGCAAGACCTGATCGACGCCTTCAAGGCGGCGAATCCCGGCATCGAGGTCACCTACACCCGCTACGTCAACGACGACACCGGCAACACCCAGCTCGACACCGCCCTCCAGGGCGGCACGCCGATCGACGTCTACTTCACGTACGATCTGCCGCGGCTCTCGGCCCGGACCGGAGCCGGCGCCGCGGCCGACCTGGCACCGTACATCGCCAGTGCCCAGGCGATCAACGACTGGGCGACGACCAACGAAGGTGTCAAGACAGCGGACGGCGTCTACTACGCGCTCCCGACCGCCCAGGAGCGGACGTTCATCTTCGCCAACAAGAACATGCTCGACGACGCCGGCGTCACCGTCCCCGAGAGCTGGACGTTCGATGAGTACCAGACCGCGGCCGAGACCCTGACGTCCGACTCGGTCTACGGCACCTTCGCCCGGCCGGACGAGCCCCGGACCAGACTGGGCCCGAACTACTGGTACAAAGCCGACGGCATGACCTCGAACTTCGATGATCCGGCCTTCCGGTCCCAGCTCGAGAGCCAACGGGCCATGATCGACGCCGGAACCGCCTTCCCCTGGTCCGATGTCCTCGCCCAGAACCTCCGCGCCTATGCCCAGACACCGTTCCTAAGCGAGCAGGACGCCCTCTGGAGCACCGCGCCGTTCTCGCTGCGCTACGTCAACGACAAGGAGGACTTCCCGCACGATTTCGTGACCACGTTCATCCCGGCGCCGAAACCCGCTGACGTCGCCGATCCCTGGGATCTCGCCACGCTCAACAACTGGATCCTGATGAACAGCACGGCCGCCGACCCCGACACGGCCTGGATGTTCATCCAGTTCTGGCTGACCGACGGCGCCCAGTACCTGTTCAAGGGCGGCAAGATCCCGGCCTTCCCCGGGACCAGCGAGGACGCGGTCGTCGAGGGCATCCTCGGACCGGACCGCGACACCCTCTACGACGTCGAGGCCTTCCGGCGGGTGATCTTCGCCAGCGACGTGCGGTACTACCGCGATACCCAGACGCGGGGGCTCTCGCAGATCGCCCAGATCTGGCAGGCCGAGACCGACCGGTTCCTGATCGGCGAGACCGAACTGGACGAAACGCTGACCGCCCTCAAGGAACAGGCTGACGCGGCTATCGCGAGCGCCAGCTAGTTCCCACGCACCGCAGGAGGGGGTGATGGCCACCCGTGGAACTGACATCTTCGATGCCTCCGGGCAGTTGATTCCAGCCGTGAGCGAGCGGAAGCGCCGCCCGTTCCGGTTCAGCTCGGTGCAGGGGTATCTCTTCATCCTGCCGAATCTGCTCGGGTTCGCCATCTTCACCCTCCTGCCACTGGTCTTCGCCTTCGCCGTGTCCTTCGCCAACTGGGACGTCATCTCCGGCCTGGACGGGATCGAATGGGTCGGGTTCGGCAACTTCACCCAGCTGTTCCAGGACGCCAACTTCTGGGGCAGCGCCCGGAACACGCTGGTCTACGTTGGCTTCAGCGTACCGCTGACGACGGCCGCCGGGCTGGGCGTCGCGATGGCCCTGAACGGGCCGATTCCGGGCCGGACGATCCTCCGGCTGGTCTTCTTCATCCCGTTCATCACCAACACCGTCGCGATCGCCGCCGTCTGGTTGCTGCTCTACCACCCGCGTTACAGCCCGCTCAACGGCGGTCTGCGGACGCTCGGGATCGAAGACCCACCCGCCTGGGTGGCGTCCTCGACCTGGGCGATGCCGGCCCTGATCATCGTCGCCGTCTGGGCCGGGGCCGGCTACGCCTCGATCATCTACCTCGCCGCGCTGCAGGACATCTCGCCCGACCTCTACGACGCAGCCAACCTCGACGGCGCCTCGTCGTGGGAACGGTTTCGCTCGATCACCCTGCCGCTGCTGACGCCGACGACCTTCTTCCTCCTCGTCACGGGCTTCATCGGCGCCTCGCAGGCCTTCGGGCTGATCAACCTGATGACCGAGGGCGGACCGGGCCGGGCGACGACGGTGTTGTCCTACTACGTCTACCAGAACGGGTTCGAGTTCTACCGCTTCGGCTACGCCGCCGCGATCTCATGGGTCATGTTCGCTGGCGTGCTGCTGCTGACCTTATTCCTCTGGCGTATCCAGCGCCGGCTGGTCCACTACGAATAGGAGGGCCGAACGATGGTCGCCATCGCACCACGCCTGCGCCGATCCCTGTTCCGCCGCGGGGAAGGCACGACCGCCGTCCGGGACCGCGGCACCCGGATCCGCTGGGTCATCATCACGATCCTGATGTGGGTGATCGCCCTGCTGTTCCTGGCACCGTTCGCCTGGATGGTCGTCTCCTCGCTGAAACGCGAGATCGACGTCTTCCGGTTTCCGATCCGCTGGATCCCGGAACCGTTGACCTGGAAGAACTACGTCGAGGTCTGGACCGGTCCGCACCCACTGACCCGATACATCGGCAATTCCATGATCGTCTCGGTCGCCCGGGTCGCCGGCGAGCTCTTCACCTCGTCGCTGGCGGCCTATGCCTTCGCCCGGATGACATTCCGGGGACGCAACGCCATCTTCGTCCTCTACGTCGCGACGCTGATCATCCCGTACCAGATGCTGCTCGTTCCCCGCTTCATCCTCTATCGCGAGCTGGGCATCTACGACACGCTCTGGGCTCTGATCCTGCCCGGCATCTTCACCGCGTTCGGCACGTTCCTGCTCCGGCAGTTCTTCCTGACGATCCCGCAGGACCTCGGGGACGCCGCCCGGGTCGACGGCGCCGGCGAGTTCCAGATCTACTGGCGGATCATCCTGCCGCTGGCCAAACCGGCCATGGCATCGCTGGCGATCCTGGCGTTCGTCTGGAGCTGGAACGACTACGAGACACCGCTGGTCATGTTGACGACGGAAGCACGCTTCACGGTCCCACTCGGCCTGACGCGGTACATCGACGAGGGTGGCGGGTTCAGCGCGGCACTGATCATGGCCGGTTCGGTCTCGTCGGTCGTCCCGGTGATCGTCCTCTTCCTGCTGCTCCAGCGGCAGTTCATCGCCGCCCTGGCCCGCTCTGGTCTCAAGGGATAGCCCGCTCAGGGGGAAAGGCCGGCATGACACGCCCGAACATCCTGTTCATCCTGACCGACCAGCAACGGGCCGACGCCTTTGGCGCCGCCGGAAACCCGGTCATTCGGACGCCGCAGATCGACCGGCTCGCCCGCGAGGGAACGCGGTTCAGCAGCGCCTTCACGGCGTCTCCGGTCTGCGTTCCGGCTCGCGGCGCCCTGATCTCGGGACGCTACCCCCACCGGACCGGCTGCACCGACAACGACGACCCGATGCCGACCGGCACGCCGACCCTCATGGAGATGCTGGCCGACGCCGGATACCGAACCCACGGCATCGGCAAGATGCACTTCACCCCGGATCCACAGGCGATGCGCGGCTTCCATCACCGACAGCGGCAGGAGGTCGGATCGCCGAAACGGGTCGAGGACGACGATTACCTGCTCTTCCTCCGCGCCAACGGCTATGACCACGTCCTCGACCCGTTCGGGCCGCTGGCCGAGATGGCGTACATCCCGCAGCCATCGCAGATGCCGGCCCGGTTGCACGGCACGCAGTGGGTCGCCGACCGGGCGATCGAGGTCATCCAGCAGGAGGATCAGCGGCCGTTCTTCCTCTGGGCCAGCTTCTTCCACCCGCACTGGCCGCTGTCGCCGCCGACGCCGTGGAGCAAGCTCTACCGGGCGGCGCTGATGCCGCTGCCGAAAAGACCGCCGGACCGCGACGCGCTGCTGGTCTACAGCAATCACCAGCAGAACCGGGCGAAATATCGGGACCAGGGGATCGACGACAACCTGGTCCGGACGCTGAAGGCCTACTACTACGCCTGCATCTCGTTCATCGACTTCCAGATCGGGCGGCTGCTCGAGGCCCTGGAACAGGCCGGCCAGCTCGACAACACGCTGATCGTCTTCGCGTCCGATCACGGGGAATTCCTGGGCGACTACGACTGCTTCGGCAAGCGGTCGATGCTCGACGCCGCGGCCCGGGTCCCGCTGATCGTCCGCCACCCGGATCGCTTCCCGGCCGGGCACGTCCGCGACACGCCGGCGAGTCTGGTCGACATCATGCCCACCATGCTCCGCGCGGCCGGGATCGCGGTCGACGAGCTCGACCTCGATGGGCAGGACCTTGCCGAACTCGCCGCCGACCAGGACCCGGCGGCGGACCGAACGATTGTCAGCCAGTTCCGCCGGGGAGCGCTCGGTCTCTATATGGCCCTCGACCGGCGCTGGAAGTACGTCTATTCCGCGCCGGACCGCCGGGAATGGCTGTTCGACCGCCAGCAGGACCCGGACGAAACGCGGAGCCGCGCCGGCCTCGCGCTCTGCCGGGGGGATCTGACCCGGATGCGAACCAGGCTTGAGGACCGGTTCCGTGGCGATGGCTATCTCGAACCGCTGGACGGCGACCACTGGCGAGAATATCCCCAGCCGGTCATGCCCAGCGACCCGGACGCCGGGCTCTCGGTCCAGCGCGCCGCCTGGTCGGCGTCGCTGGAGGTCATCCCGGGCTACAGCGATCCGTAACGTCCGGACGGATGTCGTCATCGACTGCCCGGTGCGCCGATCGCGCCGCACCGGTCCGGGGCGACCCACGCCCATTTCGCCAAGGAACATTACGCCCATGACCACCAACGGAATCGACACCCCACGGCCGACCCCACGCTCCAGCACCTCCGCCAGACTGACCCCGACCCGCTCCCAGCCGTCGACGACCCCCACGCCGCAGCCGGCGACGTTCAGCGGCGTCATGCCGCACCTCACCGTTCGGGGCGAGAACGACCACGCCGCCCGGACCGAGACCGGTATCGGCGCGCTGATGCCGTGGGCCGGCCGGCTCTGGATGATCTCCTACGTCGCCCACCTCTCGCCATCCGGCGGCGGCACCGGTCTCTGGACCATCGACGCGGACTTCACTCGGACCATGCACCCAGAGAGCATCGTTGGAACCTATGCCAACCGGATGGTCCACGCTCCATCCGTCCAGCTGATCATCGGACCGCACGTCATCGACGTCGACGGCAACGTCCGGACGATCCGGGAGTTCGGCGAGCACCGTCTGACGGCGACGATGCGGCACCTGACCGATCCGGACAACAAGGTCTACTTCCTCTCGATGGAAGGGCTGCTGTTCGAGGTGAACGTCCACACCCTCGAAGTCACCCAGTTGTTCGATCTGATGGACGAGCTTGACATCTCACCGGACGCCTACGGCCACTTCAAGGGTGGCCACACCGCCGCCGGCCGGGTCGTGGTCGCGAACAACACCTACGAGGACCGCGACTTCCTCGGTGAGGTCATGGACGGTCGGCTAGCGGAGTGGGACGGCAAGACCTGGACGGTGCTGGAGCGGGCGCCGTTCGCCGAGATCGCCGGCCGGAGCAATATGGGCGAGGCGATCTTCGCGACGGGCTGGGACCGCGCCTCGGCGATCCTGAAGGTCTTCGCCGCCGGCAAATGGCAGACCTACCGCCTGCCCAAGGCGAGTCACACCTTCGACCACATGTTCACGACCGAGTGGCCCCGGATCCGGGAGGTCGAGAGCGAGCGGTTCCTGATGGACTGCCACTACATGTTCTACGAGCTGACGCCGCTGGTCTACGACGGCAAGACGTGGGGCGTCCGGCCCATCTCGACCCACCTGCGGATCATCCCCGACTTCTGCTCCTGGAACGGGATGCTGGTGCTGTCCGGCAACCAGGTCACGCCGATCCGCGACAGCAACCTCTGGGCGGGCGAGCCGCAGAGCAACCTCTGGTTCGGCAAGACGGACGACCTCTGGCAGTTCGGCAAGCCCAAGGGCTGGGGCGGGCCGTGGTGGAAGAGTCCTGTCGTCGCCGACGCGCCATCCGACCCGTACCTGATGACCGGCTTCGAGCACAAGGTCCTCCACCTCGTCCACGAGGCCGACTCCGCCGTCACGTTCCGGGTCGAGGTCGACTTCCTCGGAGACCAGTCGTGGGCACCCTACGGCAGCTACACTGTCGAACCCAGCGGCTACGTTCACCACGAGTTCCCGGCCGGCTTCAGTGCCCACTGGGTCCGCGTCACCCCGGACACCGACTGCACCGCCACGGCGTACCTCACGTACTCCTGATCGACCACTCCGTCGCCAGGTTTCGTAGCAGGGTGTCATGACAGTGTCATGACACCCTGCTAGACTTAAGGCCGAAGGAGGATATCATGGCCAGCACCACCAATCGCACTCAGAAGATCGATATACGGGTCACGCCCGAGCACAAGCAGACCCTTCAGGCAGCCGCAACCGCAGCGAATCAATCCGTGAGCGAGTTCGTTCTGGCGAGCGCCCTCGAGCACGCTGCCGAAACGCTGCCGGATCGGCGGTACTTTGGCCTGGACGCCGAGCGATGGGAAGCATTCCTGGCTGCGCTGGATGCTCCGCCGCGTGACCTGCCGCGCATGCGCAAGTTACTCGCGGAGCCGAGCGTCTTCGATGATCCAGATCTCCTGAAGCCATGACCACTCTCCGCGTCGAGAAACTGAGCCGGCATCATCCAGTCGAAGCGTTTGACTGTGGGAGTGAGGCGCTCAACCAGTTCCTGACGAGATTCGCCCTACCCAATCAGCAGGCCAACGCTTCCCAGACGTACGTTGGGCTGGCTGATCAGGAGGTCGTGGGGTTCTATACCCTCGTGGTCAGCGCGGTCGGCTTCGACGATGCGCCAGATCGCCTGACTCGTGGCCTGGCGCGACATCCGGTTCCAGTCATGCTACTTGCTCGCATGGGCGTCAGTCTGTCGTGGCAAGGAAAAGGTCTGGGCCGCGGACTTCTCAAGCACGCAACCATGCGGACGATCCAAGCCGCAGACATTGCAGGAATACGGGCTTTGGCAGTCCACGCTAAGGACGACACCGCCAAGGCGTTCTATGAACGATTCGATTTCATCCCTTCGCTGAGCGATCCTCTCCACCTGTTCATGCTTATCAAGGATCTCCGTCGCCTCTTTGGGGATGTCTGATACAGGCACCTGGCTTGTCATGTCCCTGCGTCAGTGCCGGGTCGTACCCTTACGGTTCGTCGTGGTCCCCAGCCTGAACCGCGTCGCGAGATCGTCGGCCATGATCCGGACCGGCGAACCATGGGCGAGGGTCCGACCGATGTACATGCCGGGCTGGATCTCGAACGGCTGCGCGACGCCGTCGAGGTGGGCGACGAAGCCGGGCTCGCCGGGCGGCATCTCCGCCGCCATCGGGACACCGAGCAGGACGCGGCGGGCCATCTGGAACGGCAGCGGCTCCCGCCGGCGCCGGGGCGGTGGTTCGCGGCGGAGGAACCCCACGGCACCGAGGTTGATCTCGTCCACCTACACCGCGAACCACTCCGGGTCAGCCCGGAAGATCTCCACCTCCGGGTCGTCGCCGGGACGGCTATCACCGTGGGGTTTGGCTCGCGGACGGGCCGTGATCTGCTTGCCGCCCATCGGCGTGACCTCGACCCGCCGGACGTTCGTGCGACCTGGTGACGTCATCGCCCCCTCCCCGCTTGGTGGCCCATTATCCTCTGGCTGGGGGCTGTTCTACTCCAGCCGTCGTAGCCAGTACCAGACGGCAAACCCGATCAGTGCCGAACCGAGCGCGAGGAAGATACCGGTCTCGATCAACTGGAGCGACAGGAGACGGGAGTACGGCTGGTACTCGAAGTACCGGGTCAACCCGTTGTCCTGCATGCATTGCGCTGATCCCTGGGCTGACCGAAGCTGCCCGGCACATAGCACCTGGAATCGATCCTCACTGACTCGATCACCCGTCGCATTCAGGATGTAGACGTTGATGTTCCAGTCGTTGCCATTTGACGTGCTGGCGAAGTACGTCGCCTGATCGGTTGTCCTCGGAGGGATCAGGACCGGCCGAACCCGTTGACTGAACGGCACCCGAATGAGCGCGAACAGGACGGCCGCGACGCCTGTCGAGATGATTGGACGACGGATGACCGTGCCAATGGCAAACGCGAGTCCGATCGCGAAGACGACAGAGCCAACAAGAATGAGTGGGCGAAGATCGTAGGTCCAACTGCCTTGCCAGCCATAGATGGGGCTCCGCGAGATCAGGTTCCCACCCTGAAACCACCAGGCGAACGTGGTTGCGATGGCGATCGCGGCAAGCACGCCGATCCCCAGGGCGAGGACAACTCGGGGGAACGCCCACTGACGACGCAGTGCCGACTGGGTCCAGGCCAGACGGTACGTGCCGTTACCCAGCTCCAGGATGGATGGCAGCACCAGCAGGGCAGCCAAAGCAATCGGCAGGAAGATCAGAACTGGGGATAGCGCCACGACCCAGTCAGTCAGTCTGCTCGTCTGGACGAAGCAGTACTGGCCACCGGGAGGCCCGGAAAGCGGAACCGGACAGCCCTCGACCGAATATGTTCCGGACCGAAGACTGGCGTCGTCCTGCGTCACAGCAAGAACACCAACGATGCCGACCACGGCCACGATCGCAAGAAGAAGTTCGGCACGTTGCAGTCGCAGGGTCAGCCACCACATCACGCCACCTCCTGGTGGTCACTGGAATCACCGTTCGTCCCTCCGCCGGGCCGGGAGAGGTACTCGATGACGAGGTCCTCAAAGCCGATCGGCGTCTCGGACCAGCGGTCGCCGACCGGCCGCTCGAAATCCCCGCGGATCAGCACCGTCGTCTGCCGGTCGGTGTGCGTCGCCCGGACGATCTCCCCGGCGACGGCGACACGAGACAGGTCTCCCTCCGTGGCGCGGGGGCCGACGAGCAGACGGTGACCGTCGCGGAACGCTTCGAGGTAGCCGGAGGCGACGACGCGGCCAGCGCTGACGATGACGAGGTAGTCGCAGACCCGCTCGATGTCGGTGACGTTGTGGGAGGACAGCACGACCGTCGCGGCGGCGCCGGCGACGGTGCCCATCAGCAGCCGCAGCGCCTCCCGCCGGGCGTACGGGTCCAGGGCCGCTGTCGGCTCGTCCAGCAGCAGCAGGTCCGGCCGCTTGCCGAGCGCGAGGACCAGCGCCAGCTGGGCCTGCTGCCCACCGGACAGCCGGCCCGCCTTCTGGCGCGGGTCCAGCCCGAGCCGGGCGATGCGCTCCTCGGCGAAGGGCCGGTCCCAGCCGGGGTTGAGCCGCTCGCCCAGCGTCAGGGTCTCCCGGACGGACAGCTGACCGTAGAGTGGCCGCTCCTGAGCGACGAACCCGACCCGCGGCAGCAGCGTCTTCGCGTCGGCGATCGGGCGCTGGCCCAAGACGGCAACCGTCCCCTCGGTCGGTCGGACTAGTCCGGCGGCGATCTGGAGCAGGGTCGACTTGCCGGCGCCGTTCGGACCGATCAGGGCGGTGATGCTGCCGTCGGGGATGGCGACTGTGCAGTCGCGCAGCGCCCATTTCCGGCCGTACCGCTTGCCGAGACCGGTCGTTTCCAATGGGATTGTCATGCCATCTCCCCTCCGTTGCCGTCGCGGGATCGCCGCAGCGTCGTCGCGATCAGTGCGCCGATGCTCTCATCGTCCATCCCAAGCTCCTTCGCCCGGCCCAGCCAGGCTTCGAGGCTCGTCCGCATCTCATCCAGATCGTCCGGCGACGACCCGACGATACCGTTGAGGACGAAGGTCCCCTGCCCCGGCCGACCGCCGATCAGCCCCTCCCGCTCCAGGTCGCGGTAAGCCTTCATGACCGTGTTCGGGTTGATCGCCAGCGTCGCAACCAGGTCCCGGACGGTTGGCATCCGGTCGCCGGGCAGCAGCATCCCCAGCCGGAGGGCGTCCCGGACCTGATGGGTGATCTGGCGGTAGACCGGTAGCCCGTTCCGGGGGTCGACACGAAGCTCGATCACGGTCCTCCTCATTGTGTCATTGTACTAGTACAATACGTTACGCTCACGCACCGGACATGTCAAGCGCCGGCCATGTCACGCACCGGACATAACGAACCTCCCCGGCCCGGTCGGAAACGGTTCACGGGAACGGTCCGCATCGAGCGATGCCGTTGGCCATCGAAACGGAGAGACCGCGTCCTACTGGGCGCTCGTCGCAATCTCGAACAGGATGCCGTCGAGGGCGGTCACGTAGAAGCCGTAGGAGCCGTGCTGCCGGCGGGGTGCGTGGGCGAGCGGGTGCCCGGAGGCGGCGAGCCGGGCGTACAGGCCGTCGACCTCGGCCCGGCTGTCGAGGATAAAGCCGACGTGGAAGCCGGCCGGGTAGACCGGCGGCTCGCTCCCGTAGGCGGGTTTCATCCGGGCGACGTTCATCAGCACGAGCGTCGTGCCATGGCCGTCGTCAAGGATGGCCAGGGCGTCTCTACCCGCTCGCACGGTGGTGAAACCGAGGAACTGCTCGAAGAACGACTGGGCCGCCGCGATGTCGGCGACCGGCAGGTTGAGGTGATTGAGGTGCATCGCTGCCTCCGTGCAAACGGGAGGCGAGGCACGCGTGAGACACAAAGATGCGCCCCGTGACCCGGACTCCCCGACCGGAACGGGCAAGCGCCCGCTCACGTCATGGGTCCGGGCGCCGGAGCGCCTGAACAGAAACCCTCACCTGTGTGAGGGCGACCGGGCTTACCTTGCCGGTCACGCCTTTTTCGACGCGATCAGTATCCGCGACGACCGGGCACCGGTCAATGAGACGCAGACGATGGCAACGTCGCGCCGGCTCCGCCTGACCGGGCGGTCGCGTGACCTGATGACCTTCGGTGTCCGTAAGAATACGGATTCCCGTCGGATCCGTTCATCGATAGACTGGAAGGACCGGTGAGGTCGCACCCGCCGGTCGTGCGGACACGTCGCTTCGTCAGGAGACATGATGGAACAAGGACGCTTCGATTCGGTGACTCGATCCCGCTCGTCCCGCCTCTCCCGCCGCGCGGCCCTCCAGACCACCGGGCTCGGGCTGGCCGCGGTCGCCGTCGCCGGAGCAGGTACGTCTCACCGCGCCACCGCTCAGGACGCGACCCCTGACCCGCTCGCGGACGACGCGACCTTCCTCTTCGTCCAGTCCGCCGCCTCCGGCACCTTCGCCGCCAACCCCGGCGCCGGGACGCCCACCAACAACGGCACGCCGGCCGCCGGCGGTGGGGCCGACTACCTGCTCACCCTCGAAGGCCACACCGGCAACACGGTCTTCTTCTCCGATCGGCCCGAACGCATCTTCGGCGAGGCCCCGACCCAGACCTTCCTCGCCAACCTCGGCTTCGCCATCAGTGATCCGCCCAACGCGGCGCTCGTCACCAACGACGCCGACGGCAACGAGGACATCCTGGTCGTCGAGCTGATCGCCCCCGGCTACGACGCGAGCTCGGGCACGATTACCTACGGGGCGAACATCCTGAGCGACTATGAGGGCGGGCTGGACTTCGTCGCGGGCCGGCAGCAGGACGAGGATCTGGCGCCGAGCTTCGGGGAGGCCAGCCTGTTCATCGACGACTGCCCCGACGCGAACCCGCTCAACTGCTACGCCGCGTGCTACCAGGATCCGGTCGGCAACCTCGGCGACCGCGGGATGTGCTGGACGTGGTCGGAGTTCTCGTGCGTGCCGTGCAGCGGCGGCTTCGACGGCACGGCGCAGGAATGCAACGATCAGTTCTCGGCCTGCGACGGGAACTGCTTCACGGACGGATCCAATTGCGACCCCGGACCGGGGTAATTCGCAACGCTCCGTGGCTCGTTGAGATCGCCGTCGCTTTTCGATCAACCGGGGCGAGGGGCCGGAATCATCCGACCGCTCGCCCCTGTTCTGTCGCGGGATAGCGTGGCCGCGCCCAGGGCAGGTTGTCCCCGCGCCGGTCGAAGCGGGACGGCGATTCCGTCCCGCAGGGGAAGCGTCCCGGGCGAGTTCATGAAGGGTCTTCCTCATCTCCTCGTCTCCACCAGGCGAGCCACCAGCATCAGCCTGGTATCGTGCCGGCATGGATGAGCAGCCCGTCCTCCTGTTCCAGCCAGCAATCGACGCGGTCGACGCCCTGGTAACGGATTGGTACGACACCGGTCCGGTGACGGAGATCCGCCTGCTGCGAAGCTGGACCAACGCGGTCTTCGCGGTCACGACGACTCGCGGTCGGTACGTTCTAAAGTGCTACCGGCCCGGCTGGCGGACGCGAGGGGAGATCGACTGGGAGGTCGACCTGCTCGACCACCTCGCCCGGTCCGGGGTCCGGGTCGCGCCCGCGATGCGGAACCGGAATGGGGAAGCGGTCGTCTCCCTCGGCACTGGCCCGGACGCGCCGCTGGCGGTGTTGTTCCCCTTCGCGGTGGGCGAGAAGCCCGAGCCGCCGTTCCCGCCCGAGCTGTACGAGCGCGAGGGCCGGGCGGTCGCGACGATGCACGCGGCGCTCGATACCCTCCGGAGCCCACACCACCGGCCGGCCCTGGACCTGCCGGCGCTCCTCGACCGACCACTCGCCCACGTCATCCCGTTCGTCCCCGACGCCACGCTGCGCCGGGAGCTGCTGGCGACCGCCGACGAGTTGCGGCGCCGAATCAACGGTTTGGCCGCGGCGGGTCTGGACTGGGGTCCGTGCCACGGCGATCTCACGTTCGACAACCTGCACCTGACCGGCACGGGTGAGTTCGTCTGGTATGACTTCGACTCCGGCGGACCCGGCTGGCGGGCGCTCGACATCCAGGGTTGGGCGGCGTTCGACCCGATGCGGCGGCCGCGAGGTGAGGCCTTCATCGCCGGCTACTGTGTCGTCCGCCCCCTGCGCGCGGCCGACCTCGCAGCCGCTCCGCTGCTAACGCTGGCCCAGGACATCTGGAGCCTGTCGCTCGACCTGCGGTACCACATCGACCCGTCCAGCGACACAGCGGTTTCGACCTTTTTCGAGTCGGCCATTCCACCGATCATCGATCGATTTGCGCAGCTCACCTGACCTGTCAGGACATGGCTCAGTGGCTCCCTGTCCCTCCTCCATACCGTCGAACGCGACATCTTCAGGAAGCGGTCAGTTCGCCAATGGCCGTTCTGGTCAGCTCGGTCGGTACTGATGCGTCCTCGAACCGGTACTCTGTTCCCGTTGCGCGGAAACCCTTGATGGCGTGAGATGGAGATGGTTCCCTTCCCGCTCCGGCTGCCTCCGTGGGACACGACATCCAATGCAGCATCAACGCACCGAGCGCGACGCCAGCCCGCCGGCGTCGCCCCAGACGATCCAGTTCCTGGTACCGGTCGTCCCCGAGCAAGCCGCGTCCGACGGAGACTGGTCCGAGCAGGCCCGGGCCTGGTTCGCGATCAACCGGGACCGGATCGTCGATCGCTGGCTGACGATGGTCCTGACCCGCCGCCGCGAGGGGCTGGACCCGGCCTTCGCCCGCGTCCGGCTGGACGGCTACCTGCGGGCCATCATTGGCTCGATCTTCACGCCGGCCGACCCGCCCTTCATCCAGCGTGCCATTGGGGCGGGCATGGCCGGGCTCTACGCCGGTTCTGATTCGGGGCTCCATGACCTGCGCACTGGCCTGGTCGGTCTGCTGACCGCCGACCTCCCGGCCGCCCTTCACCCGGTCGTCGACGACCCGCTGGAGCGGATCCTGACGCAACTGGTCTGGGGCTACTGCCAGCACGTCATGCAGACAACGCCATCCTCGGGCGGGACGGTCCAGAAGCCAGTCCCGGGCGATATCCTCATGAGCCGGTTCCTGGACCAGTATCCGGGTCTGCTAACGGTGACGACGATCGAGAACGACCGGCTCGTCGCCGGGAATCAGGCCAGCCAGCACCTCCTGGGCTATAGCCTCGACGAGTTCATGACGGTCGACGATCAGGTGTTGTTCGGTCCCGAGACGCCAGAGGACGACTTCGACATCGGCCTCGACCTGATCGCGGGCCGGATTCCGATCGTGCAGCGGACGTCGCGGATGCGGCATCGTGACGGCCACATGGTCACGCTGGCGGTTCGCCTCTGGGTCCTGCGGGATGAGCACGGCGCGCCAACCCATCTCGTCTCCGAGTTCGTCGCCCCACTGGCGGAGTCAGCCGGCCTGTCGCACTGGCAGCAGGCCGACAAGCGGTTTCGTCACCTCGCCCAGCTGTCCCACGACGCGCTGCTGGTCGTCGCGCCCGACGGCAAGGTTCGCTACGCCAGCCCCTCAACGGAACGCAGCCTCGGCGTCGACCCGGACGCCATCATCGGTCGACCGTTCGCGGAGCTGGCCGTCGCGGAGGACCAGGCGCTCATCGACGGGTTCCTCGCCGAGCTGGCCGCCGCGCCGCCGCGCGGCACCAAGGAAACGGTCGTCCGGATGCGGCGCCACGACGGGATGTGGCGCTGGTTCGAGGTCCTTGGCGCCAACCTGCTGGACGTCCACGACTTCGCCGGCTTCTCGGTCCAGACCCGGGACATCACCGATCGCCGCCACCTAGAGGAGCTGCTCAGCCAGCAGGCGCGGCTCGACCCGCTGACCGGGCTGCTCAACCGGCGCGGCCTGCTGGACGAGGTCGAGCTCGACATAGCCCGCTACGAGGCGACAGGCGAGAAGATGGCGCTGCTGTTCATCGACCTCGACCACTTCAAGGGTATCAACGACCGCCACGGCCACGACGCCGGCGACCTGGTCCTGATCGAGATGACGCGGCGGCTCGGCGAGACGATCGGGGCGACCAGCGCCGCCGGCCGGCTGGGCGGCGACGAGTTCGTCGTGCTACTCCGGGACACCTCCCACACCGGGGCGATGGTCGCCGCCCGCGAGATCATCGCCGCCCTGTCCGATCCGATCGTCCGCGACGGCATCGTGATCCCGGCCGGCGCCTGCATCGGCATCGCCCTGACCGAGCGCCCCGGCCAGACCACGGCGTCCCTCCTCCGGACCGCCGACACCGCGCTCTACCGGGCCAAGAGCGCCCGCGATGGTAACCCGGCGATGGGCCACGACCGCCCGGAATAGGGCAACCGGGCCGCGTTCGTCTCACGCCGCGATGAGATCCAGCGCGTTGACCCGGCCGTCGGTGCAGTCCACGCCGACCTTGCCGGTCATCGTGTGGGCCACGCCCGACCCATCCCGGTAGATCCCCTCGAAGGTCGCCCAGACCTGCGCCGTGTCGTCGATCTGGCGGTCGATGTCCCATGCGAAGACCAGCAGCTCAAGCCGCCTGCCCCGCTCGGCCCAGGCGGCGAGGGCCGGGACCGGGTCCATGATGTCGGCGAAGAGCAGCGGCTCGTGGTCAGCCGTGTCCGGCAGATCGAAGGCGAACCGCCGGTAGACGGGGACCGACTCGGCCTCGGCCCGCGTCGCGACGAGTGTCCGGATCGTGCGCCCCTCGCCGGCGTTGATTGCCGTGACGAGCTGCTCGAACGGGGCGGACGCCAGCGCCTCGGTGCAGCTGGTGATCCGCTTCCTGGCCGGTGTGCTCCGGACGATCTGGCCCGGCGGGCGGAGCGCGATGCCGTCGAGCCGACCACTGGCGCAATCCATGAACAGCAGGAGCGAGTGTGGCCCGACCGACCGGCCGGCGATCGCCCGCCCGACCGGCACCTCGCCGTACAGCCCCCAGGCCGGATCGCCGAGTGGCTCGACTGTCAGGGATTCGACCAGGACCGTTAGGCGATCGTCCTCCCCGGCACGGCCGTCGATGAGCGCTGGGACATGGTCGGTGGGCTGGAACTGGCTGGTCGTGCCCGGTTCGGAGAATGCCAGCCAGCCGGTTCGTCCACCTTCCGGGGTCAGCATGAGCCAGGCGAGCCGCTGGCCATCGGCGTCGTTCCAGGCGGCGACGACCTCGTTAGCGACACCGAGCAGACTGCCGGCGGAACAGGTGACGTCCGGCTCACGGCCGGTCCGTTCGACCGGCCGTGATACGGAAGCGACGTCCCCAGCCAGCGCGGGGAACGGGGAGGCCAGCCACAGGATCATCACCGTCAGCAGCACCGGCATCGCTACCTCTCCGGCCGACGAGGGAGACGGTCCGCCACGTCGCGGACGCGCTCGACCTCCGTTATGCAAGATAACACCTCAAACCCAATCGGCTGGTTAACGGACGGTTGCGAGAAGCGCACAGCCCGGGAAGCAACCCGTTGATCCGGACCGGGCCTCGCCCGTGCCATGTTTGCTCGCCGGTGACGACGCATCGCCGGTCGGATACCTCTCATCACTAAACGAATCTGCTGAAAGCGGTGTATTATCGCCTTCAAATGTGGTGTGATCGGTCCCTCGTCGCATCATGGCCGCTGGCTCCGTTCGGTCAGCGGCAAGGGGCAGGGTTGCCCAATAGACCATGCGGTCCCGCGGCGCTGCACGACCGGTTCGCCGATCCGGCTGGTCCCCGGAGCGAACACCATCGATGCAACGACCGCCGACCCGTCGCGAGGGCCGAATCGAGGAATCCCATGAACACACGATGGCGTGTTCGGCTGTTGCCCCTGGCGGCGACTCCACGCCGACCCAGCTCGGCACGGTCCTGAGCTTCGTCATCATGTCGCGGCTGGAGTGGGTTGGAACGCTGCAGGCGCTGATCGTGCCGGGCGTCGCGGGGGCGTTCGGCATCTTCTGGATGCGGCAGTTCTCGCTCGGTTCGATTCCGAACGACCTCGTCGACGCCGGCCGGGTCGATGGCTGCAACTATTGGCAGCTTTACACCAACGTCGCGCTGCCGCTGCTCCGGCCCGCGCTGGCCTTCCTCGGCATCTTCACCTTCATCACGAGCTGGAACGACTACTTCTGGCCGCTGATCGTACTGGTCAACCCGCGGGTGATGACGCTCCAGGTGGCGCTGTCGCAGCTCAACGGGGTCTACAACACCGACTACGCGGCGGTCATGGCCGGGACGCTGATCTCGACCGTCCCGCTGGTGATCATCTTCATCCTCGGCAGCCGCCACTTCATCGGCAACATCGCGGCCGGCGCCCTCAAGGGGTAGTGCCGGCAGCGTCAGAAACGAGTGTCCTCAAGGCGCCACCGGCCCACACCGCCTCGTGTGGGCCGGTGACATGTTTTCCAGCTACTTGGGTCCTCAATCATTCAACGCCGGGCAAGGCGTCTCGCAACGTAGCGACGGGGAGCCAGAGTCGCCCCGGATTGTCGGCAAGGTCGACGAATCCGAATCCTCGATACCAGTCTCCGTTCCGATCATTCAACGGGTCGATGACCATCCCGGCGACACCGACATGACTGCCCGCTCGAATGACCTGACGGATCGCATCCACGAACAACTCCCGGCCCAACCCACGTCCGGTGTAGCGACGGTCGACGCCAAGCTGGCCCAGCAGCACGACACTGATCCGGCTCGGCAGAGGGTGATCCGGCAGATTCGGAAGATCAGCTCTGACGAGGCTGTCGGCGGACAGCGCGTAGAAGCCGACGACACGTTGCTCGGCACACATGACATGCGTGCGGGAATAGCCGAACTCATCGTTCACCCGAGCCCGTCGTTTGAGCCAGTAGTCGATTGCATTCTCGCCGCATCGAAATCGGGCGACGTCATGCCCACTCTGCAGTCGAATCGGTCCAACCAGATCGTCATTTCCTGTCGTCGGCAAACTCATTTGCCAGAGGAAAGCAGGTCACGGAGCTCGCGATTGGCTGATGGTGGCTGCTCCAGCATCGTCATGACCTGCCGAAACCCCTGTTCGCTCAGTGGTCGCAGTGCGGTTGGTTCGATTCCCTCGACTGCCTCGCTGACGGTCCGCTGGACCGCTTCGGCGACGATATCCTGTGGATGCCGGCCGTCCCGCATGGCAATGGCATAGACGAACCGGGACTGCGTCGGCCCGACCCGGAGTGCAGGACGATGAGCCATGCGACGGGCGACCAGCTTCCGGCGACGCACATGCACATTGATCCTGGTTCCCCGGCCCATGGATTGTCTGATTGCCGATTGACGCTCATTGGCCAGCTGACGACGATCTAATGCAACCATCCATACCCTCCCGTCCGTTGGTCGATTCCTCAGAGGCCGACATCACAAGCGCAGCGGCCGTCGATCAGGTCTGTTGACAACAATACTCCCGCACGACGACTCCGGCAAAAGACCCTGGCCGACCGAGCAGGTGTGGGCGAGACGCTGATCCGGATCTTTGCGCTGATCATCTTCATCCTCGGCAGCCGCCACTTCATCGGCAACATCGCCGCCGGCGCCCTCAAGGGGTAGCCACGGACA
Source organism: Thermomicrobiales bacterium (assembly GCA_965218235.1). Classification (GTDB taxonomy): domain Bacteria; phylum Chloroflexota; class Chloroflexia; order Thermomicrobiales; family UBA6265; genus CADCWK01. The sequence continues at coordinate 1,168,220 of OZ244596.1, forward strand.
TCAATTGCCGCGGACAGCGCCCATCGCGGTGCGATCCCGCGACGGGCGCTGGCATCTCTCGAACTCCCTGGCGGGGCATGGGGAGGAAGGCTAGCTCGGTGTGCCGGTGACCTTCTCCTCCGGCAACTGCTCGTTGTCCACGGCCGGGACGGCGTCCGCGCCGAGCCGGACGTTGATGGCGCGGGCGTGCTCGTCCGGGCGGTCGCCAGCCTGCCCGGCCTCCTCGGTGTCGAAGTCGACCGGGACGCCCGGCGCGAGCTCCTCGAATCGGGTCTCCATCAGGGCTGACTGGTGGAAGAAGTACTCCTCGTCATTCGGCCCGATGATGAAGCCGAACTTTCCGGCCGGATCGACACGGTCAACGTAGCCGCTCAGCATGGTGGTCGCCTCTCGGTTCCGGAGCCGGACTGACCGGCCCGAGCGGGCCGGGTCCGCATTCACTCCCGATGCCAGGACGACCACGCATCGGTGATGCCTCGCGGGGTCCTCCCCTGGCATCCCGGGTCTCACGCGAGCGCCGATCCGGGGAGACCGGGCACCGCTCAGCCATGGCGCTCAGAGGTCGCGCGCCGTCGTCGCGACATGGCCGTGCTCCAGCGGGATCGTCGATCTGATGCGGGCCAGCACGCGCCCGTCGACGTGGACGCCGTGCTGCTCGAGGGCGAGCAGCAGCGCACCGACCACCGGCTCGAAGGCGCTCCGGATGACGGCGATGCCGGGCGATGTGGTCCGGACCCGGGCGACCAGGGCCTCCGCCAGCAGCGGCGTGGTGTGGCGGAAGACCCCGCCCGCCAGGACGAGACTGAACGGGTGACCCTCCAGGCCCACCCGGCGGGCGGCCGCGACCGCGTACTCGCCCAGCTCGTCGCCGTGGGCCGCCACGATGCGCCGCGCCGTGGCGTCGCCGTCGTCCGCGACGGTCAGGAGGACCCGCGCCAGTCCAGCCGGGTTGGCGAGGCCCGGCCCGTCGAGGGCCGTGGCCCGGTGCAGGATCTCCTCGACGCTGCCCGCCGCCAGGAAGCCAAGGGCAGCCGGGGTCAGGGCGGTCGGCGGGTCCAGCCCGAGGTCGGCCCGGTAGACGGCCCGGAGCAGCTCCCGGCCGAGGTCGAGCGCCCCGCCGGCCCCCTGCCAGAAGCTCGTGTGCCAGCTCCGCCCATCGGCCTGGCGCGCCGCCGTCGCCCCGCCGGTCCCGCAGACGACCGCGACGCCGGTCCCATCGGGCGACCCGGCCCTTAGCCCGCCGACGGCGTCATTGACAACCACGACCTGTCGGGCGAGGTGCGCCATCGCGGAGTGGATCCGGGCGAAGTCCTCGGGCCAGTCGGCCCCGCACATGCTGAGGACCCCAACTATCACATCCTCCGGCGCGACCCCGGCCGCCGCCAGCGCGTCCAGCGCCACCCGTGTCCCCGTCGCGAGCGCGCCAGCCGGGTCACCGTCGTAGATGTTGCTCCCGTTCCCGCGACCCATCCCGACGACGGTGCCATCGGCGCGGGCAACCAGCGCGATCGTCTTCGAGGCGCCGCCATCGACGCCGAGCACGTAGCTCATCGCCCACCGACCGGCACCGAACCCGCCGGCAGGTCGCCCCAGGCGGCCCGGTCGGCGAGCACGACGACGTTCGGCGCGGTCCGGAGCAGCGAGGCGGGAACCTCGGGAGAGACCGGTCCGGCGACGCTCCGGGCCAGGATGTCCCGCTTGTGCGCCCCGGAGACGACCAGCAGCGTCAGCCGGGCATTCAGGATCACCCGCATCCCGACCGTGAGTGCCCGACGTGGTACCTGATCGACCCCACCCCAGTACGGCCCGTTGCTCGCGACGCTCTCGGGAGTCAAATCGACGACCCGGGTCGCCGAGTCGGTCGTGGCCGGCGGCTCGTTGAAGCCGAGGTGGCCATTCGGGCCGAGCCCGAGGATGGCGACGTCGATGCCGCCCGCCGCCATGATCGCCCGCTCGAACGCGCCGCAGGCGGCGTCCGGGTCGTCCGAATCCCCCGGCAGGCGGGCGACATTCCCGTCCGGGATGGCGAGCGGCTCCACGAAGGAGCGCCGCATCCAGCCGTAGAGCGACCGCCGATCATCCGGGGCGATCCCGAAATACTCGTCGAGCTGCCAGGCTCGCAGCCGCGACGCATCGAACTGGCCCCGCCGCCGGCGCTCCGCCAGATCGGCGTACATGCCCATCGGGGTGTTGCCCGTCGCGACCAGGACCGACGACGACGGCTTCGCCGCGACCACGGCGGCCAGCTCGTCGGCGGCGGACCGGCTCATCGCATCATGGTCCTCGGCGACGATGAACCGCATGCTCATCCCCGCTCACCGTCCAGGAGCCGGTCCGGCAGCCACTCCCGTTGCGCGGCGGCCAGCTCGTCGTAGATCGTCTCCGCCTTCGCCAGCGACATCACCAGCGGGTTGGCGGCGAGGGCCTGGATCGCCTCGCGCCGCCCCCCGTCCCAGGCCGCCCGCGCCGCCAGCGACTGGTACTCGCCCAGCATCTTCACCAGGCCGGCGACCTGCGGCGGGAGGTGTCCCTGCGCGAGGGGACGAATGCCGTGGCTGTCGACGTAGCCCGGCACCTCGACGACCCGGTCGGCCGGGAAGTCCGGGATGGCCCCCTCGTTCGGCACGTTAACGGGCCAGACCTCGCCCCGGTCATTGAAGATCGCGTCCATGACGTCGATCGCCAGCTCGAGCTCGTTGATGCCGCCGCGCGACCGCTTCGGGTCCAGCTCGGGCGCGTCCGACGCCGCCTGCTCGCGATAGTGCGCCCAGAAGTCCGGCACCGCGGCCATGATGTCCTCGGCCCGTGTCGTCGGTTTCGCCCGCAATTCCGCCAGGATCTCGTCTCGGAAGGAGTAGTACTGGAAGTACGAGGCGGGGATGCTCTCCATCCGGACCGCCAGCCAGAGCAGCCGCAGCCGCTTCGGATCGACCGCCGGGTCCCGCCGCTTGCGTTCCAGCGCCGCGTGGAGCAGCGGGATCATGTCCTCGCCGTCGTAGAGGTGCCGGACGGTCCATGAGGCGTGGTTGAGCCCGATCATGACCGCGTCGACACGGTCCGGGTCGAGGTCGGCCGCGACGGCGATCTCCCGGGGGAAGATGATCGGTCCCTCGCAGAGCGAGACGGTGCGAAGCTCGCTGTGATGGGTGATCGCCTCCGCGACGATGTTGATCGGGTTGGTGTAGTTGAACAGCCAGGCATCAGGGCAGACGGCTTCCATGTCCGCGACGATGCCCCGCATGACATCGATCGAGCGCAGCGCCATGAAGAAGCCGCCCGGGCCCTGCGTCTCCTGCCCGATCACGCCGTTGTCGAGCGGGATCCGCTCATCGAGCGCCCGAGCCGCGAAGCCGCCCGGACGAAAGCTGGTCAGGACGGCATCGCAATCCGTCAGCCCGGCGCGCCGGTCCGTCGTCGCGGTGACCTTCAGGTCGATCCCCCGGTTGCGGGCAAGCTTCTCCGCGAGGGTCCGGACGACCTCGAGCCGCTCGGGGTTGAGGTCGATCAGCACCACCTCCGAGCCCTGGAAGTTCTCGCCCTGGGCGATCAGCGACACCATGGTGCCGGGCGCCCGCGTGCTGCCACCGCCGATGTAGGCCATCCTGACGCGCGCCACCGCCCATCCTCCTGCCGGTCCCCGGAACGGTCCCTGAGCGTCGTGGCCGACCAGCCCCGGTCGAACCCGGCCATCATCCCGCATCACGGCGAAACGTGCCGCCGCCCGGATACGACGACGGGAGACACGCCGGTGTCTCCCGCGGTCTTCTGGTTCCGGCGCGACGACGCGAGCGAACGCCGGGCGTTAGCTGAAGTCCGGCCGGGCGTCGCGGGACCGCTTGATCTCGTAGAAACCAGGCGTCTGGGCGACGGCGAGGACCCCGTCCCAGAGCTTGCCGGCCGCCTCGCCCCTCGGCGCGGGGGTGACGATCGGGCCGAAGAAGGCCGTCTCGGCGACGGCGATCACCGGCGTCCCGACGTCCTGCCCGACGCGATTGATCCCGTCGGCGTGAGAGGCGCGGAGCTGCTCGTCGTAGGTGTCGGTGTCGCCGTACTGGATCAGGTCGGCCGGCAGCCCGACGTCGGCCAGCCCGCCCTCGACCGCCTCGCGGAAGTTCTTCTGGTTGCCGGGGTGGATCCGGGTCCCGATCGCGGTGTAGAGCGGGCCGATCACCTCCGGGCCGTGCAGGACGGCGGCGGCGGTGACGACGCGGGCCGGCAGCCAGGCCTTGTCCATCAGCGCCTGGTAGCCCTTGGCGAGCTCGCGGCCCTCGTTCAGAACGGACAGGCTCATCATGTGCCAGCGAATCTCGATGTCGCGAACCTTCTCGACCTCGAGTACCCAGCGGGAGGTCATCCAGGCCCAGGGGCAGGTGCAGTCGAACCAGAAGTCGACGGGTTCGAGGGTCGTCACGGTCGTCGGGTCGGTCATCGTCGCGGTGTCGGTCGTCATCGGGAGATCCTCCTCATTGGTTGGGGCGGCCGGTGTCACATGGGAAGTATCTCGCAGGATCGTCGCCCACGATGCCTCCACTCCACGACAGGGCTCCTGGCGAGCGGCATCACTCGACGTTCAGCCCGAAGCGCTGCCGGAAGCGATGCCGTGGAGCGCCGACTATCGCCGGCCGGTTCGTCTACGACACTGTCTCGGCCGCCACCTTCAGATGCTGGAGCCATGACATCAGCGACGCATCGAGCTGACCCTGCAAGGTGTCCCGGTCGGCCTCGACCGGTGACCCCGACCAGGACTCGTTCGTTACGACGTGGACGCCACCCGGCGTCTCACTGAAGCGCCACTCGTGAATACCGTCGATGCCTTGGGTGGGTCCTCCCCAGAGGGTCCGGTACGGTTCCTCGGCCGCATAGACGGTCGAGGTGATGTCGAGGCCGAACGTGGACCATGTGAACGTGACGCCGGGCGCGAGCAGCTGCCCAATCGTGGCCGAGTCGATGTCGGACTGCCAGTTCGGCCAGGCGCTCACATCCGTATGCAGAGACCAGACGGTCGCCAGGGGGGCGGCGACGTCGATCTCATGCCGGGCGATGACTGGCGCGGTCTCGTCAATCGATGTGGGGATCGTCATCGGGACTCCTTCGAGGGCGACCGGCGTCGCGAGCGGGCCGGCCGGGACATAGCCGTCGACCGGGAGGCCAAGCTGCCGAAACAGGGTGGCGAGGTTGTAGAAGTCGCTGGCGTGACGGATCAGGTCTCCCTCCATCTCGAAGGTCGACAGCGCACGTACGCTGAACGCGCGCCCGGTCGCGGGGATGTCGCCGGGAAACGGCCCGGTCTGCTCGCCCGAGAACACCCACTCGAAGGCGATCCGACCGTCGCCCTGGACGACGTGGACAACCTCAGCACGGATCGCGCTCAGCGCGTGGGTCGTGATAGTCACCCACTGGCCAACTTCCTCGTGGCCGACGTTATAGGCCTCGAAGGCCAGGTCCTCGTAGAGGCCGTCCTCGGTAAACAGGGCCGCCACCCCCGTCCCATCGCCGGCTTCCCAGGCGGCGACCCAGTGCGCGACGATCGGTGGCACCGAGGTTGGAGTGGGCGGTGGGGTCGCCGGTTGGGCGTCCGCCGATGTGGCCAGCCTGCCAGTTCCCGCCGCCAACCCGAGACCCAGCGCGGTGACTGCCGAGCGGCGGGTTAGATGGAGCGGCTGGCTGGAACTGTGGGCGTGGTCATCGATTCTGGCTTCAATGGTCATGCTTTCGTCCTCTCCGCGGACCGATCCTGGCCGAGGGTCAGTCCCAATGGGCGTAGTAGGGCGCGGTCGTTGGCCACCGGGGGCAAACAGACAAGACACGGTGTCGTGGTCCAGTCCAGGGGAGGCCCTCGGGCACGACATTGTTCGCACGATGCCCGGTTGCTGCGTCCCACGGCGGAACGCTTCTGCGGTTCCGACCGGGGAGGAGGGGTCATCTCGATCCGCCGTTCGCGTCGAGTTCTGGGACGTCGAGTTCTGGGACAAGGACGACCTTGCCGGTGACGGTCCCCGACTCCGCCAGCCGCATCGCCTCGGCGACTTCGGTCAGCGGCATCCGGGCCGCGACCTGCGCCGTCAGCGTGCCGTCAGCGAGCAGGGCGAAGACCTGACCGAGGTCTTCACGCAGCCTGGCCCGGAACGCGGGCCGGTTGCGGAGCCCGCCCCAGACGTTGAAGAACGAGGCCCGTCGCCCGTTTGGCAGCACGTTCCAGAGCGTCAGCCGGCCGATCAGCTTCAGGACGGGCAGACGGGACGAGCCGGCCTCCCTGAGTGTGGAGGCGCTGCCGTAGGAGACGAGTGTGCCGCCACGGCGCAGCAGGCCGAACGAGTCGACGATGCCGGGGCCGCCGACGTGGTCGAAGACGGCGTCGGCCCCGTCGGGCGCCAGCTCCCGGATCCGCGCCGGGACGTCCGGGTCGCGGTAGTCGACCGGCTCGGCGCCAAGCGTCCGGACGGTATCCTGGTGACGGGCCGAGGCCGTGCCGATCACCCGGATGCCGGCGTGCCGGGCGAGCTGGACCAGCGTGCTGCCGACTCCGCCGTTGGCACCGAGCACGACGATCGTCTGGCCGGCGCGGATCTTCGCGACCCGATGGAGCATCTTCCAGGCGGTGATCCCGTTGACGACGACGGTCTCGGCGTCGGCCGGATCGATCCCGTTGGGGACCGGGACGAGGTCTGCCACGTCCAGCACGACATCCGTCGCCCAGCCGCCGGTCTTGGTCAGGGCGGCGACTCGCTGCCCAATCATGGTCGCGTCGCTACCCGGCCCCACGGCCGTCACCGTGCCGACGAGGTCGTAGCCCGGCACGAAGGGGAACGCCGGCTGGTCGTAGTACTTGCCCCGCCGCATCTGCTGCTCGGCGAAGGAGATGCCAGTCGCCTCGACATGGACGAGCGCCCGGCCAACGGTCAGGTCCGGCAGCGCCCGCTGCTGGATTAGGAGCCCGTCGGGCTCGACGACGCCGGGCAGCATGACGACGGTCGCGGTCCGGGGCAGGTCGGGGGTGGTCCGGGTGAGATCGGTCATGGTGAGAAGTCCTTCCGTGTTGAGCGCCGGCACCGGGTCCTGGTGTGCTGGCAACCCGTCTACCACTCATGTGAGTGTGTGGTTACTCACTTCAAGATCCTGAAGGTCGACCGCCACTCGGCGGTCGATGCAGGTTCCGGGACGATTAGCTCCCCGGCGGTCGGGCGCATCGGCCGGATGTCAGCCGGATGTCAGCCGTCGAACGCCGGGGCTTCGACGTGGGTCATCCCCTCCGTCAGCGTTCGAGCCCACGACGCGTCGATATCGTCCAGACCGGCGGTCACGATCAGGTGGCAGAGCTGCCCGTAGGCGATGAACTGCTGGATGGCGACCTGATCGGCCCCAGACCGCTCCTGGACGATCGCGATGATCGCGGCCAGCCCTTTCCGCATTGCCTCCCGGATCTCCGGGATGTCGGAGGCGCTCTGGGCGTGGACCTGCATCATGAGCAGGTCGCGGTCGGCGATCAGCTCGGCGTAGGCATCCCCCATTGCCTGGAGGATGGCATCCGAGGTTGGGTCGGTCGCCCGGCTGGCGCCGTCCCCGATCGCCTGGCCGATCCGGGCGAAGCAAAGATCGAGCGCGGCGACGAAGAGGGTCAGCTTGTCCGAGAACAGGCGGAAGGCGTAAGCCTGCGAGAAGCCGGACGCCGCCGCGATGTCCGCGACCGGGGTGGCGTGGTAGCCGGTCCGGCTGAACACACGCAGCGCGGCGGCGGCGATCGTCTCCCGTCGCACATCCGCCGTCGTTCGCCCGTCATCCGTCCTGGCCATGTCGACGCGCCTCCTCCCATTGATGATCCGTAGCCCCGCGATAGTGAGTGATTAGACACTCACACTGGTGTCCTGTCAAGAGGACCCGCCAGACAACTGCCCTCATCTCTCCATTCGCTCGTCCGGGCTGGAGCGAAACGCAGGGCTGGTCTCGAGTCATTGGCGGACCGGGAACACTCTCCCGCCCCAACGACGGTCGCCCGCGCCGTCCGACGACACCAGGCCGGCGCCAAGTGACTGCGCGATCGCACCCCTGGTCCGAGATGGCACAGAGCGGATCCACTGGAACGGGCTCTCCAGCCACGGATCATCGACTGCTCGTACGTGGTCAGGGGCAATTGCTGGGGCGCGGTCCGCGAGGAACTGGATATCCGGATCGTTCATCGGTATCAGGAGTGGCCCGCCCCAGTCCCAACGAGGTGCTCGACGTAGGTGACCGGCGCACCGGGACGACCACTGCCGAGCCGGTTCTTCATGACCAGGATCGCCTCGGGGTTGCTGTCGACCAGCAGGAACTTCCGATCCAGATCCAGCGCCACGGCGCCGAGCGTCCCGCTGCCAGCGAAGAAGTCCAGCACCCAGTCGCCCGGCACGCTACTGGCCTGAACGATTCGGCGCAGGATGCCCTCGGGCTTCTGCGTGGCGTAGCCTGTCTTCTCCTTGCCGGTGGGCGACACGATGGTGTGCCACCAGACGTCAGTCGGCAGCTTGCCCCTGGCGGCCTTCTCGGCCGTGACCAGACCGGGCGCCATATACGGCTCGCGCTCGACCGCTTCACTGTTGAAGAAGTAGGCGTCCGGGTTCCTGACGTAGACCAGAATATTGTCGTGCTTCGCCGGCCACTTCTTCCGGGCCCGCGCACCGTAGTCGTAGGCCCAGATGATCTCGTTGAGGAAACACGCGCGGCCAAACAGGGCGTCAAGCAGCACCTTGGCGTAGTGAACTTCCCGATAGTCCAGATGCAGGTAGAGGGTGCCGTCGTCCGTCAGGAGACGGAACGCGTGCTCCAGACGCGGCTCGAGAAACGCCCAGTAGTCGGCGAACGCATCATTGTAGGAGGACACCAGACCCTTGACCGTCGCATAGGTCTGGCCCTTGAACCCGACCCGGCTGCCGTCGAGCGACCGCACCGTCCGGATCGCCTGGCGAGATTGCACCTTGCCGGTATTGAACGGCGGATCGAGGTAGATCATGCGAAACGATTTCTCAGGGATTTGAGCGATGACGTCCGCGTTGTCGCCACTGATGACCAGATTCGGTCCATCTGGCGACCACAGGTCCTCTGCCACACGGAAATCCTTCTGGTTCGCCCATTTTTCGGCTTGCCGACGATCATCTCGGACGACAGGGTAGCAGTCGTCAGCTCATTTCAGGCGCATGACGCGCCCGTGCCTTCGACTGACAGAGGAGGCGCGGCGACCGACGATGCCGTCGACGCGCTCCAGTGGCATCCATATTCAACTCCGTGTTCCACCGATCCGTGCCCCACCGGCTGGACCGGATCGGCGAGATCACCGGCGTGGACCTGGACGACTCCGACGTCCAGCTGAGATTGCGGATCACCCTCCGGATCCACACCGCACGGTATTCCGAGGACCAGCGTATCGCGTCGGCGACGTCAGTCCGCCACGGGCATCGCTGCCCTGACGTCGGAGGTGTCATAGGCCTTGCGCTCGGCCCAGTCCCGCAGCGCGGCCAGCGGCACGCCGGCGTCCACGCCAAGGGGAGTCAGCGCGTACTCGACGTGGGACGGGACGGACGGGTAGACCGTCCGGGTGACAAGACCCCGGTCCTCCAGTCGCCGGAGCGTCTGCGTCAGCACCTTGGGCGAGATCCCCTCGAGCCGGCGCTGGAGAGCACCGAATCGCTGGGGGCCGCCCTCCATCGCGCCAATGGCCAGCGCCGACCACTTGTTCGCGAGCACATCGAGCACCTCCCGGCATTCGCACTGCGCCGCGTAGACGCTGCCCCGCTGCGTGCCATTCACCGTTACGGTCACCGCCATCGTTCTGACCTCCTGTCCCAATCGCGCGTCCCGGACGGACGCGCTACTACCCAAAGGATAGCGAACTCCCTTGCGGGTAACCACTACCTCACGGGTAGGCTGTGGTCAGCACGCCGGAGACGCCGGAGCAACCAGCGGCGCCCGGTCGAGTGCATCGTGCCGCGGCGCATCACGCGGGGCCGTCGCGACGACACGGCTCCAGCATTTCAGGAGGCTCGACGTGCCCGATCGTCGCACGTTTCTCGCGGCTATCTCGGGATCGCTCTTAATCACACCCGGCGAGTTGCCGTCGCAGGCGGCCAACGCACGGGACGAAAGGACCATCATGACCAACGCCCAGTCCCCAACCCCGCCCGTGATCACTAACGTGCCCGAGCAGGTCGCTGAGGGCGTCTAGGTCATCCCGGACGTGCCACATGTGCCCCTGGTCCCCAACGTCGGCATCATCGTCGGCTCCGACGCCGCCCTCGTGGTCGACGCCGGGCTGGGCCCAGGCAACGGCGACACCGTTCGCCGGCATGCTGACGAGCTCGCCGGCGACCGCGCCCTGCTCCTGACCGTCACCCACTTCCACCCCGAGCACGGCTACGGCGCCCAGGCCTTCGAGCCCGGCGCCACCATCCTCTACAACCGCGCCCAGCTCGACGAGCTCCACGACAAGGGACAGCGCTACATCTCCTGGTTCTCATCGCTGGGCCGGGCCAACGCGGAGCAGCTCGACGGCACGGTGCTGGTTGAGCCGCGCCTGACCTACGACGGCGCCGCCGACCTCGACCTCGGCGGCCTGACCGTCCAGTTGCGGACCTGGGGACTGGCCCACACCCGCGCCGACCAGGTCGTCTTCCTGCCCGAGTCCCGCATTCTGTTCACTGGGGATCTTGTCGAGACCGACCTCTTCCCGATCTTCCCCTACCTGCCACCAGACGATGTCGAGGTCGACGGCGACCGCTGGATCGCCGTCCTGCAGGAACTGGAACGGCTCGACCCAGCGCTCGTGGTGCCCGGCCACGGCGCGCCCGGTGACGTGGGTCTCATCGTCGCGGTCCGGGAGTACATCCAGTTGATACGCTCGGAGGTGCGGCGAATGGCCGACGACGGCGCCTCGCGGGACGCGATCGCCAGCCAGCTTGACGGAGACGTGCGGGCGCGCTACCCCGACTGGGGCCAGCCCGAGTGGATCGCGCTCACCGCCCAATGCCTCTACGACGCGTACGCTCGCACACGCGGGGGATGACGCTCTCACCGCCGGCTGGGGCGAACGGCCGGCCAGAGACGTCGGATCGGGTGACGCAGCTCGACGCCCAGCACGTCGTCGACCACCATGGTGACCTGGTCGCGCAGCTCCGGACGGCTCGCGCTGGACGGGCTGGAGGATCTCTTCACGTTGCGCTTCGCCGGTTCGCGTCGGTGACGGCCTGGTCGATGACGAGCATCTGCCGGACCTCGGGCCGCTTCAGGATCGCCAGCGTCCGCCGGCCGAGCAGGGCGATGATGCCGGTCGTGACCAGGGCCGGCCCCGCCGCGATCCCGACGCCCCCCGCCAGCGCCGCGCCGTCGAGACCGTCACCGGAGACGATCAGCCCGGTGATCCCGATCAGGGCCATCGCGAAGATGACGACCGTCCCGGTCAGCACGACGGTCGGGCGGAGCGGTCGTGGCGCGATCGGCAGCTCTTGGGCCAGCCGACTGATCCCACGGGTGACGTGGACCGTCCCGAACCACTGTGTCCCGACCAGCACGACGGTGACGAGCAGGGCGACGAGGAAGACCATCTGGTCCAGCGGCCGGCCGAGGATCAGCCGGACGACCGTCGTAATGACGGCGACGACCAGCAGGATGGCGATCCCGCCGCGAAGGAAGTAGCGCCAGTCGCCCGGCGCGATGTCCCACGGACGGCGCTGCCGGGCCCAGTTCGGCATCTGGGCCAGTTCCTCGGCGGTCGGCCGCGGCTTCCGGCGGCGACGTGGTCCTGGCTGCGGGTTCAGTCTCGCGCTCCCTGTCTGTCTGGATCGGGCTCGATCGTTCGTCGGGTGATTGCCCGACACAGGATGGCATGTCCGGCGGGGACGACGCGGTCGAATCGTGATCCGCGTCGGAAAACATCTCCCTCAGAGGCGCTTCGGGGTCCGGACTCAGTGGCCGAAATGAGTGTCCGGCCCAGCGTCGCCATGGAGCTGGTACCACTCCCGGTCCAGATCGCCCGGTTGACCGGCGATTCCAGCGCCGTGCGTCCCGGCAGGGACGATGGGACCGCCATGCCGCCGAGCAGTCCGACGATACCCGGAATCGAGACGATGAGATACCAACAGACCACCACGGTCCCCCGGTCCGCAGGCTGTAGCCAGCGACGATCGCCGCCACCGGGTTGGTCTGGTCGGCACCTGATGCCGCGCCCGCTCCCGGTTGAGGTCGCGCCAGGTCAGCACGGAGCCCCCCAGACGGACGCCTGGGCGAATGACAGCTCGACGAGGGCGAGCCCGGCCGAACGCATCGGGCCGAAGTCGCGCGGGATGATCTGGAGGACGCCGACGAGCAGGATGGCGACGACCAGCCCAGGCGCCCCGTTCCGCGGAAAATGCTGCCAGTCGTTCGGTGACACGTCCCAGGGCCGGGGGCCGCGCTGGAGTCGTCGCCACTGTCCCATGATTTTGGTTTCAGGTTCTTCCATCGATGCGTGGCCGCGAAGGCGAGAAGCGCGCCGATCTCGACTGGTACCGTTCTTGGGCTCAGGTCTGAACACCGAAGGCAAGCGGTGCGATTGCGTCCGCTTTCGGTCGGAGACTGGGAAGGCCCCGATCGGCATAGCGCTCTGACAAAGGAGGCCCCATGGCCACCATCGGCGACATCACACCCTACACGATCGACATCCCACAGGCCGATCTCGATGACCTGCGCGAACGCCTCGCCCGCACCCGCTGGCCGGACGCGCTGCCCGGCCAGGGCTGGGACCGCGGCGTCGATCTCGACTACCTCAGGGGGCTGGCCGAGTACTGGCGCACCGGCTACGACTGGCGGACATGGGAGGCCCGACTCAACCGGTTCCCCCAGTTCACCACGACGATCGACGGCGCCAATATCCACTTCCTCCACGTCCGCTCCCCGGAGCCGGAAGCGACGCCGCTGATCCTGACCCACGGCTGGCCGGGCTCGATCGTCGAGTTCATCGATGTCATCGAGCCGCTCACCAATCCTCGGGCCCACGGCGGCGATCCGGCCGACGCTTTCCACGTCGTCGTCCCATCCCTGCCCGGCTATGGCTTCTCCGGACCAACGACCGAGGGCGGCTGGACCCCGAAGCGGATCGCGAATGCCTGGGCGACGCTCATGGCCCGGCTCGACTACGACCGGTACGGGGCCCAGGGCGGCGACTGGGGCAGACAAGTCTCGCGACTCCTCGGGATCGTCGATGCCGACCACGTCATCGGCGTTCATGTGAACTCGGCGATCGGTCAGGTCACCGACTGGTCGGCGTTCGAGCACGGGACGGACGAGGAACGCGCCGCCGCCCAGGCCAACCAGCGCTACATGTTCCAGCTCTCCGGCTACATGTGGATCCAGGCGACCCGCCCCCAGACGATCGCCTACGCCCTGACCGATTCGCCGGTCGGTCAGCTCGCCTGGATCGTCGACATGTTCAACCTCTGGACCGACTCGGACACGTCGCCGGAAGACGCTGTCTCACGCGATCTCATCCTCACCGACGTGATGCTCTACTGGCTGACCGGCACCGCCGGCTCCGCGGCCCGGCTCTACAACGAGCCGGGTGATGGCGAGTGGGGCACGGAGGCGCCCTCGACGACCCCGACCGGGGTCGCGATCTTCGCCCACGACCTCTCGCCCGGCATCCGCCACGTCGCCGAGGAGACCAATGTCATCGTGAGCTGGAACCGGTACGAGCACGGCGGGCACTTCGCCGCCCTGGAGCAGCCAGCCGTCCTGGTCGACGACATTCGGGAACTCTTCCGGACCGTCAGGACCGATCGGGTCTGAGCCGGCGGGGGAGTCAGGCCGACTCCCGGACGACGAGGTCGAAGGCGGCGCGGTGCGTCCGCGAGGCGCCGTCGTAGTCACCGGTCAACCGTTCCAGCAGCAGCCGGGCGGCGGCGTTGCCGATCTGGCGCGGGTGCTGGTCGAGCGTCGTCAGGGGCGGCATGACGAGGTGGGCGAGGGCGACGTTGTCGTAGCCGGCGATCGCAACGTCCTCGGGGATCCGCAGCCCGGTCGCCTTGCACGCCAGCATCGCCCCGACGGCCATCAGGTCGTTGGCGGCGAAGACGGCCGTTGGGCGCTCCCCGAGGGGAAGCGCGAGCAGCTCGTTCATGCGGGCGAACCCACTCGACTCCGACCAGTCCCCCCAGCGCAGCAGCGCCTCGACGGCCGTGATCCCGTGCTCGGCCAGCGCCCGGCGGTAGCCCGCGACGCGCTGCTCGCCGTTGGCGAGGTGCTGGCTTCCAACGATCGCGGCGATCCGGCGATGCCCCTGGGCGACGAGGTGGCCTGTCACGCTGAAGGCCCCGTCGTCGCCCGGCACGTAGACGCGGTCGAACGGCGCGTCGGCCGGCATCGGCAGGTCGTCGGGCTCACCAAGGATCACCATCGGGACAGACTGAGCGATGGTCGGACCGAGGTCGCCGCTCGTCAACTGGTAGGTGGACATGATCAGCCCGTCCACCCGGCCCCGGCGGGCGGCATCCACGGCGTTGAGCTCGCGGGCCCGCTGGCCGTCGGTGTTGTAGGTGATGACATCGTAGGAGCCGGTCTGGGCCACGTCCTGGATGCCGCGGACGAACTCGGGGAAGAACGGGTTGGTGATGTCCGGGATGATCGCGCCGATCGTCATCGTCCGGCGAGAGCGGAGGCTGCGGGCGGTCAAATCCGGGACGTAGCCCAACTCGTCGATCACCGCCAGTACCCGCTGCCGGGTCGCGTCGGAGATCGTCGTCTGCAGTTTGCCGTTCAGGATGTAGGAGACCGCGGTCTGCGACACGCCAGCCGCCCGGGCGACGTCGGCCTGCGTCGGTCGGCCGGACCGTCGCCGGGGTGTCGGTACCGTCGATCCGTCATCGCCCATCGCCGCCGCCACTCCATCCCCACCCAGGACCAGTCCGGACCGCGGTCCGGTCGCCATGATGACGATGATAGCCGCTGACCAGCCGGGATGCGCGTCGATGCGTTCGCCCCGGCCGGACGATCCTGGCCCGTCGGCCCCGGCTGAAACGACGCCGCCCACCGGCGCCGGTCCGGGAGGGAACGAACCAGCCAGCGATCGGCGTCGTTCCGGCTGAACCCGGCCGGAATGATCTGGTCAGGCACCTGGGGCGCCGGACGGCCCGGACACAACCCTTGGCAAATTGCACAAATGTATATGCCGCCAATGAGATAACACTTCGAACATCATTCCGCCCAGAGCCAGGGTGGGCTGGACGACGGTCGGGAGACCTAACCGCATTGCCCCGTGATTTCGCCGATACTGCGGTCGATTCGGCCCTCAGTTGTCCACTTGCCCCGGAGCGATGACCAATGTTCGGATCAGGCGCCCAAATCGGTTGATGATATACAGATAACGTGATATGATGGTCTAAGTAGAGCAAGGGAGAGCACCAGATGCAAACGCTTCGCAACCTGATCCACCGCGCGACCCGAACCAGCGGCACTCGTTTCGACCGTTACTACGCCGGCGTGGCCCACACGGGCGCTGGCTACCCGACCGCCGACGAGGCCCGCAAGGACATCCGCAACAACGCCGGTCATCCCATGGACTGGTCTCGCTAGCTGCCCGCGCGAGCCGTCCAGCCCGTCCAGTTTCAACTCGTCAGATCCCAGGAGTCCACCGTGAAGACCTTCCTCTCGTTCTTCGACTTCGCCGCCCGCAACGGCAGCAGCCGCTTCGACCGGTACTATTCGGGCATCGCCCACTCCGGCGCCGGTTACCCGACCGCCGACGAGGCCCGCAAGGACATGCAGAACTACCAGCGCTCCCAGCACGTCGGCTGGCCGACCCGCTAGCCCGCGCCCGGCTCTCTCGCCCAGCAACGCCTGCCTCCCCGCGAACCCATCCCGCCAAGGCAGGCTACACTGACACAAACACCACACAGGGCAGCCGACCGATCGGCTGCCCTGTTCTGTTTTTCTCAATTGACTGTCCAGTCGTGACAATGGTCTCATCCGGCCATCGCGCCACCTCTCTTTAGAGCGTGTCATGGACTTCCGAGTGGCAGGAGCGAGAGTTTGTGAAGCATGAGGCAGGCAAAGGCGACGAAATGCAAGCCGGCCACGGTCGTGGGCAGGCGCTCATAGTCCTTGGCCAGCCGCCGGAAGCGCGTCGCCCAGGCGAACGAGCGCTCCACCACCCAGCGCCGCGGCAGCAAGACGAAGCCCTTCTTTGCTCCCGGCAGCCGGACCACGACCAGCTCGATCCCGCGTGCCTCCGCCTCGTCAGCCGGCTCCTCCCCCGTGTAGCCCTGATCGACCCAGGCCAGTTCCACGGTGTTGCCGGTCGCCGCCTGCACCGCGTCCGCCAGCTCGCCCACCTGCGCCCGCTCCTGATCGTTGGCCGGCGTCACGCGCAGCGCCAGCAGGTGCCCCAGCGTGTCGACCGCCGCGTGGAGCTTGCTGCCGCGGGTCTTCTTGTGCCCGTCGTAGCCGGCCCGGTGCCCGCTCTCCGGGGTGCCGCGCAGGGTCCGCGCGTCCAGGATCACCGCGGTGGGATCGGGATCGCGGCCGCTCGCTTCGCGCAGCAGCGCCCGCAGGTCGTGGACCATCTCCTCGAAGCAGCCGGCGGCGATCCAGCGCAGCGTCTGCTGGTGGACCGCTGCCCACGGCGGCAGATCGCCGGGCAGATAGCGCCACGGCGAGCCGGTCCGCACCATCCAGCGCAGGGCGTTGAAAACCTCGCGGGGATCATGCCGGCGCTGCGGGGCGTCCGGGGTCATCAGCGTCAGGTAGGGGGCGACGAAGGCCCACTCGTCGTCCGTCACGTCGCTCGGGTAGGGCTTGCGGGAGATCGTGCTCATTTGCTGAGTTTACGACCCCCGCAGAGTCCATGACACGCTCTAGGATGACTACCCGGGGTGCGTGTAGGTTTCAGGTTGAAGGAAGAGGACGAGTTGTGAATCGAGCAGGCTAATTGCGTGAACATTGCGAACGCACCGGTCAACGGTGAAGGCTTTCCTCTTGAGAACAGGTCAGGGCTTGGTTCGGCGTGACGGCTGAACAGGACTTTGCCTGGGCGGACGTAGCGGGGCTGGGGTCGGCCGTGGCGGTCGCTCGTCACCCCTCTTGGGATGCTCAATCAACTCCTTATCGGCCGGTTCGGGCTGCTTCTTGAGCGTGGGCCGAAAGTGATGCATAGGCATGTCGCCCTCCCCTATAGCCATGCCGCTACACCGAGCAGAATGGCACTCCATCCGAGCGAGATAATCACGAGACGTGTAGCTTGGTTCAGCCAGAAAGCCTTGAGCTCGAGAACTTCACGAGTCTCAAGAGCGGCATGGATGGACGCATCCAAAAGCTTCCATCGGGCGACGTCGGGCGATACCTTGAGGTAGTAGGTTAGTCGTTTGAGCGATCCCGCTAAAGTGAAACTACGGATGCGGAAAGCCTGTAGCAAGGTAAGAGCGGTAGAGGCGAATAGGACAAGACTGACGAAATAGACTGCTCCCTCGCGCGATCGCCAATCCACCTGAGAGGGAATGCTGTCGTATCCAAGGACACCGAGTGCAGTCAGCACCAAAGCGACGGAAGTCATCAGCGTATTGGTCTTGGCGTCTAGGCTAGTGCTTCGTCGCTCAAGCTCGTCGGTCGCCTCCCTCACGCGCTCCTCTACCAGTTCCAACGATTCCGGCTTCGCATCCCTCGCCCACTCCATCTCGTAATTGCCGAAGTCGGGCAACTGAGGCCGAAGGCGAAGAAACCGCGACACTCCAAGACGTGCCTCGTGAATGCGGGTCACCCGACTAATAGACGAGGTGTCGTCCTCTTGAAATGGCCCCGGAAGACGTGCCTTAATCTCGGACAAGATTCATTCAGCCTCGCACGGGTGTGAGCAGCGGGTACCCACTAATTTTCTTGCCTGGCAAACGGTGCGGGAAGATCAGTAGAACACTTGTTCTAAACTAACAACTCTTTGGCTATGTGTCAAGCGGTGCAGCCGAAGCACCGGTTACAAAGCGGGGGCAGCTCACACTCATCAACCGGTACTACTTGACCTAGTTCGTCCCATGCCATCGGAGTGTCACGATATCCAGCGATCCAGTATGACGGTATAGAATGGACTCCGAGAGTACCCACCAGCAGTTGAAGGGCAGGCGAATGGCGAAGAAGAGCAAAAATCGAATCGGTCACGTCCTGGGGAGGACTTTGGAGGATATGGACCATGCCTCGGTGGTTGCCTTGGTTGCGGATCAGTTAAGTTCATCTTGATCACCATTGTCGTAAGCCTTATTCGGAGACACCGACGGTCTCGCCTGTGAAGAACCTATGGTCTCAGATGGTCTCAAACCCAGTGTGCTCAGCCGTTCGGTGGCGAAGCGGAGGTTGACAACGGTCATGACGCAGCAGTTGGCGGCCACAGCTATCTGCCTTTCGGGTAGCCCGTCAGCGCTCAACAGCAGGACCTGGTCCCGACGGGTGCAGCAAGTCGAGGCGGCGCTACGGCGAGCGAGGTCATACAGGCGTGTGCATTCGTCGTCGGTCAGAACATCGGGGACACTTGTCGGGCTATGGGACGGGACTCTTTCAGCGAGAGCAGCGGGAGATCGCTCAAGGTGACCAACTACTCTATAAACCGTGGCACTCTACTCGCTGACGACAGGGTTTGATCTGATCAGCTCGGCCAGGATGCCGTTCGGCGTCGTTGGCGTCGTCAGCAGACGGACGAATCGCTCGCCGACCGTTGCTGGGTCGCCCTGCGCCAGCCAGGCCGAGAGGATGTCGCGGCCGGCATGGTAGGTGAAGACGTAGGCCCGCCAGAGCGGGTTGGTCAGGAAGCGGAGGGAATGCCGCGCCTCGTCCTCGGTCCGGAGTCCGTACCGCATCAGCCAGGCGACAACCTCTTCTTCGCTCCGGCCGTCGCTGTGCAGCATCAGCCCCGCGTTGGACGACAGCGCCCGCATGACCCGCTGCGCCCGCTGGACCCGGATCTCCTGCTCGGCATTGCCTCGCACCCCGGCCGCCGGGTAGAGCTCCGCGACCTGCCATCGGATGGCCTCGTCGCCGGGGAAGACGATCGTCTCGGCCAGCGTCGCGATCCCCTCCGAGATGACGGCCTGCGGCGTCGAGATCAGCTGGACCGAGAACTCGCCCCACTCCCGCGCCCGGAACAGCCGCTGCTCCTTGAGCGTGTGCTCGGTGTGGTGGCCGGGATACGCCTCGTGGCAGACCAGCCCGGTCAGCGTGTTGACGTGGATCGGCAGGTCGGTGTTGATCTCGACCAGCGACCGGGCCCCGCCGAGGTACCAGTTGTAGCCGCTCCACGGCTTGTCCGAGACGAGCGTGAACTCGACCGACTCCCCCTCGGGCAGATCGATCAGCCGCCGGGTCCGGGAGCGGATCTCCGGCACGATCACATCGAGCAACCGGCGGGCGGCCTCGGGCTCGATCACGTAGCCCCGCTTCCACTCGGCCATCCGCTCGTTCAGTTCGTCCCGGCCGTGACCGGGCAGGACCTCGTCCAGCTCATCCAGCGCGACGTCGAAGTCCTCGTCGGGCGTCCGCGTCGCCGGGACGTCGAAGCAGCGCCGGACCTCGTCCTCGTAGCTCAGCTCCGCCCCGGCCAGCCGCTCGGACAGCGCGACCATTGCCCGGGTCTGGGCCAGCAGGAACGCCCGCCGGTCGTCCGGGAGGCCGTCCTCCTCCTCGATCTGCGAGACCAGCACGCGGGCCTGCTCGGACAGCCCGGCCGGGGTGGCGGGTTCGGCCCGGGCCAGCCGGTCGCGGAGCTCCTCCGGGCCGCTGTAGGCGTCGATGAAGCCGTCGATGTGCTGCCCCAGCCCGAAGGCGAGGGCCAGGTAGTCGTGGGAGATCTGGTCGAACGGCAGACCGGGCAGTCGAGTTCCGGGTTCCATCGTCATCCTCTCGCCGCGCGGCGTTGGCCGGTAAGGAGTCTGTCAGCACCGGTCAGCGTAGCGCGGGAGATGCCACGGCGCGTCCCCGATCGCGCACGCGCCGTCATGGTTGGTCATCCGCTGAGTTGGACCAGCTTATCCGGCTGGCTCCGTGCCTGACGTCTCGTCTCGCCTGGTGTCAGCTTCGGGCGTCGCGGCCGCCGGCGTCGCCGCCGCAGGTGTCCCGGCAGCGGGCGTTCCGGCGGTTGGTGTCCCGGCCTCGCGGGCGATGTCCGCGTCGAGATCGGCGGTCGTCACGCCGCAGGGCAGCGCCATGTCGGGGACCGTCACGAACTCGTAGCCCTGCTCCTCCAGCGCTTCGATCACCCAGGGCAGCGCGACCCCGGTCGAGCCGGCGCTGTTGGGCGCGTCGATGTGCATCTCGATGATGGCGCCGTCGTAGGCGTTCGGCACGACTCGGTCCCAGATCGCGTTGGGGTCGGCGTCGACGGCGTAATCGTCTGCGGGGACCCGCCAGCCGACCGGCAGCAGCCCCGCTCCCGAGATCAGCGTCCGGACGCGCTCATCGGTCGAGGCGGCGTACGGCGTCGCGTAGGGCACCCAGTTGTCGCCGGCGACGGCCCGGACGCTGTCGATCGACGCCCGCAGATCGGCGACGACGTCGTAGTCGCCGGTCGTCTGCAGGTCGATGGCGTCGTAGCCGTGGGTGCCGATCGGGAAGCCGGCGTCGGCGATCGCCTGGACCGTCTCCGGGTCGCGGTCGGTCGTCCAGCCCATCGCGAAGAACGTCGCCGGGACCTCCCACTCCTTGAGGGTATCGAGGATGCCGTAGTCGAACGGCTCGCCGACCCCGATGTTGAAGGCCAGCGCGACCCGGTTGCAACCCGCCGGCCCCTGCTCCAGCCATGGCGCCGGGACGCCATCGACGCTGATGTAGAGCGCGTAGGCGTAGCCGACGAGGCCGCTGGCGTCGGCCGAGATCGGCAGGAAGCCGTCCTCCTCCGGACCGGTCACGGTGACCCGCTCCCCAACCGTCAGCGTGCCGACCGAGTCGCAGTCGAACCCGGCGCAGTTCCGGACCTTGACCGATGGGGCGCCGAGCACAGACGCCGCGGCGCCGGTGTAGTCGAGGGGGGTGTCCTGCGCGGACGGCGCGGACGGCGCGGCGCCCCCTGAAACCGGCGCGGCGACCGCCAGGACGAGCGCCAGCGCCAGCACGCGCGGCCAGCGCCACGGTCGACGATCCTGACGTCCGGCCGTGCGCCGCGTCCACCCCGATATCGATGTCATGGGTCCGTTCCTTCTGGGATTGCCGTCGAGGGTGAGCAAGAATGCCGATCGTATCCGGTCGACCAATGCGCCCAGAGGGAGCGTGGCCAGTCTGTCACACCGGAAGCTACCGTCCCGGACCGGGTCGCGTCAACGCGACATGCGGCGGCACGGTCGCACCGGCTACGCACCGGCTACGCACCGGACGACGAACCGGGCGATCAGGATCGGGGAGGGCGCGGTATGCTGTTCGGGTCCCTCACCGTCCAGAGGCGTCAGGAAGCGGCCATGGTGTGCCGCCAGCCGGACCAATCGGGTCCGGCTGGGAATGGGTCCGGGGCGCGCGTGGGCGTGGTTCCGGCAAACGGGCACACGGATGGCGCCAGACGCTGGCCGGGACGACTCCCGGCCGGCCGGCGGACAGGGGGAGTCGCACACGGATGGCAGGGGCGGTCAGACCGGAACGGGCTGCGACAGTCGCGGCAGAGAACATCGCTGGAGACGGGCTGATCGCCGGGCGGCGGCAGGCGACGCTGGTCATCATCCTGGCGAGCCTGTCGATCGTCGGGCCGCTCTCGATCGATATGTACCTGCCGGGCCTGCCGTCGATCCAGCAGGATCTGGCAACGTCTGCGTCGCTCGTCCAGCTGACCCTGAGCGCCTGCCTGCTCGGTCTGGCCGTGGGGCAGCTCGTCGCCGGGCCGATCAGCGACATCGTCGGCCGGCGCCCGCCCGTGATGTTCGGCATCGCCGGCTTCATCGTCGCCTCCTTCCTCTGCGCGATCGCCCCCAACGTCGAGACCCTGATCGTCTGCCGCTTCCTGCAGGGGTTCGCCGGGTCCGCCGGCATCGTGATCTCCCGGGCAATCGTCCGCGACCTGTTCAGCGGGATTCGGGCGGCCCAGTTCTTCTCCCTGATGATGCTGGCCAACGGCGTCGGACCGATCCTCGCCCCGACCCTCGGCGGCGGCATCCTGCTCGTGACGGACTGGCGCGGCATCTTCGGCGTGCTGGTCGGGCTCGGCGCGATCATGTTGACGGTCGCCTGGCTGTTCCTGCCGGAGACCAACCAGCTGGAGCAGCGCAACTCCGCCGGGCTGCGGCCGACGCTGGCCGCCTTCGGGACGCTGCTCCGCAACCGGTCGTTCGTCGGCTACGCCCTGATCATGGGCATGGCGATGGGGACGATGTTCGCCCACATCGCCGGCTCGTCGTTCGTCCTCCAGAATCTCTATGGCGTCTCCGAGCAGCTCTTCGCCGTGCTGTTCGGGGCGATCGCCGTCGGATTCATCGGCATGAGCCAGGTCAACGCCCGGCTGATCACCCGGATCCCGATGCGACGAATCCTCGCGTTCGGCGTTGGCCTGAACCTGACCGGCGCCCTGACCGTGCTGGTCATCGTCAACCTGCTCGATCTTGGGGTGGCCGGGCTGGTCGGCGGGCTGTTCCTCGTCGCGGTCTCCAACGGGCTGATCGGCCCCAATGTGACGGCGCTGGCCCTGAACGATTACCCGCACATGGCCGGCAGTGCGTCCGCCCTGCTTGGGCTGATGAGCTTCGCCGTCGGAGCGCTCGTCGCCCCGCTGGTCGGCGTTGCCGGCGAGGACACCGCCGTCCCGCTCAGCCTCGTCATCCTCGCCTGTAGCCTCTGCGCGATCGTCGCCTTCCTCGGCCTGACTCGGCCGCGCCCGATGGCGACCGCGCCGGCGGTCTGACGTCGGAGCCGAACGGGCGCCCCGGATCGGCTCGTCAGCCGGGCGCGACAGCACGGCAACCGGTACAGTAGCCCGGCTAAGGAGCCAGACCATGCCAGCCGCCGAGACCAGCGCGACCCTTCAGCGATTCCTCGCCGCCGTCGCCGGAATCGAGCAGTCCCGTTTCGCCCAAGCCCTGCTTGGCAGCCCGGAGCAGTACGCGGCCGCCTTCCACCAGCAGATCGGCGACCCGAAGCGACCGGTCTCGGTCGACCCGACGGACGCCGAGACCATCCGGCGCATCCTGGCGCTCGCGACCGACAGCGACGGGCCGGTGACCCTGACCGCCGTCGGCTCGGCCCTGCTCTTGGCCAGCGCCGCGAAGGCCGTGCCGCAGCGTCTTCCCGGCGACTGGCGGGACGCCCGCGGCCGGATCAGCGACTACCTCGCCCAGACCGGGCCGCTGCCCAGCGCCCCGACGGCCGCCGGGGACGAGACCGATGGCGTCTTCCGGGAACCGCGGGAGGTCACGCGCGAGGAGATCCTCCGCACCGTCATCGAGGGCGGCATCCACCCCGCCGTCACCGGCGACTCCTCCAGCGACGACCTCGCCGGGACCTTCGCGGCCTGGCGCTCGGCCCCGCCGTTCTTCGCCCTGGTCGAGCAGGTCGTCCTCGCCTCGCTGGCCGACCTGCTCCAGACCCTCTCGGCAATGCGGCAGCACATCGTCCAGCCCGCCGTCACCGCGCTGGCCTCGTCGGCCGCTCCGGTCGCCCGGCCGTTCGACCCGGCCTGACATGACCTCTGGATGGCTTGCCATCCGATACCCGGCCAACGGTACCTGCCATCTCGCCGCTGCTCACCAGAAACGCCGATGGCCGGATCGAAGGTTGAGCTTCGGTGCAGGCGGACCCATCGTTCGATCTCGGTTGAAGCGTCTGGACCAGAGCGCGCGCCGCGAGCGGCGGTGGAACGCTTCTTCCTTAGAAGTCAGTGACAGTGCTATGGTGGCCGGACCGTTTCGGCACTCGATCAGCATTCCAGATGGCGTAGGGATATCCACCGGTGGCGACCCAGGAATCGAAGATCGACGCCGGCAGCGTGACGGCACGTCCCGCAACGACCGGGATCCTGCACTCCCTGCGCACCTACCCCGCCTTCGCCATGCTGATGATGGGCACCCTGGCGACCAACACCGGCTTCTGGATGTACCAGACCGCGGTTGGCTGGCTGGCCTACGACCTGACCGGGTCGGCGACGTTCGTCGGGCTGGCCGGCTTCGCGGGCGGCATCCCGATGCTGATCCTCGCGGTCCCGGCCGGCGTGATCCTGGACCGGACCGACCGGCGGCAGGTCCTGCGCTTCGCCCAGTGGGGCGTCATGCTGATCTCCGCCCTGTTCGCCGTCCTGATCGCGACGGGCATGATCCAGCCGTGGTCGCTGCTGGTCGTCGCGGCGATGTTCGGCGCGTTCATGTCATTCATCTTCCCGACCCGGACGACGATGGTGCCGTCGCTGGTCGACCGCGTCGACATGGCCAACGCCGTCGCCCTCAACTCCGCCACCCAGAACGCGACCCGCGTCATCGGCCCGGCGATCGGCGGCGTCCTGATCGCCCTCTTCGGCGTCTCGACGACCTTCGCCGTCGCGGCCATCCTCCAGATCATCGCCCTCTACTCGACCGGCCGCCTACCGGCCTCGGCCGCTGGCCGGATGAACCGCGGTGCGGCTGGCCGATCGAGCTTCATGGTCGGTCTCCGGACAGTCGCGGAGAGCCCGATCCTGACCGGGCTGGTGCTGCTCTCCCTGATGACCAACGTCCTCGTCATGCCGTACATCAACCTAATGCCGGTCTTCGCTGAGAACGTCCTCGACATCGGCTCGTCCGGCCTCGGTGTGCTGCTGGCCGCGATCGGCCTGGGCACGGTCGGCGGGGCGCTGTTCGTCGCCCGGTCGCAGGCGCCGCTGGCGTGGCGCGGCATCCAGATCATCACGGCGGCGGCGTTCGGCCTGTTCGTCATCGCCTTCACCCTCTCGCCCAACCTACTCGTCGCACTGCCCCTGCTGTTCCTCGGCGGCTTTGCCAGCGCGACGTTCCTGGCGATGAACCAGACGGCGCTCCAGCTCCGGGTCGAGGAGGACAAGCGGGGGCGGGTCTTCTCGATCTACCTGCTGACGTGGGGGCTGCTGCCGCTCGGCCAGCTCCCGACCGGCGCCATCGCCCAAGTGGCCGGCGCCCCAATCGCGGTCGCCGGCGCCAGCACTCTCGCCCTGATCGGCATCGCCCTCGTTGCCTGGCGCTTCCCGTCCCTCCGGGAACAGTCCGTGAAAGGGTCATAAGCTGGAGACCGCCCACGTTGCGTGAGCCGCTACACTTGGCGATGTATCCCGGTCGAAAGGAACATCCCATGGCCAGTCATCCCATCGACACCCACTCAGCCGAAACCGAACCGGTCCAGATGGCACCATCGCCATCAGGGGCCATGATCGATCCGGCCTACGACATCCAGGACGATCGCGTCCTCGACATCGTCGCCGCTTACCCGGATGTCGCCGCCCTGCTGGACGAAATCGCGGCGCGAACGCCCGCGTACTTTCCGGAGGCGACCGGCCTCGTGATCAGGTCGCAGACCGATCCGGAGGACGGCTCCCTCGGCTGGTACGTCGAGGTCGAGACTTCGCAACCAGCCGAGCAGGTACTCGAACAACTACGCCGATTCGATCGCGATTGGTGGCTGACGGCCAAGCGTGACGTGACACCAGAGTTCGTCGTCACGGTCCTGCTGGTGTGACGCCATTCGACTGGGGCGAGTATCTGACGCTTGCCCTGAGACTTGCGAATGAGCAGGATGAAGCGTCCCGACGTTCGGCGATCAGTCGGGCGTATTACGCCTGCTACGGGCTCGCGGCGACCTACGCCCTCAGTCAAGGATTTCCGCATACCGTCGTTACCCACGATCGTGTCTGGGAGTGGTATCTCCGACTGGACGATCCGTCGGGTGGAAGAATCAACGAACTCGGCAAGCGGATCAAGGATCGCCGGCTTGCCGCTGACTATCGTGCCCACGACGACATCATTGCCAACCAGGCAAGGGTCGTCTGCGGCTGGGCCGACGACCTCCTGGCCCTCCTCAGGACACTTCCGGACGACCTGGAGTCGTCGCTGGAACCTCATGTGTCTCCGAGACGCTGACGACGTGTCCCCAGAAATCGAACCGGCGTTGTAAACATGAGCTGGAGCGGCCTTTCTCCATCTCCCTATTGAACCAGGGCTCCTGCCGCTCGGCCAGCTTCCGACGGGCCTGGTCGCCGAGGCGACCGGCACCCCGATCGCCGTCGCCGGGGCCAGCACCCTCGCCCCGACCGAAATCGCCCTCGTCGCCTGGCGCTACCCGTCGCTGCGCAGGCCGTCCGTCAGAATGACCTGATCCCTACCCCTCGACGACGACCGGATCACTAATGGCGAATGGGCTCGCGACGCCCGAGGCGCTGACGGTCCGGACGCCGTAGACCCGACTCCCGACGAGCGGAGCGGTATCGACCCAGAGCGCGGCCCGCAGCGGCTCAGGGGAGAGCCGCTCGACGGGCTCGCCGTTCTGAATCGTCCAGACCTCGTAGCCGTACAGGGACGGGTCGAGGTCCGGCACCCAGCGCAGGGTGACGTTCCCGTCCCGCTGCCGGACCTCGATCCGCTCGGGTGTCGCCGGTACCCGGTCCGAGACCGGCGTCAGCCACAGACAGACGGTCGTGTACGGCGCGAGCGTCAGATCCTCCCGGTAGATTCCCCTGGTGACGGCGACGTTCCGCCGGATCGGCTCGGCGACCGTCAGTTCCTGCGCCCGCCGGATCGCCGCCAGATCGCTGATCGAGGGGACCGGGAAGGGGTTGGCTGGCGACCCGCCCGCCGCCGTATAGCTGTTTGAGAGGCGGTCATCGATCTGGAACCGGGCGACGTTGACGCGGTCCCATGGAAGGTCACCGATCTCGTAGCTGACGATCCGGGAGCCGGTCTCAGGTGTCCCCGGATCGGGATACCACGTCAGCAGCACGGCGACGTGGCTGTCCGCCGACGTCGCCAGGTGATAGAGGTCGGTCGCCGGGAACAGCTGCTCGGCCCCCGTGGTCACTGCCGCCCGGCGGTCGCCCATCAGGGCCAGCAGCTCGTAGAAGCCCCAGGCTGGGACCTTGAGCAGATCGGTCGCGGACCGGCCCGTCCGGGTCATGAGCGAGCGGCGGCCGTCGAAGGGTGCCTCGACGAGGTGGAGATTCGCGTTGTCGGCCGCCGCGACGAACCGGACACCGGGGTAGCGGTCACTGAGTCCGGCGTGGAGGGCCATGACTGCCGCGAGCCAGGCGGCGTTGCGGTGATCGACCCGCGGCGCGTACGGCACCTCGAAGCCGACCTTCTCGTCCGCCTCGTCGTCAACGATGGTCAGCCCGGCAAACCGATCCGGGTCGAGGGCGAGCACCTGATCGACCGTCGCCGCGGCCGCATCGTAGAGCCGGCGCGGGTCCGGCGGGTCGTCGGCGACCGTCCCCTTGCGGTGGAGGGAGACGAAGTCGCGGTGCAGCTCCGGCTCATCGGCGAGGAACGCCAGGAAGCGGCCCATCCACGGCTCGCCGAAGTCCGGGTTCTCCTGCGGCTTGTAGGCGATCGCCGGCCCGCCAAGCCGGATCGGGAGCCCGGTTGCCGCGACCGCCTCCGACGTCGCCCGGTAGAGGTCGTGGTACTGCCGCTCGGTCCCCAGCCAGAAGCGCCCCTCGTTGGGCTCGTTCCAGACCTCGAACCACCACTCGGCGATCGCCTCCGGGCCGAATCGGGCGTCGGCGGCCAGCCCCGCGAAGAACGCCCGGATCAGCCGCTGCCAGTTGTCCCACTCCGCTGGCGGGGTGACCGGGCTCGGCGAGACGGCCGGCGGGAAGAAGCCGAACGCGACGAACGGCGTCAGCCCTCGGGAGGTCAGCACATGGAGGGCATCGAACATCGTGGTGAAGTCCGGCTCCTGGGCCGGGTCGTCCCAGACGCTCCCGCCGCTCTCCGGCTGGAGGCTCTCGGCCACCCCGGCCGTGAACAGCCCGAAGAACCGGGCCCCATGGAACGCCCGCGGCGACGCGGCCAGGTTGTCGAGCAGCACGGCGAAGTCTGGCCGGGTCAGCAGATCGATGTCGTAGATCCCGACGGTGCCAAAGTCACGCCGCTCAAAGGGTTGGTCGTCCAGTGGATTGACGGTGACTGTGATCGCCGTCTGTGACTCAGCAGGGGTCACGGCCGTGGCCTGTCTGGCATGCCCGATTCGAGCGTCCGCAGCGGCCAGAATCGACAGCGTCACCGCCGCCCGTCTGGTAAACCGTCTCGATTCCAACCTGCCGCTGTCCAATGAGGGGCTCTCGAACACCAATGTCTCCCTCCTGTTCCTAAGTCCCGCACAAGTGTCCGTGTCCTAGCCTATCCGAGGTGAAGAGCTGCCGTAGCGGAGGGCTACCCTGTCGAGCACACTTGACGCTCATCCTATACTCAGAGCGTCGAGTGGTAATCACTCGAAAAAAATGCGCAAGCGTTTCCTCGTCGTGTAGCCGTTCCCACCTGGAGGGGACGGGTCAGTGCAGGGTTCAACCCTGACGGTGACTAGCGGCGAGGTTTTTGGTTCTCGGAATCAGATGATAGAGACCTCACTCCTACCAGAAGAGGTGGCAGAACTCGCTGGGCTTCCTGCAATTTACTAGCGCTATATGTTCTATCGGCACACCGGGCTATTGGGATAAGCTCTTGTCTGGCTGTTGATCGGAAAACGCAAGCACGCACTACTCCCCGGGCTCGCCAGCAGTTGTTTTGGAGTGGCGAGGGATCAAGGTCGAAGTTCATGCGTATCATGAGTACTCGTTAATGGCCTTATGGCTCATTTCCGCAAGAGGTTTATCGACCCCCAGTTGGATCGCTCTTTGGGATGGGTGTAATACCCACCTTCCATAGTCAGCGGGTGGTCGGCGTTGGCCATGCGCAGCTCCGTGAAGCCACGATGGGCCTGCATGGTCGGATAGGCATCGGGCTTCGGAGTGTTGCGGTACTCATAGGTTAGAACCGGATGTGTGGGAGCAGCGCTGATTCTGATCGATGCACTCGTGCTCTGTGAGTTCGAGTACTGTGCATCTTGGTAGACGCAGATTGTTGTCCACGTCTGGTCGATCGTCGTGGTGGCACTCCACTTCCTTGATGCGCTCTCGTAGGAAGTAGTGCCCTCAACCGTCCAGGTACCTCTCAGGTCGGGCGTTGAAATCCCACAGCACCAGCGGACAAGTCCGTTGCTCCACCAACCTCGCTCAATGCGGCTAAGGAGCCAGGCCAACGATCCGACTGCTCCTGCAGGACCGACGAGGGCTAGTAGCCAAATAGGCGGTTCATGGAAGGCGCTGTGGAGCAACCATCCCCAAGTCCACTGTAGACCTATGGCTAGAGCGTGTCATGGACTCTGCGGGGGTCGTAAACTCAGCAAATGAGCACGATCTCCCGCAAGCCCTACCCGAGCGACGTGACGGACGACGAGTGGGCCTTCGTCGCCCCCTACCTGACGCTGATGACCCCGGACGCCCCGCAGCGCCGGCATGATCCCCGCGAGGTTTTCAACGCCCTGCGCTGGATGGTGCGGACCGGCTCGCCGTGGCGCTATCTGCCCGGCGATCTGCCGCCGTGGGCAGCGGTCCACCAGCAGACGCTGCGCTGGATCGCCGCCGGCTGCTTCGAGGAGATGGTCCACGACCTGCGGGCGCTGCTGCGCGAAGCGAGCGGCCGCGATCCCGATCCCACCGCGGTGATCCTGGACGCGCGGACCCTGCGCGGCACCCCGGAGAGCGGGCACCGGGCCGGCTACGACGGGCACAAGAAGACCCGCGGCAGCAAGCTCCACGCGGCGGTCGACACGCTGGGGCACCTGCTGGCGCTGCGCGTGACGCCGGCCAACGATCAGGAGCGGGCGCAGGTGGGCGAGCTGGCGGACGCGGTGCAGGCGGCGACCGGCAACACCGTGGAACTGGCCTGGGTCGATCAGGGCTACACGGGGGAGGAGCCGGCTGACGAGGCGGAGGCACGCGGGATCGAGCTGGTCGTGGTCCGGCTGCCGGGAGCAAAGAAGGGCTTCGTCTTGCTGCCGCGGCGCTGGGTGGTGGAGCGCTCGTTCGCCTGGGCGACGCGCTTCCGGCGGCTGGCCAAGGACTATGAGCGCCTGCCCACGACCGTGGCCGGCTTGCATTTCGTCGCCTTTGCCTGCCTCATGCTTCACAAACTCTCGCTCCTGCCACTTGGAAGTCCATGACACGCTCTAGCTGTTCAGCCGGCGTAGCGCCGCAGCAAATAGCAAGACATCAGTGTCATTCCACTGCTGGTCGGAGTACCCGAAGAGCTTCGTGATCCCATTCTGGCAAATGAAGTCAGCCATCTTCCCATGCTGTTCGATTAGCCACTGCAAAACGTTATCGAAGTTGAGACGGTGACTACCACCATATCGGTGATTAGGTACATTGTAGAGCAGGCATTGGATGAAATAAGATGAGGCCATATCGATGTCAATCTCACCGTTGTCGACCAAGTAGTTTCTAGCGTTCTTAAATATGCGAACGGTCCGTTTGAACCAGTCACTCGTACTATTCTGCTTGGCTTTGCCATTTTCGAAATGCTGCTTGGGGTAATTGATGATCGGATCACCTCCGTCGGCCGGAGTGAAGTAGATACCGCTGGTGTAGTCAGCTCGGTTGCCAGAGGAGTAAGAGTTGTACACTCGGTACTCGTTCGCAACGACCACGTCGGCTGCCCGCCGGATTCCCGACTTGCCCTCCACACGGATGGCTTTGTTTCTCGGATCGACAACAGAGAAGCTGAAATAGCCTTCCAGGGCTGAGATGACGTCGGATCGAATCTGCATCAGAGGGTAGGTCGAGGATGCGTAGTCGCTGTGGTAGACCATCTCTTGGTATGGGGTCAATCTATCAGTGTTGGCCATCCAATCCATGGTGCTCATAACCACCACATCGACGTCACTATCGGTCGTGATGTTAGTGTAGTTCTTATACGAACCCTGTAGGAAGATGTCTGGGGACCTTGAAGCAAGCCGAATGGACGACTCTAGGATCGCTTCCCGAATCTCCTCGTGGGCCCTTACTGCGGTGTCGTACTGAGTGTGCTTGCCCCAAGTCTCGAGCTGCGTTTCCGAGATCACCACGAACTGCTCCTTTCATGAGCGACCAGCATGACACTGACAGGCAGGGCGGGATTAGCTGGACTTGGCAGAGCGCGTTCGGCTTCCCACGACCGTCCTGTGCAATCACGGTCCGTCGGGACATCGGACTACTGGGTCAGACTCTTAGACACCGAACAATGCGTTCCATGGCACCACTGCGTAAAGTGGCGATGGTGCCATGGAAACGAACCTACGAGCAGCCGAGGCTGTTGCCGCAGTTGAGGCACTTGTAGCAGGCGCCGTTACGGACGGTGATGTGGCCGCAGACATCGCAGAACGGCGCGTCGCCCATCATCTCGGACAGGTAGGCGTCCATCTGGTTGGCGCCGCCGGCGGGTCCGGCCGTCGGGATCACCGCGAAGGCCTGCGTGTCCGTCACCGGCCGCTCGGCGACCGTCGTCGGGCTAACCCGAAGCTCCGGCATCGCACCGACCGGCTCGTGGTGATGGCCGTTGCCGTTGGCGTGCCCATTGCCGTTGCCGTTCGAGTGCTGGTGCTCGACATGGCCTACCCCGCTCGCCGAGGCGATCGGTGACGAGGCGGCGACTGGCACCGAGACCGGCGTGGCTGGCAGGGCGACGGCCTGGACTGGCTCAGCGAAGGACGCCGCGGTCATCGCGATCGGGCTCGACGGGCCGGACGACGGGTCGACCGCGCCGGTCCAGCTTGGGAAGGCCGGGGCGTCCGACGTGGCTGATGTCTCGCCGGTCTGCTGCGGCATCAGGTCGCTTGGGTCGGGCGGGACCTGGACGAGGTCCGTCCGGCTGAGGTACTCCAGCCCGAGGACGCGGAAGACGTAGTCGATCATCGACGTCGCCATCTTGATGTTCGGGTGACCCGTCACCATGCCCTGCGGCTCGAACCGGACGAAGGTGAAGGTCTCGACGAACTCCTCGAGCGGCACCCCGTACTGGAGCCCCTTCGAGATCGCGATCGCGAAGCTGTTGATCATCGACCGGTAGGCGGCGCCCTCCTTGTGCATGTCAATGAAGATCTCGCCGAGGGTGCCGTCCTCGTACTCGCCAGTCCGCAGGAAGACCTTGTGCCCGGCGACGCGTGCCTCCTGGGTGAACCCGTGGCGGCGGGCCGGCAGCCGGCGGCGGTACGGCGCCGGGGAGGCACCCGTGGCGGCGGCCCGGTCGACCTCGGCCCGGAGGCGGGCGACCTCGGCGGACGCGGCAGCGGCGCGGGCCTCGGCCGCTTCGAGCTGCGTATGGACGGTCTCGCGCTCGGCCGCCAGCGCCCGCTCGGCCTGGGCGACGGTCTCGGCGACCGCGTCGGCGATCAGCTGCTGGATCTCGTCCGGGTCGAGCGCCTCGTCCTCGTCCTTGCGGTCGCTCTTGGTCGAGAGCGGCTGGCTCATCTTGGAACCGTCCCGGTAGAGCGCGATCGCCTTGATGCCGTGGTTCCACGACTCCAGGTGAACGGCCTCGATGTCCTCGACGGTCGCCTCGTGCGGCATGTTGATCGTCTTGGAGATCGCCCCGGAGAGGAAGCTCTGGGCGGCGCCCATCATCGCGATGTGGCCGTGGGCGCTGATGTAGCGCTGCCCCTTCCTGCCGTTCCGGTTGGCGCAGTCGAAGACCGGCAGGTGCTCGTCCCACAGGTGCGGCGCCCCCTCGACCGTCATCGTGCCGCAGACGAACTCGTTGGCCTCGTTGATCTGCGCGTTGCTGAAGCCCAGCGCCCGGAGGAGGTCGAAGTCCGGCGCGGTCGCCTGCTCCATGCCGTAGCCGAGCCGGCCGAGCGTCTCCTCGCCCAGCGTCCACGGGCTGAAGGCGAAGCTCAGCTCGAAGGTCGCCGGCAGCGACGCCTCGATCTTCGCGAGGTCGGCGTCGGTGAAGCCCTTGGCCTTCAGGGAATCACGGTTGATGTGCGGCGAGTGCTCCAGGGACAGCGCGCCGAGCAGGTAGCGGAGGATGTCGCGCCGCTGGGCGTCGTCGTAGCCGAGGTTCTCCAGGGCCGGCTCGACGCTCTGGTTGGCGATCTTGAAGTAGCCGCCACCGGCCAGCTTCTTGAACTTGACCAGCGCGAAGTCCGGCTCGACGCCGGTCGTGTCGCAGTCCATCAGCAGACCGATGGTGCCGGTTGGCGCCAGCAGCGAGACCTGGGCGTTGCGGTAGCCGTGCAGCTCGCCACCGGCCAGGGCGCGGTCCCACGAGTCGCGGGCGGCGGTCAGCAGGTCGGCCGGAGCCAGCGCCGGGTCGATCGCCATCGGCCGGACTTCCAGCCCCTCGTACTCCTCGGCCGGGACGTTCCAGGCGGCGCGGCGGTGATTGCGGATCACCCGCAGCATGTGGCGCTCGTTGAGCCTGTACCCGGCGAACGGGCCGAGGTGCTGAGCCAGCTCGGACGAGGTCGCGTAGGACTCGCCCGTCATGATCGCGGTGATGGCTCCAGCGAAGGCGCGGGCCTCGTCGGAGTCGTAGGGGATGCCGGAGCGCATCAGGACCGTGCCGAGGTTGGCGTAGCCCAGCCCCAGCGTCCGGAAGTCGTAGGAGATCCGGGCGATCTCCTTACTTGGGAACTGCGCCATCAGGACGCTGATCTCGAGGACGATCGTCCAGAGCCGGACGGCGTGGCGGAAGCCCTCGATATCGATCGCGCCGGTCTCGGCGTCGACGAACCGGTGCAGGTTCAGCGAGGCGAGGTTGCAGGCGGAGTTGTCGAGGAACATGTACTCGGAGCAGGGGTTCGAGCCGTTGATCCGGCCCGACTCCGGCGCCGTGTGCCACTCGTTGATCGTGGAGTCGTACTGGAGACCGGGGTCGGCGCAGGCCCAGGATGCGTCCGCCATCTGCCGCCAGAGGTCGCGGGCCTTGAGCGTCCGGGACGGCGTCCCGTCGGTCCGGCGGATCAGGTCCCAGTCCTCGTCGTTCCGGACGGCCTGGAGGAAGGCGTTCGAGACGCGGACGGAGTTGTTGGAGTTCTGCCCGGAGACGGTGGCGTAGGCCTCGCCGTTGAAGTCGCTGGAGTAGCCGGCCGCCATCAGCGCGGCGACCTTCTTCTCCTCGTTGGCCTTCCAGGAGATGAAGGTCGGGATGTCCGGGTGGTCGATGTCGAGCGTGACCATCTTGGCGGCGCGACGCGTCGTCCCGCCGCTCTTGATCGCGCCGGCCGCCCGGTCGCCGACCTTGAGGAAGCTCATCAGACCGGACGACGTCCCGCCGCCGGAGAGCGGCTCGCCCTCGCCCCGGATGCTGGAGAAGTTGGTCCCCGTCCCGGAGCCGTACTTGAAGATGCGCGCCTCGCGGATCCAGAGATCCATGATGCCGCCCTCGTTGACGAGGTCGTCGCTGACGCTCTGGATGAAGCAGGCGTGCGGCTGGGGCCGGGTGTAGGCGTCGGCGCTCTGCTTGACCTCGCCATCGGTCGGGTCGACGAAGTAGTGCCCCTGGGCCGGGCCGGTGATGCCGTAGGCCCAGGCCAGCCCGGTGTTGAACCACTGCGGCGAGTTCGGCGCGGCCATCTGCGTCAGCAGCATGTGCGACAGCTCGGCCTCGAAGGTCTCGGCGTCCGCGGTCGTGGCGAAGTAGCCGTTCTCCTCGCTCCACCACCGCCAGGCACCGGTCAGCCGGCCGATCACCTGCCGGGCCGACCGCTCCGGCCCAAGCACCGGCTGGCCCTGCTCGTCCAGGATCGCGTTGCCGTCGGCATCGACCTGCGGCACGCCGGCCTTGCGGAAGTACTTGGAGACCATGATGTCGGCGGCGACCTGCGACCACGCCGCCGGGACCTCGGCGTCCTTCATCTCGAAGACGACACTGCCGTCCGGGTTCGCGATCCGCGAGGTCCGGGTGTTCCAGGCGATGGCGTCGAAGACGTCGGTACCGGCGGTCGTGAAGTGCCGGGGGACGGTCAGCCCCATGCCCTGCTGAGTGGAAGGGGACCGACGCGGATCAGAGTGCTCGGACATGGTCAACTCCAGCTGCTAAGAGAGGCG
This sequence comes from Thermomicrobiales bacterium, assembly GCA_965218235.1. Taxonomy (GTDB): domain Bacteria; phylum Chloroflexota; class Chloroflexia; order Thermomicrobiales; family UBA6265; genus CADCWK01. The sequence continues at coordinate 1,203,213 of OZ244596.1, forward strand.
ACGGACGAGGCGCCGTCACCACGGATTCAGCGATAGCCAGGTTCCGCGGGAGGGTGAACCCACTCATCGGTCGACAGAACAGCCTTGACTCGCGGTGCGCTCTCGCCACGTCGGCCCAGAGCGCACCGGCCAGGGATGCGGAAACCCGGCGCCGAGCGTTGGCATCCCCTGAGACATATAGGGTACCAGTGAATGAGCCAAACCACAACAGCTAGTGGCCGGAAATTCATGAGGCACCTATATATGGACTCACAGTCACAGCAGGCCGCGGGACTGCCAGACCCTGATCCAGCATCACCCAGGCGGGAACAGGGTGTACGTACAGTGCATTTCATCATGTTCGACCGGGAACGTCAACCAGTTCGGTCGTTGCCCGGGAGACACGGACTCGCTGCCCAGAGCACCGGAGCGCTACCGGACGCGAACGTCGCCTTCGAGGCTGGCCCCGGTGGAGACGGGCCTGATCCCTGGCGACGGGATCGCGAACAGCTCCGCAACGCTGCCGGCATCCCTGACCGCGCGCAGATACGCACTGGCGTCCCTGAGGAGGCTGGCGATGTCGATCCCGGCGAACGCCGGCGGGAAGCCGGAGATCCGGGCGATCCCGTCGGTCAGCTTGATGACCGCGCCGGACCGGTTGCCATTCCGGGCATGGTGGACGCCGATCCCGATCTGAAGGATGCCCTGGTAGAGCTCGCGGATCGGGCCACGCTCGGCGTGCCACTCCTCTTCGATCACCTCGTGTGCCCTGTAATACGACCCCGCGTTGAACAGCGCGATCCCCTCCCGCACCCCCGGCGGCAGGGACCCGGTCGCCAGGACGTCGCTCGTCGCCTCGTCGATCAACGGCTGGAGGAACGCCACGACCCGGCGGAACGCATCCGTTGGCTCCGGACCGAGCGGCGACTCCAGCATCAGCGGGCCGTCGTACCGGGTCGCGATCGCCCGTAGCAGGGCCGGCCACGGGAGGTCCCCGTCGCCCGGCGGCAGGTGCCGAATACCTTGGCCCGCGACGCCGAACCCGGAACGGAAGTCGCTCAGATGGACGTTTGCCAGGCGCTCACCCATCGCCGCCAGCATCAGGAACGGGTTGGCCCCGGCCTCGGCCGCCTGGAACGGGTCGAACGTGAACCCGAGCCGCTGGTCGCCGCGGACCTCCAGCCCGTCGGCGAACCGGCGGACGTCCCGGACGGTCGGGAGGGCGCAGTAGGAGACGTTCTCGATCGTCAGGGCGATCCCCGCCGCGGCGCAGCGCCCGGCCAGCCGGGTGGCGGCCTCCGGGAAACGGGCCATCAGCGCCGGCACGTTGGACTCGTGCCGGCGGGACGGACCATGCCAGACGAGCACGGTCACTCCAAGCAGCCGCGCCGCCTCGATCGCCCGGTCGAACAGATCCCAGCCGGCCGCCACGTCGGCGGGAACATCGCTGAAGACCGGGTGGAGCGCCTGCTTGACGTGCACGCTGCGAACGCTCGCCCCGGCCATATCGAACGCCTTCCGAAGATCGCGCGCGAACGCGGGCTGGCACTCCTCGGGGCTCTGCAGCATGACCTCGACATCCCGGACGCCCAGCCGGGCGACGAGGTCGGGCACCGCCTGCGTCCCCGCGTGAGGCCAGAAGGCGCCGGTCGAGATCCCCAGCCGGTTCGCACTCATCCTCATGCCCTTTCGTGATCGGTTGTGACGACTCACCGGTTTTGCACTCATTGGGCATCGTTGCTGATGATCCGACCGCTGGCGGATGGCCGGGAACCGACGCGTGCGCCAATCGACGTTGCGGCCAAGTATTGCCCAGCCGTTTGGCCGCCGTCGCGGTGCCCGGACGGGTCGGCGGTCGTCTCCGCGTGCTACCATCTCTGGCTGATTCAACCAGTTCGAATGTCTCCACCCATCGGGGCCCGTGACTCGGTCCACTGGCCGTGTCGCCGTCGCAGGGATGCATCCCGGACTGTCGCGACCGGACGACCGCACCGGGTCGCGGCGAGCAGAGAGGAGTCACGCATGAGCGCCAACCCGATCGACGCGCCGGCCCCTGACTCCCCGATCGCCGTTCCCGACGCCAGCCCAGCCTCAGCGGCCGAGCCGGCGCCAGCCACGGTCGGACCGCGCCTGACGAAGCTGGAGGTCCACGGCTTCAAGAGCTTCGCGACCCGGACGACGCTGGTCTTCGAGCAGGGCATCACCGCCGTGATCGGCCCGAACGGCAGTGGCAAGTCGAACGTCTCCGACGCCGTCCGCTGGGTGCTGGGCGAGACCAGCCAGAACGCCCTCCGGAGCCGCCGGACCGACGACGTGATCTTCGCCGGGGGCAGCGGCCGGGCGCCGCTCGGGATGGCGGAGGTCACGGTCACCTTCGACAACAGCACCGGCTGGCTGCCGAGCGAGTTCACCGAGGTCACGATCACCCGCCGGGCGTTCCGCGGCGGCGACTCCAACTACCTGATCAACGGCCGCCGCGTCCGGCTCCGGGAGGTCCATCACCTCGTCGCGTCGCTGGGGCAGAGCTATACCGTCGTCGGCCAGGGCCTCATGGACGCCGCCCTCAGCCAGCGGCCGGAGGAGCGCCGCGGCCTGTTCGAGCACGCCGCCGACCTGGCCGGGCTCCGGATGAAGGCGGCCGAGGCGGAGCGTAACCTGACCGAGGTCGATGCCAACTCGACCCGGCTCAACGACCTGCTCAGCGAGCTCGAACCGCGCCTGAAGACGCTGGAGCGCAACGCCTGCCAGGCCCGCGACTGGCAGTCGGTCCGCGACACCTTGCTCACGATCCAGCGAACCCACTACCGGGCGCTCTACATCGTCGCGGCCGAGGCGGCCCGGACCGCTCAGGAGATCACCGGGCAGGCGGAGGGGGTGGTCGCGGCCGGCGAGGCGCGGCTGGCCACCCACGTCGCGACCGAACTGGCCCACCGGCAGGGACTGGAGCGGGCGACCCAGGCGCTGGAGCGGTTCGGCGCCCACCTCCAGGCGACCGGCGAGGAGGCCCAGCGCGTCGGCCACCAGCGCGACCTCGCCGGCGAGCGACTCCTCGCCCTGACCCGGCGCCGGCAGGACATGGCCGACACCCAGGCCGGTCTGGACGAGCAGGCGGCGACGATGGCGACCGAGCTGACCGCCGTCGTCAGCCAGACCGAGGCGGTCGAGGCCAGTGTCGCCGCGGTCCGCGAGGCGATCGCCGCCCTCCGGCGCGAGACGACCGAGGTCGGCACCCGCCGGGCCGACCACGAGCGCGAGGTCGAGCGGCTCCGGCGGGACCTGCGCGACAGCGAGCGCCGGGCGACCGACCAGCAGCGCCAGGCCGCCCTGCTCGAGCAGCGCCGGGACCTCGATGCCGCCGAGATGACCCGCCACGAGCGGGCGATCGCCGAGCGGGCCGACCGGATCACGGCGGCAACGGCCGACCTGACCCGCCACGACCGCGACGTCGCCAGTCAGCACGCGGCCGAGGCGGATCTGACGACCCGCCTCGCGCACCACGCCGAGCGCGAGCGGACGGCCGCGGCCGCGGTCGGAGCCGCTCGCCGGGAGCTGGCCGAAGCGGACCGGCAGCTCGGCGAGGCCGCAGCCCGCCAGCGAGCCTTGCAGCAGATGCACGACAGCGGCGCCGGCCTTCACGCCGGGGTCCGGGCCGTCGTCCAGGCCGCCCGGTCCGGCGACCTCGCCGGTATCCGCGGGACCGTCGGCGAGCTGATCGCCGTGCCTCCCCGCTACGACACGGCGATCGAGGTCGCCCTCGGCGGCCACCTCCAGGACGTGATCGTCGATCGCTGGGCCGACGCGGAGGCGGCCATCGCCCACCTCCGCCGGGTCCGGGCCGGACGGGCGACCTTCCAGCCCCGCGAGACGGTCCGCGGACGGGGCGGGCGCGGCCGGCCCGACGCGGCGCTCCGGCGCCCCGGTGTCCACGGCGTCGCCAGCGACCTGATCGCGATCGACGAGGAGTTCGCCGGCGTCGCCGAGGCGCTGCTCGGCCGGACGATCGTCGTCGACGACCTGCCCGTCGCGCGGTCGATCCTCGGCGACCTGCCGACCGGCTTCAGCGCGGTGACCCTCGGTGGGGACATCGCCCGGACCGGCGGCTCGGTCACGGGCGGCGCGGCCGTCCGGGAGACCGGCACGCTGGCGCGGGAACGCGAGCTCCGAGAGCTGCCCGAGCAGGTCGCGGCGCTGACGGCGCGGCGACAGGGGTACCTCGACGGCCTCGCCGCGGCCGAATCGGTCCCGGCCGGGATCACGATCGAGTCCCGTGCCGTCGAGGCCGAACTGGCCGGGCTGCGGGCGATGGCGCGGGAGCGGGCCGGGCAGCGCGAGCGACTCGCGGCGTGGCTGACCGATCTCGAACGTGAGCAGGGCGGGGCCGAGCGCCGGCTAGCGACGCTCCGCCAGTCGATCGCTTCGCGGGGCGACGAGCGGGCCGCCATGGCCGAGGCCGAGACGACGCTGGCCGAGGACCGGGCCGGCCTCCAGACCCGGCTCGAAACCGCCGAGACGGCGCTGGCCGAGGTCGGGGACGCCGCGACCACCGCCGAACGGGCGATCGCCGACCACCAGCGCGACCTCGCCACGCTGGAGGAGCGGCTCCGGGCCGAGCGTCGCCGGCAGGCCTCGCTGGCCGCCCAGCGCCGGGCGCTCCAGGACGAGCTCGCGACCCGGGCCGAGCGGTCCTCGACGCTCGACGGCGAGATCGCCGCCCTCGAAGGGCAGCGCCAGCGGCTGGAGCGGGAGACGACCGCTCTGGAGACGCAACTCGCGACAGCCCGGGAGCAGCGCCAGCCGCTCGACGCGGCGGTCCGGACGGCCCAGATCGCGCTGACCCGCGTCACCGGCCAGATCGACGCCGAGCGCCGCGCCCAGCTCGACCACGAGCGGGCCCGGAGCGAGGCCAGCCTCAGGCTGGAGCGGTCCCGGGCTGACCTGACGGCGATCGAGCTCCGGATCATGGACGACCTTCAGCTCGACGCACCGGCCGGAATTCTGGCCCCCTCCGGAACAGGCTCGGCGGACGGCGATCAGGCAGCGATCCCACCGATGCCGGCCGCCCCGGAGCGGGAGATCGCCCGGCTCCGGGAGCGGCTCCGCCGGATCGGTTACGTCGGCGACGATGCGATCGGCGAGTTCGAGCGCGAGTCCAGCCACCACGCTTTCATGCGCGTGCAGCTCGACGACGTCCAGCAGGCGGCCGTCGCCCTGCGGCAGTTGCTGGCCGAGCTCCACGCGACGATGCGGGAGCGCTTCGACGAGACCTTCGGCCGGGTCGCCGCCGCCTTCAGCGACGCCTTCGCCGAGCTGTTCGGCGGCGGCTCGGCCCGGCTGGTGATGACGAGCGCCGAGAGCGGCAGCAACGGCGGCGCGCCGGGCGGGGCACCGGGCGGGATCGACATCGTCGCCCAGCCCCCCGGCAAGCGCCTCCAGAATCTCTCACTCCTGTCCGGCGGCGAACGGTCCCTGACGGCGGCGGCGCTGCTGATCGCGATCCTGCGGGTCAACCCGACCCCGTTCTGCCTGCTGGACGAGGTCGACGCCGCCCTCGACGAGGCCAACGTCGTCCGCTTCCGGGCCCAGCTCCAGCGCCTCAGCCAGGACACGCAGGTGATCGTCATCACCCACAACCGTGGCACGATCGAGATCGCCAATACCCTCTACGGCATCACGATGGGCGCCGACGGCGTCTCGAAGATGCTCTCGCTCCGAATGGAAGCGGAGTAACGTTTCGCCGCATCAGACGGTTACCTTGGTCAGAAACAGGCTACTTCGACGCCTCCCGTAGTTACTCTCATCTGCATCATCGTTGCCTCTACCGTGTAATCTGTCATCAATCGTTGCGGCGTGAGCAATGATGGACACATACCGGAGCAATTCCACGCTTGGCTGAAGAGCCAGATGACTCGCCACCGCTGGAGTCAATCCGAGTTTGCTTTGTGCCTGAGCATCAGTCCTGGAATCACTCGAGTCCGGAGATCAGGTCGTCAACGTCCTCGGCGTCGATCGTGACATCGTTCTCGCCTCGGCCGGCCACCGTAACCTCGATGAGGGGGTTAATCCTGACAGTCCAGCGAGCCCTATTCGCTCGCTGGTTAGCCAAATAAAGTAGAATGAGTATAAGGTCATTGCAATCGAAGGGTTGCTGCGAATCAACGTCGACGCTGACCGAAGAAGTCGATGCCTACCGACGAAAGAGGGTGAAACGATGAAACGATTCGTTTTTGCGGTGATCGTGGCTCTACTGCTTGCGACGCCTTCGACCGCAGCTCAGAACGCGACGCCCACCGCTTCGCCCATAGAGACGGGTCCTGGCCCATCCGCGGACGGTCTCTATGCCTCCGATCGAACACTTCTGTCTCCTGGTTCCGATGGAGTCTTTCGTTCCGGGGATCCTGGTCAATTGTCAGTCGTGGCACACCAAGCGTCAGTCGATGCATCAAGCGTCTTGGTGGTCCTCCGAAACGCGACCAATGGTCCAATCAACTCAGCTTCGGTAAGCGTCCGCGTGGTGAATGGTGACGCCGCTGCCCTCGGAACCTCTTCGAACCTCATGCCCGCAATCATCAGCCCTGGCGGTCTCGGTCTCGTAAGCGTCAGTTTGGTTGGGGATGCCGTTACCAGTGCAGACATTGACGATGCGTCGTTCACGGTCACATCCAGCTTCTCCGACTCCTATCCCCCATTTGAGCCGGTTCTCGTCAACGATGTCCTCATCGATGGTGAGAGCGGTTTGGTCGGGATCACCAACACCAGCGAATATTTCTCAATCGAGTCTGTCGCCATCATCCTTGCATGCCCAAGCTCAGAAATCCCAGGAGAGCTGGATCAATGGCGACTATTCACCCTGAATGAGTCGATTAGCAACGGTCAATCCAGCACCATCGGTCAGTCACTCGGGACCGAATGGCAGGCTTGCGATCAGATTATCGCCACGGCGATCGGGTCCCAGCAACAGAATGGTTTTGGGTCGCCCGCGACATGACAAACGGTTGATCCTTCGGTTCCCTCGTCACCTGATCGACCGATGCAAGGAGGCGTGCAATGCCGTTTGGATTCGGCCGCAAGGACAAGAACGATCCGGTCGAATCGGAGGACCTCGCACCATTGTCTTGGTCCGCGCCCCCTGCACCACACGTCACTGAGCCACGAGTCGCTCCATGGTCGACGAGTGGCCTGATTCGCCTCGATGCGGCCGGCGACATCGTCGTGTCGGTCAGTTCGGTCGCTGACGCCCGGCTCGCCAGCAAGGATGTCCGGCTCCGCAAGCGTGAGCTAGGCGTCGAGAAGAAGGCAGTCACGCAGCAGATGGCCGCAATGCGAGCAGACTATCGTACCAGCATCGCGAACCGTGGCCCCTCCATGCGTGGTGGGGGGAACCTGGGAAAGTTCGTTCGCGGCATGGACCAGATTAACCGGGCGAACGCTCGATCGTCCCAAGCGAACGCCCTTCAGCCTTACGAGGTGCAAAAACAGGTGATCGACCGTCAGATTGTCAGCTTGGATACGCTCCTCAACCAGCTCGACGGCTACATCATTCAGCAGCAGTCGCGATGACCCTCGCTGGAATCGGCCCCAAGACCGTTCGCACTCGACATCCGCTGGAACGCGCTCAAGGGGCGAAGCGGGATGCGGTATCGCTTCGAGGTGACGGTCATCTGCCCGGATCCCGATTCCCCGCTCCGCCTCACCGGAGTCGTGGCCGTAACGAACTGGAGCTTCGTGTTGCTCGCGCAGGGGACGACGCCGCTGCGCAAGCTCACCAGGCACGGTCCAGGGCACAAGAATCCCTCATGCCAGCGATGCCGGACCTGAGCACAAGCATCGCTGGCATGAGGATACCGAGGATCGCGACACATACTATCCAGCCGAGGTTCGCTTCAACGACCACAACCTGGCGCTGATCGACTTCCTGTCAGAGTGCAATATCATTTCACTCCATCCCGTGCCTCCGGTCTATCGGCAGGAATCCTTGCTATGAACGGCGAGCAATGCGCAACGGTCATTGGCCAACTCCTCAATCAGCTCGGGTCGCGGTTCCATGCCGAGGTCCGGGCCGCTACGTGCCAAGTCGTCACGCCCTTTCTCTACCCGGATAACACCCCGATCGCGATTGATGTGATCCCCGTGGGCGAGTCCCGGTTTCTGCTCAGTGATGGAGGCGAGGCGGCCGATTACGCATTCGTCAACGGCGTCGGAATATCCTCGCTAAAGGATCGAATCAGCAAGGTGGAGCATCGTTTCGATATCAACACGGTGGGTCAGGAGCTGTCAATCGAGGTTGCCATTGATGATCTCGGCCATGGGCTAACAACGCTGGTCAATGGCGTCCAGGACATCGGCTACCTCGTGTATCGCCGCGCACCACGCCGCCCTAGCGCCCGATTCCAGGACGAAGTGGAGCGATATCTGGCCACCGGTCAACATCCGTTCGAGAGCAAGGTCACCGTCGCCGGAGCGACCGGGCCCAAGACGATCGACTGCGTCCAGGGATCCGGTGGCGCTGGGCAGCTCTACCTCATGACGTTCGAGCCTTCCTCGACGGCCGGGACGCTATCGCGGGCCAAGGTAGTCGCCTACAACGTTCGGGACATTCTCCTTGGTCATACGGCATAGCCGCTTCGGCTAGCGGTCCTCATTGATGACCGCAACAATCGGCTCGCCAGTCCCTATGGCACCGAGACGCGTCTGATTCTCAGCTCAGACGGCGCCGAAGTCATCACCTGGGACCATCGGAATCGAAATCGAGGATCTCATCGCTGCATAGCCTTCGGTGGCACAAGGGGCACTCGAACCGATATTCCTCGTCCGCTTCCGGGCCCAGCTCCAGCGCCTCAGCCAGGACACGCAGGTGATCGTCATCACCCACAACCGTGGCACGATCGAGATCGCCAATACCCTCTACGGCATCACGATGGGCGCCGACGGCATCTCGAAGATGCTCTCACTCCGGATGGAAGAAACCGAGGCGGCGGAATAACGACGGGACGAGCGCCCTTCCTGACAGGTGCGTCCTGACAGGTGCGTCCCGAAGAGCTTCAGCTAGATGAGCATGGACTTCTCCACACCCGCCACGGTTAGGGGGAGGGGTCTTGTATCACGGAGTACGGGCCACCCCCGCACGGAATGTGCGAGTAACCCGCACAGCGCAAGGCTCGACGCCACCGGCAAGGACACTTAATGGCAACCATCCCCCTCCCGATTGCATCAAAACGAAACGTCCACCGGGCGCTGCTGGCCGACGGCTGGGTCGATGTCTCCCGGCCCCGGAGCGACCACTTCATGCTCGAGCACCCGGACCGTCCCGGCCGCCGGATCAAGCTGTCGCACGGGTCGCGGCCGCTGTCGAAGCCGGTCATCAATCACATCATCGAGCAGGGCGGCTACACCAGGGAATCGTTCGTCGCCCTCCTCGACCGGGTCTGACCTGCCCTGACTCCGGCCGCCAATCCCGCTCGCCGGCCGCATCGTGACAGGTGGCGACGCCCGTCCGGCCGTGGCGCTCGCGCCGCCTACGGCTGCCGCCCGGTCAGGCCGAGCAGGCGGTCCTGCAACGGAGCGTCGTCCGGGACATCGACGCGTGACCGGAAGATGCCGATCGCGCGCCACTCCTCGGCGTGCGGACTAATCTCGTCCCACAGTCCCTGGACCAGCTCCGGTGGCAGCGTGCGCTCGGCCCCGATTGCCCTGGCGATATCGTGGGCCCGTAGCCCGCGGAAGCCGTTGATCTGCCAGAAGTATTCGCGGGCTGGGTAATCGCCGAACGAGCAATGAACCGTGCGATCGGGATCGTCCAGCGCGCGTGCGGCGGCCGTCGCGGCCGCGACGAACCGGGCAAAGCTTGCCTTCGGGTCGTCGCCGAGCAAGTCTCCGGCAAAGGCGTCCGTGCCAACCTCGTCCATGGTCCGCCCCGCCAGCATGTCGGGGACCCAGGCATCTTCATAGGCGTGGTAGTTGATCACCTCGCGCAGCGTGATGGTCCGGTTTGGGTCCCGCGTGTCAAACCATGAGGGCATCGTCATCGCCCACTGCTCGTCGCCGATCCGCTCGACCACGCCCAGCAAGGTCTCATCCGCCAGCACAAAGACATCCTGTTCGCGCATACCGTGTCTCCTTCGCGCCATCACCTCGAATGAACGCGCCGTCTGTCGGCGACCTCCATTCTGGCAGCCGTACGTGACACCTTCTGTCACGTAACGCCACTGTCTCAGATGTGTTCCCCGTTTCGGGAGCGGCACGAGCGATGCCGACTGGTGGCGGACCCAGGAACCACTGCTGAACACCATCTCCGCCGTCTCACGGTTCCCGGTCGCCGGGCGCGTCGGTCAGGCTGCCAGTGAGGCATTCCAGGCGGCATCATCGCCCGGCCACGTCTTCGACTTCGACTTCGACTTCGACTTCGACTTCGACTTCGACTTCGACTTCGGTCCAGCGATCAGATGCTCGACGGCGTCGAGCAACTGATTGCTGGACGATGACCCCGCGCCAGCTCCGCAAGAACGGACGCCTACCCCGCCTCGGTGACGAACAGGCGGACGACGGCGATCCCAGCGACGCAGGCCGCGATGCTGACGGCGTTGCTGGCAACAAGGTAGAGCAGCGCCCGGTCGCCGTGGCCAGTGTCGAACAGCTGGACCGTCTCGTAGCTGTAGGCGCTAAACGTCGTGTAGCCACCGAGGAAGCCGGTGATCAGCGCCCAGCGCCAGGCCGGGTTACTGATGCTCCGGTCGAGCAGAAGCGTGCTGATCAACCCGATCAGGAACGACCCCGTCATGTTGATCAGCAGCGTGTTGAGGGGGAACGCCGTTCCCGACCAGCGCGCGATCAGCGTCCCGAGCCCGTAGCGCGAGCAGGCGCCCAGGCCACCGCCGATGAAGATCCAGATGAATGCCATGCCTGCTGGCTCCTGAGACGGTCGCTCGTCGGGACAGGCCGAAGCCGGTTGAGACCCGGCCATCGGCGGCGATGCCGGAGCGACATCATGGAATGATTCATGCTCTTGCAGTGTCGGACCATTGATTCCGTTCCGAAGCTACCGTCATGCCCCCTCGTATGCAAAGCCGGATCCCCATGACGACGTTGAGTCTCCCAATGCAGATGCCGCTGCGCAGTATGACACCGGTCGCTGGCGACTCCGCTCGGGACGTCCTCCTCCATGACGCCATGACCCGCCGCACCCACCTCGCCGATCTGTGGGTGAACACTCCGCGCGCCCTGATCCTGGTCTTCCTCCGGCAGTACGGCTGTCCGCTTTGCCGGGAGCATGTCACCGCTCTCCGGAATCACCATGCCGACTTCGCAGCCGAGGGCGTCGCCGTTGCCGCCATCGGCCAAGGCACGCCGCGGGACGCCCGGCGCTTCCGAGCGCAACTCTCGCTCCCGTTCCCGATCCTGTCCGACGTCGATCGGTCCGCCTTCGCGGCCTACGGTCTGTTGGACGGCACGGTCGAGCAGGTCTACAGCCTGACACCCGGCCTGCGGCTCGCCGGCGCGATGCTGCGCGGCCACCTGCCCCACCGGACCGTCGGCAGCGTCCGGCAGTTACCGGGCACCTTCGTTATCGATCGCGACGGCGTCATCCGGACGGCCCACCCCGGACTTCACGCCGCCGACGTCCCGGAGATCGCGTCGTTGCTGCCCCGGATCGTCGCGATGGTCCCACTCCCCTCGCCGCCCACCTGATCGTGTCGCACCACGCCCATCCATGCCTGTCACATCGCCTATCACATCGAGTTGAGCAACGGGATCGTTGGTTGGGCAATCTGCCTGTTTCTCCGGAACGCTCTGCTCCCGACGCCGGGCCTATCTGGTAGCATCCATCCGGACCCATCTTCGTTGCCTGTTCCAGCCAGCCAACCACGATCGTCGCCCCGAGCCGGGCGCTCTCGCGGCGGTACGCTGGGAAGGCAAGGGGAACCCGACCAGTCACCGGAACGGGCACGCGGCCCCTCCGGTTTTGCGTGCGCCCGGTCGGCCGGTTGCGCACCGCCGCCCGGCCCTGTGCCCGGCGACAAGGGAGTGACCGAGTGAGCCACGAGACAACCCAGCCCGCGACCAGCCCGAACGTTTTCCGGATCAGCCGTCGCGCCATCCTCGGCGGCCTCGCGGTCGCCCCGGTCCTGGCCGCGGCCGGCCTCAACATCCGCCGGGCCGGCGCCCAGGACGGTGGCCAGATCACGATGGTGACCGACACGGCCGGCATCGGCGACGGCAACTTCAACGACCTCGCCTGGGCCGGTTGCCAGCAGGCCGGCGACCAGTTCGGCTACAGCTCCCGCTACCTCGAGTCCCTCGATAACAACGCTTTCTATCCCAACCTCGTCGAGGCGGCTGAGTCCAGCGCGATCGTCGTTGCGGTTGGATTCAATCTCGTCGACGCCATGACCGAGGTCGCACCGCAGTACCCGGACACCCCGTTCGTCATCATCGACGCGGTGATCGAGGGCGACAATATCGAGTCCTTCGTCTTCAAGGAGCAGGAGGGCGGCTTCCTCGGCGGCGTCGCCGCCGCAATGTACAGCACGACCAAGTCACTCGGCATCGTCGGTGGGATGGAGATTCCACCGGTGATCCGCTACGAGGTCGGCTTCACCGCTGGCGCCCGGACGGTCCTCGGTGAAGCCTTCCAGCCGCTCGTCAACTACGTCGGGTCGTTCGGGGACCCATCCCTCGGGCAGGCCTCCGCCTCGGCCCAGTACGACCAGGGCGCCGATATCATCTTCCCGATCGCCGGTCTGACCAACAACGGCATCTTCGAGGCCGCGCGCAGCCGCGGCCTGACGAATGCCGTCATCGGCGTCGACTCGGATCAGCGGGCGATCGGCGCGGCCGAGCAGCTCTTCTTCATCGGCAAGGCGCTCGACGTCGCCGTGATCGACGCCGTGCGGTCGCTCTCGGAAGACGCGTTCGAGGGCAGCATCAACAACCTCGGCTTGGCCGAGAATGGCGTCAGTGTTGGCGACCCGGACGGCAAGCTCTCGGGCGACATCACCGCCGCCGTCGAGGTCTACCGCCAGGCCATCGTCGCCGGCACGATCATCGTCCCGGCCGACCGCGACGCGCTCGCCGCCTTCACTCCCGTGGTGCTCGAGGTGCCAGCCGGTGCCGCCACGCCGGGCGCGACCCCGGCCGGGACGCCCGACGCGACCCCGGCCAGCTGACGTCCGTCGTCTCCTCGTCCGATCCGAGCGCCGTCCCGTCGCGGGTCTTCCGCGGGGGCGGCGCTCCGTCGTTCAGGGTACGCGGAGTGGCCCTCGACGCGGACATGGTAGGGGCGATCCCTTGTAGTCGCCCACGCCGAAGGCGCCATCACCGACGCGAGCAACCTGTCCGAATCGGACCTTGCGCTGGCCAACACCGTTGTCGCCCCGCGGGGCGATGGCCCTATCGTGCCGGGCGACCGCAAGGGATCGCCCCTACGGAATGGATCCGGCCCGACCCTGGTCTGCGCGGTTCACGGGGTATGATTGCGCGACCGCATGATCGAGCCGTCATATGAATCTCCGCCGTGTCCAGCCAAGGAGCCTCGCCGCTCCACCGGGAATGCCCATGGAGCACCCCTACGCCATCGAGATGCGCGGCATCGTCAAGCGGTTCCCCAACGGCGTCGTCGCCAACGACGGGATCGACCTGCTCGTCCGCGCGGGAGAGATCCACGCCCTGCTCGGGGAGAACGGGGCCGGTAAGTCGACCCTGATGAACATCCTGTTCGGGATCCACCACCCGGACGAGGGCACCATCCGCGTCAACGGCCAGCCCGCCACCCACACCGGCCCCCGCGAGGCCGTCGCCCACGGCCTCGGCATGGTCCACCAGCACTTCATGCTGATCCCCCGTTTCACCGTCGCCGAGAACGTCATCCTCGGCCAGGAGGACCGGATCAGCGGCGGGATCACGCTGGACCGGGCGTCCGCCGAGCGCAAGGTCCGGGAGGTCGCCGACGGCTACGGCCTGACGGTCGACCCCGGCGTCCGGGCCGGGGAGCTGCCGGTCGGGATGCAGCAGCGCGTCGAGATCCTGCGGGCGCTCTACCAGGGCGGCCGGATCCTGATCCTGGACGAGCCAACCGCCCTGCTCACCCCGCAGGAAGTCGACGATCTCTACGTCATCCTGCGGCGGCTGCGCGAGAACGGCACGACCGTCATCTTCATTACCCACAAGCTGCGCGAGGTCGCCGCGATCAGCGACCGCGTCACCGTCATCCGCCGGGGGAAGACCGTCGGGACCCGCGAGACGGCCGAGACGACGGCGGCGGGCCTGGCCGAGCTGATGGTCGGCCGCGGCGTCAGCCTCAAGGTCGACCGGCCGGCGGCGGCGGCGGGCCAGCCGGTCCTCGTCGCCAGCAACCTGACGATCGGCCCGGCCGGGAGCGGCGCGCTCAAGGACCTCTCGCTGACGCTGCGCCACGGCGAGATCGTCGGGCTGGCCGGGGTCGAGGGCAACGGCCAGGCCGAGCTGATCGAGGTCCTGGCCGGGATGCGCCGGCCCGACCACGGCACCGTTACCCTGAACGGCCACGACATCACCGGTCTCAACGCCGAGCGCCGCCGCCGGGCCGGGCTCGCCTACATCCCGGAAGACCGCCAGGAGCGCGGCCTCGTCCTCGACTTCTCCCTGACTGAGAACCTGATGCTGGGCCGGACCGACACGAAGCCGTTCAGCCGGGGTGGCTGGCTGAACCTTGGCGCCGCCCGAACGATCACCCGCGACCTGATGAGACGGTTCGATGTCCGGGCGCCATCGTCCGAGACGCCGGCCCGATCGCTGTCCGGCGGCAACCAGCAGAAGCTGATCATTGCCCGGGAGCTCTACCGTGGGCCGGACGTCCTGCTCGCGACGCAGCCGACCCGCGGCCTCGATGTCGGCGCGATCGAGTTCGTCCACAAACAGCTCGTCGCGGAGCGCGACCTCGGCCGGGGCGTCCTGTTGGTCTCGTTCGACCTCGACGAGATCTACGACCTCAGCGACCGGATCGTCGTCATCTACGGGGGGCGCATCGTTGGGGACTTCCCGAGCGACCAGCTCTCCCGGACGCAGTGCGGGCTGCTGATGGGCGGCCGGACCGACGATCCGGGCCTGACTGGCCTGACGCAATCGAAGGTCGATGCGCCGGGAGCGGTCGGCGTGACGATGGGGGAGGCCAGCCGTGCGTCAGCTTAGGGGCGGCGTCCAGGCGCTCGCCCCGTCCCTGATCGCGATCGTAGCCGCCTTCCTCGTCGGCGCGGTCGTGATCCTCCTCGTCGGCGACAACCCGATCACCGCCTACCGCGCCCTGATCGACGGCTCGCTCGGCGGCAAGCGGGCGATCGCCGAGACGCTGATCGCCGCCACGCCGCTGGCGTTCGGCGGCCTCGCGTTCGCCGTCGCCTCGCGGGCCGGCCTGTTCAACATCGGCGTCGAGGGCCAGCTCTTCACGGGCAGCCTCGCCGCCGGGCTCGTCGCCGCGACCGATCTCGGCCTGCCATCCGCCCTCCAGCTCACCGCCGTCATCCTCGCCGGCATGGTCGTCGGCGGCCTCTGGGGCGTGATCCCCGGCGCCCTGCTGGCCAGGACCGGGGCCTCGGTCGTCATCACGACGATCATGCTCAACTACATCTCCTACCGGCTCTCGGGCTGGGCGGTCAACCAGGACGGCTTCCTGCCCGTCGACCCAGAGCGGTCCGGGACCGAGCGGGCGCTGCCGGGCGCCCGGTTCGGCATCCTGCTGGACGGCACCCGCCTCCACTACGGCGTCCTGCTCGTCCCGGTGGCCGCCGTGATCGTCTGGCTGATCCTGTTCCGGACGACGTTCGGTTACCGCCTCCGGACCGTCGGTCTCAGCCGCGGCGCCGCGGACTACGCCGGCATCTCCTGGGGCTGGATGATCGTCGCGACGATGGCCCTGAGCGGCGCCCTGGCCGGGCTGGCCGGGGCGACGGACGTCGCCGGCGTGACCGGGCGCCACACCAACCCCAACCCCGGCTACGGCTTCACCGCCATCGCCGTCGCGCTGGCCGGCCGCAACCACCCGACCGGCGTCGTGCTGGCGGCGTTCCTGTTCGGGATGCTGTCTTCCGGCGCGATCCGGATGCAGAGCACCGCCGGGACGTCCTCGCAGCTCGTCGAGATCCTCCAGGCGCTGGTCATCCTCGCCGTCGCGGCGACGGGCGCCTTCGCTCACTTCCGGCTGGGCCGGTTCCTCAACCGGGGCAAACCCCTCGCCCCGGCCGGCAACTCCGGCGTTGGAACGACCGGCACGGCCGGCACCCAACCAGCGGCGGACCAGGCATGAGCGACGACGTGACGACCATCACCCTGACCCTGCCGCGGTTTTCATACAGATTGCCAGCGCTGGATGGGCGGGACAGCTCCCCGCTCCGGGCACCTACGCAGCCGAAGCCGCTTCAGCGGGTGAGCGAGCAGGTGAGCCGGGGAGGGGTCTGCTGCGCCACCCGAACGCTTCAAACGCAACCCGCTTTTGAGCGGCGGGCATTGACGTTGGCCAGTCGCTTGGTGGGACAGCCCCACCCCCCGGCCCCCTCCCCATCTCGACCCTCGCGGAATCGGCCGCGCCGATCCCACTCGTGGCCGGATGGGGAGGGGGAGCCGATCCCCGCCGTCGAACGACAAAGGACAAGTTTATTGGCCTGTGCTGTAACCCCGGGCCGTCAGCACGATGACCCGGGCTGCGAACCCATGGAGGCACCATGGACGACTTCCTGACCCTCGGGCTGCTCTGGGCGATGCTCCGCGCCGCCGCGCCGCTGCTCCTGACCGGCCTCGGTGGTCTGATCTCCGAGCGGTCCGGCGTCGTCAACATCGGCCTGGAAGGGCTGATGCTGATCGGCGCGTTCGGCTCGGCGGTCGGTTCCTACTACACCGGCAACGCCCTCGCCGGTCTCGCGATCGGGATGGGCTCCGCCCTCCTGCTCGGGCTGATCCACGCCTTCTGGTGCATCACCCTCCGCGGCGACCAGATCGTGGCCGGGACCGCGATCAACATCCTCGGGCTGGCGGTCCCGGCGTTCCTGAGCCAGCAGCTGTTCGGGACCTCGGGCCGGACGCCGGATGCCCCCAAGCTGTTCAACTTCGGCAGCGGGATCCACCTGCTCGTCCCGGTCGCCTTCATCCTGGTGCCGATCGTCTGGTGGTACCTGGCCCGGACCAAGAGCGGCCTTCGGATGATGGCGGCCGGTGAGGACCCACGGGCGGCCGAGAGCGTCGGGATCGCCGTCAACCGGACGCGCTACGTCGCGGTCCTGGTTGGGGCGGTCCTCGGCGGGCTGGGCGGCGCCTGCCTCTCGATCGGCGACCTGTCCTTCTACACCAACGACATGACCCAGGGCCGTGGCTTCATCGCTCTCGCCGCCGTGATCTTCGGCAACTGGACGCCGGTCGGGACGCTGATCGCGACGCTGCTGTTTGGCGGGGCGCAGGCCTTCCAGATCCAGGCCCAGGCGACCGGCCTGCCGATCAACACGGACCTGCTGCTCGCCCTCCCCTATCTTCTGACTCTGATCGCGATCACCGGCGTCGTCCGCCAGTCGATCCCGCCGGCGGGTTTGGGGAAGCACGCGACATAGCCATGTCAGGGAGTTCACTCGTAGGGGTGACGCTTGCGAGCCCGGCCGCCGCAGCGGCCTTCGCCGCTAGAGCGTGTCATGGACTCTGCGGGGGTCGTAAACTCAGCAAATGAGCACGATCTCCCGCAAGCCCTACCCGAGCGACGTGACGGACGACGAGTGGGCCTTCGTCGCCCCCTACCTGACGCTGATGACCCCGGACGCCCCGCAGCGCCGGCATGATCCCCGCGAGGTTTTCAACGCCCTGCGCTGGATGGTGCGGACCGGCTCGCCGTGGCGCTATCTGCCCGGCGATCTGCCGCCGTGGGCAGCGGTCCACCAGCAGACGCTGCGCTGGATCGCCGCCGGCTGCTTCGAGGAGATGGTCCACGACCTGCGGGCGCTGCTGCGCGAAGCGAGCGGCCGCGATCCCGATCCCACCGCGGTGATCCTGGACGCGCGGACCCTGCGCGGCACCCCGGAGAGCGGGCACCGGGCCGGCTACGACGGGCACAAGAAGACCCGCGGCAGCAAGCTCCACGCGGCGGTCGACACGCTGGGGCACCTGCTGGCGCTGCGCGTGACGCCGGCCAACGATCAGGAGCGGGCGCAGGTGGGCGAGCTGGCGGACGCGGTGCAGGCGGCGACCGGCAACACCGTGGAACTGGCCTGGGTCGATCAGGGCTACACGGGGGAGGAGCCGGCTGACGAGGCGGAGGCACGCGGGATCGAGCTGGTCGTGGTCCGGCTGCCGGGAGCAAAGAAGGGCTTCGTCTTGCTGCCGCGGCGCTGGGTGGTGGAGCGCTCGTTCGCCTGGGCGACGCGCTTCCGGCGGCTGGCCAAGGACTATGAGCGCCTGCCCACGACCGTGGCCGGCTTGCATTTCGTCGCCTTTGCCTGCCTCATGCTTCACAAACTCTCGCTCCTGCCACTTGGAAGTCCATGACACGCTCTAGGCGAGATCGCCAAATTCAACCGGTTGGGTTTATCGATTCAGTCCTTCGCGTCGTTGGCCCGACCGTGAATGGATCGGGCTCAGAGACGATAACCGGGCGGATTTCGGGTTCAAGGATCGATCCAAATCGTCACGTCACATTAGGCGTGGCCAGGCGGCTTCACGGTGCGCATTCCGGTTCGCCGACCACACCCCTTGAGTGTCCGGCCAGCCGTTTGGCAACATCGTTCCTGAGCCCGATCCATTCATGGTCGGGATGGCGTTATCGCCCTGCAGGGCGATGGCCGCTGCGGCGGCCGGGCTCGCAAGCGTCGCCCCCACGAAGAGACCGGCGCCTGACCACCTGTGCGATTTACCCCCTCGCCGGGCAAGCCGCCGCACGCGATGTGCTACGGTTGAGCCATCGGTGGTCACCCGCGGGCGCGGGGCATCCCACGGTCTGCCCGAAACCGCTGTCGGCGACCGGGAGCGCCATCGTCCCATCGGGAGCCATGCGTGGGCGTCGGGATCGAAATCGGCATTCTGATCATCCTCATCTTCGCCAACGGCATCTTCTCCATGTCCGAGATCGCCGTCGTCTCGTCCCGGCGCGCTCGCCTCCAGCAGGCGGCCGATGCCGGCGACGCCGGGGCGCAGTCTGCCCTCCGGCTCAGCGAGAACCCGGGCCGGTTCCTCTCGACCGTCCAGGTCGGAATCACGCTGATCGGCGTCCTGTCCGGCGCCTTCGGTGGCGCCGCCCTCTCCAGCCGGCTCTCCCCGCTGCTCGAGCCGCTCCCGGTCGTCGGCGCCAGCGCCGACACGCTGTCCTTCGTCCTGGTCGTCGTCGTCATCACCTATCTGTCGCTGATCCTGGGCGAGCTCGTGCCCAAGCGGATCGGCCTGTCCAACCCGGAGCGGATCGCCTCGCTGATCGCTCCACCGATGACGACGCTGGCGCGGATCGCCGCGCCGGTCATCACCTTCCTCGAAGGCAGCACCCAGCTCGTCCTGCGGATCCTCCCGTTCCGGCAGAGCGAGGAGCCGCCCGTGACCGAGTCCGAGATCTCGGTCCTGCTCGATCAGGGCACGGAAGCTGGTGTCTTCGTCGAGGCCGAGCGCGACCTGATCGGCCGCATCTTCGAGCTGGGCGACCAGCGGACCGTCAACCTGATGACTCCGCGGCCGGAAGTGACCTGGCTGGACCTTGAGGATTCGTTCGACATCAACCGCGAACTGATCGTCGCCTCCCACCGCTCGATCTTCCCCGTCGCGATGGCCAGCCTGGACGACCTGCGCGGCGTCGTCCGGGCCAAGGACATCCTCGGCGATCTCCAGGCCGGCACGATCCGGGAACTGGAGACGTATATCCGGCCC
This sequence comes from Thermomicrobiales bacterium, assembly GCA_965218235.1. Classification (GTDB taxonomy): domain Bacteria; phylum Chloroflexota; class Chloroflexia; order Thermomicrobiales; family UBA6265; genus CADCWK01. Next base: position 1,223,040 of record OZ244596.1, read on the forward strand.
GCCGAGTTCGTTCCGGAGGGCCTGCCTGCGCTGCGGTTGCTGGAGACGTTCAAGCGGGCCAGTGACCCGATGGCGATCGTGGTCGACGAGTACGGCGGCACCCAGGGCATCGTCACCCTGCATGACGTCCTCGAGGCCATCGTCGGGGACCTCGGCGAGGAGGGCCCGACCGACGATCCGGACACCGTCCTCCGCCCGGATGGCTCATGGCTGCTGGACGGGATGGTCCCAGTCGACCGCTTCGTCGAGCTGCTCGACCTCGGGTCGGTCCCACACGACGAGGAGGGGGAGTACAACACCCTCGGCGGCTTCGTCATGGCCCGGACGGGGCGCATTCCCCAGGAGTGCGAGACGTTCGAGTGGCACCACTGGAGCTTCGAGGTCATCGACATGGATGGCAACCGGGTCGACAAGGTCGTCGCCACCCGAATCGCCGACGAACCGGACCCGGTTGTGGGCGAGCCCGTCGAGAACATGGCCGTCCAGTAACGTCTGGCGCAAGTCGCGATCGACACGTTCGAGCGGCACGATCAATGGATACCTTCCGTTGATCGCGCTCGGGAGCGGCGACCGTGATGGTCAGCCGCTCCCGCCTGATGATCGGTTATTCGATCGAACCGTCCGCTGCTAGACCTCGGGCGTGGCGACCGGGGTGGCGCTGTCCAGGTCCTGGTCCTGCCCCGTCCCAGCCTCGACGACCGGCGTCCCGGCCGGTGTCGCGCCCCCGGCCAGCGGCGGGATGGCGATCTCGACGACGGTGAACGGCAGATCGGGTGCGCCGGTCTCGCGGGTGTCCAGTTGCGAGTTGCAGACCAGCACGGTGCCCCGGTCGGTCAGGGCGATCGTCGTCGGGAAGGCGAAGGCCGGATCGCTGAAGGCGTCGATGAACGTCGCCGTGCCCGCGTCGTCGCTCAGCCGGAGGCGGCTGATCTGGCCGACGGAGTTCTGGCAGACGTAGAGCACGTCGCCATCGAGCGCGAGCCCGTCGCCGCCCGTCAGGTCAGCGTCGCCGATGTCGATCGCGCTGACCTCACCGCTCGCGACGGTGTAGCGGTAAAGGGACGCCGTTCCACTGTCGATGATGACGACATGTGTCTCATCGGTGGTCAGCTGGAGTCCGTTGGCGTTGAAGCCCTCGCCGTACTCGTAGACCGTCCCCTCGAAGCTGACGAACTCCGACTCCCCGAGCTGACCGTCCCCGGCGGAAATGATCCAGAGCTGCGGGGTCGTCGAGTCGCTGAAGTAACCGGTTCCGTCGGAACTGACCGTGACGTCGTTGACGAATGTCGACCCCGATTCGAGGTCATTGGACGCCTGCCCGATCAGTGTGCCGTCGACGGTATCGAAGACCGCCGCCTGCCCCGTCGCCGCGCCGCTGACCCAGAGCCGACCGGCCTCGTCGACCTTGAGCCCGTTGACGCTGGTCAGACCCTGTTCGGCCCCATCGAGGAAGATGGCCGCCTCGCCGGTCGTCAGGTCGCCACGATAGATCATGCCGGTGGCGTTGCTCCCGACATAGAACGTCCCTGTGGCGCGGTCGAACGCGACCCCCTCGGGGAAGACCCCGTCACCCGGCAGGTCATAGACCGTCGTCTCGAACCCGGCTTCGGGCGTCCCACCCGTCTGCGCGAGGGCGCCAGTTCGGCGTGAAATCGTCGCGTTTGCTACAAATACTCCGGCACCCGCCATGATGGGAACGAGCGTCCTTCGGGTCATCCTTATGTCTGACTTCATGTCGATCTCCTGTCCGATGCTGTCTGATCCTGACGGCCACCGCGCTGACGCGCTTTCCGCCCTGACCGACTCCCTCGCCGGTTTCGCGCCATGGGATCAGCCCCATTCGCATACGAATCGCCTGGTTGGGCCAGGCCGGGTGGGTCAACCCGGTCGGACCCGCCCAGTTGACCCACCCGGATCGGGTGTCGGAGTCACTGGCGGATCGATTCACGGGGGTGCCGGATTCCATTTTTTCGTATCTTTCCATCGATCTTTGGTATCTCAAATTAAGAAAATGACGGAATTTACCAAACGAATCGCGGATCCCCAATCGATACAAGTCGATCCGGCTCATCAGTTAATCGTGACCATAGTCCCGTTGAGTCATGGCCGCTCGGCCCCTACACTTGCCATGAGACGCGTCGAATCGAGCCTGCGACCTGGCTCCAGCCCACGGAGCGGTCGGGGCGTGGACGGTGTCTGTGCCCGGTGCCTGCCTGTCTCACTCAATGGACAACCTGGTGACCGAGAACGTCGTGACCGATCGGCGCCCCGACTGGCATGGGTGTCGCCAGAAAGAGGAAATCGTCATGACCGAGACCGCGTCCGAGCAGACAGTCGCGAAGACGATCCGGGTCCTGATCGTCGAGCGCGAATCGCTGTTCCGCCGGGGCCTGGCCGGGTGCCTGACCCTGGCCCCGGAGCTGGTGCTGGTCGGCAGCGCGGGGACGGCGGACGAAGGGTACCGGCTGGCCGATGAGACGGGCCCGGATGTCGCCCTGATCGGCACGACGTTCCAGGAGTCACCCGGTCTGGGGGTCGCCGCCGAGATTCGCCGTCGCCATCCGGCCCTCGCGACGATCGTCGTCGCCGCCAACGAGACCGATGATGAGCTGTTCGGCGCGATCCGGGCGGGCGCCTCGGCCTACACCGGCAAGGACGTCAACGAGCAGGTCCTGATCGACCTGATCCGGCGGTCGGCGACCGGGGAGTACGTCATCAACGAGCAGTTGCTCGACAAGCCGTACGTCGCGGCCCGTGTGCTGGACCAGTTCCGCAACGCGACCAGCAGCGATCTCGCCCCCACGAGCGCCTTCGCCCCGCTGACCGACCGGGAACTCGACATTCTTCGCAGCATCAGCGACGGGATGACCAACGCCGAGATCGGATTCTCACTCGGGATCAGCGCCCAGACCGTCAAGAACCACGTCACGTCGATCCTGCGGAAGCTGGCCGTGAACGACCGCACCCAGGCCGTCGTCACCGCCCTGCGCCGGGGCTGGCTCACGATCGACGACCACCCCTCCGCCAACGGCCGCCAACCAACCCCACTCCCGACCGAGGGCCGCTCGCGCAAGTCATCGAACTAGTCTCCGCCGTTTCTCCGGAATGGCCCTCCAGACGGCTGGCAATTGCGACGGTCATCCTGTCCTGGGACGCCTCACGCCGACGTTGGGATGTGCCTGGCGAGACGACGGAGCGACCTGGCCAGGCTACGACGCAGGATCGGTCGGTAAAGTTCAGCCCCAGGAAGGCGCAGACCGCCCGCCCAGGCGATTCGTGTGCCGCCCGGAACCGTGACGGCGGCCATCCCGGCATACAGTATCCGTCCCTGCATCCAGCACCAGCCTGGCCGGAGTACAACCGTGAAACGGTCATGGATCCCGGCGACCCCCTGCACGTCCGCTTCCAGTCGATCCCCTTCGACACGAGTGATCGACAGGGAGCGGACGTGCCACTCCGACCGCGGCACCGACCGTTCGAGGTCGCTGACGTACGCCCAGACCACGTCGAGCGGCGCGGGAATCACCTGCTCGATGACGACCGCTCCGCGGATTCCTCCCGCCAGAACGTGCAACCGGCGAATAGGGTCGAGCTCTGCGACCGGCCAGCCGTTGACGGGGAGGACTCCGTCTGATCTGGAATCACGCTGAGGCCGTTTAAGGTCATCGCCGCTGGCTCTCATCGGCCCCATGCCTCCCGGAAGTGTCGACGCGCGCGGTGCAGACGCGATTTGACCGTTCCTGTTGGCACGGCCAGCAGTGACGCGACGCTCGATTCATCCAACCCTTCGAGATCTCTCAGGACCAGCACGGCCCGGTGTTCCGGAGCCAGCCGCTCAAGGATGTCCCGGATGTCCGCCGCGACGGTGGTATCGCCAGGAGCCGGCAGGTCGGTCAGTTCGGTCGTCGGCATGCGCGTGCGACGCCGGGCGATCCGGATGGCCTCGCGAGTGGCGATCGACCGGACCCAGCCGTAGAGCGCCGCTGGCTCGCGGAGTGACGGTAGCCCGCGCAGGATGGCGATCAGTGATTCCTGAGTCGCGTCGGGTGCGTCAGTCAGCGCAATCGGCCCGCAGATACGGGCGACGTATGGCTCCAACTGGTCGAGCAGGTCATGGAGCGCCATGGTGTCGCCCCGCTGCGCGGCGCGAACCAGGTTCGTGGTGCGTTCGGTGGCGTCCAGACGCGTGACGCCTCCTGCCCATGCCTCGGGTGGTGAGAAAAACGGTCCGCGCATCTCAGAGTCGGGTGGATGCGGCCGGACCGGAAAGGCGTTGCCAGCGCCAGCTTCCCACCGCAAGGGCGCTGCTATCGACCGTCGACAGGAACCAGCTCCCGGCGGCGAGAACGGCAACAGCGTAGTCGAACTGTGCACCGATTCCGAGCGAGACGACCATGGCACTCCCGAAGGCGAGCAGTAGGAGAGCCGCACCAACCGCTGCCAGTTGGGTGCGCAGGCCAATGACCAACATCGCTCCCAGGACGGACTCCCCGATCGTCGCCAGAACCGCGAGGGTGGAGGCCCACGATGCAGGCAGAAAAGCATTCACCGAACGGGTGTAGGCAATGAAGTGGTCGAAGTCGCCCCACGAGACCCCGGCTGCTCCCGCCGCTCCCAGGAGACCAAATCGATCGGCAACGGAGCCCAGGAATGTCAGTCCGACCAGGATGCGTAGCCCGGCGTTCAGCCAACGGACCCGGCCGTGGGTCAGAGCGAGCCCTACGAAAGCGGCTACGATCACGCCGTCGTAGAGGGATTTGTCGCCCGGCTCGTCAACCCACACCCATTGCCCAGCCATCCATGCGACTTGCGCGATCAGCGCCAGCCGGAGTGCGATACGTGCATACCGTCCCATGCCGTAACCTCCTGGTCGTCACGCACCGGTCATTGGATGATCCGGGACCGTGATCCCGCCCGGAACACGCATGACGAGCGGCGAAGACCGTCCCCCTTGCTCGACGGCAAGATCAGGCGCCGTCTGTAACCAAGAGAGGTGAGACTGACACGAAAGGTTCCATCGGAGCGTCGCTGCGACGATCACCTGACGAACCGGGGGTGCGATCAGCAGACGGATACGACGTGCGACCCAGCGACCTGGACAATGCTCCCCGCCCCGCGGGTCAAACCGAACTGGCGACGATGTCGCTCAGCCGGGCCCAGCGCGGCGGGGAGTCGACGGCGCCGGGCCAGTTCTCGGGCCGGCCACCGGTCGCCCAGCCCGAGCCGAGGTCGCGGTTGGCGAGGACGGCGAGACTGAGGCCGGAGCGTGGGTCGGCCCAGACCAGGCAGCCGGACTGGCCGATGTGGCAGATCGTGGCGGGCGAGGTCAGGTCGCCCGTCCAGTGAGCCGCCTTGTCGCCCCGGACTTCCCAGCCGAACGCCCACGGGCAGACAGCCCACTCCCGCAGACCGGGAATGCCGCCCGGCAGCGGAGCATCGACCCGGCGAGCCGTCATTGGTGATCGCGGCGGGTTCGCCGATGGCAGCGGGACGGCCGCACCGGCCGTCTGGTCGGAGGTCATCATCCGGACACTGGCGGCGCTGACGCCGCCGACCCGCGTGCCATGAACCGATCCCTCGGTGAAGGCGCCGGCGAACCGGGCCAGGTCGGCGGCCGTCGCGAAGAGTCCGCCCGACGGCGAGCCGAGCGTCCGGCCGTAGGCGGTGTTGGCGATCCGGTCCGGCCCGTACCGGCGGGCCAGCAGCGTCGCGACCTCGTCGGTTGGGCGGAACGTCGCTCCGCTCAGGCCGGCGGGACGGAGGACAAGATCGGTCGCCACCTCCTGAAACGGCATCCGGGACGCAGCCGCGACGAGCCCGCCGAGCACCCAGTAACCAACGTTGCTGTAGATGACCCGCTCTCCCGGCGGCATGGTGAGCGGGACGGCGGCGGCGGATTCGAGGATGTTCGCGAACGATGCCTCGCGGGCGAACAGGCCAGGCAGCTCCGGGTCGTCCTTGGGCAGCCCGGCGACGTGGCAGAGCAGTTCGCGCGCGGTGATCCGCCGACGGGCGGTCTCGCCGGTCGGCGTCGCGAACTCCGGCAGCCATCGCCGGACTGGCTCATCGAGATAGAGGTCACCCCGCTCGATCAGCGCCATGACGGCCGCCGCGGTGACGGGTTTGGTCAGCGAGGCGACCGGGTAGTGCGTCGCCGGGGAGACGTGATCGCCATTGCCGGCCGAGAGCTTGCCGGCGGCGTGCTGCAGGACGATCTCCCCCCGCCAGGCCACCGCCAGCGAGACACCCGGAACCAACCGCGACGCGACCCAGTCGTCGACCATCGCGGCGGCCAGCGCCAGCCGGTCGGCCCGGGGGGCCATCGGCCACCCCGCGCTCGGGCCGTCGCCCGTCGTCCGCTCACTCATCGTCTGCTCACCCATCGAATCCCAATCGCCTCACTGACTGAATACCGCGGCGGGCGAGCACGCAGACGCCCGAACGCGCTACGCATGGTAGCGGGTCCGGGCGTCCGGAATCAGATCGTGTTGCGATACCGGCTGAAGATATCTACCCAGCGATGGCGACGGCGGCCGGTGCGTCCGCCGCGACGGGCACAGCAACCTCGCCGGAGCGGCCACCCTCGAGGCTGTGCGGCAGCTCCTGGATGAAGCCGGCGAACCGGCCCACGAACGCCCGGGGAAGCGACCCGCGCAGGGTCGCGCCATCCTCGTCATAGGCACTGTCTTCGACGCGGCCCAGCCGGTGGAAGCGGTCGACCAGCTCCTGCCGGTCGAACGGGATTCGGACCCGGACCGGAACGAAGTCGTACTCTGCCTCCAGGGTCACCTCGACGGCGCTCATCATCGTGTCGAGCCCGTAGCCGTTGCGGGCCGAGATCGGCACCGCCCGGGCCAGCACGTCGGCGCCGACCGCCCGCTCGATCGCGGCGCGAACCGTCGGATCGAGCCCGTCGAACCCTTCGGGGCCGAGCGCGTCGATCTTGTTCAGCGCCAGCACGATCGGCTTGTCGTCCGCGCCGAGTTCCTCCAGCACGTCCGCCACCGTCGCGGCCTGCTCGGCCACGTTGGGGTGGGTGACATCGAGGACATGGACGAGGACGCTGGCCTCGTTGATCTCCTCGAGCGTCGCGCGGAAGGCGGCGACGAGGGTCGTCGGCAGGTTGTTGATGAAGCCGACCGTGTCGGTCATCAGGACGGCCCGGCCGCTCGGGAAGCGGGCCTGCCGCGTCGTCGGGTCCAGCGTCGCGAACAGCTTGTCCTCGGACAGGACCGTCGCGCCGGTGAACGTGTTGAGCAGCGTGCTCTTGCCGGCGTTGGTGTAGCCGACGAGGGCGACGATCGGCGCCTGGTTGTCGCGCCGCTGGCCGCGGTACAGGTCACGGTGCGTCTCGACCTGCTCGAGCTGCTTCTTGAGGAAGCTGACGCGGGCACCGGCCTCGCGGCGGTCGGCCTCGAGCTGGGTCTCACCGGGGCCGCGCAGCCCGACGCCACCGGCGGCCTGCCGGGAGAGGTGAGTCCACATTCGGGTCAGTCGGGGCAGGCGGTACTGGAGCTGGGCGAGTTCGACCTGGAGGCGGCCCTCGTGGGTCTGGGCCCGGCGGGCGAAGACATCGAGGATCAGAGCGGTCCGGTCGATGACCAGGACGCCGAGCTCGGTCTCGAGGTTGCGCTGCTGGGCCGGAGACAGCTCGGCGTCGACGATGATGATGTCGTAGTGGAGCGCCTCGCGGAGATGCTGGATCTCCTGGAGCTTGCCGGAGCCGACGAAGGTGCCCGGCACGGGGTGCGGCAGCTTCTGGGTGACGGTTCCGACGACGACGACATCGACCGTGCCGGCGAGCCGCTCGAGCTCGCCCAGGGAGTCGTCGATGCTCCACAGGTTGCCGGGCTCATCGAAGTCGACGGCGAGCAGCAGGGCCTTCTGGGCCGGGCGGTCCGTGGGGTACGGGCGCTCGGACGGCGGGGCGGTGTAGTGCTCGACGGCTTCGGAGAAGGTGGGGACGGGAGCGTCGGTCTTGCGGCGTTTGTTGCTGGACAGGGGCAAACCCTCGGGAATGATGCGTGTGGCCAGCATTGGTCACAGGCGGCGAATGGTCGCGGCACAGGGGCCGGGTCGGGCGACCGTGACAGGCGAGGGCGGCCCAACCGGCTGTTCCGACTCTCCTAATTATACGCCATCGTGTCATCCTGATTGCTCGGATCGAGTAAAACCATTGAGGCAGCAATCCGTAGTGGCGTCCGCTTGCGGCGCCATACCGCGTAGCGGTCCCGGTACCTTGCGATCACCATGTCACGACATCGCTCGCCGGCCGCATCACCATGAATGGAACCGATCGTCCTGCCGCGCATGAACCCAGCGGATCGGATTCTCTCCCACATACCAGACCAGGCGGTCCAGCTCCTCATCCGACCGGATGACCCGATCATTGAAGCTCCGCTGCCAGAATGGTTGCTTGCGTGTATCGCAAATGGCTTTGCGGGCATTGATGGCGGCGACCGATTTGAATGCGCCGATGACCTGACTCAGGGTTGGCTGATCGGGTCTCGTGTCGCCATTCGGCCCGTAATCGGAACCCTGGTCGATCCGGAAAATTCCGTGGACGTGGTCCGGCATGGTCATGAGCGTGACCAGTTGAACCGTCGGGAACCGATTGGGCAGATCCTGCCAGACATCGTGGACGACGTTCCCGGCGGATTTCAGGTGCAACGAGCCATCGGCCCCGATCCTGCTGAGAACAGGATCACGTTGGTACGTACAGATGGTGAAGAAGTAAGTGGCCGCCGATGTGTAATCGTAGCCGCGCCAACGCAGCGTCTTCCGATGCCAAGGATTTTGTGTCTCAGTCATGACCAGAGAGTTCCTGTGGCGAAGCACGGACATCGGAGCAGGATAGCAATCCAGACCGCTCAGTTTCGGAAGACAGGGACCGCTACGCGGTATGGCGCCGCAAGCGGACGCCACTACGGTCGCCCATCAGGGCAGTTGCATCGTATGTATTGACCGAGCTGAGTCGTCTATCTGCTATGCAGTTCCGGTTTCACAACGCAATATCTTCGAGAGACTTGCCCAGACCTCGCCCTTCATCGGTGTAGAAGGCCGGATGGGGTCGGTCGCGACAAGCTCGGCCTCCTCTTCGGGCGTGTAATACGGCTCCTCGTTCTCAAGGCCATCGCCCGCGAGCGTGTCCCAGAGCGCGATCACGTCCTGATAGTCCTTCCAGGCGACCGGATCGGCGCGCAACCGGGCATAGTCCTCCTGGAACTCGGCCTAGAGCGTGTCATGGACTCTGCGGGGGTCGTAAACTCAGCAAATGAGCACGATCTCCCGCAAGCCCTACCCGAGCGACGTGACGGACGACGAGTGGGCCTTCGTCGCCCCCTACCTGACGCTGATGACCCCGGACGCCCCGCAGCGCCGGCATGATCCCCGCGAGGTTTTCAACGCCCTGCGCTGGATGGTGCGGACCGGCTCGCCGTGGCGCTATCTGCCCGGCGATCTGCCGCCGTGGGCAGCGGTCCACCAGCAGACGCTGCGCTGGATCGCCGCCGGCTGCTTCGAGGAGATGGTCCACGACCTGCGGGCGCTGCTGCGCGAAGCGAGCGGCCGCGATCCCGATCCCACCGCGGTGATCCTGGACGCGCGGACCCTGCGCGGCACCCCGGAGAGCGGGCACCGGGCCGGCTACGACGGGCACAAGAAGACCCGCGGCAGCAAGCTCCACGCGGCGGTCGACACGCTGGGGCACCTGCTGGCGCTGCGCGTGACGCCGGCCAACGATCAGGAGCGGGCGCAGGTGGGCGAGCTGGCGGACGCGGTGCAGGCGGCGACCGGCAACACCGTGGAACTGGCCTGGGTCGATCAGGGCTACACGGGGGAGGAGCCGGCTGACGAGGCGGAGGCACGCGGGATCGAGCTGGTCGTGGTCCGGCTGCCGGGAGCAAAGAAGGGCTTCGTCTTGCTGCCGCGGCGCTGGGTGGTGGAGCGCTCGTTCGCCTGGGCGACGCGCTTCCGGCGGCTGGCCAAGGACTATGAGCGCCTGCCCACGACCGTGGCCGGCTTGCATTTCGTCGCCTTTGCCTGCCTCATGCTTCACAAACTCTCGCTCCTGCCACTCGGAAGTCCATGACACGCTCTAGAATCGTTCCTTGCGGTACTGCCGGACCGCGTCCTCGATGACCTGCCCCATCGACCGATTCTCGGCCGCGGCGAGTTCGCGCAGCAGCGCATGGAGCCGATCATCGACTCGAACCGTGTTGGCCATTATTCTCCCGTCTTCTGGCAGCAGCGTCACGACATGCGTTGGAACGTGTACCCACGAAGTGTATACCCGAATGTAGACATGACAGCATTCCGGGGCGGAACGAGTTGACAGGGTATTGGGAATGAACCGGACCGACCGGCTGACCGGGATCCTGCAGGCGCTGCGGAACGGGCCGCAGACGGCAGCGCAGCTGGCCGACCGGTTCGAGGTCAGCCGCCGGACGATCCTGCGCGACCTCGATGCCCTGGGCGAACTGGGTGTCCCAGTGATCGCCACGCCGGGGACGGGCGGTGGCTTCGCGCTGCCGGAGGGGTACTGGCTGGCCCCGCTGCGGCTGTCGGCGGCCGAGGCGACGGCGGTGCTGCTTGGGCTGGCCGCCCTCGGGCCACCGGATGCGAGCCCGTTCGGCGAGCCCCGCCGGACGGCCGAGGAGAAGATCCGGGCGATCGTCCACGCCGACACGCTGCGCACGACCGACGAGGCGCTGCGCAACGTCCACTTCGCCCCCGGCCACTCGGTCCCGGACGCCCGGCAGATCGAGACGCTGTCACGGGCCGTCCGGGATGAGAGGTGGCTGCGGATCGCCTACCGCTCCGCCCGCCGGAGGGCCGAGCACGAGATCCTGCCGCTCATACTGGTCGCCAACGAGGGGCGCTGGTACGTCGACGCCCACTCCCGCGAAGCCCGCGCCCACCGTCGCTTCCGGGTCGACCGGATCGACGCCATCCGGTTGATCCCGGCCCCACCCGACGCCGGCACGATCCCGATCGCCGCGCAGGACAGACGGCCCTACGACCACCCCGACAACCCGGAGGTCGTCCTTCATCTGACCGGGGCCGGCGTCACCCGCGCTCCGGACCTGCTCGGCTTCCGGATCGACCCAACGCCGGTCGATGACGACCAGTGGGAGATCCGCCTGCGCTGCCCGGCGTCGGAACTCCCCTTCTACGCCCGCTGCGTCCTCGTCCTCGGCGACGACTGCCGCGCCGCTGGTGGACCCGAACTCGTCGAAGTCGTTCGGGCGGCGGCTCAGCGGACGCTCGACCGGCACGCGCCAGCCCGGTCCTGATTGGTGACATGACGGTGTCACCTGGTCAGCGGTAGCCTGAGACGACGCGACGCCGCCCGTACCCCGACCCGAAAGGAGGAGCGCATTGCCGACGGACAATCCTGAGAGCGCCATCGACCTCGTTCAGCAGCTTCGCGATGAGCGTTGGTGCTACACGCCGGCCACGCGCCTGACGTCATGGACCGGCGCGCCGGCCCTGATCGACCGGGCCGGGCTCGCGACGCTGTTCCCTGCCTCACCGGAGGTCGCCGATCTCTACGCCGCCTTCGTCGGTCCGGGCGTGCCGACCGACTCCGGACATTCGACGCCATCGGGCGACGTCTACGGCTGGCGCTGGGAGCTCGGCCGCCGGGACGTCGCGTTCTACGGCACGGTCGTCCGGGGCAAGCCGACCTGGGTCGCCTGGGATCTCCTGCCGGCCCTGCTCCGCCTGCGCGGCGACCTCCGCCCCGCGGGGGAGCAGCATGCCGCCGGATCGCTCTCCATTGACGCCCAGAGGATCGTCGACGCCCTCGCCGGCAATGGCGGCACCCTCACCACCGGCGACCTGCGCCGCCTGGCCGGCTTCGAGACCGGCCGGGAGCGCCGCGCCGCCTACCTGCGGGCCATCGCCGAGCTCGACCGTCGCCTGCTCATCGGGCGGAGTTTCGGCCCCATCGACGATCCCGATGACCATGACATGCGGCAGACGCTCGTCGTCACCCGGTATCCCGACGCCATCGCCGCGGCGAGCGAGCTCGACGCCGATGCGGCGTTGCGACAGCTCCTGACACGCTACCTCTCGGCCGCCGTCTTCGTCCGGCCAAGCATCCTCGTCCGGCACCTCGGCCTCGACCGCGCAGACACCGAGCGAGCACTGGCGGGGCTGGCGACCGACGGCCTCGCGCGGAGGGTCCGCTTCGAGGGCGAGAAGGACGATAGCTTCGTGCTGGCAACCGACGGCACATTCCCAGGAGACGCGACATGACGACCGATCTAACCAACGCGACCATCGACGAGCGGCTGACAGCGGCGCAGGGGTTCCTCGATCGGCACGCCCAGACGCGACCGGTCGAGGCCGCCCAGGGCCGGCGGCTCCTCGGCCGGGGCGGGATCGGCGACGTCCTGACCGCCCTCGCTCGCTATCAGAACGACGACGGCGGCTTCGGCAACGGCCTGGAACCGGACATCTCCGCGCCGCGGAGCAACCCCTTCGCCGCCCGCCTCGCCCTGCACGCCATGCTCGATTCCGGCATCCCGACGGGCGACCCGGCCGTCACCCGGCTGGTCGGGTGGCTGGAGCGGACGCAGGGCGAGGACGGCTGCTGGCGCTGGGAGCCCGGCACGCTCGACCATCCGATCGCGCCCTGGTTCGCCGGCTGGGAGTTCCCCGCGCTCAACCCGGCGTTGGACCTGTCCGGCGCCCTTGCCCGGCTCGGGCTGGGCTCGGAGCGGCTCCACCGCCGCTGTCGCGATCTCTACGTCCGGCTCGCCAGCGAGGACGAGATCACCAATGGCCCGTACTACGTCGTCCTGCCTTACGCCGAATCACTGCCGTGGCTGACCGACCTACCCGACCGCGAGTCGTCGCTGGACGCGCTGGCCGCGCACGTCGCCCGGGACGTCGCCGGCGCCTACACCACGCCACAGGAAGCCGCCGAGCACATCGGCCCACCGGATGGTCCGATCGCTCAGCGCCTGCCGCCCGGCACGCTGGAAAGCATCCGGGACGACGTGCTCGCGACGCAACAACCGGACGGTCATTGGCAGAGCCCGTTCAGCGACCACTGGAACCCGTACCAGACCCTCGGCGGCATGGGGATCCTCGCGCACTATCCCGGCTGACCCCAACCTGAGCGTTGGGCCGCGGCAGCCGACCATGGTCGCGTGGGGCCAGCGAGACGAAGACCGCGATCAGGTGCCTCACATTCCCGATGGCTGCGTCGTCATCCCTGTAGAGCGACACGCGGTTGCTCATTCGCCCATCAGCGACAGGGATGCAAACATGACCAGCCAGAACCAATCGCCCGGATCGACCAGCCCATCGGCCCATCACGCCGTCGTCATCGGCGCCGGCTACGCCGGGGTCATCGCGGCCAACCGCCTGCTGTCATCGCGGTCCAGGAGCGAGCGGGATCTGATCCGGGTCACCGTCGTCAACCCGCGGCCCGACTTCATCCAGCGGATCCGGCTGCACGAGGTCGCGGCGGGGACGATCGAGACGGCATCGTTCCCGCTGGCCGATCTCCTCCACCGTGAGGTGCAGCTCGTGACGGGCAAAGCGGTTCAGATCGACCCCGATGCGAGGATCGTCGATGTCGAGCGCGACGGGGTCATCCAGCCGCTGTCCTATGACACGCTGGTCTATGCGGTCGGCAGCCAGTCGGCCATCACCGTCCCTGGCGTCCGGGACCACGCCCTGCCGCTCGCCGGCGCCGACGAGGCCGACCGGGCGCGCCAGGTCATCGCTGGGCTGGACGCCGGGTCCCGCGTCGCGGTCGTCGGCGGCGGGTTGACGGGCATCGAGGTCGTCACCGAGCTGGCCGAGCGCCGGCCCGATCTCGCGCTGACGCTGGTGACGAGCGGGACGGTCGTGGCGACGCTGAGCGAGCCTGGGCAGCGAAACGTCCGACGGGTCCTGAGCCGGCTCGGGGTCGAGCTGGTCGAAGACGCGTGGATCGAGTCGGTCGCGGCCGGTCAGCTCACCCTTGCCGACCACCGACAACTGCCCTTCGACGCCTGCGTCTGGACCGTCGGCTTCGCGGTGCCGGACCTGGCTCGGCGCAGCGGTCTCGCCACCGACGCCAGCGGGCGACTCCGGCTGGATGCGACCCTGACCAGCATCGACTCGCCGAACATCGTCGGGGCCGGTGACGCGATCGTGGTGCCCGCCGACGGCGTCGGGCACCTGCGGATGTGCTGCGCGACCGCCTTCCCACTTGGTGGACACGCCGCCGACATGGTGCTGGCGAAGGTCAGGGGAACGGCGACGAAGCCAGTATCGGTCGGCTTCGGTGGCCAGTGCATCAGCCTCGGTCGCCAGAGCGGTCTGCTGCAACTGCTGCACGCCGATGATTCGCCGCGGCCGATCATCATCCCGGGACGGGCGGGCGCCTGGGTCAAAGAGCGCGTCTGCCGCTACAGTGTCACGATGATGCGCAACGAGCGTCGCCGCCCCGGCGCATGGTTGGGGGTCGGAGGTCCTCGCCGAGAGCCCGCGCCGGCAACGGAGTACGCCCGATGACGTTCCTGCCCGGCGACCCCGAATACCAGCACCTGTTCGGAGTCGCCTACCGGCTGCTCGGGTCGGCGCAGGACGCCGAGGACGCGATCCAGGAGGGCCAGATCCGCTGGCAGCAGCTCCCGGACGGCGACCGCGACCTGATCCGGGAGCCGCTCGCCTGGCTGACCCGCGTCGTCAGCCGGATCTGCCTGGACGAACTCGGGTCGGCCCGGGCGCGACGGGAACAGTACACCGGGATCTGGCTGCCCGAGCCCATCCCCGGCCAGATCGATCCGCTCGTGAGCTCCGCGAGCGTCCGTGAGGCCGGTGACCCGGCCGACGTCGTCACGCAGGACGAGTCGGTTTCGATGGCCCTGCTCGTGGTCATGGAGCAGCTCAGCCCCGGCGAGCGCGTCGCGCTGATTCTGCATGATGTCTTCGGACTGCCGTTCGGCGAGATCGCGACGATCGTCGGCCGCAGTCCCGACGCCTGCCGCCAGCTCGCCTCCGCCGCCCGGCGCCATGTCCGATCCGGACCGCGGTTCGCCGCCAGCGGACCGGACCGCGACCGTGTCGTCGCGGCGTTCGCCCGTGCCTGCGAGGGCGGCGATCTGCTGGCGCTGGCCCAGGTTCTCGGCCCGGACGTCGTCTCCCGGTCGGACGGCGGTGGCCGCGTCTCCGCCGGCACCCGGCCCATCCACGGGCTCGAGCGGGTCGCTCGCCTGCTGGTCGGCCTCGTCCGCCGCGGCTTTCCGGGCGAGCCGGCCATCACCTGGCGACTCGCGCCGGTCAACGGCCGGACCGGACTGGTCATCGAGGCCAGCGGCGCGGTCGTCAGCGTCATCGACCTCGCGATCCACGACGACCGGGTCGCCGAACTGGCGATGATCGTCAACCCGGAGAAGCTCACCCGCTGGCAGTCGGACGACGCTCGCTGAGTGCCCTACCGGCCGAAGACGACCAGCGTGTCGCCCAGGATGTCGGGCTGCCGGATCGTCGTCCGACCATTGACCACACTGACGGCGATGGTCTCAGCCTGGCGCTCGGCCAGGTTCCAGCCATGGACCTGCCAGCCATGCAGGTCGATCTCGAGGCTCACGGTCGACGGCTCCGGCAGGTAGACCGCGAGCCGGTCCGGTTCGCGCTGCCAGCCGACCCGAACACCGGGCTGCGATCCTGAGAGCAAATCCTGGCGCGCGGTCACGTCGAACAGATCGAACGTCTCGACGATCCGACGGATCAGCCCGACGTCCCAGGCGCCGGGGAACCGCAGCGCGACGTCGGCCGGGAACGGCAGGCCGGCGCCAGCTTCGTTCAGGAACCGGTCGCCCTCACGGTGCCACGACCAGACGCCGTGAGCACCGTAGCCGAGCCCGGCCCCCGCGCCGGCCAGCACACTCGCCCAGGACGATCGCCGGACCGAGGCGGCCAGGTGCCGCCCGGTGCCACGACGGGAAGCGTGACCCTCGTAGGCCGGCTCGAGGTCGAGGATCGGCCGGCGGACCGGCAGAGCCCGGTAGCGCTCGGCGAGCCGGTGCGCCTTCTCGACCCCATCTGGGCCATGGCTCGACTGATAGCTGTAGAAGCCAAGCCCTGGGTGGCCCAACAGCCGCTCGGGCGTCTCGTGGGTCGGCGAGGTGTGGAGCGTCGTCAGCCGCTCCGGCCGGAGGGCAACGATCCGGTCCAGCACCCGGACGTAGCGGTCGACGGCGAGGTCGTCCTCGAACCGGTCGTCGCCGCTGACGCAGAGGATCACCGGCAGGTCACCGACCGCGGCCAGCACGGCGTCGACGTAGCGGTCAGTCTGCTTACTGGTCAACTGCACCCCTGGCGCCAGCTTCGCCGCCCAGGTGCCGGGGACGTAGGTACACCAGAGTACGACGATCACCGGGACGATCCCGTGGCGCAGCGCCGTCCCGGACATCGCCCGTGCCCGCCGGAACCAGGCGTCGTCGAGCCGGTCGAGATCCCACGACCCATCGGGCCGGACGACGAACGGAGCCGGGTCGCCGGGCGCGACGGACTGGTCGTGGGCGATCGGCAGCATGCTGACGTTGACGGCGTTGAAGCCCTGCCGGCGACGATACCGGAGGTAGCCGTCCCACTCCGGCTCCGTCACCCGGCCGAACGCCGCCCAGCAGGTATCGGCCAGCAGGAACGCCGGCCGCCCATCAAGGAGCAACCGCCGGCCACCGGGCTCGACCGAGAAGATCATCGGGTCCATGTCCTGTACATCCCTCACCCGATCGCTCCCGTCAGCTCGGCGACGAGGTTGGCCAGCCCGTCCGGGAAGACGGTGTCGGTCGTCGCCCGGAGTTCGGCCAGGGTCCACCAGCGGTGCTCGCGGAAGACCTCGCGCTCGGCCTCCTCGATACCGTCCCACGAGATCGCCGTGACGTGGGTGCGGCCGATCAGGTACGTCTCCTGAAAGAGAACCGACTCGCCCCCGACCACCATCGCCTTCTCGCGCTCGAAGACAACGCGGCCCAGCGCGACCGACGTCAGACCGGCCTCCTCCCGGAGTTCCCGGCGGGCCGCCTCGGCGATCGTCTCGTTCCCCTCGACCCCGCCGCCGACCAGCGCCCAGCATCGGGCCGTCCGCTCGGTCTCGGGCTGGTCCGGGTTGCTGATCCGGTCGTCCTCGAACCGGTAGAGGAGCACCCGGTCGAGCGGATCGAACAGCACCACCCGGACCGTCGGTCGAACCCGCATCGTCTCCCCCTCTCCCCAGCTGCATTGACTCGACAGGTTACCCCAGAGCCAGATGGAAGACGGTCCAGCGGCGTGGACTCTGCAAAGAGATTCTCAGACAACCGTCTGAACAAAGGAGGGGCGGCGATGACGGATCTGTTCGAAGGCTTCGAGCTCCGAACGGTCGAGACGGATGAGGTGACGCAACGCGTCAGGGTCGGTGGGAGCGGACCGGGGCTGCTACTACTCCACGGGCACCCGCAGACGCACCTGATGTAGCACCGAATCGCGCCCAACCTGGCGGAACACTTCACCGTCGTCGCGCCCGACCTGCGCGGCTACGGCGACAGCACCGCTCCGGCCGACGCCGCCGACCACGAACAGGCGTCCAAGCGGGCGATGGCCCGGGACAATGTCCAGCTCATGGCCACCCTCGGCTTCGACCGGTTCGCCGTCGTCGGGCACGACCGCGGCGGCCGGGTCGCCTACCGGATGGCGCTCGACCATCCGGAGCGCGTCGAGCGGCTGGCCGTCCTCGACATCATCCCGACCGGCGAGGTACTGGGCCGGCTCACCGTCGAGGTCGCGCGAGCCTACGCCGGCTGGTTCTTCCTCGGCCAGCCGGCCCCGTTCCCGGAGACGGTCGTCGGGCAGAACCCGGCCGGGTTCTACTACGGCGGCAGGGAGCAGCTGTTCCACCCCGAGGCGCTGGCCGACTATCTCCGCTGCGTCTCCCGGCCCGAGACGATCCACGCCATGTGCGAGGACCAGCGGGCCGCCTTCAGCTTCGACCGCTCACTGGACGACGCCGACCGGGGCCGGCGCCGGATCACCTGCCCAACGCTCGCCCTCTGGGCCACCGACGACGACATGGGGAAGCTCTTCGACGTCCTGCCGATCTGGCGCGACTGGGCCGACGACGTCACCGGCCAGCCGATCGCCGCCGGTCACTTCCTCGCCGAAGAGAACCCGTCCGCCGTCCTGGCCGCCGTGCTCCCGTTCCTGAGCGAAACGGGAAACTGCCAGGATCACTGATCGCGCCGATACAATAGGAGACAGACGATCGATCCCGGCAGCTGGGTTGGAGAGGACACGCTTGTGACGACAGTCCAGATACTCCCCATCGAACTCACCAGGCATCTCGACGGGATCCGGGTACTCTGTGAGCGATTCGGAATGCGGGCCCTGTATGTTTTTGGCTCGGCCGTTCATGGAACCTTCGACCCGGCAACAAGTGACCTCGACTTCGTCGTCGACCTCGGAGAGTACGACGCGGAAGTCCTCGGGCGATTCCTCGACTTTCAGGACGAACTCGCCCGACTGCTAGGACGTGATATCGATTTGATAACCGTCGGAGCAACCGGTCACCGTCGATTTCTCAGCGAGGTTCACGCGACGAAAGTGTCGATCTATGCCGCGTGAATCAAAACTGACGCGGGACGATCGTCTGGAACTGGCAGTCGTCGCCACTGACAAGATCATGAGTTACGTTTCCGACATGGACCTCGCGTCGTATCAGGGCAGTTCTCTCCATCAGGACGCTGTCAGCCTTCAGATCATGCAAATCGCCGAGTTGCTCAAACCACTCGATGACTCCGACAGCTCGTTGCGGTACGACATACCGGAGAGTGGCCGCATCATCGGTATGCGCAACGTCATCGCCCACCAGTACTACACGATCAACGAGGCAGTCGTCTGGAATGCGGCAACCGAGTACGTCCCCGCGCTTCGGCTACGTCTCATGGACATGCTCGGATGGACGGACGAACGGGAGTGACCCTGTCTTCCCGATTCGCGGCGCGGGCCAGACCGTTCGGCGCAGCACGACACCGGCGACGCCGCCGGCGACCAGCGCCAGGCTGGCCCAGGTCGGGCTGGGCAGTGAGCCGACGTAGACGCTGTCGGTCCGGACCCTCACCTGCCAATGGAGGGATCGGTCCAGCACCTTCAGTCTCCGTATCCGTACATCAAGACGTCTTGTCAGATCACACCGGTGTTCCGTCGCGCGGTGGAGTGGCTTCTTCGTCCGGGAGGTTTAGTGCGGTACGAATCGCCCGGCGCAACGGGTCCAGATCCTCGATGATGACGGCCCAGACCGCTTCATCATCGACGGTATCGTAGTGGTAGGCGATGGTGTTGCGAATGCCGATCGCTTCACCGATCGCGGGCAGGGAATATCGGAGGTCAGGATCCGATTCATCGACGCGCCACATCGCCTCGCCGAGCTTCTCGAATTCCCGCTCGATAGCTGACCGGTAAAGTCGCTCATTCTGGTATCGCTGAAAGTCATACCCGATGGCCGTGATCATCTCCTGAATCGCCGAGATCGAGTCGAGCGCCTGAGTCAGGGAGGTCCGGACCCTACGCTTCATAAAGCGTTCGGCGGGTTCGCTGAATCTCGGCCAGGAATTCCGGGTTCTTGGTGGCACCGCGGATCGTCACCACATCGATGTCGCGACCGAAGATACGGACCAGGGACGACACCAGACGCAAGTAACGCCGGCCTACGGTCCGGTCGTACTCTCCGAGGTCGACAAGAAAGTCGAGGTCACTGTGACCGGCGTCGAAAGCGCCGGTCGCTCCGGAACCGAACAGGTCGAGACGACGAATACCGTTCTCACGGCACAGTGCCTCGATCTGCGGCAAGTACGTCGTTACGATTGCCGGCACTGGCATTCCTTCCGTGCGCTGGCGACATGATCGGGACGACAATCCGTTACTGATCTCCCGTTACTGACAGGGTACCCCTGATGCCGGATCATGTCATCGGTTGCCAGTGGGGCACAGGCCGTTCCGAATCGATGGCGCTCTGACCGACATCGTCCCGCGAAAGGCGGCGACGCTCCGCCCGGAACCGGACTGGTCCGCGGGTCCTTGCCATGACGATCCACCGGACGCCAGGGGATCAAGCGTCGCTGGCAACGTCTCGATTCAGGACGTCGTGACCGGCGGGGCGATAGACGGAGCCGGCCAGACGGTCCGGCGCAGCACCGCCCCGGCGACGCCACCAGCGACCAGCGCCAGGCTGGCCCAGGTCGGACCGGGCAGTGGGCCGACGTAGACGCTGTCGGTCCGGATCGACTCGATGACGCCCCGCTCGATCCCGTAGAGGATCATGTAGGCCCAGACCGCGTCGCCCTCCCGGAGCCGCCGGCTGCCAGGCATCCGCAGGACGAGAACGCTCAGCACCACGGCGTTGAACAGGTTGGCGATCGACTCGTAGAGGAACGTCGGGTGGAACGTCACGCGGTCCGCATACTCCGCCGGACGGCGCGCCGGGTCGATCGTGACCGCCCAGGGCACATTCGTCGGGGTCCCGAACGCCTCCTGGTTGGCCCAGTTGCCCCAGCGGCCGATCGCCTGCCCCAGCGCGACCCCGGACAGGATCAGGTCTCCCCAGAGCAGGAACCGCTGATGGGCCCGGTGGCACAGCCAGGCGACGGTCAGCGACCCGAACAGGACCGCTCCGTGGATCGCGATCCCGCCCTCACGGATGTTGAGCGCGTCCAGCAGGTCGTCGCGGAACTGGTCCCACGAGACGACGACGAAGGCGACCCGGGCGCCAATGATGGCGACGGCGACCGTCAGCGGCGCGATGTCGAGGATGAACTCCGGGTCCAGCCCACGCCGCCGGGCCAGCGCCTGGATCAGCAGGATCGCGGCGACGATCCCGGTCAGGATGAACAGCGCGTACCAGCGGATCGAGAGCCCGAAGAGGTCGAAGGCGACCGGGTCATGGAGGGTCGGCATAGGGATCGGTCCCATTCCTGACGAAGATGGAGTTCAATCGGGTATGAAGCGATCTCGTCGGTCTGCGCCCACGACATACAGCAACTTCTCGGTCCCATGGTAGTTCCGAGTTCCCTGACCGGTCAGCCCCGCCTTCTCGAGCACGCGTCGGGATGCCAGATTGTCCGGACTGGCGACCGCGATGATCCGGGCCAGACCGAGTACGACGAACCCGTACCGGACGAGACCGACGGCAACCTCCGTGGCGACCCCGTGCCCCCATGCCTCATGGGCGAGGTGATAGCCGATCTCGATCTCGTCCGATCCGGGAAACGGGACCAGCAGCGCCGATCCGATCACCCGGTTCGACGCCCGATCGACGATCGCCCAGCACCCGAGTCCCGATTCGGCATCGTCGCCATCGATGACCCGCTGAAGCCACTCGCGGGACACCTCGATACTGCTATGGCCGGAACCCCCACCGATGTATGCCCAGACCCGCGCGTCACCGTAGAGACGGAAGGCCGACGCCGCGTCGCTAATCACCCACCGGCGGACGATCAGGCGACGGGTCGAGAAGACAGGATTCACCCATCCTTCCGATCCGATGACAAGCTCACCGCTCCAGGATCACAGCCGCAGCCAGCCGACCCCGCCATGCCAGTGCCGGCCGGAGCGGATGTGGCTGATCGTGGCTCGCTCCAGCGTCGTCCGCTGGGGGTAGTCACCCAGCGGCAGGTCCGTCTCCAGCCCGAAGACGAACCTGAGCGTGCTGCCGTCGTTGTCGTCCGGCGTGAGGGCCTGGTGGAAGCGTCGCTGGAACCGGACGATGTTGGACGTCTCCGGCAGGTAGCCGGCCAGTTGCTCGTCCAGCAGCCAGGAATGGCACATGCCGATCCCGTACTGGTCCTCCGGGAAGTGCCCGGCGAAGAACGGCACCGCGGCGGCGAAGGACGCGTCGCAGGCCGCCGGCGTGAACGGCCCGTAGTAGCCGGGGATATGGACGCTCAGCGCCGGGGAGCCCGGGCCGTAGGCCGGATCGACCGCGCCGATCGCCCGGCCGAGCGTGTTCCTCAGCCGGACGCGCTCGAACTGGAGGCGTCCGAGCTGGTAGATCGCGCCGGTGAAGTGGAGCGTCATCCAGACCGGGTCGTCGAAGCCGCTTCGCCCGGTCCGCTTCCGGTAGACCGCCATCTGGCGTCCAAGATCGGCCAGCGTGGCCCACGAGACGTCGTCCGGGATGCTCCGCTCGCGGTGGAAGGCGCGGACGCGCGGCAGCGCGGCGACGAAGACGTAGACCCAGAACCAGCGGTGCAGCGGCCCGAGCGACTCCGGGAGCGACGGGATCCTCACCCACTCGTCGACAACGCCCATCCGCTGGATGAGTGACTCGACCGACCGCTCCAGCAGCCACCAGAGCTCCGGGTCGCCCTCCGGCGTCGGCCGCAACGCCAGCAGGCTGTCGATGTCCTCGTGGACGACCGACAACCGCAGCAGCGTCTGGACCAGCTCGCTCCCCTCCGGCATTACGACCGGGCCGGCCGGCTCACCCAGCCCGTCCAGCCGCTCGACCCAGGCCCGGATGTCGTCGCCCCCGCCGAGCCACTCGATCAGCCGCTCAGTCTCGATGCTCGCCATTGATGATCTCCATGATCGGTCGCGACACGTAGAGACGACGACGACCCGGCGTTGGTACCAATGTCAGAACACCGGCCGCTTCCAGGTCAGCCATGTCGGCACGACTCGTTGGGTCGGATACGCCGAGGATCGCGCTGGCTCTCGCGACCGTCATGTACGGGTTAGCGAGTAGCGGGTCGATCAGCGCGACCAGGCGGACGCTTCGTGCGAACTCGGCTCGCGCCCATTCGCGCCACTCGATCAATTGGGTAGTCTGGTCGAACGCGCGGCGGGCCGTTACCGCCACGCCGTCGAGGAAGAAGAGCAGCCAGTTGATCCAGTCGCCTCGGGTTCGAACCCCCTGGAGGCCCCGGTAGTACTCCTGCCGATGAGCCTCGATGTACTCGGACAGATACAGGAGGGGACGCGAAAGCCGACCCCGCTCGATGAGGAACAACGTCACCAATAGCCGCCCGATCCGGCCATTGCCGTCGTTGAACGGATGGATCGCCTCGAAGTGCTCATGCATCAACGCACAGCGGACGAGGTCCGGCATGGGCGACGGCTCATTGATGAACCGCTCCCAGCCAGTGAGACACTCCATCAGCCGTTCCGGCGGCGGAGGAACGTAGCTCGCTGACGATGGGGTACTTCCCGGACGACCAATCCAGTTCTGGCTGGTCCGGAATCGCCCCAGCGATGCGTTGTTCCCTCGATCTCCCGGTATCCCGGTCATGAGCACCCGGTGCAGGTCGAGCACCAGATTCAGACTGATGACCGGTCGACGGGCAAGCGCCGCGAGCCCGTAGTCCATTGCGGCGACATAGTTGCGCACTTCCAGAATGTCGCGTTCACGTCTCTCTCCGGCTCGATCAGGCTCCGGACGCAGGATGTCGTCCAGACTGGCCCGTGTCCCCTCGATCCGGGACGACAGAACCGCCTCTCGTTCGACGTATGGCCGGATGAGCAGCTCCGGAGCCGGGAGCAGGCGTCCGATCCCTGAGAGTTCACCGAGGATGGCGTCAGCACGCGACAGCGCTGACGTCAGGTCGGGATTCCACGGCGGATTAGACGGTGGAAGCGCGGGTACGAACGCGTTGTGCCCGCTCATTCCCCGAACGATCTGTCCGGTAGACGGGTCAACGTAGTCCTGAGAGTTCACCGCTGGGCTCCGCTTCTTCGGGGCGCTTCAAGTCACTGGAGCTATCATGCATTAGAGGGGGTCGAAAGAAGACCGGTTAATTTCTTCTTGACCGAGTTCGTATCGAAAGCCGGCTTTCGATACGAACCCGGTCAAGAAAGAGAACGGCCCAAATGTTTCGCTAGCAGAGGTCGCTAGAGGAGGAGGAAGGCACGTCGGCGATCGGGTAGCTCCGGGGTCCGGACCTACCCGATCGCCTGCTCCAAGTCGCCGAGCAGGTCGTCGATGTGCTCGATCCCGACCGAGAGCCGGACCAGCCCCGGCTCGACCTCCGCGCCCGTCCCGACGACAGACGCGTGCGTCATCGCGGCCGGCACCTCGATCAGCGACTCGACCCCGCCCAGGCTCTCGGCCAGCCCGAAAATCTTCGTCCGCTCGACGATCCGGACGGCATTGTCGACGCCACCTCGGGCGGTGAACGAGACCATTCCGGAGAAATCGCGCATCTGCCTGGCGGCGATCTCATGGCCGGCATGGTCGGCGAGGCCGGGGTAGAAGACGCGCTCGACGCCATCGTGCCCGGCGAGGAAGTCGGCGATCGCCCGGGCGTTGGCGCTGTGGCGGTCCATCCGGACGGCGAGCGTCTTGATCCCGCGCAGCGTCAGCCAGCAGTCCATCGGGCCGGAGATCGCCCCGGCGGCGTTCTGGTGGAACTTCAGGGTCTCGAACGTCGCCTCGTCGTTGCCGACCACCGCCCCGCCGACGACATCCGAGTGACCACCGAGGTACTTGGTCGTGCTGTGGAGGACGAAGTCGGCGCCATGGACGATCGGCTGCTGGAGGTAGGGCGAGGCGAAGGTGTTGTCGACGACCAGCTTCGCGGCGTGGCCGTCGACGACGGC
Organism: Thermomicrobiales bacterium; assembly: GCA_965218235.1. Lineage (GTDB taxonomy): Bacteria > Chloroflexota > Chloroflexia > Thermomicrobiales > UBA6265 > CADCWK01. The sequence continues at coordinate 1,247,616 of OZ244596.1, forward strand.
GGCCAGCCCGGCGATGTCGACGATCTTGAGGTACGGGTTGGTCGGCGTCTCCGCCCAGACCAGCCGCGTCTCCGGCCGAAGGGCGGCCTGGACGGCGTCGAGGTCGGCCATGTCGACCAGGCTGAAGTCGATCCCGTAGTTGACCATCACCTGCGCGGCCAGCCGGTACGTCCCGCCGTAGGCGTCGTCGGAGAGCAGGATGTGGTTGCCGGGCCGGAGGGTGTACTGCATCAGGTTCTGGGTGGCGGCCAGCCCGGAGGCGTACGACAGCGCCCACCGGCCCGCTTCGAGCTCGGCCAGCACGGTCTGGAGCGCGGTCCGGGTCGGGTTGTCGGTCCGGGAGTACTCGTACCCCTTGTGCCGCCCGACGCCGTCCTGAACGTAGGTGCTGGTCTGGTAGATCGGCGGGATGACGGCCCCGGTCGATGCGTCCGGGTCCTGCCCGGCGTGGATGGCGCTCGTCTCGAACTTCGGCATGGGTCGTTGCTCTCCATTGGTCTTCAGAAGGCGTTGTCATTCCTCCGGCAATCGTACTCCGCCCGCCGATCTGCGAGGTGGCGCACCAGGGAATGGTCGGCGGTGACTGGCCACTCCACCTACTGGCAATATGTCGACGCATCCATGCGAAACGACCCACAGGAGGGAAGTGGTGACGATCGACCGATCCTGGGACCCCGTCATCGACCGTCTGATTGCCTGGGCCGGGGAGCGAGACCAGATCCGCTCGATGCTCCTGACCAGCACGCGCGCCGTGCCCGGAGCGACGGTCGATGGGCTCTCCGACTACGACATGATCCTGGTCGTCCGGGACATCGGCCCGTTCGTCGCGTCCCCTGGCTGGCTCACTGACTTCGGCGACGTCCTGGTCGCCTATTGGGACCCCATCTTCACGAGCGAGGACCATCCGTACGAGGTCTCCAGGAACGTCGCCCAGTACCGTGATGGTTTGAAGATCGACTTCACGCTCTGGCCGGTGCCGCATCTCACGGCCGTCGTCGAGCGAGACGCCCTGCCGGACGAACTGGACGCCGGCTACCGGGTCCTGCTGGACAAGGATGATCTGACATCAGCGCTCCGCCCGCCGACCCACACCGCCTACCTCCCGGTCCGTCCTGGCGAGGCGACGTTCCTGACCGCCGCGAACGACTTCTTCAGCGACATCCCCTACGTCGCGAAGTACCTCCGGCGCGGCGACCTCTTCCCGATGAAATGGGCGCTGGACCACGACATGAAGCACGCCTACCTGTGCCCGATGCTGGAATGGTGGGTCGGCTGCTCCGAGGGCTGGTCGCGGCCGGTCGGGGCCCTGGGGAAGGGACTGCGTCATCGGCTGCCAGCGGATATCTGGCAGGAAGTCGAGGCCGCCTACGCCGGTGGCGGGCTAGAGGAGAACAGCGAGGCGCTGTTTCGGACAGTCGCGCTGTATCGGCGAGTGGCTGTCGAGGTCGCCGACCAGCTCAGGTATCGCTATCCGGATGAGCTCGACCGGGACGTCACCGAGTTCGCACGACGGATGCTCGACGGCGAATGATGATGGGCCGCACGCCGTGGGGACATGGCTCTCGCTCACGCTTGGCTTCGCTGCCGCGTTGCTCCCCTTTCCATCCGGTGAAGACCGAAGGGATGGACCCGGGTGCTTCCTGGGCGCGGGAGGAGTCATACCGCGCCACGGTCCTGGTGCCTCGCAACCGCCATGGTTGGATTCCAACACATCGGTCATGCTGGGCCCGATTATCGCCTTACGGCGATGGCCGCTGCGGCGGCCGGGCTTGCAAGCGGCGCCCCTACGTCGCCACATCCTCGACCATCTCGCTCAACCCCAGTTCATCCAGCACCTCGTCGGTATGTTCCCCCAGCGTCGGTGGGGCGCGGCGGATCGGGAGCGGCCGGCCGTCGAGACGATAGGGAAAGCCGGCCAGCCGGATCGGGCCGACGGTCGGGTGCGGCAGGTCCCGCAGGAGGGCCTGCTGGGCGACCTGGGGCTCGTGGCAGACCTCGTCCATCCGCAGGATCGGCCCGGACGGGACCGCCACCGCGTCGAACAGCACGATCAGGTCGTCCGTCGTCCGGCCCCGCAGCTCCGGGACGATCTGCTCGTAGAGCGGCGCTACTGCCCCGACGCGGAGGGCGTTGGTCGTGAAGCGCTCGTCGGTCGCGAGGTCGCCCCGGCCCAGCGCGGCGCAGAACCGCTGCCAGATCGCGTCGTTGCCGACCGCGAGGTTGATGTAGCCGTCGGCCGTCTGGAACGTGTCGTAAGGGGCGATGCTCGGATGGGCGTTGCCCAACCGGGCCGGGATCTCGGTCGTCGCGAGGAAGATGCCGAGCTGGTACGTCAACAGCGAGACCTGCCCGGCCAGCAGCGAGGCGTCAATGTAGGACCCCTCTCCGGTCCGCTCGCGCCGGACCAGCGCCGAGGCGACCGCGAAGGCCGTGAACATCCCGGCCGCCATATCGGCGATCGGCAGGCCGTGCTTGGTCGGCGGACCATCCGGCTGCCCGGTGATCCCCATCGTCCCGCCGATCCCCTGCAGGATCAGATCGTAAGCGGTCCGGCTCCGCGACGGCCCATCCTGGCCGAAGCCGGAGATCGAGGCGTAGACGATCCCCGGGCGCCGGGCGCGGACGGCCCCGGCGCCGAAGCCGAGCCGGTCGATCACGCCCGGCGCGAAGTTCTCCACGACGACGTCAGCCCGGTCGATCAGCCGCCAGATCGCCTCCCGCCCCAGCTCGCTCTTGAGGTCGAGCGCGACCGAGCGCTTGTTCCGGTTGATCGCGAGGTAGTACGACGACTCGGCGTCGCTCCCGGCCGGGCTGCCGGCCTCCGGCGGGTAGAACGGCGGTCCCCAGTGGCGGGTGTCGTCGCCCCGACCGGGCTGCTCAACCTTGATCACATCGGCGCCGAGGTCGGCCAGCATCATCGTGCAGTACGGCCCGGTCATGACCCGGGTCAGGTCGACGACCCGGATCCCAGCCAGCGGTAGCGCGGCCGGGTCGAGCGTATCGAGTCCACTGAGGTCGGCGAACGAGGCCGCGCCGGACGGGACCCCTTCATCCGGCAGCACTGATTCCGGGAGCGTGGTGGTCTGGGACCGATCAGGAGTGATCGTCATCGCGTCTCCGTCATCTCCGAGTCAGCGGCATCGGTGCCGCCGGCCAGTGTTGTCATCCCGGCAGTCTACCACCGCCCCTGACGCCGTCACGAGGCCATATTGACAGTACGACGTCATAGTGTCATCATATCACAATGAGCAGCGAGCAGATGCGGATCGGCGATCTCGCCGCCGCCGCGGGCGTCTCCGCCCGGACCGTCCGGTACTACATCGTCGAGGGGCTCCTGCCGCCGCCGGAGGGAGCGGGGCTGGGCGCCATGTACGACCAGACGCACCTCGACCGTCTGCGGCTCATCCTGCGGCTCAAGGACGCCTATCTCCCGTTGAAGGAGATCCGGCGCCAACTGACCGGGCTGGACGACGCCGAGGTTCGCCGCCGTCTCAGGGAGATGGAGACCGCCGCCACGAAGGCGCGTTCACGCACCACCCCGGCCCCCCGGGCCGACCGCCCCGCCCCGGCGATCCGGGAGGACTCGGCCGCCGACTATCTCCAGCGACTTGCCCGGACCGCTGGGGAGATGCCCCCGTCACCGACCGATGCCGCGCCAGGGTTCGGCTTGTCGGCCCATTCCCCCACCGTACCGGACGCCGTTGACCCGGAGTCGCGGCTGTCCAGGCCACCGCAGGCACCGAGTGCCCCGGATGACCCCGTCTATCCCGGCTACCTCCCGTCTGGCTCGCCGCTGACGCTCGGCCTCGCCATTCCGGCCACCCCACCGCCGGAGCCACCGGCGCTGGAGAACGCTCCGGAGGAGACGACGGCGGCGGCCGAGAACTGGGTCCGTCTGAGAATCGGCGACGACGTGGAACTGCTGGTCAGGAGCGGCGCCTACCACCGGCTCCGGGACCGGGTCGACTGGCTCGTCGGCTGGGCCCACGCCATCTTCCGCTGACGCCAGGCGTCGTCACCATCGTCACCGACCACCATCGCGTTCGATCATTACGCCGGCCACCACCGGTCCCCGCAGGAGGTTCACCATGCAGCCACTCCCTCTCAGCCTCTCGGTCACCGGTCAGTGGGACCGGCCCTTCGTCGCCACCGAGGGCGGCGGCGCGACGCTTCTGCTCACCCTCGCCACGCCCCAGTCCCTCCGTAAGAGCGACCGGCTGCCGGTCGACGTCGCCTTCGTCCTCGACCGCTCCGGCTCGATGTCCGGCGACAAGCTGCCGCTCGCGAAGCAGGCGATCCTCTCGGCCGTCACCCGGCTGTCAGACCGTGACCGGATCGCCCTGGTCGTCTACGACAACGAGGTCGACACGCTCCTGCCGCTGATGCCCGCTACGGCCGGGACGCAGCAGGCGCTCCACTCGGTGCTGGCGATGGTCGACGCCCGCGGCTCGACCAACCTTTCCGGCGGCTGGCTCCAGGGCTGCGGCCAGCTGGCCAGGCCGGTCGGGGACGAGGCGGCCGGCGCCACCGCCGAGCGGATCCACCGCGTCATCCTCCTGACGGACGGACAGGCCAACCAGGGGATCGTCGACCCAGACGAGCTCGCAACCCACGCCCAGGAACTCCGCCAGCGCGGCATCACGACCACCACGCTCGGCGTCGGGGTCGACTTCGACGGCCCGTTCCTCTCCCAGCGGGCCGAGGCCGGCGGCGGGAACTTCGCCTTCATCGAGCACCCTGGCCAGCTGGCCGCGTTCTTCGCTCAGGAGCTGGACGAGCTGGTCTCGATCGCCGCCCGCAACGTCTCGGTTGCCGTCTCGGTCCCGGGCGGCGCGAGGCTGGAGCTGCTCAACCCCTACCCCGCCGAGACCGGCGCCGGAACGACCCACATCGCCGTCGGCGACCTGCCGGAGGCATCCGAGGTCGAGCTGGTCGCCCGCCTGAGCTTCCCGAGCGCCGCGGCCGGGTCAGCCCATGACGTCTCGGTCCGGGCGACCTGGCGCGACATCGACGGCACCCACCATGAGGTCGCCGTCCCGGTCGCCCCGGTGGTCGCGGCGCCCGCCGTGGAGGTCTCCTCCGCCGCCACGGACGCGACCGTGATGGAAGCCGCCGCGATCCAGGGAGCCGCCCAGCTCCAGCGGGAAGCGGCCCGTAGCGCCCAGCGGCACGACTACGCGGCCGTCTACGCCGCCCGGCAGAAGATCGGCGTCCTGCTCAGCGCGGCACCGATGTCGGACCGGGTGGTGTCCGAGCGGGCCGACCATGTGCTGTTCTCGCCGGCCGAGGACGAGCCGATGGCACCCGCCGATGCCTTGCGCCTGGCCGAGCGGGGTTACGCCTCCGGCCGACGTCGCCAGCCGCGCCGTGAGGAGTAGCCAGGCGTTTGTCGCCGCTCCAGTCTGCCAACGCGAGCGGCGGCGCACTGGCGCATTGGAGCAGAGAGCTGGTCGAGACGGCGGGTTCGATTCGTAGCCGGGCGATCCCTTGTGGTCGCCCGGCCGCCACAGCGGCCCTCGCCGCCAGGCGAGTTTGCGCACGGAACCGAAGCCGTCCCGGCCGCGAGCAGATCACTCCCCCAACGGGACCCGAGCGCGATGACCGGAGGCGGTTGTTTTTTGTAGGAGTGACGCTCTCACGACGCTGGCGAGCCGGCCGCCGAAGCGGCCCTCGTCCCGTAGGGTGATCACTGGCTCCAAGGTATACAGTTCTGGATCTGGGACGCGAAACTTCGATGGCCAAGCCTTGTCGTTCGTTGTTTGCTCCGGATGAACATGGCGGTAGCGCGGCGCAGTCTCGCCTGGCGGCGAGGGCCGCTGCGGCGGCCGGGCTCGTAAACTTCGCCCCTACGAAATGGGTGTTGGATCTTCTTTACGAGGTGCATACGTTCGGATGCGCTGGGCACGCGCAATTCAGCTCCCTGTGGGTCGGCTCCGGCAGACGGGCCGCGCAGGTAAGCGTTCCGGCGATGGTGGAAAACACGTCGCATCACCCGTTACGCAACGACACCGCCGACCACCAGCCTCAGCCGCTACTCCGTCTTCTCGCCCCGATGCCGTGAGAACCCGGCCTTTCCTATCCCGAGGATCGACCCGGCGCTGCCGATGCTGAGGATCGAGCCGGTGCTGCCGATGCTCAGGATCGACCCGGAACTCCCGATGCTCAGGATGGACCCGGCGCTGGCGATGCTGAGCACCGACATGAAGCTGAACAGGCTCCCGACGCTGAGGGCGCTCATCGCGCTGTACGGGCTTCGGTAACTCCAGACGGCTGACATGATTCGATCATCTGACTTCGCCATGGTGATTCCCTCGCCCCTCTACCCTGGCACCTGCCGGCGACTTCGTGACCTCCGGCCAGATCCGTGCCGGGAGTGCCAAACCATTCCGCGAGTCCGGAGCGATCGGTTCCACGACACGGTATCCTGACGCCCCGCTCCAAACGATTTGACGCACGCCCCAGGAGACAGCATCCCGTGGCAAAGATCACGATCATCGGCGCCGGCGGCTATGTGTTCCCGCTCCGCCTCGTCGGTGACATCCTCAGCCTGCCGGCCCTGCAGGCGTCGACCATCACGCTGATGGACATCGACGCCGACCGGCTCGACGGGACGGCGGCGGCGGCTCGCGACCTCGTCCACCACTACGGGTTCCCGGCCGTGATCGAGTCGACGACCGACCGCCGGGCTGCCCTCGACGGCGCCGACTACGTCATCCTGACCTTTCTGGTCGGCGGGGTCGAGCCGTACGACCTCGAGATGACGATCGCCCGGACGTACGGCATCGACGAGGCCGTCGGTGACACCCTGGGCGCGACCGGCGTCTTCCGGTTCCTGCGGACGGCCCCCGTCATGGCCAGCATCGCCGAGGACATGTCCGAGGTCTGCCCGGACGCCCAGATGCTGAACTACGTCAACCCGATGGCGATGAACTGCTGGTACCTCGCCAGCCTCGGCGTCAGGGTCGTCGGCCTCTGCCACAGCGTCCAGGGCACCAGCCAGATGCTGGCCCGGCAACTGGACGTGCCGTACGACGAGGTGTCCTACCGCGTCGCCGGGATCAATCACCAGGCTTGGTTCACCGAGATCCGCCGCGGCGACGAGGACCTGCTGCCCAGGCTCCGCAACGTCATGACGGAGCGGCACGGCGCCGCCGCGGACCGCCGGACCCTGACCGACGACGGCGTCAGCCATAGCGATGTCCGCGGCGACAGCCTCTACGAGGGAGCGCAGGAGCGGGTGCGGACCGAGATCATGGACGCGTTCGGTTACTTCCAGACCGAGAGCAGCCACCACGCCAGCGAGTACCTGCCGTATTTCCGGAAGGACGAGGAGCGCATCCGCACGTTCACTCCGACCCGTTGGGGCTGGTCGCCCAACCGGAACCGCTCGGCCAGCGACCGCAACGAGCAACTGCTAGCCGACCTCAAGGTGGAGCTCACGCCGTCCATCGAGTACGGCGCCGTCATCATCAACGCGATGGAGACCGGCACCCCCGCCGTCATCTACGGCAACGTCCCCAACGACGGCCTGATCGCCAACCTGCCCGACGGCTGCTGCGTCGAGGTCGCCTGCCTCGTCGACCGCAACGGCATTCAGCCCGTCGCCTTCGGTGCCCTGCCCCCGCAGCTCGCCGCCGTCAACCGGACCAACGTCAACGTCCAGGAGCTGGCCGTCCTCGCCGCCCAAACGGCCGACCGGGAGCACGTCTACCACGCCGTCATGCTCGACCCGCTGACCGGTGCGCTGCTGACGCTGGAGCAGATCCGGGCGCTGGTCGATGAGCTGTTCGCCGCCGAGGCGCCGTGGCTGCCCCAGTTCGCCGCCGACGGCGACCAGCCCGCCACGCGGACGGACGACGTGCTGCACGAGCTCCTCTCAGCCGACTGACCAGGAATCCGTTGCGCCCACAGCGGACCGACCGGAGGGTCAGCGTCGTGGCGTGGTCGGCCTGCCCGAGCACTGACGACCGCGTCGTCGTGGTCGTTCGAAACGGGACTGACCAGCGCGTTTTCAGCCTGACCGTGAGTGTGTCCAATCGGGATATGTCGCGCAATATCGTGGCATTCAGCGTCTCGTCCGTCGCCAGCCCCGTCGCCTTGCCACTTGGTGGTCTGCTGCTTGTTCGGGTGTCACGGCCTGGTTCAGCCCGTTCCGAATCACCATGCCAGTCGGCTGCGACCGACTCCTCGCTGCCGCGACCGCCCACCGCTGAATGGCGTTCCGGTGCAGAAACGCTGCCGGGCGATTCTGTCGGACTACGAGTCACCGCCCGGAACGAGTCCCTGTGAGCGATGTCGCCACATGGGAATCAGGTCGCGGTGCTGGGAAGGCGTCCGCGACAGCAGGGGAGTCACGCGCATGAGCCGCTTCGTACTGGTCTGTCTGTTCGTCCTCACCTCATTCGCCGCCTGGGCGCCCGGCATCGCCGCGGAAGGCAGTGCTGATGACCTGCCAAAGGCGCCACAGTCCAAGGGCGATGGCCTTGAGTTCGGCGTCAAAGGCGCCATCCTCGATGATCGGTTCGGCAGCCCGCTGAACTGGGGAGCCAATGAGGATGGTCGGCTGTTCCTGCTGGTAACCATTGAGGTTGAGAACACCAGCAGCGAAACGAAGACGCTGAACTCCAACAATTTCCGAATCGTCGACGGCATCCAGTTCATCGCCGCCGATGACGGCCTCTCGAAGCGCCCGGAGGAGCTCGGGATTCCGGCGATGGGCGACGTTTTGGGAGACATGCTCGACGCGGATGATACGAAGCTCTATATCCTCGGGTGGCGCCTGGAACCCGCGATCGACGAATACGTTCTCGACATTGACTACGGCTCGGCCAAGACAATTGATCTTCAGCCCTCGCTGGATCTCGACATCGACCCGGGCGATCTCAAGCCGGACTAGCACAGCGGAGGCTCGTCGAGCGCGAGTACCCGACCGAGCGCCCGGGCGACGGCGACCTCGGCGAGCAACAACGATGACGAGATCACCAGCGACGAGCAGGATTACCTTGACGCCGTCAGTGATCAGCAGACCACCCTCTACAGCTCGGTCGATCGTGCCGGAGACCTGTTCACCGATGCTGGCAACGACGTTACGCTGCTCTTCGATCAGGAGTGGATCATAAATGTCGCCGTCGAATTCGTCGTCTGGCAGTCGACGTACTCCGACGCTCAGGCACTCGACCCGTCAGCGAGGCAACAGCCTATTCAGGATGTCTGGTTGGAGCTGACCGGCCTGATCTCCGGAGCATCCGACGACTACACCCTGTTCATCGACAATCAGGACCTCGCCTCGGGCGACGCAGGCATCCTCAAGATCAATCAGGCAACAGATCTGATTCCGGAACTGCAAGGTCTGATCGAGGACTTCGAGGACGACCCGGCCGGCTTCAGCGGGTCGTCGAGCGGCTCGTCCGGCGGAGCGTCATCCGGCGATCAACTCATCACCGAGTGCTCGTTGTTTGCCGACTACGACGAGGCGCAGGCTTACTACGCCGACACCCCCGAAGCGCAGCCGTACATCGACCCAGACTTCGACGGGCAGGCCTGCGAAGTCTTCTTCGGCCGCGGTTAGCGCCGAGCGCTGAATCAACCCGACCCAAAACAGGGACGGCCGGTCGAGCGCTCGACCGGCCGTCCCTGTGCGGGATATCGAGATTGGTGGCACAGCGCGGGACCACGGGGACGACCAGGCGACGGTCTCGCCACAGGTCGGCTGCGGGGCTGAAAGCCGGCGCGGCGCGGCCGACGGAGACTAGGCGGGCTAGCGGCCGCCGGCGCTGACGAGGACGGCGACCAGCGCGCCAATCGCGCCGATGAAGGCCTGCCAGCGGCCCCGGCGCGGCTCACGCTCGATGACGACCCAGCCCGGCGGATCGTGCCGGTGGCGAGCCGTGATGGCCGCCTGCTCCGCTTCCATGACCAGTTCCATGACGCGCAGTTCCATGACGCCCTCCGTTGTTATCCGACCCGGCTCGCCTCGCGTCCGGGTCTGCTTCCAGTGTCCTCCTGAAAGCGGTTAGGCCAGGTCCGCATTGCGAACGAATGTTCCCATTCTCCAGAGATGACTCACTGTCATCGGCACTGGGGTAGAATACGGACATGCGTTCTACGGCCGGTTTCCGGCCCGTCGGCGCGGGTGCGCGTTCCCAACCATGCCGCCAGTGGAGGATCCATGTATCACCCGACGACGCGGGTTCTGACCGTGCTCGAACTCCTGCAGTCGCGCCACCGGATGGGCGGGACGGAGCTCGCCGAGCGGCTCGAGGTCGACAAGCGGACCATCCGGCGCTACATCACGATGCTGCAGGACCTCGGCATCCCGGTCGAGACGGAGCGGGGTCGCTACGGCGGCTACCGGATCCGCGGTGGGCACCGCCTGCCGCCGATGATGTTCACCGACGACGAGGCGCTCGCCGTCGTGCTCGGCCTGCTGGCGGCCCGGCGGCTCGGGCTGACCGCCAGTGCCCCGGACACCGAGGGCGCACTGGCCAAGATCGAGCGGGTCCTGCCCGACGCCCTGCGGGAGCAGGTCCGGGCGGTCCAGGGTGCCCTGAGCCTGGACCTGACGCCGGCCGAGTCGGCCCCGACGACGGGAACGGTCACGCTGATCAGCCGGGCGATCACGCAGCGCCAGCCGATCTGGATCCGCTACACCGCCGGCTACGACAAGGGTATGACCGAGCGGATCGTCGAGCCCTACGGCATCGTCTACCGGGCCGGCCGCTGGTACGCCGTCGGGTTCTGCCGGCTGCGAACGGAGTTGCGCTGCTTCCGCCTCGACCGGATCGAGACGGCCGAGCTGCGGGAGGGCGTCTTCTTCCGGCCCGACCACTTCGACCCGGTCGCCTTCCTGCTCGATTCGCTGGCCCGTGTCCCGGAGGAGTGGGATGTCGAGATCCTGCTGGAGGCGACGCTGGAGGAGGCCCGGACCGTCCTGCCGCCGGCGCTGGCGCTGCTGGACGAGGTCGAGGGCGGCGTCCGGATGCGCAATTCGGTCGGGGATCTGCAATGGCTCGCCCGCGACATCGCGGCCCTGCCCTTCCCCTTCACCATCATCAAGCCGGACGAGCTCCGGGTCGCCCTGACCCGCCAGGCCGAACTGTCGCTGGCCAACGCCCGCCGCCACCTGCCCAGCGCCGATCAGCGCGCCGGGTCGGTCGCTGATGCCGAAGTGGCGAGATGATGCGCTGAGCGGTGGAGTCCACCTCCAGATCAGTTGGAGGGACCTCGTCCGCTCAACCAGACAGTCTCAGGGAGATTCCGCCACCCGCAATCCGTCCGCGTCCGGCCCCACCGCTTCATCGTCCTCGCCGGTGGAGTTCCGCCGGCGGTGGCGACAGCAGTGACCGATTGCCAGATGCAGTCGCCTCCGCTATGCTGGCGAAAGAACGAATGTTCTCTATACGTACAGACACGAGCATCGTCGAGTGGCTGGGGTTCGTGCCGGTCGGCTTCGCTCACGCCGACGCCAGGGACTCGACGGGATGGTGGAGACCGGATGGACCTGCTCGACCGGATGCTGGGATACGATCACTGGGCGACGTCCCAGCTCCTGGAGCGGTGCGGCACCCTGACCGACGCGCAGCTCGACCAGGAGTTCGACATCGGCCACCGCACGCTGCGCGAGACCCTCGATCACATGGTCTACGTCATCGACTTCTGGTCGGGGTGGATGGACGGGCGGCCAGTCGCCCACGACCGGACCACCCAGCAGTATGATCGCTCGCTCGCCACGCTCAGCGAACGCCACAAGCGCTTTCAACCGGTCTTCGCGGCACTCGCCCGGCGGGTCCAGGACGAGCAGCGCCTGGACGACACCTTCATTGACCACTACGGCGTTCGCCAGTCGCAGGGCGCCACCATCATCCAGCTCCTCAACCACAACGCGCAGCACCGGAGCGAGGTGCGGCACATCCTCGAACGCCTCGGCGTCACCGGGCTGTGGGACTACGATCCCCAGGAATGGGAGCACGTCACGGGACGCGTCTCCTGATCGGTCACCGGTGACACGGGGCTGCGGGTGCGATCCCCACCCGCAGCCCCGTGCAACATCGACGGGCCTTGCCTGGCCAACGACGTCTGACAGACCCTAAGTACAACCAAAGAGAAGTTGCGGGGTGTATGCTGAGAAAAAGGAGGCGGCGATGCAGCCCGTACGCATTCCCGAACTCACCTCGACGCAGCTTGACGCCTTGGACGAGGTGTACCGAACCTGCCGCGATGTCCGCCTGCGGACCCGGGTCCAGATGGTGTTGTTGGCCGGGGAGCAGCACCTAACGGCGGCGGCCATTGCCGGCATCGTGCGCATGAGCGAGGACACGGTGCGACGCTGGCTCAAACGCTACCTGAGTGAGGGGATCGAAGGGCTGCGCGACCAGCCCCATCCCGGAGCGCCCAGCAAGGTCACCGCGGCCTATGTCGACCAGTTGCTTGCCGCCGTGCGGCGCCGGCCCCGGAGCCTGGATCTGCCGTTCTCACTGTGGACCTTGCAGCGACTTGCCGACTACCTGGCGGAGCAAACCGGGATCCGGGTTGCCGACGAGACCGTGCGCCTGCATCTGAAAGCCGTCGGCATCGTGCTGAGCCGGCCGCAGCACACGATCACCAGCCCCGACCCGGCGTACGCGCTCAAAAAAAGACGATTGAAGCCATGCGTGACCACCTCGCCCCCGGTGATCACTTCTACTATGCCGACGAGTTCAACCTGAGTTGGCTACCAACGCTCACGGCCATGTGGAGTCCCAAAGGCCAGCAGGTGATGATTTCAACGCCTGGCCAGCCACAGAAACGGTACGGCATTGGGGCGGTGGATTACCATGCCGGCCAGACCGTCGTCCTCATCCGCCGGCATAAACGACGGCGCGAAATCGCCGAACTCCTTGAGACGTTGGTGGAGAAGCATCCCGCCGGAACCATCTATGTGGCATGGGACAACGCCTCCACCCACGAAGGCGATGAGATCGAGGCGGTGGTGCGTGGTGCGGCGGGCCGTCTCGTCCTGCTCTATCTTCCAAGCTACAGCCCATGGCTCAATCCGATCGAGATGCTCTGGCGGCACTTCCGGCGGGAAGTCACCCACTGCGAACTCTTCCCGACCGTCAAGGCGCTCATCGCCGCCGCAACCGCCTTCTTTGACCGGTACAATCACGTACCCAAACAGATGCGCTCGATCATTGGCGTACAGCCACATCCCGCAGAAATTCTGTGAATGTACTTAGTGGTCCGTCAGCCGTCAATTGCCGGTGGCGAGCGGGTCCTGCCTGATTTGGGGGTCCTCCCCTCTCCGGGACCCGTTGGAGACGACGCCGCTTCAGCGGTGGCGCGACGACGGGGAGCCGGGGAGGGGCCGGGGGAGGGGTCGGCTCCGGGGCAGCGGATGACCCTTGACAGACCCTAGAGGGCGGCGACCTCACCCCGCTCCGCCGGCGTCAGCGACCAGTCAGCGGCCTTGAGGTTCTCGGTGAGTTGCTCTGTCCGACGGGCGCCGACGATGACGGAGCCGACCTGCCGGTGGGCGAGCAGCCAGGCGATCGCCAGCTCGCCGACGGTATGGCCGCGGGCCTCGGCCCAGCTCTTGAGACGGTCGACCTTCGCCATGTTCTCCGGCGTCGCCCGCTTCTCGTAGTTCCCCATCCGGCCAAGGCGCGTCCCCTCGGGGGCGGACGTCGTCCCCTGGTACTTGCCGGTCAGCAGCCCCGAAGCCAGTGGGGTGTACGGGATGATCCCGACGCCGAGCGCACCGGCCGCCCCGAGCAGCGTCGGATCGCTGAGCCCGTCGATCAGGTTCCAGCGGTTCTGCGCCGACACCCACGGTGACAGCCCGTGCTGCCGCGCGATCCCCTGGCTCTCGGCGATCTGCCACGCCGTGTAGTTACTGTTGCCGATGTAGCGGACCTTGCCGGCCCGGACGAGGTCGTCCAGCGCCCGGACCGTCTCCTCCTGCGGAGTCCGCTCGTCGAACCGGTGGACCTGGAGCAGATCGACGTGGTCGACACCCAGCCGGCTCAGCGACCGCTCGACCGACTGCGTCAGCCAGCGGCGCGACGTGCCCTGCTCGTAGGGGCTGTCGCTGAAGGCCATGCCGGCCTTGGTCGTCAGGACGACGCGGTCCCGCCGCCCCTTGAGGGCCTGCCCGACGAGCTCCTCCGAGCGTCCCTTCGAGTAGACATCGGCGGTGTCGACGAAGGTGATGCCCTGATCCAGCGCCGACTGGATGACGCGGACCGCCTCGTCGCCATCCACTGTCGCGCCGAAGGTGTTGCCGCCGAGCCCGATCGCGGACACCAGCAGACCGGATGTCCCGAGTTGTCGCAGTTCCATCGTTGTGCATCCTTCTGGATTGACGCGGCGAACCGACGCGACGGCCTGTTGCCGCCCGCCGGCTGTCCATACCGGACAAGCCGACGCACGACCCGCACCAGCTCTCCGGCTTCGACGCTCGCGCGCCGGCAGATCCCCGGGACCATCCGAACCTGGCCCGGCCCTACCTGATGACGTCCGGGTCACGCCCGGTCCGGTCGTCCAGCCAGGCAACCATCTCCGCGATGACCTCGTCGCCGTTCGGCTCGTTGAAGGTCTCGTGGAGCAGCCCGGCCCACGGCCGGACCGTCAGGTCGGCGCTGCTCGCCCGCTCGGCCAGGAAGCGGGAACCGGCCGGGTCAACGACAGTGTCGGCCTCGCCGTAGAACAGCAGCAGCGGCAGCGCGATCTCGCCGAGGTGCGTCCGGGCGGAGCGAGCGGCCGAAGCTAACGCCCACGCCATCTGGGCGGTGGTCGGCTGATGGTTGAGCAACGGATCCGCCGCCCAGCGCCGTCCGACCTCCGGGTCACTGCTCAGGCCGCCACTCGACCGGCGGACCGGGAGCGTCGGAGCGACCCGAGCCAGCAACCCGCCCGCCCAGAGTGCCGGCCCGGAGAGGTCGGTCGTCAGCCGCAGGGCCGGTGAACTCAGGATCAGCCCCGAGAGCGCCATCTGATCCGGCATCGACAGCACGTACCGCGTCGCGATCAGCCCACCCATCGAGTGGCCGAACAGGAATGGCGGCCGCGACGCATCCCCGCGCAGGGTCGCCACCTCCCGGGCCAGTGAGACGGCGAGATCGAGGTCGGCCACGAAATCGTCGACCCGGGCGATCCGGGCCCGGACACCCTCGCTGCGGCCGTGGCCCCGGTGATCGAGCCCGACGACGGTGTAGCCGTGGCCCGTCAGCGCCCGGATGACGTGGCCGTAGCGACCGAGGTACTCACCGAACCCGTGCGCCAGGACGACGGTCCCGCGGTCCGGCAGATCGGACGACGCCGGATACCAGACCCCGGACCAGAGCCGGTGGCCGCCGGAGCCCGCCAGCATGGTCGTCTGGTCCGGCTCTGATGGCGGCGCGAACCGGTCCATCTCGCCCTGGGAGGAATCACCGTCGAGTGCCGGATGCGCAGCATCGCTCATGGTGTCTTCCTTCCATCGATTCGGTGGAGGCGCCCGGCTGAATTGTCGCCGCGGTCCAGCCTAGATATCGAGCGCCAGCCGCAGGATCAGGATCAGCAGGACGAAGGCCGCGATCGTCCCGTTGATGACCGCCACCGTTCGGAGGCGGGTCCCCATCTCCGGCGGCGCGACCCGGCGGGAGTCCAGCGCCAGGTACGACGCCGCGGCCAGCGCGACGACGGCAATCCCGAGGGCGAGGTTGACGTCGTAGAGCAGCCCGACGAACGGCGCGGCGACGATCCCGGCGCTGAGCAGGCAGCCGGGCAGCCGGTTCCCCATCTGGCGGACGACCTCGGGGTTGAGCCGAATCGGCTCGATGCCCTTCGGAACTCCACGCCGCTCCCGCGCCCGCCGAGCCGCCTGCTCATCCCACCGTCTCACCTGCCCTCCTCCCTAATGATGTCAAGATGACAACAATGAGTCGACGACCGCGGTCGTGCCCAAGGCAGGCCCGGAATCGCCCCGTACAGTTTCCGCGAGCTTCCGGATTGAACAGGGTCGCCTACCCGGCAAGATGCTCATCGAGGAACGCGAAGACATCGGCAGTCACGTCCGGGTCATCCAGCAGGTGAGTCGCATGCGCTGAACCTGGTACGACGATGACGTCGTTCGAGACCCCGGCCGCATCCAGCGCCACTCCCATCGTCTCGGCCTGCTCAGCCGGAACCACCGGATCGTCGGCCGCGTTGACCAGCAGGAACGGCGGATCGGTCGGGTCGATGGCCAGGACCGGCGAGGCCGCCTCCGACGCCGGGCAGTCATCGATGTCGGCGCAGCCCAGGAATCTGAGCGCCGACTGGACCTGCTCCGGATGCACCGGCGTTGCCCTATCGAGCGCCGCGACGGTAAGGTCCATCGGACCCGACAGCGACACGACGGCTCGCACCCGGGCGCCCGCGGTGAGATCGCCTTCACCGGCCGTCCCGACCAGTCCGGCGAGTTGACCGCCGGCCGAACCCCCAAGGATGCCGATCCAGTCGGGGTCGATCCCGAACCGATCGACCTGCTCAGGCTCGCGCAGCCATCCGATGGCCGCCTGGACATCGTCGAATGCGGCTGGGAACGGATGCTCAGGCGCCAGCCGGTAGTCGACGGAGAATGTCGCGAAGCCAGCAGTTGCCAGGTCGGTACACAGCGACCGCCACTGCGGCGCGTCCCGGCGTCCATGGTGCCAGCCGCCGCCATGGACGAGGACGACCGCCGGCAACGGCTCAGCAGCATTGGCCGGCAGACAGGCATCGAGCAGGAGCTCCTCGCCGTCGACCTCGCGGTAGGTAATTCCCGCGACGGATTCGACGGCTGGTGTTCCTCCCGCCGCCGGCGTCGAGCCCGCCGTCGGTCGCGCCGCAACCGGACCGGACAGCAGTCCGACGGTCAGGGCCGCGACCATGAGGGCCACGGCCGCTTGGTGCGTCTGGCGCCGGCGCGGGTTGGCCAGTCCGGAGCTCGCCGAAACGCATGGCACGTCGGATTGCGCAGTCCTGGACACGGTACACCTCCAGAGGCGAAACGGGACGAAACGAGCGTGGCCGACCCGGCCCGCCCCAAGCTTATCCGGTCAGTCGAACGCGGCGTGCCCGGAGGCTCCCCACCAGTTGGCCGATCAGCCCACCAGCTCTGGTCATCGCGGACGGGAGCAGGCTACCGCTGCGTCTCGCCCAGCAGCGTCGCGACGAGAATCGTCGTCGTCCAGAGGTAGAGGTCATCGTGGTCCCGGGTCGGGTCCAGCTCGACGACGTCGGCGGACACGACTGGCAGCTCGGCGTCGCGGATCATCCGCAGGACCCGGGCGGCCTCCCGGCTGGTCAGGCCGCCGGGGCAGATCGTGCCAGTCGCGGGGAGGTCGACCGGGTCGATCACGTCGACGTCGAACGACAGGTGGACGGCCGTCACGCCGCGCGCGCGAAGGTGGGCGATTGCCGCGAGGACGCCCTCGCGGATGCCATTGTCGTCCCACTCCTCCATCGTCCGGGTCCAGATCCCGTGGTCGCGGATAATCCGCTGCTCGCCGGGGTCGAGATCGCGGACGCCGACCAGGCAGACATCGGCCGCGGCGACGGCGGCTGGGCCACCGGCCAGCGACGTCAGCTCCCCCGGCCCGATCCCGAGCGAGGTCGCCAGCGGCAGGCCGTGGATATGGCCGCTCGGGCTGGTCTTGGGCGTGTTCAGGTCGGCGTGGGTGTCGATCCAGATCACCCCGAGCCGGCCCGGCCGCCCGTCCGGCCCGGTCATCTCACGGACCGCCCGGGCCGCTCCGGCCAGGCTGCCGGCCGCGACGGCGTGGTCGCCGCCGATCGTCAGGGCCAGCGCCCCGCTCACGACGGCCCGCTCCGCGGCGTCGGCCAGCCGGGCGGAGGCGACGGCGATCGCGGGCAGGAACGCCAGGTCGTGCCGGTCGCGACGCGCGAGCGCGTCGGGAACGTCCGGGATCTCGATCGTGACGGAATCGCGCAGCCGGGCGGCCAGCGCGACGTCCTCGCGCTCCCGCCAGCGCCGGCGGAGCGCCGCGTCGATCAGCGCCGGCGCCCGCTCCACACCGGGCCGCTCGCAGCCGTACCAAAGCGGGACGAGGATCGGCTGAATGGGACCGGTCAGGAGACGGTTGGGCGCTATCTCGGACTCTTGATGACGAGCCAAATGGGCTGAACCATTGGCGGCGGCGAGAGACGTGGACTCGATCGGAACAACCACGAGCGATGATCCCTGGGCCCCGCCACCGGCAGACGATCAAGCGGGCCCCATGCACGGCGTCTTCGCCGCGCCGATAGCGTGTCGCACAGGTCTGACACCCCACGCCCCCCCATTGTACGTTCACGGCACCGACGCCTTCGACCGGCAGAGTGGCAGCTTGGTGACCGGGAGCCGCCAGCGAAGAGAGCGGACTCCCCTACGGACCGGCACTCTGGCGTTGAACACCGCTCGAAATCTTGAAGATTCGCCCTACCACCCAACCAATCGCAGAATCTCCAGCGCCAGATCGTCCGGCGTCCGCCCGTCGGTCCCGACGATGAGATCCCCGACGCCGTTGCGCTCCATGATCGCCGTCAACTCCGGCGCCCGGCGCAGGTGCCAGGCCAGGCTCTCGCCCGACTCCCGGCCCCGGAGCCGGGCCAGGACGGTCTCCGGCCGGACCGTCAGCCGGACGACGGTCAGCTCGCCGCCGGGAATGGCCGAGACGATCGCCGCCCGGCCAGCCGCATCCTCGATCACGTAGGGCAGGATCAGCCGTTCCGCCCCGGCCGCGAGGAAGTTCCGGCAGAGATCGGCCAGGTTCCGGACCACGAGCCCGGCGTGGAACGGGTCGTCGGCCGGGCGCGGGAAGCACTGGGCCAACTGGTCGACGTCGACCCAGGCGTGGGCGATCGACCGCCGCTCCAGCTCGGCCGAGATCGCCGCCGCGACCGTCGTCTTGCCGGCCCCAACCGGCCCGGTCACGATCAGGACGGGCACCGACGCGGTCAATTGGACGTCTCTCACGACGGCCCCCCCCAGACGCTCCAGCGATGTCAGCCCACAAGCGGCCAGGCGGTATCGACTCACGATTCCGCGTCACGGAAACGGGCCAATATGCTGCCAGACTGGCCGTCCGCGAGCATAACCCGTCCCCGAAAAGGCACAATAGGCCGAGCAGCATTGTGCGACACGGCCTGCCACCGTTCCTGTCCGCCGGTTCGGCGTCGGACGGGGCCGGACTGGCCAGTGTGCGATAAGCGGATGCGAGCGTTCCCGCTTCGGGACCAAACAACGGATGAGGACAGACAGGCGATGACGAGCGGCGGACCCGACGGCCTGGCAGTGACAGACGAGACAGCGACGACCCTGCCCGGCGCGGCGCCGGCGGCCACGGCGGACCAGACCCCGGCCGACGCGGCGGTCGCCCCGGCCCAGCCCGCCGGCATCATCGCCCGCGAGGAAGGCCGATCCCGCGACGCGATCCGCCGGGCGATGGTCGCACTGGACCTCGCCGGGGGCGCCGACCGCTACATCGACCTGCGCTCGCTGCCCTTCGCCGGGACCTGGGGCGCCGCCACGACCGTCGCCCGGGCGCTGGCGTCGGACGTCGTCACCGCCGAGCTCGAGGCCACTGGCGAGACCGATGGGCTCTCGAAGAAGGAGCTCAAGCGCAAGGTCAACGAGCGCATCCCCGAGGCGTCGCAGCGGGTGGCCGAGTCGATCCGCGGCGCCCTGCTGGCCGACCCGGACGTCACGTTCGGCTCCGTCGAGGCGGTCAACGGCTACGTCAACATCTCGTTCGACGCCTCGGCGATGGCGCTCAGCCTGCTCGGCGAGGTCCTCGAAGGCGCCGACGACTACGGCCAGGGCACGCCGATCGACGAGCTCGTCATGGTCGAGCACAGCCAGCCCAACACCCACAAGGCCTTCCACGTCGGTCACCTCCGCAACACCAGCCTCGGCGTCGCCGTCAGCCGGATCCTGGCCCGGGCCGGCTACCGGGTGATGGACGCCACCTACATCGGCGACATCGGCCGCCACGTCATCCAGTGCCTCTGGTGCTACGAGCAGTTCCACAGCGGGCAGGAGCCGACCGACCTCCTCCAGCGTGGCCGCTGGCTGGGCGAGCTCTACGCCGAGTCCGAACGTCGCCTGCGCTACCGCCAGTCGGTCCTGGATTTCCTCACGCTGCTGAGCAGGGAGGACTACGCCTTCATCGCCAGCATCGACCGCCACCTGAAGTACCTCTGGCGCTCGATCCCGACCGAGACCGGCGAGGACGTCGCCTACTTCCTCCATCGCTTCACCCACGCCGGCGAGATCAAGGACTCCGAGCTCAGCGACCCGGACATCATCGTCGCGTTCTGGCCAATCGTCGGCGACTTCCTCCGGGACCAGGTCGAGAACCCCAAGCCGCTCGTGCTGGTCGACGGGCAGGCCGAGCCGACCACGACCCCCGAGGAGCGCCTGGCGACCTGGACCGAACTGGCCGGGCACATCGCGGACTGGTTGCCGGCCGGACCGGTCTGGCGCGAGCAAATGGCCGCCACCTGGCGCCGCTGGGAGGCTCGGGAGCCCGAGTTCGTCGCCCTCTGGGAGGAGACGCGGGAGTGGAGTCTGGTCGACTTCCGCCGCATCTTCGCCGAGCTGGGAGCTCGGTTCGACGTCTGGTTCTTCGAGAGCCAGGTCGAGGAGCCGGGCAAGCTGATCGTCCAGGAGCTGCTCGACCGGGGCATCGCCGAGATCAGCGACGGGCTGCCGGTGGTGAAGATCGACGAGAAGCTCGGGCTGGAGACGGAGACCTACCGGACGTTACCGATCCTGCGCTCGGACGGGACGTCGCTCTACGCGACCAAGGACCTCGCGCTGACGAAGCGGAAATTCGACGACTACCACGTCGACCGCGCCCTCTGGGTGGTCGATGTCCGCCAGTCGCTCTACTTCCAGCAGATCGTCAAGGTGCTGGAGCTCTGGGGATTCGAGCAGGCGAAGCGGGCGGGCCACATCGTCTACGAGTACGTCGCGCTGCCGGAGGGGGCGATCTCCTCCCGCAAGGGCAACGCGCCGAACTACGAGGACGTCCGCGACCTCGTCCTGGCCCGTGCCCGCGAGATCATCGCCGAGAAGAACCCGGACCTCGCCCCCGAGCGGGCCGCCGAGGTCGCCGAGCAGGTCGCGATCGGCTCGCTCAAATACGCGATGCTGGCGCGGGACAACAACAAGATCGTGATCTTCGACGTCGAGGAGGCGCTCAGCTTCGACGGCCACTCCGCGCCGTACATCCAGTACGCCCACGCCCGGGCCTGCCGGATCATGGAGCGAGCGAAGGTCGACCACGCCGCCGTCGTGGAGCGGCTGCCGGAGACGCGGTTCCCGGTCGTCGAGCCGTCCGAGCTGGACCTGCTCCAGCAGCTGGCCGCCTACCCGGAGTGGATCCAGCGGGCCGCCGCCGAGAACCGGCCGACGATCATCTGCCAGTACGTCTACGAGCTGGCGAAGACCTTCAACGACTTCTACCACGCCTGCCCGGTGATCCAGAGCGAGGAGCCGCAGCGGACCGCCCGCCTCGCGCTCGTCGCCGCGACCCGGCAGACACTGGCCAACGCCCTCGACGTCCTCGGGATCGCCGCCCCGACCCAGATGTAGCACCCCCGGCCGTGGACAGTCAGCGCTGGCTGCCCGCGGCCATCCCTGTCAGGAGCCCCACGATGTCCCGACCGATCGCGGCCTGGGCACTGTCCGGGACGCTCACCGCCACCGGCATCGTCCACCTCGTCCAGCCCACGTTCTTCGACGGCATCGTGCCGTCGGTTCTGCCCAACCCGCGACTCTGGACGTACCTTAGCGGCATTGCCGAACTGACGGTCGCCGGGCTGGTCGCCCTGCCCCGGACGCGCCGGCTCGGTGGGCTGGCCGCCGCGGCCCTGTTCGTCGTCGTCTTCCCGGCCAACGTCCAGATGGCCCTCGACGCCGACGGGGCGAGTGAACAGATCATCGCCTTGGGACGGCTCCCGTTCCAGATCCCGCTGGTGCTGTGGGCGCTGCTCGTCTCCCGCCAAGCGAGCCAGGCGAACAGATCACGCGCCGTCACAGCGGCCCGTTCGTAGGGGCGACGTTTGCAAGCCCGGCTGCCGCAGTGGCCTTCGTTCGTAGGGTCACGGGCTCTCGCTTCGCTGGCCCTGACCGGCGCCCGCAGGCGCCATCGCCCCGCAGGGCGATAACCGTCCCCTGGGTTTAACCGAGCCGAGATTCGACCGCGTCGTGCGCGTCCCTTCCCAGGCCGACACCGTGGTCGGTTCCGTCAATACGCCATTTGCGACGATCTCGCCTGACGGCGAAGGCCGCTGCGGCGGCCGGTCACCGCCAGCGATGCGAGAGCGGATGACCCTACGAGACGGCCGTCCGCGAAGTGAGCGTAGATGATCCCGAAAAGACCGGTTCGGGCTCCTGCGTGGCACTGGCACCCATGCTGCACTTGACAAGTCAGTCCGGTCAGCAGTCCGGGACACCCCTATCAATCCCGATACCGCCTAAACACTTCCGAAGGGCTGGCAGCACGATGGTTCTGGTCAATGTCCTCATCCCGACCTTCGGCCGGAAGACCGCGCTGGCGATCGTCCTGACGAGCCTGCTCGGCCAGACCTTCCGCGACTTCGACGTCACGATCTCCGATCAGACGGACGAACCCGAGCGCTACACGGACTCGCTCGAGATCCAGACGCTGGTCGACGCCCTCTGCTGGCACGGCCACACCGTCACCATCCATCACAACTTCCCCCGGCGGGGCATGGCCCAGCAGCGTCAGTTCCTGCTGGAGACGGCGACCGCCCAGTATGTCCATTACCTGGACGACGATGTCGCGCTCGAACCGCGGGTCATGGAACGGATGCTCGGGGTCCTCCGGGTCGAGGGTTGCGGCTTCGTCGGCTGCCCCGCCGTCGGCTTGCAGTACCTGGAGGACATCCGGCCGCATCAGCAGAGGATCGAACTCTGGGACGGGCCGGTCGTGCCCGAACCATTCACGCCGGAGACGATTCCCTGGGAGCGGGCACCAGTCAACAGCGCCGCTAACCCGCTGCACATCGAGCGACGGCTGGCGCCCAGCGGCGAGACGCTCCGCTACCACCTCGCCTGGGTCGGCGGGGCGAACCTGCTGTTCGACCGGGCGAAGCTGGCGGCCGTCGGCGGCTTCTCGTGGTGGCCCCGACTACCGGCCGTCCACGCCGGCGAGGAGGTCGTCGTCCAGTTCCTGATGCTGCGCTACTTCGGCGGCTGCGGCGTCCTCCCGACCGGGACGTACCACATGTGCCTGCCGACGACGATCGAGGACCGAACCCACAACGCCACGGAACTGTTCGGGCAGTTGATCGACGAACTCGACCCGGTGCTGGCTGAGGGAATCGGTTCGCGCTGACGGGCGCCGAAGCCGCCGGTTCTCCACCCCTGGGACAAACCGGCAATGGCGGAAGGCGCCCGGATCGTCCGGACGCCTTCCGCCATTGCCGGGACCGCGTCGATCAGCTCAGGGTGAGGGCCGGTGGCAGATTGCGGGGTGCGAACGCGTCAAGCGTGGCGGGGATGATCCCGTCCGCCACTGGCTCCCCCGGAACCACGCGCTCGACCGTCAGGAAGCGGAGCCGGGCCTGAAAGAAGCTCAGGTCGCCGGTCGGCAGCGGGTCCGGCAGCGTCACCGAGAAGGCGCCGC
Organism: Thermomicrobiales bacterium; assembly: GCA_965218235.1. Lineage (GTDB taxonomy): Bacteria > Chloroflexota > Chloroflexia > Thermomicrobiales > UBA6265 > CADCWK01. Next base: position 1,271,252 of record OZ244596.1, read on the forward strand.
TGGCGTCCGGCCAGGTCGTGACGCCAGCGACCGGAACGTCGTCGACGGCGATGCCAACCAGGTAACCGACGTACTCCGCCCCCGGGATGGGCTCGACGTCGAAAGCGCCGTCCGGACCGGTTCCGGCGACCATTCCGTCCGACATCATCGCGACGACGTCCAGGTGGGCGCTGGTGGCCGCGGCGAAGCCGACCGGCGCCGCGCTCTCCAGCAAGTCTGATCCGATCGAGACCCGGACCGAGACCTCGGTGTCGGCCTGTGGGTAGAACCGGAGGCTGTAGACCCCATCATCCACCGTCTGGCCAGAGACGGCCCAGGTCTCGCCCTCGTCGTCGGACACGCTGACGTGCGCCCCCGAGATCGGTGCGCCGGACTCGTCCATCACGGTGCCAGTCAGCTGGTAGCCCCAGAGGACGACCTGCGGCGCCGGAGCCGCGCCGTCCGCGAAGGTGACCTTTCCGGTCACCGTCGCTCCGGCCGCCACGGACGCATTGCTGTCCAGCACGATCGGGAAGGCGGTCTCGATCACCGTCTCGGTCGCGGACAGCGCATCGCCGCCAGCCGCGGATCCGCTGACCGTTGCGTCGCTGGCGTCCGCGACGTGGAGCCGCAGCCGACTCAGGACGGTCCGGTCGCCCCGAAGGGTGAAAGAGCCGTCATCCATGGTCGGGGTGGGCAGGGTGTAGGCATCGAGGCCGACGCGGGCGCCGCCAACCGGGTTGCCGTCAAGCGTGAGTCTGCCGTTGATGGTGAACTGATTGTCGCCGCCCCGGTCCCAGAGGGTGACCGGGATGAGCGGCTGATCGAGACCGAAGTCGACCTCGCCCGAGGTCTGCCTCAGCGATCGGATCGCGGATGGCCATAACACCGTTGTCCGTCCTTCTCGAGGGGTCCCGCCGCCCGGCGACCGTGGTCGCCGGGCGGCGGGACCCTGGGTGCGTGGGTGCCGTCAGGTCTACGACTGCGGCGTTGCCTCGGGAGTCGCCGATGTCGCTGGCAGCTGGGCCTCGAACGTGCCGTCCGGGCCCTCGAGGGTCGCGGTCGTGGCGTTCTCGTCGACGACGAGGTTCAGCCACATGCCGGCCGGGGTGTGGCCAGGGATCACGCAGATGATCGCGAACTTGCCGGGACTGGCCAGTGGCAGTGGGGATTCCACCGCCACGAGATGCTGCTCCTGGTCACCGGTGAAGCCATTGATCGGGTTCGGCGTGTATGCGCCCTGGAAGGCGAAGGTGTAGTCCGTCGCCTGCGTCACCTGGTCGGCGGTAACGATGCCGAGGCTGTGCGGGATCGGGGCGTTGTTCCAGAGGTTGACGATCAGCCCCCAGCCGGCCGGGACGGTGATCGTCGCGTCGCCCTTGCTGTAGCCGTTGAAGTTCAGGCCGTTGTTGGCGTCGTTGTAGCCACCGACGGCGTTGAAGACGATCGTGTTCTCCTTCTGGGTATCGAGCTGGAGGAACTGACTCGCGTCGGTCGGCGGCGGGGTCGTCGCCCGCTGGGGCGGCGCCGGCGCGTCGATCTGGGTCTTGTCGCCACCCAACCCGAACACCATCAGCTTCGAGCCCGTGCCACCGACGACCTGGGCGATGTACTGCTCGCCGTCCAGCTCGAAGATCGACGGGGCCGACTGGACGTCGTTGCCGACGCCGAAGGACCAGAGCACATCGCCGGTCGCGGTGTCGATGCAGTGGAGGTTGGAGTCGGCGTAGGTCGTCCCGCCGAAGAAACCGAGCCCCGAGGCGGTCGTCGTGAAGCCGCTCCGGAGGATCCCCGGCCGCTCCTTGGAATAGGCGACCTCCCCGGTGCCCATGTCGATGGCGACGTAGGTACCGTAGGGAGCGATGTCGCTGGAGAAGATCGCCGTGCCGCCGTAGTCGATGTCGCCGCGCCCACGCCGCTCGACGGCGGCCGGGTCGGCGTAGGAGACCGTGGCCGGCCACTCGATGTTGCAGAGCAGGTAGAAGTTGGTCGTCGGATCGTACGACTGCGGCGCGTAGTTGGAGCCGCCAAGGATGCCGGGGTAGACCAGCACGCCCTCCGGGGTCGGGTCCGGGTGGTCGATCGTGGCGAACGGCACGCCGTCGTAGATGACGTCGCCCGTGGCCGCGTCCCAGCACCACCACTGGCCGGCCTTGCTGCCCTCGGCGACGACCTTGCGCTCCGTCCCGTCGATGACGGCGGTGAACAGGACCGGCGGGGCCGCCATGTCGTAGTCCCAGACATCGCGGTCGATCGACTGTCTGACCCAGATCTGCTCGCCAGACTTGGCGTCGACGGCGATGATGCTGTTCGTGTTCGGGTTGTTGCCCGGCCGGACACCGCCAAAGAAGTCCGGCGACGGGTTGCCGCTGACGAAGTAGAGGATCCCGGTCTCGGGATCGACGGACGCCGGCATCCAGGGGGTGCCACCGCCGTGGTTCTCGCCCTGGCTGCGCCAGTCCTGGCCGTCCGGCGGGATAGTCCAGAACGGAGCCGGCCAGGCCGGGCTCATGTCGGCGGCGTTGACCGCCATCAGGAAGCCGCGGGCGCCATTGTCGGAGCCGGAGACGCCGAAGTAGAGTACGCCGTCGTAGAGGATCGGCGCGGTCGACTCGTAGTAGCCGAACTCGGCCCGGGCATCGGGGACGACGTCCCAGATCTGGAGCGTCTGCTGGAGCTCGCCGGTCGCCTGGTCGAGCTTGTAGATGTGCATGTCGAGCGTCATGACGAAGACGCTGCCGCCACCGACCGCGACGCCGCGGTTGGCGGAGACGCCGAAGTTCTTGAAGAAGCCGATCTGGTCCGGCTGCCAGTGCCACTTGACGTCGCCCGTGGCGGCGTCGAGGGCGAAGACGTGGCTGTAGGTGGTCGTGACGTAGATGACGCCGTCGACCACGAGCGGGAAGGACTGGTTGGCCGGCGGGATCGTGTCGTCGATCGCCTGGAAGTCGACCTGCCATGCGATGCCGAGGTCGGTGACGTTGTCCCGGGTGATCTGGCCCATCGGTGAGTGGCGCGTCTGGCCGTAGTCGCCGCCAAAGGTCGCCCAGCTCCCGGCGTCACCGGCGGCGGTCGGGGTGGCAGCCGGCGTCGCGCCCGGGGTCGCGCCGGTGCCGACCGGCCCGACCGGCGTCGCGGCCGGGGTGCCGGCCTCCGGCGTCCCCGAGCCGGCCAGCGCGCCGGACCGGGCCATGGCGGCCAGCCCAACGACCGGGACCGCCGCGGCGCCACCCATCTGAAGCAGCTTTCGTCGCGTCAACTCGCTGGACGCATGATTGGCCGCATGATCGTCAGACATCTGACACCCTCTTTCGTATCCGTTCCCAGCGCAAAGGTCTGTGTGGCTTGTCGAGTCTCACGTTGGCGTGAACGGTGCCCGGGCGAAGGTTTCGTTCGGGTCATCCAATCGTAATACGTCTGATCGGAATTGCAATCCCCCATTTTATAGAACACTTTGAATGTCCGAAGTGTCTGGTGGCATGTGAAGAGCAAAACATGTCGAAGTTCCGTCATACTTCTCGCCAGGAATACCCAGCGCCAGCGGAATCTCGATGTTCACGGACGCCGCGGGACCGGGGTGGAATGACGATCTCCCTCAGAGCCGAGGCACAGCCTCGAAGTTGACCGGACTCCCGGCGAACCAGCACTCCCGGTGGAACGGGTCATACTCGGCGCCCCGCCAGCGACAGAACCCGCAGTAGCGGTCGGCGTACAGCCAGTCGAACAGCGGCCGGGCCATGCTCGTCAGCGGCCGGTCCACCGCCAGCCGCTTGTACTCGTCGCGGACGAGGTCGTCGAGATGCCTCGGGCAGGCAGGCCGGGTAACGCAGGTCATACTCGCGACCCCGACGCGATGTCCTGGAACGTGAACAGGCGGTCGCCCTCGCCCGGCTCCCCGCCCGGCGCGACCCGGTCCGCGACGATCCGCAGCACGCCCCAGTCCGCTCCGGCGCGGGCCGAGAGGTACTGCAGCAGCCGCGCCTTGTCGATGGTCTGGCCAGCCAGCTGGTCCAGCAGCGGCATCACCCGCTGCACGACATCCCGCGTCGCCTTGTACACCATGTCGCCGCTCCCGCCTTCGCCCGGCCCTGTACAAACCTGAGGTACGGACCGCGATAGATCACGTCGGTCGTTTGGTCCGCTCGATCCATCCCCACTACCGGGCCGGATGGGCCCCACCACAACCACCCCGTCAGGAACCCGCTCGCCGCTGCCAGCGGTGGCCGGGACGGCGGAGCACCCAGGCCCCGGCCAGGAAGACGCCGATCGCGAGGACGGTCAGGGCCGCCCAGAGCAGTCGGACCGGTGAGGTCGGCAGCCCGCCGGCCCCGTTCTCGTCCGGGGCGGCAGTCGCAGCGGCGGTGGCGGCCGTCGCGGCGGAACTCGCGGCCGCGTCGCCCGTTCCCGGGACACCGATGACGGCCGGGGTGCCGGGGACGGGCTGGGGGACGTCGCCGGATGCCCCCGGTCCGGGCTCAGGGGTGCCGGCCTCAGAACCAGTCGCCGTCGCGTCGTCCGCCGGGACCGGCGTGGCCGGACGGTCGACGAGGACGACCCGGAGCGAGGTCCAGGCACCCTCCTGGATGTCGAACGTCGCCGTCTGGCCAGTGCTGGTCTCGCTGATCCGGTAGGGATCGAAGACCCGGGTCCCGTCGACGGCGAGGGTAGCGGGCAGCGGGACGATCAGCGCCCCATCGTCCGCCTCGTCGCCGACCACGATCGGCGGCACGGTGTCGTCGCCATACGGGGCGATCTCATAGCGTCCGGTCGCCTCCCCGCAGCCGGGGGCGCTGCCGGGCTGCGGGGTCGCTGGCGAGGCGCCTTCCGGCCGGATCAGGATCGTCGGCGCTGGCCCGAGGACGGTCAGCGACTCAGCCCCGGCCGCGGACGGGCAGACGACCGTGCTCACCATCATCGTCCCGGCCGGCAGATCGAGCGCACCGGGAGCGACGTTCCGGACGACGGTCAGCACGACTGGCTGGCGGGCGTCACGGTCCCGCGGGATCGTGATCGCCGGCGACCCACCGGGCAGTCCCGTCTCGACGCCCGGATCATCGCTGAACTCGGTGACGAAGAACGGCCGGCCGGCCGGGGCATCGGCGATCGCGGCCCCATCGATCCCGGTCATGGCGTCGTCATAGAGGGTGGATGCGTTGTCGTTGTCCAGCAGCAGGAACTCCAGCTCATCGATGGTCGCCCGGCGGCAAGGCCCCTCGTCGAGCGCCGGCTGGTCGGCACCCTGCAGGTAATCGTAGATCCCGGCCCGGCTCTCCGAGACGCAGATCAGCCCGATGATCGTGATCGGCTGGCTGTCGTCGGAGCCGGCGCCCGGTGTCCCGTCGCCAGACCCGTTCGGGTCGCTGGCCCTGGGCGTCCCGTTCGCGCCAGCGCCGGTGAGATGAAAGACGCGGACCGAGATCGGCTCGCGCCGGTCGGGGCGGGCGTTGAGCCGGTAGACCGGCGACATCTCCGAGCGGGTCACCGGCTCGCCGTCGGCCGCGAGGGCGAGCACGAACGGCCGCCCGACGGGAACGACGGCGTTGGCGTAGCCGTCGGGGCCGGTCTGGACGCGGTCGTAGCGAACAGTCGGGTCGGCCGGGTCGGTCACGACGATGGACAGCTCTCCGGACCGGGCCGTCCGGCAGCCATCGGCGGGGTCGGCCCGGTCCGGGTTTCGGCTGTAGACGACGTGATCCGCGCCACCGGGTTCGGCGCAGACGAAGCCGAACAGCGAGACCGTATCCGTCGCCAGCGCCGCGGCCGGTGGCGCGGACGGCGCCGGCTCCGGAGAGACGGAGGGAGACGACGACGTTCCCGGACTACCACGGCGGTCAGGCGTGGCCGCGGCATTCGCATGGGCCGACCCGGTCGATGAGTTGCGGGATGAGTGACCGGAAGGAGATGGGCGATCTGGCGCTCCGGCCGCGGGAGGATGGGCTCCTGGTCCGACCGAAGCCGTGGCAGGCAAGGCGATCGCGACGCCGACCATGCTGGCGATGAGCAAGGCGATTCCGAGCGTGAGTTGTCGCCCGCGAAGGCCAGGCCGGAGTGATCGCCGCATCAGTTCTGGGGACTCCTGTCGGGTCGGGGGAACGTTCGATCCCATGGTACGTGAGGGCGACTGCACCGATTGCCGGGTCCTGGTACCGCCATCGGCAATGACCCGCGGCGGGATGTCAGCGCGACCGGATCGGCCCGCGCCGTTCGCGATCATGCCGCCTTGTGAATCGGCGTGTCTCGGACGTTCGATTGTCGACGCCGGTCGGTCGAGCGACACTCAGGCGCCACGGCGGCGCAACCTGAAGGCGATGGCCGCGGCGACCAGGCCGGCCAGGACCGCCAGCCACGCGGCCAGCGCCGGGAGCGGTGTCGACGCCGCTTCAGGACCAGCGCCAGTGTTGGGCAACGTGCTGGTACCACTCCGCTGGCTCACGACCGGAGCGGCCGCCCGGCTGGCCGCGGCGCTGGGCCCGGCGATACCGTCCCCCGCGACGACGGCACCGGGCGACGTGGCGGCCGGTGGATCGACACGATCCCGGTCATCGATCGTTCCGCTGGCCGGCTGACCGGCCACGACGTCGATCGCGGTGGCATAGAGCAGGACGCCATCCAGCGAGATGGTCAGGCGATAGGTACCAGGCGGCACGTTCCGGAAGACGACGACCGTCCCGGCCGGAATCCCGGTCTGCGCGATGACACTCCGGCTGACGGCCTTCTGCCGGTCAGCTCCGATCACGTTCGACGCGCTCCCGCCAGCCCGCAAGATCTGGCACTGGTCGCCCAGGCAGATCTCGACACCGTCAGGGAGCGGGACCAGGATCGTAATCGTCACGGTCTCGCCGGTCTCATCCGGGGTGGACGGTTCGGCGGACGCGCCGGCCGAGGAGACTGCCGACGCGACCACGGACGCGACCGGCGATGGGCTGGCATCGACCGACGGCCCAGGATCGCTGGGATCGCCCGACGGGCCAGGGTCGTCTGAGCTGCCCGCCACCGGCGACGGTCGCTCGGCCACGCTCGGACTGGCGGCCGGGCGCTCCGACCCCACCGGGCTGGGCGAGACGGGAAGATCAGGGCTTGGTGATGGGCTCGGGTCCGGCTCCAGTTGAGCGACGTAGACCACCGCGGTCAGCGCGATGAATGCGTTGGGGTCGCCGGCGGCGTAGAACAGGCTGTCGGTCCCAGGGATCTCGGCCCTGTCGCTGATCTCGACGACGTAGTAGGCGGCATCGACCTCTCCGTCGAGCACGGCCTGGCCGTTGGCGTCGGTGCTGGTCTGGTCGATGACCGTACCGGATGCCAGATCGACGACCTGATAGGTCTGCTCCCCCTCACGGGCCGAACGGAAGTCGCCCACCTCGGCGGCGGTCGTGACATTGAGCAGGTAGTCGGTCTCCCCGGCCCGGCCGGCGTCCTCGACGACGACACCCTGCACGCTGATCGCATCGGGCAGGATCGTGCCGGTGGCGTTGCCGGGCGGCAGGGGCTCGGCTGAGGGCTCGACGGGCGGCGCCACCGACGGCTCCGGCTCGACGGCCGGACCGGCGACATAGAAGATGCCGGTCAGCGTGATGGCCGGGTTGGGGTCGTTGGCCGGCAGGAAGAGGTCATCGGTCCCGAGCGGGATGCCGCCGGCGTCGACGTCGTCGACCTCGTAGACGTAGAAGCTGGCCCCGACCTCGCCATCGAGGACGGCGACGCCGCTGGCGTCGGTCGAGGCGACGTCGATGTCTTCGAACGTCGTCGAATCGACCGCGATGTAGGTCTGCTCACCGGCGCCGGCGAGCCGGTAGCCGTCGGCGACATCGGCCGAGGCGGTGATGTCGACGAGGTACTCGTAGCTCCCGGCCCGGTCGTTGTCCTGGGCGACGATGCCCTGGATGGTGAGCATGTCCGGGACGACGGTCCCGGTGACGTTGGGACCGGGCGGCTCGTCCTGGGCCATCGCGGGACCGCCGCCCGCACCAGCGAGCACCGCCAGCACGAGGACCGCGACGGCGACGGTTCGGGCGATGACCACGAGCGGAAGCCCAGGGAGTGGTCTCCCCTGGCCGGAATGGAGACGCTGGCGGGGTGGGTGAGGAGTGTCCATGGCCGCAGTATACCGGCACGGCCAGACTGCGGCGGTTACGACGTGATACGCGCGACCGCCGCGGTGACGACATCTTCCCAACCGGACACCCGTTCGGTCTCCCACGCAATTCGGTACCGGACCATGACCAAGTGAACGGTCATCGTGTCCGGTATGTCCGGTTGACGTGTCCGGACCGATCGTGAATGGGTGCCGCGCCGCGGACAGGGTGTCCGGGCGCTCATCTCGGACATCACGCAGGACTCACATCAACGTGCGTGGGGACCTCCCGACATGTCCTGAACCGCAACGCGACGGGCCGGCTCAGGTTTCCCCGAGCCGGCCCGCTGCACGTCCCTTGGTCCAGTAAGGCGCCCCGTTGCCGGGCAGCCTCACCGGACTATGCGCTGGGGGGCTAGACGGCGCGGCGGCGCAGGCCGAGGCCCGCTGCGATCACACCGACGACGGCCAGGAGCGCGAACAGCACCCAGGTCATCGAGGAACCCATGCCGGAGTCACCAGCGCCGGTGTTCGGGAGGGAGGTCGCCCCGCCGGTACCGGACGTTCCCGATGTCCCGGCCGTGCCAGCCCGCGACGCGGTGCCACCGTTCGACGCGGTGCCGGTGTTCGACGCGGTGCCGCCGTTCGACGCGGTGCCGCTGCCCGAGGCCGTGCCACTACCCGAGGCCGTGCCGCTACCCGACCCGTTCCCGTCGTCCGAGTTGTTCCCGTCATCGGACTCGTTGCCGTCGTCGGACCCGTTACCATCGTCCGAGCCGTTGCCATCGTCGGATCCGTTCCCGTCATCGGACCCGTTGCCATCGTCAATGGCATCGACGTACTCGACGACCCGGAAGTTCGACGCGGAACCGGCCGGGATGGTCTCGGAGCCGAACGGCTCGTTGAAGTCGTCCTCCTCGTAGATGAAGTAGTCCTCATCCACCGGCGCGTCCAGCGTGACCATGCCGTTCGCGTCGGTCGAGCCGGAGTCCACGACGACCACGTCATCGGTCGCCGGATCCCCGTCATCATCGATGTAGGCGACGAAGTACGTCTGCTCACCCGCCCCAGCGAGACGGATGTCATTCACTTCGTCCGTCGAGACGATGTTGTAGAAGTACTCGTACTCGCCGGCGCGCGCGGCATCCTCCTGGAACTGACCGGTGATGATGACGCCATCCGCGATTACGTCAACGTCGCCGGACCCGTTGCCATCGTCGGACCCGTTCCCGTCGTCGGACCCGTTCCCGTCGTCGGACCCGTTCCCGTCGTCCGAGCCGTTCCCGTCGTCGGACCCGTTCCCGTCGTCGATCAGGTCCCCGCAGTCACCGTTGAGCACGGCGTTGATCTCGGCGGCACTCAGACCCTGATTGATGGCCACCCTGAGGAATGCCGAGAGGTCGACAACGACCCCATCCTGATCGATCAGTCCGCTCGCTACGAGCGAGAGACAGAGGTCGACATCGATGACCGGGTCCCCGCCATCGTCGGACCCGTTCCCGTCATCAGAGCCGTTGCCGTCGTCGGAGCCGTTGCCGTCGTCAGGGTTGATGAACTCGTTGCAGGCGCCGCCGAGTACGGCAGTGATTTGGGCGTCAGTCAGGCCTGGAACCAGCAGGAGGGCCTCCAGGGCGAAGGTTGTGTCGTCGAGGACGAGCCCGTCATCACTGAGCAGTGTGCCCAGGGAGACGCAGAGGTCGAGGTCGACAATCGGATCGACACCATCGTCTTCGGTCACCGTCACCGTCAGGATGTCGGAGCCGAACGTGTTGGTCCCGTCGCCCGCCTGGAACTGGAAACAGGTCTGCCCAACCGCGAGATCCGAGACGGTCGCGCTGACCATCTCATCCGCGTCGATGGGACCGCCAGAGGAGACGGCCGGTGTGATCGCCACGCCGGTCGCGCAGTCGGCGACATAGAACGCGAAGAAGTCCTGAGCGGTGTCCGAGCTTCCCGTCAGCGTCACCGTGCCGGTCCCGCCGGTCGGGACCGTGACCGGATTCGGGTCGGCGGTGAGCGTCAGGACCGGATCGCCGGCTCCGGGGTTGATGAACTCGTCGCAGCCGCCGCCAAGCACGGCGTCGATCTCAGTGGGGGTCAGCCCGAGCTGCAGGGCCGCCGCCGCGAACGCGTCGATGTCCACGACGAGACCGTCGTCATCGAGCAGTGCGCCCAGGGAGAGGCAGAGATCGAGGTCGATCACCGGTTCGACGGGGGGATCGACCGGGTTGATGAACTCGTCACAGCCGCCGTCGAGCACGGCGGTGATCTGGGCGTCAGTCAGACCCGGGACCAGCAGCAGGGCCGCCGCGGCGAAGGTTATGTCGTCGAGGACGAGACCGTCGTCACTGAGCAGTGCGCCCAGGGAGAGACAGAGGTCGACGGTGAGAACCGGCTCGACCGGAGCCTCTTCGATGGTGACCGTGACCGACGCGACGTTGGAGCCGGTCGGGGTCACTCCGTCGCTGGTCTGGAAGACGAAGCAGGTCGTGCCAACGCCGACGGAGGCGGTCGTGCTGACCACATCACCCGCGGCAACGGCACCGCCACTGGTGATGAGGTCCGCCCCGGTCGCCGCGCCAGTCGCGCAGTCGGCGAAGTAGAACGCGTACGAGACCTGCGCCGCGTCCGAGCTCGCGCTCAGGGTGGCGCTGACCACACCGTCCGCCGTTGGCACGGTGGCCGCGGCCGGATCAGCCGTCAGGGACAACGTGGGTGCAGTAGGCTCAACCGGGGCCGCCGGAATCTGCCCCTCGCAGCCACCGTTGCTGAAGATCTGGGCCGCGATGGCAGCGGCGGTAACGACATCAACGCTGGTAATCGCGTCGGTCAACTGCGTGAGCCCAACGTCAGCGACAACGGTGCCATCGGCGGTCAGCAACCCCTGATCGAAGAGGGAGATGCAGACGGAGGCGTCGACCGTCACTGCGCCAGCGGATGCTTTGCCCGGGCCGTTGAGACCGATGATGCCGGCCACCATCGCGAGCACCAGACTCAGTGCCGCGAAGGTGCGGAAGGCCGTGAATACTCTTGACATTCGATACCCCTCCCAGGGCGATGACGATGGACCAGGCACGTTCTCCCCAGAACGCCCGTACGCGCAGTATAGGAGTGGATTGAGTATTTTACGTACGAATTGGTGACAATACCTTGCGATAGGGACTAATTGACTATGCCATTACCGATAGCCCGAGCGTCTCACGGCACGCTTTTTTCTTGAATCGGGGACCTTTGACTATTGAGAGATCACCATGACGTCTATAGGCCACTCGTCGGAACGCACCCGGACCGATTTCCCATACCTTCGGCACCCTCCGATGGCCCGAGTTGGTCGGCCCGGTAGTGCCTGACGCCGACGCCGGGACATCGATAACCCCGATCATGTGGCGCACCAGTGTCGAACTCATTTCGCGAACGCGATTCGCGCCGGTACCAGCTTCGCGTGATCGCCCGTCGACCGGCTGGGTCCGAAAACGAGCGACAGGCCGGTCCCGGATGTTCCGGGACCAACCTGCCGTGTTGCTCCCCTGTCTGGTGACATCGCCCGTTACCGGAATCCCGTCACCAGGTCACCGCGAGTGATGATGCCCGCCTAGACTCTGGGGCGGCGCAGCCCCAGACCCGCGACCGCGACGCCGACGATGGCCATGAGCGCGAACAGCGCCCACGTCATCGAGGAATCCGTCCCGGAGTCGCCGGCGCCGGTGTTCGGCAGGGTCGTGGCCGCGCCAGCAGCCGTGCTGGCCGCGGCCGACGCGGTGCCGGCACTGGAGGCCGTGCCGCCGCTCGACGCGGTGCCGGCGCTGAAAGCCGACGCCGCTGCCGATTCGTTCGCGGACGCCGACTCGTTCGCGGACGCCGACTCGCTCACGGACGCCGCGATGGCATCGACATACTCGACGGCCCGGAAGTTCGACGACGTCCCGGCCGGAATGGTCTCGGAGCCGAACGGCACGTTGAAGTCGTCCGCCTCGTAGATGAAGTAGTCCTCACCCACCGGCGCGTCCAGCGTGACCATGCCGTTCTCGTCGGTCGACCCGGAGTCCACGACGACCACGTCATCGGTCGCCGGATCCCCGTCGTCATCGATGTAGGCGACGACGTAGGTCTGCTCGCCCGCCCCGGCCAGGCGGATGTCGTTGACCGCATCGGTCGAGACGAAGTTGTAGAAGTACTCGTACTCGCCGGCGCGCTCGGGGTCCTCCTGGAACTGACCGGTGATGATGACGCCATCCGTGATCACGTCAACGTCGTCGGACGCGCTCGGGGAGGCCGACTCGATCGGCTCATCGGAGCCGGTCGCCTCAGCCGACGCGATGGGGGAAGCCGAATCGATCGGCTCATCGGACTCAATGGGATCTGCCGACTCGGTGCCCTCGTCGGACGCGCTGTTGTTGCCGCCACCGCCGCCGCCGGCACCACCGCCGCCGGTGCCGCCGTTCGCGCTGTCGTCACCGGAATCCGGGTTGGCACTGGCGGGCACCGCACCCGACACGACCGCCGTCAGACCGGAGCCGGCGCGAGCCTGCTGGACCGTGAACAGTCCCGCGACCATTGCGAGCACCAGAGCCAGTGCCGCGATCGCGCGAAATGCCGTAAACGCTCCGTGCATGTGCTTCCCCCCCGGGAACGCGTTTAGTCCCGGATCGCTCCCCGATCCGGACCGCCGTCAGTATACGTACTCCCATCGGGTTGTCGTTCTGGGGTTTTCCGGCCCGGAAGCGAGCAGGCATCTCTTGTCTCGATTGTCAGCAACGATCCCCACGGCTCGCCTCATCCGCCGCCGTCATGGGCCGGAGATCGGATCGAACCGGTGGTCCATGACCGTTCCATCCGGCTGGGTGTCCGCGCCGGGGTGACGGTCACCTCGTCGCCGAGGCGTTCCTGGCGTCCTGCCGGGTGCCCAGAGACCCGTCGAGACGTCTGGCCCGGCCACCTCGTCACTCGCCACCCCGTCACCTCGCCACTCGACCGAGCCGCCAGGGCAGCGCCGCCGGGCGCCAGAGCGCGGCCGAAACCGAACGGTACCCAGGACGGACCCAGGAGTGAACGACCTCCGCCAACGCCATACAGGTCGGTACCAGGGTCAGGCGATCCCCTTGAAGGACTGGCGACGAAAACGAGCGACCGGCCGGCTCGGGGGTTCCCGAACCGGCCGGTCGCGCTGTCCTCTGATCCGGTGAGGCGCCCCATGACCGGGTCACCCCACCGAACGAGGGGACGTTCGTCGTCGAGACGCCGCACTGGCGCGGACGTGAGACGGTCTACAGATCGAAGCCGTCGAAGTCGTCGGTGCCAAGGTCGTCGGACCCGGCGTTGCCGCCGTCACCGCCGTCACCGCCGCCGCTGACACCACCGTTGGCACTGGCGTGGCCGCCGATGGCATCGCCGCCGGAGCCGACGCCATCGCCGCCATCGCCGCCGTCACCCCCGCTGCCGGTGCCCGCGCCGATGATCGAGCCCAGGCCCTGTCCCAGATCCGGATTCAGGTTCAGGGGCAGGGGCAGGAATGGAGGCAGGAACGGGGGCAGACCTCCGAAACCGCCGGCGTCGCCGCCAGCGCCGCCGTTATTGGTACCACCGTCGCCGCCGGTCGCGGCTCCGCCCGCGGCGCCACCACCGTTGGCGTTCCCGTTGCCGCCGTCGCCACCATCTCCACCATCGCCGACGGAACTGGAGTCGCCGCCGTCGCCACCGTCGCCACCGCCAGCGATGCCGCCGTTGGCGCTGGCGTCGCCACCGGTGGCGTCGCCGCCGGACCCGACGCCATCGCCGCCGTTGCCGCCGTCGCCGCTGTTGCCGACGTTGATGAAGCCACCGCCGCCCGCATTGCCGCCGTCGCCGCCGTTATTGGAGCCGCCGGCACCGCCCGTCGCGGCGCCGCCCGTTGCGGTACCACCGTTGGCCCGGCCGTTCCCACCGTCGCCGCCATTGCCGCCGTCGCTGCTCTCGAGGAAACCACCGCCGCCGGATGCGTCACCAGCATTGCCGCCGTCGCCGCCGCCAGCAACGCCGCCGTTGGCGCTGGCATCGCCGCCGATGGCGTTGCCGCCGGACCCCTCGCCGTTGCCACCGTTGCCGCCGTCGCCGCTGTTACCGACGTTGATGAAGCCACCGCCGCCAGCATTGCCGCCGTCGCCGCCGTTATTGGTACCACCGTCGCCGCCGGTCGCGGCTCCGCCCGTGGCGCCACCACCGTTGGCGTTTCCATTGCCGCCGTCGCCACCGGAGCCGCCATCGCCAGCGGAGCTGGAGTCGCCACCGTCGCCGCCGTCGCCACCGCCGGCGATGCCGCCGTTGGCGCTGGCGTCGCCGCTGATGGCATCGCCGCCGGACCCGACGCCATTGCCACCGTCGCCGCCATCGCCGCTGTTGCCGACGTTGATGAAGCCGCCGCCGCCAGCGTTCCCGCCGTTGCCGCCGTTATTGGAGCCGCCGGCACCGCCCGTCGCTGAACCGCTGGTCGCGGAGCCACCGTTGGCCCGGCCGCCACCACCGTTCCCACCGTTCCCGCCGGAACCCGACCCTCCGACCGGGATGCCCGATCCGATCGAGACGCCCTGGGCGGAACTGTCCGTCGCGCCGAAGCATCCCGCCAGCAATGCGAGCACCAAAGCCATTGCCGCAGAGAAGCGAATGACCGTAACTACACGACGCATAAAGACTTCCTCCCAGGAATGTAACGATCGCACAGACCGTCCATCGATCCGATTCCTCGTCAGTATACGGAATCTGAACCGATTGTCATCCCCGTCTTCACTGACGTAGGCGTCATCCGGTATCTCGAGCTACAACAAGGTGACTCTCCGGACAGATCGTCTCACGCCCACGGCTGGCCAGCGATGGAAAACGCGACGATGCGTCCGAGCCGGTCGGGAAGCCAGGGGCCGAAAATAAGCAACCGGCCGGTTCTGGAAACGTCCGAACCGGCCGGTCGCTGGTTTGTAGCCCCGTCGGATATCCCGCTACCGGGTCAGGTGCTCGACTGGGTGACGGATCCGGACGCGGTATCACGGCGACGGATCCCGGCGCCCGCGACAGCGATCCCCACGACGGCGAGGAGCGCGAACAGCGCCGATGACGGCGAGACTCCCGGGCCAGATTGATCCGCACCGGCGTTCAGCAGGGTCGTGCCCGTCCCACCTCCCGTGCGGATCGTGCCGGCGCTAGAGGACGACGCCGACGGCGACGCCGACGCGCTCGCGGACGCTGAGGCGCTCATCGATGACGAAGCCGACGCGCTCGCGGACGCCGTGAAGGCATCGACGTACTCGATCACCCGGAAGGTGGAGGTCGTCCCGGCCGGAATCGAGTCGGAGCCGAACGGCTCGCCGTGGTCGTCCACCTCGTAGATGAAGTAGTCCTCACCGACCGGCGCGTCGAGCGTGACCATGCCGTTCGCGTCGGTCGATCCGGAGTCGACCTGGACGAGCTCGCTGGTCGCGGCGTCCCCGTCGTCCGCGGCGTAGTACGCCACGACGTAGGTCTGCTCGCCCGCACCGGCTAGGCGTAGGTCATGGCTGGCAGGGGTCGAGTCGGGACTGGAGAGGTACGCGAACTCGCCGGCGTGCTCGGCGCTCTCTTGGCACTGACCGGTGATGACCACACCACCCACGATCACGTTCCCCGCATCGGCTCCGTTCTGGCCGTCCTGGCCGTCCTGACCGTCCTGACCGTCCTGACCGTCCTGACCATCCCCGCCGGTACCGCCTTCACCGCCTTGGCCGACGCCGTCAGCGCCGTCGACCGAGGTGCCGTTGGTGGCGCCACCGGCCGGGCCGGCGCAGTCGCTGGACGTGGTCCCGTCGCCGGAGCAGGTGCCGCCGTTGGCGCTGGCGTCGCCGCCGGTGGCCGTGCCGCCGGACCCACCGCCGTCGCCACCGTTACCGCCATCACCGCCAGCGGCCCCGTCACGGCCGGCACCGCCGTTGCCGCCATCACCGCCGTTGCCGGAGCCGCCGTCACCACCAGTCGCATCCCCACCGGTCGCCGTGCCGCCATTGGCCGTGCCGTTGGTTCCATCGGAGGCGGTCCCGTCATCGGAGCAGGTGCCGCCGGCGCCGTTGGCACTGGCGTCGCCGCCCGTCGCGTCGCCGCCGGACCCATTGCTGTCGCCGCCATTGCCGCCGTCGCCACCACCCGTGCCGCCATTACCGCCGTTGCCACCGTTCCCGGAACCGCCGTCGCCGCCGGTCGCATCCCCGCCGGTCGCCGTGCCGCCGTTGGCCGTGCCGCCGTTGGCCGTGCCACCGTCGGCTCCGTCGGCTCCGTCGGCTCCGTCACCGGAGTCGTCGCTCGGAGCCGCCGATGGGCTGGCCGCGACAGTGAGGATCAGCCGCTCGCCGGCCGTCACCGGCTGGACCGCGTCCACCGCCGAGGGCGGCGTGAGCGATCCGGCGCGAGCCATCTCGATGGTCGACGTCGCCATGATCGACGCCAGTACCAGCACCGATGCCGCGAGCGCCCGAGACACCGCGAGCAGCCTGGGCATGATGATCTCCTCTCGATCGACCGGATCGGGCGCCGGCGTCCCGCTCCGGAACGCCCCACCCCGAGAGTATACAAGGCGCCCCAGCGAGCTCCGCCGAATGTCAGGCTGATATTGCGCCAGCCCGCCCGGCCAGCGTGACTGACGGACTGGACGGCCGGTCCCACGTTTCCGGCCCGGAAGGGCCGGTCTGCCTTCGGTACGGTTCTGAAACGTGCTCTGACAGCGGTACGCAAGGGTTGATTGCTCCTTCCGTAGAAGCGCCGTCTTGCTCCCCGTCTCTATCCGATGAGGACCGGAGGAACGATTCCGGCTGCCCCTTGGGCGTGGGAGCATCGGTAATGGACGTCGAGCGCCGACGGGTGCTGCGCAGCCCGCCAGCGGCCCCGGGGAGCCGTGGCGGAGTGGGCGACTCCCCCTCTCCATCCGGTCCGGGCGGAGTCGCCCGCGGGCGACAGAGCCGGAGCGAGATGGGGAGGGGGTCGGGGGGTGGGGCCTCGAAATCACCACCGACAGGATCAATGAGACCCGCTCTACGCGCAAGAATGCGACAGGCCCGTCCGGAAGTCGTCCGGACGGGCCTGTCGCGTTGTCCCTGTGCCTGTCGAGGTCAGCCGTTGCCGGATTCCCTCAGCGGGTCAGTTGACTGGTTGAGCCTAGCTGTTGTGGCGGCGCAGACCGAAGCCCGCGGCAGCCACGCTGACGATGGCCAGGAGCGCGACGAGCGCCCAGGTCATCGAGGAACCCATGCTGGAGTCGCCGGCACCGGTGTTCGGGAGGGAGGTCGTGCCACCCGTCCCAGCCGCGGTGCTGGTCGTGGTGCCGCCCGTGCCCGCGGAAGCGGCCGCGTTAGCAGAAGCAGCCGCGTTGGCCGAAGCCGAGTCGGAAGCAGCCGCGTCGGCAGAAGCCTCGGCAGAAGCGGACTCCTCGTTGGAAGCCTCGTCGGAAGCGGACGCCTCGTCAGAAGCCTCATCGGACGCGGACGCCTCGTTGGACGCCTCATCGGAAGCCGAAGCCTCCTCAGAAGCGTTGTCGGACGCGGACGCAACGTCGGAAGCCTGCTCGGCGGTGCAGCCGCCGTTCGCGTTGGCATCACCGGAGTTGGCGTCGCCGCCAATCCCAGCAGCGTCACCGCCGTCGCCGCCGTCGCCCTGACCGTTCGCGGCGCCACCGGCACCGCCGGTGTTGCCGTCACCGGCACCGCCGGTCGCGTCGCCGCTGGTGGCGTTGCCACCGTTGGTGTTGGTGTTGCCACCATCGCCACCGTTACCGCCATCGCCGCCGTCGCTGTTGCCGCCGTTACCGCCGTCGCCAGCAGCGCAGCTGCCACCGATAGCAGCCGCGGCGACGTTGTCATTGCCAACAGCCGAAGCATCGAGGAGCGCGAAGTCGGTGATGCTCAGGTCCGTGGTGTCGTTGCTGGAGTCGTTGCTGGTGCTGGAAGCATCGCCACCGGAGCCGCCGTTGCCGCCGTTGGAGTTGCCGCCGTTGGCGTTGGCTTCACCGGACGTGGCGTCACCGCCAACCCCGAGGGCAGTCCCACCGTCGCCGCCGTCGCCACGACCGTCAGCCGTGCCACCGTCGCCAGCCGTGTTGCCGCCGCCGTCGCCGCCGTCGGCGGTGCCGCTCTCCGCGGTGCCACCGGTGGCGTTGCCGTTGCCGCCATCGCCGCCGTTGCCACCGTCACCGGAGCCGAAGAGGTCGAACTGGTTGAAGTCGTTGGTGCTGAGGTCGTTGGAGCTAGCGTCGCCACCGGAGCCGCCGTCGCCGCCGCTGGTGTTGCCGCCGTTCGCGTTGGCGTCACCGGAGGTCGCGTCGCCGCCAACCCCGGCAGCGTCACCACCGTCGCCAGCATCGCCGCGACCCGTGGAGTCGCCACCGGCGCCGCCGGTGTTGGTGTCGCCAGCGCCGCCCGTAGCGGTACCACTGGTGGCGGTGTCGCCGTTGGCGTTGGCGTTGCCACCGTCGCCGCCGTTGCCGCCTTGGCCGCCGCCGAAGATGCCGCCGGAGCCGGAGGTGTCGCCACCGGAGCCGCCGGAGCCGCCGTCGGCGCTGCCGCCGCTGGCGTCGGCATTGCCGGAGGTAGCGTCGCCGCCCTGACCGAGGGCCGTACCGCCGTCGCCGCCGTCGCCACGACCGTCAGCCGTGCCACCGTCGCCGCCGGTGCTCATGCCGCCGTCGCCGCCGGTCGCGTCGCCGCTAAGGGCGGTACCACCGTTGGCGTTGCCGCGGCCGCCATCGCCGCCGTTGCCGCCGTCACCGGCAGCCGCAATGTCGATGACGTCGAGCTGATCGGTACCGAGGTCGTTGGAGCCGGCCTCGATCGCGTTGGAGTTGGAGCTGGAGCTGGAGCCGCCGTCGCCGCCGTCGCCGCCGCTGACGTTGCCGCCACTGGCGTCGGCATCACCGGTTGTGGCGTCGCCGCCAACCCCGGCAGCGTCACCACCGTCGCCGGCATCGCCACGACCCGTGGAATCGCCACCGGCGCCGCCGGTGTTGGTGTCGCCAGCGCCGCCCGTAGCGGTGCCACTGGTGGCGGTGTTGCCGTTGGCGTTGGCGTTGCCACCGTCGCCGCCGTTGCCGCCTTGGCCGCCGCCGAAGATGCCGCCGTCGCCGGAGGTGTCGCCACCGGAGCCGCCGGAGCCGCCATCGGCGCTGCCGCCGCTGGCGTCAACGTTACCGGACGTGGCGTCGCCGCCAACCCCAATAGCGCTACCACCGTCGCCGCCGTCGCCCTGGCCGTCCGCGGCGCCGCCAATGCCACCCGTGTTGCCGCCGCCGTCGCCGCCGGTAGCAACGCCGCTGTTGGCCGTGCCGCCGTTGGCGTTGGCGTTGCCAGCGTCGCCGCCGTTGCCGCCATCGCCGGAGCCGGAGGCATCGCCGCCGGAACCGCCGTCGCCGGCGCTCACGCTGCCGCCGCTGGCGTCGACACTGCCGGACGTGGCATCGCCGCCAGCGCCAACAGCGCTACCACCGTCGCCGCCGTCGCCACGGCCGCTTGTACCGCCAGCGCCGCCGGCGTTGGTGTTGCCGGCGCCGCCGGTGGCCGCGCCACTGGTGGCGGTGCCGCCGTTGGCCCGGCCGTTACCGCCGTTGCCACCCTTGCCGCCGTTGCCGCCGTTGCCGGCGTTCTGGCCGGACACCGTCGCGGCACCGTGGGCAGAACTGCCCGTGGTGCCGATGAATCCCGCCATCAATGCGAGCACGAGAGCAAGTGCTGCATAGACGCGGATGACCGCGAACGTCTTGCGCATAGAGATTCCCTCCCGGGAACGTGCGTACAGCCGGATCGCCCCCCGATCCGGTACGTCGTTAGTATACCTAGTCACGCCCGGTTGTCACGCTGCCTGGCGGATTTCCCACCGAAAAAGGGTGATGATTGCCCACTATTTGTCTGAGCCAGGGACAAAAGGTGTCCAGAGGGCCGGTCGCGAATGGCCCCGGCGCCACCTGGTGCCGCCAGAACGGCGTGTACCGGTTGTGACGCATCACAGGGTGGATTCGTGACAGCGGTCGACGTGTTCGCCCGGAATTGGCTGGTGGCCGCCTGGTGGGTGATGAGTCCAGGCGGCATTGGCACATCGCGCCGTGGATCTGGTTGATCGTCTTCCTATGGAGGGCAGGCGTGCCACGGGTACCGGGACCGTTACGCAGGGCGCCAGTCGACGTGACGGCGCGGCGAGCACGGCCATCGCCATGCACATCACCATGCACATCGTCATGCACCACCCGTTTCGTCGGGGCGACGCGCTTGCTTCGCTTGCGAGCCCGGCTCTCGTAGGGGCGACGCTTGCGAGCCCGGCCGCCGCAGCGGCCTTCGCCGTCAGGCGAGACCGCGCTCGCTGTCCTTACTTGCCCGAAGACATCCGCGACGCTGCCCACCGCGCAGGGTTCTCCAGGATGTACCACTCGATCTGGCGCAGTTCCTCGTCGGACCGCACGACACGGTCGTAAAACCCCCGCTGCCAAAGCGACCCGGACATCCCGGCTCGCTCTTCCAGATTTCTCACCTGACGGTTGGCAACTGACTTGAAGACGTTGACGATCCGACCCAACGCGGGAGGCGTCTGCGCCTCATCCGCATTGGGGGCAATCGCCAGGAGCCCGTGGACGTGATCGGGCATGGCCGTGAAGGCGATCAATTCGAGGTTTGGGAAACGCTCTGGCAGCGACTGCCAGATTTCGCTGACGGACCAGCCGATGCGAGAAGGATGGAGGCGACCCGTGTCATCGACCTGGCCAAGGAGGGGAAGTCGGTTTGCCGTGCAAATCGTGACGAAATAGACGCCGGGCGTGCGATAGTCGAAGCCCGCCCAACGAAGGGGTTTCCGTCGCACTGGATGGGAGGCTGATTCCCTCATGGGCGGCTCCATCGATTCCACATGACGGTAGGGTGACCGGACCAGCCGAAGACGAACGCGTGTTTGGCAAGCCTTATCGCCCTGCGGGGCGATGGCCGCTGCGGCGGCCGGGCTCGCAAGCGTCGCCCCTACGAGTTGAGCGGCGGCCGGGCTCGCAAGCGTCGCCCCAACGATTTGGGTGGTCCAGGTGAGCCGGGTTCGCCAGCGAAGCGAGAACGTCGCCCCGACGAAACGGGATCGCACTCGTCGCCCCGACGAAGCCGCCCGGGCCATCCCACGGCGGGTCAGGTCCCGCCGCCCGGCCCACCCGCGAGGATCACCATCGTCACCGTCGTGGTGCCGGCCGGGTTGACGGCGACGGTCTGCTCGGCGCCGCTCGCATCGTCCCGGACGGTGTAGCGCTGATCCCCGGTTGTCGGCGGGAGTGACGCCGGAACGGCCACCCCGTCCTGCCCGACCGCGATGGCCGTCGCCGTGCCGTCCGGCGCGGTCACGCTCA
Organism: Thermomicrobiales bacterium; assembly: GCA_965218235.1. Lineage (GTDB taxonomy): Bacteria > Chloroflexota > Chloroflexia > Thermomicrobiales > UBA6265 > CADCWK01. The sequence continues at coordinate 1,292,650 of OZ244596.1, forward strand.
GCGCGGCGCCGATCCGGGTGCAGTCGCTGGTGGTCGGATCACCCTCCAGACCGGTCCCGGCCGCGTCGATCGCCGAGCCATCCAGGACATCGAAGACCACGGCCGGTGTCCCGGAGCCGGCCACCGGCAGGCTCTCGATCGCCGCGGCGTCGAGGCCGTCGATCCCGTCGCCGCTGGCGGGCGTCGGAGTCGGGATCGTCACCCCGGCCAGAGCGGTAAGGCAGGAGCGGGCCAGCAGCTGGAGGGTCCCGTACGGCGTGACGGTCAGCGGCAGGTCGACCGGCCCGGACGCGACGGTCAGCGGGGTCGCCGGCCCGAAGACATAGCCTGGCGCCGTGGTGCTCGGTACCGCGACGTAGGAGCCGTTGGCGACGCCCGGGAAGGCGACGACGCCGTCGGTCCCGTCGTCGGCGTCGCAGGCGGTGGCCAGCGGGACGTCCGGCACCCCGGCCGCGGCCAGGTCGTAACAGGTCCCGGCGACCGGTGCCCCGGAGACGGAGTCGACCGGCCGGACGGCGACGTCACCCTTCGGCTCGCCGATGACCTTGACCGCCAGCAGCGAGACCGTGTCGTTCGGCAGGAGCCGGAACGGATCGGAGAAGTCGTTCGGATTGGCCTGCTCGATGACGAAGAGCTCCTGCCCCTCGCGGGTGATGACCGTCGGGAACGACGCGACGCCATCCGCGTCCGTCACGCGCTGACCGAGCGGCTGGTCGTCCCAGGGCGAGGACAGGCGCGGATCGCGGAAGACGAAGGTGAACTCGCCCGGTTCGGCCGGTCGGCAGCCCGGGGGAAGGTCGGCATCGAGCGCGACGTACTCGTCGTCCGGTCTGATCCGCATCGCGCCGATCAGCTCCGGTTCGTCCGAGACGCAGACGATCGCCCGGACGCGAACGGAGGCGGGCTGGTTGGGGACGAAGCCGGAGCCATCCGATGATGCCGTCGCCGTCGCCGATGGCGCGGCCGACGGGTCAGTCGTCGCGGTCGGCTCGGTCGGCTCAGTCGTCGCGGTCGGCTCGGTCGGCTCAGTCGTCGCGGTCGGGGCTGGTGTTTCGGTTGGCGGGACGTCGGTTGGGATCTCGGTCGGGACGGCGGTCTCCGTCGCGGTCGGCTCGGGGGATGGTGGGTCGGTCGGGACAGCCGTCGCGGTCGGTTCGGCCGGCTCGGTCGGATCGGGCTGGAGCCCGAAAGCGACGGTCGTCTCGGCCGGCACCCCTCCAGCCGGAAGCCCGACCGCGACGGGCTGGGCAGCGGCCGGCAGGTAGCCGCCGGGCCGCACGACCGAGACGACGTACGCGCCGACCGGGAGGGTGAGCGCCGCGACGCCGGCCGGGTCGCTGACCGCGGCGGCGACGGCCTCGCCGGCGGCGGTTCCGGTCGTCGGGTCGAGCACCCGCGCCTCGATCGCCACGCCGCCCAGCGCGACGGCACTGGTCTGCTCCGTGACGGCGACGGTGACGATTCCGCTCTGGTCGGTGACTGGGGGGGCGGCCTGGGCGACGGCATTGACGACGGCGAGCGGCCGGTCGACCGTCGGGTCGGTGGTGACGAACTGGTCCCCGGCGGCATCGGCGAGGTAGCCGTCCGGGATCACGAGCTGGCGGACACCGACTGTCAGCCCGTCGGGCAGCCCGTCCACGGAGGCGAGGCCCGCGGTGCCGGTGACGACCGGCCCGCCGATCAGGGCGGCGGGGTCGATGGACCGCAGGCCGGCCGGATCGACGCTGCTGGCGTAGACGCCGAAGGCGGCCCCCGCGAGCGGAGCACCGGCGTCATCGGTCACTGCAATGGCGATCCCGCTGGCCGCCCGCGCCCCGAAGGGGAACAGGCCGGCCATCGCGATCAGGAGCGTCATCACGGCCACGAGGCGCCAGCCAGCGCCCCGCGGAATGTGCCTTCCCATCCCCGTCCTCTACCCCCAAGCCGGTGGGACCCCCCGTCCCGATCCGGTGGTGACGTGTATGTCGCCAGTATACGTGCCTCGCCCGCCATCCGACCGGACGGCCCGGCGCGATGCCGGAATGCGACCGGAGCGGGTCAGGACATGGGGCGAGCCCCGATCAGTGAACGGTCGTCCGGCGCCGGTCCAGCCGGTCGACGTACGACGGCGCCAGTTCCCAGTAGCGCGCCTGGGCGACGACCGCCCCGAGGTCGGCCAGGGCCGCCGCGTCGGTCAGCACGGTCGCGTGGGTCACACGGCCGTCATCGGTGACGACGTCGGCGGCACTCCGGGCGGCCGGCGGCTCCGGCTGGATCAGCAGGATCCCCCAGACCGGTTCCGCCTCGGGACCGGCGCCGTCCGCCCCAGCGGCGAGCCCGGTGGCGGTGCCATCGATCAGCCGGGCCCGGGCGACGAAGCGGGCGCCCGGCGTCTCGGCGGCGATCGCCTCCGGCGCCATGTCCCGCCCGTACCGGAAGACGAGCGACTCGGTCTGAATGTCGGGCACGGAAACGTCCATAGCGTCCATTGCGACCTCCTCGTGTCCAGGCGTCACCGCCGTAGCCGTCACTACCAGCAAGACGCCGGCAGTGCGACCGCGATGACCACCCGGTGACGAGCACCGAAGCGAACAGCCCATGACACCGCAAGGCGGCGTCCGTTCATGCGTGAAGCCTGGCCATCGTACAGCACGTTCCTTAAGGACGGCTGAATCTGTTATGACGATCCGGTGGAGATCAGGTAGCGGCCTGAACAGCGATGGTGGTCCATGTCCGACTATCGTGGGGATTGGGACAGGCCGGTAACGCCGACCCCTCCCCCGGGGGCCATCTCGTCTTCCGCTCGCCGCGACTGCGTCGCGGCTCGTCAGGAAGACGGATGGAGAGGGGAGCATGTTCGCCAGAGCCCGGGCTGCCGGTGGTCAAACCGGAAGAGGCATCGGCGGTCCTACAGCGATGCTTGGACCGGTTGCCCGCCGCCATGGTAGGGACATGATGCTCCCCCTCTCCATCCAATGAGGACCAAAGGGACGAATCGAGATGGGGAGGGGGCAGGGGGGTGGGGCCGTCGCGGACGACTGGATAGCGCAGCCGGACACGAGAGCGACAGCCATGTCCCGACGGAGCGGGCCGCCCCATGCGTCGACATGGTCCACGTCAAACGAACGACCGTCATATGAAGGGACCGGGGCTCTCCGCCAGGACGAACGTCTCGACCGCGATCGGCGGGAGGACGACGGCGGGAGGACGACGGCGGGAGGATGATAGCGGGCGTCACCGTGAAGGCGACGCCCGCTGCGCTTCGTGCTGGTTGCGGTTTCGCGGCGTCGGGTTACGACCGGCGCCGGTCGCCGAACAGCGAGGTGACGTTCATCGCCGCCGTCCGGTAGGCATCCGCCTGGCCAGAGGTCGAGGAGATCGGGTAGCCGGTCGGATTGACCACCGGCCCATCGGCGTCCGTCGAGCTGTCGGTTGTCGGGACCGTCCGCGTCGTCACGGTCGGCGCGGCACCGGCGAACCCCGGCGTACTGGGGTGGATCAGTTCCTCGACGAACCGGGTGGCGATGTTCACGCCCTGCACGACCCGGAAGCCAGCGGCATTCAGCCCACCGGCGGCGGCGGACAGCGCCCCACCGGCCGGGCCGGCGTGGGCGATGATCTGCTCACCGAGCTGCGACCGCGTCACCCGGCCCGCCTGCGGCGCCCGCCAGAGGGTAAAGGCCGTCCCGGCCACCCCACCGATCACCGCGCCGGCGATGAACGCCGTTCCATACCGTCCCATAGCTCCATGTCCTCCAGAACCGCCCGACGAGGCGATCGGCCCGATGCCGTCCGCGTCGCCGGTTTTCAGGGGCGGCGACACCCGCCGGCAACGCTCATGCGCACCGTTGTATCAGATTTCGTGCCGTCCGTGGCGAACCAACCCGGTCGTTGGGCGAACAGCCCGTCATTCCCGAACGCCTAGACGCGCCGGCCGCTTGCCCGGCAAGACACCAGTGAGACAATGGGACCATGACGATCGAGCAACCCGACGCCACGATGACCCCGCCGGATGTCGGCGATCCCCGGCTCATCCGCGTGATCCGGGCGGCGATCGCGGCCAGCGGCGGCCGGATCACCTTCGCGGCCTTCATGGATCTCGCCCTGTCGCATCCGGAGCACGGCTACTACCGCTCGCCGGAGCGCCGACCGGGCCGCGGCGGCGACTTCCTGACCGCCCCGGAGACGACCCCGTACTTCGGGTTCATGGTCGCCCGCCAGATCGCCGAGTGCTGGGAACGGCTCGGCCGCCCGGAGCCGTTCACCATCCGGGAGATCGGCTCCGGGATCGGCGGGCTGGCCTACGACGTCATCGCCGCCCTCCTCGACAACCACCCGGAGCTTCGTCCCAGCCTCGTCTACCGGCTGGCCGAGCCCAACCACCACCGCCAGGCGGAGGCCGTCGCCGCGATGGCCGAGGCCGGGCTGGGCGACCTCGTCATCGCCGAAGAAACCCGGAACTCCGACCTTCCAGCCGCACCGATCACCGGCGTCGTGCTGGCGAACGAGGTGGCCGACGCGCTGCCCGTCCACCGGCTGGTCGTCCGCGATGGCCGGGTGGCCGAGCGCTACGTGACCTGGCGGGACGACGCCTTCGCGGAGAGCGAGGGCGACGTCTCGGACCCGGACCTCGGTGACCCATTGCTCGACCGGCTGCGAAACGATGGCGTCAGGCCTGGCGACGGCGACCGGCTCGACGTCTCACCGGCCTCCGTCGCGTGGTTCCGGTCGGCGGCCCGTGGGCTCCGGCGCGGCTATCTCCTCACGATCGACTACGGCTACCCGGCCGCCGAGCTCTACCGCGGCCACCGGCTGGGCGGGACCCTGCGCACCTACTCCGGCCACGTCGCCGGGGACGACCCGCTCGTCCGCGTCGGCCAGCAGGACCTGACGGCCCACGTCGACTTCTCGGCGCTGATCGCCGGCGGCGAGGCCGAGGGACTGACGCTGGCCGGCCTGACGCGGCAGTCGCTGTTCCTGGAGCGGCTCGGGCTCGGGCAGGTCCTGCTGGACGCGCAGGAGACCGAGGGCATGACGGCCGCCGAGTACTTCGCCCTCCGCTCCGCCGTCTTCCGGCTGATCGACCCCGGCGGGATGGGCCGCTTCCACGTCCTGGCGATGGCCCGCGACGCCCCGGTCGATCCGCCGCTGCTCGGTTTCGGGTGACATCTGCGTGGACGGTGGGGTCGGCGAGCCGTCCTTCAGCGAAGCGTGACTCCTTCCAGCTACCGCAGCGGCGATCACCGTTCCGTAGAGGAGTAACCCCTCACTTCGCTGGTGGTGGCCGTTTTGTAGGGGCGACGCTTGCGAGCCCGGCCGCCGCAGCGGCCATCGCCCCAAAGGGCGATAACTGTGCCCCGAAAACGTCCGGTTCACCTTGGGTCGGCTGTCCGCAGGCACTGGGACCGCTTCGCGGTATGGCGCCTGGCGGCGCGGACAAGGCAAGCCATGTCCCTACGAAACGGGTGATGCATATTCGGTCCGGAGTGCTTACGTTCGGACTGATTGGGGAGGACTGGTCCGGTTGCCGTTGGGTCGAATCCGGCAGACGAGCCGCTCTGGCGGGCGTTATGGCCGTGGCCCGTAAACACTATGCATCACCCGTTACGAAACGAGCCTGGCGGCGCCGCGATGAAACGAGCGGAGATAGCATGATCACGAGCGATCAGGACCCATTGACAGTGACCTTGAGCGGCGTTGCGCCGGATTACGCACGGGTCGCGCTGACCAACATCGACCGCGAGTACCCCAATCACGCCGCGCTCGGCGTCTCCGGCCCCGGTCAGTACTGCGAGCCGCATGAGCGCCACCCCGCGTTCTACGGCAGCTTCGACTGGCACTCGTCCGTCGAGATGCACTGGGTTCTCGTCCGGCTGCTCCGGCTCGTGCCGGAGTCCGTCGATGGCGCTGAAATCCGCGCGGCACTCGACCGTCATCTGACGGCCAACCACCTCCAGACGGAACTGGCGTACTGCGTCGAACACCCCGGCTTCGAGGGGCCCTACGGCTGGGCCTGGCTGCTGATGCTGGCGGCCGACCTCGAAGCGTGGGACGACCCGGACGCTGGTCGCTGGGCGGCGGCGGTCCGGCCGCTCGCCGACCTGTTCGCGGAGCGCCTCATCGCCTGGCTGCCGCGGCTGACCTACCCGGTCCGCTACGGCATCCATCCCAACACGGCCTTCGCCCTCGGCCGCTCGCTGCCCTTCGCCGACCACCGGGCGGCCATCGGTGGGACGGCGTCGGATCTCCGGTCCGCGATCGAGACCGCCGCCCGGCGCCTGTTCCTGGACGACGCCGGTTCCGACGCGGCCTGGGAGCCGTCCGGCAGCGATTTCCTCTCGCCGGCGCTGGTCGAGGCCGAGCTGATGAGCCGGCTGATGCCGCCCACGGCCTTCGCGGCCTGGCTGACCCGGTTCCTGCCCGGTCTCGTCCGGAGCCAGCCAGCGACGCTGTTCACGCCGGCGACCGTCAGCGACCCGACCGACGGGCAGGGCGGGCATCTCCACGGGCTCAACCTGAGCCGGGCCTGGTGCTTCCGGCTGATCGGCGAGGCGCTGCCGGAGGACGATCCCCGGCGACCGATCCTGCGGGACGCGGCGGAGCGGCACGCCGGCGCGGCGCTGGGGGAGGTCGTCGGCAGTCACTACATGGTCGAGCACTGGCTGGCCGTCTACGCGCTGCTCTACCTGGGCGATCGTTCAGACGATCCCGGCGACGGTCGCTGACCGGGCGGCCTGGCCCGTGGTCCCCGTTGTGCGATCCTTTGGGGAGATACCAGCCGGCCGGATCGCCGCATCGCTGGCCGTTCCACCGACCACCTTCGACGAAACGGGGTTTCGCATGTTCGACCGGACCCGCACCGCGACCAAGTTCTTCTTCTACGGCCTCGCGATCGGGCTGCTCTTCGCGCCCGGCAGCGGCTCGGAGACCCGCTCCCGGGTCTTCTCGTGGGCCAACCAGACCGTCCGCGACACCGTCAGCGGTCTGATGGGCGGCCAGTCCAACGCCTGACCCCGATGGCCGGCCGGATCGTCCGTCGCCAGATCGGCCGGCTGACGCCTCGCCTCGGTCAGATCGGTCCCGGAACCGATCGTCCCGTATCGTTTTACCGGTCACGTTCTGACAAAGGCCCGTTCCGGCTCCGCATTCCTCCGAGGTAGTCGCCCATGTCCCGCTTCCTTCGCATCGTCCGGGTGGACGAGAGCACCTTCACCGACGCGCTCCACGAGTTCGTCACCGACCCGAGCGCGGCCCGTAACCAGCGTGACGTCATCCTCGAGCTCAACGAGATGATGCCGGATGTCGTCGACATCCTCGAGTCGATGGTCCTCGACGGGACCGAGGACCGGCAGGACATCGCCGACCTCGTTACCTACATCTTCAACGCCGACCCGCGCACGAACGAGATGCAGCCCGTCCGCTGATCGACGCGGACCCAGGCCGAACCCGGGACGGGTGGCCGGGCAGACGCGTGGTACACTGCGCGGCGCACTGACCGGTTGGGCCGTCGGTTCGGTTCGGTCGTTGGGCGCCATAGCCAAGCGGTAAGGCATGGGTCTGCAAAACCCTGATCGCCGGTTCGAATCCGGCTGGCGCCTCCCTGGGGTCCGCACTCCCGTCGGGCACCTCCAGTCAGGGGGCCGTAGCCAAGCGGTTAAGGCATGGGTTTGCAAAACCCTGATCGCCGGTTCGAATCCGGCCGGCCCCTCAACTCCAGACAGACAAACAGCACGACCGCCGGGCAGCGATTGCCCGGCGGTCGTGCTGTTTCCAGTGAGGTGACGTAGCCGTGTCCGTCAGTCCGTCGTGGCCCGCTCGAGAAAGGTCTCCTCGATGAACGCGGCACTGCCCGGTGGACCGGACAGGTGGAGGTCGATCCTCGAACCGCCGGCCGGGACCTCGATCCGGAAGGTCAGGAACGGGCAGCACTGGCGTTCGGCGAGGACGAATCCGGCGATCCGGCCCAGCCAGACATCGTCCGGCGGGAAGCGGAACCGGTAGCCGTCCCCCTCCACCGCCGATCCCGTCTGGCCGGAGAACAGGTCGCGCTGGACCGCGTCCCGCCGCTCACGGAAGGCCGCGTCGGTCAGGGAACAGGCCACTGCGAATTGCGTCTGATCGGCCATGACACGCACCTCGTCCGGACCGACGCCAGGCCGCGGAGGCCCAGCGCCGGTCCATGACCTGACTAGATCTGCGGGGCGCCACTCGCGGCCGGGTTGAAGTCGGTGCTCGGGGACGTGACCGGGTCGCTGGAATCCCGGACGTGCCCGAGGGTGCAGACCACGGTGAAGTAGACGCCGCCGGCGCCATCTGGCGAGGTCGTGATGTCGCGGACCCGCAGGTTGGCGTAGCTGCCGCCGCTGCGGTCCTTGCCCATCCACTCGTTGACGCGGTCGGTCGCGCCGCCCGGGTCGGTATTGGCCTCGGCGCTGTGGAACAGGAAGATCCGGGTGTCGGCCGGGGGCAGGTTCTGGCTCATGGGTGACTCCATCCGGCGGCGGGCGGGTCGCCGGGGACCTTCTCGATCGCGCGCCTTTCGCCACGTACCCCGTGGACACGGCCGCGCGATGCCCGCGGAAGAGTATAGTGCGGCGCGGTGCGGCGTTGATACGAGCAGGTGGAACCGACGATGGACGACGGGGAGACGACGGGCGTGAGCCAGCGGGTCATGGTCATCGGCGCGGGCGGGCGGGAACACGCGCTGCTCTGGAAGCTGGCCCAGAGCCCCGCCGTCGGTGCGCTGTTCTGCGCTCCAGGCAACGCCGGCACCCGCGCCCTGGCCGAACCGATCCCCGTCCGCGCGACCGACAGCGCCGCCATCGTCCGGGCGGCGACCGAGCACCGGATCGACCTCGTCGTCGTCGGCCCGGAAGATCCGCTGGCCTCCGGGCTGGTCGACGCGCTGACGGCCGCCGGCATTCCGGCGTTCGGCCCGACCGCCGCCGCCGCCCGGATCGAAAGCAGCAAGGCGTTCGCCAAGGAGGTCATGGCCGCGGCCGGAGTCCCGACGGGGCGCTGGGTCGCCGTTACCGACGTCGCCGGAGGCCTCGCCGCGCTGTCCTCGTTCCCGCTGCCGGTCGTGCTGAAGGCGGACGGGCTGGCGGCCGGCAAGGGCGTGGTGATCTGCCAGCGGCGCGAGGAGGCGGTCCGCTTCCTGACGGCGATGCTGGACGACCGGCTGCTCGGCGACGCGGGCCGAACGGTGCTGATCGAGGAGTTCCTGACCGGCCCCGAGGTCTCGATCCTGTCCCTGACCGACGGCCGGACGATCCGGTCACTGTCGCCCGCGCGCGATCACAAGCGCGCATTCGACGGCGATACTGGCCCGAACACCGGCGGGATGGGTGTCTACGCTCCGCTGCCGGACGTCGACTCCGCCATGCTGGCCCGGATCCATGACGAGGTGCTGGTCCCGACCATCCAGGAGATGGCGCGGCGCGACACGCCGTTCCGGGGCGTCCTCTTCACCGGCCTGATCCTGACCGCCAATGGGCCGAAGGTGCTGGAGTACAACGCCCGATTCGGCGACCCGGAGACGCAGGTCGTCCTGCCGCTGCTGGCGAGCGACCTGTTCCCGCTCCTGAAGGGCGTCGCGGACGGCCGTCTGGCCGACCTACCTGAGCCAACGCTGCGGGAAGGAGCCGCCGTCGGTGTCGTGCTCGCCTCCGGTGGGTACCCCGGCCCCTACCCGACCGGACTGCCGATCGCCGGCCTCGGCGACGTCCCGGACGACGTCATGGTCTTCCACGCCGGCACCCGCGTCGACGACGACGGCCAGGTCGTCACCGCCGGTGGCCGCGTCCTGACCGTCGTCGCGACCGGCCCGGACCTCGCCACCGCCCACGACCGCGCCTACGCCGGCGCCGACCGGATCACCTTCGACCGCCGCCATCTCCGCCGCGACATCGCCCTGAATGTGGGTCCAAGTTGAACCGACCGGTGCCCGTGGAAGCCCTTCCGAATCGCGCCGCGGGCTCTACCGTTGGCTGTAGTCCGGCAGCTCCTGCAAGGACCAGGCATTTCCGTCCGGATCGCTGAAGAAGACGAAGTTGCCCCAGTCCATCATCTGGACATCGCTGACATCGACACCCCGGCTCCCGAGCTCGTCGTGCGCCGCCTGAGCGTTCGCGATGACCATCTGGACGCCGTTCTGGCTTCCGGGTGCCATCTCGGTAATACCCTCCCCGAGAACGATCGAGCAGGCGGACCCGGGTGGCGTCAGCTGAACGAAGCGCAGCCCCTCGTGAACCTTGTGGTCGTGGTCGAGGGTGAAGCCGACCTTGTTGACGTAGAAGTCGATCGCCCGATCGGTATCGGTGACCGGTATCGCGACCAGCTCGATCTTCATCTCCATGCGTTGTCCTCCAGGAGCGAACGCCTGGCCCACTCAGAAGTCACGCCTCCGGACGAGATCCGGGGCTTGGTCCGCCCCCCGGCCGCTGGAACGCACCATTGGGGGCGGCGAGTGGGCCTCCTCAGAGCATAGAACTTCATTAGGACAGGGTAAGCCTTGTGGCAGGAACTAGCCGTGGAGGGCTGGATTCAGGATGGAGATGGATCGGTTCGACCGATTCCCATCCCCACGAACGGCGCCCGCAGGAACATCCTGTAACCGGCACGCTACACGGCGGCAAGGCTCTCGAGGATCCGGTCGTCGTCGCGGTCGGTCGCGGTCGGGTCGAGGCGTGGGTCGACGAGGAGCTCATCGACACCCGCGTCCAGCCAGTGACGGAGGCCAGTGACGATCTCGTCGTCGGTGCCGCTGATGACGAGATGGTCGAGCAGGTCGTCCGGCCAGGTCGTGTCGCCCTCGGCGAGCGGCCAGCCGCTGTCGGCGAACATCGCCCGGTAGAACGGCAGCCGCGGGTAGGCCGCCAGCTGCTCCCGGCCCCGCGCCCGGGCCGTCTCGCGGTCGACGCCGACGACGATGCTGACGTGGCCGATCAGTGGCGGGGCCGAGCGGCTGGCCGTGGCGGCGCCTTCGGCGATGGCCGGCTTCATCCGATCGACGAGGTAGTTCAATGGGCTGACCCATGAGATCGCGCCGTCGCTCAGCTCACCGGCCAGCCGGTAGGCGTTCTCACGCAGGGTCGAGATCAGGACCGGGGTCGGGAGCGGATCCGAGGCCATCTTCACCTGGTAGAACTCGCCGTCGAAGTCCACCTGCCCGTCGTGGAGCAGCGGCCGCAGGACGTGCAGGTACTCGCGGAGCCGGTCCAGCGGCCGGTCGATCGGGATGCCGAGCGTGCCCATACTCGGACCGTGGCTGGTGCCGATCCCGAGCCGGAGACGGTTCGGCGCGATCTCCTCAATCGCCCGGGCCTGCGTCAGCAACTTGATCGGGTGCTGGATGAAGGCGGGGACGATCGACGTCCCGAAGCGGATCCGCTCCGTCTGGGCGACCGCGGCGGCGATGAAGGTCGGCGAGTCGAAGCTCGGACCGCCCAGCGTTAGCCAGCCGGTGTCGATCCCGGCCGCATCGGCCTTCCTGGCGAAGGCGAGCGACGCGGCGACGGTCGGGCGGCGCACGTGGACGCCGACCCGAGCAGTGTTCTCGGTCATGGCTGATGCTCCTCCAAGGTGATCGACCTGAGCGACGAGGATCCCATCACCGCGAAGGCGGGTATCCTGATCGCCGGTTCCTTCCCCGAGGAGAGCATCGTCCGGACCACGAGTCTGTCTACCAGGCCGTCACCTTCGTCGGCGTGACGACGATCGCCTGACTGAACTGCGCCGCCATCGCGTCGATCGTCATCCCGAGACCCTGGAGTCCCTGGGCGTACTTGGTCGCGTAGAGCTCCCCGATCACGGGCAGCCACGCCTCGGCGCGCCGATCGGAGATCGCGGCGGTCCCGTCGAGGATGACGACATCCGAGCCGTCCTGCCCCGCCTCCAGCGAGAAGACGACGTTGCCCGAATGACGCAGGTTGCGGATCTTCTGCGTCTTCTCCTCGCTGAAGATGAGGACCTGGCCGTCGTGCCAGAGGAACCAGACCGGGACGCTGTGCGGCCGACCGCTGACCCGGACGGTCGTCAGCCAGCCGATATGGTCGTCCGCAAGCTTGCCGAGCGCCTTCTGGTGGCTGGGGTTCTGGTCATCGAACAGGGACGTCGTCATCGCGTGGCTCCGTGGCGTGGTGGCTGACGACACACCGTCAGCCCGGCGTCGGCTGGATCAGCGGACCGACTCCCGGAGATTCCCGGTCGGTCCTTGCTGTCCCGAGGATAGGGATGGGCCGACCGGGCGTCAATCGTCCGACGCCGGCCCAACCGAGCAGGCGGAACCGGTCATTCGCGGCGGTGGGGCGGCCGTCTATCCCGGCCGCTCGTCACCGAGGACGCGCCGGCAGAACAGCTGATCCTGCCAGTCGCCGGCGGCGAGCAGGTAGCGCGGGGCGAGACTTATCCGGGTAACCCGCCCTTCTCCAAGCACGCGCCGCGCGGACGATCCTGTCCAGCGCCATCCGTCCGTCTCTCCTCGCCGGCCCTAGCTGACTGAGCGCACGAACCGCTCGATCGCGCCGTTCAACTCGTCGAGGACGGCCTCCTGGTCGTCCTTGTCGGCGCCAACGACGCAGCCGCGGATGTGGTCCTCGAGCACGAGCAGGCCCGTCGCCCGCAGCGCCGAGATGATCGACGACATCTGGGTCAGGACATCGACGCAGTACTGATCGCCCTCGACCATCCGCTCGACCCCGCGGACCTGCCCCTCGATCCGCCGCAGCCGGGACAGGATCTTCGCCTTGTCGTTCGCGTAGGACGGCCCGTGCCGGTGAGTGTGTCCACTCGCTGGAGCGTCCGGCGTCTCATCGACGGCGATGGCGCTCTGGCTGGTCGTCTCGTGATGCTGCCGGTCACTATCCATCGTCATCTCGTCCGTCATCTCGTCGTGCTCACCAATCCTGTGCCAGACGTTGACCGCTTCGGCATCCGCGCCATGGTCCGTCTCGGTCGTCACCTCAGCATGTTCATCGACCCGGCCGGATGGACGATACCCTCCAGGGGTATTATACTCGTCCCGTCAGATCGTCGAACTGGCCCACGGGCGATCGCTCCGGCCAGTCAGGACACGGCCCTTGCCCATCCGGGTGGGGCAGATGGAGGTCACATGTCCGTCGCCATCGAACATATCACGCTCTCGGTCCCGGATGTCTCCTGCGCGCACTGTGTTGCGTCGGTCGATGAGGCTCTGAGCGGGATCGACGGGGTCAGCACCGTCGCGACCGATCTCGGCAGCAAGGAAGTCGCTGTCAGCTTCGACCCGACCCACGTCTCGGTCGACCGCCTGACCGCGGCGCTGGACGAGGCCGGCTACCCCGTCACCCAGCCGACGGCTAGGTAATCAGAGACCATCACGATCCGGACCCAACGGCATTGCTCGACGGCCACGCCCTTACCGGCCTGGCCGTCGGGCGTTTTCGTTTGCCAGGCTGGTTTCGCTCTCGGTCACGCGGACTGAATGACTCCGTGTCCATATCACCATCACCACCGAAACGATTGACGGACCACCTGCGTTCATGCGGTTGGGAACCCTCCGGTTTCTGGACACTACGTCAGCGGAGAGCGCCGGCCACGCCATCTGCTCACCCACTGGCACATCGATCTCGTTGAGCCCGGCCCGGCACCCTTCTGGCCCAACGAGACGCATGAATGGAGTCTGCCGTGACCATGCCCGACCGTATCGGCACCTGGACTGTCGCGTTGCTGATCCTCATCGTGCCGCTTGTCGCCACCCTGAGCGCGTCGTCCGCCCCAGCCAGTGCCCAGTACGGCCCGGAGCCGGACACCCCTCCCTACATCACCGTTCACCGGTCCACCTGTCCGGACGACATCGGCGTCGGCGACAACCTCGACGAGCGCTGCGACGCGGTCATGGACGACGAGGAACTGACGATCGACGGCGGGGTGCCGAGCAGCAGCCAGCCGCTCACCAATGGCTTCGCGTCGTTCAGCGATCTTCCGCGGGATCAGACCTATTCGATCTCCAGTTCCGCAATCGGAGATGATCGTGCCAGCCTGATCACCTGCAACCCCAGCCTTGGCGAGACATCCCTCGGTTACGGCGGCATTCCGGGTCTTCCAGTCACGCTGGATGCCTTTTCGTCGTTCACGATCGACCTCATGGCCCACGAGGATGTCGACGGTCAGGGCGCGAACTGCCATTGGTTCGATGTCCCCGCCGCGTCCTTCGGCGACGGCCCGGCCGGTCTCATCGTCTACGACGAGGATCGAGCCGTCGGCAGCATGACGAGCCGGGACCTCGTCCTGACCAGTGAGGCCCTGGACGAGCCACTCGCGATCGATACGTCCAATCCCAATGGTGTTCCGAGTGGTCCAATCGTGACCGGACCGATCATCCTGCCGGCCGGCGAATACAGCTTCGAGGATCGAGCCAGCGGATTCTCGACCGAGCTGACCCTCGAACCGGGTCAGATCCTGACTCCCGATGAGACGGTGGAGCGGACCGCTCCACCCGAGGAACCGGGCGCAACGATCGGGTTCCCTGGAACGAACCTCGATGGCGCCTACACCGATCTGGATAGCGACCTCTACGGCGACGAGGCAGCTGCGCTCTACGGGGCTGACAGTGGCAACGCGAGCGGCACTCTCACGTTCGACGCTCCGGCTCCCGACGCATCGACCGACGCCACGCTGACCCTGCTCGGCCTGGACGACGAGCTGACCGCGTCCGCCCGGATCTCCGTCCTGGTCAACGGTACCGAGCTCTACACCGGGAACAGCACCTTCCCGGCCTGGGACCCGAACGCGACCGGCAACCAGTGGGGCGAACTGACGCTCGACATCGACCGTGATCTGCTGGCTGACACCGACAACGACCTCGTCATCACCAACCTGTCGGCTGGTAGTGACGTCGGTACCCCACCGTGGGTGATGATCACCCGGATCACGATCGCTCAGTAAGCCATCCCGGCGTGCGCGGCGGTCCAGGGAGCCGCCATGCTGGTTGCCAGTGCTGACTGGATAGCCAAACGGTCGGTGTTCCCTCGACACAATCGTTCATGGGCGGTCCGACCGTTTGGTGACCGAACGACGGCACCTGCTCTGCGAGCCACTCGATGACCCACCGCGCCCCGCTCCCCTCATAACCATGGCGGGGCGATGACGACGCGCACCACGTGAGTGAACAGACCATGGCCACTCGCAAGCCACGCGAACAATTGAAAGGGCTGTCATGTCATCTCAAACTGTGCCCAGCACTACGGACCCTGCGTCCCGCACCCACCGACCACTCTGGTCACTGCTGACCGCGCTGGCGCTCGTCCTGCCCGCGTTCGCCCTCGCGGCCGGTGGTCTCTCCCTGGCCAGCGCGCAGGGCTACGAGACACCGACGATGGCCGTCAAGACCTTTACCTGTCCGGATGACATCGCCTACGGTGACAGCCTCGCCGAGCGGTGCCAGACGCCGCGGACCGGGACGGAGATCAGCGTCGACGGGCCGACCGCCTCATCGGCCACGACCGGCGACAACGGCCGGGCAATCATAGAGAACCTTGACCTCGGCACCTACACCGTGACCGACCCATCGGTCGGCTCCGACCGGGTCATCCTGGTTGAATGCCAGGCCAGCGAGGCCTTCGGTGGCTACCTCAACCTGCCCATCACCTACGGTGACGACGCCGGGACCTTCACTGTCGATCTGACCAACCAGAGCGCCAAGGTTGGCACGAGCGACAACTGCACCTGGTACGACCTGCCGGCCAGTGGCTTCGCCGACCAGCCGGCTGGTCTCACCATCGTCTCGGCGGAGTCGCCCGACGATTCCCTCACCGGCCTCTCCATCGTTCCGGCCGACGGGACGGCCACCCAGGTCTCCGGCGCTGGTCCGGCTCTGCCATCGGCGACCGTGCTGGATCTCTCGCTGACGGGTTCGGCGCTCGACGGTCCGCTCTCGCTTACGACCGCCAGGCCGGACACCAGTGTGGCGATCGGGGCCAGTGCGTTCGGTCCGGTCCTCCTCCCGGCCGGCGACTACACCCTGGCCGACTCGACGAACGGGTTCAACACCGACCTGACGCTGGACGCGGGCGCCGTCACGGACGTCGCCTCGATCGCGTCCCAGGACTCGGCAGCTGCGCCCGTCGCTCCGTCGGCCGCCAGCCTCCAGTTCCCCGGCACGGTGCTCGCCGGCGCCTGGACCGATCTGGTCATCAGCCTCTACGGCGATGAGGCCGGAGCCCTCTACGGCATCGACAGCGGCTACGCCGAGGGCACGCTGACCTTCGACGCGGCGGACTTCAGCCAGGACGCCACCACGACCGTCACCCTGCTCGGTCTCGATGACGAGTTGGCGGCGTCCAGCCAGATCTCCGTCTCCCTCAACGGCACCGAGATCTACAGCGGCGACAGTACCTTCCCAGCCTGGGACCCGGACGCGACCGGCAACCAGTGGGGCACGCTGACGCTCGACGTCGCGCCGGGCGTCCTCGCCAGCGGCGGCAACACCAACGAACTGGTCATTAGCAACCTGACGCCGGGCAGCGGGATCGGCGAGCCGCCATGGGCCATGATCACCCTGATCACGATCAGCCAGTAGCGCTACATTCCCGTGACGATCAGAACACGATGAGCGAACCGCCTTCCCAGGAATCGGGAAGGCGGTTCGTCGCTA
Organism: Thermomicrobiales bacterium; assembly: GCA_965218235.1. Lineage (GTDB taxonomy): Bacteria > Chloroflexota > Chloroflexia > Thermomicrobiales > UBA6265 > CADCWK01. The sequence continues at coordinate 1,309,262 of OZ244596.1, forward strand.
CCAAACGTCGTGGGATAAAAACGCGCACCAGGTTGGTCATTCAGAACCCCTTGTCGAGGGGTCTCCCTCCCTTGGCACCGGCTCAGTTCTCAAACCCGCGCGAAACCCGTCCAGCGGTATCGAACGGGTTTCGTGCGGGTTTCTGTCCGTACACCCAGATTCAGTCGCAACTCATTCCGCCATCGAATCGGGACAACGCGCTGGCAGACTACCCGCAATGGCCGTCACTCGACGCCGTCCGGAGGGCAATGTGGGATTCATCGACGACATCACGACCGTCCGGTTCAGTGGGCGCCACAGCCTCCGCGACATGACGGTGATCGCGGAGGTGCTGGAGGACCCGGTCCGGGCGCGGTTGCTCATCGATGGGGCCGAGCGTGACCGGCAGGATCTCCCGGCACGGTTCGACCTCGGCGATGGTGCGGCCGTGGAGGTCGCCGCCAAGGGACGGACCGTCACGGACTGCGCGGTCATCGACGAGGACCAGCGGACCAGTCTGGCGCTGGCGCCCGACAGCCTGGCCCGGCGCTACCTCCGCATCAGCGATGAGACCGCGATCGGGGAAATCGTCCGGGGGATCGTCTTCTTCGTCGTCATCCCGGTCCTGTTCATCGCCGGTCTGGCCCGGCTGATCAATGTGTCCGCCCTGGAGCGTCCCCTGTCGGCCATCGGCGTGTCGCAGCCGGTCGACCTGCCATGGCCGGCGTCGTGGTGGTTCGTCCCACTCGCCGTCGGGCTGCTGTTCCTGCTCGGCGTCGAGGAGGACATCCGCAAGGCCTACCGTCACTTCCTCACGGCGACCTCGGAACCGCTCGCTTCGCCGGTGACTGGCCCGGTCGCAAGCACGACCACTCCGCTGGCAGCTTCGGCACCCGCCCGTGAACCGGACGCGTGGAAGCGGCGGTTCGACCGCTGGGGGAAGACGGTCGAGGACATCACGACATCCCGCTTCGCCGGCCGCCACGCCGGCCATGCGCTGTCGGTCGTCTTCGATTTCTTCGACGAGCCGACCCACGCCCGCCTGCTCATTGACGGCGAGGACCGGGGCAACAAGGGCGTTCCGGCCACATTCGATCTCGGCGACGGCGCGAAGCTCGATGCCAACGCGACGCAGAGGGCCGTGCTCGAGTGCGCGGTCGTAGCCGGTGGCATCCGGACCCGGCTCACGCCGCTGGACGATCAGACCGAGCGGTTCCACCACCGCTTCTTCGACGCCCACCCAGTCATCGAGGCTATCGTTCGGACCGTCGGCATCATCGTTATCGTCGGCGCGGCGATCCTGGGCGCGATCGATATCTACAACCTCATCCTCCACTGGGACGTCCTGCGAGACCTGCCGCTGAACGGATGGCTGCCCGAGTCGATCGATCTGCCGATCGGTCTGACCTGGTGGCAGGCACTCCTGGTCTCGATCCTCCCGGCCGTCTTCGCGTTCGACCGGGACGTGCGACGCTCCAACGAGGTCTTTCGGCCCGATACCAACCCGACCGAACCAACGGGCGAGGTCGCGGGTCAAGCCCAGCCACACGGCTGATCAGCCCTCGGTCGAGGCCACGCTGCCGACTCGTTCGGGCCGGTGAGCAGGCGGAGACCGTCGGAGAGGAGTGCCAGCGGACTCCTCTCCGACGGTCGGACAGCGTGCGGATCAGCCCAAGTCCACGGCATTCGGAGGCTTCGGTCCCGCATCCGATGACCAGATCGCCGGGGATAGTGTGTGGATAACTCGTCTGAGGGGGTGGATAACCCTGTGGACGTGTGGACAACTCTGCGGACAACCGCCGGTTTTCTGGGGATGAGCGTGGGGAGCACTGGGGACAGAGGGTGGACAGCGATGAGCCCGTTGGGGAGAACATCTGAGCGTACGAACGCGGCTATGAGGCCGCTGTGGAGCTGTGGACAACTTCTCCCCAGACGATCCGAACCGGTTTTGCCCGTTCTGCTGGTCATTTCCCCACTTATCCCCATATCCACCGCCCCTACGTCAACAACGTGTTTTTCTCTCTCTCTATCTCTCTTTAACGTAAGAGACGGTAATAGAGGGAGGGAACGCGATCACGGATCACAGATCAGCCCGCGGGGTCGTCGCCCGTGATTCGGCTGGACCAGCGCGGTCGATGTCTGGAAGAGCTGGTCTGGGCCAAGCGGGTTGCGAATGCGGGTGACGGTGGCCGCCGGAGTCAGTGACGGTGGCAAGGCGGGATTGACGGGCTGGCAAGCGAACTGGTACGATCCGTGCTTGCCGTGGCCAACAGGTGGGAGCCGGTCTGTGCCCGATCGTGCCGTGGGCTCCGGTTGCCAACGCATCAGGCACCGGGCATCCAACCGGCAGATCGCCGTCACTACGCCCAGCTGCATCCATCAGAGGAGAACGTCCCCGTGAGTCGCACGTATCAGCCGAAGCGAATCCCCCGCTTGCGCAAGCATGGGTTCCTGAAGCGCATGCACACCAAGGACGGCCGGGCCGTGCTCTCGGCCCGTCGCCGCAAGGGCCGTCATGAGTTGACCGTGTCCGACGAGGGCAAGTTCACGCAGAACAAGTAGCCTTCGGTGCTGGTCGTCAACGGCCGAGCGACACGGCGCCGGAGGTGTTCCCGGCGCCGCTCGCGTTTTTCGGGTGATGACGTTGTCGCGATCGTCTGCCGCGTTGGGCACGACGGGTTCGGAAACTCCGGGAGGATCGGATGTTTGCACGCGAGCTCCGGCTCCGAAACGAGGGTGACGTCCAGCGGGCCAGATCGCGCGGCCGGGCTTGGGCCGACGGGCCGATCGTCTTCCGGATCTCCCGTAACCCGAACCTGCCGGATCAGAACCGCTACACCGTCGTCGCCGGCAAGAAGGTCGGCAAGGCGGTCCAGCGCAACCGGGCCAGGCGGGTCGTGCGGGAGGCGCTCCGGCTCCGGCACCCTGGCCTGCGGACCGGCCACGACATCGTCGTGATCGTCCGCGGGACCTACGATCAGCTGCCCGATCTCGCGACCGCCCAGCCGATCGTCGACCGGATCATCCGCCGGGCCGGTCTGCTCGTGCCAACGGACTCCCCCACCGCCCCAGCGCCGGAATCGTCGGATTCGAACGATCGCAACGAAACCGTGACACGTCCGACACCGGACTCGGCCACACTATCCGCGCCGGATACTCCCGCGACGGGACCGGCGAGCCCACAGACCTGACCTGACAGAACGGAGGCGCCAGTGTGCGCCACGACGAGCCGTGACGAGCATCATGGCCATCGCCACCATCTCCCGCCGGACGACGCGGCGGCTGGCCGCCCGGCCGTCGAGATCGACCCGTACGGGCTCCCCGTCATCCCGACCCGGCGCGGTCCGCTGACGACGCCGGCGCTCTGGCTGATCCGGGGCTACAAGCGCTACCTGTCCCCGGCGCTGCCGCCATCGTGCCGCTTCTACCCGACCTGCGCCGCCTACGGCTACGAGGCCGTCGCCCGGTACGGTATCCTTCGGGGAGGCGGAATGACCATCTGGCGCGTCCTCCGGTGCAACCCCTTCTCGCGCGGTGGTCTCGATCCGGTTCCCTAGCCGAACCCGGCCGACCTGGTGGCTGGCTTCCCTGCTGTTCGTCGTCCTGTTCCCACCCCTTCGACCACGGCCTGCTGGCCGGCTCGTCGCTGGAGGAGGTCTTAGCCCGTGTTCGATTCCGTCCTGGGAATCTGGTATGCGTACCGCAACTTCCTGCAACTCATCCTGGAGACCATCGCCAACACCGTTCACAGCGGTGGCCTGGCGATCATCATCTTCACGATCATCGTCAAGACGATCCTGTTGCCGTTGACGCTGAAGTCGATCCGTTCGATGAAGGCGATGCAGGACATCCAGCCCAAGATCAAGGAACTGCAGAAGAAGCACGGCAAGAACCGGGAAGAGCTCCAGAAGCAGACGATGGCGCTCTACGCCGCCCACCAGGTCAACCCGGTCGCCGGCTGTCTGCCGATGATCATCCAGATCCCGATCTTCTTCGGCGTCTACCACGCCATCAACAACCTCGCCCATAGCGGGTCGGGTTACTTCGGCGGGTCGTTCCTCTGGCTGTCGTCGCTGAGTCACGCTGATGCCTGGCATGTCCTGCCGATCGCCGCCGGTATCTTCCAGTTCGTCCAGATGCGGATGAGCCGGCCGCGTAACGCGCCCGCCGCCAGCGACCCGCAGCAGCAGATCATGAACACGATGATGAACATCATGCCGCTGATGGTCGTCGTCTTCGGCTGGTCCTTCGCCGCTGGCGCCGTCCTCTACTGGGCGACGCAGAGCGTCTACTCGGCCGTCCAGCAGTGGTTCGTCTCCGGCTGGGGCCAGTTGAAGAACTACGCCGACTGGCTGCCGGAGATGCCGGAGCACCGCCGCCTCGGCTACGTCGCGCCGCGCAACGTCGATGACATCGTCGTCGAGTACGGCACCAACGGCCGGCCCAAGGCCGGAGGGCTGATGGGCAAGATGCAGGCCCGGCTCGAGGAGGCCCAGCGGCTCCAGGAGGAGCGCCAGGGCCAGGCAAAGGGGCAGACCGCTCCGGCGAAGGGGACGACCGGCAAGCCAGTCACCGCGAAGACTGGCGCCGCGAAGGCGACATCGACAGCCGGTGAGACGGCCACCACGACCACAACTCCCGCCACAGCCCGGCCACGCGCCGGGCAGCGGAGCGGCAGGAAGCGGACGGGTGCCCAGCGCTCAACCGGTGTGAAGCCGGGCATGGCGACCAGCGCCGTGACGCCGGACATCGTCGAGGCCGAGGTGACCGAGGTCGAGGACGTCGCGCCGGCCCGGCCCGCGAAGAGCAGCGCCAGCTACGCCGACCGCGTCTCGTCCGCCTCCCGCCGCGGCCCGAAGTCGTCCTGGAGTTCGGCCCGGAACGCTCCCCTCGCCGGAGCCGGCGGGAACACCGAGGCCGGCGACGACTAGGCAGTGGCGACGCTCCCCATGGCGACGTTCCCTGACGATCCCCCGACCCGGCCGGTCGGGGGATCGTCGTTTGTGCGCCGGTCCGTGCGTTGTGCGCTACCCTTACCCGACGCCCACGCGTTTCAGTATCTCCGGGACGATCTGACCGGTGCTGGCGCCGCGGGAACCATGGTCCGTTCGGCAACGAGGTGGGCGGCAGCGCGGGATGGGCAGGGGTGTCATGGAGCGGCGGATGACCAGCGTCGAGATCCAGGCGTACTCGGTGGAGGCAGCCGTCCGGCTGGCCCTCGAGCAGCTCGACCTTCCCGAAGACCAGGTCGAGATCGAGATCCTCGCGGACACCGGCCCGGACGATGACGCCGAGGCGCTCGTCCGCGTGACGGCCAAGGGCATGGCGTCCCAGCCGGAGGTCCATTCGGGGCGGGAGGCGAGTCGTGACCGGCGGGGCAGCCGGGGCCGGCGCACGCCCGGCGACCGGCCCTCTTCCCGCACGTCGCCAGAGCCCGAGTCACACGAAGCCGGGTTGGGCGAGATGTACCGTCAGCTGCGCGAGCGGGCCGTCCCCTCCCCCCGCGCCGACCCGGAGACCGAGGCGGTCGCCGTCGACGTCGCCCGGGACCTGCTCCGGCGGATCGGTGTCGATGTGGACGTCCAGGCGGTCGACAATCTCTCGCTCGTCCCGCTGGACGACGACGACCCGCGGACGATCTTCCTCGACGTGATCGGCCGCGACCTCGGCCTGCTGATCGGCCGCCGGGGCGAGAACCTCAGTCAGTTGCAGTATCTTGTCACCCTGCTGGTCAACCGGCGCCTGCCGGGCTTCAACCGCGTCATCCTCGACATCGAGGGCTACCGGCTCCGGCGGGAGGAGGCCCTGATCGGGCTGGCCGAGCGGGTCTCGCGGCAGGTCGCCCGGACCCGCCGCCCGGTCGCGCTGGACCCGATGCCCTCCAACGAGCGGCGCGTGGTCCACATGGCGCTGCGCTCCAGCCAGGACGTCACGACGGAAAGCAGCGGAGAGGGAACGATGCGACGGGTCACGGTGCTGCCGCGTGGGTGATCGAACGTCCGACCAGCCGACCGACAAGGCAACCGGAAACGGCGATCACGATGGCGCCGGCGCCACCCGCCGCCGCCCGGTCCGCCAGCCGCTGGGCCCGAAGCCGGGCCGCTCGCGGACGCCGCTGGCCTCGTCCCGCCCGCCCCAATACCTGGTCGTCGGCCACATCACGGCGGACCTCCAGGCCGACGGGACCGTCCTGCTCGGTGGGACGGCGCTCTACAGCGCCCTGACCGCCGCCCGGCTGGGCTGGCGGACGGCGATCCTGACGAAGGGCGCGTTCGGCGTCGACTTCCAGGGGATGACGATCCCGTCGCTCGAACCGTACGCCGAGCGGATCGACATCATCGTCCAGGAGGCCGCCGGGCCGACCGTCTTCGTCAACGAGTACCAGGTCGACCGCCGGATCCAGACGATCCGCCACTGGGCACAGCCGATCGACCTGCGCGGGATGCCGTCGCACTGGCGCAACGCCAGGATCCTCCACCTCGGTCCGGTCGCGCAGGAGATCGACCAGCGCCAGGCCGCCAGCCTGCCAGCCGGCTTCCTCGGTGTGACGCCGCAGGGCTGGATGCGGGAGTGGCCCCGGCAGCAGGGCGGCCGGGTTTCCCACGGGACGCTCAGAATCGTCCCGGAACTGCTGGAGCGAATCGACAGCGTCATCGTCAGCTCCGACGAGATCCCCTACGCCCGAGCTGTCGTCGACCAGGTCGCGGCCCGGCGGCTCGGCGTCGTCACCTTCGAGCAGCGCGGCGCCCGGATCATCCACCCGGAGATTGGGACGCCCCGCGGCGTCGTCGCGACCCGGAAGCACACCATCGAGTTGCCAGGCTTCAAGGTCGACGTCAGGGATTCGACCGGTGCCGGCGACGTCTTCGCGGCGGCCTTCTTCACCAAGGCCGTCGAGGCGACCTCCTCGGCCGAGAGCGCCGGGATGTTCGCCAACGCGACGGCCGCGCTGAGCCTGCGGGAGGTCGGGCCGCACGGCATCCCGAGCCGCGAGGAAGCCGAGGCCCTGGTCGCCGCCCGGCAGGACTGAGCCGCCCGGCAGGAGTGATCCGCCGGGATGGATCGTGGTGGCTGGGTAGGAGATCTCCGCATGAACGACGCACCCACAGACTTGTGGGACCAGACTGCCGACCGTTACGACTCGGCCGCCGCTGAACTGGAGCGAGCCGCCGCCCACCTCCGGACCGCCGCCGGGCATTACCGGGACCGGGAAGTCCCTCGCGGCTGCGCTCACGCCTGGGCCGCCCATGGCCACATCGTCACCTCCCGGCAGCAGATGGACGACAGTGCCATCGTCCATGCGTCACGGTCTGAGCCCTGATGATGTTTCCTGGGTTGTGGCGTCATCGGTTGGGCACGCTTTCGGCACTACATCGGCCACGGTCACAGCAACGGCCGACCTCGCAGGGCTGTTGACCCGGACTATCTCAAGGAGTTCGTCATAAACCAGCCGGACGGACGATCGGTTCGCCATGGAGTTCCCCGCAAAGTAGCGGAAACGGATCCGATATCAGCAATCGGCATCGAATCATTGGTGCCGATCCTGGATGCGCTCGCTGACGACGCCGAGCGAGCTCATCGCGCCGGACAAACGATTCCATTCCGGGATCTCGTCAATGAATACCGCAAGGATCTCGGACTGGAGATCGAGCCGCATTCGATCGACTGATGACCCTGAAGGTACAAGCTTGAGGTCCAAGATACGTCCTCGCTTCGTAGGAGCGACGCTTGCGAGCCCGGCCGCCGTAGCGGCCATTGCCCCGCAGGGCGATAACGGCGTTAGCGACCATCATGATCGTGATGGAGGGATCGGCCTCAGATAGCTATCCAGTCTCATTGATGGAACGAGCCGGCCTGTTGGCGATTGGTAGAGATGAGCGTTCCAGGAGCCTCGGTCGATCGCGAACGACAGTCTCGCCTTGCGGCGAAGGCCGCTGCGGCGGCCGGGCTCGCAAGCGTCGCCCCTACAGGACGAGGACAGGTAAGCCAGAACGTACGCGTCTGAGATCGGACATGCATCACCCGTCACGACGACTGCAGCAAATACCGTCTGAGGTGCACGCAATGCTCGATCACGGAACCATCGCGGCTGTGGCGACCGGGGCTGGGGTGGCCGGGATCGGGGTGATCCGGATCAGCGGCCCTGAGGCGGCCGACGTCGCCGCCCGGGTCTTTCGGGCCGGACAAAACCAGCGACCAATCGACCTGCGCCGGACCGAATCGCACCGCCTGATCTACGGCCACGTCGTCGACCCGGCGACCGGGGCGACGCTGGACGAGGTCATGCTCGGCTGGATGGCGGCGCCGCGGACCTTCACCCGCGAGGACACCGTCGAGCTGTCCTGCCACGGCGGCCCGGTCACGCTGGCCGAGGTGCTCCGGGCGGTGCTGGCGGCCGGCGCCCGGGCGGCCGAACCCGGCGAGTTCACCCTCCGGGCCTTCCTGAACGGCCGGCTGGACCTGACCCAGGCCGAGGCGGTCCTGGCCGTCGTCGGAGCGCGGACGGCCGACGGGCTCCGGCTCGCCGTCGACGACCTGTCTGGCGCCCTAGCCCGACGGCTCCGCCCGGCCCAGACGGCGCTGGTCGAGCTGCTGGCGTACCTGGACGCGCTGGCCGACTTCCCGGACGACGAGGTCCCGCCGGCCGACGTCGCCGCCGGCATCGCCCGGGCGAGTGACGCGCTGGCGGCGGTGCTGGCCGGCGTCCGAGCCGGGCAGCTCTACCGCGAGGGCGCCCGGGTCGCGCTGGTCGGGCGGCCGAACGTCGGCAAGAGCAGCCTGCTCAACGCCCTGCTCCGCAGCGAGCGGGCGATCGTGACGTCGATCGCCGGGACGACCCGCGATGTCGTCTCCGAGACCGCCAGCCTCGGCGGGCTGCCGGTCACCCTGCTCGACACCGCCGGGATCGCCCCGTCCGACGACCCGGTCGAGCGCCTCGGGATCGAGCGCAGCCGTGCGGCGCTGCGCTCGTCGGCCGCGGCGGTGCTGGTGCTGGATGGCTCCATGGAACCCACTCCGGACGACATTGCCGTCACTGAGGCGCTGATCGGACGGCTGGAGCCTGGCGCTGGACCAGCGAACCTGCCCATCACCGTCGCCGTCAACAAGGGCGACCTCGGTCTGTCGGTGTCGCAGCGCGAGATCACCGACCGGTTGCCGGGCTGCGATGTCGTCTCCGTCTCGGCGACGACCGGGCTTGGTCTCGCGGACCTCGAGGCCGCGATCGTCGCGTCGCTCGGCGCGGCCGGCGGCGGCGCCCAGCCGTCACTGCTGACCGCCCGGCAGCGGGCCGAGCTGGAGCGGGCCGCCGGTCACCTCGCCGAGGCCCAGGTTGCCCGCCTCGCTGGCTACCCGCTCGACCTGCTCGCGATCGACGTCCGGGCCGCCCTCCACGCGATCGGCGGCGTGACCGGCGACGCCGTCGACGAGGCCGTCCTGACCGAGATCTTCAGCCGGTTCTGCATCGGGAAGTGATCGGGTGGGCCATCGACGCGAGACTTGTTCCTACAGAAACCGATGCTAGTCCGGGATACCATAGGCAGGGGCTGCATGGTGGCGGAACGCAAGTTGATCGCCCTGGAAGATATGGTGAGTGGTGATGTGCTGGCCGCCGAACTGGAGCACCACCCGGAAGGGTTGATTCTGCGGCGTGGTGGACTGGAGGTCGCGACGGTTGTTCCGGGGAGGGAGATCGATCGGCGACTCGCGACTATTCCCGTTTACGGCACGAATGGCGATCCCCTTCCATGTCGCCCGATGACACCCGAGCAAGTCGGAAAGATCCTGGATATCGTTGGGTCGATGCGTAACATTGATACCGATGAGATGCACCGCGTCGTCGATGAGGGGCGCCAACGGAGTATTCAGATGCAGACCGAGGAGGAGCTCGCTCATGACGGTCGATGAGGCATGAATCTGTGCGATTCCGACTGGACCATCGACCTGCTGAAGGGCCATGCCGAAGCAGAACGACTGATTCGCCTTTTAATTCCTAACGGATCCTATTTAGGATATTTCGGTTATAGAGGTTTACCAAGGCACTATACACGGTCAAAATTTTGAATGAAATGAGGATAATTTCGTTGAATCGCTGGACCAGGTCCATGTCGTCAGACCCGATCGCGCGGCGATTTTGAGCGCACCGCCGGGGTGCGCCTGCACGAACTGGCATAGTGGTCATGTCTCGATTCCACCAGTGAGGGGCGAACAGAGACCATCGACAACGTCATCCCGGATAGGCAGGAGGAGGTAACCAGCCATGGTCGCTGAGCGAAAGATTATCGACCTCGAGGACGTTCCGGAAGTGGAGGCCCTGACTCGGGAACTTGATGAGCATCCGGAAGGGTTGATCCTTCGACGTGGTGGTCGGCTAATCGCTGAGGTCTCGGCCCTCTCGGAACCTGCTCGGGTCAGGGACGATCACGTATCGGCTTGGAAGTCGATGGCACCGGACGATGTCGAGCGGTTTCGCTCATTGGCCGGTGCTTGGGTTGGACTCGTTGACTTCGATGAACTAGACGCCCAGTGGGATGACCATCGACGGACCAGCATTGACCTTGACCAGGAGCGCCGACATTGGATTGGCCTTGAAGACGTCGGTACCTGATGACTGGCTACCTCATCGATTCGGACTGGGTGATCGACTATCTGGCCGGTCGTCGGTTCGCTGTAGCGCTCGTCGATCGACTGATCAAGGAGGACGTCTCGATCAGTATCATCTCGATCGCGGAGTTGCTCGACGGTGCCGCCCGAACCAGTGACCCAGCGGAGGCGATTAGCCGTTTGCGAGCGGTGCTGGCACCATTCGAAACGGTCGGGCTGGATTTCGAAACCGCGGTCATCTTCGGAACCCTTCGCAGCTCGCTAGAACGAGCCGGGATGCGCCTCGCGGATCTGGATCTGTTTATCGCCGCGACCGCCCTTCGCCATGACCTGACGCTGGTCACCCGCAACCGGCGCCACTTCGACCGCGTACCCGGTCTGTGGCTGCACGAGGTCGACGCTATCTCGAAGACCCGGCGCGAATCGCCCATCAAGGCACATCTCTACCGCTGCGCTTCCCGGTCCTCGTCGGCCCAGCGCCGCACCCGCCGCCGCTGGATCTCGCGGGACAGCCGGTAGCGGTCGATCATCCAGCCGACCAGGACCAGGAACCCGGCGACGACGACCAGGATGATGGCCAGCCCCTGGGTGACGGCCCAGCGCTGGTCGGCCGGGGTGCTGAGGAGCGAGATGCCCAGCACGAGCGCGAACGTGATCCAGAGGCCGGCCAGGAACGGGTGCCGGGCCAGCCAGTTGCGGGGACGGTCGGCGTCGGATGACATCGGTGGCTCCGTTCGGACGGGCAGGGCGATGGCGGGATCGTCATCCGGCCGAGTATGCCGCACCCGGCCACACCACCGCGACGCATCGGCCGGCCCGGGCGCCGGACGTATACTCTGACGATGCGAACGCACGGCGACCCTGTCACCCCGGAGGCCCCGCCCGACATGAACCAGACAACGACCGACCTGCTCGACCACCCCATTACCGCCACGCTGCCCGGTCTCCCCCCCGGCACGACCGAGGTCCGCGTCCGGCTGGCCCCCTCCCCGACCGGCTCCGTCCACATCGGCAACGTCAAGACCGGACTCTACAACTGGCTGCTCGCCCGCGGGCAGGCGCAGCGGCTCGGGCTGGACGGGACCTTCCTGCTCCGGATCGAGGACACCGACCGCAACCGCTACGTCGAGGACGCCGCCGAGCAGCTGCTCGACATCCTGCGCTGGTTCGGGCTGGAGTGGCAGGAGGGACCGGACGTCGGCGGGCCGCACGCGCCGTACGTCCAGAGCGAGCGCCTGCCGGTCTTCCAGGAGCGAGCCCGGCACCTCGTGGCTACGGGTCACGCCTACCCGTGCTTCTGCACGCCCGAGCGACTCGCGGCCGTCCGGGAGGCGCAGCAGGCCCGGCACGAGCCCACGGGGTACGACCGGCATTGCCGGTGGATCCCCGCCGACGAGGCCGACGCCCGGATCGCGGCCGGGGAGCCGCACGTCATCCGGTTCAAGACCCCGCGCGACAGCGAGACGATCGTCCGGGACGTCATCCGCGGACCGATCGAGACGGCCAACGCGACGCTCGAGGACGCCGTCCTGCTCAAGACGGACGGCTACCCGACCTACCATCTCGCCCACATCGTCGATGATCACCTGATGGAGATCACCCATGTCATCCGCGGGGCCGAGTGGATCCCGTCGGCGCCGCTGCATGTCCTGATCTACACCGCCTTCGGCTGGGAGCTGCCGGCGTTCATCCACGTCCCGCTGATCCTCGCGCCCGGCGGCGGCAAGCTGAGCAAGCGCCACGGCGCGACGACGATGGCCGAGTTCCGCGAGCAGGGCTACCTGCCCGAGGCGCTGATGAACTACCTGGCCCTGCTGGGCTGGAGCTTCGACGCCACGACCGAGATCTTCAGCCCCGAGGATCTGCTGGAGAAGTTCTCGATCGAGCGGCTCAGCGCCTCACCGGCCATCTTCGACTACAACAAGCTGCGCTGGTTCAACCAGCAGTACATCAACCACATCCTGACGCTGGACGATCTGACCGGCCGCGTCATGCCGTTCCTCGCCCAGGCCGGGATGATCGACGCCGAGGCCGCCCGGACGGATCACCCCCGGCACGCCGTCGTCCGTGAGGTGACGGCTCTGCTCAAGGACCGGCTGGAGACGCTGGCCGACGCCCCGGAGCACATGGCGCCGTTCCTCGTGGACGACCTGCCGGACTACGACAGCACCCTGCTCGTCCCAAAGAAGACCGAGCCAGCGGCGGCGCGGCGCGGGCTGGAGGCCGCCCTCGCGCTCCTGCCCGAGGTCGACCTGGCCGACGAGGCGGCGGCCGAGGTCCGGTTCCGGGCGCTGGCGGAGGAGCTCGGCCTGAAGACCGGACAGCTCTTCATGGCGATCCGCGTCGCCGCGACCGGCCGAACGCAGTCCCCTGGTTTGTTCGGCACGCTGCGGGTGATCGGTCCTGACCGTCTGCGACGTCGTTTCGAGAGTGCGATCGTCCGGCTGTCAGCGATCTCAGCCTGATCCTGAGCCGGCCACTCCGCCGAGGCGCCGTGACGATTCCTGCTTACTCTAGGAGAGTCATGCCCATGACCGCACTTAATCGACGACAGCTCGTCGTTGCTGCCGGAGCGCTCGCCATCGCTCCCGTGCTGAACAGCCCCCATGTCTCCGCCGGGACCGCTGCCGGGACACCGGGTGCCGGGACACCGGCCGTCGCCGTGCCGACCCGAGACGAGATCCTCGTCTCGGCCGCCGACCTGGCGACTCAGCTTGCTGGACCGGAGCCGCCGGTCGTGATCGCGCTGACCGAGGCAGAGGCCTTCGCCGTCGGGCACATCTCCGGTGCCTGGCAGATCGACTGGCCGGCCCTCGAGCTTGACGACACCTCGGCCGGGGCGATCGCGGCCTGGGAGGGGACGACCCGGGCGCAGCTCGGCGCACTCGAGATCATGCCGAACGCGACCGTCGTGATCTACGACGGCGGGACGCTCTTCGCCGCCCGGCTGTGGTGGGTGCTGGACTACTTCGGCCACCAGACCAAATTGATCCTCGACGGTGGGCTGCCGGCCTGGCGGGCCGCTGGGCAGCCGGTCGTGACGGCGGCCGACGATGCGGCGACGCCGGTGGCCGCGCCCGCTGACTACCCGGCCAACGCCGACGAGAACCGGCTGGCGACGCTCGATCAGGTCGTGGCGGCACTCGGCGACCCGGCGGTCGCGATCGTCGACGCCCGGACCGCCGATGAGTTCGCCGCCGGTCACATCCCCGGCGCCGTCAACGTCAATTACCCGCTCAACGCCCAGCCCGACGACCCGAAGACGTACCTGTCCGGGGACGAGCTCACCCGGCTCTACGCCGGCGCTGGCGTGACGCCCGACCAGCTCGTCATCCCCTACTGCGCGACTGGCGTCCGCTCCGCCGTGACTTACACCGCCCTCCGGGTGGCCGGCTTCCCGAACGTCGCCCTCTACACCGGCTCCTGGAATGAGTGGGGCAGCGACCCGGAGACGCCGAAGGAGCCGTAGTCAGCAGCGGAGCGGACCCGGCACGACGTGTTGCTCGTCCAGCCCGCTGACCTCCAGCGCCGCCGCGAGCGTATCGAAGCGGAGGATACGAGTGATCTGGCCGTCGGTCACCTGGAACGCCGTGAATACCGTCCGTGGTTCTGTCAACCCATCGCCGTCCGGGTCTGGCCACCGGGCGGCCTGCTCGACGACTACTGCGTCCCCGCTTGCATAGATCTGGCGCGGTTCGAGCCGGATACCGGACTGTTCGACCCATTCCCGCACGTCGCTACGACTGCCGTGGTCGCCGCCCCTCGGGCCGGATATCTCGACCCTTGCCGCGACCAGCTCCCCCAGGCCATCGCGGTCGCGTTCGTTGAGACGACGGTGCCACTCGTCAACTACCTGTCGCGCGGCGTCCATTCGTTCTCTCCTGCACAGAATCGGGGCGATTGTCCACGAGACGAGATGTATGCATGTATCATACACCTAATAACGGGGCTGCCAAGACGGATGATGGAATCTCTGACGTCCCGTCTGGCGATCGCATCGAGCGGGCCGCCGAAATGCTCTTTCAGTTGGGGCGGAGTTTCGCTCGACTCCCCCTACCCGTTCCCACTGCCCAGGACGGTGGATCGCCCGTCTCGCGTACCTCGGTCCAGGTCTGTCTGGCCATCGTCGGCGGACAGGACGCTGACGAGGACGTAACCGTTGGCTGGGTCGCTGTTGCGCTCGGGGTCGAGGCGTCGACCGCCAGTCGTCTGGTCGCGCAGGCGATCGCCGCCGGGTTCGTCCAGAGCTCGCCCGCTCCCACTGACCGCCGACGGCTGGTGCTGGATCTGACCGGTGCCGGGCTCAGGCTTGCTCATGAAGCCCGACAGTATCAGCGTCAAGTTTTCGATGATCTAACCGCCTCGTGGGCCCTGTCCGAGCGTGAGACGTTCGCTCGTCTCTTCATCGTCTTCGCCGGGGAGGTCATCAGACGCGCATCGGTCGAGCGGTCGATGGATCGCTGATCGGGGTCAGGATATGAGTTCTGGTTACGCCGGGGTCGCCGGCGATTGCCTGGATGGTTTGATCCTGGATCGGTGCCGGACCGATCCGGGCATCCGACGACGCAGGCGTGGACCACTCCGTTCCGGTCGCACCAGATAACCGGCGCCGCTTGACGTGGGCCAGCTTGACAGGATCGCCCCGCGCGCTGGCGGCGTGCAGCCTGATCGATGGTCTACCCCATGCGTATGGTTGCGCTGTCTCACGATCGCGAGCCCCGAACGTTGAATAGACAAAGGAGTCGGGCGAGAAAATGCTCTGCTCCAAAGACGGGAGATGGCAATGGTCGCAACATGGCTCTGGATCGGCGTGTTCGGCATGGCGATCGGCTCGCTTGGTTTTCTGGCCTATGCGTTGACCAACGGGCACCGTAACAACCGGGAGGAATTGCAGGGGTTGCTCTCGTTCGTCGTTCCGCTCGTGGCCGCGATCGCCTATCTGGCCATGGCGCTTGGTCAGGCAAGCTTCATGCTTGGCGACCGGGAAGTCTTCTGGGGGCGATATGCTGACTGGTCGATCACCACACCGCTTCTCCTGCTCCACCTCGTGTTGCTCCTGCAGATCCGCCCAATGCTTACGGTCGGTCTGCTGATCTCCGACGTGATCATGATCGTGACCGGGTTCGCTGGCGCACTCGCCGACCAGGACAACGGCGTCAACTACCTCTGGTGGACCGTCAGCACCGGAGCGTTCGTTGCCATCCTCGCCATTCTGGCGTCCCAGGTGGCGACCGTGTCGCGGAAGCCGGGAATCGATGGCCGGCGGGTAAGCGTGTCCCGGTCTTTGACGGGACTCCTGATGGTGCTCTGGATCCTCTATCCGATTCTGTGGCTGATCGGTCAGACTGGCACCGCGGCCAGTTCCCCAGGGACGGAAGTTGCCCTCTTCACGATCCTCGATCTCGTCGCGAAGGTCGGGTTCGGCATTGCTGTGGTCGTGGGTGTTCGTTCGATTCCCGAACCAGCGGAGTCCGAGGACCTCTTCCCGAACGCGACCCAGCAGCCGGGTGGTCCGATGCCCGCCGGTGTGCGGGCCCGTTGATCGACTGCGATATCTCCCTGCAAGCCAACGGCGGATGGTCCCGGGACCATCCGCCGTTGGCGGTCTACATGGTGTCTGACGAACGCGCTGGCTCAGGCACGTCGTTCTTTGCTCAGTCCTCTGATGCCACCAAACCGGTTCAGCACCGAATTAGCCATGGGTGGCCGTCGCCGTACGTCAGCACGATGACGTCCCGGAGCCACGTTCGCTGATCCTCACTCAGCATCGGCAGGACGGCCCCGAAGTCAGCGTCGTCCTTTGGGCGGCGACCCTTCGCCTTGTAGAACAGCTGGATCTCCGGACGGAGGTAGGGGACGCCGGCGGCGGTACGGTTGCCAATATCGGCAATTGGTCGGGTGATCCGTTGGTCCCGCCGGGACCGCCAGACATCGCCGTCCGCATCGGACTCGTCCAGCATGAGTTGCAGGCGCCAGGGGCCGTCCGGCGTCTCCCGGCACCAGATGTCGTGGGCCGCGTCCGGTAGCGTCTCGCCGACTGGCCATGGGCGGAGCGTCCCCGGCGGGTCGGCGACCCAGCAGTCCCATGCCGCCAACAGGTCGCGGGCGGTCAGGTGGTCCCGGCGCAGGAGCAGGACATCGATGTCGTCATGGGGGCGAACAGGCTCGCCGATCGCCAGCTCGATCGCGTAGCCGCCGGCGACCCACCACGGGAACCGGGCGGCCTGGAACAGTTCAGCGACCGGCGCCACGCCGAGCGGCTCCCATCGGCGCTCGTGTTGCGGGATGACGCTGATATCTTGCATCGAACGTACCTCCGGAACATCAGCCTTTTCGAGCGTTGAACCATCGACCGCAGACTATGTGAAACGCTTGCCTGACGGCAATGCCCGTCGCTGTCCGGAAGTCTGGCCTCGGACATGGACGCTTCTCACATGAAAAGCTCGACTAGAACATCGCGGACAATGGGCGGCGCGGGTCTTCGAAACGGATGAAAAAGCCGGACACTATCGGAGCAACGCCGACTGCCACGGGTGCCCGAGCTTCACAAGAACGCCAGCCCAGGCGGGGCGCTTACGCTGCTTCCTGAGTGGATCGTCAGTATCAGGTCGACATCAGCTCCGGCTCGATTGACGGAGTCCCGCGAGGAGCAGACCGACCATTCGGCGGGCATCGTAGCGCGGGTCGTTGCCAGCGCCGATGCAGAGGTTGCCGATGCCGCGCATCAGTTCAAGGGCACCGATATCGGGGTTGATCTCGCCGGCCTCCGCTGCCGCGTCAAGCAGCTGAGCGCAGACGGGCACCAGGCGGTCGAGGAAGTAGGTGTGCAGCGCATCGAAGCCGGCGCTGTCGGATTGTAGCGCCGCGGCGAGCCCATGCTTCGTGACCAGAAAATCCACGAAGAGGTTGACCCACTGACCCAGTGCGGCGTACGGCGAGTCACCGTTCGCCAGCAGGACCGGTCCGGCCTCGGCGCAGGCCTCGACCTGATGGCGGTAAACGGCCACGACGAGATCCGCTCGCGTCGGGAAGTGGCGGTAGATCGTTCCCATCCCAACGCCGGCCCTGGCCGCGATGTCACGCACCGGCGCGTCGACACCGGATGTGACGAACACGGCCGCCGCGGCGTCGAGCAACGTCTGCTCGTTGCGTCGTGCGTCTGCACGCTTGAGCCGGGCTGGCTGCCCCGCTGCCCCGTCGATGTCGATGTCGATCATGGCGTCATATCTCCAAACCTACGCTTGACAAACGGATCAATGCTCCGTATATTTGCGGAGCATTGTTCCGCTTGGGCAGTATGCCAGACCGGAGCGCTTGGGAGCAAGCCACGCGGCGTCTCCAGGCACTCATCACCTATTCGAGGATTACCGTCATGCAGTACCGCACCCTTGGCCGCACCGGCGTGCAGGTCAGCTCGCTCGTGCTCGGCGCGATGAACTTCGGCGCTATCGGACGCACTACCCAGGCCGAGGCCACCGCCGTCGTCGATGCCGCACTCGAGGCCGGGATCAACCTCATCGACACCGCCGACCGGTACAGCGGCGGTGAGTCCGAGGAGATGGTCGGCAAGGCCATCGCCGGCCGACGCGACGACATCGTGCTGGCCACGAAGGTGGAGAATCCGATGGGGGACGAGCGCAATCACCGGGGCGCCTCGCGGCGCTGGATCGTCACCGAACTGGATAACAGCCTGCGCCGCCTCGATGTCGACCACATCGATCTCTACCAGATCCACCGGTGGGACCCGACCACCAGTGACGAGGAGACGCTTTCGGCGCTGACCGACTTGCAGCGCATGGGGAAGATCCGGTACTTCGGAACCTCGACATACCCGGCCCACCGCATCGTGCAGGCGCAGTGGGCGGCCCGCGATAACCACCTCGGGAGGTACGTCACCGAGCAGCCGAGCTACTCGATCCTTCAGCGCGGCATCGAGACCCATGTGCTTCCCGTGACCGAGCAATTCGGGCTTGGCGTGCTGGTCTGGAGCCCGTTGGCGACAGGGTGGCTGTCCGGAGCTGTCCGCGAGGGTAAGGAAATTACCACCAATCGCTCCGCGACCCTGCCGGAACGCTTCGATCTCTCCAGCCCGTCCAATCGCGCCCGGCTCAACGCGGTGGAGCAACTGGCCAAGGTCGCCGACGAGGCCGGTCTGACGATGATCCAGCTCGCGCTCGGGTTCGTGACCGCGCACCCGGCCGTGACCAGCGCGATCGTCGGCCCAAGGACGACGGACCACCTGCGAACGCAGCTCGCCGCCGCGGACACAGTGCTCTCCGCCGACATCCTCGACGCCATCGACGCGATCGTCGCGCCCGGCGTCGACCTTGCCCCACAGGAGAAGTTCGATACCCCACCCGCGCTGCTCGACCCGTCGCTGCGCCGTCGCTGACGGCGAACACGGGAATGCTCCTCTGGCGAGACGCGGCATGCCGCACGGCGAAGTCTGTGACTCTCCCGGTCACATGGCTGGAACATACATCGACTGACGCAGTCGGAAGGATGAACGAATCCATGTCGCAGACGTCCCGACCGAGCTTTGGGCTCATGACCGCGCCGCAGCAGGTTGCGTATCACGACGTGCTGCGCGTTTGGCGAGAGGCCGACGCGATCCCGGAGATCGCGCATGCGTGGCTGTTCGATCACCTCATGCCGATCGGCGGCGACCCGAACGGACCGACCTTCGAGGGCTGGACCCTGCTCTCCGCCCTCGCCGCGCAGACTGAACGACTCCGTCTGGGCCTGCTCGTGACCAGCAACCGCTTTCGCCCGCCGGCGATGCTGGCCAAGATCGCCGCGACCGTCGACGTCGTGTCCGGCGGGCGGCTCGACTTCGGCATCGGCGCCGGCTCACGGCCGGACCACCCGCTGGCCCGGCGGGAGTACGAGGCACACGGCCTGCCCTTCCACGACTCCGCTTACGCGGTCGGAAGCCTCGCCGAGGCGTGCACGGTCATCCAGCGGCTGTGGACCGCGGACGAACCGTTCGATTTCGACCGCACCTACGTCCACCTCACCGGAGCGTTCTGCAACCCCAAACCCGTCCAGCGACCGCACCCCCCGATCGTGATCGGCGGCCGCTCGACCGCGACGCTGCGCGTGGTCGCCGAGCACGCCGATGTGTGGAACATCCCCGGCGGCGACATCGAGGACGCTGTCCGGCGCGGCGCGCTGCTGGACCGCTTCTGCGCCGAGATCGGTCGCGATTCCGCGGCGATCACCCGGTCGATCGCTCTACCGGTTTCCTATGACCATCCGGACACCACCCGTGACGCGATCGCCGAAGCCATCGACGCCGGCTTCCAGCACATCGTCCTGATGCTCTCCACGCCGTATCCCGAAAACGTCGCGCGGTGGGTCACTGACGAGCTCATCACGTCTGGGCGGACCCAGACGCACAACGGTTGACGGCAATTCGATCCCGCCTGGGACCGATGACAGGACGGCCCCGACGGATCCTCCGCCGGGGCCGTGGTGCTGATGGCGTCAATTTTCGGGTTCTAGTGTCGCAAGCCGTTCGCGTACCTTGTCGCTGACGGCGGTCAGCGTCGCCAGTTCTGTCGGGCTGAGATGATCGATGATCACGGAGCGGACATCGGCTACATGCTGCGGAGCCGCGGCTTCGATCAGCACTCTGCCCCGTGGGGTGATGGTGACGACCGCTCCCCGCCGGTCGTCGACGCACCGCTCGCGCGACACCAGACCCCGAGTTTGCATCCGGCCCAGGTGCTGAGAGAGACGACTCTTCTCCCAGCGCAGTAACTGAGCGAGCTCGAAGGACCGCAACCACCCTTCGGATGCCTCCGAGAGGTGGGCCAGGACCCTGAAGTCGGCGCCCGAGAGGCCGCACCGCCTGCGCAGCTGCCTGTCGATGAACTCGTCGAGGCCCTCCTGCATCGCCATCAAGCTGCGCCAGGCCCGCTGTTCTCGATCATCCAGCCACTTCACGTCATTCATGCCTGCCAGTCTACCGCTTGGTTGACGTGGGAACCAACTTCGGCGTAAGATCCAGGCGTGAAATATGGTTCACACATCAACAAATAGGGACTGCTTGACGTCAGGGCGTACCTCGTCGTCTTGCACATGGCTGGTCGGGATGCCATCAGCTCGTCGGTAGTCGTCCGCCGCGGGTCATCCCCACCGACCGCCCAGCCACCCCAGTTAAGACCCGTTCAGCCCAAGGGAGACCGAAATGAAGATTGTGACAATCGGACGGGGGACGGTCGGCGGAGGGCTAGCCAGCCTCTGGCGGGACGCAGGCCATGACGTCGACGAGGTCGGTCGTGACGGGGGGGATGCATCGGGCGCGGACGTCGTCCTGATCGCCGTGCCCGGCGCAGAGATCTCGCCCGCCTTGAGCAAGGTGACGGGGCTCGAGGGGACGATCGCGATCGACGCCACGAACATCTTGCCCGCCCGTCACGGCGACTTCCCGTCCTACGCGCACGAGGTGCAGTCCTTCACCCACGCTCCGGTCGCCAAGAGCTTCAACATGAACTTCGGGAAGCTGTTCGGCGCAGCCCATGAGCAGCGGGTGCGGCCGAGCAACTGGTACGTTGCCGATGACGGCGCCCGCGATGTCACGGAGGAGCTCATCCGCAATGCCGGGTTCGACCCGGTTCGCGTCGGAGGCCTCTCACGAGCCCGGGACTTCGAGAACGCGGTGTGGCTAATGATGGGCATCCAGCCCGTCGGCGGAGTGTTCTATCGGTTCGCCGTGCCCGGCGAGCTCTGACCGGGCCGGTCTGTTCACACAAGAGGCCTACGACTCAGATCTGCCACCGCGCCGATGAACGAGCTGGCAATCCCAGTCGACCGGAGATCGTCGCGAACACATGGCGAACGCGCTTCCCGAATCGGCGACCGTCGGTGTCGCGAGCACGAATCGATCCGCTATCGATAGAAGGAACACATCATGAAAGCCGCGATCGTCCACGGCCCTAACCGCGCACCCGTCTACGGCGAGTTCGATGAGCCCACACCGCAAGACGGCTTGGTCGTCGTTCGCGTCGCGGCCTCGGCACTCTCCAACGCAACCCGAGCGCGGGCTGCGGGCAGTCACTACTCGATGACGGGCGGGTTCCCGCTCGTGCCCGGTATCGATGGCGTCGGTTGGACCGAGAGCGGCGAGCGAATCGGGTTCCTGCTGCCAGAAGCGCCGTTCGGTGGCATGGCTGAGAAGACGCTCGTGCGCGACGCCCTGTGTGTGCCCGTCCCAGACAGTCTCAGCGACGTGCTCGCCGCGGCGATCATCAATCCGGGGCAGTCACCGATTGGTGCGCTGCATACCCGTGCGACGCTGCAACCTGGCGAGGGCGTCCTGATCAATGGCGCGACCGGAACGACCGGGCAGGTCGCCGTCCAGATCGCCAGGCATCTCGGTGCCGGTCGCGTGGTCGTCACGGGCCGGAACGCCGGCGCACTGGCCAGGCTTCGTGAGCTTGGCGCTGACGACACCATCGACCTCACCGCTGATGCCGATGCAGTTCAGGATGCCCTGGCGACCCACTTCGCCGAGGGCGGGATCAATGTCGTCCTCGACTACCTCTCCGGCTCACCGACCGAGATCGTGTTGGGGGCGATCGCCCGCAGCCACAAGGGAGCGAAGACGATCCGGTACGTCATCGCCGGAAGTTCCGCGGGCTCCTCGACCAGCGTGCCGACCAGCGTGCTGGGATCCACGTCGCTCGTGCTGATGGGCTACGGCATTGGGTCAGTGCGTGTGCCTGACATCGTGCGGTCTGCCCGGGAGGCCCTGAGGATCGCCGGGTCGGCAAACCTGCGAATCGATCTGACCGAGTTGCCGCTGGCCCAGGTCGAGGAGGCCTGGGCCGCTGACCACGACCGCAGCCGCGTCGTCTTCACGACCTGACTTGCCGCTCGAATGGATGAGGAACGTGCGCGGAGCGAAGCCAGACCTCGGACCTGTTGTTAGCTACCGCGTGTCGACGCGGCGGCTATCGACGACGCAGTGACGCACGGGGCCGCTTCCTCTTCGGTCGCGTCAGTCGGGTACAGCTTCCGGGGCTGGAGTTTCCATCCCCCAAGACTAAGACAAGTGCATGACACACTCTCAGCCGCGTGCGTATTCGTGCACGGCCGAAATGATCCTTTTGCGTAACTTGCACTGGAGCACGATCACCATGGATGCCCCGCCCTCTGCCGACTCCAGCGCCGCCTCGCCAGCCAGGGGCATGTTCCGGGAGCTCCTCTGGGTCCACGCGCACCTCCGGCAGGACCTCGAGACGATCCGGCGGCTTGCCGGCCGGGCTCGCGACGGTCTCTCGCCGGAGACGATCCTGGCCGAGATCCGGAATCTGCAGACCAACAGCCCACTCTGGCAACTCAAGTTCGGCTGCGTCCGCTACTGCCGCTTCGTCAACGCCCACCACGCGTTGGAGGACCAGGGTCTTTTTCCGCCGATCCGCGCCCAGGACCCGTCGCTGGGTACCGTGGTCGATCGGCTGGAGGCGGACCACCTCGTCGTCCACGCCATCACCGACCGGATCGCCGCGGTCGCCGACCGCGTCCCGAGCGACGCGTCGGGCGTCAGCCGGTTCGAGTTAGTGGCGGCGCTGACCGAGCTGGAGGAGCACCTGCTCGGCCACCTGGCGTTCGAGGAGGCGTCGCTGGAGCCGATCCTTAGCTCCTGGGACTCGTGGCCAGCGGGTTAGCCGTGGTGCTGCGTGGTGAGTCGCACGACCGCGAGGCCTGCACGCCGGCCCGGTCGACGCCGCGCCGGGCGCACGATCATGTCGCGCGCCGGCTCGTCGAACCGCGATCAAGGTCGACGGGTGGCGCCGTACGCAAGCGTCCATGCACAAATCGTGCACCATCAGTGAACTGGAAGGCGGAAGGCAACGGCCCTGGCTCCGAAAGCCAGGGCCGTTGCCCCATCCCATCAGGAATTCTCAGATACGGCCGAGCGGACTCGAAGCGCTGGCCCCTTGCTCCGGAGGAAACCTCGGCATACAGGTGGTTTTCAGGGCTAAGCCACTTGCCGTGATCAAGGTGAAATCTCTGCCGTGACCGCAATGCAGCTGACGCCCTAAGTACAACCAAAGAGAAGTTGCGGGGTGTATGCTGAGAAAAAGGAGGCGGCGATGCAGCCCGTACGCATTCCCGAACTCACCTCGACGCAGCTTGACGCCTTGGACGAGGTGTACCGAACCTGCCGCGATGTCCGCCTGCGGACCCGGGTCCAGATGGTGTTGTTGGCCGGGGAGCAGCACCTAACGGCGGCGGCCATTGCCGGCATCGTGCGCATGAGCGAGGACACGGTGCGACGCTGGCTCAAACGCTACCTGAGTGAGGGGATCGAAGGGCTGCGCGACCAGCCCCATCCCGGAGCGCCCAGCAAGGTCACCGCGGCCTATGTCGACCAGTTGCTTGCCGCCGTGCGGCGCCGGCCCCGGAGCCTGGATCTGCCGTTCTCACTGTGGACCTTGCAGCGACTTGCCGACTACCTGGCGGAGCAAACCGGGATCCGGGTTGCCGACGAGACCGTGCGCCTGCATCTGAAAGCCGTCGGCATCGTGCTGAGCCGGCCGCAGCACACGATCACCAGCCCCGACCCGGCGTACGCGCTCAAAAAAAGACGATTGAAGCCATGCGTGACCACCTCGCCCCCGGTGATCACTTCTACTATGCCGACGAGTTCAACCTGAGTTGGCTACCAACGCTCACGGCCATGTGGAGTCCCAAAGGCCAGCAGGTGATGATTTCAACGCCTGGCCAGCCACAGAAACGGTACGGCATTGGGGCGGTGGATTACCATGCCGGCCAGACCGTCGTCCTCATCCGCCGGCATAAACGACGGCGCGAAATCGCCGAACTCCTTGAGGCGTTGGTGGAGAAGCATCCCGCCGGAACCATCTATGTGGCATGGGACAACGCCTCCACCCACGAAGGCGATGAGATCGAGGCGGTGGTGCGTGGTGCGGCGGGCCGTCTCGTCCTGCTCTATCTTCCAAGCTACAGCCCATGGCTCAATCCGATCGAGATGCTCTGGCGGCACTTCCGGCGGGAAGTCACCCACTGCGAACTCTTCCCGACCGTCAAGGCGCTCATCGCCGCCGCAACCGCCTTCTTTGACCGGTACAATCACGTACCCAAACAGATGCGCTCGATCATTGGCGTACAGCCACATCCCGCAGAAATTCTGTGAATGTACTTAGTGGTCTGTCAACCGTCCTATGTCGGATAGAGGCGGCGCAGGTTCGTCCGGGCGTCCGTCGTGGTGAACCGCCAGTCGATGGCGGCGCCGGTCTGGTTGCGTCGATCCGCTCACGCCGCCACCGCCCCAGCCAACACCTCCCGGTCCGACAGCCGCTGCCGCAGGCACTGCCGGGCCAGCACGCTCAACTCCAGCTCCGCCATGTTCAGCCAACTCCCATGCTTGGGGGTGTGGTGCCACTCCAGCCGCTCGGCCAGCCGCCGCGCTTCCTGGGGTGGGAACGCGGCGGAGAGCGCGGCGGTGTCGTGGGTGTTGAGCTGGTCGCAGACCAGCACGATCCGCTCGGCCGCCGGGTAGTGGCGGTCGATCAGCTCCCGGACGCAGTGGGCGAAGTCGATCCGCGTCCGCTGCTGGCTGACCGTGACGTGGCGCCAGCCCCGCAGCGGTTCGGTCACGAGAAAGAGGTTGGCGACGCCGCCCCGGACGGACTCGGGGTCCCGCCGCGCCGGGTGACCGGGCACCGCCGGGATCGGGGGGCGCACCTTCCCAAGCAGTTGACGGCTGGTCTCGTCCAGCCAGATTACCGGCCGCGTCGGGTCGGAGGGTCGGGCAGAAACCGCCAGCACGTCCTCCATCGCCGCGACGAAGGCGGGATCGGCGGTCGGGGCAAAGCACCACTGCTCGCTCAGATGCGGCCTGAGTTGGTTTGCTTCAAGGTCTGGCGGACCGTCTCGTAGGAGATGGCATCGACCACCTCGAGGCGGACGAGCTCATCGGCCAGCAGGCGCAGGCTCCAGCGGGCCTGGCCGTCGGGTGGTCAAGCGCACGCCAGCGCGATGAGGTGCGCTTCCTGCTGCCCATCGAGAGCCCGCTCGTAGACCCGGTCGGGCCGTTTCCGCTGAAGCGTGGCGGTGAGACCGTCGGTCACCAACTGACGCCGGACGCGCAGCGCCGGACGCGTAGTGATATCCAGGGTAGCCGCGATGGCGCGGTCGGACCAGCCGGGGCCACCCTCCCTATGGTCGGCCGTGAGCAGGATGCGGGCGCGCGTGAGGGAGCGGGCCGGGGCCATGCCGCAGCCGACGAGGGTGCGCAACTCGGCGCGTTGCGACTCGGTGAGTGCGACGCGGAATGGATAGGCCATGCGGGCGACCTCCTGCGAGAACGAATGGGTGCCCTGTCCGTCCCCGCAGTCCCCTTGCCATCAACCTGTCAGCCCTGACAGACCACTAGAGATTATCATGCGGCGGTCCGAGGCGGGTTGGTTTGAGGCCAGTAGTACGTGAATCGGTGATAAGGAGTCCACCTTTGCGTCGAACCCCTTGCGATACTGTGTCTGATTGGTGTACAGTATAAGTATGAGCAGCGCACGCTTTGCTATGGCCACCCATGCTCTCGCCCTCCTCGCACAGTCAGACGAGGGGTACCCGAGCGCGTATATCGCCGGCAGCGTCAACACGGGGGCACCATTCCTCCGGCGCGTGCTCTCATCTCTAGTGAAGGCGGGATTCATTGAGGCCCGCGAGGGGCGGGACGGCGGCTATCGTCTTGCTCGTCCGGCCGATCGCATCCTCCTGTCGGACGTCTACCGTGCTACCACCACGGAGCGGGCGATCCCAGCCAGTCCGGCCGAGCCTAGTCCTCTCTGCCCGGTTGGGTCCGGGATGCGCTCCGCCTTCAGTATGCTGGCCGACCAGGTTGAGACGCAGCTCATTGCCTCGCTGGCTGAGCGGACGGTCGCCGACATCGCGGCCGACGCCGTAGCACACGGGATTACCGGCAAGCAGCAAGCCCGGAAGGAGGGACCGACCGGTCACTCGTCGTAGAGTCCCTAATGGCCAAATACTGTGCCTGAAAATGCACAGTAAACCTGGGCTGGAGTATGTCTCATGTGCAATCCCACGACTCGTCGAACGATCCTCGCTGCCACCGCAACTATCGCCGTTGGGGGGTCCATTGCTTCCTCGGTAAATGCCCAGGACGTCACGCCGGTAGCCACCCCGGCCGGCACGCCGCAGAGAGCCGATCTCGAGACCAACCGGCAGCTCGTCGCCGAGGCCTCCGACGCATTCTTCAACCTGCACGATATTGGCGCCGTCGATCGCTACGTCAGCCCGAACTACGTCCAGCACAGCACGTTGGTCGGGGACGGCCGCGATGCCTTCCGCGAGTTGGTCACGGGTCTCGGTGAGGACGTCTCCTACGAGACCGTCCGCCTGATCGCCTACGGCGACCTCGTGGCCGCCCACGGCATCTACACCGGCTTCGGCGAGGTGCCGCTGGTCGCTTTCGACATTTTTCGCGTCGAGGACGGCCTGCTCGCCGAGCACTGGGACGGCCTGACGGCGCAGACTCCTCCGAACCCGAGCAGCCACACGCAGTCGGACGGCCCGACGAAGATTACTTCGCTCGACGAGACGGACGCTAACCGCACCGTCGCCGAGGGCTTCGCGGATACCATCCTGATCGGTGGTGAGACGGACCGAATCACCGAGTTCGTCAGTGCTGGGGCCTATACCCAGCACAACTCGCAGATTGCGGACGGGCTGGACGGGCTGGGGACGGCGCTCACCGCGCTCGCGGAGCAGGGGTTGGCGCTGGTCTACAACGCCCGCCATCGGACAATCGCCGAGGGGAACTTCGTACTGGTTCAATTGGACGGCGACTTCGGCGGTCCGGTCGTCTACTACGACCTGTTCCGTCTCGAGGAGGGGCTGATCGTTGAGCACTGGGACGTGATCCAGTCGATCCCGGCCGCCATCCCGCACAGCAACGGCCTGTTCTAGGCAACACGGCGAGAAGTGGTCGACCAGTCCTCAACGAACTGGTGGACCACTTCGCTCTCCCAAGGAGGAGTGACATGGACCGAATCGACAAGAACAAGCAATCCATCACAGCGTTCTATGACCTGATGTTCAACCAGGACAATCCTCGCGAGGCGATTGATCGCTACGCAGGTGCCACGTACATCCAGCACAACCCGCACGTTGGCGACGGCAAGCAGGCGTTCATCGACTACTTCGAGCGTATGGCGCGGGAGTACCCTGGCAAGTCCGTCGAGTTCCGGCGAGTGCTGGCAGACGGCGACTTCATCGTCCTGCACTGCCACCAACGGTGGCCGGGCGATCAGGACTACGCCGGAATCGACATCTTCCGGCTGGATGATCAGGGCAAGGTGGTCGAGCACTGGGATGTGCTCCAGGTCATTCCCGAGCACTCCAACAACCAGAACGGAATGTTCTAGAAGGACGTCAACGTGATCCCACCAATCGTCGAGATAGTCGTGATTCGTACCCGCTTGGACCGTCTACAGACTACGCCGGAGGAAACTCGCTCGCAGTCTCGGCCATGGTTTGGCCGATTCGTGAGGGGATAGGACGCCACGGCGCTGGTCTATTGGGAGAACTAAGGGAAAGCGAGCGGGGACCGACAGTCTCACGCGCGCGGCCGACGAATCGGTCAACACGCCCTACGGCGGGTCACTTCACCCTATGCGGTGAGTGCCCGCCCTCTATCTTTAGGAAGATCTCGCGACGGCACCGAATCCGGCGGCCAGCAGGAGCTCGGCGAGCCCGTGGGTCAGCCCCACGTGCTGCCGCAGGAGCGCCTCGTTCGCGATAAGCGCCCTGCACAGCCGCCAGACCGTTTCGGGAGAAGGGTTGACCTTCGCCCCACGAGCTAGTCGAAACGCCTATCCGCGATCGAGTCCGCTGTGTTCCGGACGTGAAAGCGACCACTCCAGGAGTGGTCGCTTTCGGGTAGGTATTAAGTTTTCGTGGTACGCCCGAGCGGACTCCAACCTCTGGCTCCGGGCTCCGGAAGCAAAGAGCCATTCACGGGCGGGGCGGCAGGGTCCGGAGCCGCTCGATGTGCTCCGGCATCCGGGTGGTCCAGGCGTAGAGTTCGCGGAACCAGCCCCGCGTCCGGGCCCGCAGGTCCGGGTCGAGCCGCTCGAAGCTGACCCAGTCGTCGCTGGTCAGCCAGGCGATCGTGCCGATCAGGCGGTGGAGCGAGGTGTTGGGTTCGATCGGCCCGCGCCCGTAGCCGTTGTAGAACGCCCGCGGCAGCCCCTTGCCGTTGAACAGCGACGCGTGCTGGTCCAGCAGCGCCAGCTCCCGGGCCGGGTCGCCGACGGCGGGCTCGTCCCAGTCGACGAGGGTCGCCCGGGATGGCGCGATCAGGATGTTCCAGAGGGTGACGTCGCCGTGGAGCAGGGTGGTCGCGGCGCTCCGGAGCGATGGCGCGGCGGCGTCGATCAGCCGGTGGAGCTCAGGCACCAGCGCGACCGTCTCCGGCAGGAGCCGCTCCAGCCCGGCGACGGAGCGCTCGACCGTCGCGTGGAGGTCGGCGACCGGGTCGGCTGGTCGGAGGGTGATGATGTCGGGACCGACCGTCCCCTCGACCTGCCGGGGGAAGCGGACGTCGTGGACCTGGCGGTAGGCGCGCCCGACCATCGCCCAGTCGTTGGCGGTCGCGGTCCCGCCCTCGACGGCGTCGCTCAGCGTGACGCCCGGCGCGAAGCCGTAGAGCGAGGCGTTGCCGCTGGCCGCGAACAGCCGGGGGACGGAGAGCCCATGAGTCTGGAGGAACTGGGCCCGGGCCCGCTCGGGGATCAGACCCCGGCTCCGGATCCGCAGGACCAGCTGGCGCCCATCGGCGAGCCGGGCGGCGTAGAGCCGGTTCGCCAGCCCACGCCCGGCCAGCCGCGACGTGGCGGTAACGCCCGGCAGACCGGCCGCGCGGACCAGGTCTTCGAGGATGTCGACGGTCGTTGCGTCCACGTCGGCGGATCTCCCTGGGGCGTCCACTGGGCGGCTAGGTCCTGGCGGACCAGCGGCGATTCAGGCGCGATGTCGACATGGTACGGCAACAACCGTTCCTCCGGGCTTCCCGGAATCGCGCTGATCGCTGCGAACTGGCGTTGCGGCACCCCGGAACGCCAGCCAGACCTGGGCCGTCTACAGGCGGCGGCGCAGGGTCGAGAGGGGAGATGTCGGGGCCGGGGCGTCCTCGCCGCCGCGGTCGAGGTGGTAGGGCACGCTGGTGACGACGATGCCCGGCTTGAACAGCAGGGCCGCCTTGATCCGGAGACCGGTCTGGTTGTGGAGGAGCTGCTCCCACCAGTGCCGGGCGATGAACTCCGGCAGGATCACCGTCAGCGTGTCGCCGGGGCGCTGCCGATCGATCTCGTCGATGTAGCTCAACAAGGGACCGACCAGCGAGCGGTACGGCGACTCGATGATGACCATCGGCACGTCGATCCCCAGCGCTTTCCAGTCGGCCTGGACCTGGTCGATGTCGTCCTCGTCGATGGCAATGTGAACGGCGGTCACGTTGCCGGAGATCGAGCGGGCGTAGGCCAGCGTCTGCTGGGCGATCCGGTTGACCGACGCGATCGGGACCAGGACCGTATGGTGGATCTGGGCCGGATCGAGCGGGGTCGGCGTCGTCAGTTCCCGTGACGCGGTCTCGTAGTGCCGGTGGATCGCCCGCAGCGTCAGGATCAGCAGCGGGACCAGCAGGAGGACGATCCAGGCGCCGTGGGTGAACTTCGTCACCGCGACGACGATCGCGACCAGGGCCGTCGCCGTGGCGCCGAGCCCGTTCAGGACCTGTCCGGCCCGCCAGCCCGGCTCCCGCCGGGTCCGCCAGCGGACGACCATGCCGAACTGCGAGATCGTGAAGGATGTGAAGACCCCAAGGGCGTAGAGCGGGATCAGCCGCTCCGTCTCTCCCTGGAACGCCGCCAGCACCGCCGATGACAGCACGCCGAGCGTGACGATCCCGGTCGTGAAGGCGAGCCGGTCGCCCCGGAAGGTGAACTGGCGCGGCAGGTAGCGGTCGCGGGCGAGGAAGTACGACAGCCGGGGGAAGTCGGCGTAGGCCGTGTTGGCGGCGAGGACGAGGATCGCCATCGTCGCGAACTGGATGGAGAGCGACGGGATCGGCCCCCAGCCGGCGAAGATGCGCTGGGCGATCTGGTAGATGACCGTCTGGTAGCCCTCGGCATTGGCCGCCATCGGGATCGCGCCGTACTGATGAGCCAGGAACGTGATGCTGCCGAACGTGACGGCGAGGAGCGTGATCATGACGGTCAGCGTCGTCCGGGCGTTGCTCCACTCCGGCTTCCTGAACGTCGGGACGCCGTCCGAGATCGCCTCGACCCCGGTCAGCGCCGCGCAGCCGGAGCTGAAGGCGCGCAGGACGACGAAGACCCCGAGCGAGCCCAGCGCGGCGTCATCGGTCGTCGCCACCTGCGGCTCCAGCACCGGGAAGCCACCGCTGGCGTTCCGGGCGATGCCGACGACGATCATGATCCCGATCCCGACGAGGAACAGGTAGGTCGGGACGGCGAAGATCGAGCCGGATTCCCGGATCCCGCGCAGGTTCAGCAGCGTGACCAGCGCGATGAAGCCGACGCCGATCGCGACGCGGTGATCGTTCGTCGCCGGGAGGACCGAGACCAGCGCCGCGACCGCCGCCGCGACGCTGACGGCGACGGTCAGGATGTAGTCGACCAGCAGCGCGCCGCCAGCGGTCAGGGCGGGCAGCTCGCCGAGGTTGTCCCTGGCGACGATGTAGCTTCCGCCGCCGGCCGGGTAGGCCCTGATCGTCTGACGGTAACTGACGCCGACGATCAGCAGCAGCAGGATGATCGCGACGCCGATCGGCAGGCTGATGCTGAGCGCCGCGACCCCGCCGGCGATCAGCAGGACGCGCAGGGTCTCCTCGGAGGCGTAGGCGACCGACGATAGCGCGTCCGAGGACAGCACCGCCAGCGCCTTGGTCTTGGAGAGGCGCTCGTGGGAGGCCATCCCGGTCCTGATTGGCTCGCCGACCAGGAGCCGCCAGACCCGGCCGAAGTGGCGTCCGACCAGGCCGCGGTCGGCGAGGGATTCCTGCCGGGCGACGAGGTGGCCGGGACCGGCGAGGGCGAAGTCGTCGTTGCGCTGCCGGACGATCCGGACGTAGCGGTCGCCGGGGTGCTGGCCCTGAAGGTGCTGCCGGCCGGTCAGCTCGGGCTGGATCGGCGCCTCGGATGGGCGCGGCGGCCGGACCGCCCGGGGCGGGCGGGGCCGCACGGTCTCCTCGGTGTCTCGCTCATCGGGGCTGGCGGGCGAGCCGCCCGCTCCGGGTATCTCGTCCCGGACAGCGACGCCGGCGAGCTCACCGCCGGCAAGGTCATTCGTGGTCTGGTCACTGGCGACGAGTCGGGCATGGGAGGCGGCCAGCGACCAGCTCTCGGGCGGCCGGTGCGTCGGATCACCGGGATCGATCCGCCCGGAACCGTCGACGCGGAGGGCGCCAACCGGAGCCGGGAGCCCGGCCTTCCGGACCTTCGCCCGGGACCGCGCCGGCCGCTCAATGGGTTGGGTCGGGCGATCGTCCGGGTCGCCGGCCGTGGGCTGGTCATCGCGTTCGAGACGGGGTCCAGTGGACGATGGGTTGTCGTCGGAATGATCCGTTGCCAACGACCTGACTCCTTGAGCGAACTGAATGGACGGCGAGCCGTGTCGTGGGCGACCCGCCGGATGACCGGTGGACAGACGGTCGCCGGACGGGATGCGCAGGCTTCGGACCGGCGCCGGGCGGACCTGAATGGTGCAGGGAACGACCGGGAATTATGTCACACATCCCTGGGCAAGTACCCGTCGTGGAATGGCTGATCTCGGGCGTCCCGCGGCCTGCTCCTGGGTTGGCCGTCCTTGGCGGTGTTTGACCCCGGCCGTCTGCCGGATGGGACGAGCACTCCCAGGCGCGGACCTGTATGGCACACCTCATCCGGGCCAAGCCAACGCGACCGATCGCTCCTCGGCTCACGGACCGGGTCTGCGTGCGATCGTCGCCGGATCAGTTGGGCGCCGCGGGAAGCCGGCGGGAGCGCCTGACGGAGGCGGAGGCGGAGGCGGAGGCGGGACATGCGGGGCATCGAGGGGGTCTGGTGGGCCGCCGGCGGAAGCGGTCGATTCGCGCTCGATAACGCCGGCCGGAGTGGTCACAAACGGGACGTGGTCAACGGACGCGACAGCGGCCGGGACGGCGCCGAAACTGCCTCGTTCAATCAGCGCCATCGGGTTGAGCGGAACAGCGACGATCGGCTGTGAGGGCAGGACCCGCCGCTGAGCGCGCCGGTTCAGATGGGTCCGGGCGGGCACGCGCCGGCGTGTGTCCGTCGGTCGCCGGACGCCAGCCCGCTGCCGGGTGAAGATCCACGGGGCAATCGTGATCGTCGCGCCAAACAGGATCAGGTTGAAGGTCGAGATGGTCGGCAGGAACCAGCTGTCGAAGAGGAACGGGTAGTACGTCCGGACGCCGAACACGTCGTAGTACAGATCGTAGACGTAGACGAGATTCAGGAACCCCACGACCGAGAGGCCGGCGAAGACCCACCAGAGCCGGGGCGCGACGAAGCCGAGGACGATCGACAGGACGAGCACCGGAAAGATGTAGCGCTCATGGATACGGGTCGGCAGCATGAACAGCGCATACATCGTCGCGCAGGATGACCAGATCAGCACCTGGGCTCCCACGCGCCGCCAGATGACGACGGTCAGCACGGCGATCGTGGCTAGGGCGACCACCGTGAGGATGTTCCCCCAGGTCTGATAGGTCAGTCCGAACCAGAACGCATCCGTGTCCGGGATATTGGCGTCGTGAGCTGGCCGGTCCTTGACAAGGTACGTCGCCCAGAAATTGAAGGCGTTGAACGACGTTCTCGAGTAGTAGCCGACGGCGAAACTGATTCGCTCCTGGATCGTGAACTGGGTGGGCAGGAAGGGCAGACCGACGTTGAACGGCACCAGCGTCGCGATGAACACGACGACCGATGCGAGTACCGCACTGACCGCGCGCCGGGCCGATGCCTTCAGCGATTCGACCGGGCGTGGAACTCGACCGTTTCCCAGCCAGCAAAGGGGCCGTTGCAGCCAGCTCACCGTTCCCAGATGCGGAACGACGTAGACCAGCAGTGCGACGAGCATGAAGAACGGGACGAGCGCGGCCATCTGGGGCTTGACCAGCACGGCATACGTCAGCAGCGGAAAGGACCACTCCGGTCGGCCAGCCAGGAAGACCCCGAGCGCCGCGACCGCGACGCAGGCCGAGACGGCATCCCACTGTGCCCAGATAGCGGACTCGAAGATCAGGGCCGGGCTGAGAACGGCGACCCACGCGGCCCGGTAGGCCATCCGTGGGCCCGCCAGCCGGCGGACGATCAGGAAGATCCCCAGGGCGATGCCCAGATCGGCGATCGACGGTACCAGTTTGATCATGTCGTCATAGGTGAAGGCGCGGTCGTCGAGGTTGGGCGAGAACCAGGAATAGATATGGGCGATCAGCAGATGCAACCACATGTCCCCCGGCAGATGATCGATGCGCGGGTTCTCGGGGTAGAACTGCCGAATGGGATGCTGGAGCAGCAGTTGACCCCAGTCCCGGAACAGTCCTGTGTCGCTGGTGAAGGGCCGGTGTGGAAAGAAGATGAGCCTGGCGACGAGGCCCGTCAGCAGGAGGATGACCAGCTGGATCGGGATCAGACGCTGGAGGCGGGAGGATCGTCCTCCCGTCCGGTGAGCCGTCGGCCGCCGTCGGCTCGCGCGAGCCGCCGGAACCCGTACGACCCGCCGAGCCACCGGATCGGCGGGAATGGCCAGCACCGGAGGTGTGGACTCATCCGCCCCATGCGATGGCGCTGGATTTTCCGTCCTCGACGCATCCTGGGAGCCCATGGCGATCCCGGATGGAATAGCGGGCCCGACCGGGCTGTCGCGGCGATGCGCTGGCTGGGACATGTCGCCGGCGCCGCTCTCGCCCGGAGATGCCAACGGGCTCTCACCGTCATCGCCGGCGACTCGCTGAGTGGTGGACATCGGATCGCGGTCGCTCGAACGATCCGTCTCGCCGTGGTTGGCGCGACGATACCTGGGCCGCGAAGGGAGGGAATCCAATGTGACTAGCTTCCGTTCGCTCGGCCAGACGGTGGCACAGACCGGATCGCGGCCGAGATCGTTCGCGGATCCATCCTCAAGTCGCTGGCGTCATGCTAAACCGCACGTCAGCCACCGGCAAAGACTGGCCCGTCGACGCCGTGAACGCGTGACGGGATCCCGGCGATCCGATAGCCGGAACGATGGCACTCCGACAGGATTCCGGACTCAGGTGTGCGGCTTCCGGCGCCTCGACCGCCAACGGTCGAGGCGCAACTGCCAGACGAGGACGGCGGCCTCCCAGACGATGCCACGGGAGAGCTTGCTCGCCCCGGCGACCCGGTCATGGAACGTGATCGGGACCTCGACCACCCGGCCGCCGTTCTGGATCACCCGCCAGGTCGTCTCGATCTGGAAGCCGTAGCCGTCGGCCCGGAGATGATCGAGGTCCAGGCGGGAGAGCGCCGCTCGACGGTAGACCTTGAAGCCGCCGGTCAGGTCGTTGAGCGGTAGCCCGAGAACCGTCCGGGCGTAGCGGCCGCCGAAGCGGCTCAGGACCCGCCGCGGCAGGGACCACCCGACCGTCGCGCCTCCAGTGACATAGCGCGAACCGAGGACGAGATCGGCATCGACCGCCGCGGCGACCATGGCCGGCAGCCGGTCGACCGGGTGGGACAGGTCGGCGTCCATCGTCGCGATCAGCCCGGCGGAACCGGCGAGCACATGATGGAAGCCGGCGACGTAGGCTGTCCCAAGTCCCTGCTTTCCGGTTCGGTGCAGGACGTCGACGCGTCCGGAATACCTGGCGGCGAGGGCGTCAGCGACGCCACCGGTCCCGTCCGGCGAGTTGTCATCGACCACCACGACCCGCACCGCCTCGCCCAGCGTCATCAGTTGCTCGACCAACTGGGTCAGGTTCTCGCGCTCGTTGTAGGTCGGAACGATCACGACGAGTCCGGTGCGGTCAAGATCGGCTCCGGCGGGCGGCGAGATCGTCTGGGTGTCCTGCCCTGGAGTCCGATCAACTGACGACTCAACTGACGACTCAACTGACGACGGGTCTGCCTTCATACGCTCCCTGGGACTCGCCGCCATCGGGCGTCGGACCGGCGAGCACGCCCGGCCCGGTCGTCTGGTGACATCCGCGCCCACGGCGCGGGGAAATGGTCGCAGCGAGTGGCCGGCGTTGCCACCGGCCCTGACATCCCGTCCGTCCGGAGATGAACCGTACCCCTGATCAGCTCCCGGCGGGATGACGGGCTCCGGACCGGGTCGCGGAGCCCATTGCGTCCCGGCCGCTCCCGATCAGCGGACGGTCCAGCCGGGGAACCAGGTCCGCAGGTCGAGGCCAGCCCGGGTGATCTGGGTGGCGGCGAGGATCGGGAAGAGGAAGGCGAAGACCAGCACCGCCAGGACGACGTACGTCACCGCCCCGGCCCGTGGCGACAGCGTTCGCGGCGTGCGGATCAGCCCCGCGGCCATCGCCAGCGCGACCAGCCCGAACAGCGCCACCGGGATGCCGTAGTTGCCCCAGGCGTGGTACCCGTCCGGGGTCTGCTTGCCGTTGGTCAGCGGGTACTTCGACCCGAAGAAGACCGCGATCTGGATGACGACGCCGACCGCGAAGACGGCGACGGGCAACCACTTCACGGCCCGGTTGCTCAGCGAGACGGTCCGGTTGCGCCAGCCGTACTCCAGCAGCGCCGCGATCCCGATCACGCCGAAGGGGACCATCGGCAGGAAGTGGTAGGCGAAGGCGCCGCGCGGGGAGGCCGCCCAGATCAGCCACTGGCCGAAGAAGCCGATCAGGATCACGGCCGCCGCCGCCCACTGGTCCCGGTTGCGCCGAAGCCAGAGCCAGGCAACCGTGCCCACGGCCGGAATCATCGACCAGGCCAGGAACGGGTTGACCTGATTGAAGACATAGCCCCGCGTGTCGCCACCGGCCGGCCCGACGTGGTTGCCATACCAGACCGGCATCAGGGCCAGTGGCCACTGCCACCACGTCGAGTAGTAGTTGTGGTCGGGAGCATTGTTCACCCCGACGGTGTGGTAGTAGAGCATCTGCCGCTGGAGCTCGACCCAGTCCGGGAAGCCGTAGCCGAACAGGAACATCGGGAAGTAGCTGGCGAAGTAGACCGCCAGCGGCAGCAGGATCAGGTTGACCGGGACGAAGATCAGGTGGTTGCGCAGGTCCGCCCAGGCCGTCGGCTCCGGGTCCCGGCCCAGCGGGCTGGCCCGGACCCACATCCAGAGCAGCCGCAGGATCGCGAGCCCGAGCATGAAGACGATCGGGTAGAGCCCGTTCCACTTGACGGCGAAGGCCGCTCCCATCCCGAGCCCGACGAGGAGCGTGCTGATGCCGACCTCCCGTGTCGAGGAGCCCGCCGGCAGCCGCAGGTAGCGCAGGAACGCCCAGAGCGCGGCCATGATGAAGACGGCGATGTGGATGTCGACCATCGATGTCCGGGACTGGACGAAGTAGAGCCCGTCGACGAGCAGCAGCCCGGACGCCAGCGCCCCGACCAGCCAGCGCCCGGTCAGCGCCATCGCCAGGCGATAGGCGACGAACAGGCCGATCCCGCCGAAGATCCAGCTCGTGAAGCGCCAGCCAAACGGGTTGTCCCCGAACAGCCAGATCCCGATCGCGATGATCTCCTTGCCGAGCGGCGGGTGGGTCCACTCGTAGGAGAAGTTCTCGTAACCGCGGTTGCCGTTATCTCCGTCGATGCCGCGGTACCAGGTGTACACCCCGTTCTGGGCGTCCTCCTCCTCGTCGGCGAACACCCAGAAGGTATTGGCGTTGCCGTCGACGTACTGGGCGGCGGTGAAGGCGTGGTAGACCTCGTCGTAGATGTAGTCGTCCGGGATCCCGATCCGGATCACGTAGAACAGCGAGCCGATCACCGCGAAGGCGAGCGGCAGGTACCAGAGCTGCCAGGCCGGCCGGGTGGCGGCCTCGCGGTCGGCGTAGACGAAGTCGGCCGGGGAGGTGCCGGTCTCGGCCGGTGTCGCCATCCGCGGCCGGCCGAGGCCGCTGCCCGGCGCGGCGACCGGTCGGGTTGGGTCGTCCGGCAGCGCCCAACCCGGCAGCCAGCCCGGCGCCGTGAAGGTGTTGCCCCGCATCAGCAGCGCGTAGCCTATCGCGATCGCCGCCGCGAGCAGGACGACGTTGACGACGGACATCAGCTGGAGGAAGTCGGCTCTGTTCATCGGGCCGATCTTCGGTGTCTCGGACGGGTAGTAGAGCGAGTAGACCCAGTAGACGTTGAGCAGGAGGGTGCCGCTGATCCCCGCGTAGAGCCAGACGAACCGGGGCAGCACCGCGACGAGCAGCGCCGCGAGGACCATCGTCGGGAACAGGTAGCGCTCGTGGCCGCGGGTCGGGAGCATGTAGGCGGCGAAGGAGGCGACGGTCATGCCCCAGAGCAGCGCCTGGTAGCCGAACGCCTTCCAGGCCTGGAGCGTCAGCCAGGCGACGCCGACCAGCGCGACCACGGTCAGCAGCGTCCCCGTCGCCTGGTAGCTCAGCCCGAGCGCGGTCGACTGCCGGTCGTCGCCCCAGTTCTCGGAGAGCAGACCCCAGAGCGTGAAGGCGTTGAGCGTCGTGTTGGGGTAGACGTTGAGGGCGTAGCTGATTCGGTCCCAGATCGTGAAGGCGCCCATCCCGGGGAACAGGCCGATATTGAACGGCAGGCAGACGATCAGGAAGACGGCCAGCGAGATCCCGGCGCCGATCCCGAGCCGGGTCAGGCTCTTGGGCAGCGTCTCGACCGGCTTCGCCTCCCGAACCCAGCGCGACATCGCCGGGACGTGCGGGGCGATGTAGACCAGCACGAAGGCGAGCGCGACGAACAGGCCGATCACGGCGATCTGCGGCTTGATCAGGCAGGCGTAGACCAGCGCCGGGATCGCCCACTCCGGCTTGCCACGCAGGAATAGGTAGATCGCCCCGACGGCGACCATCGCCGAGAGGCTGTCCCATTGCGCCCAGACCGAGCCGATGAAGATCGCGGCCGGGTTGAACGCGAACAGCGTCGTCGCGACGAGGGCGCCGACCGGTGTCGCCAGGCGGCGGCCGATCAGGAAGATCAGCAGCCCCGTCACCGTGTCGGTGATCGCCGGGACGATCTTCAGCATCCAGAGGAACGGAAATCCGACGTTCAGATTGGTCGAGATCGGCGAGAACCAGTCGTAGATCGTCCCGGCCAGCCAGAGGAACCAGAGGTCTCCCGGCAGGTGATCGGTCAGCCCACCGCTGGTGTAGAAGGAGCGCGGCGAGTCGCTGACGAGGCGCTGGGCCCAGCCGGTCATCGTGTTGGTGTCGATGGCGAAGTTGCCGAGCGGGAACAGCGCCAGCCGGAGGATGAAGCCAACCCCGAGGATGATCAGCGCGGTCCGGAGGGCGTCCCGGCGGAGGGCGCGGCTGGCCGGCGCCGCCGTGGTCCCACCGGTCTGGGCGAGTGTTGCCCGGCGGACGGGCCGGTCGATCCGGCCCGGCGCCGTGACGTTGCCGGCGGCGGAAGCGAGCGCGACGCTGTCCGTCTTGCCGGAGCCTCGCTCGACGGTCGCGGGCCGGGAGGTTCGGCGCTGGTCGCCAGGACGCGTCGAACGTGATCTCGATCCCATCGCAATGATCCTCGGGGTACGCAGGCTACGGTGGACAGTGGGAGTGATGCCGCCGGCTCCGTCGCGTCCTGGCGACCCGAACAGGGTCCGGGTGCGAAGCGAGGGCGCCCGTCAGGGCACCGCCGATCGGGAGCGGCGGGTGGCGTGGGCTGTCGACCGGCGGACGATGCTCCCGAAAGGTAGAAGATGGGCCGGGTCGATGCAACAGACCCCGCCGTCAGATAGGACGGAACGGGGCGTCGCGGTGTGGCAGGCGGGATGGTCGGGACCATCGTCGCTGGCATCAGACGAGGCGTCAGACGAGAGGAGGGCAGCCGAGCGACACAGGGATCGAAGATGACCTCATTACGAAACTTGTTCGTTCCGGAACTTTGGTGTATCATCATCGGGTAGTGAGTGAGGAGGGGACAGCCGCAATGACGCCATTCAAGCCAGCCGAGGACACTGCCACCCATGACGACGGACTCATCAAGGCCGGGCACGAGCAGCACGGGCGAGTCGGTCGGAAGCGCGATCACACGCGCGACGCCGCGATCCTCGACGCGACCCTCGAGGTCCTAGCCGACGTCGGCTACGCGGGCATGACGATGGACATGGTCGCCGTGCGGGCGAAGGCCGGAAAGGCGACCGTCTACCGGCGCTGGTCCTCGAAGGAGGAGCTCGTCCTGGACGCTGTCGCCCGGCTGAAGCGTAGCCAGGTCGATCCCGGTCATCTCCCCGACACCGGCAACCTTCGCGGCGACCTCGTCGCGTTGATGAGGCCCGAGACCCTCGTGGAAGAGGGACGGAAGCTCAAGGTGCTGGCCGGGCTCGTGTCGGTGCTGTCGCACGATCCGGAGCTCGCCGATGCGGTGAACGCCGCGATCCATGAGCCATGGGTGGAGGTGAATCGCCTGTTCATGCAGCGGGCGGTCGACCGCGACGAGATCCCCGCGTCCGTCGACATCGAGACGGTCTCGCGCGTCATCCCGTCGATGGCCGCCTTTCGCGTCCTCATTCAGCGCAAGCCGGTCGACCGGGACTTCTTCGTCTCGGTGATCGACGGGGTCGTCCTGCCGGCGGTGCGTCCGGCTTAGGTCGACGGCTCCGGTGTCGGCCCCGACGAGTCGATCCGTCGGGGCCGACACTGGAGCTGTGGACCGGCCGATGCAGCCGGACTGATCGAACCAACTCCGTGGGCGATAAACCGTTGTCGCCCGTCAAGCTGGGAGCGCAGGGGCGCTCAGGCAAGAGAACGCCAGAGGCAAGGAGCCCATCATGAGCGTGAACGTCGTCACCCATCTCAACTTTCGCGGCGACGCCCGCGCGGCGCTCGAGTTCTACCAGTCCGTGTTCGGCGGCGATCTGATGGTCATGTCGTACACGGACATGGGAACTGTCCAGGACCCGGCTGAGGCGAACTGGGTCATGTGGGGCCAGGTGGCCGCCAAGAGCGGCTTTCGCGTTATGGCGTACGACGTCCAGGTGGCGAAGCCATGGGATCGGGGCAACAACTCGTTCTATGTCGCGCTCCGCGGCGACACCGACGAGGAAATCTCCGGATACTGGGAGAATCTCTCGGCTGGCGCGACCATCCTGCAACCGCTGGCGCCGGCACAGTGGGGACCCCTCTACGGGATGCTGACCGACAGGTTCGGGATCACCTGGGTCGTGGACGTCGTGAGCCAGGACAACCCGTCCTGACCATTGGAGAACGGGCACGGGGAGCCGTCCAGCGCCTCCCGTGTCCGTCCTCAACTCCGCCGGTCTGATCGGAACGTCATCCAAAGCCCCGGCGAGCGACAGCAATGAGCGAACGCGGTGATCTCCGGCGCGGCGCGGCGACAACTCGGGCTACGTACTCCCCGCCGCCCCGCCGCCGCTGCTGCCGCCGCTCGAACTGACCGTACTGCCGCTCGACGCGCTGGTCGAGGTGACGGAGCTGTTGAAGGCAAGCCAGAACGGGAAGTAGGCCGTTGTCGCGCCATCCGACCCGGTCATGCCTGTCGCGCCGCTGAAGACCCGCAGCGTCTGGCCGGACGACCCGACCGCCTTGAGCCGCTTGTCCAGCGCCGAACCGAGCCCCATCGCGACCACGTCGGGTAGAACGACATCGAAGTCCAGCGCGACCGTCTCGTCCTTGCCCGCCGCCTTGAGCCCGTCGCGGTACCCCTTCCACGGGATCGCCGCCTCCTGACCCTCCCGAGTCAGCCCGGAGTAGGTCGAGCCGAGCATGATGGCGGCCAGCGCGACCAGCGTCAGCACCGCGATCCCGGCCCCGGCCAGCCACCAGTTGTCGCCATTGCTTGCCACCACGACGGCGACGATCGCCAGGCCGGCCGTGACGAAACCGATCGAGAACAGCCCTGCCCGGGCCCGGCTCGCCGCCGGGTTCAGCCAGCCGTTGGCCTGCATAGCCGCACGGATCGCGGCGAACGTCGCCTTGGTCTTGCCGCTCAGTTTCACGAGGTTCTTGCTGGAGACGAGGCCGCCATCAGCCATCGTCTCCAGCTCCGCCCAGACGGCCGCCTCGACATCACCTCGCACGCGACGCCCATCGACCAGCCGGACCTGGATCTTCGGGTTGCCCCACCTCCCAGCTTCGGACTCCGGCTCGATCGCCAGCGCACCCTGGCCAGCCAGATCGAGCAGTGTCGCGGGAATCGCCGACGCTTGCGGACCGCCGCCCACGAGCGCACCGGCGACGGCCGGCGCAAGATCACCCGGGCGCCGCGTCGTCGGGGGATCGGCCGGCCGGTCCGTCGTCTGACGGCCACGGAACAGGGAGAGCGACCCGGCCAGTCCGGCCAGCGCCGCGCCGATCGCCGCCCAGGGTAGCCAGCTGTCGGTCGCGTCGGCCGACCAGCGCTCGAAGGCGTTCGGCTTGTGCACGGGTGGGCCGAACTGGATGCTGCTGCTCATCCGGTCCAGCCCGGCGACGAGGCTCCCGTAGAGGTCGCCGTCCCGGAGCGGCGGGATCAGCGCGTCGTCGGTGATGGCTCGCGTCTCACGCTCCGGCAGGTTGCCGCGGTCAAGTGTCTGGCCGACCCAGACACCGGCCCGGGCGTCATTGGCATCGTCCGGGTTGCGGTTGATCAGGATCGCGGCGGCCGCGTCCGGATTGATTCCCGTCGATGAGGCCCACGTCTGTTGCAGCGTCTCGACCTGGGCCAGCGTCGCATCCGGGTCGGCGTCGAGCGCCCGGACGTAGACGACGGTGTCGGCGCCGATCGGGACGAGGGCCGCGAGG
Source organism: Thermomicrobiales bacterium (assembly GCA_965218235.1). GTDB lineage: Bacteria > Chloroflexota > Chloroflexia > Thermomicrobiales > UBA6265 > CADCWK01. Next base: position 1,351,803 of record OZ244596.1, read on the forward strand.
CGCTGTTCGAGGTCGGTGGTCTGATCCGGGGTAAGCGTCCCGGTCTCGTCATAGACCCGCTGGCCGGCCGTCAGCGGCTGGAAGCCGGAATCGCCCTGAGCGGCGGTCAGCGCCGGCGCCAGCAGGGCGAGCAGCGCGACGAGCGCCAGGATGACGGCCGCGATGGGACGCATTCGAAGCGTTTCGGGAGATGGGACCGTGACGGTCGGCGGGTGCATGGCTCTGTGGGCTCCTCCGATGGTGCGAAGTCTGACGACACGCCGATTCTCCCACCGGACCGGCACGATCGTGTCACGGCGATGTCGCGTGACCGTCTCTGACCGGTCGACTGCCCACTACGTCCCGGCGTTGACGATCGTGGCCGGGTCCGGCGGGGTGACGGCGACGCCGGTGTCGAAGCCCGTGAAGACGCGGACCATGTAGTGCCCCACGGTGATCATCAGCTCCTCGTGGCGCTGGCCGCTCTCCAGCCCAACCCACCAGACATACCAGGTCGACGCGTAGCGACTGGTCGGGACGGTAAAGATGACGGCCTGCGACAACTCGCCGTTGACTTCCTGCTGCTGTCCGAGCTGGAAGCCGGTGGCGCCGTCGTACTGCTCAAGGATCTCGGCCGGGGACAGGGCGGCGCGGACGCTGTAGGTCGAGATCCAGGTCGCGCCGGCGTCGGTGCTGCGCCAGCTCTCGGTGCCGATCTGCCGCTGCATCGTCTGTGGGGAGAAGGGGCTGCCCGCCGCCAGCTGCCCGGCACTGGAGTAGCTCTGCAGCGCCAGCCCGTAGGCGGTCGGCTGATCGCCACTCGCGGCGATGACGGTCTCATCCTGGAAGATGCCACCACCATCGGCCGTCGAGATGTTCTGATGGTCCTGGTAGCTGGCGGCGCCGGCGTTGTGGTCGTAGGCTCGCTGGTAGAGCGCCTCGGCGTCCGGGTCGCTGTCCGGCGTGTCGACCGCGTCGGCGCCGTACAGGTTCGGGTCCGGCAGCAGGACATAGAAGGCGGCCGTCTGGTCCTCCTGCCCCACCAGCCGGATCGTGGCGGTGATCCGCCACCACGAGTCGATGCTGAGCTGGTCGCCCGATCCGGCGTAGCCGCCCTGCCCGTCCGGAGCCAGCTCCAGGCGGGGCTGGGCGATGGCGCCGTCGAGGATCGACGAGAAGTCGAGGAAGACCCGGCTGCCGTCCGGGATGGCGACCGGGTCGTTCGTCAGGCTGGCGGACGTCACCCGGAAGGTATTGGCGACGTTGGAGCGGAGCGGGTCCGCCTCCAGTCGCATTACGCCGGCGACACTGCCGTCGCCGGTCTGGGCCCGCTCCAGCAGCGTCACATTCCCGGCCAGTGGGTCGCGGGTCAGGGCGCTGCTGCTCGGCGGGGAGGTCAGCGCCAGGGTCGAGGCCGCGACGACGACCAGCGCGACGAGGGCCGTCTCCAGCCGGAGCGACTGGCGCAGCCGCCCGGTCGCCCAGCTCGCCGACCGGGCCAGCGCCCGCCGGTGCCAGGCGGCGAGGCCGAGGGCACCGAGGACGAGTGCGGACTTGACGAGGATCGTCACGCCGTAGCGGCTGTCCCAGAGCGAGTCGACGCTCGGCAGGATGATGCCGGCATTGATGACGCCGGTGGTCGCGGCGACCGCGAACAGCCCCAGCGCCCACCGCGAGAAGCGGCGGACCGGGTCGATGCCCATTGCGCCGTCCCGTGGGGGCAGCCAGCGCACGACGGCGAGCGCCATCAGCCCGCCGGCCCAGAGCGCGGCCGAGAACTGGTGGAGGATGTTCGAGGCGAGCGCTGGGACGTGCCAGACCCCCGTCTGGGCGGCGCTGTGGCCGGTCAGGGCCAGCCCGAGGAGGGCCACCAGCGCCGCGACGAGGCCGAGCGACTCGATCAGTGGGTTCGTCCGTGCCACCCGGCCCGTCGCGCCCCGTGCCGAAGGAACGGGCACTGACGATCCGGCGACGATCCCGACGGTCGCTCCCGATGGCATCGACGGCGAGCGGCGCAGCGCCAGCCAGGCGACGGCCAGGACGACGGCCAGCGCCGCACCGATCGGCCGAAGCCACCAGGCGTCCGGCAGACCGCGCAGGACGTTGGCGATCGAGGCCGAGGCGGCTCCGGCCGGCGGCAACAGCCACTGCAGCGGCAGTTCGGCGACCGTCCCGATCAGAGCGAGGCCGGCGCCGGCCAGCGTCAGGACGCGAAGGGAGCGCGGCGCGGGCTGCGATGACGGGGGGCGGTCCGTCGTGGCCGAGCGGACTGATCGCGTCAGGAGCAGCCGGGCGACGAAGAAGCCACCGGCCGCGACGGCCAGGCCGAAGAACGTCAGCCAGCGGGTGACGACCGCCCAGAGCGCCGGAGTACCGCCCTCGGTCGTCGCGGCGCCGGGCGTCGGGCCGCCGCCGACCCGGAACGAGTAGGAGCCGGAGATCTGGTGGCCGTCGGTGCTGGACTGGTTCTTCCAGACAACGGTGTAGGTCTCGAAGCCCAACCCACTGAAGGTGGCCGTGACGTGGAGCGGGTCGGCCGGGTCGACGGTGAGGCTGTCAGCGGGGATTTCCGTGTTGTCCTGCGTCCGGAGCGTGACGCCGAGGCTGTCGTTGTCGGTGCTGACCGGCTCCGTGAACCAGAGGTCGACGGCGGTCGGAGGGGCTCCCAGCAGCTCGCCCTGACCCGGGACCGCCCGGTCCAGCTCGGCGTGAGCGCTCACATGGAACGGCGAGGCGACGACTCCCAGCAGCCCGGTCAGCGCGATCGCGCTGGCGATGGCGATGGCGACCGGTAGGGACCACCGGGCGGAGATGGCTGAAAGGGACCGGATAGACACGACGCACCTCAGGATGGAATCGGTGGCAACGATGGAAACGGGCGGCCTACCATGGACGACGGATCTTGCTATGGAAAGTGTACCGGTCTGACGCGGATCGTCCTTCCAGGGACAGCCGGTTGAACCGGGGAGTGGGGAGCCGGTGCCGGATCGACCTGATCTCCGGATCCGGCCCGCGTCTGCTCCCCGGTCTTCCTGGTCTCGCGGCCATCCCGGTTCAGTGGGCCTTGACGGACGCCCCGGTGTTGTCACGGTAGTTCTGGTCCGGAGACGATATCCCGGTGGCGACGCTGGTCACAGGATGGTCCGGAGCCCTGGTCCAGAGCGTACGAACAGTGGGACCCATCAAAGGGCATCCGCGTCCGGATCATCCGGTTGGGACAGGACCGGCGGTGCGTACGTACAGGCTCATGGACTGTACGGCCAGACTGCATGGCCCTGTCGGCAGATTGTCCGTACGGTTGGCGCCGACGTTCCATCGGGCGGTAAGATAGGACAGGTTGGACTGTTAACCAAAACGTGGGGTGGCAATCTGGTTCGGGTTGCCGCGACCGGACGCGATGACCCACGGTCAGGGCCGTTCATGGAGCACATCAGGAGCCGGCTCGATCCCATCGCTTCCCCGGTGCCGGTCTCGTGGCCATGTCGCCATCGTCCGAGCCCCGTTCGTCTCCATCGTTCGCCCGATGTCCGCGAGAGGGTGGGTCTCCCATGAGTCGACTCGATGTCTACGGTCCCCGGTACCCGCTCCTGCCGCTCAAGAACGTCGTCATCTTCCCGCGCAATGTCGTGACCCTCCTCGTCGGCCGGCCGCGCAGCATCCAGGCTGTCGAGGACGCGATGCTCCGCGAGCGCCGGATCGTCGTCACGGCCCACCGCGAGAGCGAAGTCGACGACCCGCGCGCCGAGGAGTTGCACGCCGTCGGGACGCTGGCCGGGATCGTTTCGGTCGAGCGCCAGCAGGGCGGCAACATCCAGGTCGTGCTGGAGGGGATCGGCCGGGTCCGGATCGACCAGTACGACACCTCCCGCTCCTTCTTCACCGTCGGCGCCGACCAGCTCCCGGAGCTCAACACCAACCCGGACGAGAGCCGGCTGCTCGTCGAGCACGTCCAGGATCTCGCCAACCGGTTCGCCGAGGCGCGGGGCCGGCTGTCGTCGGACGTCCTGGAGATGGTTCAGCGCGCCACCGAGCCCGGCCACCTCGCCGACCTGCTCGCCACCCAGCTCCTGACCGACGTCGCCCGGCGGCAGGAGCTGCTGGAGATGACCGACGGGCTGGAGCGGCTGGAGCGGATCGCGATCCACCTCGACAGCGAGCTCGACGTCGCGGCGCTGGAGCAGAAGATCAAGAACCGTGTCCGCGAGCAGATCGACAAGAACCAGCGCGAGTACTACCTGCGCGAGCAGCTCAAGGCGATCCACGACGAGCTCGGCGGCGAGAACGGCAACGAGATCGAGGCCCTCAAGGCGCGGGTGACGGAGCGGGGCCTCCCACCGGCCATCGCCGAGAAGGTCCTGCGGGAGATCGGCCGGCTGGAGCGGATGCCGCCGGTCTCGGCCGAGTCGACCGTCGTCCGCGGCTACATCGATACCGTCCTCGCGCTGCCGTGGCACGAGGAGTCGGCGGACCGGATCGACCTGATCGAGGCCGAGCGGATTCTGGACGACGATCACTACGGTCTGGAGACCGTCAAGGAGCGCATCCTCGACTACCTCGCCGTCCGCGTGCTGACGAAGGACGCCCAGACCACGACCGGCGCCCAGATCCTCTGCCTGCTCGGCCCGCCGGGCGTGGGCAAGACCAGCCTCGGCCGCTCGGTCGCCTCGGCGATGGGCCGGACCTTCGTTCGCGTCAGTCTCGGCGGTGTCCGGGACGAGGCGGAGGTGCGCGGCCACCGCCGAACGTACATCGGCGCGATGGCCGGCCGGGTCATCACCGCGATGAAGACGGCCCAGGTCCTCAACCCGGTCATCCTGCTCGACGAGATCGACAAGATGGCGTCCGACTTCCGGGGCGACCCGACGGCGGCGATGCTCGAGGTCCTCGACCCGGAGCAGAACCACGCCTTCACCGACCACTACCTCGACTCGCCCTACGATCTCTCGAAGGTGCTGTTCATCGCGACCGCCAACTACGGCCAGCAGATCCCCCGGCCGCTCTGGGACCGAATGGAGGTCATTGAGGTCTCCGGCTACACCGAGGCCGAGAAGGTCGAGATCGGAACCCGGCACCTGCTGCCGCGCCAGCTCGAGCACCACGGGCTGCCGGCCGACGCGCTGACGATCCCATCTCGCCTCTGGAACCGGGTCGTGCGGGACTACACCCGAGAGTCCGGCGTCCGCGGGCTGGAGCGGGAGCTCGCCACGATCTGCCGCAAGGTCGCCCGCGAGGTCGTCCGCGACCGGGCGCTCCACGCGCTCGAGTCGTCGTCCCGGGACGAGGTCGTCGAGACCCGCTCCCCGGCCAGCACGGTCGAGGTCGTCCTCGACTCCGTCCCCGTCCCGGAGCTCGCCGGCCCCCGGCACCTGGCGGACGGCGCCACGGACGGCATTGTTCTGGAGACCGTCGCCACCGTCGAGCCGGAGCCCAACTTCCCCGGCATCCCGTTCGAGCTGGACGAGGAGCGGCTGGAGCGGTACCTCGGGCCGAAGCGGTACGGGTTCGACCAGGACCTCGGCGGTAACCAGATCGGCGTCGCGATCGGCCTTGGTACCACCGACGTCGGTGGCGAGATCATCCCGGTCGAGGTCGCGACGATGCCGGGCAAGGGCACCCTGACGATCACCGGCCAGGCTGGTGACGTCATGCAGGAGTCGGCCCGGGCGGCGCTGTCCTACGCCCGCTCCCGTGCCGAGCAGCTCCGGATTCCGAAGGACTTCCAGGAGCGGCTCGATCTGCACATCCACCTCGCCGAGGGCGCCCAGCCCAAGGACGGCCCGTCGGCCGGCATCACGATGGCGACGGCGCTGATCTCGGCCCTGACCGGACGGCCCGTCCGGAGCGACACGGCCATGACCGGCGAGATCACCCTGCGGGGCCGCGTCCTGCCGATCGGTGGGCTCAAGGACAAGTCGCTGGCGGCGCACCGGATGGGCATCCGCCGCCTGATCGCCCCGGCCGACAACCAGCGGGATTTGACCAAGGTGCCGAAGAACGTCCGGGACGACATGGAGTATCTCTTCGTCTCGAACATGGACGAGGTGATCGCCGCGGCGATCCTGCTGGACGACGAGCAGGTCGAGCGCCTCGAACCGCTCGCCTCGCAGCCGGGCGGCATCCCGCTCAGCGACGGCTACGGCGACACGGCGGGTATTCAGGGCGAGTAGCCCATCGCAACGCCAGGAGCATCGCGATCAGGGGCCGGCACCAGGGTGTGCTGGCCCCTGATCGTTTCTGGCCGATTGCGACATTCCCCCGGCGGAGACAACCGTGATGTAGGGTCATGGGCTTGCCCTGACCGGCGCCCGCAGGCGCCATCGCCCCGCAGGGCGAGAACTGGCGCTCTGGGTTCAACCGCGAACATGGTTGCCCGGTCGTTCATCACCGTCGGTTTCGCTCATGGGTCTTCCGAACTTGGTTGAACCCGGAACACCGTCTCGCCTTGCGGCGAAGGCCGCTGCGGCGGCCGGTCAGGGCAAGCCCATGACCCTACGTCACGGACCGCTGCGCCGGCCAGATTCGTCAGTGAACCGAGGGAGCATGACATTGCGTCGCGGGCAGCTGCGGTGGCCACAAATTCTTCGGACGCCGATGTAGGTCGGGACAGGCCCGCTCTGGGTTTACGGATGGGGCCATCGGCGCGACACTGCTCCGGGTCTGATCGATCCCGGTCCGGCGCAGCCAGCGGTGATGGCGCTGGAGCCGAAGGGGATCATGGGGTAAAGGGAGCATCGATGCCAAGACACGGAACGGCCGGCGCGACCCGCTGGGGCATCCTCGGCACGGGCGGCATCGCCCGGAAGTTCGCCCGCGGCCTGCATAGCGCCGATGGGGCGGAACTGGTCGCGGTCGGCTCGCGCACTGAGGCGTCGGCTGAGACGTTCGGGGCCGAGTTCGATGTCCCGCGTCGCCACGCCAGCTACGAGGCGCTCGCCGCCGACCCGGACGTCGACATCATCTACGTCGCGACGCCGCACACCGCCCATCGCGAGGCCGTCCTGCTCTGTCAGTCGGCCGGCAAGGCCGTGCTGTGCGAGAAGCCGTTCACGGTCAATGCTCGCGACGCAGTCGAGCTGATCGAGAACGCCCGGGCGAAGCGGCTCTTCCTGATGGAAGCGATGTGGTCGCGTTACCTCCCGGCCATGATTCGCTTCCGCGAGCTGATCGCCGAAGGTGCGATCGGTGAGCCGCGCCTGCTCCAGGCCGACTTCGGCTTCCGGGCCGGGGTCGACCCAGCGGCGCGCCTGTTCAACGTCGAGCTCGGTGGCGGCGCCCTGCTCGACGTCGGTGTCTACGTCGTCTCGCTGGCCTCGATGATCTTTGGCGCGCCGCGAGCGGCCGCCGGGATCGGGCAGACGGGCGAGACCGGCGTCGACGAGCTGACCGCGATCACCCTCGCCTACGCCGGTGGGGAGATCGCCCAGCTGACCTGCGCGATCCGGACCCAGACGACGGTCGAGGCGACGCTGTTCGGGACCGAGGGGTCGCTGACGATCGCGTCGCCGTGGTACTGCCCGTCCCACCTGACCCTGGCTCGAACCGGGCACGAGGCGGAGGCGCTCGACATCCCCTACGCCGGCAACGGCTACAACTACGAGGCCGAGGAGGCCGGCCGCTGCCTGCGCGAGGGCCTGACCGAGAGCCCGACCATGCCGCTGGACGAGACCTTGCAGATCATCCAGACACTGGACCGGATCCGGGCGCCGTGGCCGGTCCGCTACCCCGGCGACGCCTGACCAGCCAGCGATCGCGTAACGATCCGCCCATCACCGGTACGTCAGCATCGATCATGACAGAGCAGAGGATACCTTCCATGGAGTACGGACGGATCACCAACGTCGACAAGCCGGTCTCCCGGATCGTTCAGGGGACGATCATGCTGCGGGACGACGACAAGGACAACGGCTTCCGGCTGCTCGATGACGTCCTGGCAGCGGGCATCAACGCCTTCGACACCGGCCGTACCTACGGTCGCAACGAGAACCTGTTCGGTGAGTGGGTCGCCTCCCGCGGCGTCCGGGACCAGGTGATGGTGCTCGGCAAGGGCGCCCACCCGGCCGGGGGCAAGGATCGCCGCGTCAACGCCCCTGACATCACGGCCGACATCGAGGCCTCGCTGGATGCGTTCGGCTTCGACTTCATCGACCTCTACATCCTCCATCGCGATAACGAGGAGACGCCGGTCGCCGAGATCGTCGAGGTGCTGGACCGCCACCACAAGGCCGGCAGGATCGGTGGCTACGGTGGCTCCAACTGGCGGTACGAGCGAATCCGCGAGGCGAACGAGTACGCCGCGGCCAACGGGCTGACGCCGTTCGTCGCCTCCTCCCCGAATCTGAGCTTGGCCGTCTGGAAGCAGCCGCCGTGGGCGGGCTGCGTCTCGATCGCCGGTCCGGAGGGAGCCGAGGCTCGCGCCTGGTATGCCGACAGCGGACTCGCGGTGCTGCCGTGGTCCAGCCTCGCCGGCGGCTTTATGACCGGCCGCTTCCGCCGGGACAACCTCGACACGTTCACCGACTACTTCGACACCAACCCGATCGAGGCCTACGCGACGGAGGACAACTTCCGCAAGGTCGACCGGCTGGAGGAGCTCGCCACCCAGCGCGGCTCGACGATCCCCCGGGTCGCCCTCGCCTACGTGCTCGACCAGCCGATGAACATCTTCCCGCTGGCCGCGCCGCGCAACGCCGACCAGGTCCAGGACAACGCCGCCGCCCTCGACCTCAAGCTCTCCCCCGAGGAGATCGCCTGGCTGGAACTGCGAACCGACGACCGCCCGTTCTGACCCATCGGGTCGGATCGGTGATCGCTCTATACTTCTGTCAACCAGCTGACAGGAGGTACCCCCATGGTGCAGACACATCCACGCCCTAACTCAGTCCCCGATCCCATTGTCGACCGCCCGGTCCGCATTCGAACCGAGGACGGCCACCAGGTCATCGAGCTTCCAACCGACGTCCGATTCGAGGGTGAGACGGTGTACTTGAGCCGCGAGGCGACGACCGGGACGCTCACCATCAAGTCGAACACCGTACCGCCACGTCCCAGGAGGAGCTGGGCAGAGATCTTCGCCGCGTTTGACGCAGCGGGCGTTCCGGATGATTTTCTTGCCGACCGGCCGCTCAACCGCCCCCAGACGCACAGAAATCCGTTTCTCGAAGATGATCCCGAGTGAGTTGGCGACTCATGCTCGACACCGATGTCGTCAGCTATGTAGCCAAAGGACGGCCGCCGGAGTTTCGGGCTCGCCTGAATACGATTACGGTGGAGCATCTTTGTATCTCGGTGATCGCCTTGGCAGAGGTGATGGCAGGGCTGGAGGCGTTCACACCTGACCATCCGCTCAGGTTAACGACGGAAGACTTGTTGGTCGGAGTCGCCATCCTCCCCTGGGATCGGGAGGCGGCAGAACGATACGCGCTTCTGCAGCCCTATCTCGACAGGACAGGTCAAGGGATCGGCCCGATGGATACGCTCATCGCGGCTCATGCGCTCGCGCTCGGTATCCCGCTGGTAACCGGCAACGTCCGGCACCACAGCCGCGTCCCGGGTCTCGAGATCATCGACTGGCGAGACGAGCCGGACAGCGGGCGATCACGTTGACCATCAGGTCGACCCGTCTCCGTTGTCAGTGGCCGGACGCTCGCCCCGTTGCCACGGCTGGCGCCCCTCAATCTCAATCTCCAGTTCCGGGCTGAGGAAGGTCTGGATCGCGATGATGCCAAGGGTGCGGAAAAGACTGAATCCCAGACTGGAGGTGTACGGATGACCAACACACAGCGTTCAACGACCGTCAATGGCAAGCGATCGGTCCGGATCGAGATGGACGGCGACACCCAGATCATCCGGCTGCCGGCCGACATCCGGTTCGAAGGAGATTTTGCCGACCTTCGTCGCGACCAGTCGACCGGCGATGTCATTCTCTCATCGAGGCCGAAACCGAAGACGTGGGACGAGTTGTTTGCCGTCCTGGACGAGATCGGCCCGGCGCCGGACGAGTTCATGGCTGACCGGCCCATGAACGTACCTGCCACCGAGCGCGGCGTCTTTGACGATGATCTGGCATGACGCTTCGGTACATGCTCGACACCGATGTCTCCAGCTACATCGTCAAGGAGCATCCTCCGGAGTTCCGCCGGCAGATTGATCGGCTCCCGCTCGATCAGGTGTGCGTCTCGGCGATCACGGAAGCGGAACTCCTCTATGGGCTTGTCCGCCTGCCACCGGAAAGCCGGCTGCATCCCGGTACCCATGCGTTTCTTCGCTCGGTCGTCGTCCTCGATTGGCCATCGTCCGCCACAGCGGTCTTTGCTGACATCAAGCATCATCTGTTCTCGACAGGACAACGCATCGGGGAGATGGATCTGCTCATCGCCGCTCACGCCATCGAGGCTGGATTGTCGCTTGTGACGGGGAATGTCCGGCACCACGGTCGAGTGCCGGGTCTTGAGATAGTCGACTGGCGCGAGTAGGGACTGGTGTCGACGCCATCAGTGAGTGGTGCCGTCGTTGTCACGGTTCCCTGGACGCTCGCCCCGTTGCCACGGCCAGCGCCCCTCGATCTCCAGTTCGAGCTCCAGACTGAGGAAGGTCCGGATCGCGATGATGATGGCGAGGATGCCGACGGTACGGAAGGTCGGTTCGATCACGACGGTCCGGATGATGTCACCGGCGATGAGGAACTCCAGGCCAAGCAGGAGCGACTGGCCGACGGCGCGGCGATAGGCACGGTAGGCCGGCTGGCCCGGAGCGCGGCCGCCGATCCGGATCAGGAAGCGCACGGTGGCGATCGCGGCGCCAATCACGATCACGCCGATGCCAACCGATTCCACCACGCGCCCGATGGTCTCGACGATGTCGTTGAACGGCATCGTGCTCCTCGTCCCGTCGCTCGCCGAGCCTCACGATACCGCGCCGGTCACCCCGGCACGTCCCAGTGGTGTTCCGATCGGCAGCGCTCAGTGGCTACCTGGCGATGGGGCCTCTCGGGCCGGCGACGGGCAGGCGGACGACGAAGGTCGCGCCCTCGCCGACCTCCGACAGGACGGTGATCGAGCCGTCGTGAGCCTGGGCGATCTCCCGGGCGATGTAGAGCCCGAGGCCCAGCCCACTCTGGTCGGAATGGTTGGTCCGCTCGACCTGGGAGAGGAGTTCGAAGATGCTCTGCCGATTCTCCGGCGGGATCCCTGGCCCGTAGTCCTGGATCTCGACGACGGCCTCGCCGGCGACGAGATGCAGGCGGATGTCGATCTTCTGGCTCTCGGGTGCGTGCTTGACCGCATTGGAGAGCAGGTTCAGGATGACCTGCTCCAGCCGCAGGGCGTCCCCCTGGACTATGAGCGTCTCCGTGTCGGAGATAACGCAGATGATCCGGTCCGGCGCGATCACCTGCATCGTCTCGACGACATCGCGGACGAGGGCAACCATGTCGACCGGCGCGGTGTCGAGGGCGAGTTTGCCCGTCCGGAGCCGTCCAACCTCCATCAACTGGTTGATGAGCTGGGACTGGCGCTGGACCTGCTGGATCGCGGCGCCGATGTGCCGGCCGAGTCGCTCGTCGCCCATCCCATCGACGCGGCGCTTGGCGAGTTGCAGGTAGCCCTGCATCGCGGTCAGGGGAGAGCGCAGCTCGTGGCCGGCGATGTGGAGGAACTGCTCCTCCAGCCGGCGGAGCCGCCGGTCGGTCGTCTCCCGGATGACGAGGACGCCACCGACGCGGGTATCGCCCCGAAGGGGGCCGCCCGTCGCCTCGAACCAGCGCGGTCCTCCCTCCCCACCGGCGACGGTGAACTCCGTCTGGAACTGCTCCCCGCTGGCTGCCCGCTGCTGCGGCGTCGTTTCGCTGGACAGGAGGTTGCCATACAGATCGGTCGCGTTGAGCTTCCCGCCGAGACTGACGATCAGCGCATCATAGGCGGCGTTGCTCCGGACGACCGCCCCGGACGAATCGACGACGACGACGGCCTCGCCGATGCTGCCGAGGATGGCGGACAGCCGGGCCCGCTCGGCGGCGTGCATCTCGGCCAGGTCCTCGAGTTCGGTGCTCCGGGCGCTCAGTTCCTCATTGGTCGCGTTGAGCTCTTCCAGCGTGGCCTGGGTCTCCTCGTTGAGCGTCTCCAGTTCCTCGTTGGTCGCCTGGAGCTCCTCGTTGAGCGTCTCGATCTCCTCGGTCGCGACCTGCGTGGTGGCGTTGACGAGGCGAAGCTCATCGCCCTGCTCCCGCAGGTGGTCGGCGGCGTCGCTGAGTTCGCGGTTGGCGTCGAGCAGTCCACGGTTGGCGGTCGTGAGCCGGGTCACGGTCGCCCGGATCGACCGGTTCTCCTCTTCGAGCTGACCGACGGCCGCGCCGGCCGACGCTTCCAGCTGGGTGATGCCCGTCACATTCTGGATGCGGACCAGCACGCTGGTGACGGTCCCGTCCGGCTCGGTCCGCTCGGGCTGACAGGTAATCGACAGGTGGACGACATCACCCGTGGCGGATTCCGTCGCCACGATCTGGTCCAGCTGGGTCGGCCCCTCGCCCCGGAGGACGGAGTCGATCACGGAGCGGAGCGGGTTCGAAGGGATCCGCTGGGCAAGGTGGATGAAGTCCTGCCCGAGCGCGACACCATGGATTCCGAGCAGCCGACGGCCGGCGCCGTTGATGAACTCGATGTCGTAGCGCCGGTCCAGCAGGGCGATGCCGTCGGGCAACTGCCGCAGGATGCTCTCGAACCGGCTTCCGCTGAGCTGGGTGCGCTGGGTCTCGCGCTCGGCCTGCCGCAGACTGAGGTCGAGCGCGGACCGGATATTGGGGACCAATTGATCCGATTCGCCTCGGCCCATCGACGGCGTGGGCCAGGTCGGGCGTAGCGCCTGCCGTGGGCCCTCGCGCTGGAAGATCCGGTGGCGCCGGTCGTGGAGCCGGAACAGGTCATTGACGGGGCGGGGCGTCTCGGACGTCCCGAGGACGAGGAAGCCGCCGTCCCGCAGGGAGTAGGCGAACGCGTCCAGCGCCTGCTGCTGGAGGCCGGACGTGAAATAGATCAGGACGTTCCGGCACAGGACGAGATCGACATGGGGAAAGGGCGGTCGCTGCCCGAGGTCGTGCTGACCGAAGACCACCATGCTCCGGATCGCCTTCCGGACTTCGTAAGCACCGTCCTTCAACGTGAAATACCGGTCGACCAGGTCAGGCGGCACGTTGGCGATGCTCGCCGCCGAGTAGATGCCCCGGCGGGCGAAGGCGATGGCGTCCTCATCGAGGTCGGTCGCGAAGATGCGGACCCCTGGGATGTTCGTCGTCCCAAGTTCCTCGGCCACGAGCAGGGCCAGTGAGTAGGCCTCCTCACCGGTCGCGCAGCCGGCCGACCAGAGGCGAAGTTCCCGCCCGTTGCTGACCGACTGGGCGATCAGGCCGGGCACGATCTCGGTCCGGAGGTAGTCGTAGAGCTGGGTGTCCCGGAAGAACCGCGTGACCTTGATCAGGAAGCTGCTGATGAGCAGCCGCTCCTCGTCGGGGTTGGCCCGGAGGTACCGGAGATAGTGCTCGATGTCGGGGTGGCCAGTCGCGACCAGCCGGCGGTTGAGCCGGCGGTTGAGCGTCGGCGTCTTGTAGGCGCCGAAGTCGATTCCACGGCGGTTGCGCAGCTCGCGGAGCAGGACCGGCAGAGACGGATCCGCATCGGTCCTGAGCCGCTCCGGCCCCGACAGCATCTCAGCCAGCAGCAGCCCGATCCGTTCGATCGGGGCGACGATGTCGACAATCGAGGCTGGCAGCGAGCGCGGCATGGACGGGAAGGCAGCCGTCTCCGGGTCCTGGATGACGACCGTCCCGCCCGCTTCCTTGACCGTGACGGCGCCACTGGCGCCGTCCGAGCCGGAGCCCGTCAGGATGACGGCGATCAGCCGCTCGCCGTAGACCTCGGCGGCACTGCTCAGGAGCGTGTTGATCGACGGCTTCGGCCGTTCATCCCCGTCCGGGAGAACCTCCAGCTCCCCGTCCAAAACCCGGACGTGAATGTCTGGTGGGATGACGTAGATCGTCGCCGGTGACAGAACTGATCGGTCGTGAACGGTCTCGACCATGAGTGATGTCCGGCTAGCCAGGATTCCCGTCAGATTGCTCGTGCGGTTGGGGTCGAGGTGCTGGGCGAGCACGACCGCCGCCGGCAAGTCATCCGGCAGGCTGGCGACCAGCGTCGCGAGCGCATCGATCCCGCCAGCCGACGAGCCGACCACGACGAGCTGACGCTCCGATCGATCCACCGGAGCGCTCGTCACCTCGGTCACCTCGGTTTCCTCACTCGTCTCGATCCTCACCTTGCGTATCCGAACGGTCCCGTGATCGACAACATGTACCGGTGGCTCGCTTCAGGCACCAGTCGTCCTCACTCGCTCGCATGTTCCGGGCCCGGGGCGACACCGACCGGCGGCGGGAACTGCCCGAGCAGCGCCTTGAGCGTCTCGACGTAGTGGTCGTCCCGGTCCGCCTGCTCGGTGAGCCGGGCGCTTCCCTGCGCATTGGCGGAGGCGTTGCGGTAGCGGGTCGCCAGCTGGCGGGACAGGGTCGACTTCTCCTTGAGCATCCGGACGCAGGTCCAGAGGGCCGCTTCCATGTCCTCGGACTTCAGGCCGAGCAGGGTCTCGGGCGCGAAGGCGTGACCGACATGGCACCGGAAGTGGAGGGAGAGACCCTCGCCCTCCTGCCACAGCACTCCGCCGCAGTCCGGGCAGGTGAACATCGTGCTCTCGCTCGCCCGGACGTCCTGACGCTGGTGGTCGAAGTCCGCCTGGATCTTCTGTTCGAGGTCGGCTTCGTTGTCGCGCATCGGGTCACCCCCTGCCCTGCCCTGGCGCCCGACCAGTTCCACGAGTGTGCTCGCGATCTCCGCCGCGGGCAGGACGTAGTCGACCTTCGCGTGCAGCATGGCGCTCTCGGGCATCCCCGCCATGAGGGCCTCGGCCGGGTCCTGCACGATCGCCACGCCATTGTAGGAATTGATCGCCATCAGACCCGCACTGCCGTCGTAGAGCGTGCCGGACAATACCACGCCGATCACCCGTTCCCCGTGGGCCCGGGCGGCTGACCGGAACAGTGGGTCGACGGCTGGCCGGGTGTGGTTCTCCCGTGGTCCGTGGGACAGCTCGATTGTGCCCTCGCGGACGAGCAGATGCTGGTCCGGCGGGGCAACGTAGATCCGGCCCATCTCCAGTGGCTGGCCATGCTCGGCCATCACGACCGGCAGGTTCGTCACACGCTGGAGGAGCTGCGGCAGCCGGCTCTTGCTCATCGCCGGCAGGTGGACGACGATCAGGACCGCCGCCCCGAAGTCGTCCGGCAGGTGCTCGATCACGGTCAGGAGCGGCGGGATGCCGCCGGCCGACGCGCCGATGACGACGACGTCGCGCCGGATCTCCTGCTCACTCATCGCGTCGGCGCCAAAAACGGATCGTGATCGTCAGGGTCATCGGGCGACTACACCTTCTGTCTGGCTGCTGCGGGGGCCAGAGCTGTGTGACGACGCATTGAAGGCGGGTGCAGTACCCAATCGCGGGGGGACGATGCTGAATGGGGGGTCGATGCTGACTCTGGATCATAGCAGTCTGCTCCGGCCGTGTCACGGAACGTTGATAGTCCATCGGGCGAACCAAGGGACGTGCCTACGGCGATGGCCAGGTCTGACGGTCCCGGGCTCGTTGGCGCTCAGAAGGTCCGGTGCAGCAGCAGGTAGTGATACGAGACCGACAGGCCCGCATGGTCGTGGATGATCCCATCGGCAATGTCCGCCGGGAACTCCAGTCGAACGACCGCCTCGAGGTCCTGGCGCCGCTGGAACCGCCACTCGGTCGCGATCCGCTGGATGCCGAACCCGTGCGCCGACCAGAACGCTTCGATCGTGTCCGGCGTGTCCGGGTCGACGACGGTCCACTCCGGTTTGCGCCGTAGCCAGCCCGCGAAACTGCCACCGCGAAGATCGTTGTCGATGATGAACGCCGTGCCGCCCGGACGGATGACCCGCTCGAGTTCCAGCAGGCCGGGCTCGCAGCCGGGACCGAAGAAGTACGCGAACCGAGCGTGGACGATGTCGACGCTGGCGTCCCGCAGCGGGATGGCCTCCGCCGAGCCCATCAGGACCGACGCCCGCTCCAGCCCCAGATCGGCGACGCGGCGCATCGCCCGGAGCCGGGAGGGGCCGTGTGGCTCGATCGCGATGACCTGCCGGGCCGCCTCATGGAACCGGGGCAGGTGAAAACCCGTTCCCGCGCCGAGATCGACGATCATCCGCCCGTCCCACGGCGCGATCCGATGCATCGCCCGCTCGACCAGCCCGTCCGGGTCGGCCGCCAGGTTCTCGGTTTCGTAGACGTCCGGGTTGGTCTGGATGTTCGGCGATGGGTGGATGCCGTCCGGCCAGCGAGGGTTCGGCGCATCCGAGTCAGTCATCGTTTCGGTCTCCTGGGCCACGGTCTCATGCTGGTCGGCGGCCCGTGACGTAGGGGCATCCGCTCGCGGTGACCGGCCGCCGCAGCGGCCATCGCCCCGCGGGGCGATAACCGTAGTCTGCGATCAAGGCGAAGAAACGTGAACCTGGGTATTCGCGAACACCGGCACCGCTACGCGGTATGGCGCCTGGCGGCGCGGACAAGGCAAGCCATGTCCCTACGACCGGCTCACCGCTTCGGACCTCACCTCAATGAGCGACGCAGATAGCTGGACGGGGTCACCGGGCCAGACGGAAATCCTCGGCGATGGCTTCGAGCTTCGTCTGGCCGGCCCAGCGGTTGATCCCGATCCGGACAGCGAGGTCGATGGACTGGGCCGCGGCCGCGTCGGCGAGGCGGTCGCCACCGCCCCAGACGATGACCTCGGCCGGCGCGGTGCCGGGCGCACCGACGACGAGCTTGAGGTGCTGCCGCTGGGGGTCGCGGCCCATCAGGGTCCGGCGCTGGAGCGGGATGTTCCGGACGTAGAACAGCGGGTTCTCGTTGCCCTGCCCAAAGGGGCCGAGCTGGCTGATGCCCCGGGCTGTCGCCAGCGTCAGCCGGTCGGCGGGAAGCTCGGCGAACGGGCGGAGCTCGTCGTGGCCGAAGCTGGACTGGAGCTCGGCCGAGGTCGGCAGCGTCCGTTCGAGCGCCGTGCCGAGGATGGTGGCGAGCGTCTCGATGTCCGCCGTCTTCAGGGAGAGCCCGGCGGCGGCGCTGTGGCCGCCGTGATGGGTGAGCAGCCCGTTGGCGTCGCGCAGCGCGGCGGCGATGTCGAAGCCGGGAATCGAGCGCGCCGACCCACGGCTCTGACCGTCGGCCGACGGGTCGTCGCTGAGCAGGACGACCGGCTTGTTGAAGGTGTCGACGAGCCGGGACGCGGCCGGGCCGATCACGCCGGCGTGCCAGTCGGTGCCGTGGGCGACGAGGACGCTGTCGGACAGGCCACCTGGCCGGCCGATGCTGGCCTGGAGGACGGCCGTCGCCTGCTGGACGACCTGGTTCATCGCCACCTTGCGGCCAGTGTTCCGGTTCTCGAGCTGGTTGGCGAACCGGGCAGCCTCGTCCGTGTCGAACGCGCAGAGCAGCCGCAGCGCCAGCCTCGGGTCGCCCATCCGCCCGGCGGCGTTGAGCCGGGGCGCGAGCTTCATGCTGACCTCCTGCGCCGTCAGCGTGGCCGGTTCGACCCCGGCCGCGCCGCAGAGGGCCGCGAGCCCGGGCCGGGCGCCCTTCCTGACCACCCGGAGCCCGTCGCGGACGAGTGGCCGGTTGAGGCGGCGCAGGTCGGCGACGTCGGCGACCGTCCCCAGCATCGCGAGGTCCTGGAGGCCGGCGGCCGTCCGGCGAAGGGATGGGTCGCCCAGCTCCTCGGCGATGGCGACGAGGTAGAGCCAGGTCAGCCCGGCGCCGGTCAGGTCCCGGAGCGGGTCGCGTGGGGTGGTGGCGGGCTGGAGATAGGCGGAGACGGTGATCGCCCCGGCCGGACCATCGGCGCCAGCCTCCCCGATCTGGTGATGGTCGAGGATGACGACCTCGAGCCCGAGCGCGATCGCCTGGGGAACGCAGGTGTGGTCGCTGCTGCCGGTGTCGGTCACGATCAGGAGACCACCGGGACCGCCGTGCCGGGCCAGGGCTTCGACATCGTCCGCACACAGTCCGTAGCCCATCTCCCGGGTCGGCAGTCGCGTCTCGACGCTGCCGGAGCCGACCGCCTGGCCGAAGAAGAGCGTGAGCATCGCGGCGGCGGTGGTCCCGTCGGCGTCGTAGTCGCCGAAGATCCCGATCCGTTCCCGCTGCCGGATCGCCTGAATGCCGCGGGCGACGGCGGCGGCGAAATTCGGCAGCTTGACCGCCTGGACCAGCAGGTCCTCCGGGGCGTGGACGCCGGCGTCGAGGAAGTCCGCGACGGCATCCTCGTCCCGGAGCCCGCGTCGCCAGAGCAGGTCGGCGACGACCGGGTCGGCGTGGAGCCCGCGCCAGGCGTCACCAGTGATCGGTTCCGGGATCGCCCAGCTTCGGGTCGTGACGGTCATGGGGCGGTGTTGCTCCTGGCGACGGGCCCGGGCGGACCAGCCGCCGGTTGGGGCGGACAGAGTGTACGGACAATCCTACCGTATCCCGAGCGATGGATGATGATCGGTCGGCACTCATCGACAACGTCTTCGTCTATGCTGCACTGCCATTCCATCGGTTGCCGCCGTCTCCGACAACGCGTCGTGGCCATGCGTCGTCCGGCCCGGGTGTCCAGACGTCGGTGGGCCGGACACAACGCCCATAGCCCGCTGAAGCGGTACGCTCGGCCGCACAAAGTTCCGCGGTCGGCTTCCTGTTTCGGGAATCATCGCTTTCCCCCCGCTATCGCATCGCTACGAGGTATCCGTTATGTCCCGCTGGCGCGTCCAGTTGCCCCTGATCCTGCGGGAGCCCCGGCTGCGCTCCGTCCTGCTGATCGCCCTGCTGGCCGGGACGGTCGACGGGATGGTCGTGCCGTTCCTCGCGCTGATCGCCGAGGAGCGCGGCGTCCCGATCGGCACGATCGGCGTGATGGCCGCGGCGTTCCTGCTCGCCCAGATCGCGCTGCAGGTCCCGTTCGGCGTGCTCTCGGACCGGATCGGCCGCTCCTGGATCATCGTCACGGGGCTGGGGCTGCTCTGCCTGGCCTGCGTCGGGTTCTCGCTGGCGGACAGCTCGCTGGTCTGGATCCTCCTCCGGGTCGTCCAGGGCTTCGCGATCGCGGCGCTGCATCCGTCGCTGCGGGCCCTCGTTGCCGACGTCTCCTCGATCGAGCAGCGGGGCGAGGCCTTCGCCGGGTTCAACGCGGCCTTCTTCGGCGGCATCTTCGGCGGCCCGCTGATCGGCGGCGTCGTGATCGAGCTGGCCGGCTCGCGGGCACTGTTCCTCGGTGCCGCGCTGGGGGCGGTCGTGCTCGGTGTCGCCGTCTGGCTCCGCTTCCCGGAGTTCCGCCGCCCGATCGTGACCGACCACGTCGCCCACGACCTGCCGATCGCGTCCGGCCGCCGGGCGGTCGCGGTCCTGCTGGCGTCGCCACTGGTCGGGGCGTACCTGCTCGGCGCGGCGATCCAGGTCCCCGTCGGCCTCGCGACGGCGATCTGGAGCATCTACGTCTCCGACCTCGGCGGCAGCGACATCGTCGTCGGGATCACCTACAGCACCTTCTCGGTCCCGCTGCTGGTGCTGGCGTCGGTCGCGGGCCGGTCGGCCTCCCGGCGGCCACGGTGGCGGCTGCTGCTGGTGACGTGCCTGCTGCTGGCGGTCTTCGTCGCGGGCTACGGGCTGACGGACTCGATCGCCGTGCTGGTGGTCATCGGCGTCTTCGAGGGCATCGTCGTCGCCTTCGCCGCCCCCGCGATCGACGCCTACATGACGACGATCGCCGACCCGCGGATGATGGGCCGGGTCCAGGGGGCCTTCGCGACCTCGGCGACGGGCGGCGCCGCGATCGTCGGCTGGCTGAGCGCCGTGCTCTACAAGCAGGACCACGCCTACCCGTTCGTCTTCTCCGCCGTCCTGATCGTGCTCATGGTCATCCCGGCCGTGCTGCTCGTCCGCCGGGCGGAGGTGACACAGGCCCGGGTGTCCGTGCCACCGCCGGTCGTATCGACTGCGGGGTAGCAGGGGAACAGTTTGACCAGTGATCTGCACCTCCCCGTCAGACGGGCATGCTTCGCACTTGCGGAAGGATAGCGAATCGCCAATAGGCTGGTGCTAAATTATGATGAGCGCTCGACTGGCGCAGGAAACCGTCAAGCCCAAATCGTCGTAGTCGTCGCTGGACCTGTCGGAAAACGTCCCAGCGCCCGGAATATGACGTGACGTGAGACCGTTTGTCCGTGAGGAGCCTCCGGTAATGTCGCAGCTCTGGTCGCTTGTTCGCCAGCATCCGTTCGCAACGTTCCTCGTCGCGCTCTTCGTCCTGATCGCGATTCTGGACGGAAGTGGCGCTGGAATCGGCACCGCAGCGTTCTTCATCGTCGTGATTCTTGTCGTCGCGTTCGTCTTCGATCGCCTCAAACGCCGACGTCAGGGACGGTCCCGTGACCAGGACGGTCGCTTCGCTGCGCAAGGGAAACCGACTTCGGTTCGCCAGGGGAGAGGATCCGCTGTTCAGATCACCCAGCCCGTCCAACCGGTCGTCGATCCCCGCCAGCAGCAGATCGATCGTCAGGCCGCAGAACTGGCGCAGCGCGAACAACACCTTCAGCTCCAGCGGGACTCGGATTTGCAATTGCGAGAACAGGAACTCGCCGCACGGGAAGCGGAGATCCGGCGCCGCGAGACCGGCCCCTTTTCCACTCCCCAGCAAACCACTCAGATGTCACCCCAGCAGATGGCCGCCAAGACCGACTCCGAGCAGCTCAGTCCGACTGGGCAATCCGCCTTCGTTGAGACTGCTCGTCGTCCGATCCCTGTTGCCCAGCGACGGGAATCGTCGCTGATCACCATCAACCATCTCCTGGCTATGACACCGACCGAGTTTGAGGAATTCTGCGTCAAGGCGCTCCAGGGCATCGGCTACACCGATGTCCGTAGGGTCGGCGGTGCTGGCGATCTCACGGCCGACATCTTCGGCGTCGACAACATGGGCCGCTCCACCGTCGTGCAGTGCAAGCGGTACAGGCCCGGTACCAAGGTCGGGTCGCCTGCTCTCCAGATGTTCATCGGGATGAAGTCGGTCCACCATCAGGCCGAGCGCGGCATCTACATGACCACCGCCGACTACAGCGTCCCGGCGGTACGCCTTGCCAAGCAGCACGACATCGTCCTGATCGACGGCGACGACATGGTCAAGATCGCGGGTCTGGTCATGATGCCGAAGGCCACACCCCAGGTCGCAGCCGGCATCGCTCGCTACTGCACGAGTTGCGGAGCGGAGTTCACCGACAATGACCGGTTCTGCTCGACCTGCGGGGCGCCTCGACAGGCCTGATCATGTTGGCCAGATAGAAGAAGGAAATGCCATGTCCGATCAGAGTCAGAGGAAGGTACCGCTGCTTCGACTAATCGATGCCGGCCACGGACTAGCTGACGCGTATAACGCCCTTGAGCGCGATGAGCTAAGGAATCGTCAAAGGTCGCTCGACGCACATCTAAGGGAGATCACTGCTTGGCTAGGGGGACTTGGCGTCTTAGCCAACATGCTCGCCATCACTTGGGACTTCACCAAGCCGGAACGTGACTCTCAGCGTTTACAGTTTGGACTAACCTCGCTTGCACTATCGTCCAGTAAGACGGCCTTGGACGCTACACTGGCGTGTCATTACTCGACGGCTTTTGCCTCGTGTCGGCTTGGGTTCGAAAGCGCATTCATGATCATTGCCTTGGAGCTTGCACCAGAGCTATCGAAGGAGTGGTACCGGGACGCGAAAGACCGAGAGTTTCACCTTCAATCTCCAAGAGTTGCCGCCGTTCTCGAAAGGGTCCGCGCGACGCTTACTTCGGATGGAGGATCCGAGCCTCCAGCAATTGGACTGCTGAAGAAGCTTTCTACGCTCATTCATCAGACATCAATAGGGACGCATCCGACAAAGGACGCCCTTTACCCATTCCTTGAAGGACCACATAAGGGTGAGCGCCCGCTGATCCGGTATCGGGAGGAGAACACTGTCCGAGCTCTCGGGTATGGCATTTACCTCTGCTCAGTTGTCGTTTCAGCAGTTCGACCACTTCGAATGCGTGTTACACAGACTTCAGATTTGGAAGCACTTACGAATTGGCAAATGGAGTCTGACAGATGGGCGGCGTTAGCCAATAAGACCTACAACGCCGCTGTCCACCGAATTAATGAAGATCTACTCGATCAAACCTGATGGTGGACGAGCGCCTTCATGACAATATTCAGCATATCTACGTTTGCCGCAGTGTCATGTATGAACAACGTTTACTAGCTTAATCACTTACGGCACCGATGCCTGCGTCATGGCGGTGGTTCCGGCAGCGGTCGCTACAGTAACGGACCTCATCCCAGTTCTTCGCCCACTTCTTCCGCCAGGTGAACGGTCGACCACAGGTGGCGCAGGTCTTCGTCGGCAGGTCCTGCTTCTTGACGCCTCGCACGCTGGGTGGACCTCTCGGTATCGAAATCGTCGGAGTGACCTCTCTCATCCAGAGCGCAGTCACCGTGCCGCCCGATGCCCGGGATGACGGCCGGGACGAAAGAACCGGCAGCGGTGAGGGGAGGCCTCACCGCTGCCGGTCGGATGGGGTATTTGCGTCTGGCGCCAGTCCAAGCGAACGTCCGGCGTCCTAGTAGATGGAGAGGTAACGGTCGCGCTCCCACTGGGAGACGTGGAGACGGAACGCGTTCCACTCGGCCTTCTGGGCCTCGATCAGCCGGTCGGCGACGTGCTCGCCGAGGGCGCCGCGGACGACCTCCGACGCCTCGAGCTCGGCCACCGCCTCACCGAGGGTGGAGGGCAGCGTCGGGATGTTGCGGCGCTGGAGGTCCTCCTCCGTGAAGTGGTAGAGGTTCTCCTCGACCGGCTCCTGGAGGGGCAGCTCGTTCTCGATCCCGTCCAGCCCGGCCGCCAGCATCGCCGCGAAGGCGAGGTACGGATTGCAGCTTGGGTCCGGGCAGCGCAGCTCGACACGGGTCGCGGCGGTGTTGCCCTGTCGGATCGCCGGGACGCGGATCAGGGCCGAGCGGTTGGTCCGGGCCCAGGCGACGTAGACCGGCGCCTCGAAGCCCGGCACCAGCCGGCGGTAGGAGTTGACCAGCGGCGCGATCACCGGCGCCAGGGCGCGAGCGTGTTTGAGCTGGCCGGCGATGAACTGCTGGGCGATCTTCGACAGGCCGTACGGGTGGTCGGCGTCGACGAAGGCGTTCTTGCCGGTCTCGATCGACGAGAAGCTCTGGTGGACGTGCATCCCCGAGCCGTTGACGCCTTCGAGCGGCTTCGGCATGAACGTCGCGTGCAGGCCGTGCTGCTGGGCGACGGACTTGAGGACGTACTTGAAGGTCGTGGCGCGGTCGGCGGTCGGGATGGCGTCGCCGTACTCGAAGTCGATCTCGTGCTGGCCGATCGCGACCTCGTGGTGGCTGGCCTCGACGTCGATCCCCATCTCGGTCAGTGCCCGCACCATGTGCTTGCGGATGACGGAGGCGATGTCGGTCGAGACGTCGAAGTAGCCGGCGCTGTCGGAGGGGACCGCCGCGATCTCGTCGCCGTCCTTCCGGAACAGGAAGAACTCCAGCTCCGGACCGACGTTGTAGCGGTAGCCCATCGCCTCGAGGCGCTCGAGCTGGCGACGGAGGACGCTCCGTGGGTCGCCGGGGAAGGGCTCGCCGTTCGGCCGGAAGACATCGCAGATCACGCGGGCGGTGACGTAGCCGTCGTTCTCGTAACCCTGGACCTTATAGGTAGAGAGGTCCGGCTGGAGGAACATGTCCGACTCGGCGATCCGGGTGAAGCCGGCGATCGAGGAGCCATCGATCCACTGCCCACCTTCGATGACATGGTCGAAGATCGCGGCCGGAATGGTCACGCTCTTGACGATGCCCATCACGTCGGTGAACTGGAGGTTGATGAACTCGACGTTCTGCTCGGCGATCTGCCTGAGGATCTCTTCGCCGGAGGGGGCCGGGGCCGTTGCGCTCACGTCTTCTCTCCTTGGGTTGCGGCAGTCGTCCGGGCAACCCGGCTCCGATTCCCGCTTCTGCGGTGTGGGAGTCCGGAGATGGCCGGCGCGGCGCGCGTACTGATAGGGCGCGAGCAGTGTAGCCGACGGGTCCGGCCCGGCCTATGGGGGGTCAGGTCATTTGTTGTGCGATTTGACCAACTGGAGGCTGTGCACCTTCACCAGCCGGACAGGATATCCGTTGGTTGGGTGTCCGCTGACGCATCGGTCTGTCAGGGCCCGACCAGTCTGGGCGAGCGGCGGCCGGGAATGTGCCCATAGGCCGGGCAATCGGGTCTGGCGCATCCCGACGGCGGTCCATGCGTCTGCCCCGCCCGTCACCAGGGAGTCCCTTGATGTCCGTCAGCACCTACGACGTTCCCGATCAGTCCGGCCGGCTCGCGATCGTGACCGGGGCCAACAGCGGCCTCGGCTACGAGATCGCCCGGCGCCTGGCGGGGGCGGGGGGCGAAGTCGTCCTCGCCGTCCGGGACCGGGCGAAGGGGGAGGATGCCCAACGCTCGATCGCCGCCGATCACCCAGCCGCCCGGCTGATGGTCGAGGAAGTCGACGTCGCCAGCCTGGCGTCCATCTCCCGGTTCGCCGAGGGCCGGCTCCGGGACGGCCAGCCGATCGACCTGCTGGTCAACAACGCCGGTATCATGGCCGTCCCCGAGCGGCATCTGACGCCGGACGGGTTCGAAGTGCAGTTCGCGACCAACTACCTCGGCGCGTTCGCCCTGACCGGGCGCCTGCTGCCGCTGCTGCGGGCGGGTACGGCTCCCCGGGTCGTGACGATGAGCAGCCTTGCCGCCTGGATGGGGCCGATCGCCTTCGACAACCTCCAGGCTGAGCGGTCCTACAGCGCCTGGCGGGCCTACGGTCAGTCCAAGCTGGCCGACCTGCTGTTCGCACTGGAACTGGACCGGCGCGGCCGCGCCGCGGGCTGGGGCGTGCTGGCGATGTCGGCCCATCCTGGTCTCACCCAGACGAATCTGGGCAGGAACGGACCGAGCCACGGCGAGCCGTCCCGGCTCAAGGCGATCACTCAGCCGCTCACCGACCAGTTGATGCGGCTGCCCTTCGCCTCCCAGCAACCGGAGCAGGGCGCCGGACCGGCCCTTTTCGCGGCGACCAGCCCGTCGGCGATCGGCGGCGGCTACTACGGTCCCGCTGGTCTGCTGGAACTCACCGGCGGCCCGGCCCCGGCGAAGGTTCCACGTTGGGCTCGGGACGCGAAGGTCGGAGCCCGGCTGTGGGAGGTGTCGGAGGAACTGACGGGTGTCCGGTTCCCGCTGTAGAAGCGGGACGAGTCTTGAACTACGTGCTGGACGTATCCGCCTCCGACTTGGTCCAATAGACGGGGCGGGTGAGGACCAATCCATCGCTGCGCGGAACTTCATCCGGAAGCTGGCTCGTCTCCAGGAGGTTAAGGTCAAGTGGTCTGGCAAAGGTAGCAAGTTTCGCGAGTTGCTTGCTGACATGGACATCAGGACTGATGACTCCCACCGATTTGTTCAGGTCGTTAGCTATCACCCTGATCGGTTCGGCATAGTCGGAATCATTTGAAAGAAGAACAGCCAGGTCATAGCGGTCCTGAAAACCATCAAGAAGCATATGGGTCGTGAGGCAGACGTTAGACCCCTCCTCCTGCATGATTTCGACTGTCTGCTCTCCATCGAAACCGTTCGCGGGCCGGACAAGGCGACCAGTGCGCTTGGTCTTCCGAAATTGTCCATGATGGACCCGGACACCAGTGTGGGCCGAAAGAGATTGAAGATACGCTTGCTGACGCAATGGTCTTCGAACGTCTGCGGCTCGGCTACTAACCATTGCGGTGTAATAGTTGAGCTCGATGATCTCGTCAGTTGGCAGTAGTTGCTCAGCCAACTTGCGGAGATCTAGCCATCGGAGATGACGTCGCCCAAGATTGCGCTTGCCCTTGAAGCAGTTGTAGTAGAGATTGAATCCATCTACATAGACGATTGTCTTCACGCGCTCCTCCTGATAATGGGGAGCGAATCTTACCGTGATTTGTGCCAGATCGAGTGCCTTAGGGAACAAAATCAGAGATGACAGAAGGACCGCCGTGAGGCGGTCCTTCAAGCCTGTCGACGAAGCGACAGGGGGCTTCAAACCAGAGAATACCGCCAGTGTCAACCAGTGTCAACCAGTGTCAACCAGTGTCAACCAGTGTCAACCAGTGTCAACCAGTGTCAACCAGTGTCAACCAGTGTCAACCAGTGTCAACCAGTGTCAACCAGTGTCAACCAGTGTCAACCAGTGTCAACCAGTGTCAACCAGTGTCAACCAGTGTCAACCAGTGTCAACCAGTGTCAACCAGTGTCAACCAGTGTCAACCAGTGTCAACCAGTGTCAACCAGTGTCAACCAGTGTCAACCAGTGTCAACCAGTGTCAACCAGTGTCAACCAGTGTCAACCAGTGTCAACCGGTGTCGCAACAGCTCAGGAACTACAGAACCGCCTGGCGCGTTGAGCCAAACGATCAGCTGGCTGGCTTCGCGTTTCCACTACCGACGCGCAGGGCGATCAATTCCTGGGCGGTCTCCGGCAGCTCGGCGGGGAAATCGTCCGACGGGAGTTAGTGGCCCACCAATTGGGACAAACAGGAAGTTCCAAGCGATCGCGCAGGGGCGTTGAGCCCGGAGGCGGCCCGGAAGCTCTGCATGGTCTGGATCTGCTCACCGGTGCCGGCGTTGTCGCCCTGAACGATCCCGACGTTTCGCGATTTCGTCGGGTATGGCTCCGTGCCCAGGTCCGGTCAGTCCGGCGGCATTGGTGCCGCCGCGGCGAGACAGTTCCAGCCTGGCAATCGTCAATTCCGCACCCTACGTTTGGATGATTCGTGATACATTCGAAAACGTATCTGTTGCGTCATGAACGTACACACCGCCAGCCCTCGCCGGTCGCCCCCAGGAGCCACGCTGATGCCCCCAACGCGGACCCGTCACCCCGAGCGGACCGGATCGGCCGGGTCCCGCCGCCTACTGACCGTGATGCTCACCGCCGTCCTGCTTGCCGCCGGACTGCCGGGGCTGTCCCCCGGCCGGCCGGCGGCCGCCCAGGAGTGGTCACCGCCGTCCACTGTCTATCTCGACAGCACCGGGCACACCCTCGATCGGCTTTTCCTCGACATGTGGCGCCAGCACGGCGATCTTCTCGGCGACCCAATCACTGAGGAAATGTCGATCAAGACGCCGCTCAGCGACGACGAGCAGACCGTCCAGTTCTTTCAGAACGCCGCACTCGTCTACCTGCCCGATGAGGCCTCGGGCGAACAGGTCCGCCTGCTACCGCTCGGCCGGACGATGGCGCGGGACCTCCGGGCCGACCACCGGGACGCCTTCGCGCCCGTCCGCGCGACCGACTGCCGCGGCGACGACTGCCAGTTGACGGTCCGGACCCGGCACACCGTCGAGGGCGACACCCTCGAGATGTGGCGGTCGGAGGACGGGCAGTTCCTGGGCGATCCGATCTCGCAACCATTCAAGGACCATGATGGGACGGTCCAGTACTTCGAGAACTGCGCCCTCGTGACCGATGACGCCGGCAGTGTCACCGCCATGTCGCTTGGCAAGGAGGCCGCGAAGGCGGAGGGCTACAAGACCGACCGGATCGACCGGCCCGAGGAAATCCCGACCTACGACACGGCCCTGTTCGTCGCTCCCGAGATCGTGGCCGAGGATACGGAGACGGCGGTCGACACCAGCGCCGACACCAGCGCCGAAACGGGTGTGGTGGCGGACGAGCCCGTCGCGGCCTACGCCGGCCCCGGCCCGCAACAGGGTGGAGCCAAGGAGATCGTCGTCTCGATTTCGGCCTCCGCGATGTGGGCGTATGACAACGGTGAGCTCTACACCTCCAGTCTGGTCAGTACGGGCATCGGCGACATCCCGGAGACGGTTACGCCGATCGGCTACTTCAGCATCCTGAGCAAGTACGACGTCCAGACGATGTCCGGCTTCCTCGGCGGCGAGGCCTACAACGTCCCGGATGTCCCCTGGGTAATGTATTTCGACGACCTCGGCAACGCCCTCCACGGTGCCTACTGGCATAACAACTTCGGCACCCCGATGTCCCATGGCTGCGTCAACCTGCCGATGGACATCGCCCCGGTCCTCTACGCCTGGGCCGACATCGGCACCCCGGTGACGGTCATACCGTAGGGTCGGGCGAACAACACAGTGCAACGGAAACGGGGAGTGCCAGCAGCGGCACTCCCCGTTCTGTACGATACAGACGTCGGGGCGCCCGGTTTTCGAACGACCGGGCGCTCTTGCGCGATTCAGGCCAATACAGGCAGACGCCGCGCTCGGAACGCGAGGCGGGATCGGCAGCGGAACGAGGAGCCTCATGAACCGATTGCATGAACGCGTCGCCTTCGTGACGGGCGCGGCGCACGGCATCGGCCGGGCGACCGCGAGCCGGCTGGCGAACGAGGGGGCGGCGGTGGCCATCGCCGATCTCGATCTCCAGGCCGCACAACGGGTCGCTCGGGAGATCGCGGAGAATGGCGGTGCGGCGATCGCGATTGCCTGCGACGTGACGGATACCCCCGCGGTCGATGCCGCCATCGCGGCGGCGGTCGAGCGGTTCGGGCGGCTGGACATCCTCGCCAACGTCGCTGGGGCCGACATCGAGGAGCCGCCGTTCGCCGAGCAGACCGACGAGATCTGGCGGCGGATGCACGACGTCAATCTGCTTGGCGTCGTCCGGACGACCCGGGCGGCGATCCCGCACCTGCTGGCCGCGCCCCAAGGCGGCAGCGTCGTCAACGTCAGCTCGGTCAACGGCCTGCTGGCGATCGGCAGCTACCCGTACTCCGCCGCCAAGGCCGGGTTGCAGAACCTGACGATGAACCTCGCCGCCGAGTACGGACCCCGCGGCGTCCGGTTCAACGTCGTCGCGCCCGGAACCGTCAGGACCCGGGTCTGGGACGAGCAGCCGGAGTCGTTCGCCCAGATGCAGCGGCTCTACCCGCTGGGCCGGGTTGGCGAGCCGGAGGACATCGCCGCCGCGATCGCGTTCCTCGCCTCCGATGATGCCGCCTGGATTACGGGCGTCGTCCTGCCGGTCGACGGCGGGCTGACGGGAAGCCGTCCGATCGTTCCGACCTAACGAGAAGTCGTTCCTCGAACGGGAACCAGCGAACAGAGAGTGCACATGCGGCACTCACCCTGTTCGCTGAAATCCGGCCGCCGCTACGGCAGCCGGACATCGATCGTCGTCACCGCCCCGGCGTCCCGGTCGATCAGCCGGAGGGCGTGGTTGTTGGTGTCGGCGACGTAGATCCGCGGACCGTCGACGGCCAGGCCGGACGGCTCCCAGAACGACGCCGTCGCCAGGTCGCCATCACGCAGCGCCGCCTCGCCGCTGCCGGCGATCGTCGTGACCGTCCGGGTGATCGGATCGAGCCGCTTGATCCGGTTGTTGTAGGAGTCCGCCAGGTAGAGGATCGCCTGGTCCTCCTCCTCGGCCCCGGCCAGGCCGAGCGGATGCTGGAGCCGGACCGTGTCGCCGGTCCCGTCGGTGTCGCCGAAGTCGAACAGCCCGCGCCCGACGATCCGGCGGACCCGGCCGCCGTTGAGGTCGATCCGCCGGACGGCGCTCGACTCACTGTCCAGCGACCAGGCCGCCCCCTCGGTCACGACCAGCCCGGACGGCTGCGAGAACGTCGCCTCCCGGAGCGGGCCGTCATGGATCGATTCGGCGCCCGTCCCGGCGACGATCTCGACCAGTCCCGTTGCCGGGGTGAACGCCCAGATCTGGTGCGTGCCGGCCATGGCGATCAGCAACCGGTCGCCGTCCCAGTCCAGGTCCCACGGGGAGGCGAGGGCGGTCTCGGTCCCCGGTGCCGGCGCGTCGAGCTCGTAGCCGCCGCGCTCGCCCGTGCCGGCGACGGTCGTGACCTGGCCGGCGACGAGGTCGACCCGGCGGAGAAGATGGTTGGCCCGGTCGGCGACATAGAGCGTCTGGCCGTCCGGCGTCACGGCGACACCCTCGGGCCGGGAGAAGGACGCCTCGGCCAGCGGCCCGTCGCTCCGGCCCTCGGTACCGGAGCCGATCACCCGCGAGACCCGCCCATCGCGGCCCATGATCAGGATGCGGTGGTGGCCGGAGTCGCTGACGATCAGCTGGTCCCGCGGGGCGTCGGAGAGCACCTTGCCGGGGAACCAGAGCGGCGAACCGGCCCCGGTCTCGGCGACGGTCTCCTCGGGTTCGCGCGGGACGAGCGTCCCGTCCAGCACGTAGGAGTCGAGGGCGTCGGAGACGATCTGGCGGAGGCTGTCGTAGTCGATCTCGCCGGCGAGCCGCCCCCAGACCTTGCCGGCGGGGTCGATGAACATCAGGGTCGGCCAGGAGTTGGCGGTGTACTCGTCCCAGAGGGTGCGCTCCGGGTCGTTGATGACCGCGTGGGTGATGCCGTAGCGCTCGATCGCCCTGGCGACGTTGGCCGGCACCTGCTCGGCGGAGAACTTGGCGGCCTCGACGCCGATCACCGTCACCCGGCCGGCAAACTCCCGCTCGAGCCGGTGCAGGGCGGGCAGCATGTGCATGCAGTTGATGCAGCAGAAGGTCCAGAAGTCGAGGATGACGAGCTGGCCCCGCAGATCGCTGATCGACCGCGGGGTGCCGGTGATCCACTCGTATCCGGCGAAGTCGGGAGCGCGGACTAGGCCGCGGTAGGGCGTGGTGGCGGACATGGCGGAGGTGCTCCGGGTTCGGTCGGCGGCGTGCCGGCCCATGGCCGTGCCGTCGCAAACCGCACGCCAGTCCGTCTCAGGGCGTCCTGACCCACCGGAGCGGCCTTCGTCGTAGGGTCATGGGCTTGCCCTGACCGGCCGCCGCAGCGGCCATCGCCCCGCAGGGCGATAACTGCGCCTCGGAACGAACAGACTCCGTTGGATCACGTCTGACCCCGGACGACCGGGACCGCTGCGCGGTGAAACCCCTCCCCCGGCCCCTCCCCATCTCGGCTTCATCCCTTTGGTCTTCACCGGATGGAGAGGGGAGAACGTGCCTCCCCCCGACCAGACGTTTCATTATTGGTTCGACTAGTTGGGGAAGGGTTTCACCGTGGAAAGAGACCCCGCGACCGACGGTCGTCGATCGCAGAGTCTTCATGTGCCTGACCGTGTGGGCTGACGGCGACGATCGTCACTCCGCCCGGCCAACCAGACCGGATAGGGCGCTGGTCGCCTACATGATCGGCGGGACGGGTTCGTCGGCCTTCGGGTCTGGCTTACCACTGGGGCGGCCACCCACCGGGACGGTCAGGATCTCGTCGATCTCCCGCCGGGCCCGCCGGATCGCCTCGCGGAGCCGATCGACCCGATCGCCATCGGCGAGGTCGCCGCGGGAGGCCGCCCGCATGACGGTCTGGCCGAGGTCCCAGAGCTCGCCGACGATCGGGCGGATGTCGCCGATCGCCTCGAAGACCGGCCGGGCGCCGATCCGGTCGCGGATCGCCTGGAGGGTGTCACCGCGCTTCGCGAGCTCGTCCCGGCCGGCGTCGGTCGCCCGGAAGACCTTCTTGCCGTCCTGCTGCTCCGAGACGACGAAGCTCTGGTCCTCCAGGAGCTGGAGCGTCGGGTAGACGGAGCCGGGGCTCGGGCTGTAGAGGCCGCTGAACTGCTCCTCCAGCGCCCGGATGATGTCGTAGCCGTGGCGGGGCTGGTCGTTGACGAGATCGAGGATCACGTAGCGGAGCTCGCCCCGGGCGAAGAACCGCTCGCCGCGCTGGCGGCCCGGCCCGTCCTCGCCGAACCACGGTCCGCCGCGCCCGTCGCCGGGTCCGCCGTGGCCGCCGAAGCCGCGCCGACCCCGCGGTCCACCCCAGCCGGAACCGGGGCCGCCGGGTCCGCCCGGACCGAAGCCACGTCCCATCGCCTGGGCGAATGCGTCCCGCTGGTGACGATGCATCCGCCCGAAGCCCATGAAGCGGCGGCCGGGTCCGTCGTCCGGCATCTGGTTGGTGTCAGGCTCGCCGTCGCGCTCGCGACCGGCCCAGTCCGGGCCGCCGTGCCGACCGGGGCCGAAGCCGCGGTGCCGCCCTGGACCACGATGCTCGCCAGGGTGCTCGCCACGGCCGTGGTGATGCCCGTGACGGCGATGCGTGTCGAAGCGTTCGCCGCGCTGATCATCGGTGGATGGCTGCCCGCCATCAGGGGTTTCATTGGTGGATGTCGTATCCATGCGTGTCCTTTCGGGACTGGGGGCGCCGGTGGCGCCGGGCTGCTGGCCGATGGGCGGCTGGTTGCCGCCAGGGGGATTCGTGAGGGTCATGTTCGGGAGTATCCTTCCGCGTGGGTCTGGTTCGATGTATCACGATATATCGTGACCTATCGAAATGATAGGGTTGGGATGGGTCGTTGTCAAGACCCCTGCGTGGAAGGCGTGGTGACCGTCGGTCAGGATCGGTAGGGTCCGGTCAGTCCATCTGCTCTCCGCCTTGTGACGCCGTGCACCGGACGCCGCGTCCGGGGCCGGGTCAGAATCGACGGTGCACGGTAGAATCAGGGCGTTCGCGAGCGGGACAAGTCGCGCTACCCAGGCCAGGTGATCGGCTTCTGTCCCGATCCCCTCATCCCGGCCAACGACACGCGGTCATCCCCAACGCTGGTCGTCGATACGTGCCAACGTTTCTGGCCCCTCTGCGCCGCAGGGTGGGCCGTCCGGCAGAGAGGTTCCATGGCACGGCTGGCAGACACCGACATGACCACCCACGGCCCCCACGCCGCCGCGGCTTCCGCTGAGCTCCCGGCCGCGCCCGGCTGGCTCGGGGAGACCCGAGCCAGCGTCTCGGCTTACGTCGCGCTAACTAAGCCGGGCATTCTCAGCCTGCTGCTCGTCACGACGCTGGGCGGCATGCTGATCGCCGCGCAGGGCGTGCCGTCCATCGGGCTCGTCGTCTGGACGCTGATCGGCGGCGCGCTGGCGGCGTCGGGCGCCAATGCCCTCAACTGCTTCATCGACCGCGACATCGACGCGATCATGCCCCGCACCCAGCACCGCGGGACGGCCTCCGGGCAGATCTCTCCCCGGGCCGCACTGACCTTCGGGCTGGCCCTGACGGTCGGCTCGTTCGTCCTGCTGGCCGCGCTGGTGAACGTTCCCGCCGCGCTGCTGGCCCTCGCCGGTAACGCGTACTACGTCCTGATCTACACGGCCCTGCTCAAGCGCCGTACCCCACAGAACATCGTCATCGGCGGCGCGGCCGGGGCCTTCCCGCCAGTCGTCGGCTGGGCGGCTGTCACCGGCGACACCTCGTGGATCGCCTGGGCGCTGTTCGCGGTCGTCTTCTTCTGGACGCCGCCGCACTTCTGGTCGCTGGCGCTGCTCAAGGTCGGCGAGTACGGCCGGGCGCAGGTCCCGATGCTGCCGGTCGTCGCTGGGGAAGCGGCCACCCGGCTCCAGATCCTGCTCTACACCGTTCTGCTGACGCTGGTCGAGATCGGCATGGTCTGGCTGGGCTTCGGCTGGATCTACCTTGCCGGCGTCGTCCTGATCAATGCGGTCTTCCTCGGCCAGGCCATCGCCCTGTTCGTCGACCCGAGCAAGCGCCGCGCCCGCCAGATGTTCTTCAGCTCGCTCTGGTACCTGTTCGTCTTCTTCGCCTTCGCCGCCGCCGACCGGCTCATCCTCAATTGACCCGACCTGATCCGCCCTGACCCATTCAAGCTAACGAGAACGAACCACGCGCCGGACAGAGGATGTCCGGCGCGATCGTCTTTGCCGCGACCGGCATGAACACTGCGTACCGCTTACCTATCGAATCGAAACGTCAGCCCAGCCCGTGAGGAGTCCCACGATGTCCGACCCACGCCTGCCGACCGCCCCCGACTCTGGCGCGACCGAGACGCCGGCCAATGGCCTCGACCCGGAGATGCCGGCGCTGCCCGCCGAGCTTCCCGCGGCGGCGATCACGGCATTCCTGCGCGATCTGCGCAACATCCGCCAGTACGAGGACCGGCCCGTCCCAGAGGAGATCCTGAGCGACCTCCTGGAGGTCGCTCGCTGGAGCGGCAGCGCCCACAACTCGCAGCCGTGGAGCTTCGTCGTTGTCCGGGACCGGGGCATCCTCGACGAACTCGCCAGCCAGCCCGGCTGGGTCAGCCACGTCAACCGCGCCCCAATCGGGATCATGCTGGTGATGGACGGCGCACCGGATGGCGTCGCCGCCGAGAACTTCGACCAGGGGAGGCTCACCGAGCGGATCATGCTGGCGGCCGCTGCCCATGGACTGGCGTCGTCGGTCGCCTGGTATTACGGCCCGAGCGAGGCCGCCGCGAAGCAACTCCTTGGCATCCCGCGGGAGCGACTGGTCCGGACACTGATCTCGATCGGCTACCCGGACGAGTCCGCGATCGCCGCCAACCCGGGTGGGCACGGTGGGCGGAAGCCACTATCGGAGACCGTCCACAACGATCGCTGGTAACCAGCCGAGAGCGCGTGCTTAACATCCGACACCACGGGAGAAGACATGCCGCAGCTCCGCGACCTGATCACCCATGAGGACCCACGGGTCGCGGTCCTGCGGGATGGCGAGCTACCGGACAGGGGCCGTTGCGTCCTGCTCTGGGTGCAGCGGACCCAGCGGGCGACCGCCAACCACGCCGCCAACCTCGCGGTCCAGCTGGCCGACGCGCTGGGCCTGCCGGTGATCGCCGGGTTCGCGCTGGCGCCGGGCTTTCCGGAGGCGACGTTGCGGGTCTACCAGTTCATGGCCGAGGGGCTGGCCGAGCTGCCCGACGCCTTCGCGCGACGCCACATCGGCTGGGAACTCGTCGTCGGCCAACCACCGGAAGTCATCCCCGACCTGGCGAGACGGCTCGGCGCCGTGCTGATCGTGACCGACCTCGATCCGCTGCGGCTCGGCCGGGAGTGGCGGGCGGCCGTGGCGAAGGCGATCGACATCCCGCTCGTCCAGGTCGACAGCGACACCGTCGTTCCGTCGTCCCTTTTCCCCCAGGCCGAGTACGCGCCCCGGACGATCCGGCCCAAGATCCTCCGGCGTCTGGACGAGTTCCTCCAGCCCATCCCCGACCCGAAGCCGAAGCGGGCGTCCGACCACCGGGCCGGGCCTGATCCGATCAGCGAGATCGCGAGACCGTCCTTCGATCTCAACCGGGACGTTGGACCTTCGAACATCCTGACGGGTGGCGGCACGGAAGCGCGGCGCCGGTTGAAGGCGTTCCTCGACAAAGGGCTGCCGGAGTACGACACCGTCCGCGACCGGTCCGACATCGACCAGACCTCGCACCTCTCTCCCTACCTGCACTACGGCCAGATCGGCCCGACGGAGATCGTCCTGGCGGCGCGGGAGCGGATCTCCGGGGATCACTACGACTCGTTCATCGGCGAGATCGTGGTCCAGCGCGAACTCGGCATCAACTACGTCCTGCACGTCCCCGACTACGACCGGTACCGCGGTCTGCCGGACTGGGGCCGGGAGGCGCTGGAACGCCACGCCGATGACCCGCGACCGGTCACCTACACCGTGAAACAGCTGGCGGCGAGCGAGACGCACGACCCGCTCTGGAACGCGGCCCAGCGCCAGATGGTCGTCGAGGGGTTCCTCAACAACCGGATGCGGCTCTACTGGGGCAAGCAGATCATCCTCTGGAGCCCGTCGCCGCGGGCCGCCTGGGACGCGATCGTGGGGCTGAACAACACCTACTTCGTCTGCGGCCGCGATGCGAGCAGCTATGCCAACATCGCCTGGGTCGTCGGTGGGCGTCACGACCGCCCGTTCCCCGGCGACCGTCCGATCACCGGCAACATCCGGCCGATGACGATCGCGGCGATCAAGCGCTCGTTCCGGCCGCAGGACTACATCGACCGGATCGACCGGCTCTACGGCGTCCCGGCCGCGAAGCCGATCCCGGACCGTAATGGACAGCGGCGCCTGCTCTGAAACACCCCGCGGACCAGCTCATTTCACCGGCCATAAATGGTCCGGCTAAACGACATTGGATTCGACGTTGACGGGCGGGAGTGAGATCCCGGTTGCGGTGCCGGGCTCCCGGACGCTGTGTTTGCGACCAAGGTCGTTCAGCCGGTCTCTTCAGGGCCGGTGCTCGGACACGGGCACGACCCGCCACGACGGACCAGTCTCCGCCGTCATCTATACTGGCCCCACCCGTACGGACAACCCGAGCCGATGCCGTCCCCGCCGCGTCAGGCTCGCCGTGAGGCATCGCCGTGGCCAGTTATCCCTACCGGCACCACACCCTCTCCGACGCCTACGTCCGCCACTCGCTGGAACTCCGTGAGCGCGGCGTCTTCCACGCCGACATGCGCAACGCCGCCTCGCTGGAGACACAGTTCTCCGGCGGGATGGGTGGGCTTGCCCCGCCACCGGCCCAGCTCGGCCAAACGCTTCGCCGGCTGGAGGGCGCCGACCCGGTCGTCCGCGTGCCCGTCTCGCCGTCAGCGCCCGGCGAGTCCAGGATCACCGGCTTCCTCGACGGCTCGCAGCGGACCGTCTCCGCCTGGCGGATCGGCCTCGTCCCGGTCATTGCGACGGTCGCCGCTGCCGCGGTCATCGTCCGCGACGAGCACGGTGAGGCCAGTATCGCCCGGGACCGCGCTGGCCGGACGACGCTGGAGCTCGTCCATCGCTGGCTGGTCCCCCACCACTCCGGCGACCCGGCGGTCGACGATCTGATCGCCCGGATCAGTGCCGCCGGTGGGGCCGTCGAGGACCCGATCCAGCGAAAGGCCACGACCCACGGCGCACTGGACATGGATCTCTATCAGGCCTATCTCAACGACTACGGCCGGACGGTTCAGGTCGCCTACGAGGCCGCTCGCAACGTCCGGGCCGAACTCGAACTCCGGATCATGGACCGCTGGCCCCGGATCGACCCGACCGGCGACGGCTGGCTGATCGTCGATGGTCGCCGGGCGCTCAGCGTTCCCCGGACGCTCGGGGTCGTCAAGCGGCTCACCAGCCCGCACCTCGCTGGCGGCGAAGCCGTCCAGGTCTATGACCTGCCGGCGGCGCACCGGACGACCGCGTTCGTCCCCGATCCGGAGAAGCGCGAGCGCGGCCAGAACTTCGTCTTCCGCGGTGTCAGTCCGCACGCCTCCGGCAACGACACGCCGGTGATGTGGTACCTGCGGATGCACGACCACGCCGGGCTCGACGCCTACCACGGGCTGATCCGGGTCGAGGCCCCCTTCGACGTCGAGGACTCGGCCGAGATCACCCGGCTGTCGTCGTGGCTGCTGGCCGAGCGGACCCCGCGGGCGACCGGCGACGCCCGCTGGGCCAGCCTGCTCTACCCGATCCACCTGCTTGAAGGGATGCTCAAGCGCCAGATCGCCGCCGAGACCCGCGCCTGGCCAAATGCGACGTGAATGCGATGTCCAGCGTCTGTCGGAAAGGACGGTTCCCCGTGGAACCGGTGATGAGCGGATCTGACCGCGACCAGGCGAGCGATGCTGGCGGCCGAAGCGACGTGGGAGCAGACCGATGAAGATTGTGGATCGCAACGGCTATCCGACGGACGGCTACACCGATGGGTTCGAGGAGCTGCTCGCCCAGGACACGCTGGTCGAGCAGGCGCCGATGAACGGCCACGTCAGCTTCGAAAACGGCATCCCCGGCGTCGCGCCCCGGCTGGCCGAGGCGTTCGGACCCTACCTGGACACCCGCGTCGGCGCGATCGGCCGGGTCGTCTCGTCCGAGAAGGAGCCCTCCGGCGCCCACCAGTTCTGCTTCTGGGCCGACGACGGCGAGACCAACCTCGACGTCGGCCACATCGTCGTCACCTTCTCGGAGGAGGCCGCCGTGATCGGCGTGGTCGATGAGCCCCGCCGCTTCTCCGACCTGCGCTCCTTCCTGGACGACTACTTCGACCGCCAGATCCAGGAGTCGCTCCACATCGCTGCCCCGACCCGCCGCCCCGAGCTGCTCGTCTACAACGTCAACGTCCTGGCGACGCGCCACCTCCGCGATGACGTCTCCTCGCAGCGCCCTCCGATCGGCGGGCCGGTCTTCTACGCCACGCCGAAGGCGATCGAGGACGCGCTCGGGCGGGAGGAGTTCTCCGGCGCCGCCGTCCCGGCCCTGATGCACATCAACGGCAACCCGACCTACGACCCGGCGACGGGCGAGCCGGTCCGGGATGAGGCCCATAACATCATCTTTCAGCGGTCGCCGGTCGCGCTGGACGAGCACTACCTCGTCGGACCGGAGGCCGGCCACGCCAACTGGACCGGCCAGTCCGGGCTCGCGACCAAGACCAGCCACGCGCTGTTCCTGACCAGTTCCGTCTTCCAGACGCTGCGCAAGGCGCCGGAGCGGACGACCGTCGCGGCGCTGATGTTCAACGTCAAGGGGCCGGACCTGCTCTGGCTGGACAAGCCGGCCACGCCCGACGCGGTCGACGACAGCATGGTCTCGGCCTACCAGGCGGCCGGCGTTCGCGGGCTGAGCGACCTCGACCACGAGGCGTACCGCTCGCTTGGGCTGGAGCCGGAGCCGTTCGACCGCCTCCGGATCTTCGCGCCGTTCAAGCCGGGCCGGATCCCGCATACCAACTACGGCGCAAACGGCACCTCCGGCATCAGCCTCGACGGCGTCCAGACCCGCGGCGCCCTGAACACCCTGCGCGACGCGCCGGGCGAGACCGAGGGCCGGGTCTTCCCGATCCTCTGGCCACTGAAGAAGGTGCTGGCCGCGCCGCACAAGGTCTTCGAGCACGGCGACCTCGACGACAAGCTCTGGGGGCTGATCTTCGATATCCGCGAGCGAAAGATCGAGACGATGGACGGCCTCAGCGCGCTGTTCGCCCAGGCGGACGCGTACTTTGACGAGACCGGCGCGACGGAGTGGGAGGGGCACCACAAGTTCACCCTCCGCAAGGCGCGCAACCGGTTCAGGGGTCTGCCGGGCAAGTTCGGCGGCCTGCTGGCCGACGGCGGCGTCACCTACGGCACCTTCCCGGAGGCGGACGAGAAGTTCAGTGACCAGGAGCTGCGCGTCATCGACATCGCCGGCTGCAACTCCAACGTCCAGGAACTGATCGTCTCGTCGGTGATCAACACGATCTGGCGGATGGCCGAGGAGGAGAAGCTCGGCGTCAGCAAGCTGATCATCTTCGTCGACGAGCTGAACAAGTACGCCCCCGGCGGCGGCGAGGGCGGCCTGCGGGACACGCTGGTCGACATCGCCGCCCGGGGCCGGCACCTCAACGTCGTCCTGTTCGGCGCGCAGCAGTTCCGCTCCAAGGTCGACGACGAAATCCTCGGCAACTGCGGCACCAGCCTCTACGGCCGGGTCGGCGACGAGGAGATGGTCAACTCGGCCTACCGCTCGCTGTCGGAGACCGCCAAGGCGGAGCTGCTCGGGCTGCGCAAGGGCCGGCTGCTCGTCCGTCACGCCCACTTCCGGGCCCCCCTGTTCGGGACGTTCCCGTTCCCGCCGACGATCCCCGGGATGCGGGGCCAGCGCGTCTTCAATCAGACCGGCAGCGTGCGGGGGGCCGGCCGCGGGGACTCGGGCAACAGCCAGATCGTCTCCCACTCCGAGCCGGCCGACGGGCTCTGGAATCTCCTCCGGGGCCACATGGGGGACAAGGCACCGCAGAAGAGCATCGTCCGGTCCTGCGCCCGAAAGCTCACCCACGGCCAGATCGAGACCCTGGTCACCGACCTCCAGCGTCAGATCGCAGACAAGCGTGACAGCCGGATGTTCCGGCCGTGGGAATGGACCCAGAAGCGGATCGCCCAGATGGAGCAGCAGGTGCCGGCGCCGTTCTGAGCGGCTTGGCGGACGCCGTGATCCGATCGGCGGAAGGCGCGCCGGCGGCGTGGACGGGAGCCAGTTGTGTGTTCAGGCAGCCCTGCCGCCGGGTCCCGTGAGCTTGCGGCGGACCGGAAGCGGTGACAAGTCGGTTGCTGGTTGAGCCGGCGCCATGCCCGCGCCGTCACGTTGGGGACCGGCCTGGGGCCCGGCGTGGAACCCGTCCGCAGCACGGCACCACTCGGTTCCGTCGAGCGATCCCCGCCGACCATGCCCGCGTCGCCGTACCGCGCTGGTCGCCAGCGTTGCCGGGGATCAGGACCAACGACGCGCTGGCCACCCAGGTAGCGGGTATATGTCCTTCGTGAGCGGCTGTCAGGACGCCTCTCGCAGACCATCGAGCGGGAGACGTCCTGGTGTCATCCCTGGACGACGTGCAGGGTGACCTCCGGGAACTCGCTGTTGACGAAGCACTCATTGCTGGCCGCGAAGAAGCCGAATGGGTAATCACCTGGTGGTGTCTCCGGTGAGATCGTCACGGCGACACGGTAGCGATCACCGCCGACCGGCTCCAACAGCATCATCCGTCCCACCTGAGGGTTCGCCGCGATGACCTCGGTGGAGAGACCGCCTTTGCCGCCCGAGGCCGTGACTTCAAAGGTGGCCTGCTCCCCGGGCGCGACACGGTCGGGGCTGATCGCCGCGTCGGAGAGCCGTGGCTCGCCGGCTGGCTGGTTCAGGGGGAACAACGAGAAGTCGAAGGGGTACGTCTCGCCAGGCTCCAGCACGATGTCGATCCCGTTGTCGAACTCGCTGTTGGCATACCGGTATCCGGCATCATGGAAACCCAATACCGGTGCTGACTCGCCCGTCGGCACATCGACGACGTTGTAGAGCGTGTCATGGACTTCCGAGTGGCAGGAGCGAGAGTTTGTGAAGCATGAGGCAGGCAAAGGCGACGAAATGCAAGCCGGCCACGGTCGTGGGCAGGCGCTCATAGTCCTTGGCCAGCCGCCGGAAGCGCGTCGCCCAGGCGAACGAGCGCTCCACCACCCAGCGCCGCGGCAGCAAGACGAAGCCCTTCTTTGCTCCCGGCAGCCGGACCACGACCAGCTCGATCCCGCGTGCCTCCGCCTCGTCAGCCGGCTCCTCCCCCGTGTAGCCCTGATCGACCCAGGCCAGTTCCACGGTGTTGCCGGTCGCCGCCTGCACCGCGTCCGCCAGCTCGCCCACCTGCGCCCGCTCCTGATCGTTGGCCGGCGTCACGCGCAGCGCCAGCAGGTGCCCCAGCGTGTCGACCGCCGCGTGGAGCTTGCTGCCGCGGGTCTTCTTGTGCCCGTCGTAGCCGGCCCGGTGCCCGCTCTCCGGGGTGCCGCGCAGGGTCCGCGCGTCCAGGATCACCGCGGTGGGATCGGGATCGCGGCCGCTCGCTTCGCGCAGCAGCGCCCGCAGGTCGTGGACCATCTCCTCGAAGCAGCCGGCGGCGATCCAGCGCAGCGTCTGCTGGTGGACCGCTGCCCACGGCGGCAGATCGCCGGGCAGATAGCGCCACGGCGAGCCGGTCCGCACCATCCAGCGCAGGGCGTTGAAAACCTCGCGGGGATCATGCCGGCGCTGCGGGGCGTCCGGGGTCATCAGCGTCAGGTAGGGGGCGACGAAGGCCCACTCGTCGTCCGTCACGTCGCTCGGGTAGGGCTTGCGGGAGATCGTGCTCATTTGCTGAGTTTACGACCCCCGCAGAGTCCATGACACGCTCTAGCGCCCATCGGCATCGGTGCTGGTCGCCAGCATGAAGGTCCTCCAGCCGACCGTGACATAGACATCCGCCAGCGGCTCATGGGTTGCGCCATCGGTTACCTGGCCCGTAATGGTGCCGCCATTCGCCCCTGGTGAGGCAACGGGACTCGCTACTGGGGTCGCCGCCGGGGTCGCATCCTGGGCCGAAGCAGGAGTCAGACGGGCCGCGACCGCTCCGCCAACCAGCACGCCAGTTGCCTTGCCGAGCGTTCGCCGGCTCAGTTTCATTTCCACGGTGCACTCTCCTGCGCCTAAAACGTCACGGAGCGGCTTCGCTCCGTGGATCTCATCCCGCGTGCTCTATCGAACAGCACGATCCACACCTACGCTACCAGAGATTGTCGCGTACACCTCTCGCGCTACCCCATCCACAATCCCAATCCATCG
Source organism: Thermomicrobiales bacterium (assembly GCA_965218235.1). Classification (GTDB taxonomy): domain Bacteria; phylum Chloroflexota; class Chloroflexia; order Thermomicrobiales; family UBA6265; genus CADCWK01. Next base: position 1,393,840 of record OZ244596.1, read on the forward strand.
GTCCCAATCCATCGCCGAGGACGGAACCATTCCCCTCCGAGCTGTCCATCTTCTGTCGTACACACCCATCCCGCGGGTACTCATCGAAACGAGCGGGGCTTGCGTGTTGCCGGACCACCGGAAGGGGACATGCGTCCTGGCCACCACGCCACGCGCCGCCGGTTGCCTCACCCGATACACTGACGCCAGACACCCTTGATCCAGACCGGGGAGACGGACCCGGCGGCGGAAGCAGGTCAGCATGACTGAGACGCTGCTGCCCGAACCAGACAGGACCGACCGGCTTGCCGAGCGCAACAGCGCTGTTGCCGACGCGGACCTCATCATGCCGATCGGTTCCGGACGGACGCCGCTGATCGGCCGCGACGACGAGGTCACGCGGATTACCGGCCTGATCCGGCGGGGTGACGTGCCGCTGTTGACGCTGACCGGTCCCGGCGGTGTCGGCAAGACACGTCTGGCGCTGGCCGCCGCGGCCGCCATCGGCCCGGAGTTCGCCGACGGGGTGACGCTCGTGCCACTGGCCGCACTGCGCGACCCACGGCTCGTCCTTCCGGCGATCCTTCAGGCACTGGGTCTTCAGGGATCGGCTACGGAGCCGACGTCCGAGCGAGTCGCACGGTTCCTCGGCTCCCGCCAGACCCTGCTCGTCCTCGACAACTTCGAACCGGTCATCCCAGCCGCTCCCGCGCTCGCCCGTCTGCTTGCCCGGTGTCCCGGACTGCGACTGCTGGTGACGAGCCGGGTTCCGCTCAGCCTGTCGATCGAACACGGTCTGGCGATCGAGCCGCTCGCCGTGCCTTCGGAGGAGCTTGCTCCCTCTACAGGGGACGCGTCGGCCTCGCCGGCGGTGCGGCTGTTCATGGCCCAGGCGACGGCGTCCGGCGCCAACCTCAGGCTCAGCGACGCGACCGCTCCGATCGTCGTAGCGATCTGCCGGCGTCTGGATGGTTTGCCTCTGGCGATCGAGCTGGCGGCGGCGCGGCTGCCCACGCTGCCCTTGCCCGCCCTGCTCGCCCGCCTCGATCCGGCGCTCCCCCTGCTGACCGGAGGGTCGCAGGACCGCCCGGACCGGCTGCGGACCATGCGCGGCGCGATCGCCTGGAGCCACGACCTGCTCACGCCGTCGGAACAGATGGCCTTTGGCTGGCTGTCGGTCTTCGCCGGCGGCTTCGACCTGGCCGGAGCCGAAGCGGTGATCGGGGCCGGAGTGGCACAGGGGATCGGCGAGCACGCTAGCGTCCTGGCCATCGACCTGGTGGCCGCGCTCGTCCGCAACAGCCTGCTGCGTCAGGTGGCGGGAATGATGGCGCACCAGCCGCGGTATCAGATGCTGGAGACGATCCGGGAATACGGTCAGGAGTGGCTGCGAGCCAGCGGCAGCGAGGATGTTGTCCGCGAAGCCCACGCCCGGTACGTACTGACCTTCGCCGAGCTGGGTATCGAGCTCTTCTCACGAGACTATCCGCGGGTGATCGCCCGGCTGGAGCTCGAGCACGACAATATCCGGGCCGCCCTGACCTGGGCGGACACCGCGGACGAAACGGACCTGCTCCTCCGGCTGACGGCGAACATGGCGACGTTCTGGGTCATCACTGGCCGGGTGCGTGAGGGCCGCTATTGGCTGGACAAGGCATTGCGCCGTCCGGCCCGCGTCCCGACTACGATTCGCAGCCTGGTCCTGCTGGCGGCGGGAAGAGCGGCGACCGCTCAGGGAGAGCTCGACACGGCGGCCAGGTGGCTCGACGAAGCGCTGTCGGCGGCCCACCTCCTGGAGGATCAGGAACTGATCGCCCGGGTCCTGCTGTCACTCGGTCCCGTCGATCTCCAGAACGGTGATCTGGCTCGTGCCGACGCCCGGTTGGCTGAAGCCATAGCACGGTTCGAGACCGTGCCGGCAGAGACACTGTTCGCGCCGTGGATGGTCAGCGTTGCCTACAGCCGGCGTGGGTACATTGCGCTGGCCCGTGGACATCTCGACCAGGCCGGCCACCTCCTCACGGAAGCGATGACCCGGCAGCGAGCGCTCAACTTCGATTGGGGACTCGGCAATACCATGCGCGGACTGGGCGATACCGCCCTCGCATGTGGTGACCTGAACCGGGCGACGGGCTACTTTTGGGAGAGTCTGTCACTGGTCGACCAGCATGGCGACCGCCGAGACCTGCCGGACGCGCTCGCGGGCCTTGCCGATGTCGCGGCCCGACAGATGGACTACGAGCGAGCCGCACGGCTCTATGGCGCCACGGACCGCCTTCGCCGCGAGATCGGAGCCCATGCCGATGTGTCCGACCACGCCATCACGCCAGAGCTGCTCGGGTTGACCCGGACTGCCCTCGGTCCCGACACGTTCCGGCTCATGTGGGAGGCAGGGGCAACGTTGCCCCTGCGGGAGGTCATCGCCGGGGCGCTCATCGTCGAGACGCCACCCGATATGTCTGCTCGCCCGCCAGCGCTGGAAAACGCCGGTCCCGACGCCGGCCTGACGCCACGCGAGCTGGAGGTGCTGAGGCTCCTGAGCCAGGGGTTGAGCGACCGCGAAATCGCCGCGCTGCTCTCCATCAGCCCCCGGACCGTGAGCGGCCACGTCACTAACCTGCTCAACAAACTCGGTGTCGATTCACGGACGGCCGCCGCCACCCTCGCGGTCCGGCAGGGCTGGGCATGAGGACGAACCGTCAGTCCACGTAATTCTGCCTGCCTCCTGTCGATATCTTCCCACCATCGATCACGTAGTTCTCACGATGATCTCAGCGACGGACGGGCGCATTCTGTAGTCCATGCCACCGGTTGGTCGGCAGCCGAGGTTCGGGTCCGTTCACACAGGAGAATGCATGTGCTCACCAGACGACGTGTCGTAATGGGAATGGCCGCCAGCTCGCTCGCCGTTCCACTCGGTTCCCTTGCCGCGTCGGACCACTCATCCGCCGCACCTCGAAAGGACCTTCTCATGTCTCAGTCGACCCCGACAACCGGCACCCCGGCCAGCGGCCTCCCGACCGTCGCCCTCGTCCACGGAGCCTTCGCCGACTCGTCCGGCTGGCAGGGCGTCATCACCGCGCTCCAGAGTCAGGGCATCGCGGTCGTCGCGATCTCCAACCCGCTCCGGGGCATCTCGCTCGACGCCGCCTATGTCGCCAGCCGCGTCCAGACGATCGCGGGGCCAGTCGTCCTCGTCGGCCACTCCTACGGTGGAGCGGTGATCACCAGCGCCGCCGACACCACTGACAACGTCGCTGGCCTGGTCTACGTTGCCGCCTACGCTCCGGACGAAGGCGAGACCCTGGCCGGTATCGGCGGGCGGTTCACCGACAACCTGCTCGGTCCGGCCCTCGTGCCGGTGACGGTTCCGGTGCCCGGTTCCACGACGGAGACGCAGCAGGAGTTCTCGATCGACCCGGGGCAGTTCCACGCGGTGTTCGCCGCCGACCTGCCTGAGGAGCAGTCAGCGATCATGGCCGTGACCCAGCGGCCCGTCGCCGACACGGCCTTCGGGGAGCCGATGACCTCACCAGCCTGGAAGACGCTGCCGTCCTGGTTCGCGGTCTCGACGGCCGACCAGGCCATCGGTCCCTCGGCCGAGCGATTCATGGCCGAGCGCGCCGGTTCCACAACGATCGAGATCGATGCCTCGCACGTCGGCTTCATCTCCCAGCCCGGCGCGATCGCCGACCTGATCATGTCGGCCGTCAACAGGGTCGGGTAATCGCGGCCAGAACCCGACGGTGACAAGCGCCGGTCCGCGATGCACGGACCGGCGCTCGTTCACGTCGATAGCATCCGGTCACTCAACGCCACGGCTCGTCGCCGGGGACCTGTGGACCGCCGAACTCGCCGTGTTCCCTGGGCTCGATATCGGCCAGCTCAAAGAGTACCCTGGCCGTCGCGAGGTGATGAGATCGGGTGTCGGGCCTGTTCCAAATGGTGCGGCCGGTCCTTACGGAGCTCAGTCCAGGACGGCTGGCTGGAGCACGTCCGTGCACCACTGCCGAAAGCCGATCGGGGTAGAAGGCGACGTGCGCTGCTCGGCGTCGTAGATGCCATTGTTCTGGGCCGCCGCCATGTCGACCAGGCCCTGGGCGTACGCCTCGGACATGCCGTATCGCATCATCGTGGCCTTGAAGGCGTTTCCGGGGACGTGCTGAAAGCGGACCGGTCGTCCCAGTACCTCGGATATGACCTGCGCCATCGCGCTGGGGGACAGATCGTCGTGACCGATCACCGGGACGCTGCTCTGTCCGTCCCAGGAGTCATCGAGCAACAGCCCGGCGGCGGCCGCGGCCACGTCGCGGGTGGCGGCGGTCGCGAGCGCGCGATCAGCGACGTTCGGCAAAGAGAACACTCCCTGGCTCTTGATCGCCTCAGCCTGACCGAGCAGGTTCTCCATCAGGAACGGCGGCCGCACCGCCCGATAGCTCACACCGGTGCGCTCGATCAGGTCGTCCATCGCGAACGCGGCCGACAGGTTCCCGGCGTTCGTCGCTCCCTCCCAATCCGGCCGAGACTCGAGACGGCAACCACACGTTTGACGCCTTGGCTCCTGATCGCCTCGCACGCCGGCCCGGTGAAGTCACGGTAGTAATCCACAGGGCTGTCGGCGTGGGAGTCGGGCGGCACCAGCCAGAACACCGCGTCAGCGCCCGCGAGGGCCGCGGTGACGACCCGGCGGTCGTCGTGCGACCCCTGAACCACCTCGACGCGCTCGCGCACCTCGGGTGAGAGCCGGGCGGGATCGCGGACGATCACGCGGATGGGCTCGCCGCTGCCGTTGACGGTGTCGAGAACCTGACGGCCGATCTGGCCGGTGGGCGTCGTGATGACGATCATGGTGGGTCCTCATGCTTCCCGGATGATAAGGAACCGGAACTCCGGTTCCCTTTGACGGTCGCAGAATACGGAATTAGGATTCCGGCTGTCAAGTCCATACCTTTGTCCATACCTGAGATCGGTTGTAAAACCCGTGCCTGAGATCGAAGAACCGCTCCGTGCCGATGTCCGGCGCAACCGTGCCCGCATCGTCGCCTCCGCTGGCGAGCTGTTCGCTCGCCTCGGTCATGGCGCCCAGATGGAACAGATCGCCGCCCATGCCGGTCTTGGGATGGGCACGCTCTACCGCCACTTCCCCAACAAGCAGGCGCTACTCACCGCGATCGTGCGTGAGCGCTTCCAGGACATGGCCGACCTCGCGCGGGCCGCGGAAGCGATCAGCGATCCGCTCGAGGCGTTCGAGACGATGCTTCGGGGCAACCTTGAGGCCGCCGATGGGGACGCAGCGTTCCAGCTGGCGACACTTGATTACCATGACTCTGAGTGGGAAGGTGCTCAGCAGCAGAAGGCCGAGTACGTCGCGGTCGTTGCCCGGGTCATCGACCGTGCCGTCGCCAGTGGGTCGGTGCGGAGCGATTTCACTGGGGCGGACGTCCGCGTCATCACCTGCGGCATCGTGTCCACGATGTACTTCCAACCCAGCCCGAACTACGACTGGCGGCGTCACCTCGAACTCGTGCTCGACGGTATCCGCGCCGCCCGGTAGCGGTGATCCGCAACCACGGTCCGATCATCGAGGTGCGTTCACTGCGTGGGCCCGCCTCGCCTACCGCCACGGCTCGTCGCCGGGGACCTGCGGGCCGCCGAACGCGCCCTGCTCCCGCATGTCGATCTCGGCCAGCTCGACCATCGTCGTCAGGAAGCCGTCGGTCGTGACATCGGCGTTGTGGAAGCGGAAGCGGCCGACCTCGTAGTGGAGCTGCTGGCCGGGCTCGAACACCTCGCCGCGGAGCCCGAGCTGGCCCAGCCGGACCAGGCGCGGGTCGTCGGCCGGCAGCGCGTCGATGGCGCCGGCGAGCTCGTCCAGCCCGTCGGCCGTGCGGACGTTGCGCGGGTCACGGTCGTACTCCCGGGCCCGCTGCCGCCGCCAGTCCGCGATGTCGCGCAGATAGGTCCGGAGTGCCGGACGAACGTCCCTGGCCGCAACCCGACGGCGCTCGTCATCCGCGAATCGATCGTTTCCCCGCACCCGTCTCCCCTTCCCTGTTCCCGATCAGCCCCATTACCGACGCTCGCACCACAAGTCATCTGGGCCATGCCAGAACCGTTCCGCCCGATCACTCCGGGACGGTACCCTGCGATGGCCACCGGACGTGACGTCCTGCCAGCCATTGGGAACCCGTGACGAAAACGCGACACCTGCTCCGTACACTCCGTCAGGAAAGGGGACGCGACGGTGCGGCGGAACAGGCAACTATCACGACCATCCGGACAACTGGCCAGACGCATCGGACGCCCCAGCGGCAGGTCCGCCCTTCGGTTGCTCTTCGGCATCATGCTCCTGCTCGGACTGCTGCTGCCGGTCGCCGGGGATCTCGCCGCCGCCCAGAGCGCATCGACAAGCGTTCCGGTCGTCGCCCTCGACGGCCCGATCACTCCGGCCCTCGCCAATCGGGTCACCGGGGCGATCGACCGGGCCGGTGACGACGGCGCGCCGGCGATCATCCTGGAGATCGAGTCCTCGGCTGGCACGCTGGCGGCGACGGACGATATCCGGCGGGCGATTCGGGAGAGCCGTATCCCGGTCCTGACCTGGGTGCCGCCCGGCGCGACGGTCGACGGCCCCGGCGCGATCCTCGTCCTCGCCGGTCAGGTCGCGGCGATGGCTCCGGACAGCCGGATCGCGGTCGATGGCGGCTACGCCCGAACCGCCTCTCCGTTCGACGACGACCAGCCCACCATGAGTCGGTTAGCGGAGGTCACCGCCCTTGTGGATCAGCAGGGACGCCCAACCGATTGGGTCGCGACAGCTGTGGACGATGGGACGGTGTTCCCGGTTGACGCCGCGGTCTCGGCCGGGATCGTCGACGCGGCGGCCGCTACGTCGGCCGAGCTCCTTGCCGCCGTGGACGGGCGATCGGTCGATCTGATGTCGGGAACCACGACGGTCGCAACGGCCAGTGCGGGACTGGCGACCTCCGACCCAACGCTGACCGAGCGGATCTGGCTGTTCCTGACGCTCCCCACAGTCGCCTACCTGTTGCTCTGCTTCGGGGCGATCGGGCTCCTCCTTGAGCTCAGCAGCCCCGGCGTCACATTACCCGGTGTCGTCGGTGTATTGGCCCTTGGATCAGCCGCGGTCGTGCTTGGCGGGATGCCGCTGAGCTGGATCGGTCTGCTGCTGATCGGCGGCGGGCTGGCCCTGCTGATCCTGGACGTCTTCGTGCCGTCGCTCGGGCTCCTGACAGTCGGCGGGCTGGCCGCGTTCGTCGTCGGGTCGTACGTCCTGTTCGACGACGCGGCGGCTGGCTACACCGTCAACCCGGTTGCGATCTGGGTCGTGACAGTCTGCCTCGTCCTGTTCTTCGTCTTCATCGCCGGCTCGGCGATCAGGATCCTGCGGAGGCGGCCATACTCGGGACGGGACTCGGTGGTAGGCCGGCTCGGCGAGTCGCGGACGGCGCTGGCGCCCGAGGGAATGGTGTTCATCGACGGCGAGATCTGGCAGGCGCACGCGATCACGCTGCACCGGTCCGCCGCCGCACCGATCATCCCGACTGGGGCGGAGGTGATCGTAACCAGGATCGACGGCCTCCTGCTGGAGGTTCGGCTCGCGACCAGCGACGAGCTCAAGCGCCTGTTGCCCAGTTCTCCCGGGCCTGACCGCCGGACCGTTGTGCCGGTCCAGCAGGGAACGGCCGACGAATGATCGGGGCGGATCCACGGTAGATTAGACCAGCTACACCAGCTTCCTGAGCATCCTGATCAGTCGGCACACCGAAGGGACTCCCGTTGGAACCGATCCTAATCATCGCCATCGTCGTCGTCGTCTTCCTCCTGTTCGTGCTGTCATCGACGGTCAAGATCGTTCAGGAATACGAGCGCGGCGTCGTCTTCCGGCTCGGGCGTCTGCTCGGTCCACGCGGCCCCGGCATCATCTTCCTGATCCCGTTCGTCGAGCAGATGCGCAAGATCGACCTGCGGACGGTCACGATGGACATCCCGGCCCAGGAGGTCATCACCCGCGACAACGTCACCGTCCGGGTCAACGCGGTCGCCTACTTCCGCGTCGTAGACCCGAACGCGGCCGTCGTCAACGTCGCCGACTTCATCCGGGCCACGTCGCAGATCTCGCAGACGACACTGCGGAGCGTGCTTGGTCAGGGCGAGCTGGACGACCTTCTCTCGGAACGGGAGAAGATCAACCAGGAGCTCCAGCGGATCATCGACGAGCAGACCGAGCCGTGGGGCGTCAAGGTCAGCGTCGTCGAGGTCAAGGACGTCGAGCTGCCGCCGAGCATGCAGCGGGCGATGGCCCGGCAGGCCGAGGCCGAGCGGGAGAAGCGAGCCAAGATCATCCACGCCGAGGGCGAGTTCCAGGCCAGCCAGCAACTGGCCCAGGCCGCTGATGTCATCAATCAGAACCCGGTCACGATCCAGTTGCGCTACCTTCAGACGCTGACCGAGATCGGCGCCGAGCAGAACACGACGGTCATCGTCGCGCTGCCGGCCGACGCCAGCGGCATCCCGGGCGGTGCCGCCCACTCGATGGCCCGCGCCGTCATGTCCACCGGGTCGATTGCCGGGGCGGCGACGGAGGCCAACCAGCAGCAGCGCCGGGACACCCGCTCTCGGAGCACGGAGGACGACGTCTGGAACGGCGTCTGAGCGACGTGCTCGTGCGTCGGCGGGTCCATTGGGAACACACGCCAACGGCGACCGGGCGAGGACTGCTATGTCCCGCGAGCCTACGTACAGGAAATCAGGTGGCGCTGATGAGCGACGGCGACGGCCACGCGCGGTGAGCGGACGACCCACGGCGAAGCGCCGCGACACTGGGTGACGGGCAAAGCGATGCCTGAACGGCCACCCGGCGAGAACAGCGGGACGGCGAAGCTGAGCAGCAGGAGCCCTCTCCAGATCAGCGGGCCGCGACGGGCTCTACGCCGCTCCAGGTCGCGATGGCGGACTCGATCATCGCCATCCCGCTCGCCAGCGAGGTCGGCCCCTCGGGTCCCTCGGCGTTGACCGAGACGACGCCGAAGGCGTTGACCTTCCCGGTCTCCAGCACCGTATCCATCGCCGCGTTGACGTCCTCCAGGCTCGGCCCGTCCGGCTCGACCGTCGTGTGGTTGGGCTAGTAGCGGGCGTCGAGGACATCGGCGTCGATATGGAGATAGATGTGGTCGACTTCGGCGGCCAACTTGGCCACGGCCTCGGCGAAGGGAGATGAGGCGGCGGCCCGGTCGGGAACCGCGACGACCGTCACGTCGGTCGCCTCGATCAGCGTCCGCTCGGCCGGATCGAGGTTACGGACGTCGACCATGACGATCCGATCGGTCGGGATCGGGCGATCAAGGCCGGCCGCGACCCGCCAGCTCGGGTAGCAGAGGCCGGCGCTGACGGCGACGGGCATCCCGCCGAGCATCTGGGTCAGGCTCGTCTTCGGCGTGTTGAAGTCGCCGTGCGCGTCGAACCAGATCAGGCCGATCCGGGCCGTGGGGCCGTAGCCCCGCTGCATCCCGCCGAGCATCCCCGGCAATGAGACGCAGGAGCCACCGGTCAGCAGTGGGGCCGAGCCGGCCAGGATCGCGCTGGAGACGGAGCGGGAGATCGCGGCGTTGATCGCCTCCAGCCGCGGGATCGGGTCGGTCGGCGCATCGCTCGCGGCCGCCTGAAGGTCCTGGACCGTCACCTCGGCATGGGCACCCAGCCGGTCGGCAAGGCCGTCGGCGAGGTAGGCATCGCCGGTGGTGCCGAGACCACTGGTGCGCCGGTCGGCCGGTCGGCCGGACGAGAACGCGGGTGGGATGATCATCTCGATGCGCATTGCGCGAAGCTCCCGGGATCGACCGGCGCGGCATCGCGTCCGGCCAGCGTGGTTCGACTTCACCGTGCGCTGATTGTAGGCATCGCCGCCCGGTCTGGATAGAGACCGACGCGCACGAAGCGGGACGGAGGCCCGCGCCACCGTCCCGCTTCGTCTGCCTTGCAATCCTGTCCCCGATCGAACGGTCTACGCTCCGCAGCCGGCCCAGATGCCAGTCCCGCTGTACTCGGCGATGCTGGCCAGCGTCCCGAGGTAGGCGGCGTAGCGGCTATTGGGTCGCTCGACCGCCACGTCGATCGCCCCGGCGCTGACGAGGACGCCCGAGACGAGTTCCAGCGGGCCCGAGTCGCTCTCGATCCAGACGTCCCGCAGCCAGGCTCCGTCGCTGTCGACGTTGGCGTTCTGCCGCTCCAGCCAGACGGTCTTGCCCATCACGAGATCCCGGTTCGCGATGATCGAGGAGCCCGAGAAGCAGCTCTCGACGTCCGGCGCGACCACGCCGGTGTAGCGGACCGGGACCTTCTCGCCGTCGACCTCGACCTCGATCGTGACACCGTCGATCACGCCGACGACCGTCGCTTCGAGGAGGTCCGGCGCGATGGGCGGCTCGCCGAGCTGGTTCATCGGGAGCGCGGAGTTGAAGGCGGCCGTCAGGTCGATCGTGGCGGTGCCAGCGTTGAGGACGAAGCCCGACGCGTTCTGGGCGGTCAGGAACAGCAGACCGAGCCGGATCTCGTCGCCCGGCGCCACCGAGACCTGCTGCGAGGCTCCGACGACCTGGGGGAAGCCCAGCTGGATCGCGACCGTTTCGCTATACGTATCCAGCCGCCGGGTCTCGCCCGAGCTGGCGATCGTCGCGGTGAACTGCGTCATGTCGATGATCGCGTCGCCGTCCCCCCAGTTCTCGGCCGTCAGCACAGCGGCCAGCCAGTCGCCGCCGAACGGTGACTGCGGCTGGTTGATCTCGGGGATCGTCGGGCCTGCCGCAACGGACTCGATCGTGTAGCGGACCGACCCGACGGTGAAGACCTGCGACGGCACGCCGCCGTCATCGACCGTCGCCGGCTGCGGCTCGACGTCCGGGCCGGGCGTCGGCGTCGGGGCGGTCGTCGCCGTCGCGGTGGGCTTCTTCGTCGCGGTGGGCTCGACCGTCGGTTCCGCGGTTGCGGTCGGCTCCTCGGTCGCCGTCGCCGTCGGTTCCGCCGTCGCCGTCGGTGCAGTGGTCGCGGTCGGTTCGGTCGTTGGTTCCGTGGTCGCTGTCGGCTCGGCCGTCGCCGTCGCGGTGGCGGTCGGCTCCTCGGTTGCGGTCGCCGATGGTTCGACTGATGGGGCAACCGACGGCTCAACGGACGGCTCGGCGGATGCCGACGGTTCGACCGCCGTGACCGCCGTGACGGACGGTTCGGCCGGCGCCGATGGAACGATGGACGGGGAGCTGGACTCGACGCCAATCCCGTCTACCGTCGTATCGTCCGTCGCCGCGACCTCGACTCCGCCATTCGCTGATGCCACCGACGGTTCGGTAGAGGGTGGGGCAGCGGCATTATCGGAACTATCACCGGCCGCTGGGTCGGTCGCGGCCCGCGTCGGGATGATCACGCCGTTGCTCTCGCCACCGACGCCCCGCGGGACGGCGTTGGTCGCCGTCGGGGTTGGCCTGGTCCGGGTTGCGGCCGATGGGGTCGCCGCCACGATCGCGACCTGGCCCGATTCGGAGACCGTCGGCTGCGTCAGCCCGGCGGACCGGTTTCCGCCATCGTCGGTCGGGATACCCAGGGCGAGGTAGAGGCCGGCCGCGACCGTCAGGGCGACCAGCGCGAAGGCCGTCGCTGCCCAGACGGTTCGGGCACGGACCCGGCCGCCACCGAGCCGGGCGAAGAGGCCCCGGCGGGTGCGGTCGTCTCCGGTCGCTTCCGCCATGACCGGGATGTCACTGCTCGGGACCGGCCCGGGGGTGAGCGCCAGCGGCACGCCCGCCCGGGCACCGGCGAGCGTGACGGCGGACGGTGAGAGCTCATCGGGCCGGAGCCGCGCCGTGCCGCCCTGTTTGGCGGACTGCCGGGCCGCGGCCGACGATCGGGCGGTGATGACGCTGTTCCCGGCAACCCGGCCGGACGGCGCCGCCGAGACAGGCCGGCGCTCGCTGGCTGGGTCGACTGCTCGCTGGCCGGATGGGAGACCCGGCAGCATGCTCCGGGAGCCGGCCGTCTCAACCGGCCGGGCGTGCGAGACCGGATCGGTGACCCGGAGCGATGACGGGATCTCCCGACCGCTGGCCGGAACCGGCTGGGGGCTGGCAGATGGGCCGGATGCGAGCGGGAGTTGCCCCGTCATCGGCGGCGCGGTTGGCTCCGGTGCCGCGCTTCGTGCCGGGGCGGGCGAGCTGTGGGCTGGAGGCTCAGCGCCGCCAGCCACTGGAGTGGCCGGCGGAGTCTTCGTTGCCGGACCGGATCGGGCCAGCAGCTCGCTGGCCAGCGTCCACCGGGTCGGACTCTCTGGCGGTGGCTGGGCCGAGCCACTGGCCGGGCGGTCCGGCGCCCCGGTCGAAGCGGATCGCTCTCCGAACGCCCGGTTGACCGCCGCGACGCTGAGTGGCGGTGCGGATTCGGCTGGGGCGCTGGGCGACTCGGCCGGGGCGGAGACGTTGGGGCGCGGCGCGAGCGACCGGCTGGGTGGAGACGCAGGGATGGACACGCCGAAGGACGGCATCGGCGAGGCCGTGGGCGGCAACCCGGCCGACGGGATGCCGAAGTTGGACGACGCTGGCGGATCGACGGGCACCGGCACGGGCGGTGGAGCCGGACGGGTCGTTGGGCGCGGCGCCGCCGCCGACCCCGACGAACGCCGTCTGGACGGGGCCGGAGGAGTCGCCGCGTTCCGCTCCGCCCGGTCCCGCCCGTTCGGCCGTGGCGGTGGTGGCGAGAACGGCGACGCGCTGCGACCGGGCCGGTCGTTCAGCCGCGCGAGCAGCCGGGTCGCGCCGAACCTGCCGTCCCGGACCCGGATCTCGACCGGGATCGGCCCGTTGCCGTTTGGCGTCGAGATCGCGAGCGAGACCCGACCGTTCCGCCCCAGCTCCGGGGCGGGGTCCAGCCAGTCCCGCTCGGCGTCCAGGGCGATCGTCCCGTTCCGGACGAAGACCACGCGCTGGCCAGTGACGATCAGCCGGGCGTCGATGTCCGAGTGCTCCCCGGCAATCGTGACCTGACCTTCCCAGACGATCCCCTCGCTCACCAGCGTCCGCCAGACCGCACCGCGCGGGCGACCGATCTCGGGCGAGTTGCCCAGTCCGGACTGTCCCATGACTGCCTCCTCACGCATGTTGGACGGGTTCACCAGTCAGACAGGACGTCCCCGGTGAGCCGGATGCCGGGCCCTGTCCCGTGCGACGGCCATGGGACGTCGGTCCCTGGCGTCTCATGTGTCCGGTCCGGAGCGTCGACGACCGAAGTCACCCAGCGCCAGCCCGGTAAGGTGAACGCACACACTGTACGTACAGTATCACACGCTAGGGTGTGGTGCGGGAAATCGGTGCGTCGGCCGGGCATTGCGGGGGAGCCGATAGGGAATCAGTGGGACGACCGGGACCACATGAGCGCCAGGTCGCACCTCGGTGTACGTCCCTGACGGCGTGCGGTTCTCTCCACAGAGACATCGCGGCGGGATTCGTTGACCTCGACCGCTGCGATGATCCTGCGGACGGGTCGCTGTGGCGGCCTGACTCGCGCGCTTCGCCCTTGCTTCGGCGGACCAATCAGATCGCACCATTCGTCTCGTGGGCTACCTGGTTAGGGCGCGGCCGGGAGGGCTGTCGCCAGCAGGGCCAGGTGCAGGACGAGGCGGCAGCCCGGGTCGGTCGGATCGCGACCGGTCAGCAGGCCAATCTGCTTGAGCCGGTAGGCCAGCGTGTTGCGGTGGATCCCCAACCGGTCGGAGGCGTCGACATGCGAGCCGCCGGTCTCCAGATAGACGAGCAGCGTCTGACGCAGCGAGCCCTTCTTGTCCCGGAAGGGGAGGTCGCCCAGTGTGTCCGAGGCGAACCGGGCCAGATCGGTCGTCCCCCAGAGGTGGTAGAGCAGCCCGTACGCTCCAAGATCGTCGACAACATCGAACCGGGCGAGCGGACCGGCGATGATCTCTCGCTGAAGCAGGGCCGCGACGAAGCGCGCCTCCCGGAGGGCGTCCGGCAGGGCCGCGACACCGGCGACCGGGCCGGAGACCGCCAGCCAGCCCTGGGCCGGTGGGATCATCACCGTCGGCAGGCGCTGGGCTGGCCGGACCTCGCGCTGTGTGCCTCGTCCGCGGCTCGGGCTCGGGAGCCTCTGTTCCGGGCGAACCTCGATCAACCCGAGCGGCAACCCGTCGAGCGCCGTCCCGTCGTGGACGGTCCCGAGCGGACCGAGCGACCGGACCAGCCCGGTTGTCCCGGCCTCGGCACTGGCCAACGCCACCCGGAAGTGGCCGTCGGTCGCCAGCCCGAGCGCCGAGGCTCGCGTCAACGGGTCCGTGATCGCGCCGACCACCAACGACTGGAGCGCCATCGAGCGGGCCGGTCCGCGGGGCCGAGCCTGGGACGCCCGCAGTAGCGCCGAGTCGATCGCCGTCGCGACTCGCTCGCCGACCAGCCGGATCAGGGCCCGAACCGTCCGCGGAACGGGTCCTACCCAGAGCGATCGGCCGTCGGACAGCGCCAGCGCCAGCCGGTCGCCCTGCCAGCCGCGCGGGGCCGGGACCACCACCGGGATCGACGGCTCCGGCGTCGTCGTCATCAGCACCTGGCCGCGCGTATCCGTAATCGCCAGCGGCACCCCAAGCTGACCCGCGACCGCGGTGAGCGCCCGCGAGGCCTCGACCCCGGAGTTGGCGAGGTCGCTGAGCAGGTGCTCGAGCTCTGTGCCGGACCGGTAGAGCTCGCCCCGGCGCTGGGTCAGCAGCCGGTTGATCTCGTTCTCGAACTCCGGCCCGACCGAAGTCGTCACGAGCAGCGGCAGGGGCGCCGTTCCGCTCGGGACGCCGTCCAGCACGACGCCGGAGCACTGGTGGCTGGACAACTCGCGCAGAAGCAACGGCAGCGAGACGCCGGATTCGGCCAGCACCCGCCGGGGGAGTAGGACGAGCTCTCCTCCCCGGAGCGGCGGCAGCATCGGGCTGCTCGCCCGGACGGTGACCGCCCAGGTCAGTTCCCGGTCCAGCGGGTTGACGGGAGCCAGCCGCCCCACGCGGGCGGCCGCGGTGTCGCCAGTCAGGATCGGTTCCCCCTGAGCCGGGAGCCGCAGTCGCGGCACCCACGCCAGCAGGTCCGCAAGCGTGATCTCGGCAGCCATCCAGCGCCCGTCCTCTCATCTGCCCGGCCGCGCGCCGGTGACCGATCCATGCCCGTGAGCGCTCGACGCGTCGCTGCGACCTGCCTCCGTCAGCCTGATCTGTGCGATAGGCCCGGCATCCACCTGTTTGCCCAATGACGGGCGGCTGGTCTCGCCTGCCTGTTGTTAAGTCTGCGCAGTTTACGTGATTGGCGGGCAGATGCGGGATGATCCGGTGACGCGGCCACGACACATTTCTGTGCCTCATGTACAAAAGACACTACCCGGTTGACCGGCGCGGAATGGCGACGGCACCTCGGTAGCCTGTGCCTCGATCACGATCTCCAGGTCGCAGGGAGAGAGGTGGGGAGCCATCGGTCGGATTCCGGCATTCAAGGCATTCGATGGACGGGACCAAGTAGGCTTTTGGGGAGTTCGCCGTTCCGCCCAGTGAGGTTCCCCAATGGTCCGTCTGTCTCCTGCCGCGTCTCGCGGCCTGACGCCGTTCCTCTCACCTCGACTGGCGATCGGCGTCGCCAGTCTGATCGGCCTGGCCGGCTACCTGTGGCCCTTCCTGTTGCCAATCGTGGGGATCGATGGCGCCGACAGCGCCACCCAGGCCGCGCCGTTCATCCTCGCGGTCGTGACGGGGCTGTGTCTGATCGCCATTCTGGGGGAGCTCGCCGCCGGGGAGATCCGGCCGGCCCGGATCGTGGCACTGCTGGGAGTGCTGGTCGCCGTCAACGCGACGCTGCGCCTGCTGCCGACGTTCCTCGGGGCCTCGCCGGTCTTCCTGCTGATCGTCCTGGTCGGCGCAGTCTTCGGTGGGGCGATCGGCTTCCAGCTTGGTGCCCTGACGCTCCTGATCTCGGCGCTGCTGACGGGCGGCGTCGGGCCGTGGTTGCCCTACCAGATGCTTGGGGCCGGCTGGGTTGGCCTGACGGCGGGGCTGCTCCCGCGGCTGGAGGGCCACCCTCAGCGGCGACTGGCGCTGCTGGCGGGCTTCGGTGCCGGCTGGGGATTGCTCTATGGGGCGCTGCTCAACCTGTCGTTCTGGCCATTCACCGCGCCGGGCGTCGAATACGCGACCAGCCTGTCATGGGTTCCGGGGATGTCGTTCACCGAGACGATCTCGACCTACGGCCGTTTCTACCTGATCACCTCGCTGCCGCACGACGCGACCCGCGCCGTCGCCAACCTCGTCCTGATCGTGGCGCTCGGCGGGCCGATCGTCCGGCTGCTGGAGCGCTACCGCTCCCGGTTCACCTGGCAGTCCGTCGAGTTCGACCCGATCACTCCCCCGGTCGGCGAACCAGCGGCGGTGGGCCATGAGCGGACCCTTGCCGGGCGGGTGTGAGCGGGAAACGCATTTGCTGTCGGCTGGACTTCTGTACGGCGGACCAGTACCATTTCAGGGGACAGAGATGCGTTACACGTTCGATCCCAACAAGGACGCTCTCAACATCGCGAAGCATGGGATCAGCCTCTCGGCTGGCCCCCTCGTCTTCTTCGATGCTCGCCACATCATCCGGCAGTCAACGCCCAGTCCTGAGTGGGGCGAGGAGCGGTGGGTCGCCATCGGGACGATCCACGGCGCGGTCTACGCCGTGGTCTACACCAACCGGACGGATGAAAGCCGGTTCATCTCGGTCAGGAAAGCACGACGCAATGAGCGACAGCGATACGATTCGGGTAACCGTGGCGTTTGACGAGGACGGGAAGCCCTATGTCCTGACCGACGACCAGCGGCCGAATCGCCCGGTCACGGACTGGAATCGTCTCGCCGTAATGACCGAGGAGGAGATTCAGGCCAACGCGGCCGGCGATCCCGACAATCCTCCCCTGAGCGACGAGGAACTGGACGCGTTCCGGCCGGCGTTCGACCGCCGCGAGTTGCGCGAGTTGCGCGACCGGCTCGGATTGACCCAAGTCCAGTTTGCCGGGCAGTTCCACATACCGATCGGTACGCTCCGCGACTGGGAGCAGGGCCGGCGTGTTCCCGAAGCCACCGCGCGAACGCTCCTGCGCCTGATTGCCCTTGCGCCGGAACTGGTCGCGGCGGCCGCCCAGACGCAATCGGCGGCTCTCCGTGCCGATGTGCCGGAGCATGAGGATGATGCGCAGCCCGCCACTGAGCCGACGGCGAACGTGCGTCATGGGCTGGCCACCGCTCCGAACCGGTTAGGCGGTTGAGCGTCGGTATCCACGCGCAGGAAGCTGTCCCGATCTGATTCCGGATAAACATCAACGGATCGGAGATAAGAGCCGCCGCTGTGATGACCATTCCAGAGGCCAGGGTGGCGGGTCGTCGTATCGCTTTGGCGGGTTCGGTTACGGCGCGGCTCACGGGTGTTGGCGGAGATGGTGGCCCCCCCTCTCCATCCGGTCCAGGCGGAGTCGCCCGCAGGCGAAGGAGCTGGAGCGAGATGGGGAGGGGGTCGGGGGGTGGGGCTGCGGGCTCGCCACGGACAAGGTTGATGAGCCCCGCTCTAGCCGTCCAGCGTCACGGTCCAGTTGGCGAGGCCCTCGGGCAGGGCCGCCGGTCGCTCGGCCCGGCTGCCGATCTCGACGGGCCGGTCCTGCTCGGCTGAGTCGAGGATGCTCAGCATGACATCGAGGACATGGAAGGCGAGGGTGCCGCTGGCGCGCGGCGTGGCGCCGGTTCGGTGAGCGACCGCGATGTCCGCCAGCCCGAGACCACGGGAGTTGCCATCGTGGGGGCTGACGAGCGGAAGCTCCTCCCAGACGTCGCGTTCGAGACTCGACGCGTTGCGGAACCTGATCGGTCCGTGGAAGGTGTTGGGGTCCCAGCCGGAGAGGGCGCCATCCTCACCGTAGATCTCGACGTTGGTATTCTGGGTGCCCCAGACGTCCCAGCTCATGAACAACGTCGCGAGCACACCGCTCTCCATCTCGAGCTGGGCGGAGACGGTCGTTAGCACGTCGACCGGGATGGTCTGGCCCGCCTTGGGGCCCCGGCCGATGACGCGTGTCCTGTTCGGAGCGTAGCCCTTGGCGGAGACGCGCCGGATCGGGCCGAGGAGCGTGACCAGGTTGGTGATGTAGTACGGCCCCATGTCGAGGACCGGTCCTCCGCCGGGCTGGAAGAAGAAGCCGGGGTCCGGATGCCAGACGGCGGGGCCGGGACCGGCCATGACGCACATCGCGCCGTGCGGGGTGCCGATCCGGCCGGCGTCTATCGCATGGCGGGCGGTCTCGATGCCGGCGCCGAGGAAGGTGTCCGGGGCGCAGCCGACGACGAGACCGGCGACCTTCGCCGCGTCGAGGATCGCCTGCCCGTCCTCGCGGTTGGTGGCGAAGGGCTTCTCGCCGTAGGCGACCTTGCCGGCCTGGAGCGAGCGGATCGCGATCCCGGCGTGAGCGGCGGGGATCGTCAGGTTGAGGACGAGCTCGACCTCTGGGTCCGTGATCAGCTCATCGACCGAGAGGGCGCGGGGGATGCTGAACCGGTCGGCCTGCTCCTGGGCCCGGTCCTGGAGGATGTCGGCGACGGCGACGACCTCGTACTCCCGGAACCTGTGCGAGTTCTCGAGGTAGATGCTGCTGATGTTTCCGGTACCGACGACGCCGACGCGCACGGGCTCCACGATGACTCCTCCTCCGTTGGGCCGCTCCGGCGGTCGTGGCGGAGCGCCTCATGGCGTCTCACGCCCAGCGGCCGGACGCGGCAGGGCAGGGGAGATGATGCCACAGACCACCGGATCGGACCGTGTCAGGTCAACGGTCCCGGATGCACGGTTGGCGGATGACAGCGGCGATCGGGTATCCGGGTGGCTAACCCCGCGCATCATCTCCGTCCAGGGCCGCCGTGACGGCCGCCCGGGCGTGGATCATCGTCGTGTCGAAGAGTGGCACCGTCGCGTCCTCCGGGCCGACGAGCAGGGTGATTTCGGTGCAGCCAAGGATGATCGCTTCGGCGCCGCGCCCGGCCAGCCGCGCCATGACCTGACGGTACGCATCGCGGGATTCGGGCCGGATCTGCCCGAGGCAGAGCTCGTCGTAGATCACGTCGTGGACGACGCACCGCTCGTCCTCGTCGGGCATGAGGACCTCCAGACCGTGGCGGTCCGTCAGCCGACCGCGGTAGAACGCCTGCTCCATCGTGAAGCTGGTGCCGAGCAGCCCGACCCGGCCGATTCCCTGGGCCCGGATCGCCGCTGCTGTCGCGTCGGCGATGTGCAGCATCGGGATCCGGACGGCGGCCGCGATCTCGTCCGCGACGCGGTGCATGGTGTTGGTGCAGAGCAGGAGCAGGTCCGCTCCGCCGCGCTCGACTGACCGGGCCGCTTCGGAAAGGAGGGCGCCGGCCTCGTCCCACTGGCCAACGTGCTGGAGTCGCTCGATCTCCGCGAAGTCGACGCTGACCAGGACGATCCGGGCCGAGTGGAGCTCGCCGAGCCGGTCCCGGACGCCCTCGTTGATCCACCGGTAGTACAGCGCCGACGACTCCCAGCTCATCCCGCCGATCAGCCCGATGGTCCGCATGCGATCTCTCCACCCATCTCCGAACGAACTCACCAATGCACTGCCCCGGGAGATCATACCGGCCAGTGAGTGGATTGTGGTCAGACGGAGATCGCCGCTGGATGAGTCACCCCGGCCCGGGCGGTCATCTCCCGCCACTCGTCGGCGAGGAAGTCGAACATCCGGGCGTGGGTGTACGCGCCGTTCTTCGTCCCTTCCCAGAACATCCGGCCCGCCTCGCGGTAGCCCTGCTTCAGGAGCGCGGCCGCCGAGCGCGTGTTCGGTCCCCAGACCCAGCTGTGGACGGAGTGGAGACCAAGCCGCTCGAAGGCCCAGGCGAGCAGGAGCTGTTTGGCCTCCGAGCCGTAGCCGTTGCCACGGTAGGCCGGGTCGTGGAACCACGACTCCGTCTCCGCGGTCCGGCTGATCAGATCGATGCCGACGATCCCGTTGGTACCGATGTGCTGCCCGTTCTGCCGCAGACAGACGGCGAACTGGACCCAGCCGGGCGGGTCGGCCTTCGAGATCTCCCGGAGGAACTGGCGCGCACTCGCCGTGGCCCATGGGAATCGGCCACTGTCCATGAACGTGTCGGGCTCAAGGCGCTCCATCGCGATCGCGGGCCCCGCGTCGGTGATCTCCAGCGGCCGGAGGTAGACCCGTGGGCCGACCAGAACGGCGTTCGTCGGTGGGGCGCCGTCGAGCGTGCCGTAGGTCGGGTACTGCCGCGGCCGCCAGCGGGACGCGTCGTCGGCGGCCATCGCGTGGTCGATCCCTCTGCCGGGATCGCCAAGCCGCCGAAGCCAGGCCGGGTGGTACGCCTCGTAGAGCACGCGGTCGCGCCATCGGCCGTCCCGCCAGACGCGGTCGCGCCACATCGCGCCGCGCCGCATCCCGGACGCCTTGGCCTGCCCACGCAGCACGGCCTGGTCATCGTCGAACCGAAGCACGAACTTGGGGACCTCGCCCTCACTGAATCCCCAGTCGACGATCAGTCCAAGCATCTCGGCCCTGATCTGCTCGGCCTCGGACCGCGCCGGATCGGCGTGCAGGCCGAGGACATTGTCGGGCTCGTTGCCAGCCTGTCGCCGCACCGTCAGGGAGCCAACCGGCTCGCCGTCGCTCCGGCGGCAGGCGACGAGCGTCCGTGTGCCGGACGACGGCTTCTCGGTCATCTCCTTGATGATCTCGCCAGCGCGCTCGGCATTGATTGGATAGGGGGAGTCGCGCCAGCCGCTGGCCCGGACGGCGTCCTCCTCCTCGATCCCGCGAAGAAAGATGGTGTCGCCGACGAGGAACCGCTGTCCCTCGGCGCGGAAGATCCGTGGGTCCGGCGTGCTCTCGGGGATTGGTGAAGGGTAACTGGTCGTCGTCATTGTGAACATCCTTGCCAGTGACGAGGCGACGGCCAGCCCGGATCGTCCGGACTGGCCGTCGAACGCGTCGCTCCCGCTACCGAATGGCCAGCGACTCGGCCGATGCCGCCCGGGCGGTCATCTCGCGCCACTCGTCGGCGAGGAAGTCGAACGTATAGGCGTGGGTGAACTCGCCGTTCTTGGTCCCGGCCCAGAAGACGCGGCCGGCCTCGCGGTAACCCTGCTTGCGCAGCGCGGCGGCGGAGCGCGTGTTCGGTCCCCAGACCCAGCTGCAGACCGAGTGGAGCCCGAGCCGCTCGAAGGCCCAGGCGAGCAGGAGCTGCTTGGCCTCCGAGCCGTAGCCGTTGCCCCGGTAGGCGGCGCTGTGGAAGAACGACTCCGTCTCGCCGGTCCGGTTGACCAGGTCAATGTCGATGATCCCGTTGCTGCCGATGATCTCGCCGGTCTCCCGGAGGCAGACCGCGAACCGGACCCACTCCTGCGGATCTTCCTTTGCGACGTCGCGGATGTGCTGCCGCATCCGGGCGACGCTCCCCGGCAGGCGACCCTCGTCGAAGAACGTCTCCGCCTCGCGGCGTTGCCCGGCGACCATCACCGGGGCGTCCGCCATCTCCAGCGGCCGGAGGTAGACCCGGGGGCCGACCATCACGGCGTTCGTCGGCGGGTCGCCGTCGAGCGTGCCGTAGGTCGGGTACTCCCGTGGGCGCCAGCGGGACGCGTCGTCGACCGGCAGGGCGTAGTCGATCCCGCTGGCGGGCTCGCCGAGCCGGGGGATCCAGGCCGGGTTGTACCAGGCGTAGGCGAGCTTGTTCCGCCAGGCGCCATCGCGCCAGAGTTGCTCCCGCCACATGGCGGCGAAGCGCATCCCGAGCGACTCGGCCATTGCCCGGAGCTCGGTTTGGGTGTCGGCGAACTCGGTGTAGACCAGCGGGAGTTCTCCCTCGCTGGCCCCCCATTCGACGAACAGCTTCAGCATCTCGGCCTTGACCGCCTCGCGCTCCGGCAGGGCCTGGTCGGCGTAGAGCGTCAGCGGGAGGTCCATGTCGTTCCCCGGCCAGCGCGACAGCGAGAGGCAACCGACCGGCTCGCCATCGCTCCGGCGGCAGGCGACGAGGAAGCGGCTGCCGGGCTTGGGCTTCTCGGTCATCTCCTTGATGATCTCGCCAGCGCGCTCGGCGTTGATCGGGTAGGGCGAGTCGCGCCAGCCGCTGGCCCGGACGGCGTCCTCCTCCTCGATGCCGCGGAGGAAGATGGTGTCGCCGACGAGGAACCGCTGCCCCTCGGCGCGGAAGATCCGCGGGTCCGGCGTGCTGTCGGGGGCCGCCGGTGGGAAATGCGATGCGGTCATTGGTGGTCATTCCTTGTCAGTTGGTTACAAGTTGCCGACGTGCAGGGATGGACTAAGCGTGTGCGTGGTCTTTCGTGCCTGAACGCGTCTGGCGAAAACGACATTCGTAGGGGCGATGGCTTGTCCTCGCCCGCGCCCCAATGCGCCACACCGCGCATCGGTGCCGGTATTGGCTGACGATGCGGTGCAATCGAACGGTGGCGGTGATGAGTTATCGCCCGGCGGAGCGATGGCCGCCGCGGCGGCCGGGCGACCACAAGGGATCGCCCCTACAGAACGGTTTCCACTACGTTCAGCTTCGGGCCGGCAAGGTCCGAGGTATACACGACGGCCAACCCCACGCACCCAGGGTCGGTCGGCGCGGCTACGACTCCGGAGGCGCACGGCTTCCACCGCCAACCGGGGGTGAAGCGAAGAGCCGAGATGCCGGTGAGTCCGATCCGTCAGGGTCGGACGATGCCGCAATCTAGCGGGGGATCACCATTGGGTTCATCAGGACGCTCCCTTCACGCATGGATCCGACTGGCCGGGATCGACAAGACCCATCCGACGGACGGTCGATGGGTCTTCTTTGGCGCTGATCGGATGCGGCCCAGCGCGAGCCAGGCAATGTGCGACCAGCTTAGCAGACGGCGCGGCATCGGCGCCCCGATGCGCCATCCGTCCGTGATCGCGTCTGGTCGCTTCAGGCGTTGCGCCCGAGCATACCCGGTGGGCTGACCCGCGTGCCGGTCCCGGTTGCCTCGAGCGTCAGGACCAGCGGCTGGCCCGGCGCCATGCCCGTCAGGAGGGCGGCCCACTCGGCGACCGGCCCGGCGACGTCCTGGTCCAGCCTGCGCTCGACGGTCCGGCCGTTGGCGGCTCGGCCGTCGGACTCCGGCCGGGCGAGGGCGGTCAGGGCGTCCGGCTCGACCCGGAGGACGATCTGCCGGGCCCGGAGCTGGGCGGTCAGCGTCTCCAGCCGCATCGCCGCGATCCGCTCGAGGTCCTCCAGCTCCAGCGCCCGGAACTGGACGATCCGGTCGATCCGGTTGAGGAACTCCGGCCGGAGCCGGGCGCGGAGCGTGGCGTGGTTGTCACTCATCGGCAGGTTGGTCGTCATGATGAAGACCGCGTGGCGAGCGTCGAGGATCTGGCCGTGGCCGTCGGTGATCCGGCCGGCGTCGAACAGCTGGAGGAAGATGTCGAGCGCCTGCGGGTGGGCCTTCTCGATCTCGTCCAGCAGGATCACGCTCTCGGGGTGGGCGCGGAGGAAGCGGGAGAGCTGTCCACCGTCGTTGTAGCCGACGAAGCCCGGCGGCGCCCCCAGCAGGCGGGCGATGACGTGCTGCTGCTGGAACTCGCTCATGTCGATCCGGAGCAGGGCTTCCTCCGAGCCGAACAGGGTCGAGGCGAGGTTCCGGGCGAGGGCTGTCTTGCCGACGCCGGTCGGGCCGCCGAACAGCATCACGGCCCGGGGCCGATCGGTCGTGCGGAGGCCAAGGGCGGCGACGCGGACGGCATCGGTCATGGCGCCGATCGCCTCGGGCTGGCCGAGGATGCGCTCGGCGAGGCGATCGGCCAGGTCCGGCGGCGCGGCCAGCGGGGTCGGCTCGCTGTGCTCCTGGGCGGCGTCCCAGGTCGGCGCGGTGATCCCCCAGCGGACATGGAGCGCGGCGCCAAGTGCCTCCGGCGTCAGGACCGGTCGTTCGCCCTCGGTCCGACCGGTCAGCAGCGGCAGGCTGCGCTGGCTGGCGGCGATGTCGAGCAGCTCACTGGCCTTGCGCGGCAGCCAGCCCTGGCTGACGTAGCGGATGCTCAGGGCGAGGGCCGCCTCGATCGCGTCCGGACCGATCTCGACGTCGTGGTGGGCGGCGTAGGCGACGGCCTGCCGGGTCAGCAGCGTGCGGGCGTCCTCCTCCGACAGCTCGCCGACCGGGATCGGCATCAGCAGTGGGGCGAGCTCGCGCTGCGGGCTCAGCATCATCTCGGCGATCTTCGGCGTCGTCGTGCCGATCATCTGGCCGGCGTGCTGGTTGAGGAAGCCGCGCAGGACATCGGCCGGGACGATCTCGATCGGCGTCCCGCCCAGCAGCAGGTGGAGGCCGTCGATGAACAGGACGGTGTCCGGATGGGCGACGACTTCCTCCAGCACGGCGCCGAAGCGGTTGGCCATCCGGGGACGGATCATGGCGTCGCCGCCGAGCTGGTCGAGCGAGAGCTGGACGATCCGGAGTTTCGCCAGGCGCGGGTCGGCCCCCTCGGCGACGGCCCGGACGGCCAGCCCCTCGACGACCGCCGTCCGCCCGACGCCGGACTCACCGATCAGCAGCGGGGCGGGCCGGTCGTGCCGGAGCAGCGTCTGGGCGAGCAGGAGGATCTGCGGGTCGCGGCCGATGATGTCCGGCAGTTCGCCGGCCCGGGCCAGCGCCGTCAGGTCCCGGCCATTGGCGTCGAGCAGGGGCGTCGTGCTGGTCGGCTCGTCGCGGGCGTCCCCCTCGCGCTCGGTTCGCTCGCCGTCGGTCTGGCTGGTGAGGAAGCGGACGGACGGCGCCGCGTTCGCGCCACCGCCAGCCGGTGGGCTGCCGGGCGGGATGATCCGGCCATTCGGCCCACGGAGCCCGCGCCGCTCGTCGATCCGGGGCGGGCGCGGTGTCCGGGGTGGGCGGCCGACGCCGCCGTCGTTGTTGGAGAGTTCCGGCTCGGCCCCGGTCGAGCCGTCCTGGGCGTCGTTGGGGTCACTGGGGTCGTCGCTCATCTGCGCTCCTGGTCATGTCCGGGGACGGCGCCGAAAAGGGGAGGGGAACGGTCGGGTCGACCGGTCGAGGCAGGGGAGGGAATCGGCTGGTCCTGTGGGGCGCTCACCGCGCGATTCGTCTGGTACCAGTATCAATGGTACGGGCGCCGATAGCGATGCGGCCTGACCGGATGGGCGGGTCAGCCCAGCCAGCGGACGCGGGCCGCCGGCTCGGTCTTGGCGGTGGGAGCGTCAGCCAGCAGCGGGTTCGGGATCTCGGGGATCAGTCCGTCGTCCGGACGCCAGCCGGCCGACTCGGTCGGCCCACTCAGGATCTGGATCGACTCCGGCCGCTGGATCAGGATCTCCAACTGCCAGCGCGGGTCGTCGACGATCCGGCCGGCGATACAGACCCACTGGTCGGGGTAGGCATCGGGCGGGACAAGCCCCTCGATCTCCCAGTGGAAGATGTCCCGCGGCCGGATCACGGCCCGGAAGCCGTCCAGCACCCGGGCGGCCCGCTCGAAGTAGAGGAAGTAGGCGCCGCCGCCGGTGAGGTGGACCCGCAGGACGCGGCCCTCGAAGGCGACCTCCTCGCCGATGTGATCCCGGACCTGATGGAGCTGGATGATCGGCCGGCCGGCCGCGTCCCTGGGCTGCGCGGCGGAAGGGGCAGGGCGGACCGGCTTCCGCTCGGTCGGATACGGCATCACGATCGGGGCCGGCGGTGTCAGGACCTGGGCGCCGGCCTCCAGCGTCAGGAGCTGGAACATCCCGGCGGTGCCGCAGCTGACGCAGGCGCCGCCGGTCGCGCCGCGGATGAAGCTCATCGTGGCGAGGTGGTAGGCCGCCCCGCAGCGGGTGCAGACCGAGACGCGCTCCCCGGCCAGCAGGGTGGTGCCTTCGAGCGGGTCGGTCTGGCCGATGAAGTGGAGCGGGTCGTCCAGCAGCGACGGGCTGCTCGATCCGCCCCACGAGATCGTGGTCGGTGTCGTCCGGCGGGGCGGTTCGGGCACTGGAGTTGGGGATGGCGGAGTCCGCTGAGGTGGCCGGGCGCCGGGTGTTCGGGGCCGGTCGCCGTGCCGCTGTTGCGTCTGGCCCGGGTCCGGCGCGGGGTGGATGGGCGCATCGGCTGGCTCACGCGCCGCCGACCGGCCGGTCATCCGGTCGATCAGACGCTGCAGATAGGAGATCTGCTCGGCGCGCTCGCTCATCAGCCGTCCCTGCGCTGCGAGCGGACCCACTCGGTGGCGACGATCGCCGCGACCCCGACGGCGGCCCCGGCCGTGGCGGCCGCCACACGGGGACCGTAGACCTGCCAGACGGTCCGGACGGTCGGGCGTGGGCCGGTCTGAGACGCGGCGAACGGTTCGCTGACCGGGACGGGAACAGCCGCGACGACGGCCGGTTCCGGCGCCACGACGAGGTCCGAGGCGGGCAGCCGGCGGCTGTGGGCGCCGACGAAGAGCCCGACCTGATCCGACAGGGCGAGCGGATCGACGACGACGCCGACGTTCCATGGCCGGTTGAAGAAGGCGTGCTGGGTGTTGCGGTCCGTCCCGGAGTAGAAGACTCCCAGGTTCGGATGCGTGTGGAACCAGCCGACGGTGATCATGTCCGGCCAGAGCTGGTCACGTTCCGCCGTGAGGTGGTCCCAGGCGTCAGGCGTGAAGGTGAAGCTGACGGCCGAGGACGCCCCGCCGAGGGCCGGGATCGCCGCCCGGACGACGGTGACCGGCCGGTCGGTCGCCGCGTCGCGGAAGACCTCGCCGATCAGCAGCCCACCGACCTCGACGTCGGCCGAGCGGGCATGGTCCCAGAGCGCCTCCCAGGCCGCGCGATCGACGATCAGGACCGGGTCGGAGGAGTCATCCTCCCTCTCCGGGAGCGTCAAATGATGCTCGATCGCGTAGGACGCCAGGTCGAGCGGGGCCGGGCTGAACTCGGTTGTGCTCTTCCACGCGACCATCGACCCGTTCCCCCGATTGACCGGCGCTGACGGGCCGGTACGATCGCTACCCGCGCCAGCTCAGGCGGGGCTTCGCCTCCGCTTCGACCGGCGCTCCCGCGTTTCGCAGTCGGATCGTCTCGATCGGCAGGCGTTCGCGGTGGTCCTCGGACCACTTCAGGGCGGCCATGTTGGCCGGGCTGCCGGGGTCGATCACCTGCGGGTCCCAGGCCAGGATCGCCCAGACCCGCTGGACGAACAGATCCAGCGTCTCTGACGGGGTCCAGGCCGCGCCGATGCAGATCCGCCGTGTCGTCGGGAAGACGTGCGGGTTGGCGATCGGCGACTCGACGTAGACCAGCGGCGGCTCCAGCGGGTAGCGCTGGCCGAAGTGGACCCGGAGGGTGTGTCGCCCACCGAGCACCGGCTGGCCGATCGCCGGGAGGTCGGTGATGCTCTGGCAGTTCAGCCGGAAGCGGATCATCGCGGGTGGCTCGCCCTCGGTGGCGACGATCTCGATCCGGCCGGGGTTGGCCGCCGCCAGCTCGCGGAGCCGCTCCAGGTCGGCCTGGCGCCGCCGGATCATCACGCCCATGGGGTCGTCTCCGCCGGGTCCAGCCAGAGCAGGATCTGGAACGCCGGCGCGGCCGGACTGCCGGCGTCGGCGATCGGCTGGATCTCGAGGATGTCCCCCTCGCGGACGCCGCTGCCGATCAGCGTCGCGGATGGGCGCAGCTGCGTCCCGAGGCGGTCGCTGCGGACGACGTAGTCGTAGTCGGTCGGCAGGGCCCAGTTCTGCATGGCGGCCTCGAGGATCTCCGAGACGGTCACCGTCGGGTCGACGGCGATCTCGGCCTTGCGGTCGCGGTTGGCGGTCCGGATGTTCAGCGTCATCTCATTGCTGCTGTTGGGCTGCGCGGTCGGCTCGGTCATGCTGGGGCTCCTGTCAGTTCAGGCTCAGGGCGGACATCGGACGGTCGCGATGGGGCGGGTCGCCACGACGACGGGCCACCCGTCTCCAGCCATGTTCCGGTCTGATCGCCGATTCCGACAGCGACCAGGTCGTGGGGCGGGACGCCGAGGCTCGCCAGTGGCCGGGCGCCGAGCGGTCCGTCGATCGGGAACCGCGTGTTCCGGGAGACGATCCGCTCCTGCCGGCACGCCGGGCAGAGGATCTCCTCCTCGTAGACGGCGGCGGTCGGGCGCCCGACGTCCTCCGTCACCTCGCAGCCGGGGCAGGTGAAGCTCAGGACCAGCTCGAAGGTCAGTCCCATCACGGTCGCGTCGTGGAGACCGGCGGCGCTGGCCAGTTTGTGGGCTGTCGTGGTCGCCGGGTCGCGGTCGGTCGCGACCCACTCCCGGACCGGGTCGGTGTGGGCCGGGCAGTCCGGGTCAACCGGCAGCTGGTCGAGGAACTGGCGGTAGCTGTCCAGCAGGAGCGTCTGGCGCTGGCCGGCCCGGAGCCCGGTGGCGGGGTCGTGCAGGAAGCGGAGCGCATCGTGGACCATCAGCCCGGCGACGACCGAGGCGCCGATCGCGGTCGTCGGCACCGTCCGGTCCGGCGTCCGACGGACCAGCCCGGTGCAGGAGTAGCGCTCGTTGAACCGGCGGGCCATGCCCTCGGTGAAGGTGCACTCGTAGCAGGCCCCGTCCCCAGGGATGTGGCGGCTGACCTGGACGTCGGCGGCGGTGATCCCGGCGTTGAGCCACGGCACCCCGGCCTGGAGGCAGCGCCGATTCAGGACCCAGCGGGCGTTGACGCTGTCGAGCCCGCCGAGGACGACGTCAGCGCCGGCGAGGGTCGCCAGGCCGAGGTCGCGACCGATGTCGCCGTCGATCGCGGTGACATGGACCTCCGGGTTGAGCTCGCGGGTCCGGCGGGCGGCCAGTGCCGCCTTGGGCTGACCGACGTCCTCGGCCCGGAACAGAACGGTCCGGCTCAGGTTCGACGGCGACACCGTGTCGAAGTCGACGACGACGATCTCGCCGACACCGACCAGGGCGAGCAGCTTGAGAGCTTCGTTGCCGACGGCCCCGGCGCCCGCCACAACGACGCGAGCCGCGGCGAGCCGGTCCTGGTCCCACCACGGCAGGAGCCGTTGCCGGGCGTAGCGGTCGGTCGGGTCGGAATCGTTCATCTCGTTGGGGGGCAGGAAGGCGACCGAAGGCGGCATCGCGGGCCAGTCTCCTTCCGGGACGTCGGGCGAACGGGGAAAGCGAACAATCGTGCGGACAATCATAGGTGCTGCCGGTCGATCGTTCCACGGTTCGGTCAGGTGGCCACGGAGTGATGCCGGCTCACCGCTCTTCACGCTCATTCGCCGGGAATGCCGAACGGGAAGCCGCTGGTGCGGGCTCCCCGTTCAGGGTTGATCGCCGTACTGATCGGTTTGCCCTATCAAAGGCCGCTCAGACGACTTCGAGACGCCCTCGATGATCTCATCGCCGGCCGTGGCGGGCGGATGCGGCATCGAAGGGATCTGGCGGAAATACGGTCTGGTGGCCGACGAGCGGCAGGATCACATGTAGTCGTTCTCATTGAGCTCGACCACGTAGGCGCGCCGTTCCGAGATTCTGGCGTCCCGCATGACAGATACCTCTCCCATGGCGGCTCGCATCAGCTCGCCGTCGGCACTCCGGACCCGCAAGGTCATCTCGGCCATTACAACATCGTCTTCCTCGACCATCCGTGTGATCACGATGGTGGGACTACCAGTGAAGGCCGGGTTTTCGATCTCGTTGTCGTACGCCTCCTTGCCCTCGAGGCGGTAGACGCCGAACACCGTCCACTGGATGTCGTCGGTCAGGCACGACAGGATCTGGGCATGGTCTGAGGTGTTGAACCCGTCGATGTACCGCTCGACCGTCTGCTTGTTGACTGACATCATGTGCCTCCAGAGTGCCCGTCATCCGCGCTACAGGACACGAACCTCACCACTGACAACTACCGCCAAGTCGTTGTCGAACGCCGAGAGAGGGATGTCGAACTGGCTGACCTGGACCGCTTCTTCTCCCGATTGGCTCAGGACTGCGCGATCACCGACAGGACGTTGCCGGCGGGGTCGGTGAACCATGCGATCGGCGGGCCGCCACCCCGGAAGATCCCGCGATCGTCCTGATCCATCCCCGCGTACCGGTCGAAGACCACGCCCCGCTCGACCAGGGCATCGACGGTCGTCTCGATGCCGTCGACGGGGAAGTTGAGGATCGTGAAACTGGCCGGTGTGTGATTGGGCTTGGGGTAGACGAGGATGTCGCGGTCTCCGGCGATGTGCAGGGTCAGCATCCCGCTCTCCTCGGAGACCCGGACGCCGAGCGTCTCTCCGTAGAAGCGCCGGGCCGCCGGGATGTCATCGACGGAGAAGCCGCTGAAGGCCTCGGTGTTCTCGAACATGCCGTTCTCCTCTGGGATTGCCGGGCAACGGACAGCGACGCCGCTTGCGCAGTTCCATGTCGCCCAGCCGGACCATTCGAGGGTATCACCGGGCCCCACCGGGCAGCTTCTTCCGGATTGCGGATCCTGAGCGGGATGGAGCGTTGCTCCGGCGATCGTCATCGTCGTTTCCGGCGGACCAGGCCAGCGGTCGTGGTGATCGGGAACAGCCTTCCCGCGGTGAACAGGCTGGACGCGGAGACTGCTATCGCCGTGCGGGGCGATGGCCGCCGCGGCCGCCGGGCTCGCAAGCTTCGCCCCTACAGACGTGCCAGGCCCGCGAATGTGCTCCCCTCTCCATCCGTCCGGGAAAGCGGGTCCGGCTTTGCCGGATCAGCCGACCGGACGAGATGGGAGGGGCTTGGGGAGGGGCCGGTCACGCTACCCGGCGCGGTCGGAGTCTGACTGCGCTCGCAACCCGGCGCCGCAGTCGTCCAGACCGCTACCCGGCGCGGTCGGAGTCTGACTACCTTGCGCCGCCGGCCGCTGGTGCTGGGGCGTGGGGACGCCGAAGGGAGCGACGCCGGGGACGTCGGCGAGGGGTCGCGCTCGATCGCCCGTGGAGGCGACCCCACACGGTCGGTCTGGTCGGCCAGATCGGTGGTGATGTAGTAGTCGTAGATCGACTTCGTCGCCGGGGCGGCGAACTTGCCGCCCTCGCCCTTGTTCTCCAGCATCACGACCGAGGCGATCGTCGGATCGGAACTCGTGTCCTCCCACGGGCCGTAGGCCGCGAACCACGAGTGCGGCTGGGAGTTCCGGGTGGATTGCGTTTCGGACGTGCCCGTCTTGCCGGCGATGGCGAACGGGTAGGCCGCTCCGAAGACCCGGGCCGAGCCGCGCTCCTGGGCGTTGCTCGTCTGGTCGCGGAGCGCCTGCTGGATCTGACCGATCTGCGTGCCATCCAGGGGCAGCTGCCCGACCTCCTTGCGCTCGCCGACTCGGGTGGCGGGGCCGTTGGGGACCTGGGTGTATTCGACCATGTATGGCTCGAGCAGCGTGCCACCGTTGGCCATCGTCGCGTAGGCGTTCGCCATCTGGAGCGGGGTCGCCTGGAGGAAGCCCTGCCCGATCGCGAGGTTGATCGCGTCGCCGGTCGACCATCCATCGCCGACCACATCCGCCTTCCAGGTCGGGTCGGGGACCACTCCGCCCGCCTCCGGCAGATAGGGAATGTTGGTCGGCGCGCCGAGGCCGAATGCCCTGGCCATGTCCGGCAGGAACATGTCGTCCTGCTGGTCCAGCTTGGCGCCGATGTCATAGAAGACGGTGTTGCAGGACTGGACGAGGGCATCGTGGAGCGTGAGCTGCCCCTGCGGCTGCTCGTTCCACTCGACGACCCAGTCGTTGTAGATGTTGCCGTTGAGCTCGTAGGACGACGGGCACTCCAGAACCGTGCTCTCGTCGTAGCCGAGATGGGCCATCCCGCCCGCCATCGTAATGATCTTGAAGATCGAGCCAACCGGGTAGGTGCCGTCGGCGGCGCGGTTGAGCAGGGGTAACATGGCCTCGTCGTTGATCCGGGCCAGTTCCTTCTCGTCGAAGCCAAGCACGAACCCGTTGGGGTCGTAGGTCGGGTGAGAGGCCATCGCCAGGACCGCCCCGTTGCGCGGATCGAGCAGGACGGCGCTGCCGCGCTCGTCGTCGCCCTCGACATCGGCCAGGACCTTGTCGACCGACTGCTGGAGGCCGATGTCGATCGTCAGGATCAGGTCCTGGCCGGGGACGGGCGCCCGCTCGGCGATCGTGGAGCGGGTCGCGCGGGACGTGCAGTCGACGATCGACAGCTCGGCGCCGGAGACGCCGGCCAGGACGTCGTTGGCGCCAGCTTCAAGCCCGGTCCGGCCGATCAGGCTGCCCGCCGCCACCGTCGGATCGGCGGCGATGTCCTCCTCGCTGGCGGTCGTGACGTAGCCGGTGATGTGGGCCGCGATCGCGCCGAACGGATAGGACCGACCCGTCGAGGGCCGGGCGTGCACGCCGTCGATCTGGCCGAGCGCGTCGACGATCGGCGTGACCTGGCTGTCGGGCAGGGTTCGGATCGGGGTGAACTTGCCCGGTTCGGCGTTGGCGTAGGCCGCCGCGACATCGCCCTCGTCCATGTTCAGGAGTCTGGCGAGGTCCCGGTTCAGCGCGGTCTCGTCCGTGATCTCCCCGACGTCGACGCCGACGATCGCGAGAAGGTCATCCTTCGCCAGCACCTCGCCGTTCCGGTCGAGGATCATGCCGCGCTCGGTCGGTTGGGGCTCGTAGCTGACGCAACCGTCGTTGTCGAGGCCGTCGAAGATGGCCGACGGTGTCCAGGCGACGGTCCAGATGCCGTTCTGCTGGACGAGTGGCAGCGTGTTGTCCTGGCTGAACTCGTCGAAGGCGGTCGAGGCGAAGGTCACCGTGAACGGGACGGCGGTGGTATCGGCGGCGACCGAGTCCGGTCCCATCGTCATGGCGACCTTCGTGATGGTCGCCCGGTCGTAGATGCCCTGATAGCGAGCGACGAAATCGTCCCGGGAGATCGTGGTTTTCGCGGTATCGCTCAGCAGGCCGTACATCGCCGAGAAGTCGCCGGCCTGCCACTTGGCCGCCCAGTCGGCCGCGAGTTCGATGTTGGTCGGTCCGGCCGGTGTGGCGGTCGGGGCGGGGACGGTCGGGCCAGCGCTGACCTGGGCCGACCCATCGGTCGCGGTCGCCCCGCCCTCGCCACTGGCCGTGGCCGTCTCGCCAGCCGGGCTCGCCACGGCCGGATCTGACGGCGCCACCGACACGGAAGCGCTCGCCTGCGAGACGATTACCATCTCGCCGTTCGGTCCCGGAACCGTTTCGGGGCCATCGCCGCTGCCGGGCAGGGCGCCACCGGTGATGATCAGGGCACCGATCCCGCCGATCGCGACGAGCACGGCGATCAGCAGCGCCCACGGCCAGCGGGCCGGACGGGGCGGTGGGGCCATGGCGTACGAGGGGCGGCGATACTGATTCACGCGGGCGATTACTCCAGGGTGAAAAATGATGGGAGGCCGCCGACGGTACCGGCCGTTCAGCAGTGGGCCGGACACGGCGCCCCGGTGGGTCCCGGTTCGGTCGTCGCGGCGGACACGGCGTGAGCGATGCGCGACCGGTCTGGACAGTGCGAGGTTCGGGGGACGCGAACGCGATCTACTGGCTAATGCTGACAGCGCCTTGACTGGCCGTCAAGCAGACCGGACCACCCGTACGGATGCTGGCCGACCAGTGCCGCCGGTCCGTCACTGAAGCTAACGCCTGGCAGCGACAGATGGTTTTGCGTTCCGGGTCGAATTGGGAGCGGGCCTTGAGGAGCTCGAAAGTCGGAGTGTCACGCGCCGACAGATGAAGGGTCGGCATCGGGCCCGAGCAACTCCAGCAACCGGTCCCGAACGGGCGGAATCTCGGTGATGATCGCGGACCAGATGAGATCGTCATCAATCCGGACGTACGCATGAGCGATCGCGTTTCGCATCCCGATGATCTCACCGACTTCGGGCAAAATCTGTCGGAGTGTCGGGTCACTCCGGTCAGCGAGGTTGAGGGCTTCGCCAGGGATCTCGAACGGTCGTTCAGTCGCGCTCTGCATGTACTTATCTCTGATGTATTTGTCTCCAAGGTGGTCGGTTAGCGATTTGCCATCGGACCAGCTCAGGGTTCCCGTCGAGGCGTCCAACGCGTCCCGCGGTGCATCCTCCAGAGAACCCCTTCCCCCGCTCGGCCTGGTCGTAATCAGGTCGATGTCCTGATCGAGTACGTGTCGCGGCGCCTCGTAGAACCGCACGTAGCGTCGAGCGATCATCGGTTCGTATTCGCCCAGATCCACCATGAAATCGAGATCGCTCGTCTCCGGGTCGAAGGTCCCATGGACGGCCGAACCAAAGACGTACAGATGACGCACACCGTCTTCCCGGCAGATTCCCGCAACGTCGTCCATGCGGTCCATGAGGATCGTCGGCAGGGACTGGGTCGCCGATCCAGTCACGTCCACGTCAACCCTCGATTCACTCAGGGCAGTCTCACGGGGTCAAGTCTACCGTGCGGCAGGCGGCGGCAGGGTCGATCGTTACTCATCGATGTCGAGTTCGCCCGCGAACGACTGAGAGGCTCGCCGGCTGATCGCGCTATGATCCGGTCAGACGGCAGGGACATGGTGCACTGCCACGATGCAGGGAGTGAAGTTCCGATGCGTATCACCCGTGTGACGACCTACCTCGTTGGCAACCCGTGGAAGAACTGGCTGTTCGTCCGGCTCGATACCGATCAGCCAGGGCTCTACGGGATCGGCGAGGGATCGCTCAACGCCTTCGCGAAGACGGTCGAGGCGGCGATCCACGAGCTGACGCCGCGCTTCGAGGGGATGGACCCGTTCCAGGTCGAGACGATCTACCAGCGCATGGTTCGGGACGTCTTCTCCGAGGGCGGACAGATCCACATGAACGCGGTCGCCGCCGTCGAGACCGCCTGCTGGGACATCATCGGCAAGGCGACCAACCGGCCGATCTACGACCTGATCGGTGGCCAGTGCCACGACGCCCTGCCGGCCTACGCCAACGGCTGGTACGCCGGCCCACGAACGCCCGAGTTCTTCGCGGAGGCCGCGACCGGTGTGATCGGACGCGGTTATCGGGCGCTGAAGTTCGACCCGTTCGGCGCGGCCTGGCGGACGATGGTGCCGAGCGAGCGCCACCTGTCGATCGAGATCGTCCGGGCCGTCCGCGAGGCCGTCGGGCCGGACGTCCAGATCATGATCGAGGGCCACGACCGGTTCAGCGTCGCCGAGGCGGTCTGGGTGGGGTCGCGGCTGGAGGAGTTCGAGCCGACCTGGTTCGAGGAGCCGACCGCCCACCAGAAGATCGATAGCGTCGTCGAGGTCGCCCGCAAGCTGACGATCCCGGTCGCGACCGGTGAGAGCCTGACCAGCACCCACCAGTTCGCCGAGTTGCTGGGCCACAACGCCGTCCACATCCTCCAGCCGGAGCCGGGCAACCTCGGCGGGATCTGGAAGACGCGCCAGGTCGTGGCGATGGCCGACGCCCACTACGCCGTGGTCGCGCCCCACAACGCTCAGGGGCCGCTCTCGACGGCTTCCTGCATCCAGATCAGCGCTTCGTCGCCGAACCTGCTCACCCAGGAGCTGTTCGACGAGTTCAACGTGGACTGGGAGCGCGAGATCGTCGACTACCCGGTCGAGCTGGTCGACGGACGGATCGTCGTCCCGAACCGGCCGGGGCTGGGTGTGGACCTGAACTGGACGGAGATCGAGAAGCATCCCTACGAGGTGAGCAACTTCCTGCCGCTGTTCTCCACTGGCTGGGAGCGACGCGAGGGCAGCCGCCCGGCCGAGCCGCCGGCGCCGTCGATCAGCGCCAACGACGAGGTAATCGCCCTGTAGGGGCTCTTTCCGCACTTCACGAAGCAGCGGCGGACGGTGAGCCACGAGGAACCGCGTCGTAGGGGCGATCCCTTGTGGTCGCCCGCGCTGTCAGGCGCCATCCGGCGGCCGATCGCGGCGGTCAATTCGGCCCATTCGACTGCGGTGGGTCAGCTATCGCCTGACGGCGATGGCCCTTCGGGCCGGGCGACCACAAGGGATCGCCCCGACGGTTGCCAGGTATCGTCCGGTCCGCCTACCAGTAGGCGGCGCGGGGTTGCGACCGGTCCCCGGTTGCGACCAGCACATCGAGCAGCATTCGCTCCAGGTCGATCCGGGTCGCTGCCAGGCCAGGGTCGTCCCAGCGGTTCCGCAGTTCGTCCGGATCGGTGGTCAGATCGTAGAGCTCGCCGGTTCTGGGACGGTCGGTCGCCGGTGGGCCGTGCTGGACGACGAGCTTGTACGGTCCCGTTCGCAGCATGGTCAGCAGGATCGGTGGGTCGTAGGGGTGCCCGCTGTTGAGGTACTCGCACAGCGCCCAGCCCCGCGGCTCGGCGTCCGCGTCGCCCCGGGCGAGCGGGATGAGGTCTCGTCCCTGGTTCGCGTGCATCGGCGGGAGCCCGGCCAGCCCGAGGAACGTCGGGCTGAGGTCGATCCACTCGACCAGGTCACCGCGACGCTCACCGGCCGGGAGCCGTCCGGGCCAGCGCATGATGAGCGGCACCCGGACGGCCCCCTCGTACATCATCGGCCCCTTGAACAGGAGTTCGTGGTCGCCCAGCATCTCGCCGTGGTCACTGGTGAAGACGACGATGGTGTCATCCGCCAGACCAAGTTCGTCCAGCCGGTCGAGGATGTGCTTCGTTTCGTCGTCTATCAGCGTCACCATCGCGTAGTAGGTCGCGACGATATGTTTGATCTCCCGGAGTGAATAGTCCGTGTAGCCAGGGGCGTGGCCGGCATAGCTCTCGGCCGACGCCTCGCGCTGGATGGGCGGTTTGCCATCCAGCTCGCCGGGGGAGCCAATTGGGTCCGACAGCGAGGCCGGATCGTAACGATCGAGGTATTCCTTCGGCGCGACGAAGGGGTGATGCGGGTCGTAGAAGTTGACCTGGAGGAAGAACGGTTTCGCCGGGTCGCGCTCCGACTCGAGGAACGCGATTGCCTGCTCGCGTGTCCAGCGGGAGAGGTGGGCCTCGGTCGGCATGTCGTTGAAGTCCCCGGCCCGGTACCCCTCCCGCGGACCACCCTCGATCACCTCGCGATAGAGATCGGGAAAACGCTTCTCCAGCCAACGGTGATACTGGTTCCCGGGCGACCGGTGCGATGGGTCGTGGGACCACTGAAAGAACCGGAACCCGTCATCGAAGCGGGGTTCCGTCCGGCCCTCGTACGCGGCTGCCAGGTGCATCTTCCCGATCAGCCCGCAGTCGTAGCCGTTGTCGGCCAGTGATTTCGTGAAGAGGCGTTGGCCGTCCGGCAGGGAGACGCCGTTGGCCCAGAGACCGTGATTCCGGACGTACTGGCCGGTCAGGAAGCTGGCGCGTGACGGCGCGCAGACCGGACTCTGAACATAGCACTGCTCGAACAGCACACCGTCCCGGGCCAGTGCGTCGATGGTGGGGGTCTGAATGTGCGGATTGCCATAGCAGCCGGCGGCGTCGTACCGCTGCTGATCGGTGCAGATGAAGAGGATGTTCGGTCGTTCCCCGGTCATGTCTCGCTCGTCCCCGTTTCCCTGCGTCATGCTGAGCGCCCGCGTGCGTCTCGCCAACCCAACCCGCTGTATTCAGGGACCGATCGTCATCGTACCGGACGCATGATCACTCTGTGGTCGCGGCGTTGCCCTCTGGTCGTGGTCGTGGCAGGCGAAAAGATGGACGGGCAGCACCCAGATGGCGCTGACCCGTCCGAAGGGATGGTGTGTTGGCGAGTGCCGCTACGGCATCTTCACCGCCAGCAGATCAACCTGTTCGATACTTGGGGCCGCCGAGAACAAGTCCGGTGCCTGCGCCATCAGCGCCTTCGCCACCTCGCCCAAGAGGTGCGCCTGGCGACCCTCGTCGCTGGGGAATGTGTCGAAGATGCCGAACGTGGACGGGCCGAATCGCAGCGCGAACCAGGTCGTCGTGGCCGGCTCGGCCTGCGCGAGTTGCAGCCCGCCGTGGAGGAAGTCGGCGACGGCCTGCTCTTGACCGGGCTTCGCTTCGAGTCGGACGAGCAGCGCTTTCGTATCCATGAAGGTGCCTCCTGGCATTCACGGTGGAAACCGCACCTGGTGTGCCGCTGGGTGTCCGATTGGTAGCCCGTCGTACCAGCGCTAAAATCCGGATCAGAGCGGGCGACCGAGGAGCAGGCAGGGGTTCTCGGCGTCCCACTCCTCGGGCAGGACCGCGATCCGAAGAAAGCCCGTCGCCCGGTAGAACGCCCGCGTCCGGGCGTATTCGGGGCTCGGATGGAGATCGGCAAGCGTCTGGACGAGGAGCAGACCCGCTCCGGCCGCCCGGCTGGATTCGACGGCTCGGTCGACAAGCAGCGCCCCGATGCCCCGCCGGTGCATTGCCGGGGAAACGGCCATCCAGGTGATCTCCCAGGTCTCCGGAAAGCGGCGCTGGAGCGTAATGAACCCGACCACGTCGCCGTCCCGGAGGGCAACCAACCCCTCGCCCCGTTCGAGTTCGGCGCGAAGCGCGACCAGCCCGGCCTCGATGCCGAACCACGCCGGAAGCGACCGGGCGATCGCTTCGCAGCCGTCGACGTGATCGGACCGGAGGGCGACGACAGTCACGTCGTCAGCGGTCGGTCTGGACGATACATCCGTCATTCAGCGATCCCATGGGGATGTCCAGTAACGGTCCCGGAACGCCAGACGGCACCGGGCTAGACCGTCAGCAGGCCGCGCCGGGTGGCGGTCGTGACGGCCTCGGTCCGGCTGCCCGAGTCGAGCTTGGCCAGCAGCGAGCCGACGTGGAACTTGGCGGTGTGCTCGCTGATCCCGAGTTCGCGGGCGATCGTCTTGTTCGGCAGCCCCTCGGCGACGAGTTGCAGGACCTCGCGTTCCCGCGGAGTGAGCGTCTCCCCGCCGCCGTCCGGTGTCTGAGGCGTGCCGGGCCGGGCGCCGAACCGTGTCACCAGACCTGGGTCGATCACGGTCAGCCCAGCGACGACGGCGTGGACGGCCGCCATCAGCGACGCGCTGTCGGCATCGGTGCTGAGGTAGCCGGTCGGGGCATCGACCAGCGGTGGCGAGGTCGCCGGGTCACCACCAAGCAGGATCAGTGGGGTGCCGGGGAACCGCTCGGCGATGTCGTCCAGGGCCGTCGGGGCGAAGGACGGCAGGTCGACCACGATGGCGTCGAGTGGTTCCGGGGCGTCGAGCAGGGGATCGCTCGTCCGGAGCCAGCCGCTCGCCACGCCCGGCGTCGTCACCATGACGATCCGGTCGTCCGTCGTCAGCAGCGCCCCGAGCCCGGCCCGGACCGCCGGCGAGCGGGCCAGGACGAGCACCCGGACCAGCTCCTGCTGGCCGGGTGTCTCGGCGGTTTCGGTTGGGGGTGTCAGTACGGCCATGGCGACGGGTCTGTCCCTGATTGTGGCGACGACGCTCAGGCCCGGCGCGGGACGGCGTTCTGCCCGGTCGACAGGCAACCCCGGTGCCAGCAGCGTGGTCACTGCCGGGTCCCGACCGTGATGCTGAGGTCCATGATCGCACCGCCGCGCAGGACACGGGCCGAGAGGGCCGTCCCGACCGTCTCAGGGCCGAGCTGCTCCTGGAGAGTGCCGGTGTCCGTGACCGGCTGACCGCCGACCGCCAGCAGGACGTCGCCGAGCAGCAGTCCGGCCGTGCTGGCCGGACCGTCCGGCTCGACGTGGACGATCAGGAGGCCGCGGGCCTGCCCGGTCGCCACCGTCTCGACGAGGTTGGCCGGGATGTCGACGCTCTGGCTGGCGATGCCGAGGTAGCCGCGGCGGAGGCGGCCGTGCTCGCGAAGGTCGGCGACGATGGGCTCGATCGCCGAAACCGGGAGGGTGATGCCGCCGTCGCGACCGAGGGCGCTGGTATTGAGCCCGATCACCTCACCGGCTGTCGAGACCAGCGGGCCGCCGGAGAAGCCCGGCAGCATCGTCAACTCGGCCCGGACGTAGCCCGAGACCTTGCTGCCGTTGATCGTCCGCCAGGCGCCGCCGACGGTGCTGATCGCGCCGAAGGTCGCCCGGACGCCATCCGAACCGGACCGGCCAACGGCGAGGGCGAGCTGGCCGACGCGGACCGGGTTCGTGGCGCGGGCCAGCGGGGTGACGCCGCCCAGCTCGGCGGAGAGGACGACGATGTCGCTGCCGTGGTCGCGGCCGACGAGCGTCGCCGGGATATTGGTGCCGTCCGGGAGGTCGATGGTCAGGTTGTCATCCCGCTCCACGACGTGGCTGGCGGTGACGACGGTCTGGGCATCCCAGACGATGCCGCTGGCCGCGAGGCGGCGGCGGCCGTGGACGGTGACGATGCCGGCACCGGCATGGGCGACAGCGTCGGCCAGCCCGTCGGAGAACGTCGTGAGGATGTCTGAAGGGGTTGGGGTCGACATGGTGGCGAGACCTTCCTGTCATGAGCTGATCGGATCGGACCGGGCCAGTCGCCGGCGGCTGTTCTTCGGCACCGGGCGATCAGGCCCGGGTGTCTGCTGCTCAGCCTACGGAGTTCCGGAATCGCCAGCATCAGACGGGTGGGCAGCCACCGGCCTAGCCGTCTGGACGGGTCCTGCCGACGGGTCTCTGGTTACCGGTCGTCCTGCCGTAGCCGGACCGGCGGGTTACCGGTCATCTCGCCGTAGCCTGACCGGCGGGTTACCGGTCATCTCCTCGAAGATCGAAGGCGGCGATCACGGCTCGCTGGAGGCCTGGATGCTGGTCGAGCAGGGCGTCGACGCTCATCCGCAGGGAGGCGGCGAGCTGGATGAACTCCAGCGGCGAGAGGGCCAGCGTGACGAAGTCGAGTTCGAGGTGAACGGCGTCGTCCTCGGAGATCGCGTCCTGCGGGCGCCGGTCGACCCGAACCGAGACCGGCAGCCCGGTCTCCGGCCAGACCATGTCGAGGACGGTGATCGGGTCGCGTCGCGTTGGCTGGTTGCCGGCGCCGGTCGTGGCATCGTCAGGGGTGGGGGTTGTCGGCGTCTCGGTCATGGGCCCGGTCTCCTCCTGCGCGGTCCGGAGATGCCGGCCGCGCCGGTGAGGATGGCACAGTGTCGATACCCGCCGCCCACAACCGGTGCGTCACTGCCCGTGATGGCCGGTTCGTCGTACGATGTGGTGAATCGCGAGAGAATGGCGCGGCGCGGGGGATGCATGCCGGTCGGGAGATACGGTCGGCAATCCGCCACGGCGGGTACCGCCGCCGAACACGGCGACCGCGCGGCTGTCGATCGTGAAGAAGGGGATTGGCAATGGAGTCGGAGGGCGCGATCGTCGCGGCACTCAACGATGTGCGGGCCGAGTTCCCGGCGATGCGGGTCCGGACGGAGCACGTCGCCCTGGATGGCCCGCTGACGGTGTTCCGGGCGACGATCACGCTGCCCTCCGGAGCCGAGGCGACGGGCTACGGAAGTGTCGCCGGCTCCGGCGTCGAGGCGATCGCCCTGGCCGAGGGCCGGGCGCTGGCCCGGGCGATGGCCCTGCTCGGGGTCGATCAGGATGCCTACGACGGCCGTGATCCGGGCAACGACGACCGGTACGGCGGGCGCGACGACGACGAGAGGCAAGACGAGCCGTACGCGGGCAGCACCCTCTACCGGGCCCTCGCCGACGAGGCCCCGGCCGATCCCTTCAACCTCGGCGCCTCGCCATCGGCCGCCGCGATCGCCTCGGCGACCGGGATGCGGCTCGGCGCCCGCTCCGGGGTATCGGGGGAGGACACCTCACCGGCCACGCAGCCGGTCGCGCAGCCGCGATCAGGCTCGCCAGCGGACCGTCCCGTCGATTCCGATCGGCCCGGCCTGGCTCCCCGGCCGACTTCAGCATCCCCCAGCGCGGCCGCCACGCCGGACTCCGCCACCGCCAGTCCCGACCAGAACGACGCTGACGAGGACGCTGGCGTCTCGCATCAGGCGTTCTGGCGCTGGGCCGGGGAGCGAGGCCTCTCAAACCGGACGGAGGTGGAGGATCTGCTCGGGCAGTCGATCGGCGGGATGCGGCCCGCCGCGGTCCGAGACCTGATCATTGCCGCCCAGGAGGGATCGGAGACCGACGCGTAGCCGTCAGTTGCGGTGGCCGGCCGGGGGACCGATGATCCTGCCGACAGCGACCAGCAGGTCATCGATGTCGAAGGGCTTGGGGATGAACGAGACACCATTGCTGCGGGGGGTGACGGCGGCACTCATCAGGATGACGGGGATCGGATGCTTCGATGTCCGGAGCTTCGCGGCGAGGGTGAGACCGTCGAGACGCGGCATCATGATGTCAGCGACGACGAGATCGGGCCGAACCGATTCGATCATCTGGAGAGCGGCCTCGCCATCGCTGGCGACCCGGACAAGGTAGCCCTCCTCCTCGAGGATCTCGGTCAGGAGGGAGACGATGAATCGCTCATCATCGACGACGAGAATCATCTGTTGTCGGGTCGTCGTCGTC
The DNA here is from genome assembly GCA_965218235.1 of Thermomicrobiales bacterium. Classification (GTDB taxonomy): domain Bacteria; phylum Chloroflexota; class Chloroflexia; order Thermomicrobiales; family UBA6265; genus CADCWK01. The sequence continues at coordinate 1,436,258 of OZ244596.1, forward strand.
ACATGCGTTACCTGTATCACCGGGTGTCGGAATCTGAATGAGACCTGATCGCTCCGGATAGTTGAGCCGCGGCTGGTCGTTCACCGCGTTCGATCCTGGTCAGTCCGCTCGAACGATGCCCCCAGATGGAATGAACGCTGAGGACATGGTCAGCGTGCGGACCCGGCCACGGGCTCAGTCAGCGGAATGCATCGTGATAGGGTGATGCCGAACCGCTGTCCCACTCACTGCGCACACTGCGGGCCATGCGAGACTGGCCGGCGGGATTCCTGGCTGGCGCACGACGAAATGGCAAAGGATTCTCAATGACACTGACGATCGAGACGTTTCCCAGCGGACCGCTTCCCACGAACGCCTACCTCGTCAGTGACCCGGAGACGGGTGAGGCGCTGATCATCGACGCTCCGCCGGAGGTCACCGGGCCGATCACCGCGGCCCTCCAGCGGGCGTCCCTGCAGCTTACGCGGATCGTCATCACTCACGGCCACTGGGACCATATCGGCGACGCCGCCGCGCTCCATGAGGCGACCGGCGCCCCACTGGTCGGCTACGCCGGCGTTGCCGAGAGCCTCCGCCATCCCTCGACCTCCGAGCCGATGACGATCCCGCCGTCCGACCTCGATGCGACGCTGGCCGATGGGGACCTCGTCCCGCTCGGCGGGTCCACCTTCACCGTCATGCACCTGCCGGGGCACGAGCCCAACCACATCGTGCTCTACAGCGAGAAGGACCGGATGTTTCTCGGCGGCGACGTGCTGTTCCCGAACGGCCACGGCCGCACGGACATCGCCGGCGCCGACCAGGCGACGATGGATCACAGCCTCGCCCGGCTCAAGGACCTCCCGGACGACGTCGTCGTCTATTCCGGCCACGGCGACCCGACCACGGTCGGCGCCGAAAAGCACTGGCTTGCCGACAAGGTCTGAGCGTCACCGGGATCGCCGGGGCGGCGACGATGAGCGGCGTCGCCCCGCGTCGTGCCAGGGAAACCGGTGGACCTGACTTTCACCGAGGCGACCATCAACGTCCTCAGCTACATCGGGACGGCCGTCTTCGGCCTGAGCGGTGGGCTGACGGCCGCCCGCCGCGGAATGGACCTCTTCGGCTTCGTTGTGATCGCGATGGTGACCGGGACCGGCGGCGGGACGCTGCGCGACGTGCTGCTCGGGATCGGCCCGGTCACCTGGGTCCGGGAACCGAGCTACCTGATCGTCGCCGCCGTCGCCGGGGCCGTGACGTTCTTCGGCGCCCCGCTGCTGGAGCGCCTGAACGTCCCGCGCCGCGGGGTGCTGGTCTGGGCTGACGCTGTCGGGCTGGCGATCTTCGCCGTCTCCGGCACGCGGGTGGCGATGACGTTCGACGTGCCGGCCGTCTCGGCGGTCCTGCTCGGCGTGCTGACGGCGGTCGGCGGCGGCGTCCTGCGGGACCTGCTCAGCGACACGATGCCGCTGATCCTGCACAGGGACCTCTACGCGACAGCCGCGGTGATCGGGAGCGTCACCCTGCTGGTCCTGGACCGGCTCGATGCCGACCCGGTCACCGGAACTGCCATCGCGACCCTCGCCGGCTTCAGCGTCCGCGCCTTCGGCATCCTCTCCGGCTGGTCCCTCCCCCAGTACCGGCAGCCCGACTTGTAGCAGGGGATCGGTCGCCCGTCTCGTGGGACCCGACCATAAATGGGTCGGGCTCAGGAACGATGTCACGAGCGGGTTGGTTTCTTGTGCCCCGGTTGGAGCCGAACCGCATTCGGCGAAGGGGCCATTTTAATGTAATCAACCCATGTGGGTGATCCATGCATCTGCCGCACAAACCGATTGGTGATGGAACCGATCCTCGAACCGGTTATCGTGCCTGAGCCCGAACCAATTAACGTCGGGCATCGTCGACAGACGATGGCGCGCCGTCCGTGGTGTCTTCGTTCGCATTTGGCAACGTACGGGGTGGCCGAAGCGCGGCGGCGATGGCATCGGCCATCCCCGCCGGGTTCGTCGCCCGGACCTGCTTTGAGGAACCCGACTCCTCAGGCGATCCGGCCAGATGGCCCGACCCGCTCCCCATGCCCATCATTGCCGCCATCAGCCCGAGCGGAAGGGTCGTGTGCCCGTTGGACCCCGCGTTGCCCGGCGCCTCATCGTCCGCCAGGTCGTCGTTGCCAAGCGCCAGGACCCGCAGCGCGCGGATTCCGGTCGCCAGCCCGCGCATCGTCGCGATCCGAACCTCGTGGCCCTCGGTGGCCTCGCCCTGCTGCTGGCGGAGACGAAGCACGGCCCGGTCCGGTCCGAGCAGATCGAGCGGGGTCAGCTCGACGGTGTAGCCGCTCATCAGCAGCGCGAGCAGGTCCTCGATCGTCGCGACGGCGGCCTTCGGGGTGATCCAGCTGGGTGACATGGCGTTCCTCTTCGGCGGCGATGGCGGCTCGGAGGGTGGAAGCGTAGCCGCTGGTTCGGGTAATGGCCGGTCGCGGATCGTGAGAGCGGGCGAATCGGTGTGGCAAGGAGCCGGGAAAGGAGCACCCGATGGAACCCAACGCAACGCAGGTGCGGTTCGCGGCGGTCAGCACGGTCTCCACGTTGGAGTAGGCCTGACGGACCTGTATCGCAAAGTCATCCGCGTGGTGACCATTGGTGTCTCCGCCGCTCTGTCCGGCAGGAAGGATCAGTTGCCACCCAACCGGGAACAGGGCGAGATGGGAGAAGGTGGCCGGGGATGGCTCCATCAGGCCGGACGGATTGACGAACGTCAATGCGGCGACCGACGGGGTAGCGCTCTGGCTTATCTGAGCGGCTCTCCAGAGTCTGCCCTGTCGTGTTGCGTCTGGACGTCATGGCTCGGTTTGCAGATCGGATGCCAGAGGCGTGACGCACTGCGACGTAGCGTCACGCCCGTTACAAGCGTTGCTTTCGTTGCGGGCGGATCGACCCTGAACGGACGGTCAGCTGCGAGTCGTCACGGTTTGCAGGAGGTCGACGAGCCGGTCGGCGCCCTCCGTGATGACATCGTGGCCGATCGGCCAGGTGCGGACGTCCCAGCTCGGGTCGTCGCGGAGCCGGTCGTAGATCAGTTTGGTTGGGCTCTCCTCCCATCCACTCAGCCAGACGTAGTGCTTCCGGCCGACTCGATCACCGGCGCCGGTAAGGTGGATTGGCTGGACGAACGACGCCAGGGGGTGCGGCGTGGTTCGTTCGTCCAGCCCGGATGGTGGGTCGACGTTCGCACCGTCAGTCGTCCATTCGATGAAGGCTTCGCGGAACGCATCGGTGGTCAGGCCCCAGAGGGACTCTCCGTCGCGCGGTATCTGGGCGTCGATGGCGACCAGCGCGGCGATACGGTCGGGGATTCGATCGGCGACGCCGCTGATGACCATGCCGCCGTAGCTGTGGGCGCACAGCACCACCTGTTCGAGGCGCTCGAACTCGATCGTCGCGACGACATCAGCGATGTGCGTATCGAGGTTGACGATGGAGGTGCCGAGATGGCGCCGCTCACCGAGACCGGTCAGGGTGACTGGATAGACATCGTGCCCGGTCTGGCGAAGCTGGTCAGTGACGGGCCGAAACCACCAGCCGCCGTGCCAGCCGCCTGCAACGAGGATGATCGCTGCCACAGTCTCTGCCTCCCTTGATGGGTGCCGCGGTGCGATCCCTGGGAAGACCGATCCGCAGCACTCCACGATGGTGTCGCGATTAGGCCTTGACCGGGACCTGGTCCGCGACCGGCGTCGCCCGGACCGGCGCCCGCTCCGGGACGAAGTTTGGCAGGGTCGCGACGAAGCGGGCGATCCGGCCCAGCGCCTCCTCGATCTGCGGGACGGCGTAGGCGTAGGAGATCCGGACGTGGCCTTCGCCGCTCTCGCCGAACGCCACGCCGGGGACGACCGCGACCCGACCCTGCATCAGGAGTTGCTCGGTGAAGTCGGCGGCACTCAGCCCGGTCGGCCGGATCGACGGGAAGACGTAGAAGGCACCGTCTGGCAGGTGGCAGGGCAGGCCGATCCGGTTGAGCCCGGCGACGACCATCCGTCGACGGGCGTCGTAGTCGTCGACCATCACCTCGACGTCGGCATCGGCGTTCCGGAGCGCCTCGATCCCGGCCTCCTGGGCGGTCCGGCTGGCGCAGAGGGCGGTGTACTGGTGGATCTTGTTCATCGCCGAGATCAGCGGCTCCGGCCCGCAGGCGTAGCCCAGCCGCCAGCCCGTCATCGCGTAGGCCTTGCTGAAGCCGTTCAGCAGCAGCGTCCGTTCGGCCATGCCGGGGATCGACGCGAATGAGACGTGCCGCTCGTCGTAGCTGAGGCGCTCGTAGACCTCATCGCTGATCACCAGCAGGTCGTGGCGCTCGACGACCGCGGCGATCGCCTCCTGCGCCGCCCGGCTGTAGGCGGCGCCGGTCGGGTTGTTGGGCGAGTTGATCATGATCGCCCGCGTCCGGGGCGTGATCTTGGCCTCCAGCTCGTCCGGTTGGGGGACGAAGCCATGCTCGGCCCGCGTCGCCAGCGGGACCGGGACGCCGCCGGCGAACAGGACGCACGGCTTGTAGGAGACGTAGCTCGGCTCGACGACGATCACCTCGTCGCCGGGCTCGAGGATCGCCCGGAGGGCCAGGTCGAGCGCCTCGCTGACGCCGACGGTGACGAGGATCTGGTCCTGCGGCCGGTAGCTGACACCGAAGCGGCCGTCGAGGTACCGGGCGATCATCTCACGCAGTTCGAGCAGGCCAGCGTTGCCGGTGTAGGTGACGCGCCGGTTCTCGAGGCCGTGAATCGCCGCCTCCCGGACGCGCCACGGGGTCGGGAAGTCGGGCTCGCCGACGCCGAGTGAGATGACGTCGTCCATCTCGGTGACGATGTCGAACAGGCGCCGGATGCCGGAGGGCGGCACGGCCGCCACGCTCCGGGCGATCCGAAGGGCGTTACTGGGGGAACGGAGGGGCTGGTCGCCACCCGGAGTCATGGTCTTGGTTGTCATCGTGGTCTCTCCCGCGGCGCGCTAGGGCGCGACCGCCAGCCGGTTGTCCTGGGTCATCTCGTCGGTCAGCGATTCGCCATCTTCCTTGTATGCCTTGAGCAGGAAGTGGGTCTCGGTTGCCGTCACCCCGTCGAGCGGGGACAGCTTGTGGGCGACGAAGGCGGCCACGGCCTGGAGGCTGGGCCCTTCGATCACGACCCGGAGGTCGTTCGCGCCGGAGACGAGATGGACGCTGCGGACTTCGGGGAAGCGGGCGATCCGGGAGGCGACGTGGTCGAAGCCGGTGTCGCGCTCCGGCTGAACGGAGACATCGATGAAGGCGACGACCTGGCCGTTGTCGCCGACCTGGTCCCAGCTGACGATCGCCTTGTAGCGCCGGATCGCGCCCTGCCGCTCGGCGTCGGCGATGATGGCCGCGACCGTTGCCTCGTCTGCCCCGACGGCCTCCGCGATCTGTGCGGCCGAGCGGCGTGCGTCGCGCTCGAGGACGCGCAGGACGCGCCGTCGAAGGGTCGAGTCGAAGAGGTCGCCATGATCCGCCATCAGAAACCTGCCGTCTGCGTGAGGACGCAGCTTGCGCCGGGATGCGCGCCCGGAATCAGCACCGTGGCTGTCCGTACGCGGAGTCTACCCGATGGCCCGTCCCACTGGCATGGTCATGAGGAGACATCGAGTCTGACCGCGGCTGCACGGTAGTGCCGGTCGTTCCCGGACGGCCCGCACGAGCACCGCTCCATCCGCCAGCCCCAGGGCCGACAGCGTGTCGGGGAGGGGGCCAGCGTCGCGACCGCCGAGCGGCGATAATTACCATGGATTACCAGAGACACCAGAGAGGTCGAACACCCCGTGGCACGCACGCTCCGCATCGCCCACCTCGCCGACACCCACCTCGGCTACCGGCAGTACGCCACCCTCGACCCGCACACCGGCCGGAACCAGCGCTCGGTCGACATCGAGCGGGCCTACGCCCGGACGATCGACGACATCCTGACCCGGGACGTCGACCTCGTCATCCACGCCGGCGACATGTTCCACCACACCCGGCCGTCCTGGGCGGCGATCCGGTCGTTCGTCGAGCAGACCCGGCGGCTCGGCTCGGCCGCTATCTCGGTCGTCGCGATCGCCGGCAACCACGACATGCCACGGCTCCGCTCCAGCGAGTCGCTGTTCAGCATCCTGCAGCTCGTCCTCCCCAGCGCGAGGATCGTAGCCGGCTACGATCTGGAGCCCGTCCCCTTCCCCAGCCTGGATCTCGTCGTCCATGCCTTCCCGCACGGCGCCCTCGTCGACCCGAACGCGCAGCCGCCGGTGCCGGACCCGCGCTACCGCAACATCCTCGTCGCCCACGGCCTCGTCGCCGGGATGCCGCTGCCGAGCAACCACCACCGCGAGCCGGGCGAGGCCGAGCTGGGCGCCTCGCTGCTCGGCGGCGATCTGGACTACATCGCCCTCGGCCATTACCACGTCCACGGCCCCTACGCGCCGAAGGCGTATTACAGCGGCTCGACCGAGCGGATCTCCTGGACCGACTTCGACGCGACGCCGGGCTACAACCTCGTCACCCTCAACGACGCCGGCTTCACCGTCGAGCACATCGATCTGCCCGCCCGGCCGATGATCCGGCTGGAGCCCGTCCGGTCGCGCTCCGCCGCCCGGGAGATCGCCGATACGATCCTCCATGATGCCGCCGGCCGCAACCAGCCGGACGGGATGTTCCGGGTCCTGCTGGAGGACGCCGACCGGCCGACCCGGCGCGAGGTCGAGGCGATCCTGAAGCGGGAGCACCGCGATCACGCCTGGTCGCTGGAGGTCCAGACCCGGCGGGAGTCCTTGTTCACGGCTGACGGGCCGGTGGTGGACGACCTGCCCGACTTCACGCCGACGACGATGTTCGAGCAGTTCGTCGCTCAGCGGCAAACCGAGGGCGTCTACACCGCCGGCTTCGCGGCGGCCTTCCGGGAGCGTGGACTCCGCGCCCTGCACGACGCGGCCGACCAGGCCGAGGCCGCGGCGGCCTCCGAGGAGGCGGCGTCATGATCCTCGTCGACCTCGAGATCGAGAACTACAAGCAGTTCGCTGGCGCTCACCGGATCACCTTCCCGGCCGAGGGCGCCATCGCCGTCATCGGCCACAACGGCGCCGGCAAGACGACCCTGTTCGAGGCGATCGAGTGGGCGCTGTACGGCCCGCGCTCGATCCCGACGGCCGACATCCGTCCCCGCCAGGGGACCGGCGGCTCACCCTGCGTCCGGGTCACGCTCCAGACGACGGACGGCAAGCGTTTCCAGGTCGAGCGCAAGCTCCGGGGCAAGAGCAACTCCGCCGAGGCCGCGATCTACGAGGTCGACGGTGACGGCGAGGTCCTGACCACGATCGTGACGGGCCCGAAGGACGTCACCCAGCGCGTCACCGGGCGGCTTGTGGGACTCAGTCACCAGGCGTTCGTCTCGACCTTCTTCACCCGCCAGAAGGAGCTCAGCTTCTTCGGCGACCAGAAGGACTCCGACCGGCGCCGGCAGGTCTCGCGCCTGCTCGGGCAGGAGACGATCCGGGAGGCTCAGGAACTGATCAACACCGACCGCAAGGACAGCGACTCGACGGCGAAGGGGCTGATGGCGCAGTTCGTCCGCGAGACCGAGGGGCGGGACTTCCCGGCCGAGCGGGCCGAGCGGACCGCTCAGATCCTTGCCGCGGAGGGCCAGGTCGAGACGTCCGGGCAGGCCGTCGCGGCCCGGATGCGGGACCGGCAGCTGACGCAGGAGGCCGAGCTCCACTGGCGGGAACTGGAACGACAGGAGGGCGAGCTCCGGCAGCAGGTGACGGTCGTCGACGGCCGGATCGGCGCGAGCCAGGGGCGCATCGAGCAGATCGGCGCCCAGCTCACGCGGCTCGCCAGCCGGGAAGTCGAGCTGGAACGGCTGGAGCCGATCGCCAGCCGGGAGGCGGAGCACGAGGCGGCGACGGAGCGCTGGCAGCGGGAGCGGGAGCGAGCCACGCGGCGGCAGACGCTCGACCAGCGCCTCACCGAGATCGGCCGGAACCGCGACGGCCGGATCGTGACGCTGCGCCGGGTCGTCGACGGGGGAGAGGTCGTTCCCGGCTGGGTCTGGCAGTCCGGCGACGAGTGCCAGCCCGCCGTGTCGGCCGACCACCTCCAGGCCATCGCCTCAGCGATCGATCTCCGGCAGACCCGGGCCTACGCCGAGGCGACCGCCCGCGCCGCGCAGGCCAGTGCCGACCACGCCGCCGCCCGGAAGAAGGCCGGGGATTGCCAGAAGCTGCTCTCGCAGTTGCAGTCCGACCTCGATGCGTTGTTCGTCGACGGCGACCCGGCCGCCCTCGCGATTGCCGCCCGGCAGCGGCAGGCCGCCGCGGCGACGGAGTGGGCGTCGGCGTCGGCGCAGGCCAAAGCGCTGTCGGTCGACGTCGGCAAGCTGCGCGGATCGATCCGGCAGTTGCGAGAGGAGGGCAGTGGCACCTGCCCGACCTGCAAGCAGCGGATCGACGAGATCGTGATCCGGACCCTCGAGGGAAACATCTCCGAATCCGAGCGGCAGGTCGCTGGCCTGGAGCGTGAGGCGACGACTGGCCGGCGGGTCGATGCCGAGGCCGGCGCCGAGCTCGCCGCCGCCCAGGTCCGCCAGGAGCAGGTCAGCACCCTGCGCGAGCGGATCCGCAACGGCGAGACGCGGACGGCCGAGGCGCAGGCGGCCCACGAGTTCGCCGAAGCGGCGCTGCGTGAGGCGCTGACGGCGGCCGGGACGCATGAGGTGCCGTCCGCGGAAACGGTGAAGGCGGCCAGCCAGCGGGTCGAGCACCTCTCACGAGTGGCGGCGCAGGCCGAGCGGCTCGGCGACATGGCCGCGCAGTTCCGCGACGACGATGCCCGGGAGGTCGAGGCCCGGAGCGAACTGGACGCACTCGGAGCGGTCGCCTACGACGAGGCGGCCCACCGCGCCGCCAGCAGGGCCCTCGGGGAGGCTCAGGGCGCCCGCGGGCAGGTCGGCGAGATCCGCAACGAGCTGGCCCAGCGCCCGGCGCTGGCGACTGACCGGGACGTAGCCGTTGCGCAACTGACCACGCAGCGGGCCGACCGGACGCGGCTGGAGGGTGAGCGCCAGGCGGTCGGCTTCGACCCGGATGCGCTGGCTTCCGCCCTGGCGCGGGCGCGGGCGGCGAACGACGCTCAGATCGCCGCCAACAACGTGCTGAACGAGACGAAGAATCTGCTCCGGGACGCGACGTCGGCGCTGGCGGCGATCGAGGCCGAGCAGCAGCGGCTGGCCGGGCTGGAAGTCGCGGCGCGGGCGGCGGAGCGCGACGCCGACCAGCTCAAGGACATGTACGACGGCTTCACCGACTTCGAGAAATGGGTCGCCCAGCAGATGAACCCGCACCTCGCCGACCGGGCCAGCGAGATCCTGAACGAGGTCACTGGCGGCGCCTACGACCGGGTCCGGTTCGACGAGAACTACGGGCTCCACATCTACGACAACGATGAGGACTTCCCGGTCAGCCAGTTCTCCGGTGGCGAGCGGGACGTCGCGTCGCTGGCTGCTCGCCTGGCGCTGTCCCGGCTGATCGGCGCCCAGGCCGCTCACCCGCCGGCCTTCGTCGTGCTGGACGAGGTGTTCGGGTCGCTGGATCAGGAGCGGCGCGGCAAGCTGCTCGGGATGCTGGACGCGCTGACCAACGACGACACCGAGGGGTTCCGGCAGCTGTTCGTCATCAGCCACGTCGACGACATCCGGCAGTCGCAGGCCTTCGACGAGGTCTGGCGGATCCAGGAGGACAGCCAGGGGATCAGCCAGTGGGAGAACATGCAGCTCACCGGCGGAATCGAGGAGCTGTAACTGGCGGCGGTTCGATGTGGGGTTCGGGCGGCACCGACTCTGCACGGAGACTCCCGTGGCTGGTTGGCCACGGAGGAGGAACCCCATGGGCGATTACATTCACCGGCGCGACGACGTGAGCCCGAAAGAGGGGCTGCGCGAGCACGGCGACGTCACCTACGCCGACCCGACCAACAAGAAGTACCCGCTCGAGAATGCCGGCCACGTTCGGTCGGCCTGGAGCTACATCAACCAGGAACGCAACGCCGAGAAGTACAGCGCCGACGAGGTGAAGACGATCAAGGGACGGATCCGGCGGGCGGCGAAGAAGTTCGACGTCGAGATTCACACGGACTAGCCCGGCACCTCGGAGCCACCAATCCATTTGCCATCGCAGAGGGAGCTGTCGTCTGCCGTCATCGGTCTTCCCGCGTCCGGTGGCGACGCTGTGTAACCGAAGCGACACTGGCGCCCAGGAGCGGGGCACCGATTCTGCCTATAGCCATGTATTGGCGATGTGGGATGGGCTGGACCCGGTTGGACCGCCCAGTTCCACCGGACCCATGGTCTGGATCAGTTGTGGGACGGTACCCGATCTTCAGGCAATCGAACCGACGTGTTGCCGGGAATCGGAAAGGGAATGGTTTCGCGGATGGATATGGATGATGAGATAGCCACGACGGGGACTGGTTCTCCTACAAGAAGGAATCGGGCGACGAGCCAGATTCTCGTCATCGATGATGAGTTGGCGATTCGTGATTTCGTCCGGTCGTTTCTGGAAGATGAGGGCTATTCGGTCCTGGTCGGTCGGGATGGCGCCGATGCCCTCCATCTGATCCGGGCCCATCGACCCGATCTCGTGCTCATGGACGTGATGATGCCCGGCCTCAGTGGCCGGGAAGTCGTTCGGCAGCTGCATGAACACCCGGTCTACGCGGCGATCCCGGTCATTCTGATGAGCGCCGCCGCTCGCTGGGATCAGGCCGTCGATGCCCCAGTTCAGTTCCTGTCCAAACCGTTCGACCTCGACCGGTTGCTGGGCATGATCACTGGCGCGCTTCATCAGCGACCGAAGAAGTCATCGCCCTCGTTGGAAACTGGTCCGCCTCCTGAGTCGCGGAACCGTACCACCTGGGAGATGAGCTGGACAGCCGCGCCGTACGCGTTCACCGATCTCGATTAGGCGTCCTCCGGATCACCCAATCTCCATACGTTACGTCGCGGTGACTTCGGGCACGTCGCCAAAGCCGCTCATCTGAGAGTGCGATCGTTGGTGTAACTCCCTTCAGAACCGGTCTGTTGCCAGTCATCCCCGAGACATGCCGTCAGTCCAGATCACCCGTCTGGTCAAGGTCGACTTCCTGGAAGTGCTCGACGGTCGGGAACGGGTCCTAGAAGTGGTGGAGCAGATGCTTCCACTCCTGGTAGGCGGACGACTGGCGGAAGCCGACCGTGTGGTCCTCCAGCCGCTCCCAGTCGACCAGCAGCAGATACCGGCCCGGCGCCTCGACGCGTCGCTCCAGCGTGTGAGCGAGGTAGCCCGGCGTCGCGGCGATCAGTTGTGATGCCTGCCGGAACGCGTCCTCGAAGGCGTGGCAGGTCTCCGGATCAGGGGTACGCAGGTCGAGGAATGCGGCTTCTCGAATCATCGGGGCCCCCGTTCGGCGGGTGGATACGTTGAGATGCCGACGGCCCGGAGCAGTGTGGTGCTCCGGGCCGTCGCCGGGAAGGGCTGGTCGCGGTCGGAGCGGTGGTCAGTCTCCGGCTTGCTGGGCGAGACCGAGGGCGTACTCCGGCCACCAGACGCCGGCGTCCGGACCACCCCGGCAGGCACCGTCGGATTCCCCGACGCGCTTGACCCAGAGGTAGGCGTCGGCCAGCGGGTCGGCGGTGTCAGTGGTCGGATTGTCGCCGAGCGCCCGGTCCGGCGGGTTGCACCATGCCTCCGGGTCATCGCTCGCCCACGGGCCGTTGCCGTTGCGGCTCGTGTCCAGCACGAAATGGGTGCCGCCCCCGGCGCCGATCGCGTCAGAGATTGCGACGCCGTAGGGGATCAGGTCCCCGGTCCGCTGGAAGTTCGAGGTGTTGAGCGCGAAGCCAGCGGCCTGGTCGATCCCGGCCAGCTGGAGGCGACGGGCCGCCTCGGTGGGTTCCAGCCAGTCGGAGTGGCCGGAGTCGATGTAGACGTCGGTGTTCGGGTTGGCTTCCAGCGTCGTGGTGGCGTAGCGGAGCAGGTCGAACCGGTCGGCGGTCTGCCGCTCGTCCAGGCAGTCGGTCAGCGTCAGGCCGTCCGGCTCGAGGATGACGACGGCGGGCCGGTCGCCGATCCCGGCCGCGAACTCGCCGATCCAGGCGCGATAGCTCTCGGGGTCGTTCTGGCCGCCGGCCGAGTACTGGCCACAGTCCCGGAACGGGATGTCGTAGGCGACCAGGAGCGGCAGGGCGCCGGCGTCCGTGATCTCCGTCACCCGGGCGTCGACGCCAGCCCGGATGTCCGGCACCCAGTCACCCATCCAGTCGGCGATCGGCTGCGCGGCGATCCGGTCCATCGCCGTCGCGTCGTCGGGCCGGCCCGACCGCCACTCGTCGGCCTGCGTCCGGGCGCTGGAATTCGGGTCGATGAACCAGTTGACAGTTTCACCGGTCAGGTTCGTGCCGGGATTTGCCGTCTGAGTTCCTGCCGTCGGAGTTCCGGCAGTGGGGGCCGACTGGGCCAGGGCGCTGGCCGGGCCGAGCAGCAGCGCCGTGCCAAGGACAGCGACCATCAGGCGCAGAGGCGTCAACTGGTCGGTACGGGTCGGATGCGAGCGCATCGTCTTCCTCCTCGATCGCGGGACGACATCGTCCACGCCGTATCATTGCTCCGCACGATGCCCGCCTCCAGACGAACGCAATCATTGTCGTTCGCCATCCGGAACCGGCGGAATGGGTGACGGCCCGCTCAGGACTTGCATCATCGCGCTGGGTTCGCGAAGCTGTCGGCTTGATTCAGTGACCATCGTGCCCGGCATGGCGGTCGAAGCGAGGGCAGACATGACGGCGACGACCGAGACGACGCACGCGGACGTGATCGAGTGGCTGGAGGAGCGTCAGAGCCGCTTCGTCCAGATGGCCAATACCATCTGGGAGCACCCGGAGGTCGCCCTGGCCGAGGTCCAGGCCTGCCGCCTCCAGCGCGAGGACCTCGCCGCCGACGGCTTCACCATCACCGGGCCCATCGGCGACCTCCCGACCGCCTTCCTGGCCGAGTGGTCCTCCGGCACCGGTGGGCCGATCATCGGCTTCCTCGGCGAGTACGACGCGCTGCCGAGCCTGTCCCAGGAGCGTGAGCCCAACCAGCACCCGATCGTGGCGGACGGGCCGGGGCACGGCTGCGGCCACAACCTGCTCGGGACGGCGGCTTTGGCGGCGGCGAGCGTGGTCAAGGCGTGGCTGCAGGCGACGGGGACGGCGGGCACGGTGCGCTACTACGGCTGCCCGGCGGAGGAGACGTGCGAGGGCAAGGTCTTCATGGCGCGGGCGGGGGCGTTCGACGACCTCGACCTCGCCATCACCTGGCACCCCGGCTCGGTCAACACCGTCCGGGCCGGTTCGAGCAACGCCGTCAACAACATCAAGTACCGCTTCCGCGGCCGGACGGCCCATGCGGCCTCGAACCCAGAGACGGGCCGATCTTCGCTGGACGCGGTCGAGCTGATGAACGTGGGGGTGAACTACCTGCGGGAACACGTGATCGATGCGGCGCGGATCCACTACGTGATCACGAAGGGGGGCGGGGCGCCGAACGTGGTGCCGGACGACGCGGAGGTCTGGTACTTCATCCGGGCACCGGAGCGGTGGCAGGTGGAGGAGCTGACGGAGCGGGTTCGGAAGGTGGCGCAGGGGGCGGCGCTGATGACGGAGACGCGGCTGGAGGAGCACTTCATCTCCGGTGCCTACAACGTCCTCTCGAATCAGGTCCTCAGCGACCAGATGCTCAAGGTGATGGAGGAGCTCGGCCCGCTGGAGTTCAGCGAGGACGAGATCACCTGGGCGAAGACGATCGCCTCGTCCTACCCCGAGGAGCTGCGGCGCGGCATCTTGCGCCAGCAGCGTCTGCCGGAGAGCCTGCTCGACGAGGGGCTGTCCAGCGATGTCTGGCCGATCCGGGATCGGGACAAGAAGGGCGGTGGCTCGACCGACGTCGCCGATGTCTCGTGGATCACGCCGACCTCGCAGATCGGGACGGCCTGCTTCCCGCTCGGCGTGCCGGGCCACAGCTGGGCCAACACGTCGACCTCCGGCGTCTCGATCGGCCACAAGGGGATGATCCACGCCGCGAAGGCGATGGCGATGACGGCGTCGGACTTCTACCTCGACCCGGAGCTGCGGGCGCGGGCGCGGGCGGAGTTCGCGGCCTCGACGGCTGGCCAGCCCTATCAGTGCCCGATCCCGGCGCATGTCAAGCCGCGCGTCGTGGCAGAATAGAGCAGTTTTCATTGAAGGTGCATGGTGGCGGAGCAGACCTCTCCCCCAGAAGCGCTGCCCATTCCGCTCAGGCAACCCACCCAATACCCACGAGGCACTTGTTGAAAAACCCCAACACCCCTGACCGGTTCCGGTCAGGGGTGTTGGCTTGGGTGTTGCTGCAAAGCGGCAGGGGCTGGTCTGGGAGGGGGCGGTTAGCCCTGCCGGGCCTTGAACCGCGGGTTCGCCTTCGAGATGACGATGGTCTTGCCGTGGCGCCGGACGACCTGCAGATCGCGGCTCCGGTTCTTGGCGGTGCGCAGGGATGCGAGGACTTTCATGTGCTCTCCTTCTTGGCGGAGAACCGGGCTGACCCGATCTCTCAACTGCTCAAGTATACACCAGGTTACATATTATGTCAATTTGAGGGGCGTGAATGGGCGTGCGATGCTACGAGCCGCGTCGATCGCATCAGGAGGATAACGGGTGCCGTTTCCGAACTTCCCCGGCAAGCACGCCGAGGACGCGTTCTTCTCCCCGGCGGACTTCATTGCCTACCGGCGCCCGCAGGGGCAGTTACCGGACATCCCCGATGTCGGCGGGTTGATCCTGACCTACCAGCCGGCCCTGCTGGAGTCCGTCACCAGCCAGCCCGGCGTCCGGCCGGTCGCGAACGGGTTCGGTGGCCAGACGCTGCTCATCCCGCCCGGCTTGCCGAACAGCCTGCCGGTCCTCCTCTGCGGCGGCTTCGGGATCGGAGCGCCGATGGTCTCCGCGATCCTCGAGGAGTGGATCGCGTTCGGGATCCGGCGCGTCGTCAGCATCGGCATCGCCGGCGGATTGCAGCATGATCTCCCGATCGGCGCCATCACGCTGGTCGATCGGGCGATCCGGGACGAGGGCGTCTCGCATCATTACCTGCCCGGCGACCGGGATGCCCGGCCCGACGCCGAGCTCAGTGCCCGGCTCGGTGAGGAGCTGACGCGGCTTGGTGCACCGCCCAGGGTGGGGCCAACCTGGACGATCGACGCGCCGTACCGGGAGACGGTCGCGGAGCTGCGCCATTATCAAACCGAGGGTGTGCTGACCGTCGAGATGGAGGCGTCCGCCGTCTGCGCCGTCGCCGAGATTCGTGGGGTTGCACTGGCGACGGCGTTCACGGTCAGCGACTCGCTGGCCGAGCTGGTCTGGAACCCGCAGTTCAGGTCCGAGGAGGTGCGAGTTGGGTTGATGACGCTCTATCAGGCGGCGGTTGCCGTCCTGACCGTCCCGGCGGAATGACCCTGTTCGATGCGCTGCCCGAACGGCGGGACGGTCCGGGCGCTGGTTTGGCATACTTGGTGAGATGACCGGTTTGCAGCAGGCATGCGACTGCCGAACCGGCCCACAGCGACGATGACCATGACGACGACCGTAATTGAGGACGACCCGATGCGCGACGACGCGGACCTGACCCCCGGCATGGTGGAATCCGATATGACCGGCGACGCGACCGAGCAGGTCACCGGGACCGAGAGCACCGCCTCGCCGATGGCATCGAGCGGGCTCAGCGGTGCGGGCGGCGGCGCGTTCGCCTCGTCGGCCGACGTCCATGGCTCCGCGAGCAGCGCCGCTGGGGCCGTCACCGCCGACGGTCGCCGGCTCCGGCTCCGGTTCCCGCCGGCGCCGGGCGGCAACAGTTCCCCGCAGGCGCCGGGCGCGACGCCGGACTTCTCGACGATCCCCGGCGAGCGGGTCGAACGGAGCCCGCACGTCGACACCGTTCGGCACCCCGCCGTCGAGACCGGGACCGCCGAGGGCATCATGGGCTTCCACGACGCCGCGCCGGGCGAGGAGGCCGATCCGGAGCGGTTCGAACTCGGAATGACGTCGTTCGAGGAGCAGCGCAAGTCGCAGCCGTCGCTCCAGACACCGGTCCGGCCGGTCCGGTCCGTCTCCGGGCTGGGCGAAGCTGCCTGGCAGCGCCCGGCGATCGAGGCCGGAGATGCCGCTCCAGCGGCCGCGCTGTCCTCCCTGACGGGCCGTCGCGGGCAGTCCTGACGGCGCTGGCCATGCTGCACGACATGGCGCCTGGCGGCGCTACCCGGTCCGAAAGGCACCGGGCTCAGGGACGATGATCGGTCACTTCATCCCAGACACGCGAGCGATCCGATCGCAATCCTCCTGGTTCAGGTGCGTGATCCTGAATGGTCTTGTCGATCCAGACAGCGGTGTCGTGCTCGTCATTCCTTCCACGCTATGGGGACCGCGATCACCTGACGGAAAGAATTGCCGTCCGAGGGGCGATCTTTCCAGAATGGCTGGATGCCTGCGGTACACTCCGGACGAATGACGGGGCTCCCCGCCAGTCTTCCCTGTTCCCCGTCCGTCCTTCAGCCAGCCGCCCGGACACGACGAGAAGTGCCCGGACCGAGCCAGTACCCGGACGGGTTCCGATTCCCTGTATGTGACATCCCGACCGGATCGCCGCGCTCGGCGGTGGTCCGGCCAGGATGGGGACAATCGATCGCCCGGGTCGCGGCGGCGCCCGCCACCCGCCACCCGGCGATCTGCGAGAGGCCACCGGATGGCGACGACCCAGCGCAAGAGCGACAAGACCGGCGACGTGGCAGCCAACGGCGTGGCGCCGGCTCCGGCCGTCGCGCCCGAGAAGCTGCTCGACTACTACCGGCAGATGGTCGAGGTCCGGCTGTTCGAGGAGGCCGCCACCCGTGGCTTCCGGCAGGGCAAGGTCGGCGGCTATCTCCACGTCTACATCGGCCAGGAGGCTCTCGCCCGCGGCTTCCTCGATGCCTTCAAAGAGGGCGACAAGACGATCACCGCCTATCGCGACCACGCCCACGTCCTGTTCCAGGGCGGCGACCCCAAGGCCGTGATGGCTGAGCTCTATGGAAAGGGCACCGGGATCGTCAAGGGCAAGGGTGGCTCGATGCACCTGTTCGATGTCGCCCACGGTATGTGGGGCGGCTACGGCATCGTCGGCGCCCATATCCCACTGGGAGTCGGGATGGCCTATGCCGAGGCCTACCGGGAGACGGGCAACGTCATCCAGCTCTACCTGGGCGACGGCGCGATCCATAACGGGTACTTCCACGAGTCGGCCAACCTGGCCGGGCTCTGGGGC
Source organism: Thermomicrobiales bacterium (assembly GCA_965218235.1). Classification (GTDB taxonomy): domain Bacteria; phylum Chloroflexota; class Chloroflexia; order Thermomicrobiales; family UBA6265; genus CADCWK01. The sequence continues at coordinate 1,453,624 of OZ244596.1, forward strand.
AAGGACGGCATGTGCCCGTGCCTGTTCATCATCGAGAACAACCAGTACGGCATGGGCACCAGCGTCGAGCGCGCCACCGCCAACACTGACCTCGGCTCCAAGTTCGACTCCTACGCGATCGAGTGGGAGAAGGTCGACGCGATGGACATCGAGGCGGTGATCGCTGTGGCTCACAAGGCCGTCGACCACATCCGGGAGACGGGCAAGCCCTACGGTGTCGAGGCGATCACCTACCGGCTCGGTCCACACGGCGCCGCCGACTTCCTCGAACAGTACCGCTCCAAGGACGAGGTCCGAGAGGCCCGCAAGCGTGACCCGATCGGCCTGCTTGAGCAGCGTCTGCTCGACCTCGGTGCGACCGACGAAGAGTCGATGGAGAAGATCCGGGCTCACGCCAAGGAGCTGGCTGACGAGGCCGTAAAGTTTGCCGAGGAGAGCCCGGAGCCGGACCTGTCCGAGTTGACGACGGACGTCTACGCGCCTGGCAACGAGCAGGGAATCGTCTAGGGCCATCCCGTCACGGCTCCTGAGCGACCCCGCCCGCGGCACGATCCGACGAGCGCCAGAACCGAGGAACCCCCAATGGCAATCATGACGTACCGCGACGCGCTCAAGTCCGCGCTCGCCGACGAGATGGAGCGCGACGAGTCCGTCGTGCTGATCGGTGAGGACATCGGCCTCTACGGCGGCACCCACCTGATCACCGACAAGCTGATCGACCGGTTCGGCAAGAAGCGCGTCATCGACACGCCGATCGCCGAGGGCGGCTTCACCGGCGCCGCGATCGGGATGGCGATGAACGGCATGAAGCCCATCGTTGAGATGATGACCTGGAACTTCTCGTTCCTCGCCTCCGACCAGATCATCCAGAACGCCGCCAAGCTGCGCTACTTCTCTGGCGGCCAGGTCTCGGTCCCGATCGTCATCCGCGGCCCGAACGGCGGCGGCGTCCAGCTATCCGCCCAGCATACCCACAGCCTCGAAGGCTTCTACGGCCAGTTCCCCGGCCTGAAGGTCGTCGCCCCGGCGACGCCGGAGGACGTCAAGGGGATGATGCTGACCGCCATCCGCGACCCAGACCCGGTCATCTTCATGGAGGCCGGCGCCCTCTACGGCACCAAGGGCGAGGTCCCCGAAGGGAACGCGACCGTCCCGTTCGGCAAGGCCCGGATTGCCCGCGAGGGGTCGGACATCAGCCTGATCAGCTACGGGCGCCAGGTCAACCTGCTGCTCAAGGTCGCCGATCAGCTCGAGAAGGAGCAGGACGTCCAGGCCGAGGTCATCGACCTGCGCTCGATCCGCCCGTTCGACAGCGAGACGATCATCGAGTCGGTGAAGAAGACCAACCGGGCCGTCGTCGTCCAGGAGCAGTGGCGCTGGTTCAGCGTCGCGTCCGAGGTCGCCGCGATCATCCAGGAGCACGCCTTCGACTACCTCGACGCGCCGGTCGAGCGGGTCAGCGGCGCCGAGGTCCCGGCACCGTACGCTCGCAACCTGGAGATCGCAGCCTTTCCCGGCGTACCGCAGATTATCGAAGCGGCGAATCGCGCTCTCTACCGAAAAGGATAAGGCAGCAGCATGCCGATGATGATTATGCCCAAGATGGGCGACGGTATGGAAGAGGGCACCCTGCTCAAGTGGCTGAAGAGCGAGGGTGACGAAGTTGCCGAGGGAGACGCGATCGCCGAGATCGAGACCGACAAGGTCTCGCTCGAGATCGAGGCGACCGAGTCCGGCACCCTCGCGAAGCTGCTCGTCGGGGAGGGCGACGTCGTGCCGATCGGGGAGCCGATCGCCCAGATTGGAGCGGACGATGGCGCCGTGACAGCGCCCGCGACCGGGGACGCCGCCAGTGCGACGATCAGCACGGACGCGACGAGTGACGCCGAGCCGACCGATCAGACCGAGGTAACCCTCAAGAGCGACACGGTCGAGTCATCGCCGGCCGGTGCCGGTGCCACGACCGCGACCTCCGCTCCGCCGACCGTCGTACCGCCGGCTGCCGCCGACGGCCAGAGCAACGGCCGCTTCCGCGCCTCGCCGCTGGTCAAGCGCCTGGCCGCCGAGCATGGGATTGACCTCCAGCAGATCGCGGGCACGGGTCCGGGCGGACGGATCGTCAAGATCGACGTGATGCCGTTCGTGACCGGTGGACAGAAGCAGGCTTCCCGTCAGGCCGAGACACCCGCAGCTCCTCAGACCGAGCCGGTGGCAGCGCCGGCAACGTCATCGACAGAGGCCGAGCCGAAGCTCGCGACGTCATCGCGGGTGTCAGCGCCGGCCCGCCAGGTCGGTCGGCCCGAGCCGGTCCGGCGCAACCTGCCTCGCATTCGCCGGGTGACGGGTCGCCGGATGGCCGAGTCAAAGCAGACAGTGCCGCACTTCTACGTCACCTCCGAGATCGCGATGGACGCCGCCTCGTCTTTCCGGAGCGAGATCAACAACCAGGTGCCGGAGGGCGGAGCGCGGGTATCGTTCAACGACCTGATCGTCAAGGCCGCCGCCCTGGCGCTGACCCAGCACCGCGACCTCAATGCCTCATTCGAAGACGGCGAGCTCTACGATCATGCGAACATTGACATCAATGTCGCCGTCGCGCTTGATGGGGGGCTGATCGCTCCGTTCATCGCCGACGCCGACCAGAAGAGCCTTGGCGCGATCTCACGGGCGTCGAAGGATCTGATCGGCCGGGCCAAGAACGGTGGGCTCAAGCCGGAGGAGTACCAGGGCGGAACGTTCACGATTTCCAATCTTGGGATGCTCGATGTCGACGAGTTCATCGCGGTCATCAACCCACCGCAGGCCGCGATTCTGGCGGTCGGTGCGATCGTCCCAACGCCAGTGGTCTCTGGCGACGAGATCGTGATCGGGCAGCGAATGAAGCTGACGATCGCGGCCGATCACCGGGCCGTCGACGGTGCGGAGGTGGCCCGCTTCCTCCAGACCGTTCGCGGCTACCTCGAACGCCCGTTGACGCTGGCGCTTGGCTAGACGCGCAGACCATATTTTGGGCGCTGGTAAAGAGAGCGGGCGGCGACCGGGTCTGGTCGCTGCCCGCTCTCGTGTGGTCAGGGACCGACGTTTCACGTGAAACGTCGCCGACCATTGCTCCAGTCCGTTTCATGTGAAACGGTGGGTCGCTGACCAAGTTGTTCATCGGTCACTGAGCCTCCCGGATCATCAGGTTCGTCATCTCCGATGGAACCAGATCGACCTCCGAGTCACGAGCAGATGGGGCAGTCATGGCTGAACCCGGCGGCGGCCGTGCGGTATCCTTCGCCGGGTTTGCCCAGATACGTTGATCCCGGCGACCATCGCAAGTGAGCCACCGCAGGAATCAACCTGCCCGGCCACTCAACCCAGGAGAGTACCCATGACGGACACGCAGCAGACGCTCATCATTGCCAAGCCCGACGCCGTTCAACGCGGCCTGACCGGTACGATCATCAGCCGGCTCGAGGCTCGGGGCCTCAAGCTGGTTGCCGTGAAGTTCCGGGTAATCGACGAGTCGCTCGCATCGCGGCACTACGCCGAGCATCAGGGCAAGGGCTTCTACGCCGGTCTGGTGGAGTACATTGGATCCGGACCGTCGGCGGTCATGGTATTCGAGGGCTCCGACGGGATCAGCGCCGCCCGGGCCACGATTGGCAGTACCAACCCGGTCGCGGCCGCCCCTGGCACGATCCGGGGCGACTTTGCCCTCCAGGTCGGCCGCAACCTCGTTCACGGCTCTGACAGCCCGGAGAGTGCCGCTCGCGAAGTCGCCCTCTTCTTTGATAGTAGCGAGATCGTCTCGTATCCCCGCGACGGCGATCGCTGGATCGTCGAGTAGGACCATTCCATCCAGCTGAAACGACCACGAGGACGGGGTAGCCATTGCGGCTACCCCGTTCGCGTCCTCTCGGTACCGGGTCCGATCGCTATGAATCGGAGATATGGATCAGTCCGGGCTGCTGGTTGAAGTACGACTTCAACTCCGCGATCAGGTTCCGAAGCGTCTGATCGGAGACGTCGTCAGGAAGGGAACGGGTATCGTTCAGCGGCGCCCCACCATGTCGCATCGTGCTGGCACTGGAACGGGCATCGGTGCGTGGGTTTCGTCGCGTCAACTGAACACTCCATCCCGCCTCCTCCAGGGTGAAGAACAGGGAATAGCTCGGATCCAGTGCCAGGCCGACGATTCCCTGCGCCGGCTCGTCGGTCACCTCCGGAAAGCCGACCGGTGTTCGAGACTCGTACTCGCGCGCCACATACGTCAACATCGGTAGCAGCCGTTCTCGCAGTCCAATCGTGGTAGTCATTCGCTGGTTCTCTCCTCGACGGGTCTACCGTTCGCCGATGCTGGACGGTTCGGGGTTCGCATGAGTCAGTATCGTCTCGTGCATATCCCGGCGCCAATCACATTTCAAATTGCGGAAGCCAGCCGCCACACCTTACCCCGTCGGACGTTTCACGTGAAACGCTCCGGACCTGCATGCCCTTGACAAGACTGACGCTTCAAGGACTGCCGGACATATGAATCAGCCGGCGCGGGGACCATTCCCCGCGCCGGCTGTCTCGTCACCAATTTATGGCCGACCGAACGACCTACCGCGTCGCGCCATCGATCGGCTCGAAACTGAGATCGTCACCACCGTGTGGACCCGACGACGGAGGCGAGTTATCCCGGCGTCCCTCGTCCGCCAACAGACTTGCCCGTGGCGTGCTCTGACCAGCGTACTTGGCATTCCGCTTCGCATAGTACGGGACCATCACGGGCGATGAGACCTCCTCGAACGAGAACGAGCAGATCCGCATGCCAGGGTAGAGCGCGACCGCCATCCGGCCAAGATTGCTCAACTCCATCGTCGCCGTACCCCGCCAGCCCGGTTCGAAGACCGCCGCCGTCGAGTGAACCGTGATGCCGAGCCGGGCGATACTGGAGCGGCCTTCCAGCCGGCCCAGGATCGCGTCGTCCAGTTCCAGCGACTCGATCGTCGAGGCCAGCGCGAAGTCGCCTGGCTGCATGATGAACGGCTGGTCCTCGGTCACCTCAATTGTCCGCATCGCATCTCCGATCGACTGCGGCTGGCGCGGATCGATGAAGCTATAACGGCTATGCTCGAAGACCATGAACGTCGTGCCGAGGCGGAAATCGATCGAGACCGAGCCGAGCTGCGTCGCGAGGTCGGGAACCGGATCGATCCTGATCCGGCCTGATTCCAGCGCCTTGAGAATGTCACGATCCGAGAGCACCATGTCCGACTTCATCCTCTGTAACGACCGCGATGCGGGAGGCTGCGGAAGACGTAATCGATCGGCCGCGGTATGTGTACGTACACTATCCAATCAGGCCGTGTTCGTCAAGCTTAGTCAGCCGATGACTCATTGCACTGCCGCGCGAAAAGAACAAATGTTCTTTCTCTGTATTCCACGCTCGATGACGGCGCCCGGCGAAGACCAGGGCAAGGCGGGTCCATTGTCCCAGAGCCGCCCACCTGAACCGGCACCTTGAACCGGCTGATGGCTGCATCGATTGTCTGATCAAAGAACCGGTACCCCTGATCGGGCGATCACCCGACGACTGTGGGGACCGATCCGAATCGCCCGCGTTCCGGTCTCGCGGAAGCCGGAGCCCGTCATGACGCTCGGGATCGTCCGGCGTGGATCGTTCAGCCGCTTTCCTGGCCGAACCGGGTCAAAGGCCCGACACGGAGCCAAACAGCAGGCGTGTCTGGAGCGCCTCGGCGGAGCGATAGGCGGCCGAGACACTGGTGCCGGTGTGGATGCGCTGGATGACCTCGCCGAGCAGCGGAGCGATCGACAACGTCGTGATCTTGTCGAGCTGCCTCGATTCCGGAATCGCGATGCTGTTCGTCACCACGATCTCCCGGATCTGGCTGGCCAGGAGGCGGGCGGTCGCCGGTCCGGAGAAGACGGGGTGGATCGCGGCGGCGTAGACCTCGGCGGCGCCGTTCCGCAGGCAGACCTCGGCCGCCTGGGTGATCGACCCGGCCGTGTCGATCTCGTCGTCGACGATGATGACCGGGTGGCCGGCGACGGAGCCGATCAGGTTGACGACTTCGGACCGGCCGCTGTTGCCGATCCGCCGCTTCTCGATGATCGCAAGCGGGGCGTCCAGCACCTCGGCGAAGGTCCGCCCGCGCTTGGTGCTGCCGAGGTCCGGCGAGACGATGACCGGGTCGGTCAGGCGCTTCTCGACGAAGTAGTGCGCCAGCAGGTAGAGCGCCGTCATCTCATCGACCGGAATGTCGAAGAACGCCTGGATCTGGCCGGCGTGCAGATCCAGCGTCAGGACGCGGTCGGCGCCGGCCGTCTCGATCAGCTTGGCGACCAGCCGGGCCGTGACCGGGACGCGGGGCTGGTCCTTCTTGTCGCTCCGGCCGTAGCCGTAGTAGGGGATCACCGCCGTGATCCGGCCGGCCGACGAGGAGCGGAGCGTATCGATCATGATCAGCAACTCCATGACGGAGTCGTTGACCGGCTCAGCCAGGGTCTGAACCACGTACGCATCGTTCCCGCGGACGCTCTCGCCGATCCGCACGAAGGTGTTGTCATTGCTGAATTTGAAGACTTCGGCCCGCCCACGGGGGATCCCGATGTGGGCGCAGATGTCATCGACCAGGGCCGGGTTGGTATTGCCGCCGAACACGACGAGCTGATCGTAGAGCTTGCTCACCGTCTACCCTCCGTCAGTGACCGTCGCTGGTTTCATCATGTGCGGCGTGAACGGATTTTGGCCGGATACCCGCGGTGACGATGACGCAGGGATACATGGCACGACCTGCTCCGTGTCACCGCATCCTTGCGTGTGAGGGCATAGCCTACCGGAAACCCGGTCGCCATGTTCGGTCCGATTGCACGGACGCGGCCTGATCTGGTCGCTCGGAGGGCGCTGGATGCCAGTGCGAGGTCAACCCAGCGGCGAATCGTCTGCCTCCCGGACGCGGTCGGAACCTGACTCGGCGACGCCCGATGATCGGCTGGCGAGCGTCAGCAGGCCGCCGCGAGCGGCATCCTGCTGGGCGGCCCGCTTGCTGACGCCGGCGCCAATCCCGATCCGCTCGCCCTTCAGGAAGACCTCGACCGTGAAGACCTTGTCGTGGTCCGGACCAGTCTCGCCGGTGGTTTCATAGGTCGGCTGCGTCCCGTAGCGGTCCTGGAGCAACTCCTGGAGGTGGCCCTTCGGGTTGCTGTCGGTCCGGCGCTGGCCATCGACCGCATCAGCATCCTCGTCGAGGAAGCGCCCGACGAAGCCACGCGCCGATTCCAGCCCCTGATCGATCGTGATAGCCCCGACGAGCGCCTCGAAGGCGCCCGCCAGGATCCGGTCACGTGGGCTGTCGGAGATCCGCTCGCCGTTGCCGAGGAGCAGGTAGAACCCGAGGTCGAGCGACCGAGCCCAGCGAACGAGCGTCTCCGAGCGGACGAGGGCGACGCGGTCGGAGGTTAGGTTGCCCTCGTCCGCATCGGGGAACCGGAGGTACAGCTCCTCGGCGACGATCGCGCCGAGCATCGCGTCGCCGAGGAACTCCAGCCGCTCGTTGGACTGCAGCGGCCGGCCGAGGTGGATCGAGCCCAGACCCGCCGCCGCCCAGTCGTGCAGGATCGAGCGGTGCGTGAGGGCCAGCCGGAGCGGCTCGATGTCGTCGAAATGGAGGTCGGCGTGGTCGGCGAAGGCCGGCGCCCGCTGCTCGGTGGGGTCGAGGGTGACCGGCCCGTCGTCGGTCGTGGCTGGCTCGATACCTCGCGAGCGACCCAAGGGTCTTCGCTCATCGCCCACCGATGGAGCCGCCGATTCCTCGCCCGGCTCGTCGCGGATCAGCCCGGAGGGCGGCCGACCCGGTGCCCGGGTGGTCGAGCGCCGCCGGGAGATGTCGCGCCGCCGGGAGCGGACGCGGGGCCGGAGGGTTGGGGCCGGCTGATCGACGGTGGGACCATCGTCGGACGGTCGGGTCGTCTGGGGCGGTCGTGTCACAGGGACCTCGGATCAGGAAGGCGCCGCGTTGGGGTTTGCGGGCAGAGGTCGGTACTAGGTCTGCGCGGGGTGGTGCCGGGCAAGCGCTTTGGCCAGGTCGATCCCGGCCTCACTGGAAACGGTCTCCAGCCGGTCCCAGCGGACCGCCACATGATAGGTGTAGTGCTGCGCGTCCGTCTCTTCGGTCCGGGAGGTGGCCAGGTCATTGCTGACGAGGAAGCGGATCAGAGCCGTCGCCATCGCGTCCTCGTGCGGCTTGCGGTCGTCCAGCGCGAGCGTCTTGCCGCCGAGCGTTGCCCGATGGTGGGCGATCGCCAGTCCGTCGGCGAAGGGGGCCGCGAACTCCTCGGCCCGTTCCTCCTCGCGCCGGGACGCCTCTCGCTTGTCGTCCTCGATCATCGCGCCGCCGTCGCTCGGAGCCGCGTCGAGTTCGATCGCGCGCTGCTCGTCCGGCACGACATAATGCACCACGATGTATCGCAGCAGCGCCCGCAAGTCATCCGCCACTCGTGACCTCCCCGCGCTCCGGCCAACCGTCAGACCTCCTGCGGGCGATTATAGGGCGTACGGTGGTCGAGAGAAGCGCGATTGGATCGCGTACGGTCGTGTTGCCTGAGCAGAACGAATAGCCCGACCCGGAAGATGTGATTCGTCAAGACGGCTGACGCGACACCGCGGTCGTCGGGGTGCCGCGCTCACTTCGCGGGCAAGCCCGACCGCCGCGTCGGCCTTTGCCGCACGGCGAGACGGCGTTCGCAATCGACCACTTACTCCGAAACCCCGTGGTTGCATGGCACCACGACCGCTGCGCGGACATGGCGCCCGGCGGCGTGGACGAGTCAGAGCGGTCTTCATTGGACTTGCTCGATGCCGGAGCCGACCTCTCCTCCGGCCCATGGTGAACCCGCTCGCTCACCCGCTGACGCGACTTCGACTTCGACGTCGCCGGCGCCCGGAGAGCACCTGGCCCGCCCATTGCGCTCGGGTAACCGGTCTGAAAGCCGCTGTAGGTTTGATCGGAAAATCGGCCAAAATAGGGGAAACATCTCTGCCTGGCATTGCGTGTGCCCCACGGCTGCTCAGCGATTGCGAGACCCGATTCGCGAATAGTCAATTGGGTCAGGCTGGCCAGGATATGGGCAGGGCCGAAAGCCCTTGCTCATATCCTGACGATACAGTGACGTTGTCCCTCTATTGGTTCTTATTGTGTACAGTCGGTCTTTGTGTCAGTCAGTCTCTTCTATACTCCTACCACGGACGATGAGGTCGAGAAGGGTTCGCTAATCAACTGACCCGACTGGATCAGCCGCACTATGAGGATGGGTGATGACGGAGAGCAACGGCGGGGCTGGCGCGGTCCGGGTGACGGGGCTGTTCCGGTACCCGATCAAGTCCTGCCGCGGGCAGGCAATCACGGTGGCCGACTTCGACGCCCGTGGGGTCGCCCATGACCGCGAGTTCGTCGTCGTCGATGCCAACGGGAAGTTCCTGACGCAGCGGCAAATCCCGCGGATGGCGCTGATCGCGCCGGAGGTCGTCGTGGGCGGGCTGCGGGTCTCGGCGCCGGGGATGGCGTCGGTCGCGTTCGAGCGAGTGGTCGAGGGCGACCGGCTCTGGGTCGAGATCTGGAAGGACCAGGCGGTCGGCGTCGATCAGGGCGACGAGATCGCCGAGTGGCTGTCGGCGTTCATGGGGCGGCCGGTCCGGTTGGCGCGGATGGCCGAGGACCACGTCCGCCAGGTCGATCAGACCTACGCCCGGCCGGAGGACCAGACCGGCTTCTCCGATGGCTACCCGCTCCTGCTCGTCGCCGAGGAGTCGCTGGTTGAGCTCAACCGGCGGCTGGAGGAGCGGGGGGAGGCGGCGCTGCCGATGGACCGCTTCCGGCCCAACATCGTCGTCGCGGGCGGCGGCGCCCCGAACGATGAGGACAGCTGGGGCGAGGTCCGGGTCGGCAGCATAACGCTCAACGGCGTCAAGCTCTGTGCCCGCTGCGCGATCACCACGACCGACCAGCAGACCGCTGAGACCGGCAAGGAGCCGCTGCGGACCTTCGCCGGCTACCGCAAGTTTCCGCGTGGCGTGATGTTCGGCCAGAACATGACCTTCGATGGGTTGGGCCGCATCGCGGTCGGCGACCCGGTCGCGGTCATGAGCCGCGTCGATCTCGCGCTGGCGTGACCTCTGGACGAAACCGGGGCGGACGATCGGACGATTAACCGTATCGACCCTCGGCCTGCTCCCGCGCGAAGTCGGCCGCGATGCCGTTGCCAAACGCTTCGCGCTCCCGGTGGGGAGTCAATTGGCGGCGCTGTGCGAGATCCCGGTAGAACGTGACGACTTCTTCGCAATCGAGCGTGGCCCGTTTGAGCACGAGGGTCCTTCCGACGACTCCGATCGACACGAGTGAACTATCGTCCAGGCCAAGTGCGGCCCAAAGCGATTCCGGGATGACGATCTCTCCCGCGTCACCGACGGCCAGTGTCTGCAAAGCCATCGTTCTCCTTCTTCTCGATCCCGTCAGGGCTCGATGAGCCTGACTGCTGGTTCCTTGTTCAACTTGCGGTCGAACGAGATGATCTGGGTGATTCCCAAAGATCTAGCCAGAGAGAGGTGATACGAGTCAGCGAACGAAAGCGATCGTTCTCGAGTCCAGCGATCGAACACCTCGCCATAAAGGACCTTGTCCGGGAGGAGCATCCCGGACAAGCCGAGCAAGGGCATGAGGCTGTCCCGAATCCACACGCGGTCACTGTCGTATTAGGTCATCAGGACATGGACCGTTTCGAAGATCACCGTGTCGGAAAGGCGAACTGTTCGTGTGCCGACGGCAATCTCGCGAACCAATCGTTCGGATCGCTCAGCAAGATGTGGGATGTCGTTGGTGATAACCCGGACCAAGACACTGGTATCAAGGAAGGCCACATCGGTCACCCGCGATCACTGGCGTCTTAACCAGACGTCTCGCTCCGAAAGTCCTCAGCGATGGCTTCCCCAATTCCCCGGTCCCAGTCGTCGTCAGTAAGGACCCGAGCACTCGGAAAGTGCCGACGCGACGCCAACATCAACTCAACTGCCTTGAGCTGCTCAGCTCTTGCCCGGTCCAGACCGACGACATCCCCGGAACCCTCGACGACATACTCGACACCGTCCTCAAGGCCCAGGTCCCGCCGGACTTCCTCAGGAAGAGTGGCCCGCTTGTTTCCATTGATCATCGTCGCCGCCATGCCACCCCTCCGCCGATCCGTGAGATCATCCACTCCGATAGTAGTGCCTGCTCTGCCTCTGGACAAATGTCACGATGGGATGCCGATCGAGATGGAGAACTCCATGAGTGGAACGGTCGAGGCGGTCAGCGTCAGTGCAGCGCACACAATGTCCAAGCCCGGCGCCGAGGCGATCCGGCTGCTGGCTGGGCTCGGGGTCGAGGGGGACGCCCACGCCGGCGTCACGGTGAAGCACCGCTCACGAGTGGCGCGGGACCCGTCACAGCCCAACCTGCGCCAGGTCCACCTCATCCATGCCGAGCTGCACGACGAGCTGCGCACGCTCGGGTTCGACGTCGCGCCCGGCGAGATGGGCGAGAACGTGACGACCCGTGGGATCGACCTGCTCGGCCTGCCGGTCGGGACCCGGCTCCGGCTCGGCGACGAGGCGGTCGTCGAGATCACCGGGCTACGCAACCCCTGCGGACAGCTCAACGGGGTCCAGCCCGGCCTGATGGTGGCGACGCTCGGCCGCGACGGAGACGGCAACCTGATCCGCAAGGCCGGCGTCATGGGGGTCGTCATCGCCGGTGGCGAGATCCGCCCTGGTCATCCGATCACCGTCTCGCTGCCTGCCGAACCACATCAGCTGCTCGCCCCGGTCTGATCCGTGCGTTCCTGATCGTTGGACCAACCCGATGTGATCTGACTCACCTCGTGCTGGGTGATCGCGCGGTGAACCGCCATTGGTCGAACCAATGAGTTGACATGGGTGACTACTCGTGCGAGAGTAGTCGCATGAACAGCAGTCGACTCTTCGTTCTTGCCACACTGGCCGAACGCGGCCCGATGCACGGGCATCAGATCCGCCTTCAGGCGCAGGAGGATCACACCCACCTCTGGACCGACATCGCGCCCGGTGCGCTCTACGGCGTCCTTGGGCGGCTGCAACGCGAAGGCCTGACCGAGGCGATCCGGACCGAACGCGAGGGGAACTACCCGGAGCGCGTCGTCTACCGGATCACCGACGAGGGGCGACGGGCGTTACGGATCGTCCGGGGTGACGCCTTGCGATCGGTCATGAAGTATTCCGATCCCTTCGATCTCGCTCTGGCTCGGTCCGGTCCCATCGATCAGCACCTGCTCACCACCACCATCGAGCGGCGGCTCGACGAGCTGCTGGTTCGTCGCAAGGCGCTCCAGCATCAGCTCGATGTCTATGGAGCGTGGCTCTCGACCGCCGAGACCGAGGTCGTTCACCACGGCGTGATGCGGCTCGACGCCGACATCGCGTGGCACGAATCCGTCATGGCACGGGTCCCTGACATCGCCCGCGAATCCCACCCTGGCCCGCCCAAGCCCAGAACGAAGGAAGAATCATGACTGGTCAGTCAGCATCCGTGCCCTCGCGTCCAAGTCGGGATCGACAGACGTCATCCGAAGGGGCGGATGCCTCCGGGCTGGCTCACCCCGATGCCTGGCGGATGGTCGTCCCGCTCTTCATCGGCGCCTTCATGGCGCTGCTTGACGTCACGATCGTTAACGTCGCCCTGCCGAGCATCGAAATTGGGATCGGCGCCAGCCAGACATCGCTAGCTTGGGTCGTCTCCGGCTACACCCTCGCGTTCGGTCTCGTGCTGATCCCGGCCGGGCGTCTGGGCGACCTCTACGGCCACCGCCGCATGTTCCTGATCGGCCTCGCCCTGTTCACGCTGACGAGCCTCGTCGCCGGGATCGTCCAGAATCCCGCCGAACTGGTCGCCGTCCGCGTCGTCCAGGGGTTCTCAGCCGGTCTGTTCAATCCGGCGATCATAGCTCTCTTCCAGGTCCTGTTCCGTGGCCCGGTCCGCGGCAAGGTCTTCGGCCTGTTCGGTGCGGTGATCGGCGTCTCCTCGGCGATCGGTCCGCTGCTCGGCGGGACGCTGATCCAGCTTGGCGGCGAGGCGGACGGCTGGCGCTGGATCTTTCTCGTCAACGTCCCGATCGGCGTCGTCGCGCTCATCCTGGCCTGGCGGATGGTTCCCGGACGCGACATCCAGGGCGAGCCGGAGCAGCGTCGCAGCCTGGTGAACCAGCTAGACCCGGTCGGTCTGCTCCTCCTGGTCGTCGCCGGCCTCGCGCTGCTGCTGCCGCTGGTCGAGGGCCAGAACCAGGGCTGGCCGCTCTGGACGTGGGGCAGCTTCGTCGTCGCGGCCCTCGCGGTCGTCGCGATCGGGTTCTGGGAGCGCGGCGTCGAACGACAGAACAACCCGCCCGTCGTCTCGATCAGTCTGCTACGCAATCTGCCGTTCGCCGCCGGGACCGCCCTGGCCCTCGTCTACTTCGCCGCCTTCACCAGCGTGTTCTTCACGCTGTCGATCCTCTGGCAGACCGGTCTGGGCTACAGCGCCCTTGGGGCCGGCCTGATCGTGACACCGTTCGCCATCGGTAGTCTCGTCGCTGCCGCCAACAGTGATCGGGTCGCCCGGGCGATGGGGCGAAACGTCCTCAGCCTCGGGACCGGTCTGCTCGCGGTCGGGCTCGGGCTCGTTCTGCTCGTGCTGTGGAACCGGGAGCCAGACCCGGAGCCTTGGCTCCTGAGCCTGCCGCTGCTAATTGCCGGCATCGGCAACGGCCTGTTCATTGCCCCCAACACGTCGTTCATCCTGGCGACGGTCGACCCGCGGCAGGCCGGCGCGGCCAGCGGCCTCGTCAACACCGCCCAGCGGGTCGGCACCGCGATCGGTGTGGCGATCATCAGCAGCGTCCTGTTCGGCACGCTCAAGGTTGGGATCGACGGTCCGGCGCCGGCCTTCCTCCACAGCGCCGAACTGGCGCTGGCCGTCAACATCGGCCTCGCGGTGCTGGCCTTCCTGTTCGTCTTCGCGCTTCCGCGCCGGGTCGGTAGCCGGCCGGGGTGACGCGGAAGGGCGACTCGCCAATCCACAGCGGTCGCTACTTCGTGGATATCTGAAACACACGAGAGACGGGCGGCACCCAATCAGGTGCCGTCCGTCTCGTGTACTCGGGGCTCGGGCTCCGGCCGCCACTCTTTCCGCCTTAGGGGCGCGTCGACAGCTGGGTGTCGTCGTCTCTTGGATAACCGATGTCGGAAGGAACGCGATGCGAGCGGTTTGCGGCGGTTGACGACAGGTAACGCCGGGCCATCCCGGTGATCGGGCCGAAACCCGGAAGGCGACACTGGTACGGGCGAGTGTCCTGTTATCCTGACGCGCGGCGATTCGCGACCGCAGCAGGGAGCCATCGGGATGACCAGCACGAACACGCCCTTCCGCTTCAGCGTCCACCTCGGCCAGGCCTCGACCCGGGCCGCGTTCACCGAGGAGGTCCGCCGGGTCGAGGCCCTCGGCTACGACACCGTCACCGTCCCGGACCACCCCTCCGGCCACCTGCTCTGGGGTCCGATGCTGGCCGTCGCGGCGACCGTCGCGCCATCGCTTCGAATCGGCACCTTCGTGCTGGACAACGACTTCCGCAACCCGGCCTTCGTCGCCCTCGAAGCCGCCTCGCTCGACCTGCTCTCGGACAGCCGGCTGGACCTCGGGCTGGGGGCGGGCTGGCTCGGCAGGGACTACGAGATGGCCGGGATCCCGTTCGAGCCCGCCGGCGTCCGGGTCGCGAAGCTCGCCGAGGCGGTCACGCTGATCCGCGGCGCGTTCGGCGGGGAGCCGTTCTCCTTCGCTGGCGAGCACTACCGCGTCAATGGGCTGGGCGGGCCGGAGAACGTCCTCGACCGGCCCTGCCCGCCGATCCTGCTCGGCGGCGGTGGGCGGAAGATGCTGACCCTGGCCGGGCGGCTGGCCGACATCGTCAGCATCACGCCGATCGCGAAGCGGGATGGGTCGGGCCTGGACATCCCCGACGCCTCGGCCGAGGCGATGGACCGGAAGATCGACTGGCTCCGCGAGGGCGCCGGGGACCGGTTCGATGCGCTCACGATCAACATCCTGCTCCAGCACCTGACCGTGACGGACGGCGCGGCGGCAACGGCCCGGGCGCTCGAGACGCTCAGCGGCGAGTGGGCGCTGCCGCCGGCGACGCTGGCCGAGTCACCCTTGATCCTGGTCGGGACGGCGGACGAGATCGTCGAGAAGCTGCTCGCCCGCCGCGACCGCTGGGGGATCAGCTACATCTCCGTCTTCGGGCCCAACATGGACGCCTTCGCCTCGATCGCCGCCCGCCTGCGGGACAGCTGAATGCCCTGACGGAGCCTCTCCGGTCGCAGGGACATGGCAAGCGGCAAGGCACGCCATGTCTCTACGCGTGTGCGACGCTATAAGCAGGAATCGACCGGGCTCGCGAGGGCGTCATTCAGGGAGAAACGACATGGCAGGGAAGCCGTTCCGGTTCGGGGTGCAGATCGCGCGGGGCGAGACCCGGGCCGACTGGGAAGACAAGGCGCGCAAGGCCGAATCGCTCGGCTACGACGTCCTCGCGACGGTCGACCACTTCACCGATGTCTTCGCGTGGTCGCCGGCGATCGTCTCCGCCGCCAGCGTCACGACGACCCTCCGGTTCTGCCCGTACGTGCTGGACAACGACTTCCGCCACCCGGCCGTCCTCGCGCAGGACGCCGCGACGGTCGACATTCTGACCGACGGGCGGCTGGAGCTCGGTCTCGGTGCCGGCTGGCTGGGCTCGGACTACGCTAAGACCGGCATCCCGTTCGAGGCGGCCGGGGTCCGGGTTGGCAAGCTGTTCGAGAGCGTCAGCATCCTCAAGCGGTATTTCACCGAGGAGACCGTCACGTTCGCCGGGAAGCACTATCAGATCGACGCATTGCCGGGCAACCCGAAGCCCGCCCAGACGCCGCACCCACCGTTGATCCTTGGCGGTGGGGGCCCCCGCATCCTCTCCTTCGCCGCCCGCGAGGCCGACATCGTCGGGCTGATCTGGGCGTCGAAGCACGACGGGTCCGGTTTCGACCGGAATGACGGTTCGCCGGAGGGGTTCGATCGCAAGGTCGCGGCGGTCCGGGCGGCGGCGGGGGACCGATTCGACGGGCTGGAGCTCAACGTGCTGCTGGAGCGGTTCGCGCTGACGGATGGCGCGGCCGCGACGGCGGCCGAGATCGATCGGATGGCCGAGGCCTGGGACGTCCCAGCCGAGACCGTCCGCGACAGCCCGGTGACGCTGATTGGCAGCACCGAGGAGATGGTCGCCAAGCTCCTGGCCAGCCGGGACCGCTACGGGATCTCGTACCTCACGGTTCGCGAGCCGGACATCGACTCATTCGCCACGGTCGTCCGGGAGTTGAAGGGTCAGTAGTTGCCTTTAGCGGCGAGATCGTCTGACCGGCCATGAATGGATTGGTTGAAAGACACTGGCTTCGGCGTTGACGGCCGGCGGCGGCGATGCGATCGCGCGGCGCCCGAGGGAGCCCGTAGCGCCATCACCAATGACGGTCCACCGGTCCCATCATGCCGATCTGCTGGCGGTGTGGTACCGAAGCAGTCTCCAGAAAGGTGGGCGATCCGTCTCCAGGCGACGGTCCTCGTCACATGCATGATCAGGATGGTCCATTGATGGCATCGTTTGGCGATGGCGTACCATTGGGCGGCTGTTTACAATCGAATCGACCGTCATCCATGCCGCCCCGAGGGATCGATGCCCGCGATGTCAGCCCATCAGATCGCGCTCGACCGGCTAGCCCGGCTGGCCCGGCGCACACTCGGGGTGCCGACCGCCCTGATTACCGTCATCGAACCGGACCGCCAGCGGTTCGTCGGCCTCGATGGCCTGGGTGAACCATGGGCGACCCAGCGCTGGACGCCGCTGTCACATTCGCTCTGCCAGTACCCAGCCGAGGTCGAAAGCCCGCTCGTCATCGCCGACACGCGCCTGGAGACCCGGATCGAGACGAGCCTCGCCCGGAGTGAGCTCGGCGTCGTCGCCTACGCCGGCGTGCCGCTCCGCGCGATGGACGGCACAGTCCTCGGGACCTTCTGCGCGATCGACACCGAGCCCCGCGACTGGACTGACGAGGAGATCCTGATCCTGGGCGATCTCGCGGCGGCGGCCTCATCGGAACTGACGCTGAACGAGGCGCTCATCGACCTGGAGCGGGCCCGCGCCTACGCCGACGCGACGGTCGATACGGTCCGCGAACCGCTCCTCGTCCTGGATCATACGCTCTGCGTCGTTTCCGCCAACCGGGCGTTCTACCGCACCTTCAGAGTCCGTCATGCCGACACGATCGGACGGCGGATCGATGTCCTTGGAACCGGTGAGTGGAACCAGTCGATCCTGATCGCGGCGCTGGAGACCGTTCTCGACCAGCGGACCCCGTTCGAGGAGTTGCGGGTCCAGCATGACTTTCCCCGCCTCGGCCCCCGGACGTTCCAGCTCGACGCCCGGGTGCTGGAGTCCAGCGACGTCGCGGCACCACGGCTCCTGCTGGCTCTGGAGGACATCACGACCCAGCTGGAATCCGAGCGGGAGCGCCAGACATTCATGGATTCCCTCGCCCACGATCTGCGCAACCCGGTTGCGGCGATTCGCGGCGAGGGACAACTCCTGTACCGCCGGGCCCAGCGCGGGACGCTCGACGCCGAGCGGATCGCCCGTGGTCTGGAGGTGATCGAGCAGAGCACCGGGCAGATGATCCAGATCATCGACGCGATGGTCGATACGGTCTATCTCAACGCCGGCCAGCCAGTCGATCTCAACCTCGCCACCGTCGACCTCGGCGAGCTCGTGACGAGCACGGTCGGGAACACCAAGGCGATCTCGCCCGGGCGGCAGGTACGGACGGACATCCGTCAGACCGTGACGATCCACGGCGATCCGGCTCGCCTCCGCCGGGTGATCGACAACGTCGTCAACAACGCGATCAAGTACTCGCCGCGGGGTGGTCAGGTGTCGGTGGTGGTGGACGGTCGCCAGGACGAGTCGGGAGCGTGGGCGTTGCTCATCGTGAGCGACCAGGGCATCGGCATCCCGGCGGCCGACCTGCCCCAGGTGTTCGAGCGATTCCACCGGGGCAGCAACGTCGACGGCATCAGCGGCAGCGGGATCGGGCTGTCCGGTGTCCGGCAGCTCGTCGAGCAGCACAACGGTAGGATATCCGTCGCCAGCACCGAGGGCGTCGGGACCAGCGTGACGATCCGGCTACCGGTCGCCCCCGGACCGGGACATTGAGGAGACGCGGTAGTAGATCGCCCCGATCCCGCGGATGCGAACCACGAGACGTAGCGGCGCTGCGTCGATGCATTGACAAGGTATGCCAGAATTGGCATTGGCCGGAGTGCGGTATGACTCGCTAGGCGGAGCGTCAACTGGTGTGGATGGGGGCGACCCGGGACATCGTCAGGTCGTTCTCCGATGACGTGAAATATCAGGTTGGCACGGCGCTACGCCAGGCCCAGTCAGGTGGAAAGCATGACCTTGCCAAACCACTCAAGGGTTTCGGCGGGGCCAGCGTGCTCGAGATCCGTGCGGACGATCCGGACGGCACCTATCGGGTCGTCTACACCGTGCAGTTTCGCGAATACGTGTTCGTACTTCACGCGTTCCAGAAGAAGTCGAGGCAAGGTATCACGACACCGCTGAACGAGATCCGGCTCGTGCAGTCCCGGCTGGCCGATGCTCGCAACGAGTACGAGATGATCAAGAAGGAGGGACGCCGTCCATGACCGACCGAACCAGAGCCATCGTCGGGAACGAGAACGTGTTCGCTGACCTCGGCCTTCCGAATCCGGACCAGGCGCTCCTCAAGGCCGATCTAGCGATCGCCCTAACCAACATCATCAGGGCACATGACTGGGATCAGCGCCAGGCTGCCGACGTGTTGGGTATCGACCAGCCGAAGGTTTCTGCCCTGACGCGCGGGGTCATCAATGGCTTCTCGGTCGAGCGTCTCCTGCGTCTGCTCAACTCCGCGGGGTATGACACGACCGTCTCCCTCGTCCCTGTCCAGTCCTCCGGCCATGTGGGCAAAACGCAAGTCATCGTCTCCTCGCATCACGATCGCCCGGCCACGTCGCCGAAAGCGAACGGGGCGGCTGCTCCCGCCAGCGCGAAACGGTAGACGCGATCCGGCATCCGGCCCGCGGCGATCAGGCCGACTCGGCGGCGGCCACCCGCTGGCCCTGGCGCTCGTACCGGCTCATCAGCGGCGTGACCGTGATGCCGTGGACGACGATCGAGATGGCGACGACGGTCAGGACGAGGGCCGTCATCTGTTCGGCATCATCCTCTGGCAGGCCGTGTTCGATCGCGTAGGTCAGGTAGTAGATCGCCCCGATCCCGCGGATCCCGAACCACGAGAAGTAGTGCCGCTGCGTCGGCGATGTTTGCGCCCCGCGCAGACCCAGCCAGACGGCGGCTGGCCGGATCACGAGGAACAGCAGCGGCGCGAACCAGAGGACCGCGACCGGCAGCCCGTCCACCGTGAGCAACCCGCCGATCAGCAGCACGACGGCCAGCTCGCCGATCCGCTCCTGCCGCTCGTTGAAGCCGAGGACGGCCGCCAGCAGGTGCGCCGGCGCTGTCTCGCTCCGGGTCGAGGTCTCCTCCTCGCGGCCCGAGACGATCTCCTCGATCGCCTCCTCGAAATCGCCCGGTGTCAGGCGGCGCTCGACCCGCCGTAGCGCCAGCCCGGCCGCGAAGACCGCCAGGAACCCGTAGGTGTGGAGCAGCAGGGCGCCGCCGTAGGCCAGCGCGATCAACCCCAGCGTCAGGAACTCGTCCAGCCCGACCGCCGCGCTCCGCTCTCGCCGCAGGTAGACGACGAGGTAGCCGACCAGTGTTCCGAGCAGCACGCCGACCGTGATGCCGCCAACGCTGGCCCAGATGAGGTCCACCGCGAACCAGCGCCAGCCGAATGAGCCGAGGTCGTGCAGGCCGAGCAGCCCCAGCCCCAGCATCACAAATGGGAAGGCGGTCCCGTCGTTGAGCCCGGCCTCTCCGGTCAGCCCGAGCCGGAGCTGGTCCTCGTCGGTCGGGCTGTCGACCGCGACCTCCGAGGCCAGGACCGGGTCCGTCGGGGCGAGGATGGCACCGAGCAGGATCGCCGCGCCGAGGGAAAGCCCCAGCCCGACGACCCCGGCCACGGCGATCAGCCCGATCGTGATCGCCATGGAGATGACGGCCAGCCGGAGCGGGACCAGCCAGCGGGTATCGCTCCAGTCGATCCGCAGCTTGAGCCCGGCCGTGAACAGGGAGACGATGACCGCGACCTCGGTGATCCGCTCGATCAGGGCGGCGTCTTCGATCAGGTCCAGCGAGATGAACCCGAACCCGAACGACCCCAGCGCGAGACCGATTAACAGGTAGAGGATCGACGTGGTCAGCGGCAGACGCTTCAGGATGGAGCCGCTCAGCGCCATGGTGATGAAGAGCACACCGGCGATCAGATACCAGATCGTGAACGTAAAGGTCACACCGGTCCTTCCGGGCCACGCCCCTGGTGTCGTTCCATGTGTTCGCCCACGACCGTGCGACACCGCGCCGGCTCGAGCCGCAATACGACCCGACGCGGCCCGTTCTGGGTCCGGATACGTGCCTGGTGGCAACAACGGTGCCGCAGGGCAGGCGAGACGGCGGTCGAGGTTGCGGCGATGCGTGCCTTCGCCGGGACGCGAGGCCGAGATCTTGTCACGGTCAGCTTCCCGTGCGGTGCCAACGAGGTGGAGCACGGGGCGTGCGCCAGCGACTCCCGCGGCAACCGGCCGGCCAACGACCCTGCCTTCGCCGGAGTACCGGACATGAACGTCGTGGAGACCCTCGACTCCATGGGTGCCCGTGTCGTGACCGACGGACCCGGAGCCGGAGCTCCCCATCCGGGACCGGGTACGATCGATGACCGCAATCTCACCCAGCAACACCGCCCGGCGTCGCCGTCGCCTGTGGTCCCGGCGCAAAGCCGGGTGTGGGAACCCCGTCGGCCGACGGGACCCTGGCGGCGTCGGTTCAAGGTATCCTGACCGGTCTTCCCCTGATTGGGATGCCGTGCGAGCGGCGCAATTGCGGGACGGACGGGCCGAAAGGCGAGGGCCGCAAGCGACCGCCCGGAATGAACGCGACCGGAAGGCAGGACGTCCCGCCTCCCGGTCGCTCGGTGTCTGCCTGGAGTGCGGCGGCTACTCGCCGCTCTGCTGCATCGACTCCTGGTACTCCTGCCGGATCTGGTCGCCGCCCCGGCTGCGCCACTCCGCGATCGCGGAATCCAGGGAGTCGAACGGTTGGCGACCGGTGACGATCGCTGTCATCTGGTCCGTCCCGAACTGTTCCAGCGCGGGACCCTCCGAGGTGTTCGTCTCCGAGTACAGCGTCAGGGCCGGATTGTTGATGCCAACGGCAACGGCGTCGTACTGGCCCTTCTGGATGATGAGGCCGATCTGTGGGTCATCCGGGATATAGGTGACGCTCGGGTTCCCGACGAAGTAGGTCAGGGCGCCCCGCTCCAGCGTGCCGAGGTCGGTCGTGATCGGGTTGCCGTTGGCGTCGCGGGTGAAGTCGACGCCCTCGATCCCGTAGTTCTTGAACAGCCACTCTTCGCTGCCGAACGGCGCCGCGAGGTAGTCGACGATGCGGAGGAGCTCGTTGATCCGCTCTTCATCGCTGATCGAGGAGGGAATCCCGACCATGCCGAAGAACCCGGGGTTGTTGTAGGTGACGCCCGGCAGGCCGTCCGGTCCACTGGGGACGAAGTAGTCGATGGTGGCGCTCGGGTTGACCTGCTGGATCCGGCTCGTCGCACCATCCACACCAAAGAACGACCCGAAGGCCTCGGTGTGGAAGCCGGTCGCGCCGGCCACGAAGGCGTCGGACTCCGACGCGAAGGTCATCGAGGCGGCATCGGGGTGGAAGCCGCCACCGGCGTACGCCTTCGTCAGGAAGTCGATCGCCTGCCGGTACTCGTCGGTCTCGATGAAGTACTGCAGTGAGCCATCGGGGTTGACCCGCCAGCCCTGCGGGACACGGTGCATGAACATCGCGAACCCGTTGTCCCAGGCCGTCCAGCCGTTGCCGAAGCGGCCAGTTCCCCAGGTGTCGGGGGACCCATCGCCGTCCGGGTCGCCGTTGGTGAAGCCGGTCAGGAGCTGCATGACGGCGTCCGGCCCAAGGGTGCGGCTGGGGGCTACGCCCAGTTTCGTCGCCCAGTCGGTCCGGTAGAACGGCAGGTCGCTGGCGATGCCGCCCGGCAGCGGGATGCCGTACTGCTTGCCCTGAAACTTCGAGTTGTTCCAGGCGTAGGCCGGGTAGGCCGCCAGATTGGGGTACTGCTGCAACGCGTCGCCGGTGACGTAGGGCGTCAGGTCCGTGAAGGCGCCCTGCGTCAGGGCCTGGTACTGCTGCGGGGCACCCTGGTTGGGGTTGAGATAGAACAGGTCGGGCAGGTCGCCGCCGGCCAGATAGACCGCTGACTTCTCCCCGTAGTTGGCCTGCGGCGTCTGATCGACCTCCCAGGTCACCCCCAGCCGGCGCTCCAGTTCCTGCCAGTACTGGTTGTCGTCGCGGCCCGGACCCGGCACGGCGTAAGAGATCGTGAAGGCCCGGACCGTTCCGCCGGACCCCGGCACACCGGAAGTCGACGCGAACGGAGCCGGCAACTGGAGACAGACATCCGAGACGCCCTCGACGGTCGATCGGACGAAGCCGTTGTCGATGACCGGACTGGCCGTCGCCGGGGTCGCCTCCTGGGCGAACGACACCCGGGAGCCGGTCTGGGAGACGACCAGCGCGGCGGCCGTCGCGCCAAGCGCGCCGCGCATGACGGAGCGACGGTCGATGGTGGTCGGCGGGGAATCCGACGCTGGGTCGATGCGAGTCTGATCCCGCGGCTGTGCATCGATCATGTGTAGACGACCTCCTGGTGATGCCGGGCAACAGTGCCCGGACGACGGGTGATGATTGTCATCGCTGGCCGAGCCAACAGGCGCTCGGCAAATCGCCCCGGCTCGCGCCGAGCCTGAAGTGATGACGACTCTACCCGGCATGTCTCGTGCCAGATAGGTCCGACGGGGCCGATTCCGGGTGGCCGCGGTCTGGCAGCGCGGTGAGGGAGCGCTTGCTGGCCGAGTCATTTTCGCCGGGTCATGGCGATAACCATCAGGATGATCCGGTGAACTCCGACCCAACCACTAGGCTATCCCGCCCTCTCTGCGGTAATATCTGATTCGATTGGTCGGATATACGCTTCCGGAGAGACGACATGCGGGTGAGCAATCGGACGGAGACGTCACCGGTGAGCTGGCGGAGCGCCCGGTGGGTCGGACTTTTGGCGCTGGCGGCGGCGGTTCTGGGTGTCCTGGTCTGGCAGGGCGTGAGCAGCGCCGGCAATCCCGACCCGGCGGCGCCGCACCTCAGCCAGCGCGCGATCATTCTGAACGCGAGCGTTCTGGTCTTTCGCGAGGGGCTGGAGGCCATCCTGGTCCTGGCCGCGGTCAGCGCCAGCTTCCTGGGCGCCAATGTCCGCTACCGCCGTCCGGTCGCGGCGGGAGCCGGTGCCGCCGGCCTCGCCACCGTGGTGACCTGGTTCATCGCGATCGCAATCATCAGCGCCGTCAACGCCCCGGAACTCGACATTCAGGCGGCCACGGGGTTGCTGGCGGTCGTCGTCCTGCTGGTCGTGATGAACTGGTTCTTCCACCGGATCTACTGGACGGGCTGGATCGCCCATCACAACCGCCGCCGCCGCGACCTGCTCGCGACGGCCGGGAACGGGCAGCGCCGGACGCTCCTCGGGCTCGGGCTGCTGGGGTTCACGGCAGTCTACCGTGAGGGGGTCGAGGTCGTCCTCTTCCTCCAGAACCTGCGGCTTCAGGCGGGGTCGGCGGTCGTGCTGAAGGGCGTCCTGATCGGGCTTGGCTTCACAGCGGCGGTTGCGGTCCTGACTTTCGTCGCCCACCACCGGCTACCGTACAAGCGGATGCTCGTCCTGACGGGCGTCATGCTCGGGTTCGTTCTGGTCGTGATGGTTGGCGAGAGCCTGCAGGAGATGCAGCTGGCGGGCTGGATCCCGACGACGACGCTCAGTCTGCCGATCCCGGCCTGGATGGGTATCTGGTTCGCCCTGTTCCCGACGGTCGAGACGATCGCTGGTCAGGTGCTGGCGGCGACGCTGGTCATTGGCTCGTACGTTCTTGCCAGGGAGACCAAGGTGCTGCGGCCCCAGCGACAGGGACAACGTCCCGCAATCCGGCCGGAGACCGCGCCCAGCCAGATCCAGCCATCGTGACGCGCCGTCCAGCGTCGCGGCCAGAGGACAGACCGCGTGGCCAACCGTCGCCTGGCAGCGGCCGTCCTGGAGCCGGATTCCTTGGCGTTGTCCGGTCACCAGCGACGAGCCCCACCCCCCGGCCCTCTCCCGCGCCCAGGGGGCACCCGGACTCGTCCCGTCGGTCCTCATCGGATGGAGCGGGGGAGACCATGTCGCGTCCATGGAGGCGGCGGTCAACCTTTCTGAGCACCGCTGTAAACGCGCCCGAAATGGTGGAAAGCAGGACCGGGCGGCGGAGTGTTCCGCCGCCCGGTCCGGTCGTTTGACTTCGCCGTCGCCGTCGAGCTAGCTCCCCACCTGCTGCAGGGCCTCTTCGAGCTCGCCGCGGATCTGGTCGCCGCCGCGGTCACGCCAGTCGGCGATGGTTGCGTCCAGCTGGTCCAACGGCGTCCGGCCCGTGATGATCGAGGTGATGCTGTCGGAGCCGAACTGGGCGAGTGCGGCCCCGTTTTCGACCTCGGCCGGTGAGTAGAGCCCGCGAGTCGGTGGGTCGATGCCGATGTCAAGCAGGCGGACAGCCTGGTCCATGATCGTCAGGGCCAGTTCCGGTTGGTCAGGGATATAGAGCGTCGGGAGTGGCGGCATCTGATAGATCAGGGACGAGCGCTCGCGCCGACCAAGATCATTGACGATCGGATCACCCGTCGCGCTGCGCTCGAAGTGGACGCCTTCGATCCCGTAACTCAGAAACAGCCACTCCTCCGAACCGAAGGGCGATGCGAGGTAATCGAGGACACGGAGGAGTTCCCGTACGCGGTCCTCATCGTCGATCGAGGACGGGATCGCGTTGTATCCAAAGAAGCCCGGCGTGTTGCGGACGAAGCCAGGCTGGCCGTCGGCCGCGACCGGGAACAGCGGGCCGACCGTCGCCGCGGGATTGACCGTCTGGACCTGGTCGATGGGGCCACCAGCCAGGTAGAAGGCGAGGAACCCCCCGGCGTGCAGGCTGGTCGACCCGCCGATGAACGCCTCCCGCGCGCTCCCGAACGTCATCGACGCGGCATCCGGATGGAAGCTGCCGTCCTGATAGACCTGAGCGGTCCAGGCGATCGCCTGCCGGTACTCCTCCGTCTCCAGCATCGAGGTCAGGGTACCGTCAGGATTGCGACGCCAGTCGAACGGCACCCGGAACATCGTCGAGGCGAGTGTGTTATCCCAGGGGAACCAGCCCCCTTCGTACCGACCCATGCCCCACGTGTCGGGACTGCCGTTGGCGTCGGGATCGTTCTGGGTGAAGGCCTGCATCATGGCCCGGACCTGGTCCGGGCCGGCGGCGCCACTCATCCCGACCGCGGCTGCCCAGTCAGTCCGGTAGAACGGCACGTTCCCGAAGCGCGAAACATGGGTCGCCGGGATGCCCAGGATCTGCCCCTGGAATTTCACGTTGTCCCAGACATACTGCGGGATGGCGGCGAGGTTGGGATATTGCTGCAGGGCGTCTCCCGTCACGAACGGGGTCAGATCCTGGAACGCGCCCTGAGACATAGCCTGGTATTGCTGCGGCGCACCCTGACCCGGATTCAGATAGAAGATGTCGGGCAGGTCCCCACCCGAGAAGTACGCGGCGGACTTCTCGCCATAGACCGACTGGGGTGTCATGTCGACTTCCCAGGTCACGCCGAGACGACGTTCGAGTTCCTGCCAGAACTGATTGCTGTCCCGATCCGGTGGAGGAGGGTCGTAGGCGATGGTGAACGTCCGGACCGTTCCACCCGTCCCCGGTGTGCCGGTGGACGACACGAACGGCTCGGGCAGGGCCAGATAGGCGTCGGGAACCCCGTCCCGTCCGGAGGGATACTGGATCTGCCCGGGGACGGGCAGTGTCCCACCGGCGGCACCCGCCGGGGTGGCGGGTGCCATGTCCTGAGCGAAGGTGATGCGAGGACTGGCGGCCGCGCTGGCGATGGTCGCGCCAGCGATACCCTGGAGGACCGCGCGTCGATTGGCGGTCGTCCGGGCGAGGGGGGTGGCCGTATTCCGGTCATCGGGTGGGGTCATCGAGCGGTTCCTCCTGCGTTTGGTCAATGCTCAACGTTGAGCCAGGGAACCCGGATACTCGCCCAGTGTACCCTGTGCCGGACAACGGGCCGACGCCCACTAACCGGTGTCGAGCCCATAACGGGGACGGGGCCGCCCGGCAGGTGAACAACCGGCCAGCCCCGTCAGGGCCTTCCTCGTTTCTTCACCCCAGAGCCCTTATCCCACCTGCTGCAGGGCCTCTTGGAGCTCGCCGCGGATCTGGTCGCCGCCGCGGTCACGCCACTCCGAGACCGCGCTGTCGAAGCTGTCCAGCGAGTCCCGGCCGCTGACGATTGCCGAGATCGCGTCGACGCCCATCTGCTCCAGCTGCGGACCCAGCTCGACGTTGGTCGGGGAGAAGAGCGTCAGGTTCGGGTTGTCCCGCCCGAGCGCGAAGGACTGCAGCGCGATCTGCTGCATCTGTGGTCCGACCTCCGGCTGCTCGGGGAAGTAGTAGACCGGGATGCCGCCCATCGGCGCGATCAGGTCGCTCTTCTCCAGCCGGCCCTGATCGTTGAAGAGCCGGGCGCCGGTCGCATCGAGGGTGTGGTGGACGCCCTCGATCCCGTAGGTGAGGAAGTTGGATTCCTCGGACCCGAAGGGCGCGGCGAGGTAGTCGAGGATCCGGAGCAGCTCGAGGACGCGCTCCTCATCGGTGACGCTGGCCGGGATGCCGGTGAAGCCGAAGAAGCCGGGATCGTTCCAGGTCGCCCCCGGCTGGCCATCCGGCCCGACCGGTACGTAGGGCGCCAACCGGGCGTTGGGATTGTTCAACTGCATCTGGCTGAGTACGTTGCTCGGGCTCAGCATCGTGGCAAGGGCGTCGAGATGCAGGCCAGTCTGACCGGCGATGAAGGCCTGCTTGGCCTGCGGGTACGTCATCGCCGGCGCGTCCGGGTGGTAACCGCCCTCGTCCCAGAGGCGCTTCTGCCACTCGACCTCCTGGCGGAACTCGGGGGTCTCGTTGGTGAAGACCATCGAGCCGTCGGCGTTGACCTGCCACTCACGCGGGGCACGGTGCATGTACGCCGCCAGCTTGTTGTCCATGACATGCCAGCCGAACCAGTGCCGCCCCATGCCGTAGGTGTCGTCGCTGCCGTTGCCGTCCGGGTCGCCTTTGGAGAAGGCGACCAGCATCTCACGGACGGAATCCGGCGATGTCGGGTGCGCCAGCCCAAGCGCGTCGAGCCAATCAGCCCGGTAGAAGGGGAGACTGCTGAAGCGGGCGCCGCTGACCTTGGGGACACCGTAGATTTTGCCCTGAAACCGGACGTTGTCCCAGGCGTACTGCGGGAAGGTCGCCAGGTTCCTGAACTGGGCCAGGGCGTCGCCGGTCAGATAGGGGGTGAGGTCCAGAAAGGCCCCCTGGCTGAGCGCCTGCCATTGCTGCGGGGCGCCCTGCTGCGGGTTCATGTAGAAGATATCGGGGAGGTCGCCACTGGCAAAGTAGGCGGCCGACTTCTCGCCGAAGCTGGGCTGCGGCGTCATGTCGATCTCCCACGTCACGCCCAGGCGGCGCTCCAGCTCCTGCCAGTACTGGTTCTGGTCACGGGCGGGCGGTGGCGGCGCGTAGGCGATCGCGAAGGCGCGGACCGTGCCGCCGCTCCCCGGAACGCCATCGTAGGAGACGAACGGTGCGGGCGCCTGGGTGTAGGCGTCGGGGACGGCGTCGGAGCCGGATGGGTAGTAGCCGTTGGCGGCCACTGGTGTCGCGGCCGGGGTCCCGAGGGCCGGGGTGCCGCCGACGACTGGCGTGGCGGCCGGGGTCGCGTCCTGGGCGAAGGTGATCCGGGGCAAGGTCGCGGCGCCAGCGAGGGCGGCGCCTCCGGCGATGCCCTTGAGCACCGATCGGCGGTCGAGCCCTGATCGGGCGTTGGTGGGCTTCACGGTCCGGTGGTTCAACTTGGTCATCTGACAGTTCCTCCTGCAGATTGTCACTGTTCAACACTGAACCAGTGAACGTGTGTCTATCAGGAGTATAGCCAACTGACCGCGACCGCGTGACGTCCCTGCGCGTGGCCGGGACGGCGCGGGTCAGGGGCCCGATCAGTCCGCGCCATGATCTGGTTTCAATGGTGACCAGGCTCTGGCTGACGGACAACGCGACGGGGCCGACCGGCGAACGCTCGCCAGCCAGCCCCATCGCGTTGTCCGTCTCATCGTCAGTGGGGCAGGACTAGCCCTGCTGCTGGAGTGCCTCCTGGAAGTCCTGGCGGATCTGGTCGCCGCCGCGGCTCTTCCACTCC
Source organism: Thermomicrobiales bacterium (assembly GCA_965218235.1). Lineage (GTDB taxonomy): Bacteria > Chloroflexota > Chloroflexia > Thermomicrobiales > UBA6265 > CADCWK01. Next base: position 1,482,298 of record OZ244596.1, read on the forward strand.
TCGATGGCGGCGTCCAGGGTGTCGATGCCCTGCCGGCCCGTGATGATCGCGGTGACGGTATCGGTCCCGAGCTGGGTCAGCGCCGGCCCGTTCTCGATGTTGGCCGCCGAGTAGAGCCCGAGGGTCGGGTCGTCGATCCCGAGGCCGACCGACGCGTACCCGCCCTGCTGGATGGCGAGGCCGATGGTGGGGTCCTCCGGGTAGAAGAAGACCGGCAGGCCGTTCATCGGGCTGGGCAGGTCGCTCTTCTCGGATCGGCCGCGGTCATTGAGGATCAGGTTGCCGTCGGCATTGCGGTCGCTGTGGACGCCCTCGATGCCGTTGGCCAGGAAGGTTGCCTCCTCGGAGCCGAACGGCGCCGCGAGGTAGTCCAGGATCCGGAGCAGCTCGTTGATCCGGTCGTCGTTGCCCTGCAGGCTGGCCGGGATGCCGACGTAGCCGAAGTGGCCGACGCCGTTGTAGACGATGCCCGGCTGGCCGTCGGCCCCGACCGGCGTGATGTAGGTATCGGTCCCGCCGGGGTTGGCCTGCTGCATCCGGTCGGTGACGCTGCCGGTACCGTAGAAGGACGGGAAGCCCTCGTAGTGGAAGCCGGTCGCGCCGGCGATGAAGGCGTTCTGGGCGTCGCTGAAGGTCATCCCGGCGGCGTCCGGGTGGAACGCGCCGGCGGCGTAGAGCTCCGCCTGGTACTGGAGGAACTGGCGGTACTCATCGGTCTCGATCATGTACGTCAGGGTGCCGTCGTCGTTCTGGCGCCAGTTGAACGGGACCCGGAACATCTGCGACATGGACGCGTTGTCCCACGCCCGCCAGCCGTTCTCGAACCGGCCCGATCCCCAGGTGTCGGGGTTGCCGTTGCCGTTCGGGTCGCCGGTCGTGCACTGGGTGAGGAAGGCCCGGAGCGTCTCCGGGTCGCTCGGCGTGACACCGAACGTCTCGGCCCAGTCCGTCCGGTAGAAGCCAAGGTTGCCGATCTTGGGCTGGACCTTGGGCACGCCGTAGAGCGTGCCCTGGAAGCGGGCGTTGTCCCAGGCGTACTGCGGGAAGGTCGCCAGGTTCTTGAACTGCTGCAACGCGTCGCCCGTCACGTAGGGCTCGATGTCCAGGAAGGCGCCTTGGGCCATGGCCTGGTACTGCTGCGGGGCGTTCTGCTCGGGGTTGAGGTAGAACAGATCCGGCAGGTTGCCGCCGGCGAAGTAGGTCGCCGACTTCTCGCCGTAGCTGGGCTGGGGGGTCAGGTCGATGTTCCAGGTCACGCCAAGGCGCTTTTCCAGCTCCTGCCAGTACTGGTTCTGGTCACGGGCCGGAGGGGGCGGGCTGTAGGAGATCATGAAGGCGCTGACTGATCCGCCGCTGCCTGGCACGCCGTCGTAGGACATGAAGGGCTCGGGCGACGTCAGGTAGACGTCGGGCACGCCCTCGACGGTCGACGTGACGACCTGTGAGCCACCTGGGCCGGCGACCGGAGTCGCGGCCAGGGGCGTCGCATCGGGCGGGGGCTGGGCGGACGTCGCGTCCTGGGCGAGACCGGACCGCGCCAGCGCGGCCGCCGCGGCCGCGCTGGCTCCGGCCACGGCGGCGCCGCGAACGAGTGAGCGGCGATCGACGGGACGGAGCCGCGGGGTGGAGTGGTCGTTCACAGGACGATCCTCGCTGGTCATCTGGTGCTTCCTTCTTCCATAGCAAAACGCGGACGGTCGCATGCGGCCGGGAGCGTCCGGTGGAGCGACTGGCAAACGGGCCCTGTTCGCCGGGTCAGTCATCGGGAGCTCGGGTCATGGAACGCGCGGATACGGACGCATCACGGATCCATCGGCCACCTCCGGTGCTGGACGCAGGGCTCATGACACCGGCGATCGGTGCAACGAATTCACGGCGGTACGTGGGTCCGTAGGGGTGATCCCCTGGGGCGCCGCTGCTGGTCATCGGTCCGTCAGCCCTTGATCGAGCCCGTCAGGACACCCTTCGTGAAGTAGCGCTGCAGGAACGGGTAGACGAGCAGGATCGGGAGGGTGCCGATCACGACGATCGCCATCTGGATCGACTGGGTCGGGGGTGGGGCCTGGCCGGGATTGAAGGAGTCGTTGCCCGCGACGCTGTTGCCGAGCAGGACGTACTGCCGTAGCACGACCTGGATTGGCCACTTGGTCGAATCGTTCAGGTAGAGGATCGCGTTGAAGAAGATGTTCCAGGTGGCCACGCCGTAGAACAGGGCGACAACGGCCAGCACCGCCTTGGACAGCGGCAGGACGATCCGGAGCAGGATCTGCGGGTCGCTGGCGCCGTCGACGCGGGCCGCGTCCAGTAGTTCGCTGGGCAGGTTCATGAAGAAGTTCCGGACGATGATCAGATTCCAGGCACTGACGAGCCCCGGGATGATCAGCGACCCGTAGCTGTTGAGCAGGCCGAGTTCCTTGACGACGAGGAAGCTCGGGATCAGGCCGGGGTAGAAGATCAGCGCCCCCAGCACGATGTAGAGGATCACCTTCGAGCCCCAGACGCCGGGGCGAGACAGGCCGTAGGCCAGCATGACCGTGAAGATCATCTGGAGCGCGGTTCCGATCAGCGTCAGCCAGATGCTGATCGACAGCGCCCGGGTGACGACGCCCCCCTCGATCACCGCCCGGTAGGACTCCAGGGTCGGGTTCCGGGGGAACAGGATCAGCCCGCCGCCGAGGACGTCCTTGGCCGAGGAGAAGCTGACGGCGACGACGTAGACCAGAGGGAAGACCATGATGAAGGTCAGGAGCGTCAGGGTGACCACCTTGGCGGTCTTGACGAGCGGACCGGGCTCTTCCATCCAGATCGGCCGGTTGGGCGACCGCCGCCGGACCTTGCGGCCGGGGGCGGCGGTCGCGAGCGGGCCGATGCCCATTACGTCCGACTTCGGGTTCTCTTGCACCGTTGCCATCAGAGCAGGCCCTCCTCACCAACGCGTTTCGCGAGCCAGTTCGCGCCCAGGATCAGGACGATAACGATCAGGCCGCGGACCAGTCCGACCGCGGTACCGAACGACCAGTTCCCACCCAGGACACCGCTGTAGTAGACGAAGGTATCGATGACCTCGGCGGCCTCGGGGCCGACCGCGTTGCGCTGGAGGAAGTACTGCTCGAAGCCGGTCGAGAACAGCGAGCCCATCCGCAGGATCAGGAGGAGGATCACGATGCCCCGGATGCCGGGAAGCGTCACGTCCAGCAGCCGGCGGCGGCCGTTGGCTCCGTCGATGACGGAGGCCTCATAGAGCTGGGTGTCGATCCGGGTCAGGGCGGCGAGGAAGATGATCGTGCCCCAGCCGATGTCCTTCCACATGGATTGAAGGACGACCAGCGGTTTGAAGAAGTCCGGGTTGCCCATGATGTTGATCCGGTCCAGGCCCTGGTTGGCGAGGATCTGGTTGAGGAACCCGGCGCCACCGAAAATCTGTTGCCAGAGCGCGATGATGATGACCCAGGAGAGGAAGTGGGGCAGGTAGACGATGCTCTGGATCGCGCGCTTGAGTGGCTCGCTGATCATCGAGTGGAGCAGCAGCGCCAGAGCCAGCGGCGCCGGGAAGGCGAAGAGCAACTGCAACACCTCGATCTGGATGGTGTTGATCAGCGCGGTGTGGAAGTCCGGGTCGGTCCAGAGCCGCTCGAAGTTCTGCCAGCCGACCCATGGGCTGTTCCGGAACCCCAGGAACGGCGAGTACTTCTGGAAGGCGATGACGTTGCCGAGCAACGGGAGATAGATGAACATCAGGAAATAGGTCAGGCCGGGAAGGATGAACAGATACATCCAGCGATCGCGCCAGAGCCGCGTGCGCAGCGGGACGCCCCGTCCGCCGCGCTTGTTTGACGATGCCTTCCCACCCAGTCGTATTGTGGCCATGGCCGTCCCTTCTGCGTCGAAGCCGTGCGAGTGGTCCCGAGGTGGATCGGCGAGGATCCGGCGCCATATTGCCCCGATCGCCGCGCTCCGGTCTAGGGGGCGACGGCGGCCGTTGCCCCGACTACCTCCCGGACGGCGAGCGCCGCGACCGACGATCGTTGCGTCAACCGAGGCCGCAGCGCGATCGTGATCTCCGAGGCGTCCGGCCACGACAGGCGGTAGCGAAGCGCCTCGACCGCCAGGCGCCCGAGCGACCCCTTGTCGACGGCCATCGTCGTCAGGGATCCGACCCCGTTGCCGCTGGCCTCGATGTGGTCGAAGCCCATCACCGAGATGTCCTCCGGCACCCGGCAGCCCCGCTGTCGCAGCGCGCTGACCGTCGCGAGCGCGAAGCGGTCGTTGGCCGCGAAGATCGCCGTTACGTCCGGGAACTGGCCGAGCAGGTGCTCGACCGCCTCATCGAGGTCGTTGCGCAGGATACGCCCTTCCATTGGAACCCCCTCATGCTCGGCCAGGACTGCCCGGTAGCCGGATCGGCGCTGGTCGAAGTTCGGGTTGATCCCCTCCGGCGGCGCGAGGAAGGCGATCCGATCGTGACCGAGGGCGAGGAGGTAGCGGACGGCCTCCATCGCCCCGCCAGCGTTGTCCGTCACGACGACATCCAGCCCCGGACTCCCGGACGCGGCGTCGACCAGGACGATCGGGCCGGAGCGGCTGGCGGCGATCGCCCGGACCGTCTCCGGGTGGAACGCGCCTACCAGCAGGACGCCATCGAGCGCCTGCTGGAGGAGGTGGGACGGCAGGTCGGTGTGGTGGTTGTCGTCGTCGACGGTCAGCGTCGCGTAGAGCAGGTTCATCTCCCGCGAGCGGGCGGCCGACTCGACCCCGGCCAGCACCCATGAGTAGAACGGGTTGATGCTCGGCGTGCCGGGCTCGCCGTAGCGCTCCTGGGTGCGCACGATCAGGGCGACGCTGAGCGGCTCGGTCGCGCCGCTGATCCGGAGCGGGCCGCGGTGCTGGTAGCCGAGGGAGCGGGCGACCGCCAGGACGCGCTGGCGGGTCTCCATGCTGATCCCCGGCTTGTCGCGCAGCACCAGCGAAACGGTCGTCGGCGACGCCTGACTCTCGCGGGCGATGTCATCGATCGTGACGCGGCGATGCGCCATGGCGATCCTCCAACGTGATCGGCCGGTCGGACGGTGATGGTGCTGTGCACGGTAGCACATGGTCCGGTCGATCGCAATGCATATCACTAAATATCATTGATGCATTTCCGGGCCATCGACCGGACGAGAACCGCCGGTGGTGTCATCCGGGTGACAGCGCCGCCTTTGCCTGGCCTGTCGTATAACCAGGCCAGCCTATGGACGACGCCAGGCGGCACACCCGTCCCGACACCTGCACACCGGAGCACACGGATGGGATTCCTCCTCGTTAGCACCCGCACCCGATCCGCGATGACTCTGCGTTGTTCGTGCGTCGAAAGGGTGCGTCCCCATGTCCCGCTTCCGGGCTGGTCTCTGGCGAGATCCTGATTTCCTCCGACTCTGGGCCGCTCAGACGGTTTCGACCTTCGGGTCGCTCGTCGGCGGCCTGGCGATGTCGTTCCTCGCGATCGGCTATCTCGACGCGACGCCGTTCCAGCTCGCGCTCCTGAGCTTCGCCGGGCTGGTCCCGGCCGTCGTCGCCGGGCCGTGGGTCGGTGTCCTGGTCGACCGTGTCCGGCGCCGCCCGGTCATGGTCGCCGCCGATCTGGTCAGGGCGGCCGTCGTGCTGGCGATCCCGGTCGCGGCCCTGCTCGATGTCCTCGGCATGGGCCTGCTCTACGCCGTCGCCGCGTTGACGAGTGTCCTGTCCCTCTCCTTCGACGTCGCCAACCGCTCGCACCTGCCGTGGCTGATCTCCCGTTCGGCACTGACCGAGGCCAACAGCCGGCTGACCGGTAGTGGTTCCATTGCGGAGGCGGCCGCCTTCGCATCCGCCGGCTGGCTGGTCCAGTGGCTGACCGCCCCGGTCGTCTTCCTCATCGACGCCGCGACGTCCGTCTGGTCGGCGGTCTTCGTCTCCCGGATCGCGAAGCCCGAGGCGGTCCCCGCCGCGAATGCCGTTCATCCGCCGGTGCTGGCGGAGTTCGTCGATGGGCTGCGCTACGTCGTGCGGAGCGCGGTCCTGCGGGGGCTGCTCGGCTCGACGATCCTGGTCAGCCTGTTCCAGCACATGCTTGGGACGCTCTACATCTTCTACGTCCTCCGGGAGATCGGGCTGTCGGAGGGGATCAGCGGCGTCGCCTTCGCCCTCGGCGGGGCGGCCGCGCTGCTCGGCGCCGTCGTCACCGGCCGGATCGTCCGGCGGCTGGGCGTCGGCAACGCGATGGTCGCCGCGCTGGTCGTCGCGGCGCTCGCCAACCTGCTGGTGCCGCTCTCGACGGAGGCGACCCTGCTCGCCTTCGGGCTGGTCCTGGCCCAGCAGGTGCTCGGCGACTCGGCCCTGACGGTCTACGAGATCGCGGACACGAGCCTGATCCAGGCCAGCGCCAGTGACGCGTGGCAGGGACGGGTCCAGGCGACGCTGCGGATGGCGACGTTCGCCGGGCAGCTCGCCGGGACGGGCGCCGCCGGGCTGCTGCCGTTCCTGATCAGCGTCCGGGCGACGATGGTCATCGCCGCCGCCGGGATGGCGCTGGCCGTCATCCCGATCCTGCGCTCCGGCATCCACTGCCTGCGGGACATCCCGATCGTCGACGAGGACGACGACCATGCCGGAGTCGCTCAGGAGGTGTCGGAGCAGGCGGTCGGGGTTCGGTGAGGTGGCGTGATCTGATCACAGGCGTCGGGAGCGTGGCGTTCGTCGTAGGGGCGTGGGCTTGCCCCGCCCGGCCGCCGCAGCGGCCATCGCCCCGCAGGGCGATAACAGTGTTTGCGACCGATTCGGTCAAACAGGAACCGCGTTGTCTGCGAGCCCCGGGACCGCTACGCGGTATATGGCGCCTCGCGGCGCGGACAAGGCAAGCCATGTCCCTACGACGAACGATGTGCCGCGCGTCATTGAGACCAACCGTGACCATCCCCACCACTCCCGCGTCTCTATTCCCAGACGCGTCTGACTGATCTGATCGCGGCGGGACCACCAGCCATGGGGTGGCCTCGCCCTCAACCGGGATCGTGCGGACGGGAGGGGCCGGTGTGGACGGGATGCGCAGGCTGCCGGCGACAAAACGGACGCTACCGGACTGGTCGGTCGTGACGGACCAGTCCGGGACAACACCGTTCGGACGAGCGGCCAGCCATGATCCCGGCGTCCGGTCGCATCCGGCCACGCCGGCGCCGGTCGCGGCGGTGCTGACGGACACCGAGCTCGTCCGGTTGGCGAAGGCCGACCGGCAGGCGTTCGGGCTGCTCTACGACCGCTACGTCGACCGGGTCTACCGCTACTGCTACCGGCGGCTGCGGACCCGGGAGGCGGCCGAGGACGCCACCAGCCAGACGTTCGTCCGGGCGATGACGGCGATCGACTCCCACCGGGACGGCACGTCCTTCCCGGCCTGGCTGTTCACGATCGCCGAGCGCGTCGTGATCGATAGCTGGCGTCGGCAGCGGCCCCAGGCATCGATCGACGGCGTCCCGGAAGCGATCGACCGCGACCCGACCCCGGAAGAAGCGGCCCTGATCGCCGAGGGCCGCGACGCCGTCCACGCCCTCCTTCGTCACCTGCCCGGCGACCAGCGCCGCGCCATCGAGCTGCGGCTCGCCGACCTGACCGGACCCGAGGTCGCCCAGGTGATGGGCCGACCGCCGGGCGCCGTCAAGATGCTCCAGTTCCGTGCGATCACGACCCTTCGGCGCCTGCTCGGCGCCAGCCCGGACGAAAGGGGGGACCACTGATGACCATTCCTGACTACAACGCTGCCGATCGGCTCGACGACTTTCTCGATCGCATTGGCCGCGATGATCGTGGGCAGCCACCGGTTGGTCTCGACCCGTGGCTCGCCGCTACCGCCCGGGCCGTTCGTGCCCAATCCGAGGCCCCGGCGCCGGACCCCCGGTTCGTTGCTCGCCTCCGGGAGACCCTGCTCATGGATGCATCGATCCCCTTGCCCAACCCCAACCCTTCGCTAAACCCGTCGCTGAACGGCACTGCGCCGTCCCAATCCACGTCGCTCCCACCGCTGCCGAGTTCCGCCCCGGACCAGCGGCACCGCGACGCCCGCCGCCACATCGCGTCCCTGGCCGAGCCATCCTCCGTCCCGACGGCGATCGGCACCCGTCGCCGTGGGACGTTCGCCCAGCGCTGGAACCGCCATGGCTGGCCGATCGTCGAGTTGCTCGGCGTCGCGGCGCTGATCATCGGCCTCGTCTCCGTCATGATGGGTGGCAGTGGCGGTGGCGGCCTGCCCGCACTCGTCCCCGGCTTCGGTCAGAACACCCAGGTTTCCACCCCGGTTGCCGCGTCTGGCGCGGTGGCGATGGCCTATGGCAACGGTGGCCGAACGGGTGAGATGCCTGGCCCGGGTGTCGGGACGGCACCAGAGGTCGTCTGGTCGAAGATGCCAACATCCGGCTCGTTTACCGCCGCTCCGGTCGTCGCCGGGGACACGCTCTACGCCGTCAACCAGGGCGCGTATCCCACCGGTTCACAAGTCGTCGCCTATGACACCGCCACCGGCAACCTCCGCTGGCAGGCAGCGGTCGACGAGGGACGGCTGGAGTACGGCGCGCCGGCGGTGAGCGATGGGCTGGTCCTGGTTCCGGTCACCGATTACGGTCAATCGGATGCGGCGGCCGATGTCCTGGCGACGCCGGGAACCGCACCGACCGCGATCGAAAGTACCGGTGCGCTACTGGCGCTCGACGCCCAGACGGGCCAGACCGTCTGGCGCTTCGCGACCGGCGGGATCGGCTACCTGTCCCCGCTCGTCGTCGGCGATCTCGTCTATGTCTCCGACGGGCTGGGGACCGTTCAGGCGATCACGGTCGCGACCGGAGTGGAGGTCTGGAATACGACCTATCCGATCCAGGGCACGTTGACCCCCAACGCCTCCCTCAGCTTCGCCGGCGGGCTGGTCTATGCCGCGTCGAACCTCGGCGCCCTCTACGCGTTCGATGCTGAGAACGGCGAACAGGTCTGGTCGGCCGGGCTCGGTGGTAACTACCCGACGACGCCCGTCGTCGCGGTGGGGACGATCTACGTCGCGACCAGCGCGATCCAGGACCCGCCCGGCCTCAATGAGACCGAGCTGATTGCCAATCCGAATGTTCCGGCTTCCGCGGTCGAGCCCAACGCCGCCACGCCGCCGGCCGGGTCGTCCGATCCGATCGCCACCGGACAGGCTCGCCTGTATGCGGTCGACGCGGCGTCGGGCGAGACGTCCTGGTCGGTCGATCTCGACTACACCGTGCGGCCGGCGCCGATGTTTGCCGGCGATACGATCGTCATTTCCGGCGCGGGTGAGAACAGCGACGAGATCGTCGCGCTCGACGCCGCAACCGGGACGACCGAACGCTGGTCGTTGACGACCGACGGCTACGTCGATACTTCGGTCGTAGCTGCTGACGGCATCGGCTATGTCGGTACCTTCGGTTCGACGTTCTATGCCATCGACCTGTCGGATGGTTCAACAAGTTGGAGTGTCCAGACCGCCGGACACATCGGTTTTCAGGCCTATGTTGGCGATGGCCTCGTCTTCATGGCCTCCAGCGCCATCGAAGGCAGCGCGCTCTATGCTCTCGGTACGGCCAGCGACGCCACTCCGGGAGCGGCGTCGATGAGCTCAACCGACATCTCTGGGCTGCCGCCCTGCACCGTCGATCCGCGCCCTGAGACGGCGACGCCGCCGGTCCCCAACGGCGACGGGACCGTTCCGACCGTGAGCGTTGCGCTTCCCGAGGAGACGCCTGATTACACCCTCGACGGTGTCGAGACGGGAGAAGGAAACTACCTGGCGTCGATTGCCTGGTCGGAGATCCCGGTCGGCACGTCCGCCATGGAGGACCAGGTAGCCGGGATTTCCGGAACGCTGGAGGACATGCAGGCTTGCGATCGACCGGGGAATGGCCGGTATATCGCCGCCTTCTACTCGGAGGACTATTTCCTCCGCTCGTGGGTCGTCGAGACAGTTGCCTACAACGGCTACCGGTTCTTCGGAGCAGTCCAAGGCGCAGTAGATCCGGCCACGATAGCGGAACAGTCGCGAGTCCTGCCGGACGGACGTGTCGCGGTCCTGCGGACGTTCGAGGTCAATCCTGATTACGGCCAACTGTTCGTCTTCGTCGAGCAGGACGGCCAGTGGTTGATCGACGAGTATGCCGAGGTTTCCCAGGACGGGGTTCCCGACCGGGGCTGACCCGGCACTCCTCGTCCAAATACGGTAACGAGACGCAGCGCCGCCGGGGGGAACTCGGTGGCGCTGCGTCGTTGGGCTTTCCAGGCACCGTTCGGTGGGGGACGCTGATGGCGATGTCACGGTTTCGCGGGTTAAGTGTTTGTAGCGTTAGGGGAGTAAGCCTGTCGTGCCGCCTCGCACCGGACGATGACCATGGAAAGGGAGTCCAGGCGATGGCGGTGCGCGACCCTCGGCCCTTTCGGTCTCCCGGTCCCGATGGCGACCCGGAACCGCCGCGATTGTTCGCCGCCGAATCCAAACCGGATCGCGAGGCCCCGTTGACGAGCGGAGCCGATCCTCCCGGCCACGGTGCGCGGTCAGGCCACGCCGACCCGACCCTCGACCGGCTGGAGCGCGTCTTCCTGGCCCGGCTCGACCATCTCTACAACTTCCTCCGCGGCTGGCTGCGGGACGACCACCTCGCCGAGGACCTGACCCAGCAGGTGTTCCTCAACGCCTGTCAGGCGCGTGACCGGTTCCGCGGCGACGACCACGCGATGGTCGGCTGGCTGTTCCGGATCGCCCGGAACGAGGCCCTCAACGCCAGCCGGTCGCGGGGCCGCGAGACCTCATGGGACGCGATGGGCGCCGCCGCGCCGCAGCCCATCGACCCGGGCGAGGGGCCGGACGCCGCCGCGCTGCGGTCCGAGCAGCGCCGGGAGGTCGCCGCGCTGCTCGACGAGCTCTCACCGGCGCAGCGCGAGCTGCTCCATCTCCGCTTCGTCGCCGGGCTCAGCCTGGTCCAGATCGCCAACACGCTCGGCATCTCCGACGTGGCGGCGCGACAGCGACTCCGCCGGACCCTGGCCCAGTTGAAAGGGGCGATCGATGACCCGACCACCCTCCGGTGAGGGGCCCGCCGGCTGCGCGCGGCCCGCCGACACCGGCGGCGAGAACCTGTTCAGCGCCGACACCCTCCGGTTGATCGAAGCTGAACTGACCCGTGACGTCCGGCCAGCCCCAGCCAGCCTCCGTGCCTGGGTCATCGCGACGGCCGACGCCGAGCGGATGCGTCTGTCGGACCGGTTTCAGCCGCACGACGCGAACGGCGGCACCCCGCCGACTCCCCATCCGACCGAAATCCATCGACCACCCACCCCCATGAGGGACCAGGAAGAGGACGCGATGTCTGACAGGACTCCGGCAGCGGCGCGGCTCGCGATGCTTCCCCTCCCGAACCGACCGGCGGCCCCGCCCAAGCTCGCCCCGATCGGTCGGCATCATGGCACCTTCATCCAGCGTTGGAACCGCTTGGGCTGGCCGATCGTTGAACTGATCGGCGCCGCGGCCCTGATTATCGGGCTCGTCTCGGTGCTGATGGGCGGCGGTGGCGGCCTCCCCGCCCTCGTCCCCGGCTTCGGCCAGACCACCGAGGTGGCGACTCCACCGGTTGCGGCCGGCGAGGTTGCGATGGCGCAGGGCAACGCCGGCCGGACCGGCGAGATGCCGGGACCTGGTGTTCTGGGCGATCCGGCCCGCTTGTGGCGAGTGCCGATCGAGGTGGAGAGCGGCGAGGTTCCCTGGGGGATTTCCGGGAACGATGCGGGCGTGGTGTCGACCGGGGATACCACGCTGTTCGTCGAGCGGGCAATGACCGGGCAGTACGTTGGGCAATCACGGGCGGGGCAGGTCACCCTGCATATCGTTGACGCCCGGGACGGAACGGAGCGATGGCAGACGACCCTCAACGGCGTCTTTCAAGGACAACCGCTGCTGGCGGACGGGCTGGTCGTCGTGGCGGTCGATCTGTTCCAGACGTCGTCCGCGGCTGACGGTCCCGCCGCCACTCCCCGGTCCAACGGTGATGCGCGGCCTGGGCTGGTCCTGGCGCTGGACGCGGCTACCGGTGCTGAGCGCTGGCGGAGGTCACTGGGTCCGGTCGGCACGCAGGATCCGATGTATCACGACGGCGTAATCTACCTGATGGACAACGTCGGGACTCCTTACGGGCTTGACATCCGGACTGGCGGGATCGTCTGGTCCGGCGTCAACATCCCTCCGGTGGGCAGCGATGCGTTCAGTCCCTACGGTGTCACGTTCTCGTCCGTCGCGATTGCCGGCAATCGGCTGATCGTGAGCAGCGCCTCTGGCTACACCTACGCCTATAGGCTCGATGGTGACGATGTCGCCTGGGTTTGGCCGGACCCGTCGACGACCGACCCGAACCAGGTCGTTGCGACCAACGTCCTTGGCCTCGGTCCGGTCGTGTCCGATGGCAGGGTCTTCCTGGTGGCAGCCGATTCCCCGAGGGCAAGCAGTGTCGTCGCGGTCGATCTCGATAGTGGGATCGAGCTCTGGCGCCAGCCGGCGGGCGAGCGCCAGCTCCGGCCGGGTCTGATCGCAACCTCCGCCGGCATCGTGCTCGACGTCACGGATGCCTACCCTGGCTCGACCATCCAGGCGCTCTCGGCCGATCGGGGCGAGACGCTCTGGACGCTCTCGACCACCCAACCCGTCAACCAGGCACCGATAATCGCCGGCGATCTCGCCTACGTTGCCGGTGGAGATGGGACGGTGACCGCGTACGGGCTACGGGACGGGCAGCCGGTCTGGCAGATCCGCGCTGGCGATGCCATCGCCTCACCGGTCTACGTCGCCGGAGGTGTGGCCTCGTTCGCTTCATACGACGGCTACGTCTACGCGATCGAAGGCTCGGGTGCTGATTCTTCGATCGCGGGCGCCGACGCGACGACCGTGGTCGATGTCTCCGGCCTGCCGCCCTGCAACGCGACGCCGCGACCACCCGTCCAAACCGTGCCAGATCCGGATGTGGGCGCTACGCCTGCCGCGCCCGCCCTCGACGCCACCCCCCGACTGTCGCTACCGGGGACGAGTGACGAGGAGGACGCGTACGGATACCCGACGATCAGCTGGACGGACCTTCCGGCCGGCGGAGCGCCCACGAGCGAGCAGGCCAATGCCATCTCCCGGACGTTGACGATGCGCAATGCCTGCGATCGACCAGGAAACGGCGCGTACGTCGCGGCCTTCTACACGGACGATTACTTCCTGCGGCCGGCAAATGCCTCTGGCGTTGTTCATGAAGGCTACGACGCCTTGTCCGTGGCGACGGACCTCACGACACCTGCCGAGGTGACGGCATACGGGCGCGTCCTCCCGGATGGACGGTTGGCGCTGGTCGAGTATTCAACCACCGAGCGTGGTGTGGGTTCGGTGACGGTCCTGGCTGAGCAGTCTGACGGCCGGTGGCTGATCGACGAAGTCGTTCGGATCACCGTTAGCGGGCGTTCCGGGCAGGGTTAGAACGCCCGCCGCTGTCGCGGAACTGGGCGGTGCCGGCGGGCCGTTTCGCCAGCACCGCCCGCGGTGCGTTCAACGGTGCCGAGATCAAGGGCTGGCGTGGGTCCGGTACAATGGAAGGGACACTCGCCCCGTGGTGCCGCCGGCCTGGCGCCGGACGGGGCGTCCCCATTGCCCCACGCAAGGACCAGATTCCGGATGACGACCACCGCCCCCACCGCCAACAGTCTGCTTCGCCAGCTCGCCGAACTCGACCGGCGGGCCGGCGAGCTCGAGCACCTGATGGCCGACCCCGCTGTCTCGACCGACCCGACCCGCCTCCAGGAGATCGGCCGCGAGCGGGCCGACCTCGAGCCGATCGTCGCCGCCTACCGCGAGTACCTGACGACCGTCCAGGGCATCGCCGAGGCCGAGGAGATGGTCGCCGGGGCCGGACCGGACCGCGAACTGGCCGAGCTGGCCGGCGAGGAGCTCCAGACCCTTCGTCAGGCCAGCGAGGAGCAGGTCGCCTCGATCCGGCGGCTGCTCGTCCCCAAGGATCCGAACGACGACAAGAACGTCATCATCGAGATCCGGGCCGGGACCGGGGGCGACGAGGCCGCCCTGTTCGCCGCCGACCTGTTCCGGATGTACGTCCGGTACGCCGAGAAGATGCGCTGGAAGGTCGAGGTCGTCTCCGAGACGCTGACCGACGGCGGAGGGTTCCGCGAGATCATCTTCCAGGTCAACGGCCGCGGCGCCTACAGCTACCTGCGCTACGAGAGCGGTGTCCACCGCGTCCAGCGCGTCCCCTCGACGGAGAGCCAGGGGCGGATCCACACCAGCACCGCCAGCGTCGCCGTGCTGCCGGAGGCCGAGGACGTCGACATCCAGATCGCCGACAACGACCTCCGGATCGACGTCTACCGCTCCAGTGGCAACGGCGGGCAAAGCGTCAACACGACCGACTCCGCCGTCCGGATCACGCACCTGCCGACCGGGCTGGTCGTGACGTGCCAGGACGAGAAGAGCCAGCTCAAGAACAAGCTCAAGGCGATGACCGTCCTGCGCTCCCGGCTGTTCGACATCGAGCAGCAGAAGGCCAACCAGGAGCGCGGCGACGCCCGCCGCTCGCAGATCGGCTCCGGGGAGCGTAGCGAGAAGATCCGAACCTACAACTTCCCGCAGGACCGGATCACCGATCACCGGATCCGGATGAACGTCAGCAACATCCCCGGCGTGCTGGCCGGCAACCTCGACCCGCTGCTGAACGAGCTCCGGGCCGTCGATGAGGCCGAGCGCCTCGGTGAGGCCGACGCCGCCGACTAGGTCGGCCGGTCGGCCAGCCCAATGCGTGGCACGGCGATCAGTTCATCTGCCCACTATCGAATCCGCGCGATGCCGATTACCCTACCGGTGATCGGCATCGTTCGTCGTTGGGTCGTTCGGGCCGCCGTCGATCGCGCGGCGCCGGCTGGCGAGAAGGAGAAGCACGATGATGCAGTTTCCGGCGGCGTTCCCCTGGTGGTCCTTCGCCCTGCGCGGGGTGCTGGCGATCCTGTTCGGCCTCGCCGCGATCATCTGGCCCGGCGTCACCCTGGGCGCTTTGGTCATCCTGTTCGGTGCCTACGCGCTCGTCGACGGCATCTTCGCGATCATCGGGGCGTTCATGAACGGGTCCAACGGGCGCTGGCTGCCGCTGGTCGTCGTCGGGCTTGCTGGCATCCTGGTCGGCCTCGTCACGCTGGTCTGGCCAGGGCTGTCGGCGCTGGCGCTGATCTACCTGATCGCCTTCTGGGCGATCGTGATCGGGATCCTGCAGATTGTCGGCGCGATCCAGATGCGCCAGCGGATCACCAATGAGGTCTGGCTGATCCTGTCGGGCGTGTTGTCGGTCCTGATCGGGTTGTACTTCGCGGTCTTCCCCGGCGACGGCGCGGTCGCGCTGGTCCTCGTGGTCGGCTTCTACGCGGTCATCTTTGGCGTGATGCTGATCCTGCTCGGGATCAACCTGCGCCGCCGCGGCACCTCGTCCAGCGGGGTGCAACCGAGTTCGCGATAGGGCGGAGGTGATGGGACGGCACCGGCTGGTCGGCGTCGTCCGTTCGTAGGGGCGTCCGCTCTCGCTTCGCTGGCAGCGCCCGGCCGCCGCAGCGGCCATCGCCCCGCAGGGCGATAACCGTGCTCCGGTTTCAACCGTGTTATGGATCGAGACTGGTCGATCGCGAGCCGGCCCCTCCCCCGGCCCCTCCCCATCTCGTCCGGTCGGCTGATCCGGCAGAGCCGGACTTGCCCGACCAGACGGATGGAGAGGGGAGCACGATCGCCATGCCAGTCGTGTCCGTACACCCTGATCTGCTATACTTTCTATTAGATAGTATCTGCCTTGATCTGAGGTTCCGGGATGGACACCGCGATGTCCCGCCGGCCTCGAAGGAGCGTCCACCGATGACGACGCCTGTTTCCACGACATCGACCACGACATCCGGTAGCCGCTGCGAGGGTTTCCGCGAGCGCCGCGGCAAGTACTTCGCCAGCCACGCCAACTCGCCCCTGACCGCCGGACAGCGCGAGCGGTTCGCCGGGCTCGTCTACTACCCGGAGAACCCCGCGCTGGCGATGGAACTCCCGCTCGATACCGACGGGCCGGGCATCGGCGAGCAGCTCACGATCGCCGGGCTGGACGGCAAGCCCAAGGAGTACATCCGGGCGGGGCGGATCCACTTCACCGTCGAGGAGCAGGCGGTCACCCTGACTGTCTTCCGGGACATCGCCCGGGGGCGCTTCTTCCTGCCGTTCCGCGACCTGACCGCCGGGGAGGAGACCTACCCGGTCGGGCGCTACCTCGACCCGCAGGCCCGCCCCGACGGCACGCTGCAGGTCGACTTCAACTACGCCTACAACCCCTACTGCGCCTACAGCGACGGCTGGACCTGCCCCGTGCCGCCGTTCGAGAACATGATCCGGGTCCGGATCGCCGCCGGCGAGAAGATCTACCCGGACCAGGAGCACGGGATCGACGAGAGCGTCAGCCACTGATCGCTCCGGTTTGACTGTCCCGAGCGGTAGATCAGCCAGTCGGTCCCGGCTGGATCAGCCGTGAGTCCGACCTGCACCGACGCGAGGCGTCGGTCTGGGTAATCGCGGTGAAGCCGGAGTCGGCTCGTGGCACTCCGCGTCGGCCTGAGGAGAGCTCATCATAACGTGAGCATGGTGTCGTACCATTCGTGGGTTGTGGCGCCGCCCAATGACCCGCGAGGGGTGATCGGGCGCCGTTCGCCACTTTGTCTTCGCCACCCAGGAGTACCGTTCCCATGACCGCCGTCGTCGATCCTCCCGTTGCCGTCGAGCCCGCCGTCGCCATGGACCTGCCTGGCTCCCGGACCAACCCGTTGCACCCGGCCGACCCGGTCGACCTCCACCTGCACACCTACGCCAGCGACGGCGCCTGGTCGCCGGCCGACCTGGTCGATCACCTCGCTGAGGGCGGCTTCAAAGTCGTCGTCGTCTGCGACCACGACACGCAGCGCTCGGTGCTGGAGGTGACGCGGCTGGCGGCGGAGCGCGGGATCCGGGTCATCCCCGGCGTCGAGATGACCGTCGGCTGGAACAAACGGCAGCTCCACCTGCTCGTCTACGGCATCTCGCCGGAACGGACCGATCAGGCGGCCCAGGCCTTCCTGGAGTGCACCCGCGACATCGACCGGATGCTGATCGAGATGGCGGAGGATGCCCGGCGGCGGTTCGAGGCGGACGACAAGCCGATCCCGGACGTCCATGAGCTACACGGCGACCGGCCAATGTGGCCGTTCCATGTCCTGACGGCGGCGATCAAGGCCGACCACGTCAAGAGCCTCTACCACTCGGCCCGCCACCTCGAAAAGCTCGGGGGCCAGTTCAGCGCCGAGTTGCCGATCGAGCGCGTCGTCGACGCCGCCCACCAGGCCGGCGGGATCTGCGTCATCGCCCATCCCGGCCGGGCCGACGCTGTCGGGATCCTGACCGAGCCGGACCTCGACCGGCTGCTGGCGACGGTGCCGGTCGACGGGCTGGAGGCGCACTACCGCTCCTACACCGACCGGCAGACCGAGTTCTACCGGGCGCTGGCCGCCAACCGCAGCCTGCTCGTCTCCTGCGGGTCGGACAGCCACGCCCCGCGCCAGCCGGTCGACCCGCGCCCGTGGCGGGCGTCCTGGTGCGCCGACCTGCTTCGGCGGCTCGGCGTCGCTGTGACGCCAGCCCCATCCGGTGTCGCCGCCTGGGCGCCGGGGCAGGACCCGATGGCCGCTCTGCCCCGGACCGCGACCGACGTCGCCGCCGACGCCGCCCGGGCCGCCGCCGAGGCTGCGAAGGCCGCCGCTGAGGCCGCCCAGAAGGCCGCCGATATCGCGACGGCGGCCGCCACGTCCATGATGGACGCCATCAAGCGGTTCGAGGAATCACGTTTGCGTCGCGACGGGGACTAGCGGGAATCCGGTGAACCGTTCGTCCGGTGGAGTGGGGCGGAACGCCTTGCGGTCGCCGGACGAACCCGCTAGCCTTTGCTCAGCCGCGCGATCGACCCGGATTCACCGATGGATCCGGTGGCTCGCGCGAGAGCCATGAGGGCTCGATGTCGGGGAGCGTACCTGTCATGCCTGTCCAGATCCTGGCCGTCTCCGACGTAATCGACCAGCGAATTCATAGCGCATCGCTCCATGAGCGAATGCCCAACGTCGATCTGGCCGTCGGCTGTGGGGACCTGCCGGGGCGCTACCTCGAGTTCATCGTCGACGCGGTCAACCGGCCGCTCTACTACGTGCTCGGCAACCACGCCGACGAAATCCAGCGGGACCGCGACGGCCGGCCACGCGGTCCGCTCGGTTGCACCGACATCGGCGGCAAGGTCGTCCGGGACGGGCGGACCGGGCTGATCCTGGCCGGGCTGCCAGGCTCCCCAAAGTACAACGACAGCGAGCCGGAGCAGTACTCCGAGCGCGAGATGGCCCTCAAGATCGCGAAGATGACGCCCCGGCTGCTCTGGAACAGGCATCGCTACGGCCGGGCGCTCGATGTCCTCATCACCCACTCCCCACCCCGCGGGCTCGGCGACCGCGAGGACGAGGCTCATCAGGGCTTCAAGGCGATCCGCACCTTCCTCGACCGGTTCAAGCCGGCCTACCACCTCCATGGCCACGTCCACCTCTACGATCGGTCCCAGTCGCCGATCCTCTGCTACGGCGAGACGACGATCGTCAACGTCTACCCGTACCAGGCGCTGGAGATCACCATTCCCGTCATCGAGACGAGTCACAGCCCGACCAGTGGACAGTCCGCCGGCGGGGAGCCGGCGACGCCGACCGGCAACAGCTTCGACCCGCTCCGGGTCGAGGGTGGCGGACGCTTCACCACGCAGGTCGCGGCGTTCGAATCCACGACGGAGATGGTGGGCGAGCGTGGCCGGCCGTATGGGCAGGAGCAGGTGAGGTCGGTGTCCGCTCGACGGTAGCGGCCCGGCCGGGCCATCCTGAAGAGCAGTGTCCGGTCTCTCCGACGGTTCCCAATCACGTCCGGCCGGCTGTTTCCAGACGCCAGTCCAGCCATGTTCCATCGTTGGCCGGGCCGGCCAGTTCGCCCCTCCTGGGGAGTTGTCCGGACTCACTGGGCAGGCTATCGTTGCGACCGATGATGACAACGGACAGCCCCCGGACGCCGTCGGGGAGGGACGCGCATGGCCGATCAGCGAGTAGATCAGGACTTTGATCGCGCTCGGCAGCGGGCGTTCCTGCACGACATGGTCGCCGCCGTGCGCCGCCAGCCCAACGACCTGGTCTCCTTCCACGACATCCGCAAGCGCATGTCGCCGGAGGGGGAGAGCTACCGCGGTCTCCAGGTCGTCCCGATCAACCAGATCGTCGGCAGCATGGACCGGTTCCAGGACTTCGACCGCGCGTTCCTGCCCCGCCAGCGCCACACCGCCCGGCGCTGGAAGAGCGTCGACAAGGCGTTCTACGACGATGTCACGCTGCCGCCGATCCAGCTCTACCAGGTCGGCGACATCTACTTCGTCAAGGACGGCAACCACCGCGTCTCCGTCGCCCGGCAGCGGGGAGGCGACTTCATCGACGCCGAGGTGATCGAGGGGCATATCCGCGTGCCGCTCACCGCCTCGATGTCGCCCCAGGAGTTGCTGCTCCAGGTCGAGTACGCCGAGTTCCTCCGCCGGACGGATATCGACCGGCTCCGTCCCGATCACGACATCCGCCCGACGGCGCTCGGCCGCTACGACGAGATCTGGCAGCAGATCCTCGGGCATCAGGTCTGGCTGAGCGCGATCTGGCACCGATACGCGACGGTTGCCGAGGTCGTCACCGACTGGTACGACCATATCTACCTGCCGATCGTCCGGGTCGCGGCCGACCGCGGGGTGCTGGACCGGTTCCCCTCCCGGACCGACGCCGATGTCTACCTCTGGGTGATGCGCCACCGTGGCGAGCTGGAGCAGCGCGTCGGGCAGGACGTCGGCCCGCTGGCGGCGGCCGAGGACTACGCCAGCGAGGTCGCCGAGAACAGCCATCCGGTGCACCGGATCGTCGAGGGCACCAGAGGCTTGCTGCGCCGCTTCGCCCCGGATCTCACCGCCGACCCGGCCGGGCGGGCTCCCCGCCCGATCACCCCTGATCCGTTCCCGCTTCAGCCGATGCCGTACGGCCCGGCGGAGGTCGAGGCGGCCAGCCGGCGGCCGGAGGACGCTCCGGCGGCGGAGCCGGCCGTAGCTGGGGAGGATACTCCGGAGGCGAGCAATGGCACCGGAGCGCCGCGGCGGCAATCGGCCAGCGATGCCGCCGCCGAGCCGGTCCGGTAGCGGTCCAGACGGTTCGATTCGACCTGTGATACCCGGCCAGCTGGTCGTTGACAACGGAAAGGTGAAGATCACATGCCAGCTTCGAAGGCGATGGCCCGGTTCAACCGGAGTTATTTGAACCCGGTGATGCGGCACCTGGCGGTGCGCCTCCCGCTCATGGGCGTCGTTCATCATACGGGCCGGACCAGCGGCCGAGCGTACGAGACGCCGATCCTGCTCTTCCAGTCCGGCAACCGGGTCGTCATCGCCCTGACCTACGGCCGGGACGTCGACTGGGTCCGTAACGTCCAGGCGGCCAATGGCGCGACGATCCGGCATCGCGGCCGGGATCTGGACGTGGTCGCGCCGGAGATCCGGACGGACGATACCGGCGGGGTGCGGCTGCCGTGGCTGATCCGCCAGTTCCTCCCGCGAGTCGGGGTCCACGACTTCCTCCACCTGCGGCAGATGCGGTCCGGCGGGACATAATGTCGAGGTTACGGACCGTTGGCGGGAATGGCGGGGTTTGACGCTAGAATAGCCGGCAGGTGCCGGCCCGGAGTCGGGTCGGTGTGGTCGCCCCCGAGGATCAGGAGAGAGCAGCCATGGACGGTGGTGGACAGACGGCGCAGCCTGTGGGACCGAACCGGCCCTTCACCGACCGGCTGATTGGCGCGGCCCGGCTCGACCGGTCGGTCTATGAGGAAGTGGAGCGCGACACCACGGCCACGACGCAGGCCGCCATCGTCGTCGTCATCGCGTCGATCGCCAGCGCCATCGGTGGCCTGAGCGGCGGGTGGCAGGGCGCGCTCACCGGGCTGATCGGTGCGCTGCTGGGCTGGGTCGTCTCGTCGGCGTTCATCTACATCGTCGGCACGCGCATCATCCCGAGCGATCGCGTCGAGGCCGACATGGGTCAGGTCCTCCGGACGCAGGGTTTCGCCACCGTCCCGAACTTCCTGCTGGTCGTCGCCGCCATCCCGTACCTCGGGCCGGTGGTCGCGCTGATCGTCTTCGTCTGGTACATCATTGCCCGAATCATCGGCATCCAGTCCGCCCTGGAAACGTCCGTCCCCCGGGCGATCGCTATCGCCATCATCGCCGTCATCCTGCAGACGATCGTCCTGGCGATCATCGCCGCCATCTTTGGCGTCGGTATCTATGCGATCGACTCGATCGTGTAGGCCGCCTACGGTCCCGCGTCCGGACCCGGGTCCCTGTCTCGATCGCAACGGCGCCCTGACTCGCCAGTCAGGGCGCCGTTGGCATTTCGCGACCAGCAGGACATCGGCAGGCGCGGAGGTGCAACGGTTTTGGCATACCGGCGCCACAGTGGCTCGGTATCATCGTTGCCATGCGGCGTGAGGAATCCAGACCGACCGCCTGATCGTAGCTTTGGGACAAGGAGTGGACATGTACGGGAGAACCTATCTGCAGCCGGCCGGGAGCCGGTCGTTCACGGACCGGCTGATCGCCATCGCGCGGCTGGACCGGTCAGCCTACGAGGAGGTCGAGCACGACCGCGGCGCGACCTCGCAGGCCGCGATCGTGATTCTGGTCGCCGCGGTCGCCGCCGCGATCGGGCAGGTCGACGAAGGCGGACGGGGGCTCATCGCCGGGCTACTGGGTGGGCTGCTGGCCTGGGTCGTCTCGTCGGCGTTCATCTACGTCGCCGGGACGCGCGTCATCCCGAGTGACCGGGTCGAGGCCAACCTCGGCCAGGTGCTGCGGACGCAGGGCTTCGCGGCCTCACCGAACCTGCTGCTGGTCGTCGCCGCCATCCCGCTGTTTGGCGGACTGGTCGCCTTCGCCGTCGGCATCTGGTACCTGATCACCCGGATCATCGCCATCCAGGCGGCGCTGGAAACCTCCGTCCTCCGGGCGATTGGGATCGCAATCATCGCGGTGATCCTCGAGTTCGTCGTCCTCGGCATCATGGGCCTGATCTTCGGCGTCGGCCTGTTCGCGGTCGGCTCGATCCTGTAGCGGACCACTCAGTCCAATACCATCTGAAGCATCGTGAGACCTCGGTTGGCCACGCGCCGGCCGGGGTCTCCCGTTTCTGGTAGTCAGTGGATGGGCCAACACATCCGTAGGGGCGAAGCTTGCGAGTCCGGCCGCCGCAGCGGCCTTCGCCGTCAGGCGAAACAGTATTCCAAGTTCAACCATGCCCGAAAGAACCACGCGTGTGTGCAATGGCGGCATTGAGGTTAGGGCATTGGCAAGGAGCGCGTCAGGCGGGTTATCCAGAACGCGTTTGCCCCCGGTACCCGTTATCGCCCTGCGGGGCGATGGCCGCTGCGGCGGCCGGTCAGGGCAAGCCCGTGACCCTACGACGACGATGCCGCTTGTTTCATTGGTCTAAATTAGGGTGTCCGGGTCTACCGGACACGGCGCCAGGGTAGGGCCGCCCGCTCCAGCAGTGCGAGCAGGCTGAACAGGCCGACCCCGAGCACCGACAGCACGACGATGATCGCGAAGACGCGCGCCGTCAGGAACTGGGCGGCCGACCGGTTGAGCAGGTAGCCGAGCCCCTTGCTGGAACCCGTCAGCTCGGCGAAGACCGCGCCAATCACGCAGGCGGTCATCGCGATCCGGGCGCCGGAGAAGATCGCCGGGAGGGCCGACGGTAGCTGGGCCTGGCGGAGCCGTGACCAGCCGCTGGCCCGGAGCGTCCGGAACAGATCGAGTGTGTCGCGGTCGGTCGAGCGGATCCCGTCGACGGTGCTGACGACGATCGGGAAGAAGCCGATCAGGGCCGTGACGAGCACCTTCGGAAACAGACCGTAGCCGAACCAGATCAGCAGCAGCGGCGCGATCGCCGGGACCGGGATCGTCTGCGAGGTGATCACGATCGGGTAGACCGCCCGCGCGACCGGCCCGACGTTGGCGATCAGCACCCCAAGCGTAACTCCGACGACGACGGCCAGGCCGAAGCCAAGCATAATCTCGTAGAGCGTCACTCCGGCGTTGCGCAGGAGCAGGGCGCGGTCGTCGACGAGCGTGCGGCCAATCGCGGACGGGGGCGGGAGCAGCCAGCGGGGGACGTCCCGCAGCCGGACCGTCACTTCCCAGAACACCAGCACCGCCGCGATCAGCAGCACCGGCCAGAGCAGCCCGGACAGCCATGTTGGGTGGTCTATGAGGGACCGGTCGCGTCTCGATGGTCGTCTCAACCTGTCCCGCCCCGAAGAGTGATCCCGCTCGGCCGTGATCCGGTGCCACGACCGCCACGCAACCGTAGCCTACCCGCTCAGTGGGGCGATGGCTGGACCGCGGCAACGTCCGTACACGGACCTGCTGAACGATATTGGTCTCCAACCGCCGGTGCAGGAGCGCGGTATCGCAATTGGGACGGAGCACGTGGCTGTCAACGCCCCATCGCATGTCGTTCAGCCGGTCCGTTTACGGCTGGTTCAGGACGATCATGGGCGGTCATGGGTGGTCTGTCGCTGGATCACCGCCACGGAGCCCGGACCGCGGCGGTGATCCAGCGACGAATAGGGCCCTGCCCGACTGGGCCGCGATCGGGGCAGCCGTCCGATCGCCGGCGGACGCCTGAGTGGGAGCCGGCCGCGATGACCGCTCGCCCGGTGCCGGGATGCCCTCCGTTCCGCGGACCAGCAGGACGTAGATCGCCGAGAGGATCGGCAGATGGCCGATCAACTCCTGCGGCGGCAGGAAGGCGATCCCGAGGTTGAACGGGATCCAGAGCCCGACGATGACGACCCGGATCAGCTTGCCCGAAATCAATGCCGCGCCGGCCGTGATCTCGACGATCCCGGCGGTGTAGGTGAAGCGCTCATCCGTGAACCAGGACAGGCCGAGCGAACCGAGGACGTTGAACTCCGGGTACTCCCGCAGGAAGGCGACGGTGAGGTCCGGCGCGATCAGCTTCTCGGTGAAGCCGAGGATCACGATCGAGGCACCGACCGTGACGCGCAGGATGGTCAGGGCGTGGGGCCGGAGCCAGTCCGACAGGGCGTTCCGGTCTTCCTCACGTCCATCGGCGTAGCGCACGACCCCGCGGCCGACCGCCAGCAGGTAGACGGCGATCCCGATGAACAGGACCTGCTCCAGAGCCTCGTACCAGGTGCCGTAGGCGAAGGCGAGCCCGAACAGGCCGAGGACGAGCAGGGCGCCGACCCGGGCCAGCACTCCAGTGATGAACGAGAACCCGGCCACGACGGCGAAGGCGGCGACCCCGTAGCCGACGACGCTGTCGGGCAGCGGGATGTTGGGGACGAACAGCGTCATCTGCGAGGCGGCGTAGATCAGCGTGATCGCCGCCTGCACCCCGAGGATCGCCGGGGCGGCCGGCTCCAGCCGCTGGAAGACCGGAGGGCGGGGCCAGAGCGGGTCCTTCAGGAGGTGCTGGGCAACGGCGAGCGTCGTGACGGCACACGTCGCGGCCAGCACGGCCAGCAGCACTGGCAGCGACCAGAGCCGCGACCACTCCGGCGACCAGTACGGACCGTACGGCGTGAACCAGCGGGCATGGGCCGACGCGGCGGAGGGAACGAGCGTGACGACCAGCGCGGCCAGCGGGACCGGCAAGCGCCAGCCCGGTCGCCGGACATGTGTCGGCGCTTTCGTAATCTGTAGTGGCCGCGCATCTCGCCTGCCCATCGTCGCCGTCCCTTCGCCGCCGGTTCGTCGCCCGCGGGATCGCGGCCCGGCCATTGCCCCAATGCTACGTGGATCGGGAGCCGCCGTCTGTCGGGAGGAACCGGTGCTTCCGGCGGGATTTCATCGGTCAGCTCTCACAATCAGGACGGCCGCCTGATTCTGTGGCAGGAGCTTGGGCAAGGAGACCCCGAGGACCCGCAGCGGAGGGGGATTTACATGTGACCATATGGTCACGTATTATCTGCGGCATGGAAGAGGTCTTTCGCGCCCTCGCCGATCCCAGCCGGCGCCTGCTGCTCGACCGCCTGTTCGAGCGCGACGGGCAGACGCTGCGGGAACTCGAGGCGCACCTGCCGGAGATGAGCCGCTTCGGGGTCATGAAGCACCTGCGCGTGCTGACGGATGCCCATCTGGTGGTTGCCCGCCGCTCCGGCCGGGAGAAATTCCACTACCTGAACGCTGTCCCGATCCAGGACGTCTACGATCGCTGGGTCAGCAAGTACTCGCAGCCCTGGACCCGTGCGCTTGCGGGGCTCAGGGCGTCATTGGAGGACACTCCGGCCATGACCGATACGATGACGCGGACGGTGGCGGCACCATCCACCCGGCTCGTCCATGAGATCTACATCCGGACGACGCCCGAGCGCCTGTTCCAGGCGCTGACGGACGGCGAGCTGACCCGGCAGTACTACATGGGCACCCGTGTCCAGTCCGACTGGACGATGGGCTCCCCGTACACATACACGTACCCGGACGGCGACACCATGATCGATGGGGAAGTCCTTGAGATCGTCCCGCCGGCGCGGCTCGTCCTCAGCTTTCACCCGCTCTTCACCCCCGGCGACGTCGGCGTCTCCCGCGTCACCCATGAGATCGAGCAGCTGGGCGACGTCTGCCGTCTGACCGTGATCCACGAGGCGGTTGATGCCGGGGTGGCTCCGGGGTTCGGCGACGGCTGGAACCGGATCCTGTCCTCGCTCAAGTCGCTGCTGGAGACCGGACAGGCGCTCGACATCCGGATGGCCTGATCCGGCCAGAGCGGAATACCTCGACCGGACGGCGACCGGGCACCGGCGTCGTCCGGTCGGCGTTCAGCCAGGGAGTACCGATGCTGAAGACCACGAACGAAGTCTTTCCCGGCTTTCCCGATACGGCCCAGGACTTCTTCGTCGGGCTCGCCGCCGACAACAGCAAGGACTACTGGCAGGCGAACCGGCAGCGGTTCGAGACGGAGATCCGTGAGCCGATGACGGCGCTGGCGGCGGCGCTCGAACCGCATGTCGGATCATTGCGACTGTTCCGGATGAACCGCGATGTCCGGTTCTCGAAGGACAAGTCCCCCTACAAGACGCAGCAGGGCGCCCTTCACGACCGGGCCAATGGAGGCGTCTTCTACCTGCACCTCGACGCCGACGGGCTGCTGGTTGCCAGCGGCGACCACGTCATGGCGCGGGACCAGCTGGGACGCTTCCGCGACATGGTCGCCGACGACCGCACCGGTCCGGCTTTCCTCGAGGTGATCGACACCTTGACGGCCGACGGGCTGACGGTGGGAGGAGGCATTCGGGACCCGCTCAAGACGGCGCCGCGTGGGTACGCCAAGGATCATCCCCGGATCGCCTGGCTGCGCTGGAAGGGAGCGGTCGCGGGGCGCCGGATCGACGACGCGGATCGGCTGGCCTCGCCGGATCTCGTCGACGAGATCGTCCGGTTCCACGATGCATCGGCTCCGCTGCTGAAGCTGCTGGACCGGCACGTCGGCCCGTCGAGTGAACCGCGGCCGGAGCGCTGACCTGCCCGTGTCGGGGGACCAGGAATGGCATCCTCCCGGAGGCACCAATAAGGGACGACATCCGATGACACCACCCGGCAACTCACCTGATCCTGGTGACCGGCCACCACCGGCCGTGGGAGTCCGGCTGGGCTGGGAGGACCTGCCGGAGCCGATCCGGACCGGGATCGCGGAGCGGCTCGGTGGGGTTGTGACGATGGTGCATTCGCAGCCGGGCGAGTTCTCGCCGGGGCTGGCCGCCCTGATCGAAACTGATAGCGGGGACTGGGCGTTCGTGAAGGCGGCTGGTCCGGAGCCCAACCCGACGTCCGCCGCGTTCCACCGGCGGGAAGCCGTCGTTGCCGCCGCACTCCCGACGGACGCTCCGACCTCCCGGTTTCGCTGGAGTTGGGACACCGGCCCAGATGGATGGATGGTCCTGGCCTTCGACGCTATCGACGGCCGCTCCCCGGCGATGCCGTGGCTGCCTGACGAGCTGGAGCTGGTCCTGACCGGTCTGGATCGCCTGTCGACGCTCCTTACGCCCTCACCGGTCCCGGCGACCGCTGTCGGCGGCATCGAGGAATGGGGTGGACTGGCCGGGGGCTGGTGGCGCCGGGCGGTGCTGTTCCAGCCGGATGGGCTCGATGACTGGTCGATCCGACACGCGGCAGCGCTGGCCGAACTGGAGCGGACGGCCCCGGACGCGGCGAAGGGCGAGACCCTCCTGCACCTCGACCTGCGGGCCGACAACATGCTGCTGACTAGCGATGACGTCCGCTTCGTCGACTGGCCCCATGCCCGCCTGGGCGCGGCCTGGGTGGATCTCGCGTTCCTGGCGCCGTCGGTCGCGATGCAGGGTGGCCCGGTCCCCGATGCGTTGATGGGTCGGCTCACCGGATCACGGGCGCCCGACGAGGCGGCCCTGACAGCGGTCGTCGCCGCCATCGCTGGGTACTTCACCATCCAGGCGGTGGCGCCACCCCCGCCCGGCCTCCCAACCCTGCGGGCCTTCCAGGCCGCTCAGGGTGCCGTTGCCCGTGCCTGGCTGGCTCGCCGAACCGGGTTGGAGTAGCCACGCGCGGCGGGATCCGTCCCGACCGTCGGATTCTCGATCGCCGGCGCGGTGTCCTGGACCTGCCCCCGCGGGCCAAGCGTTTAGACTCTCCGGAGCACTGCGCGGCATCACCGTGTGCGCCGGTTTGGGACGAGAAGCCCGCCGGTCGCGCTGCCCCGGCGACCGGAGACCGATGGAACACCACGCGACGACGAACGTCCTCGACATCCTGGACCCGTTCGCCGCCGCCTGCGTCGGGCGGCTCGCCGCCGCCTGGGGCGCGGCCGGCGAGGAGCTGTTCCTCGTCGGCGGGGTGATCCGCGACGCGCTGCTGGGCCGGATCGCCGCCGGCCACGCCTTCGACCTCGACTTCGCCACGTCCGCCCTGCCGGATCGGACCCAGACCCTCGGCCGGGACGCCGGTGCCTCATCGGTCTACCTCGTCGGCGAGCGCTTCGGCACCGTCGGGCTGATCTTCACCGAACCGGCGGACGCGGCTGACGATCGTCCCGATGACGTGACGGCCGCGCCCCGCGACCTGGGGATCGAGATCACCACCTACCGGCGGGAGGCGTACGTCGATGGCACCCGCCACCCGGTCGTCGAGTTGGGCGGGACGCTGGCCGACGACCTCGCCCGGCGCGACTTTACGATCAACGCCATGGCCGCCGACGCTGGGAGCGGGGCGCTGGCCGACCCCTACGGCGGCCTGCCGGACCTCGACCTCGCCGTCCTCCGCGCCGTCGGCGATCCGGACGCGCGCTTCGCCGAGGACCCGCTCCGGCTGCTGCGGGCGGCCCGGTTCGTCTCCCAGCTCGGCTTCCGGGTCGACCCGGAGACGGAGGCGGCGATGGTCCGGACAGCGCCGGACCTGGCCCGGATCAGCCGGGAGCGCATCCTGGCCGAGATCACGCGGCTGCTGACCGGCGAGTACGTCGACCACGGGCTGGAGACCCTGCGGGCGACCGGTCTGCTGGCCAGAGCGCTGCCAGAGCTGGAGCCGATCGCGGAGACGACCGTCGACCCCTTCGGGTTCGGCCGCGGCCGGGGCGGAGCGGGGCGGGAGAAGGACCTCTGGGACCACACCCGCCAGGTCACCCGGCAGAGCCCGGCCCGGCCGGCGATCCGCTGGGCGGCCCTGCTCCATGACGCGGCCAAGCCAGCTACCCGTTCCGTCGACGCGGCCGGCGAGGTCCACTTCTTCGGGCACGAGCGCGAGGGCGGCCGGCTGGCCGAGCGGCTGCTGCGCCGGCTGGGGGCTGACCGGGCGACGATCGGCCGGGTCAGCCGACTGGTCGAGCTGCACGCCCGGCCGGAGGCCTACGAGCCGGACTGGACGGACAGCGCCGTCCGGCGGCTGGCGCTCGAGGCCGGCGATGTCCTCGACGACCTGCTCGACCTGGCCGAGGCGGACGTTACCTCCGCTCGTGAGCATCGTCGCCGGCTGGCGGCCGACCGGATCGCCGCCCTCCGCGAGCACATCGCCCGGCTGGAAGCCCAGCAGGCGCTCGATGAGCTTCAGAGCCCGCTGGACGGCAACGACCTGATGGCGATGTTCGACCGCCGCCCGGGCCGCTGGATCGCCGAGATCAAGGATCATCTCCGGGAGCTCGTCATCGACGGCGAGCTGGCCTCCGACGACCGCGCCGGGGCCGAGCGAATCGCCCGGGAGCTGGTTGGCGACGGTGAATAGCCCGCTCAGTGTTCTGGACGGCCGGATCGGATTGGAGGGCAGGCGATGACCAGGAACCGACACATCGGCTCGTCGTTCGACGACTTCCTTGACGAGATCGGTATTCGGGGCGAGACCCATCGCCTCGCCTCGGAGCGCGTCTCCGCCGTTCAGGCCGGATCGCTGGCGCCAGATGAGGAGCGTCTCGCCGGTGGCAATGTCTCGGATTCGGTCGTCCGGATTGGACAGACGGTTCGCAAGCCAGCTACGTCCGCCACGCCGGCGATCGACGACTTCCTCGCGCATCTCAACGCCGCTGGGTTCGCGGGCGCCCCGAGGACGATGGGGATCGACGCGCAGGGGCGTCACGTCGTCGAATACATCCCCGGCCAGCTTGCCCATGACTTGCCGCCGATGACGCTGCCTGAGCTGGGTCGGGTCGGCCGGCTGATCCGGGCGCTGCATGACGCGTCGAATTCGTTCGTCCCACCAGCGGACGCGGCCTGGAACGTCGCGATCCCGCCGGACCGCGAGGAGCTGATCTGCCACCACGACCTCGCGCCGTGGAACCTGGTCCGCGACGGCGAGAGGTGGGTGTTCATTGACTGGGACGGCTCCGGGCCCGGCTCGCGGCTCTGGGATCTCGCCTACGCCGCCCACGGCTTCGTCCCGCTCGGCGCCGACGGCGACCCGACCCGCGACGCCGGACGGCTCCGCGCCCTCTTCGATGGTTACGGGCTCGACGCCGAACAGCGCCGCGCCCTGCCACCACTCATCGTCGACCACACCCGCGCCATGTTCGCCCTGCTGGAGGACGGCGCCCGGACTGGGCGTCAGCCCTGGGCCCGCCTCCACGCCGAGGGCCACGCCGGCCACTGGGGGCCGGCGGCGGACTACATCGAGCGCCACTCGCGGACGTTTGCCGAAGCGATCGCAGCCCGGTAGCGACCGGCCCCAGTCATCCCTAGCAGAGCGTCCGGGCGTCAGATCGTCGCCGAGCAGCTGGTTTCCGTGTTCACGCGGGCTCCGTCACGGTCAGCCATTGCGATGACGCGGCAGGTTACGGCACTGTATCTGCATCATCGACGGCACAGACACATGGCGACGACGCGCTGAACACGACGAGGAGACGTAATCATGGACACCCCAGACGAGACCAACACCCGGACCGATGCTGACCCGATGGCGCAGGAATGGGTCGTCGAGCCCGGCACCGATGTGGTCGACGCGCAGGGCAGCCACGTCGGCCGGATCGACGATATCCGCGACGGCTACCTGGTCGTTCGCAAGGGCCGCTTCTTCGCGTCCGATTTCTACATCCCGTTCGGCGCGATCGCTTCGCATGACGAGACGACGATCTACCTCAACGTCGTGGCCGACGACGCCGCGGCTGAGGTCTGGCATCAGCGACCAACTCCGGGAGCGCGTGATGGCGACGATGCGGCCGAGACAGGCGAGATGGACACCGAGGAGCGGCTGGAGTTCCTGACCGACGCCGAGGGCAACGTCCGGGTGCCGATCATCCGCGAGGAGCTCTCGGCCACGCGGCGGCCGGTCGTGCGCGGCCAGGTCCGGATCGAGACGCAGATCGCCGAGCACGAGGAGACGCTCGAGGTCCCGGTGACGGAGGAGCGGGTCCGGATCCAGCGGCGCAGATTTGAGCAGGATGCCGATGGCTCGGACATCACGATCGACGGCGGCACGTTCAAGATTCCGTTCTACGACGATGACGTCGACCTCGATCGCCGGGTCCGGGTGATCGAGGAGATCATCATCACCCGGGAGGCCGTCGAGACCATCCGGCGGGTCCACGGCACCGTCCGGACTGAGACCGCGGAGGTCTTGGAGAGTGGGATTCCGGAGGCGAACCTCGATCCGGCGCACCGGGAGTCAACGACGACGACCGAGCAGACTCCGATCGAGACTGACCGACGCGACTCCTTCTAGCGACCATGGCGAGTCGGCAACCGTTGCGCGAGAACGATGTTCCGGGGAGGAGCGAAGCAACGGAGTGAATCGACCGCATGCAATGAACGAAACGGACCGGAGCAATTAGTGCTCCGGTCCGTTTCGTTGTTATCCACGGGAAGAAGCCCCGGAACCGCTAGTGCTTGAAGAACCCCGCGTTCAGGTCCTTGAAGCTGAACCAGTTCTCGGGGACGTCGTCCTCAAAGAAGATCGCCTCGACCGGGCAGACCTCGGCGCAGACGCCGCAGTCGATGCACTCGTCCGGATTGATGAAGTACTGGTCGGCATCGTCCGTCGAGTGGATGCAGTCCACCGGGCAGACTTCGACGCACGAGGCGTCCTTGGTTCCGATGCAGGGCTGGGTGATGATGTAGGCCATGTCCGCTCACTCCTGTGGACGCCGCATCCCGACCCGTCGCAGGACCAGGTAGTCCTGGCGACAGCTGGAGACGGTCCAGAGAACGTTTGCGCGCTGGCTGGACCCGCTGGGACGCGAAGACGCTCGTCGGTGACGAACTCGCAGGCTCAGGGAGTATAGCCACCGTTCATCGGCGACTCAACCGGCGCGGGGATCGCGGGCCGACTGGCTCCGCGTCGATCAGTCCAGCGCGACAATCTGGACCGGTCCGGAGTTGTGTAGGGCAACCAACATCAAGGGCTTGGTGGCTCCATCGTCCCTGAGCCCGGGGATTGATCCCCGGGCAAACGTCGGCTCCCGCAATTGATGGCGTCAGGACACGACCGTGCCCCGCCAGCGAGACATGAGCTGATGGGGCATCCCGCGAATCTCGTAGGGGGCGCCGAGCGCGATGAAGCCGAGCCGGCGGTAGAACGGGACCGCGTGGCCCTGGGAACTGAGTCTGACGCTGGCCGCGCCCGCCTCGTCGGCCGCCCGCAGCATCAGCCGCATGACCGCCGCGCCCGCGCCGGCGCCGCGGAACTCCGGGAGCGTCGCGACCCAGGTGATCTGCGCCTCCGAGCCCGGCGCCCGGCCCAGCGTCAACCGGCCGGCGCTGATCACCATCCTCCCGTCGACGACCAGGTCCGGCGGGGTGGTCTCGGGCCGGTCCGGCGGAACTGGGATCGTCGCGATCGCCTGGAAGCTCCGGATGTCGTCGCTGTCGGTGACGGATTCGCCGATGAACCCCTGCTCCTCGTGGAACACCCGCCGCCGCACGACCTGGATCGCCAGCATGTCGGCCGACCCGCGTCCCTCCCGGGCGACGACCGTCCCGCGGTCGACCACGCCTGGAGGTTCAGGGCCGTCGTTGGTGGCGTCATCGTCGCCGGTGAGGTGACGCCAGAAGTCGGTCAGGCTACGCATCGGTCCCGGACCCCATCGCGTCACTGTCATTCGCCGGGCGCCGCATGATCGCGTCGTGGGCGGCCTGGCGCTCGTCAAGCCAGGCGCGGGCCTCGGCCAGGCGGGCGACGATCCGGCCCTGCGCCCGCCGGACCTGGCCGGGCGCCGTCCCGCCGGTGATGTCCCGGGCCGAGACGCTCGTCAGCGCGTCGAGCGGCGGGCGCTCCTGGCCGAAGACCGGGTGGACGGCCACCCACTCGGCCTCACTCAGGTCGGCGAAGGTCCGGCCCTCGGCGACGCACCGGGCGACCAGCCGGCCAACGACGCCGTGGGCCTCGCGGAAGGGAACGCCGTGCCGGGCGAGCAGGTCGGCGGAGTCGGTGGCGAGGGCGAAGTCGGCCACGGCGGCGGCGGCCATCCGCTCCCGCTCCCAGCGCATCGTCCGGAGCATCGGCGGGACGACGTCGAGGACGAGGATCAGGGAGTCGATCGTGTCGAACAGGCCCTCCTTGTCCTCCTGGAGGTCTTTGTTGTAGGTCAGCGGCAGACCCTTGGTCGTGACCATCATCCCGACGAGGTGGCCGATGATCCGGCCGGTCTTGCCGCGGGCCAGCTCGGCGATGTCGGCGTTCTTCTTCTGGGGCATGATCGAGGAGCCGGTCGCGAAGGCGTCGTCCAGCACGGCGAACCGGAACTCGGCCGACGTCCAGAGGACGACCTCCTCGCTCAGCCGGGAGATGTGGAGCTGGGTCATCGCGCAGGCGTTGAGCAGGTCGAGGACGAAGTCGCGGTCGGAGACGGCGTCCATGCTGTTCTCGATCGGCCCATCGAAGCCGAGCTCGGCGGCGACGCCCTCGCGGTCGAGCGGGAAGGTCGATCCGGCCAGCGCCGCCGCGCCGAGTGGGCTCCGGTTGAGCCGGACGATCGCCTGCCGGAGGCGGTCGGCGTCGCGCTCCAGCATGGCGATGTAGGCATGGAGGTGGTGGGCGAGGACGACCGGCTGAGCCCGCTGGAGGTGGGTGTAGCCGGGC
Organism: Thermomicrobiales bacterium; assembly: GCA_965218235.1. Classification (GTDB taxonomy): domain Bacteria; phylum Chloroflexota; class Chloroflexia; order Thermomicrobiales; family UBA6265; genus CADCWK01. The sequence continues at coordinate 1,516,038 of OZ244596.1, forward strand.
ATGACCGTCTCGGCGTGGTCAGCGGCGACGCCGGCCAGTGTCTCGGCCAGCCCGAGGACGCCGCCGAGGACCCGGTAGGCCGCGCCCCGGGCCCAGAGGCGGAAGTCGGTCGCGACCTGGTCGTTGCGGCTCCGGGCGGTGTGGAGCGTGCCGGTCACGTCGCCGATCCGCTCCCGCATGATCCGCTCGACCGCGGTGTGGATGTCCTCGTCGGCGAGCGTGAAGGCGACGGCACCGAGGTCGGCGTCGTCCCAGACCTGCCAGAGCGCGGCTTCGAGCGTGGCCGCGTCGTCAGCGGAGATGATGCCCTGGCGGGCCAGCATCCGGGCGTGGGCGACCGAGCCGCGGATGTCCTCCCGGATGAACCGCTGGTCGAAGCCGATCGAGGCGTTGAACGCCTGCAGCCGCTGGTCGGGCGTCGCGGCGAAGCGCGATCCCCAGCCCCAGGTCGTGCCCGACGCGTTCCCACTCCCTGCCGACACGGTCCCCTCCCGGATGGCTTCTCGCTGAATGCGTGTCTAAGTGCGTGTCTGAGTGCAGGACGCCGCTGTGCCGGACTGACTGACCGGTGACGGCGGTCAGTCAGTCCGGACCGGTGATCTGCCGCGTGGAGCGGCAAGGAATGCATCCGGCAGTGTATACGTAGATCGTGCACCGGGGGTGCGTGGGCAACAGCCGTCGTCCGCGGTCGGTCGACCACGGCAGCGAACATGCGCCAGCGGTAACAGGAAGGCCCGTCGCGCCGGCGACTGGGTCGTTGGTTGGCGGGCGCAAGGCAGCCGGCCGGAGCGAGGGACGACGATGGTTCAGGGCAAGGTGCCGGTCGGTACGCGGGTCATGGCGCTCGATGGCGAGAGCCTCGGTACCATTCGGGAGGCCCGGCGCAACTACCTGCTGGTCTCGATCCCCGGATCGGAGGACGACCTTGAGGTACCGTCAGCCGCGGTCGGCCGGCTGGAGCAGGGGACGCTCTACCTGACCGTCAACCGCGGCGCCCTGACCGTCTCCCATGATGGCAAGACCTATGAGCGCCTGCACGCCCGCGACACCTAGCGAGCATGGCAGGCCGGTTCTCCACGCGCCCAGTCATGGCTGACCAGCCACGCGGCGCTCGAACGACAGGTCGGCCCCGCCGATGGCTGGTTGGCCCAGTGGTCGTGGTGTATCTGATCCTGCTGGGCTGGCTCACGCTCGCCGCGGCCGGGCCGGGGACGGTCTGGTGGGACCGACCAGTTCAGCGCGATATCCGGGCGGTTGACGGGCCGGGCTGGGGTGTCGTCGCCGATATCGGCAACTGGCTCGGCGTGACCGTCGTCGGACTGGTGATCCTCGCTGCCGTCGCGTCGTTCTGCATTCTCCGGCATCGTCTGGCGGAGGCGGCGCTGCTGGGCGGCGTTGCCCTGATCCGCTCCCTGAACTGGCCGCTCAAGTGGCTGGTCGACAGTCCACGTCCCGCGACCAACGCGCAGGGCACCAACGATGTCGCGAACGGGCTGGGCTACCCGAGCGGCCACGCGATGGGGACGATGCTGATCGGTGGGGCGCTGGCCGTGCTCGTGTTCCGTGTGACGACGACGCGACGTACCCGGGTCGCCACGCTGCTGGCCGTGACCGCCGCGATCCTCGCCACCGGCTATGCCCGGGTGGCAGTCCGGGCGCACTGGCCCAGCGACGTGCTTGGTGGCTGGCTCTGGGGGATCGGGCTGCTTGGTGTCGTCCTGCTGGTGACGCGTTCGGTCGAGCGACGGTCGGCCGCGCGGCGCGAGCCGCGACCCACCCCGAACGCGCCGCCGCATCGAGGATGACGACCCCTGGCGTTCAGCCGCCGCGGCGGGCGTCACTGCCGCTGTTGAGTTCCCGGAGGAACGCGCTCAGCGTCCGGGCGGATTCCTGAATCGACATCAGCCGATCCTCGTCCCAGGCGCCCAGGATGGCCCGGATGTCCTCGACGAAGGACTCTTCGATGCGGAAGCTGATCTCGCGGCCGGCCTCGGTGATCTCCAGCTGGGTCCGGCGCCGGTCGAGCGATGTCCGGACGCGGCGGACATAGCCCAGCGTCTCGAGCCGGTCCGTGATCGAGGTGATCGCGGTCGGCGTCACGTCGAGCCGGTCAGCCAGGCTACGCAGCGTCGGCGTCGCCTCGTCCCGGATCAGGTAGAGCACGCTGGTGAGCGACGGGCTGAGGCCGAGACGCTCGCGACGGACCCATGGCCGTAGCCAGTGATCCATCTGCAACTGGGTAAGCAGAAGATCGCGGGCGACCACGGTGTGCGTCGCATCGGGAAGGGGCGTCACTTTGGTCGCGTCGTCTCCGTCCGGAGCGACCAGAACGGCCGGTCCGTTCCCGCGATTCCCGTCGACCCCGTTCGGCTGCGTCATCTCGCCTCCGGTGCACCGAGACACACCCTCCCCGAAACGTTCTCCGGCGAGCATGGTGAGTCGGTTCTTGCCACAGAAAAGCTATCACAGGATCATACTCCATTCAGGAAAAAACTCAAGCGTCGCACCATCCACTGGCTGCGCACCGGATCACGTCATCCATGGGCCTGGCGGCTGTCTCTGGGGGCTTCCCGCCGGTCCCGCAGCCCGTAGTCCCGGCTGATGTCGGCGATCCGGAGGCGATAGTCGCGAAAGATCGTCGCCCGGCCCGCCGTCTGGGCGAAACGGTGCGGCTCCACGTTGCGCCACTGGGCAACGGCCGCCTCGTCCCGCCAGAACGACAAGGAAAGGAGCTTGCCCGGATGGGAGAGACTCTCGAATCGCTCGATCGAGAGGAACCCGTCGATGTCGTCCAGGAGTGGCCGCAGGTCGGTTGCGATGTCGAGATAGCGCTGGCGCTGCCCGTCGGCGGGCTCCAGCTCGAAGATGACGGCGATCATGGTGTCCTCCTGAGGTAGGTGGTGGGCGAAGCCGATCCGGCGTTCGGGGCGGACAGGATCGAGATCCGGGTATTCGGGGACGGCACGAACCGCGGCGGCTTGACGCTGGCGCTGGCGAGTCCATGGCGGATGCCGTGGCGCACGCCGGCGAGCGCGATGGTCCGGGCCAGTCGTTGGCAGGGGCAGTGGTGCGGCCCGGCTCCGAACGTCAGCGACTGATCTCCAGTGCGGTTCGGGTCGAAGTGATCCGGTTCGGGGCAGATGTCCGGGTCGCGATTCGCCGTCGCGAGGAGCAGCAGGAGCGTGGCTCCCGGAGGAATGACCTGACCGCCGATGCTGGTCGTCTCGGCGACGACCCGCCGGGTGTTCTGGACCGGCGGGTCGTAGCGGGCAGTCTCGTCAAGGATTCGATCGAGGCTGCCCGGATCCGCGGCCGCCACTGACGGCGCGGGGTGGGTCGCCAGCGCCCGCAGCGTGTTGCCGATCAACCCGGCCGTGGCGGCGAGGCTCTGGAACAGGACGCCGATCGCGTTGGCGATGATGGTGTCCCGATCGGTCATGCCTGTCGATTCCGCCTGTCGGACGAACTCACCGAGCAGACCCGGAGTATCGCCAGCCGGTTGATCCAGTAGAGCGTCGACCTGAGCGACTAGCTCCCGTGTCGCCAGTTCGCCAGCGGCGAGGTCCCCGGTGAATGGTGCTGGAGCGATCGCGTCGGCGAACCGGCTTACCCGCTCTGTCAGCTCATCCAGCATCGATCCGGTGAGACCAAGCAGCGATCCCATCGCCATGACGGGCAGCGCCAACAGAGCCCGGATTGGCCAGTCCGGGGCGCCGGACTGGGCCGCGGCCGCGAAGACGCGTTCGGCGGTGACATCGGCGAGGTGCGACGAGCGCTCCGGCGGGACCAGCGCGACGGCCGTCTCGAGCGCTCGCCGGGTTGCCTGGCTCCGTCGCCCGTCAGTCATGCGAACCAGGCGAGCAAAGACGTCGCCGGTGATCGTCCCCACAAGTGCGGTCGGAACGGGCTCAGCGACTGGTCGGATCCGAATGGCCGGGCTGACCAACACCTCGGCGATCGCGGCGTGGCCGGTGACGAGCCAGATACCAAGACGCTGATCGAACTGAATAGGACCCCCGGCGGCCAGTTCGCGGTAGTAGGGGTAGGGGTCGGGATGCGTCACGGCGGCGATTGGATCGGCCGGTTCGGGCGCAGTTCGGTTGGTGGCAGGGTGAAAGGACCTTCGCATGGAAGAACCCTCGATCGGAGGCGTAGGCGATCCGGTCACTCCAGCCTATGTCCGGAATCGTCATGTGGCCAATGCGATGATGTGTGGATGGCCATGCGATAAGCTGATGTCCATGGAGATGATCGAGATCGAGGCGTTCCTCGCGGTCGCCAATGCCGGGCAGTTCACGCGGGCGGCGCAGATGCTGCACCTGTCCCAGCCCGCCGTCAGCCGGCGGATCGAGACACTGGAGCGGGAACTGGGCACCCGGTTGTTCGACCGGATCCCGCAGGGGGTCCGGCTGACCATGGCCGGCGAGGCGTTCCTGCCCCATGCCGAGCGGATCGGCGCCGCCGCGGTCGACGGACTTCGCGCGGTCCGGGAACTGGATGACACGATCTCGGGGCGGGTCGCGCTGGCCCTCGTCGGGACGCTCGCCAGCACGGCGCTCCCCCGGCGACTGCGGGCCTTTCATGAGCGGTTCCCCGATGTTCATGTCACGATCCGGACGGACCGCAGCGATGGGGTCAGTCGGGCCGTTCGACAGGGAGAGGCCGACATTGGCCTGCGTTACTTCGGCGACCCGTCGCCCGGTCTCGTCTCGCTGTCGGTCGGGGACGAGTCACTGGTCGTCGTCGGCGCGCCGGACTCGCCGCTGGCCACTTCCCATCCGGTCGGACCAGACGATCTCGCTGGTCAGTCGTGGGTTAGTTACCCGGTCGGCACTGCGTCATCGGGGGAGCAGTTCGCCCGCCTCTTGCGGCGGCAACTCGGGCGGGTCGGCATCCAACCGGAGACGGTGATCGAGATCGACAGCCTGACCGCCCAGAAGCGGCTGATCGAGGCCGGCTTCGGCGTTGGGCTGCTGCCGGTGAGCGCGATCGAGGAGGAGCTGCGCCTTGGGACCCTCACCATCCTGCCAGTGCCGGAGCTGACCGCGACCGTCCCGATCGTCGCGATCCACCGGCGGGAAGGTTCGCTTGCTCCCGCCGCCCGGCATCTGCTGACGACCGTGATGAGGGCCGATGGATAACCAACGCTACGGCGGCATCCCGCGAGGGACACCGCCGCGCTGTGTCGACCGATTGTCGTGGGGAAAAGGGCCTACACGCCGAGGTAGGCGTCGTAGCGACCGCCGATGAACGCCCAGTTGGCGATGTCCCACCAGGCGTCGATGTACTGGCCACGGCCCTTGGCGGATGTGTAGTCGAGCAGGTAGGCGTGCTCCCAGTTGTCGATGCCGAAGACCGGGTAGCCCTCGCCCGTGGTGAGCGGGTTGTCCTGATCCGGCGTCGTGGTGATGCTGAGCGCACCCGCCGTGTCCGAAATCAGCCATGTCCAGCCGGAACCGGTGTTGCCCAGGGCGCCGAGCCGCATCGACTTCTTGAAGGTATCGAACGTGCCGAAGGCCGTATCGATCGCGTCAGCCAGGGCTCCGGTCGGCTCGCCGCCGCCATCGGGGCTCATCGAATCCCACCAGATACTGTGGTTGTAGTGCCCGCCGGCGTTGGTCTTGACGAGAGCGTTGCGTGCCTTGACGACGCCGTTGAGCGCGGTGATCTCGTCGGCCGGGACGACCGCGAGGTTCAGCAGCAGATCCTCGAGGGTGAAGCCCTGCGCGTCGGGTAGGTCGCCCAGCGCGGCGTTGAGTTCGGCGACGTAGTTGGCGTGAAGCCCGTTGTGATGAAGATCCTGTGTCGTGGCGGACGTGACGGGCTCCAGCGCGTCATCGGCATAGGGAAGGTCGAGGAGCTCGAACGGGAAGACCTGGCTGATCGCATCCGAAGTCGAGCCGCTGGCGCTGGGCGTGCCGCCCGCCGCCGGGGTGGCGTCCTGGGCTCGGGCCGAGAACCGGTTGGAGCCGATCGCCAGCGCGGCCGCGCCGGCACCGACGCCGCCGAGCTGGACGGCTGTGCGCCGGGACAGGGAGTGGTTGCTGACACGGGTCATGGTGCTGTTCTCCTGTAACGTCTCATCTGATCGGTTGGCCCGCAACGCTGGCCAGGTGGTCGTCTCCCACCCGCGACGCGTCTGGTTGAACGCGCAAGTGCAGTGAAGATGCCATGTCCTCAGCAAAATGTAGCACGCGCTACAATATTCGACCGGGTCGGTCCTGTGGTCGAACCTGGTAGCGCGTGGCTGGGCTGGGACAGGACTCGATCCGGGCCCAGTCCGGAGCAATAATCTTCGCTATGCTATGCCGAAACATCCGACCGATCGTCCTGGTCCCACGGTTCATGGTTCGGGTCGGTCTTCACATCCGGACCACTGCGCCCAGCCCGCGCCGCGCCGCCAATAGACGACCCTACCCGATCCCACCGGAGACCCGCCGATGACCGCCACCACCGACTACCACCGCACCGCAACCGCTACCGGACTGTCGGCCGAGGAGATCGTGACGACGGAGCGGGAGCACCAGGTCCCGCTCTACGCTCAGCGCGGGCTGACGCTCGTCCGGGGAGAGGGCGCGTACCTGTACGACGACACCGGCCGGCGCTACCTCGACGCGATGAGCAACTACGGCGTCGCGGTGCTCGGCCACGCCAACGCCGCCTTCGCCGCCGCGCTGACCGACCAGCTCGCGACCCTGACGACCTGCCACCAGAGCTTCGCCAGCGATGTCCGGGCCGAGCTCCTCCGCGAGATCCAGGCGATCGCGCCGGATGGTCTGACGCGCACCTTCCTGAGCAACTCCGGCGCGGAGGCGGTCGAGGCGGCCCTCAAGTTCGCGATCGCCGCGACGGGCCGGCACCGTCTCGTCGCGGCCCGCAAGGGGTACCACGGCCGGACGCTCGGGGCGCTTTCCGTCACGGCTGAGCCGAAGTACCGGGAGCCGTTCGAGCCGCTGCCGATCCCGGCCACCCACGTCGCCTTCGCCGACGCCGACGCCCTGGCCGCCGCGATCGACGACGACACGGCGGCGGTCATCCTCGAACCGGTCCAGGGCGAGGCCGGTATCTTCCCGGCCGACGATGCCTATCTCCAGGCCGTCCGGCGGATCTGCGACGAGCGCGGCGTCCTGCTGATCATGGATGAGATCCAGAGCGGGTTCCGGACGGGCGCCTGGTGGGCGAGCAGCCACGCCGGGATCGTGCCGGACATCCTCGTCACGGCCAAGGCGCTGGCCAACGGCTTCCCGATCGGTCTGACGCTGGTGACGGAGGAGATCAGCGCGAAGATCCCCGCCGGCGCCCACGGCTCGACCTTCGGCGGCAACCCGCTCGCGGCCCGGGCGGCCCTCGCCACGCTGCAGCAGTTCCGGGAGCGGGACCTGCTGGCTCGCTCGGCGGCCCTCGGGGACGAGCTGCTGGCCGGGCTCCGGGGGCTCGGTTCGCCGAAGATTCGCGACATCCGCGGCCGCGGCCTGATGATCGGGGTCGAGCTCAAGCAGCGCGTCACGCCGACCCTCAAGGGACTCCAGGAGCGGGGCGTGCTGGTCCTGCCCGCCGGCCCGCTGACGTTCCGCCTGCTGCCGCCGCTGATCTGGGAGCGGCAGCAGGTCGACGAATTGCTCACGGCCCTGCGTGACGTCCTGGCGTAGCCCGGATGCGGAGATTCAGACCGTGCGATCAGTGATCTGGGAGACGACGCGCCGGGCCGCCCGCTCGCCGGAGCGGACGCAGTCGGGGATGCCGACACCGTGGTAGCTGCACCCGGCAATGTCGAGCCCCGGGATCGCAGCAATACGAAGCTCGATCTCAGCGACGCGGTCGACGTGGCCGACGGTGTACTGCGGGCTGCCGCCTGGCCAGCGGGAGACCCAGCGCCGGGTCGGGGTGGCATCCACTCTGAGGACCTCCCGCATCTCGGCCAGGGCCAGCTCCTGGAGCTCGTCGTCGCTCAGGGTGATCCCGTCCCGTCCGCCGGCCCGGCCGATGTAGAAGCGGAGGACGGCCTGGCCGTCCGGCGCCCGCCCGGCCCACTTCGAGGACGTCCAGGTCGAGGCGAGGATCGGCCGGCGCTGGACCCGCGGCACGACGTAGCCGTACCCGCGTAGCGGGTGCGTGATGTCCTGGCGATGGAAGGCCAGCGAGAGCGTCACGCTGTTCACCCGCGGGACATGGCGCAGGTTGGCAGCGGCGGTCGGCGACAGCCCCTGACCGGCGCCGGTCAGCAGGTCGGCGGTGACCGGTGCCGGTGTCGTCAGGATCAGCCCATCGGCCGCCACCTCCTCGCCGTCCGCCAGGCAGACGAGATAGGGGAAGGTCGCCCCGTCTGCTGACCGAACCAGCCGCGAGACCGTGACGCCGGTCCGGACCGCGACGCCCCGGCCGGCGAGGTCCGCGGTCAGCGCCTCGACGATCCGGCCCATGCCGCCGGTCGGGGTCAGGAAGCCCGCCCTCGGTGCGGTCCCGCTGGCCTGAGCGCGTTTCCGGTTGGCGATCATGCCCCGGATGATCCCGCCGTGCTCGCGCTCAGCGGCCCGGAGCTGGGGAAAGGTCGCCATCGTGCTGAGCTGGCTGCCGTCGCCGGCGTAGATGCCAGCCATCAGCGGCTCGATCAGGCGCTCATAGGCCTGCCGCCCCAGACGGCGGGAGATGAATCGCTCCAGCGACTCGTCGTTGGCGTCCGTCCGCGGTCGCAGGACCCAGTCGAGGGCGATCCGGACCTTCCCGGCCGGCGACAGCAGGGGCGACGTGACGATCGGCCGCAGCCGGGTCGGGACGAGCCCACTCAACCCGTCCGGGATCGGCAGCAGCTTCCCGTCCCAGAGCACCCGGCTGCCCCGGTTCTCGGGCCGTGTACTCTCCAGTTCGCCGGCCAGACCCAGGTCCGTGCAGAGGTCGGTCATCCAGCTCTTGGCGGCGAGGTATGACTCCGGGCCGCCCTCGATGACGAAGCCGTCCTCCCGGATGGTGACGATCTTGCCGCCGAGGCGATCGGCCGCCTCCAGGACGGTGACTTCGACCTCGGGCGCGGCGATCGCCACAGCCCGAGCCGCGGCGAGGCCGGTGATGCCGCCACCGACGATGACGATCTTCTTCCGGTTGTCTGACGTCAATTCAGGACCTCGGTGCGTTGGGGAGCGACGATCCGTCATGCAGGCGATCAGACGATCGGCGACTGCCACGTTCGGGAACAGGAGATCGATGTGCGATCTTGCGGGGCAGGTTCGGCCATTCCGACCCTGCCGGGAACCCGAGCAGTGGTTCATGCTACATCAACGAGCGAGCAGACAGCGCCCCGGTCGGGACCGCCCTGCCGTTTCCTCCACCGACCGGTGGCGTCGGATCGGCCGGACCAGGACAATGGACGCCTTGCGGGACCGGCCGCCATCGGCCCCGGCAGGTACTGATGCCGATGCCGATGCCGATACGGAACGCACAGGAGACCGACGATGACGTTCACCGAACCGACCCTCACGGAGCCAGTTCCCCCTGCCTCTTCTCCTCATCCGCGTCCGCTCACGTTCGGGATCTGCCGCAACCCGACGCTGCCGTTCCCCGAGCTCGTCCAGCAGTTCCAGCTGTACGAGGATCTCGGTTTCGACACCGCCTGGCTGACCGACCACTTCCAGCGCCCCAGCGGTCCGGAGGAGCCGTATCTGGAGGGCTGGACGACACTGGCCGCCATCATCCCCCAGACGCGGACGATCCGGGCGGGGGTGCTCGTCTCCAGCAACACCTTCCGGCTGCCGGCCCTGCTCGCCAAGATGGCGATCACGCTGGACCGGATCAGCGGCGGCCGCCTGGAGGTCGGGCTGGGCGCGGGCTGGTACGTGCGCGAGCACGAGCAGTTCGGCGTCGACTTCCCCGGTGCCGCCGAGCGGGTCGGGCGCTTCACCGAGGCGGTCGCGATCCTCGACCTGCTGCTCCGCGAGGCCGGCGGCAGCTTCACGGGGACGTACTACCGGCTCGACGGCGCGGCACTGTCGCCGGCCAGCCTGCAGCGCCCCCGCCCGCCGCTGACGCTCGGTGCCCACGGGCCACGGATGCTCGCCACCGTCGCCCGCTATGCCGACCGCTGGAACTCCTTCGGGACCGTCGCGGAGATCCGGGAGCGCAACGAGCGGCTGGACGAGGCCTGCGCAAGGGTCAGACGCGACCCGCGGGCGATCATCCGGTCGTTCTTCGGCCAGGTCCCCCGCGACACGATGGCGAACCGGCTGGCCTTCGACCCGTGGGCGTCGCCCGACGCCTTCGCCGAGATGGTCGGGATGTACCGTGAGGTCGGGATCACGGACTTCATCGTCGACGGCCCGGAGCCGCACCAGATGGAGATCATGGGCCGGATCGCGACCGACCTGCTGCCGGCCCTCCGGACGGGGTAGATCCCGGAACAGGTCAAGAGGACAGGTGCCTGTCTTGCCCCGTCTTCCGGTCTGGCGTGGGTCAGTCCTTGGCGCGTCACGTGCCGGTGGCGAACCGCCGCGGAGGTGGGGGCGCCAATGCAGAAGGATCCAGCCCTGGTCGTTTCGTTCAACCACGCCATCGTCTTCGCAAAGGACAACCACGCGTCAGCGTCCTTCTTCACGAGACTGTTCGCACTCCCTGACGCCGTTGCCGGGGGACCATTCCTCTCCGTGAAGTTGGCCAACGGGACGTCTGAGCGCCTTCAACCGGAATCATGGTGGCCGCGGTCTCTATTTCCCGGATCCTGCCGGCCACGGCTCCGAAGTACTGACCAGACTCTACGGTTTGGATCTATGGGACGGGCAAGATCGTCCGGCGTTACCGGCTTACCGTCCATTGGGCCCCTGGCTCATGATGATGCGCGACCAGCCAGGCGGCCGTCGCGAGCTCCGGGGCGACACGTTGGGCTTGCTGCTACGGGTGGTCGTCCATCCGGCCAATATCCAGGACGGGACGCGGGCTGACTGGCGCTGGCCGAGATCGGGCGGCGCGCTCCGCGGCTGACCCATTTCTGGGCCGACACCGCCGATCAGGGCACTTTCCTCACCTGGGTGACCGAGGCGCTGGCCTGGTCCGTGAAGATCGTGCGCAAGCACCGCCGCTGGATCTGGGTGGCCGCGGGGCACGAGCCACTCCCGTATCCGGTCGGGCGGCAGGTGGTGCCGCGGCGGTGGGCGGTGGAGCGAACCTTCGGCTGGCTGAGTCACCATCGCCGGCTGAGCACGGACTACGAGGCGTTGCCCGCGGTCGAGGAGGCCTGGATTCACCTCGCCATGATCGGGGTGATGGCCGACCGCCTCGCCCGTTCGTACGCTTCGTCAAGACGCTCAAGAGCATGTTCCAAAACTGTCCTGACGGCAGGCCGGCCCGGAAGGACGGTGAAGCGTGCCGGCTGAACGACAGTGATGGCGACCCGCCCGGCCAGCACGGCCACCGCGCGATGGCCGGGTTGCCTCCGTCCGCCGGCGCCAGCGCGAGGGCCGACCGATCGCCCATCGACGCGAATGTCAGGAGCCGCCGGATACATCCGGCGGCTCCTGACATTCGTCTGGTCCGCGCTGGTCGAGGCGCGGGTTGTCTCATCCGGCTAATCGGACTCGGTCGTGATCACCTCCCCGGTCGTCGCGTCGACGGCGACCTCCTGGTCGCCGATCTTGACGGTGTAGACGAGGGTCCCGTCCTGGTCCTCGAGACCGACGACGCCGAGGTCGCCGGTCGCGGCGCCCTGGGCCGCCGTGATGGCCTGCTCGACCGTGATCGTGGCCTGTGCGGCGAGGTCCTGGCCCTCGATCAGCGTCCCCGGCGCGGCGTTGGCCTCGGCCGCGTCGCCGCCGGAACACCCGTCCCCGGTGGTCTCCGGCTGGTCGCCCGTCTCAACGCTGGCAACGGTGCCGTTGGCCGCGTCGATCAGGACCTCCTGCCCACCGACCTCCACGCGAAAGACGAGCGTGCCGTTCACGTCCTCGAGTTCCACCGCGCCAACGTCACCGGTCGCGGCGCCCTGGGCCGCCCGCGTGGCATCGGCGAGGGAGATCGTCGCCCGGGGCCGCAGGTCCTGCCCGCCGGTCAGGGCACCGGGTGTGGCGGATGCCTCGTCCACGGTGTCGCCGGACGTCTCGTCCGCGCCGGATTCGCCATCCATCCCGTCACCGCTGCCGTTGTCCTCCTGATCGGATGTGCCGGCCGCACCCTGCTGATCGGTCCCGCCGGTATCGCCGTTCTCCCCGGTCGCATCCTGGGAGGTGTCGCACTGGTCCACACCGGGACTCGGTGTCGCCTGCGTCGCCTGCATCGCTGAACCGGTGGACGGCGTCGCGGTGGCCTGCCCGGCCGAGCCGTGGGGTGCCGCCATGAGTCCGCCGGTCAGTAGCCCTCCACTGAGGACCACCGCCGTGAGCCATCGCTGATGTCTGTTGACCGTGATCATTGGCACCTCCTGGTGCGAGTCCGTTCGTCTCCGTCCCGATGCCTGTCATCAGGACGGGCACACCCTATCGGGGCCAGATGAACTCCCGGTGAGCCAGATCGCAAAGGTTGCCCGGAGGTTGCCTGCAACGGACAGGAATTGCCTGGACACCACCCTCCCGCGGACCAGCGGAACGGCGTTCCGGCGGATACCGGCCAGTTCATCTGAACTTCATTTCCCGGCCATACCCTCCGCCGGCGGGTGCTGACCAGACAGGTCAGCCTGAAACACCCGCGCAGACCGGAATCCCGATCTGGACAGGGGTTCCGGCTGACGGCTTCGAGCGTCCATCCCATCCGGGTCCAGGCTTCGACGGATGCGGTGGCCGCTCACGACCCGGACTGGAGCGCACTCGATGTCCCAGCAACAGGCTCACGGCACGGCCGGCGACCTCGATATGGATGTGATGGATACCCGGCGGGGCACGACGCAGGGGCGGGCGCGGCAGCTCCTGAACAAGGTGCCGGAGATCACGCTGTTCTTCTGGATCATCAAGATTCTCTGCACGACGGTCGGGGAGACGGCCGCCGACTTCCTGAACACCAACCTCGGGTTCGGCCTGACGGGCACGTCGTTCGTGGTCGGCGCCCTCCTGATCGTGACGCTCGTCGTCCAGTTCCGCGCCCGGAGCTACGTCCCCTGGATCTACTGGCTGGCGGTCGTCCTGATCAGCGTCGTCGGGACGCTCATCACGGACAATCTGGTCGACAACTTCGGCGTCGCCCTGCGGACCACGACGATCATCTTCGCCGTGGCGCTGGCCGCGACGTTCCTTGCCTGGTACCTGAGTGAGCGGACGCTCTCCGTCCACACAATCTTCACGGCGCGGCGCGAGGCCTTCTACTGGCTCGCGATCCTGTTTACGTTCGCCCTCGGGACGGCCGCCGGCGACTACGTCGCGGAGTCACTCAATCTCGGCTACTGGCGATCGGTCGTCCTGTTTGGCGCGCTGATCGCGATCGTGGCGATCGCCCACCTGCGCTTCGGCCTAAACGCCATCCTCTCGTTCTGGGTGGCCTATATCCTTACCCGGCCGCTCGGCGCCTCGCTCGGCGATTACCTCTCGCAGTCCCGCGATGACGGTGGCCTGGCGCTCGGCACGGTGGGAACGAGTGTGCTGTTCCTGGTCACGATCCTGGGCCTGGTGATCTACCTGAGCGTGACGCGGGCCGACGCGCCGCGGACCGAGCCGGCGTAGCGCGGGTCGCTCTGAGGGCGGCCAGCTGGCAGACCGGCCCTGACGGGCAGCGAAGCGTGCCGGCTGAACGACATTGGTTGCGGACCGTCCAGTCAGCACGGCTACCGCCTGATGGCCGGGTTTCCTCCGGTCGCCGATGCGAACGCCTCTGTAGTCGAGCCGGCACGCTTCGCTGCCCGTTCGGCAACAGAGGCGTCCGGCCGGCCGATCGCCCGTCGATGAGCGATTCCGACATAGGCTCTTGACCGGGTTTGGAGCGGTCCGTGGAGACCTCGCGACGATGATTCCCGTCCGTTTGCGATGGCCCCAACATCTTCCGCAATATCTTCCGCAACATCTGCGGTGGACGGCGCGGCAACCTCGGATGTGGATTGAAGCCGGAGCCAGCTTTGCCTGGCGGTGATGGTCGCAGCAGCATTCGGGAACCCCAGTGGATCGCCCCTGCCAGAACCGTCTCCATGCTGGCCTGGATCAGGGAGATGGACGTGCCGGGTCGTGGGTCTGCCGGGACGCCCAGCGGGCCGACAGTTCGTCGTGATGCTCGACCAGCCAGGCCGCCGCCGCGAGCTCCGGGGCGACGAGGCAGACGGCGGCGACCGGATCCTCCAGCAGCCACGACGCGGCAATCCAGTGCAGCGGGACTGCTGCCATCGCGAGAGGGAGGGCGTCGATCTCTTCCGCGGTGAGCGGCTGGTCGCTGAACTCGTCGTGGCGGTGGATGAGATCGAGGACGATGTCCCAGTCGCGATCGGCCGGAGGCAGGTCGAGCTGCCCGAATTCACCCATCCAGTGGAAGCTGAAGGCGAGGTCAGCGAGGTCGATGATCCGGTCGCCTTCATGGAGGAAGTCGAAGTCCACGATCGCTGTGGCGACCGAACCGGTGAAGCGGACGTTCCCGTGGCCGTAGTCGCCATGGATGAGCTGACGGTTTCCGGAGCGCCGGGGAATGCGACGCATTGCGAGGGCAACGGTCCTGGCCGCCCGGCAGGCCCACCGCGCTTCCCTCGTCCGATCCGTTCGGGGAGCCGCCGCGACGGCCCGTGCGGTCCGGGCCAGCCAGTCGTCGAAGACGCGGGGCGAGAGATCGTTGCTGACCGGAGCGGGGACGATCGGGACGGCTGGCTGGATCACCCGCAGCCTGGCGTGCAGCCGGCCAAGCAGCCCGGCCGCGGCCAGGAGCCGCTCCCGGTCATCGGTCCCGCCGTCATCGGGTAGCCACGGCTCGACCTCGGCCAGTCGTCCCGCGACCATGACCGTCATCTCCCCGGAACTGGTGGGAAGCGGGGCGACGACTGGCAGTCCGAGATCCCGAAGGGCGACGCGGATGGCCTGAGTCGCCGCCAGTCGATCGGCCGAGACCCACGGCCGGTAGACCCGCAGGACGAAGGAAACTCCTGACGTCTGTAACCGGAGATTGAGATTGTAGGTTCCGCCGAGGTCAGTCGTGCCGGTGACTGGGCCAAGCCCCCACGCCGATCGCGCCGTCGCGATCAGGCCAGGAGACGATATCGCCCGGGGACCGAGCGGCGTGACCGTGGCCAGCGTATTGGGGTCGTCCATGCCGCCTATCGTGCCACAGGGACCAATCCAGTCAGGGATCAGAAGACGTCAGGACTGATCGGCCTGCCACATTTCGGCGAGCTCGGTGTGGTTGGCGAGCATCCAGGCGACCGTCGTCAACTGGGGCGAGACGATCCCGACCGCCGCGACCGGATCATCCAGCAGCCAGGCCTCGGCCACCCAGGTCAGGGGGATGGTCGCCATCATCAGCGGCAGCCGCCGGATCTCGTCCGGCGTGAGTGGCAGCGCGGATGTCGCGCCGAACCCGGCGATGATGCCGCTGACCTGGCGCCAGTCCCGGGCGGCGGCGTGCGTATCCCACTGGAGGTGCTCGAACATCCAGTAGCTGATGTGGGCGATGTCGGACAGACGGTCGCGATGATCCGCGAAGTCGAAGTCGAGGATCGCGACCGGGGCGGCGCCGAAGAAGCGGACGTTCTCGTGGGCGAAGTCCCCGTGCGTCAGCTGCATGACCGGCTCGGTCCTGGGGATGGCGGCGATGACCTGTCGCAGGCGCTCGGCCTCGTCGCAGGCGTGCTGGGCGGCGAAGCGCTGCAGGCTCATCGGGGCCTGTGTCACGGACTGGCGGGTCCGGCTCAGCCAGTCATCGAAGATTTCCTCGCTCAGGACGTTGCTGACCGGGGCCGGGACGAATGGCACCGGCAGGTCCACCTGGCGCAGGGCGACGTGGAGCTTGCCGAGATCACCCGCCGCGGCGAGATACCGCTCCCAACTGTCGGCGCCGCCGTCGCTGGACACCCAGGGCTCGACCTCGATCAGCCGGTCGCCGTAGGCCAGCATCGTCGAGCCGTCCGGCCGGATCAGTGGGGTGATGACGGGGACACCGGCCCGCCACAGGGCTTCGCGCAGCGCCTGGATGGCGGCCAGCCGTTCCGGACCAACCCACGGCCGGTAGACGCGCATGACGACGTCGCCACGGTCGGTCTGGAGGCGGACGTTCAGGTTGTAGGTTCCGCCGACATCGCCCAGACCCGCCAGGTCGGCGATCGTGCCGAGGCCCCAGGCATCGCGGACCGCTTCGAGCAGGCTGGTCGAGATGGCCGCTCGTGGGCCGATCGACAGTGTCGCGGGCATCGGGATCATCTCTTGCATACCAATATCCCCCTTCCATCCGGCACGATCCCGACAGTGCGCCCCGACCATCCCGGATGACGATCGCTCCAGCCACGAGTGGGCCAGAGCGATGGGGAACCGGGTCGATCGGGGTCGTCTTAACATCTTCATAATAGTCGATCGACGGGCTGTCGTGGGGCCAGTCGCGCGGAACCAGCGGACGACCCAGACCCAAACTCCGGCCATCCGGCGGCCGGGTCATTCGGGATTCATGCAGCTTAGAGGGTCAGCGCGACGGGGTCTGGACACACACCGGACTGATCGGTGGGCGGTGTGGACGATCACCAATGGGTACGGACGCGCGACATCGCGCGACCGGGCCGTCGCGTCCATCTTCAGTCGCGGACCTGGTCCGACGGGACGCCCGAGTCGTGGTCAGCGGGGAGAAGGTGATCCAGGACGATCGGGTTCGGAATCGTATAGATCACGACCTGACCAGAGGTCCGGTCATGCCACGGCGCGATCCGCTGGGTGTCAGCGAAGTGCGCCCACAGGTCATGGGCGTGGCCGATGTCCAGAACCTGCTCGTCGTCACGGAACTGGTCCGCCACGACGAAGACCCCCGGAACGCGGTCGAGCGGGGTCGCCAGGCCGGCCCAGCGGACGGCGGCGGTCATCCGTCCGGCCGTAATCATCCGGTCGCGGTAGACCGGCCAGCTTCCGGCCGCCATCGTCGGGACCGCATCTGGCGACGGGGCAACGCTTGGCTCGTGCGACATCGACATCGTGGCTCCCGCTGCGGGACAGGCTCGACGCACAATTGGTGCGCGGTGGAGTATGCACGAGCGTTGGCCGGTAGGATAGATGACCGTACACCGCAATATTCCCGGCCGACCCTGGCGATATTCAAATGGTTCGTTGACTCATTGGCACGATTATCTGAAGATGGGGTGACAGGTCCGACCAATGGGCCGGAGCCGAGAAATGGTGCACTGCCGACTCGTCCCGGCCCGTCGCTCGCGGCAGGTCGCCGGAAGCCCGTCCGTGGACGGGCAGTGGCACCGGGTCTGCGCTACTGACCACGCAAGCGTGTCGGCTCGGACAACCCGGCGATGACGCTCCGCTACCGGGAGACATGGCACGTCGTTCCCGACCGATCCCACCAGAAGAGGACGACACCATGGCAACCGCCACCAGGGACGCGACCCGGATGTTCCCGAACCACAACAGCCTGCCGGATCCGACCAAGAAGAAGCTGATCGAGACGCTCAACCAGCAGCTCGCAGATTCACTCGACCTGTATTCCCAGACCAAGCAGGCTCACTGGAACGTCAAGGGCAAGGACTTCTACCAGCTGCACCTCCTGTTCGACGCCCACGCCGAGCACGTCGAGGACTGGGTCGACCTGATCGCCGAGCGCGTGACGGCGATGGGCGGCTACGCCACCGGGACCGTCCGAATGTCGGCCGCGGCCTCGAAGCTGCCGGAGTACCCGACCGACATCACCGCCGGGATGGACCACGTCGCCGCGCTGGTCGAGCGCTGGGGCAACTACGCCACCTCGTCGCGCGCCGCAATCGACGTGGCTGATGAGTTCGAGGACAAGGACTCCGCCGACCTGTTCACCGACATCTCCCGGCAGGCCGACATGGATCTCTGGTTCCTCGAGGCCCATCTCCAGGACTAGGAGCGACCGGAAATCGGTGATCAAACAGGGCAGGCACGGGTTCAGCGATGAGAGCGATTTTGCCCGCCTCTCATTGTCGCCGGATTCCATGCCTGCCTTTCTCGCCGTCTGTCCGGGGATGTCCTCCGGCCTTACTACCCGACCGCCAGACCGTCGATTCATTCAATCCGTTGGGCTGTCATTACCGCCAGACCCTGACCCCATCGTGTTCGATCGCGTCGCCCGCACCTCCGTACAAGTCGGCAGGGTATACCTCAATCAGCATATATGGTAAGTGCCGCTGGGTGAATCACGTAATGGATGTCTTGCACATGACCTTGTTCGATCCCGTATGCCCATGGCATCGGTCTTCAACGTAGAGTCATTCGCTCTTGCTCGGCTGACGGTAACTGGCCGGCGCGGCGGCTATCGTCACGGGAGCAAGAACGGCGACGCGGAACCGGGAAGGAGAATTGAGCCCGCCCGTTGGATGTCGGGGAACAAGGAGTGTGCATGAACTCGCAGGTAGCCTGGCGGCTCGAGTTGGCCCGCGATCTCTCGGACCGCCTCCGCCAGTTCCCGGGCATCCGCGCCGTTCTCGTCGGTGGCTCCGTCGCCCGTGGCTACAGCGACGTGTACTCGGACCTGGAGCTCCTGGTGTACTGGGACATCGTCCCCGACCCGGACCTTCGCCAGGCGGTTATGGCGGTGGTTGGCGCCGCGTTCCGCTATCCCCCGGCCCATCCAGGCCACGACAGCGCCTGGCTGATCGGCGGCTTCCCGGTCGACGTCTGGCCCCGCACCGGCGCGGCCGAGGAAGCGGCGCTGGACGCCGTGCTGGTCGACCACAGCATCGACCTGGAGGCCAATAACCTGCTGGACACGATCCAGTCCAGCGTGCCGCTCCTGGGCGATGGGCTCGTCCGGCCCTGGAAGGATCGCCTCGCGGACTACCCGGAACCGCTCGCCATCCGGTTCCTGGAGCACTATCTGCCCCATTTCCACCTGCGCCATCTCCAGTACGCCGCCCGGCGCGACAACCCGACCGCGTTCTTCCACACCCTCAGCGACATCCAGTGCAGCCTGTTCCTGGTCCTGCTGGCGCTCAGCGGCCGCTGGTTTCCGACGTTCAAATGGATGTACCAGGCGCTCGAAACCATGCCCGTCGCCCCGGAGGGTATCGGCCCGCGGCTGCGGCAGATGTACCGAGACCCACCCCTTGTGGCGACGGCCCGGCTCCGCGACGTGCTGGCCGAGACGCTTGTCATTGTCAGGACACGGGTTCCCCGGCTTGATCCAGTTCTCACGGAACCGGATCGCTACGAGCTGGATCTGGCACCGAGGGCTTTCCAATCCACAGTCGCGCCGATGGGGACAGCTGGTACACCATAATGTGAACCCGGCACGACGGCGCCACCCTTGCATCACCGCGCTGTCACAGAGTCGTCGATTCTGACTGATACACTCGGTTTCATACCACCGACATCGAACCGCTTCCTTCCCCTGAACGAGAGGACCCGACCCGACCATGGTGAGCGCCCCCCTGAAGCCCCCGGCCCCAACGACCCTCGCCCGCAACGGCCGGGCCGACTCGGACGGCGCGACGGTCATCACGACCAGCGGGCTGCGCAAGACGCACGGCAGGGTCGTCGCGCTGCAAGGGCTGACGGTCGAGGTCCCGGCCGGGGCGGTCGGGCTGCTCGGCGCCAACGGAGCCGGCAAGACGACCCTGATCCGGCTCCTGCTCGGCCTCTCGGCACCGTCGGCCGGCAGCGCCCACGTGCTTGGGCTGGACTCGCGCCGGGACGCGATCCGGGTCCGGCAGCGGGTCGGCTACATGCCGGAGTCCGACTGCCTCCCGCCCGGCTCAACGGCCGCCGACTTCGTCGCTCACATGGCCGAGATGAGTGGCCTGCCGACGAGGGCCGCCCGGCAGCGGGCCGCCGACGTGCTGTATCAGGTCGGGCTGGACGAGGAGCGCTACCGCCTCATCCGCGGCTTCTCGACCGGCATGAAGCAGCGGGTCAAGATCGCCCAGGCGCTCGTCCACGACCCGCGGCTGGTCTTCCTCGACGAGCCGACCAACGGGATGGACCCGCAGGGCCGCGACGAGATGCTGGCCCTGATCCGCCGGATCAGCCGGACGATGGGAATCAGCATCGTGATGTCCTCCCACATCCTCGAGGACATCGAGCACACCTGCGACCACGTCGTCATCC
Organism: Thermomicrobiales bacterium; assembly: GCA_965218235.1. Lineage (GTDB taxonomy): Bacteria > Chloroflexota > Chloroflexia > Thermomicrobiales > UBA6265 > CADCWK01. Next base: position 1,536,182 of record OZ244596.1, read on the forward strand.
TCGACCGCGGCCGGCTGATCGCGAACCAGTCGATCCGGGGCCTCCAGGAGCGGACCGGCGGCGACCTGCTGCTCCGGATCGACGGTAACCCGCGGCCCTTCGTCGACACCCTCCGCCGGCACGGCCTGACGGTCGGCCAGCCCGAACGGTCGTCGGTCTGGGACGAGATCACCGTCCGCCACGACGATGACCAGGTCTACGATGTGATCCGCGACTCGGCGGTCGAGAGTGGGATCGTGCTGCGGTCGATGCGCAACCGCTCCCGCTCCCTGGAAGACATCTACTTTAGCCGGATCAACGAGGCCAACGCCCAGGACGGCCAGACCCCGAGCGACGGCCGCTCTCCGTCCCAGTAGGCTGCCCGTCCGATCTCCGGTCCAGACCACGCCGACGACCACTCACCCGAGGAGCGTTCCCGCATGATGACCCCCGGCCAGCCCGCGACGTTCCCGGCAAATGGTTCGGTGTCCGTCGACGGTGAACGCTACGGCGAGGTCTTCGACCGTGGCTACCAGCACTACGAGGGCGGCCGCCACGGCCGGGCCGGGTCGGTCTGGGCCCTGGCCCGCTTCTCGATGGCCCGGGCGATGGGGATCAAGAAGAGCTGGACCGCCAAGGTCATCCCGATCCTGGTCTACATCGGCGCCTTCATGACGGCGATCATCCCGATCGGGATCGAGAGCTTCACCGGCCAGGTCGTGATGCCCTACGACCAGTTCTTCAACATCATCTTCCTGCTGATCGGCGTCTTCGTCGCCACGATCGCGCCAGAGATGCTGAGCGGCGACCGGCGGGAGAACGTCCTGTCGCTCTACTTCTCCCGGCCGATCACACGGCTGGACTACGTCCTCGCCAAGCTGCTCGCGACCGCCCTGCTGACCCTGACGGTCACGTTCGTGCCGGCCTTCATCCTCTGGCTCGGTCGGAGTCTGCTGGCCGACCACCCGCTGGCCGCGCTTGGGGACAACTTTCCGGACCTCCTCCGGATCGCCCTGGCCGGGATGCTGATCGCCTTCTTCCTCGGAGCCGGCGGGCTGATGATCGCCTCCTTCACCGGCCGCAAGGCGATCGCGGTCGCCGTCACGATCGTCGGCTTCCTCGTGCTGGAGACGCTGGCCAATACCCTGCTCCAGGTTGTCCCGCATCGCTGGGAGAACCTCGTCATACTGCTCAGCCCATCCAACACGATCTCGGCCTTCCTCGCCCAACTCTTCCCGGGCGCCAACACGGCCGGCGTCGCCAGCTCGACCGTCGCCTTCTCGCCCACCCTCTACCCGACGGAGGGCTACATCACGTTCCTCGTCGGCATGGTCATCGTCGGCGTCGGGGTGATCCTCTCCCGCTACCTGCCGGAGCGATAGCCCGCCCGATCCGCGGCCCCGGCACGACCTGATCCCTGTCTCGACCACTGACCCGATGAGAGGAACCAGGATGGCCCAGGCCCAGCCCACGACTGACACGCGCCCAACCGGCCCGAACGGCATGCCGCGCATGGCGAACCGGCCGTCCGGCCGCGCGACGCCCGAGCTCCGGCAGGGGCCGGAGGGTGCGACCGCCGCTCCGCCGGCCATCCTGATCGACGGGGTCTCGAAGTGGTACGGCGACGTGGTCGCGGTCAGTGACGTCAGCTTCGGGATCGGTCCGGGCGTGACGGCGCTGCTCGGCCCGAACGGGGCCGGCAAGTCGACGCTGCTCAAGATGATCGCCGGGTTGCTCGCGACGTCGAGCGGCCGGGTGACGGTCCACGGCGAGCCGGTCCGCGGACGCCCGGCGACGTACCGCCGGATCGGCCTCGTCCCGGAGCAGGAGGAGCTCTACCCGTTCCTGACCGGGCGCGAGTTCGTCCGGCTGAACGCCTTTCTGCAGAAGCTGCCGGACGTCGAGGCGGCGACCGACTGGGCGCTTGGCACCGTCGAGATGCGGGACGTCGCCGACCGCAAGCTGGGCGGGTTCTCCAAGGGGATGCGGCAGCGGATCAAGGTCGCGGCGGCGCTGGTCCACAACCCGGACGTCCTGCTGATGGACGAGCCGCTCAACGGGACGGACCCGGTCCAGCGGGCCAACCTGATCGGTCTGATCGAGCAGATCGGCGCGTCGGGCCGGACGGTGCTCGTCTCGTCCCACGTTCTGGAGGAGGTCGAGCGGTTCGCCGGCAACATCGTCGTCATCATCAACGGCAAGCTGGCCGCCGCCGGGGACTACCGCACGATCCGGGACAAGATCGACACCCGCCCGCACCTCGTGAGGATCCGGGCGGCCGACCCACGCCGGCTGGCCGCGGCCCTGATCGGCGACCCGGCGACCGTCTCGGTCGAGGTCGATGCCGATGGGCTGATCCTGGCCCAGACGGCGGAGGCGCGGTCGTTCTACGGGGCGGTGACCGCTCTGGCCCAGCGCAACGGGATCCGGCTGTACGAGATCCAGCCGGCCGACGACTCGCTCAACAGCGTCTTCGCCTACCTGGTCGAGCGGTAGATACGGCGGGAATCCGCCCGCATTACCGGCCGTTCAGGGCCGGAAGCGCTAGATGACAGGCTCACCCCCAGGAGGCTCGTCCGACATGGTCACCGCCCTCTCCGGCGTCTTCTTCCGGCCGCTGCCGATCACGACGCTGACGGTCCGCCAGTTCCTCGACGGCAAGGCGATCCGGATCGCCGGGTTGATCGGGTTGGTCCCGGCGGTCTTCGCCCTGATCTACCTGATCAGACCCGCCGACACCCGGTTCGAGTTCTTCGCCGACACCCTGTTCCTCAATCTGTTCGCGCCGACGGTGCTGCCGATCGCGACGCTGATCCTCGCGACGAGCGCCTTCGGTAACGAGCTGGAGGACCGGACGCTGCCCTACCTCACGCTGAAACCGGTCTCCCGGCTTCGGATCGTGCTGGAGAAGTGGCTCGGCGTCGTGCTAGTCGGCATCCCGGTGATCCTGTTCGGCCAGGTCGTGACGGCGATCGTCCTGTCGTTCTCCGATGGCAATGTCACCGAGCAGCGCTACGCGGCCGACCCGCGCTTCGCCGACCGGATCCCGGACTTCACCTCGGCGATCTGGCCGGCACTGGCGGCTGGCGCGGTCGGGGTCGTGATGTTCGCGTCGGTCTTCCTGTTGCTCAGCCTCTACGTCCAGCGGGCGCTGCTGGCCGGCATCTTCTACGCCTTCGTCTGGGAGAGCCTGCTCGGCCGCTACCTGTCCGGCATTCGCCTGGTGAGCGTCAAGCAATACGTTCAGTCGGTCTTCACCCGGCTGCTGGACGACCCGAACATCACGATCAAGACCCCGTTCCAGTTAGACTCGGCCCTGCTGGTCGCCGTGATCACCGCGCTGATCTGCATCCTGCTCAGCACCCGCCGCCTCAGCCGGATCAATCTGGAGTAGCGGCCCAGTCGATGGATGGCGCGGCCGGTGACTGGGCGCCCAGATTGGACGCTCGCCACGGCCACGCGGGTCCGTGCATCTCTACCGTTTCCGGCGTCGCCACGCCGCCGCCACTCGGCGTCGTGCGCTATCGTTTCGTCATCGACCCGGGGTCACGGCGCGGAATGATCTGGCCAACGCCTCATGGTGTGGGCGATCCAACGCGGATGTGTCTCACGCCCGCCTGTCCGAAACCCCATAGTCCTATTCCATCGTCCCGTCAACAGGAGAGGTCTCCACTGTGCTGAGGAACGTGTTCAAGGTCGTCGCGATCGTCGAAGGCTTCTCGTGGCTGGGGCTGCTGGTCGCGATGTTCTTCAAGTGGGTGCTGGGACACGACGAGGCGGTCGCGATCCCCGGCATGATCCACGGCTGGGTGTTCATCCTCTACTCCGTGCTCGCGATCGCGATGTGGCGGACGCAGGGCTGGTCGACACGGACGGGCATCATTGCCCTGGTCGGCGGGGTCATCCCGCTCGGCACCTGGTGGGTGGAGCGGCATCTGGGCCAGCTTGAGCGGGAGTCGTCCCGGCCGGTTGCCGCCGCGTAGATCCAGCCAACAGCGACAACGGGCAAACGCCCCGCCTCCAGAATCGGAGACGGGGCGTTGTCATTGCGACGAGCCAGTCCGGTCAGTTCCCGCTGAACATCCCGCTGAGGTTGGTGAAGGACGTCTGGCTGTCGCCGAGCGGGTCGCGAGGGTTGTCCTGTTCGACGACCAGCCAGCGCGTGCCGCCGACGGTCTCGGCTGCCGCCAGCACCGGTCGGAAGTCATAGTTCCCGGTCCCGACCGGGGCATCCTCGCCGGCCGGGTCCATGTCCTTGATATGCAGGCTGGCGAAGCGACCGGGCCAGGCACGGATCAGTTCCTCACCGGAGCGGCCGGCCGTCTCCGCCCAGAACACATCCAGCTCGAAGTTGACCAGCGCCGGGTCGGTCTCGTGCAGCAGCAGCTCGAGCGCGGACAGGTTGGACTCCGACCAGCCCTCGCTGTGGCGCAGCTCGAAGTCGTGATTGTGGTAGAGGAAGGTCAGCCCCATGTCTTTGGCGGCCTCACCGAAGCCGTTGAAGATTGCTGCCAGCCGCCGGACCTGATCGGGCGTCTCCAGATAGTCCTCCCGGGGGACGCCGGGGACGACCAGGTACTGCCCGGCGATGGTGACGACCTCACTGGCCGCGCGCTGAAAGTCCTCCATCAGCGCGGCGAACGGCGTATGGGCGCCCATGGCCCGCAGACCAAGCTCGTCCAGGCGGCTCCGGACGGCGCTGGCCGTCTGGCCACCGTAGCCAGCGAACTCGACGGCCGGATAGCCCATCCGCGCCACGGCACCGAGCGTTCCCAGGGCGTCGCGCGCCATCTCGTCGCGAACGGTGTAGAGCTGCAGGGCGATCTGATCGGTGGTGAACATGCGGCCTCCTCAGGCGTCGGGCGGTGCGGACAGTCTGGCAATCTCCTCAGCAAGGTGCTGACCAGAGCAGGACCTGCGCTCTGCTCTGACAGCGGATACCGGGGTCGAAGCCGACGGTGGGAGGCCCACCAACTACGTCCATTTCCTGTTGTCCTGGTCATCACCGGCACCGTCCAAACGACTCGTGTCCGAATCGAGTGGTTATCCTTGGAGTTGCGTGGCGGCGGGGCCGACCTCTCCCCCAACCCCTCTCCGGCTCACCTGCTTGCTCACCCGCTGAAGCGGCTTCGGCTGCGCAGGTGCCCGGAGAGGGGAGCACGCCGTTGCGCCGCGAGCAGGCAACCCATCTGAAACCGCTGCAATGGGAACGCGTCGTTGCCGTCGGAGCCCAGTTAGATCAGGCGCCGCTGGGCGTTCTCTTCGTTCTTCGGGCGGAGCCGGGCGTATCCCAGCAGGTCGCTGACGGTCGCGCCGCGGGAGTGCCACTCGTTGACGTTGTTCTCGCCGAGGATGACGTAGTGCCATTCCCGGTCGTCGCGCTGCACCGGATCGACCGTGTTGATCTGCTCGCACCAGGCGATCGCCGCCCGGCGCTTTCGCTGGACGTTCTCCTCGCTGACCATGTTCTGGGCCTTGGTCTCGACGACGTAAACCTCATCGAAGGTCCGGACGAGGAAGTCGGGCGAATACGTTGCCGGCATCCCGTCGGCCTTGAGGTAAGGCCGGTGCAGGAACCAGTGCCTGCGCTCGTCGATCCGGACGATCGCCTCGACCTGCCCGTCGTTGTCGGCCCACTGGACGAAGCGCCGCTCCAGCCCACCGTTCTGGGGTGGGATCCGGGTCTTGAGGTAGATGCTCTTGCGGACCTCGATCGCGGTACTGGTCCGGACCGAGATCGACGCGACCTCGGACAGCAGGTGGTGCGTGACGATCGCCCCCTCGACCTGCTGGTTCGCGGACGCCTCGACGAGCGCCGTCGCGAAGGTGCTGGCGATGTGGTTGGCGACATCGTCGAGCAGGAGGACCCGCCAGTTCTCGTCGGCCAGCGGGTCCATCATCTGCCCGAACAGGCGGTTCCGGATGTAAGCGTCCAGCCAGCCGACCAGCAACGGGCGATAGGCCTGCATGATGGGTGTGTTCCGCATCTCGGCGTACCGGTTGGAACGGGTCTTCGTGATCATGCCGGTCTGCAACGCACCGGCGATTCGCGCGGTGATCTTGCTCAGGTACTCGTTGTACCCGCCTGCGGTCATCGCGTTGCCGTGGACCCGGTACGCGCCGAACTGGACCCCGCTCTGGACCTCCTCGGCGATGAAGTTGTCCCCCTTGCCGATCTGCTCCTTGAGCAACGCGAATGGGTACTTGCTGACCGGGAGCAGCATCGGGCTCACTGCCGGTTCGACGAGTTCTTCCTCGGCGTCCTGAACCACCTGCGGGATCCGGAAGTCGTAGTCGGGGAAATCGTCCCGCAGCCCGACGGTCTCGATGTCGCCGGTGGAGTCGGTCGCGTCGACCTCGCGATCATCGACCTCGGCGGCGAGCCCACCGGCGAGGAGATCGTCGTAGAACGCGGCAAAGGCCGGGTGTTCGATGATGAAGAGCACGTCGAAATAGTTGGTAGGCTGCTGCTTCTTCCGGAACCGCTCGCGGGTCTCGCGCTTCTGCTCGTCGATCGCGTCGTCGCCGCGCCACATCAGGCGGAGACCGCGGCCGATCGTCTGTTCCAGCAGGATGGACGCCTGGCTGGACCGAAGGGGCACGATGACACAGATATTGTTGACGTCGAACCCCTCCCGCAGCATGAGGACGCTGACGATGACCTTGGGCTGGGCGTGACGATCGACATCGAACAGCCGCTCGCGGGTCTTGTCCCACTCCGCCTTCGGGACCTCACCCTTGCGGTTGGAGTCGACGACGAGGATGTCGGCGGCATCCATCCCGGTCGACTGAAGGAACTCTTCGACGAACCCCGTGACCGACGTGTCCTCGCAGATGACCATCAGCTTGGGGTGCTTGGCCGGGTCGACCGTCTGGAAGTCGTCCTCGAGCTTCTGCCGCTTGGTCAGGCTGGCCCGGAGCATGACACGCTGCCCCTCGGACAGCCCGATGGCCTTGTTCCGCTCGTCGCGCTCGGCCCGGAAGTCCAGCTCCTGCGCTGCCAGCTCGCTGCGCTTGTCCAGCGCCAGCGCCTTGACCAGCCCGGCGCTCATGGCGGCGTTGAGGTCGAAGTCGACGACGATGTGGGGGAAGTACTCGCGGCTCTTGCGCTTGCCGCCGCCGGTCTCGTTGTAGGGCGTGGCGGAGAAGTCGATCTGGACGAAGCGGTGGTCCTTGGTCGCGGCGATCTCGGTCAGGCTGCGCTGCCACTCGACCTCGGTGACCTCGCCCCGGTTCCGGATCTCGTGAATGTGATGGGCCTCGTCGTTGAAGACGAGCAGGTCGGGTAGGTCCTTCAGCGACTGGAGCGGACCGCCCCGGGCGTAGCGCCGGTCGAGCGTGTCGAGCGCGTTGCCGCCGGACGTTCCCGGCGTGATCGGGAAGAAGCTCTCGATCACCAGCTTCGGGTCGATGTCGGTCCCCGGCGCGTCCACGGCATCGTCGTCGATGAAGTCCGGGTCCTCCTCGCCGGCGAGCAGGTGCCAGTTGGTGATGGCGATCATGCCGCCACCGGTGACCTTGGTGCCGATGTCGGTCTTGGTCACGACCGAGGACTGGAGGAAGCCGAAGACCGGGTCGCGGTAGGTGTCGGGCACGAACAGGTCGCGAGTAGCGTAGATGTCCGAGGTCTCGAAGTCCCGGGAGCCGCCGCGCTCCTTGCCCTGGAAGGAGTCGAGCAGCCGGTCATAGACGATTAGGCCGGGGGCGACGAGGAGGAAGTTGCGCGTGAAGCGGGTGTCCTCGGGGTTGGCGACCCGGTTCAGGTACTGCCAGATCAGAAGGGCATTGAGCACCCACGTCTTGCCGGTGCCGGTCGCCATCTTGGCGGCGTACTTCGGGTGCTGGTGCCGGGGCTGACTGACGCGACCCAGCATCCCCGGCTGGAGCAGCGCCCGCGGGGCGACCTCCCGGTACAGCCCGGCCAGCGTCTGGGTGCCGAGGACTTCGTGAGCATAGATTACGGCGAGGATGGCGCGGCGCTGCCCCTCGTGGAAGTTCAGGAAGCGCTCGTCGCAGTAGTCACGTCCGAACCAGAAGCGGAGCAGCTCGGCGGTGACGGGCGTGACCTGTTCCATGATCTCGCATGGACGGCCGTCGCGGATCTCCTGGATCTGGTCGTCGATCCGCTCGGCCAGACCGGCGGCGAGCGGGAAGAGCTCGGCGGTCGTCGCGGTCATCGGCCCACCTCCACCCCATCGACCACGACCTCGGACTCGAACCCGAAGACGTCCACGGCCCGGATACAGACCCGCCGAGGCCCGTCCCTGCGCGGCAGTTGCAGGGTCGCTCGGGTCACGACGCGGAGCGGGTCGCTGTCGCTCTCGGTGTTGCCGCGGTAGTCCTGCCAGACGGAGCGGAAGAGCTCGCCGTCGTAGTCCGGGTCGACGGCCCAGTACTCGATCAGGGCCAGCGGCTCGGCGTTGGCGACGCGCTGGAGCTCGGCCTTGTTCCGCTCGTCGAGGTTGATCGCGTCCGGCGAGAGCAGGATGTAGTTGTCGAGCCCGACCGACAGCTCCTCGCCGTCGCGGGTCGCCGACCGTCCGGCGACGTGCGCCTGGAGGTACTGGAGGCTGGAGAAGCGGACCTCGCCGGCCAGCTTGTCGGACCCCTTCTTCTTGAGCCGGTCGAGCAGGTCGGGCGGGATGACCAGCACGTCGAGCCGATCGTCCTTGAGGTCGGCGACGTCCCGGCCGATCCCGGCGGTGAAGTTCCAGCCGAGGACGACGACGCGGTCGAAGCCGCCCATGATGGAGTCGCGCAGAAGCTGGGCGCGGCGCAGGGTCGAGAGCGTCGTCAGGCGGGACGGGCTGTCGGCGAAGACGAGCGTCCGGCTGTTCGGCAGGCGACCGAGGTTGCGGGAGCCGTTGGCCTCGGGCGGCAGCGGCAGCGCGCCGAAGAGCTTCACGACGATCTCGGCCAGGTCCCCGACCCGGTACGAGCGCCCGAGCGTAGAGCGGGCCTGCTCGACCTGGTAGTCGCCGATCGCCTGGTAGAGGAACGGCTTCGCGTCCTGATCGATCAGCCGCTTCCGCGTGATCATCGTCGCCGGCTTGCCAAGGTCCGTCGCGAGCCACCGCCGCCCGAGTTTTTCGGCCACGGCGGCGGTTGTGCCTGAGCCGACGAAGAAGTCGGCGACGACTCCATTTGGGGGGCACGACGCCTTTACTATCCGTTCGAGCAGAACCTCTGGTTTTTGAGTTGCATATCCAGTTCGTTCCTTCGCCATGGGATTGGTCGCGTTTACGTCTTCCCACACGTTATCCTCATCCGCAGTCTCGTCTTCAGAATTCTCCTCTCCCCAAATGTCCTCGATCTGCTTCCCTTTAGATTCATGAAGATACTGCTTGTATGAGGGATACGCTCCAAGGCGAAGAGGCTCAATGAAACGACCTTCAGCCCTAAGCCTAGATTCGGTTGACGCAGAGTACGTCTTGAGAAGGGTCTTTCGGTATAGTCCGATTGCGTCACTGTGCTTGAATCGAGCTTTGTATTCATCTGAATACTCTTGATACTGCTGATTGAAGCTAAAATCCTGTGTCCTGACGTAGACCAGAATGGTGTCGTGATTGATAGGAAATCGAGATGACCTCGCCTTGCTGCTTCCTGCGAATGGCGTCCGCTTCCATATGATTTCATTCAACATACTTGACCGTCCGAAAATGTCATCCAAGACCATTTTGACATAGTGGCCCACATGCCAGTCAAGATGCACGTAAATTGATCCCGTGTCCGACAACATCTCACGCATAAGAATAAGGCGGGGAACAATCATCGCCAGGTACGACGCGGTGCCTTCAGACCAGGTATCGGAGTAGGCGAACTGTTCGAGGACGGTGGGACGCTGTTCCAGCTCAGTGCCAGGCAACGTGATCTTCGTGCGGTAGTCCGCCTTGGAGTCAAACGGCGGGTCGATGTAGATGAGGTCGATCTTGCCCCTTAAGGACGTTTCACCCCCCCCGTTGTCTGGCTGTCACCGGCGAGCAGCGCCGCCATCGCCAGCAGGTTGTCGCCGTAGATGAGCCGGTTCGGGGTGTCGGTGCCGCTGGCGCCGGTGCCGCGGAACAGGTCGGGCCGCATCGTGTCGCGGGACGGGATCACCAGCTCGCGGGTCTGGAGCGTGACGCGGTTGCGCCCCTCGAGCTGCTCGAGGATCTGGGCGGCCTGCCGCTTCCCGGCCGCGACGATGCCCGGCAACGCCTCCAGCAATGACTTGCTCATTGGTCTCCCTGTTCCCTATCTCTCATACGGTTACTGCCAGACGTCGCTGTCGGTCGATTCCCGCCGTGTTCCGGTTTTCAGACAGGGCGAACGATACCCGATCGTGGCGGGGCTCTTTCGTTCCGACCTCATAGTCGCTGCGATGCCACCCGTATGGTCGGCGAGAAGACGTAGCCCCTGGGGAGCGCTGGTGTTGTTGTGGTGGAACCGTCGAAGATTGTCTGCGGATCAGCGGAGCGAACCAACTGTGGTCGTTGCTGCGTCATCCCACGGGCTGTCGGTCGAAGCGGTCTATTACGATGCGGCGTTGCAGTTCCTCAACGTGCAGATCCACACGGGTGAGGATCTCGATGCCCGGACGTACCAGATGTTCACTATTGGCAGCACGGTCCTGCCCGTGACATTCGCCCTACTCACCCTGACCGGAGACGAGGCGCCTCCCACTGCGGGCTGGGCACTTGGTGCTGCTCTTGTTGTCTACCTTGCACTGATCGGCTGCGCGGCGAAGGCGACACGGCAGCGGCGGTTTGATTATCGACCAGATATTGCGACACTTGCCGAGCTGGTCGATAGATATAAGTCGATCCCACGCGGAGGCAACACGCTCAACGCCTGGGTCGCACGTGAGTACCAGTTCTCGATCGAGACCAATCGACGCCTGCTGATCGCCAAGGGGCAGTGGGTCGGACTCCTGAGCGCCACGCTATTCCTCGAATGTGTTTGTCTCGCGGTCGCGGCCGGATTGACGCTTGCGCTCTAACAGGTTCCGGTTCACCGCCTCGGCACGCCTGGCGTGCTCGCGTAATTCGCGTTTCGACGGTGCAAATGGCCACGGCGAGATCTCGATGATATTCGAAGGGCCGGGCGACGGGAGCGACGGCCGTTCAGTCGGCTTTGAAACGACTGGCCGCTGACCCATCACCCGATCCCGCCACCACGACCGCATCGATATCACGGTTGATCTCGTCATGGTCAGAGGAGCGGAGCCTGGGTGGTGTCCGAGACGTGCTGCCGCCAGGAGTGCCGGGGCTCGAAGCCCAGCAGCTCCCGGGCCGCCTCGATCGCGAACAGCGACTGGTAGTCGCCCAGCTCGTGCCGGATCTCGACGTCCGGGAAGACCGCCTGCATCAGCTCGGCGGTCGGCGTCGTCATGACGGTGTCGACCGCCGCGATGATGACGTTGTGCGAGCCCGTGACCGGTGCCTCCAGCCCGAGCCGGCAGGACTGGGCGACGTCGCGGACGTCGATGTAGCTCCACAGATTCCACTTCCGCGCCGTCGGGTCGCCCCAGGCGGCGGGCAGTTTCTGGTACTCATCTGGCCGGAAGATGTTGGAGAAGCGCAGCCCGACGAACGGGATGCCGGACCACTCGGAGACGTGGGCCGCCATCGTCTCGCCGACGACCTTCGACAGGGCGTAGGTCGAGGTCGGGAGCGGGAAGTGGGCCTCGTCGATCGGGGCGTACCGCGGCGGGGTCTCGAAGGGCAGGCCGAGCGTCGTCTCGCTGGAGGCCCAGACGACGCGCCTGAGCCTGAGCAGCGCCGCCGCGAGGAAGACGTTGCTGTTCATCGCCGTGTTGACGGTGAAGGTGTGGGCCGGGGTCGAGATGTCGCCGGAGGGGATGTTGGCGAGGTGGACGACCCCCTCGCAGCCGGCCAGCGCCTCGACGGTCTGGCCGTAGTCCGTCACGTCGACCTGCAGCACCCGCACGCCGAGGTCGGCCGGGCCGGCCGCGACGTCGACCGCGACGACCTCATGGCCGTGGGCAAGGAGATCCCGCACGACCGCCTGCCCCGCCTTGCCGCTGGCTCCCGTTACGCACACCTTCATGGCGATTCGTCCCTTCTCATATCATTCCCATCCGCCACGCCGTTGTCCGGCATGGCGGTCTCACTGGGAGCGACACTGCAAGAAGCTGACCGGGCCGGTTCAGCCAAGGCTACTGGCCTACTAGCGTACTGGCGCCGAACGCGCGTGTCATCCTGGACGATCGGCGGCCCACGCTTCACAGCCGCTCCGCGGTTGTCGCGATGGTTGAAGGGCCGTTCAGGATTCATGCTGCCTGATCGTGTCGATTTCGGGTTCTCCCGATCATCGATCAGAGTGAGGCACCCTTGTCTCGAATGGAACGTGACCGTCACCGACAGGGAGAACCATGGCGAACTACCTGATCCTGATCTACGACAACGAAGCCGAATGGGCTGGCGCTGACCCGTCGGTGTCTGCCGAGACCTTGCGTCTGCACGGCGAATTCGCCCGGAAGAACGGGCACGCGCTGCGGGGCGGGGAACGCCTGGCGGGGAGCCACACCGCGACATCGATCCGGTCGCTGGCCGACGGCACGCTGTCCGTCACGGATGGCACCTTCGCGGAGACGAAGGAGGTCCTCGGCGGCTACTACCTGATCGAGGCCGCTGACCTCGATGAGGCACTGGCGATCGCGAGACAGGTGCCAGCGACGTTCGGCGGGGTCGAAGTCCGACCGATCGTTCCCGTTTAGCCCGTGAGTTGCCCCGATCACCGGGAGCGGGTCGCCCGCGCCGTCGCGAAGGCCCACGCCGAAGAGTGGGCCTTCGTCCTCGCGGCGACGGTGCGGGTCACGCAGGATCTCGATCTGGCCGAAGACTGCGTCCAGGATGCCTACACGCAGGCCCTGGCCAAGTGGCCAGTCACAGGCATCCCCCAACGGCCCGGTGCGTGGCTGACGACAGTCGCGACCCGCTGGGCGCTGGAGCAGCACCGTCGGGCAGCGACGCTGGCCCGGAAACTCCCGCTGCTCGTCACCGACGCGATCAATCCCGACACGATCGATACGTCGGAGGAGTCAGCTTTTCCGGACGATCGGCTCAGGCTCATCTTCACCTGCTGTCACCCGGCCCTCGCCGTCGATGCCCAGCTCGCCCTGACGCTGCGGCTCGTCTGCGGGTTGTCCTCGGCGGAAGTGGCGCGAGCGTTCCTGGTGAAGGAGACGACGATGCAGGCCCGGATCACCCGGGCCAAGAGGAAGATCGCCGAGGCGCGGATCCCGTACCGCACCCCCGGGCCCGACGATCTGCCCGAGCGCGTCGGCGTGGTCCTTACGGCGATTCACCTGGTCTATTCCTCGGGATATACCGCCGCCGCGGGCGACGACCTGATCCGCCCCGACCTGGCGGCTCGCGCGCTCGACCTGGCGATGATGATGCGGACGCTTATTCCCGGGAATGCCGAGGTCGTGGGCCTCCTCTCGCTCCTGCGTCTGACTGAGGCCCGGCGCGCGGCGCGCGTCCACGCCAACGGCCAACTCGTGCTGATGGAGGATCAGGACCGTACGCTCTGGGACCGGGCGGCGATCGAGGACGGGCTGACCTTCCTCCATCAGGCACTGGCACAGCCCTCAGCCGGACGCTTCACACTCATGGCGGCGATCGCGGCGGTCCATGCGGAGGCGCCCCATTGGGAGGAGACCGACTGGCCGCAGATCGTGGGACTCTACGACCTCCTGCTCCGAAGGTGGCCGTCCCCGGTTGTGGCGCTCAACCGGGCCGTCGCCCTGTCCTTCACGCAGGGCCCCGCCGCGGCGCTGGATGCGCTCGACGGTATCGCCGCCGACCCGGCGCTCACGTCCTACGCCTATCTCGCATCGACGAGGGCCGACCTGCTCAGGCGGCTCGGACAGACCCGGAAGGCGCTCGCCAGCTATGAGGACGCCCGTCGGCTGACCGTGAACGCGGCCGAAGCCGACTTCCTTGCCCGTCGAATCGATGCGATGCGGGCGGGTCTGGCCATTGTGCGGGGATCTTCGGAATGATGCCCACCGTTTCTCCGTCGAACGCAGTCCCGTCTGCGTCGAACGCGGTCCCGGCCCGGAACGTGGCGAATATCTACACGTTCCAGGCACTCATCAATGCCAGTCTCTGGATGCCGATCTGGGTGGTCTTCCTCAACCAGGATGCCGGGCTGACCCTGAGCGAGGTCTTCCTCATCGCCGGCATGGGCTGGCTGATCCAGGCGGTCGGCGAAGTGCCATCGGGCGCGATCTCCGACGCCTACGGACGCAGGGCGACCAAACCAGACGTACAGGTGCTGGTGGACCGGGACGGCCGATGGCGGGGAATCAACCTGCGGTCCCGAACGCTCAGTGGGCTGGACGTCCAGCGGACGCGATGGTGGCGAAGCCGGTCTCGCCTGACGGCGAAGGCCGCTCTGGCGGTCGGGATGGGGCCAGCTTCGTCCCGCCGGCGCCCGGCTGACGGGTGCCATCCAAACGGGTGTCAAGTCCGCGAGCCCCCCGTGTTCCCCGGGGAAGGGCGCTCGACGCTCGGTCAGTCCTTGAAGTTGACGTAGAGCGCGTAGATCACGCCCGGCACCCAGACGGCGATCGTCAGGATGACGCTGAACAGGAGTGAGATGCCGACGCCCCGCTTGAGGAAGACGGCGGCCGGCGGCAGGACGAAGCAGAGGACCAGACGGAGGATGGCGCCGAGCATGGATGTTCCCTTCATGGTGGCGATCGATTGAGCAGCCGCGTGGCAGGACCGATCTCCAGACCAGTGTAGCGTCAGCATCGTCCTGGCCTATGACGATCTCGTGTCGATCCCGTCGCGATTCGATCCGACAGGCCCGGCGAGATCATGTGTGGTTTCGCCCGATCAGGCGAGGCGCTCTGGTGTCGCGACGGTCCGCTCGTTCGTGACGGTGCCGGTGTTCAACGTCGTGTTCGGCTCCACCAGGAGAAGCTGGCACTCGCCGCCGATCGCCTCGGGCATGTGCTCGACGCCGTGCGGGACGATCAGGAACTCGTTCGGCGCCAGCTCGATGACCTGCTCCCGCAGGTGCATCCGGAGGTGCCCCTTCACGACGAGGAACAACTCGTCTTCGGTCTCGTGGTGGTGCCAGTGGAACGAGCCGCTGATCTTCACGAGTTTGACCTGGGAATCGTTGATGTCCCCCGCGACCCGCGGGGTCCAGTGACCATCGAATCGTCCGAAGGCGTCGCTGAGGTTGACCTTGCTGAGTGTCATCGCGCGTCCCCCATGATGCCGGGTCGCCAGTGCTGGCGATCACCAGTCGGTCCCATCCGGCTCCCATTATCGTCCTGCCGATCAGCGGGCCGCGGGGAGGCGCACCAGCGCGCATTCCCGCGAGCGGTTTGTGCGATACGATCGCCACGATGATGCCCGGCGTGGGCAGCGATGAACCAGACCACACGACAGGGAGAGACAGACGATGGCCGAGGCAACACCGGCGGACACGGACGCGCAGGTCGCCCAGACGACGGCCCACCGGCGCTGGCCGCGGTCGTCCCGCAAGATGAGTTTTGGCCTGATGGTCCCGCTCGGCGAGGGCAGCCACTATGGCGGGGCGGCGGCGCCGTCCTTTGACCAGATCCACGCGACCGTCCGGGCGGCGGATGCGGCCGGGGTCGAGATCGCCTGGTTCGCGGACCACTTCTCCGTGCCGCCCAGCACGGACATGGACCGCGAGCGGGGCTGCTGGGAAGCCTTCAGCCTGATGGCCGGGCTGGCCGGTGCGACGAAGGACCTGAACATCGCCTACGGGCCGATGGTCGCCTGCGCGACCTTCCGCAATGCCGGGCTGCTGGCCCGGATGACGGAGACGATCGACGAGATCTCCGGTGGCCGGTTCATCCTTGGGCTCGGCGCCGGCTGGCACCGGCCGGAGTACGACGCCTACGACTACCCGTTCGACCACCGCGTCAGCCGGTTCGAGGAGATCATCCACGTCATCGCCGGGATGCTGCGGGAGGGCGGCTCGACCTTCGGCGGCCAGTACACCCGAACCGCCGATGCCCACAACCGACCGGCCGGCCCACGGGCCGCGACCGGCGGCGCCCCGATCCTGATCGGCTCCTCCGGCGACCGGATGCTCGACATCCTCGCCCGCTACGCCGACGCCTGGAACACGGGCTGGCAGCACGAGATCGACGCCGTCCGGGCCAACTTCGCCAAGCTGGACGCGGCCTGCAAGGCGGTCGGTCGCGATCCGAAGAGCGTCGTCCGGACGGTCGGCGGCAACGTCGGGCTGGACGGCGCGACGGGCCGGCGTGGGCAGATGCTGACCGGCAGCGACGACGAGATCGCGACCCGGCTCGTCGCGTTCCGCGACTTCGGCACCGACCACTTCATCGTCGGGCTCGACCCCGCCACGCCGGAGAGCGTCGCTCACCTCGGCCGGATCATCAGGCAGGTCGACCGCGCCTAAGACTCCGCGACCCTCCATGCCATTCGCCCCAACCCGTCCGCCGGACCTCAGCCCATCCGGGCCGGGGTCCGATGCGTTCGGCGCGTATCGACGGCGCGGCGAAGCTGACGGATCGCGCGGGAAGCCGCACCGCCGGCCTCGGGACGATCGGCGTTCGTCCTGACGAGATGACAGATCAGGAACACCGTGCTACCATCCTGGAACCGATACCGGAACCGGTTCCAGCTCGTCGACGCGGACGGAGCAGCTCGTGACGAACATCGCTCAGATCGCGCGTGAAGCCAGGGTTTCCAAGGCGACCGTCTCGCGGGTCGTCAACCGTCACCCCGACGTCGACCCGCGCACCGCCGAGCGAGTCGGCGCGGTGATCAGCCGCCTCGGGTACGTGCCGCGGGCGAGCGCCCAGGCACTGGCCCGCGGCCGGGCGCGCTGCATTGGGCTCCAGGTTCCGACCCTGACGCTCCCCTGGTTACTCGAACTCCTTAGGGGGATCGCGGACGCCGTCGAATCCCGCGGCTATACGCTAACGCTGTACACCACCACCAGAGGCACTGAATCGCTCCGGAACTTCGCCGTCCAGGTGGCTGCCCGGGTCGTCGACGGGCTGATCGTCGTCGTTCCCCACACGCTGGAGGACGAAGTGCGGCATCTCTCCGAGACGGATATCCCGATCATCTCAATCGACGACCATCTCTGGGACGTTCCCGTCGTCCTGACGACGCAGTACCAGGGAAGCTACGAGGCAACCAGGCATCTAATCCACCAGGGCCGAACGCCGATCGCGACGATCACCGGTCCGCTCCGGTCCCGAGGCGCCTACGACCGGCTGGATGGTTTCCGCGACGCGGCCCGCGACGCCGGGATCGCCGAGCACGAGACCCACGTCGTCAACGCCGACTGGACGATCGACGGCGGGTCAGCCGCGATGCGCCAGCTGCTCGATCTGCGACCCGACCTGAGCGGTCTGTTCGCCGCGAATGACCTGATGGCGATCGGCGCCATGTCGGTCATCGCTGAGAGCGGCCGCTCGATTCCCGGCGACATCGCTGTGATCGGCTTCGATGATATCCCGGCCGCCGCCCACACCACACCCGCGCTGACCACCGTCCGTCAGCCGCTCTACGAGATGGGGCACGCAGCGGCGCTGCACCTGATCGACCGCCTCGAGGGCGACGAGCAGCAGCCCCAGTCCATCACTCTGCCAACATCGCTGGTCATCAGGGGCTCATGCGGCGCCGTATCCCCGGCTGCCGTACCCCGCCAGGACGTTGGACCGGCGAGTGTTTCGCCAGTCTCATCCGCCTCCATACCGGAGAGGAGCCCGCCACCGGACGATCCCGGAGACCCTTTCGGTGTCATGACCGATGCACCGACGCAACGACGCAACGACGCGAAACGAGGATTCCATGACCCGTTCTCCCCACCGAATGAACCGCCGGACCGTGCTGCGGGCCTCCGCCACGACCGGCCTTGGCCTGGCCTTCGCCCAGTACGTCCGCGCCAACCCCACCGCAGCACAGGATGCTGTCAATCTCGAGTTCTGGGACATGGTCTGGGGACCGCCTGAATACATCGACACCGGCACCGCCATCGCCGGACAGTACGCCGCGACGGGGGCCGGGGCGCAGGTCGACTATCGCTCGACTCCGTGGACCAACTGGTACCAGACGTTCACGACCGCCATCGGTGCCGGCACCGCTCCGGACGTCAGCACGGGTGCCGGCTACCAGGCCGTCCAGTTCTACGACCAGGGCGCGGTCGCGTCGGTTGACGATCTCGTGGCGCAGATGCAGGCCGACGGCACCGCGGCCGATTTCCTGCCCGGCACGATCGAGCGGCTCCAGTACGACGGACACTACGTCGCCCTGCCGTGGGCAATCGACATCCGGGTCCTTTACTACCGCAAAGATCTCTTCGCGGCGGCCGGCGTCGCGCCGCCGACGACCTGGGACGAGTTCGCCGCAGCCGCGCAGGCGTTGACGTCGGGAGACCAGTACGGCCTGGTGACGGCTGGCGCCGACAACGGTGGCAGCCACCAGTTCTACATGTTCACTCTGAACAACGGTGGGTCCGTCGTCACCGCCGACCGGCAGGCCAACGTGCTTGGCGACCGGACACTCGAAGCGCTCCAGTTCAATGCCGATCTCGTCAGCGCCGGAGTTGTTCATCCGGCCAGCACGGGGTACATCGGCGACGACGCGGTCAAGGCCTTCGGGTCTGGCGCCGCCGCCATGTACATGTCGAACCCCGGCCTGGAGAACCGGTTCCCGGAGCTCACCGATCAGGTCGGCGTGCTCGCGCCCCTGACCGGGCCGCACGGTGACAAGGGGACCGTATCCTGGGTCAATAACGTCATGCTTTACGAGCAGTCCGAGCATAAGGAGCAGGCCAAGGCGTTCCTCGCCTGGTGGCTGAACAACCTGACGCCGCTCTGGACGGACGGGCACGTTACCCAGCTTCCGGTCCGCCAGTCCATCGCCAGCAACGCCTACTTCGACGACAAGCCGAACATTACCCAGATCCTCGAGCAGTGGGTGCCGATCGGAAAGTCGACCGGCTACCCGGTCGACGGGATTTTCCCGGCACTCAACGAGCTCGAGGGCGAGGGCGTGATGCAGACGCTGATGCAGGACATCCTCCAAGGCAAGGATGCGAGGGAATCCGCCGATAAGGCCCAGAGCCGGCTCGAGTCGATCCTCAGCTAGCGCTCATTCCGGGGATCGATCACGGAACCGTCGTGCCGACTCCCGCGCGACGGTTCCGCGATCATTCGCGTCCCGAAGGTGTTCGACATGTGGGGAGATCCGTCGTGACCCGCCGGATGGAGCGCCAGACATGACCACTCGCGTCCTCGACGTACCTGGGCAGCGGTCCGGGCAGCGACCCCGGAAGGAACGCCGTGACCGTCTTCCCTATTATCTGCTCATCCCGTCGATAGCCCTCATCCTGCTAATCAACGTCTACCCGCTTGTTCAGGGCATCCTCTACAGCGTCCGCGACGGCACGCTCCTGAAGGACGGCGAATTCGTTGGCCTGCAGAACTACCGCGATGTCCTGAGCATGCGCGACTTCCGCCATTCGCTCTGGTTCAGCGCACTGTTCGCGGTTGGCAACATCATCGGCAGCTACCTCTTCGGGCTCGGGCTGGCGCTGCTGCTCGACCGGCAGATACCGGGGCGTGGATTCTTCCGAGTGGCGTTGTTGTTGCCTTGGATCATCCCCTCCGTGGTCTCGATCGTCAGCTGGCGATGGCTGATCAATGATGAGAACGGACTGGTGAACATTGCGCTGGGCTGGGCCAACATTGGCCCGATCTACTTCCTCAGCAGTGAGAACTGGGCGATGTTCTCGGTCATCATGATCAAGGTCTGGCGCAGCTTTCCCTTCATGATGGTTTCCTGCCTGGCCGCCCTCCAGAGCATCGATCGGACGCTCTACGACGCCGCGGCGGTCGATGGGGCCAACCGCTGGCGTAGTTTCCGGGACATCACCCTGCCGCAGATCATGGGCATCTCCGTGATCATGTGGATCCTGATGGCGATCTGGAGCGTGAACGACTTCGAGACCCCGTGGCTCCTGACCCAGGGCGGTCCGTCGAACGCCACCGAGAACCTCATCGTGCTCGCCTACAAATACACGTTCACTCGCAACGACGTCGGGATCGGCGCCGCGATCTCGTTCGTGAGTCTGATCATCCTGATGACGCTCGCCATCATCATGCTCCGGCGGCAGGAGGCAGCAGACCGATGACCATCTCCGTCCAGATACCCGCAAGGCGGTCCGCGCGCTCGTTTCTCCCCGCCTACAGCTGGCGGGCCTGGTTGATCAGTGCGTTGCTGCTCGTCATCACGCTTCTGGTCAACATGCCGATCATTGCCATGTTCATCAATTCCTTCCGGGCGACCGACGATATCCTCGCGACGCGCGGCCTGTCGCTGACCAATCTTTCCTTCGACAACTACCGGTATCTCGTCGATCGGACGCCGTTCTTCACCTACCTGGGGAACAGCGCGCTGATCGCCATTGGCGGAACGGCGCTGACGATCCTCGCGGCCTCGCTCGCGGGCTACGCCCTCAGCCGTTATCGCCGCCGGGCACTGGTGGGCTACTCGCGGTCGCTCCTACTCGTCCAGATGTTCCCGCTCATCCTGGCGCTGATCCCGTTGTTCGTCCTGTTCCGCAACCTGGGGCTGGTCAACACCCGGACATCGGTGATCCTGCTCTACACCGTCATCCACTTGCCGTTCGCCACCTGGATGTTCCGGGCCTATTTCGACGCGATCCCACGTGAGCTGGAGGAGGCGGCGATGGTCGATGGCAGTACCCGGTTCGGGGCGTTCATCCGGATCGTCATCCGGCTGTCCGGGCCGGGGATCGCGGCGGTCACGATCTTCTCGTTTCTCTTCTCCTACAACGAATACCTGATCGCGTCGATCTTCCTTCGGGACGAGGGGCTGATGACGGTTCCTGTCGGCATCCAGATGTTCATCCAGCAGTTCCAGACGGACTGGGGCAGCCTGATGGCCGCCGCGACGCTGGCAATGCTCCCGACGTTCGTCCTGTTCCTTTTCGTTCAGAAGTATATGGTCTACGGTGCCGTGTCGGGCGCGGTCAAGGGGTAGGCGATAGCGGAGCATGTCATGTCGATACCAGACGGTTCGTCGACGGCACGGAGCGATTCCATCGCTGACAGGCAGGAGTGTGTCGTGGGTTCACAGGTCCGCGTTGGTCTTATCGGTCTCGGCGAAGTCGCCCAGGTCACCCACATCCCGGTCATCAGCAACCTGAGTGACCGGTTCGCGATCACGGCGATCTGCGATGTGTCTCGGGAACTGGTCGACGCCATCGGGGACCGGCTCCACCTTCCGGACGATGCCAGGCACACCGACGCCGATGATCTGGTCGCCCGGCCAGACGTCGACATTGTCTTCATCCTGACGAGCGACGAGTACCACGCCGACCAGGCGGTCGCGGCGCTGGGGCAGGGCAAGCACGTCCTGATCGAGAAGCCGATCGCCCTGACGATCCCTGATGTCGAGCGGATCGTCCGGGCGCGAGACACGGCCGGGAAGCAGGTCATCGTCGGCTACATGCGCCGCTTCGCCGGCGCCTTCGAGCTCATGCGCGACCGGCTGCCGGACCTCGGGCCGATCCGCTACGTCCGCGTCCGCGACATCATCGGGGAGAACCGGCTGATCATCGAGCAGGTCCAGCAGGTCCTGCGGTTCGACGACCTCACCGACGCCCAGAAGCGGGACCGTACCGACCGGGGCCGTGAGCAGGTGACCGCGGCGATCGGCGAGACGGGTCCAGAACTCACGCGTGCCTACCGGATGCTCTGCGGGCTCGGCAGCCACGACCTCTCGGCGATGCGCGAACTGATCGGCGTGCCGGACCGGGTCGTCGCGGCGGACGCCTGGAAGGGCGGCGGCTTCATGGCCGCGATCTTCGCCAGAGACGACTACCGGATCACCTTCGAGATGGGAACGGACCGGCAGGGCCGGTTCGACGCCCACATCGCCGTCTACGGTGAGAGCGGCACGATGACCGTGACGTACGACACGCCCTACATCCGCCACCTGCCGACGACCCTGACGATCGAGCGGACGGAGGGCGAGGCGTATCGCGTCGAGACGATCCGCCCGACCTTCACGGACCCCTACACCCGCGAGCTGATCCATGTCCACGACGTGCTGCACGGCCGGGCGGCGCCGAAGACGACGCCGGAGGACTCGCTCGACGACCTCAGCCTGTTCCGGCAGATCATCGACCGGATCCGGGCGGGACAGGCGTAGCGTCCCGAACCGCGCCTGGTCGATGATCCGCTGGGGAGGATCCATTGATCCGCCACACGGATACATGGCATCACCGAGAGATCGCCTCTGGATCGGGGCGACGGCAACCGGTCGCGGCGCCCGGGCGGTTCCGGGCATGGACCGGCATGGTGGAGACGCCTCACATGCAAGGTCGCCAGACGGCCTATCGCGCATTCGCCGAAATCCCGAAAATGCGATGGTGAACGACCCTGGGTTCGTTGACACCGCGGGAATGGTTCGTATAGTGGCGACCGTGCGGTGGATGGGGGACTGGTCGGATATTGGGCGCTTCGCTGCGGAGCGCCGGGAGAACGCATGGTGCCAAGCAGGTCTGTGGAGAATCGGTGGCGCGCCCGGTGTCTCGTCGTCGCGGCCGCGCTGGTCATCGCCCTGGCCGGGCCGGTGGGTGCGACGCCCGGAGCGGCAGCTCAGTCCGGTGAAGTCGCCGCGGTCGATCTCGCCGCGTTGCTGCCCGGCATCCTCGATCTCGAGGCGGTCGGGCTGAACGGCATGCTGGGCGCTGGCGCCAACGAATTCGACTCCGCGTCGGCCTACGCGACCGGCTTCGGATCGGCTGAAGACGCGTCCGGTCTGCTAGCGCTGCTCGACGACGCGGGGTTCGTCCGGCAGTACGAGTCCTACTGGTTCAATGATGCTGCCGACCAGGGCATCGAGCCCGGCGTGGACTTCGTGCCGCTCACGCGGATCCGCTTCTACGCCGCGCAGTACGCGTCCGCGGACGGCGCGGCCGCCGGGTTCAGCGCGATCGAGTCCGGCGACACGGACCTCGACGCGACCGGGGTCGACCTGGGCGACCGGTCCGAGGTCAGCGAGGTGACCAACGTCAAGGGCGGCGTGAAACTGGCCGGGGTCGACGTGACCGTCCAGCTCGGGACCCTGAACCTCGGCGTGACGGTCCAGACTCAGGCGGACAGCCCGGTCCACGGCAATGAACTGAACCTGTCCACGGCCCTCGCCGGGCCGTTCGTCGAGCGGGTCGGGTCGCTGGGCGCGCTGCCGACCGCGGGCATCGGCCTCGACACGCTCCGGTTCGCCGCCCCGGGTCTCGATACCATCGTCAACGGGTATCTCATCCGGGACGGGCTGTCCATCCTGGCGTTCTCCGGGGATACGCCCGTGGAGCGCGAGGCATCCACCCAGGCGGCCGTCGACCGGGGGAACGTCTCAGAGTATCAGGTCTATGCCACCCTGAACCCGGAAACGGGTGCGGACGCGGGCACAGCCTACAACCTCAACAGCCGGACCCTCGCCTATGCCTCGGACGAGCTGGCGCGGGCGGGATTTGGGCAGATCACGGCCGGCTTCGAGACGGCCTATACGGTGACGGCCCTCGACGGCGCTCCATCGGTCGGAGACGAGTCGGTCGCCGTCGCGGCCGTCAGCGCCAATGGCAGCGTCTTCCTCTCCGCCATGATGTGGCGGGACGGTGCGACGATCCGCAGCGTCATTCTCGAAGTGGTCGGCCGTCAGCCGTCGCCGGACGCGCTCTTCGCGATGGTCGATGCGCAGACCGGATGCCTCGCGAGCGGCACGTGCTGGCAGTTTCAGGACCTGCCAGCCGTGATCCTCGACGACGCCAGCCCCCCAGTCGATGGTGAGGCCGGTCCGACCGGCACTCCGGCCGCTGGATAGGGCGACGCAACCCCGGAGCCGGTCGTCCGGCTCAGGGCCTCCTGAAGCGCGACGCATGGCGTCTGACTGATCCGGGCGACGAGCCAGCCGACCGGTCCTAGCATCCCGTCACACGGCCCGTCACTCACTCCGGCGGGACGGGCCGTCGACTGGCAGTCGCATCAATCACCGTCACGGTCCG
The DNA here is from genome assembly GCA_965218235.1 of Thermomicrobiales bacterium. Lineage (GTDB taxonomy): Bacteria > Chloroflexota > Chloroflexia > Thermomicrobiales > UBA6265 > CADCWK01. Next base: position 1,560,233 of record OZ244596.1, read on the forward strand.
TGGGATGTCGCGCAGGGAGGGCAGGAGCAGCATCGCCAGTGGCAGGGCGACGTTGACGCCGACGAAGATGCCGAGGGTCGTCTCCAGTCCGAGCGCCGACATCAGGAAGCCGTAGACGAGGACGCCGAGCGGGAGGGTGCTGGCGCCGAAGGCGGAGATCGCGCCGAAGACGCGGCCACGCATTCCGGCCGGGACCTGCTCCTGCATGACCGACATCGACATCGGGTTGATCGGCTCGAAGAGGCTGGCGCTGACGAAGATCGCCGCCGCGATCACCCACCACGGCGGCACGGCCAGCAGGACCGTGAAGCAGAGCGCCCGGACCGCGAAGCCGCCGAAGAGCAGCACGCTCCGGGACAGCCTCGGGGCCACGGCGGCGTAGACGAGATTGCCGACCAGCGACCCGGCCCCGAGCGCCGCGAAGATCAGCCCGAGCGGCAGGGCGCTCTGGTAGATCTCGTTGGCGTAGACCGGCAGGATCACCGCGTAGAGCGGTTCGGCGATCAGCCCTCCCAGCGAGAAGGCGGCGATCATCCAGAACAGGGCCGAGCGGCGGTAGAGGAAGCGGAAACCCTCCCGGACCTCGCCGAGATAGCCACGTACGCCGCGCGACCCGCTGGCCGCCGCCGTTGTGACGCGATCGATGTCCGGTGGCAGCAGCCCGACGAGGCTGGCTGAGACGGCGAAGCTCGCCGCGTTGATCCAGAGGAGGTTGGCCGGGCCGATCACCGCGATCAGGACCCCGGCCAGTGGCGGGCCAAGCAGCCCCGCGATCCGCGAGGTCATGCTGTAGGCGGCGTTCGCCCGGTCCAGCGAAAGTGTCGTCCGCTGGGTGAGGTCGGGGAAGATCGCCAGGCGAGCCGTCCGGCCGGGGCCGTCCAGCAGGGCCCCAAGGAAGACGAGCGCCAGCAGCTGCCAGAACGCGAGCCCGACCGTCAGGTACAGCAGCGGGATCAGCAACGTCGTCAGGCCCGAGGCGATGTCCGAGACGACGCTGGCGGTGCGGTAGCCGAGCCGTTCGACGACGGCGCCGCCGAAGACCCCGACGACGATGACGGGCAGCGTCCCGATGGCGACCGTCAGGCCGGTCCGGCCGGCGCTGCCGGTCGTCGCCAGCACGAACCAAGGGATCGCCAGGACGCTGAAGGTGTTGCCGAGCTGCGAGATGGTGTTGGCGGCCAGCAGGACCATGACCGGCCGGCGCTGGTCGGTCGTGGCGCGGTCGTCGGGTCTGGTCATCGTCGATGCTCCGTTGTCGGCAGTGGGACCGTTCGCCCGATGCCTGGTCGGAGGAGACGCGCCGACAGCGAATATGTGGGCGACAGGGTAGCAGCCAGACCCCATTCTGGCGACCGTTTCCGGGGCGGGGTTGTCGGCCTGCCGTAGAGTGATCCCAGGACAGACCAGTCGGGTAAGGCCGATCGATCCGATCAGTAGCCTCGGACCCGGACCATCGAAGGGACAGCGGATGCGCGACTCACAGCCACCACGCGAACCGCGGCGGGCGTCGCTCGGCCTCGTCGCCCTGCTGCTCGCCAGTCTGGTTGGTCTGACGACCGGGCCGATCGCCGCCACGACGGGGGCCGCTGGTCCGATCGCCTCACGGCCGGACATCCGCGCGGTGAACGGGACGCCGGATCCCAAGACCAGGACGACCGGCGTCACCGGGACGAGCTTCAGCAACGCGGAGCTCGGCTTCTCCGTCAGCTGGGAGGAAGGCGTCTGGGCCGCCCAGCGCGACCACGTCCCGACGGACGGTGCCCTCGCCGGCGTGCTGCTGATCAACACCTTCGGCGGATTGCTCTACATCGACGCGATCCCGGCCGGGGATCTGGCGGACGCCGCCGGCTGCATCGTCAGCAACCAGACCCAGATCGAGGCGTTCGACCGCGTCGCCATGGTCGCCCCATTGGAGGACGAGCACGACGACGTGATTGGTGATCCGACGGGCGATCCGGCCTGGGTGCTCTCGACGATGGAGATCGACGGGGACCCGGCCTATCTCTACGTCGGCTGCGCCAGTATCGACGGCGGCGACGCCTTTCTGGCCTTCACCTACTATCTGACGCAGAGCGACGATCTGGACGACGGCGCCTTCATCTCCGGCTGGCTGCCGGATGTCCAGGCGGTGGTGGATTCGCTGGAGGTCAGGTAGGCGAGACGCGGTCGAGATATCCGGCGGCAACGGGTCGGATGACGCCAATGTCACTCCGGTGTCACTCCGGCGCCCACGCCCCTCCGACAGGGGGCGCCAGCGCCAGGAGGACGGGTCTCGCGCGGTTCCTGCGGCGGGCTGTCGCCAGATGCCGCATTCCGGCGGGGTTTGCCCCATAATGGCGGTCCACCCGACGGCGGGTCTGGCACCTACTGGCGATCCCATGTGAGAGGACAGGGTCATGGCGGCACGGACGTGGTTCATCACCGGCTCGTCGTCTGGCTTCGGTCGTCAGATGACCGAGATCCTGCTGGCGCGGGGCGACACCGTCGCGGCGACGGCCCGCCGCCCGAACTCGCTCTCGAACCTGGTCGACCGCTACGGCGACCGGATCTGGACGGCGGCGCTGGACGTGACGGACACGGCGCAGGTCCGGCAGGTCATGGCCGACGCCTTCGAGCAGCTCGGCCGGATCGACGTCGTCATCAGCAACGCCGGCTACGGGCTGGCTGGCGCCGCCGAGGAGCTGAGCGACCGGCTGATCCAGCAACAGATCGCGACCAACCTGCTCGGCTCGATCCAGGTCGGGCGGGCGGCGATCCCGCGGCTGCGCGCGCAGGGCGGCGGCCGGATCATCCAGATCGGCAGCATGGGCGGCCAGCACGCCTCGCCGGGCCTGAGCCTCTACCACGCGACCAAGTGGGGGATCGAGGGCTTCTACGAGAGCGTCATGAAGGAGATCGCGCCCTTCGACATCGAGGTGACCATCGTCGAGCCAGGCCGGGCCCGAACCGAGTTCGTCGGTGGCAGCATGGTCTTCTCCGACCACCTCGAGGTCTACGACGACATCATGGAACACTTCCGGGCGCTGGCGGCCGGCGACATCGACGGCCGGGCGGCGGCGGCGATGGCCCCCGGCGACCCGCGCAAGGTCGCCCAGGCGATCATCGACTCGGTCGACGTCACCCCCGCCCCGCGGCGGCTGACGCTGGGCAGCGATGCCTACGACATGATGACCGCCTCGCTGCGGGAGCGGCTGGCGGAGATGGAGGCCCACCGCGACCTGGCCTATAGCACCGATGCCGACGACGTCGTGGCCGCCCGCGCCAAGTCGAAGTCCCGCGCCTACCCGTAGCGGTGTCCCGTCCGTTCAAGGTCGAACATCCCCGGTAGGTGTGGGCTCGAATCGGCTCTCCACCCCAGCCGTCGCCCGGAGCGCGAGCAGATCGACGACGACCAGGACGGCGAAGGCGACCGCCAGACCTGGTCGATCCACGGCCAGGAGCGCCGTGATCGCCACCAGCCAGACCAGTACCTCAGTGAGCAGCCGGAGCCAGCGCGGAACCGCGAATCGCGGTTTGGGCGAGACGACCGCACCCCAGACGACGATGACCACAAGCGGCGCGACGAGCCCGGCGGCCGCTCTGACCACGGCCGGCGCGGCCAGCCCGAACCCCCACCAGCCGACCGCGACGATCGCGGCCAGTTCGAGCGCGAACCGCAGCGCGAGAGCAGCATCACGTAGAGAAGACATAACGGCACTCCTCGCCCGATAGACGGATGCACGAGACCGTTCGATCAACGCTCCGACCAGATCACGTTCCAGGGTAGCCCGAGTGGCGCAGTCCTCCGTCGCCTTGACCGGGCCATCATGCGGCAGAACCAGTGGACGGCGGCGACTCCCGGAGGAGGCGGCATGGTCCAACGACCGCCGAGAGATCCCGTGAACGCGAGAATGAAACGAGATTATGGCCGGGCTTCGGTTCCGTGCGTCGGTTCGTCGGCAGTCGGCGGGTACGGTGAACACCCGATCCCGGCCGCATCCCGTGAATGGCCAAGGTACCATCGCGATCGGGCCAGAAGTCGACCTGATCATTACTTGCGATTGGAGCCAGGGTTCTTGATCAGGAAGGGGAGATCATGACTGCGTCGCCACGCATCATGTACCAGGCTGATGCGGGTTGGTTGATGACGAGAGACGAGGCCTACGAACATGGCAAACGTTCAGGTCCTTCCCGCGGCTATATCGGAACTTGACCGCGTTCCTGCTCGAGAGAGGAAATCTCTCGATAATGCGATCGACAAGTTGATCGAGTTCGGTAATGCACTGGGGTATCCTCACCGTAGCCATATTCAAGGGACGACCTTGCGCGAGCTCAGGCCCCGTCGGGGCAACTCACCCTGGCGAGCGTTCTACCAGCGACTCGGCAATCAACTGTTCATCGTGGCTCCCGTCGGGCCAGAGGCAATGCATGATCCTCGCCGGTTCCGTAGGGCGGTCGCCGATGCCCAGGAGCGCCTGGCAGCTCTGGAGATCCGATGACATCAGTTCGCCTGCCTCCAGGAACGATCTCCGCAGAGGAACTCTTCGAGCAGCACCGGCGCGACGATCCCGAGTTCGCGGAGTGGTGGGAACGGACGGCCTTCGCCCGTGAGGTCTCACACGCCGTGATCCGCTATCGCGTCGACCACGGGCTCGATATCGACCAGCTCGCGGCTCAGCTTGAGGTCCATCCGGATGAGGTCGGAGTGCTGGAGGATGGCGAGGATGCCCCCGACCTTCAGACGCTGCGGCTGCCCGCGGAGCGGCTGGGACTACGGTTCGCGCTGGACATCCACCCCGGCCCCTCGTCCGGTGTCGAGGTCATCCACTCCGTCGCCTGATCCAAAGCGACGCCTCACCCCTTCCAGATGCCACATCACTCGATGTGGCCCGTGACTGCATCAAACCACGAACGGCCGGCACCCAATCCCTCGGGTGCCGGCCGTTCGTCTTTCTGCGCACGTTGGACGATCAGTCCGCCGGGACGGCGCTGGCCTCCGCCTCCTGCTCCGTCCGCAGCTTCGCCAGCTCGATCGCCGCCGTCGGGACGACCTTCCGGAGCAGTCCGCGGGTCGTCTCCCAGTCAGCCACCCACCTGGATGCTACTATCAGCTTCCCGCTCGTGCAGGAGGATGTTAGCTCGTGAATATAGATTCGGCACTCAAGGGGATGGAAACGGCTCGAGCGCCCAGACGCGACATCAAGTCTTTCGCAACAACTGAACAGTATCTCTCCGCTGTTGAGCGCCGGCGCCAGAAGGTGCAGCTGAGCCTGCCTACCGATAGACGAGTCGAGTTCGGCCAGTTCTTCACTCCATCGAGAGCCGCGGACCTGATCGCAGGGATGGTGCAGCTTCCCAATGCGGGTTCCTACCGAGTGTTGGATCCCGGTGCTGGAATCGGTTCCCTCAGCGCTGCCCTGATCGCCCGGATTGCCCGCGAGCGACCGATGCTTGACATTTCGATCACTGCAATCGAAATCGATCCGACGCTCATATCTCATCTCCAGGACACGATCGCCGAAGGACAGCATCTGGTTTCCCGGCATGGCGGGTCACTGAAGACAGACGTGGTTTCCGGTCATCTCGTAGAACTTACAGCAGGGTGGTCTCGGCCCTACTTCGAGCGATTCGACCTGGTCTTGATGAATCCACCCTACCGGAAGTTGACTGCGGCATCATGGGAGCGCCAGTCGCTGGCCGCGCTCGGAATCGACACGCCCAATCTTTACAGCGCCTTTCTCGCCATCGGTTCTCTGGCGTTGGTGCCCGATGGACAAATGGTGGCTATCACACCCCGGTCATTCGCCAATGGCCCCTACTTTGGTACCTTCCGGACCTTCCTCCTGTCGCGAATGGCGCTCGATCACATCCATGTCTTCGAGTCGCGATCGTCGGTCTTTGCGGACTCTAAGGTCCTTCAGGAAAACGTGATCATCTCCGCTCGACGTAGTGCGTCACGGCCCGATGTCGCCCTGTCGATCAGTCGAAGCCATGCCGATACTCCAGACTTGCGATCCGTGCCTTATCAAGAGGTCGTCCAGCCCAATGATCGCGACCAAATCATCCGAATTCCATCTGGCGCAAGCGATACCGAAGTCGCCCGAGTCTTTGCCGATCTCCCAAGTAGCCTGTCTGATACCAGATTGGAGGTATCGACCGGGCGGGTCGTCGACTTTCGCGCGAGAGAGTACCTGCTTGCCGATCATGCTGATGGGTCGGTACCTCTCATCTATCCCGGAAATCTGAAGGATGGCCGCGTCGACTGGCCCAGGCCGATCAGGAAACCACAGGCGCTCGCAGTGAACGACGCGACCACACGGCTGCTTCTGCCCAACGAACGTTTCGTGCTGGTCAAACGCTTCTCATCGAAGGAAGAGCGACGTCGCATCGTAGCGGCCATCTACGATCCTCACCAATTGCGGTTGAATGCCGTGGCATTCGAGAACCACCTCAATGTCTTTCACACGAATGGTCATGGACTGGAGCGCCACGTTGCGACCGGACTCTGCCTATGGCTAAACAGTAGTGTGGTCGATCGCTTCTTTCGGACATTTAGCGGCCATACGCAAGTCAATGCTATGGACCTTCGGTCGATGCGGTATCCATCCCTGAATCAGTTGCAACGCCTTGGCTCTGCCGCTCTCCAGACTTGGCCGACGCAACAAGGTATCGATGATCTGGTCCGTCATCACGTTCTCGAATGGACTCCGTCCAGTGACGAATAACGATCAGATCGATGCCCGTTTGGCCGAAGCCAGAACGGTGCTCGACGTGCTGGGCTTTGAGCGTGAGCAGACGAACGAGCGCTCCGCCCTGGTCCTGCTCGCGCTACTTGGAATGACACCAGAGATGCCGTGGTCGTCGGCGACGAACCCGATCCTGCGGACACTCGAAATCATGGCGTGGATTCGTGAACACTACGCAAGGGATTACAAGCCGAATACACGGGAGACGATACGTCGACAAACGATTAATCAGTTCATATCAGCCACACTTGTGGTTGAGAATCCCGACCGGCCCGACCGGCCGGTCAATTCTCCAAACTGGTGCTACCAGATTACGCGCCGCGCACTCGAGCTTTTGCGACAGCGAGCCGAGCCAGGATTCGATGACGAAGTGGCAGCGTACACCATTAACGTCCCCGGATTGCGAGCGCATTACGCTCGCGTTCGGGAGATGAAGAGGATCCCTGTCACGCTTGTGGACGGCCATGAAATCACACTCAGTCCAGGCGGCCAGAACATCTTGCTCAAGCAAATGGTGGAGGATTTCTGCTCGCGGTTTACGCCCGGTGGCACAATTCTCTACGTCGGAGACGCGGATGAAAAGGAGGCGGTCTTTGCATCTGATCACCTCGCTGGTCTTGGGGTGGTCATCCCCGAGCGAGGAAAGATGCCCGATCTGATCGTCTATTTACCGAATCGTAACTGGCTCGTGCTGATGGAAGCGGCGTCCTCACATGGACCGGTCGACTTCAAACGTTACGATGAACTGTCCGCGCTCTTCGCTGGCTCGACAGCCGGCCTCGTCTATGTTTCCTGCTTTCCATCGCGAAAGGAGCTTCGCCGGTATCTCCATCAGATTGCTTGGGAGACGGATGTCTGGTGCGCCGACAACCCGACTCATTTGATTCATTTCAATGGTGAGCGATTCCTCGGTCCATACTGAAAAGTCGCTAGGTTTGGCGTACCGACGCACCAGAGAAACGAACGGCCAGCACCATTTGCTCAGGAGTTCGCCGTTCGTTTCTCTGCGCTCATGAGGCGATCAGTCCGCGGGGACGGCGCTCGCCTCCGCCTCCTGCTTCGTCCGCAGCTTCGCCAGATCGATCGCGGCCGTCGGGACGACCTTCCGGAGCAGTCCGCGGGTCGTCTCCCAGTCGGCGAGGAGGGCGTGGGCGCGGCGGCTGCCGGTCATCTGGAGGTGGTGCTCGATCAGGGCTTTCACCTCGGCGTCGTCACTGGCCTGGACCGGCTCGACGACGACCGACTCGGCGTTGACGCGGCCGGCGAAGCTGCCCGCCTCGTCCAGCACCCAGGCCAGGCCGTTGGTCATCCCGGCGCCGAAGTTCCGGCCGGTCGGGCCGAGGACGACGACCCGGCCGCCGGTCATGTACTCGCAGCCGTGGTCGCCAACCCCCTCGACGACGGCCGTCGCGCCGCTGTTGCGGACCGCGAACCGCTCCCCCGCCCCACCGGCCAGGAAGACCTGACCGCCGGTCGCGCCATAGAGGATCGTGTTGCCCGCGATCACCTGCGAGACCCCGGCTCCGCCGTCGCCACCGTCCCGGTCACGCTGGAAGGCGGCGTCGAGCGGCGGGAAGACGGCGATCTCGCCTCCGGACATCCCCTTGCCGACGTAGTCGTTGGCCTCGCCCTCCAGGAGCAGGCTCAGACCCGGCACCGCGAAGGCGCCGAAGCTCTGACCGGCGCTCCCAGTCAGGTGGCAGGTCACGCGGGCCGTGCTGGCCTCGCCGTGGTGGCGCCGCAACGCCAGCTCCCCGGCGATCCGGGCGCCGATCGTCCGGTCCTCGGTCGTGACGGCACGGCGGACCTCGATCGTCTCGGCGACGGCGAGGGCCGGCCGGATCTCGGCCAGCATGTCGTCGTCCAGCGTCGGGACGACGTGGTCGACAGCCTCCGTCCGGCGACGCTGCGCGACCGGGGCCGGCTCCGGCATGAGCTGCGAGACGTCGAGCATCCCGGCCCGGCCCTCACGCTTGCGGGCGGCGATCAGGTCCGTCCGGCCGACGATCTCGTCGATCGAGCGGGCACCCATCGCCGCCAGCACCTCCCGGATGCCGGTCGCGAGGTGCTCGAAGTAGGCGATCACCTGCTCGGGTGTGCCGGTGTACTTCGCCCGCAGATCCTCGCGCTGGGTGGCGATACCGGTCGGGCAGGTGTTGAGGTGGCACTGCCGCGCCATGTCGCAGCCGACCGCGATCAGGACCGATGTCCCGAAGCCGAACTCCTCGGCCCCGAGCAGCGCCGCGAGGATCACATCCTCCGGCGTCTTGATGCCGCCGTCGGTCCGGAGCCGGACGCGGGAGCGGAGCCGGTTCAGGACGAGCGTCTGCTGAACCTCGGCCAGGCCGAGCTCCCATGGCGAGCCGGCGTGCTTGATCGACGCCAGCGGCGCGGCACCTGTCCCCCCGGAGTGACCGGAGACGAGGATGTAGTCGGCCCGAGCCTTGGCGACACCGGCGGCGATCGTGCCGACCCCGGCCTCGGAGACGAGCTTGACCCCGATCCTGGCCCGCGGGTTGATCTGGCGGAGGTCGTAGATCAGCTGGGCGAGGTCCTCGATGCTGTAGATGTCGTGGTGCGGCGGTGGCGAGATAAGCTGCGCCCCCGGCACGGCGTAGCGCAGCTTCGCGATGAACGGCGTCACCTTGTGACTCGGCAGCTGCCCGCCCTCGCCCGGCTTGGCGCCCTGGGCGATCTTGATCTCCAGCTCCTCGGCCAGCGACAGGTAGGTCGCCGTCACGCCGAAGCGGCCGGACGCGACCTGCTTGATCTTGCTGTGCGGGACATCGCCGCCCTGGCGGGCCTCCTCGTACCAGTCCGGGTCCTCGCCGCCCTCGCCGCTGTTGGAGCGGGCGCCGAGCCGGTTCATCGCGATGGCCAGCGTCCGGTAGGCCTCCGGGCTGAGCGAGCCGAGCGACATCGCCGTCACGACGAAGCGCGTGTAGAGCGCCTCGACGGGCTCGACCTCGTCGATCGGGACGGCCGCGCCGAGCGGCCGGACGTCGAGCAGATCGCGGACTGTCGTCGCGGGCTGCTCCCTGACGAGCTGGCGGTAGGCGTCGTACTCGGCCCGGTCGCCGTTGACGGCGCTCTGGATCGCGCCGACCATCGTCGGGCTCCAGGCGTGGGCCTCGCCCTCCTTGCGGAAGCGGATCAGGCCGAGGTCGGGCAATCTGTCCCCGGCCGCGCCCTCGGCCGGATAGCCCTGGGCGTGGCGGGTCCGGATGTCCTCCTCGATCTCGGGCAGGCCGATCCCCGACAGCCGGACGGGGGTCCCGGTGAAGTGGCGGTCGATCAGGTCGCGGCTCAGGCCGATCGTCTCGAAGATCTGGGCGCCGCGGTAGCCGGACGCCGTCGAGATTCCGATCTTGGACGTCACCTTGAGGAAGCCGTAGTCGAGCGCCTTGAGATAGTTGGCCTTCATTCCGCCGGCGTCGATCTCCTCGTAGCCGCGCTGCCCGGCGAAGCCCGCCCCGGCCTCGAGCGCCAGATACGGGAAGACGGCCGAGGCGCCGTAGCCGATCAGGGTCGCGAACTGGTGGACATCCCAGACCTCGCCGGCGGCGCAGACGATGTCGGCCCGGTTGCGCAGGCCGCTCCGGATCAGGTGGTGGTGGAGCGCCCCGACGACGAGCAGCATCGGCAGCGGCGCCCGCGACGACGAGACGCCCCGGTCGCTCAGGACCACGATTCCGGCGCCGGCCTCGATCGCGGCGGTCGCCTCGGCGATGACGCGGTCGAGCGCAATCTCGACGGCGCCGGTGGCGTCGCAGATTGGGAACAGGGTCGAGACGGTCACGCTCCGCAGGCCGTTCGATCCGTCGAAGGCGGCGATGTGGTCGAAGGTCGCCTCGTCGATCGAGCTGCTCGGCAGGTGGAGCAGCCGGGCGGCCTCCGGTCGCTGGACGAGCAGGTTGCCGCGCGGCCCAACGAAGGCGTCGAGCGCCATGACCTTGCGCTCCCGCAGCGAGTCGATCGCCGGGTTGGTGACCTGCGCGAAGCGCTGACGGAAGTAGGACGACAGCGGCCGGACCCGGTCGCTCAGGACGGCCAGCGGCGCGTCGTCGCCCATCGACCAGGTCGGCTCCTTCGCCTCGGCCGCCATCGGCTGGACGATGAGCCGGATGTCCTCGGCGGTGTAGCCGAAGACGCGCTGGGTCGCCAGCGTCTCCGGGTCGGTCTTCGTCCGCGTCGGCCGCGAGCTGCCGGATCGGTCCGAGACCGGCGCCTTCGTTGGCATGGCCGCCGACGTGGCGCCGGTCGTCGGAGCGGTGCCGTTGGCCCCGGCGGCACGGGCGGCCCGCATCGCCTGGGCGCGGGCCTTCGCCTTCGCGATCGGGTCTTCGTCCGTCTGTGGCGCGACCGGCGCGGCGGCGGCCATTAGCTTCGGCTTCGCGATCGCGGCCACGGGCGGCAGCACGCGGTGCTCACGGAGCCACTCGGCCCACGGGGCGCTGCCGGCGACCTCGCGCTTGATCTCCTCGTTGCGCAGGATCACGCCGCGGCTGGTGTCGACGAGGATCATCTGGCCGGGACCGAGCCGGCCCTTCTCGACGATCGTCGTCGGGTCGACCTTGACCGTCCCGGCCTCGGAGCCGGCGATGAACAGGCCGTCGCTCGTCCGGGCCCAGCGCGAGGGCCGGAGCCCGTTGCGGTCCAGCGTCGCCCCGGCGAAGACGCCATCGCTGAAGGCGAGGGCGGCCGGGCCGTCCCACTGCTCGATCAGCCCGGCGTGGTAGTCGTAGAAGGAGCGAAGGTCGGCCGGCATCTCCGGCAGTTGCTCCCAGGGCTCCGGGACCAGCATCATCAGTGCGTGCGGCAGCGACCGGCCGCCGTGGAACAGCAGCTCCAGCGTGTTGTCCAGCGAGAGCGAGTCCGAGCCGTCCATGCTGACGACCGGCTCCAGCGCCTCGCGGCCGTAGGTTTGGCCGTCGGCGATGAGCGCGAAGTCCGGCTTGCGGGCCTGCATCCAGAGCCGGTTGCCGGTGACGGTGTTGATCTCGCCGTTGTGGGCGAGGAACCGGAACGGCTGCGCCAGCGCCCAGGTCGGGAAGGTGTTGGTGCTGTAGCGCTGATGGAACAGCACGATCGCCGTCTCGTAGGACGGATCATTCAGGTCGTCGTAGAAGCGGGGAAGGTCTTCCGGCAGGCAGAATCCCTTGTAGACGATCGTCCGGGCCGAGCAGGACGTGATCGCCAGCCCGGCGACCCCGGCCATGAGCGCCGCCCGCTCGCCGGCCCGGCGGGCCAGCATCAGCTCGCGCTCGAACCGCTCGACGGTGGAGCCCTCCGGCCGGCGGACGAGCAACTGGGCGATCTCGGGTCGGGTCGCGGCCGCCGTCTCGCCGAGGATCTCCGGGTTGACGGGGACCGCGCGCCAGCCGAGGACGGGCAGGCCGTACTCGGCCATCCCGGCCTCGACGGCGACCCGCCCGGCGGCGGCATCGCTGGCCGGTGGCAGGAAGACGACGGCGACGCCGAGATCTCCGGGCGCGAACGCGGTTGGGTCCTCGCCCAGGCGAACGAGGTCCGGCCCGAACAGTCTCAGCGGGACCTGCGTCAGGACGCCGGCGCCGTCACCGGTCCGGGCGTCGGCGCCGACGCCACCGCGGTGAGTCAGGTCGACCAGCCCGCGCAGACCGAGGTCGAGGATGCGGCGGGCCGGGCGGCCGGCGATGTCGACGACGAGACCGACGCCGCAGTTGTCGTGCTCGGCCGCGAAGTCGTACATCGGGGCGTGGCGGGCGATCGTGGCGGCGTCGGGTGCCCCGCTCAGCGCACTGGCGACCGGGCCGCGGGTTACTGGCTGCTGGTTCCTGAGCTGGTCGGCCATTGCCACGGTCCTCTCCTGTTCGGCGGTGACGCGGTCCCGGCCGGTTGCCGGGGGCGGTAGTGGGTGGGTTGATGGCGTCGGGGAGTCGGTCAGCGGCCGGGGTGGGCCGATGGTCTGGGGCGCAGCGCACAACCGGCTGGTGGGAGAGGGACGAGGGCGGACACTGAGCCGCCTGCCTCGCACCCGAAACTGGGTCCGGCAACGTCGACGACCGAGCGGATATCCCACTCGGTCGCGTCCCAGTCAGTGAAATGACCAGACATAGCCAGGATTCTAGCGATTTGTGCGCACGGTGGGTACGTGCGACGGATCAGAGATCACTGGCACCGCTTTGGGCGCACTGCCCATCGCCGTCCGGAATGTCGCGGCCATATGCACCACGCACCAATTCCGGCCCCCTCCTGACCCGTTGAGCGCCATCGGCCATGCCGGCACCGACGCTTCTGGGCAGTTCGCCGTGGAAAATCGGCGCTGCCGGGCCACTTCGTGATCCGGAGACAGGCATCGGCGCCGACGAAAAGGACGGCTGTGAACGGGGCCCCGTGGCGTAACCGACGGCGCAGACTACGCCTGGCCGGTCACGATGTTGTGCCGCGCAGGCAGACACCCTACGATACGCATCATCAGATCCGGATCAGTTTATGTACGGCGCCCAAACGTGCCGTTGCGGCGAGCCACGATTGATCGGCTCGCCCGGGAGACCAGCATGGCGGGGAGATCGGACGACGGTTCCAACGTGCCTGACGCGGCCACCGAGAACGATATGGCCAGCGACGCCGTCGAGCGGCTGATCGAGGCTGGCGTCCAGGTCGTCGACCTGCTCTTCAGCGACATCACCGGCGGCACCAAGGCGCTGACGATCCCGGTCACGCTCCTGCCGGACGCGATGGCGCGGGGCTACCGCTTCGATGGCTCGGCCCTGACCGGCGGTGACCGGCGGACGGAGCTCGACCTGTTCCTCGTCCCTGACGCGACGACGATGGTGCTGATCCCGCCCGACCTGTTCGGCAACGACGGGCGGCCGCGCGGCCGGCTCTATTGCTCCGTCCGCCGGAGCGACGGTCAGCCCTTCCCCGGCGACCCGCGCTCCGCCCTGGAGCGTGTCCTGGTCCGGGCGGCGGCGGCCGGGTTCGACTACCGTGTCGCGCTGGAGATCGAGTACTACCTGCTCCGGGCGCCTGACGGCGGGCTCGGGGAGGGGCAGCCCTTCGCCGGGGTCGCGCCCCGGCCGTCCCGTGCCGGCGGCTACTTCGGCATCGGCGAGGACATGATCACCGCCACCCGGGACGAGATCGTCGCCGTGCTCCAACTCCTTGGCGTCAGCGTCGGCGGCGGCCACCACGAGACTGGCCCCGGCCAGGAGGAACTCGACCTGCTCCCGGCCGGCGGCATCCGGATGGCCGACCAGATCATGACCGTCCGGCAGGTGATCCGCTCGGTCGCCCAGCGGCGCGGCTTCCAGGCTACGTTCATGCCGAAGCCCTTCACCGAAGCGGCCGGCTCCGGGATGCATCTCTTCCAGCAGGTCGACCACTACCCAGGCGGCGGCGATGCCCTCCGGGACGAGCGCAACGACGGTGGCGACGACCTCGCCGCGACGGCCCGCTACCTGATCGCCGGCCAGCTCGCCCACGCGCCGGGCATGTGCGCGATCCTCGCCCCGACCGTCAACTCGTACAAGCGCCTCGCGGCCGGCCACCGCGCCCCGCGCCATGCCCGCTGGGCTCGCGTCGGGGAGTCATCGCTGATCCGGGTCCCGAACGGGATCGCGGGGGAGCCGCTCCAGCTCGAGCTGCGCAGCCCCGACGCGATGGCCAACCCCTACCTCGCCCTGGCCGTCGCGATCAGCTGCGGGCTGGACGGGATCGAGCGCGCCGAGGAGCCGCCCTACCCCCTCGACGAGAGCCTCGTCGCCTACGACGACGCCGAGCTGGAGCGCCTCGGGACGCCCAAGCTGCCGATGTCGCTCGGCGACGCCCTGACGGCGATGTCCGAGGACGACGTGATCCGGGCCGCCCTGGGCGACTACATCTTCGAGCAGCTGCTCCTCGTCAAACGGGCCGAATGGGACGACTTCCGCCGCGACGTCAGCCCCTGGGAGCACGCCCGCTATCTGTAACGCCTCCCGGCCAGCCATCTGGCGGAACCCCGATTCCGCCCCGGCGTCATGGCCGACGCCCGCTCCGTCCCGAATCCCGACCATCAGGAGGCCTCACGGGTGATCACTGTTCGAGATCTGATCGGCGTGGCGCTCCCCGCCGGCACGACCGTCGCGGCTGGCTCGGCCGGCCTCGACCGCGAAGTGACCTGGGCGACCCGGATCCGGCCGACCCCACCGGCCTTCGGCCATCTCAGCCGGGGCGAGCTCGTCCTGCTCTCCGAGAACCTGCTGCCCCTGCTGGACGAGCGTTTGACGCTGGCCGGCGCGATCCGGCAACTGGCCGGCTTTGGTGTCGCCGGGATCGCCCAGGTCGGCGCGGTCGATGCCGCCGCCTGTGCCGTCGCCGACGAGACCAGCACGCCCCTGCTCCAGCTCCCGAGCGACACCGACCTGAGCGCGCTGGAGCGGGAGACCGCTCGCTACGTCACCGAGCGTCGCCGGGTCGTCAACCGACGCGGCCAGGAGATCTCCCGCCGGTTGATGGAGCTGGCGATCGCCGGGGAACCACTGGCAACGGTCGTCTGCGGCCTGTCCGGGCTGGCCGGCCGGCCGGTCGCGCTCGAAGGGCGGGACGGGCGCCTGCTGACGTACCAGACGACGACTGAATCACCGGGCGGGACGGTCCCGGCCCAGCCGGCGATCGAGTCGGCTCTGGCGTCCAGCTACGCCAGCGTCGCGACCTGGCTGCGCTCGACCACCGCCGCCAGCCCGGTCGAGCCGCCGTCGCAGGTCGTCCCGATCGACGGCCAGTGGGAGCGCGTCGTCGCCCCGGTGATCGGGCGGGACGGCCTGCTCGGCAGCGTCTCGCTGATCATCCCGATCGCCCAGGTCACATCCGAGGACAACGTGCTGGCCTCGCATGGCGCGGCGGCCTGCGCCGTCGTGCTGGCCCGGGAGCAGGCGGCGGCGAGCGTCCGGCGCGAGGTGGAGCTCAACGTCCTCGACGAGGTGCTGGACGGCGCCCTCCGCAGCGAGGTCTCCCTCCTCCAGCAGGCTCGCCGGCTGGGCCACGATCTGGAAGGCCCGCACATCGCCCTGATCGCCCGGGTCGATCGGACCGGGACGACGACCAACGCCATCGCCCGCAACCGCGAGGGCCGCTGGAGCATCCTCGACGAGACCCTTCAGCGGGCCGGCGTCGCCCTCGGCCCGCGCGGCAGCCGGCCGCTCTGGCGGGTCCGGAACAACGCCGCCGAGATCGTCTGGCCGGTCGGGGAGCACGACGAGAGCGCCCCGGTCGCGGCCCTGATCCGGGACGAGCTCCAGGCGTCGATCGACCTGCTCAACGGGCCGAGCAGCACCGAGCTGGTCTCGGTCGGATTCGGTCAGCGCGAGAGCGGGATCAGTGGCATCCGGCGCTCCCATCAGGAGGCCCGCCAGGCACTGACCCTCGGCCGCCGCCTGAATGGTCCCGGCCGCGCCACGGCCTTCCAGGACCTTGGCATCTACCGGATCATCTTCGCCGCCGAGGGCCTGCCGGAGATCCGCGAGTTCCACGACGAGACGCTGACGTCCCTGCTCACCTACGACCAGCAGCACGGCGCCGACCTGATCCGGACCCTGCAGGCCTTCTTCCGGGCCAACTGCTCACCGAAGGAGGCGGCCGCCATCCTGACCGTCCACCGCAACACCGTCCTCTACCGCCTCGACCGGATCGGCGAGATTACCGGTTTCGACCTCGACGACTCCGACATCCGGCTCCGGTTGCAGATCGCCCTCCGCATCCACACGGCGCTGTACTCGGACGACTGACGACCGAAAAAAGGCGGCGCCCGGTCTCTGGCTGGACGCGGTGGCAACCGTATCGCCGCGGGGTGAATCCGCACGTCGAGCCGACATGAATGCTCCCTGTTCCGGTCGCTCCTGCCCCGGATCGCCTGCGTTCTCGTC
Organism: Thermomicrobiales bacterium; assembly: GCA_965218235.1. GTDB lineage: Bacteria > Chloroflexota > Chloroflexia > Thermomicrobiales > UBA6265 > CADCWK01. Next base: position 1,576,842 of record OZ244596.1, read on the forward strand.
GAGACCAGTTCGATTGACGACAACCAGCTCCAGCCTCCCAGATTGGGGCTGGAGCTGGTTGTCGTCATGGGCCATGCCAGGATCAGCTCAGGTAGGGCGAGCAGGCCGGTAGCGGAATGCGACGGGGTGGACCATCCACGTTCGCGACGCTCCATCGAAGAGCCGGGCCGCTTCAACGCCCGGAAGGACCAGGCCCTAGCGCACCTTGCCCCGGGCCGCGACGTTCCACCGGTCGATCAGCTCGCCGTCACGGACGACGAACAGCTCGTCCTGGAGGTTCACCGTCGGGCAGACGTGGTTGGGGATGATCTCGACCCGGTCGCCGATCGTCAGGCCCGGCATCCCGCTCGGGACGTGGACCGATCCGTGCTCCTCGCTCAGCTTCGTGATCACCGCCTCCGAGTGGCCGACGATGTAGCCGTGGCCGGGGTGGCTCCGGCTGGGGTCCATCGCCAGCGTCTTCGACCCGGCGTCCAGCAGCGCCCGGTCCGCCGCCGGCCGGCTGACGACGGTCGACAGGATCCGGAGCGCGCAGTTGGCCGGGCCGACCCGGCCGTGGCGGAACTCGGAGTTGTCGTTGAAGACGTAGGTGCCGGGTCGCATCTCGGTGACGCCGGCGACGGTCGGGGTGTAGAGCGCCGCCGGCGTGGAGCCGACGCTGACGGTCTGGATGTCGAGCCCGTGGCCCCGGAGGCGGTCGGCCAGCTCGACCATCGCGTGGCCGGCCGCGAGCGCCGTCTGGCGAAGGGCGTCGGGCTCGGCGCTGTTGGCGTGGCCCTCGTGGGTCATGATCCCGACGACGCGCAGGCCGGAGATCCGGGCCAGGTCCCGCGCCAGCGCGACCGCCTCGTCGCCAACCAGCGCCCCGGCCCGGTCGGCCCCGGTGTTGACCTCGACGTAGACGTCGATCGCGCGGTCCTGCCGGGCGACGGCCCGGCCGATCGCCTCGCCGACTTCGCGGTTGTCCAGCGCGACGATCATCCGGGCCCGCTCCATCAGGGCCAGCAGCCGGGTGAGCTTGGCCGCCCCCAGCACCGGGTAAGCGATCAGGATGTCGTCGACCTCGGCCTGGTCGACCATCACCTCGGCCTCGCCCAGCTTGGCGCAGGTGATCCCGACGGCCCCGGCCGCCAGCTGCAGCCGGGTGATCCGCGGCGTCTTGTGGGTCTTGATGTGCGGCCGGAGGGTGACGCTGGCCGAGGCGGCGAACGCGGCCATCTCCGCGATGTTGCGCTGCATCGTGGGCTCGTCGACGATCAGCGCGGGGGTATCGAGCGGCGACAGCGGCGAGACGAACAGGGGCTCGGCGGAAACGGCGGTCGTCATCTGGGTGATCCTCGGGAGAACGGACCGCTGCCGGGGTGGACGCTGGCGTCCGTTGGTCCGGTAGGAGTCCGGCGTCGGCGGGACCCGGCGGCATCGCACAACCGGGTTCGGGCGGGTCGGGTAGACAGGAGCATCATAGCGGAGCCTGTGTCAGCGGACGCCCGAGCAGCCATGCGTTCTCGGGCGTCCGCTGACCTGGATCGGTCAGATGCTGACGTGGCGGGGAATGGCCGTGTGGAACCGCTTGCCGCTGGTGTCGATCCAGCGTCCCTGATGGCCCGACTTGCGGACGCCGTCCATGATCTCCTGCGCCTTGGCCCCGTCCTGGAACGATGGCGAGGGCGCCTCGGCCCCGTCCCGGATCGCCGCGACCCAGCGCTGCATGAGCCGGTAGGTCGGCCGCATCATCGGGTGGGTGCTCGGTGGCAGATCGTGGTCGTCCTCGGGGTTCGGGACGATCTCGACCAGCTGGCTCTCCCCGCGCCGGGCGCCGAGCAGGGTGCCGCCGCTCTGGGCGATCAGCATCCCCTCGGAGCCGGACAGCAGAATCTCCTCGCCCGACTCGACGCCCGAGGTCGTCGTGACGTGGACCGTCCCGAGCGTGCCGGAGGCGAAGCGAAGGACGAAGGCGAAGTTGTCGTCGGCATCGACTCGCGCCATCCCGCCGCCGTCGGCCGTGATCCGACGGTCGACCATCGTCGAGGCGATCCCGGCCACGCTCTCGACCTCGCCCAGCCACCAGCGCAGGGAGTCGATCTCGTGGGAGCCGATCGACCCGAGCATCCCGCCGCCCTGCTCGAGCTGGCTGTGCCAGCTGAACGGCCGGGAGTAGGGATCGCTCAGGGTCGAGCGGAACACCGTCAGGTTGGCGGCCTGCGGGACGCCGATGTAGCCGCTGTCCAGCAGCGACTTGATCCGGGCCCGGACTGGCTCGAACCGGAGCTGGTGATTGACCATCGCCACGACCCCGGCGTTCGCGGCCATCCGGGCCATGTCCCGGGACTCGGCCAGCGAGCGGGCCATCGGCGTCTCGCAGAGGACGTGCTTGCCGGCCTCGAGCGCGGCGATCACCATCTGGTGGTGCAGGTGCGGCGGCGTCGCGATGATGACCGCCTCGATCGACGACTCGTTGACGACCTGGCGGAAGTCGGTCGTGACCAGCGGGACCTCGTATTGGGCCGCTACCGGGATCACCCGGTTCGTCCGCCGGGCACAGACCGCAATCAGCTCCGTCTCGGGCATGTGCACCAGGGCCGGGACATGGACGGCCGCGCCCATCCCGACACCGATCACGCCGACGCGGAGTGGGCGCTCCGCTGTGCCCCGGCGCGGCGGTGCCCATCCCGGCTCTGGCGCGACCGGTGCGACGGGCTCGTCGTCGGTCTCGTCCGACGCGTCGATCGTGTCGTCCGGCGCGCCGGCAGGGGCGCCGTCGTTGGGTGAGAACGGGTACGGTGGGAGGTCCGGGAGCTTCCGGAGTGACCCTGGCTCGCCGGGGACCCGACGGAGATAGCGGTCCATCCGAGATACGCCCTTTCCCTGCTGACGGCGAGCGGCCAGTCCGACCCGGCGGCGAGCGGCCGCGCCCGGTTCGACGCTGACCGCCGCCGATGACACGCTGACAAATCGGGTTCATCTTAACACGCGACAGCGAGCGCACGTACACTTCCGGGGTGACGTACGTATGCCCGCGACAACGGGGCTTCGATGCTTGCGGACAGTGTGTCCGGACGCAATGGTTGCTGATCCGACGCATGATGACAGGAGGTCCCGATGCGGCTCTACACTGGCAAGGGCGATCAGGGGGCGACCGATCTGCTCGGCGCCCGGGTCGGCAAGTCCGACCCGCGGATCGAGATCCTCGGCGAGCTGGACGAGGCCAGCGCGACCATCGGGCTGGCCCGCGCCCACGCCAGCCAGGCCCGGACCCGGGGCCTGCTGATCGACACGCAGCGCGATCTCTACGAGATCATGGCCGAGCTGGCCTACACGTCCGAGCTCCGGCCGGACAGCCGGGCCTTCGCCGCCGCCCGGACGACCTGGCTGGAGACCGAGACGGACGGGCTGTCCGCCGACGTCCCGCTCCCGCCGCAGTTCGTCCTGCCGGGCGAGAGCGTGCCGGGCGCCGCCCTCGACGTCGCCCGGACGGTCGCTCGCCGGGCGGAGCGGATGGCGGTCGCCCTGGGCGAGGCCGGGCGGATCGACAATCCGGAGATCCTGCGCTACCTCAACCGGCTGTCGTCGCTCCTGTTCATCCTGGCCCGGTTCGAGGACCGGGAGTCCGGCCACGCCCTGCGGCTGGCCAAGGATTCGACCCGACCGGGAGCCACGCTGCCATCTGATTCGGCCGATGAGTGAACCGTCGATTCCCGGGATTGACGAACTGCCGGTCGTCACTTGGGAACTGGCTGAACAGCGCAAGCGGATACCGGAGGATCTCCAGCAAGCGATCGGCGCACCGACCCTGTTCCTGCGAGTCAGTTAACCGCTCGATGACAAACAGCGGACGAAACATCAACGGATTGTCGCCGTGTACGACTCGTTGGCAATTGTTCTTGCGGACTGGATGTGGCTGCGCGTCGTGGAGCAGACGGTTGAGGGCGCCAAGTGGGAGGTCATCCTGTTTACCGTCGATTCAGGCACTCAGCGACGAGTGCCAATGACGCTCGTGATCGGTCGGGATTCCAGTGGGGCGTTCAACTTCGTGTCATTGCATCGGATCGATGAGAGCCGCGTCAGAAGGCTTCTGCGCGAAGGGCTTCTTGTCGCACGATTGCCGTCATGAGGTTGGTGGCGGTCCCTGCCCGATGCACTACGTCGGGGTCTCTTCTAAGCGTCAGGGAGTGTCTCTCCTGCCACAGGGATCACCACCCCAAGTATACAGGGTGCGTTTCAAGGTCCCTGCCCGATGCACTACGTCGGGGTCTCTTCCAGGCGTCAGGGAGTGTCTCTCCTGCCACAGGGGCTGCACCAGGTAGAGGTCGTGATAACTGGCAGCCGTTGCGGTCAACGCCGACACCCCACTATCCTGCCTGATGCATGCGATCAATGAATGGACCGGTTCGCCTTGCGGCCAGTCGCCTTCTGTGGATATAGAAATGAGGTCGTCCCGCGATGCGGATCAGTCATCTCTTCGGCCGGACGCTGCGCGAAGCGCCCGCTGACGCCGATCTGCCCAGCCACCGCCTGCTCGTCCGGGGCGGCTTCATCCGCCCGCTCGGCTCGGGCATGTTCAGCCTCCTGCCGCTGGGTTGGCGGGTCACGCAGAAGGTCGAGCGGATCATCCGGGAGGAGATGAACGCGATCGGTGGGCAGGAGATGCTGATGCCGGTCGTCCACCCGGCCGAGATCTGGCGGGAGACCGGGCGCTACGACCAGATCGATGCCTCGCTGACCCGGTTCAAGGACCGGGCCGGCCGCGACCTCGTCCTGGCGATGACCCATGAGGAGGTCGTCACCGACCTCGCCCGCTCCGAGATCAGCTCCTACCGGCAGCTCCCGCAGATCATCTACCACCTCCAGACCAAGTGGCGCGACGAGCCCCGCGCCCGCGGCGGCCTGATCCGGGTCCGCGAGTTCACGATGAAGGACTCCTACAGCCTGGACCGCGACGAGGCCGGGATGCTGGCCGCCTACGAGCGGCACCGCGTCGCCTACGACCGGATCTACCGGCGGACCGGGCTCGACTTCTACGTCGTTGGCGCCGACACCGGCATGATGGGCGGCAAGCTCAGCGAGGAGTTCATGGCGCCGTCGCCGTTCGGCGAGGACATCATCCTGATCTCCCCGAGCGGCGACTACGCGGCCAACCGGGAGGTCGCGACCTTCCGCCGCGACACGCCGCCGGCCGAGGACGCCCTGCCGATGGAGGAGGTCGCGACTCCGGCGACACCGACGATCGAGGCGCTGGCCGAGCTGCTCGGCGTCCCGACCAGCCGGACCGCCAAGGCCGTCTTCTTCACCGGTGACACTGGCCGGCTGATCTTCGCCGTCATCCGGGGCGACCTGGAGGTCAACGAGACCAAGCTCCGCAAGGTCACCGGAGAGGCCAACCTCACTCCGGCGACGACCGAGGCGATCCGCGCCGCCGGTGCCGATCCGGGCTACGCCTCCCCGGTCGGGCTGCCCGAGAGCGAGAACGTCCTCGTCGTCGCCGACCTCAGCATCCGGGACACGCCCAACCTGGTCGCCGGGGCCAACCGGACCGGGTTCCACCTCCGCAACGTCAACTACGGCCGTGACTGGCGGACGACGCTGGTCGAGGACATCGCCTCGGCCGAGGACGGCTTCCTGAGCCCGACCGACGGAGCCCCGCTCCGGGCCGAGCGGGCGATCGAGGTCGGCAACATCTTCGCGCTCGGCGACCGCTACACGGCGATGCTCGGCGCGACGTACCTGGACGAGCTGGGCGAGTCGCGGCCGATCCAGATGGGGTCGTACGGCATCGGTTCCGGACGGCTCGTGGCCTCGCTCGTCGAGCAGAACTACGATGACCGGGGGATCGTCTGGCCGGCCCCGGTCGCGCCGTTCTCGGTCTACCTGACCTGGATCGGCAAGGACACCGACACGGCGACCTTCGAGGCGGCCGAGGGTGTCTACGACGACCTGCGGGCGGTCGGGGTCGACGTCCTGTTCGACGACCGGACGGAGCGGCCGGGCGTCAAGTTCGCCGACGCCGAGCTGATCGGCTGCCCGCTGCGGCTCTCGGTCAGCTCCCGGACCCTGGGCGAGGGCCAGGCCGAGCTCCGCGCCCGGACGGCGTCCGAGTCGGAGCTGATCCCGCTGGGCGATGTCGTCGCGATCATCGAGCAGCGCATCACCGACCTGATGGCCCCCTTCACCCTGTCCTGATCGTCGCCGTTCGTCATCCGGGACCGGTCGCCGTTTGTTCGCGACCGGTGCCGGCGAGAAGAGCAAGAGTCCCATGGCCAGGCGTCGCAAACCCAGGTCTCGCAGCCAGGACGGCACCCGCGTCGTGCGCCGGGTCCGGCCAGAACTCATCCCGGCGCCCGCCGTGGAGGACGAGGACGACGAGCCCGTCGTCGCCGAGGTCCCCGATCGGGCGCCGGCCTCGACCAGCTCATCGGTCGGGCCGCTGCTCGCGCTCGGCGTCGTGATCGGGGCGGTCGTCGCCCTGCCGACGTCGTTCCCGCTGCTGGCCGCCTGCGCGATCGGTGGGCTGATCGGCGCGATGCTCGGGATCGTCCTCGATCGCCGCCGGCAGCGCTCGCGGCTGGACGCCGCCTGATGCCCGTCGATCCCACCAGGACATCGGATGCGAGGGAGACAGAACCGACCGTCGCTCCGACCATTGGCGTCACGGTAGCCGAGCCGGGCGAGTCAGAGCCGACGCCGTCGCGTCCGCCCACGCCGGCCGGCACCAACCATGGCGGACTGTTCCGCAAGCGGGCCGACGCGATCGGCCCGGCGCCGCTCTTCTTCTCGGTCGCCCTCGGGGTCTTCTTCGGCGCCAGCATCGGGCTGCTGGTGAGCCAGCCGATCATCGGCATCGTCTTTGGGGCCATGCTCGGAGCACTGTATGGTGTCATGCGGGGTGCCGGACAACGCCAGTAGAGGGTGTTGCTGGCCGGCCGGGAGATCAACGATGTCAGACGATCAGCGGCAGCCAGACGAGACGCCCACCGATGAGACGGCGCGGAACCAGACCGCCGCGTATCTGCCGCTGGGCATCAGTCTGGGGCTGAGCCTCGGAATCGTCTTCGGGCTGCTCATCTTCGACAACATCGCGCTGGGCATCAGCCTCGGTCTCGCGATCGGCGCCGGCCTCGGGGTCGCCCTGGCCGCCAATGCCCGGAATCAGTCGGGCAAGGGCGACGGCGACGAGGGCACGACCTGACCCGGCCAATCGCTTGCGGCTGGCCGTTTACCCCACGACACTGACGGAATGAGCGACTCCGACCATGACCCCGCGCCCCGCCGCCGGTTCCCGCCCCGGCTCGACCGGCCGACCCTGATTGGGCTCGGCGCCGCGGTCGCGGTCTATCTGATCGTCGTCTTCGGGCTCGGGCAGCTGACCCTGGCGGTCGGCTTCGCCGTGGTCATCCTGCTGGCCGTCTCGCGGGCCCGCAACATCCGGGCGACGCGGACGACCCGCCAGCGGCTCCGGGAAGGCGAACGGCCGGAGGATCAGCGCTGATTCTTCGATGTGAGCGGTATTCACGGCGTTGACTGGGGGCGGAGCAGACCTCTCCCCCGACCCCTCTCCGGCTCACCTGATCGCTCAGCCGCTGAAGCGGCTTCGGCTCCGCAGGTGCCCAGAGAGGGGAGCCGCCCCGTCCGTTGCGTCTTGGCAGCCCACTTGAACGTCGCTGTGAACACGCTCGCTCTCCCGACGCAGCGGCCTGCTCCCCCTCTCCATCCGATGACGACCGGAGGGACGAATCGAGATGGAGAGGGGGCTGGGGGTTCTCTCCCCGACAGTTTGTGTCCGGCCACGCAAGACGTTCTGGCAGCCCGCAGCAGTGGAGCAATCGCGGTCAGCGTTCGACCGGCAGGAGCCGTGTGCCCGCCGAGAATTACCCGTCCCATACCTGACGATCGCCCCGTCGACCGCGGGCTGATGACCGAAAATGGCCGGCAAACGGGACCGGTGGACGCCTCCTCGCGGTACGTTCGCAAACTGTCGGGGAGAGAAGGGGCTGGGGGCTGGGGTCGGCTCGCCACCAGGCAGGTCCAATGAACGTCGCGCCTAATCGACGGTGCTGAAGCGGTTGCCGTAGCGGGCGAAGCCGTCGTCCTCCGGCTCCCAGCCAAGGAGCGTCTTGGTCGACTCGATGTCCATGAACGGCAGCGCGTTGTTGGACAGGCCGTGGACGATGTGGAAGCCCGGCAGGTCGGTCTCGATACAGCGGACGATCAGCTGGCAGAGGTCGCGGGCGCTGACCAGCATCGAGACGTGGCGGGCTGGCGCCGGCTCGCCGCCGAGTTCGTCGAACTCGGGCCTGAAGGCGCCGATCCGGATGGCGAAGCCGCCCAGCCCCTCGACGGCGTCGAAGTAGGCCCCGAGCGCCTCGCCCCAGACCTTCGACGCGCCGTAGATGTTGAGCGGAATCGGGACCTCGGCGGTCTGGGCCTGGTGCCGGGTCGGTGAGCCAGCCACGGCGTTGACGCTGGAGGCGAAGATCACGCGCTTCACGCCCTGGTCCTTCGCGGCCCGGTAGATGTTGTAGGCGCCCTTGATGTTGTTCTCGATCAGGGAGTCGTAGAACTCGGCGTGCATCCGCCGGTCGGCGGCGAGGTGGACGATCGTGTCGATCCCCCGGCAGGCCGCCTGGCAGGCGTCGAGGTCGGCGATGTCCAGCGAGATCACCTCCGCCCGCTCCCCGTCGGCCAGCGGGATGTCGCTCCGGCCAGCCAGCCGCATCGCGTACCGGTCGCCGGCGTAGGCGCGGAACGCGGTCCCGATGTCGCCGCCCGCTCCGGTCAGAAGAATGGTCCGCTTGCCTGCCTGCTCCGACATGGGTGCCTTTCCCGTTCAGTACTCATCACTAGGCGTCACGATCGCGGCCACTCCGCCGCGGTTCCGGTCACCCATGATAGGCGAAGCCATCGTCCCGCGGGTCGTAGCCGACGAGGGCGCGGGTCGAAGAGATATCGAACGCCGTGAGTCGATTGTTGGACAGCCCGTGGACGACGTGGAAGCCGGTCAGGTCGGCCGTGATGCAGCGCTCGATCAGCTGGGTGAGGTCGCGGGCGCTGACGAAGGCGGCCGCCTCTACTGGGTCCGGGTTGGCCCGGTCCTTCGGTGGGTGGTCGAAGGCGCCGATCCGGATGGCGATGCTGGACAGGCCCTCCTGGGCCGCGAAGACGGAGCCGATCGCCTCGCCGAAGGCCTTCGTGGCGCCGTAGAGGTTGCGTGGCCGCGGGGCCGAATCGGCCCGAGGCTGGAAGCCGGCCGGGTAGCCGCCGACCGCGTGGACGCTGCTCGCGAAGATCACCCGCCGGACGCCCTGGTCGGCCGCCGCCCGGTAGACGTTGTAGACGCCCCTGACGTTGTTCGCCAGCAGCGACTCGTAGAAGCCGGCCTCCGGCGACGGGTCGGCCGCGAGGTGGATCACCGTGTCGATCCCGCGGCAGGCGGAGCGGCAGGCCTCAGGGTCGGACACGTCGAGGTGCAGCGTCTCGGCGTGCTCGTTCGGGCGCAGGTGAACGGGCCTGGCATCGGCGAGGCGGAGCCAGTAGCGGTCGCCGGCGATCCGGCGGAAGGCGCGGCCGATGTTGCCGGCCGCCCCGGTCAGCAGGACGGCGCGTTGCGGTGTCTCGTGGGCCACGCGGCTCCTCTCTGATGGGGTCGTGTTCGCGCTATCGCCCCGGCACGCAGGACGACGGCCAGCCGGGCGACTACGTCCTGTCGTCCGGTCCTGTGCCGGGAAAGCATTGCAGAGTCCTAACAATCTGCGCGGCACCGTCTGCGATAACAGAGCCGACCGGAACGGGGCCGCGTTGGACCTGAGTTCCAGGTCGGACAGATTCCCCGCCGCGAAAGGACCACCATGACGCGCAGACGGCTTCTCGCCACGTCCCTCGTCGCCACCGCCCTGCTGGGTGGCCAGCTCCTCCCGTCGGCGCTCGCCGCGCAGGACGCCGCCGCGCTCGCGTCCGTCGGCTCGGTCCGCCTGATCGGCGAGCAGGACCTCCCCAACGACCTGATGGTCGACGACACCCTCGTCGGCGGGCTGTCCGGCCTGGACTACGACGCCGCGAGCGACCGCTGGATCGTGCTGAGCGACGACCGCTCCGACGAGGCGCCGGCCCGCTTCTACGACGCGACGCTGACCTACGACGACGTGTCCTTCGACAGCGCCGAGCTGACCGCCGCGACGACCCTCCTGCAGGAGGACGGCACGCCCTTCCCGAACGTCGACGCAGGCGGCAACGTCCCGGACCCGGAGTCGATCCGGGTCGACCCGGAGACGGGCAACTTCTACTGGACGAGCGAGGGCAGCCAGAAGCTCGGGATCGACCCCGGCGTCTACGTCACCCAGCCGGACGGCACCTTCGTCGCCAGCCTGGGCGCCGACGATGTCTTCGCTGCCGACGTCAACGGCGCGACCGGCATCCGGGACAACGGCGCCTTCGAGGGGCTGAGCTTCTCCCCGGATGGCTCGTCCTACTTCGTCTCGACCGAGCTGCCGCTGTTCCAGGACGGCGAGGCGCCGACGGCCGACGCCGGCTCGGTCAACCGGATCACGCAATACGACCGCGACGGCAACACCCTCGCCCAGTACGCCTACGAGGCGGACGCCGTCCCCAACGTCCCCGATGGGGCGCTCTTTACGATCAACGGCGTCACCGAGATTCTCGCCGTGACCGACACGACCCTGCTGCTGCTCGAGCGCGGGACGGTCGAGGCCGCCGACGAGACCTACTCCAACAACATCCGGCTCTACGAGATCGACCTGACCGGCGCGACTGACATCAGTGGGATCGACGCGCTGGTCGAGGCGGACTACACCCCGGTCGGCAAGCGGCTGGTCGCGGAGTTCGACGGCAGCGACTTCGCCGTCGACAACCTCGAGACGCTCGCCTTCGGCCCGGACCTGGCGAACGGCCACCGCTCGCTGGTGATCGGCTCGGACAACAACTTCAGCGACACGCAGATCACCCAGTTCCTCGCCTTCGAGGTCATCCCGGGCGACGCCACGGGCACCCCGGTCGCCGGCACCCCCGAGGCCGGTACGCCGGTCGTCGAGGTCGGCACCGGCCAGGACCAGGACCTGGATTCCGCCACCCCGGTCGCCACCCCCGAGGTGTAGCGGCTCCATCCGATACGATCGTTCCCACATAGTCCGACGGCCCCGCCCAGCGTTTGGGTGGGGCCGTCGGGTGTGGTTCAGGGGTGATCGAGCGACGCGGGGGCGAGGTCTAGAGCGGGTCTCATCAGCCTTGTCGGTGGCGAGCGACCAGCCCCACCCCCCGACCCCCTCCCCATCTCGCTCCGGCTCCGTCGCCTGCGGGCGACTCCGCCTGGACCGGATGGAGAGGGGGAGTCGCCCGCTCCGCCAACCCCTGTGAGCCGCGCTCTCGTCGGGGCGACCCTTGTGTCCGGGCGTCTCGTCGTTGCGTGGACTGCCGCTTTGAACACGGTTGAACCCGGAGCACCGTCTCGCCTTGCGGCGAAGGCCGCTGCGGCGACCGGGCGACCACAAGGGATCGCCCCTACGACGAAAGACGCCCGCCTCCGGTCATGCAGGCCGGCCGACGCTGGCGTTTGGTTCAGATGGACCAGGGTTACTCGTTGTAGTCCCCGTGGCCGATTGGGCCGATCTGTTTGATCGGCCAGTTGCTGAAGAACGCCTCGCCAACGAGATCGCCGATCGGGACGACGCCGAAGATGCGCGAATCCTCGCTGCCGTTCGGTGTCCGGTTGTCGCCCATGACGAAGACCGTCCCCTCCGGGACCGTCATGTCGCAGGTCGGCATGTCGACGATGGCGCGGGAGGGCGTGCACATCGTGATCGGGTCGGGGATGTACTGCTCGTCGAGCCGCTGGTCGTTGACGAGCACGTAGCCGTCGGCGAACGAGATGTGGTCGCCGGGCAGGCCGATGACGCGCTTGATAAACGGCTGGTCGTGGGCGATCGGCGGCTCCAGCACGACGACGTCGCCGCGTTCGAGCTGACCGAAGGGGCTGAAGTTCCACGTCCCCTGGCGGTCGACGCCGGGAATCCAGTTCAGCACCCGGTTGAGGTCGAAGTCGTGGAAGGCCTGGCGGTTGACCAGGACGCGCTCGTGGTCGGCCAGGTTCGGCGTCATGCTGAGGCCGTCGACCTCATAGGGCAGGACGAACGCCCGGACGCCGAAGAAGAGGATCGCGGCCAGCAGCAGCGTCTGGACGATCTCACGCAAGGCGGCGGCGGTGGAGTTGCGCCGCCTGGCGGGTTCGGCCGCCGGGGTCGCGTCGGCCGGTACGTCGTCGGTCTCGGGCCGCTCGATCACGGGTCTGTCCTGCATGTCATCTCGTTGTTCATGTGAGCATCCACAGGGTCAGGATGCGGGCTACCCGGGTCGTCGGGGTCGGCGAGACGGTCGTTCCCGGCCGCGACGCCGTCAGGACCGTCGTCGCGCCACCCATTCTAGCCGGTCGCCGCGATCGACAGACCGGGCAAGCCGAGTGCCTGGTGGTTGGGTCCGGGCTCGAGCGGTTGCCATCCGGAACGCCCGAGCCGCGAGCAGACGTCCATCACAGATGCTCTCCGGTTCACCTGCGCGGGGAGCAACGGCGCCGGTCGCGTGCGGACATTTCGTCCGAACGTCGCTCTAGTGGTCTGTCAGGGCTGATGAGCTGCACCGGAGCCGACCTCTCCCCCGACCCCTCTCCGGCTCACCCGCTCCCCCCGGCTCACCCGCTGAAGCGGCTTCGGCTCACAGGTGCCCGGAGAGGGGAGACCAGATCGCAACCATGGGTGTCTCGACCTGCCATTGATCGTTGACGGACCACTACCGGGGCAGGGCGCCCTCGCGGCGAATCTCGGAGATGCGGTGCCAGACGAACCAGACGACCGCCAGGACGATCACGGCCGCGATCGGGTAGTCGAGGAAGCGGGCCTGTTCCCGGAGCTTTTCCCAGTCCGGGCCGAGCCGGTAGCCGATCCAGGTCAGCAGGACGCACCACAGGTACGAGCCGGCGAAGGTGAACAGGCAGAAGCGGCCGAAGTGCATCCGGGCGATCCCGGCCGGCAGCGAGATGAACGTCCGGACGACGGGGAGCAGCCGGGAGAAGAACGCCGTCGCCTCGCCCCACCGGTCGAACCACTCCTGGGAGCGGTCGATGTCCCGACGGGTGATCAGGATGTAGCGCCCGTACCGCTCCAGCAGCGGCCGGCCGCCGAGGGCGCCGACCCAGTAGGCGATGATCGAGCCGAGCAGATTGCCGACCGCCCCCCAGAAGCTGGCCAGGAGGATGCCCGGCCAGCCGGTGCCGTGCTCGGCGACCAGCAGCCAGCCGGCCAGCGGCATGGTGATCTCGCTCGGCAGCGGGATGCAGGCGCTCTCGATCGTCATCGCGATCACGACCCCGGCCCAGCCGAACGTGTCGAACAGCGAGCGGATCAGGTCGATCAGGTTGTTCTCGATCGCATGCACCGGTGTCATTCTCCTCTGGGGCCGATAGATCCGTTAGAGCCGTCGAAGCGATTGCAGGACGTCCCGTCGCCCGATCCGCCCAAGCAGCGTGGTGGTCAGGAGCATGGCCGCGCTCGTCAGGACGATCACGGTCACGATGTACAGGGCGGGAATGATCGCACCTTCGGGCGGCGGATCGAAGACGCCCGTCAGCATCCGGATCAGCAGCCGGGCGACGACCCAGCCCAGGGCCAGACCGGCCACCAACCCACCGGCCAGGACGAGACTCGCCTCGCTGACGATGAATGCTCGCATCTCGCGGGGCTTCGCGCCGATGGCCGTCAGGATCGCCAGGGTCCGGCGGCGCTCGTCGAGGCCCAGAGCGAGGACCAGACCCGCTCCGGCGGCGCTGAAGACCAGCGCGAACAGGAGCTCGATCCGGGTCAGCCCGTGCAGGCTCACGGCGGTCAGCCCGGATGTCACCGCCGTGCGGGTCGCCGCGATGTCCCGGACGGTGGCGCCGCTGGAGGCTCCCAGCGCCGCCTGGACCCGGCCGGCGACGGCGGCCGGCGTGTCGCTGGTGCTGATCAGCAGGGTCTCGACCGCGGGCGACTGGGTCTGGGCGGCGATGTAGGCGGCGTTGGCGACGAGGAAGGAGTCGCTCGGCGCCGTCGGGAACTCCCGGGCGATTCCCACGTAGTGGAACGGGATGACGTGATATTGCTGGTCCACCGCGCTCTGGAGGCGCAGGTTGATCAGGTCGCCGGGTTGGAGCTGGAAGTCGTAGACCGTCTCGGGGGAGACGAGCAGGCCGTCCGGCGCCTGGGCGAGCCGGCCCATGACCTCCGCCGATGTGCCGCCCACGAAGAAGGAGTCGGACAGGGACGCGGTCCGGGGCAGCGTCGTGGGGTCGACGCCGTACAGGTCCTGCAGGTCCGTCCCGACGTAGGCGAAGCGATGTCGCATCGGCTCGACGGTCCTGACGCCCGGCAGCGCGGCGAGGGCCGCCTGCCGGTCGGCCAGACCGACCGCGGCGTTGCCCGTCACGGTCACGTCGGCGCCGTTCGTCAGCTGGGCGTCGACCAGCGACTGGTGCTCGTACGTCGCGTTGAAGATGGAGGTGGAGATCGCGAAGGCGATCGCCAGCGCCACGATGACGAGCCCGGAGGCGGTCCGGCCGCGCTGCCGGCCGATCGCCGCGCCGATGATGTGGCCCAGCCGGGACGAGAACGGCCGGACCAGCGGAAACCGGATGGCGTCGTGGGCCAGCGCCCACCGCGTCAGGCGGATCACCGCCAGGGCGCCGCCGGTCCAGAGCAGGAGCGGGGCGATGAAGACCCAGTAGGAGACGCTGATCTGGGGAACGCCTTCGGGAACGAGGACGATGTGATAGCCGTTGCGGGACTGCTGCCAGTAGACCAGCGCCGCGCCGGCCAGCAGGATGGCATCCAGCCCGATTCGCTCCCACCAGCTCGATCGCTCGGTGTGGACCACGACGCGGGACGCGCTGACCGTCAGCCGCCGGGCATCGTTCCAGGCCGGCAGGCAGATCATCGCGAAGGCGATGACGGCCCCGACCAGCACCGCGACCGCCGCCCAGAGGACGGACGCACCCGGAGACGTGCCCCACCCCCAGCGGCCGAAGGTCGAGCGAACGATCAGGGCGCTGACGGCGAGACCGACGACGGCCGCGCCGGCGCTGACCAGGGCGGCCTCGACGGCCGCCAGCCCGACGAGATCGCGGGACGACGCGCCCCGGATGCGAAGGAGCGCCTGATCCCGCCGGCGCCGGGTCGCGGATGACGCGACGAACACGGCCGTCAGGAGGGTCGCCAGCGCCACGCCGGGCGCGCCGAGGAAGAGGAACAGGACCTGGGCGTAGGCGGCGTCGGACCGGGCGATGTCCAGCCTCGCAGCCAGGTTGTCCCCGACCACGCCGGCGCCGGCCAGGCGGGTCTCGTAGTTGCGGGCCTCGCCGGTGACCTGGGTGTAGGCGGCGGTCGGCGCTCCGGGCAGCGCGTGCGGAATCACGGCGTGAATCTGGAGGCTCACGGCCGACGCATCGACCGGGACGACGGGGTCGAACAGCTGGTGCCACTGATCGAGGGGCAGGAGCAGGACGTTGTCCGGCGGGGCCTGGGGGGCGGCGCCGGCCGGTGCGCCGACGGCCTGGAAGAGCGAGTCGGCGAATGGGAGGTCGATGACGCTCTCGACCGTCACCTGGACCGGGTCGAGCCCCGGCCGGGTGATCGAGATGACCGAGCCCGGCGCGGCGTGCAGGTTGGCGGCGGTCTGCTGGGCCAGCATGACCGATCCCGCCCCGACCAGATCGCGAATCTCCTTCGGGAACGCGTCGCGGTAGCCCGGACCCAGCCCGAGGACCTTGCCCGCCCCGGTGGTCTGAACGGTCGTGCCGGTGGTCGCCTCGAACCCCGGCGTGCTGAAGTAGCCGACCGGGATGGCGCTCGACGCGCCGGGGCTCTGGGTGAGCTGGTCGATCGCGACGGCCGGGTCGGTCCCGGTCGCCAGCTGGACCTGCCAGTCGATCGGGACGTCGGCGATCGCCTGCCCGGTCATGGTGCTGAGGGTGGCGGCGAGGAAGCCGAACAGGGTCGCCAGCAGGCTCACCGCGAGACCGATCCCGATGATCGTGGTTGCCATCCGCCCACGCTGGTGCGAGACGAGGCTGCGAGCCCAGAGGCCAGGGAGAGCGGTCATCGTCGGGTGTACTCCCGGAGAGGCTGGGGCGACGGGCGCCCATCGCCATCGAGGGCCGAAGGGACCGCGCCGGCGGGTGCCGGCCCGGTCGTGAGGGTTCCACTCGCCATCGACCAGGTCGTCGAGAGGCGTTGCGCGACGCGCCGGTCGTGGGTGGAGAGCACCAGCGCGGCACCGAGCTCGTCGGCCGATGCCAGCAGCCGGTCCAGGACGCGGGCGGCGGTCGCGGAGTCGAGCTGCCCGGTCGGCTCATCGGCGAGGATGAGCCACGGACGGACGGCGATCGCCCGGGCGATGCTGACGCGCTGGGCCTGCCCGCCCGAGAGCTCCTCGGGCAGCTTGTCGCGGAGATCGGCCGTCTCGAACAGGGCCAGCGCCCGCTCGGCCTCGGCACGGGCATCGGCCGCCCCGGCGCCCGACAGCAGGAGCTGCAGGACGACGTTCTCCAGCACGGACAGGGCGGGCAGCAGGCTGGGACCCTGGAAGATGTTGACGATCCGGGCGGGCCGCAGCGACTCCGGCGGCCCCAGTCCGGGCCAGGCGATGGTGCCGGAGGTCGGCTGGTCGAGGTTGCCAAGCAGGTGCAGCAGGGTCGACTTGCCGCTGCCGCTCGGACCGACGATCGCGATCCGGGCGTTCGGCTCGACGGTGCAGGTGGCGTCGACCAGGGCGTTAACCGCGGTCGGGCCGGGGTCGAACTGCCGGCCGAGGCCGGTGGCGACGACGAGTGGATCAGCCATCGACGAACCTCCCGTCGGTCATCCGGACGACCCGGCTGGCGGCCGCGGCGACGGACGGGCTGTGCGTGACGACGACCGTCGCGCCGCCACGCTCGCCGCGCTGGGCGAACAGCTCGAGCAGCCGTTCTTCCGTCGCGGCGTCGACCTCCCCGGTCGGCTCATCGGCCAGGAGGACGACCGGCTCGTTGGCCAGGGCGACCGCGAGCCCGGCCCGCGCCCGCTCGCCGCCGGAGAGCTGGGACGGGAGGGCGTCGCGCCGTTCCGAGAGCCCGACGGATTCCAGCAGGTCGGTGATGACCGCGGACGAGGGACGGCCCCTGAGCGCCATCGCCAGGGCGATGTTGCCGGCGACGGTGAACTGCTCCAGCAGGTTGCCGGTCTGCTGGAGCGTGCCGACGAGGCGGGCGCGCAACCGGCTGCGTTCGCGCTCGGAGCGCCGGGTCAGGCGCTCGCCGCCGACGGCGACCCAGCCGCCGTCCGGCTCGTCCAGCCCGCCCAGGCACGAGAGCAGGGTCGATTTGCCACTGCCCGACGGGCCGGTGATCGCGACGAACTCGCCGAACGCGACCGTGAGGGAGACGCCGCGGAGGGCGAGCGTCTCGTCCTCCGACGCGTGGAAGAAGCGATAGAGGTCGTGGGCCTCGACGGCGATCGCTGGTTCCACGATCACGGGTTCCACGATTACTGGTTCCATCGGAAGCTCTCCGAAACCTGCCGGGAGACGTCGACATTGTCCGACCCGGCCGGACCGGCCAGGGAGATGACCGCCCGGACCCCGTTCCGGGTGAGCTCGTACCGGTCGACGTCGAGCCGGTACTGCCGGCCGGTGACCGCGTCGGGCTCCGAGTTGGTGCGGTACTGGATCAGGATGGCCGGGCCGGCGGGCAGCGTCACCGGCTTGATGGCGACGAGCTCGAAGGCGGGAATCGTCTGGGCGAGCGTGGTGTCCGCCTCGGCCTGGGCTCCGGCCTCGTCGGTCGGGCCTGTGCCGCAGCCGGTCTCGACGGAGAACAGGTGCAGCTTGTCCGAGAAGGCGACGTTGGCGCCGTTCTCCTGCCGGGCCCACCCTTCCGGCACCGAGATCGCATAGCCGCCCATCGAGGAGGTGTAGGTCACGAAGGCCTGGTTGTCCGGGATATCCCCGGGCGGGTTCTGCTCGGGCTCGATCGCCGCCTGGGTCGGGACGGAGACCGCCGCGCCCGGCGTGGCGGCAGGGGTCGAACCCGCCGCGGTGGCGCCGGTTGGGTCGCAGGTGATGGGCGTCTGGGCGGCGCCGGCGGTTCCGGCGAAGGAACCGGCCAGCATGAGACTGGAACCGACGGCGATCGCGAGCAGGAGCCGTGAGGAGCGGTGCATCAGTTCGGACATAGCTGCCAATCCCTCGCTTCGGGTACACGACCAGCTGCAACGCGACCGGTGTCGGCCCGGTGGCTCGTCGTGGTCCGATCATGTCGGGCGGGCATGAAGCCTGGATGAACTCCGGGGGCGACTGGCCGAACGTCGTGGCTTCATCCAGACTTCATCCGCCAGTCCCACTATGTGGGTGCCGACTAGGCGGACTGTGTCATCGTCGAGGGGTTCATCCGTGCGCGTACTGATCGTCGAGGATGAGAGCCGGCTCGCGATGCTGATCCGCCGGTCCCTCACCGAGGAGGGCCACGCGGTCGATGTCGTCGGCGACGGGGAGGCGGCGCTGAGCTGGACGGCCGGCGCGACCTACGATGTCGTCATCCTCGATGTGATGCTGCCCGGGATCGACGGGTTCGCCGTCTGCGCGGCCCTCCGGGCCCGGCGCGACCACACCCCGATCCTCCTGCTGACCGCCCGCGATTCGGTCACGGACCGGGTCCGGGGCCTGGATGCCGGGGCCGACGACTACCTGACCAAACCCTTCGCGGCGATGGAGCTGGCCGCCCGGCTCCGCGCCCTGGCCCGGCGCCCGCGGCAGGCGATCGACACGGTCCTCTCGTTCGGTGGGCTCCGGATCGATTCGGCCCGGCGGCAGGTCTGGCGGGGGGAGCAGGAAGTCGCCCTGCCGAACAAGGAGTTCCGCATCCTCGAGTATCTGGTCCGCAACCCGAACCGGGTGCTGACGCGGGACATGATCGCCAACCATGTCTGGGACTACGATTTCGTCAACGCGACCAACGTGATCGACGTCCACATCCGCCAGTTGCGCCGGAAGCTGGACGAGCCCGGCGCGGCCAGCACGATCGAGACGGTCCGGGGGGTCGGCTACCGGCTCAACGCGCGGCCATGAGCAGGTTCCCGCTCCGGATTCGGATGACGATCTGGTACGGGCTGCTGCTCGCCACGACGCTCGTCGTCTTCGGGCTGCTGCTCGCCCTTGGCCTGCGCTGGCGACTGCATAGCGACTTCGACGAGCAGCTCGACACGCAGGCCGACATCGTCCTGTCGACGGTCCAGGTCACGCCCGAGACGCTCACGATCGACTTCCGGGGGACCGGGCTGAACGAGCAGGAGTTCTTCATCCGGCTCCTGGACCGCTCCGGCCAGACGATCGCGGAGCAGGGGAAGGGCTCGCCGGGCATCCCGCTGGACCAGACGAGCCTCGCGCTCGCGCTCCAGGGGGACAAGGTCTTCCGCTCCGCGTCGCTCGACGAGGAGGGATCGCTCCGCATCCTGTCGGTACCGGTCTACGCTCCGGATGGGGGTC
This sequence comes from Thermomicrobiales bacterium, assembly GCA_965218235.1. GTDB lineage: Bacteria > Chloroflexota > Chloroflexia > Thermomicrobiales > UBA6265 > CADCWK01. The sequence continues at coordinate 1,596,387 of OZ244596.1, forward strand.
CGGTCGCCGGGGTGCTCGAGGTCGGGCTGAACCGGAACGATCTCGACCAGACGCTCGCCCAGCTGGCGGTCGCCCTCCTGCTGCTGGTTCCCGTCGCGACGCTAATCGCGGTCACTGGCGGCTACCTGCTGTCGCGGCCGGTCCTGCAGCCACTGACCCGGATGACGCGGCTGGCCGAGACGATCGGGGAGCGGGACCTGCACGAGCGGTTCCGGCTCGATCTGCCCGACGACGAGGTCGGCCGGCTCGCCCGGACGTTCAACGACATGCTGTCCCGGATCGAAGCCGCGTTCGAGCGCCAGCGCCGGTTCACCAGCGACGCCGCCCATGAGCTGCGCACCCCGATCAGCCTGATCCGCAGCCAGGTGGACCTTGCCCTGGCCCGTCCCCGGTCGGACGCCGACTACGTCGATGCGCTGCGGGGTGTCGACCACGACCTCTCCCGCCTGACGAGCCTGACGGCGGCGCTGCTCTCCCTGGCCCGGCTGGACAGCCCGGAGCCACGGCCCGAACCGATGACGTTCGACCTGGCCGAGACGATCGGCGCCCTGGGGGAGACCTATGCGCCGATCTTCCGCTCCCGTCAGCTCACCCTCCGGCTCACGACCGCGCCGACCGGTCTGCTGGCCGACGAGGACCTGATCATCCAGGTCCTCGTCAACCTGCTCGACAACGCCATCGCCCACACGCCGCCGGGCGGGACGATCACGGTCGGGTGTGAGACCGTCGGGGACCGGGCGCGGTTCCGGGTGGCCGACACGGGGGCCGGCGTCCGGCCCGAGGACCTGCCGCGGGTGTTCGATCGCTTCTACCGGCCGGACACGGGCCGGACCCGGGAGCAGGGCGGCGCCGGACTCGGGCTGGCGATCTGCAAGGCCATCGTCGACGCGCACGGCGGCACCATCGCGGTCACGAGCGCGATCGGGGAGGGGACGACGTTCACCGTCGAGCTGCCCGGTCGGCTGGCGGTGGCGGAGACCGCATGATGCGTCCGCGTGGGTCGGCTCAGCAGGTGCCTGGAGCGGGGAGTAGCGGCCCTGATCGAGCTGAGGCAACCTATCTGAAAACCGCTGACGCGGCGTCGGCTCCGCGGGTGCCCGGAGCGCGGAGACGTGGCACCACCGAACATGACCGGTGACCGACCACGAGTGGGCTCGGCTCGGCCGGGCTGGTTCAACGGCGAGCGGTGGCGCCGTCGATCATGGTCCGGATGTCGCCGAGGACGGTGCCCACCCGTGAGAGGACCTGCTCGTTCGGGAACCGAAGGACGGTGAACCCCCGATGCTCGAGGTAGCTGGTTCGCCAGGCGTCCTGCTCCCGGACGTCTTCGAGCTCATGGACCCCACCGTCCAGCTCGACGACGAGCCGAACCGGTAGGCAGCAGAAGTCCACGATGAACGGGCCGATTCCGTGTTGTCGGCGGAAGCGGAGCCCGAGTGCGTCATGCTGCAGGTGGTGCCACAGGACGAGCTCGGCCGGAGTCATGCGTCGTCGGAGGTCGCGGGCCGCGGCGACCCGGCGCCCGGCCGGTGTCCGGTCGTGAGGTGCCGACACCCAGCCCTCCCCCATTGCGACGACCCGATCGATACAGTGCGGTGCGGTGCGTGCTCGCAGTGTGTCATAGCCTCTCCGGGGCGGAAAGCCCTTCTTCTGTGGCAGGCTGTTGTGTCAGGATCCCTGCGCTCCGCGAAGGGCCGGTCGCTGAGCAACGTCCCCACCCTGAACTGGGTCGGTGCCGAAGCAACGTCCCCACCCCCAACCCCTCCCCGGCTCACCTGTTCGCTCACCCGCTGAAGCGGCTTCGGCTCACAGGTGCCCGGGGAGGGGAGAACGGCTGCCACCACGACATTCTCCTCTCCGGCCCCGGCGAACATGGTCTGCTCCCTGAAGCCAAGCGGGGTACTCCCCTCCCTGGGACCCGTCGCAGACGAACCGCGACGCAGTCGGGGTGAGCGCGACGGGGAGCCGGGGAGGGGTCGGGGGTGGGGACGCTCCGCCACCCGAGCGCTTCGCATGCACCCCGTTCTATGGCACCCTGCCCGGAACGATTGTCCGCCACCCGAGGTGACCGCAAGCCATGCCGCGCATCACCTGGAACGAGATCGAGACCCGCGCCGTCCCGTTCGCCGCCTGCCCCAGCGCCATGCGGCGGGAGCTGCTGGCCGGACCACGGCTGAACTGGCGCACGGCCATCGGGACGCTTCGCCACCCGAGCGCTTCGCATGCACCCCGCTTCGCCCCGACAGCACCCTCGCCGACCGCTACGTCCCGCTGACGATGTCGCCCGACCCGCGGAAGGCGCACGAGGCGGTCGACCGTGCCGTCGACCGCCGCTACGCCCCGAAGAAGACCTTCACCGGCGACACCGACCGCCTCGTGCTCCTCTTCACCCGCTACCAGCGGCTCACCGCGGCACCGGGCCCCACCCTCCCCAACCGACCGGGCTGAGCGTCCGTCGTGAGTGCGAAGAAGATTCGTACGAATCCCTACTCCGTGGGCGGCGGGCCCAGGCGCCAGCGCTCTCGGGTCCGTGCGCCGGATGGCTCCACGGCGCGTTCGATCATCCCCGACGCTTCCAGCCCCACCAGCTCGGCCTGCATGCGGTCGGCCGGTACCGTCCGCAGGCCCTGGTAGAGCTGGCTGCGGCTCACCCACTGCCCGTCGTGCCGGCGCAGCAGCCGGACGATCCGTTCCCGTGCCGTGTCCAGCGGAGCGGGCCGGTCCCACTCCAGCGGCGCGGTGTCTGGAACCGGCGGCGCGAACAGCGGCAGCACCCGACCCAACTGCGACCGGAACCAGTCGGCCAGCCCAATCGCGCTGTCCAGTCGCTCCGCCGTCAGCATCCGCCGCGGGTCGGCTCCCTCGCTGGCCGCCCAGAGCAGGTGCAGCACCAGCGCCAGCCGCGCCGTCTGGATCGGCCACTTGCTGGCGAAGCCGCGCTCCAGCCCGCCCGACTCACGGACCCACTCGGTGTTGTCGTCGAACCACCCCCGCCAGACCGCCCGGGCCGCGGGGTGAAACCGGACCGACGCCGGACGCTCACCAGCAGGTCCCGCCGCCGTCGCCTCCGCCCGGGCCGGCAGGGCGTCGATCGCCGCGAAGACCCGCTCCAGCTCGGCCAGCAGCTCCCGGGGCACGTCGTCCTCGTTCCAGAAGCCCGGCTCGGTCTGGGGCCGGACGAACAGGAACCGTTCGATTAGCCCGTCCCGGCGCTGGCGGGCGTCGTGGAGCGTGGCGACGAGGTCGTCCTGGATGCCGCCGGCGATCCCGACCACCGGCTGCTCGATCAGGACCGGCGGCTGCGACTTCCGGTCGATCTTGGTGCTGACGCCGGACCACAGCGAGAGGAACGTCTGGCGGTCCGCCCCCTTGCCGGAGCGGTACTGGTCCATCGAGGCGATCCACCCCGAGAGCTCGTCGGCGATGATCGCGACGCCGTGGGCCTGCGTCAGCGTCCCGGCCAGCGCCTCGGTGGTGGTGTTGGCGGTCCAGTAGTGACGCAGCTGCGGCCTCCGGGGCTCCGGGCCGCGGTCCCCCTCCCGCGTCGCCGACCACGCCCGCACCTGCGATTCGTACGAATCTTCTTCGCATTCCCACCGGGAGTAGGCGGCACGCTGGCGTGCCTCCAGGCCGTGGCGGGCGAACCCGAGCGCCGGCGTCTTGGCGCTGCCCGGCGGCGCCACCACCGCTACCCAGAGGGTTGGCAAGACCTCGAAGCCGGCCTTGAGCACCAGCCGGAGCCGGTTGCCGGCCAGCGACCCGGCCAGCGCCAGCAGCGGCGCCGCGACCATCTCCGGCGGGACGGCCAGGCTCGCCGCCGCTTGCTCGACGTACGCCCGCACGGCCGGCGGCAGGACCGCCACCGGGAACGCCGGCAGTGGCTCCGGCAGTGGCTCCGGCAGTGGCTCCGGGGCAGCCGCCGGGGCGAGCGTCTGCTCTCCGCCACGGACCGGGGAGCCGAGCAAGTCCCCTCCCCCGACCCCTCCCCGGCTCCCCGTCGCGCTCTCACCGCTGACGCGGTGTTCGACTGCGACGGCTCCCAGGGAGGGGAGGTCCGCCTCGGCACCCGGCTGGCTCCCCTCCCCGGACGGGACTGCTCCCCTCCCTGGGTACCTGTGAGCCGAAGCCGCTTCAGCGGGTGAGCAAGCAGGTGAGCCGGGGAGGGGCTGGGGGTGGGGACTTGCTCCGCCTCCGGCCCGGCTGGGGATGGGGACGGCTCCCGGCAGCGGCTCCCCCGACACCACCCACGCCGCAGTCGCCGCGATCCGCGCCCACAGGGCCGACTCCTCATGGGTCGCGAGGAAGTCGCTCACGTCCCCGCCGGCCGGCAGCTCCCGGTACGGGACGACCCGGACCGACGCCGCCACCGGCGCCAGCAGCCCGGCGATCTCCGCCGCCCGCCGCTCCCCCGGCGGGTCGTGGTCGGCGTGGACGACCACCGGCCGACCGGCCAGCAGCCCGGTCCACTCCGGTCGCCACGGCGTCGCGCTGGACCCCGGCGACACCGCGCACCGGCCCAGCCCGGCCAGCGCGTCGGCGTCCTGCTCCCCCTCGGTGACGTGGACGGCGACCGACCGATCGTCGGGCAGCTCACCCTGCCGGTACAGCGGCCAGGAGTCCGGCCCCCGCCCGGTCCGCCAGCAGCCCTCGGCCAGGTGCTGCGGCCGGAACGTCTTGGGCTCGTAGCGCACCACCCGCCGTCCCGCCCCGTACGGGTACGTGGCGACGATCCGCCCGAGCGGCTGGCCCGTACGGGGCTCAACGATCTGCCCCCCTCCCTGGTCCGTGCTGTGCCCCCCTCCCTGGGACGGGTGAGCCGAGATCACCTTCAGGTGATTGAGCGAACCCGGTCGCCCCGGGTTGGGGGTGGGGACGACTCCGCCACCAGTCGGGCTGAGGGTGGGGACGTCTCCTAGCCATGATGAACCAGCTCTCGGCGCCACCCCCGGCCCCAGCGGCAGCCCCAGCAGCCGGGCGAGGTCGATCGCCCCGCCGCCCGCCCCGCAGGCGTCGCAGTGCCAGACCTGCTTGTCCGGGTGCCAGCGGGCCGAGGGGTGGTGGTCGTCGTGCCCCGGCGCCGGGCAGCGGAACCGCAGCTCGCGGCCCCCGGCGAGCGGCCGGCCCGCGCGGTCCTCGCAGGCCCGGGTGATCGCATCGGCCAGCTCCGCGTCGATCATCCGGCCGCCGCCGTCAGCGATGCCTCCGCCCGCGGCCCGCATCGCCGTCCGTCCCGTCGTCACGCGCCCACCTCCCGCCGCGGCTGGCCGCCGTCCCCCACGAACCGATCGTCCGGGCGCCCGTCCGGCGAGCCGTCCAGCGGCGTGTCCAGGTGGGCGTCGAGGTCGGCGTGGAGGAAGCCGTCCAGGTGGTCGGAGATGATCGCCCGCAACCCGGCGATGCGGCCGGCCAGCCGCGGGTGATGGACGTTCAGCGCCGCCTCGGCCATGTTGAGATGGAACTCGCCCCGCTCCATCCGCTGGCGCCGTTCGGGGGGCATCACCCAGTCCCCCGCGCCATCGAGCACGGCATCGAGCATGGACCGGCCGTCCGCGTCCGCGTCGTCCACCGCGTCGTCCGCCATCCCGTCCGTCAGCATCCCGCCGGCCCCCTCCCCGTCGTCTCCGTCGGCAGCGGCGTCCCACCGGATCACCACGTCGGCCATCGCCGCGAGCGCCGCCGTCTCGTCGTCCATCGACCGGTCCACTGATCCTTCACCACGCGTTGCCACAGCCCGACCTCCCGTCCGGCGCCTGTCCGCGCCGAACCGATACCGGGGTTGGAGAGAGAACAAATGTTCTATCCGTCAACCCCTCTACTTATAAGACCGGATTTTCGGGGCAAAAGTGAGACATCAAATAGGGGTGCATTTTAGTCACCCTCAGCCAGATCACGAAAAAGCCCGGCGGAATCAGGATTCGCATGTAACGTGCGCTACATCGCCCCGGCGGCGGGGAGGCGGGCGCCGGGCTCGTCGGGTGGCGGCGCGGTCGTCCCCTCACCCGGCCGTTCCGCTCCCCACGTTGGAGCTGGGGGAGAACTGGCCATCACGGAGAGGACCGCTCACCGGCTCGGAGACCGGCTCGGAGACCGCATTGCCTGACCGCGATCGGCGGGGCCGGGGGGAGGCACTCCGGCCATCACCCGGTGGCCGTGCTGACCGGACGGTCCGCACCCAATGTCGTTCAGCCGGTCCCTTTCGGGCCGGACCCCTCCGGGCCGGTCTGGAGCTGGCCCGCCGACCCCGTTCTACTCGTTGTAGTCGCCGTGGCCGATCGGCCCCAGCTCACCGATCGGCCAGTTGCTGAAGAAGGCCTTGCCGTCGATGTTCCCTTCGGGGACGACGCCGAAGTAGCGCGAGTCCGAGCTGTTGTCCCGGTGGTCGCCGAGGACGTAGACCGAGCCCGCGGGGACGATCACGTCGCAGGTCTCGAGGGCGCTGCCCAGTCGGTCGCTGCACTGGGTGATCGGCCCGTCGATGTAGTCCTCGTTGAGCCGCTCGCCGTTGACCAGGACGTAGCCGTCCCGGAAGGTGATTCGGTCGCCGGGCAGGCCGATGACGCGCTTGATGTAGGGCTGGTCGTGGGCGAGCGGCGGTTCGAGGACGATCACGTCGCCCCGGGCGACGCCGCCGAACGGGGTGAACGTCCAGCTGCCGTCGCGGTCGACGCCGGGAATCCAGTTCAACGGGGTGTTCAGGTTGAAATCCCAGTAGGCCAGCCGGTTGACCAGGACCCGCTCGTGGTTGAGGAGGTTGGGCTCCATGCTGGCGCCGTCGACCTGGTAGGGCATGACGACGGTTCGGATGCCGACGTAGAGAATCACGGCCAGCAGGATCGTCTCGACGATCTCCCGCGCCATCCGGAGGCCGGATTTTCCGGGAGCGGACTTGGTATCCTCCGTGGCGTCCCGTGCCGGTTCGCCCGCCGGCCGGGTCTCGTCCGGTTCGTGTGCTGCCGGGTGGGGCGGGGCGTTTCGATCTGGTGTCTGCATGATGCGTTCGTCTCCCGCGCGCCAGCGGTCCGGCCGGGTCGCGAGTGAGGCCGGCGCGATGTCCGGGCGCGCCAACGGCAAGGTCAGGGGCTGAGTGCACCGTTCGGAACCGCTCATCGACGTGCGATCGGTCGGCCCTCGCGCTGACGCCGGCGACCGGCGGTATCCCGGCTATCACCCGGTCCCCGTGCCGGCCGAGCGCTTCGCGACCAATGTCGTTCAACCGGCACGCTTCGCTGCCCTTTGGGGTTGGTCGTGGGCCGGAACCAACCGGGCCGGTCTGCCGTCGGGAGGACGCGGAGACACACGCTGAATGGTCGGCACGAATCGGCCCGCTGGAGTATACGTCCGACACCGACCGGCTGGTCCTCTGTGTCGATGTCGGACGGCTGCCCGGGGCGGGGCTGGACCGAACGGACCGCGAGCATCGCGGGTGAGCAACGAAGGGGACCGGGATGGCGACGGCATATCTGGGGCCGCGAGGCAGTTTCAGCGAGGACGCGACCCGGCTCCACGTCCTGCGGGCGGGCGGTAGCCCGGCCGTCACCGTGGCCGAGGCGACGGACGACACCGGGGCGATCGGCGACCTGCTGCCGTTCGCCAGCATCCCGGCGCTGACGGCGGCGGTCGAGACCGGCCTGGCGACCGAGGCGCTGCTGCCGATCGAGAACTCGCTCGAGGGGGCCGTCAGCGCGACCCTCGACCTGCTGATCCACGAGACGACGCTCAGAATCGCCGCCGAGATCGTCCTGCCGGTCCGCCATGACCTGATCACCGTCCCCGGCGCCAGCCTCGCCGACATCCGGATCGTGACCAGCCACCCACAGGCGCTCGGGCAGAGCCGCCGCTTCCTCGACCGCTGCCTGCCGGGCGTCGACCAGATCGCCGCGCTGAGTACCTCGGCGGCGGTCGCCGACGTGCTCGCCGCCGGTGACCCGAGCCGGGCCGCGATCGGGACGGCCCGGGCTTCCGGGCTCTACGGCGGCGTGGTGCTGGCCCATGACATCCAGGACGTCCACGCCAACGTCACCCGGTTCGTCGTCCTCCGGGCCCACGACGCCGCGCCGACCGGGACCGACCGGACCAGCCTCGGCTTCAGGGTCCGGGACAACGTGCCCGGTGCCCTGCACAGCGCCCTGGACGGCTTCGCGGCCGAGGGGCTCCAGCTCAGCAAGATCGAGAGCCGGCCGGCCAAGGCCTGGCTGGGCGACTACGTCTTCCTGGTCGACTTCGAGGCCCACCGCGAGGACCCGTCGGCGAAGCGGGCCCTGGCCCGGCTGGCCGACGTCGCGGCCAATGTCTCGATCTTCGGCTCGTACCCCCGCTTCCCCGTGGACGCGCTGCGGCAGCTTATTGACCCGCGGCGCCAGGTCTAGCCACTCGGCCGTGCTCTCGCGGCATCCGCGATCCCGAGCCGGCGCGTGCTCGCGTTCGTCCGCACGAGCGATTCGCGTTCGTACCACCTGCGCCTTCGTACCAACGGTCGGACGACGTGACGTCCCCAGAGAGGATGGTTCCCAGTGAATGACGTGGACGAGTATGGTCGGCCGGAACCGCCCCTCACGGGCGATGAGACCGAGACCCTGGTCGGGTTCCTGGAGTACCAGCGCGCCACCCTGGCCTGGAAGTGCCGTGGACTGGACGCGGCCGGCCTGAACGTCACGGTCGGTGTCTCGTCGATGACGCTGGGCGGGATGCTCAAGCATCTCGCCTACGTCGAGGACTACTGGTTCTCCCAGCGGCTCCACGGCCGCGACTGGCACCCACCGGTCGACACGGGGGACTGGCCGGCCGACCCCGACTGGGACTGGCATTTCACCTCGGCCGCAGGGGACAGCCCGGAGCAGCTCGACGCGATCTGGCGGGCCGCCGTCGCCCAGTCGCGGTCGTCGGTTGCCGACGCACTGGCCGAAGACGGTCTCGCGGGGCTCGCCAGGTTCTCGTGGCCGAACGGCGAGTCGCCGAGCCTGCGCTGGATCCTGGTCCACATGATCGAGGAGTACGCCCGGCACAACGGCCACGCCGACCTGATCCGGGAATCGATCGACGGCGAGACGGGAGAGTAGCCATCATGGAGCGCTTCTCGCCGCGGCAGTCCCGCCCGGTCAGCAGGGTTACGGACGGGCGGGTGCCGTGTGGCGGGGTCGGCTCACACGTTCGCACCGGATCGTTCGCCGCGGGACCCGCGTTCGGAATGGGTCGCGACCGAGAGCGGCTTCGTCCGCCGGTTGCACAGTTGACGTAACCTTTACAGCGGTGTTCAGATAGGTTGCCTGAGCTCGATCAGAGCCGCTACTCCCCTCTCCGGGCACCTGCGGAGCTGAAGCCGCTGAAGCGGCTGAGCGAAGTGGGTGGGCCGGGGGGGCGGGGTCTGCTCCGCCGCCACACGACTCCAATGAATGCGCCTTAGGGCGCATGATCCTGACGTCCCAATACCCAGTTGCCGCGCTTGGCGGACGGAGAAGCCCCTTTGCGATTGCTGCTGCACGACGCCCTCGCCACCCTGCCGCTCGTCGAACCCCTCCGGTCCGGCTGGGTCGACACCGCCGGGATCGATGTCGTCTTCGATTCCGACCTCACCGCCGGCCGCGTCGGCAGCGAGGACGTCGCCCTGATCCCGGCCGGCGAGCTGACGATGCTCGGTGGCCGGTTCCAGGTCGTCCCGGACATCGGCGTCATCGCCGACGGCGCCGGACCGGTCAGCCTTCGGGTGCCGGTCCGGCCGGACGAGATCGAGGTCACGCCGGTCCGGCTGCTCGACGTTGGGTCGACGGCCGAAATCCTCGCCCGGGCGGTCCTGCGACCGTACTTCGGCATCGAGGCGTCGCGCTGGGTCCGGGAGGCGGACCCGGAGGCGCAGGCGGTCGTGGTCGAGGGGGAGGCGGCGCTGGTCGAGCCGGAGGGCGGCTTCGCCGAGGACCTCTGCCGGGCCTGGTTCATCATGACCGGCCAGGCCGCCGTCCTCCACGTCCTGATCGCGCCGGTCGGGATGGAGCGGCGCGTCCTCGAGCCGGTGTTGAACCTGCTCAGTGCCGCCCAGAAGGTCGACAAGGGCCAGCGCCGGGAGATGCGCCGCCCGGTCGCCGAGCGGGTCGGGATGACGACGGAGCAGATCAACGCCTTCTTCGAGCGCCTGTTCTTCAGCCTCGAGGCCGACGACCTCGACTCGCTCGAGCAGATGCTGCGGCGCGGTGTCCCCGGCTCGGCCTACCCCGTCCCCGGTCCCCTGACCGTCATGCCGTCGCCGCTGACCGCCGTCGTCGAGGATGACGAGGACGAGGCTGGCTTCGTGCCGGACGACGCCGACGACGCCGACGAGGAGTGGCCCGGCGCGGCGGCCCAGCCCGGCCTCGATGTGGATACCGACGCGGAGGACCTGGACGGGGACGAGCCGCCGCGGTGAACGACCCGCCGTCAGCCCCCCTCTCCGGGCACCGGCGGAGCCGAAGCCGCATCAGCGGCTGAGCGCGCCGGTGAGCCGGAGAGGGGTCGGGGGAGAGGTCTGCTCCCGCACCAGGCGAGTTCGATGAGTACCGCATTAGCCGGTGAGCCTGACCGCGCCCGGGGGAGAGGTCTGCTCCGCGCCCTGAACGATTCGACGGCAATCCGGTCTGCCCCATCGCAACCGGCAACGATTCCCCAAGCCCGCCTGTCACCGCGACGTTGGGTCAGTGTATACTCGGGTCACCCGCTGAACCCGCGTACGTACGACGACATCGTAGCTCGGGGAGGCACGCATGAGCGTTGCCCGGACACGTCACGTCCTGAACGCGATCGACCATTACCGGGACGATCACCATCAGACCATCACCATCGCGGCGGCTGGGCTGGCCGTCGCCGCGCTCGTGCTGGCCGTCAGGTCCGGTTCACTGGCCGGTGCCGCGCTGCTGATCGCGGTGGTCGCGATCGGCGTCATCGCGACGCTCTGGTTCCGGCTCCGGGCGGTCGAGCGGTCCCACGCCGCCCTCCTGCGGACGGTGGCCGAACTGACCAGCCGTCTCGATCAGCCACCCGTCCCGGTGGTCGCGTCGGTCGGTGCTCCGGCCGGGGTGACGGTGACCATCGCGGCGGCGGATGAGGGGATGCCGGCGGCCGAGGTCGGCGCTGACGCGGTCGGCGTCGAGGGGCCGTCGGAGCCGCGGCCGATCGCCGTGGCTGACGTCGACGAACCAGACGCCCCTGCCGCTGGATCGATCGCCAACGATGAGCTCGCCGCGTCCGGTGACGACGCGGTCACGCTTGCCGGGGATCGGACGATCGCCGGACAGGGGACCGCTCCGGACGAAGCCGGCCACCTGGCCGACGCTCCCGACCAGGAGCCGTCACCGCCTGTCGAGACACCCGTCCTTGAAATGATCCCGGCCTTCGCCCTGACCTCACTCAAGGGCGAGACCGTCACCGGGGCCGATCTGGTCGGGACGCCGGCGGTGGTCGTCTTCTGGCGGCCGGGCTGCCCGCACTGCCAGCGGCTGACGCCGGAGCTCGTCGCGTGGGAGTCCCTGCAGGGGCCGCGGCTGGTCGTCTTCGCCGCCTGCGACGGGCCGACTGCCTACCGGGCGGGGCTGCCCGGCCTCGTCATCCTCGACCCCGGCTTCACCGTCGGGCAGGCAGCCGGCGCCCCAGGGACGCCGGCCGCGCTCCCGATCGACGCCGCCGCTCGGCCGTCAGGTCCGATCGTGGCCGGCGCCTCCGCCGTGACGGCCCTGTTGCGTGACGCGATGCGCGACTGGGCCTCCGTCGAGGTGGAGCCGATGCCGCGGCTCCCGGCGATGACCGTCGACGGCGTCGAAGCGTCCGTTGCTGGGCCAACCGGTATCGGGACCACCAACGAGGCGACCACCACCCGGCCGGCCGTCCTGCTGCGCCGGGTGGAGGAACCCGTCTCCGATGACGCGCTGATTGCTCCCGACTGGGACGCGGAATCCGTCACCCGTCGGGCCGGATGATGCGAGGTGCGGTCGACCTGGCATTGTCAGGTCGTCAGACCTGTTCGCTCTGGCGAGTCGCCAGGCCGGACGGGATGACCGGACACGTCGGGGCGCGGGCTTGCCCCGCCCGGCAGCCGAAGCGGCAATCGCCGTCAGGCGAGACCGTGCGTCGCGACGATCCGTTGGCCAGGTACTCCCGGATCCCGATCCGCCGGGACCACTCCGCGGTGCCGATGGGGCTTTCCCCGGCCCTACCGGCGCGACGCAACCTCGGCAATGGTCTCCGGATTTGGTTTCTGGTTGCGCGTCGACTTCCATCCGACAGGGATGACTTATCGCTTGTTTCGCGAGCGTCCTCCCCTCCCTGGGACCCGTCGAGGCCGACGATCGGCTTCAGCCGGTCGGAGCGCGACGGGGAGCCGGGGAGGGGTCGGGGGAGGGGGCTACTCCGGGTCGGCCAATCGACCGGTGACCGACCACGATGCGCCGCAGCCGGACTTCGTCGATGACCATCGGCGATCTGCTGCGGACCGGCACCCGGCGGCTGGCCGGGGCGGGGCTGGCGTCGCCGAGGCTGGACGCCGAGCTGCTGCTGCGCCATGTCCTTGGGATCGGCCGAACCGAGATGTTCCTCCGCGCCCCGGAGCCGATCGAGCCCGACACCGTCGCCGCGTTCGACGCCCTGCTGGCTCGCCGCCTGGCCGGTCAGCCGGTCGCCTACCTGATCGGGCGGCGCGGCTTCCTCGGGCTGTCGCTGACCGTGACGCCGGACGTGCTCGTTCCGCGGCCGGAGACCGAGCAGCTCGTCGAGTGGGCGCGGGACTGGCTCGGCCTGCCGGGCCGGGAGCGGGCCACGGTCGTCGACGTCGGCACGGGCAGCGGCGCGATCGCGATCGGGCTGGCGTCGCTGCTGCCGGACGGGTGGACGGGCCGGATCGTCGGCTTCGACGTCTCCCCGGCGGCCCTGGCGGTCGCGTCGGCCAACTGGGCGTCGGTCCGGGCGGCGTCGCTCGGCCGGTCGGGGACATCCCACAACGTCGCGTTCCAGCCGGGCGACCTGCTCGACGCGGTCGAGGGGCCGGTCGATCTCGTCCTGGCCAACCTGCCGTACCTGACGTCGGACCAGGTCGACGGCAACCCGGACCTCGCCGCCGAACCCCGGCTGGCCCTGGACGGTGGTCCGGACGGGCTCGACCTGATCCGCCGGCTGATCGCCGACCTCCCGCGGGTCCTGGCGCCCGGCGGGGACCTCGCCCTCGAGCTCGACCCGGCCCAGGCGGAAACCGTCGCCGGGTTGCTGCGGGACGCCAATCCGGGTGCGATGGTCGCGATCCTCCACGACCTCGCCGGCCTGGCCCGGATCGTGACGATGGGGCGAACCAACGAGCGTTAGTCCATCCCGCGGGCGGGGAAACCGGCCTCCTGCCAGCGGCGGTACTGCCAGAGGTTGATCTCCCGCCGGACCTCGCGCAGGCCACGGGCGTCCATGTTGGACAGCATCATGAGCGTGTCATCGTCGGTCTCGTGCGTCCGGCTGATCGTCTCGTAGCCGTGGCGCAGGAGGATGTGCTCGACGCGGGGCGAGAGGCCGAGCTGGTCGATATGAGGGGAGAGCCGCCGCCGCAGCAGGCGAACGCCCTCCTCGGTCAGGCTCCAGACCAGGATCGGGAAGGTCAGGATCAACGCCGAGATCAGGAGCCAGCCGACGCTGACCATGACGAGTCTCGTCGCTGAACCACCCAGCGCGATGCTCCCGCCGAGGATCAGCAAGCAGACGGCGACCACGGCGAACGAGCGCCGGATCGGGTTGATCGCGAACGGATCGCCCATGCTCGACGAGGTCGTCGACCGGTAGAGGGGTTCCTGGCCGTTGCGATAGCCGTGGCGGGACATGGGGGACATGCGCGGCGTCTCCGGACCTGGTCGGGGGAAGCCGTCCTGACGGGACGATGCCGGGCATCGCGAGAGGTCGGCGGGAGCGGGGAGTATCGCAGAGGTCAGGGCCGGTCCGCATCGATGCTACCGGGAAGTGAAGCCAGATTCCTGCCACTGCCGGTACGCCTGGAGGGACAGCGCCCGGCGAATCTGCCGGACATCGTGGTCCTCCATCCGGGGCAGCCCGAGGAACTGGTCGTCGTCCAGCGAGACGATGTCGGCGATCGTCTCGTGGCCGGCCCGGCGGAGGATGTTCTCGGTCCGGACGGAGAGGTGCAGGTCGGCGAGATCGGGCGATGTCCGGCGCCGGTGCCGGCGGGCGACCTCGGCGACGACGCTCCAGATCAGGAGCGGGACGGCCAGAAGCAGGATGGCGCAGGCCAGCGCCGCCGCCAGCAGGAGCACACCGCTGCCCCGCGTCCCGCCGTCGTGAAGCAGCAGCGTGACCCCGGCGATCACCGCGACGCAGACGGCGATCAGTGTCGCCGTCCGCCGGATCGGGTTGGTCGCGAACAGCCCGTTCAGTGACGGTTCGCCCGGCCCGGGAATCCGCCCGTCATGCCACCCGCGACCGATGTGGGGCGGTACGCCCCGGTAATTGCTGCGCATCAACCGGACCTTTCAGGTCGTTCAGGGTTGCCCAGGTTCTGAGTGACCCGCGGGACCGTTGGGACGACGGTCGTCACGTGCCTGCGACCGGTGAGGATCTCAGACGGTGCATGTCAATGGTTCCCGTCGTCGCCCGAACTCGAGCCGGTCGTGAAGGGCAGACCCTCATGAGATGGCTGAACCCGAGCGTTGGCGGCCTCGATGGCGGTTCGCCGAACGAACTCGGATAGGGTCACGTCGTCGGCCTTCGCGGCGCTGCGAATCAATCGCAGGCCATCGCGATCGAGATGCACCGGGATGATCATGCCGCGGACCCGCACGGGTTGACCGAACTCCTCGCCGGCCACGAACGGGACCGGATCCTGCCGTCGGAGTTCGGCTTCAAGTGCGTCGAGCTCGTCGTTCAGCTCCCGTCTGGATTGCTGCCTGGTCATCGCCCTCGTCCTCCGATGACCTGTTAACAGTGTATGACGGTGTGATCCGATCAGGGAGTCTGGACGACTCGGCGCGATTTGACGCCGGCGCGTGGGCACCGCTGCGGGACGCGGGACAGGGAGACGTACCAGCAGTGGTTTCGCGGAGCGGTGACCGGTCATCTGGCACTATCCGGTGGTGATCCAGGCGCCGTCCTTGCGATCGGCCCAACCGCCAAAAGGCCAGGCCTTATTCCCACTCAATGGTGGCGGGCGGCTTGGACGTGATGTCGTAGACCACGCGGCCGATGCCGGTAACCTCGTTGGTGATCCGGTTGCTCATCCGGGCCAGCAGGTCGTAGGGAAGCCGGGCCCAGTCGGCTGTCATGGCGTCCTCGCTCGTGATGGCGCGGATGGCGCAGACGCGGGCGTAGGTCCGGTAGTCGCCGGTCACGCCGGTGGAGTTGACCGGCAGCAGGACGGCGAAGAACTGCCAGACCGGCTGCTCCAGGTCGCCACTGGCGGCGGCGGCCTCGATCTCCTCGCGGACGACCCGGTCGGCGGCGCGGAGCAGGTCGAGGTCAGTCCGGTTCATCTCGCCGAGCAGCCGGACGGCCAGTCCCGGTCCGGGGAAGGGCTGCCGCTCGACGACGGCGTCGGGCAGCCCGAGCGCCCGGCCAACCCGACGGACCTCGTCCTTGAACAGGAACTTCAGCGGCTCCAGCAGCTCGAAGTCCATGTCCTCCGGCAGCCCGCCGACGTTGTGGTGCGTCTTGATCTTGACGGCCGCGCCGGTGTCGGCTGTCGTGCTCTCGATCACGTCGGGGTAGAGCGTGCCCTGGGCGAGGAAGCGGAACGGCCCGCCCTCGGCCTCCTGGCGCCGGGCCTCGGCCTCGAACTGGCGGACGAAGACCTCGCCGATCACCTTGCGCTTCCGCTCCGGGTCCGAGACGCCGGAGAGCCGGTCGAGGAAGGTCTCAGACGCGTCGACATAGACGAGCGGCATCTCGAAGGCGCCGGCGAAGACCTCCCGGACGAGGTCGGCCTCCCCGGCCCGGAGCAGCCCGTTGTCGACGAAGACCGGCGTGAGCTGGTCGCCGATCGCCCGGTGGATCAGCGCCGCCGCGACGGAGGAGTCGACGCCGCCGCTCAGCCCGAGCAGCACCCGGTCGCCGCCGACCCGCGCCCGGATGTCCCGGACGGTCGCCTCGATGAACGACTCGGCCCGCCAGTTGGTCTCGCAGCCGCAGACATCGACGAGGAAGTTTCGGATGATCGCCGCGCCCCGCGGCGTGTGGGAGACCTCCGGGTGGAACTGGAGGCCGACGATCTGGCCGCGGCCCATCGCGGCGACGGGCGAGTTCGCCGACCGGGCCAGGACGGTGAAGCCCTCCGGCGGGGCGGGGAGGTGGTCGCCGTGGCTCATCCAGACCGGCAGCCGGTCCGGCAGCCCGGCGAACAGCCGGCTGGCCGGCTCGTCGGTGGCCGGGTGCGCGACCTCGATCGTCGCCGGGCCGTACTCCCGGTGGTCGGCCAAGTCCACGGCGCCGCCGAAGGCCTGGGCGATCAACTGCATCCCGTAGCAGATCCCCAGGACCGGCAGGCCACGCTCAAGCACCCAGCCTGGCAGGCGTGGCGCCCCCTCCTCGTAGACGCTGGCCGGGCCGCCCGACAGGATGACGCCCTTTGGCGCGAGCCGCTCGACGTCGGCCCAGGTCACGTCGTGGTGGAGCAGCTCGCTGTAGACGCCGGCCTCCCGGACCCGGCGGGTGATGAGCTGGCTGTACTGCGAGCCGAAGTCCAGCACGACGACGGCGTCGACGGCGGTCGGGGCCTGTTCGAGCAGGTGGGCCGACTCGTCGACGGGTGGGTCGCTCGGGTGGATGGTGCCTTCGGTCTGGTCGATCGTCGGTGGGGTGGCCGTCTCGGGGGTGCTCACGGGCAGTCCTCATGGTGAGGGCCACCGGCCGGGTCGTCCGGGGCGCCGGGGCCGCTGATCTCTGCGGCGATTGTACGTGACGGACCCGAGTGGGAGCGGCGACGTTGACCAGCAGGGTCAGCGGTCGGGGGGCCGTCCTGGCCGTGTCAACGCGGCTGCTCACCCGCGAATGGGGTCTCCCGTGGCGGCGGCCCAATCACCGCTGCCGATGTTGTCCCAGGGTGGCGGGTCAGGCGGTCGGGTCGGGGAAGTAGTGGCCCTGGTCGAGATCGTCGATCAGTCCGGGATGGGTCGGCTGCCAATGCATCTGCTGCCGGGTCAATGCACTTGACGCCGGCGCATCGGCCCCAAAGAACGACCCGAGCCAGCCGAAGTGCCCAGCCGCGTCCTCGGGCGCGATGGCGACGACCGGCAGGTTGAGATGGCGGCCGATCACCTCGGCGATCCGGCGCGTCGGCACGCCCTCTTCGGCAACCCCGTGCAGCACCGACCTCGCCGGCGCGTGCTCCAGCGCCAGTCGGAAGAGCGGCGCGGCGTCGAGCCGGTGGACGGCCGGCCAGCGGTTGGACCCGTCTCCGATAAAGCTGGAGACGCCCTTCTCGCGGGCGATCCCGATCAGAGCCGCGACGAAGCCGTGGTCGCCCTCGCCGTGGACGGTCGGTGCCAGCCGCACGATGGACGAGCGGACCCCGCGCCCGGCGAGGGCGAGCGCCGCCTGCGTCCCGGCCAGCCGCGGCCCCCCGGCGGCGGTCGATTCCGGCATGTCGCGCTCGGTCCCCACTTGCCCCGCCGGGAGCCCGAGCATGCCGGAGACGATCACGAGGGGCCGGTCGGACCCCTCCAGCTCACCGCCGAGGGTCTCGATCGCTTGGCGATCCGCCTGGGCGGCAGCGGCGAAGTCCGAGAAATCATGGGTGAACGCGAGGTGAATCACGCCGTCAGCCGCGGCCGCGCCGGCCCGCAGGCTGTCGAGGTCGTCGAGGCTACCGCGTTGGACCTCTGCCCCCGAGGCGATGAGGGCGGCGGCTGAGGCATCCGAGCGGGCGAGCCCGGTGACCTGATGTCCGGCGGCGAGGAGGTCGGGAGCGACGGCGGAACCGATGAAACCGGTTGCGCCAGTGACGAATACGCGCATGACAGTCTCTTTCCTGGGTGGGGGTGATGGCGTTCGGGTTGGGTGATCGTCGGCACCGGGCGAGGTTCGGAACAATCAGCGTCGTGCGGTCCGCGGCTGGACAGCCGTGAGCTGAGACGCGGTCACAACTGGGAGCCACCTCCGTCCACGGCGAGCTCGGCTCCGGTGGTGTAGGTGGCATCGAACGCGAGGAACGCGACCGCCCTGGCAATCTCGCTCGGCTCACCGAAGCGCTGCATGGGGTTGTCCGCCGTCATCTGAGCCCTGGTCTGCTCGGCGGCCTCCTTCGGCATCGTCCTGTCCAGAACACCCGTGTCGATGGGGCCGGGGCTGACAGCGTTGACGCGAATCCGGCGCGGCAGCAACTCGCGGGCGAGACTGCGGGTCATGGAGCGCAGCGCCGCCTTGCTGGCGGCGTACGCGCTGATCATTGGGATCCCCAACACGTTCGCCACCGACGTGGTGATCACGACGCCGCTCCCCGCGCTCAGCAGCGGGACGAGCTTCTGCACGGTGAAGTACGGCCCCTTGGCGTTCAC
Organism: Thermomicrobiales bacterium; assembly: GCA_965218235.1. Taxonomy (GTDB): domain Bacteria; phylum Chloroflexota; class Chloroflexia; order Thermomicrobiales; family UBA6265; genus CADCWK01. Next base: position 1,614,875 of record OZ244596.1, read on the forward strand.
GGTGAGCAGCTGGTCGTACATCTCCTCGGACGTCGCCTCGAATGGCGCGAACCCGTTGACGCCAGCGTTGACGAAGAGGGCGTCGATCGAGCCGAACTCGGCCCTCACGCGGTCGGCCAGCGCGTCGATGTCTGGCAATGACGCCGCGTCGCTCCGGACGGCGACCGCATTGCCTCCGAGTCGTTCACGGGCCGAGTCCAGCGTTGCCTGGGTGCGTCCGGTGATGAGAACGCGCGCTCCTTCATCAACCAGCAGCTGTGCCGTCGCGAGACCGAACCCGCTGCTCCCCCCTGTGATAACGACACGCTTGCCGTCGTACTTGCCCATTGCGAATCTCCTGTTTCCGGTTCCCGAGTGGTCGACTGCTCCTGCACCAGCTCTGGCAGGCATTCGAATGGATGGCAGCGACTGTCATCACTTTAGCACACGATGGCAGTCACTGCCATCAGGTACAATGGCTACCATGAGCAGATGGGAACCCGACGCCCGGGGCCGACTCCAGCAGGCTGCACTGGCGCTCTACATCGAGCGCGGGTTCGAGCAGACCACGGTGGCGGAGATCACCCGGCGAGCGGGGCTCACGGAGCGAACGTACTTCCGGCACTTCGCCGACAAGCGCGAGGTGCTGTTCTATGGCTCGGATGTGCTGCAGGAGCTCCTTGTGAGAAATGTCGAAGCTGCGCCCAAAGGCCTGGCGCCAATCGCCGCGATCGTCGCGGCGCTCGCGGTCGCCGCGACCGGGTTGCTCCAGGAGCGCCACGACTTCGCCCGGCAGCGGCAGACTGTCATAGCGGCAAATACGGGGCTTCAGGAACGTGAGCTGATCAAGCTCGCGTCGCTGTCTGGCGCGCTGGCCGATGCGTTGCGCCAGCGCGGGGTCGCGGATCCGAGCGCGAGACTGGCTGCCGAGGCGGGGATTACCGTCTTCAAGGTCGCGTTCGAGCGCTGGATCGACGATGGCAATGAGTGCGACCTGTCGCATCTCATCCAGGAGACGCACGACGAGCTCCGAGGCGTGGTCGTGGGCAGCTGATCACCGGCGACAAGTGGTGCGCGACGTCAGGCCCGACGCCGGTCCGCCGCGTGACGCGGCATCGTTGAAAACGACGCCCGGACTGCCAATCCTCCACGCCGCCACCACGGCGCCGACCCGCGGAATTTCCTAGCCGAGGTAGACGTAGGTCTGGTCGTACGCCCAGCCAGGGATGGTCTCGATCTCGACCTCGAGCCGGGGGTGGAGCGGGTCGATCCGCTTGCTGAGGTGAAGATCGACGACGGTCCGGTCGTCGAAGCCGAGCGCCCGGCCGAGGCTGTCGAGCGCGATCTTGAGTCCGCCGTCGAGGTCGCGGCGGTGGGGCGTCTCGAAGAAGAACTCCAGCATCATCCCGATCGGCGACTGGCCGAGGGCCGCCTCGATCTCCGGCGTGACCGTCCCGGCCCGGCGGGCCAGCTCGATCGCCGCCGCCGCCTCCTTGTGGAACGCCTGCGCCGTCCGGCTCAGGACCCGCCGCCGCCCGACCGTGACGTATTGGTTGTTGACGCCGGGCGGGAGGGGCAGCGTCAGCCGCAGCGTGACCGGAGTCGACATGGTCGCGTCCGACGGCTCGGTCAAGGATCGTGCTCCGTGCTCCAGTGTCCGTGCATGGTGACGGGATGGACCGTCTCGCTGCAGCATACCGGAGATGGCCGCGGGGACGGTCGCCCCGGTTTCGACCGCCGACTTCGCGTGGCCAGAACGTCTCGGGATAGGCTACCGTGGTCGCCGGAACTGGCATCGGCTGATCGCCCCTGCGACAGACGCAACGATCTCCGTCCACGGCTCCGTCTGCCGCTAACCGTCCTGGGTGACCGTGCCGTCGTCGTCTGATCCACTCTTCCCATAGGAGTCGTTCTCCCGTGCCCGCCGACCAGCCAGCGTCAATGCCCGAAGGCAAGAGCCGGGCTGTCCGAACCGGGCCGCTCCGGATCGCCGTTCTGCTCTCCGGCTCCGGCCGGTCGCTGGCGAACCTGCTCGCGGTGATCGCCGCCGGTGAGCTTGAGGCCGAGGTCGTCGCGGTGGTGTCGTCCGTGGCCGGAGTTCGGGGGCTGGAGATCGCGGGTGAGGCTGGTGTCCCGCGGACGACGATCTCCCGGAAGGGCTTCGCCGGCGATGCCGCCTACAGCACGGCGGTCTACGGCTGGCTGGCGCCGCACCGTCCGGACCTGATCGTCCTGGCCGGCTTCCTTCGCAAGCTCGACGTCCCGCCCATCTGGGCGGGGCGAATCCTGAACATCCACCCGGCCCTGGCCGCCGCCTTCCCCTACGCCTCCGGGCGCGGCTTCTACGGCGAACGGGTCCACGCCGCCGTCCTCGCCAACGGCGACGAGCGGTCCGGCGCGACGATCCACGTCGTCGACAACGGGTATGACACCGGGCCGGTCGTCGCCGAGATCGCCGTCCCGGTCCTGCCCGGCGACGACGCCCGGACCCTCGGCGCCCGCGTCTTCGCGGCCGAGTGCCAACTCTACCCAGCGACGATCCGGGCCTACGTCGCCGCCTACCCGGAGCTGTTCGGCCGGAACTGAGCTACCCACGCCGGCGGGGAGCACCGGATGCTCGGGAACTCAGCCGGCCAAAGTTGACCGCTGCCGCTTCCGGGTCGCGCCTGCCGCGCCAGGCCGAATCGATGGGCTCCGTATCGCGAGGACCAGGTGGTCAATAACTGACTAATCGGAAGAAAACGTCGGGAAAGCTCTCCATGATCGTGGGAAGTTCATCTGCATGATCGATATTTCCGATCGTGACGACTAAGCTGAACTCCAATACCGTCCTGTCACACGGTGGATAGTGAGATGGTGAGATGGTGAGAACGAGAGGACAGGCATCATGGAACGACCAATGACAGCGGCCACCACGACGCGGGCCAGTGCGGCAGAGACGCGGCGACGATTCGTCCAGCGGCTGGCCGCCGCCGGGTTCAGCGTCCCGATCATCTCGTCCATCCTCGCCGAGGGATCATGGGCGCAGGATGCCGCGACCCCGGCCGCCTCGCCCGTTGCGCAGGTCCCGCCGATCGAATCTCCGTTCGTCGTCACGGTGCAGCCTGGCACGCCCGCCGAGACCCTGGCGGCGCTCGGCAAGGATCCGCGCATGAACGTCTACGGCGGTCTGAACATCGGTACCCCGATCGAAGTGGTCGATGGCCTGACGGTGCCGAACGAGCTCTTCTTCGTTCGGACGCATGGTGCGTCCGTGGCCATCGGAGACACGAGTCCCTATCGATTGCAGGTCGGCGGACATGTCTCGACGCCGCTGACGTTGACGCTCGACGATCTCAAATCCATGCCGCAGCAGACCTATACCGCATTTCTCGAGTGCTCCGGCGACAGTCGCGCGTTCTTCAGCCCGTTTGCCAACGGCAGTCAGTGGCGCAACACGTCAATAGGCAACGCGGAATGGTCTGGCGTGCGCCTGCGTGATGTCCTCAACCAGGTCGGGGTCAAGGACGGCGCGGTCGATGTTGTTTCGCAAGGCGGTGATTTTCCGGAGATGCAGCGAGGATTGCCAATCGAGACGGCGATGGCAGCGGACCCCCTTCTGGCGCTGACCATGAACGGCGAGGAGCTACTGGCGCCACACGGTGGACCGGTTCGCCTGTTCGTGCCTGGCTGGGGCGGCATCGCCTCGACCAAGTGGCTGATTGGCCTGACGGTTCTGGATCAGCCGTTCACCGGCTCATTCAACAGCGAGAACTACGTGATCATCGACAAGGACGAGCGCAAACTACGGATGGTCCAGGAGATGCCGGTGAAGTCGATCATCACGACGCCGGTCGGAGGTGCTCAGCTCACGGCCGGACAGAACGCGCTCGCCGGCTATGCCTGGTCCGGGAACGGCGGGATCACCGCCGTCGAGGTGTCCACCAATGGCGGTTCCTCCTGGGCTCCCGCGCAGATCACTCAGGAAGCCGGTCCCCTCTCCTGGGTCCGGTACGAGTACGGCTGGGAAGCTCAGCCCGGTCAGGTCCGCCTGGAATCGCGCGCCACGGATAGTCGGAGTCTGACCCAGCCCTACGAGGTGGACTGGAACGCGAGCGGGTATCAGTACAACGCCATTCAGTCCGTTTCTGTCACGGTCGTCTGATACTGGGTGAGATAGCCTCTGGACGAGTGACCGGTCGTTCCCGGACGGTCACTCGTTCTGGAGGCCGTGAGCGGGACCAGGTTCACCTCCCGACATCCAGCTCGCACTGGGCCGCCGCCCACCCCGCCGCCTCCGGGCGCAGCGTCTACGGTGAGCGGGTCCACGCCGCCGTCCTCGTCAATGGCGACGAGCGGTCCGGCGCGACGATCCACGTCGTCGACAACGGCGACGCCACCGGTCCTGCCAGGCGACGACGCCCGGACTCTCGGCGCCCGCGTCTTCGCGGCCGAGTGCCAGCCCTACCCGGCGACGATCCGGGCCTCCATCCCCGCTCATCTGGAGCTGTCCGGCCAGCGCTGACCCGTGTGGGGTGGCGTGTGCGCGCGGAGTGGTGGTCGCATCAGGCCCTGCCTGTTCGGTCGATGTCAGTCCTTGTAGCGACCAATAGACTTTATGGGGTGTCTGGCGCCAGTGGAACGCGGCCGGCCCGGACTACGGTGCCGTCCAGCGGCCAGCACAGACGGGGAGCGACATGTCCTACACGCGCGAGCACTACCGGGAGCAGGCGTTCCCGGTCCTGACCGACGACCAGATCGAATTGCTGCGGCCGTTCGGCGCCGAGCGGCCGACGGGCGCGGGCGACGTCCTGTTCGAGATCGGCGACCTGGAGTACCCGATGGTCGTGGTCCTGTCGGGCCGCGTCCGGGTCGTCGACCGGTCCTTTGGGGCGAACCGGTCGATCAGGGAAAGCGGTCCGGGGGAGTTCATTGGCGAGCTGGGCTTGTTGACCGGGCAGACGGTCTTTCTGGCCTGTGAGGTGATGGAAGCCGGTGCCGTGCTGTGCATCCCGCCGTGGAAGGTCCGCAAGCTGATCCGGACCGTGCCGGAGATCGCCGATCTGATCGTGACGGCCTTTGCCGCCCGCCGCGAACTCCTGATGGAGTCGGCCGCGGCGACCCTGAAGCTGTTCGGACCCCAAAACTCGGGTCCGGCCCTCGTGCTGCGCGAGTTCCTCGACCGCAACCGCATTCCCCACCGCTGGCTGGACCGGGAGGACCCGCACGTCGTCGAGTGGCGGATGAACCGGCCGGGGTCCGACGCCATGGTCTGGGCGATCGTGCGAGGCAACGAGGTGCTCGACAACCCGACCAGCCAGGACCTGGCCCGGGCGATGGGGCTGGAGCTCGCCTACCACCAGGAGCACCCCGCGGACCTGCTAGTCGTCGGGACTGGTCCGGCCGGGATGTCGACGGCGGTCTACGGCGCATCCGAAGGGCTGGAGACGCTCGCGCTCGATGACGTCGCGATCGGGGGCCAGGCCGGGACGTCCTCCCGGATCGAGAACTACCTCGGCTTCCCCAACGGCATCTCGGGCGGGGCGCTCGCCTTCAAGGCCCAGGTCCAGGCGATCAAGTTCGGCGCCCGGATCACGGTACCCCGCTGCGCTGAGCGCCTGGAGCGCGACGGGGACGGCTTCGTCCTGTCACTCGACGACGGCAAGCAGCTCCGGGCCCGCAGCGTCGTGATCGCGACTGGCGCTCGCTACCGGCGGCTCAACCTGCCACGCCAGGAGGACTTCGAGGGTTCTGGCCTCTTCTACGCCGCCACCGACCTCGAGGCGCGGCTCTGCGAGGGGCAGGCGGTCGTCGTCGTCGGTGGGGGAAACTCGGCCGGACAGGCCGCGATGTTCCTCGCCCGGTCGGCGGCCCGCGTCCACCTGCTCTACCGGGGCGACCGGCTCGGGGCCAGCATGTCGCAGTACCTGCTGAGCCGGCTGGAGTACTCGCCGACGATCGAGATCCGGACCGGGAGCGCCGTCCGGGAGCTGCGCGGTGACGGGCGGCTGGAGTCGATCGTCGTCTCGTCGCCCGGGCGTGAGCCGGAGGAGATCCCGACCAGCGCGATGTTCGTCATGATCGGCGCCGACCCGTGCACCGGCTGGCTCCGGGGCATGGTCGACCTCGACGACAAGGGGTTCGTCCTGACCGGGCAGCCGAACGGCCCCGGTGAGTTACCCCGCTCCCAGTTCGAGACCAGCGAGCCGGGCGTCTTCGCGGTCGGCGATGTCCGGAGCGGTTCGGTCAAGCGGGTCGCCTCGGCCGTCGGTGAGGGCTCGGTGGTCGTCTCGGCGATCCACGGGTATCTGGAGACGGCCACGGTCGCGGCTGGCGTCGCGACCGTGGCGCCGGTCGGCCGGTAGCGAGAGCGACCGGCCAATCCAGCGTGAAACGCGGGAAACGTCCGGGCCACCTGGCCCGACCGCTTCCCACGTTATCGGCGGACTAGGGTTAGAGGTTCGCTGGGCGCTTGCCAAGGGTGACGTCCACGGTCTGCTGCTTGCCGCCGCGGTCGATCGTTACGGAGACTGTCTCGCCAGGCTGGTGGCTGTAGAGGATCTCGGTGAACGTGTTGTTCTGGTCGACCTGCTGATCACCGATCGCCGTGATGATGTCATTGACCTCGATCCCCGCGTCCGCGGCTGGGTCGCCGGGGTTGACTGCGGTGACGTAGGCGCCGTAGTCGACATCCAACTGGTTCTGAGCGGCAATGGTGGGATCGAGCTCAACGACATTGACACCCATGTAGGCGTACGCCACCGAGCCGTTCTCGATCAACTGCTGGGTGATCTGCTGAACGGTGTTCGACGGGATCGCGAAGAACAACCCCTGGACCGGCTGCCCGTTCTCGGACGGAATGCCGAGTGTATTGACGCCAACCACCTCGCCGTCGAGGTTCAGCAGCGGGCCGCCGGAGTTGCCGGGGTTGATCGGCGCGTCGTGCTGGATCAGGTTGGTGTAGTTCTGCTGTGTTGCCCCCTGGGAGGGGTCGAACGGGAAGTCGCGATTGGTCGCGCTGACGATCCCTTCGGTGACCGTGTTCTCGAATTGGCCCAGCGGCGAGCCGATCGCGAGGACGGGTTCGCCTGGCAGGAGCAGGTCGGAGTCGCCGAAGTCCACGGTGCCGGGAACGTCGCCCGAGACCTGGACCACCGCGAGGTCGCTGATCTGGTCCGAGCCGACCAGCTTGGCCTTGCGCGTCTCGCCGCTGGCGAAGACGACCTGGAACTGCTGTCCGCCGGTCACGACATGCCAGTTGGTGACGATGTGGCCCTGGTCGTCGATGATGAAGCCGGTTCCCGAGCCGACCGGTTGAAGTTGGGTCGATGTGCCGAGTCCGCCCTGAACCGTCTGCTCGTTGATGACGGTGACGACGGCGGGACCGACCTGCTGCACGACGTTGACCGCCGGATAATCGGACGTCCCGGCGGGTGGGGTCGCCGCGTCCTGGGCCATGATGGGGGACGCGCCGACGGCCGAGAGGAAGCCCCCGAGAAGCAGGAGCGCGATCGCGATTGCGGTCGTGAGGAAGCGGTTACGTGGCATCGGTGTCTCCAGAGGTAGGGGCGATCCCGGTGCCCGGACCCCGTGTCCGGGTCGTCGGGACGCCTCGGCGACCAGCCTGGTGTGAGGCGGCGCCGGGATGATGGCGTGCAGATGCCATGCCGCCTGTCGGGTTGGCCCAATCGGGTCACCGGCGCCGTTCGGGAGATCGGTCGCGAAGGCCGTCCAAACTGAAGCCTTTCGGGCTCCTGGCCGCCGAAACGATGAATCGGCTGGTCGACAAGTGTCGATACATTCACGATGAAGCGAATGCAGTTTGTGTCTGCGTGACGGCGATCGGAACGGAACCGGTCGGCGGTGTCGGCGGGCCAATGGTCGTCACGGCGGGCCGTCCTGTCTGGTCGCCACGGCGCGGCTGGCAAGGACCGTCGCGGTCCGCTTGTCGGCGGGGTAGAACGCCTCGATGACGAGCTCGGAGACCGTGACGTCCAGCGGCGTCCCAAAGGTGGCGACGGTACTGAAGAAGGCCAGCTCGCCGTCCGGGGAGCGTAGGCGGAGCGGGACGACGAACTGGCCCGGACCGGGGATCTCGACGTCCGGAACGGGCTGGTCGCAGGGGTAGCCGCGGACCTCCTCCAGCAACCGGGCAAGCATCACGTCGCCGCTGGATTCGACCTGGCGCCGGAGCCGGGCGAGCAGGTGACCGCGCCACTCACCCAGGTTGACGATCTGCCGGGCCATCCCGGCCGGGTGGAGGCTGGCCCGGTAGACGTTGACCGGCGGCGCGAGCAGAGCCGGGTCGATCTCCGCGGTCAGGACCGTCAGGCTGGCGTTGGCCTCGACCAGGTTCCAGTGCCGGTCGACGACGACGGCCGGGTACGGGTCGTGGCCGAACAGCATCCGCCGGAGGGCGTCGCGGACCGCCCGGAGCGGCGGGTCGTCGAGAGCCGTCTCGGCGTAGACCGGCGCGAAGCCACCCGCCAGCAGCAGCCGGTTGCGCTCCCGGAACGGCAGGTCGAGGCGCTCGCCGAGACGCAGGATCAGCTCCCGGCTGGGCTGTGAGCGGCCGGTCTCGACGAAGCTGATGTGCCGGGACGAGATTTCGGCCTGAAGCGACAGGTCGAGCTGGCTGAGCCGGCGGCGCTCGCGCCACTCCCGCAGCAGCGTTCCCACGGGTTGAGCCGCCTGGACCTCGAACCGGGTTGCCATCGCGCGTGTCCTCCCCGACCAGCGTAGAGTGGATTGTGGCCGGAAGCCATTACCTCGAAGGTCATGGCTGGTGGGATGATCGTCAACTGGCCAGCGATCAGCGACCAGTGTCGTAGGGGCGCAGCTAGCAAGCCCGGCCGCCGCAGCGGCCATCGCCCCGCAGGGCGATAACTGGTGATCCGGGTTCAAACATGTCCGACAGTGAAGACGAACGGACGATTTCGGATCCTGTTCGTGCGCCACGAGGTCGACCCAAAGATGCCGGTTGCGTGGCATGGTCTCGCCTGGCGGCGAAGGCCGCTGCGGCGGCCGGACTCGCCAGCGCAGCGAGAGCTTCGCCCCTACGAAACGGACATCGCAGGCATCACCGGGATGGTCAGTGACTGGTCGCCGGTTCGCCAGCCGGGATCGACTCCGATGTCCGGCGGACGACGAGGAGGCCAGTCAGGAAGGCCAGGGCCGGGGCGAGGCAGAACAGCCCGTAGTACCAGACGGCGGCCGTCGTCGTCCCGCCGGAGGCGAGGTTGGAGTAGTCGGTCAGGTTGGTGATGACACCGCCGAAGGCCGCGCCGAATGCCGTCGCGACCAGCTGGACGGTCGTCATCGAGGAGGCTGCCAGCGCCTGCTCGTGATTGGGCGCCGACGACAGCGCCCGGGTCAGCAGGTGCGGCCAGGTGCTGCCGATCCCGAGTCCGAGCAGGAACAGGCCGATCCCGATCGCCGTGATCTGGACCATCCCACCCCCCTCGCCGGGCATCGCGATCGCCATTACGACCAGTCCGGCCAGGATCACCAGCGGGGCGAACAGGATCACCATCCGCTCCCGTTGCCCGGCGTAGCCCGAGACGACGAGCGAACTGAATGTCCAGCCGGCCGAGAGCAGCGCGACCATGTAACCGGAGATCAGGGGCGACAGGCCATGGAGGATCTGGAGGAAGTACGGCGTGAACACGTCGGCGCTGATCGCGATCGTCAGCAGCACCATCGTCGTGATGACCGCTCCGATCGGGGAGCGGAGCGAGAACGTGCCGGATGGCAGGAGCCGGTCGGGCGACCGGGCTTCGATCCGGGCCAGGGCGACGAGCAGGACGACGGCGACGGCGATACCTATGCCATTGGTCAGGGGGACGCTGCTGATGCTCCCGGCCGAGATCGCCATGACACTGCCGGCCAGGAGTCCGAGTTGCCGGACCGGCAGCCGCGTCAGGGTCATCTCCGGCGGATGGATATCACGGAGAATGCGTTCGAACATGAACAGGATCAGGATCGCGACCGGAAGCATGCTGCCGAACGCCCAGCGCCAGGCGCCGAGGGAGCCGAAGATCCCGCCGATGGTTGGGCCGCTGACCGTGGCGATCCCCCACATGGCGCTGGTCAGGGCAAAGGCCCGCGGCCAGAGCGGCTGCGGGTACGCCTCCCGGATGATGGCGTAGATCAGGGCCGAGAGGAACCCGCCGCCGAACCCCTGGACCGTCCGGCCGACAAGCAGGACCACCATCGCCGGCGCGAGCGCGCAGAGCAGCCCTCCGACGATGAAGCAGATGACGGCGACCCGGAAGGCGACTCGCGGGCCGAGCCGAACCAGCACCCGCGGGGCGAGCGCCGCCCCGATGATCGACGCGACTACGTAGAGCGTCGTGTTCCAGGCGTAGAGGTCCTGACCGCCGATGTCCCGGACGACCGACGGCAGGATCGTGATCGCGATCAGAACGTTGACCGCCTGCAGGACCGTCGCGCCGGCGATCGCGATCGAGCGCGCCGCGTAGGTGCCGCCGAACAGGACACGAATACCGGGCTGAGCCATCGGACGGGAGTTCCCTTCAGCATCGAGCCAGACCGACGACAAGGTCCCGCATCGTCGCGGCCACCGCCGATGATACGCCGTCCGGTCCCAGCTGGCGCAGGCCGAACGCGCTGGACGAGGGTAGCGGCGCTCTGGCGATAAAGCAAGACTTCACTTGCTTTATTCCCTCGGTACGGGACAGCGTCAGACAGGAGCCGTGCCGGAGCTGACCCCGGTCAGTCCGGTTCTTGACGGCTCGATCTGGCGGGCATGAATGAATGATGGAACGGACGGGACATCGATGCACGGATTGTGTCGCGGGGGGGACGTCTTGCGTCGCCGCTGGCGCACATCTTGGGAGACGTTCCCCATCTGAACTGAATCGTTCCCGAAGGGTCCTGGCGACGGACGGCGCCAGGACCAAGATGATGCCCGGAAGGGGTCTCCATGTCACCCACGATGAACACCGCCAGTACCACCTGGCGCCCGGCGAGGCTGGTCCTCACGGTCGCCCTGACCCTGCTGCTCGGTCTGACCGGAGTGGCCGGCGCGCTCTCCCCGGCCCGGGCGCAGGACGCGACGCCGGCCAGTACCGCCGTCCCCGAGGAGGGCTGGGATCTGGCGGGTTCCGGGCTGACCTTCGAGGAGGTCGCGACCGGTCTCTCCAACCCGCTCTGGATCACGTCGCCGCCGGATGACGCGCGCCTGTTCGTCCTGGAGCAGACGGGCACCATCCGGATCATCGAGGACGGAACGCTGTTGCCGGACCCATTCCTCGACATCAGCGACCGGATCACCACCCAGGGCTCGGAGCAGGGCCTGCTCGGGCTGGCGTTCCACCCGGACTACGCGACGAATGGCGCCTTCTACGTCTACTACACCGACACCGAAGGCTCGGTGGTCGTCAGCCGGTTCGCCGTGACGGACGACCCGAACGTCGCCGATCCGGCCAGCGAGGTCACGCAACTGACCCAGGCGGAGCCGTACCCCAACCACAACGGTGGCGCGGTCGTGTTCGGTCCCGACGGCTACCTGTACCTCGGCCTCGGCGATGGCGGTTCGGCCGGCGACCCGCAGGGCAACGGCCAGGACGTCGGGACGTGGCTGGGCAAGCTGCTCCGGATCGATCCGGACCCGACGGCCACGGCCGGCGCCGAGCAGTACACGGTCCCGGAGGACAACCCGTTCGTGGGGACCGCCGACGCGCTCCCCGAAGTCTGGGCCTACGGGCTCCGCAACCCGTGGCGGATCAGCTTCGACATGGTGACTGGCGACCTCTGGATCGCCGACGTCGGGCAGGACGAGTGGGAGGAGGTCGACTTCCAGCCGGCCGGTAGCGCCGGGGGCGAGGACTACGGCTGGTCGATCCGGGAAGGAGCGAACTGCTTCCAGGTCGAGACCTGCGAGACCGAGGGCCTGACCGACCCGGTCGTGCAGTACAACCACTCGGAGGGCGTCTCCGTCACGGGCGGCTACGTCTACCACGGCACCGCCCTCCCGGAACTCGTCGGGACTTACCTCTACGCCGACTACGGGACGGGGCTTTTGTGGGGGCTGCGGCCGGCCGGCGACGGAACGTTCGTCGCGTCGACCCCGATCGACACCGGCTTCAACATCACCTCCTTCGGCCAGGGCAACGACGGCGAGGTCTACATGGCCCTGTTCGGCCAGGATGGCGGCAGCATCGTCCGGCTGGCCCCGGCTTCGGACAGCCAGCAATGAGGAAAATCCTTCCGTAGCGTCCCGGCTGGCTCCTCGTCGCGGGGAAGGAGACGGACTTGCCCGGAGCTGACGGCATCGATGGCGGTCGCCGTCCCGTCCGTATGGCGTATCTGGCCGCGGGGTGGGCCTTAATCTTCGGTTTGTTGCACCTGTACTGGGCGTCAGGTGGAGAAACCGGTCTGCGTTTCAGCCTGGCGCTCAAGGGGCAGGCCGAGACGGATCTGATTCACGACCCGGCGTTTCGCCTGCAGGGGCTTTGGGGGGTCGTCGTCCTCTGCTGGCTGGCATCGGCGATTGCGCTGTCGACCGTCCGGCCCTGGGGTGAACGCCTGCCAACCCGGCTGCGACTCATCGGAGCCTGGGGCGTGACGGTCGTCCTGCTCTTGCGCGCGTTCTTCTACTCGGGGTTCGTGTTCAGCACCCTCCGACTCTTCGGCATCGTCGCGATCGGTGCCGACGCCGATCGGACCTGGTATCGCTGGGACCTCATCCTCTGGTCGCCGTGGTTCGTGCTTGGCGCCTTCCTGTTTGGCCGGACTGCCCAGGACCTGGCCAGGCGGTCGGCGCAGGAGACGGATGACCAGGCCCGGACGTGAACGTCGATCCGCAACGCGACCCGGTACCAGCGGATGGTCGATACGTCAGGGACGGTGAAACCGGGCTCTGGTGGTCAGGTTGCCCGGATGAACGCGAGGATCGCCTCCAGATTCGGGTCCGGGCCAGTGGTCGTGTCGATCCGGAGGGTCGGGCAGGGCAGGTCCATCGGGTCGTAGGTGCCGTCCCGGTGACGCCGTTCGATCTCCGGCCAGGCAATGTCGTCGAAGTGGCCTGGGTGGCGGTCCGTCGATCCCTTCCGGGCGGCGATCCGTCGCTGGATCGTCGACAGGTCGGTCTGACAATGCAGCGCGACCGACCGGGCTCTGGCGAGGAATGGCGCGAGATTCGCCTCATCCCGACCACGCGAGAAGTTGGACTCGACGATGACCGGCACACGACCGGCAAGTCGATCGAGCATCGCATACAGCAGCGACCATGATGCACCGCCCAGCCGCCGCGATTCGGTCCGGTCGGCGGCCCCGAGGTGGTCCAGCAGGACCTCCTTCAGCGCGTCGCGCTGGAGCAGTGGGTAGCCCAGCGCACGCTGGAGCGTCGCCGCCAGCGTCGTCTTGCCGCTGCCCGGTGAGCCGGTGATGAAAATCAGTAGTGCCTCGGACGTCGCTGGTTCATCGCGTTCGTCGTCGCGTTCGTCGCAGCGATCAGTCACGCTTCATCAGCCTGAGCCTGGTGGCAAGGTCGATTCCCTCGCCGGTCCGCTCGCCGTATGCGCCAGACGGTGACGGTTCGGGGCTGCGTCAGGACATCGGGCAGGGCGGCGTGGAACGTCTGCCGGTAGGGGCGATGCAACGGCCGTTCGACGACGTCGTCGTCGTGGTCCTCCCGCGTCTCGACGAGGAACAGCCGTTTCACGTTCTCCGGGTCCTCGTGCAGCGTCGCCTGAAGGAACATCGGCTCGTGGCGCATCGCATCGAGCACGCCGTCCAGCAGGGTCAGGAACCGGTCTCGCTCGGCCGGGACGACGTCGAACTGGACGGAGTAGGTGACGGCCATCGAGCGGGTCTCCCTGTTGGGTCTGGCGGATCGTGCGTGTCCGGTTGAGTTGACGTGATCCGCCCGATCTCCCCCTCTGGCCATGACCTCCCAGGTCATGGCGCTGGCTGGACGCCCCATCAGAGTGCGTCGCGCCGGACGCGGTCGAGCCGGAACCAGCGGTAGCCGTAGCCATTGAGCGCGACTTCCAGCGGTCGACCCTGTGGGGCATCGTAGCCGCCGTCGCTCAACGTTTCCTGGAGGTCGTCGTAGCTGCGGTCGCCCAGATCGAGATGAACCGTCCGCGCGGTGTCGGCCAGGTTGTGCACGGCGAAAGCCGTCCGGCCGCGCCACTCGCAGATGTGCGCGAAGACCGCCTCGTCACCCGTCGCGAGGATCTCCAGCGCGCCCCATCCGAACTCGGGCGATTCCTTCCGCGTCCGGATCATGGCGTTCGTCCGGTTGAGCGCGGATTCGCCGTCGCGGCGCTCGGTCTGGACGTTGACCTGCCTGAAACCGTACGGACCGTCGGAAACCACCGGCCGGATGAGCCGGTCCGTGGCGGCAGTCGAGAAGCCGGCATTGCGCTCGTTCGTCCACTGCATCGGAGTCCGGGTGGAGAAGCGACCGGGCTGCGTGAGGTCGTCGCCCATGCCGATCTCGTCGCCGTAGATCATCAGCGGCGCGCCCGGCAGCGTGGAGATCAGGCTCTGGGCCAGCGTGATCCGGCTGGCGTCTCCGCCGAGCATCGGCCCGACACGCCGGCGGATGCCCCGACCGTAGATTCGCATGTCCGGCTCGGGCGCGAAGGCGTCCATGACCTCGGCCTCTTCGGCGCTGCTCAGCCGGGACAGATCGAGCTCATCGTAGGTGTGGAGGAAGTTGGCCCACTGGCACATCGGTGGAATCTCCGGCAGCGTCCGGAGCCCGGTCGCGATCGGTTCCGCCCGCTGCCGCGCCAGCGCCAGCCAGACGTAGTTGTTGAGGACGAAGTTGAGCAGGAGGTTCATCTCGTTGCCGTCGCCGAAGTACGACGACAACTGGTCGGGGAGGACGTTGGCCTCGGCGAGCAGGACCGCGTCGCCGCGCCGTGTCGTGAGGAAGAACTTCAGGTCGCGCAGGAAGGCATGTGGGTCCTGGACATTGTAGCGCAGGATCTCCGAGTGCTCGATCAGGAATGGCGCCGCGTCGACCCGAAAGCCGGAGACGCCGAGTGCAAGCCAGAAGCCCATGATCTTGAAGATCTCGGCGACGACTTCCGGGTTGGCGATGTTGAGATCGGGTTCGGAGGGGTAGAAGATGTGCCGGTACCACGCCCCGGCCCGGTCGTCCCGTGTCCAGTTGCTGTCCTGCTCACCGGGGAAGACGATCGTGCAATTGGCGTCGGTGGGCAGCTCGTCCGACCAGACGTAGAAGTCCCGGTACCGGGAGATCGGATCCCGACGGGCCTCCTGGAACCACGGGTGCTGGTCGGACGTGTGGCTGACGACCAGATCGACGATGACGCGGATGCCAAGCTCTTCGGCCTGGCGGAGGAACTCGACGAAGTCGCCGAGCGTGCCCAGCGAGGGGTCGATGCCGTAGTAGTCCGCCACGTCGTAGCCGTTGTCCGTGTTTGGTGACGGATAGAAGGGCATCAGCCAGATCGCGGTGACCCCCAGGCCGGCCAGGTAACTCAGGCGCTGGGTCAGTCCGATGAAGTCGCCGGTCCCGTCGCCGTCGGAGTCCTGGTACGCCTTGACGTCGATCCCGTACCAGATCGCGTTCTTGTACCAGAGGTCACGCAGGCTGCTGGTGATCACGCCGATTTCCTCCTGCTACATAGTGGAGTCCGGGGCATCCGGACGCTGGCGTCTCTCTGCCCGGACATCGTTCAGGCCGCGTGCCAGCGTTTCGCTCCCCGAGGCGCGTGTCCACCAACCCCTCGTGCTCCTGATCGCCGAGGATCCCGATCGCCGTGGATCCATCACGCCGACAGGACGGGTCCTCTTCGGTCGTGACCGGACCATCTTCAGGTCCAGACGCCGGTGGTCGATTCCCCGGACACCTTCCCATGAAGATCGATCGCCGTGTCCAGCGGTTCGTCTGGCGCCCGCCCCAGCATCCGCCAGGCCCAGGCCAGCACGGCGAAGTCCAGCACGGCGGCGAACCAGAACGGGGCGGTGAGATCGATCCCGCCGGCGAGAACGCCGCCGATCACGGCCCCGATCGCGCCACTGCCGGCCGAGATCGTCATGTAGGCGCTCGTCACCCGGCCGAGCAGGGCCGCCGGCACGATCGTCTGCCGGACCGTGACGGCCACCGTGCCCCAGGCGATCGCGTGGGCGCCGAACAGGGCCCAGACCACGCCGACGACGAGTACGTCCCGTGAGAGCGCGAAGACGACCCACGTCGCCGCCTCCAGCACGATCCCGTAACGGAGGATGCGGGAGAATCCGATCCAGGCGATCAGCCGGAGGACGAGCAGGGAGGCGACGAAGCCGCCGGCAGCGTAGGCGATGTTGAACAGACCGTACTGGAACGACGTCAGGCCGAGCCGCTCGTAGGCGACCAGGACCAGCACCGCCATCGTCGCGCCCATCGTCAGGTTCATCACGCCGAGGGTGACGGCCAGCGTCCGGAGGAAGCGGTGCCCGGCCAGCCAGCGGACCCCCTCGGCGATCTCCCGGCGTAGCTGAGCCGGGGTCGCCCGGGTCTCGTGGGTGTCGGTCCGGAACCGGCCGCGCAGAGCCAGGACGAAGGCGGCCGCGGCGGCGTACAGCCCACTGCCGAGCAGGAACGGCAGGGCGGCGGCCAGACCGAATAGCAGACCGCCGAGCGGTGGGCCGGTGAACTGGTTGAGGACGGTCATGGTTCCGGCCAGCCGGGCGTTGGCCCGCGGCAGCCCGGCCCGCGGGACGATCGCCGGCAGCAACGTCACCGAGGCCGGGTCGAAGACCGTCTCGGCGCTCCCGAGCAGGAAGAAGACGGCGTAGAGCAGCGGCAGCGAGGTCGCGTCGAGCAGCGTCGCAAGGCCAAGTCCGGCGATCAGCAGCGCCCGGAACGCGGCAACACCGGCCATCACCCGGCGCCGGTCCAGCCGGTCGACGATCGCGCCGCTGATCAGCGGGAAGATCAGCCAGGGGACCTGCTGGGCGAAAGCGAGCCCGGCGACGAGGAGCGGGTCGCGGGTCAGCGCCGCCGCCAGCAGCGGCCCGGCGAACATCGTCAGGCCGTCGGCACCGTTGGACACGCCCGCCGCCGCCCAGAGCTTCCGGAACTGCGCGGGGTGCGTGGGGATCATGTCGGTCGGGTTGGCTGGCGTGGCTGGCGTGGCTGGCGTGGCGATCGGGCAGCCCTCTCGTGGCGCATACGGCGGTGTATGGCTGGGACGAAAGGCCCTCAGTCCGGGCGCGGGGCGACTACTGCGTGCGTCCAATGATACCAACGCCGGGGAAGCGCGACGTTAAGGAGTTCAACGGGATCTGCGGTGACCTGAAGTACCCGCCACAGCGGTCATTTTCGGAAATAGGCTGGCGGTGGAGCAGACCTCTCCCCAGACCCCGCTCGCTCATCCGCTGAAGCGGCTTCGGCTCCGCAGGTGCCCGGAGAGGGGAGCATTGGGCCTGTTCGAGGTCAGGCAACCCATCGGCTGACCCGTCAGGCGACGATCTCCCGGTCGCCATCACCTTCGTGCTCACCCGCGTCGATGATGGTGCGGAGGTGTTGTGCGGTCTGCCAGAGGTCGTGGTAGGAGGTGTAGAGCGGGATCGGGGCGAGGCGGACGACGTCCGGCGGGCGGAAGTCGGGGATCACGCCGCGTCGCTTGAGCGCCCGGGCGATCTGCGGCCCGGCGTCGTGCTCGACGGCGACGTGCCCGCCGCGCCGGTCGGCCTCCCTTGGCGTCCCGATCCGGTAGGCGTAGGGCTGTTCGGTCAGGCCCGACGCCTCCAGAAGACCCATCAGGTAGTCCGTCTGGGCGAGCGACTTCGTCCGAATCGCGTCCATCCCGGCCTCGGCGACGATGCGGAGCGAGCCGGCCAGCGGCGCGGTCGAGAGCAGCGGCGGCGTGCTGATCTGCCAGGCACCAGCGCCCCCGGCGCCCTCGAAGTCGTGGCGCATGTCGAACTGGCGCTCCTTGTCGGAGCCCCACCAGCCGGCCAGCCCCGGCGCTGTGCCGAAGTGGCGCCGGTTGACGTAGAGCCCGGCGACGGAACCCGGCCCGGCGTTGAGGTACTTGTAGGAGCACCAGACGGCGAAGTCCACACCCCACTCGGAGAAGCGGTGCGGGACGGCGCCGGCGGAGTGGGCGCAGTCGAACCCGATCGGGATGCCGCGCTCCCGGGCCGCCGCTGTCAGCCGCGCCATGTCGAGCAGCTGCCCGGAGCGGTAGATCACCGACGGCAGCACGACCAGCGCGACCTCGTCGGTCATCGCCGCGATCAGCTCCGCCTCGTCCAGCGTCCGGCCGTCGGCGCTGGGGACGAGGATCAGATCGCGCTCCGGGTCGCCGCCGCGGAGGGCGATCTGGCTCTGGAGCGCGTAGACGTCGGACGGGAAGTCCAGCGCCGAGGCGACGATCCGGCGCCGGTCGCCCACCGGCCGGTAGAAGCTCGCGACCAGCGCGTGAAGGTTGACGGTCGTGCTCCCGGTGACGACGACCTCATCCGGATCGGCACCGACCAGCGGCGCGACCTGGCGGCCGAGCTCCTCGCCGACCCAGAACCAGGGCGGGTCGGCCCGCATCCAGCCGTCGACCCCAAGCCGCTTCCACTGGTCCAGCGTCCGCAGCACCTCCGCCTCGGCGTCCCGCGAGAGCAGGCCGAGCGAGTTGCCGTCCAGGTAGATCGTCCCCGGCGCGAGGTAGAACCGGTCCCGGAACGCCGCGAGTGTGTCGGCGGCGTCGAGCGCGCGGGCGTAGTCCTCGGAGGAGATCTCGGTGCGGCTGGGAGCGATGGTCACGGTGATCACCTCCGGTGGGATGCGTCAGGTGCGGAGCGTTCTGGATCAACGGACATATTCGACCGCCATTCAACCGTGGGCCGACCGCAGCGCCGTCATGCCTGGTAACGCTGCCGGAGGGAAGGGTCGCCGTCCCGTCAGTATCCGTCAACCTGGAAGCGATGGTGGCCTCAACCACTCGAGTCCCCACCTGAGGTGATGAAGTCGACCGAAGATGGACGTGACGCGCTCATCAGAGCGAGTCGAACAGTCGCGGGACCGGTGGCGCCGAAGAGAGCCCGGCCGGCTCATCGCCATGCCGTTGGGCTGCCACACCGCCGGGGTCAGGCGGGTGCTGGCCGGTTCGGATGGGCTCCGGCCGCCGAGTCGACGTCGTCAGGATCGCCAGGTCACGGGCCGGGGCCGTGACGATGCCGACCAGGGTGTCGCAGGCTGCCCAGTCGGATCGGTGATCCGACTGGGCCGCTCCCTATCAACTCAGCGATGTCGGGGGAGTTCGGCCGACACGGCGGCCGGGAGGGCTACCGGGCGCCACCGGCCGCGGCCCCCTGGCTCGTTGACCGATCGTGAAACGTACTCCCCGCTTCCGCGCAGCGTACCGTCTCGGACGGCGCCCCCATCACCGGCCGGTTCAGGACGGTCCCAGATGCTCCCCAAGGGAATCGAGCGCCTCCTCCCAGCCGTCGTAGAAGGACCCATCGCCCTTCGTCCCGTCGACGCCGCGCAGATCGAACGTCATCCGCGTGCGTTCCCCAACCGGCTCGAGGGTGATCGTGACGACCGGCTGGTCAACCGGGTCGCCGTCCGGGTAGCCCCAGGTGAACACGAGGCGCTCGAACGGCGCGACCTCGCGGTAGACCCCACCGGTGACGACCTTGTCGCCGGTCGCGTCGTTCACCATCGTGTAGATGTAGCGGCCGCCGACCTGCGCGTCGATCTCGACGGATTCGCGGGGCGTGCTCGTTCCGCGGGTATGCCACCACTGCGCGGCCGAGTCGGGGTCGGTCCACGCCGTCCAGACGTCCTCGGGGGTCGCGTCGAACGTGCGGACGAGCGTGAAGCCTTTCGATGCGTCGATCATGGGTGTTCTCCCTCTCCTTGGTCATGTGCCCCGCGGTCTTGTTCGCGGCGGCCACTGAGATGCTCGTCGAGTAGGTCGAACCGCTCGGTCCAGTCAGCGCGCTGCTGCTCGATCCACGCGGCCGCCTCATCCAGGCTGGCGATCGCGAGCGAGCAGTCGTTCCACTGTCCTCTCCGGTCCCGTGCCACGAGGCCGGCCTTCGCCAGCACCGTCAGATGCTGAGACACCGCGGGTCTACTCATCGGATACCGCGCCGCCAGATCACTGACGGTGAGCGGGCCACTTCGAAGTCGCATGAGGATGTCGCGGCGCGTCGGATCCGCCAGTGCGGCGAACGCCACGCTGAGTTGGTCCCGCGCCGTCATGTAAGTACCTCTTTACGGTAAGCAATAGCTTACATGATAGGCCGACGGAGGGAACCGATCAAGGGGACGCCCGTTCTGGTGGGCCGGTCTGATGATGTTGGATCCAGCGTCCGGTCTTTCGTGCGGCGGTGATCGATCGAGACCACCGCCGTGTGCGAACCCGCGCGAGGGTGCTATCCTGTGCGGCTGCCCACCGCGAGCAGATCGCCCCGCCACGGGACCGCAGGATGGCTCAGGGAGGGGACGGCGACATGACGGATGAGACGATGGGTCGGACCGACCAGAGCCGGGACGACGAGATCGAGCGGGCGTGGGTGGGAATCAAGCCAGGCCACAACGCCATAATCCACCTCGCGGCGTATGATCCCGAATGGCCGCGGCGTTACGAGCGGTTGGCCGGATTGGTCCGGGCAACTCTAGGCGCCCGGGTCAGGCTGTTGGAGCATGTCGGGTCGACCTCCGTTCCGGGGCTGATCGCCAAGCCGAAGATCGACCTGGTGCTCGCCGTACCGGATAGTGACGACGAGGACGCCTACGTGCCCGATCTGGAGGCGGCGGGCTTCCGACTCAAGGTCCGTGAGCCCGACTGGTTCCAGCACAGAAACCTCGGCCGCGATGACGAAGAAGTCAACCTTCATGTTTTCACCGAGGGATGTGGCGAGATCGACGAGATGATTCTCTTCCGCGACTGGCTCCGGGCCAATGACGCCGACCGTGACCTGTACGCCCGGAGCAAACGGGAGCTCGCCGCCCGGACCTGGCGCTACGTTCAGCACTACGCCGACGCCAAGGGCGAGGTCGTCGACGAGATCAAGGCCCGCGCCCGGTTGGCGTCGAGCCGCCCGGCCGGGCAGCCGTAGACAAGCCCGGCCGGTCACGGTTCACTGTGTGCGGTAGGCGCAGGCAGGGAACCGCGACGGAACCGGGAGAACGCATGAGCAAGGACAAGAGCAAGAGCGGCAGCAAGAAGGACGGCAAGGGCAGGAAGGATGGCAAGGGCGGTAAGGGGGCCGGCCAGTCGCCCGCGCCTGAGACGCTGATCGAGGACGAGGCCGCCTCGCAGGGCGCGACCGATGAACCCGCTCGCCACCACCCGGACGGTGCGACGGGGACTGACGAGCAACTCCTCGGCGACCCCATGCCGGCTGCCTTTGCGCATGAGGCTGGCGCCGACCCTGCCGGCGAGTCCGGTGCCGCGCCCATTCCGCCGACCGAGCCAGTCACCCCGCCGTCGCTGCCGCCGGTCGAGGCCCGTTCCCGTGGCGGCCGGGCCGTGACGCCGGAGGACCTGGCGAAGATCCGGGTCGTGGGCGAGCCGGCGATGAGCCCGGACGGTCGCCAGGTCGCCGTCGGTGTGACGAGCGCCGACCTCGAAGACGATGGCTACACCGCCGCGATCTGGCTGGTCCCGACGGACGCCGATGGGGGCGAGCCCCGCCAGCTGACCGCCGGGAGCAAGCGGGACACGGCGCCGGTCTGGTCGCCGGACGGCAGCCGGCTGCTGTTCGTCTCCAACCGGGACACGAAGGCCGGCAATCTCTGGGTGATCCCGGCAACGGCCGGCGAGGCCCGCCGCGTCACCGATCTCGAGAACGGCGCCGGCTCGGCCGCCTGGGCGCCGGACGGTGGCCGGGTCGTCTTCGTCTCGTCGGTCACGCCGGAGGACAACAACCCGGACAGCGACGCGAAGCTGATCCGCGACATTCGCTACAAGTTCGACGGCAAGGGCTTCCTTGGCGGCAAGTACGACCACCTCTTCGTGGTCGACGTCGACGGAGACAAGGCGCCGGAGCAGATCACCGACGGCCCGTACAACCACGCGGCGCCGGCCTGGTCCCCGGCTGGGCGGGAGATCGCCTTCGCCGCCAACCGGAACCCGGCCTGGGAGCTGGAACGGACCAGCGACATCTGGACGGTCGTGCCCGGCGCCGTGCCGAGGCGGATCACCGACGGCGCCGGTCAGTACGGGCGGCCGTCGTTCTCCCCTGACGGGCGGTGGGTCGCGTTCACGGGCACCGGCGACATGGAGCTGGAGGCGCCGGACGATGATCTCTGGGTGGTTCCGGCCGGTGGTGGCGATCCCAGAGCGCTGACGGCGGGCTACGACCGCTCGATCGCCAACGGCGCGATCGGCGACACCGCCGCCTTCGCTGGTCACGCGCCGGCCTGGGCCCCGGACGGCCGCTCGATCCTGATCATCGTCGGTCGCGACGGCGAGGCCCACGTCCAGCGCATCACCGTCCCGGAGAACGGTCCCGGTGTCGTCTCGCCGGTTACCGCTGGGTGCCGGCAGGTCGGGGCGTTCGCGCTCGACCCGACCGTCGCCGACGGGTCACGGCTGGCGATCGCGGTCCACGACCCGGTCACGCCACCCGAGATCCATCTGGTCGCGGCCGGGACGGATGAGGTCGTCCTGACCCGTCACAACGAGGGACTCATCCGGGAACTGGCGCTGAACCTGCCCGAGGAGCTGTCGGTGGAGCACGATGGGGTCCGGATCCCGAGCTGGGTGATGCGGCCGGGCGGCGCGGCCGGCGTGACGCCGGGGGTGAAGCTCCCGGCGGTGCTCGAGATCCACGGTGGGCCGCACGCGATGTACGGCTGGGGCTACGTCCACGAGTTCCAGGTCCTGGCTAGCCGGGGCTACGCGGTGATCTTCGCCAACCCGCAGGGCAGCACCGGCTACGCGCAGGCGCACACCGAGGCGCTTCGCGGCGCCTGGGGCGAGGTCGACTTCCCCCAGCAGATGGCGGTCGTCGACGCCGCCATCGCCCACGCCAATCTCGACCCGCGGCGGCTCGGCGTCGCCGGCGGCTCGTACGGCGGCTTCATGGCCAACTGGGCAATCGGCCACACCGACCGCTTCCGGGCCGCGGTCACCCAGCGGACCATCTCGAACATGTACTCGATGTACGGGACCGACGACATCGCCGTGATCTCGATGTTCCACGAGCTCGGCGGGGCGCCGTGGGACAGCCCGGAGCTGACCCGGCGCTACATGGAGCTGTCGCCGATCACCTACGTGAAGGCGATCACCACGCCGCTGCTGATCCTCCACGCCGAGGAGGACTACCGCTGCCCGATGGAGCAGGCCGAGCAGCTCTACCTGGCGCTGAAGCAGCTCGGCCGCGAGGTCGAGTTCGTCCGCTTCCCGGACGAGAGCCACGGCCTGACTCGGGGCGGCAAGCCGAAGCACCGGATCGAGCACATGACGCGGCTGGTCGGCTGGTTCGACCGCCACATGTAGCCCCGGCTCGTCGCGCGTCGCTGCCGTCAGGGCCGGACAAGCGCAGCATCTGTGGGCCCTGCCCGACCCTTGACGTCGAGGTGGGTGTGGCCGAACTGCTCCGGGCACTTGAGCCCGTAGCCGGCCACCCGGTCGAGGCCGATGTGGAACAGCCAGATCAGCGCGAGCAGCATCGTCGTATCGCTGCCCGCCCAGAGCCCGATGATGTCTAGTACGGTTGGGAGCATCGTGGCTTGGTTCTGCTACAACCGTCTCAGACGTTGGGCCTGATCCAAGGGCGACTGGCAATAGGGAACGACCGGTAACTGGTCACCAGGTGACTTGGGGATTAGAAGGCGAGTTCCGCTGGATGGGAGGCATCGCGCCGACGCCTATTGCCGGTCGCTCTTAGCCATGACGGGACTCCTTGCGGGGGATATCGGCGCGTTACGCCAAGGAAATCCGCTACTCTTTACCGTAACGGCCTACTAAGTGCAGGGATCGTCTGCCAAGCGGCGAGCCAGGAAGTCGCGGATCAGCTCGGTCACTTCGGCCGCCGCGGTCTCCAGGAGGAAGTGGCCCCCGTCTAGAAGATGAATTTCGGCGTCGAGCGCGTCGTCAGCGAAGGCGCGGGCGCCGTCCGGCCCGAAGATCTGATCGCTCGCGCCCCAGACAGCGAGCACCGGCACGGCGCTCGCGCGGAGGTACCGATGCAGTGCCGGGTACAGCGGCGGATTGGTCCCATAGTCCCGGAACAACGCCAGCTGGACGAGGTCGTTTCCCGGACGGGCGATGAAGGCGTGGTCATGCACCCAGGCGTCGGGATTGACAAGGGTCTCGTTGGGCGCACCCTCAACGTACTGCCATCGTATATCGGCCATGGTCAGGGCCTTCCGCACGGCGGCTTCGGTGGCCGCGGTCGGGTTCTGCCCGTAGGCTTGTGCGCGCCGGGTCCAGGCACTATCAACGAAGCCCGCCTCGTAGCCATTGCCGTTCTGGGTGATGATCGCGGTGATCGCCGTGGGGTGCGCGAGCGCGAGCCGCCACCCGACCGGGGCACCGTAGTCCTGCACGTAAATGGCGTACCGATCGACCCCGAGCTGACGGAGGAGTCGGTCGGTCAATTCGGCGAGGATGTCGAAGGAGTAGGTGAATCCCCGCGCATCCGGAGCGTCGGACAACCCGAAGCCGAGCATGTCGGGAGCGATGACGTGGTAGCGGTCCTGCAGTCCCGGGATGAGATCGCGGTACATGTGGGAGCTGCTGGGGAACCCGTGCAGAAGCACGACCACCGGCCCGTCGGCTGGGCCGGTTTCACGGTAGAAGAGCCGATGCTTCTCGACTGTGGCGAAACGGTAGTGCGTCTTCGACATCGTGTCTGACCCTCCCGATTGATCTTCCTGGGACACAACTAGCGAGCAGCCGACGCAGCTCCGTGTGCTCGTCCGCATCGAGTGCATCGACCATCGACCATCGGTCGTTCGACTGATCGGACCGCTCGACCGTGCAGCGGTACTCCGACGGCATCAGCCGTGGCGAAGACGTTGTAGAACCGCTGCACGGTCGCTTCAAGCTCCTCCAGGGACGCCGTGCCCTGCTGGGCATTCATGGAGTCGGACTGGCCCGTACCCACGCCGCCGATGACGGTTGAGACAAGGAGGACGACGAGCAGCGCCGTCACACTCCACGTCGATGTTCGTGCCGTGGTCGGGCCGTTCGTGGCGCTGATGCCGCGATGGTTCGGGCTGGTGAGGGTCATGGTTGGTTCTCTCAAGGGGGCGAAACAAGCGGACATCGCGACCGGTCGCGAGACCGGCCGCACCGGTGACGGGCGGACGGAGCGATCAACGCGCTGATAATGGACTCCAGCCACCCCAGATGGTGCGGCCGGCCTCAATCGGCCGGAGTGAGCGCCTCCCGTACCGACTGCGCCAGGGGCGTCGTCGGGCGGCCGATCAGGGCGCTGAGCTGGCGGCTATCGTCGAACAGGCCCCCCTGCGACGCGCCGACGTCGGCCGCTGCGTAGGCCACCGCCAAGGGTTCCGGGAGCCCGGCCTGCTGGAGGATCGCCCGGTAGTCCGCCTCGGGGAGGTCCCGGTAGGCGATGGCCCGGCCGGACTGGCGGGCGATCTCGGCGGCCAGATCCGCCAGCGTGTAGGCCTCGTCCCCGGCAAGCTCGTAGATCGCGCCCGCCTCGTCCCTGTCTGAAGTCACCACCGCCACGGCGGCGGTGGCGTAGTCGGCCCGGGCGGCGGACGAGATGCGGCCCTGACCCGCGCTGCCCAGGACCGCGCCGTTGGCGACGGCCATTCCCAATGAACCGACATAGTTCTCGGTGTACCAGCCGTTCCGCAGCAGGGTGAACGGCACGCCGGATTCGCGCAGTGCCGCCTCCGTCGCCTGGTGCTCGCTCGCCAGTCCCAGCGGGGTGTCGTCGGCGTGGAGGATGCTGGTGTAGACGATCAGCCTGACCCCCGCGCGGCGCGCCGCCTCGATGACGTTGCGATGCTGGGGAACGCGCTGGCCCACCTCGCTCGATGAGACGAAGAGCAGCCGATCCACGCCGGCGAAAGCCGTAGTCAAAGTGCCCGGGTCGTTGTAATCGGTCCGGCGTACCTCCACGCCACGGGCGGTGAGATCGTCGCCTGCCGCGACGTTGCGCATGCCGGCGATGACTCGAGACGCGGGATTGCGTTCGAGCAGGTAGTCGATCGTCAGCCGCCCGAACTGGCCGCTGGCACCGCTCACGAAGATCGCTGGATCGGGAGTCGTCATCTGGTTCCTTCCTGAGGTTCCTGCTGGTATATGGACAAGACCAGGTCTAAAATAGAGACCATCGAGTTGGCGCACAAGGAGGCAGAAAATGGTGGCCAGGTTACGCGAAAGGAACCCCACTCAGTCCGACGAGACTTTTCTCTTTGATCGCTTCACTGATTGGCAGAGATGGGCGTTCGACCCGGCCAGCTGTCCGGTTCGCGATGTCCTGAGTCAAATCGGTGACAAGTGGTCTTCCCTGATCCTCATCTCGCTTGCTGTTCAGCCCCGGCGCTTCAGCGAGATCAAGCGGGCGGTCCCCGACATCTCCAAGCGGATGCTGACGCAGACGCTCCGGGATCTCGAACGGGACGGTCTGCTCACGCGACGCGTCTTCCCGACCAAGCCGCCGAGCGTGGAGTACCGGCTCACGTCACTCGGCGAGTCCCTGCTGGCCCCGCTCGCCGCTCTGGTGGCCTGGGCCGAGTACACCCATGACGAGATCCGGGATGCCCGGACGCGCTTTGACGCGCACCAATCCGGCCCGGGCGAGTCAATCCTGCCACGCGGCAGCCTGATTCCGGGTCGGTGAGCTCTCAGCCCTCGCGGCCTGGCCCTTGAGACCCAGATGCGTGTGGCCGAATTGGTCCGGGTACTTGAGGCCGTAGCCGGCCACCCGGTCGAGGCCGATGTGGAACAGCCAGATCAGGGCGAGCAGCATGGTCGTGTCGCTGCTGGCGGTGAGGCCAACGATACCCATGATGGTCGGAACGATGGTGGCGTGGACGGCGTTGTAGACCATCGCGCCGACCCGATTGCCAGCCAGGTAGCCAGCCCAGGAGATGTCGGGGACCAGGAGCAGGACCGGGATCCACCACCACGTCCCGTCCAGTCTGGCGTAGAGGGCGATGGCACCGGCCAGCAGGGCCAGCCCTTCGAGTCGGAGCAGTATCACGGGGCGGTCGAGCAGCATCGGGGTACTCCTGGGTCGTTGATGGTCGTGCGTGGCTCATCGGCCGGTGGTCGGGCCGGCCGGGGTCGTGAGCAGGGCACGTTCAGGGTGATATGTCATGATGTGGCGACATCCTGACCGATCCGGCCCCGACTCCCGCGGTGATCTGAACCTGTCGACAGCATAGATTGGCCCGGATTGGTCCGTCGTCCTGTCCCGCCGTGCAACTCCGGAGTTGCGATCCCGCTGGAGGCGCTGTGGCGCTCGATCTCGATGCGTTTGGCGCGATGGTCCGGGCCGGCCGTGAACGGCGTGGCCTCCGGGCGATCGACCTCGCCGTCGCGATGCGGTGGGCCGGCACCGCCCCCGTCTACCGTTATGAGCGCGGCGGACCTGACGCGCCGCGGCCCGACCCCGATACGATCAATCAACTCGCGCGGGTCCTGGAGCTTGGCTACGCCGACCGGATGACCCTGCTCGGGCTGGCCGGTCATCTCCTTGACACCGAGCCGCTCACCCCCGGCGAGGAGGCGCGGCTGCTCGTCGCCCTCCGGGCCGACCGCGACCTCTTGCCGGACCCGGCGTTCCTGTTCGACTTTCGGGGACGCCTCCTGGCTGTCAACCCGGCCCTCGCCCGCGAGCTGGATCGGCTGGACCGACTGCGCGGAGTCTGGCCCGGGCGGGACGCGTCGGTCTTCGATCTGGTCTGGGATCCGGCTCTCGGGATCTCCGGTCGGCTGGTCGAGCCGGAGATGGCTCGCCGGTTCCAGGTCCTGCGGTTCCAGCTGTACAACCGGATGCGCCGCCATGAGGCATGGTTCGGAGCCGTCCCCGATCAGTTCGCCCACTATCCCGGCTTCGTCGAGATGTGGACCGCCGCCGAAGCACAGGTCAGCGCGTCCGGCGATCTCGCCAGCCTGATCCCGATCGTCCACGCGCCGATCCTCGCGTCGCTGCGGGACGGCTCCGTTGGCCGCTATGACGTTTCCCAGCGGGCCGTTCATGGTGCGGCTGGGCTGGTCGCGCTGATGGTGATGTCGCCCGTCCACGAACCGTAGCGGTGGTCGGTGGGTTTTGCTCGTCTTCATGTCAGCGCCGGTCCTGACACTGGCTGTGCTGACGGGATGCCGTGCCGATGACGGGCATCGCGGGTACACTCTCCGATCGTGACCAGACCCATCCGCCGCCCACCCTCCCGAAGATCGACCGGCGTGCCGCCCATCTGGTGGGCGGTTGGTCTCGGCGCGCTCGTGCTCGTGCTGATCGTCGTCGGCTGGAGCGTCCAGCGGGGCGGTAACGGCGACGATGTCGTCCCGGACACCGCCGGCAACGGTCAGCCAGCGGCGACGGCCAGCGTCGATACTGCCGGCAACGGTCAACTAGCCGTGACGGCCAGCGTTGACACCGCTGGCCCGGCCGGGGCGGCGAGCCCGGGTGATCCCGCGGCTGGCCCATCGGTGGTGAACGGCACCCCGGGGGCCGGACCAGTCTCGGTCGGCGGGACGACGATCGGGACCATCGTCTGGGCCAGCGAGGTCGACCCGGCGACGCAGGCGCCGGCCGGAGCACTCGAGACGATTCCGGACAACGTCGCGGAGATCTACGCCGCTCTCCCGTTGTCCAGTATCGCGGCCGGCTCGGTCGTCGGCGCCAGCTGGTCCTATAACGGCGTCCCGCTCGACACGCTGACGTCTTCCGTGACGGCATCGACCGCGACGACCGATACCTGGGTCGCGTTCCGGCTGGACCGTGTCGAGTCTGGTACCCCGTCGCCGCGGAGTGAAACGGATTGGCCCGACGGTGAGTACGGGGTCGTCATCACCGTCGACGGGCAGGTCGTCCAGGAATCGACCGTAACGGTCGAGAAGACGTTCTGACGAGAACGTCGCGCCGGGATTGGGCTGGTTCCCGGAGGATCCCGTCGCGACCGGGCAAAACTTTGCGATTGTCGCCCCAATCCTGTTAGTCTTTTTCTGTCACCCGATCCATCGCTTCCGACCCGGTCGGCCCTGATGGGTCGTTGTCCGGCTGCTCGTCCGTCGTGCTGCTCCCGCCGTTGCCGGCGGCGATCCCGCAGGAGCCCCGGTGTATTCCCCCTCGCAGGATGAGTGTTGTCCCGGTCCGGGACTGATCGACGCCCCGATCGCTCCGACACCTCGCTATATCCCCTTCGTCTGGCAGTCTGGCAGCCGGTTGCTGCTCATGGATCGAACGGCCTACGGCTGGGCCATTGCCGAACTGGCGTTCAATGACCGCCTCGGTGCTTACGAAGGGCGGCGCGAGGGGACGTACGACTCCCTCCGGGAGGCGTCCGGCGTCCTGATGGCGACCATGGTCACGGCCGAAGAGACCAGTCAGGAGTCCCTGGCGGCACGCCTGATCGAGTGGGTGGGCGAGCACGCGACCGTCGTCTAGGCGATTCGGCGTGAGCCCGGAGGCGATGCCAATGCGACTGCGCCTTCACCGTTCCTTGAAGCTACCCGGCCGCATGGCGCCGCGGCGCTGGCCGGGGCGAACCGGCCCGATCGCGAGCGGCCTCGGGCTGGTCCTCGTCCTAGGGACGGTGCTGATCCTCGTGGTCCGGAACGACGACGCGGCCCCGGCCGACTTCGGCAGCCGCGTGCCCGGCCAGCGGATCTACGACCAGACCGGCCTGCTCACCTCCTCCGACCTGATGACCCTCGACCGTCGGGCCGCCGCGATCGAGCGATCCGGGGTACCGGTCGTAGTCTACGTTCGGCCAGCCGGCCCGGACGTCATCGACACGCGGTCCGACGCCCGGGCGCTGATGCGGTCATGGGACGTGGAGTCCGGTCCTGGTGCCGCTGATGGGCTGGTCTTGCTCCTTGACGTCGACTGGCTCGACGCCAACCCGGACCGCGTCGCCCTGATCCCCGGCGACAGGCTCAAGGACAACCGCCTGCCGATCGGGGAGACCGAGCGGATCGCCGCCGGGAGCGTTTGGGGGCCGACGACCGGCGTGGACGCCTCGGGGGAGCTGGCCGCGACGATCGAGTTCAGTCTGACCGCGACCGAGCGGCGTCTGCTCCTCGGCCTGCCGTCGGCCCCGTCACCGTCCACGGCCGAGCGGACCGCCGCCACGTTCGTCCGCTACCTCATGCCGGTCGTCAGTGCCGTGCTCGCCCTGCTGGCGGCCATCGTGATCGGCGCGATCTGGCGGGGACGGCCCCGGCCGGCCGGCGGTGCGCGCTGCGACCTGTCCCAGCCTGGTCCTGGTTCTTCGGTCCTTCGAGCCGCCCTGGCGGCCAACCAGATCGACCAGTCGGTCGTCGTGGCCGCCGTCCGCCACCTTGACGGGCTCGGCTCCGTGGCGATCCCGTCCGTCGAGGGGGCAGCGATCGCCAGTCACCTCCCTGATCGTGTTCAGTTGGTCGATCGGGACCGAGCCGTCGACGAGATCGACCGGGCCGCCTGGGACGAGCTGGCGATGGTCTCCGTCGACGGGGTCGTCGACTGGCATGGTCTGACCCTGATCTCCCATCGCGGTGGTCGCTTCAGCCAGACGATCACCGCCGAACTGGAGCGGCGGGGATGGTGGGACACGGTGTCGCCACGACGCGCCGTCCCGCTCCTGATGATGAGCCGGGGGTTGCTGCTGGCGGGTGGCGTGACGCTGGTCATCTCGCTCGCGGTTGGCGAGGTCTGGGGCGTCTTCGCGATCGCCACCCTGACGCTGACGGCGGCCATTGCCTGGGCCTGCGCCCAGGCCTACCCACGGGCCACCCCCCTCGGCCTGGCCATCGCTGAGCAATCGGCCACCGCTGACGGCGGCTGATACGTAGGGACATGGTTCACGCTTCGCTGGCCTTGCTCGCTCTCGCTGCGCTGCCGCGCCGTACGCTTCGCGCCAGGCGGAGCACCGCATAGTGGTCCCGGTGCTCCGCCATCTTGTGGTTTCCGGTGGACATCCCGTCGCGAAGCCGGTCTCGCCTGACGGCGCTAGCCGCTGCGGCCGCCGGGCGAGCACAAGGGATCGGCGTTATGGACGGACCGCCGCGGCGTCGGCCTCGTCCTTCTCGCTCTGGCGGACGCGGGCCATCGACAGTTGCTGCCGGGACCACTCGATCGCGCCGAGGACCGTGATCGGTCCCCAGAGCGCGGCGTGGACGACGATCGCGTAGGAGAGCGCGACGGTCCGTGGAATGTCCAGCGCCCCATTGACGACCAGCACGGTCGCGGTCTCAAACGGACCGACGTAGCCCGGCGACGACGGGATCAGCGTCGCGAGGTTGGCGACGCCAGTCGTCATGAGTGAGGCGGCGAAGGTCATCACGCTGGCGAGATCCCCGCCGAATCCGAGGGCGATCGACCAGTACATCCCGGCCTCCAGCCCCCAGGCAAGGATCGATGTCCCCGCCACCGACACCAGAGCGCGCCGGTTGCGGAGCACACCGAGCCCGGACAGGAACGACTCCATCAACCGCTCGACACGGTCGGCCAGCGATGTCGGGAGGGGGCCGAGCACGAGCTGAAGCAGGCGATCGCGGAACGAGCCGCCGAGCGTCAGCACGAACAGGCCGATCAGGATGACGGCGAAGACGATGAAGGCGAGCAGGGCGACCTGCTGGAGTTCGGCGGTGAACGAGACGAACACGGTCGCGATCAGGATGAAGCCGATCATGGTGAACCCGTCGAACAGGCGCTCGATCGCGATCGTCGCCAGCGCCGTCGTCTTGCGGACGCCGTACTTCTGGCCGAGCACGAAGGAGCGGACGAGCTCGCCGGTCCGGAGAGGGAGGACGTTGTTGGCGGTGTAGCCGATTACGATGATCGGGAAGGCCTGGCGGGCCGAGATCGTGGTGGCGGGCCGCAGCAGGATGCTCCAGCGGACCGCCCGGACCAGCACCCCGGCGAAGTAGAGGACGAGGGCTGGCGCCAGATACCAGTAGTTGACCGCCCGGAGCGCATCCCGAATCTGTCCGAAGTCCTGGCCGCGAAAGGCGATCACCAGAAAGACCAGGCTGATTGCCACACCGAGGAGCGGTCGCCACACCTTCGTCACTGAGCGTTCCCGCCTTGCCGTATTTCGTGCCCAGAACCGTTCCGATGACGTAGACGGCGCCGGGACCAGATCGTTACGCCCGTTCGTCGAAGCCGCGCAACTATACGTGACACCCCTGACACCGCTGACACCCCTGGCCGGTCAGACGTCAATGCCACTTGTCCCGCGGGCGAAGGACTGCTGCCTCACGATTCCTGGCTCCGGACCGCCAGCTCCCGCTCGCAGGCCGGGCAATACTTTCGCGTGCTGCCCTTCGGGTGTGGGGTGCCGCAGGCGGCGCAGCGGGTAGCGGACGCCGACGCCATCGGTCGCCGGCGGGGTCCGGACCCACCGGAAGAACCACCGGATGGGGGCCGGGTCGTTTGGCCCAGGGCGCTGTTGCCGTTGGCCGGGCCGCCTGTGTTGCCGGCGTTGTCCTCGCCGCCGCTGGGCCGGTGCCGCCGTCCGGAACCAGCGGCGGCTCCTGAACCGCGACCGCTGCCCTGGGTGCCACCAATTGCCCCGGAGGATCGCTGGCCCGGCGCCCGGCGGTTGCCGGGAGGTGCCGGCTCGTCGGTGCTGGTGGAACGTCCACGGCTCGTCGCGGTCGTCTGATCAGCGCTGCCGCCGCTTCGCCGTCGGTTGCCCGGTGCCGGGGGCGTCATCTCCGTCGGCTCAGCTGGCTCGGACCGGCGACTCCGGTTGCGGCCCCTGGTGGGAGCGGGTTCGGACGTCTCCTCCGGGTCGGTCGGGTCACCCCCGCCTGACGCCACGACCGCCGTGGGTTCGGGTTTCCCGGTCTGAGCGTCCTCTGGGGCGGCGGCGGGTCCGCGGCCGGACCGGCGGGTCCGTGGCGCCGGGGCGGGTGATTCGCCAGCAACCGGTGTGGCGGAAGACTCGTCGCTCGTACCGACGCTTGCGCCGGCTGTCTCGGCCGGTGGCGTCGCGCCGGGTTCGGGCGTGCCGGTGGCCTCGGCCGGCTTCGCGGCTGCCTTACGGGATGATGCCCGGCGCGGCTTCGGTGCCGGCGAATCGGCGACCGGCTCCGCTACGGCCGTTTCGGCGATCTCCAGCTCCCCGGTCGCGGTGGCCTTCGGTTGCGCGGTGGCCTCCGGCTGTGCGGTCCGGCTGCTCCGGCTCCGGCCTCGGGGCGGGGAGGTCGGGGCGTCGACTGGTGTCGCCTCAGTGGTGGCCTCGGGCTGCGCGACCAGTTCAGCAGCGACCGGTGCAACCGTATCGGTGGCGTCTTCCGGACTCGACGCGTCTGCCGGCGCGTCGTCCAGCGGCATTTCCACGGTCGGCGCTGGGGTGGGTTCCGGAGCGGCGACGGAGACTGGCTCAGCGGACCCCTCGTCATCGATCGGGGCCGGCGCGACCGTTGGTGGCGCCGTCAGCCGGGAGCGCGAGGCTCGAACCGTCGGGATCCGCGCTGGCTCGGAGGGGCGAACCACGGGTGGCGCCGCGACGGGTGTCGTCGTCGCGGCGTCGGAAACGATCACCGGGGCGACCGGTGGCGCGGTGCCACGGCGCCGGACCGGCGGCGCGGTCGAGGCCACAGCCGACCGGGTGGCCGGTGTGCCTGGGGCAACGGGTTCTGTGGTCAGGACGGCTTCCCGTCGCCCAGCGGGTTCCGGTCGTTCAAGGAGCGAGGCCGATGCGCTTGCCGCGACGGCCGGCGCGACTGGCGCCCCGCTCACGGATGCGGGCGGCGTCACGACGGGTGTCGGCCCGGTAGTGGACGCTGTCCGCGGTGACCCAAGTTGCCACTTGCCAACGCGTTCCGCCGCGCTCCGGACCCATGGCGGCCGCGGGGTGCCCCGGAGTGGTTCCGGAACAGCCGCTCGCGTCGCGGCCGCTTCGACGTTGGCGGGCGTGACCGGGACGGCAGGCTCGACCAGTCGACGGTCCTCACGCTGCGACGGCGCCGGTTGAGTCTCCGGAACTGGAGCGGCCATCGGACGACGAGCTGGGCTCTCCACGGGCGATGGCGCAGCGGTGGCCCGCACGGTCGGTGGGGGTGGCGTCGCCCCCCCCGCGACCCCGACGCTGGCCAGCGCCCGGGCGATGAGATCGGATGCGTCGCCAGCCGGGCGGGATCGCTCGGGGCTGGCTGGAGCATCCTGGTCGCCAGAAGCGGCGGGAGCGGTCGAGCTCGCTGCTGGTCGCCGGCTGGCGCGCCGGGTTGGCCGCTCGTATGGACCCGGCTCGGGACGGGGCTCCGCCGGGTCGGCTTCGGCCGGCTGGCCGGATCGTGCGGGGACCGGCGACGACTCGGAGTCATCCATGCTGAGTGCTTCTTCCATGGGGGCGTCGTGGGGACCGTCGTGGGCGCGAGAATCGTCGGGTTCGGGACGCGCCAGGGCGGGCCTACTCGACGTTGGGTGCGGATCGTCGGGCGCGGCCGCTGACGCTGGTTGATCGTCGCCTCGAGCGAGGGCGGCGCTGGCACCGGGCCACGGCAGCTGCAGAATCGGCAGGGTCACGTCACGGATCAGAATCTGCCAGCGGGCGAGATCGGCGCCAGCCAGCAGCGTAATCGCCTGGCCGCCGCGGCCCATCCGGCCGGTCCGGCCGACGCGGTGCGTGAGGAGCTCGGCGGACTCCGGCAGCTCGATGTTGATGACGAGGTTGACGCCGACCAGGTCCAGCCCACGGGCGGCGACGTTGGTCGCGACGAGGATGTCGATCCGGCCGGAGCGGAACGACGCCATCACGAAGTCCCGCTCGGCCTGGGTCATGTTTCCCTGGAGGGCGCCCACCGGGTAGCCGGCCCGGTCGAGCTGCCGGGAGAGCGCGTCGACCCCCTGCTTGGTCCGGCCGAAGACGATGACCGACCCCTCGCCCCGGTGGTCGAGCAGGTCGCGTAGCGCGACGACCTTGGCCTGCATGTCCGTGTCGTCGCGGCCCCGGCCGTAGCCGCCGCGGCCGGGAGCCCGGTCGATGCTCGGGACGACGTAGGCGATGTGGGGGACGAGGCTGGCTGGCTCCGAGCCGGCGTCGACGGCGATCGTCTCGGGGTCGTAGAGGTAGCGGGCGGCCGTCTGCCGGACCCACTCGGGCATCGTCGCCGAGAACAGGGCCGTCTGGCGGCTGTTCGACGTCTTGTCCATGATCCGCTCGACGTCCTGGGCAAATCCCTGGTCGAACATCTCGTCGGCCTCGTCGAGGACGACGAACCGGGCCTGATCCAGCCAGAGCGCGCCCTGACCGATCAGGTCGAGGATGCGGCCGGGGGTGCCGACGGCGACCTGGGCGCCGCGCCGCAGCGCCGACCGCTGGGGACCTGAGGACGTGCCGCCGTAGAGGAGCGCGACATCGATCCCTCTGGTCGCCCCGAGATCGGCGATCACCGCTGAGACCTGGGAGGCCAGTTCCCGCGTCGGCGCGAGCACCAGGGCCTGGACCGAGGTCCGGCTGGCGTCGACCGCCTCGAGCAGCGGCAGGCTGAACGCCAGCGTCTTGCCCGACCCTGTCCGCGCCTGACCGACGACATCGCGGCCCCCGAGGAGCGCCGGGATCGCGGCGGCCTGGATCGGCGTGGGCGTGCGCATCCCGCGCTCGGCGAGGGCATCGAGCAGGACAGGACTGAGCGGGTAGTCGCTGAACGTTCCGGACGTCGACGGTACCCCGGCATCAGCGATGTCCGGGTCCGTTTCTGAGGTCATGGAGGTCACAGAGCAAGGTACCTTGGTGGGGCGGCGGTCCGGGCACGACCGTGTCCTGGACGAGTCCCGAAGGGCGATGGACGCCACGACGCTACCGCCTTGTACAGTACCATAGATCGGGCCAGGAACCGGATCGATGGCAGGAACCGGAACGATGGGATGACGTCACACAGACGGAGCCGGATCGTCGCCCGCACCCGCCGGCGCGCCCGCATGCGGGACGTTCGTCCTGCTCCACTCTACCCATTGGTCCTGAGATCGATGTTGGGAACCACACCCACTTCTCCTGCTCAGGAGAAATCAGTAATCCTACGGTATCCCGATGACATTCGATCGGCTATACATCGACGATACATGGAAGAACGGTATGATCTCCGTTGTCAGCCACTTCCCGTCGTATCCGATCGCATGGTGCATCCCGCACGGTGCATCCATCCGGGCAAGCCGGCGCTCCGGGATCGCTCCGTTGCTCCAGGCTGAGCCGGGCGCCCAACGGTGCGGTCGCGGGTTCAGACAGGTCCGGTGGTCGGCGAGTTGGCCGGTCTCGAGGTTGAGGTTCTCCGATGCTCGCCCAGTCCCCGCCCTCACCGCCGACAGACGAATCGTCACCCGCTCCCCGGACTGAACTGACGACGGTCCTGGTCGATGCACACTGGGTGATCGAGCGGTGGACCGTTGGCACGGGCCGCGCGGCGCGGGAATGGGCCGTTGCCGGAGCGTCTTTCTGGGAGTTGACCGATGGCCGGATTCCCGACGGGGCCACCGGTGCCCTCTGGGCGGCGATGGTCGGGCGTCAGCCTGACGTCGTCACGGTCGTCGATCCCCTCAGCCAGGAGACGATCCAGACCATCGTCACGCCGACCGCCCGAGGTCTGGCGATCGTCTTCCAGGCGACCGGGGACGAGCGTGAGGGAATGGCGGTTCCAGTCGAGGAAGCGTTGCCATCCGCCGGAGCGGAGGGCGGCGACGCGGATGACGTGCCGATCTGGCTCGCCGATGCATACCGGGAACTCGCCGCGAGCACGACGCGGGATCAGGCGTTCCGGCTGGCGGTGGAGTGGCTGAGTCAGGTCAGCGGCAGTCCCCGGGTCTCGCTGGGGATCGTCTCCGGTGAGCGGCTCCTGATCGCAAGTCACGCCGGGTACGGGCTGATCGATCTGCTGCGGCCGTTGTCCGACCCCGGCCTGCGGGCGGTCGCGCGCTCCGGAGCGGTCATCCGTGTCGACCAGCGGGATCGCGTGTCCTGGATCACGGAGGATTCCCGCGTGGCCATCCACGCGCCGTTCCACTGGCAGCCAGGTGAGCGGATCGCCGGAATCCTGACCGTCGAGTGGCCCAGCGCCAACGGCGGCACCGTGGACGACCTCGGCCGGATCGCGGCGTTCGCCGATTGCCTGAGCCGCGCCCTGGCCGCCGGGCCGCTGGCGGACGACCGGAGCAGCCCGGAGCCGTCGACGCCCCTCTCGTCGCGATCCATCGACGGGTCTGGATTGACGCTCATCCCTGAGGAGAACGATCAGTTGCCGCATCTGGCCGCGCGGCTGACGCGGGAGTTGCCTGGGCTGGCCAGCCACGATGCACTGTCCGTCCCGTCTTCCGTCCCGTCGGCAGACCGGGCCATCCGGACCCGTCACTGGGACCCGACCTCGGGTCGCTGGCCGATGAGCGGCATGAGCGACCGGATCACCCTGCTGAGCGGGTACGCGGTCGAGGACCTGCTGGCGGACCCGGACCTCTGGGCCTCTCGCGTCCATCCGGACGATCGACCCCTGGCGCACGCGGCGCAGTCGCTGGCGCCGGAGCCGGGGCAGCGCTCCCAGGCGGTCTACCGGTTCCAGCGGCGCGATGAGACGTGGCGGCTGTTTCAGGAAGACACGGTTGTCTTCAGCGACGCCGCAGGCGAGCTGATCAACGCGTCGCTCGTCGTCGACATAACGGAACAACGGCACACAGTGGATCTCCTCCGGGAAAGCGAGCTCCGGTATCGCTACCTCGTCGATGATCTGCCAGGGATCGTCGCCTACATCCGGGAATTCGACCCACAGTTCGGCACCCTGCGGACCACCTACATCAGCCCCGAGATCGAAGCTCTGACGGGCGTCTCGTCTGACCACTGGATCCAGGACAATCTCAGCATCAATACGCTGGTCCATCCGGAGGACCTGGAGCGGGTGCGGCAATCCGCCGCCGCGGTCGTCGACCGGCATGCGGACTACGCGCACGAGTACCGGATCGTGCGGCCGGACGGGCAGATCCGCTGGCTGCGCAACCGCGTCAAGTCGATCCCGAAGCAGTCGGATGACGGGACGGTGGTCGAGCGCTGGCATGGCGTCATGATCGACATCACCGCCCAGCGCGAAGCCGAGGTCGCCCTGCGGGACCGGGAGGCCCGGTTCCGGCTGCTGGTCGAGCAGTCGCCGTCGGCGACGCTCTACACCCAGCAGGTCAACCCGGCCACCGGCGAGACGGCGACGTCCTACCTCAGCCCGCAGGTCGCGACGTTGACCGGGTATGAGCCCGGTGACCCCGAAATGCCCCAGCCGCCGTTCCTCGCGATCGTCCATCCGGATGACCGGAGCCTCGTCCTCGCCCACCTGCCGTCCGAGACGCTCGATGGTGGGCGCTCCAGCACCGCCTACCGGATCACCCATCGATCCGGACGTACCCGCTGGGTCCGCAACATGGTCCAGCGCGACGCCGCTCCGTCGACCGACGGGACGGTGACCTGGCGTGGGATCGTGATCGACATCACCGAGCAGCGCCTCGCCGAGGCGGCGGCCCACGCCCAGGACGTCCGGATGCGCTCCGTCGTCGAGCAGGCCTCCGATATCCTGATCGTCACGGACCACCGCGGCGTTCCCACGTTCGTCAGCCAGGCCTTCGAGGCCACCCTTGGCTTCTCGTTCGAGAGCCGGCCCGGCATCACGCTAGCCGACGTCGTCCATCCCGATCACCTGACCGACTTCACCGCCGAGCTGCGCCGGATCCATCTGCGGCCAGGGGATCGTTTCAGCAGTATCCGAATCAAGGTTCAGCACGCCAACCAGAGCTGGCGCTGGCTGGATGTGTCCGCCATCAACAAGGAACACCTGCCCGAGATCGGTGGAATCGTCATCAGCGCCCGCGACGTCACGGACCAGATGCTGGCCGAGGAGTCCCTCCGGTTCCGTGAGTCGCTCCTCGGGACGCTGGTCCGGCACGCCGCCGACTTCATCACCGTCATCAACGCCGACCACGTCATCACCTACGCCAGCCCGTCCTCGCTGGCGTTCCTGGGCGAGAGCGATGCGACAACCAACCTTCCGATCTCGCCAACCCTTGGTCGGGAAGAAGACCAGGCGCTGTTCATGGCCGAGCTCCGGCGAATCGAAGGACACCCCGGCGCCGAGACCCGGTTCGAAGCGCAGCTCAGGCGGGCCGACGGTCAGTGGCGCTGGATCAGAATGGTCATGACCAACCATACCGGGACGCTCGGGATCCACGGCTATCTGATCAACGCCCACGACGTGACGGATTACCGCGAGGCCGAGCAGCGCCTGCGCGACAGCGAGGACCGCTTCCGGTCGCTGTTCCGCCATGCGCCGGACATCGTGATGGTGCTCGATCCCGATGGCTTCGTCCTGTTCGCGAGCCCCAGCGTCGAGGTCGCCCTCGGCGACACCATCACCCGCTTCGTCGACCGGGAGACCCAGCTGAACTTCCATCCGGACGACTACGGGATGGTGATCGCCCGGTTCGATCAGGCGCTGGAGAACGCGAGCGAGGCCGTCTCGTTCGAGGCGCGGGTCCGCCACCGCAGCGACACCTGGCTGTGGTGGGAGATCACGGTCACGAACCTGCTCTCCCATGCCAGCGTTGGTGGACTCGTCCTGAACGCGCGGGACGTCACCTGGCGCAAGCAGGCCGAGGGACTGCTGCGCGAGAGCGAGGAGCGATTCCGGTTACTCGTCCAGCATGGGTCGGATCTGACGATGCTCGTCGGCGACGACGGGACGGTCAGTTTCGTGACACCATCCAGCATGCGGATTCTGGGGTACGCCCCGGAGGAGATCGAGGGCAAAACCGACTTCGACTGGATCAGCCGGCTCGACCGGCCCCAGTTCGACGACTTGCTGAGCCAGAGCCGGCAGCGGGCCGGGCCAGCGGGTCCGATCGTGATCGCGTTCCGCCATGCCGACGGCTCGTGGCGCGACCTCCAGATCATCGCCACGTCGCTGCTCGACAATCGCAACGTCCGCGGGATCGTGATCAACGCCCACGACGTGACGGATCGGCGGACGCTGGAGCAGCAGCTCATCCACCAGGCATTCCATGATCCGCTCACTGGCCTGCCCAACCGGGCGCTGTTCAGTGAGCGGTTGGCCGAGGCGCGCCAGCGAGCCCTGGGGAACGATACGTCGTTCGCGGTCATCTTCCTCGACCTCGATGACTTCAAGGTCATCAACGATACGCTTGGTCACATCGCCGGAGACCAGTTGCTCCGCACCATCGCCGACCGGCTCACTACCATTGCGCGAGGCGACGACACCGTCGCCCGGATGGGTGGCGACGAGTTCACCATCCTGATCGAGGAGCTCCACGACGTGGCGAGCGCCGAGGCCTTCGCCGACCGCGTCATCCGGCGCCTGCAGGAGCCGGTCACGATCAACGGCCATGAGGTGCTGGTCTCGCCGTGCCTCGGGATCGCGATCGGGATGCCGGACGACGACGCCGGGCACGATCTGCTCCGCGAGGCGGACATCGCGATGTACGAGGCCAAGGCGCGGGGCAAGGGCCAGCGCGTCGTCTACGATGACAACATGAACTCCGAGGCCTGGGCGCGGATGCAGATGCAGGGCGACCTGCGCCGGGCGATCTCCCTCGATCAGTTCCGGGTCCACTACCAGCCGCAGGTCGAGCTGACGACCGGTCGGATCACCGAGTTCGAGGCGTTGATCCGCTGGGACCACCCGACCCGAGGC
Source organism: Thermomicrobiales bacterium (assembly GCA_965218235.1). Taxonomy (GTDB): domain Bacteria; phylum Chloroflexota; class Chloroflexia; order Thermomicrobiales; family UBA6265; genus CADCWK01. The sequence continues at coordinate 1,655,587 of OZ244596.1, forward strand.
CTGATCGCGCCGAACGAGTTCATCGCCGTCGCAGAGGAGTCCGGCATGATCGTCTCCCTCGGGCAGTACGTGCTGGGGCAGGCCTGCGCCATGGCCCGGACCTGGAACCGGCAGCGGCGGGAGCGCGGCCTGGACCCACTGATGATCAGCGTCAACCTGTCGGCCCGGCAGTTCCTCCACCCGACGTTGCTCGACGACGTGACTCGGGCTCTGCGTGAGACCGGCCTCGAGCCCAGCCTGCTCCGGCTGGAGATCACCGAGAACGTCGCGCTGAACGACTTCTCGGCGACGACGCAGACGATACGCACCCTGCGCGGGCTCGGGGTCCGCCTGGCGATCGACGACTTCGGGACGGGCTACTCCGGGTTGAACTACCTGCGCGAGTGTCCAATCGACACGATCAAGATCGACCGCTCGTACATCGGTGGGCTGGGGTCGAATCCCAGCGACACGGCCATGATCCACGCCGTGATGGCCTTCGCGACGACGCTGGGGCTCGACGTCTGCGCCGAGGGGATCGAACGGGAGGAGCAGGTCCAGCAACTCCGGGCGGTCGGCTGCCAGCGGGGCCAGGGCTTTTACTTCAGTGGTCCGCTCCCCGGCGATATCGTCACGGCGATGCTGGAGACCGACCCGCTCTGGGCGCTCGGCTTCTGGAGCTCCCCAGATGTCGCAGGGATGGCCGATCCGGTTGCTACGGCCCATGAGTGGCCCAGCGTGGTGTGAAACGGCGTTGCCAGGCGCCCTTCGTCGTGAGCCGCTCAGATGTGGGCCACGATTCATGATCCGGCGTGCCTCAGTGAGGTCGCGCCGCGGCTTGCCTCTCGTTTGGAGGCTGTCGTCAGCCGGGCCTCCTGACATTGTGGGAAGCGTTCGATAGCGATCGGTCAATCGGTCCCGGCCATCGGTCCGCCCATGAATGGCTGGGCACGGGAACGGTGCCGCGCGATGCGGTGGACCTGCCAGCGGAAGGCCATCCACAATCCCTGTCGGGCGCGGCCGAGGCGTCGTGCCGGGGGACCGGCCATGACCGAGTTCGCGCCATCTGAGCCGACGTGTCCCACAGCGGCACTGGCCATCCGCATTCCACTGGCCCGTCCGGAATTCCCGACGCCGTGTCGGGAACGCCGCGGCCGGCGATCGTGACGCTGGCGGAAGATTCCCACGTCGATCGACCGGGCTTTCCCGTCCTCGGGGGCGACTCCGTTGACGCACACTTCTGGCATCTCGATGACGGGCGTCGGGGACCGGCATGGGCTCCCGCATGGCTCGTCATCTGGCAAGGAGGACGACCATGGGTGACCTCATGGCGGCGCGAACCCAGATGGCGACATCTCTCGGGTTCCACATCATCCTCGCGGCGATCGGGATGGGTCTGCCCGTTCTGTTGGTCATCGCGGAGGGGCTCTACCTGCGGACGGCGAACGCGACGTACCTGGCGCTGGCCCGGCGCTGGTCCAAGGCGTTCGCCGTGCTGTTCGCGGTCGGGGCGGTCTCGGGAACGATCCTGTCGTTCGAGCTCGGCCTGCTCTGGCCCCGCTTCATGGACTTCGCTGGCGGCATCATCGGCATGCCCTTCTCGATGGAGGGGTTCGCGTTCTTCATCGAGGCGATCTTCCTTGGTCTCTACCTCTATGGCTGGGACCGGCTCTCGCCCCTCGCGCACTGGCTCTGCGGTATCCCGCTGGCGATCAGCGGCCAGTTGTCCGGGATCTTCGTCGTTTCGGCTAACGCCTGGATGAACAGCCCCTCGGGATTTCGGATCGCGGACGGCCAGGTGGTCGATGTCGACCCGATCGCGGCGCTATTCAATCCCGCCTGGGGCCAACAGGCGCTCCATCTCGTGCTCGCCACCTTCGTCGCGACGTCGTGGGGCGTCGCCGGGCTCTATGCCTTCGGGATGCTCCGTGGGCGCCGCGACGCCTACCACCGGGCCGGTCTGACGGCGGCGCTCTGCCTGGCGGCGGTCGTGACGCCGCTGCAGGCAGTCAGCGGCGACATCAGCGCCAGGTGGGTGGCCGAGCACCAACCGGTCAAGCTGGCGGCGCTTGAGGGGCAATTCGAGACCGAAACCGGGGCACCCCTCAGGGTTGGCGGCATCCCCGACCCCGCGGCGCGAGAGACCCGCTACGCCCTTGAGCTCCCGAACCTGCTCAGCGTGCTCGCCTACGGCGACCCGGACGCCACGGTGCGCGGCCTGAACGAATGGCCGCTTGCCGACCAACCCGACCCCCGTCCCGTCCATTTCGGCTTCCAGGTGATGGTCGGCATCGGCACGGGACTGATCGCGCTCGCGGCCTGGTTCTGGATCGCGTTCTGGCGCCGGCGCGGCGTGCCGACCAACCGCTGGCTGCTCCGAATGATCGTGCTCGCGACGCCAGCAGGGTTCATCGCCATCGAGGCCGGCTGGATCGTCACGGAGGTCGGCCGGCAACCGTGGATCGTCTACGGCACGATGCGGACGGCCGACGCCGTCACCCAGGTACCTGGCCAGTTCGTCACGCTCGGTGGGTTCACCATCCTCTACGTCCTTCTCGCCACCACCACCGCCGCCGTCCTGATCCGGCTGGCCCGGATGCCACCGCGGTTGGAGGGCGAGATGACCGGCGATCCGGTGCAGCGGCCAGTATCGACCGGGAGGGGCGAGAATGCAGTGGTTCGATGACGCGCGGACGCTTGAGTTCGTTCATGGGGCGGTGCTCTTCCTTGGCCTGATCCTCTACGCCGTCCTGGGTGGGGCGGACTTCGGCGGCGGTGTCTGGGATCTGCTGGCGCATGGTCCTCGCGCCGGGGCCCAGCGTCGTGCCATCGCCCATGCCATCGGCCCGATCTGGGAGGCAAACCACGTCTGGCTGATCTTCGTCATCGTCCTCACGTTCACGATCTTCCCACCAGTCTTCGCGGCCATCAGCGAGGCGCTCTACTGGCCCCTCCTGCTGGCACTGGTCGGCATCGTCCTCCGCGGCGCGGCCTTCGTCTTCCGCCAGGGGAGCGATCCCGCGGCCCGCGCCTACCGGGTCTGGGAACGCGTCTTCGCCGTGGCGAGCGCCGTGACGCCCGCCCTCTTCGGGATGACGGCCGCCGCGATCTCCTCGGGCAGGATCGATGTCCCCGGCAACGGTTCTGGCAACGGTTCCGGCGCCGGTCCCGCCACGGCGCCGGTCTTCGCCTGGCTCGGTCCCTTCCCGCTCGTGATCGGCGCCGTGGCCGTCGCGACCTGTGCCTTCCTCGCCGCGGTCTACCTGACCCTCGAGACCGAGGGTCGGGTCGCCGAGGATTTCCGGCGGCGCGCGATCTGGTCTGGCGCGGTCGTCGGGGCGCTGGTCCTGCTCGCGCTCCCGCTGACCCGGCGCGACGCGCCGGTGATCTGGGCTAGCTTCCTGGACGGGATCGCCCTGGTCGCGATCCCCTTGATGGTCGCCCTAGCGACGGTGACCGGGATCGCGGTCATCCGGCGTCGCTATGTCGTCGCCCGGATCGCGGCGATCCTGGAAGTGACCGTCGTCCTGAGCGGCTGGATGCTGGCCCAGTTCCCGTTCCTGGTGGTGCCGGACCTGGCGTTCCGCGAGAGCGCCGCGTCCCTGGCGATGATGCAGGTTACGCTTGTCATCTACATCATCGGCGCCGTCCTGATGCTGCCATCCCTCTGGTTTCTCTTCGCCATCTTCAAGAGCGAGCGGGACGTGATTGGGCGCCGGGTCGCCGAAAGCCCCGCTAACCTCCCGGAGCGCTATGGGACGGCCGACCGTCCCTGACTCCGGTCGCGCGGCCGGTGATCCCGGTCAGACGGCGGACGAGCGGCGGACGCCGTCCGGAATGACGGGCGGCAGCGCGGAAGGCGCGCATCGCCTCGCTGGTGTCCCGTACGATAATTACCTCCAGTTTCGATGGATGGTCGCGCGTTGAGACGGAACCACTGGGCAATCGACAGCAGAGGATGGCGTGCGATGAGACGCGATGGCGATGACGTCGGGCATCGCTGGAAGCCGGGTGACCAGGTCCTGTATCAGACGATGATTCTAGGCCAGCCGTCGGCGACCATCCCGGTCACCGTCGTGATGGACGAACCTGATCTCCTGGCGCTGTACCTCGCTCCCGGCACGATGCACAGCTGGCTGGTCGTCGGTCCGAGAACGCCGCTGCCTCGGGTGATCTCACCGGCTGATTTCACCCGGATGGCGAAGCAGTACGTGGTGGAGGAATGGGAGCCAAGCCCGATCCTGCTCGTCACGCGGCCGGGTCTGGCTCACGCAGTCCACCACAACTGGTCCCAACCGGACTGGCGATTCCAGCGCTGGTACGTCAACTTCCAGGATCCAGTCGAGCGGCAGGGCTGGGGCTTTCGGACGACCGATCACTTCCTCGATATCGTCGTCCAGCCCGATCGGTCCTGGGCATGGAAGGACGAGGACGAACTCGAGGAGGCGATCGCCGTCGGGCGCCTGACCGCTGATGACGCCCGTGACATCCGGCGTGAAGGCGAGCGCGTCGTCGAGGACATCATTGCCACACGACCGCCGTTCGACGGGAGCTGGCGGGACTGGCGGCCGGACCTGGTGTGGCCGAAGCCGGTGCTGCCTGATGATCTTCCTGAATGCTGAGCGTGATCGTCGTCGTGTGGTCGAAGGGCGAGCATCGATTCATCTGGCCGGGAGGCAGGAAGCTGTCCTGGGTCAGGTCTGTCCCTCCTGCTCCACCAGCCGGATGAGTTCATCGACTTCGCTCTCGTAGATGACGGCCGGGTCCGGGAGGCCGAACCGGAAGTGGCCCTCCAGTTCCAGGGACAGGACCCCGTGCAGCCGCGTCCAGCCCAGAATCCCCTGCCGCAGCCAGCCGAACGTGAGCGGGGGCAGATCGTGATCCGTTGCCCAGTCGCGTAGCGCGGCGGCAAGCGGATCGTTGGTCGAATCCCCGTCCGCACCGGATCGCCCGGCCGCGATCGCGAACGTGCTGGCCAGCGCCCGGATCGCCGCCGGCTGGGTACGGTCGGCCGGAGCGTCGTATCCCGGCACCGGAGAGCCGAAGAGGAGGGCATAGCGATGGGGATTCGCGAGCGCCCAGGCCCGGTAGGCGGCGGCGTGTGCCCGCAGACGCTCCGCAACCGGCTGGTCGGCTGTGTCCGTGACACTCTCCCAGAGGGCGTCGCCCAGGTCCGAGTAGGCGTCCACGACCAACTCGGTCAGCAGATCGTTGCGGCTCTGAACGTAGCGGAACAACCCAGGTCCCGTCATGCCGAGTCTACGGGCGATCTCATTGAGCGAGATTCGGCCAGCACCCGCCTCGCGCAACTGCTCCAGGGCCAGTCGTTTGATTGCCACGATCGTCGCCTGTCGCGTCTCATCCCGACGGTTCACGGGATTCTCCCTGCCATGATCGTGATACGCTATAACTCACGTAAGACCATATAACTCTTGAACCGGACCGTCGTGTCGCTGACGATGCCCCCGCGAAAGGAAGATAGCAGGATGTCGCATGTGCCCACCATGCCGATGATCGAAACGGGAACCACGCCGCCGTCCGTCAACGGTCCCGTGCAGTCATTGAGACGGCTACTGGGCCGGCGGAGCGTCCGGCTGGTCCTCATCGGATGGGTGCTGGTCAACGCGATCATCCTGCTGACCGCTCGGGGCGCGGTCGTCTTCGACCGGCCGCTGCTCGTCGACGAGACGTATCTGGACCAGATGCTGGCGGCCGACGCGGCGATCACCGAGGCGCTCGTTCTGATCGGGATCATCGCGTTGCTCACCAGGTGTCGCGTCCAGCCCGATCTGATTGCTCGATTGCCGTCCCGGTCGGTCGCGGCCCGTGAGACGACGACGCTGATCGTCTACGGCGTCCTCGTCCAGCTCGGCGGTATCTCGCTTGGCCAGTTGCTTGGGTTCAATGGGTTCAGTTTCCACCTGGCGGGGACGATCTATGGCACGCACCGGGAGGTCGAGCCGATCGAGGCGGTGATCTGGGCCGCCTGGAACGTGACCGTCTACGCCCTGATCCCGTTCCTGATCGCCCGGCGCCACTACAGCGCGACCCAGCTCAACCTGTGTTCCGTCGATCGCCGCAACGATGCGCTGGTCATCGTCGTCGTCCTGGCGATCGAGAGCGTCGCCCAGCTCGTAGCCTTTGGCGCGACCATCTTCGACCTGTCCGGTCGGCAGGCGGTTCTTGGGATCCCACTCAGCTTCGCGCTGTATTTCGCGGGAACGGTGCTCCCGACGATGATCTTCGTGATGTGTCTGCTCGTCCCGCGGTATCTGTCCCTGACCGGCTCGATCCCGGCGACGGTCGTTCTCGGTGGGCTCACCTACGCCGCGCTGCATGGCTACGACAGCTGGATGGTCTTTGCCGGCCCCGGGGACATCGTCCTGTCGGTCTGCTTCCTCCTGTTGCTTTACGTTGCGCCGGGAATGGTCAAGACCTGGCTCACGCTCCGGACCGGGAACGCCTGGGTCCATGTCTGGGCGTACCACGCCATCGCGCCCCACGTCATCGTGGACACGCCGCACATCGTCCAGATCTTCCGGATCCGGTAGACGCTTCGCCGAGCACTCGCGGCTCTGTCACGGCGCGAATGGCAGCCAGCGGGCCTGCCGGAGCCGCTCGGCCAGCACACGGCCCAGCGCCGGGACCGGGTGCCGTCGCTCGATCTTCGCCGCGGCCGCCTCGACGTCGTAGGCCGTCCGGCGGTGCTCCAGTGACCAGGTCGTCCCGTCCCAGTGGGCCAGCGCCCAGGCGGCGTCCGGATTGCCGTCCATGCTCCCGCCGACCGAGCCGACCGAGGCCAGCCGCTGCCCAGCGACGGTCCCGAAGGACGCGTAATGGAGGTGGCCGGAGACGATCAGGTTGGCCCGGGCGTCGCCGATCAGCAGCTGAGCCTGCTCGACCGGGGTAACGGTGTGGGCGCCGAAGACATCGGTCTCCAGGATCAGCTCGGCGTCGACGTCGGTCGGCGTCGCGTGGACGACCAGCAGGTCGTCGGCCGGTGACGTCCCGCCCGGCGGCGTTTCTCGCCAGGCAATCGGCAGACCCCGCAGGAACGCGACGCCCTCGTCACCGATCTGGTGCCGGGTCCACTCGATCATGACCGGCATGTCCGGGAACTTCGGCGGCAGCCAGAGATACTCGTCGGTGTTGCCGAGCAGCATCGGCGCGCCCGTCTCCCGGAGCCGCCGCAGCGCCGCGCCGGGCTCGACGCCGTTCCAGACGTGATCCCCCGCGATCACGAGCCGGTCGTGCGGGGTCGTGGCCAGGTCGGCGAGGACGGCCTGGAGGGCGAGGTCGTTGCCGTGGACGTCGGAGAGGATGGCGACGGACGTCGGCTTGGGAATTCCCCAGGACATTTCGGTTCGAACCTGACCCATTTGCGGCGGAGAGTGTTGGTACCGTCCGTGGTTCCACGGAGACTGCCCCGCCGCCAAGGAATGGAGAAGTGGATGACCGAGACGATCGATCTTGTCCGCAGTGACCGAGCATACTATTCGGCGTCGGGAACGCCCGAGTGCGTCACATTTCCGACCCTTCCGTACCTGGCCGTCTCCGGGTCCGGCGAACCCGGCGGTGAGACCCACCTTTCAGCGATCGAGGCACTGTACACCTTGGCCTCTGCGATCCGGGCGCGATCAAAGCCCGCTGGCATCACGTTCGCTGTCCCGAAACTCGAGGGGTTGTGGTGGGTCGAGGGCCCCGGCGACCCGCTGGCGACCCCGCGATCCGAGTGGATGTGGACCCTGCTCCTTCGGCTACCGGAGGCGATCTCGGTGGACGATGTTGCTAGGGGTCGCGAAGCCGCGGCACGCAAGAAGCCTGGCCTCAAGGCGATTGAGCGGGTGACATCGATGTCGTTGACGGAGGGCGCGTGTGTCCAGGCCATGCACGTCGGATCGTATGCGACCGAACCGGAAACGCTCGACAGACTGCAACAGTTCATGGATGAGCGGGGCCTGGTCTGGGCGGGGAAGCATCACGAGATCTATCTCTTCGATCCGAAGCGGGGGACGCCGGAACGGGCCCGGACGATCCTCCGGCATCCGGTTGCCCCCGCCGGCGCGCCCGGATCAGAGGCTGATTGACGGTCGGTGCTGCCCCTCCCATACTCGATCGACGTCGTCATTCGAGATCGTTCCGTATCTGAGAGGGTCCGATGTCCCAGCAGGAGTGGGTGCTGCTCGTTTACCGCGTGCCGACCGAGCCGGCCAGCCGCCGCGTGACGATCTGGCGCGATTTCAAGCGGCTCGGCGCTCTGTATCTCCAGCAGTGCGTCTGCATCCTGCCCCGCCGCGACGACGTCTGCGCCGAGATCGACCGGATCATCGCCAAGCTGGTCGCGATGGATGGCGAGTACACCCGCTTCGACCTGTCGCCACTACCCGCCGCCGACGAAGCGAAGATCGTGGCGTCGTTCCGAACCCTGCGCGACAAGGAATACGCCGAGATCGTCGAGGAGTGCGCGACCAAGTTCGTCAAGGAGATCGAGTTCGAGCGGTTCCGGGCGAACTACACGTTCGAGGAAGCCGAGGAGATCGGTCAGGATCTGGAGAAGATCCGGCGCTGGTTCCGGCGGATCGAGGATCGGGACTGGTTCGGGGCCGGTGGGCGTCAGGCCGTCGAGACGTGGATCGAGCGGTGCCAGACCATGCTGGACGACTTCGAGCAGGATGTCTACCGGCTTGCCGGAGATGACTCGGCGTTGAATACGGAACCCCTCAGGGCCGGTGCCCCCATCGTGGGCGAACCTCCAGCGGCGCCGAGCGGATCGACCGTACGAATCACTCATCGCTCTTCGGACGGCGTTCCACCTAACCTGGAGACTGACAACGCTTAATGGTTCTCTGACAAAGACATAATCTCGGGTTGATCTTCTGACAGGACGATGATAGCTACAGTTGTCGATGTGATACAGCTGTAACGATCGTGCGCCGACCGACCGCGAATGGTCGAAGCGCCGACCTGCCCAGAGGATACCCATGAGCCCACACGATGCACAGCCCACTCATCCATGCTCGCTAAGCCGCCGTGTATTGGTCGGGGGAGCTGCCGCTGGCGCGCTGGCTGGCCTGCTCACCAGCCAGCGCCAGGGACCGCCGGTGGTTGCCGCCCGGTCATCCGGGCAGCCGGCCGGCCGGCTCCGGCTCGCGATCGGCTTCGACTTCCCAGCCAGGATCGACGCGCTCGAGGATCATCACCTGACGCCCTACGGCATGCTGGAATGCCTGACGCGGCTGACGCCGGACAACACGCTCGAGCCATGGCTGGCTGAGAGCGTGACCAATACGGACCCCACGACCTGGCGGATCGTCCTGCGGGACGCCACTTTCTGGGACGGCTCGCCCGTCACAGCCGATGACGTGATCGCGGCCCTCAAGAAGAGCTACGACGCCTATCCTGACAATGCGGGGTTGATCAGCCTCGACACGACGATGACGGCGGTCGATGCCAGGACGATCGATTTCGTTACACCGGAGCCGACCGGGTTCCTGCCGCACGCGCTCGTGTTGTCCAAGTTTCCCGTCTTCAAGGTGGCGCCGGACGGTACCGCCTCGATTCTGACGGGCCCCTACCAGCCGACCGGCCTGGTCGTCGATACCCGGCTGGACCTCGTCCCGTACGTGGATCACTGGTCCGGTATCCCCGCCATCGCCAACATCACCATTACGTTCGTGCCGGATCCCAACACCCGACTGCTGGCATTGCAGAGCGGCGATGTCGACATGCTCTACAACTTCCCTCCGGAAGCGATTGCCACGTTCGGTCCGGACATCGAGGCGCCGATCATTCCGTCGGGCCGAGTCGGACTGATCAATCTCAACGTCGAACGGCTACCGTTCAGCGACCTCGCGGCCCGCAAGGCGATGGCGCTTGGAATCGACCGCGATCAGCTCAATCTGGTTGGTCTCAACGGAGCGGGCACCCCGGCAGTCGCCATGTTCCCGCCCTCGACTGGCTATCAGACGGTGCTACTGCAGTCCACCGATCCGGCGCAGGCCGCGCAGGTGCTGGACGACGGCGGGTGGGCGATGGGTTCGGATGGCGTGCGGGTCAAAGACGGCGTCCGGCTCGCCTTTACGATCTATAGCTACCCCGGGCGGTCCGAGCTCACACCGTCCGCGGTCGCTATCCAGAGCCAGCTCAAGCCACTGGGCTTCGACATCACCGTGACCGAGGTCCAGAACGTCGACGATGTGACCAGGACGGGCGACTGGGATGCCGCCATGAAGTCAAACAACACCATCCCGACTGGCGATCCGTTGTACGAATACAACCGCTTGCTCCGGGCCGGCGGCGGTGACAACTCCGGGAACTACGCCAACCCGCAGCTCGAAATGCTGGTCGACCAGATGCGAACCGAGCTCGACCCGGCCAGGGAGCAGGACCTCTCGGTGCAGGTCCAGCAGATTGTGCGTGACGACGTGCCGATCGTCTTCCTGGTCGCGTCACCAATCACTACGGCTTATCCAACGGGCAAGGTCCTCGGCTATGTCCCGCACCCCGACGATTCCTACCTGATCACGACCGAGCTCTCCGTCGCGCCGTGACTTGTTCCGGGCGTGGACGCGGCCGGCGCTCCCGCCCGGCCAATGCGAAAGGGGGTGGGCATGCCGCGATTCGTCGCTGGACGCATTCTGGCCGTCATCCCGGTGCTCTTCGTCATCTCCATACTGGCGTTCGGGCTCGAGGCGATCACGCCGGGTGACCCGGCCTCGCTCCTCCTCCAGGCCAGTGGCGTCGAGACCATTACCCCCGAAGTCCTCGCGCTCAAGCGCCACGAACTGCATCTCGACGATCCGTTGGCGGTGCGCTATGGCGACTGGCTGCTCGGTGCCCTGCATGGAGACTTCGGGCGGTCGTTCCGCTCCTACACGCCCGTCACCGACCTCTATCTGAGCCGGGTCGGGGCAACGGCACTCCTGGCGCTGTGCGCGGCGGTCGTCGGCGGGTTGATCGCGATACCACTCGGGCTGATCGCCGCCTATCACCGCGGTGGCCCGCTCGACGTCGTGGCCCAGCTGGTCGCCGTGATCGGCGCGGCCGTACCGGGCTTCTGGCTGGCGCTGGTGGGCATCTTCTTCTTCGCGGCGCGCCTGCACTGGCTGCCGGTCTTCGGTTCGCCGACACCGCGCGGGATCCTGCTGCCAGCCGCCGTTCTGGTGTTCACCCATATCGCGGTGGTCACCCGGTTGACCCGGGCGTCGGTCCTGGATGCCCTCGGCCAGGACTTCGTGCGCGTCGCCCGCGCCAAGGGCCTTTCACGGGCGGCGATCGCCCGACGCCACGTCCTGCCCAACACGCTGGTGCCAATCCTGACGGTCCTGGGCCTGGAGACGGCCAACCTGATGACCGGCTCGGCGGTCGTCGAGTACGTCTTCGCCTGGCCGGGTATCGGCAAGCTGGCGATCGACGCGGCGCTGGTTCGCGACACGCCGGTGATCGTCGGCTTCGCGATCGCGGCGGGCGTGATCTTCGTGACGCTCAATCTGCTGGTCGATCTCGTCGTCGCGGCGATCGATCCCCGTGTCCGGAGCGTCTGATGGTAGCGATCGCCGGACAGCATCCCGATCAGCCTCGCACGATCAGGCCGGCGCCGAGGCGGCTCGGTCTTCCCGGAAGGCACCTGAGTCCGATCGGACGTGCCGCGCTGGTCGTGTTGTCCAGCATCGTCCTGGCCGCGATGCTCGGGCCGTTGCTGTGGGGTCCGGGGCCGCTGCAGCAGCACGTCGTCCTCCGTCTGCAAGGGCCGTCGTGGGCGTATCCGCTTGGGACCGATAGTTTCGGCCGTGACATCCTCGCCCGTCTCTTCATGGGAGCACGATGGTCGCTGACCGGCGCGGCGATCGTCTGTCTGGGAACGAATCTGCTCGGGTTCGTGCTCGCCACGTTCGCCGCGCTTGGCAACCGCGTTCTCGACACGGTCATTGGCCGGTTGACCGAGGCGATGCTCGCGTTGCCGGGGATCGTTCCGGCCCTCGCGTTGACGGCGGTCCTGGGCCCGTCGTTTCCCAATCTCCTGTTCGCGCTGATCGTGACGAGTTGGCCGTCCAACACGCGCGTCTATCGCGCACTGATCCTGCGCGAGCGGTCGGCACAGTACGTCGAAGGGGCGCTCGCGCTTGGCGCCTCACGCCCACGGATCGTCATCCGACACATCTTCCCGAACATTCTCGGCCCGGTCGCCGTGCTGACGACCGCGAACTTCGGCGGCGTCATGCTCAGCCTGGCGTCACTGTCGTTCCTCGGCCTGGGGATGCAGCCGCCGACTCCGGAATGGGGACGGATGGTCAACGAGGGACGACCATATTTCCAGCAGTTGCCGTGGCAGATGGTGATCCCGGGTCTCTGCATCGCGGTCACGGTCCTGTCGGTCAATCTGACCGGCGATGCCCTGCGTGATGCCGTCGCGCGGGAGGCATCGGCGCGCGGGGACCGATGATAGGGGACCTGTCCTGGATGGCCCGAGACGTCCCCGGTTGCGGATGCGCGATACGCAGGTGACAATGCAACGGTTGTAACATGCGACTGAACACGTGGCAGTCGTCACCGGTCTCGCGGCGCATTCACAAGACGGAAACGACGGGAGAAGGCGTTCATGACGACCGCAGCGGTTTTTCTGGTATCGGCGGCGTTCCTCGCGTCGGCGGTCGAGATGGTCGAGGCGCTGACCATTGTCCTGGCTGTCGGCGTCACCCGCGGCTGGCGATCGGCCCTGACCGGCGTCGGCGCCGCGACGGTCGCGCTGGCCGTCGTGGTCGCGGCGCTTGGGCCCGCCCTGACAGTCATTCCGATCGACGGTCTCCGCATCGTCATCGGCGCGCTCTTGCTCGTCTTCGGCCTGCAATGGCTGCGCAAGGCCATCCTGCGAGCCAGCGGCTACAAGGCCCAACGCGACGAGGCGGCCCTCTACGAGCGGGAACTGGCCGACGCCAGACAAGCCGGCCGGGAGGTCCGGGCCGGCGTGGACTGGTATTCGTTCACCCTGACGTTCAAGGGCGTTTTCCTTGAAGGGCTGGAGGTCGCGTTCATCGTCCTCACCTTCGGCAGCTCGCAAGGGAGCATTCCACTGGCGGCGCTGGGCGCCGCGCTCGGGCTGATCGTGGTGATCGTGGTCGGGGTCGCGGTGCATGCGCCGCTGAGCCGGGTCCCGGAGAACGCGATGAAGTTCGCGGTCGGCCTGATGCTCACCACGTTCGGCATCTTCTGGACGGTCGAGGGTTCCGGGATCGCCTGGCCGGGCTCGGACCTCGCCATCCTCGGTATCCTCGCGTTCGTCGTCGCCGTCTCCTTCGGTCTGGTTGCCATGTTGCGCGGCCAGCGGGCGCGGGAGAGCGACGCGGCCACACCGGCCCACTCGACGTAATGATTCGACGTAACGATTCGACGAGGACAGGAGAGTCAGATGGGCTATCTTGCGGCGTTCGCCCGGTTCTGGTACGACTTCATCGTCGGTGACGACTGGACGGTCGCCATCGGCGTCGTGATCGCCCTGATCGCGACGCTGGTCCTCGCGCGGCTGGATGTCGCCGCGTGGTGGCTCATGCCGCTCGCCGTCGTTGGGCTGCTGGCGTTCTCGCTCCGCCGCGCCGCGAAGTAGCACGACTGGCCCGACGGGGCGCTACGATGAGCCGCGGCGCGACGCTCGATCGCGATCAGCCCCTCCGGGCGAAAGGGACACCCAATGACCGCGGACGACCAGACGGCGGGCACCACCCCGAGCGTCATCAACAACGAGGCGGCGAGCCGCTACGAGATCCACGTCGACGGCCAGCTGGCCGGGTTCGCCGACTACACGACGCAACCAGGCGTGATCGCCATCCCGCACACCGAGGTCGACCCGGCCTACGAAGGCCGCGGGCTCGGGAGCCGGCTGGCCCGCGCCGCGCTCGACGACATCCGCGAGCAGGGAATGCACGTCGCGCCGCACTGCCCCTTCATCGCCACGTACATCAAGCGACACCCGGAGTACGCTGACCTCGTCGAAGGATAGCGCCACCGCGGTCAGTGAGCGCAGTCCCGCCTGATCGACGCCGCCGGAGCCGGTCGATCGGTCAGGCGATCAACGATGGCAGGCCCAGCCGCCGGAGCCGCTCGGGGTCGGCGAGGATGTCGATCGCGGCGATCCTGCCCTTTCGGACCGTGAAGCTCATCACCGCGAACGGTTGGCCGCCGACGAACGTGACGATCCCCGCCGTCCCGTTGACCATGGCCGGCACGACGGTCCGCTCGATCGCCGAGAACGTCAGCGCCTGGCTCGCGACGGCCTCCGCGCCCCGCACCGGCCGTGAGGGACCAGCCGGCAGCGGGCCGCTATCGACGCGAAGGACGATGTCTGGATCGAGCACGGTGACGAGCGCCCCGAAGTCGCCGTCGCGTGTCGCCACGAGAAAGGCATCGACGACCTCGCGCTGCCGGGCGAGCCCCGTGTCCGGCACCGCCGCCTCGCCCTGAACGCGGCGCCGGGCGCGGCTCGCGAGCTGGCGGGCCGCCGTCGGGGTCCGTCCGACGATTGGGGCGATCTCGTCGAACGGCACGGCGAAGACATCGTGCAGGACGAAGGCGAGCCGCTCGGCCGGTGCCAGCGTGTCGAGGACGACGAGCAACGCCAGTCCGACCGACTCGGCCAGGATCGCCTCATGCTCGGGGTTGGTGCCGTCATCCCGGCTGACGATCGGGTCGGGCAACTGAAACTCCAGTGACTCCTCGTTTCGCGCCTTGCGGGTGCGCAGCATGTCCAGGCAGATCCGCGAGATGACCGTGGTCATCCAGCCACCGAGGTTGTCGACGGTGGTCGTATCCGACCGGCTGAGCCGCAGCCACGCCTCCTGGACCGCGTCGTCGGCGTCACTCAGCGACCCGAGCATCCGGTAGGCGACCGAGCGGAGGTGCGACCGGTTGGCATCGAACCGTTCGGCCAGCAGGTCCTGTTCATCCATCCGCGCTCCCATCGGTCACATCTCCCTGGTTCGTCTCGTCATGACCCTGACGGAGGCGATCCGTCCGATGTGACCAGATACGAGGAGTGCCGTCATGCAGTCACGAATGAGCCAGCCGGCGACGATCGTCCCCGGGGCGATGAACGCGCTGATCACCTTCTCACGATCCGCGTCCGGTCATGTTCCGGACGGGGTCATCAACATGGTCAATCTGCGGGCTAGCCAGATCAATGGCTGCGGCGTCTGTGTGCTGCTGCACACCCAGGATATGCGGGCGGCCGGGGAGCCCGTGGAGCGCATCGACACGGTAGCGGCCTGGCGCGAGTCGCCGTTCTTCACCGACGCCGAGCGGGCCGCGCTCGCGCTCGCCGAGGCCATGACCCGGCTGAGCGACCGGCCGGACCCGGTCCCCGATGCCATCTGGTCGGAGGCGACCCGTCACTACGACGAGGCCACCCTCGCGGCCCTGACGATCTCGATCGCCGCGATCAACGTCTGGAACCGGCTCAACGTCGCGACCCGGCAGATCGCCGGTGAGTGGAAGGCCTGACCGTCGGGCGATGCACGAGGCGCATCCCGGACGCGGGTGGGCCTCGTGCCCGGACGCGACGCATGGGAATGGCTGGTGTCGATCACTCCCGTCCGAGGAGCGTCACGGCCATCTGCGCGTGGCGCGCCTGATCGGCGAGGAGGTCGATGCCAGCGATCGAACCGTCGTCGGCGAACGCGAACGCGAAGACGACGCGGGGCTTTCCCCCCGGCGCCCAGGCGGCGCCGACCACGCCGTCGATGAGCGCCAGCTCGGCGGCCGCGGCCCGGCCCGAGAAGAATCGGGCGACTGCCGCGGAGCCACGTTCTTCCACATGGGTTCCCATCCGGGCCGCGGCGTCATCGGCGCGAAGCATGGCGTCCGGGTCGAGCAACGCGACGAGGGTGTCGAAGTCGCCATTCCGGGATGCCGCGAGGAACGCGCTCACGACCTCGCGCTGGCGGGAGGCGTCGGCGTCGAGCGGCGTCGTCGCTCCCCGCACCCGGCGGCGGGCGCGGCTGGCCAGTTGCCGGGTCGTGGCGGGGGGACGGTCGATGATCGGCGCGATCTCGTCGAACGGCACGGCGAAGATGTCGTGCAGGACGAAGGCGAGCCGCTCGGCCGGACCAAGCGTGTCGAGGACCAGGAGCAGCGCGGGACCAACCGAGTCGGCCAGCAGCGCCTCGTACTCCGGGTCGGCTCCGTCCGCCCGACTGGCGATGGGCTCGGGCCGCTCCGGGTCGAGCGGTTCCTCCCGGCGGGACGTGCGTGTCCGCAGAGTGTCGAGGCAGATCCGGGAGACCACCGTCGTCAGCCAGCCGCCGAGGTTTTCGACGTCACCGACGTCGGAGCGGCTCAGCCGGAGCCACGTCTCCTGGACGGCGTCATCGGCCTCGCTGACGGAGCCGAGCATCCGGTAGGCGACCGCCTGGAGGTGGCCTCGCTGGTCCTCGAACCGTCCCGCCAGCGCGACCTGGTCAGCCATCGACATCTGTCACAATCTCCCGTCGGGATCCGTCATGGTAATAGTGGCCAGATACGGGCCGCTGGGACAGCAACAGGAGCAGTTCATGGCATCAGGCGTTAAGACCTTCATCTACCCCGTCAAGGACCTGGACCAGTCGAAAGCCGTCTTCGGCGCCCTCCTCGGCGCCGAGCCTACCGTCGACGAACCCTACTATGTCCAGTTCGATGTCGGAGACCAGCGCCTCGGGCTCGACCCCACCGGTCACAGCCGCGGCTTCAGCGGCTCGGTCGGGTACTGGGAGGTCGAGGACATCGCCGTCCGCTATCAGGAACTCCTCGCCGCCGGGGCCGCGGAGCACGAAGCCCCGAAGGATGTCGGCGGCGGCCTTATGATCGCCAGTGTCAAGGATGCCGATGGCAACGTCATCGGTATCATGCAGTCGGCCTGATCGACCGATGGGACGCAGACGAAAGGGGAGCGGGACCACCGCGATTTCCGACGACCAATTGGGTCGCGGCACTCTACAGCGGTTTGCAGATGGGTTGCCTGACCAGGATCAAGGCGGTTGCTCCCCTCTCCGGGCACCTGCGGAGCCGAAGCCGCTTCAGCGGCTGAGCAAGCAGGTGAGCCGGGGAGGGGCTGGGGGAGGGGTCTGCTCCGCCACCACGCAACCCCACTGAATACCGCTCTAAAGGAGTACGGCTCAGCATGACCGCCCCCGCCAGGACGCTGGAGCAGCGCAAGCGGGACACCCTGGCTCGGCTCGAACGAGACGTCGATGCGTGGGTAGCCACGGCTGACTCCGCAGGGAGGACGCCGTACCTGATCCCGCTGTCGTTCTTCTGGGATGGCCAGACCCTGCTGATCGCCACGCCGGGTGCGAGTCCCACGGGCCGCAATCTCCAGGCGACTGGCCGGGTCCGCCTGGGAATCGGTCCAACCCGCGACGTCATCCTCATCGACGGACGGGCGGTCATGCTGGCGGACGAGGCGCTTCCGACCGAGACCGGCGACCGCTTCGCCGCCAGGACCGGCTTCGACCCCCGCGTCCTGACGGATGACTACCGGTTCTTCCGCATCTCCCCGCGGCGGATCCAGGCTTGGCGCGAAGCCAACGAGCTCGATGGCCGGGACCTGATGCGCGATGGGCGATGGCTCGTCGGCTGACCGCGACCGACCACCGGGACGTCACGGTGACGACAGACGACCGCGGTGCCCCCATTCATAGGGGGCGCCGCGGTCGTTCAGAGTTTCTGTCTGTCGTCGAGGCGCTACTGCTGGCCGCGCTTCTTCGCCTTGCCGCGCTCGTCGGCCGAGAGCATCCGCTTGCGGAGACGCCAGCCCTTGGGCGTGACCTCGAGCAGCTCGTCGTCGGCGAGGAAGTCCAGCGACTGCTCCATGCTCAGGATCGTCGGCGGCGTCAGCCGGACCGAGATGTCGGCGTTGCTTGAGCGCATGTTGGTCAGCTTCTTGGCCCGGCAGACATTGACGGCGAGGTCGTCGCCGCGGGCGTTGAGCCCGACGATCATGCCCTCGTAGACGTCGGTCTGGGGCTCGATGAAGGTGATGCCGCGCTCCTGCGAGTTCGCCAGGCCGAACGCCAGCGCGGTGCCGGTCTCGGAGGAGACGAGCGCGCCGGAGCGGTTCTGCTGGATGGCGCCCTGCCACGGCTCGAAGCCGATCAGGCGGGACGACATCACGCCGTTGCCCTTGGTCGCCGTCAGGAAGGCATTGCGCAGGCCGATCAGGCCGCGGGTCGGGATGGTGTAGACGACGCGGACGTTGCCGCGGCCATCGTTGACCATGTCGTTCATCTGCGCCCGGCGGGAACCGACCAGCTCCGTGACCGTGCCGACGAACTCCTCGGTCGAGTCGATGACGAGCTCCTCGACCGGCTCATGGAGCTTGCCGCCGATCTCGCGGGTGATGACCTCCGGCCGGGAGACCTGGAACTCGTAGCCCTCCCGGCGCATCGTCTCGATCAGGATCGAGAGGTGGAGCTCGCCCCGACCGGAGACGGCGAAGACGTCGGCCTGCTCGGTGTCGGCGATCCGGAGGGAGAGGTTGGTCTCCAGCTCGCGGCGGAGGCGGTCGCCCAGCTGGCGGCTGGTGTGGAACGTCCCCTCGCGGCCGGAGAACGGGCTGGTGTTGACGCCGAAGGTCAGCCGGAGGGTCGGCTCCTCGATCTCCGGGGCCGGGAGCGGCTCGGGGGTGGATGGGTCGGCCAGCGTCGCGCCGATCCGGGCCTCGCCGAAGCCGGCCAGGGCGATGATGTCGCCGGCGATCGCCATCGGGATCTCCCGGCGGCCAAGCCCCTCGAAGGTCGCCAGGGCGGCAACCTTCTGGCGAGAGACGGGATGGTCCTGGCCAATCGGGCCGACCATCACGAGCGTCTCGCCGGCCGAGATGTGGCCGCGTTCCAGCCGGCCGATCGCGATCCGACCCTTGTGGGTGTCGTAGTCCAGCGACGCGATCAGCATCTGGGCCGGCCCCTCGGCCTCGACCTCCGGCGCCGGCACGTAGCTCAGGATCGTCTCGAACAGCGGCCTGAGGTCGTCCTCCAGCTCGTCCGGCTTGTAGCCGGCCCGGCCGTCGCGGGCGATGGCGTAGAGGACCGGGAAGTCCAGCTGGCTCTCGTCAGTGGCGAGGTCGAGGAAGAGGTCCTGCGTCAGGGAGACGACTTCCTCGCAGCGGGCCATCGGCCGATCGACCTTATTGACGACGACGATCGGCCGGAGCCCGAGGGCGAGGGCGCGCTGCAGGACCGTCCGGGTCTGCGGCATCGGCCCCTCGACGGAGTCGATCACCAACACGCAGCCGCCAGCCATGTTCAGGACGCGCTCGACCTCGCCGCCGAAGTCGGCGTGGCCCGGCGTGTCGATCACGTTGATCTTGACGCCGTGGTAGGTGACGGCGGCCGTCTTGGAGAAGACGGTGATGCCGCGCTCCCGCTCCAGGTCGTTGGAGTCCATGATCAGCGAGCCGGCGGTGGTCGGGTCGCGGAAGATGTGGCTCTGCTTGAGCAGCCCATCGACCAGGG
Organism: Thermomicrobiales bacterium; assembly: GCA_965218235.1. Lineage (GTDB taxonomy): Bacteria > Chloroflexota > Chloroflexia > Thermomicrobiales > UBA6265 > CADCWK01. The sequence goes on from OZ244596.1 coordinate 1,675,041, forward strand.
TGGTCTTGCCATGATCGACGTGCGCGATGATGGCAATATTACGGATGTCGGCGGCTGAAGTCGGCTGGCCGGGCACGATGATGCCGGCGGCGGACTGAACAGTCTGAACCACGGTCTCGGCGCTCCACTGAAGAGAAAGGCAAACGGAAGGGCAAACGGAGTGTTGTGGGCGGATCGCTGGAGGGGACGGGCGGCTGGCGCTCGCGTGGTCCGGCGATGGGTGCGCGATCCGGGAGTCGCCCGGACGCGGCGTCATTGAGGTACCGAACCAGCAGATTATACCACAGCGGCGGGGTTCCTTATGTCAGTCTGGCCACGACTGCGCCCGATTCGCCGCCCGGATCGATAGCAGATCGCCACTGCCGTCAAGGCCGTCGACCGGTGACGGAGCGGAACTGATAGAGTCGCCAACGGGCCGAAGAGGGCCGGCGTCAGGAGCAGAGACGATCCCCATGACCATTTCCGCGCAACCACCGGTCGCCGGGCCTGACTGGCACACGCCGTTCATCGTCGCCCACCGGGCCAACGCGCCAGGCGCCGCCGAAAACAGCCTGTCCGGCATCCGCGCCAACGGGGCGCTGGGGACGGACCTCGTCGAGCTCGATGTCCGCCGCAGTCTCGGGGGGACGCCGTTCATCCACCATGACTGGTACCTCGGCCGCGACGCTCCGGGTGGCCGGCTGACCGATCCGGTCCCGGTCCGCTTCACGCCGGCCCGGCTGCTACGGCGCCTGTCCATTGGCGACGAGCACGAGGACCATGTCGCGGAGCTGGCTGAGGCGCTTGACCTGATCGCGTCGGACCTGGCGCTGCCCGGCCCGCATTGCACGTCAAGGATCAGGGCGGCGTCCGGGCCGTGCTCCAGCAGATCCGGCGGCGGCGGCTCGGCCCGCGGACGGCGCTGTGGCTGCACGGCAGCGAGTCCGCTCTGCTGGCGCGGTCGATGGTGCCCGAGGCCCGGGTGATCCTCGTCGAGGAGCGGCAGAAGACGCGGCGCGAGTTCTCGGCCCATATCGATGCGGCGGTCGAGGTCGGCGCGGCGGCCGTGAGCCTGCCGTGGTGGGCGGCGGTCGACGAGGTGCTGGCCGAGGCGGCCGCCAAGGGGATCGGCACCGTCGCTCTGATCCACGACCTCGACACCGTCGTCCCCCGCGTCCGGGCCGGGCTGGCTGGCGTCATCACCGATCACCCGGAGCGGGTCCGCGACCTCCTCCACGAGGCCAGCCTGCGCGAGATTCTCGACCGGGAACTCGATGCGGAGATCGCCGAAGCGTCGTGAGCGATCGCGGGCCGTAGAGGTGACCCTCGTGGTCGTTCGGTTCGTGTAGGGGCGACAACGGTGGTGGAGACGCGCGTGTTCATGGCGAACAGGACTGGTCGCTGAGCAGACCCCTCCCCAACCCCTCCCGGCTCGTTTCGCGCTGCGGCGCTCACGCCCGGAGAGGGGCTTCATGCTGGTCGGCTTCGCCTTCCTGATGATGGCCCATCGCTGCTCGTAGGGGCGACGCTTGCGAGCCCGGCCGCCGCTCCGCAGGGCGATAACGGTGTCTGCCCTCCGGGTGTTTCTATCAACGGGCTGTATCAGCCAGTCATGGCGCCTGGGGACGAAGGCGAAGACAAGCCCTCACCCCGACGATCGGGATGCGACGCGGATCCTGACTGGAACGTCCATCCTCAAGCGGCTTGACCTTGCCCAAGGGGCAGACTCCAGACTGCGACGGTCGGGTGATGGGCACCCGGCCTGGAGGAACCACCGGTGATCGACGCCGACCGGCAGCTCAGCATTAGCGTCTTCTCGCGCCGCTCGATGCTGTCGATGAAGGCCCTGCGGCTCTACGACCGCCTCGGTCTGCTGAAGCCGGACAGCGTCGACCCGGGCAATGGCTACCGGTTCTACCGGGAGAGCCAGCTCGAACCGGCCCGGCTGATCGGCCTGCTCCGACGGCTGGACATGCCACTCGCGACGGTTGCGGCTGTCATCGGCTCCGCACCGGACGATCGGCCGGCGGTGCTTGCGGTGTACTGGGCGGAGACTGAGCAGCGGCATGGTCGGCAGCGAGCACTCATGACCTACCTCCAGAACCGGTTCTCAGGCAACGAGAGGCAATTCGACATGTACGAGATCCATGAACGCGACATTCCCGATCAGCTCGTCCTGACCGAGCAGCGGCACACGACCGTCGCCGGCCTGTCCGACTGGATGGGGGCGGCGATCGGCCGGCACTGGCAGACCGCCGAAGCGTACGGCGGTATCTCCGGCCCGATCTTCGTCATCTTCCACGGCGCCGTCAACGAGGACAGCGACGGCCCCGTCGAAGTCTGCGGACCGATCAGTCCGCCCGAAGGGACCACCGTCGAGCACCCGAACCGGGTCGAGCCTGCCCACCATGAGATTTACGTGCGGCTGCGCAAGTCACAGGTCCAGTTCCCTCAGATCCTGGACGCCTACGACGCCGTCGAACGCTGGGTCATGGCGAACGGCCGGACGACCGGCGGTTCGCCGCGAGAGGTCTATTTCACGAACTTCATGAACGCTGGCCCGGACGACGAGGTCACGGATATCGCCCGGCCGATCCAGTAGCGACCGCCTCCCCTGCGACGCAGTCACGTTCGACCCCACCTCACAGGATCGACCCGGATGCGCCATGATTCCGGTCATGGCGCATCCGGGTTTGATAACGAGGGAGCAGCACGATGAAGGTCGGATTGCAGGTCGGACATTTCACGTACGCGGGCGGGACGGCCGGGATCGGCCCCGGCTTCGCGAAGCTGGCCCGGGGGACCGAGGCCGCCGGGTTCGACTCCTTCTGGGTGATGGACCACTTCTTCCAGCTGCCCCACCGCGGCGCGACTGAGGACCCGATGCTGGAGGGCTACTCCGCCCTTAGCTTCGCCGCCGCCGTCACGGAGCGGATCCGGCTCGGGACGCTCGTCACCGGGATCACCTACCGTTACCCCGGCGTCCTCGCCAAGACCGTCACGACGCTCGACGTCCTGTCCGGCGGTCGGGCCTGGTGCGGCGTCGGGGCGGCCTGGTTCGAGCGTGAGCACCTCGGTCTCGGTGTCCCGTTCCCGCCGCTCAAGGAGCGGTTCGAGCGGCTGGAGGAGGCGCTCCGGATCCTGCACCAGATGTGGTCCGGGGACGACGGGCCGTTCTTGGGGACGCACTACCAGCTCGCCGAGACGCTCAACCATCCGGAGCCGATCAGCCGGCCGCACCCGCCGATCATGGTCGGCGGCAGCGGTGAGCGCAAGACGCTCCGGCTCGTCGCCCAGTACGCCGACGCCTGCAACATCTCCAGCAGCGCCGACCTCGGCCACAAGCTGGAGGTCCTGCGGGGCCACTGCGACACCCTCGGCCGGGATTACGCCGGGATCGAGAAGACCACCCAGACGATCCTGACCGAGATCACGCCCGACGCCGCCGGAGAGGACGCCATCGACCGGCTCCTGGAGGCGCTTCAGGGCCAGGCCGACCTGGGTGTCGACCACGCCATCATCAGCATGGGCAACTCCGACGCGCCCGGCGTGCTGGAGCTGCTCGGCGAGCGGCTGATCCCCGCCGCCCACGGGATCGCCGTCGCCGGTCGGTAATGCCGCCGGCTCGTTGTTCCGCCTGGCATCAAGCCATGCGACGGAATCGGTCGCCGTCAGCCGTGACGGAGCGCGAGCCAGTCGCTCGGATCGGCTCGGAACACAGATTCACCCCGATTCCGTTGTCCGGAGGCTGTTGTCTTCGAGCAGGCGGTCGTATCCTTTCGGGCAACTGTGCGAGCCGGCCTGGCAGGCGCCGCGCCGGTCGCATCGACACAGGAGACGCTCGCATGGTAGCGGCGGCACAGCACCTCCAGGGCCTGACCCAGGAGCAGCTCGACACCTTTCAGACGGATGGCTATCTCGTCCTGAAGGGGTTCTATCGTCCGGAGGAGATCGACCTCCTCCGCGACACCTTCATGGAGATGCACCGGAACGGCCCGGTCGAGGGGTTCTTCACACCGAAGACCGAGGAAGCGGCCGGCGGCGATCCACTCCAGATGTACCCCCGCGTGATGCACCCGCACCGCTTCAGCGAGGTGCCCCGGCAGTACCTGCTCGACGCGCGGCTGGAGCCCGTCCTGACCGACCTGTTCGGAGAGGAGCCGCTGGCCGCCCAGAGCATGCTCTACTTCAAGCCGCCGGGCGGTCGCGGCCAGGCCCTCCATCAGGACAACTTCTTCCTCAACGTCGACCCCGGGACCTGCATCGCGGCCTGGTGCCCGCTGGACTACGTCGATCAGGAGAACGGCGGGCTGGAGGTCGTCCCCGGGACGCACCTGATGGACCTGTTCTGCCCGGAGGAGTCCGACTCGGCGCTGTCGTTCACGCGGGAGTACGTCGCGCCACCGCCGGGTCTGGAGCAGATCCCGGTCATCATGGCGCCGGGCGACATGCTGTTCTTCAACGGGACGCTCGTCCACGGCTCCGGCCCGAACAGCAGCGAGGACCGGTTCCGCCGCTCCTTCATCTGCCACTACGTCCCGCGCTCGACCGAGGTCATGTCGAGCTGGTACCGGCCGGTCCTGACCTTCGGCGGCGAGGAAGTCTTCATCGACGAGAACCCCGGCGGTGGCCCCTGCGGCACCGACGGGCAGCCGGTCGGGCCGCACTGAGGGAACGGCGTTCGCGGGATGCCGCGCGGCCATGTCACAGGGTCATGAACTCTCGCTTCGCTGGCCCTGACCGGTCGCCGCAGCGGCTATCGCCCCGCGAGCGACGTTGGTCTACACCACCGAAGATCTTCGAGTTGGGAGGCGAAAGTTCTTGTAGGGGCGACGCTTGCGAGCCCGGCGCCCGCAGGCGCAATCGCCCCGCAGGGCGATAACCGGCGCTCCGGTTCCGACCCTGTCTTACGTGACGCGCTCCGTCGCGAACACAATCACGAGGCTGCGTCGCGTCGGTGCCCGGCCACGATCTCGCCTGCCGGCGAAGGCCGCTGCGGCGGCCGGACTCGCAAGCGTCGCCCCTACGAGATGATTACCGCGAGCGATAACTTCGCTGCGGCGATCTTGTCGTTACGTTTTCCCGTTCACCGACGCGATGAACTGTCCCTTCGCCCCGGCGTACGCTCCGCCGTCGCCGACCCCGCCGCCAGTCGCGATCCGGCGCTTGTCGGCGACGTATGCCGTGACCAGCGTTGGGTCGGCCCGGAGGGTGTCGCGGAAGTGCCGCTGGCGGGCGACCTCGGGAGCGTCCTTGGTCAGGACGTGGACGTGAATCCGGAAGGTGTCCCCCTCGCGGTCGATGGTGCCGATCCGGACCGGTCGCTCGTCCGGGTGGGCCCCCGGTGTCTCGTGGCGCTGGAAGCCGAGACCGTCGACGGCATTCAGGGCGGTGGTCAGCCGGCCCGGACGGTAGAGCAGCATCAGGTCGATCACGCCCTTGCCGTCGCAGCCCGGAATCGCCGTGCTGCCGATGTGCTCGACCGTCCCCTCTGGGAAGGCCGCGCCGATGAGACCAATCAGTCGGTCGGCAACCGCCGGACCGCGCGGGTCCCAAGGCTGGACGATCTCCTCCCAGTCGTCGTAGCGGATGTACGTATACTGGCCGATGATGGTCTGATGATACTGCTCGCTCATCGTGTAGCTCCTCGCGGTGATCGGGGCACCGGCCGCCCCCACGCGCCGGGCGAAAAGAAGCTTCACAGGATAGCAACACAACGCTGGATGGGAAGGCGGCGGGACGCCGGTGGGCAGACCTGGCCAACGGATCTGGAGCAGCGAACGATGGCGAACTGGGAGATGGTTCAGCGGATCCTCGCTGATTTTCCGGAGACGACCGAGGGCACCTCATACCGTACCCCGGCGTACCGGGTCCAGAAGCATTTCTTTGTCCGGCTCAGGGAGGACGGCGATAGTCTCGTCGTGAAGGCGGGACCTTCGCTCCGGGCGGCGTTGCTCGCGGAGGGCGACCCGCCGTACCACACGACGCCTCACTACGACGGCCCCGACAGCGGCTACGTCCTCGTTCGCCTGAGCATGATCGGAGACGACGACCTGCGCGACATCCTGACCGATGCCTGGGTCATCAATGCTCCCGCCCGGCTCGCCGACCGCTGGCGAGCGGCCGCGGTCGATCCGGATTAGCTATCGGCGCTGGGTGGCGTGGCGGCGCGCCCGCGGCGCAGTATTCCGCCAATGACTCCAACAAGCGCCGTTCCCGCGAAGATGACGACAGCGATGATGCTCAGAGCGATGGTGAGACCGGGGTACCGCTGGATCATCCAGGTGTAGAAGAGCGATTGTGGTATGACGCCAAGGACCGTCGCGACGACGAAGACGCGAAACGTGATCCGGAGCAGTCCAGCGCCGTAAGACACGCCGTCGAACGCGACGCCCGGCACCAGCCGGAGCAGGACGATGCCGAGCGCACCCCACCGGCCCACCCAGCGATCCAGCGATTCGAGCCCGAACCGGCCGACCATCTTCTCGACCGGGCCACGACCGACGACGCGGGCGATCCAGAAACAGACCATCGCCGCCAGCGTTTGACCGACGACACTCAGGACCGTTCCCCAGAACGTGCCGAAGGCAACGCCGTTGGCGAAGATGACCAGCGTGCCCGGAATCGGCGCGATGATCGCCTGTCCAACCATCAGCAGGAGCGAGATCACCGGTCCCCAGACGCCGAATGACCGGAAGTAGTCGCCGATCCGCGCCTCGTCGCCGGAGCCAACGACCTCCAGGGCGTGTCGGGTTCCGGTCTGGACGGACGGTACGAGGAAGTAGGACAACGCGGTGACCGCGACCACGGAGACCAGCAGGATCACCTGGAATCGGCGGGTCAGGAATCCTCTGAGCAGGCGTCGTGCTGATCCGTTGCGCGATGCGTCCTGGCCTGCCGGTTGAGGCGCGGGAGGCGTTCGTCTCAGCGCCGGCCGCCGTTGGGTGTCCTGAATCATCACAGTCTGGTTCCTCGTCGGGCGATCTGCGTGTCTCGGGCCGGGCGTCAACCCCGCGCGACGAACCATCGGGCGCGCATCTGGATACCATCATTGTTGACCGGCGTGGGCCCTGCGTGATCAGTGTGTAGCAGGTGTATGACGGGAAGATGAACGTCGCGTGAGGTCGGGCTGGATCTGCGAGCGAGCGTCCCCATCAGCCAGAGTGAATGGCACGGTTGGGACCACCACGCGGCTACCCCGCCGTGAACATCCGAATCCCGGACCCTCCACGCGGTACCATGCGACGGGATTTCCGGTGTTGTCCGGTGAGTTTCCGAAGACCGTTCCGTCGATCACACGTGGAGGTCCCGACAGGTCATGGGCGTCATTCGCGTCCTTCCGGCGGCGAAGATCGAAGAATTGTTGCGGACGGCGCTTGTCGGGCGGATCGCGTGCGCATCGCCTGAGGTCGACAACGGCCGACCCTTCCTCGTCCCGCTCGCCTATGGCTACGACGGTGAGGCGATCTACGCCCACAGCGGACCGGGTCGGAAGATCCGGACGATGCGACGCAACGCGCTTGCCTGCTTCGAGGTCGACAGTGCCGAGGAGGCCGACCGCTGGAGCAGCGTCATCTGCGAGGTGACTTACGAGGAGTTGACCGACCCGGCGGCCCGGGCGACCGGGCTGCGTGTCGTCTATCGGGATCCGCGAGCCGTTCCCGACTTGCCGGACGACACGGTCGTCTACCGCCTGGTCATCACGCAGCGGTCCGGGCGCTACGAGTTGCCCGAGTAGAGACTGACTCGTCGACATCGACAAATCCGCGTCCAGCGCCGGTCAACGTTCGGACGGAGCCGTCGTCAGCAAAGAGGGTGTGAACGTGGACTTTCGGCTTTCCCCGCGGCAGGAAGAGATCCGGATGACGGCCCGGCGGGTGGCCGAGACGATCGTCGCGCCGCGGGCGGCGGCGATCGACCGGGACGGCATCTATCCGGAGGACATCTTCGAGGCGTTCCGGGACGCCGGTCTGCTCCGGCTGGCCTTCCCCGCGGCACTGGGCGGGACCGGCGACGGCATGATAGGGCTGGTGCTGGCGGTCGAGGAAGTCGCCAAGTACTGCAGCTCAGCCGGGCTGCTCCTGCTGACGACGCGCCTCGCCACGTCCGGGCTGATGATCGCCGGGACACCGGAGCAGCAGGACCACTACGTCCGTGGCGTCGCCGAGGGCCGGCTGCGGGGCTGCTTCGCCCTGACCGAGCCGGGGACCGGGTCCGACTCCGCCGCGATCACGACGACGGCCGTCCGGGAGGGCGACGAGTACGTCATCGACGGCACCAAGCTCTGGGCTGGGCAGGCGACCGCCGCCGACTTCGCCATGGTCGTCGCCAAGACGGACCCGGCCGCTGGCAGCCGTGGCGTCAGCGCCTTCCTGGTCGACCTGCCGAACCCCGGCTTCCGCATCGTCCGGCAGTTGCCGAAGATGGGCGTCCTCGGCGTCCCGGTCGTCGAGATTCATCTCGACAGTCTGCGCGTCCCGGCCAGCGCCCTGCTCGGTGAGGAGAACCGGGGCTTCAAACTGGTCATGCGGCACCTCAACGTCGTCCGGCCGCTGGTCGCGGCCCGCGGCGTCGGGCTGGCGGCGGGCGCCGTCGAGTACGCCCTCGCCTACGCCCGGCAGCGCCAGACATTCGGCCAGCCGATCGTCGAGCATCAGGCGATCGGTTTCCCGCTGGCCGAGCTCGCGATCGAGATCGAGGCCGCCCGCCTGCTGACGTACCGGGCGGCGTGGCTGGTCGACGAGGGCGGCAGCGACCGGGACATCGCCCACTATCTGTCGATGGCCAAGGCGATGGCGAGCGAGGTCGCGATCCGGGCCGCCGACCGCGCCATCCAGACCCTCGGTGGGATCGGCTACCTCAAGGACTACCCGACCGAGCGCTACTACCGCGACGCCCGTCAACTGACCCTGGTCGAGGGCACCAGCGAGATCCACCGGCTGATCATCCTGCGGGCAATGCGCGACGGCCTGCTCGGCTGGGGCTACGACGTCGAGGCAGCGGGTGGCCTGCCGACGCAACACCCAACCGATATGATGATCACCGGTGGGGCGTAGGAGATGGCGGGTCGATCCCAGTTTGGTGGCCTCCGCGGCAGTGAGCATTCGCAGGACCCGAACGCGTTCACTGGGGCATTGCGGGAACGAATCTACGCCACGCTGACCGGTGTCGCCGTGCTGACGTTGCTGTTCATTCATGTCGAAGAGGAATCGACATGGTCGGCGATCGTCAGCGTCGTCCTGGCGATGGGGACGCTCTGGTTGGCCAGTCTGTTCTCCGAGGTGTTGGCCCACGGCGTCATGCGGAACCACCCCGGCTACGTTCGCAGGGAGGTCCAGCGTGACATCATGTTCACCGCTGGGCAGAGCATGTCGACGATGGTCGCGCCGGTGGTGGTTCTGCTCATCAGTCTGACGGGCCTGTGGAGCCTGCGGACGGCGCTGATTCTGGCGATCGCGTCGTTGATGCTGACGTTGGGTGGCGCGGCCATCTTCGCTGTGCGCAACTCGGCCTTCCCGATCTGGGCCCGCACGCTGATCGTCGTCGGCGAGCTTGCGCTCGGCGGGATCGTGATCCTCGGCAAGGTCCTCACGCACTGACTGGCCAGTCGGCGCCGATACGGCCCGACACGGTTGGATCGGCCCGGTCGGTCACGTTGTGACGCTTCGGAGGTTGACGTTGACACCCGAAGCGTGAAGCAGACTGGACTGTGCGCGACCTGCTGACCAACCCCGTCGTCGTTATGGCGTGTGGCCTCACGGGGCAAACCCACTCCGCGGGTTCGGCTACTCGTCTGTCCACGCGGCCGTGCTCCGGGCCGCGACCGGCCAGACACTGCGCGCGTTCGGTCCGGAGCAGATCTTCACTCCGATTGGGGTGGAGATCACCGATCGGTCCTGAGTCGCCACACGGCGCGTCGCCCGGTGGCTGGGGGTTGTTCCTTACTGCTGGCGAGATGGCGAAGTTCGGCTACCTGTATCGGCGCGGCGGCGAGTGGGACGGCGAGCAGCTCGTCCCGGCCGGCGGGATCGACATCTCGACGACGTTCCAGGTCCAGCCGATCGACACGGACAACTTCGGCCGTGGGCCGGGCTACAGTTACCACTGGTGGCTGGACGAGATCCAGGGCATCCCGGCCTTCTTCGCCCTCGGCTACGGCGAGTCCCTAATCGACGTCGTCCCGAGCCTCGACCTCGTCATCACGGCCGCGATCGAGACCGTCCCGCCGCTGGAGCTGCCCGGCACCCAGGCCCGCCCCCGCCCAGTCATCCGCGAGACGATCCTGCCGGGCGTCGCCGCCTCCCGGAGCTGATCTGATAGCCGTGAGCGACCTGCCGACGCCCGCGGCGGCCGTCTCGTAGGGGCGCAGCTTGCAAGCCCGGCCGCCGCAGCGGCCTTCGCCGCAAGGCGAGATCTTGACCGGTATCGGCGCGAAGGTTCCCGGGCGACGTGTTCGCGACGCTGCATGTTGCAAGAACCGGATTTGATCGGGACGCCCGTAATCGCCCTGCGGGGCGATGGCGCCCGCGGGCGCCGGCCTCGCAAGCTTCTCCCCAACGACGGTCGCAGCTTCTGGCTATCCATGGAAAAAAGAGGAGCCCGGCGAGGATGGAATCCCCTCACCGGGCCGGTCTCATCGGCGTTGCTCTGACGACGGGGGCCTATCGAATCCCGAGGATGGTCCACGGGTTCGGCATCGGCTGGACCGGAACGTGGATCAAGGTCGGTTCGCGGGCGGCGAAGCCTTCCCGCAGGTGGGTCCGGAGCTGCTCGGGGGTCTCGGCCCGGCGGCCGCTGACGCCGAAGACGTTGGCGAGGTCGCGGAAGTCGGGGTTCTGGAGGTTCGAGGCGATCGTCCGGCCGTTCATCTGCTCCTGCTGGATCCGGCGGACATTGCCGTAGGCGCCATCGTCGAAGACGACGCTGACGAGCGGTATGCCGAACTGGGCCTGCGTCGCCAGCTCGGCCAGCGCGAAGCCGAAGCCGCCGTCGCCGTTCACCGAGACGACCGGTGTGTCCCAGTGGGCGACCTGGACGCCGAGGGCTGTCGGGAAGCCGTAACCGAGCGTCCCCTGGTAGCTCGGGCCGATGAAGGTGCGCGGGGTGTAGACCGGCAGGCCAAGGTTGGCCCAGTAGCCGATCTGCGTCTGCTCCGAGACCCAGATCCCCTCGTCCGGCAGCTCCGACCGGATCGCGTAGGCGAAGCCGGCCTGCGGCTGGACACCGTCGACGCGGTCCTGGACCGAGCGGTTGAGCGCCTCGAACTCGGCGGACCGGTCCGGCCGGGCGCCGCTGTAGGTCGGGATGCGCTCGATCAGCGCGGTAAGGCCGAGCTTCGCGTCGGCGACGATCGGCGCGGCGACCGGGTAGTTGCGGCCGACCTCCTCGTTGTCGATGTCGAGCTGGACGACGGTCCGGCCCGGCTGGAGCTTCCAGCGTAGAGTGACAGCGTCGGCGAACCGCGTTCCAACCGCGAACAGGACGTCGGCGTTCGGGACGAGCTCCATCGCCCCCAGGCCGTGCTGGGCGAGCGGGTGGCGGGAGGTGAGAGCGCCCTTACCGTTGCTGCTCATGATGACCGGTGCCTGGAGCAGCTCGGCGAGCTGCTGGAGCTCGGCCGACGCCTCGGCGCCGATCACGCCGCCGCCAGCGAAGATCACCGGGTTCCTGGCCCCGCCGAGCAGCTTCGCGGCCGCCTCGATCTCGTCCGGGTTCGGGGCGCGGCGCTGGCGCTCACCGGCGCCGGGCAGGATCTGGACGTCGCCGGTCTGAAACAACGTGTCCTGCGGGACCTCGATCTCGACCGGCCGGACGCGGCCGTCCCACATCGTCCGGATCGCGCGGTTGAGGACGCCCGGCACCTCCTCCGGCGTGATCGCCCGCTCGGCGTGCTTGGTCGCTGAGCGGACCATCCCGAGCTGGTTCGGAATCTCGTGGAGCAGGCCGCGGCCGAACTCGATCAGGTCGGACTGGATCTGCCCTGAGATACAGAGGACCGGCGAGTTGGCGGCGTAGGCCGTCGAGAGCGCCGCCAGGGCGTTCATTAGTCCCGGGCCGGGGACGACGACGCAGGCGCCGATCCTTCCCGTCGACCGGGCCCAGCCGTCGGCCATGTAGGCGGTCGTCTGCTCGTGGCGGGTGTGGAAGACGCGCAACGACCCGTCGTGGACGGCGTCGTAGATCGCGTCGAACAGCCCGTCGAGCTGGATGCCCGGCAGGGCGAAGAGGGTGTCGATCCCCTCGGCCTTGAGCTGCTCGACCAGCGCCTGCCCGCCGGTCAGGTGGTGGGTCGCGCTGGCGGCGGTGTCGGTCGGGTGGGTCGTCTCGGGTGCCGTTGCCTCGGTCACTGGGTTCCCTTTCTCCGCGGCGACCCGTTCGCGTCTGCGCGGCCAAGCACCGGTCGCGTCGTCGTGACGGCCGTGGCGCCGGATCCTGTCGCCGGTTGTCGTGGCGGTGATTGTACGTGGCCGGGCGTCTCGCTGGTCTGATGAACCAGGGGGATGCTATGGCACACTCGACGTCAACACCATGATGCGTCTGACTGCGCAGGGAGAGAGTGCCGATGGTCGCTGAGACCCAGACCAGCATCCAGACCGAACCCCTGACCGTTGCCGACTACGAGCGCCTTCCGGATGACGGATCGCGCTACGAACTCATGGACGGGGAACTGGTCGAGATGCCAGCTCCGACCATCTTTCACCAACTGGTTCTGGCGGAGTACTACGATCTCCTTAAGCGCCACATTCGCCAGTACCAGTTGGGGAGGGCGCTGTTCGCTCCGGTCGACGTCGAGCTGTCGCCCATGAATGTCGTGCAGCCGGATCTCATCTTCGTCTCGACCGCCAACGATCATGTCCTCACGGGCAAGCGCGTCGTCGGTGCGCCGGATCTCGTCGAAGCGACATCGCCCGAGTCCCGCGTGCGGGACATGGTAGGCAAGCGGGACAAGTACCAGCACGCCGGCGTGCGGGAGTACTGGCTGATCGATAACAGGGCCAAGACCCACACAACCTGGACGCTGGAGGGGCGGTACTACGTCGAGATACTGGCGGACGAGGATGGGATGGCGCGGAGCATCGTCCTCCCTGACCTGATGATCGATGTCGAAGCCCTGTTCGCCGCGGCTGAGGAGTAAGCCCGATGGTTGCCAAGCCACAATCCCCCGTTCGAACAGGAATGACCGTCTCAGATTACGACCGGCTCCCGGATGATGGCCCGCGCTATGAACTCATCGATGGAGAGCTGATCGAGATGCCCGCCCCGACTCCTCTGCATCAGGCGGTGCAGTTCCATCTCCTCGCGCTGATGTACTTCTTCGTCGTGCAACGTGGTCTGGGCCGTGTGTTCGGGGCACCACTGGACGTTCAGTTGTCGGGGAGGATCGTCCAGCCTGACGTCCTCTACATCTCCGCCGAGCGGATTGACATCATCACGGACCGACGCATTGTCGGAGCGCCGGACCTGGTCCTTGAAGTTTCGTCCCCGTCGACGGAAGACTATGATCAGGGCGACAAGCGTGAGCTGTACCGGATGACCGGGGTCCGCGAGTACTGGTTCATCGACGTGGAAAAGCGGTCCGCAACGGTCTGGGCGCTGGTCGGGGACCGCTACGTCGAGCAGCGACCGGATGAGCAGGGGCAGTTCGCAAGCACCATCCTGCCCGGGTTCGCCGTTGACGTCGCCGCGGCGATCGCCGCGGTCGAATTGCCCGGAGGAGACGCCCGGCCATGACCGATGCGCATCCGTTCCTGCCCCAGACCCGCGTGCTCACGGTGGCGGACTACGACCTATTGCCCGAGGACGGGCCGCGCCATGAACTGATCGACGGAGTGCTGATCGAGATGCCGAGTCCCTCCACACTGCATCAGTGGATCTCCGGGCTGCTCTATCAGGCAATGGTCGCCGTGGTGATGCGGGATCGGCTCGGAAGGGTGTTCTTCGCCCCACTGGATGTCGAGCTTCCGGACGACCGGGTCGTTCAACCGGACGTGTTGTTCGTCTCGTCAGCCAGAAGCGGTGTGATCACCGACGCCCGGATCGTTGGTGCGCCGGATCTCGTAGTGGAGATCTCGTCCCGTTCGACGCGCGACCGGGATCTCATTGGCAAGCGCAACGCCTACCTGACGACCGGCGTCCGCGAGTACTGGTTCGTCGACATCGACGAGCAGACGATCACCGTCTGGGTGGCGGGTGATGGCGACTGGACGCCACTCGCCGCCGACGAACAGGGGCACGCCCGGAGCACCGTCCTACCGAGCCTGACGGTTGACCCGGTCGCGCTTTTCGCGGAGTAGCCCGCGGCCACATCGGGTCCGGACGATTCGTTACGACACCCAGTACCAGTGCGCGAACTGGATCGTGAACAGGACCAGCAGGGCGCCGGAGATGACGCTGTAGGTGATCAGCGGACCGCGGCGCTGGAGCAGGATCGCCAGGACGACGAACAGTGGGAACAGGACGATCCCGAAGCGCGGGATGCTCATCAGCGGGTGGACCGCGCCGGGCTGGAACAGCGGGAACAGCAGCGGCGGGAGCAGGTAGGCGGTCTGGTAGAGCGGCAGAATCCGCAGACCGATGATCGCCAGTCCGACGAACAGGAGCAGGCTGACCAGTTCGACCGTGTCGCTCTGCGCGAACTGGTCGCGGAACTCATATGAGGTGATGTGGCTCCAGCTCGGGTCGTCGATCAGTTCCCGGACCCACGACCAGTCGGCACCGATGACCGGGAAGTTCGGTGGGATGTAGTCGTGATCAGCAGGACCAGTGCAATCAGCGATCGCGCAGCGCAACGTCTCCCACGGCGGAGCGGAGAAGCGGTACCACTGTCCCTGGACCGCGACGAACGCGGGATTGGTCGGTGTCTGCGGGATGTCCTCGGCGTCGAGGTAGACGTAGAACAGGATCGGACCGAGAATCGGCAGAATCGCGAAGGCGGCGCTGGCCAGCCCGGTCGTCAGCCACCGGCGGGGCGACCAGCCGTACTGCTGGATGAACAGGACCGCGAACGGCAGCAGCAGCATGACGCCGTTGGACCGCGATAGGGCGGCGAGCAGCCCGAGGATGCCGGCCAGGGCCCAGGCGCGGGTCCGGGCAAAATAGAGGGCGCTGGCCGCCAGCATCAGGAACAGCGACTCGGTGTAGACGGCCGAGAAGAACAGCGCCATCGGGAACAAGGCCAGCACCCAGAGCGTGATCCGGGCGATCTGCTCCGGGAAGTCGAGCCGGACCAGCGCGTAGACGAAACCGAGCGCGACGACGAAGAAGACGCTGCTCAGGACCCATCCAATGACCTCGAGTGGGAGCCCGGTCAGGCGGGCGCCGCCCTCCATCAACCACGGGTAGAGCGGCCAGTAGGCCGGGTTGGCGGTCGGGAACGAGCCGTAGCCCAGGTCCGCGATCTGGGAATACCAGAGGCCGTCCCAGCTCCGGAGCGGTTCGACCAGCAAGCGGATCAGGCCGTTCAGGTCGGCGGGGCCGGCCGGGTTGTTCTTGTAGAACTGCGGGGCCGATTCGAGGGCTCCCGGGACGCCATTGCCGGGTGTGTCGCGAACCGTCCCGTAGATCAACGCCAGGGCCGCCGTGACCTGGACGATCAGGAAGTGGGCGAGACCGACGACCAGCGGATAGGTGAACCGGTCGCTGCCGGTGCTCCGGCGGAACTCCGGTGCCGGGGCTTTGGTAGCGGTCATTGGCGGCCGATTCTCCCTGGCTGGTCTGCCGAACAGGTCCGTTGGCCCGCGAAGGATACCAGCCACCGTCGCAGGGACCTGATCCAACCGGTCCCTGGCGAACGGACGCCGGGCACCAACGCAAGGATTGCGGCTTGGTCGATCCCACCTCGAACGGTGGGGCGACCGGAAGAACGCCGGCGAGCGGCCGTCGGCCCGGATCGACGCTGGGCCTGAGCCACCTGGATGGCACACGGGCCAGACCGGCGATAATGGCGGCGATCGAGTCGCGTTCGGCCGAACGATCGTTCCGGGCAATCGGTGACATCAACCTCAACTCCGCTCGGCCGGGCGAATCCCGGAAACGGGTCGCATCGGAACGTAATCGCACTGAGAGGGGACTGCATGACGAGCCAGACCGAACTCCTGCTCGGGATCGATATCGGGACATCGAGTACCAAGGGGGTCCTCTGTACCCCGGCCGGCGAGGTCGTCGCCGAGACGGTGATCGAGCACGGGGTCGATCAGCCCCGGCCCGACTGGTACGAACAGGACGCCGACGGGATCTGGTGGGGCGATGTCGTCGCCGTCTGCCGGCAGCTCCTGCCCGGGCGAGCCGACGCGATTCGCGGCGTCGCGATCAGCGCGATCGGACCGTGCCTGCTGCCGGTCGACCGGCCCGGTCGACCGCTCCGGCCCGGCATCCTCTATGGGATCGATTCCCGCGCGACCGCCGAGATCGACTGGCTCAACGGCCACTTCGGCGAGGACGCCCTGTTCGACCTCGGCGGGATGACGCTGACCAGCCAGGCGATGGGGCCGAAGATCCTCTGGCTGCGGAACCACGAGCCGGAGGTCTTCGCCGCGACGGACACGTTCCTGACGGCGTCGTCGTACGTCGTCCTCCGGCTGACCGGCGAGCGGGTGATGGACACGCATACCGCCTCCTACTACAACCCGCTGATCGACCTGCGCAATTTGCGCTGGGACGGTCGCTTCGCCGGACCGATCACGGACCTCGCCCGCCTGCCCCGGATCGTCCCCGCGACGGAGCTGGCCGGCGTCGTCACGCCCGCCGCCGCCGCCGAGACGGGTCTGGCGGTCGGGACGCCGGTGACGGTCGGGACGATCGACGCCGCCGCCGAGGCGGTCAGCGTCGGCGTCACGGCACCGGGCGACATGATGGTCATGTACGGGACGACGCTGTTCTTCATCCAGCGGACCAGCGCCCCGATCGCCGACCGGCGGATGTGGAGCGCCGCCTACGCGACCCCGGACGCGTTCTGCGTTTCTGGCGGGATGTCCGCGGCCGGCGGGCTGACCCGCTGGGGCCGCGATACCCTCGGGCAGCCGGAGCTGGAGGCCGAGCGGGCCGGCGGGCCGAACGCCTACGCCGCCCTCGCTGATCTGGCCGCGACCGCGCCGCCGGGCGGGAACGGGCTGGTCTGCCTGCCATACTTCGCCGGCGAGCGCACCCCGATCAACGACCCAGACGCCCGCGGCCTGTTCGCCGGCCTGACGCTGCGCCACACCCGGGCCGACCTCTACCGGGCGCTCCTCGAAGGGACCGCCTTCGGCGTCCGGCACAACCTGGAGACGATGACGGCGATGGGATCGACGCCGAAGCGGCTGGTAGCCGTCGGCGGCGGGGCGCGGAACCGGACCTGGCTCCAGATCGTATCGGACGTCACCGGCGTTCCGCAGGACGTGCCGGAGCGGACGACCGGCGCCGCCTACGGGGATGCCTTCCTCGCCGGCCTCGCGACTGGGCTGATCCCGGACCTTGCCACGTTGACCTCGGAGTGGGTCCGGATCGACGAGACCCTCCAGCCGGACTCGGCGGTGCGGCCGCTCTATGACGAGCTCTACGGGATTTACCGCGACCTCTACGAGAACACCCGCGACCAGCTCCACGTGCTGGCACGGCTCCAGACCGCGACGTGACCGACCGGGGGGTGTCGCCCGACGTGATCGTTCCCCTGTTGCGGGACCTGGCGGACGGGCTCCGGCCGCTGTGTCCGCCCGTGCTTGGAGCCTGGGTCACTGGCTCGGTCTCCCTCGGCGCCTTCGATGTCCGGCGGAGCGACATCGACGTCATCGTCGTGACCGACGGGGATCTCTCCACCGACCAGGTCGATCGGATCGCCGCGCTTCACAGCCAGCTGGAGCGGGACCACATCCTGGCCCGCCGGCTGGAGGTCCAGTACCTGCCGACGGAGGCACTCCGGGACGAGCCGGCCCGGCCGTATCCGGTCGCCGACCACGGCCAGTTCCAGCCGGTGGGGCGGGGCGACCTCGATGCCACGCTTCGCTGGCTGCTCCGGGAGCGAGGGATTACGCTGTTTGGCCCGACCGTCGGCGAGCTGCCAATCGTTGTCTCGTGGGACGACGTGCTGGCGGCAATGCGGTCCAACCTGACGGTCGAGTGGGACTGGTCCGCGACCCGGGCGCCACTGCCCGTGCTCGCCGAAGACGAGGAGGTCTTCTACGCGGTCGCGACCTTGTGCCGGATCCTGTCGACGGTCGAGGATGGGAGGATCGTCTCCAAGGGCGCGGCGGTCGAGGCCTGGTCGGATCGAGTGTCGGACAGCTGGTTGCAGCTGCTCGGCGAGGCGCGCCGGCTGCAAGGCGGGCCAGCGGAACCGGGTGGATACGCAAATGTGGACGAGCGGGCGCGTGAGGTCCAGGCGTTCGTCGGCTGGGCCCGGCAACGCGGCCTGGCCGGGCTTGACCGTCGATCCGTGCGGTGAAGAGCTGATCGAATGGTGAACCGTCCGCCTGACATCCCGATCTGACGGCGGCACGAAGCATTCGGCGTCACGGTGACGCCTGGGCCAACCCATGATGGCGGTGGAAGGATTGCTCAGGCGATGAGGTAGCGACCGGCAATATCGGATGGGCGCGGCGCGACGTAGCCCAGCCGGCTGGAGATCTGAGCGGCGGCCTCGCCGACCGACCGGGCCAGCTCCGGTAGTCGCCGGCCGACGATGTCCGGGTCGCGCCCCGAGATGCTGATCGCCCCAACGACCCGGCCGTCCGCGCCGGCGAACGAAGCGGCCGTGCAGAAGGTGCCCAGCTCGTGCTCCTCGTGGTCGACCGCAAAGCCCCGATCCCGTATCGTGGCCAGCTCAGCGCGGAGCACCGCCGGCTCGACGATGGTGTTGGCGGTGATCGAGTCAAGCTCCGATCCGGCGACCAGGTCCTGTTCTTCCACAGCGAGCATGGAGAGGATCGCCTTGCCGACGCCCGTACAGTAGAGCGGCGCCCGGTCGCCGACGGCCGTCCGGGCGGCGAGGCGCTGGCTGGTCTCGATCGCGTAGATGTAGAGGACGTGGTCGCCCTCGAGCACGGCCACGTAGATCGATTCGTTGCACCGCTCGGCCAGGGCTCGTGCGATGGTCGCCGCCCGGTCGCGGACCTCGACGTTGACGCGGACGGTCTGCCCGAGGGCCACGATTGCCGTCCCGAGGGCGTATTCCTCGTTGGCGAGGCGCTCAACGAAGCCGCGGGCATGCAGCGTCGAGAGGATCCGGTGGGTCGTGCTCTTGGGCAGCCCGAGCCGCCGGCTGATCTCCGAGAGGGGTAGCCGAGGCTCGGTGGTCGTGAAGACGTCGAGGAGGTCGAGTGCCTTGAGCAGCGAGTTGTTCATGGCACCTGATCTCTATCGGGAGTGACGACCGGGACGTCTCCCGCGGGCTGTCCGCGTCTCAATCATCCGGGTTCTCCAGCCAGACATCAAGCGCCCGGACCGTCTCGGCGGCAAGTGGGCCGGGCCAGCGTGTCGTCAGCGGCATCGGAATGCCACGCCGTGCGACGACATACTTGGCGGTCGCCGGGTAGGCCTGCCGCAGCAGTCCGTCCAGCAGGACCAGCTCGCGGTGCCGGCGGTGGAGGTCGGCGGAGCCGATCTGGAAGCTGTCCCAGAGCCCGACGAGCCGGTCGGCGCAGGCCGTCGAGACGACCGCCATGATCCCCCGCGCGCCCATCCGGAGAGAGTCGACGAGGAACGGCAGGTTGGCCTGGTAGATGATGGTGTCGCTGGCGACCCGGAGCTTGTCGCCGATGCCGTCGAGTGTGCAGGTCGTATCCTTGATCCCCGAGACCGCGTGGGCGACGGCTGAGACGACCGCGATGTCGAGCAGGTAGTCGTCGACCTGAGGCCACTCGTAGAGCAATACCGGGACCGGCGACCCGTCCACGAGCCGCAACAGGTACTCAGCGTAGTGGACAGCATCTCGGGCAAGTGCGGATTGCGGGATCAGGACCACAGCTGTCACGTCCGTGGCGGCCATCAACTCGATCTCATGGGCGTGACCGATCAGATCCGGACCAAGATTGGCGGTCGCGAAGACCGGGACGGCCCCGGCTCGGTCGACTGCCCGCCGGGCTAGCTCCAGCCGCTCCTCCAGCGTCAGCCACTTCATCTCGCTGCTGCCGCAAACGGCGAACAGGCCGGCCGGGCGCTGGGCGAGTTGCCAGTCGACGTATGCGTCATAGGTCACCCAGTCGATCGAGCCATCTGAGTGGAACGGCGTTAGCAGCAACGAAATAACGCCCTCGACGGCGATCCGGCGGGCGGGGAGGGCGATCGGGCTGGAGGTGGGTTCGATCGCTGGGCTCCGGGTCATCTGGGATCATCCTGGCCATTGCTGGCAATTGCGGTATCCGGAGCAGAGCGGTCGAAGGCCGGAGCCAGGGTCTCGATCCAGGCCTGATTGAACGCGTAGTGATTGCCGCTGGAAACCAGATGGATCGTGCCGTCCGCGCCCTGCGTGGCGGAGAGGTACCCCTTCGGCTCGGCATGGTCCGGTGTCATGGTGAACGTCCCGGTCCAGGCGCCGCCGACGAGCTCGTGTTCGCCGTATCCGGGCGTGACCAGCTTCTTTACCGGCCATGTCCGGCAGCCATCCCAGGAGAGCGCGGCGAACAGGCCGGTCCCCGTGCGTTCGCTGCCGGCGGCGTCCGTGAAGGACAGTGACCTGGCGAACGAGCAGAGCAGGAACGGGCCATCGTGCAGCCGGAGTAGGACTGGCCGCTGGCCGCTGCGGATCGAGTCGAACTCTGACCACGAGCGCTCGAACGTCTGGCCCATGTCGCGGGAGATGCTGAGCGGCATCCGGTCGCTCTCGGGTCGGAAACAGCGGCCGAAGGCGACGATCTCTCCGTCGTCGTTCTGGGCCACCGCGACGTGGATGCCGTTCATCCGCCCCGGTGGGATCGTCCAGGTCGCGCCGTTGTCGCGGCTGATGTAGAGGCGACTGCCGTTGACGGCGTTGTCGTCACCGGGCAGGACGAGCGTGCCGTCCGGAGCCCGGAAGACGAGGTTGGCGGGCTGGGCCTGGCCGTTGGCGTGGTCGGCGATCAGGGTGCGGGTGGGCGACCAGGTCGCGCCGGAGTCCAGCGAGGTCCGCTGGTAGATGATCATCTGGCCCCAGGTCCCGCCGACGCCGAGCCCACCGAACAGGTGGATTGCGTCGCCCTCGCGCCAGAGGAAGCAGCCCGTCATGTTGCGATCTGGCGCGTCCCAGTACAGCGACGCGTCGTCCCAGGTGTGCTGGCCGTAGCGCAGCCGGCTCCCGACGAGCGACATCTCCCGGCCTCGCTCGCTCTCGCAGCTGAACCAGACGGCGAGCAAGTCGCCGTTCGGGCATTCGATGATCGTCGGGCAGTGGTTGTGACGGGAGAACAGTGGGCCGTGGGAGTTGGCCCGGATCTTGACGTAGGGCTTCGGGAACCGGAAGAAGGGTTCTGGAGCGATCGGTTCCGCGCGTACCGGCGTCTGGTCCACGCGACGGTGCAGGTTGGACGGCTCAGGCAGGGGTTGACCGACCGCCTGTGGCAGGGTGCCGATCGCGACCCGAAACCCGGTCAGCCAGGAGCGGTCCTCGGGCAGGGCGCCGGCCCGGTTGCTGGAGCGGAGGAACTCTGGCTGCGTGCTGTGGCTGCCGCCACGGGCGACGCGGAAGTCGCCGGCGACAGGGCCGAGCGGGTCGGTCTGGTCGCCGGGAAGATACGGCCCGTACCAGTCGAGGCACCATTCCTCGACCAACCCGTGGACGTCGCGCAGTCCCCACGGGTTGGCGGGTGTCTGGCCGACGGTCAGGGGCGGCGCCTCCTGGGCGAGATCGTATGGCCCCTCGGTTGGGTCCGGGTACCAGGTCAGGCGCTGGTTGCGGTGGAAGGTCTCGGGGAGAGTGTCGCCGGTCCAGTAGCGCGTCGTCGTGCCGGCCCGCGCGGCGTACTCCCACTCCGCTTCAGTCGGGAGCCGGTAGTGGCGCCCATCCTGAGCCGACAACCAGGCGCAGAACGCGACGGCGTCGTGCCAGTTGACCTGGACGACTGCCTCGTCGTCCCCCTGCGAGAAGCCGAGATAACCGTGGAAACGGGCGTGGTCCGGGTCGAACCGCTCGTACTGCGCGTTGGTAACCGGGGTCTCCGCCATCAGGAACGGCCGGGCGAGCCGGACGACATGCGCCGGCGCCTCGTCGTACTCACCGCCGGCAACATCCGCCGGGTCAGCGTCGGGACTGCCGGGCGGGGCGCCGCCGGAGAACGGCGCGCCCATCATGAACGAACCAGCCGGGATAGCGACGAAAGCCATTCCGAGGTCGTTGGTCAGTCCTGCCTGTTGGTCGCTCGCCGCCGTCGTTGCACGCATTGCGGGTGTTGTTCCTCCCGGGCGGCCCGCCGACCCCGGCTGAAAGACCAGGGTCGGCGGGCGAACACCGTGATGGGGTAGGGTCAGGCCAGTCGGGACTGCGCGTCGTTGTAGATCTCCTCGATCCGGTCGGTCCCGCCGGAGACGGCGGACTCGGCGATCGAGGCGTAGTCGTCCAGCGAGAGCTGGCCGAGGATGACCTGGTCGTAGGCCGGCTCGAGGATCTCGCCGGCCGACCGGTTGAGGTCCTGGAGTTCCTTGGCTTCTTCGACGGTCAGCGGCGGGACGGCGACCGGCTTGCGCAGACCGGGGTCGTTGGCCGTCAACTCGAACCAGCTGTCCAGCTCGGCCGAACCGGACCAGAGGAAGGTGATCGTGTCGTCGATCGTCAGGGCGAAGTCGAGCAGTCCGGTGCCGGTGTCGGACTGGAAGGTCCGGAATGGATCGCCGGCCGAGGCGTACTGGGCTTCGATCTCGGGCAGGAGTGTGTTGCGGCCTGACGCCATCAATGCACTCAGGCCGGCGGCGGAGTAGTCCTCGATCGTCGCGGGGAGTGGCGCGTTGCGGGTGAAGTGCTGACCTTCGATGCCCCAGTTGGTCGTGTCGATCCCCTCGGGGGAGAGCATCCAGTCCATCATCCGGACGATGGCGGCCGGGTTGCCACTGTTGGCGCCGATCGCCCATCCCTCGCGGATGAAGTCGTAGTCGCGCTGGCGGGCGCCGAGCGGTCCGGCCAGGGTTGGCAGCGGCTGCCAGCCGGCGGTGTCGGGGGTGACGCCGCGCAGGGCCGCGTTCCAGTTGGCGGCGAACGACATGTTGTCCCAGGTGAAGAGCCCCTGGCCGCTGCTGTTCTTCGTCTGCCAGGCGTCGGCCGGGGTGATCGAGAACTCCGTGTCGAGCGTGCCGTTGGCGTAGGCCCCGGCAAGGTACTCCAGCACAGCGCGGAACTCCGGCCGGGTCGGGCCATAGACCCAGCGCCCGCCGTCGATCTGCTCGTCGAAGTAGATCCCGCTGCCGCTACCGAGCGGGTAGGCCACGATCCCGATGATCTGGAGGGTGTTATTCCGGTTGGTCCAGCCGACCGAGCCGGGTGTCGCCGCCTTCATGGCCGCGATCACCGGCAGGAGTTCGTCCAGCGTCGTCGGCGGGGTCAGGCCGAGCTGCTGGACGATGTCCATCCGGATCATCGGCATCGGGGCCAGCCGGCGCCAGTTGAAATACAGGCCGGGGATGTAGTAGAGCTCGTCGTCGACGTAGAGGGCGCCGAACTGCGGGTTGGAGGCGAGGTACTTCTGGATGTTCGGGCCGTTCTCGGCGATGAGCTGGTTGAGCGGCAGCAGGACATCCTGATCGAGGAACTCCCGGATCTCGGCCAGATTGGCGACGTAGAGCAGGTCGGGGACCTGATCGGTCGACAGGATCGTCTGGCGTCGAACCGCCCAGTCGGAACTCGGGACCGGTTGGAACGACAGCCGGACTCCGGTCTGCTCGGCGATCCGCTGGTGAGCCGGCGCCTCGTTACGGATCGGCTGGACCGGATTCTCGCTCCGGGTGGCGGTGGCGTCGTATGACTCTGGCGCGTCCTGGGCAAGCCCCGCTTGCGGAGCGGCGGGCAGGACGAGGGCCGAAGCAGCCACGGCCGAACCGGCGATCAGGCTGCGGCGGGAGGTCGCGGCGTCGGAGAGTGAGTGGTGCGTCATCGGGGAATCCTTGCGTTGGCGGCCCGGAGCGGGTCGGGATCGGACGGTGGCGTCGGATGGACGGGACGAGATCCTCGCTGGTCTAGCCCTTGAGCGAACCGATCATCACCCCCTTGACGAAGTAGTGCTGGACGAACGGGTACACGATCAGGATCGGCACGGTCGAGACGATGATCGTGGCGTACTTGAGCGTCTGCGGGACGACGGCGAAGTTGCTTCCGGCGCCGATCTGCGACGTCTGGTCATAGCTGCCTTCCAGCAGCATCCCGCGCAGGACGAGCTGGAGCGGGAACTTGTCCTGGTCCGTCAGGAAGATCAGCGGACCGAAGAAGTCGTTCCAGTGGGCGACCGCGTAGAAGAGCAGCAGGGTGGCGAGGATGGGTTTGGCGAGCGGGATTGCGATCTGCCAGAACATCCGGATCTCGTTGGCCCCGTCGATCGTGGCCGCGTCGAAGATGTCCTTCGGGATGCCCATGAAGTACGTCCGCATGATGAAGACGTAGAAGGGGGAGATCGCGCCGGGCAGGACGATCGCCCAAATCGTGTTCATGATCCCGAGGTTAAGGACGAGCAGGTAGAGCGGGATCAGACCGCCGGAGAAGAACAGGGTGAACAGGACCATGAACGTGCCGAGCCTGCGCCCGGAGAACTGCGGCCGGGCCAGCGGGTAGGCGCAGAGGGCGGTCAGGAACAGGTTGATCGCTGTCCCGACCGTCGTGTAGAGGACCGAGTTCGCCATCGAGCGCAGGATCGACTGGTCCGCGAAGACCGTTCGGTAGGCGGCCAGCGACAGATCGACCGGGAAGACGGTGACCTCGCGCCGGAGGACGGCGTTGCCGTTGCTCAGGGAGACCACCAGGATCTGGTAGAGCGGGAAAGCCGTGACTACGACGACCACCAGCATAATGAGGATCAGCAGCCAGTCGGCCAGGCGGGAGCCAAGGGTCGTGCTCCGGATCGTTGTCGTTGCCATGGAGTGCTCCCTCCTACCAGAGACTGGAGTCGGACAGTCGGCGGGCGATCGCGTTTGAGGAGACGACGAAGATCAGCCCGACCAGCGCCTGGAACAGGCCGACGGTCGTGGCATAGCTGAAGTCGGAGCCTTCGAGGCCGCGGCGGTAGATGTAGGTCCCGAGGACGTCGGCGGTCTCGCGGGTGGCGCCGGTGTAGAGGAGGAGGATCTTCTGGTAGTCCAGCGTCATCATGGCGCCGAGCCGGAGCAGGAAGAGGACGGTGATCGTCGGCGCGATCGAGGGCAGGGTCACGTCAAGGATGCGCTGCCAGCGGTTGGCCCCGTCGACCCACGCCGCCTCATAGAGGGTGGTGTCGATCGCCGCGATGGCGGCGAGGTAGATGATTGCTCCCCAGCCGGCCGACTGCCAGATCTCGGCGGAGACGAAGATCGTCCGGAACCAGTCGGCGTCGAGCAGCCAGAGTTTGGGCGTAATCCCAACAGCGTCGACGATCTGGTTGATGATGCCGTCGGTCGCGAGGAAGCTGGTGATCATGCCGGCGATGACGACCGGGGCGATGAAGTGGGGCAGGTAGCTGACCGTCTGGACCGAGCGGCGGAAGCGCTCGGAGCGGAGCTCGTTGAAGAGCACGGCCAGAATGATCGGGATCGGGAAGCCGAAGACGATCTGATAGATGTTGATGACGAACGTGTTACGGATCAGCTTCCAGGAGTACGGGTCGCCGAAGAAGTCGCGGAAATTATCGAGCCCGACCCACGGGCTGCTGAGGATGCCGCGGGAGACCGAGTAGTCCTTGAATGCGAGCAATACGCCGTACATCGGGGCGTACTGGAAGACGGCGAAGTAGATCACCGGCAGGGTGAACAGGGCATACAGATGCTTGTCGCGGCGCCAGGCGCGGCTGACACGGTTGGTTCGGGCGGGCGAGACATCGTAGCTCCGAGTGTCGATCTGGCTGGCGGATGGGCTGACGGCTCGAACCATTGGCTAGCATCCTTGCTGGCGATCTGGCGGGAGGGCATGGTCGACATCGATCACCGATAGGCGGGACTGCGGCCGCAAGTCGGCTTCGATGTACATGTTCCATATTATGGAACATAATGCCGTTATATGGAACTCATTCAGCGTAGCCCAACCACTTCGAGGTGTCAATCAGGTGGGCAGTTCAGCCTCGGGCTCGGCGCGGTTCGGGCACCACCATGACTTCCGACGTCATTGCGACGCCTCCGGACCTGGTCGATGCTGGGAGCAAGCCCGGTCAAGCGAGACTGGACGGACGACGACCAATGATTCGGAGCATCCGATGACCGAGACCACGACAGCACCGGCGAACACCATGACCGCCCTCGCGGAGCGGTACATCGGCGCCTTCAACGAGAGCGACCCAGCGTCCCGCCGGACCCTGATCGGCCGGACCTTTGCGGAGGACGGGACCTACGTCGACCCGCTCATGTCGGGCGACGGGCAGGACGGTATCGACGCCATGATCGCCGGTGTCCAGACCCGGTTTTCCGGCTTTGCGTTCCGCCTGACCGGCAAGATCGACGGCTTCGCCGACCGGATCCGCTTCAGCTGGGAACTCTATCCATCGGAAGCCGACGCGCCGCTTGCCGCCGGGACCGACTTCGCCGTCCTGGCCAGCGATGGACGTATTCAGATGGTAACTGGCTTCCTCGACCTCATGCCCGATGCTGGCTGAACGCGAAAGCGGCTGTTCGGCATAGCCATCTGACGGACAGGAGACGGAGCGCCGGAACGGTCGCTCCGTCTCCTGTCCTGTTTGGGAATCGACCGGTTGGTACCCGGCAACCGTGGGCGAGGAAGGGATCGAGTTCGCGATACCAGTGCTGGCTGCCCGTACCCCCGATGTCGTGAAGGCATGGATATTGGTGAAACCAAGAGTCTGGCTACGGTCAGGGGCTACCGGACGCTGGTTGTCGAGAGCGCGGTCACACAGCGCCGCAGTGCGTCATGGAACCATCGTTGCTCATCGAGTTGGAGACCGCTCACCATCTGCCGCTCGACCACCGCGACCGCCCGCTCGCACGCCGCGAGTCGCGCCCAGCCTGTCGGCGTGAGCTCGGCCCGCAACACGCGCGCATCGGCGGGATCCGGTCGCCGCGTGACGAGCCTGGCCGTTTCCAGATTGACGATGATTCCGTTCATCGTCTGAGCCGTGACGAACGTCCGGCGGGCGAGTTCGGCCCCCGAGAGCTCGTCAGCCGCCGCCAATGCGGTCAGTGTCGAGTACTGAGGCGTCGTCAGCCCGTGCGCTCGGAGCGCCCGATCCATTGCCGTTCGGAGTGCGTGCTGCAGTTGCTTGACGATGTAGCCGACCGGGACGTAACCAAGCGGTTCCTCCGCCATGCGTAGCCCTCCCCGCGCTTGCATCTCATCAGGATCCTGATAGTATATCGTCAGCGTCCTGATGATTGTCTCGGAATGGGAGTCTCACCATGGCCAGTGTATCCGGACCCGATTTCGTCGCCTTACAGGTTCGCGACATGGAGCGGTCGCGCCAGTTCTACACTGAGCGGCTGGGACTCCAGGTCGCGCCCCAGGGCCCTCCCGGCGCGGTGGTCTTCCAGACGGCGCCGATCCCGTTCGCCATCCGCGAGCCGACGGTGGATCTGGAGTCCGTGCAACGGCTCGGATGGGGCGTCGCGCTCTGGCTGGCGTGTGACGACGCCGATGCGCTCGCGACCTCGCTGGAAGAGGCAGGCATCGAACTTGCCCAGCGGCCTCAGGACGGACCTTTCGGACGGCAGTTCTCAGTCGCGGACCCGGACGGCTACCTCCTGACCATTCACCAGGGTTCGGGCGGCTGAGCCTGAGGGTTATTGTCACCTGACTACCGCGTCACCTGGCCACCGCGGTTTCGAAGACATCGGGATCGCCACGGCGTCGACGCGTCCTCCGGTCACAGCCTGCCAGGAACCCAGGGCGACCCGCCATGGGTTCCTAGCTGTTATCCGAACCTTGTCCATTGAGGAAGGCGTCGAGTTCCTGGCGGCGGGGAAGGCCATCCATCGCGCCCGGTCGGGTCGTGGCGAGGGCGCCGGCGGCGGCGGCGAAGCGGAGGTCGGCCGCGGTCGGAGTGCTCCAGCCGTTCAGGATCAAGCGGCTGATCAGGCCGGCGGTGAAGGCGTCGCCAGCGCCGGTCGGCTCGATCGCGTCGACCGCGAAGACCGGCAGGTGGATGATGTCGGCGTTCTCGCCCCGCTCGCCGCTCGCCCCGTCCGTCGCGAAGGACCAGCAGCCGCGGGCGCCGTCGGTCAGCACGGTGATCGGCGGGGCGAGTGCCGCCGCCTCGCGGAGGATGTCCTCCGGCTCGCCGTCCGTCCCGAACAGCGCCTGGGCGTCGTCGAGGCTCAGCTTCAGGACCGTCGCGCGGTCGAGGATCGGCCGGCAGACGGCGAGCGCTTCGGACGGGTCCGGCCAGAGGGCGGGGCGGAAGTTGACGTCGAACACGATCGGGACGCCAGCTCCGGCGGCGATCTCGACCGCGCGGTAGACGGCCCGCCTCGCCCCCTCGACGGGCAGGACGACCGAGCCGAGCAGGATCGCCTGACAATCCGGGATTCCGGCCGCCTCGACATCGTCCACCGAGAGCAGCCCGTCGGCCAGGCGGAGGAAGGTGAAATTGCCGTCGCCGCGGGCGTCCTTCCAGGCGAAGGCGAGCGTCGTCGGGGCGTCTGCGGTCGCGCGCAGCGTCGAGACGTCGACGCCGTTGGCGACGAGCGTCTCCCGCAGGCGGTCGCCGAACGGGTCCTCCCCGACGACGCCGCAGAAGCCGGACGGCACCCCGAGTCGAGCCAGCGCGACGGCCGCGTTGGCCGGCGCCCCGCCGGGCCGGATCGCCAGGCTGGCCGCGCTGCGCAGGTCGGGCGCGCCGTCGCTGACGATCAGGTCGATCAGCGTCTCACCGATCGCCAGCACGCCTCCGGACCGCGGTGTCGTCGTCATGGTGTGGCTCCGTCGTGAGGTCGGGTCGTGCTTAAAGAAACCGAAGGTCGGCAAGCGTCGCGGACGTCCTCCGGGTTGCGCAGGATGCGGCTGAGCTGGTTGATGTCCGCGTCGTAATCAGCGTCCTTTGCCTGTCCGTTGTAGGAGGTACCTGTGAGCATGGCCTTGCAGGTTGGCTGCGAATTGACCGAAACCTAACTCCTCGGTGGGATGGGATACGACCGTTGGCGTCGCCTGAGTCGCTAATGTCAGGCATACGCAATCATAGTTACGCTCAAGGACCAGCCGTTGACAGAACACTGCATAACGTTGCGCGTATGAGGCAGCACGAAACGCTGGGTCGACCGGGTAGTACGGCTCCGTGGCTTTGATCGGTTGATGAACTCGCCCCGTGTCCTCCAGGAGCAGAAAGTACCCGACAATTGGTCTTACTGAACCGAGACGCTGCTCCCGGAACGCCGTCCAGATATCAGTCGAGTTGCCTAAGGCTTCTTCGACACGGTTGTTAAAGTTGTTGCCGAACGAGGGTCCGACGTGGGACTTGAACTCGAGGGCGGTCACGAGTTGGCCATCGGAGACAACGAGCAGATCCCACTTCTTCTCGGGACGGTAGTATCCCGGCAACTCAAGGCCAGCGCCGATCTTTACCTCCAGACGGTCGAGACCCGTTTCCTCCAATAAATCAACGATCAGTACTTCGAGGGCGCCCATTTGACTTCCGCCAGTGACCGCTCCTCGTGTCCCAGCGTCGATCCTCCCCCCCTCCACCTGCTTTTGCTGTTGTCGTGCTCGAGCGTCCCAGAAGCTCTGCACCGCCTCCTGGAAACGCTGCTGAAGGTTCTCCATCAGTCTTCTCCCAAAGGTAGCTTCTCGATCCCATATATGGCGAAGGCGACGGCGGTCGCCGCATCTCGATCCCGAATGGCAAAGGCAGCACGAAGAGCGTTTGCCTGATCTGGTGAAACGTCCTGTGGACGTGGGACGCGGATCCGGCGCAGGTACTGCGCCTGGAAGCGGAGGTACCCACCACGCATGCGGACGCCATAGCACTCCACGAAGAATTGAGCGACATCGGAGAGTAGCAGACCACCTAATACTTCCATGTCCCAGGCCGAGGAGGTAACCCAATAGAGGTTGTGATGAGGATAGTAATCTCCGCGATCCAGTACCGGGTTGAGTCGCTCCTTGATGTCGGGAATCAGCAGTTTGGGTTTGCCAGTCAGAGACCGGTCAACACGATCGATGGTTCTGTACCATGCATGGATGTTCTTCTTGCCGACGTGTCGGCCACGCAGGCGATCACCATGAGCCGTGACATATGAAGCGAAGACGGGATGCCGCCTCAGGCCTACGAGTCCGTCACGTTCCCAAGGGTTGACAAGATAGTGTCCCGACCAATCGATGAAACCATCACGGGTGTCCGCCGCCATCACCAGCGGCAGGAGACGATCCGGCTCCGCTATGGAATCATCCTTCGTAATGAAGACGCTATCCGCACCGGTCGCCACCCCAATTCCCACCTTGGTTCCAGTTATTGGCGATTCCAATGGGCAGAACTCCTCCTCAAGTCGCTTAAGCAGCGCAAGGCGTTCGGGCGAGGAGACTGGCCAGGGCGCATCGCCAGCGAACCAGCCGTCCACCCGCGCAGCACGAAGCACAGCAAGTCGAGGAATTGAGACTCCCTCTCGTACGGCTCCAAGGTAGTGGGTCAACTCGAAGGTCGCGACATGCTCGATGCCTCGCTCGGCTCGGGCGACAACGGTTGACCTTTGAGGTCCGAGGCGAATTACCGAAACGGCCGGATAGGCGCTCACGTCGACCTCGAACGCAGGGACCGTGTGCATTTCGATGATGGTGTCGACCGCATACTCAGCCGTCACGAGCCGTCGCAATTCTGATCCGTATTGATTCAGCATCCAGCGGTCAGCGCAGATGAAGGCGCATCTCCCGCCCGCCTTCAACCCCTTTAGAGCTGCCTCATAGAACGCCACGTACAAGTCAGCCCGGCCGACCATCGTTGGATATCGACTGCGATACAACTTGACCGTCTTGGGATCAATCTCTTCCAGGCGAACATAAGGGGGATTTCCGATCACGAGATCAGCCTTGGGAAGTAATGGCGCATTGAGGAGGTAGTCGCCCTCGCGCACCCAGCCTGTCGAGAGGCGTTCAGCGGTCGTGATCGGAATCCCTCTACCAACCAGACATTGTACGACTACGTGCCGACTGCGCTTGACAGCATCCGGTGACAGTTCGAGAGCGATGATTGTGTCGCCGCACGAAGCGATGTCACGGCCGTGTAATTGACACGATGCAACAAGTCGCTCGACAAGGGCACCGACGAAGGCACCATCTCCGGACGCCGGCTCGATTATTGTCCACGTAGCCAGATCCGCTTCAGGTGCGACACCGGCCTGGTCCAGCATCAGGTCGATCACCCATCGCCTGGTGTACACCGAGCCGTGACTTATGGCCGCTGACGAAGGGGGATCCATTGCACTGATCTGGTCGAAGGCTGTTTGGCGTGCTGTGTACGTATAGCTCATGCGTTCAGTGTATGGCTGAACGAGCGAGTCGTCTATCCCAAGTCGGATGGTCGGTGAGGAAAAGACCAAACGAAGTCAGGGCGGTAAAGCATTTCTAGCAGGTTGGAACGCGTCCGACTTTAGACGGCGCGAAGATGCGCCCCCGGAGCGGCCTCCCGCCGGGCGCTGATGACATCCCGGACATCCTCCAGCTTGCGGAGGATGCGGCTGAGCTGGTTGATATCCTCGACCTCGAGGGTCAGCATCATCGTCACCCCCCGGTCGTCGTGGGTCGTCGTGTTGACGCCGATGATGTTCACCTTGGCGTCGGCCAGCGAGATGCTGACATCCTTGAGCAGCCCGACGCGGTCCAGCGCCTCCAGCCGGATGCTGACGGCGAAGGTGTCGCAGTGGTCCGCGCCCCAGCTCACCTCGATCTGGCGCTCCGGGTCCGGCAGGTGCGTCATGTTGGCGCAGTCGGTCCGGTGGATCGAGATCCCCCGGCCCCGCGTCACGTAGCCGATGATCCGGTCGCCGGCGACCGGCTTGCAGCAGTTCGCCAGCGACGTCAGCAGCCCACCGGCGCCCATCACCTCGACCTGGGCCGGGGACCGGGGCCGCGGTACGATCGGCGCGATCGTGAACTCTTCCGGCTGCGTCTCGGCCAGCTTCGCCGTGACGCTCTGCGGCGAGACCGCGCCGTAGCCGACCGCCGCGAGCAGGTCGTCGAGCTTGTGGTAGCGCGGGAAGTGCTTCAGGATATCGTCTGGTTTCGCGTTCAGGCTCAGGCGGCGGAGCTCCTTGTCGAGGATGTCCTTGCCCTGCAGGACGTTCTCGTCCCGCTGCGCCCGCCGGAACCACTGCCGGATCTTCTCCCGCGCCGATGCCGTCGTGACATAGCCGTTGCCGGCCAGCAGCCAGTCCCGGCTCGGCTCGCGGGTCTTGCTGGTCTGGATCCGGACGACCTGGCCGTTGCGGAGCTTCGAGTCCAGCGAGACGATCTGCTCGTTGACGCGGGCGCCGACGCAGCGGTGCCCGACCTCGGTGTGGATCCGGTAGGCGAAGTCCAGCGGCGTCGCGCCGCTTGGCAGCTCGACGATGTCCCCGGCCGGCGTGAAGACGTAGATCATGTCCTGGAAGACGTCGGACTTGAGCGACTCGACGAACTCCTCGGCGTCGGCGACCTCGTCCCGCCAGTCCATCAGTTGCCGCAGCCAGGCGATCTTCTGCTCCAGCCGGGAGTCGCCCTTGCCGCCTTCCTTGTACCGCCAGTGCGCCGCGACGCCGTACTCGGCGATCCGGTGCATGTCCAGCGTCCGGATCTGGATCTCGAGCGGCTGGCCGTCCGGGCCGATCACGGCGGTGTGGAGGCTCTGGTAGAGGCTCTCCTTGGGCGTGGCGATGTAGTCGTCGAACTCGCCGGGGATCGGGTGGAACATCTGGTGGATGATCCCGAGGGCGCCGTAGCAGTCGCGGTGGTTCTCGACGATCACCCGGACGCCGACGACGTCGTAGATCTGGTCGAACGAACGGCCCTTGCGTTGCATCTTCCGGTGGATCGAGAACAGGTGCTTGCCCCGCCCGTTGATCTCGGACTGGATGCCGGCCTGATCGAGCGCCAGGCTGAGTTCGCGGATGAACCGGTCGATGAAGGTGTCACGGTCGCGGCCGGTGTTGGTCAGCTTGGTCGAGATCTCCCCGTAGGCGTCCGGCTGGATGTACTTGAAGGCGAGATCCTCCAGCTCGGACTTGAGATGCCAGATCCCGAGCCGGTTGGCCAGCGGCGCGTAGATCTCCATCGTCTGCTGGGCAGTCCGGACCTGCTTGTGGGGCGGGACGGCGTCGAGGGTCCGCATGTTGTGGAGCCGGTCGGCCAGCTTGATCAGGACGACACCGATGTCGTCGACCATCGCCAGGAACATCTTGCGGAGGTTCTCGGCCAGCTGGGCCTGCTCCCAGTGCTCGCGGCGCGGCGAGCCCTCGATCCCCGGCTGCCAGGGGATCTGGCCGAGCTTGGTCACGCCGTCGACCAGCCGGGCGACGCGCTCGCCGAACTCCGCCTCGATCTCCTCGATCGGCACCGGCGTGTCCTCGACGACATCGTGCAGGACGCCGGCGGCGACCGTCTCCGGGTCGAGCTGCATGGTCGCGAGGATCGAGCCGACCAGCAGCGGGTGGATGACGTAGGGCTCGCCGGATTTGCGATTGGTCCCATCGTGAGCGCGGACGGCCAGGACGATCGACCGGCGGATCAGATCGCTGCTGTCGAGGTGGAAGTGCGCCTTGGCGCTCAGAACGGTCCGGAATTCCTCGAAGGCGGCCTGGACGGCCGGGTGCGAGAAGGAGGGGACATCGGCCAGCGACGCCTCGACCTGCTCCCAACTGACGGTGACGACCGGCCGGTCGGCTACCGGCTGGTCGGCGACCGGCGCCGCCCGGTCGACCGTCCCCGTCTTCGGGGCTGGAACCGGGATCACGGGTTGACCGACCCCATGGACCTGCGCGTGGACCATCCTGGTTGCCATCTCCCTGTGCATCGCCAGGCCGGGACATCCGGCCGGAACGCACCATTGGGGCGGCGTTGCCCGTGTCATGCGCGGCGTCGCGCGGTTGCGAATGACGACCAGGTTCGGGTGGGACGATGGCCAGGGCTGTGAACCGCGAGTGTAGGCAGCCTGCGCGTACCCGTCAACATATGCACAACATCTGACCTCTCATTGCCCACCCTGATGGGCGGATCAACGAGTCTCATAGACATAATCATACCATGCTGACGAAAGGTTAGCGGGAGTGCGCGGTGACCGACATGTCCGTCGCGGCCAGCCCACGGCGATAGGTGTCGAGACAGCAGCTGGCGTTGGGGTCCTCCGTCGTCGCGCCGTGGCCCGTCGCCAGCGGCACGTCTTCCGGTTGGAGGGTCAGGTGGCTGATTCCGAACCGGGACTGGAGCAGCCGGGCGATGTCAGCGAGGACGTCGGCCCAGAGCCGGGCGCCAGTCAGTTCGACATGGCCGGTCAGGGCGACCTGGCCCGGCGCGACGGTCCAGACATGGAGGTCGTGCAGGCCGCCGATTCCGGGGACCTCGACTACGGCGTTGCCGATGGCGGCGGTGTCCATCGTCGCCGGGGCGGCGTCGAGCAGGACATCGGTCGCATCGCGGAAGATCGTCCAGGCGCCCCGGAGGATCAGGGCGCTGACGAGGATTGAGAGGAGCGGGTCGGCGAGGTACCAGCCGGTCAGCAGCATGATGAGAGCTGCGGCGATCGCGCCAATGGAGCCGAGGAAGTCGCCCAGAACGTGGAGCCGGGCGGCCCGCGTGTTGAGGTCGTGGCTGTGTCCGCCCTCGCCAGCCGACAGTACCCGCAGCATCGCGGCGTTGGCGACCAGACCAAAGACGGCGATGATCAGCATCAACCCCGACGCGATCTCCGGCGGATCACCGATCCGGCCGATCGCTTCCCGGGTGATGAAGGCGGCGACGACGAACAGCGCGGCGGCGTTGACGAAGGCGGCGATGACGCCGGCCCGGCGGAAGCCAAACGTGCGCTGGGCAGTGGCCGGCTTCCGGGCCAGCCAGCCGGCGATCAGGGCGAGAACGAGCGCGGCGGAGTCGGTTGCGACGTGGCCGGCATCGGCCAACAGGGCGAGCGATCCGGTCAGCAGGCCACCGATGACCTCCGCGACGAGGACGAGCAGGGCGATACCCAGCGCGATGGCGAGAGGCCGAACGGCGCTGCCGCTCGCCGGACCCTGGAGACCGTGCTGGTGATTGTCGTCCCCGCTGTCGGCGTGATCGTGCCCATGTTGGTGGTCGTGCCGATCCCCGGCGCAGGACTGGTCATTGCTGGAGGCGCCGTCGCAGCCGATTCTGACGACTGGCCTGGTCAATTGCATAGGAAAGGAACTCCGCGTCACGACCGATCGAAACACTGTCTCACGAAGTTCGGCAGTTGGTGAGTATTGTCCTAATTCTACCAGAACCGAACCATGAATCGTGCTGTTTTCGCTCCGAGAGCGGTAATCCGGGCATCGCGTACCAACCGAGACGGCGGGGCGGATATGGCGAAAGGGACGGGGACGTGCCGGCGATCTTGTGTAGACTGCCGAACGGGTCTTCTCACTCTCCAACATCGTTTCGTCGGCCGCTGGCCGCCGCAGGAGCAGGTATCCATGCCGCTGACGCCAGCCGACGAGCGCGACCTCGACCGGATGCGCCCCGTCGAAGAGGTTCGGGTGCTCGTCCTGCACTACGCGAGGACCCTGCCCGCCGAGGCGGTCGGTCTGGCGACGGCGCACGGCCGGACGCTCGCCGCCGACCTCGTCGCGGTGGCCGACCAGCCGCCGTTCCCGGCCGCGATCATGGACGGGTTCGCGGTCCAGGCCGACGACGGCTCGCCGTGGCGGGAGATCATCGGCGCTCAGATGGCGGGGCAGGTCACGGCGCCGGAGGTGACGCCGGGCACGGCCGTCCGGATCACGACCGGGGCGCCGATGCCGCCGGGCGCCGACGCCGTCGTCCAGGTCGAGGCGACGGACCTGAGCGACGACAACCACGTCATCATCCATCAGGATCATGTTGATCCGGGTCAGTTCGTCCGCCCGGTCGGCTTCGATGTCCGGGCCGGGGACGTGCTGCTGCCCGCCGGGACGCTGCTCGGCTTCGCGGAGGTGGGGATGCTCGCCGGCGAGGGGCAGCTGCCGGTCATGGTCACCCGGCGACCCCGGGTCAGCGTGCTCTCGACCGGCGACGAACTGGTCGAGCCCGGCCAGCCGCTCAGGCCGGGTCAAATCCGGGACGCCAACCGGTTCAGTCTGGTCGCCGCGCTGGAGGCGGCCGGAGCCGAGGTCGTCTGGTCGGGCAAGGGGCCGGACGAGCGCGAGCCGCTCCGGGCGCTCCTCGTCGAGCGGCTGGCCGGTAGCGACGTCGTCGTGACCAGCGGCGGCGTCTCGATGGGCGAGCTGGACCTCGTCAAGGCCTTGCTGCCGGACCTTGCGACGGTCCACTCCCGCCGGGTCTTCATGAAACCGGGCAAGCCGCTCAACGTCGCCACGGCTGGGCCGGACGACCGAACGCTGTTCTTCGGCCTGCCGGGCAACCCGGTCTCGGCTCTGGCCTGCTTCGAGTTGTTCGTCCGCCCCGCGCTGCTCAGGATGCTGGGCCGGGCGGTGATCGACCGGCCGACGGTCCCGGTCCAGCTCGGCGCCGGAGTCACACCGGGCGACCGGCCGGAATACCAGCGGGCCATCGTCCGCGTCAGGGAGGACGGTCGCCTGGTCGCCGAGAACACGGGCGTCCAGGCGTCGTCGCGGCTGGCCTCGTGGGTCGGCGCCAACGCCCTCGTGCTGATCCCGCCGGGTGAGACGCCGCTGCCCGCCGGGCAGGTCGTCCGGGCGACGCTGCTGGGAGCGCCGCTCGGCTCGGCCTGACCCCGTTTCAGTCGTCTTCCGTCGTCCCCGCCAACGGTGTGTTGGTGTTGACCGATCCGTAGGGTCATCCGCTTGCGGTGACCGGCCGCCGCAGCGGCCGTCGCCGCGAGGCGAGACGGTGTGAGCCACCAGGCGGAACCCGGCTGTCCCGGAGTCCTCGTACCGCTGCCCGGTCTGGCGCGGCTCGCATCGCTGGCGGCGCGGATCAGGCCAGCGCAGTAATGCGAGAGCGCGAGCCATGTCCCTGCGGCGACGATGACGACGTTCAGACGACGTTCAGACAACGTTCAGCGGTCAGATCAGGTCAGATCGTCGGTCCGGAGGGAGACGATGTCGGTCCGGCTGATCCGCATCGTCAGGCGCTCGTCCGGGTCCGGGCAAACGACAAGGTTGTCCCGCGCCATCCAGTCGTTCGGGTCCAGCGCTCGCATCTTCGCGGGCAGCAGCGGGATCACGGCGGCCAGGGCGTAGAGGCAGAAGTGGCGGCCGGACGGGATTCGGACCCGGCTGCTGTCGGTCACATCGAAGTAGTCACCGACCGCCAACCCGCAGACGGAACGGCCCTCGATCGCGACGACGGTGACGCGCAGGTTGGCCAGGTCGAACTCGCCCTTGGTCATCGTCCGTCTCCGAACCACGCGGCTTTTGGCCGGCATCATCTTGCGAACGCCCCGGAATCGTCGGATCGTACGGGGAACGCGGCGCGAACGCAATCGGCATCGCTATTGACTGGGAGGGACGAGTGACGAGGCAGGTCTCAATCGCGTTGCAGGGCGACAAGCCGCTGGTCCGCTACGGC
The DNA here is from genome assembly GCA_965218235.1 of Thermomicrobiales bacterium. Classification (GTDB taxonomy): domain Bacteria; phylum Chloroflexota; class Chloroflexia; order Thermomicrobiales; family UBA6265; genus CADCWK01. The sequence continues at coordinate 1,712,737 of OZ244596.1, forward strand.
GAGCTGGCGGCGACGGCGGAGTGGTACGGCTTCGATGGCGTCAGTGTCTACGCCGACCTCGGGTTCCAGCCGGCGATTGGGCCGCTGCTGGAGGTCGCCCATGCGACTAGCCGCGCCCGCATCGGGCCGGCGGCGCTCAACCCGTACCTGCTCCATCCGGTCGAGATCGCCGGGCAGATGGCGCTGTTGAACGAGGCGTCCAGTGGCCGAGCCTATCTCGGGCTGGCCCGGGGCGCCTGGCTGGACCGTCTCGGGATCACCGACGATCGCCCGTTGCTTCGGATGCGGGAGGCGGTCGCGGTCATCCGGCACGTTCTGGCCGGACGAGAGGACGGGTTCGAAGGCGAGATCTACCGCCTACCACGCGGCCGTCTGCTGAGGTATGAGGTCTTCGGCCCGACGATCCCGGTGATGATCGGTGCCTGGGGACCGAAGCTGCTGGCGCTGGCCGGCGAGATCGCGGACGAGGTCAAGGTCGGCGGTTCGACCAACCCTGATCTCGTCGCGGAGATTCGGCGGCGCGTCGCGGTCGGGGAAGTGCGGGCCGGTCGACTGGCCGGGACGGTCGGCATCTGCTTCGGGGCCGTCACGGTCGTCGATGAGGACGGCCCCCGCGCCCGGGCCCACGTCCGGCGGGAGGCTGCCCGCTATCTGCCGGTCGTCGCGCCGATGGACCCGACGGTCGATATCCCGGCCGCGACCCTGCGCGAGATGCAGCGATTGGTCGACGCCGGACGGCTTGATGACGCAGCCGCCCTTGTCCCGGATGACACGCTGGACCGGTTCGCCTTCTCGGGCACACCGGAGCAGATCGTCGCCCAGGCTGACGGGCTGTTCGCGGCCGGCGTCACCCGGATCGAGTTCGGCACGCCGCACGGTCTGACCGGGGGCGACGGACTGCGGCTGCTCGGCGAGCGGGTCCTGCCGACCCTGCGATCCGGAGGCGGATGACCGGGTTGTATTCTCCCGAAAATCGGCGAGATTGGCATGGTCGTTAGGATTTTCGCGCCGTGGCACTGGTTATGCCGGGGACATGCCAACGCATCGTCGTCAATGAAAGGAACACGCAATGGCGGAAGTCGAGAAGAACATCGAGGTCGACGTCCCGGTCCGGACGGCCTACAACCAGTGGACGCAGTTCGAAGAGTTCCCTGAGTTCATGAACGGTATCACCGAGGTCCGGCAGACCGACGACACCCACATGCACTGGAAGGCGACGTTCGTTCCCGGTATCTCGACGGAGTGGGACGCTGAGATCACCGAACAGATCCCCGACCAGCGGGTCGCGTGGCGCAGCACCACCGGCGCGAAGAACAACGGCGCGATCCGCTTCGAGAAGGTTCGCGAGGACGTCACCCGAGTCACGCTCGAACTCGACTACGAGCCCGAGGGGCTGGTCGAGAACGTTGGCAGCCACCTCGGAATCGTCTCCTCCCGCGTCGAAGGCGACCTGAAGCGGTTCAAGTCGTTCATCGAGAAGCGCGGCACCGAGACCGGCGCCTGGCGGGGCGAGGTCGACCCACCCGGCTCGGTCTGACCCCCGCCGACGGGTGTGAACAGCGCCGTCAGCCACCGTCCCGCCTTCTCGCCTGGGGCTTGGGAATCCGGCGTCAGCCCTCGATCTCCCCGAGATGCCTCCACAGTCCAACTCCCTCGGTGATGAGGAGGCCGACCGTCAGAGCCGCGCTCAGGACGCACCACTGACAGATCGCGTCGAGGACGTTGAGCTCGATGTGGGTCAGATAGCCGTAGTAGACGACCGCTCCAACCAGCATCCCGACCATCGCGATCGAGACGAACGGCGCCAGCGCCGGTCGGACCCAGCGCACCGCGGAGAGCATCAGCAATGCGACCGATAGCGCCAGACCGAGCGCCGCGACCGGCACCGGGCCGAGCATCGCGTAGCGGCTGTTCTGGACCGTATGGCAGCCACCATCGACGGCGCAGACGAGCGCCTGGGGCTGGTAGTGGACGAAGGTCAGATAGGCGGCGACGGCGATCATCGCGACGATCAGTACCGCCGAGACGAGCATCCAGCCAGCGGGCCGGGTGGGATGAACTGAATCGATCAGGTTCGGAACCGATCGCTCGCCGGCTCGTGGGGTGGCGCGCACAGAACACCTCCTGCCCCCGGACCGCCACGACGGGCGACCCAGGAGCGATGTGGTCAGCTGGCCCGATCAGGCAGGACGGCGACGGGCGTGGCGAGGTTCGGGTCGGTTGCCGGCGCTGGCGGCACCGCTGGCGCGCCAGCGGCCGGTGGCGTGACGCCGTTGGCGACGAGGATCGCGTCGATCTGGCTAACGTAGTCATCGACCGACGAGCCGGTGACCTTCTGGTCGCCGATCATGAACGTCGGCGTTGCCGGCACACCCGCCGCACTGGCATCCGCGTCCTGCTGCTGGACGGCGCTCTCGTAGGTGCTGCTGTCGAGACACTGATTGAACCCCGCGGTGTCGAGCCCGAGCTTGGCGGCCAGGTCCTTGACGCGAGCCTCGCTGAAGTCACCGACCCCTTCACCCGTCCAGTTCCGGTAGAGCGACTCGTGGAAGGCCCAGTACTGCCCCTGGTCCCCGGCGCACAGCGCCCCCTCAGCCGCCCGCAGCGACTCGCGGTCGTAGCCGTCGCCGCGCTGCCGGGCCAACCCGCTGTCGATGACGAGGAAGTCGCGGAACTCGAGCGACAGGGCGCCCGTCGCGACGTAGCGCTGGATGAGCTGCGGCACGAGGGTCTGTTGGGCAGAGTGACAGGCGACGCATTGATAGTCGCCGTACTCAACCAGCCGGAGAGCGTTCGGATCGCCGAGCACCTTCGTCTGCTGAGTGATGCCGGGGTACGGATCGCTGACGGCGACCATCGGGGCGAGGTCAGCGCCGGGGGCGTCCGCGTTTTGGTTGGTGACGAGAATGACGCTGACGACCGCGATCACGGCGACGACGATCACACCGGCGAGCGTCGCGAGGAGCCGCCGGCGGCGGTGGGCGACCTGCTGTTTGCGCTGGCGCTGGCGGCGATCGGCCTTGAGGGCCGCACGTCGGTCTTGCCGGGACGGAGGAACGGTGTTGGTCATGGGATTTGGCCTCTATCAGGGGAGCCAGCGGCGGTTCGCATCCCGGTCCGGAGGCTCGCACCTCCAACAAGGTCCGATTGGATACGCGAAAGGCTGGCCAGTCGAGACGATCAAGGTTGCGTGACCGCGTCTGAGGCCGGTCTATGCCGGGGCGGATCGGCCTCAGGCGCCGGCGTCCGTTCCCGGTGGGACGCCGGCGGACGGGGTTGCGCCGCTCGACGTCTCGACTGGAAGCCCGGCCCACTCGGCTGGGAGGCTCGCCGGCCCGGCCCCGTCCGGTCGGACGGAGACGTCGCAGTCGACGGCCTCATGGGCCGGCGCCGGTGTCGGGCTCGTCAGAATCGGCCCTGAGCCGCTGGGTGAAACGGCCGGGTTGCCCCGCGGACCAACGGAACAGGCGCCAGTATCGCCGGTCGTTGGTCCGTCCGCCGGGGGAGGCGTCGATTCAATCGCGTGCGGCGCATTCACATCGGGAAGAGCCGCCAGGTCGTCCGCACCAACGCCCGCCCGGGCCTGAAGGGTGTGAAGGTAGTTGATCAGGTTCCAGATGTCGGTGTCGGCGAGCTGGTCGTCGAAGGCCGGCATTCCGGTTCCCTCGACGCCCTGGGCGATCGAGTAGAACAGCTCCCGATCGGTATGGTATTGCTGGTGGGAGGTCGTCAGGTCCGGCGGCGGCTGGTCCAGGGACGCGGCGGCCGGACCGTTGCCCCGCGCTTGCGGACCGTGGCAGCTCAGGCACGTCGACAGCCACAGATTCTGCCCAAGCGCGATCGACTGCGGGTTGGCCGGGACCGGGTTGGTCGCCGGGATGGCGCTCAGGGCGGGATCGATCTGGCCCTGGAGCAGCATCACGATCCCGACCGCGAGGCCGACACCGGACAGCCCGGCCGTCTCCCGGCGGCTCGGGGAGCGCCCCATCTGGGCCGCGATCACGACACCGGTGATCCCGGCGACGATCAGGATCAGGGCCGAGATTCCGATCGAGTCGAACCGCGGCGGCTCACCAGGCTCGCCGACGTCCGGTGGCGCGGACCCAATCGCGACGGCGAGTTGCGCGGTCAGGTCGGAGACGCCGGGCTGCCGGACGATGACCTCGACCTGCCAGTCGCCGGGCACGGCGATCTCGCTGCCGTGCCACTCGTAGGTGTTGGCGCCAATCGGGTCCAGAATGATGTCCTGCCGCTCCGTGGTCGAGGCCGGCAACCCGACCCGGAGGATCACGCGGGCTGTCGTCGGGAACGGGTCGCCGTCGAGCCGGAGCTGGAAGTGGTTGAGGCCGCTCGCGCCAGGGGCGAGACCGAGTGACCCGGAGTGGTCGCCGAGCGTGACCGGAACGATGATCTGGCCCGATCGCTGGGCGAGGACGTCGCGGGCCGGTTCGCCGCCGGTCAGGCGCCCGGTCACGCCGAGGACCGCGACGGCGAAGATCAGCTCGGCGACGAGCAGGTAACGGAAGATCCGCGACCAGAGGGCGGCTTCCCCGGTGGTCGAGACCCGGCGCAGCTTCCGGGTCAGGACGACGAGGTTGAAGGCGGCGATGCCGAGGATCGTGACGATCGCGGCCAGCTTGAGGGCGAGTGAGGTACCGTAGCTCGTGTCGACCAAGGCCGTCAGGTTGCCGACTTCCAGCCAGGCGCTGTAGACACCCGTCACCGCGAGGACCGCCCAGGCGCTCAGCGCGACCGTCGAGAAGCGTGGGATCGCCTGCATCAGCACGACCTGCCGGCCGGCCGGGGAGAGCGACCGCAGGGCCGGGAGGAGCAGCGTGACCAGCCCGACGATGCCGGCGACCCAGAATGAGGCCGCGACGGCATGGGTGATGTCGTTCGCGACGGCGGCATCGCGTCCGTCGGGCTGGGCGGAGGCGTGGGAGATCAGGCTGAACGGCACCACCGCCGCGACCCCGAGCGCGACCAGACCGTATGCGATCGCTCGCCGGCGGCGAGGGAACCACCACGGCGCGAGGGACACGAGCAGGGCCCCGAGCGCGACGAGCAGACCGACCCGCACCAGCCAGATCGTGCCGTAGCGGGTCTCGAACAGTGTCGTCCCGAGCCCGTCGAGCAGCCCCTCGCCAGTCGTGACGGCCTGAAGGATCAGGGCCATGACGCTGCCGCCGAGCGCCAGCCCAAGGCCGACCGCCACGAGCCGCCGGGCCCGGGCCACCGCCGCCGGGCCGAGCTGCCAGACAGGGTGAAACGCCGGCCGGATCACCAGCAGCCAGACCGGCCAGAGCCCGACGAGGATGGCGAGCCCGAGATAGGTGATACCTCGGGCGATCGTGGTCAGGATCTCGGGCGGCGCCGAAGTCGAGGCGAGGGCCGGCAGGACGACCGTCGCGATGTCCGACTCCTTCCCGATGGTGAAGGAGATGAAGCCGGAGGCGGTGTGGCCGTCGTCGGCGGACAACGACGTCCAGACGATGGAGTAGGTGCCGTTGGCCAGCGACGACGGCAGGCTCAGGATCATCGTGGACGGTTCGGGAATCGTGAAGGACGTGCCGGGAATCAGCACGCCGGTCTGATCGTAGAAGTCGGCCCGGCTGACCGACGGCTCCAGCCGCTCGGCGAAGGTCATCGTCACCTGGGCGGGTGCCTGGGCGAGGAGGGCGCCGCTGGGCGGGTCGCTGGTCGTCAGGTAGGCGTGGGCGCCGGCGGGTGCCACGCCGAAGACTCCGGCGAGGAGCAGGACGAGCCCGGCCAGCATGGCGCTGAGCCCCAGCCAACGGGCAGGGGCTCCGGCGATCGATTCCCGTCGAGAACGGGTGCGGCGACCCGGCGAGCTGGTCATTGGACGGACCACCCGCTGCCCCAGGGACGCTTCTGCTGATCTCGTGCTACTGCCGGCATCTCATCGTCTCTGGGACCCGTTCTGACACGCATGATTCCGGCGAAGCGGCCAATCGGCCCGCCAACCGATGGGCTATCGTCGATAAGGATAGGCCGGGAGTCTTGCCGGATACGAGGCAATCGCGAGCCTGACGGCCGATTGCCGAAGTGGTTGGCTGAACATCGTTCCGGATCGGAAACGAGGGCTTCGCCTCGGGGGCAAGTGGCCGACTCAGTGGCGCCGCGAAGCGCGGAGGACCGCGAGCCCGCCGCCGAGCACCACTACCAGCGCCGCGGAGACCAGCAGCAGCACGTTCGTCGCGCTGAGCCCATCGCTGTTGGCGCTCGCGGCGGGAGCATCGCTCAGCGCTATCGGCGTGGCCAGCGGCGTCGCGGCCGGTGTTCCGACCGGCGTCGAGGCCGGGGTCGTGAGGGTGCCGGCGCCAGCGGTTCCAACCGTGAACGCGTAACTGCCTTCGGCCGGCTCGTGCCCGTCGCTCGGATAGGCGACATAGCTGACGGTGTAGACGCCGTTCGGCAGCTCAGGGCGAAGGGTGGCGATCAGGGTCCGCCGGTCGAGATCATCGAGGTTGAGATGGCCGTCGGCGTTGTCAGCCGCCTGGCCGTCCGGACCCATCACGGTCACGGTGCTTCCGGTCTCGAGGACCTCGCCACTGAACTGGACGATGACCTGGGTCGGCGCGGTTGCGACGACGGAGTCCGCCGGCGGCTCTGAGCCCTGGATAATGACATGGGCGCTGGCCGTGCCGGCCAGCACGGCCGCGAGGGCGAGTCCGGCAACGAGGGCGAGCGCCATCGCGATCGGCCGGAGGAAGGCGACCGATGTCCGATTCGACCGTGCTGCGTTCATGCGTTGGCTCCAGATCTGCCCCACTCGGTCCGGTGCGGGCATCGTTGGCGGACGGGGAATCGCGAACGTGCTGCGGGACGAGCGAACGACGACAGATGAATGATCTGTCGTCGAAAGACTACCGCCGCCGTGGCCTTTTGTCAGCCGGGAGAATCCCGGCATGCACTACCGGCCGCGGAGGCGTGGGTCCAGCGCGTCGCGCAGGCCGTCGCCGAGGAGGTTGAAGCCGAGCACGATCAGGGCGATCGCGATGCCGGGAAAGAGAGTCGCCCACGGCGCCTGGTCCAGGAAGCCGTAAGCGGAGCTGACCATCAGACCCCATGACGGGGACGGCGGCCGGTTGCCGAGACCGAGGTAGGAAAGCGCCGCCTCGGCCAGCACGGCGGCGGCGAAGTTCAGCGACGCATGGACGATCAGCGGGGCGGTGATGTTGGGGAAGATGTGCCGGCGCATGATCGTCGGCACCGGCGTGCCGAGCGAGACCGCCGCCTCGACGTACTGGCTCTGCCGGACCGACAGCACCGACCCGCGCACGACCCGGTAGAAGGTCGGTGCGTTGACGATGCCGATCGCCAGCATGACGTTCGTCAGGGACGAGCCGAGGACCGCGACCAGGGCGATCGCGAGCAGAATGGTTGGGAAGGCGAAGATCACGTCCATGATCAGTGAGATGCCGGCGTCGGCGCGGCCGCGGAAGTAGCCAGCGACCAGTCCGAAGAGGACGCCGATGATGCCCGACAGCCCGACGGAGACGACGCCGACCTGGAACGAGATGATCGCGCCTGACAGCAGCCGGCTCAGGATGTCCCGGCCGAACTCGTCCGTTCCCATCCAGTGAGACAGCGACGGCGCGGCCAGCCGGCTGGGCACGTCCTGGTCGAGCGGGTCGTACGGCGCGATGAATGGGCCAATGAGGGCGATGATCGCGAAGAATCCGACGATGATCCCGCCGACGACGGCGAGCCGCTGATGGGTGAGAGTCCGGAGCAGCCCGTCACGCTGGGGCGGACCGGCATCGTTCGCCGCGTCACGGATCGCACGCGATGTCGCGACCGGGTCTACTGTGGCCTGTTGTTCCATACCGCTGTCATGCCCTCTACCGTGCGCCAGGCTGTTGACTCGATCGTTCCCTGTGTCTCCCCGGTTCGCTACGAAGTCCGCAGGCGCGGATCGACGACGACGTAGAGCAGATCGACCACGAGGCTGACCACAACGAAGATCACCGCGATCACGAGCGTCACGCCCTGAACAACGGGGTAATCCCGGTTGGAGATCGAGTCATAGATGTAGCGACCCACGCCGGGCAACCCGAAGATCTGCTCGATGATGACGGTGCCGCCGAGGAGGCTGGCCGTCTGGATGCCGATCACCGTGATGATCGGGATACTCGCGTTGGGGAGAACGTGACGGAAGATCACGGCTCGCTGGCTCATGCCCTTGGCCCGGGCGGTCCGGACGAAGTCCTGCCCGATCGTCTCCAGGACCGACGAGCGAGTGAACCGCATGACCGTCGCGGCCAGCGGCAGCCCCAGACAGAGCGATGGCAGAACCATGGTCTGGAGGTGCGCCCAGACGCCATCGTTCCAGGGATCGAACCCGAGCGGGGGCAGCCAGCGAAGCTTGACGGCGAAGATCAGCACGAGCACAACGGCGAGGAGGAAGTTCGGCACCGACGTCCCGACCAGCGTCCCAATAGTCGCCGTGACGTCGAACCACGAGTTCCGGCGCAGCGCCGCCAGCACGCCAAGGGCAATCGCCGGGATCGTCCCGATCAACCCGGCCCAGAGCGTAAGTTCCAGCGTGACCGGCAACCGCAGTTCCAGTTCGGTCGTCAGCGGCTGGCGGGTTCGGAGCGACTCACCGAGATTGCCCTGAAGCACAAGCCCGATCCATTTGAAGTACTGGACGATCACCGAATCGTTGAGTCCATAGCTGGCGCGAATGTTGTCCAGCTGATCCTGACTGAATCGGGTGCCGGGACCGATGATCGCCGTGATCGGGTCGCCCGGCACGAGCCGGATCAGCCCGAAGGCGATGATTGACACCCCGAACAGGATCGGAATCATCAGCAGGACACGGCCAGCGATATAGCGCAGCATGGAACTCTCTTCGGGTAATGATGGCGGGGACGACACCGGATGACGATTCCCGTGCCGTCCCCTTATGGACGCACCAGCTTGCCGTTGGCCGTGCGCGAACTACCCGGCCGACAGGAACGTGTCGCGGAACGAGACCAGCGACCCGGTCGGGTAGTGCGTGTAGCCACCGACGTTCAGTTTCATCGCCTCGTACTGGTTGGCGATGAAGAGATTGATCCAGGGCAGATCCTCCAGGAGGATGTTCTGAAGCCGGGTGTAGATCTCCGCCCGGGCCGACTGATCGGTCGTCGCGATCCCGTCGCGGATCAACTGATCGACGTCCGGGTTGTTATAGCCGGCCGCGTTGCCAGACGAGGTGCTGAGGAAGTTGTCGGCATAGACGTCGTTCGGGTCCACGAAGCCGCTGGTTCCGGTCACCGTAATATCGAAGTCGAACGTCCCGTCCAGCAGGTAGCGCGCGATGTACGTCGCGTTCTCTTCGAGCACCACTTCACTCTTGATGCCGATCGCTTCCAGCTGTGACTGGACCACGTACGACGGCTGGCTCAGGAATGAGTAGGCCGACCAGGAGAGAATCTCCAGCTCGAGGCCATCCGGGAAACCTGCCTCGGCCAGCAGGGCTTTGGCGCCCTCGATGTCCTGCGGGGTCTCCGGAGCATCGACATGCGCCCAGTTACCGTCCGGGAAGATGACTTCGGTGGCGGTGCCGTTGCCGAAGGTCGCCGGTTCGAGGATCTCCGCCCGGTTCAGCGCCATCGACATGGCCTTCCGAACACGGACATCGCTGAACGGCTCGCGCCGGAGGTTGATGGCGATGAAGCGGATATTGGTGTTGATCTCACCCGCGATCGCGAGTTCGCTCTCACCCCGGAGCCGCTCGATATCGGACAGCGGCGCATACTCAATGAAGTCGACCGTGTCCGTGATGATCGCGTTGGTTCGCTGGGTGTCTTCGGAGATCGGCGTGAACTCGATCCCGTCCAGGTACGGCTTGTCACCATCCCAGTACTCGGCGTTTCGCTGCAGTGTCAGGCGAGTGTTCGGGATGTATTCGACGAATGTGAACGGCCCGGTGCCGCATAGCGCCAGGGTGAGGTCGCCACCATGCTGCTCAACGAACTCCTGGGGAACGATCGCGAGGTAGCGGTTGGCAAGCGTTGCCAGGAACGCGGCGTTTGGCGTAGAAAGCGTAAAGACGACGGTCTTGTCGTCCGGCGCCTCAACGGACGCCACCGACTCGAGCAGGCTGATGCTGTTGCTGGCTGTTGCCGGGTCCTGCATCCTGTTGAAGCTGTAGACGACGTCCGCGGCCGTCATCGGGCGGCTGACCGGCGCCTGGAACATGACGTTGTCCCGCAGCTTGAAGGTGTAGGTCAGCCCGTCCTCACTGATCTCCGGCATGTCGGCGGCCAGCCGCGGACCAATGGTGAGGTCCGGGTTCTCGATCATCAGCCCTTCGTAGACGTGCTCGGTGACGTGAATCGCCGCCGTCAACTGCGTCTTGTGCGGGTCAAGTTCGGCTGGGTCGCCCTGGAGACCAACCCGCAATGTGCCTCCCGCGACCGGTGTCGCGGGCGTGTCCTGCCGGGAAAGGCTGGACGCTGGCGCGGCGGCGGCGCCAAGCGTGAAAACCGAAGCGGCGGATAGCCCGAGCACCGCGGCGCGGGTCATGACCTGCCGGCGGTCCATCTGGCCGCTGATCGCCTTGCCGAGAAGGTCATGGAAGTGACCGCGCTCCTGATCGACGAAACCTGTCATTGAACTCTCCCTGTTGACGAGACAACCACCAAACCGGTCGATTCGCCAGGTGCGGTTATGCACCGGAAAACGGCTTACCCGCCGATAACGCGCCTGCTTTCGCGGCACGATCCTTCACGTTTGCGTCCTCCGCTGGCGTATTCGCGAAGCCTAGCACTCCGGCGCCCGTCCCGCATGAATGCCGGCACGGCATCACTCCTCCAAGCCAAAAGCCGGTGCGCTCCGGACTGGGTCGATCGCACAGAGGCATGGAAGGGATGGGCGGTGGAGGAATTGGCTCAGAATCGAACCTGAGGCAAACCGTCCCTGAAGGGGCCAGTTGAACGACACGGTTTTCGATGTTGCGTGTCACCGGACCAGTCCCGGTACCGGATCGTTGCTCCCGGTCATCGGCGTCCAAATCAATGTCCTTCAGGGCCGGTGCCGCAGGATCTAACCAACCGCCTCCTCGACGTATCCCTCGATCATCTCTGCGTCCATTTGGCCATACCGGACGGCGCTGATGGTCCCGTCCGGAGCCACGATCACGGTCGCCGGGAGGTACCAGTCGGCGATATCGAACGCGTTCTGGATCGGGCCACCGGCGGGTCCGGGATTGCCGGCGTCGCGGCCGACGATGTAGGTGATACCCAGATCGGCAGCCATTTGGCGGGCGTCGGCGTCACTGTCCGAGGTCAGCCCGACTCCCATGATCCGGACCGGCGAGCCATCCGGCGCGACCGTTCCCTCGGCGGCGATGAGGTCCGGGATCTCCTCGCGGCACGGCGGGCACCACGACGCCCAGAAGTTGACCATCACCACTGAGCCACGGAGGGACGAGAGCTGGACGGTCGTGCCGTCGAGCTGCGTCAGGCTGACGTCGGGCGCGAGGGTGCCGACCTGCGGCGTCCCGGGCCGCGGAATTCCCTCCTCATCGGCGTCGTTCGACCGGGCCTGGCTGATCCCGATCGCGACCAGCACGAGGATGATGACCAGCGCCAGCCCGAACGGGGTGTACTTCCCCAGCCGGCCGTAGCCGACCCGGCCATGCTCCTCCGGGGCGTCGGGCTGGCCGAGGTCGTTGTGGGCGCCGGCCGGGACGTGGGGTGGCGCCGGGTAGCCTGTCTCGTCGGTCGCGAGGCGGGGCGTCTCCTCGGGCGGGCGGGTCATGGCAGGCTCATCACCGCCTCATCGATCTTCGCCCGGATGTCATCGCTCGGGTTGTCGTCCATCGAGAGGAGGATGACGACGTTGCTGCCGCTGAACAGCATCGGTGGACGCGTCGTCAGTTGGGTGCCACTGGCGGTCGTCAGCGGGCCGACTCCTTCGTCCGGGACGGCGTCGGTTGCCGCCTGCTGCGCCTCGACACTGTTCGCCCCAGTGAAGATGTATATCCATGCGTCATGCCCCTCGATGGAAATGTATTGACCGACCGTTCCGGGTGGAAAGAAGGACGGTGATTTCGCCCCTGGATCGGATCGGGTCGCATCTACGACCTTCAGGCCGGTGGACTCCAAGGCGTCGCTGACGTTGATGTACAAGCTCTGGGCCGGCTCCGCTGTCGGCGCGATGGGGTTGTTCGTGTCATGCTCCTGGACGTAGAGGTAGATGGCGACGCCACCGAGGATCACGGCCAGCAGTCCGAAGATCACGGCCGGGACGATCGACGCCTTCTTTCGGCGAGCGAGCGCCGGGGCGAGCGGCGCACCGGCCGGGAAGCCACCGCCCGGTCCTGGCGGCCGACCGCCCGGAGGCTGGTTGCCCGGCCCGTAGGCCGGCGGGTACTGCCCCTGAGCGACCTGTCCCCTGGGAACCTGCCCCGGCGGGTACTGATCCTGACCCTGCCATGGCGGGGTCTGCTGGTACGGCGGCTGGCCATTGGGCGGCCGCGCGCCGGAGCCCGGCGGGTAGGCACCCGGCGGCGGGGATCCGGGGTGGGTCCCACCGGCCCAGCGCGGGTCGGTGTTCGGCGGGCGGTTGGGTGGCCCGGCCGGGGGGCCGTAAGTCGGTCGAGCGAAGGGGGCATGCTCGGGCGGGTAGGAGCCGGGCTGCCCCTGTCCGGGTAACGGCACCTGGCCGGGTGGGGTGGCCTGGCCGGAACAGCCGCCTGAAGGCGTCGATCGGACCGGCGGCTGAGCGCCGGAGGCGTTCGCCGATTGATCGGCCTCGCTGACCTCGCCCCATTGCGGGGAACGCGGCCGCGGCTGTCCGGTCTGTGGTTCGTTCCTGTCCAACGTCGTTGCTCGATCCCGTCAGGTGAGCGAGTGAACCGCCCACTGAAAGCCGCTCGTCGTTCCCGGCATGGTACGCCGCCGCGAACCCGGCGACCACTGGCCCCGGTCATTCCTGCCCGGCCGCGCCAATCAGGGCACCGGGCTGTAGTCCTGGTCCAGGAGTTCATTTCCCAACCACCGTTGGGATACAAGGGCGTCGTGAACGTTTTGGCTCCGCGGAATTTGGGGACATACCGGGCGCCGTCCAGCCGGTTATGAACGGAGCGCTAAACCGTCGCGACGTAGGCGGCGATCCGGTCGACGGCCCGTTGCAGGTTCTCATCGCTGTTGGCGGTTGAGAGCCGGATGTACCCCTCGCCGTGGGCGCCGAACGACGTCCCGGCGATCGTCGCGACGCCCTGATCCTGGAGGAGCCCGTCGGCGAACGCCGCGCTGCTCAGGCCGGTCGCGGAGATGTTCGGGAAGACGTAGAAGGCGCCGGCCGGCCGGGAGCAGGACAAGCCGGGGATGGCGTTGAGCCCGCCCACGACCTGATCGCGGCGGTGCCGAAACGCCTCCCGCATCGCGAAGACCTCGTCCATCGGCCCGGTCAGGGCGGCGAGCCCGGCCCGCTGGACGGCGACCGACGCGCAGGAGACGCTGTTGACCATCAGCTTCGTGAATGGCTCGACCAGCCCGACCGGGACGATCCCGTAGCCCAGACGCCAGCCGGTCATCGCGAAGGTCTTGCTGAACCCGTCGAGCAGGATGGTCCGCTCGGCCATGCCGGGGAAGGACGCCAGGGATGCGTGCTCGCCATCGAAGACCAGCTCGCTGTAGATCTCGTCGCTCAGCACCCAGAGGTCGTGGCGGACGGCCAGCGCGGCGATCCGCTCCAGGTCGCCGGGCGGAATCACGCCGCCGGTCGGGTTGCCCGGCGTGTTGACGATCAGGAGCCGGGTCCGGGGGGTGATCAGCCGCTCCAGCTCGTCCACGTCCAGCCCGAAGGCGTGCTGCTCGCGCAGGGGGATCGGCACGGCCGTCGCCCCGGCGAAGTCGATCATCGAACGGTAGATCGGGAAGCCAGGGTCCGGGGAGATCACCTCGTCGCCGGCTTCGACCAGCGCCAGCATCGTGAAGAACATCACCGGCTTCGCGCCCGGTGTGACGATGACCTGCTCCGGGACGGAGCTGGTGCCGCGCAGGCTGTTCGTCCGGACCGCGATGGCCGCCTGCAGCTCGGGGTCGCCGGCGGCGGGGCCGTAGTGAGTCCAGCCCTGGGCCAGCGCCTCGCGGCCGGCCTCGACGACATGGTCAGGCGTACCGAAGTCCGGCTCGCCGATCTCGAGGTGGATGACATCCCGTCCCCGCGCCTCCAGCGCCCGCGCTCGCGCCAGTACCTCGAACGCCGATTCCGAACCGAGCCGTCCCATCCGTCCAGCCAGCCGCATCCATTTCCTCCCCGGTTCACTTCAAGAACGTCATGATGCCGCATGGCATGCAACGTCAACAGATGGGCAATGTCAGATTCAAGGCACCCGCTCTCCCTGCCTGGTCCACAGCAACTGCTCAGCCGTCCTCAGGAGGTCCGGCATGGCCCGCTGGACATCGTGCCAGAAACGTCGGGGCGGATAGTCCTCATCGCCATCCTCGTCCCGATAGGCGATCGCGTTTCGGAGACCGATCAGGGCATCGCCGCCGGCGATCCGCAGGAAGAGCGGGCGGTCCTCGTCCCGGAGACGGATCAGGTCATCGCCGATGATCTCGACCTTGCGCTCGACGATCGCCCGGAGGTCAACGTCGGTCTCATACTCGGCCGCGTCCCGCCCGGCGCCGCGGGTCTGGATCAGTCGGGCCGAGTAGACGATCTCCCGGACCAGATGTTCATGCCTGGGCAGCATCGAGGACCAACGCCCGGCTCCGCTCGATGCCGTCGCGAACAGAGGTTTTCATGACGTTGCGGTCGTCAATAACATCGACCCGTGCCCGCATCGCCCTGCCGAGTTCCCTCTGAAGATTGTGGAATCGACCGTACCATGACCCATAGTCATACCCCTCCGAGTACGCGACCGGGAAATCGGAGTCACTGGTAAAAAGGTCGAAGGCACCGATGGTCGCCGAACCGAACAGGTCGAGCGGTGCGACGCCGAAGCGCTGGCAGAGCCTAATGATCTCGGCCCGCTTCGCCTCGATCTCGGGCGGAATCGTCGGGATGGCGTCAATCGCCGTCAGCACGGTGCTCACTCTCCATTTCGCGGGCTTGTCCGGTGACTGCTCGGGGTCCTACTCAAGGAGCGCATTGAGGCTTGTCAAGAGAATCGGCAGGTCATTGACCACCGTATCCCAGATGATCTCCTGCTGAATGCTCTCGTATCCAGGAACAAGTCGGTTGCGCAGGCCGACGAACTCGCCCGCCGATGGAATTATCAGCGAACGCTCATCCGATCGGCGTGCAAGATTGATGGCTTCGCCAACGGTTATGAGCAAACGCTCAACAATGAGCTGCAGTGCCTCGTTTGCAAGATAGTATTCAGCCGATTCATCAGCAACAAAGGATGCGATTCGTTCACTCGCAAGCTTGGCGTCATAGAGTCGCGTCCTCGTTTCACGGTTCAATCCGACTCTCCGCAACGGCCTCCATATAGTATGGATTGCGTCCGCTTGGCTCGGCATTGAGATCGACCGGCCGACCGAGCAGGGATTGCATGGCCTCCTCGAATCCGAAGAACCGCCTGGCGATGCCAGGGGAATAGCTTCCAAAGTCCACGATGAAGTCGTAGTCGCTGGTATCAGGGTCGGACCGGCCAATCGTGGATGAGCCGAACATGTCGAGCCGTTTCACGCCGAATCGCTGGCAAAGCTCGACGATCTCGGTCCGCTTCGCCTCGATCTCGGGCGGGATCGTCGGGGTGATCTTCGTCTCGGTCATGGCTCCCCCCTCTGCCGCCATATTCTACCGGACGTCAACAGTTCTGACGGTGTCGATCCCTGCCGTCCGATGGGGTCCGGCAATGAAAACACGGACGCCGGCTGCCATTCGGCGGCCAGCGTCCGTGAGCCGGATCGGTCCGATCTACGCCAGCGGGCCGGGGCTGGGCAGATAGGTATTGATGATGGCGTCCGCCGCCTTGTAGGCGAGGGCGCCGACGGTGCCGGTTGGGTTGTAACCGGCGTTCTGGGGGAAGTTGGTCGCACCCACGACGAAGAGGTTCGAGACGTCCCAGCTCTGGAGCGAGGTGTTGACGGCCGAGGTCGTCGGGTCGGCACCCATCACCACGCCGCCCTGGAGGTGTGTCGACTGGTAGGGCACGATACTGTAGTCGGTGATGTCGCCCCCGATCCGGGTGATCGATCCGCCCATCGCCTGCGCGATCTGCGTCAGCGGGTTATCCGCGATCCACTTGACCATCTTGCGCTCGTTGTCCGTCCAGTTGAACGTCATCCGGAGCAGCGGGTTGCCATAGATGTCGCGGTAAGTCGGGTCGAGGTCGAGGTAGTTCTGGCGGTAGGCTGGGCTCTCACCCTGCATGCTGAAACCGGCCGACCGGTTGTAGTACTGCTTGACGGTCGACTTCCAGCCGCTGCCCCAGGTTGGACTATCCGGCGGCAGGGGCCCGTTGCTCTCGATCGGGCGGGCGCCGGTGTTGTTGGCGGCGATGTTGCCGCCACCGAAGAAGCCCAGCCCGGTGTGGTCGAAGTTGTCGAAGTTGAAGTCGTCCATCGCGAAGCCGGCCGACCCGGCCCCCATGAACCGGTTCATGATCTTGTCGTCGTACCAGACGGTCGCGCTGGCGCCGCCCAGCTGGTAGGTGTAGTTCCGGCCGACGACACCGGTGTTCTGGACGGGGTCGTAGGGCTGGCCGATCCCGGACAGCAGCATGAGTCGCACGTTCTCGAGGGTGAAGGCGCCGAGCACGATCAGATCGGCCGGCTGCTCCTGCTCCTGACCGGAGCCATCGTAGTAGGAGACGCTGGTCGCCTTCCCGCCGGTGTGGTTGATCCGGAATACGTCGCAGAACTGGCGGATCTCGACGTTGCCGCTCTTGAGGGCACTGGGGATGACCGTCACGATTGGGCTGGCCTTGGCGCCAACGTGGCAACCATACCGCTCGCAGAAGCCGCAGAAGTTACAGGGCGCGAGTGACTGGCCGTCCGGGTTGGTGTAGGCGCCGGTGCTGTTGGCGCTGGGCATCGGGAAGACGTGGTAGCCCAGCTGGGTCGCGGCGTCCCGGAAGAGCGTCGTGTTGTATGGCTTCTTGTTGGGTCCCTGTGGGTATTCCTCGGAGCGGGGACCCTCGAAGGGATTGCCGCCGTCCTGGATCACGCCCTGGAGGTTGCCGGCCTTGCCGCCAATCCCGAAGGTCTTCTCGTACTGGGTGTAATATGGCTCCATGTCCTGCCAGGAGACGCCCCAGTCCTGGACCGTCGTGTCCTCCGGCAGGAAGTCCGGCCCGTAGCGCTGCTCGAGGTGCGACCGGTAGTTGAACGACTGCTCCAGATGCCGCCAGGAGACGCCGTTCCAGTGGACCATGGCCCCACCGACGCCGTTGCCGGGCAGGAAGGAACCGATCTGGCGCATCGGCAGTGCCGTCTGCGACCGGTCATTGCGGAACGTCACCGTGTTGCGGGCGAGGTTCTGGAAGAGCTCACCCTGCAGACTGTAGCGCCACTCGTCGAAGTGGTCCTGGAGGAAGTCCGGGTAGGTGTCGCGGTACGGCCCCCTCTCCAGCCCGACCATTTTCAGGCTGGTGTGCTTGCCCAGCTCGTTGGCGATGGTCCCGCCAACCATGCCGAAGCCGATGAAGACGACATCCGTTTTCGGTAGCATTGCCATCGTTACAGCCCCCCGCCCACTTGTTCCTGGTACTGGCCCAGGCTGATGTAGTCGCCCTCGAAGGGCTGGTTGTAGTTCTCGATCACGTCGAAGTAACTCAGGTGCGCGCCGGGGAAGCCGATCATCTTCCAGCCGACCATGTCCCGATTGCCGCCCTGGACCGGGTCCGCGAAGAAGCCCGCCATGGTGTAGTTGCGCAGGAGTGTGAAGAAGGCGGTCGCGCCCGAAGTCGCGCCCGAGGTTGTATCCAGCGACAGGTTTGGCGTGAGCTGCGAGCCCTGGGCGAGCGGGTTGGTCTGGAACGACGAGCCACCGAAGCCCTCCGGCTTGCCCTGCGACAGGTCCGTCAGGAGCTGGTCCTGTTGCTCCGGGGTACACGCGACGAACCCCTGCTGGAAGGTTTGCTGGGCGTAGGCTTCCAGCCCGAAGATGCCGACCCGGAACTGGTCCCGGATCGGGAGGGCCGACTGGTCGCCCTGGGTCGGCTCACCGGCGAGGAACGGGCCCATGACGTACCGGTTGCCGCGGTAGCCCATCCCCTCCTTGGCGATCTGGCGGTCGATGAAGTAGACGACGCCGGCCTCGGTCGCTCCAGGGCCGGTATCGTCGGTCGGGATTATTCGGGCGGCGGCGGCCTGAATGATCTGGGCCTGGAACGGAACGAAGACGGTGAAGCCCTGGTTGGTCGCGGCCGCCGGAGACATGTCCATTCCGGCCATGGCGTCGGGCGTGCCGACGGGTGTCGCGGCCGGCGTGCCGTCCTGGGCGCCAGCCACCCGGAACGCAAGCGGAGCCGCGACCGCGGCGACACCGGTGGCCGCGCCGGTCGCCATCAGCCGGCGGCGGTTGATGCGGTGCTGTTCGTCCGGGCCGCTCCGGTCGGGCTCCGGCGGCGAGACGGCGTCATGGTTCCCTGAAGATTCGGAGTCCGCCGGGTACGGTCCCGGCCGGGCGTCGTTGTTCGGGTCGAGGGTGCGCATGATGGCCTCGCTCCTTGCCGTCGGTGGGCAGTTCATCCTGCCCGACATTTGGACAGACGCGTGTCGATCCCGGTCGACGCCGGGCGCTGCCGAGTCATTCGACGCAGACCAGCCGGTTCAGGTCAGCTCGATCCCCATTCCTCCCCGGATACGCTTGCGAGCGTGCCGCCGACATGGCGCCATGGGCAACGGCCATATTGCAGCAAACCGCATGCCACATCGCGCCACGAAGCACATCTTATCAGGACTGATTCGCCATTCCGATGGGTCTTCGCGTCGGATCGCTTGACACAATGTTCACGATTGCTGGTGCCACGCCCGATCTTTCCTGCCGACGAGGTCTCATCGCAAGGACACGTCTCACGCTTCGCTGGCCTTGAGGGCGCCATGACACCGGTTGGAGAGACGAGGCTCTCGCTTCGCTGGCCCTGCTCGCTTCGCTCCCGTGCCGCCAGCGAAGCAGGAAGCGTCATACCGCGCAGCGGTGCCGATATTCCGGAGCGACGGGTCTGGACGGGAGACGTTTTTCACGATCACCGCTATCGCCCTGGGGGTCGATGGCCGCCGCGACGGCCTGGATCGCCAGCGAAGCGAGAGCTTCGCCCCTATGATGACGACGAACGTCCGACCGATGGTCGTGACAGGGTGAGGATCGAACGCCGCTACCCGATGCCCACTACCTGCTCCGAATCGCGACCGGGGCGGCGGACGACGCGGCCGATGGGGAGTGAGCCGGGCAAGGCGGCGCGGGCGGCTGCCTCGTCCTGTGGGCGGACGGCGACGACGAAGCCAATCCCCATGTTGAAGGCCCGGTAGCGCTCCCGGAACGGCACGTCGCCTTCCAGGACCAGCCAGGTGAAGACCGGTGGGACCGCCCACGACGACGGGTCGATCTCGGCGGCGAGATCGTCGGCCAGGATGCGGGGGACGTTGTCGACCAACCCGCCGCCGGTGACGTGAACCATGCCTCGGACGATCGACTCGTCGACCTCGGACAGCGGCGCGATGGCGGGCCGGAACGAGGCGTGGCCGGCGAGCAGGGCGCTGCCGATCGTCCGCCTCTCGTCGCTGGGTAATGGTTCAGCCAGGCGGGCGCGGTCGGCGTCGAGGTCGCCGGTCAGTCCCGCGATCCGGCGGGCGAGACTGAAGCCGTTGGTCTGGAGGCCGCCGCTCGGCAGCCCGAGCAGGACGTCGCCAGCGCGGATGTCCGACCCGTCGATGACACGATCCGGAGCGACCTCCCCGACGATGAAGCCGGCGGCGTCGTACTCGCCGGGCGCGTACATTCCCGGCATCTCGGCCGTCTCGCCACCAATCAGGGCGAGGCCGTTGTCCTGGCACGAAGCGACCAGCCCGGCGACGAAGCCGTCGAAGGCGTCGCGGTCGAAGACACCGGTCGAGAAGTAGTCGAGGAAGAACAGCGGCCGGGCACCGAGCGTCAGAATGTCGTTGACGCAGTGATTGACGAGGTCGCGGCCCATCCGCTCATGCGCGTCGCCGCCGAGCAGGAAGGCGAGCTTGAGCTTGGTCCCGACGCCGTCGGCGCTGGCGACGAGCAGGCGCTCCGGTCCGGACGGAATCCGGTACATGCCGCCGAAATGGCCGATCTCCGCCGCCGGACCGCCCGGACTGCCAGCCGGAGTCGCCCCGAACGCCGCCCGGGCCCGCTCGGCGATCCGGCCGACGGCGCTGCTGGTCGCGTCGATGTCCACCCCGGCATCACGGTACGTCGTGCCAGCCCGCGGCCTGCTCACCGGTCACTCCCTGCTTCCGAGGTCCGGCGGTCAACGGACCGGACTGAACGACACTGGACGACAAAACGCGGTAAACCCGGTCCATCGACGTACCCACGGAAACCCAGGAACGGATCAGCCTGGTCGGCTCGCCGCACCATCCGGCAACGCCGGGGCCGGACCGCCCATCACCGGCGTATCGCGTCGGGGCGTGATGTCGATCGCCTCGTCGGTGACGCCGATCCGGTGGCGGAAGGCGCGCATGTCGTTCCGGGCGGCGGTCAGATCGGTCTGGAGCTCCGTCAGCCTGGTCTGCTCGCCCCGGACGAACCGGGTGTACGGCGCGATCGCCTCGGTGATCCGGCCAACCGACCGGACCAGCTCGTACTCGAACTGGTCCCGCATGACCGTCAGCAGCCGCTGCTCCAGCTCCGTCGAGCGGGCGTGGAAGTCCCGGCGCGCCCGGGTCCGGCGGCGCGGCAGGACGAACAGCCCGATCCCGGCCACCAGGCTGGCGGCGAGGATGCCGGTGATGTCGACGGCGACCGTGCTGGCGGCCGCGACGACCAGTGCCCCGAGCCCGACCGCTCCCGCCTCGGCGACGGCCGTCGCGGCGACGGCGTTGCGGACCGACTGCGAAAGCTGGTTGGCCTCGCCGCGGACGTCGTAGCGGTCGATCTCCTCCTTCGCCCGCTTGCTGACGGAATCGAGCAGTGAGCGGCGGTCGTAGCGGAACTGATTGCTGATCTCACCGACGAGCTGCTCCTCGTACTTGCTCAGCCGTCGCCGGGTGACGTACTCGTTGACGGCCTCCCAGACCCGCAGGTCCTGCTCGACCATCCAGTCGATCAGCTCGTCGATCGTGCTGTCGATCCGCCGGGCGGTGTCGGCGACGACCTGCTCCTCGAACTGGCGCCGGACCTTGTCAGTGTTGAGCAGATCGAAGATCCGGCCGATCCGGATCGTCTCCTCGAAGAAGGCGTCGCCCCGGGTGATCATCTTGGCGATGATCGCCTCGACCCGACTCAGGTGATAGGCGAACTGCCGGCGCATGTCCTCCTGGTAGAGGGCGAGCTGCCGGTCGATATTCTCGATCGTCTGGACATCCTCCCGCAGCACTTCCAGCCGGTCGGCAGCGTCGTGGAGGTAGCGGTCGGCGGTGTGCTCGGCGATCCCGAGCGGGTTGAGCAGCTTGAGCCGGACGCGGCTCTCCTCGTCCAGCACGTTGACGACGTAGTCTTCGATCGCTTCGAAGCGGCTCGCCGCCCAGAGCCGGTCGCGCTCGGCCGGGTTGCGGTCGCCGAGGGCCTTGGCCTGCCGGGCGAGCAGCGCCGAGACCGAGAAGACGTCCGGCGCGAAGCCGACCAGCCGGGCGACGTTGTCCCGGACGAAGGTCTCGACCTGCTCGCGGTCCGTCTCCCCCTTCAGCAGATCGACCTTGTTGACGATGACGACGATCTTCTTGCCCCACTCCCGGATCTCGACCATGAACTCGCGCTCGCTCTCGCTGAACGGGCGGTCGGCGGAGGTCACGAACAGGACGAGGTCGGCCCGGGGGACGAATTGCTGGGTGAGGGCCTCGTGCTCGCGGATGATCGCGTTGGTGCCGGGGGTGTCGACGACGGTGATCTCGCGGAGGAAGTCGGAGGGGAAGCCGCGCTCGATCACGCCGTCGGGGTACATCGTCTCGCCTGGCTCGTCGGCGAACCGGAGCCGGTTGATGACCGACGTCGTCGGCAGGACACCCTCAGGCATGACGTCCGCGCCGACGAGGGCGTTGATGAAGGCCGACTTGCCGGCGTTGAACTCGCCGACGATCACGAGGAGGAACAGGCTGTTGAGCTGCTCGGCCGCCCGCCTGAGCTCGACGACGTCCTGCGGGGCGGCCGGGTAGCGCTCGAGGATCTCGCGGACACGACCAAGCAGCAGCAGCTCGTCGTCGATCAGCTGATGCTGCTGCTCGGTCAGGATGTGCGACGACCGTTCGGTCTTGCCGCGCCCGCGAAACCGGAACACCCCTCGGGCCATGGGTCCGACGCTCCCTGGGATTGACGATCAGGCCTTTCGTTCCAGCCAGGCACGATCGCGCCGTGGACAGGTGATGGTGAGCATGATCGACTGGGCCGGGGCCTGCAAGGGGAGACCCGTCCTGTGCCGTCGTCGCCGTTGATCCTTGAGGACGATGGACGTCAGCTTCGCGAGGTGTTGCGATCGGCCGGCTGGTCCGGGACGGCCCCGGCCGCGGCCGAATCAGCCGTCGCCGGTCTGGCCCCGCCGACCGGTCCGTCCTCCTCAACCGGGGTTCTCTCGACCGGCATCGGGTCCGGCTGACTGATCGCCTCGGCCGCCGGCCCGGCAGGTTCGGACAGCCGGAAATCCGTCATGGCTTCATAGGAGTCGGTGTTGGTCCCGACGGCGTAGGTGTCGGCGAAGGCGGCGGTCGGCGAGATCGCCGTCGTCTCCTTTCGGGTCCCGGCGGGCGTTCCGCTGTCTGGCTGACGACCCGCTTCATCCGAGACCGTAGCGGAGGCCGGCGCCACTGGCGATGATGAGGAGTCTGGTGCGGCCGGTCGGGTCGAACCGATGGTGGACTCGGCCTCGGGAGTCTGCGATGGGGGCCCGGCAGCTGGCCATCCGTTCGGGTTCGTCCCGGTGCTCACCGTGCGCTGACGACCGGCGGCGGCCCCAGGAGTACCCGGAGTACCCGGAGTACCGGTCGAACGGCCGACCGCCGGCCGCCGCCGGCCGCGCTGGCCGGTCTCCGAAGTGAACGGCGGCCGCTCCCAGCCCTGCGTCAGCGCCACGTCGCGGGAGACGGACAGGACGACGAGGTCCTGATCGACCCGGCCGATCGCCGCCATCGGGACGTAGAAGTCGACCGGCATGAAGAAGCCTCGCTCGACGATGACGTAGTTGCGGTAGCTGCCGGCGACCTGGCCGAAGCGGGCGTTGTCGACGCCGTAGACGGTCGCGCCGATGACGATGTCGCGGCTGGCCGGGGTGTCGACGCGACGCTGCGGGGTGGGCTGGGTCATGGGACTGGTCCTCTCGGGTCGATGGACGTTAGTGGGCGGAACCGGCGACCGGTCAGGCGACCGGTCAGTGGAGAAGGCGGGCGAAAGGACGACTGACCGGGTCCGCGGTACTTGCTGGCGGCATCTTTCGCATCATCCGGTCCGGCGTTCGCCGACCAGATGACGAGTCGAGCGCGCTCCTGAACCTACGCCGTCACTGGTTGGTCTGGTTGCATCCCCACCGACCCAGCGACGGCTCGCGAGTTCCAGCCTGCGATGGTCCAGTCGCCGGCCCGGGAGCGATACACTGTGCCACAGTCCCACGAGGACAGGACACGCATCCGTTGCCTGAGCGGGTGGCGAGCGGGGAGGACTGGGCGCATGGCGCGAGAGACCGGCAGGACCCGCAGCCCACGGACCCGTCCCGGCCGGGCATCGATGCCGGCCGAGCACGCCGTCCTCGCCCTGCTCGCCGCCGGCGGTGGGATGGGCCATGGCTACGACCTCGCCCGCCAGTTCCAGGCTGGCCAACCCCTCGGCGAGGTGCTGCGGCTGGAGCCGAGCATGCTCTACCACCATCTGAAGAAGCTGGAGCGCAACGGTTGGGTGACGACCGAGGTCGAGCCGCAGGGCAACCGCCCGCCGCGGCAGGTCCACACCCTGACCGCGGCCGGCCGAGCCGAGGTCGACGGCTGGTTGGCCGAGCCGGTCGAGCGGACCCGTGAGATCCGGCTGGACTTCCTCATCAAGCTCTACTTCGCTCGCCGCCTCGTCCCGGAATCCGCCCCGGCCCTGATCGACCGGCAGCGGACGATCCTGACCGGCGCCCTGACCCGACTCCGTAACCAGATCGCGACTGGCACAGACGGCGAGGACGCGGCGTTCGCCCGCGATGTCCTCGCCCTTCGTCAGCTGCAAACCCGGGCCGCTATCGACTGGCTCGACGAACTCGACAGCTGACGATCAGCCTCTCGCTAGCCGTTTACCGAGGGGCGGAAGTCATCGACAAGCCAACGGCCATCCTGCTGTGCGAAGACAACATAGCCGTTCCCGGGGTGTGGGGAGGTCTCGTCGAACAGGTACTCGAGCTCAATCGTCAGGTAGCCAGCGACCCGGCCATCCGGAAGCGTACGAACTTCTGTCATCTCATACGAATGCAGACGTCGATATGAGACCGTTGTGGCGATTCCTTCTGCCTGCTGCGACCACAGCTGGAGCAGCCTCTCGCCGTCCACTCGCTCACCTCCGTTCTTGTCCTTGTAGATAAACGCCCTGACGATACCGCCGTCAGTACTCAGGGCAGCCTGCCGGTCCAGAGATTCATGACAACCAAGCAACTTGACCAGAACCGCGTCCAGCTCTTTCAGAACCGCCTCGACCGGCACCGGTCCATCCGGGAGGGGCAATGCGAGGGGTTGCGTGCTGATCAGGTCGTCTGCGCCAGGGAGGAAGTAGTGGCGCTCCAACAGCCCCATGATCTGTTCGTAGGGAAGAGGATCGATCGTGCAGTGCTCGGAATCCAGCCGAGGATCAACGGGCGCGCGCTCGACCGGCAGCGCCGACGGTGTGCCGCCCGCGACGCCGGCCAGCGTCGGGGCGGTGTCGTCGGGAGCCTGTCCACCCGGCATGGTCAGATACAGGCCCGCCCCGGCCGCCGTGACGAGCAGCACGAGCGTGAGGGTGGCGACGAGGCCCATCGAGCGGCCACCCCATCGTCGCAAGCGGGTCGGCGCGGGCTGCCGGCCGGAGGACCCGGGGACCGTGACTCTCCGACTAGGAAATGGGACGATCGTTGGCCTGACTGGCGCGAATAACGGTGCTTGGGTTCGCATGAGGTCCTCCCAGCGTTGCGTCCTGCCGGCGCGCGAGATATCGGCGGCCACGGATTGGTCGCCCACGCCATGGACGTGGCGGACGGTCGCGGCCAGGGTCTGATCGAGGTCGATCGGCGGCTCCGGGTCGCCATGGGCGAGGCGGTCCAGCCAGGCATCGAGGCGGTCGGCCTGCCGGGCATCGCCGGGTGGGAGCGGCGGCTGGCTGGTCATCGGACGTCTCCCTCCGGGTCGATGTCCCGCAGCAGCGTGCGGAGCCGGGCGTAGGCGCGGAACTGGAGGCTCTTGACGGCGCCGAGGGACAGGCCGAGCGCCGCCGCGACCTCCGGCCCGGTCAGCCCGGCGACCCGCAGCTCGACGACGTTGCGCTGGTCGTTCGTCAGTCGGGCGAGCTCCTCGGTCAGTCGGCGGCGCTGGTCGCTGGCGACGGCGCGGTCCTCCGGCGAGGGTTGCCGGTCGGCGATCGGCCCGGCGGCGTCGATGTCGTCGTGGAAGCGGCGCCGCCTGGTCGCGTCGATGACGACGTTGTGGGCGATCGCGAACAGCCAGGCTCGGAACGAGCCGCCCTGGAACCGGTGAAGGGCCGTCATCGCCCGAGTGAAGGTCAGGCTGGTCGCGTCGCCGGCCGCCTCGCGGTGGCCGAGCCGCCGCAGGCAGTAGCCGTAGATGGCGTCGTGGTAGCGGTCGTAGAGCGGCGCGAAGGCGGCGAGGTCGGACCGCGCGGCCCGGACGAACGCCTCGTCGGCCGACAGGTCCGTTGGGGATACCGCGTCGTCGGGGCCGTCCTCAACCATCCGGGCGGTCACGCATCCCTCCCCCGTCGATCCGGCCGCTCGCCGCCGATCCCACGTCCTGTCCTGCGGCGCTACCAGGGGAAACGCAGCGACCCGCCGAAAGGGTGCGGGCGACGACGGAAGCCGATCGGGTACTCCCCCGTTCGGGGTATCCTCAGGGAAGCATCGAACCTGCGCAGGAGGCACTCGTCATGGTTACGACGACAAAGACGTTCACCACCACCGTCGCCGATGATGGCACGGTCCGAGTTCCCGCCGATCTCGCGAAGCCCGGCGAGACGGTCACTGTCCGCGTCGATCGGCCGACCGTCGCCGATGAACCCGAGGATCAGACCGATACCGACGGACCGGTCCGGCTGACGCGTCTGACCGCGAAGACGCCGGAACAGAAGGAGGAGTTGCTCCGGCAGATCAACGAAATCGCCGCTCGACTAGCACCTAAACTGAAAAATATGCCAGACCACGGCGATTTCCTTTATGGCGATGACGGGATGCCGCGGTGATCGTGGACACTTCAGCACTTGTCGCCATCGTCAAGAATGAGCCGGAAGCTGGTCGCTGTGAAGCAGAGATCGTGTCCGCCAACTCACTTCGAATGTCGGCCGCGAATCTTCTCGAGGGGTTCATGGTGGTGGACCGGATGAACGATTTCGCTGCGATCGAGGATTTCCGATTGCTCCTGATCAAGTCAGCCATCCAGATTACGCCCGTCACTGAAGCGCACATCTCTATCGCCAGGGAAGCGTTTGCGCGTTTTGGCCGTGACCACCATCCGGCGAAGCTGAACTACGGCGACTGCTTCGCCTACGCCCTTGCCCGCGAGACCGGCGAGCCGCTCCTGTTCGCCGGGAACGACTTCGGCCAGACCGATCTCGGCATCGCCTGATCCCCGTTCCCACACCATTCCCGCAAGGATTTGGACCCATGTCCGCCAGTAACGTTCGGGGCAACCACGTCTTTGCCGGACTCTCGACGACCGTCTTCGAGACGATGTCCCGGCTGGCGCGGGAGCACGACGCCATCAACCTCGGCCAGGGATTTCCGGACGACCCCGGTCCGGCCGACGTCCGCCAGCGGGCCGCCGAGGCAGTGACCGACGGCTGGAACCAGTACCCGCCGATGCTCGGGCTGCCGGAGCTCCGGTCGGCGGTCACGACCCACTACGCCCATCACCAGGGCGTCTCGCTCGATCCGGAACGCGAGGTCCTGATTACCTCCGGCGCGACCGAGGCGATCGCCGCGGCGCTGCTCGCGCTGATCGAGCCGGGCGACGAGGTCGTCCTGTTCCGGCCGATGTACGACGCGTATCTGCCGCTGGTCCTGCGGGCCGGCGGCGTGCCCCGCTTCGTCACGCTCCAGCCGCCGGACTGGGGCCTCACCGAAGAAGCGCTGGCGGCGGCGTTCTCGCCGAGGACGCGGGTCGTGCTGTTCAACAACCCGCTCAACCCGACCGCGACGATGTTCGGCGACGACGATCTCGCCCTGCTCGCCCGCCGCGTCGTCGCCTCCGATGCCGTCGTCATCAGCGACGAGGTCTGGGAGCACGTCGTCTTCGACGGTCAGCCACACCGGACCCTGCTCGCGCTGCCGGAGCTGCGGGAGCGGACGATCAAGATCGGCTCGGCCGGCAAGATCTTCTCCCTGACCGGCTGGAAGGTCGGCTTCGCCTGCGCTGCCCCGCCCCTGCGGGACCTCATCGCCAGAGCCCACCAGTTCCTGACCTTCACGACGCCGCCCAACCTTCAGGCGGCCGTCGCCTACGGCCTCGGCAAGCCGGACGACTTCTTCCACGACATGTGGACCGGCTACGCTCGCAGCCGCGACCGGCTAGCCGACGGGCTGACCCGGCTCGGCTTCCCGGTTCTGCCGAGCGCGGCGACCTGGTTCCTGAATGTCGATCTCGGGCCACTCGGCATCGAGGACGACGTCGCCTTCTGCCAGCGGCTCGTGACGGAGCATGGCGTCGCCGCGATCCCGGTCAGCGCCTTCTACGCCGGGGAGGCCGTGAAGACGGTTGTCCGCTTCTGCTTCGCCAAGCACGACGCGACACTGGACGCGGCGCTGGGACGGCTTGCGGGCGTGCCGCTCAAGCAGTAAGAGGCTCCGCCGAGCCGTCCGGACGGGCGATCCCGGGAGCTATCATTGCGACGAACCTCAGGTAACCACTGGGGAGGTCAGCATGACCATACAGACGATAACCACGATCGTCGCCGAGGACGGGACGATTCACCTGCCGGACGGCGCGGCTCGCCCTGGCGACTCCGTCATCGTCCAGATCGAGCGGGCCGAGGATCAACGACCGACGAGCCCGGATCAGGACGAATACCTGACCGTCCTTACAGCGGATACGCCGGAGAAGAGGGAGCAACTCATGGGTGAGGTGCTCGAGATGGGACGACGGGTTCGCGCCCAACTCAGCGAGGAGGAATTGAATTTCGATTACGATGCGTGGTTGTATGACGAGAACGGGCTACCGCATCGATCGTCGGCACGATCATCTGATCGGTATATGAAAGGAGTCTGACCATGGAGACCTATACCACCACTGTGCAGGAGGACGGCACGGTTCACATTCCGTCCGACGTCGCCCGACCCGGACGAACGATCGTGTTCTCCGTTCGGGATAGCGGTCCGGAACCAGGCGTCTTCGCCGACCGGACAGTGGTTCCGGAACTCGATCGGATCACCGCCCAAACCCCGGCGCAGAAGCGCATGCTCATCGATGAGGTGCTGCGGATGGGCCGGGAGACCCGAGAGCGGCTACCGGGAGATCAACGGACAAGCGATCACGACTGGCTCTACGATGAACACGGCTTGCCTCGGTGATCATCGACTCCTCGGCGCTGATCGAGATCGTCTAGGGTCAACCAGAGGCTGAGCGCTGTTTCAGTACCCTCCTCGAAGCCGACTTCGTTCGACTCTCGGCCGCAAATCTCCTCGAGGTCTATCTCGTGGCCGACGGCCTTGATGACCCAGACGCTGGTGCCAAAGCCACACGACTGCTTCGACTCGGACGGATCACGATCGAGCCCGTGACAGAGGCGCAGGTGCTGATTGCCCGTGAAGCGTCATTGCGCTACGGACGGAATCGGCACCCGGCGAAGCTGAACTACGGCGACTGCTTCGCCTACGCCCTGGCAAAGCAGACGAGTGAGCCATTGCTGTTCGTCGGCAACGACTTCGGCAAGACCGATATCGACGTCGCGTGATGGCTCGGCCCCACCCCCCGGAGGGCCATCCTGGTTTATCCCTGCGGTCTTCGCGGATGGCGAGGGGGTGACGTCAGGTTCGATGTCGCGATTTCGTCTGGAAGGCTTCAGATCGACCAGCATGAGCCCCCCTCCATCCGCAGATGGGGAGGGGTTTGGGGTGGGGTTCGCCTAGACCCCGCGGATCGTGCCGCCATCCACCGCCAGCGACTGGCCGGTGATGAACGAGGCCGCCGGGGAGGCCATGAAGACGACGGCGTTGGCGAACTCGTGCGGCTCGCCGACGCGCTGCATCGGGATCGCCTTCGCGTCCTCGGCGATGATCTCGTCAACGGTCATCCCGCTCGACTCGGCCCGCTTCGCTGCCATACCGATGATCCGGTCGGTCCGGGTGCTGCCGGGCAAAACATTGTTGAACCGGACGCCCCGGCCGGCGTAGTCCAGCGCCAGCGACTTCATTAGCCCCGAGACGGCCGATCGGGCCGTGTTCGACAGGATCAGGTGCGGGATCGGCTGCTTGATCGACGTCGACATGATCGCGGTGACGCTGCCCTGGCTCACCTCCAGGTGCGGCAGGCCGGCCCGGATCAGCCGCAGGGTGCTCATCAGGTTCAACTCGATCGCCCGTTCCCACGGCCCGTCCTCGGGGAAGTCCGGGAAGCGGCCTGGCGGCGGCCCACCGGCGTTGCAGACCAGCGCGTCCAGCCTGCCGCGCTCGGTGACGGTATCGCCGATCAGCTTAGCGATATCGGCCGGGCTGGTCATGTCGCCCACGATCGCCAGGACGTCGCCGCCGGTCTCGTCGGACAGCTCCTTCGCCGCCCGTTCCAGCGACGCTTCGTCCCGCCCATTGATCGTGACGAGCGCCCCCTCCAGCAGGAACTGCCGCGCGACCGCCCGGCCGAGCCCCTTGCTCGACGCCGCGACGACCGCCACCTTGCCCGTCAACCCGAGATCCATCGTCCTGCTCCCGTTCCCTGAATCCACACTGGGCAAGTCGGCCCGACATTCGGGCATTGTACCGACCCCCGGCCGCTCTGGTCGCGGCGAATCGGTCGGACCGGCTCACTCGGCGGGAGGCAGGGGGGGAGGTTCGTGAAGCGGGGTCCGCTCGATCGGGACGTCATGGGCCCGGCTGCTCGCGTCGACGTGCGTCATCGTCAGTGCATGCTTCAGGCGACGGCGTTCTTCGGCCCGGGCGTTCAGCCAGGCGCCGATCAGCAGGACGTGCGCGAGCAGGTAGGCCCACGTCACCAGGATCGAGACGAAGACGAACGCCGCACCGTAGCTTGAGGAGCTTGGCAGCGCCTGGTAGACGCGGACGTAGATCGGGAAGACCTGGGCCAGGACGACGAGGCCGACCGACGCGACCAGCGCCCCGGCGAAGACATCGCGGAAGCTCTGCCGCACGGCCGGCAGGTAGCGATAGGCGATTACGAACAGCAGGAAGGCGGAGAGCAGCGAGACGGCGTAGCTGATGATCTGACCGACCGCCTTGAACAGGAACAGATCCTCCACCTGCCAGACGTCCCGCAGGTACGGCGTGACCTCGGCGTTGATGAACAGGGTCGGGATCGTGCCGGCCAGCACGGCGATCATGAGCAGGAAGCTGAAGCCGACGATGACGACGAATGCACGGATCCGGCTCCGGACGAAGGGCGAGCCGCGCAGGTCGTAGAGGCTGTTGATCGCCCGCGTCACCGTCGCGACGAACGACGTGCCGATCCAGCTGAAGCCGATCAGGCTCAGCAGCCCGAACCAGCCGACGTTCCCCCGCGAGGCCGAGGCGTCGTTGAGGGCGTCGCGGGCGTTCTGCGAGGGGAAGATCGAGATCACGGCCTTGCGGAAGGTCCGGAACAGATCGTCGTCCCGCAGCAGGAGTCCCGCGATCGCGACGACGAGCAGGAACATCGGCACAACGGCGATCAGCCCGTTGAAGGCGACGATCGCGGCGAGGTCATTGGTCCGGAGCGAGAAGTAGCGCCGGAAGGCCGAGGCGTGCCGGGTGGTGCTGTGCCAGACATAACCCAAGCCCGTGATGTGGTCGCCATCGGCGGGCTCGGCGGCCGGGATCTCGGGAACCACAGACAGCGGCAGCCGGTGCAGACGCGACGTCGCCGGCCGGGGCGCCGGCCGGATCGGGGTCGAGGTGGTGCTCTCGGGGTCGGCGGCCTCGCGCAGCCTCGGTGGGTACAGCCAGGCGGGCCGCGTTCGGGCGCCCGGCTTCGTGATCGTTCCGCCGTCGTCCTGCGTCTGACCGACCATCCTCAGCCTCCCGCCCGAACACGCTGACCGGGGAGTGCGTCACGTAGAGGTGACGGTCCGGCCCATGCGACAGGCAATGATGTTGCCAATGATAGCGGTCCGCGCCGCCGACGACGGTCCCGGCGGTTGGCTGACTGGCCCGACCGATCCCGACGATGACGCCTGGAGGCCCAGATGACCGACACCGCCGCTCACTCGACCCCGGTCCGCGACGTTTTGATCACCGGGGCCGACGGGCAGGTCGGCACGGCCCTGCGGGAGTACCTCGGCGACGAGTTCACCTTGCGCTCGCTAACCATGCAGCCGCAGGAGTTCCCCAGCCACGTCGGCGACATCGCCGACCTTGAGGCGATCCGCCCGGCGTTCGCGGGCGTCCAGGCCGTCGTCCACCTCGCCGCATCACCGTCCGTCGAGACGCCATGGGACGACATCCTGACCAACAACCTGATCGGGACTTACAACGTCTTCGAGGCCGCCCGGCTGGCTGGTGTCGATCGGGTCGTCTTCGCCTCCTCCAACCACGCGATCGGCATGTACGAGTTCGACGCCTCACCGGAGCTGTTCGAGCTCGACGACCAGCGGACCTTCGACCACACCGTCCCGGTCCGGCCCGATTCGCTCTACGGCGTCAGCAAGGCCTACGGCGAGGCGCTCGGTCGCTACTACCACGAGCGCCACGGGATGGCGGTCTACTGCCTCCGGATCGGGGCGCTGCGCGGTGACGACGACCCCTACAGCGACAGGGAGCTCCATGGCGGCGCCGGGATGCTGAACCTGACGCCGGAGCAGACCCGCAAGCGGATGCGGGCCGCCTGGCTGAGCCGGGGCGACGCCGCCGAGCTCGTCCGCCGCTGCCTGACGGTCGAGGACACGCGCTGGGCGCTGGTCTACGGCATCTCCGACAATCCGCGCCAGTACTGGGACATCGGCCACGCCCGGGCGGTTCTTGGCTACGACCCGAAGGACAGCGCCCCGGTCTAGGGACTGGTAATGGCAAGACCGTTCCATGGGGTGTGGCTCACGCTGCGCTGGCCTTGCTCCTTTCGCTGCCACGCCGCTCGCTTCGCTGCAGGTGTCATACCCTTCAGCGTGAACTTTGAGTTACGCACGACGTTGAGCGCAGTCGTCCCGAGATCGTCGCGCAGTCAGATCGCCCGCAACCGGCGAACGGGAAGCCGTCGAAAGTATCCGGGGGGTGGTGTCGGATCGGGGCAGACCTGTTCATTGTGTCGGAGAGAAACCGCCCACGGGGAGCGTCCCAAACCCCAGCAGATGATCCGGGATGCAGTATCTGGTCTCCCTGATCGACGATACGGCCGGCCTCGTCACCCCGGACGAGATGGCAACCATCGACGCGTTCAACGAGCGGCTCAAGGGAGAGGGTCACTGGGTCCTCGCCGGTGGCCGCGGCGCCGGGTACGGCCACCGTGATCGACAAGCGAGGTGGGGAGACGATGGTTACCGACGGGCCCTTCCTGGAATCGAAGGCGTACCTCATTGGCTTCTCCATCAGGGAAGCCGCCGACCTCGATGTGGCGCTCCGGCTCGCCACCGAGGCGTCGAACCATGGGCACGGCGTCGAGGCGTGAAAGCTAAGCCTGTTGGAATCAGCGGTCGAAATGCTTCCAGTGCCCCTCGGAGATGATCTCGACGGTGCCGTCGGTCACCCGGATCGCGGTCTGATCGTCGATCGCATAGGCTGGCACCGGCATGCCGGCGGCCCATCGCTCCGCGTCGGCCATGGTGTTCTGGGGCAGGTCCGGGTGGTCCAGATGCGGAAAGATCGAGAAGTCGACCAGTCCCAGCGTTTCATCGCCACCGGCGGGCGGCGTCCAGCCGACGAAGTCCTGTCCGATGCTGGGGGCCATCACCATGCTCCCGGCGCTCAGCCCCACATAGACCGCGCGGAGCGACGGCAGCAGGTCTGCCAGTCCGGACTGGCGCATCCAGTAGCTCAGGTAGAGGGGATCGCCACCGTTCACCAGCAGGACGTCCGTCTCCCGGACCAGCGGGACCCAGGCGTCCTGGTTGATGCTGGGCAGCGCGGTGAGCTCCAGCACCCCGAGCGACCTCCAGCCCAACTCGCACATGGGCGTTTCGGGCTCCGATCCGCTGATGAAGTTCCATGCCCGGCCGGGACCGGCCATGGGTTGACCGTACGACGCGGTCGGAATGCAGAGTGCGCGGGACTCGGCGATCGGTTTGTCCAGCAGGTCGACCAGTGCGTCATGGATGCTCGGGTTCTTGATACCGGCGGATGTGAGAAGTAACCGCATGATGCCCCTCCTGGTCGTGCTCCTGAGCCATGCCTGAACGTTTGATCCAACAAGCGCCACGGGCAGCATCAACCACCTGAGGAGCGGTTGATCGCCATGCTGCGAATCATATGCCCGGTGCATCCTCGACGATCCAGTACAGCGTCGACCCGCTGGTGCCGAGCGTCGAGCGGAGCGTCGCGACGTCTTGGCTCGCGTCGGCGAAGAGGCCCCCGGCCAGCGCGATCCTTCCGGGGTCCGGGGGCGCCTTCGGGCGCCGACCGAAACCTTCCCGGACCTGGGCCGCAGCGAGACCGGCGCTGGCCGGTTCCCGGATCCCGTCGCGATCGATTCGATATCGAGGTGATTCGGTGATTCATTGGTCGCGGAGTTGTCGTCCCGCGGGGCGATGGCCCTATGGACCGTGCGCCGGCAAGGGATCGCCCGACGGTACGATCACCACATCGGGATCGATCAAGGGTCGGCGGCGGCGGTCGTGCTATCGTTTCGCCCATGGATCGGCATCGGTCTTTTCCGTTGCCCACCGCCCGACCCAATGCCATCTGAAGTCCGAGGATCGACCGTGACCACCGCTGACCTGACCACCACCGGGACGCAGGACGCCATCGCCATCGCGCGGGCGGCGGGCCTCAACCCGCTCGACTATATGATGCGCCGCGGTTTCGTCCAGAACGTCACTGATGAGGACGGGCTCCGAGCCGCGTTCGCGGCCGGGCCGGTCACCTTCTACCAGGGGTTCGACCCGACCGGCGTCTCGCTCCACGCTGGCCACCTCGTCGGGATCATGATGCTGGCGACGCTCCAGCGCTTCGGGCACCGGCCGATCGCGCTCGGCGGCGGCGGCACGGCGATGGTCGGGGATCCGACCGGCAAGACCTCCACGCGGACCGTCCTGACGCTGGCGGAGATCGACGCCAACCTCGCGGGCATCCTCATCCAGTTCCGTCACCACCTCGACTTCGATGGCGGACGGTTCACCCAGAACCCGCTCAACCCGGCGGCGCTGCTGATCAACAACGCCGACTGGCTGCTTGATCTCCACTACATCCCGTTCCTGCGTGACGTCGGCCGCCACTTCTCCGTCAACGAGATGCTGGCCGCCGAGACGTACCGAAACCGGCTGGAGCACGGCCTGAACTTCGTCGAGTTCAACTACCGGCTGGTCCAGTCCTACGACTTCCTCCACCTGTTCCGGACGGAGCAGTGCATCCTCCAGCTCGGCGGGTCGGACCAGTGGGGCAACATCACCGGCGGCGTCGAGCTCGTCCGCAAGGCCGACCAGGGCAAGGCCTTCGGGTTGTCCTGCCCGCTGCTGACGACGGCGACCGGCGAGAAGATGGGCAAGACCGCCGGCAACTCCGTCTGGCTCGACCCGAACCTGACCTCGCCGTTCGACTACTTCCAGTACTGGGTGAACTGCGACGACCGCGACGTCGAGCGCCTCCTCAGGATCTACACCTTCCTGTCGGACGAGCGGATCGCGGACCTGGTGGCCGTCAGCGACGGGGCCGCCTTGCGGGACGCCAAGCAGACGCTCGCCTTCGAGGTCACCGCACTGACCCACGGCGTCGGGGCGGCCGAGGCGGCCCGGGCGGCGGCGCTGACGCTGTTCTCCGGTCCCCGCACGGCCAGTACGCTGCTGGACGACCCGAACCTGCCGACGACGACGATCCCGGCCGGCGAGCTGACACCCGACCTGAGCCTGGCCGACGCCTTCATCCGCGCCGGGCTGGCAACGTCCCGCGGCGACGCCCGCCGGACAGCACAGGCGGGTGGCCTCAGCATCGACGACCAGCGGGTCGAGAACGTCGACTACCCACTCGGCGAGGTGCTGGAGGGCCGGACTGCCGTCCTGCTCCGATCCGGCAAGAAGCGGTTCATGCGGGTCGTGATCGAGTAGGCGTTGCCCCACCCCCAAACCCCCTCCCCATCTCGCTGGCGTGCTTCGCACTTGCGGATGGAGCGGGGGCTTTCTCATTGCTGGCAGGGCAGCCAACCGTCAGGACATGCCACCGCACAATCGGCAACGCTTCGATATGATGTTGGAATCGCGAGATGGCCAAATCAACTCGGGGACGAACGAGATGCACGTCGACACGGTCATTCGCGGTGGGACAGTGATCGATGGCTCCGGGGCGGCCGGGTTCGGCGGGGACGTCGGCATCACGGCCGGAGTCATCGCCGCGATTGGCGACCTGCGGGACGTGACGGCGGGCGAGGAGATCGACGCGACCGGGCGGGTCGTGGCGCCCGGCTTCATCGATGTCCATATCCACTCCGAAATCGCCATCGCCGACACGGCCAACCCCTACCGCTACGGCAGTGTCCTCCAGGGCGTCACGACTCACCTCACCGCTCCCGACGGCTTCGGCTGGGCGCCACTCATGGGCGAGCCGGCCCATCAGCTCTGGGCGGGCCTCCGCTTCGCCTACGGCGCGGCGCCGTTCCCGATCGGCTGGCCGTCGGCGCGGGAGTATCTCGACATCTTCCCCGGCAAGACGCCGGTCAACGTCGTGCCGCAGGTGCCGCATTGCGCCGTCCGGATGGCCGTCCTCGGCTGGGACACGCGGGCGCCGGACGCGGCCGAGCTCCGTCGGATGGAAGACCTGACGCGGGAGTGGATGGAGGCCGGCGCGAAGTGCCTCAACCTCGGGCTCGACTATCAGCCCAGCGCCTTCAGCACAGTCGAGGAGTTGATCGCCCTGAGCCGGGTGGCGCGGGAGTACGATGGGCTCTACGCCGCCCACGTCCGCTACAACGGGCTCGGCCGGGCCGAGGCGTTCCGGGAGACCTGGCGGATCGCCGAGGGGGCGGACATCCCGGTCCACATCTCCCACGAGCGGATCGACGCCGAGTCGACGGCCCTGTTCGCCGAGGGCGAGGACCGGGCCGACGTCTCGTTCGAGTCGTACCTCTACCCCGCCGGCTGCACCCACCTCGCACTGATGCTACCGCTCTGGGCGCAGGCCGGCGGGCCGGACGCGATTCAGGCGCGGCTCCGCGATCCGGAGAGCCGGGCGGCCATGCGCGCCGTGCTGGACGACAGGCTCAACAACGACCCGATGCGGGACCGGGCCGTCTGCGTCGACGACCAGACCGGCACCTACGTCGGCCGCGAGATCCAGGCGATGGCCGAGGAGGAGGGCATCCCCTTCGGCGAGCTGGCGATCCGGATCCTTGAGACCGAGCATCCCTACGCGCTGATGGTCTACCACCGCCGGACGACCCCGGAAGCGTTGCGGAATGAGATCACCGCGACGCTGCGCCACCCGAAGATGATGGTCGCCTCGGATGGGATGTACAGCGGCGTCTCGGCCCACCCCCGTGCCTATGGCTGCTTCGGGCAAGCCGTCCGGCTGGGCGTGCGGGAGTACGGCGCGATCACCCTCGAAGAGGCCGTCCGGAAGATGAGCGGCTACCCGGCCGAGCGGTTCCGGATTCCGCGGCGCGGCTTCCTGCGGGAGGGCTACGGCGCCGATGTCGTTATCTTCGACGCGGACACCTACGCCGACCGTTCGACGTGGGATGAGCCGCGGCTGGAGCCGGTTGGCGTTGACCGCGTCATCGTCAACGGCACGACGGTCGTGCTGGATGGTTCGCCGACCGGGGCGCTGCCGGGCCGGGTGATCGACTGCAACGCGTCGGCGTGAGTGCCTTCGCGGACAGTGGTCCGTGCTGGAGAGTCTTTGGCCGGTTGGCGGGAACCCGCGAATGATCAATCGCGACTGATCCGGCCGCTGGCGTGCCGTGCGGTTGCTCTGGAACAGGCTTCGGCGAGGAGCGGCTTGCAGACGTCGAAGGTCTCCGGGCTCGGGTTGAGCACACAGACGAACGATTGCGGGGCGTACACGGGATGAGGCATCAGCCGGTCCAGGGCCGCGAAGTCAGCCTCGGTGTTCCCGGCACCATCCTCATTGGCCGGATCGTCGAAGAGCGCACGGAAGGTGTCCCTGCTCACTCCGATGTTGAGCCGGAACACATCGGGACGATTCAGATTCGAACGCTCGTCGAAGCCCTCGTAGTCCTTCGTGACGACCGTGGCAAAGGGAAACTGGCGCCTCGGTTCGAGGTCGTGCTGGGGGTCGAAGATGAAGAACGTGTCGCCTGATCCAGGGCCATCGGTCGGCCGCTGGACCTCGACACCCGTGAACGTGGTGGCGATGTACTGGATGATGGCGTCCTGGTCCATATGCCTCCAATCCGTTACTCAGAGGAACCGTCGCGGTTCCCGACACGTTGACGAGCCGAGGATACTATCAAGCTCCTGGTTCGTGCGCA
The DNA here is from genome assembly GCA_965218235.1 of Thermomicrobiales bacterium. Classification (GTDB taxonomy): domain Bacteria; phylum Chloroflexota; class Chloroflexia; order Thermomicrobiales; family UBA6265; genus CADCWK01. Next base: position 1,750,770 of record OZ244596.1, read on the forward strand.
ACGACTGCCCGGTTCAGCCAATACCCTCGGAGCGACGGGCGGAAGCGAAGTTGCTTGCATCCAACACGCCTTCAATCAAGGACAGGAGCCGTAACGCATGATCACGTACATCCCATCCGACCGCGTCCCGGGCCCCGATGCGTCGGGTATCCTCCACGATCACCCGGCGCTGGGGCTGCCCATGACGTCGCTCCCGACGCCGGCGCCGCTGATCGACCTGCCGATCCTGGAGCGGAACATCGCGACGATGGCGAACCACTTCGCCAATCGGCCGGCGTCGGTCCGGCCGCACAGCAAGACGCACCGGACGCCAGTCGTCGCCCGGATGCAGATCGCGGCCGGTGCGACAGGGATCACGGCGCCGAAGACGAGCGTCGCCGAGGCGATGGTCGACGGTGGGATCGACGATGTGTTCGTGGCCAACCAGGTCGTCGCGCCGGGGATGATCCGGCGGCTGGTCGCGCTGGCCAGCCGGTCGACGGTCAGCGTCCTGACCGTCGACGCCCGGAACGTCGCGGACCTGTCCGAGGCGGCGACGGCGGCCGGGGTGACGCTCGACGTGCTGATCGAGATCGAGAGCGGGATGTCGCGCTGTGGGACGCGGCCCGGTGCGCCGGCGGTGGCGCTCGCCCAGGAGATCGTCCGGGCGCCGGGACTGCGCTTCGCCGGGATCCACATCTACGAGGGGCATCTCGTCCAGGTGCCGGACCGGGCCGAGCGGACCCGAGCCACCGAGGCGATGCTCGACATCGGGCTGGAGACGGCCGCGATGATCCGGCGGACCGGGCTGGAGGTCGAGACCGTCACCTGCGGCGGAACGGGCACCTACGACATCTCCGGCGTCTACCCCGGCGTGACCGAGCATCAGGCCGGGTCGTACGTGTACATGGACCCTGGCTACCAGGAGAAGGCGCCCGCCTTCGGGCTGGCCTTCTCGCTGCTCAGCACCGTCCTGAGCGCCCCAGCGCCGGACCGGATCGTCGTCGACAGCGGCCTCCAGGTCCTCTCGACCGGCGGCGGGGCCGCGGCGGCCAGGGACCGCCCTGAGCTGGTCGTTCGGGGGCTGTCCGAGGAGCACGGCACGCTGACCACGATCGACGGTAGCAGTACGGGGTTCGCCGCCGGCGACCTGATCGAGCTCCACCCCGGCCACTGCTGCGCCGCCGCCAACCTCCACGACACCGTCTACGCCGTCCGGAACGGGACGGTCGAGGCGGTCTGGGCGGTGACAGCCCGTGGCCTGTCGCAGTGATCGGCTGCCACTGCCACTGCCGTTTCGTTTTGTAATCCGCAAGGATCGATAGTGTGGAGACCCGGTTCAGGCCTGGGCCGGGTGTTCCGCTGACGAGGGCAGCGGTTCGCTCTTCAGGAAGCGAGCGCCAGCCACCACCGTCAGGATCGCGAAGGCCCCGCCGGTCACCGCGACGAGGAACGCCGGACGGCTGCCGTAGCCATCGATGACCCAACCGCCGGCCGCCGCTCCGATCGCCATGCCGACGACGGTCGCAGTCGAGAACCAGGCGAAGCCCTCGGTCAGGACGGCGGTCGGCACGAGCGCCTCGATCAGCGTGGTCCCGGCAATCGACGACGGCGCGATCGCGATGCCAGCGACCATCACCGACACTGACATCGTTGGGATGGTTGGGGACAGCAGGATCGGCACCGTACCCAGCACCAGCCAGCTCACGGAGATCGCGAACCGGCGCTCGGGCGGAATCCGCCAGTCCCTCGCTCCGTAGGCAATCGCGGCGAGCAGGCTGCCGGTCGCGAAAAGCGCGATCAGGATGCCCGTAAATCCTGCCCGTCCTTGCTCCTCGGCGAACGCGACCAGCCCGACCTCGACCGACCCAAAGATCGTGCCCAGACCGATGAACGTCAGGACCAGCACCCGCAGCCCCGGCACTCGTAGTGCCCCAGCCGCCTGTCCCTCACGCTCGTCGGCTGGCGGCGGCTCGGTCTTCCGCTGGGCGGCAAATCCTGTCCCGCCGACCAGGATCAGGACGAGCGCGGCGATCAGCCCCGCCGCGGGGAACAGACCCAGCGCCAGCGTCGTCACGAGGAACGGTCCGACCACGAAGATGATCTCGGTCAGCACGCTCTCGAGCGCGAACGCGCGCCCGAGCAGATCACCGCCGTCGCCGTGCGTCTCGCGATCAATCAGCCAGGACCAGCGGGACAACACCATCGCGCCGATCGGCACGACGGTCGCACCCGACATTGCCGCCGCAAGGAAGAGGGTCCACGGTGGCGCGTCACGCTGCGCGAGCACGACCAGCAGCACGACCCCGATGGTGTGACCCGCGAGCGTGGGCAGAACGACGCGCCGGTGTCCCAGCCGATCGGCGAGTCGTCCAAGCCGCGGACTGGCGGCTGCCTGCGACAGCGTCAGAGCAGCGCTGGTGGCGCCAGCCAACGAAAACGAACCGGTCAATCCCGAGACCAGCAGGACACAACCAAGCGGTCGCATCGCGGTCGGGAAGACCGCCAGCATCCCGAACAGGAAAAATCCGGTTGCTCCCCGAAAGGCGAACAACGGGCGATAGCGGGCGATCACACCAAGACCAGCCAGACTGGTCGGACGATTTCGCGCTGGACGACAAGTGGAAAGCTCTGCATTCGAACAGTGTGCCAACGATAGCGGACAACCGGAAACCTAATGACCCGACAGTGTGAGCTGGTGGAGCGACTCCCATCCCGCCCTTTCGCGGAGGACCTCGACCAAACGATAGCCGCGGGCCGTCAGGCGATGACCGACGCAACCGCGAGGACATCGGCCAGCACGCCGGCGGCGGTGACGTCGGCGCCGGCGCCGGGGCCGTAGATCGCCAGCGGGTACTCGTCGTAGCGTCGGCTCCGGATCACGATGACGTTCTCCGGGCCGTGCAGGGCGCCGAGCACGCCGCGCTGGGGGACGGTCCGCAGGCCGACCGTTGGGATCGCGCCGTCGGCGACCGTCATGACGTATTTCAGGGTCCCACCGGCCCGGGCGGCTTCGCTGGCCATCCGGCCGATACTGGCGTCCTGCTCGCCGATCCGGGCGAGGAAGGCGGGCACGTCGATGTCGGTGCTGGCGAGCGCAGCCGGGACGAGGCTCTCCACCTGCATCTGCGACAGGTCATGCGTCCGGCCGATCGTCCGGGCGAGGATCAGGGCCTTCCTGGCGACGTCGAGGCCGCTGAGGTCGTCGCGCGGGTCCGGCTCGGTGTAGCCGTGGGCGGCGGCGTCCCGGACGGCGTCGCCGAACGACTGGCCGTCGGCGATGTCGGAGAAGATCGTGCCGAAGGTTCCGGAGACGGTGCCCTGGATCTCGACGATCTCGTCGGCCGTGTCGAGCAGCGAGCGGAGCGTCGAGATGATCGGGAGGCCGGCGCCGCAGGTCGCCTCGTAGCGAACCCGGCCACCGGAGCGCGTCTCGGCCCAGAGCAACTGGCTGGCGTCGTCGTCCCACGGCATCGCCAGCGGTGCCTTGTTCGCCAGCACAGCCCCGGCGCCGTTGCCCAGGGCGGCGATGAGCAGCGGGACGCTACCCTCCCCGGCGCCGGCGTCGATCACGACGACCGGTCCGGCCTCGGTCAGGCGCTCGACGGCCGGGACGGGGGCGATCACCTCGATCGGGGCGCCGGTCAGCGCGGCGTCGGTGGTGCCCTCGCGCCGGCCCCGGACCATCCCGAGCAGGACTTCGTCGGGCAGGTTGCCGCCGCTGGCCGAGACGACCGCCCCGGACCGGGTCACGATCGCCCCGACGCGGACATCGACCCCGAGAGCCGAACGCCACAGCGCCCGGTTGGCGACGACCTGCTCCAGCACCGCTCCGCCGACCGTCCCGATCCCGACGATTACCAGCGTAATCTGCCGCACCCGTCCACCTCTGTCACGATTTCCAGTGCTCGATGAATCGTCGCGAAGGCGACTGTACAGCCGCAATCGTCCGGGCGACAAGCCGCACGGCCGTCGCGGGCCCAACGATCCGGGGTGTACCATCGTCGATCGAACGTGGCCCGATGCGGGTTGTTCACCGAATCCCCCGCCGGCCCGGTCGTTCCTTCGGCCAACGTTACGGGCGTCGGGTTAATCTGGCAGGAGTCCCCCAGCAGTGTCAACAGTTTCAAAGGCATCGAGTGAGTCCCAGATCCAGGCGATCCTCGCCGCCAACCGGCAGTACGCGACCGAGCACGGCACGACCGACATCCCGATCCGGCCGGCCCGTCACCTGGCGATCCTGACCTGCATGGACGCCCGGATCCAGCTGTTCCCTGTCCTCGGCCTCCAGCTCGGCGACGCCCACGTCATCCGCAACGCGGGCGGCCGGGCCAGCGACGACGCGATCCGCTCGCTGGTCGTCTCGACCAACCTGCTCGGCACCCGCGAGATCCTGGTCATCCAGCACACCGATTGCGGCCAGCACCGCTTCAGCAACCAGGACATCCGCGATCACCTGCTCGCCCATCTCGGCGTCGACTCCGGTGAGACCGACTTCCTCACCTTCCGCGACCTGACCGAGAGCGTCCGTGGGGACGTCCGGAAGATCCGCACTTCACCGCTCCTTCCGAAGGACATCATCGTCAGCGGAATGATCTTCGATGTCGCGACCGGCCTGCTTCACCCGGTCGACACCGCGGGCGCCGATGCTGACCGCTGACCGGCTCGCCAGTCCGGACGCGCGGGCGATCCTGGCCGCGCTTGGCCCCGACCCAGTTCCCGCCACCGACGTCCTCCGCATGAGCGAACGGCTCCGGCGTCGGCACGACCCGGAACTGGTCGCGGCCGCCTTCGCCCTGCACGACTTGCGGATCGCAGCCCGGTCCAAGTTCAGCCGGGCCGACGAGATGTGGCTGACCCGGGCCGGGCTGGAGCAGGCGACGTCCGAAGAGATCAGTCGCCGCCACGCCGAGCGCTTCCGCGGCAGCCGCCGGATCGCCGACCTCTGCACCGGGATTGGCGGCGATCTGATCGCCCTGGCGGCCGCCGCGGAGGTACTGGCCGTCGACCTCGACCCGGAGCATCTCCGGATGGCGACGCTGAACGCCGGCGTCTACGGCCTCGGTGACGGCGTCACGCCGTGGCTGGGCGATGTCCGGAATGTCGACCTGACCGGCCTCGACGCTGTCTTCATCGACCCGGCCCGGCGGACCGCCGCTGGCCGGATGGGACCGAACGTCTCCGAGCCACCGCTTGACTGGAGCGTCGCCCTGGCCGAGCAGATACCGCGGGTCGGGATCAAGGCCGCGCCGGGGATCGACCACGCCGCTGTCCCGCCCGGCTGGGAGCTGGAGCTCGTCGCCGACGGGCGTGACCTCAAGGAGGCGGCGCTCTGGTCGCCCGCCCTCGCGACGACGACCCGCCGGGCGACGATCCTCCCGGCCGGCGCGACGCTCGTCCCCGTGCCCGGCGACCCGGTGGCGATCGCCGAGCCGGGCGCCTGGCTGCTGGACCCGAACCCGGCGGTGACGCGGGCCGGGCTGGTCGAGGACCTGGCCCGGACGATCGGCGCCTGGAAGATCGACGACCAGATCGCCTTCCTCTCGACCGACACGGCCGTTACGACGCCGTTCGCCCGGACCCTGCGCGTCCTCGACTCGCTCCCCTGGCACCACCAGACGATCGCCGCCCGGCTCCGCGAGCTCGGCATCGGCTCCGTCGACATCCGCCGCCGCGGCCTCGCCGGCGACGTCGAGCAGATTCGCAAGCGGCTCAAGCTGTCGGGCTCGGGCCGTGCGACGCTGGCCATGACGCGGGTCCGGGATCAGCCGTGGTGCGTGATCTGCGCGGCGTGATCTGTGCGGTGAATATCGGTGACGTCCAGCCGTGAAGGTAACGAAGCGTTCAGTGATGAAGGAGATAATCGAGCCGTCCTGGTCGGCGCGGCCAAGGCTCCGGTTGGCGCTGCCCGGCCTTAAATGGTCCAGGTTCGGGAACGGCGCGAAGCGTTTCGAAAGTCTCATGCAGCCCGGAAGCTGACAGGCCGGACGGCCTTTCGACCCCGCTAGAAGGCGCTCCTTGGCCGAGGCAAGCGGGCTGCCCAGTCCTCCCGACATCGGAAATCGTAGGGACGATCCCTTGTGGTCGCCCGGCCGCCGCCCCGCAGGGCGATAATCGTGGTTGCGACCGCCACGTCGAAGCGCGAGCTTGGCCGTTCACGAACGCCAGGACCATTGCGCAGTATTACGCCGCTCGCTTCGCTGGTGGTGAGACAGCGCGGCCAGCGAAGCGGGGCGCGAGCGCAAGCCGAGCCAGCGCAGCGAGATTCATATCCCTACTGCGTGGTGCGCTCCAGTAGCGCCACAGGGAAGTGACCGAAGACCTCGGCCAGCGGCAGGGCGCTGCGGCCCTCCTGCCCGTCGTCGATCGTCGTGAGTTGCTCAAGCGTCAGGAGGTTGCGGTAGACGGTGCCAGCCGGGGCGCTGGGGATCGACAGGGTCGTGGCGCCCCAGATGTCGCCGAGGGCGAACGGCTGCTCCGGCGTACTGAGGCCCTGGACGAGGCGCGGGACGACGACGATCGCCTCCGCCTCCGGCGTCGAGCCACCGCGGACGCCTACCGGCAGGCGGCGGGCGAAGGCGACGACGTTGGCCGCGTAGGTGCCGCTGGCCTCCAGTGGTTCGTAGACGCCGCGCCGGAACAGCTCCTCGTGGTCCCGCCGGAACGCGAGCGTGCGGGCCGTCGTGAACAGCTTGATCCGGCCGTCGGTCGCGGTGGCGACCAGGTCCTGGATCTTGCCCGGCTGCTTGCCAGCGAGCGCGGACAGCGCGGCGGCGCGGGCATCGAAGTCGATGGGGCGGCGGTTGTCCGGGTCGGTCAGACTGAGATCCCAGCTGTCCGTCCCCTGGTAGATGTCCGGCACACCCGGCACCGTCAGCTTCAGGAGTTGCATCGCCAGTCCGTTGGACATCCCGACGTTGGCGACGGTCGTCCGCAAGGTCTGAACGTCCTCGAAGAAGCGATTGCCGGTCTGGTCGGGGTTGAGGATGCTCCGGATGAAGGTCTCGGTCGCCGCCTCGTAGGGGCTCGGCGCGATCCAGCTCGTGTGGATGCTCGCCTCGCGGGTCGCCTTGATCGTGTTCTCGACGACGCGGTCGACGAATGCGGCCCAGACCTCGGGCGCCTCCGCGTCCCGCGCGAAGGGCCAGGCGCCGAGGATCGTCTGGTAGATGTAGTACTCGTCATTGCGGTCCGGGGCGGGGTCGCCGTCGACGCGGCTCTTGAACTTCCGGTTGAACCGGGCCCAGCGGTTGACCGCCGAGCGCCAGCCGCCCGGCAGTTCCGACAGCACGGCGATCCGGGCGCGGACGTCCTCGCTCCGCTTGGTGTCGTGGGTGGAGGAGGCGACCATCGCGTCCGGGAACCGGGCCAGGCGAGCGCGGCTCTCGGCGTGGAAGGCGCTGACCGTCGTCCCGAAGGTGCCCGGCTCGCCGCCGACCTCGTTCAGGGCAAGCAGCCGTAGGTAGCGGAAGAAAGCCGTGTCCTCCAGACCCTTGGCCATGACCGGGCCGGACAGCTGTTGGACCTTGACGGCGAGGCGACCGTGGGCGGCCCGCTGCTCGTCGGTCGCGCCTTGGACCTGGACGAGCAGGACGTCATGGATGAAGGCGAACAGCGATGGATCGGCTCCGATGTTCCGGCGTCGGGCGGCGGCGACGGCGGCCTCGATCGCGTAGCGGTCCGTGTCCTGGACGATCGGCTCACGCGCCGCGACGTCCCAGCCGACGTAGCTCCGGTAGACCGGAAAGCCGGCGATGACCTCGCGCAGGCCCGTCCGGAGGCTCTGCGGGGTGAAGTCGCGGGAGCGGCGGTTGGCGGCGCTGATGTCGTCGAGCTGGTCGGCCAGAACCGACAGCTCGCTGGCGAGGGCGTCCCGCAGGATCATCCGCTTGGCCTCGTAGACGATCTCGTCGAGCCGGACCCGGCGCTCGCCGAGGTAGGCGGCGTAGAGCTCGTCGAACGCTCTGCGACTGGCGCCGTCGACGAACAGGCCGGTCGCGGAGTTGGCGAACTCGTAGCCCGTCGTCCCGTCGACCAGCCAGTCGGCCGGCAGATCCTCGCCGTGCTCGAGTATCTTCTCGACCAGCAGGTAGACCGGCTTGACCAGCGCCGGATCTCCGGCACTCGCGGCATCCAGCCAGGCACCGAGCGCTGGCTCGATCGCTTCCCAGCCGGGGGCGTTCGCGTCGGTCAGGTGCCCGCCTTCCTCGTATTCCCGTCGACCGGCCTCCAGGAGGTAAGCCCGCTGGAGATCGCGAGCGTAGCGGGCCGGGTCGAGCAGGCCATCGATGTGGTCGATCCGGACGCCGTCAACGGTGCCCTCGGCCATCAGCCGGAGCAGCAGTTCGTGCGAGGCCCGGAAGACGGCTGGGTCCTCCTGCCGGATCGAGGCGAGGTCGTTGATGGCGAAGAAGCGCCGGTAGTTGATCTCCTCGGCGGCGACACGCCAGAACGCTAGCCGGTAGACCTGGGCCTCCAGCAGGCGGTCGAGCCGGTCGAACGACGCCGGATCGCCGGCAATGCCGTTGATCTCCTCCGTCGCCTGGGCGATCGCCACCGCGATCCCGGGAGAGCGGTCGACCAGCTCCCCCAGCCGGCGCTTGCCGATCGTCGTCTCGCGCTGGCGCTCCTCGATCCCGCCGGCGTCGGGGTCGTCGCGGTCCGGCAGTCGCTCGAGCGAGGTCATCACGCTCTGGAACTCGAGCAGGTCCATGTCCTCGGCGTCGAACTCCGCCTGGAGCCGCTCGAGGGCAAGGTGGAGGATGATCGCGTAGGTTTCCGGAGCGAGGGGCAGGAGGTTGTCGTAGCAGGCGAGCTGGAAGGAGCCGGTTCCGGCGTCGAACACGACGTTGAGCTCGCCCTTCTCGAGGGTGACGCCGTACTGGTCGCCAAGGATCGGGAGCAGGACGCGACCCTGCATGGCCGATGCGAGCGGCTCCCAGTCGATGTCGAAGAAGACGCCGTACGGGGAGCCGCGGCCGTGCTCCAGCACGCTCAGCCACCAGGTGTTCGCGTCCGTCCCGATCCCCATGTGGTTGGGGACGAAGTCGAGCAGGAGGGACAGGCCGGCGGCGTCGAGGGCGGCGGTCAGGTCGGCGAAGTCCGCCGCGCCGCCGAGCTCTTCGTTGAGGGCGCCGTAGTCGACGACGTCGTAACCGTGGGTGCTGCCGGGGCGGGCCTGGAAGATCGGGGAGGCGTAGAGGGTACTGACACCCAGCTCGACCAGGTACGGCACGATCGCGGCGGCGTCCCGGAAGGTGAAGCCGCTGTGGAACTGGAGCCGGTAGGTCGCCCGCGGCGCCCGCATCGGGTGACGTTCGGCGAGGGACTGCCCGATCGCCTCGACGGTGGCCGTGATGGCCGGGTCGGCCACGGGCTTTGCGATTGGGGTGAGGTCGTCGGGCGGCTCAATGGTCTGGGACACGCGGTCGGGGGAAACGGACACGGTCAACCTCTCGTGGTCAGAGCGATGGGGATAAGTCTTCGGGCGACGGGCGACGGGCGACGGGCGACGGGCGACGGGCGACGGGCGCACCCTTGCTGGCCAGCATGTCGCTGGCTGCCGCAATTGTTCCACGTTACATGCCAGCGGGCCGGCTCACGACCTGACCCTGACCGACGGCCGGGGGACGATGGATGATGCTCGCGAGACTGATTGGCCGAGGCACCCAGTGCAATGAGGAGCAGAGCGACAGCTTGCCGGTCTGGCTCCAGATGCATGGGATGATCGGCTGATCGATCTGCCTCGTTCGAGCGGTGACCAGTGGTGGAGATTGCGATGCCGACCGGTGACGCCAGGTCGGTGCTCTGTACCGGATCGTAGCGAGTGATCCGCCGACGATCGAGGACATGATGTCGAACGCGGAGTTGGGCAAGGAGCCGCGCGAGGATGGTAACCCTGAGACCCAACGTTTGTGGTCAGGCCTCTCGACGTTCGATACGAGTGAGCGGGCGCGGAGGCTGGCCCAGCGACATCCATGGAATGGCAACGCATTCATCGCCACGGTACAGCTCCCCCTGTCCCGATTCGATGTCGAACGGACCGGCAAGAGTCGCGGTCACCATACGGTCTGGGGCGAGTCTCATGCTATTCTGGACGCTGTGTCCGGCTTCGAACCCGTCTGAATTGCCATGCAAATGGGGCAACGTCATGGTCTATTCGCTATTGGATGCTGAATCGAATAACCTGGTCGCGGAGTTTGACACCGCCACGGATGTCCTCGCTCTGGTACGGCGTGGCATCGAGCGAAACGGGCCTAATGACACCGATACGCTCGTTCTGGAAGTGGAGGACGAGCAGGGTGAGGTCCGGGTGGTCGCTCATGGTCGGCGGCTGGCAGAGCTCGCTGATGGCGTCGTGATTTCCTCGGCGATGTCGGCCTCATAGGCTGGTCTCCGGATGGTCAACATGATCAACTCGGCGCCAATGACCCGCTGCAGCCGAGGCGGGCGAGGATCTTGGCGGCACAGGCTTCCGGTGACTCACGGGCCGTATCGACCTCCAGATCGTAGGCGACGCCGGCGTGGACGAGCGCCAGCTGGTCGGCGGCCATCCCGACGGCCCGGTCGCTCCGGGCCCGCTCGCGCTCGGCCAGCACCGCCGGGGCGCAGTGGACGCCAACCCAGAGGCTGGCGACCCCGGCAAGCACTGTCCGCCAGCGTTCCTGCCCGCCGCCGCCGCTGAGCAGCACTTCGTCGACGATGACGGGGGCGCCGGCCCGGACCATTGCCGCGACGCCCTCGCCCCAGGCTCGGTCCAGCCGGGCGAACTCGTCGCCGACAACGACCCGTCCGTCCGGCTCGAAGGCGATTCCGGCGATGCGCTGCATCATCCACCCAGGCATCGCCGCGATCAGGTCGTCGACGCTCAACGTCAGCCACGGCTCGGTCAACTGAGCCCGCAGCGCCCGGGCGATCCTGGACTTCCCGAACGACGAGTCCCCATTCAGCACGGTCACCCGATACGGCTTTAACTCTACTTAGATGGCTCATTGCCCAGCAAGCCGTTGACTCGGTATGCCATCAGCATGCCGAGTCAACGGGGACAATCGCACCAGCTTCCCCGGTTCGGTCACCGGGTCCGAGTCCCCGATGGTGTCGGAGTCGGTCACCGGTGCGGAACAGGTCCAGAGGGAACCGATGGGGCCATTGTCCCCGCCAACGCAGAGACAGGGTGCGCAATGGTGTTCGAACTCGGCACGACGCAGGCGTTCATGGATCAGTTGTTCACGCTGCCGATGGCGCAGATCCGGCAGATCAACCGCAAGGTCGAGATCCTGCGTCAGGACCCGCACCCGGACGGTCACCAACGCAAACTCCTCAAGCATCAGAAGCACCGTATCTACCGGCTCCGGTCCGGCGACTACCGGATGTTCGGGGTGGATGCACCGTCGGGTCGTCATGGTCACTTCACCTTAAGCAGCGACGGCCCCGAGCCAGCGTCTCGAGGACTAGGAGTTGATGTTCTACCTCCCTCGATACTTGTCATCGTGAGACCGGAGACCATTCCGTCCAGGTCTCGCGTCGTCATGTGAAGTTCCTTCGCGATCTTCGCCTTTGTGTACCCCTTCTCCTTGAGCATGGCGAACGTCTTCGGCCAGAGATACGACCCCTCTCTCGGACACGGGTTCGGCTCATCGGTGCGGTACCCGGCCTGAGAGAGTTCGAGATTCAGCGTCCGATACTGCCAGCTATTGATGATCTTCAAGTCGGCCAGTCGCCGGACCAGTGCTGAGAGAGAAACGGCCCAGTAGCTCTTCATCGCGATCAGATTATTCAGGTGAGCGAATTTTGGCGCCCGAGCAATGACGCTCCCGGAAGGCATGAGGAAGCTCGAAGCGAACTTGTGCGCCTCGGCTTCCGCCTCCTGTCCCTGCGGCGCCCCGTGGCGATGAAGGACCAGATGCGCCAATTCGTGCGCGGCATCGAAGCGACTCCGCTCGGCGGACTTCCGGGTGTTCAAGAGCATAAAGGGCCGGTCGCCATCGAAGAATGAGAACGCATCCACGTTCTCTGACTCAAGGGCCAGCGTGAAGACGCGCACGCCATGACGCTCGAGTGTTCGAATGAGGGGAAGGATGGGCTTGTCCGAAAAGCGCCAGTGGTCACGGAGCGCCTCCGCCGCTGCCTCGGGCGTATGGTCGCGGAGGTCAGGCAGATTTGCGGCGGGGAGGTTCAGCTTCTCATCCAGCCAGGTACTCAGGCGGACGGCCTGTGTCCCTTGAGCGTTCGCCTGGTGAACCTCGGAACTCGTGCGCTTCGTGAGCGCACGGAAGCTGATGGAGTCACGCGGGACCTCAGCCAAATCTTCCCCGGAGAAGAAGCTCTCGGGGAAACCGAGGACCGAGGCGATACGCTCCAGCGTGGCGGCGCTCGGCGGATACTCCCCGCGCTCATATGCGGTAAATGCGCGGGGATCGACGCCAACGGCAGCGGCGGTAGCTTGCTTTGTCACGCCACGCCGCCGCCGGGCGAAACTCAAGCGGGAGGGGGTGAAAGATGGGTCCATGTCTCAGCTCTTGTGTGTGATCGCGGGAAAATCGTCGTCACCGTCGAACCTGCCATCCCAGTTCGAGTCATCGGGCGTGCCGTTCCCGTTGTCGACCCCGAGGTCATCGAAGGAGATGGGGGCGAAGAAGATGCGCTTCAGCCAGCCAGAGGCCCGTCCCTCAGCGTCAACCGCGATGGGCAGCGACAGCTCGAAACGCATCTCCTTCTTTCGCATGTCGCGATAGTGGAGGAGCAGCCAGAGCGTGTCAGGCGGTACGAGGGCCTTAACCGTTTGGATAACGGGGACGCCCCAGAGGGGAAGCTGCTGGTTCCGGTTCTCATCGATCCGCGTCTGCACACGGACGCCACGCGGGTAACGGGTCAAGGGATTCCGGTCAGGGCGTCCGGTATCGTGGTTCCCGAGCGTGACCGCGATGGAGAAGCGGTCCTCGGGATGAGTGGTCAACGCCGACCCTCGGTCTGACCGGGTCCATCTGTCCGGAACAGTCTGCTCCCGGAGCGACTGGGTCGTTCGGGACTACATGTTGAAGCCCGCCGTAGCAGGCGGCGCCAGTTCCCGTGTGCTAAGGGCGACGACCAGGCCGTCACTCACGGCTTGGGTGATGATGGGTGCGGTGAGATCCATCTCCGCCAGTGGCGAAGCTTCGTCCTCCGCGTGGTAGTTCGCAATTGCGGCCATGTTGTCCCTCCGGACGTCCCTGAGCCCAGTCGGCTCATGACGTTCAGCGTACCACACAGACGGTCGTAAAATAGGTAGTACGGACAGCCGGGCTCCGAAGCGTCACGCCTGGGTCAGGTTCGCTTCCGCCTGTGGCCACTCCTGACGAACTATCTCCGCTATGGCAGCGGCTGTCGGCGGCCGAGGCCTGGCAGCGCCGCCGCCGGATCGTCTACGTCGGGATGATGCGGGCGATGCGGTCGCTGGTCATGCTGCTACCGAAGGAGGCGTCGCCCTTGACCGCTGGGCTTTCCCGGTAGGAAGCCGCGCAGTCGTCGGTTGACGACGATGGGAGCAGGGGTCATGACCGACCATTGACCGGACCACGCCTGCGCCCTGGATGTGCCCGTCACCGGAGAGCCTGTCGCGTTCGGGGCTACCTCGCGTTCGGCCTGGGTTCTGCGCTCTCGTCCCGGCCGTCACGCTCAGATGAAGGGATCCCGGAGTCGCGCCACAAGCTCCGGAGCCGTCAGACCTTCCCAGACCCAGGCTGCCCGGCCAAAGGTCGGCAACAGGTCATGCTCGGTGTCGCTCAGCGAGCGGATCGACGTATACCCGTCCAACGCGTACCGCCTCACGCTCGCCGGGATCCGGGTGTAGTAGTAGGCAACGTCATAGGCTCGCCATCCGTAGGCACAGAGGTCGAAGTCGAAGAGGGTGATCGATCCGTCGTCGGCGAGGTGAAGGTTCCCGCCATGAACGTCGCCGTGGATGATTCCCCATATTCCCGGGCCCGGTGTGAACGCGGCCAGTCGTTCCCTGATCTCCGAGACCTGTTCCTCGATGAACCGGCGATCAGCGGAAGAAAGGTCTTCGATCAAGGGCTCCAGCTTACTCAGCGGCTTGTCCAGCAGCGCGACGAGGTCGAGCCGATACCTGGGATGCCCGGATCGGAACGCGTCAGCGGCCAGGTGGACCTTCGCCAGCGTCTCCCCCACCAGCCGTGCCTGATTAGACGTGAGCCGGTCATCTGGTATGACTTTGCCGGGTGCCCATGCGAACAGGGAGCAGGAGATTTCCTGACCGTCGTCCACCACGATCCCAAGCACATCACCGTTGATCCGCGGCAGCGGTGTCGAGACCGGAACACCATGCCGGAAGAGATGCGCAAGCAAGTCGAGTTCGAACCGAAGATCTCCTTCGCCAGCGATCCAGCCCTTCGTCGGCGGCGAGGTCTGCACACGCAGGACGAAGCGTCGATCCCCGACGGTGACCCGATACGTGTCGTTAACGCCGAAGCCGCCCCGGATGCGCACGCATTCACCTGGATAGCCGAAGCCATAGTCCCGCGCGACGAGGCACTTGAGACGATCTTCGATGACGGACATTGGGCGGTCCCTCACACTGACGGGGCACCCCGGGGCGACCAGTGGCTCACTCGTTGGCTTCCGTAGGAGGCACAGTATCGGACGGGCCGCTGCGGCCCGTCATGCTTTCCGCGGCCACGTTCGAGCGCTCGCCCCGGCGGCGGTTGAACATGCATGGATATCCAGCAGCCGGCTGACCCCTTGCCGGGACACGGTACGGGCACCGATGATCTCCGGGTACGCGTCGCCCCGCACCACCAAGGAGTCCTTCCGGATGAAGCGCACGGTCTCGACCTGGTCCCTGCACCGCACCCTCGGCCGGTTCGTCGAGGCCGGTTCGGCCACGCTCGGCGGGCCGTTCATGGACGCATCGTCCGGAACGGGCGGAATCGCCCTGCTGGAATTGCCGCGGCAATTGAAGGCGCATGGCTACGACGCGGTCCAGATCGTCCATTTCCACCTCCCGTCGGTCGAGCCGGTGTATCTGGCCCAACTCCGTGCCGCCCTTCAGGAGGCCGGGGTCGAGCTGGATACCCTGTTGATCGACGACGGCGACCTGACCGACCCAACGAATGCCGATCGAACCGAGGCGTGGATCGGCGAGTGGCTGAACGTCGCCGTCGCGCTCGGGGCGACGCGGGCTCGCGTCGTCGCCGGGCAGGCCGAACCGACGCCGGAGCGGCTGCGCGAGAGCGCCCGGCGGCTCGTCCGGCTGGCCCGTGCGCACCCGGAGGTCCGGCTCGTGACCGAGAACTGGAAGTCCCTCCTGCCGGACGGGGCGACCGTCCGGGATCTGCTTCGACAGACCGGCGATGAGATCGGATTGCTGATCGACCTGGGAAACTGGAGCGGGCCGGACAAGTATGACGAGCTGGCGCTGATCGCCCCGCTGGCCGAGACCTGCCACGCCAAGTGCCGCTTCGTTGGCGGCGAGCCCGACGCCGTCGATTTCCTCCGGGCGTTGCTGGTGCTGAAGGACGCGGCCTACGACGGACCGCTGGCGCTGATCTACGACGGAACCGATGATGACGAGTGGGCTCAGCTCGACGTTGAGCAGGCGCTTGTCCAGAGCGTCTTCGGCTGATTCGCTCCTGCCCTTCGTCCGGAGCCGCAAATCCGGCTCCATGGGAGAAGTCAGACAAGGCACGACCTGACAGACTGCGTCATCTGTCGAAGATCGATACGACCGATTCGGCTGCCGGGGGAGGGTGAGAACATGGAAAATTGGCCAGGTGGGATCAGGGCCATCACGCTGTTCGTGGAGGACCTTGAAGAATCGAAGCAGTTCTACCGCGCGGTGTTCGGCCTGCCCGTCGTGTTCGAGGACGAGACTTCAGCGGTCTTCCGGTTCGGGGACACGCTCATCAACCTGCTCAGCATCGCGGCCGCGCCCGAGCTCATCGCTCCGGCCGGCGTCGCCCCTCGTGAGGCCGGCTCGCGCCTGCAGTTCACGCTCGGCGTGGAGGATGTCGATGCCATGTGCGTGGAGCTGGTCAGCCGCGGGGTGGTCCTGCTGAACGGACCGGTGGATCGACCCTGGGGTATCCGGACCGCCAGCTTCGCGGATCCGGCTGGTCACATCTGGGAGATCGCGACGTAGCGGTCACGGAGACGACTGGCGCCATCGGGGACCGCTATCCGTTCCTGGTGGCGACATTCGTCGTGACTCGGCGCCAGAAACAGCGTGCCCGCACACACTCCCGCTGGCTCAATCGACCAACTCCTCGCCACGTCACCTGACGCTTACGCCTGGCCACTCCAGGAGAGACACGCCCATTGGCGCTGCTCGTAAGCGTGGATCCCGGCTAGGATCTTGAATGCTGGTTGGGGACCGAGCCGAGAGTCGCGCGGCCAGCGCCTGCCCCGGATCGTCATCGCGGCCAGGTTGCTGACCGCCATAGTCACGGGTCTGTTCGCCGTCAAGGGATCCGTGTCGACGCTGACCGACCCGGGCAACGACGGTATCGACTGTGGTCAGTTCACGAACCAGGGGGACACGCAGGCGTACTTCAACGGCGATGGCGGACATATCGATCGGAACCCGGTTGGCCTTGACGGCCCGTTCGCCCAGGATACGCCCGACGAACCGGATGGCGTGGTGTGCGAGACACTGCCGGGCGAAGGAGCCGCGTCAGCCGCCCCTGCCGTGGCGCCGGAACCGTCCGATACACCATCGGTTGATCTGCCGGGAACGACCGCGCCGGGCGTCGTGACGATCCAGGCGATCATCGGGACCAATGACGCACTGACTGGCTCGGCCACGCTCGCCGGCGGCCTTGAGTTGTCGAGCGGGCTTGTCCCGCCGCTGAGCGTCGTGGCTCCTGGCGTCACCTTCAACGTGGTGGACTTCGACACGAATACCACCATCGATCGAGGCACGACGGATGCGGACGGCCGCGTCGTCCTAGATGGCGAGTACGGTGCCCTGTTCTTCGTGACGGTCGACGGCTTCGTCGGCGCGTCCCAGGCGTACGAGCTGGCCGAGGGCGAGGTAGTCTTCTTCCAGGCCGTCACCTACGTCTCGTCGGACGAAGCTCCGGCATCCGTCCAACCGACGGTTGCGCCGTCCATGGCCGCGAGTGACGCTGCCGGGGCCGACGGCGGTGCTGCGTCTGGCGCCGGGAGTGGGACTGGAGCCGGATCGGGCACGGACGCCGCTGGCGCTGTCGCTCTGCCAAACACCGGCACCGGCTCGGCGCCGTCGAGCGATTCGCCGGGCCTGGTGGCGCTGCTGGCCGGCTTAATGGCTCTGGGTATCGGCGCAATGCTGCTCCGGCGTCGCGTCGCGTAAACTCCGTCGGTCGTGGAACGCACGACGTCGGGAAGCACGGCGTTGTCAGGGACCCCTTCCTGATAGCGCCGTCCGCCGTCTGGATCGTTGATTGGCCGGCAAGAGGTGAGTCAAAGGGAGCAGACACGGGTCTGGCGAGAAGAGTGATCCAACCCGAGTCTGCTCCGGAGAGCCCGTGCCCGCGGTAAACACCTGACGGCCTGACTGATCCGGGATCAACTGCCGCGATTCTGCCCAAGCGCGGGGCTGCAGACGCCGCCTATCCGTCAGCGCGCTCGTCGGCGATATCGCTGGTTCAATCGACCAACGGCGCGCCGCCTGAACTGCCGTCTAGCACCGGTCGCTCCTCCGACTGTGTCCGGACTGGTACGCATTATTATTGACTTACGAATGGTAATATCGTACCCGTTACTGAATCGTCAGGCAGCAACCTGGCGGAATCCGGCTTGATGACGTCCGGAGCCGATAGTGTCCAGCCCGTCGATCACGCAACACATATTGGAGATGACATGACCGACACGACCGACATGAACGACTACAACCAGCGGGTGATCACGGAGTTCCGGGCCAACGATGGCCAAGTCGCCGGGCTGCCGCCGGCGAGCCCGATCCTGCTCCTGCACACCGTTGGCGCGAAGAGCGGCCGCGAACTGGTCTCGCCACTGGTCTACCACCGCGATGGGGAGCGGTTCTAGATCTTCGCCTCGGCCAACGGCGCCGACCGGAGCCCGGCCTGGTACCACAATCTGGTCGCCAACCCGGACGTGACGGTCGAGTGGGAGCCCGAGACCCTGCCAATGCGGGCGACGGTGGTGACCGGCCCCGAGCGGGACCGGCTCTACGCGGAGCAGGCCGGGCGCGCCACCCAGTTCGAGGGCTATCAGCGCAAGACGAGCCGGGTGATCCCAGTCGTCGCGCTCGACCCAGCCTGACCGGTCAGTAGCGTCTGGTGAAGGACATCGACACAGGACGCTACTGACCGGCACCAGACGCGACGCGCGTCCACTCGACACGCGCCTTCTCCCGGCCGTGACGCGGGTTCAACTGGTCTGGAGCCCGAGCCGAGCCTGGTGCCGGTCGCTCGTGTGCGATGACGTCTGGACCGGCCAAGCGCGTCGCCGCAACATGACCGCCCTGCTGTACCTCGGCTGGTCGTGGTTAGAGGGGCGGTGCGTTCGGATCCGGGTGCAGATTCACGTACCGACTCGACACCCACTGCGTCTCCTCCGCGTTGATCGCGGTCCAGGTCGAGCCATCCGCGGCGGTCGCTCGGTTGTGGAACGTGACGAGATCGTGAAAGGAGCGCGTCCCGACGATCGCGCTGTCCAGGCTCGGGCCCGATCGGACGTTGAGCACATCGGCCGTCACGGTGAGATTGATGATCTCGTCATCGGGTGTCGTCGGCGTACTGCCACTATCGCTGTTCGCCACGAGGTACTGGCCCGCGACCCAGCCGTAGTTGTCGACCGGATACCAGGTGTAGCCATCGGCTACCGTGGCGTCACCCGTGACGACCGCGACCGTGCCGGACCCATAGACGGTGAGGACTGAGGCCGAGATGGACGGCAGCGACCGGACGTTGAGCAGGTCCGTGCTGACTACGACCGAATCACCGTAGACGAACCCATCCGTGGCCGGAGCCGGCGGCGTCGGCGTCGTGGGATTGCTCGGAGCGGACCCCCGGACGAAGCCTCGCACGAGGTAGCCGGTCGTGCCATCGCTCAGTTGCGCCTCGTACCAGTCGTAGCCATCCGCCGTCACCGAGTCGCCTAGGATTCTGATGTAGGTGTTATAGGGAAGCGTCGCGATGATCGAACCGCTGAGGCTCGGCAGGGCTCGAAAGTTGAGGAAATCGACATCGGTGAAGGCCGGCTCGCCCGGCTGACCGTCTTCCGCGGCCACGGTGGGAACGATTGAACTGACTCCAGCGACCATGCCACTGAACAGCAGTGACGCCCCCATCACTGCCGCTGCCACATGCCTGACGAACCGGATGTCGCGCATCTCCCCAACCCTCTGTCTGATTCCCGCACCGTTCCTGCACCTCCCACGGCGCACGAACGTCAGGTGCTGGTTACCGTAGCGTAGTTGACCAGCTGTCACCAGTGTCTGGGAGGCTGTGCTCGTGTCAAGCTCAGCCTTTGGCCTCGAAATACGTACTCCTACGGAGCGGACCAGACGGACCATCCAGTTCGCGAGGTATCAGTGCGGGACGAGCCGCGCGCTCCCGATCATGACGTTCCATCCCGCCCGATTCGAACGACTGCTTCGGACGGGAGACAGTCCGGTGAAAGGCATCAGGGACGCGGACTAACAAATTCCTTCGGCCCGATTCGTCGTAGCCGCAGGCAGTTCCTCGCCAGGACGTCGGTCGATGAACCCGATCGTTCAACGTACCTATTTGAAGATCGTTTCCAATGGCTCAGTTGCCATTCGTGTTGGGGTTCGGTAGGCTCTTCGGACCGGAAACGCCGGTGTTCCCCCCTCTCGTGTCGGAGAAGTTCATGCGGTTGCTCAACGTGTCGTGGCGTGGTCTTGGTCTGTTCGCTCTGGTTCTCGGTCTCCTGGGGCCGCTGTCGGTTTCAGCCCAATCCGGGTCGTCCGACGAGAATCTGCTGACGATCGGCGCCATCATCTGCGATATCGAGCAGCCCACGGCGCCGGGCACGGCTTCGCTTCCCTGCGAGCCCTTCAGCGACGCGTTGGTCACGGTGACCGCCGATGCCGATGGCTCGGTCACCGGCGAGTGCACGCTGGACCTCGTTGCCTCCGGAAGCCAGTCGTTGTGCGCCGTACGGGTCCCGTTCGAGGCGTCGTACACCGTAACCCTCGATGAAGCCGCCGTGCCGGACGGGTATCGGCTGGCGGAGAACGGCATCCCGGTCGATGTCGGGACCATCCCGACGGGTGGCGGCGACGGACCAGCCATCAGCTTCCGGCTCTACCTGATCGATCGCACGGCTGGGTCAGCGCCGACGACCGAGTCTCCCGCGTCGCAGGCAACGACGGAGCCGACGGCCGTTCCCGGCTCGGCCGAAACCGGCAGCCCGGCGGCCATCTACGCCGACGACTGCGACGCCGACTTCTCCGCCGACCCCGTTGCCGTTCTGAGTGAAGTCACCACTCCGGACGGTGATGTCCAGGGCGCGGCCGTCACAGCGACCGTCGAGACGTCGTTCACGACCCTGGACCTGCCCATCGACGACATCCTGGCCGAGAATCACGTCCTCGTGGTCTTCGATGAGGACGACGACACGGTTCCAATTGCCTGTGGTGCCATCGGTGGGATCGTCGCGGACGATGGTTCGCTGGCGATCGGCCTGCCGCTGGTCGGGGAGTCGCGCTACGCCGGGATCGCCTACCTGACGCCGGACGGCGACCAGACCGATGTCACCGTCTTCCTGGCCGAGAACCTGTCCGGGGCTGGAGACACGCCGGGGGCCTGATCGTCTATGCGATGATCCGATAGGTCCGTCAGCCCGCCCGGCGTTTGGAGCCCGAGGCGGCCGGAACATCGCTCAAATCGATCGTGAGGAGACGACATGTCCGCAACGTCACCACGGATCGCCATCGTCACCGGGGGTGGCAGCGGGATCGGGGCGGCTGTCGGGCACGCCCTCGCCGGGGCGGGCTGGACTGTCGTGCTGGCGGGCCGGCGCCGGGTGGCGCTTGACACGACGGTTGCGGCCGGTTTCGATCTGCCGGGTGAGCTTGAGGCGGTCCCGGCCGACGTCACGGACGAGGCCAGTGTCCGGGCGCTGTTCGACGGCACCGTCGCCCGGCACGGTCGGGTCGACCTCCTGTTCAACAACGCCGGCGTCGGCGCGCCCGCGGTTGACCTCGACGCCCTCGACCTGGAGACGTGGAACCGGGTCGTCGCGGTGAACCTGACCGGCGCCTTCCTCTGCACCCGCGAGGCGTTCCGCGTCATGCGGCACCAGCGGCCCCAGGGTGGCCGGATCATTAACAACGGCTCGATCTCGGCCCACGCCCCCCGGCCGCGTTCGATCGCCTACACCGCCACCAAGCACGCCATCACCGGCCTGACGCGTTCGACCGCGCTCGACGGCCGGCCGTTCGACATCGCCTGCGGTCAGATCGACATCGGCAACGCCGCGACCGATATGGGCAGCGGGGTGGCGGCCGGCGCCGCCCAGCCGGACGGCAGCGTCCGCGAGGAGCCGCTGATGGACGTCGCCGAGGTGGGCCGCGCGGTCCGCTACATGGCAGATCTTCCCCTTGACGCCAATGTCGCGACGATGACCGTGATGGCGACCAAGATGCCGTTCATTGGCCGGGGCTAGCCGGCGATCGCACGGGAGGAGGCACCCCATGAACCCACAGCCCGAGGACCGCACCCCCGCGACCTCATGGCAGCGTGACCGGACGATCGTTCGGTACCCCGATCCGGCCATCGAGGTCATCGACGACCGGTTCCGGTCGCTCCTGGTCTGGAACGACCTCGTCGAGCGGCTCTGGACGGGAGGGCGCTGGCTGGAGGGCCCCGTCTGGTTCGGTGACGCCCGCTCGCTCCTGTTTTCGGACATCCCCAACGACCGGATGCTGCGCTGGGACGAGGCGACCGGCGCGGTGACCACCTTCCGGCAGCCGTCCCACCACAGCAACGGGAATACCCGCGATCGCCAGGGCCGCCTCGTCACCTGCGAGCATCGCACCCGGCGCGTGACCCGGACCGAGCACGACGGGACCATCACGGTCCTGATGGACCGCCACGACGGCCAGCCGCTGAACGCGCCCAACGACGTCGTGGTCCGCTCCGACGGGTCGGTCTGGTTCACCGATCCGGGCTGGGGCATCGCCGGCCACTACGAGGGCGACCGGGCGTCCGAGGCGCTGCCCCGCGCCGTCTACCGGTTCGATCCCGGCACGGGCTGGGGCGAGCCGGTCATCACCGAGATGGATCGGCCCAACGGCCTCTGCTTCTCCCCCGACGAGTCCCGGCTCTACGTCGTCGACGTCGACCAGATCCGGGTCTTCGACCTCGATGGCCCGTCGCCCACGAATGGCCGGGTCTTCATCGACCTGAGCGGACCGTGCGGCTCCGACGGGATTCGGGCTGACCGGGACGGCAATGTCTGGGCGGCGGCCAGTGGCGGGGCCGGGCTGGATGGGGTCCACTGCTACAGCCCCGCCGGCGAGTTGCTCGGCGTGATCCATCTGCCGGAGACCTGCGCCAACCTCTGCTTTGGCGGGGTGAAGAAGAACCGGCTGTTCATGGTCGCCAGCCGGTCGCTCTACAGTGTCCATGTCGAGGCACAGGGAGCGCAGCACCCGTGATCCCGCGCCAGGTTGTGCTCCCCTAGACCCTCACGGACTGCGAGTACAGTGCCCGGATGATCGAATGAACTTCAGTGGAGGAGAGAATCGATCGCAGAGTCGCCAGATATTCGTCCTCGTTCCGGCATGGGTACACCCCAGAGTCAACGTACAGTCGGTAGATCGTCAGAGGGTACAGAGAAATATCGTGCTGGACGCTTATGAGTTTGAATTGGTAATTGTCCAACGACGGCATGACAAGACTCAACTCATAAACGAACGTGTCGTCTGCTCCCCGGGTCTCGACGACTCCCTCGATGACCCGGTTGGTCTGCTCGCCGATCAGCGCCGCCTGGCGACGCAGGATCGTGACGGGGGTCTCCATCAATTCGGAGAACTCTAAGTCGCCCCAGAGGCTTTCGATGCTCATGGGTTCTCCTCCACGGACGTGAGATCGAGCCGGAACAAGAGTGGCAGATGGTCGGACGCGACCCGGGTATCGGGCACGCCCGAAGGAGTCAGGAGCGACAGGCTGCCTGCTTCGGTCAGTATAGCGGTGTCCCCGGTGGCGAACCGGCGAAGCAACGATGGTCGAAGCAGCACCTGATCGAACATATGCCAGAAGTAGGTCGTGTAAGTAGACCCAGTGTAGTGGTACGTACCAGCTGGCGCGTTCGGGTGGTCACCATAAAAGCTCCACATCGGGTTGTAGAAGAAGCGTCGCTGGTCGCCACCTACCGTGCGTTGTTCCCTCGACGCCGTCTGGCGACTCATGACGCCGTGGAATGCCGCTGCCCCAACCATTCCTGGCTCGAACGGGTCCATGTTCATGTCTCCACACACGATCGTGCGGGTGTGTCCGATCCGGGCCTCCGCCGCTTCGATGTCCCGAACGGCGAACATGGCGCTCTGAAGCTGATCCTCGGGACGTTGGAATCGCTTGCTCGGGAGATGGGCGGCGACCAGCAGCACGTCAATGCCGAGGGGATGGGTGATTCTCCGCATGGCGAGATGCGCCGAGTCCGAGATCGGGCGGATAGCGCTCCGGGGAAATCGAGTCAGAATCCTGAGGCCAGATGGTACTCCCGGAGAGAGCGAGAAACCGGATCGTTGTCCCTCGTTGAGCTCGATTAACAGGTCACCAATCCGCATGGAACATTCAGCCAGCATCAGCACGTCGACATCGTGCTCCCGGGCGATGGCAGCGACGAGCCGGCCGAGTGGCTTCCCGTTCAGGTTCCAGAACAGGAAGCTCGTCCTGGCCACGGTCCATCCTGTCCAATGCAAAGCGGGATCGGGTCAGGTTGCTCGATGTTCGAACCCTACCCGAATCGGTGGCAACCTGCCGTAAGCGAGCGGTCGCGACAAAGACCGCGTCAGGGCGACGATCGCGACACCACGGCTCAGCGGCATGGGGAACACTCGGATAATCGCTCGCGCGTCTTCGCCCGGCGATCTTCCTGGCCAGACACCTGTTCGATAGACGAAAGCCGGCCCTCGCCATCGGGGGCCGGCTTCCACGGGTTAGACGACGAACTGAAAAGTCAGCGGCTCCGGGCCGCCCGGCTGCCAAGGCCGAGGCGGGCGACCAGCCAGATCGTCAGGACCGCCGCGACGACGACCTGGGCGCCGTCGAACAGGGCGAACGCCCAGCTCTCGGCCAGCTCCCCGCTCAGCCAGGCGGCGAAGACCCCGATGACCACGGCCGCGAACGCGATGACCGCGGCTCGCACGGTCGTGCTCCGTGGGGCGAAGCGGGCGAGCAGGACGCCGATGACGACGCCGGAGAAGAGGGGGATGATCTCGTACATGGCTGCTGTCCTCATGTGATGCTGAAACGAACCGATCGAAGCGGTCGCTCGCTCCCGGCCTCATCTGGACCAGGCTCCGGGATGATGGTCCGGTCGACTCCCTCCTCTGTCCCTGGCCTCACCCGTCCCACTCGACGACAGGAAGTGAAACGCGCCGGAGTATCCGACTACGATAGGAGCCGCCCGTCCGGTTGTAAATACCCCCAGCTCGGCAACGTTGGGCAGCCCGACCGGCCGGGATCGTGATCGTCGGGTGGTCCACGAGTGACGAGGAGCCCGGCGACCTATCGCTGGGACCGAGGTCCAGCCTAACCGCGATGTCGGGTCAACCCTGCGACAATCCGGGCCGGCACCCGACTGGTGCGGCATTGGAGACGAATAGCGAGAGAGATCGAGATGAGCGATGTCATCATGATCGTCCTGACCGGAATCGCGCTGGGCTTCGCCTACGCCGCCGTCCCGGGCGCGGTCAACACCGAGTGCATCCGGCGCGGCCTCGCCGGCGGCTTCCGCCCCGCGATGCTGATCCAGGCTGGAGCCCTCCTCGGCGACATGGTCTGGGCAACCCTCGGACTGACCGGCGCCGCGCTCCTGATCCGGTTCGACTCGGTCGAGATCCTCCTCGGGCTCATCGGGGCGGGCTTCCTGTTCTCCCTCGCTCGCAACTCGTTCCGGAGCGCGTCCGCGCCGCACCCCGAGGGGGATGCCGCGCCGGCGCGCTCCGGACGGCCGATCGTCGTCGGGATCACCTTCTCGCTGGCGAACCCCGCCGGCCTGGCGTTTTGGTCCGGGCTGGGCGGTGGGTTGCTGGCGACGCTCGGCGACCCGTCGCCGGGCGAAATCGGCCTGCTCCTCGTCGCATTCCTGATCGGCGCCGCCGTCTGGTCGGTCGCCATCTCGGCGCTCGTCGCCTGGGGGCGGCGGTTCGCCGGCCCAAGGCTCTTTCGCTGGGTCGACGCGATCTCCGGTGTCGCCCTGTCGTACTTCGGCCTGCGCCTCCTCATCACGAGTCTTCGCCGGTTCGGTGGCTGGGCTGTGCCGGGTCTGCGCGCGTTGCTGTAGCGCCGCCCGGTTTCGACCGAAGACCCATCCCGGAGTGCACTGGCCCTGCATGCTCCCATGTCCGAATGACCACAAAATGTTGACATCTCCGCGTGCGCCAGCCACTAGGCTGCTCCCGCCGTCCCGCCTGATGGCACGCACGAAGGAGATGCCACGAGATGACCGATCAGCCCACCCACAAGATCCCCACCGTCCGGCGCCGCACCCTGCTGCGGACCGCCCTGGTCGCCCCGGTCGCCGGTGCGGGTATCGTCCCCGGCTCCCACGGCGCACCCACCTCGGCGGCCAGCCCGGCCCGGCAGATCGAGGTCGACCCGGCCAACCAGCGCTTCACCATCGCCGTCCTGCCCGACACTCAGTACCTCTACGACGAGGACAGCTCCATCCCCGAGCCGCTCGAGACCACCTTCGCCTGGCTGGTCCGCGAGCGCGAGGCCCGCAACATCGTCTTCATGGCCCAGATCGGCGACGTCGTCGAGCATGGCAGCGACCTCGAGATCGGCCTCTCCGACGAGACGTTCCGGCTGATCGACAACCAGATCCCCTACAGCGTCCTTGTCGGCAACCACGACGTCGATGGCTCGACCAACGACCAGCGCGGCGCGACCGCCTGGCTGAGCGCCTTCGGTCCGGACCGGTTCGCCGATTCCCCGACCTTTCAGGCCGCGGCGCCAGGCGACTACAACACGTATCACATCCTGACCGCCGGTGGCCGCGAGTGGCTGATCTTCGCGCTGGACTGGCGTGTCACGCCCGGCACGATCGACTGGGCCCAGGGCGTGATCGACGCGCATTCCCAGCTTCCAGTCATTCTGACCACCCACGACTTCGTCTCCGCCGACAACGACGGCGTCGCCGAGCTGTCCGAGCACGGGTCGATGCTCTGGGACAGCCTGGTCCGGGCCAACGACCAGATCTTCCTGACGATCAACGGCCACTACTGGCCGACCGGCCGGACCGTGCTGACCAACGATGCCGGCTACGCCGTCCACGCCCACCTCACGAACTACCAGGACCGCTACTTCGGCGGCGGCGGCATGATCCGGCTCTACACCTTCGACCTCGCCCGCGACGTCATCGCCGTCGAGACCTTCTCGCCGTGGCTCAGGGAGCGCGCCGCCGGGGTTGCCCCAGCTCCGCTGGAGGCCGAGACCGCCGAGCTGAGCGGCCCGATCGAGCGCTTCACCATCGAGCTGCCCTTCCGGGAGCGCTTCGCCGGCTTCGCCCCGCGGATCCTGCCCGCCACCCGCCCGCCCGCCTCGGTGCTGCTGGACGGCACCGAGGCCTACTGGCGCTTCGACAACGCCGGACTCGCCGCGCCCGGTGGCGGCGCGGTCGCCGACGGCACCGTCGCCCGCGACCTCTCCGGCAACGGCAACGACCTGACCGTCCAGCGCCTGCCCAACAGCGGCCCGATCGCGCTGACCTGGTCGGCCGAGCACGACGAGCGCCAGCCAGCCCACGCCAGCCTGCGCTTCGGTGGTGGCCAGTCCCCGGCCCGTGGCGCCCTGCTGCGGACCGGGGAGGACGCCCCGCTCAACAGCCTGACCTTCGACGAGGGTTACACGATCGAGGCGTTCGTGAAGATCCCGGCGACGTACGACGAGCGCCACGCCTGGATGGGTCTCCTGAGCTGGGAGGGCCGCAACGGCGACGCCGGCAAGACCAGTGGCTACTCCCAGGACGAGCCAACGTGCAGTATCAACCTCTCGCCGGAGCAGTTCCTCCAGTACGTCGTCTACCCGCGCAACGCCGATGTCCAGCCGACCTCATGGAGCCACGCCCTCCCGCTCGACCGCTGGATGCACCTCGCGGTCGTCAACGACGGTCGCCAGACGGTGGTCTACGTCGACGGCTCCAGGATCGCCCGCAACCCGACCCAGGAATCGCGTGGCATCACGACGATGGGCCAGCCCTTCGTCCTGGGCGGGACGGGGTCCAACAACGCGTACGGCCAGGGGTTCTACGGCTGGATCGGCGATGTCCGGATCGTCTCCCGCGTCCTCACGCCCCAGGAGTTCCTCACCCCGTTCGCCTGACGCGCGTCAGGCTGCTCCGCCGGGATCTCCAATCGCTCGGCGGAGTACCTCGACACACCCCGCCACCTCGCCCTCGACGAGGCTGTGCAGGACGAGCGGCCCGTCGAAACCGATCCCCCGCAGCAACTCGACGTGCCGTGCCCATGGGACGATCCCCTTCCCGGCGGCGCGGAACCGGCCGGCGGCGTCGATGTCCTTGGCGTGGGTCGCGACGATCCGGTCGCCCAGCAGGTCGAACGCTTCGCTGAGGGCGTCGTCCGGCGCCCGGTCCATGGCGCCGGCGAGGATGTTGGCCGGGTCCATCACGACGGCCAGCCGGGGGTGCCGGAGCTCGTCGAGCAGTGCCCGTCCGCGTTGGGCGTCCCGGACGACGTTGGCCGGCTCGGGCTCGAAGGCGAGGGTGAGGTCATGATCCCCGGCGATCCCGAGCGCCGCGCCGAGCGTCGCCAGCAGGTCAGCCCAGGCTGCCGGCGTCCCGTTGTCCGGGTGGTAGCGCCACATGTCGTCCGGGTCGCGGGTGCCGGTGCAGATTGTGATCACCGGCGCCCCCATCGGTCCGGCCGCCGCCGCCAGCACCCGGAACCGGGCCAGCTCCCGCTCCCGGAACGCCGCGTCCGGGTGCGCCATGTTGAAGGTCCCGGACAGGGCGCTGATCGCGACACCTTGATCGGCGCAGGCAGCGCGAATCCGTCCGGGCAAGCCTTTCGGAATCTCGTCTGGCAGCATCGACAGCCCGACACTCTCCAGGTCGAACTGGACCGCGTCGACCCCGGCCCGCCTTACCGCCGCCAGCGTCTCGTCGAGCGTCGGCCGGTCGAAGACCGTCGAGAAGATTCCGGGCCGCATCCCTGTCGCCGTCATTGCCTGCTCCCGTCGTTCGCGCCCGTCGCCGCATGATGGCATTGTCGGGCCGCGGACCGGTTTTTGGGCGACAATGCCCCGGTTGTGTGAGGGATGACCGGCAGGAGTACGACGCCCAACGGGGGCGGACCGGATGGGACGACGACGGTGTTTGACTTCGCCCGGTTCGGCGACGACCTCTCTCGCGGCTACGAGCGCCACATCGTCGATGACGGCAAGCAGCTCCAGCTGCTGATCCTCGTCACCTTCCTGCTGACCTTCACCACGGTCCGGATCATCACCCAAGCCATCCGGGCCGGGCGCTGGCGGCGCGTCTTCCACAACCTGTCGTCGCCGGGCGGCACCCACTTCCACCACCTCATACCCGGCATCATCCTGCTGCTCATCAGCGGCTACCTCGGGATCGGGCTGGAGGACGACGGCTACCGGGTCCCGTTCGCCATCCTCTTCGGCGCCGGCGCCGCCCTGACGCTGGACGAGTTCGCCCTCTGGCTGCACCTGCAGGATGTCTACTGGGCGAAGGAGGGGCGGCAGAGCATCGACGCCATCGTGATCGTCGCGACCCTGATCGGGCTCGGTATCCTCGGCAGCGGCTTCTGGCTCGATGTCTTTCGGGCGATTGGCCGGTTGTTGGGATTGCTCTAGTGGTCTGTCACGGCTGAATCATCAGTGGCAGGGCATCTGCGGCAGGATAGCATCGACTCGCCGTCCTGCCGCTGGAGTCCCGCCATGGCCTACCCATACCGCGTCGCACTCACGGTCGAGCAACGCGCCGACTTGCGCACCCTCGTCGGTTCGGGGAGGGCCCCGGCCCGGATGCTGACCCGCGCCCGCGTCCTGCTCAAAGCCGATCATGGCGAGGGCGGCCCCGGCTGGTCCGATGCCGCCATCGCCCAGGCGCTCGACCTGCATCCCGGCACCGTCCAGCGCATCCGGCGCCAGTTCGTCACCGACGGCCTGACTCCGACCCTGGCCCGCAAGCGGCCCGACCGGGTCTATGCGCGCACGCTCGATGGCCGCCAGGAAGCCCAGCTCATCGCGCGGGCCTGCTCCGCGGCGCCCGACGGGCAGGCCCGCTGGAGTCTCCGTCTGCTCGCCGACGAAATCGTCCGACTGGAGGTCGTCGACGCCATCTCCTACGAGACCGTCCGTCGCACACGCAAAAAAACGTCCTCAAGCCGCACCTGAGTGCGCAGTGGTGCTTCGCGCCGACCGCCGACCCCGCCTTCGTCTGGTCGATGGAGGACGTGCTGGCGGTCTACGAGCGGCCCTACGATGCGGCGCGTCCCGTCGTCTGTCTCGACGAGACCAGCCGCCAGCTGCTCGGCGACACCCGGCCTCCACTCCCGGCGGTGCCCGGTCAAGTGGCCCGCACTGATCCTGAATATGTCCGGGGCGGCGTCGCCAACCTCTTCCTGGTGACCGAGCCGCTACGGGGCTGGCGCCACGTTACGGTGAGTCAGCAGCGCACCCGGATCGACTTCGCCCACTGTGTCCGGGAGCGTGTCGAGGTCCACGATCCCCATGCCGAGCGGATCGTCCTGGTGCTCGACCAGCTCAACACCCACTCCCCAGCCTCGCTGTATGCTGCCTTCCCGCCCACCGAGGCCCGCCGGCTGACCGAGAAGCTGGAGATCCACCATACGCCCAAGCATGGCAGCTGGCTGAACATGGCGGAGCGGGAGTTGAGCGTCCTGGCCCGGCAGTGCCTGGCCCAACGGCTCCCCGACCGCGACACCATGACGCACGCCGTCACGGCATGGGCCGACCGGCGCAATGCCACCGCCTCGACCATCGACTGGCAGTTCACGACCGCTGATGCCCGGACCAAGCTGCGCCGCCTCTACCCGGCGGATGACGCGTGACGAACCACTAAGTACATTCACAGAATTTCTGCGGGATGTGGCTGTACGCCAATGATCGAGCGCATCTGTTTGGGTACGTGATTGTACCGGTCAAAGAAGGCGGTTGCGGCGGCGATGAGCGCCTTGACGGTCGGGAAGAGTTCGCAGTGGGTGACTTCCCGCCGGAAGTGCCGCCAGAGCATCTCGATCGGATTGAGCCATGGGCTGTAGCTTGGAAGATAGAGCAGGACGAGACGGCCCGCCGCACCACGCACCACCGCCTCGATCTCATCGCCTTCGTGGGTGGAGGCGTTGTCCCATGCCACATAGATGGTTCCGGCGGGATGCTTCTCCACCAACGCCTCAAGGAGTTCGGCGATTTCGCGCCGTCGTTTATGCCGGCGGATGAGGACGACGGTCTGGCCGGCATGGTAATCCACCGCCCCAATGCCGTACCGTTTCTGTGGCTGGCCAGGCGTTGAAATCATCACCTGCTGGCCTTTGGGACTCCACATGGCCGTGAGCGTTGGTAGCCAACTCAGGTTGAACTCGTCGGCATAGTAGAAGTGATCATCGGGGGCGAGGTGGTCACGCATGGCTTCAATCGTCTTTTTTTGAGCGCGTACGCCGGGTCGGGGCTGGTGATCGTGTGCTGCGGCCGGCTCAGCACGATGCCGACGGCTTTCAGATGCAGGCGCACGGTCTCGTCGGCAACCCGGATCCCGGTTTGCTCCGCCAGGTAGTCGGCAAGTCGCTGCAAGGTCCACAGTGAGAACGGCAGATCCAGGCTCCGGGGCCGGCGCCGCACGGCGGCAAGCAACTGGTCGACATAGGCCGCGGTGACCTTGCTGGGCGCTCCGGGATGGGGCTGGTCGCGCAGCCCTTCGATCCCCTCACTCAGGTAGCGTTTGAGCCAGCGTCGCACCGTGTCCTCGCTCATGCGCACGATGCCGGCAATGGCCGCCGCCGTTAGGTGCTGCTCCCCGGCCAACAACACCATCTGGACCCGGGTCCGCAGGCGGACATCGCGGCAGGTTCGGTACACCTCGTCCAAGGCGTCAAGCTGCGTCGAGGTGAGTTCGGGAATGCGTACGGGCTGCATCGCCGCCTCCTTTTTCTCAGCATACACCCCGCAACTTCTCTTTGGTTGTACTTAGGCG
Organism: Thermomicrobiales bacterium; assembly: GCA_965218235.1. Classification (GTDB taxonomy): domain Bacteria; phylum Chloroflexota; class Chloroflexia; order Thermomicrobiales; family UBA6265; genus CADCWK01. The sequence continues at coordinate 1,782,129 of OZ244596.1, forward strand.
ACGAAGGCCCGCGACGATCCTGTTCGTCTCTGATGCCGGGCACTCCCGCTCACGGATCTCGCCCGGATGTCGCTTTTCCGTGCTGCGTCCATAACGCCGTTAACGACAAGGGCCGGGGCGTTGATGCCCCGGCCCTTGCCGTGGACGCTTCGAGTGCCGACTCCACGAAGAGGTGACGGGGAGCGGAGAGGTCGACGATCCTCCTCGCCCTCCGCGGTCATCTCACGAGATTACCGATTCGTCGCGCGGCGGACCTGGAAGCCGATCCCGGCCAGCAGCGTCGTGATCGACAGCAAGAGCCAGATCATCCAGGCCGGGGTCGTCGAGACAGACGTGCCAGCACCGGTACTGGGCAGTGCCGTTGCGAGTCCGGTGTTCGTGCTCGCCCCAGTCCCGATGCTCGTGCTGGTCCCAGTCCCAGTGTTTGCGCTGGTGCCGGTGCCGGTGCCGGTACTGGTGTTCGTGCCAGTCCCAGTCCCGGTGCTCGTGCTGGTGCCAGTGCCAGTGCCGGTGCTGGTGTTCGTGCCGGTAGCCGTGCTGGTACTGGTGTTCGTGCTGGTGCCAGTGCCGGTGCTCGTCCCGGTCCCGGTGATGGTGCCACTCCCGGTGCCTGAGTCGTTGGCAGTTCCGGAGCCTTTGCCGGCGCCCGAGTCGTTGCCGGTGCTGCCGGTACCGGAGCTGGAGTCGCCAACGGAATCGGAGCCGCCAGTGCCAGAGTCACTGCCGGAGCCTGAGCCACCATCGGTGCCGGCACCGCCACCACCTGAGCCGCCATCAACACCAGCGTCACCATCTGAGCCGCCGCTGCCACCGTTGGTCCCAGAGCCGCCACCGCTGTTGCCAGTGCCGCCACCGCCACCGCCACCGGAACCCGGAGCCGTGCTGGGAACACTGCCACCACCGCCACTGCCACTTCCGTCGCTCGGGACACTGCCGCCGCCGCCGTCACTCGCGGCGCCATCGTCACTGGGAGCAGTGCCACCACCGCCGTCGCTGGGAGCAGTGCCACCACCGCCGTCGCTGGGAGCAGTGCCACCACCGCCGTCGCTGGGAGCAGTGCCACCACCGCCGTCGCTGGGAGCAGTGCCACCGCCGCCATCGCTGGGAGCCGCCGAGCATTGCGGATCAGCCCCGACGAACCCGACGCCGGGCGGGAGCCCGGTCGTGGCGGTCACGTTCGCTCCCGAAAAGTTCGCGCCGCTGATGTTTGCGCCGTCGAACGTGGCGGCGGTCAGGTTGGCGCAGAAGAAGTTGGCGTTGGACAGATTCGCGCCGTTGAAGGTCGTCGCGGTCAGGTCCTGGAAGCTGAAGTCGGTTCCGCTCAGGTCCTGGCCGTCCAACTGAGCCGAGGTTGGCAGGGCCGACACCGCGAACATGGCCAGCAAAAGACAAAGAACGGTGAAGAGCGTGCGAAGGGTCCGGAGCCGGTCGATCGTATCTCGTCTTATTGCCATGGCGCGGGGTGCCTCTCTCTGCCCGAACGGTCCCGGTGGGACCGTCGAGCCCGGCCACCCGGCGACCACCCTGGTCGTCCGACGCCGTGTGAATATGACACCTGTACTATAATGAGTGTTATATAACTATTGTTATAGACAATTGTGGTGAGAGACGGTAGCGTGTCTGGCCCGACAGCGTAGTACTTTCGGGGTACTATGTCTGGACGGATAGTCGTCACCTGCTAGTCGTTCTGTGTGGTCTTCGGGTCAGGATCGATAGGACAGGGAGTCAGATCGATGAAGACGATCAGGGAGTTGCGGCAGGAACGCGAGTGGACGCAGTACGAGCTCGCCATCAAGGTTGGGGTGCACCCCCAGGCAGTCTACCTGTGGGAGAGCGGTCGCCGCATGCCGCAGGTGCCGCAGCTCCGCCGGCTGGGGCAGCTGTTCGGGCTCTGTTCCGACGAGATCGTTCTGATCGACCCCCCAGCCGCGATCAAGCGAGCCTCCCGTGGTGCCCGTCCAGGAACCGAACCATCCGGGGGCCCGCCAGCTCAGGAATCGTGACGCCGTCGTCTGGTCCTCAGGCGGGTCCGCTGGAGTGGCTGGTTCGATAGCTGGAGCCGGGAACGGCGCGGTAGGGGCTCGACTCAAGACCTCGCCGCCATCCAGCGTTGGCACGGTTTCGCACCGCAGTGGCGACGGTCATCGACGTAGCGCCACTCGCCGCTGAACGTCCTGCCGGCGGCGACGTGAGCGAGGTCCGGGCCAGCCGCCTCGCCGTGATAGCTCCTGGCGCCCCATCGGGTGATCTTGAAGCCGGACTGCGCCATGCGTGTCGTCCTGTCGCTGGTGTGGTCGTCGTACCCGAGTGACGCAGGGAACCCGATCGGCGTCGGGCCGATCTTCAGGGTAGGATGACATCCTGTCGGGTGAAGACAGGGTCGTGACTGCCGATGCCCATGCGGTGTTCGGCCGGCCCGGCCCCAGACACCCTGCCTGTCCATCTCACCTGACGCTCTGGCGTTCGGTTTTCGCGACCCGGACCAACATGTGCTGTCAGGCATCGGCCCAATGCGGCGCACTGAATGAAGGACGAAGCTGATGATCCGACGATTGGTGACCCTCGCCGCCCTCGTCAGTCTCATGTCGCTGTCGCTGCCGACCTCGGCTCAGAGCCCGGACGATGCGACGTTCGACGACGGGATCGCCGCTGGCAAACTCACCGTCTGGTTCGAACTGACCGCTCCCGCATCCTACGAGCTCACGAACGGTCTGAAACGTTCCGCCTATGCCGACCCTGACTGGCGGGTTCGCATGGACAGCGCGGTCGGCCTGATCCTGGTCGTCGTGCGGAGCGTGGACCGGGCCAGGGACGTCGGCCCGGTCCTGACCGACTACCACGACGAAGCGGTTCGCCTGTACGACGCGATTGGGAAGGCGACCGCGACCTGTGACCGGGCGCTCGTTCGCCAGACCGCCGACCTCGCCGACCAGTGTGTCGAGGAGCTCGGCGCGAGCTCCGACGCGCTGCTCGCCTTCCAGACGTCCCTTGGTCTGTTCGTCGACTTCTCCCCGCTGGAGATCGAGCGGGCCCCACGAATGAGCCCGGTTCTGAACGACGCGACGTCAATTGGAGAGTATCAGCCGACATGATCGACGTTACCACCCTGATTCTGCTTCTGCTGGTCGCGACGGCGGCCGTCGTCCTGGCCAGTTGGCTCCGCGTCTCCTACACCCTCCTGCTGCTACTGATCGGGCTGGTCATCGGCGCCTCCGGCTGGTTGCCGGAGGTCGTGCCGTCGGCCGAACTGATCCTGCTCGTCTTCCTGCCGCCCCTGATCTTCGAAGCGGCCTTCCTGCTCGACCTCCGTCTGCTCTGGTCGGTCCGGGCGGGCGTGCTGACACTGGCCATGCCGGGGGTGCTCATCGCGGCCGGGGTTGGCGGGGCGCTGGTCCACTGGGGACTCGGTCTGCCGTGGATGGTGGCGCTGCTGTTCGGCGCCCTCGTGGCGGCGACTGATCCGGTCTCGGTGCTGGCGACCTTTCGCGACCTCGGCGTCGGACGCCGGCTCCGGGTCCTGGTCGAGGGCGAGAGCCTCCTCAACGACGGCACAGCGCTCGTCCTGCTCGCGACCCTGACGACGGCTGTTCTGACCGATGAGTTCTCCGTTGGGGAAGCAACCTGGGACTTCGTTCTCTCGATCATCGGCGGCAGCCTGATCGGAATCGCCGTCGGCTGGATCGGCCACTGGATGATCGCCTCGGTCGACCAGCATCTGACTGAGATGGCCGTCTCGGTCGCGGTCGCCTATGGCGCCTTCTTCGTCGCCGATCTGCTCGACCTGTCCGGCGTCCTGGCGACGATCGCGGCGGCAATGACCCTGGGCTGGTTCGGTCGCCGGCACGGCTGGGTCCTTACCCAGCGGTCGCGTGAGGTGTTGACGGACCTGTGGGAGTTGCTTGGGTTCACGGCCAACGCGGGGCTCTTCCTGCTGATCGGCCTCGAAGTCAGCGTCGCGGGGTTGCGCAATCAACCCACTGCCGTCCTCTGGGGCGTGATCGCCGCGCTCGCCGGTCGGCTCGTCGTCGCGTATGCCGGCGGCGCGATACTCAACCGGTCGGGGTTCGCCATCACGCTCCCGGAGCGGCACATCCTCTTCTGGGGCGGACTGCGCGGCGCGGTGGCGCTGGCCGGGGCGCTGAGTCTGCCGGACGGCTTCCCCTACCGGGACGAGATCCTCGCCATGACCTACGGAGCGGTCCTGTTCACTCTCCTCGCCCAGGGTCTGACGATCGGGCCACTGGTCCGGCGGCTCGGGCTCGGCACTCCGGTTTCCATCCCCGTCGAGGTTCCGGTTACCGAGGCACCGGTGTTCGCGGATCAGACGCGTGATGTTCTGTAGATTCGGCCGGGTCAGGTCCGTCACCCCGGCGCAAGCTATCCCGTCCCCCGGTCCTAGTCCGGCGCCTCGGCCGGGACAGGGATCGGTGCCGGAGCTGACGCGCCAAGCCATTTGAGATAGATCATCTCCGGGTCGCCCGGGTCGAGGTTCTCGATGAAGCCGCTGGCGACGAAGCCAAGCCGGCCGAGCAGCATCCGCATCGCCGTGTTGGACGCGTTCGTCGAACTGAACAGCCGGTCGCCCTCGGTCGCGGCGATCGTGGCCTGAACCAGCACCGTCCCGACGCCTCGTCGCCGGGCCGGGGTCCGGACCCGCAGGAGCGCCAGGAACGGCAGGCCGAACAGCGACCGGTCGTGGATGGCGAAGCCGACGACCTCGTCCTCCTCCCGCGCGATGAGGCAGCGGCCTTCCGCGATCGCGCCGTCGATGAGGGCCGGGCGACCGGCGATCCTACCCTCTTCCCGCTCGACGAGCAGCACTCCATCGCGATCCTGATCGGTAGCCGATGCTACTGCAAGCATGCTGCTCCTCTGTACTGGACGCCCTGCTCGCCTCCGTGGTGGGGCCGCAACGGGTGTCAATTGGCGGATATTCCATGATATTCGGATGACGGGCTATTGAGACCAACTCCTCCGACCGCTACGATAGCAGGACAATCCTGGTCCATCCCGTCGCCTTGATCATGGTTTCCGCCAGGATGAGGGACAGTGCCCAATGGTATCGATCTCCCCAGGGCCGCCGCGGCCGCGATCCGGGCCGGCATCGCCCCCCGAGGTCACCGCGATCCTGACGATGAGCGAGCGCGCGTGTCCGCCCGCCCTCACTTCCCTGATCGGCCGGGAGGGAGACCTCGCGGCGCTCACCGGTAGGCTGTCCGAGCCGCATACCCGATTGATCACCATCACGGGTCCGGGCGGCGTCGGCAAGACAACCCTCGCCGTCGAGGTGGCCCGGTTGGTCTGCGAGCGGACCGCGGCGCGGGTCGAGGTCGTCCCCCTGGCCGCGATCCTGGTTCCGGAGCTGCTCCCCGCGACGATCGGCCGGACATTCCGGGGGACGACGCCGGACACCCCGGCCCTGGTCGCGATGCTCGATCGCGTGACGCAATCGACCCCGCTCGTGCTCCTGCTGGACAACTTCGAACATCTGCTCGATGGTGCCCTGATCGTTGGCGAGATGCTGGCGGGCTGTCCGAACGTCCGGATCATCGTCACCAGCCGGGAGCGGCTCCGGTTGCGGGGCGAGTATGAGTACGTCCTCGCCCCCCTGGGGCTGCCCCTGGCCGGCACCGGGACCGCGACGGACGTCGAGTCCGTCGCCACCTCGCCGGCCGTCACGATGTTCGTCGAGCGGATCCGGGATGTCCGGGCCGGCTTCCAGTTCGACGCGAGTAACGCCGGCCATATCGCCGAGCTCTGCCGGCGGCTGGACGGCCTGCCGCTCGCGCTGGAACTTGCCGCCGCCCGTACCAAGGCGCTGCCGCTCTCCTTCCTCGTCGCCCGGCTGGACCACAGCCTCGCCCTGTTCGACCGCGGCCCCCGCGATCAGGTCGACCGCCATCAGACGCTCTCCGCCGTTGCCGCCTGGTCCTACGCCCTCCTGACACCTGACGAGCAGCGGACCTTCCGGCGTCTGGCGGCGCTGCCCGGTGCGTTTCCACTGGCAGCGGCGCTGGCCGTCTGCGCCGATGGGCCCGCACCGGCGGGAAGCAGCCAGGATGGGACCGGACCGAACCAGGCCGACCTCGGTGCAGTCCTCGGGATGCTCAACCAGCTGACATCGCTGGTCGACAAGAGTCTGCTCAACCAGGCGCCGCCCGACGACCGCCCCGGCGATGAGCCCTGGTTCACCATGCTGGAGACGCTGCGCCAGTTCGGCCTCGAGCGGCTCCGGGAGGAGGGGGAGGAGGCGAACACCCGTTTCCGGCATGCCCGCTGGGTCGTGGCGGCCGTCGTCGCGGCCAGTTCGCCGGCACCGAGCGCTTCCGTCCCTCCGATCCAGTTCCGGTTCTGCGCTGTCCATCTGCCCGCCATCCGGGCCGCCCTGAACTGGCTGGAGGCGACCGGGGATCTCGGCTCGCTCGTCCTCCTCGCGACGCGGGTCGAACCGTTCTGGATGCTGCGGTCCTTCCGAATGGAGGGCATCACCTGGTGCCGGCGCATCCTCGCCCACCCTGCCTTCGGCGACCTGCCGGCCGGGGATCGGGGCGGAATCTGGCTGATCGCCGCCAACCTCGCCCGGACCCAGGCGATGCTCCCGTACTCGATGGGTTGCGGCAAGGAGGCACTGGCAGCCTTCTCGGCGGCCGATCACGCGCTTGGTGTTGCCGCGACCGAGAACCTGCTTGGTGCGATCGCCCGGACGGGTGGCGACCTGGAGCGGGCCCGCCATCACGCTCAACGAGCGCTGGACCTATTCGAACCGTTCGGCGACGCCCACTGGCGGGCTCTGTCCCGTTGTAACCTCGGTGCCGTCCTCCTCCACGCCGGTGAGATCGATCGAGCCCACGTCCTGCTGCTGGCATCCGAGGCGCTCTACCGCGGTCTGGACAATGCCTGGGGGATCGGGACGACCCTCGTCAACCTCGGGATCGTCGCCCGTGCCCAGCGCCGCTATGGCGATGCGGTCCAGGCCTACCGCGAGGCCTTCCGGATCTTCGAGACGATCCGGCCCCGCGAGAGCCTGATCGACATCGTCAGCTGGGTCGCCGTGATCGCGGGCGACTGTGGCCTCCACGCCGATGCTCTCCGCCTGCTGGCGGCGATCGAGGTCAACCGGGCCGCGATCGACTACCACCTCGAGGTGCCCTACGACGTGATCTCGCGCCAGACGGGGAATCGAGCCCGGGCGGCGCTGCCACCGGACGTCGCCACCGGAGCGACCGTCGCTGGCGAGCGCCTCTCGTTCGCAGCCCTGATCGCGGCGGCCGATTCGCTGCTCGATCAGATCGACCGCTGCCTCGTCGAGCGGTCGACCGGTCGCGAGGGCAGCCGCCTTGCCCCGGCCGGACGGCTCGCGACCCGGTTCGGCCTGACCCACCGGGAGATCGAGGTTCTCGCCCTGATCGCGGAGGGCATCTCCGACCGGGAGGTCGGCGAACGCCTGTTCATCAGCCCACGGACGGCGATGCGGCACGTCGCCAACATCCTGCTCAAGCTTGACGTCGGCAGCCGGACCGCGGCGGCGTCGCTCTACCTGCGCGAGTCCGCGACGTAGCGGCCACGACAAACCCGGTCCATCTCCCGCCGGTCCGGCGGCCGGAATGAGTAGTTCTACCCATTCGGACCACCCCGGCCAATCTACATACTTTCACCCACGAGCAATGCCGCGGCGACGGGCACTATGGTCAGGAACGGCTTGCCTGGCCAGGGCGAACTAATGGTGCCGTCACAGCCTCCCTCGATCGTGCCATGAGTGCTCGGGCCGCCGTAGCGCGTCCCCGAGCGAGATCCGTTCCGGTCGGCCCGGCCGGCCGTCGTCCGTCGTTTCGGTCTGCCTGGAAGTGGTCTGGTATTAGGAGGAGAACGGTCGTGAATCATCCAACGTCGTCGGTTCCTCGCTGGCTGCGCACCGGAGCGCAGCTGCTCATGACCCTGAGCCTGTTACTCGTACTGATCGGCCCGATCGCCCAGAGCCAGGCGGCCTCACCGGCCGCCGCGGCTCCGGCGGCGGCGGGCACCGACCCGGACCCGTCCGGAGAGCCGGAGCAATCGCTGGAGCCGGACCCCGCCGAGCTCCCAGCGGACGACCCCTTTGCGTCGGACGTCGCGGTTCCTTCGGAGGACGTGCCCTCGGACTCCGTTGAGCCGTTCGAGGAGCCGACCACTTACGACACCAACATCACGATCTCCAAATGGCTCTGCCCGTCTGGGTACGACTACACCGACCCGGATTCCCGCCCGGACGAGGACTGCACCGAACCGCTCGATGGCATTTTGTTCGACCTGACGCAGACAGCGCCGGACTCGAACTCCTTCTCCTCGACGACCGGCGAGCAGCAGTCCGGCACGTCGACCTTCAGCGGCTTCGACCCGGGCTCCTGGGAACTGACCGAGGTCAGCTCTCCGTACGGGAGCGACGGTTTCCGTGTCTGCGCTGACTTCGGCTTCGGCAATCCTGGCGCTGAGTCGGCCAATGTCGGCGAGCCCTTCTCGTTCGAGGTGCCGGAGGACGAGCCCTTCAACGGTGTCTGCAACTGGTACAACGTCCCGTCCGGCAACAGCATCACGATCGACAAGTGGCTCTGCCCGTCCGGCTACGACGACGCGACTCAAAACGCCGACCCGCAGGTCGACTGCACCGAGGCGCTCGACGGGATCGAGTTCACCCTCTACGATCAGTCGTCCAGTGAGACGACAGCCACGACCGGGGACGAGTCGTCCGGGCGAGTCGTCTACGACGGGCTCGATCCAGGCGACTACGAGGTCGCCGAGACCGGTTCACCGGACCCCTACGACCGCTACATCATCCGCTGCTACACCGGGAACCAGGACTGGCTGGCCGACTACGAGACCTACGGGCTCGACGAGTCGTACCCGTTCTCGTTCCAGGACGGCCAGTCCGTCGACATCTCCTGCAACTGGTACGACATCCCCGGCGGCAACACGATCACGATCTACAAGTGGCTCTGCCCGGCCAACTACGACTATCAGGCAGAGGGCGCCAGTCCCGTCGCTGACTGCACAGAGGGTGTCGATGGCGTCGACTTTACCCTCTACGGACCAGCGGATGACGACGAGGCGACCCTGACGACTGGCAGCGTCGATCCCGGCGCTGTCCGGTTCGAGCAGCTGGATACAGGTGACTACGAGATCGAGGAGTCGAACGCCGAAGCGTCCTACAGCAGTTCGATCATCCGCTGCGGTGGGAACGAGCCGCTGCTCGACTTTCGGTCGTACCAGCGCGGAGAGCGACTCGGGTTCTTCATCGATGACGACGGCTACTTCGGCTTTCCCGACATCGATGGCGTGACCGAGAACATCTCCTGCGACTGGTACAACGTCCCCGCTGGCAACACCATCACGATCGACAAGTGGCTCTGCCCCGCCCAGTACGATTACACCGACCCGGAGTCCCGACCGGACGAGGACTGCACCGAGGCGCTCGATGGGATCGACTTCTCGCTGACCGGACCAGCGGGCGGTCAGACGATGATCGCCACGACGGGAGACGTCGACTCCGGCATCGCCCGGTTCAGCGGATTCGGCGCCGGCGAGTATGAACTGAGCGAGGTCTCGTCCCCCTACGCCACCGAAGGTTTTCGCGTCTGCAATGACTTCGGCTTCGGTAACCCCGGCGCCGAACCGGCCGTCGTCGGCGAGCCCTTGTCGTTCGAGGTGCCGACCGATGCACCCTTCAACTCCGTCTGCAACTGGTACAACATCCAGTCCGGCAACAGCGTCACGGTGTACAAGTGGCTCTGCCCGTATGGCTACGACTACCAGGCCTATCAGGCCAACCCGGAGCTCGACTGCGCCCAGCCGGTCGACGGGGTCGACTTCACGCTGACGCCGACCGGGCCGTCCGGAGATCCGATCGTCCGGACGACCGGCTCCGATGGACCGGGCTGGACGACCTTCACCGATCTGGGAGCTGGCGACTACGGGATCGCGGAGAGCCGCTCTCCGTACCAGACGCCCGGGTTCCTGAGTTGCTATCTCGAAGGCACCGAATCGACCGGTTATCTCCCGATCGAGTACGGCAATCCGTACCCGTTCACCGTCGACGACAGCGCGTCCTACCACCTGATCTGCAACTGGTACAACTTCCCCTACGACAACAGCATCACGATCCACAAGTGGACCTGCCCGTATGGCTACGACTACCGGAGCGGCTCCGCTGATCCTTACGCGGACTGCACCGAGGTCACCAACGCCGTCGAGTTCACGGTCTCGAACCTCGAGTCGACCGACAGCGATGTCACCGGCAATGACGGCCCCGGCACGGTCGTCTTCGACGGCCTGTCCCCCGCCGTCTGGAACGTCGAGGAGACGGTCTCCCCGCTCTACTCCGCCGTCGTCACCGGTGATTGTTACGAGGAAGGCTCCGAGCGCACTGGCAACTACGGCTACGGTGACGGCGTCTGGGACATGGATGTCGAGATCCCGACCGACGCGTCCACCCACTGGGTGTGCGACTGGTTCAACATGCTGAACCAGGACCCGGGCGACGTCGTCATCTACAAGTGGACCTGCCCGGCCGGATACGACATCTACGGCTACGGCGCCAACGCCGCCGCGGATTGCCGCGAGGCGACCAACGGCGTCCGCTACAACGCGACCGGGCCTGGCGGCTACACGTCCCAGTCCGACACCGGCGATGCGATCGACGGCGCGGTGATGTTCGGCGGGATCGAACCCGGCGACTACACCTTCACCGAGACGCTCCCGACCGACACGCTCTACGTCTTCATCGCCGACTGCACCGGCACGAGCGTCGACGTCGTCCACCCTTACCCGCTCTACGTCGGCAACCCGCTGCTGGTCCGGGTCAATCCGGGCGACCGGATCGTCTGCAACTGGTACAACGTGCCGAAGCTGCGGGAGGGGACGATCGTCCTGACCAAGTACATCTGCTCGACGCCGACCTACACCAACGCGGTCGACTGCGAGATCTACGAGGGTGGTGTCAGCTTCAGGCTGCTCTACCGGCAGAGCGGCGACCTGGTCGAGATTTCGACCGGGAAGACCGGCGCCAACGGCCAGCTGACCTGGATGGGTCTCAGCCCCGGCCAGTACACCGTCCAGGAGGACGGCGGCCCCTACTGTCGCATCACCGCCAGCCAGATCGACCAGGGCTATATCGGCGTCCTGGACGGCACGACGACCTACGTCAGCGTCTACAACTGCACCTCGAAGTCGAAGCCGAGCCCGGGGACGAGCACCAGGCCGAAGCCGAGCAATGCCCCACCAGGCAAGTTCCCGAACACCGGCGTCGATCCGAACGGCGCCGTTGGCCGAGGCACCGGCCCGCTCGCCGGTGAACCCTCGCCGAGTCCGGACCAGACGATCAACCAGACCGACCCGGCCATCGGTTCGCCGTCCGGCAGCGTCGAACCGTCCAGTTGCGCCGCGCCGACCGAACCGAACGATGCCGGCAGTCCATCCCCCAGCTCGTCGGGGTCGGCCTCGCCGTCCACGTCGCCGAGCGAGCGGGAGGTGACCGCCGCCAGCCTCGCGCCTTCACCGGACGCAGACGTGGAGGCCTGCGAGCGCGGCCCGGTCCCGGCCAACATCGTCGTCGAGGCGGTCGAGATGAACCTCGACATCGAGGTGATCGAGACCGTCGACGGCGTCATGCAGGCGCCGACTGGCGCCGAGTTCGCCTCCTGGTACCGCGAGACCAGCCGGCTGGGCGAGGCGGGCCCGATCGTCATCGCTGGCCACCTCAACTACTGGAACACGCCGGAGGGCCCGTTCTACGCCCTGGCCCAGATGGAAGCCGGCGACCTCATCACCGTGACCGGCGATGATGGCGGCGTCTATCAGTACGTAGTCCGATCGACGGAGCAGTTTCCGTCCGATGCCTCGCCGAACGAGCTGTTCGCATCCGTCGACCAGAGCGCGGGCGGTGAGACGATGGTCCTCATCACCTGCGGCGGCGAGTGGGACGCCTCGATCAGCGAGTACAACGAGCGCACCGTCGTCGTCGCTACCCGCGTCCCGGTGGAAGACAGCCAGGGTTGACCAACGCACGATTCGTCTGACGGAACTGGCCGGAGCGATCGCTCCGGCCAGTTCGCGTGCTGAGCGGAGCGGGGAAGATCGATCAGCGAACCACCGTCTGGTAACCGACGGGGCTCCGCGCGGCCTCCGGATACACCGGACATGGGATGTCAGTCAGAATGGGGCACAATACCGCCCATGATTCGACCGATCGGGAATGGAGGGAGATGCTCAATGACGATGCCGACGGACATCCTGGCCTACAACCGGCAGGTGATCGAGACGTTCCGGGCCAACGGACGCCGGAGCGACGGCGGTCCGATGCTGCTCCTGACGACGACCGGCGCCCGGACGGGTCAGCCCCGGACATCCCCGATGATGTTCGCCATGCTCTCGGGCCGCATGGTCGTCATCGGCTCGAACATGGGCGCCCCGAGGCACCCCGACTGGTACCACAATCTGGTCGCCAGCCCGGACGTCACCGTCGAGGTCGAAGGCGAAGCGTGGCCGGCGATCGCGACCACGGTCACCGGCGACGATCGCTCGGGGCTCTGGGACGAACTGCTTCAGGGCTATCCGTTCTTCGCCGACCACCAGGCGAAGACCACCCGCGAGATCCCGCTGGTCGAGCTCGTTCGTCAGCCACTGGTCGACGAGGCGGGAATGGAGTAGCGGAATCACACCCTGTCTGGCCCAGGGAGGCTCCTTCCGCTCTCGCCGAACGGGTATCCTTGCCAGCCCAACGGTGAACCCGTGGGAGCGATTCGGGCGGAGGAGCGCTGGGTGAGGGTCGAGGGCACGGTCCGGCGGGACATCGAGCAACTCGCGACGACGATGAACGCCTGGCTCCACGGCGGCAACGACGTGACGGTCGTGACCGCGGAGTCGCTGACCGGGGGCGGGGTGTCGGCCGCGCTGACGGCGATTCCGGGGACCTCGTCGTACTTCCTGGGCGGGATCGTCGCCTACTGCAACCCGGCCAAGGCGAGCCTGCTCCATGTGCCGCAGACGGTCCTCGACAGCTTCGGCGCGGTCAGCGCGCCGTGCGCCGGAGCCATGGCCGATGGGGTCCGGGCGGTCTTCGACGCGACCTTCGCCGTCGCGACGACTGGGATCGCCGGGCCGGGCGGCGCGACTGAGCGCAAGCCGGTCGGCCTCGTCTACGTCGCCGTCGCCGGGCCGGACGGGACGACCGTCGAGGAGCACCGCTTCCCCGGCCACCGCGAAGCCGTCACCGAGGCCAGCATCCACGCCGCCCTGACGCTGCTCCACGACCGTGTCCGGATCTGGCTCGACGCCAGAACATAACCTGCTGCCTGCCCGATCAGGGAGCGCCCGCGACCTGTGCGGCGGTGGAGATCGGCACTATTGTTCGTGCAGCACATGGGCGGCGCGTCCGGCCGCTGGCCGGGGCGCCGCTGTCCTTCACCCATCGATGTCAGGAGTACCCTCCGTGCCGACAGCCGCGAAGCTGTACGAGAAGACCGTTCTGTCCAATGGCGTCCGCGTCGTGACCGGTGAGATGACCGGCGTCCGGTCGGCCTCCCTGATCCTCTACTTCGGAGTCGGGAGCCGCTACGAGCGGGCCGCCGAGAGCGGCGTCTCCCATTTCCTCGAGCACATGGTGTTCAAGGGCACCGAGCGCCGCCCGGACCCGATCACGATCTCGCAGGAGATCGAGGGCGTTGGCGGGATCCTCAACGCCGCGACCGGCCGCGAGTCGACCAACTACTGGTTCAAGGTCCCAAGCACCCACTTCGGCGCAGCCTTCGAGGTCCTGGCCGACATCGTCCGCAACTCCGTCATCGACGCGGCCGAGTTCGCCAAGGAGCGCTCGGTCATCGTCGAGGAGATCCGCTCGGTCAACGACTCGCCGGAGGACCTCGTTCACGACGTGATCGACGATCTCGTCTGGGGCGACCAGGGCGTCGGGCGGCCAATCGCCGGGACCGAGGCGACCGTCAAGGCGATCACGCGGGACGGCATGGTCGACTACTGGAAGCGCAACTACCGGCCCGACCGCCTGGTCATCTCCGCCGCCGGCGACGTGCGCCACGCCGATGTCGTCGCGCTGGCCGACGAGCACTTCGGCGACCTCGCGGCGACCGCGACGGCGGACGTCTTCGAGCCGACGCGGAACGACCAGTCGTCGGCCCGGGTCCGGATCGTCGAGCGCGATACCGAGCAGGCCCAGCTCGTCCTGGCGATGCCGGCGCTGCCCTACACGACCGACGCCCGCTACGTGCAGTCCACGATCGAGGCAGTTCTGTCCTCCGGGATGAGTTCCCGCCTGTTCCAGGAGATCCGGGAGAAGCGCGGACTGGTCTACTCGGTCTACGCCTACTTCCGGCCCTACGAGGACGTCGGCCAGGGCGTCTTCTACGCCGGGACCGACCCGGAGCGGATCGACGAGGCGACGACGGCACTGATCGGCGAGATGCGCCGGATGCGGGACGAGGCCGTGCCGGAGGACGAGCTCCAGCGGACCAAGGAACTGCGCAAGGGGCGGCTCCTGATGGGGCTGGAGGACAGCCGCTCCGTCGCGTCCTGGATCGGCTCGCAGGAGCTGACCTACGGCGAGATCCGGACACCGGAGGAAGTGACCGAGCGGATTGAGGCGGTCACCGTCGTCCAGGTCCAGGAGCTCAGCCAGCTGCTGTTCCGGCGGGACGTGATGAACGTCGCCCTCGTCGGGCCGTACAGGGACGCCGACCGGCTGGCGGAGATCGTGGCGGCGCTGTAGAGCATCCAATACACGCACCAGTGACGCCCGTGACGGGATTGGGATTCAGGGGGACGGTGATGACGCAGGGACGGGGCTGGAACGGCTGGGACGCGATCATCGATCTGGCGCTGGCCGAGGACGTGGGGACGGGCGATGTTACGACGATGGCGACCGTCCCGGTCGACGCGCGCTCGTCCGCCCGGCTGGTCGCCAAGGCCGACGGCGTGCTGTCCGGCGTCGATGTCGCCCGGGCCGTGTTCCTGCGGGTCGACCCGGACATCGTCTGGGAGACCTGCGCACCGGACGGCAGCCACGTCCCTGATGGCACGGTCATCGCCGAGATCGCTGGGCTGTCCCAAGGGATGCTGCTCGCCGAGCGGACCGCCCTCAACCTGATCCAGCACCTCTCCGGGATCGCGTCGTTGACGGCACGCTACGTCGCGGCGGTCGAGGGGACCGGCGCCTGCATCGTCGACACCCGCAAGACCCTGCCAGGGCTGCGAGTGCTGGAGAAGGCGGCCGTCCGGCACGGCGGCGGGATGAACCACCGCGTCGGCCTGAGCGACGGCGTCCTGATCAAGGACAATCATCTGGCCGCGATTGGTGGGGCGGACCGGATCACCCGGGCGATCGCCGCCGCCCGAGCCTCCGTCCCGCACACGCTCCGGGTCGAAGTCGAGGTCACCACGCTGGCCGAGGTTCGCGAGGCGGTCGAGGCGTCGGCCGACGCGATCCTGCTCGACAACATGGGGATCGAGGAAATGCGGGACGCGGTCGGGATCGTCGGGGGTCGCGCGCTGACCGAGGCGTCCGGCGGCGTCAACCTCGCGACAGTTCGCCTTGTCGCTGAAACCGGCGTCGACCTGATCTCGGTCGGCCGTCTGACTCACTCGGCGCCGGCGCTCGACATCAGTCTCCAGTTCGCCCTCTAGCCTCGCTGTCGTTGAGTGTCTTGCGGAAATTCGGGACACCGATTGCCTCAAGCGAACGAAACGACGGTGATCCGTTGAAGAGGATCGTTCGTACGCACACGATGCGACGATCGCGCTTTCCGTCGAATGTGCCCGAACCGGTGTCCACATCGGTTCCCGAATGGTACGATGGCTCGGAGAAACCGTCCCGCGGTCTCTCGCGTTTCAGGAAGCAGGCGGCGTACGGCATCTGTCCAACGACGGACGGTGTCGATCCGCGCCGCCGGATCGTGATGCGAGCTGGGTTCGGGGTGGAACGGCGGTCGGGGGACCACCGGTACAGGGGGAAGTCAAGAGTGAACAGCGCAGTGGGTCAGCAAGGCATGATCGCGTCCCGGATGACTGGCGGGGGGGGCAGCGCCCGCCGGTCCAGCGTTGCCGGACGGATGATGCTCATCGTCGTGATCATGCTCACCACCATCATGTCGGTGGGCGGTTCGTTCGCTCATCCACGCTCGGCCGCCGCGCAGGACGATGGAACGACCTTCCAGGGGTTCGCCAGCCAGTGGTCCGCGCCGACGACGGTCTACGTTCCGGCGACCGGCCAGAGCATCGATGGCTGGTTCCTCGACATGTGGCGGGAGAACGGCTCGGCCAGTGTCTTCGGGAACCCGATTACTCCGGAAATCACCCGTGACGATGGGTCGGTCGTGCAGTACTACGAGTTCGCTCGCTTCGAGTACTGGCCCAACGGCGACGCAGACGGCAACGTGATTACGCTCGGTCACGTCGGTGAGGATCTTCGCCCGGCCGTCGTGCCGCGGATGGCGATCGGCGGCAAGTCTGGCAAGGCTGCTCAGCTGACGAAGCTCGCGATGGCCTGGCAGCCGCTTCCGGACAACCAGATCAAGGCCGATTCCGACTCTTACCTGTACGTCTCCGAGACCGGCCACAGCATCTACGACGGATTTCTCGCCTTCTGGCAGAACACCGGCCTGCAGTGGTATCTCGGCAACCCGGTCTCCGAGGAATACGTCGTCGACAAGGTCCACTACCAGGTCTTCGAGCGCGGCCAGTTGCGCTGGGAGCAGGGTGGCGACATCACGATGGTGCCGGTCGGGGATCTGCTGGCCGAAAAGCAGCAGCTCTCCCAGGACGGAACCGCGCAGGGCGACATTCCGACCTATGACGAGGCGCTGTTCGTCCCGCCGGCCCCGCCGACGATGGACGAAATCGTCGCCGACGCGGGGGCCGACCCGAACGGCGAGCGCTGGATCGACGTTAGCCTGACCGACGAGTACCTCACGGCGTATCAGGGCGACACGGTCATCCTGGAGACCTACATCAGCTCCGGCAAGCCCGGTTACGAGACGCCGGCGGGCGAGTTCTTCATCAACTCGAAGCTCCCCGTGCAGGATATGGAGGGGGTGATCGGCGGCGAATACTACGACGTGCCGAGCGTGCCGGACGTCATGTACTTCACCAATGTCGGTCACGCGATTCACGGTACCTACTGGCATAACAACTTCGGCAACCCGATGTCCCACGGCTGCATCAACGTCCCGCTCGACCTCGCGCACTTCCTCTACGAGTGGGCCCCGGTCAACACCCGGGTCGAGATCCACTACTAGAGCGGGTATCAGAAGGGTTGACGGGTGGGGATAGGCTAGGGGTATGCCCGCCGCGTACTCCCGCGATCTCCGTGAACGGCTGCTCCGCGCCCATGACGCCGGCCTGAGCGATGCCGAGATCGCCCGCACCCTCGGCGTCAGCGCCCGCACGCTGAGCCGCTACCGGGCGCTGGTGCGTCATGGGGCGTCGCTCGATCCCAAGCCGATTCCCGGCCGACCACGCCAGGCGACCCCCGAGCAGGAGGCCCGGCTCATCGCGCAGGTTACTGATTGTCCGGACGCCACGCTGGCCGAGCACCGGGACCGGCTCGCCGACGAGCACGGCGTATCCGTGAGCCGCTCGACCGTCGGACGCATCCTCCGTCGGCACGGCCTGCCGCTCAAAAAACGTCCCAGATCGCCACCGAGCGGCGGCCGGAGCAACGGGCGGAGTGGCAGGAGCGGATGACGGACGTGCCGGCCGACGACCTGGTGTTCCTAGATGAAACCAGCACGCAGATCACGATGACGCGGACACGGGGCCGGGCTCCCCGTGGCGTTCGTTTGACCGAGGCGGTCCCGCGCAATCACGGCGACAACCTAACGCTGCTGGCGGCAATCGGAATCGATGGGGTCAAGGCGCCGCTGGTGTTTCCTCAAGCCGTGAACGGCGACATCTTCAGCCAGTGGGTGCGTGACTGGCTCGTGCCGACGCTACGGCCGGGGCAGATCGTCGTCCAGGACAACCTGTCGGTGCACCGGGACGCGCGGGCCCGGACGGCGATCGAGGCGGCGGGGTGCCGGCTGGAGTTCCTGCCGGTGTATTCGCCGGACCTCAACCCGAGCGAGTTGGTCTTCGCGCCGCTCAAGGGCCACCTCCGCGGCGCCAAGGCCCGAACCCCGGACGCGGTGATCGACGCGATCGGCACGGGACTGGACCAGGTGACACCGGCCCAGCTCCGCGGGTACTACCGCCACTGCGGCTACCACCTCAGCGGATCAGGACAACCCTTGTGACCGCCGCTCTAGGCATCACGCTCCGACGAACAACGAGGAACGCCGCCCGACTCAATATCAGAGTCGGGCGGCGTTCCTCGTTGTCTCGTCTGATCGCCAGCACCCGGACGGCCTCCGCTCGTAGGGGCGATCGCCTTGGTCGCGGCGTCGGTGACGGCGGGTTAGGGACGGCACCTGATCGTAGGGGTGATCCCTTGTGGTCGACCGGCCGCCGCAGGGGCCATAGCCCCGCAGGGCGATAACCCTGCCCGGAAACGACCTGTTACCTTGGACGGCTGCCCCCGGCCACCGGGACCACTTTGCGGCATGGCGCCTGGCGGCGCGGACAAGGCAAGCCATGTCCCTACGGTGAAGGGCGGCAGATGGGTGCGGGCGGCAGATGGGCAAGTCGTCGCGCATCCCGAAAGAGTACGGTTGGCTGGTTTTAGTTCCGGGCGCCAGTGTGAGAAACCACCAGCCCCGCCGGTGCAGCGAACCCGCGGGGCCAACGGCGGCTACGGTTGTTCGGCAAACGTCAGCGCTTCCGGGCCCGCGGGTCGAATGCGTCGCGGAGACCGTCGCCGACGAGGTTGAAGCTCAGGACGGTGATGAAGATCGCCAGGCCGGGGAAGAGCGTCAGCCACCAGGCGCCGGAGATTAGGTCGCGCTGGCCGTCCTGCAGGACGTTGCCCCAGCTCGGGTCGGGCGGCTGCACCCCGAGGCCGAGATAACTCAGGCTGGCCTCCAGCAGGATGGCCGCCGACAGCCAGAGCGTCGTCTGGACGATGATCACCGCCAGCGTGTTCGGGAACAGATGGCGAAACATGATCCGGGTCGACGGGGCGCCGATCGAGCGGGCCGCCGTGACGTACTCCTGGTTCTTGAGCGCGAGGAACTGCCCCCGTACCAGGCGCGCCGTCCCGGACCACGACGTCACGCCGATCACGATGATCGTCGTCTCCAGCGATGGCTGGAACAGGGCGGCGGCGGTGATGAGCAGCAGGATTTGCGGAACCGCCAGCAGGATGTCGGTTGTCCGCATGACTAGCTGATCGACGATGCCGCCGAAGAAGCCGGCCAGGGCGCCAAGGGCGATCCCGATCGTCATGACGATCACCACGGCGGCGAGGCCGACGGACAGTGAGACGCGCGTCCCGACGATCACCCGGGCCCAGAGGTCGCGGGTGTTGCGGTCCGTCCCGAGCCAGTGCTCAGCCGAGGGCGGCGTGTTGCGCAGACCGGGTGTGAGCTTGTTCGGGTCCTGCCCGGCGATCAGCGGCGCGAAGATCGCGACCAGGTAGAGCAGGATGATGACGACCAACCCGACCATCGCCAGGTGGTTCTGGGCGAGACGGTGCATGATCTGAAATCGCCGTACCGGGACGGCCCGGGCGAGCGGGCCGTCGTCGGCGGTGTCCCGCATGGAGATGGAGGTTCTGGCGAGCGTCGATTCCGGTTGCGCCACGGGATCCTCCGGGTGACGAGACGAGATGAGACGAGCGGGCTGATCGGGACATGACCGGCGGGATCAGCCGCCGGCGCCACCGGTCAGCTTGACCCGCGGGTCGATCAGGACGTAGACGAAGTCGACGAGGACGCTGACGATCATCACCGCCGCACCGGCGAACAGCGTCACCCCGAGGATGACCGGGTAGTCACGCCGGCCAATCGCCTGGTAGGCGAGGTCGCCCAGACCCGGCCAGGCGAAGATCTGCTCGATGATGACCGCGCCACTCAGGATCTGGGGCAACTGAAGTCCGATCACGGTGATCATCGGGATAAGGGCATTGCGCAGGGCATGGCGGTAGAGGACCGGCCGCGGTCCCAGCCCCTTGGCCCGAGCGACTGTGACATAATCCTGGTTGATCACTTCGAGCATCGCCGAGCGCATGAAACGGGCGAAGTAGGCGATGCTCGGCAGGGCAAGGACGATTACCGGCAGGATGAAGTACTCGATCCGCTCGGGAAAACCGGTCCTCGCCTGATTCGAGCTCAGGACCGGCAGCCAGCCGAGCTGAACGCCGATCCAGACCTGGAGCAGCAGCGCCAGCCAGAAGTTCGGCACCGCCAGCCCGATGAACGAGCCAACCGTGACGAGGTGGTCGGGCAGGCTGTACTGGCGGGTCGCCGAGAGGATCCCGATCGGGATCGCGAGCGAGAGCGCGATGAACAGCGAGATGCCCTGGAGCTGGATGGTGCCCCACATCCGGTTGGTGATCAGGTGGAGGACCCGCTCGTTGTTGAAGCTGTAGGAGCGGCCGAAGTCGCCCTGAGCGACGTTGCCCAGCCAGCGAAGGTACTGCACCGGCAACGGTTGGTCGAGGCCAAAGTTCTTCCGGGCCTGATCCAGCACCTCGGGACGGGTGGCTGCCTGTGGCCCGACCAACGCCAGAACCGGGTCGCCGGGGGCGGCGTGAATCATCCCGAACATCAGGATGCTCAGGCCGATCAGCAACGGAATCACGAGCAGGATGCGACGGATCAGGTAGGCGCCGGTGTCACCATTCATGGGCGGGACCTCATCACGTCGGGCTCGAAGCGGGGTGACGGAACCTGTTCCCGGCGGGTCTCCCGCACGGCGCTAGACGGTCGCGGCGACGTCGTTCATCGTCATATCCGGCAACGTCCGGAAGATCCCGCCTTCGAGATTACTCAGGGTATAGCCGGTGTACGTGTCGCTCACCACGGAGATATAGGGTCGATACCAGGCCCAGTGCATTGGCACATTCTCGTGCAGGAGGTGCTGGATCTGCGACCAGACTGGCCGGGAGACTTCCTGGTCGAGGATCTGGCGGGCCTGCTCAAGCAGCGCGTCCAACTCTGGGGTGCTGAACCCGGTGTGGTTGGCGACGCCGGTGCTGTGGAACTGGTCGAACAGGTCAGCCGGATTCGCGATCGCGCCGGCGAACTCGCCTGTGCTCAACTGGAAATCCCTGGTCACCGTCAGCCGCTCGGTGAGGGTAGCCCATTCGATCGACGTGAAGGTGATGTTCACGCCCAGCGCCTGCAGGTCGGCCTGGACCCGGACGCACCAGTCCTCCCGCAGAATGTTGCCGGAATTGGTGATCATCTCGTAGGTCTGACCAACCATACCGTTCGCCTCGAACACCGCGCGAGCGGCCTCCGGATCGTGCGAAATGGGGACGAGCGTGGAGTCGTACGCCCAGGACCCTGGCGCGATCGGGCCGAGTCCGGCCTGGCCGAGTCCAAGCAGCGAATCCTGGACGTAGCTCTCGACATCGACCGCCATCGCGACGGCGCGGCGGACCTCTGCCTTGTCGAATGGCGGGACGCGGCAGTTGAAGACTGTGCCATCAGGGGAGTTGAATGGTGGTACCAGGATGGTCAGGTTGCCGGTTGCCTGGAGCTGGTCGGTCAGTGTCGGCGAGGCATAGAGCGAGCCGTCGATCTCACCTGTCTGGAGCGCGTTGGCCAGTGTCGATGCGTCGGCGATGACCCGGTGCGTGAAGGACTGGATGGCCGGCTTGCCAGTCTCCCAGAAGTGGGGGTTGGCGGTGGCGATGAAATCCGCACTGACCTCCCAGCTCTGGAAGACGTACGGCCCGGCCCCGATCGGTTGGGAGAAGAACGGCGCCGCCGACGTCTGATCCAGGGGCTGACCGTCGAGCTGGGCCTTCGGGACGACGGAGACGAAGCGCAGATTGTAGAGGAACGAGGCGTCCGGCTGGAACAGCGTGATCCGCAGTGTCTTCGGATCGACGACCTCGATGCCGGAAACACCGGTCGCGGCGCCAACGAAGGGTGTTCCGGAGGCCGGCGTGCCGTTGGTCGGAGATGTGCCCGAGCCGGTGAACTCCGGCGCGCCGATGATCGCGGTGAACTTGCTGGCGTTCTGCGAGGCGGTCGCCGGGTTGAGGATCCCTTCGATCGTGAACTTCACGTCATCGGCCGTGACATCGGTGCCATCCGAGAACGTCGCATTCGGCTGGATCGTGAACGTGAACGTGAGGCCATCGACCTCCCAGGAGGCGGCGAGACCGGGCGTCGGGCCGTAGGTCTGCGGGTCGGGCCGGATGAACTCGTCGAACAGCATCTTGGAGCGCCAGACGCTCTCCGAGTCGTTGGCCACGAACGGGTTGAGCGAGAAGGCTTCGCCGAGCGTGCCGATGAGGATGGTCGAGCCGCCATCCTGAACAAGCGACACCGGGAGCATCTGGCCACGCGGTCCGGCGGCCGCGAGCCGGCCGTCGGCGACGGTGAGGGCGAACAGGCCGGCGGCCGACCCGCCGATGAGGGTGCGCCGGTCGAGGCGTTGGGCAAGCAGGTCGCGCGTGGCGCGCAGCGTGTCGGACATCGGAATTCCTCCAATGCGAGCGGTCCCGACGATGACCGACACCGGTCAGGCGGGACGACCCATGGTCCGTCCCCGAACTGGTCTCCGCGCGTTGGAGGTCAATTCGAGGCGGTTCGCCGTCCTGCCCCGTTACGGTTGGCCACCGGGTGGCGCCGGACGAGCCAGGGCCGTTATCGCGATTCGCCTTTCGAAAGCTGATGCAGCCTAGCAACCGGCCTGAGGCCTGTCAACGCTGGGTGGCCAGCGAAGGGGCCGGCGGCGGATCCCCCGGACGCGACTCATGCGGATGAGCGGGTGAACGGACGACCGGCGGAATTGCCGATCGTCCGTTCACCCGCGTCGATGGATCACGCGGTCGTAGTCATGTCCGGGAGGGAGCGGAAGAGGCCGCCGTCGCCGAGGGCCAGCGTGTAGCCGGTGTACGTGTCCTTGACGACGGAGATGAACGGCCGGTACCACGCCCAGTGCATCGGCACGTCCTGCATCAGAATCTGCTGCACCTGCGACCAGATCGGCTTGGCGGCTTCCTGATCGAGGGTCGCGCGACCCTGTTCGAGCAGGGCGTCGAGCTCCGGCGTGCTGTAGCCGGTGTAGTTGGTGGCGCCGGTGCTGTGGAACTGATCGAACAAGTCGTTCGGATCGAGCGTGGCGCCGGCGAAATCGCCCGCGTCGAGTTGGAAGTCGTGACTCGTCATCCGTCCGACGACCGTGGTGTACTCGATCGGGGTGAACGTGATGTTCACACCGAGTGCCTGAAGGTCGGCCTGGACGCGGATGCACCAGTCCTCGCGCAGGACGTTCCCCGAGTTGGTCATGATCTCGTACGTCTGCCCGACCATGCCGTTTGCCTCGAAGACGGCCTTCGCTCCAGTGGGGTCATACGGAATCGCCGTCAGGGTCGAGTCATACGCCCACAGATCCGGCGCGACCGGGCCGAGGCCAGCCTGGCCTAGTCCAAGCAGCGAATCCCGGACATAGCTCTCGACGTCGACCGCCATCGCGAATGCGCGGCGGACTTCTGCCTTGTCGAATGGCGGGACGCGGCAGTTGAACACCGTTCCGTTCGGTGCGCTGAATGCCGGGACTTCGACCGTGAGGTTGCCGACCGCCTTCAACTGATCGGTGACCGTGGGCACCGCGTAGAGCGAGCCATCGATCTCACCGGACTGCAGCGCGTTGGCGATCGTCGCGGCATCGGTGATCGCCCGATGGGTGAAGGTGCCGATGGTCGGCTTGCCGGTGTCCCAGTAGTCTGGGTTCGCGGTGGCGATGAAGTCAGCCCCGACGCTCCAGCTCTGGAAGACGTACGGACCGGCGCCGACCGGAGCCGTGAAGAAGGGCGCGGTCGATGTCCGGTCGAGGGGCTGACCTTCGAGCTGCGCCTTTGGCACGACGTAGACGTAGTGCAGGCTATAGAGGAAGGACGCATCTGGCCGAGCCAGCGTGATGCGGAGCGTCTTCGGATCGACGACCTCGATGCCGGAGACGCCCGTCGGGGAGCCAACGAACGACGCGTCTGGTGTGCCGCCCGCCGGCGTGCCCGCCACCGGACTGGCAACCATCGTCGTGCCGGTTCCCTGGAACTCCGGGACGCCGTAGATCGCCGCGAACCGGTTGGCGTTCTCCGAAGCGGTCTCCGGCGTCAGGATGCCCTCGATCGTGAACTTGACGTCATCGGCCGTGACATCGGTGCCATCGTGGAACCGGGCGTTGGGTTGAATGGCGAAGGTGAAGGTCAGGCCCTCGATCTCCCATGACGCGGCCAAGCCCGGAGCCGCTCCGGCCGTCGCATAGTCCAGCCGGACGAACTGATCGAAGATCATCTCGGCTCGCCAGTTGCTCTCCGACTCGTTGGCGGCGAACGGGTTCTGCGTGGTCGATTCGCCCAGCGAGCCGATGATGATGGATGACCCGTCGCCCTGCCGGACCGGAGCGGCGCCGGACTGTCGCGGCCAGGCCGCGATGGCGAGGGCGCCGGCGGCGCTCCCGCCGACGAGGGTGCGGCGGTCAAGGCGTTTGGCGAGCAGATCACGCATGGCGGGCAGGTCCTCGGACATTGAGTTTCCTCCTTCAATGGCGGCATGGACTGGCGGTCAACACCCGTTGGCCGCGAACGCGTTCGTGGTCATCATCCTTCTGCCCGCCGGGACCACCCCACCGTGGACGGCTCGTACGCCGAGTGCCCCGTCACCGTAGAGCCACTGGCTGTCCGCCAGCTCCGGTGACCGATTTTCGTGGGTTGCCCGAATCGACAGATGCCGCAGCCTAGCAACCGCTCCGGTCACTGTCAACGGAAAGTACATCCCGAGATTGCGGCAAATGGCGGCGCGGGTCATGCGGTGCGCTACCTCGCGGACCGCGCGACGTGAGGTACAGAGATCATCTCCGACACGCGGACGTGCGTCCGATCTCGGGCGCCGCGATTGGTCGGGACGCCTGTCCCGTGTATCAGGAGGACTGCCGTCAATGCAACGCCTCGGAATCCGGCAACTGGGAGCCCTGCTCTCCGTCGTGCTCGTCTTCGGTCTGCTCGTCGCCGGCATCGGCGTCGCCCGGGCTCAGCAGGACGACCCGACCGTCGACGGTCCTGGCACCCCGCGCCCCGGTCATATCCACACCGGCACCTGCGCGGGCGGTGGGTTGGGAGATGTCGTCTACGCCCTGAACAACGCCACGATCGACAACCTCGCCCAGGATTACAACTCCTCCGGCAACGTCGACTTCGCCGGCAGTCAGAACGAGAGCCCGGTCTACGTTTCGGAGACGACCGTCGATGGTGTTACCCTCGATGACCTTCTCGCCGATGACTACGCCATCAACTTCCACCTGAGCGGCGACCAGATCGACACCTACATCGCCTGCGGTGAGATCGGTGGGTTCGCCCGCGACGGCGTCCTTTACGTCGGCCTCGTCCCGGTCGCGGAGTTCCCGAACTCCCAGTTCGCCGGGTCCGCGATCCTGATGGACAACGGTGACAACAGCGTCAGCGTCGTGGTCCAGCTCGTCGAGCTCCCGGCCGCCAGTGGCTCGACCGCTCCGGTCGGCGCCACCCCGGTCGTGACCGTTCCGAATGGCTCCGTTGCTCCGTCTGCTGCTGGGTCCGCTGCTGGGTCGGCGGCTCCGTCCGCCGCTGGGTCGGCGGCTGCCAGTGTGAGTTCATCGGCTGGTGCAAGCGCGAGTTCATCGCCGGTTGCCAGTGGAAGTTCTTCGGCCGCTGCGTCCGCTGACGAGTCGGCCGCCGCATCCGCTGACGAGTCGGCCGCTGCATCCGCTGCTGAGTCGGCCGCCGCATCCGCTGCTGAGTCGGCCGCCGCATCTGCTGACGAGTCGGCCGCCGCATCCGCTGCTGAGTCGGCCGCCGCATCCGCTGACGAGTCGGCCGCTCCGATCGAGTCCACTGAGCCGGAAGCGTCTGCTTCGGCGTAGTCTGACCTCGATCTTCTCACCTCATGCTCCAGCTGGAGCAGGGTGAGCGGGAACCACTGGCCGGTCCGGCGCCCTCTCGCGATTCGCGGGTCGGTCGCCGGGTCGGCCAGCGGCGTTTCTGGGCCACTTCGCGCCGTGCGACACCTTTGGGAAAAGGTGGCTCGGCGACTCGCCGTGACCGGACAGGCAGCCAGCCGCCTGGAGGACCAGGAGGAGTACCTGTATGAACGGGACCCGCCTCGATCCGGAATCCGGATGCATTCCCGACAATCGCTGATCGCCGTTGGTCCGGCGACATCGTTCCGGCCTGAAGGTCAGCGAAGTGCGCCGGCTGAGAAGTGCGCCGGCTGAATGTGATTCGTAGTGGAACCAGCCGACACACCCGGCTGTCGCGTGATCGTAGCCTCGCCGTGAGCCGGCACTGCTGAATCCAATGTCATTCTGCCGGTTCCTTCAGGGGCGGTCGTGAACGGGCCAGGAAACCCGGTCGATCGGCGCGCGCCTTCTGGTGGCGTTTACTACAAAACCTTCGCTTCGGCGCACAGTACGAGACGATACGATCGCTTCGTCGATGAATAATGGGCAAAACGGGGTAAGTGTCGAAAATAGTTCAGCGATGGCGCGGGCTTTGCGAGCCTCACCTTCACGGTTCGATCAGTATGTGGAGCCATCTGCTCGCATCACTGATCGGCCGGGTGTCCACGGCGGATGCAACGGATCAATGGGGTAGGTGCCTCGCACATCGAAGGAGTTGTTTCAATGCAGCGTTTCGGACTCATACGGCTCGGTGCCATGCTGTCGCTCGTCCTCGTCTTCGGGATGATGGCCGTGGGCTTCGCCTCCGTCCGCGCCCAGGGTGATCCGACGGTCGACGGACCCGGTACTCCGCGTCCGGGCCACATCCACGCCGGCTCCTGCGCCGAACTCGGCGATGTCAACTACGCGCTAAACAACGCTACGGTCGACGGTCTCGCCGCTGACTATGCGCCGAGCAGTGACAGCGCGTTCGTTGGAAGCGACGCCGCCCTGACGGACTACGTGTCCGAGACGAGCCTAGACGTCTCGCTGGACGAGATCATGTCGGCTGAGCACGCGATCAACTTCCACCTGAGCGGTGAGGAGATCGGCACGTACATCGCTTGCGGCGACCTCGGTGGCTTCGTTCACGACGGCGTCCTCAGCGTCGGCCTCGCGCCAGCGACCGGTGACGCGGCGTATGACGGCTCGTCCAGCTTCGCCGGTACCGCGACGCTGACCGACAATGGCGACAACACCACCAGCGTCATGGTCAACCTGGTCGAACTCCCGACCGGCGGCGGCGCGACGCCGGCCGCGACTCCCACCTCCTAGTTCGATGCGACCGTACGGGTCGTTTCGAACGGTCGTTTGAAGCCATCCCGTCGAGCGGCCCCGGATGTCTCGCCAACACGCGAGGCGACCGGGGCCGTTTCGTCTGATCGCTGCTCGCGCTGGGCGTATCGGTGAAACCGATGCTCGGTCGTTGGTGGAGCCACTGGTACCATGCATGGGACGAATCGTCCGCGGGATCGGCCGAGAGGCCACTGGCGACGATCGGGTCGCTCGGGGGGACACGATGAACCTGTTGCGCACGGCCCCTGGCTCGGCCATCAGCTTCTTCTACTACCTTGTCAACCAGGTGACCGGCGCCGGTGATGTCCCGGTCCATGGTCATGGTCATGGTCCATCACCCATCGCTCCGCCGCCGGAATCAGACCGCGGGGTGGCGACCGACAAGGCGTCCGGCGAGACCACGCTGGCCCGGTGATCCTTGAACCGATCGATCCCGTCCGCGGGCCGCTCGTGTCGGGGTCATCGCAACGCTCGATCCCGTTGATCGGGCAGATGGACCAGCGGACCGGTTCGGCGTTTCCAAATGTGCAAGGGCGGGGTTCCGGTGTGGCGTGATCTGACAGCTGGGCAGTGGGGCGAGGACCTGGACCAACTGGTCGAGGCTGTCCAGCGCGAGCACGTCGATCTCCATCACACGGTCAGCGCCAGTCGGTTCCGCTCCGCTAGCCGGTCGCTGCGCGAACGGTTGCCGTCGCTGGCCGGGCACACGGTGGTGGTCGAGCTGGCCCGGCTGCTGGCGATGATCGGCGATGGCCATACGGCACTGCGTCTCGCGGACGTAGCGGGGTTCGGCCGGTTTCCGGTCCGGCTCCGCCGCTTCAGCGACGGCGTCTTCGTCCGCGCCATCGGGCAGGAACATGCGGCGTTGGGCGGAAGCCGCGTCATCTCGATCGGCGATACGCCGATCGGCGAGGCCTGGGGCCTGGTCCGACCACTCGTCAGCCGGGACAATGAGATGGGTGTCTGGCAACAGGCGCCCGATCTGCTGGCCATCCCCGAGGTCCTTCAGGCGCTCGACGTGATCCCGTCGACTGACCAGGCCACCTGGACGGTCGAGCGTCCGAACCGCGAACGGCTGTCACTTGACCTCGTCGCGCTCCCCAGACACGATCCGGATCTGGTCGATGCCCGGCTCCGGCTCCGGATGGCCGATCCGCTCTGGCTGCGACGCCCGAACGAGAACTGGTTCGAACACCTGCCGGAGATTGGCACCCTGTACATGGCCTACAACACCGTTCGGGATGATGCCCCTGAACCATTGGCGGCCCTCTTCGGACGTGCGTTCGACCTCATCGCGAACGATGGCATCGACCGGTTCGTCCTCGACATCCGGCGCAATGGCGGCGGCAACATGACCCTGAACTGGCCCCTGGTCGATGGGCTGATCCGGAGCGAGAGGGTCAACCGATGGGGACACCTCTTCGTCATCATTGGCGGCGGGACGTTCTCGGCCGCCATGAACCTGGCCGTCGATCTGGAGCAGCGCACCCGGTCGTTGTTCGTCGGCGAACCGACCGGCGCGCGGCCCAACCAGTTCGGCGAGAACGCCGACATCGGCCTGTCTCACTCCGGGCTGCGGGCCACCGCCTCGGCGCTGTTCTGGCAGAACTCCCTTCCCAACGATGACCGCGAGTGGATCATGCCAGATCTCCCGGCCCGGCTATCGTCCGCCGATTATCTTGGACAGCGCGACCCCTCCTTCGAAGCGATTCTGGCGTACGAGGGTGGGCAGGTCGACCTCAACGCCAACCCGCTCGACCGACTCCTCGCGAAGCTCGCGAGGAGGCCTGAGCCGCAACGTGAACTGTTCGGCTGATCCGGTTTTTCTTTCGGGCAATCGGTGGGTATCATTGTGACGAACTTCACGGACTTGCCCGACCCTGTCTGCTCGGGCGTCCGCCAGTCACCATGACCTGGCAGTGGCCGAGAATCTCCGGCCGGTCGCTGGTCGGTTCTGGCCTGGCCTGTCCCGTCCCATCACCGCGCACCGGCTCGGCGGCCGCCCACCGCCGGAGCCAGCAAGGGCGGGGTGCATCGCAGCGATACGTTAGGGGATCACCTTGGTCGACAACCCGCTCTGGGTCGCCCTCATCGTCGGCGGCATCCTCATGCTCGTCACGCTGACGGGCATGGCGTACATGACCTGGTTCGAGCGCAAGGTCCTTGCCCGGTTTCAGGACCGGCTCGGCCCGACCCGGACCGGCCCCTTCGGGCTGATGCAGCCGCTCGCCGATGCCGTCAAGCTGCTCGCCAAGGAGGACCTGGTCCCGGCCGCCGCTGACCGCATCGTCTTCATGTTCGCGCCGCTGATCATTTTCGTGACCGCCGTCGTCGGCGTCTCGGTGATCCCGTTCGGCGGGGCGATCAGCATCTTCGGCTTCGAGCTCAACCTGTTCGCCGCCGACGTCAACGTCGGGGCGCTGGTCATCCTCGCGCTCGGCTCGGTCGGCGTCTACGGGATCATCCTTGGCGCCTTCGCCTCCGCCAACCGCTTCTCACTGCTCGGCGGGCTCCGGGCGGCCGCGCAGGTCGTCTCTTACGAGCTCGTCCTCGGCCTGTCGCTGGTCGGCGTCTTCATGCTCTCCGGCAGCCTCAGCCTCCGCGACATCCTCGTCGCCCAGCAGGACGACCTCGTCTTCAGCCTGTTCGGCCTCTCGGTCGCCCTACCGAACTGGTACATCCTCTCGCAGCCGATCGCCTTCGTCGTCTACATCATCGCCGCCGTCGCCGAGACCAACCGGGCGCCGTTCGACCTGCCGGAGGCCGAGTCCGAGCTCGTCGCCGGATTCCACACGGAGTACTCCGGGTTCCGCTTCGCGCTCTACTTCCTCGGCGAGTACATCAACATGATCGTCGTCTCCCTCTTCGCCAGCACGCTGTTCCTCGGCGGGACGGACGGCCCCGGCGCCGCCGACGTCTGGGGGCTCGGCGTCGTCTACCTGCTCGCCAAGACGGTGCTGTTCCTGTTCTTCTACGTCTGGCTCCGGGCGACGCTGCCGCGTTTCCGGTTCGACCAGCTGATGGGGATTGCCTGGAAGGTCCTGCTGCCGATCGCCCTGCTCAACATCCTGTTCACCGCCTTCGTCCGGCTGATCGCCAACGGCGAGATCACCGTCCCGTCCTGGGTCTGGATCGCCGCGGCCGTCGTCCTCGCCGCACTGCTCCTGCTCACCTCACTCACTGACCGGGCCAACCGGCCCCAACCGTCGGCGCAGGCCGGCGACTAGCGCCGGGAGGGTATTTACGGCATGGACTGGTCCACCGTCGCGTTCTATCTCATCGCCACCGTCTGCGTGCTGGCGGCCGCCGGCGTCGTGATCGCCACGAGCGCGGTCCACTCGGCGATTTTCCTGATCATCTGCTTCATCAACATCGCCGCGACGTTCGTCATGCTCGGGGCGGATTTCCTCGCGGTCGTCCAGGTGATCGTCTACACCGGCGCGATCCTCGTCCTCGTGCTGTTCGTGCTGATGCTCGTCGACGAGGAACAGTTGCCCGACTTCCACACCGGTCAGCCGATCCAGCGGATCTCCGGTCTGATCCTCGGGCTGATCCTGCTGCTGGAGATCGGCGCCGCGATCACCGCCCGCTCGATCCAGGGAGCGACGGGCGACGCCACCCCGGCCAATGTCGCGGCCGTCGGCGGCAACACCCAGGCGCTGGGCCGGGTGCTGTACGACGACAACCTGCTGGCGTTCATTACCGTCTCGCTCGTCCTGACGGTCGCGGTGATCGGGGCGATCGTCCTGGCCCTGCCGGAGCGCCGCCGCGGGATCAACCTCCAGCGCGGCACCGGCACGATCTCGCTCGGACATCCGGTCGGGACGGACGGGATCCCGCTGGCGCTGCCGGCCGTCCGGGGCGAGTCGCCGATCGCGGCGGCCAGTCCCGGTGAGCTCAAGCCGATCGGTGGCGAGCGCCAGATCGTCATGGTCCGGGACCCGGACGCCTACACCGAAGTCGGGAACGCCGCCGACGCGCCGGCCGATCGACCGCTGGTCCGGCGGTAGGGAGGGAAGACCATGCTCGATGTCGGACTCAACCACTTCCTGTTCCTGAGCGCGATCCTCTTCATCATCGGGATGATGGGCGTGCTCGTCCGCCGGAACCTGATCATCATCTTCATGTGCGTCGAGTTGATGACCAACGCGGTCAACCTGTCGCTGGTCGCGTTCGCCTGGAATCTGAACAGCATCGACGGGCAGGCCTTCGCGCTCTTCATCATCGCCGTCGCGGCGGCCGAGGCGGTCGTCGGCCTGGCGCTCATCATCGCCCTGAGTCGCCGGGCTCACACGATCAACGTCGACGAGGTCAGCACGCTGCGCAACTAGACCCAGGGACCCAGGCCGGACGCCGAATGCGCCGGTCCTGATCGCGTCCGCTCCAGCCAGTCGCGTGAATTCCGTCACGATCCCGACCCGTCTCGGCTACACTCCGTCCGTTTGCGCTGTGAGAGCGGTATCGCTGCCGACCGACAAGGAAAGCGACCTGATGGCCGATCTGCTGTTCCTCATCCCTGTGCTCCCGCTCGCCGCGTCGGCCGTGGTCCTGCTGTTCGGGCGGACGGTGCTGGGGGATCGGTCGGCGCTCCTCTCGACGGCGGCCGTCGCGGTCAGCTGGCTGGTCTCGATCCTGGTCGCGGTCGACATCTACCGCACCCCGGAGCCGATCCGGCAGACGCTTTTTCGCTGGATCCCATCCGGCGACTTCGACGTCAGGGTCAGCCTCTACGCCGACCAGCTCACGGCGGTCATGCTGCTGGTCGTCTCGACCGTTGGCCTGCTGGTCCACATCTACTCGATCGGCTACATGAAGGGCGACCCCGGACTGTACCGGTTCTTCGCCTACTTGCCGCTGTTCGTCTTCTCGATGCTGATGCTGGTCCTGGCCGACAACTTCCTCGTCATGTACGTCTTCTGGGAGGCCGTCGGGCTCTGCTCGTACCTGCTGATCAGCTACTACTTCCGCCGCCGCTCGGCCAACAACGCCGCCAAGAAGGCCTTCATCGTCAACCGCGTCGGAGACCTCGGCTTCGGGCTTGGGATCATGTTCGTCTTCTGGACCTTCGGAACGGTCAACTTCTTCGGTCCGACCGGCGTCTTCGAGCGCGTCGGCGAGGTCGGCAGCACGACGATCACCGTGATCGCGCTGCTGCTCTTCCTTGGAGCGATGGGCAAGAGCGCCCAGTTCCCGCTCCACACCTGGCTGCCGGACGCGATGGAGGGTCCGACCCCGGTCTCGGCCCTGATCCACGCCGCGACGATGGTCACGGCCGGGATCTACCTCGTCGCCCGGTCGCAGTCGGTGTTTCTCGCCTCCGAAACCGCGATGCTGATCGTCGCCTGCATCGGCGCCTTCACCGCCTTCATGGCCGCCACGATCGCGCTGACCCAGAACGACATCAAACGCGTCGTCGCGTATTCGACCCTGAGCCAGCTCGGCTACATGACGCTGGCGCTCGGGACGGGCGCCTGGATGGCGGCGATCTTCCATCTCGTCACCCACGCCTTCTTCAAGGGCCTGCTCTTCCTCGGCGCCGGCTCGGTCATCCACGGGATGCACGACCAGCAGGACATCCGGGCGATGGGCGGCCTGAGGAAGTACATGCCGACGACCTACTGGACCTTCCTCGCGGCGTCGCTGGCCAACGCCGGCATCATCCCCTTCGCCGGCTACTGGTCCAAGGACGAGATCATCACCGGGAGCTGGCTGGGCGACTACCAGCCGATCGGCGTGATCGTCAGCATCGTCGCGATCGTGACCGCCTTCATCACGGCGCTCTACATGTTCCGGCTGGTCTTCGTCGTCTTCCACGGCCGGGAGCGGTTCGACCCGGCTGAGCTTCAGCCGCACGAGTCGCCGCGGGTAATGACGCTGCCGCTGGTCGCGCTGGCGATCCCCACGATCCTGATCGGCTTCATCGGCGTGCCGCCGGACCGCGGCCTCTACCACCGCTTCGTCGAGCCCGTCTTCTACGATGTCGCGGCCGAGGGTAGCCAGGCCGATGCGGCGACCTTCACCATAAGCGACGACGCCACAGTCGCCCCGGCCGGCGCCGCGACGACCGCCGCCAACGACGCCGGGACCGGCCGCAGCGACGGCGCCTACCGGCCGAATGAGCCGTCGACTGCCCAGACGATCACCTTTGGGGTGATCTCGACCATTGCGGCCGGTGGCGGACTCTTCCTCGCCTGGCTGGTCTACTTCCGCGGCGCGATCGACCCGGCCGCCGTCGCCAACCGGTTCCGCGGGGTCTACACCTTCCTCTACAACAAGTGGTACTTCGACGAGCTCTACGACGGGCTCCTCGTCCGGCCGCTCCGCTCGACCGCGCTGTTCCTCTGGCGGGTGGTTGACATCGACATCATCGACGCGCTGGTCAACGGCGTCGCGACCGGGCTGGCGTTCGTCAGCCAGCGTCTGCGGCAGGTCCAGACCGGGCTCGTCGCCAACTACGCCCTCGCGATCGCGCTGGCGATGGTCGTCCTGGTCGGTGTCTACCTGACCGCCTTCAGCAGCCTCTTCCGGTAGCAGCGCGGGGATATCCGAGACATGGACAGCTTTCCACTCCTGAGCCTGATCGTCTTCGCGCCGACCATCGGCGCGCTGCTGATCTTCCTCCTGCCCAACCTGCGCCCGGACCAGACCCGCCTCGTCGCGATCGGCACGGCGACGGTCACGTTCGTCGCCTCACTGGCGATGCTCGTCGGCTTCGACCGCAACGCCGAGTTCCAGTTCCGCGAGACGGTCGACTGGCTGCCGTCGCTCGGCGTCAGCTACTCGCTCGGCGTCGACGGGATCGCGCTGATCCTCGTCCTGATGACGACAGCGATCTCGCTGATCGCGATCGGCTGGTCGTGGGACACCGTCGCGACCCGCCACCGGGAGTACTTCGTCTCGCTGCTGTTGCTGGAGACCGGCATCCTCGGCGTCTTCGTCTCGCTGGACCTGTTCGTCTTCTACATCTTCTGGGAGATCATGCTGATCCCGACCGCCCTCCTGATCGGGATCTGGGGCGGCCACCGGCGGGTCTACGCGTCGCTGAAGTTCTTCCTCTACACGCTGTTCAGTTCCCTCCTGATGCTGGCCGGGATCGTCGCGACCTACCAGTCCTACTTCAACGAGACCGGTATCCGGACGCTGAACATCCTCGAACTCCAGAACGGGACCTACGGCGCCACTTTCCAGAACTGGGCCTTCGCGGCGTTCTTCATCGCCTTCGCCGTCAAGGTCCCGATCTGGCCGTTCCACACCTGGCAGGCCGACGCCTACCAGGCGGCGCCGACCGCCTCGGTCGTGATGCTCTCGGCGATCATGTCCAAGATGGGCGTCTACGGTCTGCTCCGCTACAACCTGCCGCTGTTCGAGCAGGGGGCGGACTGGTGGGCGCCGGCGGTGATCGTCCTCTCGATCATTGGCATCCTCTACGGCGCCCTCGTCGCCCTCGTCCAGACCGACATGAAGCGGCTGCTGGCCTTCTCGTCGCTCAGCCACATGGGCTTCGCGACCCTCGGCCTGTTCGTCTTCAACACGCAGGGCTTCCAGGGCTCGATCATGGTGATGGTCGCCCACGGGATCAACTCGGCCGCGCTGTTCCTGCTCGTCGGCGTCCTCGCCCAGCGGACCGGCACGACCGACATCCGGGCCTACAGCGGCGTCGCTTCCCGGCTGCCCGCCTACGCCGGCTACTTCACGCTGTTCATGTTCGCCAGCATCGGACTGCCGGGGCTGTCGGCCTTCATCGGCGAGTTCCTCGTCGCGCTCGGGGCGTGGGACTGGAACCCATGGGCGGCGACCTTCACCTTCGCGGTCGTGATCTTCTCGGCCTGGTACATGATCTGGATGTTCCAGCGGATCCTGTTCGGCCGCGCCCCGGGCCAGGCGCCGGACGCCCACGATGGTGAGCTCACCCCGGTCGAGCGGGAGATCGTCAGCGAGGTGACCGCCGCCACCCATGGCGGTCACAGTGGTCACGGCCTCGGCCAGCCGGCGCCGCTCGTCTCCGGCGGCAGCCCAGCCAATCGGGAGGCGTCGACGCTGGCCGGGATGGATCAGCCAGCTGAATCGGCTGAATTGCCCGATAGTCCCGAGGTGATCGGGGAACCCGTCTACCAGGATCAGACTCAGCTGGCCGGGATTGGGCGGCGCTGGTCCGACATCACGCTCAAGGAGGGGCTGACGGTCGCGCCGCTGGCGGTGCTGACGCTGGTCGTCGGCGTCTACCCGGGCCCGATCTTCGACATCTTCGCGCCGGCAGTCGAGCGCATCCTCGCGACGCTGCCGTAGTGATCGTTTCGAATGACCTGACACGGAATCGACCGAGACCTGATCGGCCCGGGCACGATCGGTGTGAACGCGGCGCAAGGAGTGGCGAATGGGCCTGAATCTCGATCTGACCGCACCCGATCTGACCCTGGCCTGGCCCCAGCTGATCGTCTTCGTCATGACGGTCGTCCTGCTCTTCACCGACGCGTTCGTCCCGAAGGCGCGGCACTTCGCCACGCTGACCGGGATCTCCCTCGTCGGCTACATCGGCGCCGCCGTCGCGCTCATCACCCAGAGCGGCCAGAACGCCTCCACCTTCGACGGCACCTTCCGGGCTGACGGGCTGACGGTCTTCCTGTCGCTGATCATCCTGGTCGCGGCCGTCGCGACGATCGTGATCTCGGCCAGCTACCTCCAGAACGGCGAGCAGCAGCTCGGGTCGGACGGCCGGCTCCGGATCGCCAACCGGATGCCGGCCGGCGAGTTCTATGTCCTGGTCGGCTTCTCGGTCTTCGGCGCGATGCTGGTCGCCGCGGCCGGCAACCTGATCGTGCTCTACATCGGCATCGAGCTCAGCGCCCTCGCGACCTACGTCCTGACCGCCTTCGCCCGGCGCCGTCTGACGTCGGTCGAAGGGGCGATGAAGTACTTCCTGCTCGGTCTGTTCGCCTCGGCGATCCTGCTCTACGGTCTGACCTGGATCTACGGCGTCACCGGCTCGATGGACCTCGACCGGATCGCGGCCCACCTCGCCGCCAACAACGCCGGCGCCGGCTTCCCGGACCCGGCCCTCCTGCTCGGGCTGCTGCTGCTGGTCGTCGGGATCGGCTTCAAGATGGCGGCCGTCCCGTTCCACTTCTGGACGCCGGACGCCTACGACGGCGCCCCGACGCCGGTGACGGCCTACATGTCGGTCGTCCCCAAGGCAGCCGCCTTCGCGGCGGCGATCCGGCTGTTCGTCCAGGCGCTGGAGCCGCTGAGCGACCAGTGGACGACGCTCTGGGCGGTGCTGGCCCTCGTCACGATGGTCTTCGGCAACGTCGTCGCGATCTCGCAGCGCAACGTCAAGCGGATGCTGGCCTACTCGTCGATCGCCCACACCGGCTACATCATGGTCGGGCTGGCCGCCTACACGTCGGGCGGGTCGATCGACGACCCGAGCATCTCGTCGCTGCTGTTCTATATCCTCGCCTACACGTTCATGAACATCGGCGCCTTCGCCGTCGTGACGTACCTGCAGCAGCGCGGCATGGGGATGATGCTGGAGGACTTCAACGGGCTGGCCTCGACCCGGCCGCTGCTGGCGGTCGCCATGACGCTGTTCATGGCCTCGCTGATGGGCGTCCCGCCGCTGCTCGGCTTCTACGCCAAGTACTACGTCATCGTCGCCGCGATCGACGCCGACCAGCTCTGGCTGGCCGTCACGATCGTCGTCGCGTCGGCCGTCAGCGCCTTCTTCTACCTGCGGATCGTCGCGGTGATGTACTTCAATCAGCCCGACGGCCGGCCGATCGCCCTCCCGACCCGCCTCCTGTCAGGCGGGATCGGCGTCCTGGCGATCGCGACGCTGCTGCTGGGCCTGTTCTCCTCCCCGATCATCGACCTCGCCGACCAGTGGAGCGGCGCCCTGACGGTGCTGGGCCAGACGGCGGGCCGGTAGGGGCCGGACATGGAGCGGGCGCTGTCCGTAGGGTCACGGGCTTGCCCTGACCGGCCGCCGCAGCGGCCATCGTCGTGAGGCGAAATCTGGCCGGGTATCGACCGGTCGGATCGTGGGAGACACGCTCGCATAGGTACGGAACGTCCGTCACAGGGTTGAATCTGGAACACCGTTATCGCCCTATGGGGCGATGGCGCCTGCGGGCGCCGGTCAGGGCCAGCGAAGCGAGAGCCCATGACCCTACGACACGGCGTCGAGTTCGGAGACAACAGGAGCTCTTCCTGATGACCAACGTGTCGATCGATTCTCTCGCCGTCGCGCAGGACCCGGCAGAGCTGTTCGATGTCTACCGGGCGGACGGGGAGCCGACTGGCCAGGTCAAGCCGCGGGCTGATGTCCACCGCGACGGCGACTGGCACCGCGCCGTCCATGTCTGGGTGGCCGGGCACGATGACGAGACCGGCCCGTTCCTGCTGATGCAGCGCCGCAGCCTCGCCAAGGACACCTGGCCGGGCGTGCTGGACGCGACCGTCGGTGGCCACTACCGGGCCGGGGAGTCGCTGGCCGACACGCTCCGGGAGACCGAGGAGGAGATCGGCATCGTCGTGGCGATGGCTGACCTGCTGCCGCTCGGCGTCCGCGTCTGTGCCAACGAGGTGCCGGAGCTCGGGATCTACGACCGGGAGCTACAGGACGTCTTCCTGCTGCTTGACGACCGGCCGCTGACGGACTACAGGCCCCATCCGGCGGAGCTGGCCGAGCTGCTCCGGATCCCGCTCGGGCCGCTGATCGACCTCCAGCGCGGTCAGCCGGAGCCGATCGTCGTCCAGCGGGCTGTTCCTGGCGACAGCGAAGCGAGCCAGACCGCGATTGGCATCGCCGACTTCGTCCCGACGGTCGACCGCTACGTGCTGCGGGTCGCGGTCGCCGTCGACCGGGTGCTGCGCGGCGAGCGTGACGTGCTGATCTGATCCCGACGAGTCATTCGTCGAGCGTCTGGACCATCCTGACGAAGTCGTCCTTGAACCCATTGCGATCGTAGAAGCGCCGCGCGCGCTCGTTATTGGCGAAGACATCGAGGGCGACCGTCGCGTAACCCTGCGACCGGGCCCACTCCGCCGCCCAATCCAGCAGCTCGCCTCCGACCCCGGTTCCCTCGGCCGACGCGGCGACGGCAAGGCGCTCGATGTATGCGCGCTGGTCCCCGCTGAAGTACTCGGTCTCGGGACGGACGGTCAGGTAACCGAGGACCGTGCCATCGGACGCCTCGGCGACGACAGTCCGGGTGCCGGGCGGGTATTCGGTGGGTCGGCTGAAGTAGGCTTCGAACACGGCGAGGTCGCGGTCCGGATCGGGCGCCGGTATCAGTCGCCGGGTGAGTGTCTCGATCGCGGGTGCGTCGTCCGGGACGGCATCACGCAGCTGGATGTTCCTGGTGTTCGACATGACCGCTCGCCTCGCCGTGAGTAATCTGCACCTCGGTCTGCGCAGAGATGGCCCTGGCAAGGCTCAGGGAGCCCCGACGTTATCGACCCGAATGGCGCTGCCGGGTCGCCAGTCGGCTCAGGGCGCTGGTGACGAGCACGATGGCGACAAGGACCAACGCTCCACCCCACGCCTGACGCTGCCAGTCCTCGTAGGGCGAGATCGCGTACTGGTAGATCTGGAGCGGGAGCGCCGCCGTGGGCTCCGTGAGGTTCCAGTTCCAGAACGTATTGCCGAAGGCGGTGAACAACAGCGGCGCTGTCTCGCCAGCGGCGCGGGCGATGGCGAGCATGATCCCGGTGATGAGTCCGGTGATGGCGGCAGGGTAGACGATGCTGACGATGGTGCGCCATCGTCGAACGCCGAGTGCCATCGACGCCTCGGGGTACTCGCGCGGGACCAGGCGAAGGATCTCGTCGGTCGTCCGGACGATCGGCGGGAGCATGATGACCGCCAGGGCGATACCTCCCGCGAGGGCGGAGAAGCGCTCCATGCGTACGACGACCAGTTCGTAGGCCAGGATGCCGACGACGATCGAGGGAACGCCCGTCAGGACGTCGGTGAGCAGGCGGACGAGGGCCGCGAACCTGCCCCGACCGTACTCCGCCAGGTACGTTCCGGCGCCAATCCCGAGCGGAATGGCGATCACCGCGCCGATCGCGACGATCAGAAGCGTGCCGGCGATAGCGTTGGCCATCCCGCCGCCCGGCTGGCCGACCGGAGCTGGCGTCTTCGTGAAGAAGTCGATGTTGATCGCGCCGATTCCCTTGCGGACGATATAGACGAGGACGATCACGAACACCGCGACGGCGACGAGCGCCGCGAGCGAGCACAGTGCCTCAGCGATCGCGCCGGTCAGTCTTCGCCGGCGCCCAAGGGCGTTGGTCACGAAAGGTGTCGCCATCAGGCGTTTCTCCCGGTCGAATCGAAACTGCTCGTCTTCGAGATCAGCAGTCGCGCACCCAGATTGAGCAGGATCGTAAGCACGAACAACAGCAGGCCGATTTCGATCAGCGCCGACGTGTAGAGTGGGAAACTCGCTTCGCTGAACTGGTTGGCGATGACCGACGCCATGGTGTCACCCAGCGCGAACAGCGATGTTCCGATGTTGCCGCGGTTACCGATGACGATCGTGACCGCCATCGTCTCGCCGAGCGCTCGGCCCAGGCCCAGGATCATGGCGCCGGTGATTCCGGCGCGCGCGGCGGGGAACGTGATATGGGCGGCCACTTCCCATCGCGTGGCGCCGAGGGCATACGCGCCGTCGCGCTGGGAGGGCGGGACCGTCAGAAGGACGGCTCTGGAGATCGCCGTGATCGTCGGAAGCACCATGATCGTCAGCACGAGGCTGGCGGCCAGCAGACCGACGCCATACTTCGGGCCGTCGAAGATGGGAAGGAACCCCAGCCGGTCCTCCAGGAACGGTTCGATTTGATGCCGTACCACTGGGACGAGCGCGAACAGCGCCCAGAGGCCGTAGATGATGCTCGGGATCGAGGCAAGCATCTCGACCAGGAACCCGACCGGGGCCCGGAGCCAGCGAGGTGAGAGCTCGGTGAGGAAGATCGCCGTTCCGACGCCAATCGGACCGGCGATGAGCAACGCCACCGTCGACGTGACGAGCGTTCCGAAGATGTAGGGAGCGGCTCCGAACGTCCCCTCAACTGGATCCCAGTTGGAGCTCGTGATGAAACCGAGGCCGAAGGTCGCCCTGGCCTCGGACGATCCCTGCCAGAGCTCGAAGGCGATCAGCCCGACGAGGACGATCAGAACCGCTCCAAAGGCGGTGACGATGAGCTGAAAGACATCGTCGACACGACGACGGGACGAAGACCACTGTAGTGGTCTCCGTCCCTCGACGCCCGCCGATCCGGCCCGTTCCCGCGCGGGAACCGTGGTATCTCGTGGGATGTCTACCATTACCCGATCCTTCGAGACGATGAACGTCAGGCCGCGGCGGGCGTTCCGGTCAGGAGCTGTTCGCCACCCGACGTCACCGTCTGAAGCCGGGCCATGGTCGCCGTCACGACATCGTCGGGAAGCGGCGCATAAGAGAGATCAGCGCCGTACTGCTGGCCGTCGGTGATCAGCCAGGCCAGGACACTGACCAGCGCGGTGCCAGTATCGGCATTCTTCTGGTCGGCGTAGAGCACGACCCAGCTGAAGCCGGAGATGGGGTAGATCGCCTTGTCGTCGCCGGTGCAGCCAGCGATCATGATCCGGAGGTCCTCCGGCAGCGTGGCGGCCGCGGCGGCCGCACAGGCCGTCGCGCCCTCAGCGGCCGGCGCGACGAACGATCCAGCCGAGTTCTCGACGTTGGCGGTCGCCAGCTGGTTCTGCTCGGCGTAGCTCAACTCGACGTAAGTGATCGCCCCTTCGATCTGCGAGACCTGACCGGCGACGCCCTCGGAACCCTTGGCGCCAATTCCGACCGGCCAGTCGACCGAGAGACCCACGCCGACGTTGCTCGTGAAGTCGTCGCTGACGCTGGCCACATACGTCGTGAAGATGTTGGTCGTCCCTGAGCCGTCCGACCGCGTCACCACGGAGATGTCGGTCCCGGGCAGGTCGACGTCCGGATTGAGTGCCTTGATCGCATCGTCGTCCCAGGCGGTGATGTTGCCCTGGAAGATGTCGGCGATCGTGGTCCCGTCGAGGTTGACCGGGGCATCGAGCCCGGGCAGGTTGTAGGTGAGCGCGACAGCGCCCAGCGTGACGGGAACGTGGACGATCGCGTCAGCACCGCCAGCGGCGGTGAGCTGCTCATCCGTCATCGGCGCGTCGGTCGCGCCGAAGTCGACGGTGTTCTCCGTGAGCTGCTTGATGCCGGCGCCGGAGCCAACCGACTGGTAGTTGACACGGGTGCTGGGATCGACGTTTTCGGTGTAGGCGGCGAACGCCGCCGAGAACAGCGGGTTGTCGAAGCTCGAGCCGGCACCGTTGATCGTCAGCGTGCTCTGGGCACTGGCCTGAAGCGGTCCGGCCAGGATCAGCCCGACGGCGACAAGCAG
The DNA here is from genome assembly GCA_965218235.1 of Thermomicrobiales bacterium. GTDB lineage: Bacteria > Chloroflexota > Chloroflexia > Thermomicrobiales > UBA6265 > CADCWK01. The sequence continues at coordinate 1,823,910 of OZ244596.1, forward strand.
CCCCAGATTCAACCAGTTGAACGTCTTCTTCATCGCGTATCTGCTCCTGATACTGACGTACGTATGCCGAATCAACAGGCGACGCCACTGAGGTCATGCGAGATTCATGACCGGGCATGCATCGCAGGGACGAGTAGATCACGGATCGTCATGGAGAAGATCAACGCCAGGTTAATTGATGGACCGATGCGTCGCGGCACCGGGTGTCCTGCCGGGAGCGGGACTGGCGAGGCTGGATCGAATGAGCGGATTCGCAATGGCCGGGCGTTGGTGTAGGGTGGACAAGGGTCGGTCGCCTGCGGCTGGACTGACGACGTTCAAGTGGAGGGAACTCAGCGACCACGACGGACGGGCCGGATGGGCTGACGCTTCCGATGTTCGAGATGACGTGACGGTGGCTCGACAAGGGCGATCCGCCGATCTTCGAGGAGGTCTCCTCGCTCGAGGCGTGCGGGAAGCGTGTCGCCCCTGCCCTGCCCTGTGCCGCTGTTCGGGATGGGACGCTGTCGGGAGTCCCCGACTGGCCGTCGCCCTCGCGATGAGCCGCCGCGTTCGGTTCGACGCGACCGAAGCGGCTTTGCCCGGTCTGTCGACGGGACCCCCTGTTGCTCGTCGAGCGACTCGCCGATGCTGGTCAGCAGCCGGACGAATCCCGCCGCAGCGTTGTTCGGGGCGACACGATCACCGTCCGGGCTGGATCAATCCGAGTTCGCGATGCGGATTCTTCGTGGATGCCCCGGCTTCGAACCCATCCAGGTTCCACGAGTACCGCCCTGGCCATCACGTTGGCCCGCCAGTCCGGTGGTGGCCCATGCACTCTTCAGCGTCACTGAGCCAATGGATCGCCGAAACGAAGGCTCCCGCGATGTCCACTCCATCACAACACGTTCGATCGTCACCATCCCGATTCCGCATCCTGGTCAGTTCCCTGATGCTGAGCCTTCTGCTGACGGGGCTGGCCAGCGTGTCGGCAACGGCGCGGCTTCCGGCCTCCGCGTCCACGGCCGACGCATGGGCCGATATCCTGCCGGATCAACACGACGCGGTCGTCGCCGTGACCGGGCGAGACATCAGCCGCTACACGCTTGACGTCACCGTCGATGACGCCACCGGGACGATCGGAGGCTCGCTCTCGGTGGCGTTCGTCAACCGCTACGGCGAGCCGCTGACGGAGATCGTCCTGCGGCTGTTCCCCAACGCCGACCACTACGGTCAGGGCGGAACGACTGTTGAGGGCGTGACGGTCAATGGCACGGATGTCTCCCCGGTGCTGTCGGTCGCGGATACCGTACTCTCGATTCCGCTGGCCGAGGCGCTTGAGTCTGGTGCGTCCGTTACCCTCGCGATGACGTTCTCGACCGTCGTTCCCCTTGACTCCGTCGGCTCTTACGGCATCCTCAGCCGCTCGTCCGCGACGGGCGCCTGGACCCTGGCCGACTGGTACCCCGGCCTGGCCGGCTATGAGCCCTCACTGGGAGCCGGCTGGCGCCGCGATGCGCCGTTCGACGACGTCGATCCGACCTTCGGCGACGTTGCCCTCTATGACGTCACCCTGCGCTCGACGGGTCTGGCGGTCGTCTCGACCGGTAGGATCGTTGCATCGAGCGACGCCCCGGCGGGCGAAACGGTGACCCACATCGTCGCCGGTCCGGTTCGGGACCTGACGCTCGCCCTCGGCGGCGACTGGCAACGCGATTCCCGCCGCGTCGGGGAGACAACGGTCACCTACGCCACCGACGTCAACGACGCCGCGGCCATCGACGCCGTGCTGGACGTCGTCGCCCGGTCGCTCGAGGTCTACGGCGAGCGGTTCGGCACCTATCCGTACCGCGAGCTCGATCTGGTCGACGTCCCGCTGACCAGCGGGACGCTCGGCATCTCCTGGTCCGGAATCGTCTTCCTCGACGGCCCGTCGCTTGCCCGGCAGGCGGGCGACCCGCAGTTCTACGACTTCCTGCTCGCCCACGAGATCGGCCACCAGTGGTGGGGCAACCTGGTCGGCGGCAACTCCAACGACCACACGTTCATCACCGAGGGGCTGACCAACTACACCATGACGATGGAGGTGGAGTGGACTCAGGGCCGCGCCGCCGCCGTCGATATGCTCCGGACCTACGTCGCCCCGCGCTACCTGACCCTGCTGCGGGGCGCGGGCGATTCCGTGGCGGACGTCCCATACCCCGAGGCGCCGGCCGGGTTCGGCGATATCGTCTACGGCAAGGCGGCGCTTGGCTTCCTCGCGATCCGGCTGGAGATCGGGGATGAGGCCTACTTCGCCGCGCTGCGTACCTTCGCCGGCGACTCGGCAGGGACCGCCGAACGGGGCTTCCGCTTCCAGGTCGCGGAGCCGGACGACCTGCTGGCGGCGTTCGAGGCGTCGGGCGGCCCGGCGGTCGAGGCTACCTGGGACCGCTGGTTCGAGCAGGCCGTCACGTCGCCTGACGAGGTCGAGCAGCTCATCGCCGACTACGCCGCCGCATGAGTGATACGGAATTCGGGCAAACGCCATTGGTTCCGCGACGAGGTGGTGGCGAGCGGACCTCTCCCCCCAGCCCCCTCTCCGGCGCCCGGATCGCTCCCACCGCCGAAGCGGTGATCGGCTCACCGGGCCCAGAGAGGGGGAGCGGTCGCTTCCGGGCAAAGACGCAGCGTTTAGCCGGACTCCGTATGAGACACGTTTCGCTCGACTGCGCGGAATCGTTCAGGGGTCTGATCCGCCCGGTGCCAGGTTACCCGTCGTCAACCGTGTTTCACCGCCCCTCCGTTGAACCAGATGACCGTCCGGACCGGGCTGCACCGTCACGCACTGGCCGGTGTCGCGAGCGTTTCAAGTCGATCTGATGCGTCGATTTGCGTCCATCACACCCGCTACGGCCAGAACGTCGAGAGCTCGCCGAATATCGTGCCCGATAGCACCGGGTCGCTGAATTCTGACTGCGACGGCCCTCCAGTGACTATCGGCCGTCAACTGGATGGCCGCGGGAGCGTGAGGCTGACCAGGCCAATGACGACGGTGATGGCGATCTGGACGCCGATCGCGACGCCGACGGCACTTATGAAACGCTGATCGGACATGGAGGTAAAGAGTGTGCCCAGGCTGGCGACACCGAGGGCCAGCGCCGCCTGCTGCACGGTGATGAGGGTGCCACTCCCGATCCCTGCCAGGTGGCGCGGGACGCCGGAGAGCACCAGGCGGAAGATCGCTCCTACGCCGAGCGCCTGGCCGATCCCGGCAAGGATGAGTCCAGGTGACGACGCGAGCAGACTCACGTCCGGCCAGTTCGCCGTCGCCGCGATGAGCAGCGCGCCGAGACCGATGGCCTGGAGGGTCATGCCCATTGTTAGCACGGTGCGTCCGTAGCGGGCGAGCAGCCGCGGAACCAGCAGCGAGGCGGTGACATAGGCCACGGTGGTCGGAGTGATCAGGAGTCCGGAGCGCAGGGCGCTGACGTGCAGGCCGTTCTGGACGGTCAGGGCGAAGACGAAGACGAAGGCGCCGAATCCCATGAAGAACAGCGCCGCCACGGGAAGGCCGCGGCGCATGGACGGGAGGGTCAGCAACGACGGTGGGAGGAGCGGGGTCCGGCCGCTCCGTTCCCCACGCCGCTCGACGATCACCAGTGCGGTAAGGACGAGCGGAACCAGAGCCAGACAGGCCCAGATCCACCATGGCCAGCCGAGGGCCGGGCCCTCCGTCAGCGGAATGAGCAGGGCGATGAGCGCGACTCCGAGCAGCGCCGTGCCGGCGATGTCGACGCTGGCCGGGCTGGGTGAGCGCGTTTCCGGGACGACGCGCCTGAGCAGCAGGAGGGCAAGAATCCCGACCGGGACGTTGACCAGGAAGATTCCCCGCCACTCCGTCCCGGCGACGTTCAGCGAGAGGAGCAGGCCGCCCACCAGTTGTCCCGCCACCGCTGATAGGCCACCGGCCGCCGCGTACAGGCTGATTGCCCGCCCACGAGCCTCTCCCGTCAGTGTCGCCTGAAAGGTCGCGAGGACCTGCGGGGTAATCATGGCGGCGGACGCCCCCTGGACGACACGCGCAAAAATCAGGGTGTCCGTGGTCGGGGCGATTCCCGCCAGGAGTGAGGTCAGGGTGAAGCCAGCCAGACCCCAGGCGAAGACATTGCGGCGTCCGAATGCGTCTCCGAGCCGGCCACCGACGACGAGCAGAACCGCGTAGGCCGTGCCGTACCCGGCCACGATGAGTTCGAGCGCCGCTGCCGACGCCTGAAGATCACGGTCGATCGTCGGCAGGGCGACGTTCGTGATGAAGAAGTCGAGGTTGGCCAGAAATGGGCCCAGCAGGAGGACGAACATGCCGAGCCCGCCGAGCGGCGGCGAAGCCTCCGGCGAGTGGTCCTGAGGAGATCTGGTGGCGGCGTCGGCGGGGGCCGACCGGCTGGGAGTGTTCATGACACGACTCTATCGACCAGACTACACTGGTACCAGAGTCTGTTTATCCGGGTATCGGCGCTACCCGGATCGGGTCATTTCATCGGGGAAGGGGCCAGTCATGTCCGCCGCGATCATCGGCGCACCGCCGGATCAGCTCCGGCGCCAGGAGCTCGCGAGCTTCCTGCGGAGCCGGCGGGAGCGCATCAGGCCCGAACAGGTGGGCCTCGGGATCGGCCGCCGCCGCCGCACGCCGGGTCTGCGGCGAGAGGAAGTCGCCCACCTGGCCGGCGTCGGGGTGACCTGGTACACCTGGCTTGAACAGGGCCGCGCCATCAACGCCTCCAAGCAGGTCCTCGACGCCATCTCGCGTGCGCTCATGCTCGATCGGGACGAACGGGGCCACCTGTTCACCCTTGCCGGGATTGCGGCGACTCCACCTCGTGCCGGATCGGATGCCGTCTCCCCCGCGATGCGCAACGTCCTCGGGCAGGTCGAACCATTCCCGGCCTGCATCCAGAACGCCAGGTACGACCTGCTGGCCTACAATGCGGCCTACGGGCGGCTCGTCGCCGACCTCGACACCGTACCGGACGAAGATCGCAACAGCCTGTGGCTGATGTTTACCGATCCGGCCTGGCGTGCCGGTCTGCTGGACTGGGACACCGTCTCGGCCCGGATGGTGGCACAGTACAGGGTCCTTCTTGCCGAGCACATTGCGGAGCCGGGCTGGACGGCGCTATTCAGGCGGCTCACCGCGGCCTCACCGGATTTCGTTCGTGTCTGGGAGCAGCACGGGGTGACCGAGACCCAGTCCGCCCAGAAGCGCTTTCGCAATCCTGCCGTCGGTGAGCTCACCTTCGACCTCGCGGTCACCTGGCTCGCGCCCCGGCATGGCACGCGACTGCTGGTCTACGCGCCGTCCGACGTCCGAACCCGGCAGAGACTGGACGAGTTGATGGCACACGGCGCGTGAGGTCTGGCCGGCCCAGATCGCAAGACGGCGACAACCGGCGCGGTGCTGGCGGGGACGCCGGCGGTCCTCCCCCGGTCTGGTACGGTCCATGCGGCCCGCTGATCCTGATATCAATTGTCGTCCGGCGCCCGCAGACCGGGCTGCACCGCGCGGCCAGGCGAGCCCCTGTTTCCCATGCCCATCACCACCGCGTCAGTCAGCGACTCCCTCCGGGCCCGGGCCAGTGCGATCTGGGACGCCCAGCACCAGCACCCGTTCGTTACCGGGATCGGCGACGGCACGCTCGATCCGGATCGGTTCGCGTACTTCCTCCGTCAGGACTACCTCTACCTGATCGACTACGCCCGCGTCTTCGCCCTTGCCGCCGCGCGTGCGCCCAACCTCGCGACGATGTTGCGCTTCTCGACGCTCCTCCATGAGACGCTGGAGGCCGAGATGGACCTGCACCGCTCGCTCGCCGCCGAGTTCGGTATCTCCGCCGATGAGCTTGAGCGGGAGGAGAAGGGTCCGACAACGCAGGGCTACACCGACTTCCTTGTCCGGACCGCGACCGCCGGTGACTACGCCGAGCTGATCGGGGCGCTCCTGCCCTGCATGTGGGGTTACAGCGAGATCGGCCAGGCGCTGGACAATCGCGGCCGACCAAGCGACCCCCGCTACGCGAAGTGGATCGCCTCCTACAGCGACCCCGGCTTCGCCGAGCTGGCGACGTGGTGCCGGGGGCTACTGGACCAGCACACCCAGGGGCTCGGCGGCGAGGCGATGGGACGGGTGACACAGGCGTTCCTGACCTCGAGCCGCTACGAGCTCGCCTTCTGGGAGATGGCCTGGCGCGGTGAGCGGTGGCCCGGCGAGTGCCCGTAGCCGGTAAGATGCCTCCAGTCGTCGGAGAGCCGCGACAGACCGGGTGACCGGTAACAGGGGATACCAATGGCTGACCACTCCATCACGCCGGATCGCGCCTCGCTCCACGGCGACTTCGATGCCGCCCGGCCTCCGATCCTGACGATCGACCCCGGCGACCGGGTCACGATGTCGACCCTCGAAGCGGGCTGGCGGCTGGCGCCGTCGGCAGACGATACCGACCAGGCACCGCGGATGGAGCCCCGTGACCCGGTCCGGGACGCCGGCCACGCCCTCTGCGGACCGATCGCGATTCGCGGCGCCGAACCGGGGATGACGCTGGCCGTCCACATCGACGAGATCGTGCCGGGGACATGGGGGACGACACCGGTTGGCGGCTGGGACAGTCCGTTCAACCGGCGCCTTGGCCTGGCCGACGTCGCGCCGATGACACTGCGGTGGTCGGTCGACGCCGCGGCCGGTGTCTGCCGCGACCAGCACGGCCACGAGGTACCAACCCACCCGTTCCTCGGCGTCATGGGGATGCCGCCGGCAGCGGTCCGGCCCGTCCCGACCGGCCCACCTCGCGCGCAGGGCGGCAACCTCGACTGCCAGGAGTTGACGACCGGCACGACGCTCTTCCTGCCGATCGCGGTCGCGGGCGGGCTGTTCTCGGCTGGCGACGGCCACGCTGCCCAGTCCGACGGCGAGATCTGCGGGACGGCGATCGAGGCCCCGATGGAGCGGGTCGTCCTCCGTCTCGACCTCCGCGACGACATGCCATTAACGACGCCCCGGGCGCGGACGCCGACCGACTGGCTGACCTTCGGCTTCAATGAGGACCTCGACGAGGCGGTCTGGGCCGCGACCGATGACATGCTGACGCTGATGGGCGAGCTGCTCGGCGTCGGCCGGCAGGAGGCCTACGGGCTGGCCAGCATGGTCGTCCGCCTGCGGGTCACGCAGATGGTCAACGGCGTCAAGGGCGCCCACGCGATGATCTCGCATGAGACCTTTGAGCGCCTGTCGTCCCACGCGTAGAGGCGATCCCTTGTGGTCGCCCGGCCGCCGCGGCGGCCATCGCCGCCAGACGACATCGTGCCGAACAGCCAACGTGCGGTTGGCCGGCCGACCCCTCCACCAGCGAAGCGCGACCCCTCTCCATCCGCGGATGGAGAGGGGCTCTGTGCTCGCAGGCAGCGTCGATTTGTCGGGGCGAAGTTTACGAGCCAGGCCGCCGCAGCGGCCTTCGCTGTCAGGCGAGACCGGCCCCGCAGCCCACCTGTCCCATCGAAGTCCTTCCTAACGAACACCCGCTGCGCTGCGCGGTATGGCTGCTGGCGGCGCGGCAGCGGAGCCAGGCGCGGTGACAGCCACGCCCCTGCGGACAGAACAGGTGCCGCCGGGCAGCGATGCTGACGACCGCTGTCGCCCCGGCGCGGTAAGCTATACCGGTAACAACGCGGGCGTCGCGGGCCAGCGGACCAACTGGGTGCGCCGGACCGGGCCTTGACGGTCGATCGGGAGTTCACCATGCAGCGGGTAGCGGGACAGTTCGTCGTCAAGAAGTTTGCTGACCAGCTCCTGGGGTCGGATGAGAAACAGGCTCAGCAGCAGCAACAGGGCAACACGCCGGAGCAGCAGCCCCAGCAGCAGTACGCCTCCGCGGCGCCGGCGACCCCAGCCCAGGCGACCGGTGGCGAGCTCAATGGAAGCATGATCTACGACGACGATGGCAACCGCCTCGGGATCGCCCGTCACCTCGCCGACGTCTCGGTCTACCTCGTCTCCCACACGGCAGCCGAGCTGAACCGAAACCTTCAGAACACGATCGTCGACCCGGACATGGAGCTGCGGCTCAGTACCGACGGCAACGGCCGCGTCACCGGGCTCATCTACGTACCGTCCTCGGCCCGGGCCGCCCAGAACATCCCCGGCATCCGCTCCGACGATATTTAGTGGCAGGACTCGCCCGAGGCGACCGTTCCGCAGCGGTGTGGGCGTGCTCCGCCCGCCGAAGCGGGATCTCGACACAGGGCGAGATGGGCTTCGTGACCACCGGCCGGCATCAGCCCCACAAGTCGGCGGCGTAGGCGGCCAGCGACCGCTGGTAGCGCTGGAACAACCCCGCCCCGCGGGAGTCGGCCAGCAGCAGCGCCTCGATCAGGCCGGCCAGAGCGGCGTCTGGCTGCCCGGCGGTGTTGCGGGCCAGCGCGAGGAAGCAGGCGATCCCGAGGTCCTCCGGGAACGCCGTCGCACCCTCCTCCAGCACCGCGACCGAACCGGCCAGGTCGCCGACGTTCCGGAGGGTGCTGCCGTACTGGACGACCATCCGCGACCGGAGCTCGTCCGGCAGGCCCAGGTCGAGCGCCCGCCGGTACTGCGCGGCGGCATCGTGCTCCCGCCCGGCGGAGTCGAGCGACCCGGCGTAGGCGAAGACGAGCCGGGCGTCGTCCGGATGCTGGCCCAGCATTCGCTCGAAGTGGGCGATCGCCTCCGCCTCGGACCCATCGCGTCCGAGCGCCTCGCCCCGATCGATCTCCGCCGAGATGCTGTCCGAACGCTTGCTGTCAGCCATCGTCCACTCCCCGGTCTGATGCGTCATTTCGGGTGCCCTTAGAGGGCTGATATACTCACCCGGTTCTTCTGATTGCCACGTCCAGCGAGGTCTCTCTCCGAATGCTGACCTTCTCGATCCACCCTGACGTGTTCGAGCGCCTGCCGAACGTGCGGATCGTCGCGGTCGTCGCGACTGGTCTCGACAACAGCGTACCGCGCCCGGACATCGAACAGCGCTGGCGGGAGATCTGGGACGCTACGCCGGAACGGTTCGCCGGCCTCGGCAGCGCCCAGTCCCACCACCGGGTCGCGCCGTGGCGGACGCAGATGACCAGCATCGGCGTCTCGCCGAAGAAGCACCCGGTCGCGATCGAATCGATCATCCGGCGGGCGATCAAGGGCGGCGAGCCGTTCCTGATCAATCCGCTGGTCGACTGGTACAACGGCGTCTCCCTGGCCAATGTGCTGCCGGCTGGAGCGTTCGACGCGGGCGACCTCGTCGCAGCCGGCGGGCACCTCGAGCTGCGCATGACCCGCGAGGGCGACCGCTTCCATGTCCTTGGCGCCGATGGGCCGGAACCGGTCGCGGCCGGGGAGATCGGCTACGCGGTCGGGGACACGATCCTGACCCGGCACCTGGCCTGGCGACAGAGCGTCGAGGCGATGGTCACGCCCTCGACGACGAGCGTGATCGTCATGTCGGAGACGATCGACGCGATCGAGCGGGCTGAGCCAGGTACCGCCGAGGCGATGCGCCGTGCGATCACCGAGGGTCTGGCCGAGGCGTTCGATGTCGAACCGGCCGGGGCGCTGCTGACGGCGGCCAGCCCGTCTGTCGCCTGGGAGGTCTCCGGCGTGGCGCGGCAGGTCCCGGCCGGGGAGGGTGTGTAGATGGCCGCTCATGCTGAGTCGAACGGCCACAATCCAGCCAACGTCGTGCTGGCCTTCGACGATGTCCGGGTCTGGACGGCCGAGGGGGCGCAGCTCCTTCGTGGCGTGACCTGGCAGGTCCGGACCGGGGAGCACTGGGCCGTGCTCGGGGCCAACGGGGCCGGCAAGAGCACGCTCCTGTCGCTCGCAGCGGCCCGGCGTCACCCCTCGTCCGGGGTGGTCTCGATCCTCGGCCGGCGGATGGGCGAGACGATGGTCTTTCGGCTCTGGGAGGTGATCGGCGTTGTCGATCCCAACATCCGGCTGCCGGACGAGCTGACCTGCGCCGCGGCGGTCCTGACGGGGTTGACCGGCTCGCTCCGGCCGCAGTTCGAGCGGATCGGTCCGGGCGATGAGTCCCGGGCGATGGGACTGCTCGATCAGCTCGGCTGCCTCGATCTCGCGGACCGGACCCTGGCGACGTGTAGCCAGGGCGAGCGCCAGCGGGTTCGAATCGCCCGGGCGCTGATGACCCGGCCGCGCCTGCTGCTGCTGGACGAGCCGGCGACCGGGCTGGACCTGCCGGCCCGCGAGGCGCTACTCGCCGCCGTGACGGACCTGCGCGTCTCGGATCCGGAGCTGGCGATCGTCGTGGTCGCGCATCACCTGGAGGACCTGCCGTCCGGGACGAACAAGGCGATGCTGATGGCGAAGGGCGAGTCGGTCGCGCAGGGGCCGGCGGCGGAGATCCTGACGAGCGGACCGATATCGGCTTGCTTCGGCATCCCGGTCGAGGTCACGGAGCGGGACGGCCGCTGGTCTGCCCACGCCTTGCCGGGCTGGCGGCGGTCGAATGCGCCAGATCCCGTTGCTCAGTCTGGCGAATAACCGGTCCGCCCCGAAAGATTTGGCGTAATCGGAGTAATCAGGTACGCGCAGGCGTGATGGCCGGCGACGCGGTGAGCGATGCGCTGGACGGTCGCGTCCGGCATCAGGGCCTGGAGGAACTGCAACTCGGTCCCGCAGGCGTGGCCGAAGCGGAGCGCGACGTTGAGCACCGCGCAGTTGTGTTCCCGGATCAGGAACGTGCCGTCGTCCTGCCGGACGGAGTCGGCCAGGTAGCCGTCGTCATCGAGGATCCGGGCGATCTCAGCCACCCGGTCGCCGAGGCTGAGGCCGTCGGTCCGCGTCCGGGCGTCGGCCAGCCGGCGCTCGGCCCGGCGGACGAAGATGTGCCGGAGCATCTCCGGGTCCTCGTCGGCGAGGTAGCCCAGCAGCTCGTTGGTCAGGTCGGCGTAGCGGCGCGGGAACAGCGCGTCGCCGGCGTCTGTCAGACGGTAGAGGTAGCGCGGCCGGCCCGGTCCGGCCGATTCGGTCCGAAAGGTGACGAGATCATCACGGGTGAGCGCCGCCATGTGCTGCCGGACGCCACTGGGGGTCATATCGACGGTCTGGGCGATCCCCTCGGCGTCGAGCTCCCCCTGCCGCTTGAGTGCGGAGACGATCCGCCGTCGCCCGTCCGGCAGGCCTCGGATGGCGGCTGTTACCTGCCCGACGCGATCGAGCGGCGGCGAGTCGACTGTCGGGCTGGTTGGGGCCGGCGGTTCCGCTGGGGACATGGATACTCCAGGCAATGGTCAGGCTGGGTGAAGTATAGAGCGATTGAGCAAGCCGACGATTATAAAAAGCAAATGCTTGCTTTATTGCCAGGCGATGCCTATGCTGGCGATGGACAGGTGGGGGCAAACCGGTAACGGGTGTGGACTGCGGGGACGATGCCGATGACCAGCGAGACGACACGCGACACCGCCATGGCACCTACCCAGGGGGTCTACGAGTCGACGCTGGAGGTCATGGACCTTGCGACGTCCGAGCGGTTCTACGCGGACGTGATCGGCCTGCCGGTCGTCGACCGGTGGCAGGCGCCGCGGGACGCGACCTGGCTCGGCCTCGGCGGAGGCGGGTTCCTTGGCCTCTGGCCCGTCGCGACGGGATGCGTCAACGCGATCCACCAGGGTCGTGGTGGCAGCCATGTGCATTTCGCCCTGCGCGTGCCGCCCGGTTCACTGGCCGGTCTGGCCGATCGGTTGGAACGGGCGGCGTACACGACCGAATGGCGGCATTTCGGGCAGGGGAATGTGGCACTCTACGTCGCGGACCCTGACGGCAACGTCGTGGAACTGACGGAACTGGTCGTGCGCTGGGATGGTCAGCCCGATCGCGGCTGACAACGATGAGTAGAACCGTGTCGGTTGACCGGCGATCCGGGACGACGCGGCCGCGAGATGGATGAGGAACGGGATGCGGAACGACGGCGAAGCGCGGTTGGGACTGCCTGAACACGCGATCGACAACCGCCCGCTCCGGATGGTCGGACTCGGCGGGAGCATGGGCCGCGGCGCCCAGAGCCGGATGGTTCTCGAAGCGTCCCTTGCGATGGCGGCCGGCGCCGGCGCCGAGACGGTCCTTGTCGATGTCCGGGATCTCGACTTCCCGGTCTACAACCCGGACCTCCGCGTCGATGCCTACGGCGCGAAGCTGGCCTGGTTCCTCGAGGAGGTCCGGGGAGCCGACGCGATCCTGCTCTGCTCCCCGACCTACCACGGCACGATGTCCGGGGCGATCAAGAACGCGCTGGACTACCTCCAGTTCCTCGGTGGGGACCGCCCGCCCTACCTGACTGGCAAGGCCGTCGGGTTGATGTCGGTCGGCAGCCTGACCGCCGTCAACACGATCACCGCGCTCGACCACACGACGCGCAGCCTGAACGGCAACATCGCCCCGACGACGGTGGTGATCCCGAATGGCTCGGTCGACGTCGCCGCCCGGCGTTTCATCGAGCCGGCAACCCGGGGTCGCGTCGAGGCGATGATGACGCAGGTCCTGGAGCTGGCCCAGGTCCTCTCGCCGCTGCGCCGCTCCCGCGTCCGCGAGGTCTGACGGTGACCACCTCGCTGCCGCTCACGGACGAGCAGCTCGCCGAGCGTAACGGCTACCTGACGACGACCGGCCGTGTCTCCGGCCGGCCGCACGAGATCGAGATCTGGTTCGGCGTCGCGCCGGATCGCCGAACGGTCTACCTGCTCTCCGGTGGCGGTGACCGGGCCGACTGGGTCCGCAACATCGACCGCGACGGCGTGGCCACGTTCCGCGTCCTTGGGGTGACGCACGAGGGGATTGCCCGCCAGGCGTCCGACGCCGAGAAGCAAACGGCACGGGAGTCGCTGGCGGCGAAGTACTACGGCTGGTCGGGCGGGGAGCTGCCGAACGACTGGTCACGGTCGGCGTTGCCTATCGCGATCGACCTCTCATAGCCTGCTGGCTCCTACTCCCCCGTAACCCCGTCAATCGCCTCCCGCAGCAGATCCGCATGGCCGACGTGACGGGCGGTTTCCTCGATCATGTGCAATACGATCCAGCGCAGGGTGAAGCCTGGACGATTCGGTGGCGACATCGCGGCGACATCGTCCAGGCTATGTGATCCTACGATTCGGTCGGCTGTGGCGCATTCCTCCCGGTAATCGGCGATGAGGGCGACGGTGTCGTCATCCCGTTCAATCCGCCAGTACCGTTGGGGGTCGGCGTCATCCCAGAGAGAGGCGAGGTCCTCGCCGCCAAAGCGCTCCCGGAACCATGACCGTTCAACATCGGTCAGGTGTTTGACCAACCCAAGCAGCGTCAGGCCGGACGACTCATGCCGATGCCGGAGCTGCTCATCGTCGAGGCCATCCATCTTGCAGATCAGCGTCTCGCGCTGCCGGTTGAGGAAGGCAAGCGTCAGTTCCCGCTCGGTCGCGGCAGGCGGAGGGTCGACCCGTTGACACTGATCCATCGCACTCGCTCCTCGTGATGAAGGGGAGACTGACTACTCTCCCGTCGCCCCGTCGATCGTCTCGCGCATGAGGTCCGCATGCCCGACGTGGCGCGCGGTCTCCTCGACGAGGTGGATCACGACCCAGCGCACGGCCATGTCCCGTTCGGCCTCATCCCGGACGAAGCTGACCCCCGCGTCGAGACCTCGCTCCCGGATGATGGCGTCGGACCGGTCGCCTTCGGCGCGGTAGCCAGCGATGATCGCGGCGGACGTGTCGTCCGGTTCGATCCGCCAGTAGCGCTGAGGGTCGGCGGGATCCCAGTAATGGCGGATGTCCTCGCCGCCAACGATACCGCGGACCCAGCTTCGCTCGACGTCCGTCAGGTGTTTGATGATGCCGAGCAGCGTGAGGCCCGATGGCTGGTGCGGCCGGCGGAGCTGCTCATCGTCGAGGCCGTCCAGCTTCCAGAGTAGCGTGTCGCGCTCGTAGGCGAGATAACCCAGGAGCATGTCGAGCTCCGGCCCGCCGAAGTCCGGCCCACGCCGCTGGTCTTCCTTCATCACGTTCAGCATCGCCACGCTCAGTCTCCCGTCATTCGCACCGTCTGCCCTACCGTCGCGGCCCACCTGCGTCGCTCCGCGCTCTTCGACCATAGACCAGTTTGTGGACAGCCCACGCCCCATTGGACCCGACAGGAACCATGCAAAAGCCCCCTCGTCATCCGATGCGTCCTCGGAGGGACGAAAGCGAGATGGGGAGGGGGCTCGGTGTGGGGCACGAACTACCCGTTTGGTGCGACCTGGACCTTCATGCCGCTGCCCTTGCGGGCGATGTCGACGGCCTCCTCGAAGTCCGCCAGGGGCAGCGTGTGGCTGACCATCTTCACCGAGTCGATCGCGTCCGTCGCGAGGATGTCGAGGGCCGGACCATAGGAGTTGCGAACCGCCATCGTGCCCATGATGGTGATCTCCTGGTTGTAGATCCGGAAGGCCTCGTACTCGGCCTTCTGGCCTGGCGGGCAAACGCCGAACAGAAGCAGCTTGCCGCCCCGGATCACCGCGTCCATCGCCATGCTCGCCACCCGTGTGACGCCGGTCGCTTCGATCACGTTGTCGAAGCCGCGCGGAGCAAGGTCGCGAAGGCCGTCGAGCGAGGTCGCGACGTGCTCGATGCCGAACTCATCCTTCGCCCGCGCCAGCCGCGACTCGTTGATGTCGATCAGCGCGACCTGCGAGGCGCCGTTGAACCCGGCCATCTGGGCGTTGATCAGCCCCATCGGGCCAGCCCCGTAGATCAGGTAGCTCTCGCCGACCTGCGGGCTCAGGCGGTGGAAGCCGCGGACCGCGCAGCAGACTGGCTCGATCAGCGCACCGGTCGCGTAGCTCATGCTGTCCGGCAGCTTGTAGAGCGTCCGGATCGGGACCGAGGCGTACTCCGCGAAGCCGCCGGGGACGGTCAGGCCGACTGCTCCGAACCGCTCGCAGAGGTTGTACTGACCGCGGTGGCAGAAGAAGCACTCGCCGCAGTTGAGCGTCGGGTCGACGCCGACGCGGTCGCCGACCTTGAAGTCGACCGCGCCCTGCTCGACGTCGGCCAGCTCCGAGCCGAGCTGGACGATCTCGCCGGCCAGCTCATGGCCCGGGATGTTCGGATAGGTGGCGATGGGGAACTCGCCGTCGATGATGTGGAGGTCGGTGCCGCAGATGCCGGTCGCCATGACCCTGATCAGGGCGTCGCGGGGGCCGACGACCGGGTCCGGCACGTCGGTGACCTGGACGCTGTGGGGTGTCTCGATGAGGACTGCGCGCATGGGGATACCTTTCGAGCGACTTGATGTGAGATGCGATCGGGCACGGACCGGCCCTGAGGGGTCCGGCGAAAGAACATGGGATTCGTCGTGGCCTTCCCCCGCTACGCCTCATGATCGCGGCGTCGCTCTCGGAAGTCATCGTGGAATCCGATGCCGTCTAGCCGGACCCCTCAGGGCCGGTCCTGTTCAGCGTCGACCGGCCCGGGCCGACATAAGGAAGTCTACTTGACCGCCCCAAGGGACAGTCCGCGGACGAGCTGGCCCTGCGCCGCCCAGCCGAGCAGGACGATCGGGAGCACGCCGATGGTGACGGCGGCGGAGAGCTTGGCCCAGAACAGCCCCTCGCCGGTGACGTACTGGAGCATGAAGATCGGCACGGTCGAGTTGCCGACAGCCGCGAGGAAGGCGGCGAGGAAGAACTCGTTCCAGGCGAAGATCATGCAGATGAAGCCCGTCGCGACGATGCCGGGCCGCACCATGGGGACGATCACCTGGAAGATCTCCTGGAGCGGCGTCGCGCCGTCCAGCCGGGCGGCATCGATCACGTCCCGGGGAACATCCTGGAAGAACGAGCGCAGGATCCAGATCGCGATCGGCAGGTTCATCGCGATGTACAGGATGATGAGTCCCTGGAGCGTGTTGAGCAGGTCCAGTCGTCGGTAGATCACCAGCAGCGGGACAAGCACACCGGCGATTGGCAGGAACTTGGTCGAGATCAGGAAGAACAGCGCGTTCGGCGCCCGAGCCCCGGCCAGGATCGAGAGCGCGTAGGCGGCCGGGATCCCGAGCAACAGCACGACGGCGGTCGAGACCAGCGTCGCGGTCAGCGAGTTGAGGAAGAACGAGCCGAAGTCCAGCTGGAAAATGGTCCGGTATTGGTTCAGCGTCGGCGCGAACCGGAAGTCCAGCCCCTCATCGACGGCATCCGCCGCCTGGGATGCCTGGGTGCTGTCGACGTTGACAGTCTCTGGGACGACCGCCGATTCCTCGTAGCCGGGCCAGGGCAGCAGGCGGGGTGGAATGGCGACGGCTTCCTGCTCGGACTTGAAGCCGGTGACGACGAACTGGAAGATCGGGAAGAAGACGATGATCGCGACGATCCAGGCGGCGATCGCCAGCGGTAGCGGCGCACTGTCCTTGCGGACGCCGGTTCGGCGGAAGAACTTCTGAAGGGCCGTTCGCTGGTCGTTCGGGACAGTCAGGGTGCCGTAGCGGGAATCGACGGTGGACCCGCTGGCAGGTGCATTAGCGGCCATCGGACAGCTCCCCCTCGAAGACACGCGACAGGATCCGGACGAGGTAGGTGACGGCGATGATCGACAGGATGACCGTCACGACACCGATCGCCGACGCAAGGCCGTAATTGCTGCCCGAGACGGCGGTCCGATAGACCAGGAACGACAGGTTGGTGCTCTCGTTGCCTGGTCCGCCCTGGGTCATCAGGTAGATCGGGTCGAAATCCTGGAAGATGTAGACCGTCCCCAGCAGGCTGCCGAGCATGAAGAACTTGCGCAGATGGGGGAGCGTGATCGAGCGGAACTCCTCCCACGCGGTTGCGCCATCCATCCGGGCGGCTTCCCGGACCTCCTCGGAGATCGAGCCCATCCCGGCCAGGAAGATCAGCATCATGAACGGCGCCCAGCGCCAGACCAGATAGATCATGATCGATAGCAGGGGGTAGTCGCCCAGCCAGTTCGGCGCGGGCGCCCCCGGCAGGGTCGAGGATGTGAACCAGTCGAGGAACCCGAAATTGGGGTTGTAGAGCAGGTTCTTCCAGGAGAGGGCCGCGGCGGCCGGCATGATCAGGAACGGGGTGATCAGCAGCGTCCGCACGATGGCTCTCCCCGGGAACCGGTGGTTGACGAGCTCGGCGAACGCCAGCCCGACGATGACCGCGAGGACGACCGAACCCACCGTCAGGAGCACCGTATTGATGAGGGCGGCGAAGAAGGCGGAGTTGGTGTCCCGAACCTGATCCCAGAGTCGCTGGTAGTTCGCCAGGCCCACCCAACCGTCGCGGTCTGGCCGGTTCAACAGGTAGTTCTGGAAGCTGTAGTAGATCGTCAGAATGAACGGAATCTGGGTCACGATGATGACGTAGAGCATCGCTGGGTAGAGCAGGAGCCGGCCGACGCCGATCCGCTCGGTGAGTGACCGGCGAGCGACCGGTGCCTGCACGGCAGGGGCGGATTCGGTAACAGTGGCCATGTGGCACCTCCATGGCGGCGAGCGACTGTCGATCGAACCGGTGATCAGGGTGATCGGGATGATCAGGACGAGAGCGGGACGAGCGGCCCGGACGATACGGACGATACCGTAGCCGACAGGAGTGCCATCATGGCATCATGGCATCACGGCCCCACGCGTCGGGCGCCTGGGGCCGTGATCTGAACGCCCTGGTTGTGTTCTTTGCGTCCCGTTCAGCGGGAGCGAGGTCATCCTGGCTCCCGCTGAGTCCGGCCTACTGGTATCCGCCGTCGACGGCGGTGGTGTTGGCAAGGTCGTTGGCCTGGCCGATGGCATCGTCGATTTGGGTGCTTCCGGCGATCGCGCCGGCGAAGATCCGGCTGACCTGGTCACCCAGATCGGTGAACTCCGGGATTCGGACGAACTGGCCACCCTGATAGGGGACCGGGACGAGGCAGGGCTCGTTCGGGTTGGCCAGCTCGATGGCCTGGAGGACGGTCGGGGCGAAGTCTCCCGCGACGGCGAGGTAGTTCGGGTCGGAGTAGGTCGAGGTCCGGGCGCCGGTTGGGGCGCGGCCGAATCCGTCGACGCTGCTGACGGTCTGGTAGTAGAGGACCGACGTCGCCCAGCGGGAGAAGGCGGCGGCGGCTTCCGGGTTCGGGGCCGAGGCCGGGACACCGAAGGCCCAGCTGTACAGCCAGTTGCCGCGGTTGTCCGTCGAGTTCTCGTACGGCGGCAGGGCGTAGCCGACGTTCTGGTAGTAGTCCGGGTTCTGCTCCGGGGAGGCGAGGAAGTCCGCCGCCGAGGTGGCGTCGTACCACATCGCGACCTGCCCGGTCACGAACAGCTGCTCGCACTCGGTGAAGCCGTTCTGCTCGGAACCGGTCGGCCCGGCCTGCTGCAGGGTGTTGATGTAGAAGTTGATCGCGTTGCTGGACGCCTCGCTGTCGAGGGTGGCGTTCCAGTCCGCGTCGTACCAGGAGCCGCCGAAGGCGTTGATGACCGTCGTCATCGGCGCGAGCTGCTGGCCCCAGCCGATCAGGCCGCGGAGGGCGATGCCGGACATGCCGTCGGTGCTGTTGGTCTTGATCTGGGTCGCGAGGTCGGCGATCTGCGTCCAGGTCGGGTCGTCCGGCAGGGTCAACCCCATGGTCTCGAGGACGTCCGTCCGGTAGTAGAGCATCGCGCTCTCACCGTAGAACGGGAGGGCGTAGACGCCGTCCTCGTAGGTGAGGCCCTGGAGATGGGCCGGCAGGATGTCCTCGAAGTCGTAGGTGGCGTCGGCCTTGGCCGCCTCGCCGAGCTCGGTCAGCCAGTCGTTGGCGGCCCAGAGCGGGACCTCAAAATTCGAGATCGTGACGGCGTCGTAGGCGCCGCCCTGCGCGGCAACGTCCTGATTGATCGACGTCCGGATCTCGTTCTCAGGCAGCACGGTCAGGTTGACCGTGATGTTCGGGTAAGCCTGGGCGAAGTAACCGGCGTTGACGATCTCCTGCAAGGCGATCATCTGCGGGTTGCCGACCATGCCGACGTTGATCTCGCCGGTGATCGACTCATCTGGCGTCACGGCCGGTGGGGTGCCGCCACCTGGGGTCGCGCCAGGTGTCTGGGCCCGAGCGGCCATCGGGAGCATCGCGGCTCCGGCCGCGGCCGCTACGAGGCCGCGCCGGGAAAGGCTGTACTTGCCTGAGGACATACAGGGATCTCCTTCGATTCAGAACGAATGGACGACGAGGTCAGGTGGGCTGTCCGACGATGACAGCCAGGAATGCGAACACGTCCGCCAATCGAACCGGAGTTCATCCGTTGCGGTCGAGAACGTGCAGGTCCAGGCCAGGGTGGAGTGGCGCCATCCAAGTGAGGATCGATCACGCACGCGCTGCGCGACCGTTGAAACGTTTCCACGAGGCCGCTGCACGATAGCAGGACCAATGGTCGTTGTCCACTGTTTTTCCGCACAATTCTGTCAGAAAGGCGACACGGGCCTGCGGGTTCGGCCTTTCCGGTTCGCCGGACGAATGGCGTTCGTAGCGATCAGCCGGTTCGTGACGCTGAGCCGGGCACGCCGATCGCTGTCGCCGTGTAGAAGATGTCAGCGCCGCCGCTGAGGGAGCCGTCGTCGTGGCGCCGGATGCCGACCGGCGACGAGAACTGACTGGTGCCCGGCGCTTCGTGCAGGGCGACGACCGGGTGGCCGAGGGCCGCGAGGTCGGCCCGGACCTGGCGCGGCAGCCGGCCGCTGACGAGCAGGTTGCGGGTCGACGTGTCGATCCGGGGCGCGTTGACAGCCGGCATCCCGCTGAGGCCGTAGTCGATCATGTTCATCGCGATCTGGGCGTTGCAGTTCATGATCAGCCGGCCGCCGCTGGCGCCGAGGCTGCCGACGGCCTGGCCGTCCCGCGCGATCACGACCGGCGCCATGTTGGAGAGCGGCCGCTTGCCACCCTCGACCGAGTTCGGCCGGCCCGGCTCCGGGTCGAACCACATCATCCCGTTGTTGAGCAGCACCCCGGTCCCCGGCACCGTGACCCGGCTGCCGAACAGGGAAAGCAGCGTCTGCGTCGTCGAGACAGCCAGCCCGTTGCCATCGATGGCGCTGAAGTGCGTCGTGCTGCCGCCGGTGATGTAGTCGGGGATCGACGGGGAGAGGCCGTGGCTGACGCCGAGACGGTCCCGCGACCCGGCCGTCGTTGGGGCGACCCGGTCCCAGGCGAATTCCATCGCCCGCTCGGCCGCGTAGTCGCCGGAGAGGAGGACGTCGAGCGGGACATCGACATACTTCGGGTCGGCGAGGTAGGCGAACCGGTCGGCGAAAGCGGCCCGGAAGGCGTGAGCGAGCAGGTGGAGGTGGGCGACCGAGTTGTGGTGGTGCTCGGCGAGGTCGAAGCCGGACAGGATGTTGAGCGACTGGAGCAGGGTCGGGCCGCCGGTCCCACCGCCGGGGCTGTAGACGTCGTAGCCGCGGTACGAGGCTGAGGCGGCCGGGACGACGGTCGCGGCGTAGTCTGTCAGGTCCTCTGGCCGGAAGACGGCGCCGTTTTCCGCGAGATGCCCGGCGATCGACGCCGCGACTTTGCCCTCATAGAAGGCGGCCCGGCCTCCCTCGGTGATGGCACGAAGCGTCCTGGCGAGGTCCGGCTGCCGGAAGATCGTCGGCACCAGCGCCTGCTCGTTGTAGGGGATCGCGCCGCCCGGCAGGAAGACGCGAGCCGTCTCCGGGAAGAGTGATAGCGTCGCCAGGTACCGGGCCGTCACGTAGGTCCAGCTGGCGTCGACCGGGAAGCCGTCCTCGGCGTAGCGGATCGCCGGGGCCATCACCTCGGCCAGCGACTTCGTCCCGTACCGTTCCAGCGCCAGCGTCAGCCCCGCGACCGTCCCCGGCACGGCAACCGAGCGGTGCCCGAGTAGGTTGGCGCTCTCGACGACGTTGGGCCAGCCGAACAGGTTCGGGTCGGTCCCGCCGGCCAGCGGGAACATGTCCGGCGTCGCCCCGGCCGGTGCGACCATCGGGTACTCGACGACGACGGCCTCGTCGCCGGGCCGCTGGATGACCATGTAGCCGCCACCGCCCAGCCCGGATCCCCAGGGTTCGACGACCCCGGAGGCGAAACCCATTGCGACCGAAGCGTCGACGGCGTTGCCGCCGGCCGCCAGGATCTCGGCCCCGGCCCGAGTGGCCAGCGTCGTCTTGGCCGCCGCCATCCCGCCGCCGGCCGCGACCCGCGCCTCGGTTCGGCTCTGGACCCACTGGCTGGTCTCAGGCTCCTCACCGAGGGCAGGCCAGAGGATCGCGGTGTCCGGCGTGGTGTGGTCCGATGGGGTCATCGTCGTCTCCTCGGGAAATCTCGTGGGATGCCATGTCGCGCTGGCCTGTCCCGGTCCGGCGTTCAGGCTGGCATCATACCGAAGCCTCGTGCCATCCGGTTCGGCCCGCTCCGTCGCGACCGGTCAGCGAGCGTCCACGGCAGCATTGTTGCCTTGAGAGCACGACATGCGACAGGCTGGCCGCATCGTCCACGGCGATTTGCGTCCGAACGTACGCACCCTGTTCGCTCACTGAGATGTCATTTCGAAGACCATGGCCTGACTGACTGTCCGGCCATCGTGAAGCAGAGATTGAGGTTGTCATGACGGATGCGTCCACCCTCGAACCCCTCCTCGACCGCGCCCGAGCGGCGATCGGCGCGACCGTCACCGCGACCGGCGTTACCTTCCGCGTCTGGGCGCCGAACGCCCGGCGATCGGTCGCGGTCGTGCTCGACGCCGGCGACGGTGGCGTGGAACTCCAGCGCGAGGCGGAGGGCTACTGGGCCGGCGAGATCCGCGGGATCGGCGCGGGCACCCGCTACCGGTTCAGCCTCGATGGCGCCGACCCACGGCCCGACCCGGTCTCCCGGTTCCAGCCCGAGGGCGTCCATGGTCCGTCGGAGGTCGTCGATCCGTCCAGGTACGGCTGGCAGGACGAGGGCTGGGATGGAATCTCAGTCAGCAACCTGTCGATCTACGAGCTGCACGTCGGGACGATGACGCCGGAGGGCACCTACGCCGCCCTGGCGGCGCAGCTGCCGGCCCTGCGCGATCTCGGCGTGACGGCGATCGAGCTGATGCCGCTGGCCGAGAGCCCCGGCCGCTGGAACTGGGGCTACGACGGCGTCGACATCTGGGCGCCGAGCCATAACTACGGCCGGCCCGACGATCTGCGCGCCCTGGTCGACGCCGCCCACCGTTCAGGTCTCGGCGTCATCCTCGACGTCGTCTACAACCACTTCGGCCCGGACGGCAACTACCTCTCCGCCTTCGCGACGGACTACTTCACCGACCGGCACATGACGCCGTGGGGCGACGCCGTCAACTACGACGGCGAGAACAGTCAGCCGGTCCGCGACTTCATCATCGGCAACGCCGTCCACTGGGTCGAGGAGTACCACATCGACGGGCTCCGGATGGACGCCGTCCACGCCATCCTCGATGACGGCCCGGTCCATGTCATCGCCGAGCTCGCGGCGGCCGTGCGCATCGCGGCCGTCCCGCGGGAGGCTGTCCTGTTCGCGGAGGACGAGCGCAACGACGTCGGCGTGATGCGCTCGCCGCTCGAAGGGGGCTGGGGCTGCGACGGGCTCTGGGCCGACGACTTCCACCACGAGATGCACGTCTTCCTGACCGGCGAGCGGGACGGCTACTACGGTCAGTACGCGGGGACGCCGGAGAGCATCGCCCGGGTCATCACGGGCGGGTTCACGTTCCAGGGACAGGAATGGGAGCCAGGCGTCACTCGTGGGACGGTCGTGACGGACGAACCGGGCAGCGCCTTCGTCTTCTGCCTGCAGAACCATGATCAGGTCGGCAACCGGGCGATCGGCAACAGGATCCACACCCAGATGAGCCGTGAGCGGTACCACGTCGCCTCGGCGCTATTCCTGCTCGCCCCGGAGACGCCGCTGATCTGGATGGGGCAGGAGTTCCGGGCGAGCGCCCCGTTTCAGTACTTCACCGACCACGAGGGTGAGCTCGGCCGGCTCGTCACCGAAGGGCGCCGGCTGGAGTTCTCCCACTTCGCATCGTTCGCCGGTGCCGAGGTGCCGGACCCGCAGGCGGAATCGACGTTCCAAAATTCGACCCTCGACCTCTCCGAACGCGAGACCAATGGCGACACCTACGAGCTCTACCAGGACCTGCTCCACCTGGTCCGGGACGACGCGGTGCTGGCCGTCCGCGACCGCCTCGGCACGGTTGCCGCGGCACGGGACGATCTGATCCTGCTGTACCGGACGAACGGCGAGGGGCACCGCTTGCTGCTGGCCAACTTCGGTGACGAGGTCCGGTTCCCGCTCCGGGAGCTGGCCGAGGGCATTCCGGACCCGCCGCGTGGCGTGACGGTGCTGCTCGACACGGGCAACGAGCGCTACGGCGGCGAGCGGCCGACCGCGGTCGCCGAGGGTGGAGTCCGGATTCCGGCCTCGACCGGAGTTCTGCTCGGCTGGTAGATGAGCGAACGAAACGCCTGAATGGCGGGGCCTGTTGATACGATAGGAGGATCAGTCAGGCGGTGATCCTTGGGAGCCGGATTCGGCGCCCGGTGGCCGATTCGTTGGGATGGCGTGCTGACGTGGTGACGATGACCCAGCCATTGGAGTCCGGACCGATCGGCCCGTCCGTCCGGCCGGACGGCGATGATCAGTTTCCGGTCTGGTCGGCCGAATCGCTGATGGGCCGGGCCGATGACGTCGCCCGGATCACGGGCCTCATCGAGGCCGGAACCCGGCTCATCACCGTGACCGGGCCCGGTGGTGTCGGCAAGACCCGGCTCGTCATCCATCTCGCCCGACGGATCGCCGCCGAGGAGTCGCGCCGTGTCGTCCTCGTCCCGCTGTCGGACTTCCGTCTGGTCGCCGATGCCATCCGGTCGATCGCATCGGTCCTCGATGTCCGGGCGATCCCGTCCGAGCTGGGCGATGACCAGCTTCCGGAAGGCGTCACCAGTGCACTGGGGGAATCCGGCACGCTGCTGGTGCTGGACAACGCCGAACACCTCCCGGATCTCGCCGGCCTGGTCGATCAGCTGCTGATGGCGGCGCCCTCCCTCCAGATCGTCGTGACCTCGCAGCGCCGCCTGGCGCTCGGGATCGAGCGGGAGGAGCAGATCGCTCCGCTGTCCCTGCCGGATGTCCGTCGGTCATCCGGCTCCACGGGCCCGTCCCCCGCGTTGGAGCTCTTTATCTTCCACGCCCGGCGGGTGTGGCCGGAGTTCGATCTGACACCGGCCCTGCGCCCGGTCGTCACGGAGATCTGCCGGCAGGTCGACGGCGTGCCGCTGGCGATCGAGCTGGCGGCGGCGCGACTCCGGATCCTGAGCCCGACTCAGCTCCGGGACCGGCTGGCGGTCGGCCTACCGGCGCTGGGCGGCGGTCCCCGCGACCTCCCCGCCCGGCAGCAGACGATCCGCGGCGCCATCGCTTGGGGCTACGATCTGCTCTCCCCGGTCGAGCAGCGCCTGTTCCGGCGGCTGACCGTCTTCATCGACGGCTTCGACCTCGTCACCGCCGAGCAGGTCTGCGCCGATCCGGACGATGAGCCTGGCGATCCCCCGATCGCTCCTGACGCCGTGGTCGATCTGCTCTCCGGTCTTGTCGATGCCAGCTTCCTGACGAGCGAGCCGCGCGACGACGGCGAGCGCCGCTTCCTGATGCTCGGCATCATCCGGCGGTTCGGGCTCGAGCTCCTGGAGCGCAGCGGCGAGGGGGAACGGACCCGGCGCCGTCACGCCGTCTGGTTCGCCGGTCGGGCGGTCCTGGCCGAGCCCGCGATGCTCGGCAGCCAGCAGGCCGACTGGCTTCGCTGGCTGGATGGCAACGCCGCGAACGTCCGGGCGGCGGAGGAGACAACCTTCACCGTCGGACCGGTCGCCGACGGGGTTCGGCTCGTCGGTTCGCTCTGGCGGTACTGGGACATCCGGGGGCAGCTGGCGGAGGCCCGGCGGGCGATGGAGCGGGCGCTGCCGCACCTCGACGCCGTCCCGCCAGGGGCCCAGGCGACGCTACTGACGAGCCTCGGGCATGTGCTGAGCGACCTCGGCGAGTACGAGTTGGCCGAGCGGCTCTACACGGACGCCCTCGTGATCCGGCGGGACGGGGACGATCCCGGTCAGGTCGCCGGTCTCCTCAACATTCTCGGTATCCTGCTTCAGACCCGGGGTGAGTTTGAGCGGGCCCGCTCGCTCCATCAGGAGAGTCTCGCCATCCGGACCCGGCGGCAGGAGCGGCGCGGCGTCGCGCTCAGTCTGCTGAACCTTGGCCGGGTGGCCTATCATCTCGGCGACTGTGACCGGGCGGCGGAGCGGGAATCCGAGGCGATCGCCATCCTGCACGAGCTTGGGGATCAGGACCAGATCGCCTACGCCTGCCATGCGATCGGCCTGACCGCCATCCGGCAGGGCCAGCCCGAATCGGCGCGAGCGCTGCTGACCCGGAGTGAGGGTCTGTTCGTCGAGCTCGGCGACCGCTTCGGCGTGGCGTACGCCAGGCAGGCGCTTGGGCAGATCGCCCTGCTCGATGGTGACCGGGCTCGCGCGGCCGACCTGATGGGCCAGGCGATCGACCTGCGCCGTGACATCGGCTACGTCTGGGGTGTCGTCGACTCCACCGAAGGCATCGGCGAGCTGACGGCCATGGCTGGTCGGCCGGAGATCGCGTTGCAGCTGCTCCTGGTGGCCAACCGGTTCCGGGAGATGCTCGGTGCCCCGCTCGATGACACCGACAGGCATCGCCATGCCGCGACGGTTGCCAGACTGAGGCGTGAGCTTGGCCGGGTGCGGGCGGCCGAGTCGGCCAGCCGCGCCGGACTCCTGAGCCGCAACCAGACGGCGGAGCTGGCGTTGTCCGTCGCGACGGAGTTGGCGGCGACCGTTCCGGAACCGCCGGCTGATCGCCCGGTCACGATCCATTCGGCAGCCCCGCCGGTAGCTGTTCCACCCGGACGCTACGGCCTGACGCCGCGTGAGCGCGAGGTGCTCAGCCTCGTCGCGGAGGGGAAGTCCGACCGCGAGATCGCCGACCGCCTGTTCCTTAGCCGGCGGACCGTCTCCGAGCACGTCCGCCACATCCTCGGCAAGCTGGAGACCCCGACCCGGACCGCCGCGACCGCCCTCGCGCTCCGGGCCGGTCTGATCTAGCCTTTGGCGCTGCATAGCCGGGGCAAGCAGCCCTGAATCGTCATATGCGCAGATGTACGGGTAGTCGCCCGGATCCCGCGAGTCCATCCTGAGATCAGGGTCGTAAGCGCCGCTGGCGACCGGGGACGGGGGAACAACGCGAACAACGCGGCGCGGACCGCACTCCCCCATCTCCGCTCTGACGACCGGGGTTGCTCGATTGGGGGTTCAGGATGGGACGAATCGTCTCGCTCGCGATGGCACTGACCGTTGCACTATCGTTCGCACTCGTCGGTCTCGGGCAGGGTTCCGCCCAGGCTGCTGGCTCGGCGAAGGACGTCTACGTCGGATCGTACGACGGAAACGCTCTGGTACCGGGCGCCTGCCTGAAACTGGTGCCCTACAGTAATGTCGGCTGCGACCGAAACGGCGACGGGTATGTCTGGTTCCAGGCCATTCCGGTGGGTACGTACTCCATCGTCTACACATCGGTCCCGCCCGGTTACGCGCTCCCGGCCGCGGAACAGCTTACGGTCTACCGGTCGCAGCGGACCGACGTTACGGTAGGTATTCCTTTGGCACGGTCGGGATCATCGACGGCCGATGTCTCGATCCAGTCCTTCGATCTTGCGACGGGCGAGCTTCTCACGGGCGCGTGCTTCTCACTTCGGGACTACAGCAATGTTGGCTGCGACGAGAACGGCGACGGTCAGGTCGACTTCGCGGACATCCCTTACGGCACCTACATCGTCGACGTCGAGCGCTATCCCACCGGGACGACGCTTGCCTATCCCGGCGGCTCGAACGATATCCTCGGGGTCAGCGCCTTCAGCGGGTCTCACACCGACAAGTCGATCATCTTCACCTACGACTGACAGACGATCACCGCGGCAGACGCGGGTTGAGCGCGATGGCACGGACGACGCGGTCCGTGCCATCGCCATGTCGCCGAAGAGGAAGGATCGAGCCTCCTGAACGGTTATCGGACGATGAGCCCTCCGCCGTAACGATTCACCGTCCGATCCGTCTATTGATGTATAGAGCCGTGAACCGCTGGAGTGGTTCGGATGTCCCTGGCATCCGGGTGACCGGAACGGGCAGGGACCGGCCCTGGCGAGTGCAGCGAATCGCTGACCGACGAAGTCTTCAGGGAAAGGCACCGCGCGATGCCTCGACTGCTCAATCTCGTCAGGGTGGTGCTGGTCTGGGCGATCGTGCTGAGCGGCGTGGTGATCATCGTGGCGGCCGTCGGCGCCCGCGTCGTCCGGCAGTATGGCGAGCATGGCGATTGGGGGAACACGACGGCCACCGACGGACTCCAGCCGTGGCAGGCCTGGGCGCTGCTCTGCGTGCTCGGGACCGGGGTCCTCGTGATCGCCGCGCTGTGGGGCAACCGGCCGCGCTGGTGGCTGCTGCCGATCGCGGTCGCCGGCTTCGTCCTCCTCGCGGTGAACGCGAACGTCTGGCACGACCGGCTCCTGGCCGAGCAGTCGGGGCCACGGACCTACATCGCGGAGATTCCCGTCCGGTCGCCGGCCGGCCCAGCCCTGGACGAGCGCGGGTTCCCGCTCCACTACGAGTCGGTCGAGCGGGTCTACGAGATGCAAGTCTCGGCCGGAATCGAGGCGGTCATGGTCAGCAGCTTCGCCGCCGCCGGGCTTATCTCCTTGTTGATGTTGCTCGTCATCGCGGACGACCTGCTCCGTCGCCGGCGACCGGAAACGATGGCTGTCACCGCCCACTGACCGGGTGCGCTCCTCCGTGGGCATTCCGCGACATCGCGTACCCTGCTCCTCATGTCGTTGAGTCCGGACCGATTACGACCGGACCCGCCCGGCGAATGTTCAGGCCGGAGAGCGGTAGGCGAGGCACTGTTCGTGGCTGCGCACGGTGGCGACCAACACCTCGTCGAGGAACTGGCCGAGCTCGACGTGGACCCGGACCGCCCGCTTGGCGGCCAGGGCCTCGTCGTCGGTCAGCCCGATGATCGATCGGATCACGGGCACCCGGAAGTAGAGGAACGCTTCGACCGACTCGGCGACGTTGAGACCAGCCGAGGCGCTGACGCGACCGTAATGCTCGCCGATCTGGCGGGCCTCGCAGACCGCGGCGGCGCGCTCAGCCGACCCCGCGGGCGTCGTGACGAAGCGGCCGGCCAGGTCGATCAGGCGACGGCCGTGGCGGCGTAGGTCCTCCAGCATCGAAGGGGAGTAGGCGCGGTACCAGCGCCGGTCCCGGGCCGAGACGAACTGCTCGTCCTCATAGCCGGCGATCGAGCGTTCCGCGAGCGTCTGCCGGCCCAGCCGGGGACGGGTCTGGCGCCGGGGACCGTTGCCGATCAGCGCCCGGAGGGTTTCCTCACTGTAGCGGCGGTGGCCCCCCGGCGTCCGGAAGACAGGCACCTTCCCTGCGTCGCTCCAGCGCCGCAGGGTCGACTGGTCGACGCCAAGCAGCTTGCAGGCTGCGTTGATCGTCATCCATCGGCCCTGATCGGGTGCCTGGTCGAGCAGGCGCTCCTCGGGGCGGTCACGGTCGCGTGCAGCGTCCGGACGGAGTTCCCCGTTTGGGTCGACGAGACCGATGGCATGTGGAAGTACACGTCCTAGAGAGCGGGTCGTCATCGCACCCTTCCAGGTTTTGCGCGAGCCGGACAGCACCGTGCGGCGGCGGGCGGCCCCAGATTCGCCAGCTCACCCAGGTGAGCCAGCGAACGTGTGCAATTCGCCCTGTCTGGACAGTGTAGCCCAGCGACCGCGGTTTGCAACCTGACGACGCTGGATCCAGATTCAGATCGGCATCGGGATCGGCCTGTCGATGCGTTTCGACCGATCGTCCATCGCGGGTGCGGGGCACTTGCCCGATTGGCGCTGGCCGCTGACGTAGGGTCAACCCCTACGACGTCTCGGTCGCCAAAACAGCCGTCGTCGCCCGCTCAGCCTGGTACGCGTAATTATCGACTGCTCGTGAACAGCAGCTCCCGGATGGACATGAGCTGGGATCTCAGGGCGCTGTCCGAGGCGAGGTCGGTCTCGATCCTGGTGATGCCGTGCATGACGGTCGTGTGGTCCCGGCCACCGAGGACCTGGCCGATCTCGACCAGCGAGGCCGAGGTCTCGTTGCGGATCAGGTACATCGCGACCTGCCGGGGCCGGACGATGTCCTTGGTCCGGGTCTTCCCCTGGATCGCGCTGACCGACACCGCGTAGTGTCCGGCGACGATCTCGACGATAGCGCCGGGGTTGAGCTTCTTTCGGCGGCTGACCATCGCCGTCTCGGTCAGCGACTCCATCGCCAGGTCCAGCGAGACCGGCCGGTTGGTCAGCTCGGCCCGGGCGACGATCGTGTTGAGTGCCCCTTCGAGCTCGCGAGTGTTCGACTGGTCCTTGCCGGCGATGTACTCGGCAACGTCGTCCGGGACGGCGATGCCCATCTCATCGCTCTTGGCCCGCAGGATCGCCATCCGCATCTCGTAGTCCGGCGCCTGGACATCGGCGATCAGCCCACCCTCGAACCGGGACCGGAGGCGCTCCTCCAGCCCGCCGATCGACTTGGGCGGCTTGTCTGAGGTGATGATGACCTGCTTGCCGCCCTCGCGCAGCGCGTTGAAGGTGTGGAAGAACTCCTCCATCGTCGCTTCCTTGCCGGCGATGAACTGAATGTCGTCGATCATCAGGATGTCGATCAGCCGATAGCGGTTGCGGAACTCCTCCATGTCCGTCCGGGCCCGGAGGGCGTTGATAAGGTCGTTGGTGAACTTCTCCGAAGAGACGTAGCGGATCACGAGATCGGGGTTGGCGGCGAGGGCCTTGAATCCGATCGCCTGAATGAGATGCGTCTTGCCAAGGCCGACCCCGCCGTAGACGTAGAACGGGTTGTATTTGACGCCGGGCCGGTCGGCGACGGCCAGCGAGGCGGCGTGGGCGAACCGGTTCGAGCCGCCGACGACGTAGGTCTCGTAGGTGTAGCGCGGGTTCAGCCCGTGGGCCGGAGCGGCCGAGAGCGACGCCTGATGGCGCTGGGGCGGCCGGTCGGCGACGGTCGGGAGCTCGGGTGCCGGGCGGGACCGGGAGTCGGACGACCGGGACGGACGGGTCGGCGTTCGTCTCGGAGCCGGACCGGTACCACGGGAGGCGACGCGGGGCGCCGGGGATGGCGCGGCGTCATCGCCGGCGTCGTCCGACTCCGAATCGGTCGTGGCGCCGGTGCGGTCGGCCTCCTCAGGTGCCACCTGACCGGTGCGTTCCCGCAGCTGCGCCTCGATGCTGGACGTCATGACGATGAACCTTGCGCTGACTGGACTGCCAACGAAGTCCGACAGCGCCTTCTCGACCTCTTTGGCGTAGCGCTGCTGAAGCGTATTGGCGGTGACGGTGTTGGATGCGGCGATCGTGGCGACGTCGTTGTCGAGCGAGACCAGCACGGCCGTGTTGAGATAGTTCCGGAACACGTTGGCGCTCAGGCGGCTGCTCTTGAGTTCACCGAGGACGGCTTGCCAGAGTTGCGGCGCCTGCATGGGATGATCGCTCCGGCGTGGTGTACGGACACACGATCGGAGCACTGTAACATTCACCGAAAATGTGGACAACTCCCGCGACCAGATGTGATGTGTTGACCATGATGCGTCGCGCGGAGTGCCAGTCGCCATTGGTCGACGCACCTGGTAAGCCGTGAACGGGCTGTTGCGAGCGGCAGTCTCGCCTCGCGAAGGCCACCGCGACGGCCGGGCTCGCCAGCGTGGCGTGAGCGTCGACCTTACGAGAGGGTCGGCTCATGTCCCTCCGTCACGGGCCGCTCCGGCGGCCAGACGACCGTCAGAAGGAGCGGTCCCGGCTGACAAGGCGGGAGATGAGCAGGATCACGACCGAGCCGATGAGGAGGATGATTGCGAGGAGGAGCGCGGCGGGCAGATCACCGGAGCCGTACTCGCCGTAGATTGCCAGCGGCATCGTCTGGGTGGTCCCGGCGAGGTTGCCGGCGAACATGATCGTCGCGCCGAACTCGCCCAGCGCCCTAGCCCAGGCCAGGACGGCCCCGGCGGCGAGGCCCGGCCGGGCCAGCGGCAGGGTGATCGTCCGAAAGACGGTGCCGGGCGGGGCGCCGAGGTCGGCTGCCGCCGCCTCGAGGTCGGCCTCGATCCGGTTGAAGCCGCTCCGGGTCGCCCGGATGTAGAACGGCGCGGCGACGAAGACCTGGGCGATGACGACGGCGACGGCGGTGAACGGGATCGTGATGCCCCAGTCCGCCAGCGTCCCGCCCAGCACGCCACGGCGCCCGAACGCCATCAGCAGGGCGATCCCGGCGACGGCGGGCGGCAGGACGATCGGGAGGTCGACGAGTGTGTCGACCAGCCACCGGCCAGGAAATGGCCGGCGGGCCAGGACGTAGGCCAGCGGTGTCCCGAAGACGACGATCACGAGCATGGCGATCGCCGTCGTGACGATGCTCAGCGTCAGCGCCTGGCGGAAGGTCGAGAGGGTGTCGGAGGTAACGGCGGGGCCGTACTGGGCCGTCCGCCAGATCAGTGCGGCCAGCGGCACGACGATGAACAGCGCCAGGATCAGCGCCAGTGGCCAGATCGCGAACTCGAACCCCGATGGATGCCGCTGGCGACCCGCCGGTGGTCGCGTTCGGTGCGGCGTCGGTTCGATCGCGTCGAGCTGGGTCTCAGTCACCATGGTCGTTGACGGTGGTGCTCGCGGTCGAGCCAACTCCGCGACCAGGCGACGTCCGCCACCGACCGAGACGGGGAGGCGTTCGGGTGGCGAGGCAGACCCCTCCCCCGGCCCCTCCCCGGCTCGGTTCGTCGTCCCTCCTTACCGCCCGGAGAGGGGAGGAGTCCTGACGGAGAGAGCGTTCTCGCTCGTGCCCAAGGCGGAGAACCTTCCCAGGAAGGCGAAGTCGACCAGCGTGAAGCCCCTCTCCGGGCGATGACGAGCCGAAGCGACGAGTCAAGCCGGGGAGGGGCTTGGCGAGGGGTTTGCCCCTCCACCGCCACGAGAACGACCGGCAACCTACTGCTCATCCCAGAACTGGCGCTGGAACTCGGCGGTGTCGTAGTAGCCGGTGATTGCGATGATCTGGCCGTTGAGCGACTCGACCAGGGCGATCTGGTCGGAGACGGCACCCGGCTCACCGTCCGGACCAGCCTCGCGGATGGCGAAGACGATCGTGGCCGCATCCGATTCGCCGATCGTGCCGACGATGTCCCAGCGTCCGTCGGGATAGGACGAGACGACCGTCCCGAAGTAGTCGACGATCGCGTCGGCTGGCCCGAGCGGCTCGCGGTGGGGGAGGGCGCGAAAGACGGCGTCGTCGGCCAGCGTCGCCCGGAGCCGGTGGGGGTCGCGGGCGTCGAGGGCGTCGAAGAACTCGCGCCCGAGCTCGGCGGCCGTCGCGTACAGGTGGTCGCCATTGCCGGCACCCGGCTGGTCCATGGGTCGTCGTCCTCGGGGGTTGCGGCAGGGCGATGGGACAGGTTCCGTCCGCGAGTCGCGCGGTCAGCTCAGGGCTTCACGGATGCGGGTGGTGTGGTCGGCGTCGCTGGCGACGATCTGGCCAGCCAGCCAAAGCAGGGTGATCTCGCCGTAGGTCTCGTGCTCGGCGGTCCGGTGCCACGACGCCTCGTCGGCATGGGCGAGATGCTCGACGAGGTCGGCCCGGAGCGAAAGGAATTCCCGCAGGACCACGGCCGGGTCCTGACCGCGGTAGTCCCGCTCGATCGCCCAGAGCTCGTCGTCGAAGGCTGGCAGGACCGGGTTCTCCTGCATGAGGATGTCGTCGACCCGGCCGAGGAAGATCTGCTCCCAGTCCCGCAGGTGCGGCAGCAACTCGACGACGCCGAGCCCACCGTCGCTCGCCGGGGCGAGGAGCGCCTCCTTCGGCTGGTCGGCCAGCAGGCGCGACAGGTCGTCGGGGAACGCCGTCAGGTCCGCGATGATGCGCTCGGGCGTTGGGTCGGCTGCCGTCACCAGTGCTCCTCGTCGATTGGCGGCTGGGCCCCGGTCCGGACGGCGATTTCGATCATCTCTTGTCCGGCCGCCAAACCCTCCGGTCCGAGAGACCAAGCCCGCAGGTCGGGCAATTCCGCCGCCAGCGAGATGATACCCATCAGCGCCTCCGGATACCGGTGTTCCAGCCGATCGGTCACCGACGGGACGGCCGCGTCGTGTAGATGCGAGTGGACGATCGCGCCCAGCGACCAGCCCGCGCGGCCTATCCGGCCAAGGGCGATCTCCACCTCCGTGCGGTCCATTGTATAGCGCATTGGAGAGGCATCGACGTTGGTTCCGGGGAAGAAGGCCGTCGCGATGGTCTCCCCTCCGTCCCGGACGACCGCGAGGAGCCCGACCGACTCATTCGGGCGGGCCGCTCGCGCGTGGTCGGTCATCCGCCGTCGGATCGACGCCGGGATGACCAGAACCGGCGGCGGTCTCCAGCTCTGGTCTGGCACGTCATGCTGGCAAGGAACGCTCTGCATGGGCGGATCATGCCTGTCCGCGTTCCGTCTGTCCACCGCCATCGATTGTCCGGTGCGTGACACGCCGGACAACAGAGGATCGATGGCGGCACGGTAGAATCAGCCCATCTCGTTCGGCGGCTGTCGCGTTGGAACGGGATCGTGCGTCCGCCTCGACGACCGACCGCGCCCTGCCCATCCGGCCGTCGCGGCGATCCATTGAACCATGCCTGTTCACTCGCGAGAGGACCGCCGCGATGTCCCGTCGCCGTCCCGTCATCCTGGTTCCGGTCCAGTCAGCCCGCTGGCTCCTGGTCGTCCTGTTGCTGGCTGGTCTCGTCGCGCCCGCCGTCGCGCATCCCGTCTCCGCGTCGCGGGGGACCGCCACGCCGGTTGGCACACCCGCCGGCGGCACGCCGGCAAGCGTGCCCGGAAACGGCGACGTCGATCCGGACCTCTACGCCGGCGTCGCGCCCGGCAGCCGGGAAGAGGTCTACGCTGAGACCGCTGGCACCCTCTCCCGCTACACGATCGACATCGCCGTCACTCCGGCGACCGACACGGCGCTGACGACCTTCACGGGGACGGTCGACGTCCTGTTCGTCAACCCGACCGACCGGCCGCTCGCTGAAGCCGTCTTCCGGCTCTACGCCAACGACCCGCGCTACGGCGACGGCGGGATCTCGATGCGTGACGTCGAGGTCGCCGGGCGGGCCGAGGAGCCGGAGCTGAGCGTCGCGGACACCGTCGTCACGATCCCGCTCGGGACAGACCTGGCGCCCGGCGAGGCGATCGAGATCGGCTACGGCTTCGACGGCGAGGTCGCTAACGACCCGGCCGGCAGCTACGGGATGTTTACCTACAGCCCCGGATCCGGTACGCTCGCCCTCGCCCACTGGTACCCCGTGCTGGCCGGGATCGAACCGACCCCGGAGCAGGGCTGGAAGGTCGAGCAGGTCAGCGTCAACGGCGACCCGATCTACTCCGACACGTCGCTCTACGAGGTCACGGTCACGATGGCGGAGGGCTGGAAGATCGCGGCCTCCGGCGTCGAGGTCGCCGCCAACCCGGTCGGCGACGATGTCGCGCACGAGTTCGTCACCGGGCCGTCCCGCGACTTCACCTTCGTCGCCGACGCCTCGTTCGACCGGATCAGCCAGCAGGTCGGCGAGATCGAGGTCGTCTCCTGGTTCAACCCCGGCGATGAGGTCGGCGCCGCGGCGGTCCTCGCCGCTGGCGTCGCGACGCTCGGACAGTACCAGCCGCTGCTGGGGGCGTATCCGTTCGCCCAGATGGACCTGGTCGAGGTCTCGGTCGGCAATGGCGCCGCCGGGATCGAGTTCCCCCAACTGGTCTTCATCGGCGGGTCCTACTACGACGAGGGGCCGGTCACCGCACCGGACCCGTCCTATCTGGAGAGTCTCGTCGTCCACGAGGTGTTGCATCAGTGGTTCTACGGGCTTGTCGGCAACGACCAGTACGCCCACGGCTTCCAGGACGAGGGGCTGGTCAACTATCTGATGACGTACTTCTATGAGCTCGAATACGGCAACGCCGAGTTCGAGGTCGCCTACCTCTCCCAGAACGAGATCCCGTATTTACGCTACCTCTTCAGCACCGGCGACGTGGTCACCGACT
Organism: Thermomicrobiales bacterium; assembly: GCA_965218235.1. Lineage (GTDB taxonomy): Bacteria > Chloroflexota > Chloroflexia > Thermomicrobiales > UBA6265 > CADCWK01. The sequence continues at coordinate 1,859,106 of OZ244596.1, forward strand.
TCCCCAGCGACGACTACGATCCGGCCTCGGACTACGTCGTCGCCGCCTACTACAAGGGCGCGGTCGCCTTCGACGCGGTCCGGGAGGCGATCGGCGACGAGGCGTTCTTCGACGGCCTGCATCGCTACGTCGCGGACTTCCGCTTCGGCGTCGCGACGCCAGACGACCTGCGGGCGGCGTTCGAGGCGGCGTCCGGCGAGGCTCTCGGTGAGCTCTGGGAGACCTGGTTCGACGCTGAGAACGGCGCGACGGACTTTACCCCGGCCGACCTCGCGGCTGACGAACAACGGCTCAGCGAACTGCTCGCGGCCTAGATGGCGCAGCAGGCGAGCCGGCCGCGGCCGGTCGAGCGGACCGACACCCGCCCAGACGGCCCGACGGCCCGGCGCCGGGCCGTCGGCCGGAGCCCACGCCGCTTCGGGCTGTCCGCCCTGACGTGGTACGCGGTCGGCGTCGTGCTCGTCACGCGGCTGGTGCTGCTGCTCGTGGCGATGGTCACGGTCCGGACGGTCCCGCGGATCGGGCCGTACCCGGAGCAGCTCTACGACCGCTTCCTCGCCGACTACCCGCTGGTCGATGGCTGGGCCCGGTGGGACGTCTCGCACTACGTTGCCGTCGCCCGGCTCGGCTACGGCGACCCGACCAGCCCCAGCCACGACGGCGGGGTCGGCTTCTTCCCGCTCTACCCGATGCTGATGCGCGGCGCGGTCGCGGTCGTCGGCGTGGAGCCGGACGGTCCGGCCCTGGCCCTCGCCGCCCTCGCAATCAGCTTCGTCTGCTTCCTGGTCGCGGTGCCGCTCTTCGCCGGCCTGGTCGCCGATCAGCTCGGGGAGCGGATCGCCCGAACGGCCACGCTGCTGCTCTGCGTCTCGCCGTTCTCGTTCTTCTTCACCGCCGCCTACAGCGAGTCGCTGTTCCTGCTTCTGGTTCTCGTCTCGCTGCGGCTGGGGCTGTCCGGGCGCTGGCGGCTGGCGGCGCTGATCGCCGGGCTGGCGACGGGGTCGCGGCTGGTCGGGCTGGCGATCGCCCCGGCGCTGGTCTTCCTCGCCTGGCGGCGGGGCGAGCCACTCCGTGAGCTGCTCTGGACGGCGGTGCTGTCGGTCTGGGGGGTGGTGGCGTACTTCGGCTACCTCTGGGTCGAGACGGGCAACCCGTTCGCCTACTTCGCGGCGCAGGCGAACTGGGGCAACTGGAGCGACTACGTCTGGTACTACCTCGATTTCCTGACCCAGGACCCGATCGGCTACTTCACGGGCGATGAGCGCCGGCTGGTGATCGCGCTGAACGTCGTCCTCGGGCTCGGGGCGCTGGCGGTGTTGCCGCTGGTCTGGCGCTGGCTGGACAGCGCGACGGCAATGCTGACGACGCTGCTGGTCGTGGTCCAGTTCGCCAACACCTGGGTCTCGCTCGGTCGCTACCTGCTGCCCGCGATCGGGGTGACGATCGTCGTCGCGGCGCTGCTGGAGGGGGGGCGGCCGGGCGACCGTCCGGAGGTGCTGCGCTCCTCGGCCCGGCTGCCGCGTTCCTCGACGGCCCCGCGGGACCTGACGATCATGTTCTCGTCCGCCCTGCTGGTGCTGCTGATGGTCCTGTTCGCCGCCGGGTTCTGGGTGGTATAGCGTCACTGAATCACCTGCGGGGCGGCAGTCCCTGTCGTAGGGGCGACGCTTGCGAGCCCGGCCGCCGGAGCGGCCTTCGCCGCTAGGCGAGATCCCGGACAATGGCATGTTGCCGAACGACCTACGGTTCCACGATCCCAATTGATGCGAACGCCGTTTTTCGATGTCGGCACGGGCGTACCCGGTGCGCGGGTTATCGCCCTGCGGGGCGATGGCCGCTGCGGCAGCCGGGCTTGCAAGCTGCGCCCCTACAAAAAACGCACTGACGCCACCGGGCAGATGTCCGGTGGCGTCGCTGCGTCGTTTGCGTTTCTCGGGCGGCTACCCCTGCGGCGCCTCCCCGCTGTTGTTGACGATGACGACCTCGTCTATCAGCCACTGGCCGTCTGGCCGTTCGGCGAAGATGTAGAGGGTCGCCTGGTTGTTCCCGATCTCGCCAGACATCTGCCCCTCAGTCGCGATCATCCCTACGCGGCCGTCGTCGAGGATCCGCAGGTCGTTGCTCATGACCGGGAGGTACGAGGATGAGAAGGTCAGATACCCGGACGAATAGGTGGCCTGGCTGATATACGGCCGGAGGAAGAAGTCCTCTGAGAAGAAGGTGGCAACTTGTCCGTCGTTTCCGGCTCGGGCGCAGGTGGTGATCCCGTCGACCGTGACCGCAATCTCGTCAGCGATATTGGCGTCAGCCGGGCTGCCGACGGGCAGGTTGTCCCAGGCAATGGTCGGAGCGGTCGGGAACTGATTGCCCTGACTGCTGACGTAGACCGGATCAACGAGTGTCGCTGCCGGCGTTCCTAGCTCCGTCGGGTCTGGTGGGGTGAACGGACCGCCGTCCTGCGTGAGCGTCGGGTCTGGCCGCGGTTCGACGTCGCAGCTTGGCAGCCCGGAGATGTCAGTCGAGGGATCCAGGGCCGCGTCGGCAGTGGTCCCCGAACCCAGAGCATAGAGCTGACCATCCTGCCCTACTTGATAGACCATGCCGTCCACGATGTAGGGTGCGCTTCGAAGCTCGCCCCCGGTCGCCAGTGACCAAAGCTCGTCTCCCGTTTGGACGTCGATCCCGGTCAGCTCGCCTTCGACACGGGCGGCGTAGGCGGTGTCACCGGCGATGGATAGTTGTGAGAACAGGGCGTCGCCGAAGCTGTGATCCCAGACCTGATCTCCTGTCTCTGCGGAGAACGCTGTCAACCCGAACCCGTTCGCTCCGGCAATGGAGACGATGATGTTATCGCCGGCGACGTAGGGCTGGCCGACGCCGTAGGGCCGGGCGCCAGTCGTCAGGTCGATCGGCTCAAGCTCGGTCGTCCAGTCCATATTGCCGGATTGAGCATTGATCGAGATCAGGGATTGCGCGCCGCCCGCATCATCACCATACCCATAATCGGCCGTTGTGAAGAAGACGGAACCACCAGTCATCACTGGACCTGAGACCGTCGTTGGTGACAGGCCGGCGACGGGGTCCCCGGTGATCTCGCTCTCCCAGTTTCGCCTGCCGGTAACAGCATCAAACGCATAGGCTGAACCGGTCTGTCCGGAATACATCGTCACGAGGCCATCGGCAACCGCCGGGCGGGACAATGTGAGATTCGCTGCCAGCGGAACGTCCTCATCAGCCACTTCAACGATCCAGTTGACTGAACCGCCAGGTAGGGCCAGCGAGTAGAGCTTTCCGGCGCTTGTCGGAACGAGTACGGTATCGTCAGCGATGGTTGGCCAGAGGATGGTGGTCGGCAGAGTCGAGTCTTCCGTAATTTGGGTCGACCACTGGACATCCCCCGTCGTCAGGTCGAGCCCGATGACCAAGCCCTGATTGGTCTCTCCGAGGGGCTCACCTCTGACGCTCACCGGAGAGTCCAAGGCGTTCGCGGTGAGGACGATCGTTCCTTGCCACATCCCGCTGATCTGGACATCGGACGCCCCGACCTGGGATTCCCAGTTCGGTGTGCCAGCCCGGGCGCTCAACGTTTCGATCACCCAAGAGCTTGTCTGATTGGACTGCTGCGAAGCGTGAGCGCGAACGATGGTCTCGTCGGCGACGGCGAGGCTGTCCGAACCCGTCTCAATCGGGACGCGCCAGACCAATTCCGGCTGACCGTCGATGCCGGGCCCGGGCATGACGCCGGTCTGGCCCGGATCGGGGATCGCGGCGAGGTCCTCCGACTCCGCTGATGGGGTGGCGGTACCGACACCGGCCATTGGAACGAACGCGGGCCGGCCGCCGTTGTCGCCGCCAAGGCCGCTCATGATGACCGAGACGAGGCCGATGATCAGCGCCGCGGCGCCGACGAGCTCGACGATAGGCCAGCCGTGCCGGGTCCAGCGTCGCCGAAGGCTCGCGCCGCGGGAGCCGAGCATGGGTGAGCGTGAAGCGGTCGGGGCGGATGCGGCGGAACCGACGAGGAGCAGGCGGGCCTCGCGGTGCCGGACCCTGGCCGTGATGGCGCCAGCGGCGCCGGCGGCCGGTGAACGGCTGATCGGGCCGCGGAAGGGGAGCGCGGGCGATCCGGTGTGCGTCTGCATGAGGTCCTCCCAGAGTCGTTCGGATTCAAGGTGGGTGAGTCGGGGCGCGACGTGGGCACCCGAGAGATCGTGGATCTGACGGGCCGAGGCGGCGATCGCCGGGTCGAGGTCCGTGGTGGGGGAGCGCTGGCCGGTGGCGAGCGCGTCCAGGAGGGCATTCAGATCGTCGGCCTCGCGGTCGTCGGGCTGTAAGGAAGCATCCTGGATCGTCATGACTCGTCCCCAAACATGTGCTCGTCGCGGAGGAGCGTCCGCAGGCGACGGTAGGCCCGGTGCTGGCTGCTCTTGACCGCGCCGAGGCTGAGCCCCAGCGCGGTCGCGATCGCCGGACCGGACAGGCCGGCCAGACGGAGCTCGACGACGGCGCGCTGGTCGGCGGTGAGCTGTCGCATGGCGTCGCGGAGAGCGCGTTCCTGGTCGCTCGCGATCGCCGCCTCGTCCGGCAGGCGGTCGCGGTCGGGGACGGTCCCGGCGTCCTCCAGCCCGACGTGGCGGCGGGAACTCCGGACGGAGTCGACGATCACGTTCCGGGCGATGGCGAACAGCCAGCCCGGCACGGAGCCGGAGCGGTAGCCGTGGATGCTGGCGAGTGCCTTCGAGAAGGTGACGCTCGTCGCGTCGGCGGCGAGGTCGCGGTCCCGCAGGCGGCGGACGCAGTAGCCGAAGATCGCCTGGTGGTAGCGCTGGTAGATGGGCGCGAAGGCCCGGAGGTCGTGTTGGGCCGCGAGGAGGGTCCGGCGATCCTGGGCGTCGACGTCATCGACGTCGCCGTCAGGGACCACCGGATCGTCCGGGTCGTCAGGCCGTCGCATCAGTGCCGTCACCACCCATCCGTCCCCTGCTCGTGCGCCATCGAACGGTCCAGTCAATCGACCTGCCCCGGGAACAGGTCTCCCTATCCTGACGCGGTCGGCTGGAAAAGGATTCGGGTCGGCTGGATGAGAAGAACCAACGCGACTCGGTACCGGCCCTCAAGGGACCGGCTGAACGACATTGGGTTCGTCGTTGGCCGCGGAAGGCGAGATCCCGATGGCAGGGGCGTGCTCCTGGCCCATTGGTTTGGGACGAATGTCATTCAGCCGGTCCGTTCGGGCCGGTCTGCTGTCGGTTTTCAGAACCTGTTCAGCCTGGGGGATCCCCGTCGGCGGATCAGGCGCCGACCTGCCGCCAGTCGCCGACGTATTCCATATTCCGGGCGGTGGCGGTGGCGACCTCGGGGCCGTGGAGCCGGGCGACGACGTGGAGCGCCATGTCGATCCCGGCCGAGACACCGGCCGAGGTTACGACCGCGCCCTCGTCGACGACGCGGCGGTCGTCCAGTACCGTCACGGCGGGAGCGGACTCGCGGAGGCGGTTGATGCTGACCCAGTGCGTCGTCGCCCGGCGCCCGTCGAGGATGCCGCGGGCCGCGAGGAGGAAGGCGCCGGTGCAGACGCTGGTCGTCAGCTCGATCATGCGGCTCTGGGCGGCGATCCAGTCGAGCAGGGCCGGGTTGCTCTGCTCGCGACGGGTGCCGCGGCCACCGGGGACGATGAGGATATCGAGCGGCGGGTGATCGCCAGTGGTCGCGCTGGGATGGACGAGCAGCCCGCCGGTGCAGTGGACGACCTCAGCTGTCTGAGCGATCGTGATGACGTCGAACAGCCGGTCGTCCCCGCGTTCGCCGCCAGCAGCGAGCGGAGCGGTCGTGGCAAAGACCTCAAACGGTCCGCAGAAGTCCAGCACCTCGACACCCTCGAAGATCAGGATGCCGACCGTGCGCTTCGTCGTCGCGGGCTGGACCATCTGACGAGTCCCTTGCTGGTGCCCGGTCGCTTCGGCCGGGTCCGAACTGGCAGTTTTCGCGGGCACGAGTATGGCATAGTGCGACGCAGTGTCCGAGCAGCCGCTGGCACCAGTTCGCCGCCGGCGTCCGGGTGTTCATGTCAGCGTTAGTCAGGTCAGATGGAGGTCGTCGTGAGTGACGCGGACCGGGATCGTCCGGTGGAGGGCGAGGCGGAGGCTGGAGCGCCTGAGCCGGTGGTCGATCCATTGACGACCCGGCCGGCTGACACCGGTCGAGGGCTGGTTGAGGCGCCCGAGCCCCGGCCAGTCGCCATCACCGGATCGCAGGTCACCGGCCTGCACGCCAGCCATGCCGAAATCCTCCAGTCGTCGATCGATTCCCTCGAGGCCGAGCGGGTCGATCTGTCTCATTCCCGGGCAAGGCAGATCGAAGGGCGGTTGGTCCAGATGACCAGTTCCGTCGCGATCCGGGTCGAGGGCAAGCGCGTCGTCGCCGAGAACACCCGGGTCGTCGGGCTGATCTCGGACCAGGCCCGCTTCGTCCGGAGCCGGGTCGGTCTCGCGATCACCCGGCAGACCGAGTTGGGCGCCGACAGCCGGATCCTCGTCCACCTCGGTTCGCTGCGCTCGGAGGTCCGGCCGATGGTGACGACACGGACGGCGCTGGCGTTCGGCGCTGGCGCGGGGCTGGCGCTCGCGGCCGGGCTGCGGCTGCTCGGCTGGCGGTCGCGCTCGTCCCGGTAGAGGGGTGGGCGCGAACCGTGCGAACATGACCTGGTCACGCATCGATCTGATCGGCAATCAACGACGAACGGAGTCGACATGGCAGGCGGACGCTTCATCACATTCGCCAGCGGCGGGCTGTTCGGCGCCGGGGTCGGCACGGCGCTGGCGATCCTGTTCGCCCCCCAGAGCGGCGACATCCTCCGAACCCGCGTCAACGACCGGTTCAAGTTGGCCCGGCTGGCCGGGATCGAGGCCCAGGCCGAGACCGAGGCGGCGATCATTGCCCGCTACCGGGCGAAGATGGGCGACCCGACGGCCCTGACCGAACTGGAGACGACCACTACCGACCGGCGCACCGAGGAGATCCGCCAGCTGACGGCGCCTCCGCGTCCGGCCGGCGCGGTGACCGAGCCGATCAGCGTTGACTAGTCCCGGTTCACCCATGACTCGGGTGGGCTTCGTCGGCGCCGGGCAACTGGCCCGGATGACGATCGAGGCGGCGATTCCGCTCGGGATCCCGGTCGTCCTCCTGGCCGAGCGACCGGACGACGGCGCTGCCCTCGTCTCGCCCTCGGTCCTGATCGGCCGGCCGGACGACCCGGCGGCGATGACCCGGCTGGCGGAAGCGACCGATGTCGTGACGTTCGACCACGAGCTGGTCGACGTGGGCATCCTCGAAGACCTCGAAGACCAGGGACATGTCGTCCGGCCCCGTTCGGCGGTCATGGGGCTGGTCCAGGACAAGCTGGCTCAGCGCCGAACGCTGAGGGACCTGGATTGCCCGATCCCGGACTACGCGCCGGTCCGGGATGCGTCAGACATCCGGGCGTTCGGTGAGCAGCATGGCTGGCCGGTGATCGTCAAGGCCGTCCGGGGTGGCTACGATGGCCGTGGCGTCTGGGTGGTCGCTGGTCCGGACGACGCCGACCGGCTGGTCGCTGAGCTAGGACCGGACGCCCGGCTGCTGGTCGAGCGCCGGGTCGCGATCGTTCGGGAGGTCGCCGTCCAGGTCGCCCGGCGACCGTCGGGCGAGATCGCCGTCTACCCGCTGATCGAGACGGTCCAGGTCGATGGCATCTGCCGCGAGCTGCGCTACCCGGCTCCGGTCACGCAAGCGTTTGCGGACGTGGCCGGAGCCGTCGCCCGGCGGATCGCGGAGGCGATCGGGCTGGTTGGTCTGCTGGCCGTCGAGCTGTTCGTCGAGCGTGGTGCGGACGGGAAGGAGCACCTGATCGTCAACGAGCTGGCCGCCCGGCCGCATAACTCGGCCCACTGGACGATCGAGGGCAGCGTCACCAGCCAGTTCGCCCAGCACCTGCGGGCCGTCCTCGATCTGCCGTTGGGGTCGACGGCGGCTGTCAGTCCGGCCGTCGCCAGCGTCAACATCCTGGGGGCAGCCGATTCCGCTGGCGATCCAGGGCTGCGGCTGCCCGAGGCGCTGGCGGACCCGGACGTTCGCGTCCACCTCTACGGCAAGACGGCCCGACCCGGCCGCAAGATCGGCCACGTCACGCTGACGGGCGACGACCTCGACGATCTCTCGGCGCGGGCGCACCGGGCGGCGGCCATTCTGAGCGGCGAGACGACTGGACGGACAGGGGAGCAGGACGATGCGTGAGTCCGGTGCGCCGATCGTCGGGGTGACGATGGGGAGCGATTCCGACCTGCCGACGATGCGGGCTGCGGTCGACGCGCTGACCGAGTTCGGCGTCGCCGCCGAGGTCCGCATCCTCTCCGCCCACCGGACGCCGGACGAGATGCTGGCCTACGCCCGCGCCGCCGCTGGCCGGGGGATCCGGGTGATCATCGCCGGGGCCGGTGGGGCAGCCCACCTGCCGGGCATGATCGCCGCCGCGACGCCGCTGCCGGTGATCGGCGTGCCGGTCAACTCCGCGAGCATCGGCCTCGGCGGAGTCGATGCCCTCCTCTCGATCGTCCAGATGCCGGCCGGGGTCCCGGTCGCGACGGTCGCGATCGGTGGTGCCCGGAATGCCGGCCTGCTGGCGGTTCGCATCCTCGGGGCGTCTGACGCCGGGTTGCAGCGCCGGATGGTGGTCTTCCAGGAGTCCCAGACGGAGCAGGTCCGGGCGAAGGACAAGGCGTTGCAAAGCCAGGAATGAGGCCCTGAGCGCGGGGGCGTGCATGATATGATTGGTCCCCACAGGCTGCCGTTCTGAACCGTCCGCGCTGAGCCGGGCCGCGCTGGTTCCATTGCCAGACGTCGTTGTCGCGCCGCCCATCGGTGGAGCCCTGGAGCAGTCCCTTGTCCGACTCGCGCACCGGACCCGCTCCCTCGAACAACGCCAATGCCGCCCATCTCACCGGTGAAGCGCTCTCCGTGCGCGAGGCAGCGCGGATCAAAGGCGTCTCGTACTCCACCACGCTGCGAGCGATCCGGGCCGGACGATTGCCGTCGCGCCGGGTCGGCCGGACGCTCCTGATCTTACCGACCGATCTCGACCGCTGGGAGCCGGGTCGCTCGGCCGGAGCGACCGTTACCCGGACGACGACCAACGGGACCACGCCTTCGACCACCCGCGAGACGAAGCTGCTCGCCCGGATGGCCTGGCTCGCTGGTCTCCCGATGAACGATCGCGATGGGTCGACCCTAGGGACCATCTGCGAACGGCTCGTCGCCGATCTCGATCTGCTCTCGGCGTCGGTCTGGTCGCTGAGTCGCTCCGGCCAGCGGTTCACCCCGTTCGCGCTGTACGGCCCGATCGATGCCGCTTCCGCCGAAGGCATCTCCCTGCGGGAAACCGGCGCGGCGCTGACGATGCTCCGGCCGGGTCTGCAGGAGGTCGACGGCGAGATCCTGTTTCCCGCCGGAGACCGACGACGAGCATGGTACGTCGTCGCTCCGATCCGGGCCGAGCGGCAACTGACGGGTCTCATCATCCTCGCCTCCGAGAACGATTGGGGCGCCCTAATCGAGGACGAGCGACAGTGGGCCGAGCTGCTCGTCACGATCCTTGCCTCCGATCTGTTGGGTCAGCAGCGCCAGTCGCTTGACGAGGCGCGGACCCGGCAGCTCCAGACGCTGATCGACGCTCTGCCCGAGGCAGCGGCGGTCGCCGATGTCTCAGCCCGGATTCTGGTCGCCAACCGCGCCTTCCGGGGACAGTTCGGCCTCCTGCCCGAGTCGCTCGAGATCGGGGTCGACCTGGCGGCGCTCCTTGGGCAGGTCGAGCAGCTGAATGACGCCGCAGGCAAGCGGTCGGTCGTGCCGAGGCTCCGCGCAGCCCTCGATGCTGCCGACGCGACCATGTTGCCGCTGGTTCTGGCTCCCCCCGGAGATCGTGGGGTCGACCGGCTCGTCATCACGCCGATCGACGCCCCTGGGGAGACCGATGAGGGATCCCGCGCTTCGCTAGTCCGGATCGTTTCGCCGCCGACTCCGACCGGTGCGCCACAACCTTCGGATCGATGTTCCGTCGCGAGCCCGAAGTCTGATCGGTCCGCCGGCACGGTGGTCGAGATCGACCGGATGATCGACTTCGTGACCGCCCTCGGAGCTGGTGAGCATCTCAAAGAGGTTCTCCAGGCCGGTGTCGATGAGCTTCGGGACATTTTCGGCGCCAGCGCCGGCTCGATCGTGCTCCGCCGGGCGGACGGGATGCTGGTCCGGTTGTCGCCCAGCGGCTTCGAGGCGGCGACCGTCCTCGATACCCTGGTCGATCCGGCTCGACTCCCTTCGGCCCAGACGGCGATGGGCGAGCGCCGGGCCGTCGTGCTCCGTCGCTCGACGGCGAATGTCCACGAGACCGAAGCCCTCGATCGCGCTGGCGTCGACGGGGGACTGATCATTCCGCTCCTGGTTGGAGACCGGGCGATCGGCCTGGCCGTGCTGGCCTTCTTCGCCGATCCGGATGGGGTCACGCTGGAGCAGGCCGAGCTCGCGGCCGGCCTGGGGCGCTACCTGGCCTCAGCGATCAGCAATGCCCGCAACTGGGACCGCTGGGGCGTCGCTCAGCGTCACCTGCTGACCGTGATCGACCAGCTTCCACAGGGGGTCGTCGTGGTCGATGCGGCCGACGGCTCGCTGCTGGTCGCCAACCGGGCGGCCGGCGCGCTCTGGGGCACGGAGTTCCATGGCAGCGCAGACACCGACGACGTCACCGCGTTGGGGGATGCGGTCCAGGACCAGGGAGCCGCGCAGCTGACCGCCTCCCGCATGACCGTTCATGGAGCCAATGGTGATCCGTTCCCTGAGGGCGAGACGCCGATGGGACAAACTCTGCGCCTTGGCGAGCGCCGGTTGGGCGAGCCGCTGACGGTGGTTCGGAGCGACGGGACGACCGTCCGGGTGATCGGCAACCACGTCCCCATCCTGGCCGCTGACGGCCGCATCCTCAGCGCCGTCGGCGTCTTCCAGGACATCGAGCAGCTCCGGGAGGTCGACCGGGCCAAGGACGAGTTCCTCTCGGTCGTCGCCCACGAGCTGCGCAACCCGCTGACGTCCCTCCGCGGAAACATGCAGCTGCTCCAGCGCCGTCTCGGGCGGACGGGCGATGCCACACAAGCCGACGATCTGACCCGCCTCGACGGGCTGATCGCCCAGACCGACCGGATCAATCATCTGGTTGGCCGGCTGCTCGACGTCTCCCGTGCCGATTTCGACCGGATCACGCTGGAGTGTGACCGTTGCGACGGAGCTGTCGTCGTCGCTCAGGCGGTCGAGACGGCCAGGGGACAGGCGACGACAGCTCATATCCTCGTCGCCGTGCTCCCGGATGAGCTGCCAGTCGTCTGGGACCATGTTCGGATCGCACAGGTCCTCGACAACCTGCTCTCCAACGCGCTCAAGTATGCCCTGCCCGGCGAGATCCGCGTCTCACTCCGGGCGGTCGAAGAGGGACAGGTCGAGATCACCGTTATGGACGAAGGCCCGGGCATGTCCGACGCCGTCAGGGCGCGGGTCTTCGAGCGGTACTACCGGGCGGCCGGCAATTCGTCCGGCCTCGATGGGCTCGGGATCGGCCTCTACATCAGCTCCCGTATCGTCGCGGCCCACCACGGCACGATCAGTGTCGCGGACGCCCCCGGCGGTGGCTCCGTCTTCACCGTCCGCCTGCCGCTCGACGCCACCCATCCGTAGAGGGTCGTCTCCGGTCTGGGCGGCCGCAAACGAACGGTGCGGCTTTGCATTTACCGTTCGGTCAGCCAGCGCTGCTGGTACGGGGTCAGGGTGATGCCGTCGTCGGACCGGGACCACGGCTCGCCGCCGAGCAGGTCAATCGCCCAGGAGACGTCCATGAGGCTGTGGATGATCTCAGCTGGGAGATGGATGGTCCGCTCCGTCCAGTTCGCCAGAATCAGGACCGCCTCGCCGCCCGTCTGGCGGGTCAGGGCGAAGACCGCGTTGTCGCCAACGTCATGGACGACCGTATCCGGGCCAGTGAAGGCCGGGTGGCGCCGGACCAGGGCCAGCCGTGCCAATCCCTCGGTGACGCGAGCCTCGGCCGTTCCAGGGATGTCCACCAGCCTCAGGCGGTCCCAGGCCATCTCCGGTCGGTTGGCCCAGCGGCTGTCGCCGGCCCGGTCCGGGTCGTCGCGGTAGCCATGGTCGTTGAGGGTGGCGAGCTCGTCGCCAAGGTAGATCAGCGGCATCCCCGGCAGGGCGAAGGCGATCCCGTAGAGGGCGAGGATTCGGCCGATCGCGAGGTCGACCTCGGCCGACCCCTCCTCGGCCAGCGCCTTGTCCAGTCCCGCCAGCGAGGCGGTCGTTCCGGTGACGCGGGCGTCGCCCGTCTTCGGGTTCTCCTGGAACGGCAGCCCGCGGGCGAATGAGCCGGGGAAGCGGCCGGTGTAGAACCGGTTCAGGAACGAGCGGTGGTCGAAGCCGTTGATCCCGACCTGGGCCGCGTCGGCGTCGTCGAACGTCCAGCCGATGTCGTCGTGGCTGCGGACGTAGTTCAGCCAGGCCGTGCCCGGCGGCACGGCGAGCCGGTGGCTGAGCGACTGGCGCAGCAGGCTGGTGTCGCGGGTGGCGAGCGCTTCCCAGCCGAGTGCCATCTGGAGCGGGTTGTAGCTCAGCTGGCACTCGGCCGAGTCGATATAGCTGACGACCTCGTCCGGGTGGACGATCGCCTCGGACAGGAAGACCATCGCCGGGGCGGCGATCCGGACCAGCGCGTTGTAGGCCCGGACGAGGTCGTGGACCTGCGGCAGGCTCTCCGAACTCGTGTCGGGCTGCTTCCAGGTGAAGGCGACCGCGTCCAGCCGGATGACGTCGGCGCCCATGTTCGCCAGCGCCAGCATTTCGCCGGCCATCCGGACGAAGACGTCCGGGTTGGTGTAGTCGAGGTCCCACTGGAAGCTGTTGAACGTCGTCCAGACCCAGCGCCGCAGGCCAGGGTCGTAGCTGAAGCTGCCGGAGCGGGTCTCGGGGAAGATCTCCCGCAGGGTGCCGTCGTAGGCGTCGGGCACGGTTCGGTCCGGGAACATCAGGTACGGGTTCTGGTCCTCGTCGTCGACGGCGTCGTCCGGCGCGGCGCGGAGTTCGCGGACCCAGCGGTGATTGCTGGCGGTGTGGTTGAAGATGAAGTCAAGGGCGAGGTCGATTCCGGCCCCATGCAGTTCGGTGGCGAGGGTCCGAAGGTCGTCGATCGTGCCGAGGTCGGGCCGGACAGTCCGGTAATCGCTGACGGCGTAGCCGCCGTCGTTCTCGCCGTCCGGCACGGCGAACAGCGGCATGAGGTGGAGCAGGCCGATGCCGAGTTGGGTGAGGTAGGGAATCCGGGCGGTCAGGCTGGGCAGGTCGCCGGCGAAGCGGTCGACGTAGCAGACCCCGGCCACGATCTGGTGGTCGGTGTACCAGGCGATCCCGTCGCGATCAGCGTCCCGTCGCCGGAGATCGGCCGGGCGGGACAGCCAGCTCTCGAGCGCCACGATGAGGAGGCGCCGCGTGTGCCAGGCGAGGTCGTCGCGGCCGGCGTAGAGGGCGAGGAAATGCGCATACAGCGTCGGGAAGTGGGCGTCGAGCCGTTGAGAGAAGGTCGCCCAGACGGCGTCATCGAGGCCGTTGGCGACGATGATTTGCCGTGCATGGTCGGCCAGCTCAGGCCGAAGCCGCCGTAGCGCCACTTTCGCTCGGCGGTCCGGTGTCTCGGGAATGCCGAGTGGGTTGGGAGGGAACCCGGGCGCCGGTTCGGTGGGACGCATCTGCTCGGTCGGCACGTCGAATGCTCCCGGACGGATCAGCGGTCGTTGGATGCGCGAGGCGTTCGACGATCATAGGGCGTTTGCCGGGATGGTGAGAAGACGTTGCGCGAGGCCCGCTATCGGATGGCCGGGGCTGGTCACGGCCGAGCCACCATGCCTGTCGTCGTTGGGACATGGCTCTCGCTCCGCTGGTCCTGGCCCCGCGGCAAGGCACCATCCCTCGTGGCGGTGCCCGCGCCGCGGGAGGGTCGGATCCGCTACTCGACTGGCAGGTGCCACGCGGTCTGGCTGGCTTCCCGCCAGGCGCCGATCCGCCGGAACTTCAGGTAGCGGTCATTGAGCAGCCGGTCGCCAGTCTCGGACTCGCTGGGTGCGTAGATCCCGTCGAGTGTGTCGAGCGTCTCGCTCAGGACCCGGCCGACCCGTTGGATCGTCTCCTGTGGGGCCTCGTGGGCCGGGACCGGTTCCGGGATGACGGCGTCGATGATCCCGAAGTCGTACAGCTCCGGAGCGGTCAGGCGCATCGTCTCGGCGGCCTCGGGCGCCTTGCTGGCGTCCTTCCAGAGGATCGAGGCGCAGGCCTCGGGGGATGCGACCGCGTAGATCGAGTTCTCAAGCATCAGGATCCGGTCGGCGACGCCGATCGCCAGGGCGCCGCCGGAGCCGCCCTGGCCGATCACGCAGGCGACCATCGGGGTTGCGGTGGTGGCCATCGCCATCAGGCTCTCGGCGATCGCCGTTGCCTGGCCACGCTCCTCCGAACCGAGGCCGGGGTCGGCGCCGGGGGTATCGATCAGGGTTACGACCGGCAGGCCGAACAGGCCGGCGTGCTCCAGCAGACGGCGCGCCTTGCGGTAGCCTTCGGGCCGGACCATGCCGAAGTTCCGGGCGATGTTCTCCCGTGTGTCGATTCCGCGCTGCTGGCCGAGGACCATCACCGTCCGGCTACCGAGCTGGCCGATCCCGCCGATCAGGGCGAGGTCGTCGCCGTGGGCCCGGTCGCCGTGCAACTCGACGAAGTCGGTGACCAGGGCGTCGACGTAATCCAGCGTTCGGGGACGCTCGGGCATCCGCGCCAGTTTGACCCGATCCCAGGCGGGGATCGCTCGGTGGTTGGCGCGTTCGTCCGAGACCCCGTTGGCGCTGGCGGGTGGCGTCACGAATGTCGCTCCCCGTTCTGGCCGATGACCACGGCTTCCTCGTCGACGATGAAACCGGTCGCGAACGATGCCTCGCCGGGTAGCGTGACAACGACCTCCTCCGTCGTCAGCGGTCCGGTGCGGTCAGCCGAACGCAGCCGGGCCGATGCCCGGGCGTAGTGCCCGAGCAGACTTACGATGATTCCGCGCAACTCGGGGCGGGCGACGATCTGGTCGAGCATGCCGTGCTGGAGGAAGAACTCGGCGGTCTGGAACCCCTCGGGCAGCTTCTGCCTGGTGATCTGTTCGATGACGCGTGGACCCGAGAAGCCGATCATCGCACCGGGCTCGGCCAGGATGATGTCGGCAACCGTCGCGTACGAAGCGGACACGCCGCCGTAGCAGGGATCGGTCAGCAGCGCGAAGTGCGGCAGGCCCGCCCGCCGCATTCGGCCGAGGGCGGCGACAGTCTTGGCCATCTGCATGAGGGAGAACATGCCCTCGTGCATCCGCGCCCCGCCTGAGGCTGAGATCGTCAGCAGCGGCATCCGCAGGGCCAGACAGCGCTCGGTCGCCCGGACGAACTTCTCGCCGAAGACCGACCCCATGCTGGCGCCCATGAAGTCGAAGTCGCAGACGGCCAGGCCAACCTCATGACCACCGATCGAGACCCGGCCCGTGATCAGGGCTTCCGGCTCGTGCGCCTTGCGGGAGGACGACGCGACCCTCTTCGTGTAGGAGCCAGTGCCATCGACGAAGCGGAGCGGGTCCTCCGGCCGCAGCTCGGTGTCCCATTCCCGGAACGTGCCATCGTCGGCGAGGATGAAGATCCGCTCGCGGGCGCGGAGGCGAAAGTGATGGGCGCACTTCGGGCAGACTCGCGCGTTCTGACGAAGTTCCTTCGAATACAGCAACTCGCCGCACTGTGGGCACTTCACCCAGAGGTCGTCGGGAATCTGCTGGTCCGCCGCCGTGCCGTCATCGGTCTTCGGCTGGAACTTGTTCTGCCGGTTGAAGAAGCTGCGCATGGATTCTGTGTCCCCTTGCCGGCCCGGCGCCCGCCATGGCCGGAGACACCCGCGTGTCCTGATGTGCCAGACCGCCCGGCACCGCCGGGCGGACCGTTGCCCTCACGTTCCGATTGCCCCGTCTGCCCGGCGCCGCCGGCAATCGCGCCGGTGGGCTGATCGATGTCGGAACGACACAGGGAAACGGTGCGGACGGACGAGGCGGCGCGGGTGCCGCGCCCGTCAGGATCATCCGCGACCGGTATGCACAGACGACGCAGGATAGTGTACTCGCCCTTCGATGTTCAAGATGGCGCCCGCCCGTCTCGTTCCTGGTGCAGGGGGCACCACCTGGTCCAGATCCCGTGGCCGGGGTCTGCCCATGGCCGTCGGGAGCGCCGGGACTGACCTCTGCGAGCCGAAAAGAGGATGGAGTACGGGGACTCAACGCCATCGCCGTGCGTCGCCCCTATACTTGACCAATGCCGAGGAAACGCCAGAAATTCGTGCGGGAGCGCCCTCCCGACCCGTCGGACCTCACGGCATCGTGGAGGCTCTTGATCGCCATCCCGATGCCGCCAGCCGTCACCCAGATGGTGCGGGACATCGTCGCCCGGCTATCGGCCGACGAGTCCCTCCCGGTCCGCTGGGTGGAGCCGGACCAGACGCACCTGACCGTCCAATTCATCGGCGAGGTCCCTGGTGAGCAGGCCGAACTGATCCGGATGGCGATCGCCCCGGCCTTCGCCGAGCATCAGGTCTTCCGGCTGCGGACGGCCGACCTCGGCGTGTTCCCGTCGATCCGGCGGCCGCGGGTGCTGTGGGTCGGGCTCCACGGACCGACCCACCGGCTGGAGTCGGTCCGGAACGACGTCACGGCGGCCCTGGCCGGGATCGAGGCGCCCCACGACGCATCGCCGTATCACCCGCACCTCACGATCGGGCGGTTCCGCAGTGTCGCCAACCACCGGACCCGGGATCTGCCGGAGCGGATCCGGACCCGGTTCGAGACGCTGATGGCGGAGGGGCTGGGCACCATGCGACAGCCGATCGCGATCCCGATCGACGAGGTCCTGCTGCTGCGGAGCCTGATCGACCATCGCGGGTCGCGCCACGAGATCATCGAGCGCTACCCGCTGGTCCCGCGCCACCCCGAACGGGGATCGAGCCCGGCCCCCGGAGTCGATGGCGGCTGAGCCCGCTTCGGGCTCGCGATCCACCCCGTTCCACCCCATGCCGTCACCGCGATCCGTCGTCTGGCTCGCTTCAGTCAGGGGACCTTCGCGCTTGCGTTTGCTGACTGAGCCGTTGTCAGCGACGATCGCTGATTGAGGATACGGGAGCGAAATGGCGGTCGGCCGGTGACGCCCGGCTGGAAGCGGAACAGCGACCCCGCGAGTGGGCCCGTCGTCGGCCGGTCCGGCCCCTCGGCGCTGGTCGCGAAGGCGGTCCGGTACTCATCGCCACCGAAGGCGATGCTGGTCATCTTCTGAGCCGGAAACGTCACCGATCCGGAGAGGCTCCCATCCGGACGGAAATGATTGATCCGACTACCGCCGTAGCTGGCCGACCAGATGCTGTCGTCGGCGTCGAGCGTCATTCCGTCCGGCTGGTCCGGACCGTCCTCCGGCAGTGTCACGACGATTTCGCCTTCGCCAAGGTCGCCGGTCGCCTTGTCGTAGGGGTAGCGGGTGATCGTCCGGCGGGTCGTGTTGGTGTGATAGAAGTGGGCGACGTCCCGGGTGATGCCCATCCCGTTCGAGACACCGGCGTCCTCGATCATGGTCGTCAGGCTCCCGTCGGGATCGAGCCGGTAGAGGCGACCGCTCCGATCGGGCCCCGGCATCGTCCCGCAGAAGACCCGCCCCATGGGATCGGCGAAGACATCATTGAAGCGCGTGTCGTGGTCCTCGGCGATGTCCGGGCGAATCGGGACGGTCCGGCCGCCGGTGAATCGGCTGATCCGGCCGGCCGCCTGGAACAGCAGGAGGCTGCCGTCGGTCTGGATCGTCATGCCGGCGATGGTTTCGCCGCGCAGCACGACGTCGGTGACGCTGGTCGCCGGGTCGTGGCGGTGGAGCAGCTGGCCGAGGATGTCAGTGAAGTAGAGGACCCGCTCGTCCGCATGCCAGATCGCGCTCTCCCCCAGGCTGAGTGGCGCGTCGTAGACGACCTCGGGCCGGATGTCGGACAGCGTGGTCATCGTGCGCCTTCCTCGTTTGCGGTCGTGGCCGGTGCACTGTCCGGTCCGGGCGCGGCTTCGTCCCAGACCAGGCCCATCCGGGCGCTGGTGCCGCCATCGACGTGGAGCGTCTGGCCGGTGACGAAGCTGGCGGCGTCGGACAGGATGAACGCCGCCACCGTGCCAATGTCATCGGGCGTCCCGACGCGGCCGAGCGGGACCATCGAGTTTCCGAATTCGGTCGTGTAGTCGCCAGCCGCGAAGTAGCGCGGAACCTCGATGATCCCCGGCGCGAGGGCGTTGACGCGGATCCGCTCTGGGGCCAGGTCGATCGCGAGCGTCCGGGTGAAGCTGATGATCGCGCCCTTGGTCGCGGCGTAGACGGCATGACCGGGGAAGCCGCCCGAGCCGTGAACCGAGGTGATGTTGAGGATCGCGGCGCCGTCGGCGCGGCGCAGGTGGGGCAGAGCCGCCCGGGCGCAGAAGAAGTAGCCCTTCATGTTGAGGTCGAAGACGCTGTCGTAGTCGTCCTCGCTGAACGCGGTGATGTCGCCGGTCTTCGTCACGCCGGCGTTGTTGACCAGGATGGTCAGGCCGCCGAAGGTGCCGGCCGTCGCCTCGACGATTCGCTCGCACTCGGCCGCCCGCCGGAGGTCGGCCTGGATGGCGAACGCCGCGCCGCCGCCGTCCTGGATCTCGGCGACCAGTCGCTCGGCGCCCTCGGCGCTGCTGCCGTAATGGACCGCGACCCGGGCGCCGGCCGCTGCCAGGGACCGGGCGATGCCGTTGCCGATCCCCATCCCGGCGCCCGTGACCAGCGCCGCCCGTCCTTCCAGTGGCCGTTCCGACACGGTGGCCCGTCCTCCAGCTGCGGCCCGCTGCGGCCGACGATCGATTCCACGCTAGTACACCATACCCGCCCGCACCGGCGGAGCGATTCGGCGCGGAGGACACAGGCTACGGTCATGGAGCCGGCACTGAGGCGCGGGCAGGCCGGGAAGTTCCCGGCGGCCAGAAGGGGTTGACGCTCCGTTGCCGACCCTGCGACCCTTGGCCAATCAGCTTCCCTGTCCGTCGGATCGGACGCCCATCTTCGCGCCCGGCCGGAACGGACGGAGCCGAGCGGCCTCACGTCCGTTCAGCCCCGCCCCGCCCCACGGACGATCGCCGTGACGTTCCCGCGGCACACAGGCTCCCGATGCAGAGCTATATCCGGCGAGTCCGGACGTTCAACCGCGACATCCGCCTGTTCTTCGTCTTCAGCCTGCTCATCACGATCGGCTTCGCCGTCTTCGGTCTGGCCTACAACCTCTATCTCATCCAGCTTGGCTTTCGCGAAGACTTCATCGGCGTCTTCAACGCGGTCTTCACCGTCTCGATCGCGGCCGGCGCGATCTCGATCGGGGCCGCACTGCGCCGGATCGGGACCTGGCGGGCACTGCTGATCGGAGCCATCTCGGCGATCGTGATGCAGGTCGCCCTGGCCTTCGCCGCCCAGCCACCACTGATCCTCGGGATGGTGGTCGTCTATGGCTTTGGCATTGCCTACCTGACGACGGTGACGATGCCGTTCATCATCGAGTGGGGCCGGCCGTCCTCCCGGGCCCAGACGGCCTCGATCGCCTTCGCCCTCAATGCCGTCGCCGCGACGATCGGGTCGCTGCTCGGTGGCTACGTCCCGGAGATTGCCTCCCGGATCATCGGTGACGACGGTCAGACTCCGGGTACGTACCGGATCGCCCTCGTCACCGGGTCGGCCCTCGGGCTCTTCGGGCTGATCCCGCTGCTCCGAATGCGGGAGGCCCGGCGGAGCGGGCCGCGCGACGTCGCCCGGAGCGCCGCCGCCGGGCCGTCGACCGCCGAGCGACGGCAGACCCGCAAGGACGTCTCCATCTACATCATGCTCGGCGGCGTCCTCGCCCTCGGGCTGGGGACCGTGATCCCGTTCTACGCCGTCTACATGATCTCCCAGGGCGTCTCGCCCGGCTCCGTCGGTTCCATCTACGCCGTCGGGAATCTGCTGGGGGCGGTGTTCAGCCTGCTGGGTCCGGCCCTCGTTCAGCGGTTCGGCAACCTCCGGGTGAACGTCGCCGTCCGCGCCATGATGGTTCCGGTCTACATCGTCCTGATACTGTTCCCGGCGACGTGGGTGGTCGTCTTCGCTCACCTCGTCCGGTCGGTTTCCCTCAACATGGGCGGCCCGCTGGACTCGACCTTCGTCGCCGACATCCTGCCGCCGCGTCTCCAGGCCAGCGCGATCGGCTACCGCGCCGCCTCGTGGAACCTGTGCTGGGCGCTCTCCAGCGTGATCGGGGGCTGGGTAATCGTCAATCTCGGCTACACCTGGACGTTCGCCGCCCTGGCCGTCTCGGTCAGCATTGCCTCGGGCACCTTCTTCGTCTATTTCAGCAACCACCCGCTCGTCCGCTCCGGCCGGGTGCTGATCGCCCTGCCGCGGCGCCAGCGGGCAGCCGCTGCCGCCCGGCTGGCTCGCGAGGCCGAAGCCGAGGTATCCGAACGGGTCGCAGTGATCGCCCGAGACGAGGCCGCCGACCTGATCCGCGATCCGGGCAACCGGGACGGGCGCCGGACGACGTCGACGTCAGTGGACCTGGACGGTGCACTCGCCGCCGATGTGGGCGTCGAGCTCGACCGTGCGGGGTCCCGATCGCTGGACGGTGACGGCGATCCGGGCCGAACCAGTCCGTCGCCGGAGCCGCTCCGTGTGGATGCCGATTCCGCGGCTGACGGTGCCGCGTCTGCGGCGCCAGCAATGTCGGCGAGGCCCTCGTCGCCAAACAGGAGGTCATGATGAGGCATCGATTCGATCGACGGACGGCGCTGGGCGGAGCAGCCGGGGCAGCGGCTGTCTCGAGGGCCGGCCAGGCTCAGTCCGGCTCGACACCGGAACCGGAACCGGGAACGGATGGCGACATGGCTCGGCGAACCGCCGACCTGCGTGACCGAATCGCCCGGATGATCGTCTCGCCAGTGACGGGCACGTCCCTCAGCGACACCGAGGCCGCCCGGCTGGCCGCGCTCCGGCCCGGTGGCGTAATTCTCGTCGGGGACAACATCGGCGGGGACGGTGACATCACCCCGTTTACGGCGGCGATCCATGCGGCGATCCCGGATAGACCGCCCCGAATCTTCGTCGACCAGGAGGGCGGCGTCGTTCGGCGGATCAAGGCCGACGATGAGCTGGATCAGCCGACGATGGGTTCGATGCCGCTCGAAGAGGTCGCCGCGGTCGCCACCCGCCGGAGCGCGCTGGTTCTGCGCTACGGCTTCGACGTCAACTGCGCACCGGTGGCCGACGTCGCCTCCTTGGCCGACAGCTTCATGGCGTCTCGCAGCTTCGGTGCCGACCCCAGGGAGGTCGCGGACCGGGTGGAGGCGACGGTGACGGCCATGACCGAGGCCGGCTTGATCGGCGCCGCCAAGCACTTTCCCGGACACGGCGCGACATCGGTGGATTCGCATGAGGAGCTTCCGACCGTCGCTGTCACCTACGACCAGTGGCTCGAAGGAGAGGCGATCCCGTTCCGTCGAGCGATCGCGGCTGGGACGCCGATGGTCATGCTTGGCCATCTCATGTACCCGAACTGGCCGGACTGGGGCGACACCCCGGCAACGTTCAACCCGGAAGCCTACCGGGTGCTTCGCGAGGAGCTGGGCTACGACGGGGTCATCATCACCGACGACCTCGGCATGGGCGCTCTAACCGACTGGGAGCCGCTCGATGTGGTCGACCGGGCGGTCGACTGCGGGGTCGACCTGCTGCTGATCGTCGTTCAGCGAGCCGCCGTGGAGGCTGTGCTGGATCATCTGGTTGGCCGCGTGCTGGATGGTTCGCTGTCCGAGGAGCGGATCGACGAGAGCCTCGCCCGGATCGATCAGCTGCCAGCCCGTCCCGGATTCGGGGCGGTCTGAGAGCCATCCGTTTCCGCCCATGTCACTGTCCCGCCAACGCTGACGGACCGGCGATCCGGTCCGCTACCAGCCACGGCCCGATACAGTGTTCTCGACATCTGTTCCGGTGGCGATTCCTGTGCAAACGGCCCGATCTCTGGACAAATGATTCGTTTCCGGCACCCCTAGCGCACGGTTCCGGCATGCCCGTTCGTTCTGTTGCATGGTATCGTTCCTGCATCCCCGGCAATGTCGCCGGAGCGGCACATCGTCCCAAACTCGTCGTCCAGTCCGGGTTGCCGCCCGTCCGATTCCATCTTTCCTCCGTCGCATCCCACAAGTCCGGAAGGAGTGTCACCATGGGACGTCCCTCTTTCGTTACCCCGCAACTCGACCGGTCGCCGCCCCGCGATGACTGGCAACAGTCTGCCCTCCTGAGTGGCTTCCTGGCGACCTTCTGCCTGTCGGTCGTCGTGACCGGCGCCTACCTCTTCGCCAAGAACGTTGGTGACGCGTCGGGCGGCACGGTTCATCGCTGGCTCTACGGCCTCGCCCACAACGTCTCGACCGACCGCACCACGGACTTCTTCTTCCTGGCGATCGGGTTGAACATCGCCGTTGGCCTCGTCCTGGCCGTCGTCTACGCGGGCGTCGTCGAGCCCCGGCTGGCCGGCTCCGGCTGGCGCAAGGGCATTCTGTTCGCGATGATCCCGTTCGTGCTCTCGCTGGTCGTCCTCTTCCCGGTCCTCGGGATCGGCTTCTTCGGTGCCGATGCCGGTGCCGGACCGCTGCCCGCTCTGGGCAGTTTCGTCGCCCATCTCGTCTACGGCTTCGTCCTCGGCGGGTTCTTCGGTTCCAGGCTGGAGGACTGGGACGGTGCCTCGGAGCATGACCTCGATGCCGCTCGACTCTCCAACCGCGGATCGGCCAAGGGGTTGGCGATCGGGCTGCCGCTTGGGGCGGGTCTCGGCTTCCTGATGATGCCGCTCCTTGACAACATTGCGGGTGCCGTGGCGATCGTCCTTGCCTACACGCTTCTCGGCGGCGCCTTCGGACTCCTGGTCGGGTCGTTCATGGGCATGAATGCGGACGCGGCGCCCGAGGGCAACGAGGAATAGGGCGGGCTTTCGACGGGTGTTTCGACTCGACGCGCGTCACCAACAGTATCCAGATGACACAGCACCCCGGCGAACTACTCGCCGGGGTGCTGTGTCATCCGTTGTGGGGAGCGAGGGCTGGTCCGGTCCGCGTCGCGAGCGCCATGCCGCGAAGCCAATCTCGCCGTGCGGCGACCGGTCAATCGTTGGGGGCTGGTCACTTCTAGCGGTCTGTCAAGGGTCATCCGCTGCCCCGGAGCCGACCCCTCCCCCGGCCCCTCCCCGGCTCCCCGTCGTCGCGCCACCGCTGAAGCGGCGTCGTCTCCAACGGATCCCGGAGCGGGGAGGACCCCCAAATCAGGCAGGACCCGCTCGCCACCGGCAATTGACGGCTGACGGACCACTAAGTACAACCAAAGAGAAGTTGCGGGGTGTATGCTGAGAAAAAGGAGGCGGCGATGCAGCCCGTACGCATTCCCGAACTCACCTCGACGCAGCTTGACGCCTTGGACGAGGTGTACCGAACCTGCCGCGATGTCCGCCTGCGGACCCGGGTCCAGATGGTGTTGTTGGCCGGGGAGCAGCACCTAACGGCGGCGGCCATTGCCGGCATCGTGCGCATGAGCGAGGACACGGTGCGACGCTGGCTCAAACGCTACCTGAGTGAGGGGATCGAAGGGCTGCGCGACCAGCCCCATCCCGGAGCGCCCAGCAAGGTCACCGCGGCCTATGTCGACCAGTTGCTTGCCGCCGTGCGGCGCCGGCCCCGGAGCCTGGATCTGCCGTTCTCACTGTGGACCTTGCAGCGACTTGCCGACTACCTGGCGGAGCAAACCGGGATCCGGGTTGCCGACGAGACCGTGCGCCTGCATCTGAAAGCCGTCGGCATCGTGCTGAGCCGGCCGCAGCACACGATCACCAGCCCCGACCCGGCGTACGCGCTCAAAAAAAGACGATTGAAGCCATGCGTGACCACCTCGCCCCCGATGATCACTTCTACTATGCCGACGAGTTCAACCTGAGTTGGCTACCAACGCTCACGGCCATGTGGAGTCCCAAAGGCCAGCAGGTGATGATTTCAACGCCTGGCCAGCCACAGAAACGGTACGGCATTGGGGCGGTGGATTACCATGCCGGCCAGACCGTCGTCCTCATCCGCCGGCATAAACGACGGCGCGAAATCGCCGAACTCCTTGAGGCGTTGGTGGAGAAGCATCCCGCCGGAACCATCTATGTGGCATGGGACAACGCCTCCACCCACGAAGGCGATGAGATCGAGGCGGTGGTGCGTGGTGCGGCGGGCCGTCTCGTCCTGCTCTATCTTCCAAGCTACAGCCCATGGCTCAATCCGATCGAGATGCTCTGGCGGCACTTCCGGCGGGAAGTCACCCACTGCGAACTCTTCCCGACCGTCAAGGCGCTCATCGCCGCCGCAACCGCCTTCTTTGACCGGTACAATCACGTACCCAAACAGATGCGCTCGATCATTGGCGTACAGCCACATCCCGCAGAAATTCTGTGGATGTACTTAGGGGATGATCCTGCGTCTCGGGCCGCTCCAGCGGCCGGGCGACTACAAGGGGTCGCCCCTACGAACCGGCCGCCGCGGCAACCGACTCACTGCAACTGACGAGCGTCGCGACGTGGTCGGCGATGGCGGCGGCCTCCGGGCCGACGATGCCGATGAAGGAAGACTTCGGCCGGTCGCCGCGGAACGTCATGCCGGCGAAGAAGAGTCCTGGCACGTCGGTCAGGCCCCCTTCGTGGATCGGGTGGCCGTCGTGGCCGATGACGGGGAAGCGGACGACGGAGTAGTCGGTGTCGTAGCCGATCGCCCAGACGATACTCGTGATGCCCTCGGCCCGCAGGTCGAGTTCCGTTCGCTCCGGCTGGGCGAAGCCATCGCGCAGGGCATCGTCCGGCCGGTCGTGGGGCGGAGTCACGGTCTTGCCGGTCTCCTGCTCGATCGCCTCGCGGTGCTCTTCAGCAAACGCGTCGACCCGCTCCCGCCAGGCGTGGTCGAAGACGTCGACCCAGGCCAGGGTCGCGTGCAGATCCGGGGCGACGGTCAGGGTTGTGTTTGATCCGAGCGAGACGCCGGTGATGTGCCCAAGGAGATGCATCCCGTCGTGGGCGAAGCGGTGCAGGTTGGTGTCGTGGTCGCCACTGCCCCGGCCAGTTCGCGCCGCGCCGCCGCCTGACTCGCCGGCGGTCTGGTCGCCGGTACCGGAGATGCCGGGGTAGCGGTTCCAGCGTGAGCTGTCGATCCCCCGGTACCGGCGCGGCTGCCGCCCGGCCCGGCCGACCGCGAGGAAGACCCGGCGGCCGGCCAGCAACAGATCCTCGGCGATCTGCGTGCCGGACGCGCCTGAGCCGACGACGAGCGTCGCGCCGTCCGGCACGCTCTCCGGGTTTCGGTAGTGGTCCGGATCGAGCTGGCGGATTTCGGGGGCGATCATCTCCGAGAACCACGGCCGGCGCGGGACCTGGTAGATTCCGGTCGCGACGATGACCGCCTGGGCCAGGATCGTGCCGTGGTCGGTCTCGACGGTGAGTGGCCAGTGCTCGTCCAATCCCTGCTCAATCGCCCGGACCAGGACACCGGACCGGACCGGAGCGTCGAACGACGCGGCGTAGGCCTCGAACCGGCTGACCGCCTCGTCGCGGGTGCTGAAGGCGTCACGGTCGCCCGCGAACGGGTAGCCCGGCAGGTCCAGTCCCCAGTTCGGCATGATCATCGTGAAGGCGTCCCAGCGCCGGCTCCGCCAGGTCTCGGCGATCCGGCCCCGGTCGAGGATGACGTGGGGGACACGGCGCTGGGTGAGCTCGTAGCTGACCGCCAGCCCGGCGTGGCCCGCGCCGAGGACGACGCAAGGGATCTGCGATGGCAGCGCGGCCGGGACATCCATGCGCGAACGAACTCCGGGAATTGGACGATCTCGGGGACGGGCCGGAGTCGGTTCGCGGCGTGAGCTACCGGTCAACGGAGCCGAGGATGATGTCGATCGTCCCGATCATCGCGACGATGTCGGCCAGCATCGCGCCGGTCGCCATGTGCGGCAGGGAGGCGAGGTTGACGAAGTCAGCCGACCGGACCCGGAACCGGTACGGCACCGGCGAGCCGTCCGAGACGACGTAGTAGCCGAGTTCGCCCTTGCTGTGCTCGATCGCCTGATAGACCTCGCCCCTGGGCGGGCTGAAGCCCTTGATCACCCAGATGAAGTGGCGCTGCATGTCCTCGGCGGTGGTCATCGTCCCCTTGTGCGGCGGGATGACGTAGGCCGACTCGTAGGCCATCAGCGGCCGGTCGTCACTGGCGACCCGGTCGAGGGCCTGGGTGATGAGCTTGATCGCCTGCCGCATCTCCTCCATCCGGACGAGGTAGCGGTCGTAGGTATCGCCGGACTGGCCGAGCGGGACCTCGAAGTCGAGCTCGTCGTAGACCAGGTATGGCTCGGCCTTGCGGATGTCGTAGTTCACGCCCGACGCCCGCAGGCAGGCCCCGGTCAGCGAGTAGGAGATCGCGGCCTCCGGCGTGATGATACCGTTGCCCTTGGTTCGCGCCATCCAGATCGGGTTGGCCTGGAGGAGTGTCTGGTACTCCATCTGCCGGTCCGGAAAGATCCTGAGGAAGTCCCGGATCTGCTCGACGAGGCCGTTCGGAATCGGCCGGCTGAAACCGCCCATCTCCATCATGTTGGTTGTCAGGCGGGCGCCGCAGAACGCCTCGAAGATGTCGAGGATGATCTCGCGCTCGCGGAAGCAGTAGAGCGACATCGAGAGGGCGCCGATGTCGAGCGCGTGCGTCCCGAGCCAGACGAGGTGCGAGGCGATCCGGCTAAGCTCGGCCATGATCACGCGCCAGTACTGGGCGCGCTCCGGCGCCTCGACGCCGCAGAGCTTCTCGAAGGCGAGGATGCAGCCGAGGTTGTTCTGCGGGGCGGACACATAATCCGTCCGGTCGGTCCAGGGCAGGACCTGGGCGTAGCGGTGGTTCTCGCCCAGCTTCTCGGTGCCGCGGTGGAGGTAGCCGATCACCGGGTCGCAGTCGGTGATGACCTCGCCGTCCAGCTTCAGCACGATCCGGAGCACGCCGTGCGTCGACGGGTGCTGCGGCCCCATGTTGAGGGTCATCTCGCGGGAGCCGCTGCCAAGGTCGCGCTCGTCGGCGATTTCAAGGGTCCCGGTCGTTTTCGGGTCCTCGGTGAAGTCGTAGGCGGATTCGGCGAACGCACCGTCCTCGATGTCCCTGCCGATGTCGGCGGCCGTGATGGCCGGGTCGCGGGTGATGCTCATGGGTGTGCCTCGGTCCGGCGCGCTCGCGTCGTGTGATGGGGATGTGGTGCGTCAGGCGGTGCCGGCCCGGCCCGTCCAGCGGGTCCGGACGCGGGCGACGGTGCGCTCGGTGTTGTAGACGGGGTATTCGCTCCAGCCGCGGAGCGGGTAATCCTTCCGGAGCGGATGCCCCTCGGACCAGTCCTCGGCGAGCAGGATCCGCTTGAGATTCGGGTGCCCCTCGAACTGGACCCCGAACATGTCGTAGACCTCGCGCTCCAGCCAGTTGGCGCCGTTCCAGACCGGGACCAGCGACGGGACGGACTCGCCATCGTCGACGCCGGCCTTGATCCGGACCCGAACCCGGTGGCGCAGTGAGTAGAGCTGGACGACGACGTCGAAGCGCGGCGCCTCCCGGAGGCGGAGCATGTCGACCGCCGTCAGGTCGCTCAGGAAGGTCAGGGATGTCCGCGGGTCGCGCTGAAGCAGCACGCAGGCGTCGCGCAGCAACGCCGGCTCGACGTGCAGCGTCGTCTCATTGCGGAACCGGACTGCCGCGATGATCGCGTCCGGCATCAGCTCCCGGAGGACCCGCAGGGCGGGGTGCCGCTCGACGTCCTCGTCGTACCAGTCGTCTCGGCCCCCGGACTGCTCGCCGGTGGCCAGCAGCGCGGACTGATCTGTCGCGCCTTCGGGGCGGGTCTGGCCACCGTTGGGGTCGACGACCTCGCCGGCCGTCTCGCTCTCCGTCGAGAGGTGCTCGCCGTTGGTCTGGGTCGGTTTGGTGACGGCGGCGATCGTCCCCGCCGGGTCGGCGTTCGATGCCGACGGCGTCGCGTCGTCGATGTACTTCCGGTTGGGTTGCGGCGTCTCCGGTTCGGTCCCGGGGGTCTGCGCGTTCGGCTGCCGACTGCGGTCGTTGTCGTTATCGGTCACTGGGCACACTCCACCGCGTCAGGGGTTTGCCGGAACGGTCAGCCACGCTGGGCGGCCATCGACTCGAGCCGGTCGGCCCGGCGCAGGTTCTCGGCGGCGTCCGGCCCCTGCTTCTTCGCCATCGTCTCGTATTTGATGACCTTGTTCTGGAGCTCGAGGATGCCGTAGTAGAGCGACTCCGGCGTCGGCGGGCAGCCAGGGACGTAGACATCGACCGGGACGATCTGGTCGACGCCCTGGACGACGGCGTAGGTGTCGTACGGACCGCCAACGTTGGCGCAGGAGCCCATCGAGATCACCCACTTGGGCTCGGGCATCTGGTCGTAGAGCGTCCGGACGACCGGCGCCATCTTCTTGGTCACCGTGCCGGCGACGATCATCAGGTCAGCCTGCCGGGGGGAGGCGCGGTACAGCATCCCGAAGCGCTCGGCGAGATCCCAGCGGGACATCGAGGCGGCGATCATCTCGATCGCGCAGCAGGCGAGGCCGAACTGGAGCCACCAGAGCGAGCTGCGCCGGCCCCAGTTGAAGAGGAAGTCCAGGGAGGTGACGAAGACGTTCTTGTTGAACCGGTCGTCGATCATGCCCATTCGAGCGCGCCTTTCTTCCAGGCGTAGATGAACCCGTCGAAGAGGAGGAACATAAAGACGAGCATCGCGACGAAGCCATAGACGCCCAGGCTATCGAAGACGACTGCCCACGGGAAGATGAAGATGGCCTCGATGTCGAAGACGACGAACAGCATCGCGACGACGTAGAAGCGAGGAGAGAACCGGGGTTTGGTCGCCTCGACCTGTGGCACGCCGCTCTCGTAGGGCGCGGCCTTGGCGATGGACGGTTTGCTCGGCGCGACGATCCCGTTCAGGGTCAGCAGCGTCAGACCCAGACCAATCGCGGCGAGGAGCAGGATGCCGATGACGACCCAATCGGAGCCGTAGATCTGGGTATTCACGCGGGACGGAACCTCTCTGTCCGGCGGGTGTCCGACCCGCGGCCGGCGGGCGTGGCAGCCGCGCCGGGACACGAAAACCGTTTGTGTATCTTATCACGAACGGTTCGCGGAACACTCCATTTCAGCCTCAATGTACGGACGCTGCCGAGTGTATTTGCCGTCGATCGTCATGCGCGCGCGTCATCGTCGTGCCGGGCGTGGATCGCGTCGGTCGTAGGGACATGGCTTGCCTTGTCCGCGCCGTCAGGCGCCATGTCCGCAACCCGCCGATTCGCGGTTCAACCTATTTAGTCATCCAGAATCCATGGCCGCTGGTGGGTGGTCTCTTTGTTCTGGGACCAATTGGGTGAGATCGTCCTGGTTGCGTGATCGTCCTGTCCCCCATTCGACGACACGATGGCGTAGCCTCTAGCGCCTAGCGGCGCGGCAGCGAAGCGAGCAAGGCCAGCGAAGCGTACGCCACATCCCTACACCGGTTAGTCGCCCGATCCATGGGGGAATATCGCCGGCTGATACCCCCATAGGGTATAATGAAGACCTTGCTTGCGAGGAGGATGTCCACAATGGTCGCTTCGCCCGTCCCCAGAGCCGAAAGTTCGCCGCGAATCGCTGACCTTGCCCAAGCGCAGATCGAGGTCGAGGGGATGACCTGCGCCTCGTGTGTCCGTCGGGTGGAGCGCTCGCTGGCGAAGGTATCGGGCGTCGCCGATGTGGCCGTCAATCTCGCGACCGAGCGGGCGACGGTCTCGTTCGACGGGGCGACCGCCTCCCGCGACGACCTCACCGCCGCGGTCGAGAAGGCAGGGTACAAGGTTGGCCGCGTGGTGATGCCGACAGCGCCGGCACCCGTCGCCGCGCCCAGACTCGCCGCCGCCCCTTCCCCTGCGACACATGCCCAGGAGTTGTCGCTTCCGATCGAGGGGATGACCTGCGCGTCCTGCGTCCGGCGCGTCGAACGATCGCTGGCGAAGGTCGACGGCGTCGAGCGGGCCAGCGTCAACCTGGCGACCGAGCGGGCGACGGTCTCGTTTCGCCCGGAGATCGTCGGTCCGGAGGCCCTGCGACGGGCGGTCGAGAAAGCTGGTTATCACGTTGGGGCCGATCCCGCCGTGTCGTCCCCGGCGGCGGCGGTCGAGGAACCACCGCGGACCGCTCCGACCAAGGCCATCGCCGCTCCCGATGATCGGTCGCTGCGGCGGGACGCCGAGATCGCCGACCTGAAGCGCAAGTCGCTGACGAGCCTCGCGATCGGCGTCGTCATGATGCTGCTGATGTATCTGCCGTTGCCGATCGGCATGATGACGCTTGCCCCGATGCTGCTGATCGCCGCCTCGGTCGTCCAGTTCTGGGCCGGAGGGATCTTCTACCGGGCGACGTGGGCCGCGCTGAAGCACGGCGCCGCCACCATGAACACCCTCGTCGCCGTTGGGACGAGCGTCGCCTATGGCTACAGCGCGTTCGTCACGCTCTGGCCGAACGTCGCCGCCGACTGGTCGCTGCCCTACGATCTCTACTTCGAGTCGGCCGTGATCGTGATCGCCCTGATCCTGATGGGCCGCTGGCTGGAGGCGCGGGCCAAGCGCACCACCGGCGAGGCGATCCGGGCGCTGATGGGACTCCAGGCCCGGACCGCCCGCGTCATCCGTGACGGCCAGGAGATCGATGTCCCGCTCGAACAGGTCGTGGCTGGAGACCGCGTCCGGGTCCGACCGGGTGAGAAGGTGCCGGTCGACGGGACGATCCTCGAGGGGCGCTCGACGCTCGACGAGAGCATGCTGACCGGCGAGAGCTTGCCGGTCGAGAAGGGACCGGGCGACGCCGTCATTGGCGCGACGATCAACACCGCCGGCGGTTTCGTCTTCCAGGCGACACGGGTCGGCGACGACACGACGCTGGCCCAGATCGTCCGGCTGGTCGAGGAGGCCCAGGGCAGCAAGGCGCCGATGCAGCGCCTGGCCGACACCATCTCAGGCTACTTCGTCCCGGCCGTGCTCGGGATCGCGCTGCTGACCTTCCTCGGATGGTTCTTCTTCGGGCCCGACCCGTCGACCACGATCGCCGTCACGACCGCGATCGCCGTCCTGGTCATCGCCTGCCCCTGCGCCCTTGGCCTGGCCGCCCCGACCGCGATCATGGTCGGCACCGGCAAGGCGGCGGAGAACGGTGTCCTGATCCGGGGGGGTGAGGCGCTGGAGCGGGCCCGTCGGATCGACACGATCGTGCTGGACAAGACCGGCACACTCACCCTCGGCCGACCGACCGTGACCGGCATCGAGCCATCTGAAGGCTGGTCGGCGGACGACCTCCTCCGGCTGGCGGCGGCCGTCGAGGTCGGGTCGGAGCACCCGCTTGGAGAGGCGATCTTCGCCGCGGCCCGATCTCGCGAGATCGCGTTACCGGCAGCTACCGGGTTCACGTCCGTCACCGGGCAGGGCGTTCGGGCGACGGTCGATGGTCGAGCGGTCGCGGTAGGCAACCGACGGCTGCTGGCCGATCTCGCGATCGACACGCAGCATCTCGACGAGAAGGTCCGGGCGCTGGCGGAAACCGGCGCCACGCCGATGCACGTCGCGGTCGATGGCGCTCACGCCGGGATCATCGCCGTCGCCGACACGATCCGGCCGGAGTCGACCGAGGCGGTCGCGCAGCTCCGGGCGCTGGGGCTTCAGGTCTGGATGCTGACCGGGGACAACCGGGCCACAGCGGAGACGATTGCGCGGCAGGCCGGAATCGACAACGTCCTGGCCGAGGTGCTGCCCGACCAGAAGGCCGCCAAGATCCAGGAGCTGCAGGGGCAGGGCCGCGTCGTCGCGATGGTCGGCGACGGCATCAACGACGCGCCGGCCCTCGCCCAGGCCGAGCTCGGGATCGCGATCGGGACCGGGACCGACGTCGCCATGGCGGCGTCCGACATCACCCTGATCGGCGGTGACCTGCGCGGCGTGATCACGGCGATCGCACTGTCGCGGCGGACCGTCGCGACGATCCGGCAGGGGCTATTCTGGGCCTTCGCCTACAACGTCGCCCTGATCCCGCTGGCGATGGGCGGGCTCTACCCGGCCTTCGGCATCCTGCTGACGCCGATCATCGCCGCCGCCGCGATGGCGATGTCGAGCGTCAGTGTCGTGACCAACGCGCTCCGGATGCGGAGCTTCCAGCGGCCGGCGTCGGCTGAGCAAATCCTGCACCCGCCGCTCCGCACCCGGCTGGCCGACGGCGGCTACCTCGTCGCTATCGGCCTGCTGGCCGTCGTCATCGGCGCGGGCGCGATCTGGCTCGGGAACGCCTGGGACACTGGCCCCGGACACGCTGGAGCGGCGGGCGATGTCATCCAGGAGCACGGCACGACATCGGGGATCGCTGGTAACGATGTCGCTGGGCTGCCCATCGGGGAGTGACCGGCGTCAGTCTTCGCCGACGGGTCGCGCATTCAACTCGAGGCGGATCTGGTCCACGTCGAGCGTCGTCAGGGCGACATCGAGCCCCTGCTCGCTGAACGTGCCGTCGTCGCGAGCGTCGAGCAGGGCGGCGCGCTGGGCCGCGATCATGGCGAGCTTCCGGCGCCGCCCGGCATCCAGGTCCGGTTCCGCCGTGGTCCGGAACCCGTCCGTCGGTTCCCTCTCGTCGGTTGCTCCCCCAGCCGATTCTGCCGTTGCCCGCAGCAGGTCCGCGATGCGCCGTTGCTCCTCCCGCTCGGCCACGGGATCGGGCCCGGCCGGCCGGACACGGGCGATGACCCACGGCAGTGACAGGCCCTGCACGAGCAGTGAGCCGGTGGCGACCAGGAACGCCACGAGGACGAGAAGCGACCGGTCCGGGGTCTCGGTGGGCAGCGTCTGGGCGGCGGCCAGCGTGATGGCGCCACGCATCCCGGCCCAGACGACGATGACCCCTTCGGGCCACCCCAACGGCTCGGCGAGGAAGTAGTCGATGCTGGCGAGGCCGCGCCGCAAGCGGGTCCGGAGGCGTTCCACCGTCGCCTCGGTGATGCCGGACCGCGACCGCCAGCGCCGCTGACGCGCGAACTGGCCCAGGTCCCCGGCATCGAGCTGGTGCTGCGCCGAAATGAGCCAGGGACGGACCTGCTCGCTCCGACTTCGCAGCAGGCGCAGGGTCGTGAGCAGCGGGGCGACGAACGCGGTCCGGACGGCGACCGTCACCGCCAGCGCTCCGACCGCCAGCGCGATGGCTCTCCCGATCCCTGCGTGATCCCCCTGGACATCATCGATGATGCTCGAGACCTGAAGGCCCATCACGAGGAAGATCCCACCCTCCAGCACCAACTCGACCATTCGCCAGTTCTGCGAATCGGATAGACGGTGCCTCACGGAGAGGACCTCCGGCGCGTGGCGGCCAGTTGCCAGTCCGGCCACGACCGCCGCGACGAGGCCGGACGCGCCGAGCTCACTGGTTGGGATGGCGGCGAGGAACGGCGTGGTAAAGGAGACGAGCGTGTTGACCGCCGGGTCGTCCATCCTGGCTCGCAGCCACAGCACGAGATGACCGACACCCAGCCCGACCGCGACGGCGACGATCAATGAATAGACGAACGTTCCGGCCACGCCCCAGAGTGACACGGACGCGCCGGCGCCGGCGATCGCGGCTCGAAGGAGGACCAGAGCGGTTGCGTCGTTGAGGAGACTCTCGCCTTCGAGGATCGCCACGACGCGATGGGAAACACCGAGCCGCCGGACGATCGTGGTGGCGACGGCATCGGTCGGGCTGATGATCGCGCCGAGCGCGATGCCCCAGCCGAGGTCCAGGCCCGGCATGAGCCAGGCGAAGAACAGGCCGAGTACGACGGCGCTCAGGACCACGAGGACGATCGAGAGGCCGCCGATGGCGGTGACGTCCCGCCGGAACCGCGTCGCCGGCATCGACGCCGAGGCTGAATAGAGCAGCGGCGGCAGGACGCCGGCCAGGATCCACTCCGGTTCGATTTCGATTTCTGGTGTACCGGGCAGAAGGCTCACGCCGATTCCGCCGAGCACGAGGAGGAGCGGCGCGGCGATCCCCAGCCGCTCGGAGAGGATCGACGCGCCAGCGATCGCGAGCAGGCCGACGACGATGACGATCAACGGGTCCATCAGCCAGCCCCACTCATGGTCTACACCGTGGGGCTGGCGCTCCCCCGGCAGGCGAACCCGCGCCTGAGCAAGCCGCGCCGCTGCTCGCTCACGGGAGCGGTCCATGATACGGGATGGGAAGGAGCGGGGTGGCCAGTTGGCCGCCTGGTTCAGGCAGCCAATCCGGCGATGAGACCGTTGCAGGCCCGCTCGAAGCGGCGGCAGGCTTCGGCGCAGACGGCGCAGTGTTCCATCCCGCGCCGGGCGTGCTCCTCGCACTCCGTCGCGCAGCGTTTGCACGAGTCGGCGCACGCGGCCAGCGATGCGCGCAGGGCCCGCGGGTCGGCGGCGGTCTGGCGAGTGATGGCGGCGCCAGTGGCGAGGCACTGGTCGGCGCAGTCGAGGTCGAGGCGGACGCAGCGGGTGAGGTCGGCGACGTTCTGCTCACCGAGGCAGGCATCGGCGCAGGCCGTGCAGGCCTGCGCACAGTCGAAGCAGGCGTCGATGCAGGCGGCGAGGGTCTCGGCCGGTGCGCTAGTGGTGCCGAGGTAGGTCGCCAGCATTCGGGTGGCGTAGCTCATGGTGATCGCCTCTCTCGTTGGGTCATGTCGTTGTCGGCGGCCGTGATGGGAAGATGCCGGGAACCACGAGCTCGATCCTGCCCGTGGCTCCCGGCATGTGAGGGCCGGCCGATTGGCCCGGCGTCTTACGCTGCCGGAGTGCCGGTCAGACTGCCCCGGATCGAGGTCATCTGATCGACCTCGGCCTGCTGCGCGACGATGACGGCGGCAGCGAAGTCGCGGATGCGGTGGTGGGTGGCCTCCGTCGCCGCGACTTCGGACGCGGCGATGGCGCTCAGGTGGTGCGGGATGACGAGGTCGATGAAGGTGAGATCGGCGTCTCTCTGGGCACAGAACTCGGCGACCAGCGCGTCGCTGTCCATCATGGCCATGTCGGCCATCATCAGGTCGTAGGCCGCCGGCATGTACTGCGCCATCGCCGGCATGACGACATCCATTGGCT
The DNA here is from genome assembly GCA_965218235.1 of Thermomicrobiales bacterium. Taxonomy (GTDB): domain Bacteria; phylum Chloroflexota; class Chloroflexia; order Thermomicrobiales; family UBA6265; genus CADCWK01. Next base: position 1,894,512 of record OZ244596.1, read on the forward strand.
CCGGGGTGGTCGACCCGTAGAACTCCTGCCGCAGGGCGCTCAGCTCGTCGAGTTCGGTCGACTGCGAGGCGATGATGTTCATGGCGATCGTCTGGAGGTCGGCGTTCTGCAGCCGGGGCAGCGCGGCCTGGGCGAGGGCGATGACGCTGGCGTGGTGTGGCAGCATCATGTCGATGTAGGTCTGATCGAAGTCAGCCGTGACCGGTGCGTCGCTCATCGCCATGTCACCCACGGCGGGTGTGGCGGCTGGCGTCGTGGCGTTCGCGCAGGAATACGCGGCCGGTGTGGCTTGCCGGGCGGTCGTTGGCTGTCCGGGGCTGGCGGCGCCGCTCAGCGCGGCGGTCAGGCTGGCGGCGAGCAGCAGGCAAACGGCCGAGATCATCACGGCATGGGGTCGGAATCGAGACATGGTTTGGTTGCTCCTCGAGTGTGAACGGATCGACGGACGCAACGGGTCAGGCCCTCGCACCGGGTTTCCCGTCGGTTCAGCGGCCTACACCCGGTAGATCTGGAGTAGTGCCCGGCGCCGCTGGGGGTCGAGCGTCGGCGCCCGGGCGACAGGGTGACTCACCCGAGCGGCGGTGGACAGGACGGCAGTGAGGGGAACGACGATGATCGGGAATCCGCTGGCGTCGGGCGGGACCGGTGACTGGACAGGGGGCAGGGCTGCCTGGCGGAGAACACCGCAATCGCCACTGACGGGATCCGGGGCGGGATCGTCGATGGGTCCGGTCGAATCACCCGTTGATGCGAGTCCGAGGTGATCGGAGCCACCGCTTGGCAGGCTCATGCCGAACATCGGCGCGGTCGCGTAATGCCCCTCGAACTGGTGGCCATGGGCCGCGGCCGGGTTCGCCATCACGACGTCGTGGCCGATCAGCAGGAACGCGACGACGGCCAGCAGCCGGACGGCCATCGTCCACGCAGGCCCTGGCCTGGTCACCGTTGTCTGACTCTGTCGCGGCCATGACCGGATCCGCACTGGTTCGTCCCTCACGGTCCTGAATCGCCGCAAGCCTCCGCAGGCTTGTTCGCACGGAATGCTTGTTCGCACGGGTTCGGTCAACGATGCCACGGTGCATGATAGACTTCCAGCCATCATGGCCTGATCCCATCGGGCCCGCCCCTGATCCACCGGGGGTTTCTCCATTCAAGTCCGCGGCTGGCCCAATGCCCATTGAACGGCTGTACCGTGATGACCCGCGCTTGCCGCGGAAATCCAGTACGGTCGTCCGCCGTGTCATCGTGATGACGAAAAGTCCCGACGAGGACTCGTCGTCGATGGCAAGAGGAACACTGGTGAATACGAAACGATTACGTCACGAGTGGCTCGGTGGGAACATCCGCGTCGAGCTCATCGCCGGTCTCGTCGTGGCACTTGCCCTGATCCCGGAGGCGATCTCCTTCGCGGTCATCGCCGGAGTCGACCCCAAGGTCGCGCTGTACGCCTCGTTCTCAATCGCCGTGGTGACGGCGATCGCGGGTGGTCGCCCGGCGATGATCTCCGCCGCCACGGGTGCGATGGCCGTCCTGTTCATCGACCAGGTCCGGGACTACGGAGTCCAGTACCTGTTCGCTACCACGATCCTTGCGGGCGTGTTCCAGGTCATCGCGGGTGCGCTGCGCCTCGGTATCCTGATGCGGTTTGTCTCTCGCTCGGTGATGACCGGCTTCGTCAACGCACTCGCCATCATCATCCTGATGGCGCAGTTTCCCCAGCTCACCGGCGTCGGCTGGCTGACTTACGCAATGGTCGGCATCGGTCTGGTGATCATCTACGGTCTGCCCCGCCTGACCACGTACGTGCCAGCGCCTCTGATCAACATCATCCTGCTGACGATCGCCGCCGTCACGCTGCACCTGGACGGCCTCCGCACGGTCAGCGACGAGGGTGAACTTCCTTCGTCCCTGCCGGCGTTCCTGATCCCGGACATCCCGTTCACCCTCGAGACGCTCCGGATCATCGTCCCAACCGCGCTGGCGCTGATGGTCGTCGGCCTAATGGAGTCGCTCATGACGGCGACCCTGATCGACGACATCACCGATACGGGCAGCAACAAGAACCGCGAGGCCGCCGGACAGGGCATCGCCAATGTCGTCACTGGCTTCTTTGGCGGGATGGCGGGCTGCGCCATGATCGGCCAGTCGATGATCAACGTCCGCCTCTCCGGCGCCCGGACCCGGCTCTCGACGTTCGCCGCCGGGGTGTTCCTCCTGATCCTCGTCGTCGCTCTCGGCGATATCGTCGGCCGGATCCCGATGGCGGCGCTCGTCGCGGTGATGGTCATGGTCTCGATCAATACCTTCAACTGGGGATCGATCCGCGATCTCGCCGTCAATCCACGGCTCTCCAGCGTGGTCATGGTCACGACCGTCGTGGTGGTCGTTGCCACCCGCAACCTGGCGATCGGCGTCTTCGTCGGCGTGATCCTGAGCGGCCTGTTCTTCGCCTGGAAGGTCGCCAACGCCTCTCAGGTTTCGATCAGTTCCTCGAGCGATGACCAACTCCGCGTGTTCGAAGTCTCCGGCCAGATCTTCTTTGCCGGGGCCGACAGCTTCGTCTCGGGTTTCGACTTCGAGAATGTGCCGGCTCATGTCCGAATCGATGTCAGCCGGGCCCACTTCTGGGACATCTCGTCGATCAACGCGCTCGACAAGGTCGTCCTCAAGTTTCGTCGCCATGGCGCCGAAGTCGAGATCGTCGGATTGAACGAGGCCAGTGAGACGCTGGTCAGCCGGCACGGTGTCCATGACAAGACCGAAGACCTCGAGCTGGCGACCGGACACTGATGTCCGGCACTGGTCCGCCAGCGGACCTGGTGACGTTCGGGTCCTCGGCAATCGCCCGACGATGCCGGTCCGGATATTGACAACCATCTATATTTCGGCCATGCTGTCGACATGACGACGAGAATGCTTCGACCCCGTCCTGACGACTGCTGCTCCGTTCCGCTTTCGGTTCCCACGATGGCGGATGACGAGCGCGACCGCCTGCTGCTCGCTCTCAAGGCGCTTGCCGACGGGACCCGGCTGCGGATCTTCGAGCTGATCGCCGCCCAGGATGCGCCGGTTTGCGCCTGCGACATCGTCGACCGGTTCGACGTCAGCCAGCCGACCATCGCCCATCACCTCCGGACGCTCCGTGAGGCCGGCCTGATCACCACGACCCGGCAGGGTGTCTGGGCGTACTACGCGGTCGACCCGGCCGGAGTCGCCCGCGTCGGGGATCTCTTCACCGGGAGCGACGGCGTGTTATCAGCCCTGGTCGTCCGATAGCGAGCGTTTTTTGGCCCATCATATAGACCGATGTCGATATCAGGAAGGGCCGCACAGGCATGCAGGCAAACGCTCCCCGGATATCGCCAGCGATCGCCGGTGAGGGGTCGGGATCACCGACCCTCTCGCTGATGGATCGGTTCCTTCCAGTCTGGATCTTTGCGGCGATGGGACTCGGCATTCTGCTCGGGCAGCTCATCCCGGACCTCGGCGAGCGGCTGGATGCGTTTCAGGTCGCCGGGGTCTCGCTGCCCATCGCGATCGGTCTGCTCTGGATGATGTACCCCGTCCTCGCGCGGGTCAGCTACGAGTCGCTCGGCCGGTTCCAGTCGCAGGGTCGCCTGTTCGTGACCTCGATGGTCTTCAACTGGCTGATCGGACCGCTGCTGATGTTCGGGCTGGCCTGGCTGTTCCTGCCGGATCAGCCGGCGTACCGTAATGGGCTGATCCTGATCGGGATCGCCCGCTGCATCGCAATGGTCCTGATCTGGAACATGCTGGCCCGGGGCGACGGCGATACCGCCGCGGTCCTGGTCGCGATCAACTCGGTCTTCCAGATCGTGATGTACAGCGTCTTCGGCTGGCTGCTCCTGACGGTCGTGCCGGGCTGGTTCGGCGCCGAGCAGTCCACGGTCGACATCTCGATCTGGACGATCGCGAAGAACGTGCTGATCTTCCTCGGCATCCCGCTGGTCGCCGGGTTCCTGACCCGGCGGGTCCTGCGGCCGCGCAAGGGGGCCGACTGGTACGACAACCGGCTCATGCCCCGGCTCGGCCCGACGGCGCTGCTCGGGCTGCTCTACACGATCGTGATCATGTTCTCGCTCCAGGGCGACCGGATCATCGAGCTGCCGCTGGACGTCCTCCGGATCGCGGCCCCGCTGCTGGTCTACTTCATCATCATGTTCGGGCTGGCCTTCTTCGTCTCCCAGCGGCTTGGGTTCGATTACCCCCAGACGGCGGCGCTGTCCTTCACCGCCGCCGGCAACAACTTCGAGCTGGCGATCGCCGTCGCGGTCGGCCTGTTCGGGATCACCTCCGGCGAGGCGCTGGCCGGCGTGGTCGGCCCGCTGATCGAGGTCCCGGCCCTGATCGCGCTGGTCTACCTGTCGCTCTGGCTGCGGGACCGTCTGTTCCCGGCCGCCGCCGGGGCCGGTGAGCCGGTTGTGGTGCCCACGACGTCAGCCGGGCGGCGCCTGACGTAGAGCACCGTCATTCAAAACTGCGCATCAGAAGAGTTGCCCGGCGCGGGACGCCGGGAACGAGAGGAACGTCGATGTATGGTTCAAGGATGCTGCCCGATCGGCCGGATGGTTCGGTCCAGGCGATGATCGACCGGGTGCGCCGGACCGCGCTTGCGGAGCTCGACGGGGCGTCATTCCCCGATCTCGACGAGTGCGTTGCCGAGGCGGTCACGACGCTCGCCCAAGGGAACGTCGTCGGCTTCGTGCCGCTTCTCGCGATCCGCCACGTCCGGTGCTGCATCCGGGCCGGCTCCTGCGACTGCGGGGTCTGTTGAGCGATGACCACCCGGATCGCGGTCTTCGGCGATGTCCACGGCAACAGCGACGCGACCGCCCGGACCCTCGATGCGATCGATGCGGCCACCCCGGACGCCGTCTACTGCCTGGGTGACCTCGTCGGCTACGGTGCCCGGCCCAACGAGACGATCGACCTCGTGCGGTCCCGCGCGGTCCCGACGATCATGGGCAACTATGACGATGGCGTCGGCTTCGACCGGGACGATTGCGGCTGCGCCTACACGGACGCCGGGGAGCGCGACCGGGGGCAGGAGTCGCTGATGTGGACCCGGTCCGTCGTCGGCCCCGATCACAAGGCGTACTTGCGGGGACTGCTGCCGGAGATCCGGCTCGACGTCGAAGGGTTCCGGCTCCGGCTGGTCCACGGCAGTCCCCGCCGGATGAACGAGTATCTGTTCGCCGACCGGGACGAGCGCTCGCTCGAGCGGATCGCGGTCGGGGCCGACTGCGACATCCTCGTCTTCGGCCACACCCATATCCCGTGGGCCCGGACGATCGGCGACGTGCTGTTCGTCAACGCCGGGAGCGCGGGCAAGCCGAAGGACGGTGACCCGAGGGCGTGCTGGGTGCTGCTGACCCTGACGGAGGGCGAGGAGCCTATGGTGAGTTACCAGCGGGTACCCTACAACGTCGCGGCGATGGCGACCGCCATCCGGCGGGCCGGCGGGTTGCCGGCCCGATTCGCCGAAGACCTGGAAACGGCGGGAGCGCACCATGTCTGAGGTTCAGTTCACCGCCACCGGGAAGCCCAAGCGCTCGATCGAGTCGCTGACGGTCGAACGCCGCTACGGCAACGTCATCCGGCTGTTCCTCGCCGGGGAGCTGCCCAACTTCACGCATGAGCGTCACATCCACGTTGCCAACGTCCTCCGCCACATTCCGTATGGCCGGGAACTGATGCACCTCGGTCTCCAGACGATGGCCCACCGGCACTACATCCCGCACAAGTACAGCGCCGAAATCACCGACCGCAACTGGGACCGGCTCGATGGGGCGCTGCCCGACCCGGCCGTCTTCGCGGACTTGTCCGGCGGCGCCGATGGGCGTCAGACGAACTGTTCGACTGAACGTCAGGAGATCGCGTGAACGAGAAGCGTCTACCAGTTGCGGTCATCGGGGCCGGCCCGGTCGGGCTCGCGACCGCCGCCAGGCTGCTCGCCAGGGGGGAAGAGCCGATCGTCTTCGAGCAGGGCGAGCGGGTCGGGGCGGGAGTCCTTTCCTGGGGGCACGTTCGTCTGTTCTCGCCGTGGCGGTACGTCGTCGACGAGGTCGCGGGGGAGCTGCTGGCTGCCTCGGGCTGGCTCGAGCCCGACCCGGAGGCGTTCCCGACCGGGCGCGAACTGGTCGAGCGGTACCTCGTTCCGCTCGCAAATCTGCCCGAGTTGCGGGAGCGCATCCGGCTCGGGGTCCGGGTCGAGAGCGTGACGCGGGACGGCTTCGACAAGATGAAGACCGACGGCCGTTCGGACGCCCCGTTTCTGATCTCCGCCGGGATGGCCGATGGGCGGACCGAGACCTGGCGGGCCCGGGCGGTAATCGACGCGTCGGGGACGGCCACGACACCCAACCCGCTCGGCGCGTCAGGGCGGCCCGTGCCGGGCGAGCGGGCGCTCGCCGACCAGATCGCCTACGGCGTCCCCGACATCCTGGGCCGCGACCGGAATCGCTACGCCGGGCGGCGGGTCCTCGTCGTCGGCAACGGCCACTCGGCCTTCAACGCGCTGCTCGATCTCGGTCGTCTGGCGGACGACGCACCGGAAACGTCGATCATCTGGGCCGTCCGGCGTCCGGCCCAGCGGCTGGCGGGGCTGTTCGGCGGCGGAGTCAGCGATCAGCTGTCGGAGCGGGGCGCCCTCGGCCTGCGGGTGCGGGAGATGGTCGATCGCGGTCAACTGGAACTCGTCTCGGGGTTCCGGGCGACGCGGGTTACGGCGACCGCGAACGGTATCATCGTCGCGGGTGACGATACTGTCCTGCCGCTGGTCGACGAGGTCATCGTCGCGACCGGCTACCGGCCAGACCTGTCGCTGCTGGCCGAGCTCCGGATCGCGCTCGACCCGATCGTCGAGAGCCCAGTCGCGCTGGCTCCGCTGATCGACCCCAACCTGCACAGTTGCGGGACCGTCCTACCGCATGGTGCCGAGGAGCTGCGTCACCCCGAGGCCGATGTCTACATCGTCGGGATGAAGAGCTACGGCCGGGCGCCAACCTTCCTGATGCTGACCGGCTACGAGCAGGTCCGCTCGGTGGCCGCCGCGATCGCCGGGGATTGGGCGTCGGCTCGTGACGTTCGGCTGGTCCTGCCTGAGACCGGCGTCTGCTCCTCGAACCTGTTCGACGCCCCGGCGGCGTCCTGCTGCGGCTCGACCGTTGATGAGGTCGCCACTGCCACGGGCACAGCGTCCTGCTGTGCCCCGGCCGTCACGCCGCTCGTTCCGGTCGACGCCGGTGCTCCTGCGTCCTGCTGCGCCCCGGCCGCACCGCAGGCAGCCCCTCAGTTGATCCAGCTGGTCGGGGTCTGACGCGCCAACCGGACATAAGAACGTCTAGGTCGTGAGGAGTTCTTGCTGAGCCAGATTGCGCCCATCCGGACTCGTACGTACTACGGCTGGTCGATCGTCGGCGCACTTGCCGTGACCGAGTTGATCTCGTTCGGCGTGCTGTACTACGCCTTCTCGGCCCTGCTGGTACCGATGCAGCGGGAGCTGGGCTGGTCGCTGACGGTCCTCTCGGGCGGCTTCTCGGTGGCGCTGCTCGTCTCGGGTCTGGTCGCGCCGCTGGTAGGTCAATGGCTGGACCGGCGCGGGGCGCGGCTCCTGATGACGACGGGGTCGATCACCGCGACCGGCGCGGTGCTGGCCTGGTCCCGGGTCGAGACGATTCCGGGCTACTTCGCGGTCTGGCTGGCGATGGGATTGGCGATGGCGGCGGTCTTCTACGAGCCCGCCTTCGCCGTCATCACTGCCTGGTTCATCCGGCTGCGCGGCCGGGCGCTGCTCGCGCTGACGATCACCGGCGGGCTCGCCAGCACGATCTTTCTGCCCCTGACCGATCTGCTCTCCCGCTCCATCGGCTGGCGGGAGGCGCTGGTCGTCCTGGCCGTAATCCTCGCGGTTGGGACGATCGGCCCACACCTCATCGTCCTGCGGCGCCGGCCGGAGGACATCGGCCTCCTGCCCGACGGTGCCGTTGCCAGCGACGCGGTGCCTTGTGGGACGCCGCGGCCCGAGGCATCCGGAACGGTGGGTGCTGAATCGGCGCCCGAGGTCGATGTCCGGTCGGCGCTGCGGATGCCGGCATTCTGGTGGCTGGTCGGCGCCTTCGTCTTCAGCACGCTGACGACGACCGCCGTCACCGTCCACCTCGTCGCCTATCTGACGGAGCAGGGCCACGCCAGCAGCTTCGCCGCGCTGATCGCCGGCGCCTACGGCCTGTTCTCGGTCACGGGCCGGATCGTGGTGACCGGGGCGGGTCGGTTCGTTTCCGGTGGCCGGATGACGGTGATCGTCTTCGGGCTCCAGGCGCTGGCGATCCTCGTCCTCGTGGCACTTGGCCGGGAGACCGGCGGCGTCCTCCTGTTCATCGTTCTGTTCGGCGCCAGCACCGGCGCGCTGACTCTCGCCCGGGCAACGATCGTCGCCGACTACTTCGGGCGGACGTCCTACGGCGCGATCTCCGGGACGATCTCGCTGTTCTCCACGCTCTCCCGGGCCACCGCGCCGGTCGGGGCGGGGATCGGCTACGAGCTGGCGAACGGCTACGGCCCGGTCTTCGTGGTCCTGGCCGGGACCGCCCTGCTGGCGACCTTCGCGATGGCAATAGCCGAACGGATGCGGACGGTTCAGTCGGCGTTCGCCGTCCGCTCCCTTCCCTCATCCTGAGCCAGAACGGTTGGAAGCAGCCGGCTCCTCAGCCGATCCGGACCGGTACTTCGGGGTACCGGTAGCGCGGCGGATGCTGCCGTCCCTGGAGGGCGTAGGCGAACGACAGCGGCCCGATCCGACCGAGGAACATGCCGATGGCGAGGATGACCTTGCCCGCGTCGGAGAGTTCCGGCGTGATACCGGTCGTCAAACCAACGGTCGCGACGGCGCTCATGGATTCGAAGAGCACCCCGGCCGTGCCGAAGCGGTCTTCGAGCTGTGGGCCGTCGACGATTACCAGCGCCATCGTCACGAAGAAGTAGATCGTCATGTACAGGACGATTACGGCCATGGCCCGGAAGATGAGCGGTGCGCCCAGTCGGCGACCGAAGATCTGGACGTCCGTATTGCCTCGGAGGGCCGAAAAGACGGCCACCACGATGACGCCGATGGTGGTCATCTTCATCCCGCCAGCCGTGGAGCCGGAGGCGCCGCCGATGGCCATGACGCCCAGCCAGATCAGTAGGGTGACCGTTGCCGCCTGGCCGAAGTTGACGGTTGTGTAGCCGGCCGTCCGCGCCGAGACGCTCTGGAAGATGGCGCTCATGGGTCGCGCCCAGTCGGGTGTTTCGGCCAGCGAGTCGTTCCATTCGACGGCGAGGAACACGGCCGCCGCGCCGAGGACCAGCACGGCGTTGATGGACAGCACCAGTTTGGAGTCGAGGGAGAGTCTGGTCCAGGACCGGCTTCGCCAGACATCGTGAAGCACGATGTATGAGATCGCTCCGGCCTGGATCAGGCTGGCGATCACGACGTTGACGATGACCGACTGATCGTAGGGAACCAGGGACTGGAAGTTGTCGCTCAGGTCGAACCCGGCGTTGCAGAAGGCGGCCACCGCGTGGAAGACGCCGTTCCAGAGGGCCTGCCTGAACGAAAGACCGGCTCCGAGCCAGAAGTATAAGGTCAGGATCAACGCGCCGATCGCTTCGACGACGGCCGTGAAGCGTACGATCTGCCCGGAGTAGTCCAGCGCCTCGCGCAGCGTGAGGGTCGGTGAACCGTCCTGCATGAGCATCGCATCGCGCAGACTGCCTCCCCGTCGCAGGATCGCCAGGACCAGACTTGCCCCGACCATGAACCCCAGTCCGCCGGTCTGGATCAACGCCAGGATGGTCAGCTGGCCGAAGAACGACCAGTGGGTGGAGGTGTTGACCGTTACGAGCCCGGTGACCGACGCGGCGGAGACCGCGGTGAACATGGCGTCATAGGGGTTCGTCGACTGGCCGGACGCGGCCGCCCATGGCGCCAGGAGGAGAAGGGTGCCGATCAGGATGATGAGGATGAAGGCGAGGGCGAAGCGGCGGGCATGGACGATCGGCGTCGCGAAACTGGTATGCTCCACCGGTTCCGGGCAGTCGATGATCCGGGTCTGGCGCGGCCTCCGGCGGATGACATCGCGGCCATGGCGGCGAGGGACGGGCCGCGGAGTAGCCCCCGGGCGTTGCGTCGCATGCAGACTTGTGTCCGTTCGGTCGCCCCGTTGGTCCGAAGTCTTCAAGGTGTTTTGGGCTCGCGGATCGTACTGCTGAATCGGTTGATGGCCGCGTCGGTTCCGGCAACGATGATCTCGTCACCGCGCTCGATCTGCTCGTCGTAGGATGGCGCCGTGATGAGGCGGTCGCCGCGTCGGATCAGCAGCACGCTCAGCGCGAGGTCAGGGGTGTTGTAGAGATCGGCCAGCGATCGACCGATGAAGTGTGCCGGGGCGTTCATCTTCGCCAGTCCCGCCGTTGTCGTCAACGTGATGTAATCGTTGATAGTGCGGACGGCGAGAGAGTGTCCAAGGCGGACACCCGCGTCCCGCTCCGGAAAGATTACCCGGTCGGCGCCGATCCGGTTCAGGACATCGCCGTGAAGTTTGTTGGCCGCCTTCGAGATGACCCACGGCACACCTAGTTGCTTGAGCTGCATGGTCGCCAGAACGCTGGCCTCCAGGTTTTCGCCCTGGGCCACGATACCGACGTCCGACTCCTCCACATGCAGGGATCGGAGGAGCTCCTCGTCGGTGCCATCTCCCTGCGCGGCGAGAGTGACGAAGTTGGACGCCTCGGCGACGGGGCGCTCGGCGATGTCGATCGCGAGGACTTCGTAGCCGAGCGAGACGAGTGTCTTGGCGGTACTCGTGCCGAAGCGCCCCAGGCCGATGACAACCACCCGATCCTTGCGATCCTGGTCCCGCTGGCGTCGAAACATCCGGTCACCACTTTCTGTCCAGGCGAGACCACTGACGCTGCCGGCAACCATACGTGCGTAGCGTACCAACCAGCGACGAGTCCCGGCGAGACTCGATCGGGCGTCCGGTGCTCTGACACCGATCGCGACGTGACGAATCGGTCGATAGGCGAGTGATCCAGGTCAATAGTCGTTCCGTTCTAGTGGGCAGGTGGTGGAGCGGCTTCCCACCGAGGAATCGTGTCCGCAGACTGGAGTCCGATCCCATGAGCGAAACGTCCGGTCGAGTTCCCAATGGTTCGCGGCCACTCCCGACGGCGAGCTTCGCGCTGCGACCGGAGCAGGTCGACCAGATCAAGCGGATGGCCGCGCAGCGCGGTACGAGCCAGAGCGCCATCGTGCGCGAGGCCATCGATATGCTGATGCGGGACACCGTCCGCCAGGCGCTGGAGCACTTGCAGCGCGCCCGACGGGTCGATGGGGCTCCGCTCTTTCCGGATCCGGACGCCGGGGTTACGTCGCTCGGGATCAACGGGGAGTAGTTTGGGCGACGAGAGAACCAATTCGGCGGTGTTGACGTTTACTACTTTGAGTGACGGACTTCCCCCCCAACGCGGGTCGAGCAATCGCCCGCAGCCCGTTTCTCTTCCCTTCCCAGCCAGCGCGGGATGCGACCATCGCATCCCGCGCTGGTCGTTTTCGGCGGCGGCAATGACGACGCCCGTACCCTGGGGGACGGCCCGCATGACGATTCGCGCAATTCTGATCGATCTCGACGGGGTGCTGCGCCACTGGCCCCGGCCCTGGGATGCCGCGTCGGAACCGGGACAGCGGCGGGTCGAGGATGAGGTCTTCAAAGTCGCGTTCGCGCCCGAGCTCCTGCACCAGGCGATTACCGGCGTCATAACCCACGACGAGTGGACAGCCGAGACCATCGCGCGCCTCTCGATTGACTGGCCCGAGGACGACGCCCGACGGGCCGTCGTGGACTGGGTCAATTCGGTCCCCCTGATCGACTCCAGGGTGCGGGAGCTTGTCAGCGAGTGGCGGCAGGTCGTTCCGGTCGTCCTGATCACGAATGCTACGAGCCGCCTCGGACGGGATCTGGCCGTCATCGGGCTGGACGGGGCGTTCGATGCGATCGTCAACTCCTCCGAGACCGGTCAGGCCAAGCCTGATCCTGATATCTTCGCGGCGGCCCTGTCGCGAGCTGGCGCGGCGCCCGACCAGGCGATCTTCATCGACGACTCGGCAACCAACGTCGAAGCCGCTGTCGCGCTGGGTCTGCTGGGCTATCGTTTCGATGGCGATGTCGATCGGCTGACGACGTTCGTGAGTGGCAACCTGCGCTGACGATCTGCTGTCAGGCACAGGAAGTGAATATCGCGCGTGTGACACTTCCCATCGGCTATGATGATACGATCCATATAAGACCACTTGCAACCAGGTGATTAGACCGATAGAATTGTTTCCAGTGATGCCTGCCCATGGCACTCGTCGTGTGCGGCAGGATCGCCGCAAACATGTGTCGGGACCGCTGTCCGAAGCGACGCATCCTGGCACGAAGACAGACCCGGACGTGAGGAAGAGACTCCAGTGAACAATCGATATCCCACCCAGCGTGTCACGGTTCCGGTTGGCGGCATGATCATGCGCGACGCCGTGGACCGCATCTTCAACGACAGCTTCTTCAACTCGCCCTTCCGCTCCGTCTGGGGTGGTGGCTTCAACGGCGGGTCCGGCGCCTCCCGCCTCGGTATCGCGATCGACGTCTACGAGACCGCACGCGAGGTCGTCATCATCGCCGCCGTGCCGGGCCTCGGTCCGGACGACATCAACGTCCAGGTTCACGACAACACGGTGACACTGAGTGGCCAGCTCCCGAACGTCGCCCAGTCCGAGGATGCCAGGCAGGCGACGTGGTACATCCACGAGCTGCCGTACGGCCGCTTCCAGCGGAGTTTGAAGCTCCCGGTCGAGATCGACGCGGACGCCGCCGATGCGACGTTCGAGAACGGCATCCTCCAGTTGCACCTGCCCAAGGCATCGCAGTCCCGCCCGCGTCAGATCACCGTCCGGCGCAACGAGCCGGCGACTCCGGAGCCGCTCGCCCTTTCGAACGACGAGACCCAGGATGTCGCGGCGACCAACGGCACCGGTGACCACGCCGACGTTGGCGACGTGATCGCCCACAACTGATTCGTCCTGGGCGATCTGTGAGACCGGACACAGGAGGGCCACCGCGATGTCCGTTGCGGTGGCCCTTCTGTCCGCCCGAAGGATGCTATACCGGCCGGGCCTCGCGCTGGTCCAGTCGTCTGCATTGAATCTGCCCGGCCCCGCCAGGTCGGGAACGATTCCCAATCGTCGCGATGACAACGGCGACGCCCTCTGGTCCGGAACCAGGGGGCGCCATTCCGATTGGTGTTGGGGACAGGACGCCGGACTAGGCGACGGCGGCGTCGGTCTTCGGGTCGAAGAAGTAGAAGCGGTCCGGCTCGGCCGTCACTTCGATATTCTGCCCGCGCTCGACTTTGACCTCTGGCGACATGCGGGCGGTCAGCACCGAATTGCCGCTGTTGAGGTAGATGAAGCTCTCGTTGCCGAGGAGCTCGATCACGTCGACGGTAACGGGGAGGACCGTCTCCGGCGTCCCCTGGTAATGGGAACGCTCGACGAGGTGCTCGGGCCGGATGCCGAGGGTGACCGTCTCGCCCTTGAAGCGCGCGAGCATATTGCCCTTGGCGTCGGGGACGCGCATTCGGAAGCCGCCCGGGTTGGTGGCGTAGAGCTTGCCGTCGGCGGACTCGATCTGGACATCGACGAAGTTCATCGACGGTGAGCCGATGAAACCAGCGACGAACTTGTTGGCCGGCTTGTCGTACAGGTTCTGCGGCGTGTCCAGCTGCTGGAGGACTCCAAGACTCATGACGGCGATCCGGTCACCCATCGTCATGGCCTCGACCTGGTCGTGGGTCACGTAGATGGTCGTCGTCTGGACGCGGTCGTGGAGCTTGATCAGCTCGGCCCGCGTCTGCACGCGGAGCTTGGCGTCCAGGTTCGAGAGCGGCTCGTCCATTAGGAAGAGGTCTGCGTCCCGGACGACGGCTCGACCGAGGGCGACGCGCTGGCGCTGTCCGCCGGAGAGGGCCTTGGGCTTGCGGTCGAGGAACTGCTCGATCTCGAGCATCCGGGCGGCCTCGTTGACGCGGCGTTCGCGCTCGACTTTGGGGACCTTGCGCAGCTTGAGCGGGTAGGCCAGGTTGTCCCGCACGGTCATGTGCGGGTAGAGCGCGTAGCTCTGGAAGACCATCGCGACGTTGCGGTCCTTCGGGGGAAGGTCATTGACGACGCGATCACCGATGATGATCCGTCCGTCGGAGACTTCCTCGAGGCCGGCGATCATGCGCATCGCGGTCGACTTGCCGCAACCGGAGGGGCCGACCAGCACGAGGAACTCCCGATCGTGGACTTCCATGTTGAGATCGGAGACAGCAGGGGCGGATGAGTTACCGTACCGCTTGAAGACGCCGTCGAAGATGACTCGGGCCATGTAATGGACCTCCCGGCGGATTACGCCTGCGGGCATGCCGGTGCCGTGGCAGGGGAGCATCGTCCACCTCGTCATCCTGCGCACCACAATGTTACGCGACGAGTCCGGGGCCGCCCGTGATGCTCAACGGGCTGACCGCCTACGGTTCCACATCGATGATGGGACGCGTGCGGGCATTGTTGCGGTCGGGCGCCGGAGTGTCAAGGATGGGAAGTGGGACCCGGCCCCTCCCGATGTCGGTCTCGACGGTTGGTACCACCGGGTCAGCCTGGAGAGACGCCGCAGTCACCTGGCGAGTCAGGCGCCATGCTCCGGATAGCTCTCGCCATGTCCCACTGTCCCCGTCGGGCTCGACGACGTACCATGTCCGGAGTCATTTTCACCGCCATGGGCGGAACGGGAGTCCGGACGCGATCAGCGCCGGAGGAGCGAGGGATCGTGTCGACGGGGAACCCGGGCGGACCGGATCAGGCGGTGCGGCAGCAGATCGTACCGGGCCGGTTCGCCGGCTACGTCGTCACCTTCGGTGAGGCGATGCTCCGGTTCACGCCGCCGGGCAACGAGCGGCTGGAGCGCACCCAGACGCTCGGCATCTCGGGTGGCGGCGCCGAGCTCAACACGGCAACGGGACTGGCAAGCTTCGGCATTCCCAACACGTTCGTTACGACGCTGCCCGACAACCCGCTCGGCCGCTGGCTGGTCCGCTCGGTCCGGGCGCACGGCGTCGATGACGCCGGGGTTCACTGGCAGCCGGAGGCCGATGGTCGGATGGGCGTCTACTATCTTGAGGAGGCCGTCGACCCACGCCCATCGGCCGTCACCTACGACCGGGCCAACTCGGCGATGGCACGGATCGCGCCCGGTCGATTCGACTGGCCGGCGATCCTGGCGGGGGCACTGGCCTTCCATGTCTCCGGGATCACCCCGGCACTCGGTGCTGGCGCCCGTGCCGAGACCCTGACCGCGATCCGGGTGGCCCGCGACCTCGGTGTTCCGGTCGCCTTCGATCTCAACTACCGGAGCAAGCTCTGGTCGGAGGCTGACGCGGCTGACTGCTTCCTCGAGATCGTTCCGGGCGTCGACATCCTCTTCGCCGGCCGGGGCGCCCTGCGGACGTTCTTCCATATCGACGGGCAGATCGAGGAGGTCCTGATCCGGACCCGGTCCGAACTGGGTGTCGGCGTCGTCGCCATGCCGCGAAAGAAGAACGCCGGCAGTCGCGGGATCCGGCTGTCGTCCTACGCGTTGGGTGGGTCCGGCGAGATCGCCCGGGCGCCATGGGTCGAGACGGAGATCGTCGACCGGCTCGGTGGTGGCGATGCCTTCGCCGCCGGATTCCTCGCCGGCTACCTGGAGGCTCGAGCCGAGGGCGACGCGACGCTGGCCGCCGTGCCGGACCTGAACCGGGCCTGTGCGCTGGGAACCGCCGCCAGCGCTCTCAAACACACGATTCCCGGCGACTTCCTCTGCGCGACGCGGTCGGAGATCGAGGCGGTCGCCGCCGGAGTCGAAGCCGGAACGCTTCAGCGGTAGCGCAGTGTGATGCTAGGCCGAATCGTGCGGGTCCAATCCTTGGCAAAACAGCCTGCCTTCGCGGACGGAAGCCGTCAAAGTGGTCGGCGGTCGGCTATCATCCTCGGCGACATGACGCGGTGCCGTTCTCAGGAGGAACTTTCGGTGGAACAGGTCGAGACGGTGGATGCGTTCATAGAGATTCCCCGGGGCAGCCGGAACAAGTACGAATACGACAAGGAACTCAAAACCTTCCGTCTCGATCGGGTGCTCTACAGCAGCGTGCACTACCCGTCCGACTACGGGTACATCCCGGACACGCTGGCCGAGGATGGCGACCCGCTGGACATCCTCGTCATCGTCCAGGAACCGACCTTCCCCGGTTGCATCATCCCGGTCCGCCCAATCGGTGGCCTGGACATGTGGGACGAGAAGGGCAGTGACTTCAAGGTCGTCGCTGTCCCGATCGGGGATCCGCGCTACGCCGAGATCTTCACGATGGAGGACGCCGGTTCCCACTGGGCCCGCGAGATCGAGACGTTCTTCGCGTCCTACAAGCACCTGGAGAACAAGACGTCGGAGGTTCGCGGCTGGCACGACGTCGCCCACGTCACGCGGGTAATCGCCGAGTGTCGCGAACGCTACATCACGCGCGCTTGACCGATTTGGCAGGGAACGACCACGGACTGGCCCCGTCGCGGCGATGCTGTTCTGTGGTCCATGGGGGATCGGCCCCCGACGGTGTGCCTGGCGTTACGAGGAACGGTTTCGTAGGGGCGACCACGAGGAATCGCCGCTCCAGACGAGATCAACCGGCGCGACCCGAATAAGGGGATCAGATCGGTGAGATGCTGGCGCCATGCCGGGTGATGGCGAAGGTCGTCGTCTCACCGGGGATGCCGGCGTGGGCGGCGGCCCGGGCGACCGCTTCCCGGACGGCGGCCACGCTCTCGATGCCGGTCAGGGCGAGGACGGTCGGGCCGGCCCCACTCAGGCAGGCGCCGATCGCGCCGGCGGCGGTCGCGGCATGGCGGACCGGGTCGAGGTGGGGGAACAGGCGGGCGCGGTAGGGCTGGTGGAGGCGATCGTTCATGCTAGCGCCGAGGACCTGACGGTCGCCGACCAGGAACGCGGCGACGATTCCGGCCGTCATCGCGAGGTTCCATGCGGCGTCGGTGTGCGGGATTCGCTCCGGCAGCGCCGCCCGGGCCGCCCAGGTCGCGCCGGTGATCTCCGGGATGAATGTGACGGCGACGAGATCGGCCAGGTCGCTGGCACTGTTCGGGTGGCCGAGGAGCTGGATCGCCGTCGGCACGCCCGGCACGGCCAGGATCGCCCCGCCGTAGAGGGCCGCTCCGACGTTGTCACCGTGGCCCTCCATTCGCCAGGCCTGGCCGTAGAGTTCGTCCCGAGACAGCCCGAGCCCGAGCAGAGCGTCGGCGGCGATCAGTCCGGCGACCAGCGCCGCGGCCGAGCTGCCCAGCCCACGGGAGACCGGGACGGCGTTGCGGAAGGTCAGCCCGATCGGTGGCAGCGCCCAACCGTGCGCCGCCGCGAGCTGCCGCATCGCCCGCAGCACGAGGTTCTCGTGCGGCTCGCCTCCCTCACCCTGGAGGAGGTCGGCGTCGCGACCCAGGATCGTGACCCGGTCCTCGGGGACGGTCGGATCGACGTCGAGGTCGTTCCAGAGGTCGAGCGCGAGGCCAAGCGCGTCGAAGCCCGGACCCAGGTTGGCCGAGGAGGCCGGTGCGCGGACGGTGAACGGCGCCGTGCGGGGCTCGCCACGAGCCGAGAGCGAGCGAATGCCCTGCTCCGTCCAGCGGGCCACCGCGCCGGGGCCGATGGGACGGACCGTCGTCGCGATCGGATGATTCGTCATGCAATGACCGCTGGGCGGTCGGGTTCGCCCGCGGTCGGTCCGGCGTCGATCACCGTGTCGAGCAGCCGGGCGAGGGCGGCGAGCGTCGCGTCGACCCGGACCGGGCGGTTGGCCAGCGCGTGACGGTTCCCGTCCGACCTGTCGCCAAGGTGGTAGGCCATGACGGCGTCGGTGTCCTTGAGGACCATTCCGGTCAGGATGCCGACGACGCTCTCGTCAGGCCGAATGAGACCCTCGGCGACCAGCTTGCGGGCGCCGGCCAGGCTAGCGGCGGAAGCGGGCTCGCAGCCGATCCCGACCTGGTCGATCAGCGCCTTGGCGTCGAGGATCTCGTCGTCCGTCACCATCGTGACGTAGCCGTTGGTCTGCTCGATCGTCCGGCGGGCGCGGGGGGTGCTGACCGGGTCACCGATCTTGATCGCGGTCGCGACGGTCTCGGCCCGCATCGGCTCGTACGTCCGCCAGCCCGAGGCGAAGTAGCGGGCGAACGGCGACGCGCCGGCCGCCTGGACGGTGATCAGGCGTGGCTTGCGGGCAATCAGTCCGACGGCGTGGGCCTCGTCGATCGCCTTGCCGAAGGCGGCCGTGTTGCCGAGGTTGCCGCCAGGGACCGTGATGACGTCCGGCACGTCCCACCCGAGTTGCTCGAACAGCTCCAGCATGATCGTCTTCTGCCCCTCGGGCCGGAACGGGTTGACCGAGTTGGTCAGGTAGACATCGTGGGAGGACGTCAGCTCGCGCAGCAGGCGGAGGGCAATGTCGAAGTCACCCTCGATCTGCACCACCCGGGCGCCGTAGGCGATCGTCTGGGCCAGCTTGCCGCCCGAGATCTTGCCCTCCGGGATCAGGACCAGCGCCGGGATGCCGGCCGCGGCGGCGTAGGAGGCCAGCGAGGCCGAGGTGTTGCCGGTGCTGGCGCAGGCGACGATCCGGGCGCCGACCGCGACGGCGTGGCTGACGCCGACGGTCATGCCGCGGTCCTTGAAGGAGCCGGTCGGGTTGTGGCCCTCGTGCTTGACGCCAAACGAGCCTGCCTGGAGCCCGGCGAAGGCGGCCAGCCGGTCATCGACGTAGAAGGGCGTGTTGCCCTCGCCCCGCGTGACGATCGCCGCCTCGGGGATCGCCGGGAGGAGGGCGCGGTATCGCCAGACGCCGGAATGGGCGAGGTGCGGCGGCAGCCCCTGGCCGAAGGTGGCCGGCGTGATCGGCGACGACGTGTCGATCACCGCGTCGAGCAGGCCGCCGCAGACCGGGCAGAGACTGATCGGCTGGTCCCCCGGCGAGACGGTGCCGCACTCCATGCAGCGGACCCGGAGACCGGCAAGTTCCGACCGGTCGATCCGGGCCGGGGTGCCGGTCGCCGTGATCTGCCCCGCGAACTGTCGTTCGGTCCGCACCGCATTGCCGTCGACCGCCGTCATTCCGGGCTACTCCTCGTGTCTTGCCGTTCCACCTGTGGCATCAGCGTGCGGGCGCAGGATACCACTGCGTCCAGTCGTCTCATTTCGATGGGGACGTCGAAAGCCAGAACGGCCCACCAGGCGCGTCCCGGTGGGCCGTTCCGCTGTTGATCCGATGTAGGGGCGCCCTACGCGAGACTAGACAGCCGGTTCGACCGAGACCCGGCTGCATCGCACCACGATCCGGGAGAGGTACTCGCCGGAGATGGCATCGAAGTCGCCGCCGCAGGTGATAACGGTCAGGGTTGGCAGGCGGGTCGCGCCGGTCACCTCCCGGTTGATCAGTTCCGGCGTGAGCGTACCGTTCTCATACGTGGTCGAGCGCTGGACCTCGTAGACGTGGCGGCTGCCGTCCTCGCCGGTGAGGATGATCTGGTCGCCGGGAGAGGAACCCGGCTCCTTGAACCCGTAGAAGACCGCGGGGCCGACATTGTAGTAGTCGACGTGACCGGCGATGACCAGGTTGCCGTTCTTGCCCAGGTTGCCGAGGGAGGGATACCAGGCCACCACGAACGGGCCAGTCGGGTCCTGCATGGCGCCGTCGACGACGTCGGAGGCGTAGACTTCATTGTCGATCGCGAAGCGTTCCATGGTCATCGCGATCGGCGTGATGCCGGCACTGGAGGGTGGGACCGGGCGTTCGCCGCCTGGGCCCGGCCGCATCCCGCCGGTGGTGGGAACGTCGCCGCCGCCGATCGGAGTGATCTGGTCTGTCCCGTCCTGGGCGCGGGCCAGCCCGGTCAGGCCGAGCCCGACGAACGGGGCAAGGGCGGCCGCGGCGGCCAGTGAGCGCCGCGAGATTCCGGGACGGTTGGTGGGGTTCGAGGTATCGGACATCGACAGTGTGCTCCTTGTCAGTCGCGGCGGACCTCGCGTCGTCCCGGTCGGTGCGGGGCAAGGGTGGGTCCGGCCACCGGTCGTTCGGCGTTGGTCTGTGTCTGTAACGCATGGGCGGCACATTTCGTATCGCCACGCGAGTTCGGGACATCGGAGGCGATCGAGCTGAGTGACCTGACCGTCATCCTGGACAGTGTCAGTCACGCCGGTCAGCCTACCTCCAACGATTGTACGCTGTCGGGACCCAACTGGATGCCTTGGTCAGAAACCAGCCACAGGGAAATGCTGGGTGACTGAGCGACCCCGGTCCCCTCCCCATCTCGTGCCGGCTCACCTCGACTGCGTCTTGGTTCGTCCTCGGGATGGATGGAGAGGGGGAGACGCTCCACTGCGAGACGGACATTCACGAAGTGCTTCAGCCCGACCAGCATGGAGCCCCTCCCCATCCGTCTTCCCGGCGAGTGTCGACGAAGTCGATGCGAGCGGAAGGCGAGATGGGGAGGGGTTGGGGTGGGGCTCGTTCGCTCACCGGAATGTGGATGACCCATCATTCCTCCTCCAGCCCAGCATCCTCGTCATCATCGACCTGCTCGTCCAGCAGCTGCTCGGTCGCCTGCCGCACCGTCCCGCCGTTGAAGCCACGCCGGGCGAGGAAGCCGCTCAGGCGCCGACGGGCGGTGGCCGGGTCGAGCTTCGCGTAGCTTTGGGCCTTCCGCTCGCCGGCCTGGAGGGCGGCGGCGAGCTCGTCGATGTCCGCCTCGTCGAGCGTCTCGCCGATCAGCTCCCGGTCGATTCCCTTGTGGCGGAGCTCCTGGGCCAGGAGCCGCGTGCCGCGGGGCCGGTGCTCGGTCCGGTTCTCGACCCAGCGCCGGGCGAAGTCACTGTCGTTGAGGTAGCCCCAGCCGGCCAGCCGCTCGATCGCCGCCTCGACCGCCGGTTCCGCGAACCCGTTCCGGGCCAGCCGGTCCCGGATCTCCTGGGTGGAGCGGGGTCGGTACGACAGCAGATCCATTCCGGACGCGATCGCCCGGTCGACGGTGTCGAGCGTAATCAGCTCGGCGACCCGATCGGCGGTCAGGACGTCCTTCGGCACCAGACCGCGTTCGAGGACGCGGTCGGTCGAGATCCCGAAGGCGAACTCGCCGTCGAGGAAGACGCTGGACCGGTTCGGGTCGCGAACCTGGGCGGTGATCTTCGTGATCGTCCCGCCCCGGATGATTGTCTGGGCCTCGTCCTCGTCTGTGTTCGCCTCGGTCCGTGGCCGGCGCCCCTGCCAGGACGATCGACCCTGTCCGGGGCC
This sequence comes from Thermomicrobiales bacterium, assembly GCA_965218235.1. GTDB lineage: Bacteria > Chloroflexota > Chloroflexia > Thermomicrobiales > UBA6265 > CADCWK01. Next base: position 1,915,968 of record OZ244596.1, read on the forward strand.
GCCACGGCCTGACCTTCCAGACTGTCCGAACCGGCCGCCACGCTGATCGTTCATGCTCGAAGTGTAGTCGGCTCGCCTAGACGGCCAGTGTGGACCGGGCCCGACCGATCTGGTCGGCGTGCTCGTGGGCATGGACGCCATAGATTCGCAGCCAGTCCTCGGCTGAGTAGGGGCCGCTCTCGCTGTGGGTCCCGGATCGTCCCCAGTCCGCGTCGGACATCCGCCGGAGGAGCTCCGCGGTGCTGGACCGGACGGCCCGGAACAGCGCCAGCGAGACGGTCGGGTCGCGGTCGTAGTGCAGCACCCGGGCGAACGCATCCTGGTCGTAGTTCTGGATCAGCGGGTCGTCTTCGACGAGGAGCCGCCGGAACCGGGTCGCCGAGGTCGTCTCGCTGTCGGCGAGGTGGTGGGCAACCTGCCGTGGGCTCCACTCCCCCGGCCCCTCGGTCGCATCCCACTCGGCGACGGTGGTCCCGGCCAGTGCCTGGTCGATGATGTCCGGGCCGGCGACGTACATCGCGATCAGGTCTCTGCGCTCGTCTGGTGTCATGGGTTCCTCCGGATGTCGAGATGTCGAGGGCCGCGGATCGCTGGTTTCCTGGCATTCTCGGCGTGGCAGGCTCCGAGCTAGGCGCCAAGGATCTCGGCCAGATCGACCGGTTCCCGGCGCCTGCTGGACTCGACGGCGGTCAGGACGGTCGCCAGGCTGTTGAGGTTGTCACGTGCCGATGTCTCCGGCTCGGTCCGATTCGCGATCGCGTCGCGGAACTCGGCCAGGCTGCCCAGGCGGGAGTCGATCCCGTCGGCGCGGTAGTCGGTCGTGGTGGTCGTCCCGTCCCAGGAGCGCACGGTCAGCGAGAACGGCTCGCCGTCGCGGCCCTCGCCGTCCCACTCAATCTGCCCCTTCGACCCGACGATGTTCCAGGTCCCCGGCCAGGGCAGCGGCTCGTCGTGGGTGGCCCAGTCGCCGTCGTAGGCGTAGGCCCCACTGTTGGCCAGCGTCATGATCGCGACGGCCGAGGCCGGCTGCTCGAACGCGATGTCCCCGACGTCCCAGGTGCGGGCATCGACGCGGACCGGCTCCTGGCCAGTCATCGCCCGGAGCAGGTCGAAATGGTGGATGCTCATGTCGAACAGGAGGGGATCCGGCATCTTCCAGCGGAAGTCCCCCGCCGCGAGGTGGAGGCGGAAGTTGCGCCGGTAGGCATTGCGGACGGAGAGGACATCACCGATCTCGCCGCCGAGGATCAGCTCACGGATCCGGCGGGCCGGCCGGCTGTAGCGGTAGTTCTGGCTGACCATGGCGGTCAGGCCGGTCCGCTCGGCGGCGGCGATCACGGCGCGGGCATCGGCGATGTTCGTCGAGACCGGCTTCTCGATCAGAGCGTGCTTGCCGGCCGCCATCGCCGACTCGGCACCGGCCCGGTGAGTGTCCGGCGGCGTCAGGACGAGGACGCCCTCGGCGTCGCTGACGGCGAGGCCGGCCGCGAGCTCACTGTGGACGTGGCTGGTTGGAAGCCCGAGGTTCTTCGTGGCCCACTCCCGGGAGGCGGCCGACGGGTCGATGATATCGACGATCTCGTCCGCGCCGGTCGTCTGGATGAGGGTCGCCCAGTTCCGGCCCCAGCCGCCGAGGCCCGCGATGGCCAAACGCATGACACGTAGCTCCTTGGTGCGGCGACGGTTCCGCCGCTGAGACCGACCGAAGAGCCCCCACGGGCTCCTTGAATCACAACCGCGCCAGTATCGCCGGGTAGGTGGTCCTGGACAATTCCTCCCGTGCGTAGGGCACGGAAAAACCCGAAGGCCCCATGACGGCGACGTCACGGAGCCTTCGGGGGTACGGTGCAAGAGCCATCACCCGTTGGGGATGAGCGTCTTGGCAACCGGGTGAGGGTTGGGACTAGTAGGAGCCGTAGTTGTCCCGGCGCTGGCGCGGCGGGTTGCCGCTCCGCTCCGAGATGGTGACCTGCTCGGCGCGGGCGCCCTTCTGGCCGGCGTTGACGCGGAACTCGATGCGGTCACCCTCGGCCGGGATGTCCCCGGAGAGCGCGGAGTGATGCACGAAGACGTCGTCGTTGCTGCCGTCCTGGGACGCGAAGCCGAAGCCCTTGTCAGGGTCGTACCACTTCACCGTACCGGAAGCCTGGGGGAGGGTATCGTAATCCACGTTTGAAAATCCGCCTCTGGAACCGCCGCCGCCGCCGAAGCCGCCGCCACCGCCATATGAAGAACCGCCGCCGTAGCTGCTGCCACCGCCGCCGTAGGAGGAACCGCTGCCGTAGCTACCGCCACCGCCGCCGTATGAAGAGCCGCCGCCGCCACCGTAGCTGTCACCGTAGTCGCTGCGCTCGCGACGGGGACGCGGTGGCGTCGAACTGCGCTCGAGAACTTCGACCTGCGCGGCGTTCTCGCCACGCGGACCCGGGACGATATCGAACTGGATGCGGTCGCCCTCACCCAGCACTTCGAAACCGAGGGCCGACCGGTGGACGAAGATATCGCCCGCTCCATCGTCGCGGCTGACAAAGCCGAAGCCCTTTTCCGTGTCGTACCACTTGACCGTTCCGGTTGCCATTGACCTTTGTGCTCCCGCCGCGTGTTAAGGGCGTCCTTGGTTGCCCATACCGCGGCTGTGACCTTTGCCCGCCAGTCGTCCATGACCTGGTGGACAGAGAAACAACGATCCGCCGAGTGTGCACACCCGGCGGTTTGCGCGAGGACGTTGTGACCATGGACCACGCGACTCCGATAGCATACTCAAGGTGAACTGACGCATCAAGTGTTTGACCGGATTCGGGGGACTCTGATCAGGGATGTTAACGTTCAGGTGCCGAATCGAACCCGTAGGTGGCCTTTCAGTCGTCCGGACCGTGCCCATCTGTGGTGCAATCCTCGCTCGCTCGCATTCGACCGCTTGCCAGCCAGCCGCTTCTGGACGTCCCGACTGGACGACGCGAAGGGAATGGCGAACGGACAGGCCGGTCGATCGCTTTGGTGGGATACTTCTGTGTGGCTGTGCTCCCGACAGGGCGGCCGGATGCCGCTGGTCCCTGGCTGGCCGGCGCGGGTCGAGCTGGTCTGACGTTACGGGTCTGGCAATGGATGAGGAGCGGTTCCATGGATCTCCAGCAGGTATTTCGGCGCCCGATCCTCGCGGTCGCGGACAACGCGCTGGTGGAGCGGACGATCCGTCGGGGCGGCGGAGGACTCGTCGGCCGCTTCGTCGCCGGCGAGACCCTCGACCTCGCCCTCGTTCAGGTGCGGCGGCTGGCCGAGTCCGACCTCACCGCCACGCTCGATCAGCTCGGTGAGAACGTCCGGACCAGCGCCGAGGCGACGACGGCGGTCGAGAGCTACACCACGATCCTCTCGCGGCTGGCCGAGGCCGGGCTGGAGCCGAACATTTCCGTCAAGCTGACGATGCTCGGGCTGGACTTCGGCGACGAGGTGGCCTACGCCAACACGCGGGCTGTGCTGCGCCGGGCCGCGGAGGTGAAGGGCTTCGTCCGGATCGACATGGAGGGTTCGGCCTACACCGAGCGGACGATCGCGATCACTGAGCGGCTCCACGCCGAGTATCCCGGTGTCGTCGGGACCGTGATCCAGTCGTACCTGCGCCGGTCCGAGACCGACGTCGAGCGGTTGATGCGGCAGGACATCCGCATCCGGCTGGTCAAGGGCGCCTACGCCGAGCCGGCCAGCGTCGCCTTTCAGGGCAGGGAGGCCGTCGATGGCGCCTACCGAAAGCTGCTCGTCCGGATGCTGGGCCGTGCGGTCTACCCGGCGATTGGCTCGCACGACCCGGCCCTGATCGAGCTGACGCGGGACCGCGCCGCCAGTCTCGGGCTCAGCCACGACAGCTTCGAGTTCCAGCTGCTCTACGGCGTGCGGCGCGATGAGCAGGTCAACCTGCGCCAGTCGGGCTACCGGGTCCGGGTCTACGTCCCCTACGGCACCGAGTGGTACCCGTACTTCACCCGCCGGATCGCCGAGCGGCCAGCCAATGCCCTGTTCGTGTTGAGGTCGCTGGTTGATCGGTAGGCTGGCGCAGCGGTGATCGTGTGCCCGGACTGACGGCGATCGTTCCGTAGGGTCACGGGCTTGCCCTGACCGGCGCCCGCAGGTGCCATCGCCCCGCAGGCCGACGGCGCCCGCAGGGCTGGTTCAACCCCACAGACGAGTACCCGGTCGTGCGTCACCGTCGGCCACGTGCATGGTTCATTCGTGCGCGGTCGAACCCGAGGCACCGTCTCGCCTGACGGCAAGGGCCGCTCCGGCGGTCGGTCCGGGCAAGCCCATGACCCTGCGACGACCTTCATCGCGATTCACCTAGAGGACCCAACCGACCATGCGATACGGGACCATCTTTCCGCAGCGCGACATCGGCACCGACGTTGGGATGATCCGGGAATACGTCGCCGGCATCCAGGAGCTCGGCTTCGATCACCTCGTCATCTACGATCATGTCCTCGGGGCCGACACGACGGACCGGCCGGGCTGGACCGGCTACGACCTCGATGACGGCTTCCACGAGGTCTTCGTCCTGCTCGGCTTCATCGCCGGGATCGCGCCCGGTCTCGAGCTCGTCACCGACATCCTGATCCTGCCGCAGCGGCAGACCGTCCTCGTCGCCAAGCAGGCGGCCGAGGTCGACATCCTCTCCGGTGGACGCTTCCGGCTCGGCGTCGGCGTCGGCTGGAACCAGGTCGAGTACGAAGCGCTCGGCGAGGACTTCCGCACGCGTGGCCGCCGGGTCGAGGAGCAGATCGACCTGCTCCGCCGCCTCTGGACGGAGCGATCGCTGGATTACACCGGCGCCCATCACCGGATCCCGGACGCCGGGCTCACCTACATGCCCGTCCAGCAACCGATCCCCGTCTGGATCGGTGGCTCGGCCGACGTCACGCTCGACCGGGTCGGGCGGATCGGCGACGGCTGGTTCCCGCTTGGGACGCCTGATGCGGTGATGGCGGAGCGGATCGAGCGCGTCCGGCGGGTCGCCGTCGCCCATGGCCGCGATCCGAAGGCGATTGGCTTCGAGCCGACCATCCCGCTCCGGGCCGACCCGGCGACGTGGCGGGACACGGCCAGGGCATGGGAGCGGATCGGCGCGACGCACCTCGCGCTGGACACGATGAATACCGGCTCGGTCACGGTCGCCGACCACCTGTCGCTGCTGGCGCGCTGGCGCTCCACCGTCATCGACGGCTAGCCTGACGAGCGGGCGTTCGGGACTCGACGCGACAAAGTCAGCGCGCACGGCTTCGCTCTTGCGACTCCCGTGATGTGAAGGCTGGCCCGCGCGATGCGGGCCAGTACGACGTTGTTTGCACAGGAGGACACCCACATGGCAGCGATCCGCGTCGGCGCACAGATCAAGAACCAGCACAGCGACTGGAAGGGAATGCGGCAGGCCTGGGTCGACGCCGAGGAGCTCGGGGCCGACACGCTCTTCAACTGGGACCACTTCTACCCCCTCAGCGGCGAGCCGGACGGTAAGCACTTCGAGTGCTGGAGCATCCTCGCCGCGATGGCCGAAGTCACCAGCCGGGTCCAGTTCGGCGCCCTCGTCACCTGCAACTCCTACCGGAACCCAAATCTGCTGGCCGACATGGCCCGGACGGTTGATCACATCTCCGAAGGGCGGCTGATCCTTGGGATCGGCTCTGGCTGGTTCCAGCGGGACTACGACGAGTACGGCTACGAGTTCGGCACCGCGCCCGAGCGGCTTCGCGACCTCGGTGAGGCACTCCCGGTCATCAGGGAGCGCTGGGAGCAGCTCAACCCGCCGCCGGTTGGGGGATCCACCGGCATCCCGATCCTGATCGGCGGCAGCGGCCGCAAGGTGACGCTCAAGCTGGTCGCGAAGTACGCGCAGGTCTGGAACGGCTTCGGCGATCCGAACCTCGCCGGTGAGCTGAGCGGCGTGATCGACATGCACTGCGCCCACGTCGGCCGCAACCCGGCCGAGATCGAGCGGTCGATCATGATCGACGACGACATGACGTCGCGGGCCGACGAGTACGTCGCCACCGGCATCACCCACCTGATCGTCGGCGTCGACGGACCGGACTACGACTTCGGCCCGCTCCGGGAGTTGATCCAGTGGCGGGACAGCCGTCAGGGCGCCTGATCGGAGCCGCATCGAACGAGCATGATCTCGACGACCTCCGGACAACTCGTCCGGGGGTCGTCGCGTTCTGGCTGCGTCTTGGGAGGCGATCGTCAGGACGGGTTCGTCGAGTCGGGAGCCGGGTTGTCCGACGACTGGGTCCGGTCGTGGACGATCAGGACCGGCGACGGCGCTCGCCGGACGAGGTGCTCCGCCACGCTCTGGTCGACCAGGCGGCGGAAGCCGGTGTGGGCGCGGGAGGCGACGACGACGATGTCGGCCGGGTCGGCGAATTCGATCAGGGCCGGGATGGTGTCGCCGATGATGACCCGGTGCTGGACGGTGACCGCGTCCGTCTCCAGCGCCAGCTCCTGCCGTTGGAGATAGGTTGCGGCCTGGTCGATCGCGATGTTGACCTCGTCTGGGGCGACGCCTTCGGCCGGGCCGACGGGCTCGTCGTGGCCGAAGGGGGTCTCTTCGAGTTCTTCCTGGTCGACGACGTGGACGAGGATGATCGGACAGCCCAGGGTCTCGGCCAGCCGGCGGGCGACCGGAATCGCCCGCTCGGCCCGGCTGCCGCCGTCGAGCGGGACGACGATCCGCTCCGGGTAGCGCAGGTCGTGGTCGGGCCGCAGGATCAGCGTCGGGCGCAGGCCGCGCCGGGAGACCTCGTCGGCGACGCTGCCGAACAGCGTGCGGCCCGCGACCCCGCGGCCCCGCGTCGTCAGCAGCATCATGTCGGCCGTCTCGCTGGCGGCGATGATCTCGTCGACCGGATCACCGTAGCGGATCTCGACGGTGAGCCTGGGCTCGCCGCTCCCCGAGAGCGCCATCGCGTCGAGCGTCTCCTCCCGGAAGCGGGCGCTCAGCTCAGCCCGCTCGGCGGTCCGCTGGCTCTCGGGGCGTTCGACCCGGCCGAATGGCCCGTTCGACTCGACGACGTGGATGACACGGTAGCACTGGGTAGCAATATGCCTGGCAAAAGCGGCGGCGGTCAGGGACGCGGGAGAACCATCGAGCGCGATCGCGATCTGGTGGTACACGGTTCTCGTCCCTCTCCCATCCCCATGGCCGCTGATCAGACCGGTCACGGACCTGAACCGGCGTGATTGCCTCAGGCAGGATAGCCTCTCCGGGTGCTGGTCACGGCAGGGCACGGATGATTCGGTAAGATTCTTCGATCCAGCGTCCTGGACACTCGTTGGCTCTACACGAACGGACGGTCTGTGACTTCTTCGCTTCCCACGCCACCGCACCCAGTCGAGCGTTCCGATGACGCTGTCCTGGAGCCCCCAACGAAGCCTCCACTCTCGAAGGCCAGACGACTCGCCGAGCGCGAGCGCGAACTCCAGAAGCAACACGCCGCCGCCAGCGAGCGTCAGGCTGGCCGGGGCAAGCGCGGCGCCCGCGAGCGGGTCCTTGCTCTGCTCGACCACGACACATTCACTGAGCTCGACGCGATGGTCCAGCACCGGGCCTCCGCCTTCGGCCTGGATCGCTCCCGCCCGTTCGGTGACGGCGTCGTGACCGGATTCGGCGAGATCGACGGCCGCCGTGTCGCCGTCTTCTCGCAGGACTTCACCGTCTTCGGTGGGTCGCTAGGCGAGGCCTACGCCGAGAAGATGGTCAAGCTGATGGACCTGGCGGGCCGCTACGGCTGCCCCATCATCGGCATCAACGACTCGGCCGGCGCCCGGATCCAGGAGGGGGTCGAGGGGCTGGCCGGCTACGGCGACGTCTTCTTCCGGAACGTCCGCCTGTCCGGTGTCGTCCCGCAGATCAGCATCATCGCCGGTCCGTGCGCCGGCGGGGCGGTTTACTCGCCCGCCATGACGGACTTCATCTTCATGGTCCGTGGTACCAGCCAGATGTTCATCACTGGGCCGGACGTCATCAGAACGGTGACGGGCGAGACCGTCACCCAGGAGGATCTCGGCGGGGCCGACACCCACAGCCGGACGACCGGCGTCGCCCACTTCGAAGCCGACGACGAGGACGACCTCTTCGTCCAGGTCCGGGACCTGATGAGCTTCCTGCCGTCCAATAACCTTGATGACGCCCCGACCCGCGACCCCGGTGCGGACGACCATGACCGGCCGGCGCTCGACACGCTAGTCCCCGAAGAGTCGAACCGGCCCTACGACATGCACGACATTCTGGCCGAGGTGCTGGACGAGGATAGCTTCTTCGAGTCCCAGGCGCTCCACGCGGGCAACATCATCACCGGCTTCGCCCGGCTGGACGGCCGCTCGGTCGCCGTCGTCGCCAATCAGCCGAAGGTACTGGCCGGAACGCTCGACATCGACGCCAGCATCAAGGGCGCCCGGTTCATCCGGTTCTGCGACGCCTTCAATGTTCCGCTGATCTCGTTCGTGGACGTGCCCGGCTTCCTGCCGGGGATCGAGCAGGAGTACCGCGGGATCATCCGGCACGGATCGAAGCTGCTCTACGCCTACGCGGAGGCGACGGTCCCGAAGTTGACCGTCATCACGCGCAAGGCCTACGGCGGCGCCTACGTCGTGATGTGCTCGAAGCACCTCGGAGCCGACCTCAATCTCGCCTGGCCGCAGGCGGAGATCGCGGTGATGGGGCCGGAGGCCGCAGTCGGGCTGCTGTTCCGCCGCGAGCTGGCCGCCGCCGAGGACGCCGATGATCGCCGGCGTGAGCTGGTCGGGCAGTACGAGGAGTTGTTCGCGAGTCCGTACCAGGCGGCCTCCCGTGGCTACATCGACGCCGTCATCCCGCCCCGCCAGACCCGTGCCCGGCTGATCGAGGGCCTGGCGCTGGCCGCCACGAAGCGCGAGACAGGCCCGGCCCGAAAGCACGGGAACATCCCGCTGTGACGGCGGCAGGTAGGGGAGTGTGCGCCGATGCGTGACGATGAGCCAGGAGTGGAGCTGTCTCTGGCGATCTCACCCGAACCAACGCGGACCGAGCGCGACGCCGTCATCGCGGCCCTTGTGGCGCTGGGTCGTCGCCGACCGCCGGCAACGCCAGCGAGCAGGGTCAGACGCACGGGATGGCAGACGATGGCGCGGCGTGAGGCGATCGGTGTTGGGAGCAATGATCCTGGCTGGTCGTCGGACGATTCCGAACGGGCGATGTCCGGCCGTAAGACGACCGGCCCTGAAGGGACCGGCTGAACGACATTGGTTGCGGGCCGTTTGTCCAATCGGGCGTCACGGTGATCCTGACTGGACGGGGGTGCTCTATGCCGAGCGAAACGTCGTTGAGTCCGGCCCGTTCACGGCCGGACATCGCCGGACGATGCCAGATATCAGCTTACTCCGACTGCTGTCCCTCATTGCCGGGAAGCCCACCTGACGGCGCCGGCACCCAGCGGGCCGCCTGTGGATAGGGAGGCAGAGATGTCGGCCGGGTGTTTGGGGCGTAGTTGACGCCGGCCGGCGCCGAGGGTTCGGTCCGCTCGGTCGCCCCTGAGGACGCTGGCGTTCCCGGGACCTCGGACCAGCGGGTCGTCGCCAGGTCGCCGAGGAACGTCGAGAGTTGCTGGAGGTCCGCCGCGCTGACGGCCGACTCGCGGGCGACGCCATCGACCCAGGTATCGACGAAGACCTGACTGCCGGAGCGGCGGAAGCTGACGATCACCCGACGCGACTGGTCGGTCAGCGAGACGGACATGGTGCGGTCGATTGGCACAGCGGGCATCCTCAATCGGCGTCGGTCGGTTCGGTACGACGATTCCGTGCGCGAGATGCTTCGCACGTATCGCGTGCGGTCACATCGTCATTGAATCTGTGCGTCCTATAGTACCGGAGGATTGTCATTCAGACACGTGGACTAGCCCGATCGGATGGCATGGCGAGACCGATCGGCTATCGGATGCCAGGCCTGAACGGGAAGTGGCGGGCGGTAACCAGTTCCTGGACATGGTCGGCGGCCTTGATGATGGCGGCATGGAGGGCCGGATCGGTCTGCTCCAATCCTGATGCCGCCAACTCGTCTTCGTCCCGGAGCGAGAGGTAGCCGTCCGGGTTGCCGATCACGTCGAGGAAGAGGTCGTGCCAGATCAACCGGGGCCTCACGTCGCCCTGTTCGATCCGGGCCGGGTAAGTGACGTTGGCGTACCAGCCGCGCAACTCGTCCGTCTCCGGGTCGTGGACGGCGAAGCAGTTGAACGGGAACCGGGCCGAGAAGATCTCGATCAGGCGGTCGCCGGTGTGGAAGGTCAGGCCGCCGAGGTCGACGGTCCGGTTGACCCATCGCGCCTCGGTGATGAGCCAGTCCGGCTGGTCCGGGTTGGGCTGGACGACGCCAGGGTAGCTGACGACGTGCTCGCCGGCCGGATCGAGTTTGACGATCTCGATCTTCGTGCCGGGGCGAAGATCGGGGAGGGCGACCGGCGGGCCGAAGGCCGGGTCCAGCGGGAATGCGTCCATCGTGGTCAGGACGGGCTGATGTGGTTGCATGGGATCCTCGGACCAGGGCCAACGCTCGGCGCCGGTCGTGTTCATGTCGTCGTCCGGGATCGGATCAGGAGTGGACCATCGCCAGCACTTCGTCCGTGCGCCGTCCGATCGCGCCCTTGTCGTCGGTCTCGACGTTCAGCCGGAGGAGCGGCTGCGTGTTGGATGAGCGCAGGCTGAACCACCAGTCCCGGAAGCCGACTGTCAGGCCATCGAGGTGATCGATCACCGCGCCCCCGGCGGCGTAGTGCTCCTCGACCGTCTGCAGGACGCGGGCCGGGTCGACGACCTCGGTATTGATCTCGCCGGAGCGGGCCCGGGTGTCGATCGGCTCGACGACGGCCGAGACCGGAGTGTTGGCGATCGAGACCAGCTCCAGGACCTTGAGGCAGGCCAGCAGGCCGGAGTCGGCGTACCAGTTATCGCGGAAGTAGAAGTGGCCCGAGTGCTCGCCGCCGAAGACGGCGTCGCGCTCGCGCATCAGGGCCTTGATGAAGCTGTGGCCGACCCGGCTGCGGATGGCGGTGCCGCCGTCCCGCTCGATCGTCTCCGGGACGCTGCGCGAGCAGACGAGGTTGTAGACGATCGACGCGCCAGGGTTCTTGCTCAGCATCGAGATGCTGACCATCGCCGTCGTGATGTCGCCGCCGATGAAGTCGCCCTTCTCATCGATCAGGAACATCCGGTCGGCGTCGCCGTCGAAGGCGACGCCGAGGTCGCAGCGCTGCTCGACGACGACGCGGCGGAGCTCGGCGGTGTTCTCCGGCTCGATCGGGTTGGCCTCGTGGTTGGGAAACGTGCCGTCCAGCTCGAAGTAGAGCGGGACCACCTCGATGGGGAGCTGGTCGAAGACAGGCGGCGTCATCCGTCCGGCCATCCCGTTGCCAGCGTCGATGGCGACCTTGAGCGGCCGGATGCTCGCGACGTCGATCTGGCCGAGCATGAAGGTGGCGAAGTCGGACAGGATGTCGCGCTGGGTCAGGTCACCCCGGTGGTCCGTTGGGTCGGCGAAGTCGTTGGCGACGACCAGATCGCGGATCTGGCCGATGCCCTCGTCCATCGAGATGGCGCGGGCCTCCTCGCGGCAGATCTTGAAGCCGTTGTACTGGGCCGGGTTGTGGGAAGCGGTGATCATCACGCCGGCCGGGAAGCCGTAGCGGCCGACGGCAAAGTAGAGGGCATCGGTGCTGACCAGGCCGAGGTCGGTCACGTCGGCGCCGGCGTCGCGGATGCCGTCGATCAGGGCGGCCGAGAGGGCCTCCCCGGAGAGCCGCATGTCGCGGCCGACGGCGACGCTGGCGGGCTTGAGGTATTCGACCATCGCCCGGCCGATCCGGTAGGCGATGTCGGGCGTGAGCTCGGGCCCGACGACCCCACGGATGTCGTAGGCCTTGAACAGTGACGCGATCGTGGCGTTGTCGGTCATCGGAACTCCCCGGGCGAGCGGCATACAGGATGTCGGCAGACATGAATCACGTCTGGTCGGGTGCGGCGGCATGGTGGCACGCGGACTATCCCCGGCGCAATTCGCTGGCCGGAATCCTGGGCGCTCTGAATATCGCATCAGCTGGCCTGGTTTGGTTCCGCGGCGATGCCCGGCCATACCTGGCCCGGCTGAACGACATGGGTCACGAAGCAGATGGCTGTTAGCACAGCTCCGAGATCCGGTTTGGGATGATAGCGATCATCGCCGGAACCGATGTCATTCAGCCGGTCCCTTCAGGACCGGCGCGGGTACTGATCAGCGCCGCGTCAGCTCGGCCGGTACTCGCCGAAGACGCCACGCAGCGCGTCGCAGACCTGGCCCAGGGTCGCGCCCGCCTGGAGGGCCAGTTTCATAGGCGGGAGGAGGTTGGCGTCTCCCTGAGCGGTGCACGCCACGTCCGCCATCGCCGCGCCGACTGTGGCTGGATCCTGAGCCGACTTGTACGCGGTCGTCCGGGCGATCTGGCGGGCGACGGCGTCCTGGTCGATCCGCTGGATCGGGACGGACGCCTCGTCCCCCTGGCTGACGAACCGGTTGACGCCGACGATGACGTCCTCGCCGCGCTCGCGCCGGAGCTCCTTGCGGTAGGCGCTGTCGCCGATCGCGTTCTGAACGAAGCCGCGCTCCGTCGCCGCGACCGCGCCTCCCTGCTTGGCGATCTGGTCCAGCCATTCCCGCGCCCCGGTCTCCAGCGCGTCGGTCAGGGCCTCGACGAAGTACGAGCCACCGAGCGGGTCGACCGTGTCGGCGACGCCGGTCTCCTCGGCGACGATCTGCTGGGTCCGGAGGGCAATCGTCGCGGCCTGTTCGGTCGGCAGGGCGAGGGCCTCGTCGTAGCCGTTGGCGTGGAGGCTCTGCGTCCCGCCCAGGACCGCCGCCAGCGCCTGGTAGGCGACCCGGACGATGTTGTTGAGCGGCTGCTGGGCGGTCAGGGTGACGCCGCCGGTCTGGCTGTGGAAGCGGAGCATCATCGACTTCGGGTCCGTCGCGCCGAACTCGTCGCGGACGATCCGGGCCCACATCCGCCGGGCGGCCCGGAGCTTGGCGACCTCCTCGAACAGGTTGTTGTGGATCGCGAAGAAGAAGCTCATCCGGGGGGCGACCTGGTCGACGTGCAGCCCGGCGGCCTCGGCGGCCCGGAGGTAGGCGATCCCGTTGGCGAGCGTCAGCCCGATCTCCTGGGCGGCCGTGGCGCCGGCCTCGCGGATGTGGTAACCGCTGACCGAGATCGTGTTCCAGTTCGGCAGGTGCTCGGCGCAGTAGGCAAACGAGTCGGTTACCAGCCGCATGGATGGCCGGGGCGGGAAGATGTACGTCCCGCGGGCGCTGTACTCCTTGAGGATGTCGTTCTGGATCGTCCCGCCCAGCGTCTTCGGGTCGACGCCATGCTCCTCGGCGACGATCTGGTACATCAGCAGCAGGACTGAGGCGGGCGCGTTGATCGTCATCGAGGTCGTGACGGTGGACTGGTCGATCCCGTCGAACAGCCGCCGCATGTCGTCGAGCGTGCTGATGGGGACGCCGACGCGGCCGACCTCGCCGAAGGCCCGGTCGTCGTCGCTGTCGATCCCGAGCTGGGTTGGCAGGTCGAGCGCGACGCTGAGCCCGGTCTGGCCCCGCTCCAGCAGCAGGCGGTAGCGCCGGTTGCTCTCCTCGGCGGAGGTGAAGCCGGCGTACTGGCGCATCGTCCAGCGCCGCCCGCGGTACATCGTCGGGTAGACCCCGCGTGTGAACGGGTAAGCGCCTGGCTCCCCCAGCTCGCCGTCCCAGTCGTCGTAGACGGGCTCGATCTCGTAACCGGAGTCGGTCGTGACCGGCGGTGGGGTCAGCTTCGGTGGCTTGCTTTCAGTCTTGCCCGTGGCGGTGTCGGTCATCGGCGGCCTCATTCCGGGTACCTGCGAATCGCTCGATAGAGTCTACGCGCTAGGTCGTGGAGGGCGTGTGAGTGGTGACGTAACCGGTGTTCGCCGAATACACTTGGGACGAGCAGGACGCGAGTATTGGAGGTGACGCGATGGTCGCAAAGCGCTGGGCCGCGGACGATCTGGGCGGCCACATCATGGAACTCCTCGATCAGGTCGCGAAAGACGGACCACAGACTATTCAGGACGGCACGGGGCGGCTCTTCGATGTCATGTCGCGCGAGAGCAGAGACATGGACAAGACTTCAGGGCCGGGCGATAGCAATCGTCTGAATGAGTATCTTCAGAGGAAAGCAGCCGAACGCTCAGGCATGACCGCCGAGGAAATACGTGAGGATGACGAGTTCTACGACGAGTTCCAGCAGAGTCTGGACGAAATTCGTCGAGAGCCTGACTTGAATCGTGAGCGTCGGAGTTCGTTCGAGGATGTCGAGGATTTGCCGGACGACGAGTTCGAGCGCCAGTATGGAGCGAGGACTCCTGAGGAGGAATTGGCGGCAAGCTGGTATCGGCCGAGGGCCGGAACATCCCGATGAGCTACCTGATCGACACGAATGTCGTTTCCGAGTTGATAAAGACCCGCCCTGATCCAGCAGTCATCGCCTGGCTCCGGAGTGCTGAGCCATCGTCTCTCTACCTGGGAGCAATGGTCGTCGGTGAGGTGCGCTTCGGGATCGAGCGTCTTCCGCAGGGCGTGAGGCGGCAAACCCTGAACGGGAACTTCGAGCGTTGGGTCGTGCCGTATTTTGCCGGACGCGTCCTGCCGGTTGATCACACGATTGCAATGCGTTGGGCGGTTCTCCGAGCTGAGACGATGCGCGCGGGAAGGATTCTGGCGATCGTCGACTCGCTCATTGCTGCGACAGCGATCGTGCATGAGCTGAGCGTCGTTACGCGAAACGTCCGCGATTTCCGTGGGCTCGGAATCGAAATCATCAACCCTTGGGAACCGTAACCGTGCCATTGGATCAGACTCATTAGACCTCGACCAGTTCGGTGAGGACGCCGGCGCAGGCCTCGGGGTGGATGAAGGCGACCCGCCAGCCGTGGAGGCCGATGCGGGGCGTCCGGTCGATCAAACGGACGCCGGCGGCGTCGAGGCGGTCGAGGGCGGCGGCGAGGTCGTCGACCCGGTAGGCGGCGTGGTGCATCCCGTCGCCGCGTTTGGCGAGGAACCGGGCGATGGCGCCGTCGGAATCCAGCGGGGAGATCAGCTCGACGTACCCCGGCGGGGCGTGGAAGGCCGCGACCTCGACCCCCTGCTCGGTGACGACCTCCCGCCCGGCTGGCGCGAAGCCGAGCGCGGCGTAGCGAGCGACCGCCGCGTCCAGATCGCCGACGACGATCCCGACGTGATGGAGTTCCAGCGTCAGGTCGGTCGGGATGCCGGTTCTTCGTTCGGATGTCGCCATTGTGGCGGTCTCCTTCGACTCGGGACATGACGGCGCCCGGCTCGCGGTCGGCGAGCCGGGCATAGGGCGTGACCGCGTCGGCGCTTGAACTCAGTCGCGACTACCGGACGTGTCGTACGTATCCCCCGGCTTGAACCAGGCCAGCGATTCAGCCGTTTCGATGTCGAGGACCGGCTCCTTGTCCTTGCTCAGGACGGAGACGAGCCGCTGCTTGCCACGGTCGTCGACCATCTGGTCGCGCTTCCGGCGACCGGTGGTCTCGAAGTAGGCCCGGAGGACGACGTCAGCGCATGGTGCCGCGTACGTGCCGCCCTCACCGCCATACTCGATCAGGACGGAGACGACGATCTCGGGCTTCTCGTACGGCGCCCAGCAGGTGAACCAGGCGTGCTGATTATAGTACTTGCCGTTCTCGTCTTTCTTGGGTGCATCCGGATCGGACGGCTCGACCTCGGCGGTTCCCGTCTTGCCGGCGATGAGGATCCTGTCCGCTTCCGCCGTGCCGGGCGGGTTGGTTCTGGGCCAGGCGAGTTCCGGTGAGAACGTTCCGTCCGCAAGCTCGACCGCACTGGTCGAGCCGTTCAGTAGTTGATCCGGGCCAATGTAGTCGTTGACGACGTGGAGCATTCCATTACGAACCGGATCGATATGCTCGGGCATGAACTCGAGCTTGCGGAGCGGGGGAAGTGGATCGAAGGGAGTCACGACCGAATTGGACTGATCTTCCGTATCGGGCGTCGCCTCGCCAGTGACAACGCCGGTGATCGTTTCCCGCAGAAGCGTCGGGGTGTAGATCGTTCCGCCGTTTGCCAGGGCGACGGTGTTGACCGCCATCTGGAGCGGCGTCACCTGGACGAAACCCTGACCGATGGAGGTGATGATCGTCTGCCCCGCGTTCCACCCTTCGCGATTATGCGTCTCGAACAACCAGTCCTGACTTGGGATGAGACCCGTCGCCTCACCGCCGAGGATGAAGCCGGTGTAGTCCCCGAACCAGAATTTCCCAGTCATGTCCTTATGGATGCGGTCGATGCCCAGGCCCGAAAAGGTCTTCTTCTCCTCTCCCGTCACCGCCTCGCTCGACCCGTTCGGGTACGACAGATCAATGTAATAGAGATCATCGACCGTTCCGGTGCCCACGTTATAGAAGTACACGTCGCAGGATGTCTTCAGCGCGTCATCGAGTGCCAATGCTCCGTGTCCCCTCGACCACCAGCACGGGTGCGGGTTGTAGTGGACGAGATCCCCGGCCACTGGAAGACCGAGACCCCCCGTGCACACGAACGTGTCGTCCGGGTGGAGGGTCCCTTCGTGCAGCGCGGCGGCTGCAAGAAATGCCTTGAACGTGGAGCCGGGCGGCTGGGCTGAGCCGATGGCACGGTTGAAGTACGGCTTACCCGACGAGTCGCCGTTGAGATCCTTCCACAGCGCCACCGAAATGCCTTTGGCGAGCAGGGCATTGTCATACTGCGGATAGCTGACCATCGCCAGCACCTCGCCGCTGCGTGGGTCCATCGCGACGACGGCGCCGGAGATCGAGAACTGCTTGTTCTTGTCGTTGCCCTTGGCTTTGCGGTCGTCTGTGCTGAACTCGATGAAGCTCTTGAGCGCACGACTAGCCGCCGCCTGCAGTTCGAGGTCGACCGTCAGCGAGACGCTGTCGCCGGCGGTCGCCTCGCGGTTGAAGTCCTCGCTGCCGGGCGCGATGCCGATCTCGTTGCCAATCGCGTCGCGCAGGATGACG
Source organism: Thermomicrobiales bacterium (assembly GCA_965218235.1). Classification (GTDB taxonomy): domain Bacteria; phylum Chloroflexota; class Chloroflexia; order Thermomicrobiales; family UBA6265; genus CADCWK01. The sequence continues at coordinate 1,933,074 of OZ244596.1, forward strand.
CGGTGGCCCTTCTGGCCGCGGAGGGTCTTCTCCAGCGCCTTCTCGAGGCCGTCCTTGCCGATCCGGTCGTTGTTCCCGTAGAGCGGGGCGCCGGCGTCATTCCTGTTCTCGCCGGCGTCGATCTCCTCCTGGCTGACCGGGCCGACGAAACCGAGGATGTGGGACATCGAGGTACCGCCGGGGTAGCGGCGGACGAGCACCGAGTCGTCGATCCGGACGCCGGGCAGGTCGAGCTTGTTGGCCTCGATGCTCATCGCCATCTCACGGCCGACGTCCGTCTTGACGATGACGGCGTTGCGCGAATCCGGCGGCGTGTTGCCGAGCTGGTAGTCGAGCAGGCTCATGACCCTGGCGCCGGGCGTCGACTGGCAGAACAGGCGCCACTTCGCGGCGTCGTCGATCGAGAGGTTGTCATCGAGCAGGATCAGGTAGTTCTGCTTCTCGGCGGTCTTGATCGCCTCGACGGAGGCGGCGATGTCGATGTCCTCGCGGCCACGCCGATGGGCGATGGTGGCGTAGACCTCGTCCTTCTGGTCCTTCGGGATATCGTTGGGGTCGATCACCAGGGCGTCGGGCAGCTGGAGCTCGGCGATGAGCCGGTCCAGTACCTGTCGCCGCTGGGCCGGGGCGGTCTTGGCCGACGGGAGCTCGTTCGGGATGATCTCGACCTGGAAGGCGGTCTCGTTCTTGGCCAGCGGGCGGCCCTGGCGGTCGTAGATCAGGCCGCGTGGGGCCAGGAGCGACTTGGTGAACTCGCGGTTGCCGCGGGCATCCTCGACGGCGGCGTCGTGGGCGATGATCTGCATGTAACCGAGCCGGCTGGCGAGGGCCGTGAAGCCGCCAACGACAGCCGTCCTCGCGAGCAGCATCCGCCGCGAGATGAAGATGCGGTCGAACGACTCCGGTACGCCGCCACGGCGCCCGCTACGACCGGTCTGCTGGAACTCCATGCGTCTGCGCCGGGCCATCAGCGACGAACCTCCGGGAACCGGCGAGCGAACGCGCTCGCCGCGAGAAAGAGCGGCGGGACGAAGACGGCGCACAGGAGGGCCTGTGGCACCAGGACGGGCAGGGTATCGCGCGTCGGGTAATTGCCCGCCCCGAGCAGCCCGCCGAGGATCGCGAGGACGAACGGCTGGACGATCGCCGCAATCACCGTCAGGACGATTGGGAGGACCAGCGTCGAGCGCAGCACTCGCTGCCGGGCCAGTCCGGCGATCAGGACGGCGCTAAGCAGCGCCAGGCCGTTCAGGCCGATCGGGTCAAGCGCCAGGAAGTCGAGCACGACCCCGACGATGGCGGCCAGCAAGACCCCGGCCGGGATGCCATTGATTGCCGTCCAGACGATCAGCAGGATCAGGACGAAATTCGGCTGAACGTCCAGTGGCCAGAGGGCCGGGACGAAGGTCGCCTGGACGAACGCCAGGACGATCAGGAGCGCGGCGAACAAGAAGCGACCGATCAACGGTCAGCGCCCCGGGTCTTCGGCCAGCCGCCGGTCATCGTGTCGGACTCATGGAGGCGGGCTCGGGACGGCAAGGAGCGACCTCGGTCTGAACGAACGTCGTTGCATGTACGTCGAATCGTCGAATCCCGCTGACGGACCGGTGCCGGCTTGATCAGGGAAGTGAGGGCACGGCGGGCCGTTTCGTGATGCCCCGAGTCTACCACGCAGGGATGACGACTCTGTCCGTACACCGGTGCGTCCAGGCAACGATTGCGGACCGGGTTGGTTCTCGGAGCTGGTTGGCCGTCTGCTCCACGAGATCACGGGTTCGAATCGCTCCTTGTCGGGCGATCACCGGTGCGAGCCCTGGCCACTCCCGGCCATAAATGGGACGGTTGAACGACCTTTGTCGCGTGCGATAAAGACCAGAAACGCATTGCCGCCATCGGGGACGCGATGAAGGCACCCGACGCCGATCCACATGTCCTTCAGCCGGTCCCTTCAGCGCTGGTGAGACGCCGATTGCCTGCCGGTTGGCTGCTCGCTACGTCCGGACGGCGCGGCCGACGGCGTTGGCGTGGGCCGCGCGCTCGATCGTATCGTCCAGCGGCGGGAGGGTCACCGGGCCGTGGCGCCGGGCCAGCGCCCGTTCCAGCAGCCAGTCGGCCAGGACGGGGTTCTTTGGCAACAGCGAGCCGTGCAGGTAGCAGCCGATCGCGTTGCGGTACATCGCGCCTTCGGTGCCGTCCTGGCCGTTGTTGCCCCGGCCGCTCCGGACCCGGCCCAGCGGCTGGACGCCCGGCCCGAGCGTCGTCAGGCCGCTGTGGTTCTCGAAGCCGACCAGCTCGCCGATCGGGGAATCGACGACGACGTTGCCGATGAAGCGATCCGGGCCGGCGACGGTCGTGACGTCGAACAGGCCGATTCCCGGCAGCGGCTCGTCGCCGTGCGGCCGGTACTCGTGACCAAGTAGCTGGTAGCCGCCGCAGACGGAGAGCAGCGCCGCTCCGTCCTCCACCGCCGCCCTGAGGGCGTCGCCCTTGGCGCCCTGGAGGTCGTGGGCGACGTTGACCTGCTCCTGGTCCTGCCCGCCACCCCAGAAGTAGAGGTCGGCGTCCGGCATCTGGTCGCCCAGTCCGGAGGTAAGCAGCGTCACATCGATGCCCCGCCAGCGGGCGCGCTGCTCCAGGGCGCGGACGTTGCCGCGGTCGCCGTAGATATTCATCTCCCGGCCGTACAGCCAGGCCAGCCTCAGATCCATGCGGTGTCTCCTGAATCGGTGATACGACGGATCGGCCACCCGTTGTTCCGGCCCGTCGAATGCATTTCACAACCACCACGGACGCACTCAGGTTCTGAGAGCCGTTCGGCGTTGCGGTTCGGACGCGCGATGAATGACGGGTCGACCGGTCGCAACCCGTGTTCTTCGCGTCGCTCGCGACCGGAGCCTCGCCGCCCGGTCAGCGCCTTCAGACGGCCGGTTCCCTGACCTCGATGACCGCGACCATGCCCATCAACGTGTGCGACGCTCCCTGCTCGCCGAGCAGCGTCAGCGATCCGTCGATGATCGAGCTGGTCATGAAGCAGACAGCGGCGTAGGTTCCAGCCAAAAGCGAGGTCGCGTACCACGCCGTCACGCCGTCCGATTGATCGCCAGCCGCAAAGACCTGTTCCACATTGGCGACGGTAAGGTTGCCAACGGGCGCCGGAGTCGCGCCGGCTGCCCCGGCGACGAGAGCCTGAACGTCTTCGACGGTGGTGCCCTCCGGGACGCGGATCAGCGCGATGAAATGCAGCAGAGTGCCGACGTTGGCGACTTCGAGGATGAGCGGGCCGGCGGTGATGTCGTCGCTGAAGGCGTAGAAGTACTCATCCAGTTCGATCCGGACGTTGCTGGCGGGAATTGCCGGATCGGTGCTCGCCTCGCCCGTCACGGTAACCGGAACAGGTCGTTGCGGTGCATTCGGGTCCTCAGTCCAGAGGACCCAGGATCCGGCCACCAGGTCGACGACGGCGTAGACCGTCTCATCGTTCCGGGCGTATGGGCCACCGGTGACCGATGTGTTGGCCATCCACGATGGCGACCTTCCGTCGATCATGGCTGGCATGGCCGCTGTCTCGGCGATCGCGTCCAACAGGCTTTCGGTGGTCATGCCGGATGGGACCTGAAGAAAGACGACTCCCGATCCGATCCCACCTTCAGGCGTCGCTGTGGCGTCGGTCACGGAAAGAACGTACCGACCTGCCGGGAGCTCGGGCGGGAGACCCTCGATCGCGCTGGCGGTCACGGTGATCGCCAGCGCGGGAAGCTCAAGGTCCGCGAATGGATTCTCCGTCAGGGGAACAGGGCTGCCGGGCGTCGCCTGTGTGGTGTCGAGCGAGACCGATCTTGCAATCGTCGGCACGACCAGCGCCGCTGAGAAGAGGAATGAGCGGCGGATCATCGTGACACCATCCCATGCTGCCCGGACGTGACCATTGACCGCTTCGAGAGCCCCGCCTGGGCGGAGGACGGGGAGGCTCGTTCGTTTCCCGCCCGCGAGTCAGTCCAGTCGGCCGGAAGACTAGCACAGGGACGTCCTGACGAAGACCCGGCGCAACGCCCCATCAACGAGCCCAGCCAGCGGTGGCGTGCGTGTTGAACGTGTTGGCTGCCTTCGAATGCTACGAGCTGCGTCGACTCAGAGATGTCTCCGGGAGCACCCAATGCGGAGGCTTGTCCAGCGAGCGATAGAAATCGCCGAGCGCCGTCACGTCGGTGTTGAACTGGTTGGTGATCCAGGCGTGGTACTCCCGGATGGCGGCGGTTGCCGGCACTGCGCCGCGCGCGCATTCCGTGATCACATGGCCGGCCATCATTCCGGACATCAGCGCCCTCAGCACGCCATGCGATGAGGCAGGGTCGAGTATGGCCGCTGCGTCACCAACGCACAGATACCCGAGGCCGGCCGGCCGCTCGACGATCCGCCAACTCACGTCGGCTCCTCGTGGTGGGCCGAGCGCGGTGAGTTCGCGGAAGACCGCCGGGGGGGTGTCGCGACCGGGATCGTTCTCCGAGAACGACAGGCGGGTCCACTGGTACAGATCGGTCGCAACCTGAGCCGTCCACGTCCACCCATGCTCGTCGGACCGGATTTCGGGTCCTTCGTACGGGACCGGATACTGGCCTCGCGCATACCCATACCGCGCGATCAACCGCAATGAGGCGAATCTCCTTCGAATGTCGAGTTGCCGGGCGAGCCAGTGCTGGCCGCCACCCGCATCGACGACCCACGTCGCCGCCACCGTGATGTCAGCTGTCGCGACTCCGGTCACTCGACCGTGCTCCCGGAGGAGCCGGGTGGCCCGTACGGGTTGCTGGACGGAGACCCCCGCATCGATTGCCGCGTCGAGCAGGATACGGTCGAGCCGGTCTCTCGGCGCCTGAACCCCACGCCATGGGCCGTCGGAGTCGGAGCCGAAGGCGGTGAAACGCCGTGGACCGGCCCACTCGGTCCAGGTGCCTTCGTGCCGAAGGAAGCCGCACCGCGCGACCGCGTCCATTACGCCGAGCTGGCCGAGAAGGACCTCGGCGGCCGGAGGCAGCGTCTCTCCTGGCCGGTGACGCGGGAACCGCTCCCGCTCGACGATCATGACGTCGAGACCCCGGCGGGCGCACCAGATGGCGGCGGCGGAGCCTGCTGGTCCACCGCCGATCACGACGACATCGACTGACGTTGCGAGTCTCCTGGTCATCCGACTCCGGTCTGGATCGCTGGGGGCCGGTGACACTCCCAGACCCCGCCATCACGCGCGATCAGCACGCTCGTCAGGTCCGCGTAGATCAGCACCTGCTCGATCATCGGGACCAGAACTCGTCGCACGTCGGAGGGATGCGGCACGTCATTGCCCCAGGTGAACAGGTGGAAGCGATAGATCCGTGACCCCGAGAGCCGAATCCCGGTTCGAGCTTCAGCGGCGGACATCTCCGGGTCGTCTCCGGCTACCGCCCGGAACGACAGGACCGCCCATTCCGCCTTCGCCGCCTGGAATCGGTCGAGCGCCTCGCCGATGGGGGACGTATCGGCGTAGTCGGCGTAGCGAATGCCGAGCGCCCAATAGACCTGGGCCATCGCGAGGACCCGGGAGACGTACTCGTCATGGTCGACGGAGCCGGTCAGGGAAGCCGTGAAGGTGCTGAAGGACTCCAGATAGTCAGTGTGGGCAATGTCGGGATAGTCGACGTACGGAATGCCACCGACGGTCGTCGGGTAGGGTCCCCGCACTCCGTCCCATGGCCGAGAGTCGCCCTCGGCGCTCCTGACGATGCCAAGTTCCGCGTCCGTCTGCGGAGCGATCGTTGGCCACGCCTGGAGACGCGGGGTGGATGCCATCTTCCCCGGCTGGAACTCGCGGGCAGCGTCCGGGGCAACACCGGGCCAGAACGAACTCAGCGCCGCGCAGAGCTTGATGTCCTCCAGGAACGGGGTGCCGAGCCCGTAGCTCTGAAGGAAGAAGCGATCGTCCGTCGTGCGGCCCTGACTGATGTCCCAGCCCGGATCGAAGACACCCGCCACTCCATCCGGAAGGAGCACCGGCCGGCGGATCAGGGTGACGGGCGCTCGGCTCTGCCTCGCCGTGACGTCAACAGGATGCGATACCACCGCCGTAACGGTGTCGTCGGCGATGTCGAAGCCCACCGGGAGATTGATGTTCGCCGCCAGGCGCCGATCGGAAAGCGGGCGCGGAGGGATCGCCCAGATCCCGGTTCGAAGCTCCGGCGGAACCTGCGTCTCGGTCCAGTCCATCAGCTCACGTTGACTGGTGTATGGGTAGAAGGTCGGTACCGAGATGATCGAGAACGCGGGGACCCGGACTGGAACGGTCTCGTCGAGCGCCGCACAGTGGGGAGCGACCCACCCATCAGCGGAGTGATCGATGAAATGCCGGACCCAGAACCCGCCGTCCCGCAGGACCTCGAGGAGGTCAGGAAGGTCGTTCAGGTTCTGCTCGGACCCATCGGGAGTGACCCGGCGCCGGATGTTCGCGTATTCGGGGACCGCTCGATCGCCGTCGGGGTCGATGTCGGTCAGGTACCGGGAGCCCGTCTGATTGGGCCCGCCCAGATTCTCGGGGGACGCTTGCGTTTGCCAGGGACCCAGTGACTCGGTCGAGGGCGTCTCGAACAACTGCAGACTCGAGAAGTTGAGAGACTCCGTGGTCGCCGCGAGCGCTTCGGAGTAGAAGAACGCCAGCGGCTCGTCCTGGTACCTCGCTGGTTCCGTGATCGGATGCGCCTCTGGCATCACCCAGCCCTTGCCGTGGGCAGGGTCAGTCGAGAGGGCGGCGAGGACATCCCCGGTGATCGTGAACGGGAACTGATCCAGTTCCGCTCCATTCCAGCCGGTGTGAAAGCCGGCCGCATTGAGCGCAGTATGGAATCGCCGGAGCTTCTCATTGACGTGACCGCTCATCAGCTCCACCGTCAAATCCAGATCCTGGATGCATTCCCGCCCATCGAAGAGTTTGTGCAACGGCGTCCAGAACAGGCGGGCGGCATCCTCGCCGGTGGATCGGAGCGGACCAGTTGAGGCTGAATCAGCCGGCCGCTTCGTCGCGAGGTAGGCGGCATAACGGGCCGGCTGGACGGGGAAGTCGTTCGGATTGTCCGCGATCAGGGGCAGGAATGCGCGGCGTTGCGCGTCGTACCGTGGGCCCACGTTTCCAAGCCGCGCATGTCCGGTCCGGGAAAAGTTGAGATCAGCATGCTTTCCGTGGACGGTCTGGGGACCCGACCGGTATTCGAGCGCGAACACCACGACGGCAAGTGGGGCGCCCGCCGCCCGCGCGTGAATCGCATCGAGTGTGGGCGGAGCGAACCCGTAGACATAGTTCTCCACCGTGTCGAGTTCGGCGGGGGTGGGGAAAAGGGAGAGGACGTCGCCCGCCCGGTCGGTGAACACGCTCGGGGATGCCAGAGCGTGATAGAGCAGGCTCCGGGCAGGGCTGCCAGGCTCGATGCCGCTCACGCCTTCGAGGCTGAAATCCTCGAAGCCTGGAACGGTGCGGTCGATCAGCGTCAGCGGTTGCCGGAGCGCAGAGACGAGATCGACCGCGGTGATGTCCATGACATTGCCCGTCACATCGAGGAGGAGATCACGCCAGCCGCCAGCTGCCAGCCGCGTACAGAGCTCACGGACCCCGTCGATCAGCAAGCCGGTCTGTGCGCGGCCATGGCGTTGGCTGGCGTTGAACGGATTAGCGGAGCCAGTCATTCCCGCTGGGGCGGACACTGGTCCATGGACCTCGCCGAGAGCGAGCGCCCCAGCCACCTGAAACAGGCGCCGACGGGTCAGCGAGGAGATCTGGCGCTCAACCATCGTTCGATCCTCCCAATCGCGTCATGGCGTCTGAGCGCTCGAGTTCACCAGCGGACGTGGCTGGACCTGGTTGCGGGCGTCGAAACGACGGCCGGAGTCGACCAACGATACGCCTGGACGAATTGATCAGGATCAGGGCGGTCCTGATCTGGTCCGCCGGCCGCGCCATGGATCGCTATTGCTTCCAGAACGCCTCGACGGCGCCGCGGTCGGCGAGTGCCTTCCGGATCGCGAGCATGGCGGTATAGGTCGGCAGGATGTAGCCGCTGCCGCCCTCGGGCAGGGAGCCGACGAACGTCACTAGCGCGGCCGGGAGGTCGCCGTCGATCGTCGTGATCCGATCGCCCTCGACGCCGGCGTACTTGAGCCGGTTGGCCATGTCCGGCGCCCGGATGCCGGCCGTCGCCAGCGGCGTCGCCCCGTCGGCGAGGAGCTCGAAGTCGACGTCCCAGAGCCAGGAGACGTCGCGGCCGTCGGCGTCGAGATCGTTGATCGCGATCAGGGTCGGCTGGGCGAGCTGACCGTCGCCCATCGTCAGCATCCGGAGGACCTCGTTGAAGCCGGTCGGGTTCTTGACCAGCGCCAGGGTCAGGGTCCGGCCGTCGAGCTGGACGCGCTCGATCCGGCCGAAGGCGGCCCGGAAGGCGGTCAGCGCGTCCTGGATCACCGTCGACTCCACGCCGAAGGCGCGGGCGGCAGCCGTCGCGGCGAGGGCGTTGTAGGCGTTGTAGAGGCCCGGCACGCCGACCTGGAGCGAGATCGTGATCGCGGGTGGTCCGGCGACCTCGACGTACATCGCCAGCGAATCGACGCCATCGAGCCGGATCCGGTCGCCGGCGAAGGCGAGCCGAGGCCGCGACTCACTGCCGTCGGCCGTCCGCCAGGCGCCGAGGTGACCGACGTAGAGAGCGTCGTAGACGTACTGCTGGCCCGTCGCCCGGCTCCGGATCGTGTCGGCGGCGTGTGGGAGCTCGGCGAGCTGGATGGCGCGGTTCTGGTCGCTGATCCCGAAGGCGAGGACCCTCGCCCGGCTGGTGCTGACGATCTGGGCGATCAGCGGGTCGTCGACGTTGGCGATGATCGTTGCGTCGGCTGGCAGCGTCTGGAGGGCCACTTCCCAGGCGCGGGCGATCGTCGCGAGTTCGCCGTAGCGGTCGAGCTGGTCCCGGAACAGGTTGTTGAGCAGGACGATCCGGGGCTGGATCCGGTGGAGGAGCTCCGGAAAGGCGGCCTCGTCGGCCTCGATCACGGCGGCGTCGCGGCCTGCCCGGCCGAGGAGATCGGCCCGCTCGGCGAAAGATGCCGTCACGCCGCGGACGAGGTTGGAACCCGAGCGGTTATGGATCACGTCGGCACCGTCGGCCGTCAGGATGTCGGCCAGCATCCGGCTGACGGTCGTTTTACCGTTCGTTCCGGCGACGAGGGCGACGCCACGGGGGAGGCCAGCGCTGAGCTTGCCGAGCATGCCGGGGTCGATCCGGTCGGCGACGAGTCCGGGGGCGGCCGTCCCGCCCCGGTGGGCCCGGCGCAGGCCGGCCGAGGTCAAGCGGGCGGCGGTGACGGCGGCGGCGAGGCGCAGATCGGGGAAGGGCATCTTCGGCATCGGATCCGTTACTCCGTCGGTGATGGCGATGGGGACGGGGTTTCGCCATTCGTGTTGACCGAGGCGGCGGCGTTCGGGTCGTCCGACGATCCAGTCGCGTCGTTGCCGTCCGTCCGGGCCGCGCTCGCACCACCATCCGAAGTTGGGCTGGCACTGGTGCTCGGGTCGCTGGACGGCGTGACGTTGGTCGTGTCGCTGCCCGGCAGGGGGCCGAGGATGACGGTGACGACCTCGAGACTGTCGAAGTCGGCGTTTGGGACGATCGGCACGGTCAGGTTGTCGCTGAGGGCGTCGCTCCGGAGTGTGCCGCCGACCGTGCCGATCAGCAGGCCGCCCGGCACCCCGCGGGATTGGGTGGCGCCATCGCTGCTCGTCAGGATGGCGTCGCCGGTCTGCGGCTTCGCGTCGATGTCGACGTAGCGAATCTCGGCTCGGCCGCCGGCCTGCCACATCCCGTACAGGATCCCGTCGCCACCGGTGACGATCTCGACGCTGAGTGGGTTGGCCTGGGTATCGATCAGGAGGGTGACGCGGGACTGGGTCGGTCCGACCTCGGTAATCTGTCCGACGTAATTGTTCGGGTCGACGACGGCCATCCCGACGGCCAACCCGTCGTCAGCACCCTTGTCGATGGTGATGAACTTCTGGCTGTTGCTGGGGTCGCGCGCCAGGACGCCGGCCGAGAGGACGTCGAAGTCGCCGTACTTCTGCTCGATGCCGAGCTGCTCGCGGAGCTGGGTGTTCTCGCCCTCGGCGTTCTGGAGGCGGATCGACTCGGAGCGGTAGTAGTCCCGCTCGGCGGTCATCGCCGCCAGGTCCGCATCTGCGCCCGACTCGGTGCCCTGCGCCACGCGGCTGAAAATGGCGGTAACCGGGGAGATCAGCGATTCGACGGGCCGTTTGAGCGGATCGAGCAGGCCGCGATTGTCGAGCAGGATTGCGCCGACGCTGATGATGACGAACGTCAGCAGGAGCGTGATCGTTTTGCCGGTAGTCGATCTGAGCACGGACGCCTCTCGGGGGTTCGGGTTCGTCGGATTGGTTGGTCCGGACGGGCCGGTCGCGGCCGGTCGCGGCCGGTCTCGGGTCCAGATGCAGATGAGGTCATCGTCGTGCCAGCAAGGGTAGCACGCAGGCACGGCGGGTCTGGTTGGCAGCCGTTGTCTGGGATGTTGCGATCGCCGCTGGTACCGGGATCAATCGGCGACGTACACGGGAGTGTCGCTGCACATGCTCCTGAGAGATCGTGAGATGTCGGGAAACGAACTCCGTCTCGTCTGGTGGCGAGGGGCGCTGCGGCGGCCGGGCGAAGCGAGAGTCGAGCCCCCTCCGATCAGGGCAAAAGCACCATGTGCTGACACAGGCAAACCGATGAACGGGCAATGCGAAACGGGACCACCCAAATGGGCGACCCCGTCTCGGTTGACGGCACGGGGCCGCCTCGATCGGCTACGACGCGCGTCGAATCTCCTGGCCACCGGCCAGCGCCCGCTCGTAGAGCTGGAGAGACTCGGCCACCCGTCCTGTGCCGCGGGCCACGCACGTCAGCGGGTCCTCGGCGCGGTAGACCGGCATCCGCAGCTCGGCCTGGAGCCGGCGGTCCAGGCCGAGCAGCAGCGCGCCGCCACCGGCCAGCGTCACGCCATGCTCCATGATGTCGGCGACGAGTTCCGGCGGCGTCTCCTCGATCGCCGTCTTGACGACCTGGATGATCGTGTTGACCGGCTGACTGATCGCCTCGCGCAGCTCGACCGACGAGATCTCGACCGACTTTGGCAATCCGGTCAGCAGGTCGCGGCCGCGCAGGGTAACGCGGACCTCCTCCTCCAGCGGGTAGGCCGACCCGGCCGCCATCTTGGCGTTCTCGGCCGTCCGCTCGCCGATGACGAGGTTGTGGTCCCGCCGGGCGTACTGGACGATCGCGGCGTCGATCTCGTCCCCGGCAACCCGGAGCGAGTGGTTGACGACGATGCCGCCCAGCGAGATCACGGCGACTTCGGTCGTGCCGCCGCCGATGTCGACGATCATCGAGCCGATCGGCTCGTTGATTGGCAGCCCGGCCCCGATCGCGGCGGCCATCGGCTCCTCGATCGTGTAGGCCTCGCGGGCACCGGCCGAGAGGGCGGCGTCCTTGGCGGCTCGCTTCTCGACCTCGGTCACGCCCGAGGGGATGCCGATCACGACCCGCGGGTGCGGCGCCATCAGGCGCTGCATGTGGACCTTCTTGATGAAGTAGTGGAGCATCATCTCGACGGTGTCGAAGTCAGCGATGACGCCATCCTTGAGCGGGCGGATCGCGATCACGGAGGCCGGCGTCTTGCCGATCATCTCCTTGGCCTCGATCCCGACGGTGATCGCCCGGCGGGTCTTGGCGTCGATCGCGACGACCGATGGTTCGGAAATGACGATGCCCTTGCCCCGGACATAGACGAGGGTGTTCGCCGTCCCGAGGTCGATTCCGAGGTCACGGCTGAACAGGCCGAAGAAGGCCGAGAGGGGGCGGAACACCTGGTTGTCACCTCCGCGTTGATTGGGTGGGGGCAGGTCCGGCGACGACGGCGGGCTGGAGTGTCAGGCATGACGCTGGAAGCCATCGAAGCGCGCGGGAGCAGTCAGGTTGCTGATCGTTCCGCGAGTATAGCAGGCAACGCCGCTCGCCCCGACGTAGGCGAGCTTTCATCCATCGACCGTGACGCGGTGGGGCCGGCGACAGAACCGGCGCGGTCGCCGGGTGCGGTTGCCGGGTGCAGTCAGCGGGTGCCGTCGTTGGTTGGGAAGACGATTGGGGCACCGGTCGCGGGCGGACGCCCGGTCGTGGTCGTAGTCGTCTGCTCCTCGCCGATTACGCTCAGGGCGAACAGCACGCCGAACGTGACGAGCACGACTAGCATCGCGATCACGATGGCGCTCCGGATCTGGGTCTGATTCCTCGCGGTCACGGCGGCTCGGGCCTCCTGGGCGCTCCGGGTCAACGTTGGGTCCGGCCGGTCTCGTGGCGGGAAGGATAGCCAATCCAGCCGAACGCGTCTGGCTCGTGGCGGCAAAGGCCACCGCGGCGGCCTGCCTCGTCACCCTGGCCGCCGGGAGACGAAGGTCGCCGCCGACCTCCGGCATCCCCGCGTGGTCTGGCCCTTTTCGGCGACCGGGAGACCCTCTCCGCCGCGCCTTCTACAAAGCGAGCCCCAGCCGGTTCACGAGGTAATCCCGGCAGATCGTCAGGCTCTCCAGCGGCGTCGTTCGGGTCGTGTCGATCTCGACCGTCAGCCAGCCGCCGTAGCCGACGTCGGTCAGCGCCGCCAGCACGGCCGGAAAGTCGACGTCGCCCCGTCCGAGCTCGCAGAAGAACGACATCGCGTCAGTCCCGCTCGCGTTCAGGTCCGGCCCCACCGGTGCGTCCGCGCCGATGTCCTTCAAATGGACGTAGCCGATCCGCCGCCCGTAGGTCCGGATCAGGTCGACCGGGTCCATCCCGGCGCCGGTCAGGTGGGCCGTGTCCGGGCAGAAGCCGACCAGCTCCGGGTCGGTCCCGGCCATGACGGCGTCGATCTCGGCCCGGTCCTGGATCTCCGTCCCGAGGTGCGGGTGGACGCAGGCGTGGACGCCGAGCGCGGCTGTCCGCCGGGCGGCCTCCTCGATTGTCTGACAGGCCTGCTTGAGGTCCTCGGCCGGGGTGGGCCCGGTCCGCGGTCCGCCGGGACCGAGCACGATCCGGTCGACCTCCAGCGCGGAGAGGAACCGGGCGATCCGCTCGATCTCCGCCACGGTCTCGTCCGCCTTCGTCGCGTCGGAGAAGCGGGCGCCGGCGTAGAGGGCGCTCAGCCGCAGGCCCTGGCCAGCGAGGAGGTCGCGGAAGGCGCCAGGGTCGGCGGCGTGGGCGAGGGCGGTGTGGGTGAAGGTCTCGCAGGCGTGGAAGCCGAGCCCGCTGGCCTCCCGCATCCCCGTCTCGAGGTCGTCGCGCCAGGTGATCAGGTGGCAAGAGATCGGGTTGACGGTCATCGCGGATGCGGTCATGGGGCGGACTCCTGTCGATGGGAACGGCTGGTCGTGGGCGCTGCCTCCCGCCAGGTCGGGTCGATCATCGCGTTCATGTGGCCACTACGGTCGCCGATCGTCCGGCGGACTGTCAACGCAACGGCGAGGACAGCGTCGACGGCCGGTCGGTCGGAACCGGAAATAACCGGCCCGGGAGACCTGGAAGGGGTGATGGCAATGACCGGCCCGGCGAACGGCCGCTGTTCCCGTCCACGTTGCCGGCGACCGGTCCCGGTGTGACGGGAGTGAGTGTCGCCAATGAAACGCTGCCCGTACCGGTCTCGATGACGATGTCCATGCCCGTGGAGAGGTCCGTCCGGGCCTGCCAGGCGGCGTTGGAGTAGTGGATCCCGTCGAACGTGAACCCGTCCGTGTCGGTGATGTCGCTGATGCCAGCCGTCACCTGGATCCGGGCCGGGACATTGGCGGGTACAGCCAGCCGGACATCGCCGACGCCGACCCGGATCCGGCTGAGTCCCATCGCCGCGATGGCGTCGCCGACGACGACGCGAGCGCTGCCGACCGCGACGTTGACCGAGAACCGGGTCGTCGTCAGCCCGGTGAGGTCGATCCGGGCGGAGCCCACCGCGACGTCGACAGCGAGATCGAGCGGAAGCTGTGGATTGACGCCGACGTCCCAGGTCGCCTGTTCCGGCGATTGAAGCCACCGCAGGACGGCAAGGGGCGGGTCGGCCGAAGCGGAGCCGATCGTGGCGGTGCCCAGGCCGTCGACGACCCGCCAGTTCCGCGCGATCGGCACGTCGCCACTGGCGCGGTACTCGGTCTGGATAGCGGTGTCCCCACCCAGGTCCGCTCCAGCCGGCAGCGAGTCGGCGACCGTCACGTCGCCGTGGCCGACGTCGATGCTGGCCGAGATCGCCGCCGCCGTACCGAGTGGCTCGGACCATTCTCCCCGGACAGTTCTGGCATCGGTGAACCGATAGACGCCGTAGCCGACCACCACGGCGGCAAAGACGGCCAGTATCATCAGGATCAGGCAACTGTTGAGGAGGCGGGCGACAAGTGACATTTGCTCGGCTCCGGCGATGGGGGCTGGTGATCGACCGGTCATGGGAACGTCGCACGACGGCACCGGGCAGCGCTCGCCGCGTTCCCTTCGTATCCTGGCGCCAGCGTATCGCGGGTTGATGGCGGCACCGTGACGGGCCGGTGACGGTGACGACGCCTGGTCGGCGATCCGCCCCGGTGATTCATGCCGTCGATGGCTGCGAAGGCGGACCGCTGAGCGCTACACTGTACGCTTGAATGCACCCAACCGGCCCTGTCTGGTGCCCATCGTCCGCTCCGTCCCTGCGAAGACCGGCCGATGCCGCGCTGAGTTCCTGTCAGCTGGCCGATCGCCGAGCCGATGGCGCGGTATCGGTGGTGCCGACCTGTCTGTCGAAAACGCCGAGAAAGGAACCGTCACCTTGGAAGTCGAGAACGAGCACGGGCTGTCCGACCTGCTGGACGGGAGCCCGCTCACGCAGGTCTCGGGCGGCTATACCTTCACTGAGGGGCCGGTCTGGATCCGGGCCCACAACTGGCTGATCTTCAGCGACATCCCAACGAGTACCGCCTATCGCTGGGGGCCGGGCGACCCCGCCGCCGTCATCTACCGGGAACAGACGAAGAACGGCAACGGCATGACGCTCGACAACGAGGGCCGGGTGATCTGCTGCGAGCAGACCAGCCGCCGGGTGGTCCGCTTCCCGGTCGACGACCCGGCCGCCGTCGAGGTCATTGCCGAGCACTACGCCGGCAGCCGGCTGAACAGCCCCAACGACGTCGTCGTCGATTCTCGTGACCGGGCCTACTTCACCGATCCGATCTACGGGCTCGGCCCCGGTGGCGAGGGCAAGGAGCAGCAACACAACGGCGTCTACCGGATCGACCCGGACGGCACGATCGTGCTGATCGACGACCGCTTCCAGCAGCCCAACGGCCTGGTCTTCTCCCCCGACGAACGCCACCTCTATATCGGTGACTCGCAACAGCTGGTCATCCGGCGCTTCTCGGTCCATGACGACGGGACGATCACCGGCGGCGGCGTCTTCTGCGACATGCGCAAGTCCGCCCACTCTGGCGGTCCGGACGGGATGACGATCGACACCGACGGCCGCCTCTGGACGACCGGTCCCGGTGGGATCTGGGTGGTCGACGCCGACGGCACGAATCTCGGCCAGATTCTGATGACGGAGCAGCCCGCCAACATCACCTTCGGCGGCCAGGACTTCTCGACCCTCTTCATCACCGCCGAGACCGGGCTCTACCAGATCGGCACTCGCGTCCGGGGCGCCGTCCCCGGCAGCCGGACACCCGAGCGGGCCGGGATCCCCGGATGACCGACGATATCCGTCCGGACAGCACTATGGACGGCGTCAGGCGCGATGGGTCGGACGACGCCGGCGACCTGATCACCGCTGACGATCTCACCTTCACGGCGGCGGACGGCGAGGCCGACGTGATCGACCACGCCGGGGCGCTGGCCGCGGTCCAGGCGGCCTTCGCCGGGCTGGCCGGCTCCGAGGAGGTGGACATCCTTCCGACCGAGGGCGAGGACAACGACGACATCGCCGTCGCCGGCGACGCCTGGACCCTCTACCTGAGCGGCTGGCCCGGACCGGCGACCGCCTTCGTCGCGGTCGAGGACGAGCCGGCCGACGATGCCGAAGCCGCGGCGGTCGAGGCTGCCTGGCGATCCGTCGTCTCCGGCGATGCCGTCGCGGCCATGTCGATGATTGACATCGAACTCGAAGGCGCCCTGACGCACGCCCTCGACGCTTCCGGCGATCCTCTCTCGCAATCGATCGCCACCGCTGTCCGGCTCGGTGCCGTCGCGGGGTAACTCTGACCGGCTGTGAACCGATGGGTTGAACGACAGATCTTCGCCCATGCATTCAGAGGATCAAACCCGGTTGCGGTCAGATTCAATCGTCCTGCCGCAACGCGCAAATGGGCTGCCTGAATGCAACAGGCGAATCAGCTCCCCGCTCCTGGCACCCGCGAAGCCGACGTCGCGTCAGCCGGTGAGCAAGCGGGTGAGCCCCGGGCCGGGGGAGAGGTCGGCTCCGGCGCCACGCAAGTCCAAGCGACTACCGCTCTCAACGTCGAATCACTCGCCCGTCAACCCGATCCTCCAAAGCCGATCCGTCGCGGCTTCGCTGGCTGTGAACGCCCCGTTGCTCCTCCCGGCTACCGTTCCGCCCGAACCAGCAACACTCCGTCGTCGAACCCGCCACGGGCCGCCCGCTTCGCCAGCCGCATCTCCTCGAAGACGTCCCACGTCAGTCCGGACGCGGCGACGATCGCATGGACGACCTCGACGACATCGACCAGCTCACCGATCTCGCCGCTCTCCTGGTACTCAGTGCACTCCTCCGCCAGCTTGTCCGTCAGCCGGAGCGGCCGTTCGGCCGGTTCGAGGTACCGGAACTCCAGCTCGCTGCCGTGGGAACGGACGACCTCGGGGATCCGGTCCCGGACCAGCTTGTCGTACCCGGTCATCGATTCCTCCTCCTTCACATCCCGTCGAGACACGCGGTTCGCCAGCTTCAGCCTGAGGTCCAGCGGAAAGCGGACATGACGTTGTCCCGCAGGATCGTCCGGGTCGCCCGGTCGCCGAACCGCTCCCGCAGCGCTGGTTTGATGAGGCGCATGATGGCCGTCGCGTCGTAGCCGTACTGCGTCGAGGGCGGGTTGCAGACCACTGTCGCGTCATCCGAGACCAGTACCTGGCCGAGATGACCGGCGTCGATCAGTTGTCCGATCGCGTCGAGCGACCGGTCGGCCAGCGATGGTGGTCCGGCGTCCTCGCCGCCCCGGCTGCTGAAGCTGTCGAACTGGACCACGATCCCGTCGGCGGCGTGACGGGCGTGGTCCTCCGGCGATGACCGCTGGGCGTGGGCCCAGACCAGCCGTTCGAGCGGGAACCCCTCCGCCATGAGCGTCTCCCGGACCCGGCCGAGCGGTCCCGGCAGGGGGCTGTGCAATCCGATCGCGGCGCCGGTCTCCCGGGCGGCGATCGCGGCGGCCCGGTGGATGATTGTCTCGTCTGGAGTCGGGCCGACGTCCGATGTCGCGATCTTGACGAATCCGGCCCGGACCCCGGTGCCGTCGATCCCCTCGGTCAACTCGGCGTTGAACCGGGCGGCCAGTTCGGCGACCGTCAGATCCCGGTATCCGGCCGGGCGCTTCGTCAGGTAGATGCCGGTCGGGCAGACGATGTGGAGACCGGTCGCGCCGGAGACGTCCCGCAGCAGCGCCGCGTTGCGCCCAACGCCGAGCGCCGTCCAGTCGACGAGCAGGTCGATCCCCTGAGCCCGCAATTCGCGGAGCCGGTTGATCGCGGCGCCCCGGACCATCCCCCAGTCGACGTCCATGTAGCGGGGGTGGTCGGCGGGCTGGAAGTCGACGAAGAGATGCTCGTGGGCCAGCGCCCGGTTGATCGTGTCAGCCAGAATGCGGCCACGAACGGTTTGAAGCGTGTGTTCCAGCGTGTCTGGCAAGACGCTCTCCGATTGCCCGGGCGGCTCAACGGAAGCTCGCCAACGGCCGTGAACTGATCTGATACCCAGCGGTGGCGATCAGCAGCGACAGACCGCCGATCATCCAGAGCGGCTCCCAGACGAACAGGTACCACGGGACGGCCGCTTCACCCATCGAGGCCGGTGTGGAAATCGCGCCGCCAAGGGCAAGTGCCGCCTGGATCATCCCGGCGACACCATACAGGGTCAGGCCGAAGCCCGCGAGCCAGGCGGCCGTGAGCAGGATAGGTCGCGGGATGGAGCGGTCCCGCCCGAACCAGAGCGCGAACCCCAGTCCGGTGACGAGCAACCTGCCGACAGCGGACAGCCAGATCATGGCGACGAAGCTCGTCTCCCGGTCCAACGCCTGCTCCTGAATCCGGGTGCCCAGCTGATGGAGACCGAGCGTCCCGCCCAGTGCCCACGAGGCGGTCAGCGCCGCAGTCGCAACACCCCAGACGATGGTGAGGATAGCGGCCCACCGGCCGATTCGGGCAACCCGGTCCCTCCCTCTGGTCGTCATCGTCTCGCGCAGTATAATCGTGCCAATTCTCCGACCGAATCTGTCGAGTCCATCCGTTCGACGACCATGGTCGCGGACGGGAATGGTGGCGCCTTGAGCGAACCGTGACGGAGATGTGACGCACGAATGAAGCGGGCGACGGGTGCTTCGCTGTCATGACCATGGCAGCGACCCCTTCCCAAACCCTTCGTGGCGCGGCGGATAGTGGCTCACCGCGAGTCGGTTTCGCCCTTGCGGGGTTCACCATCGGGCAGGGATCAGTCTCCCCCACTCCGGGACGAGCGGGGAAGGGGTCGACCGCTGGGACTTGCTCGCGGGCACCGTTATTGATCGGATAACGCCGTACCTGCGGGGACTGGTATTGCCTTGGGGACCGAGCCCATTTGGCGCCTATTGGAGCGTAACCGTCACCTGCCGGCGTCGGTCTCGTCGCCCGAGTGGTTTCGGCTGAGGGACGACCGGGTCCGGGTGGCTCAGGCGCGTGCCGGCCCCGCCGCTGGACCGGATGTGGTCGTACTCGCCGTACGATCCAGCGTAGTCGTAGACCACGCCCTCCCGGACCTCGATGATCCGGTCGCAGACGCTGTCGAGGAAATAGCGGTCGTGGGAGACCGTCAGCAGCGTGCCGGCGTAGTCGGCCAGCGCCCCTTCCAGCACCTCGATCGAGGCGATGTCCAGATTGTTGGTCGGCTCGTCCAGAATCATGAAGTTGGCGCCGGACAGGACCAGCGTCCCGAACAGCAGTCGGCTCCGCTCTCCACCGCTGAGTTGCCCGATCGCCGTCTCGGCGTCGATCGCGTCGAAGCCCAGGGCCGCGAGGAAACCCCGTGCCCGGTGGTCGTCGTACGGCGCGTTGGCCCGGACAAGTTCCAGCGGCGTCTGGCGATGGTCGAGCGTCTCCTGCTCCTGGGCGAAGTAGCCGGTTCTGATGCTCGGTCCGAACCGGATCGAGCCGCTGTCAGGTGTCTCCTGGCCCATCAGCATCCGGAGCAGCGTCGTCTTGCCGGCCCCGTTCGGCCCGACCAGTCCGACCCGCTCGCCGTGGCGGATGACCATGTCGAATGGTCGGTAGATCACGCGTTCCCCGAACCGTCTGCTCAGCCCGGCGACCTCGAGCACCTTGGTCGAGCCGCGCTCCGTGTCGAAGGAGACGTCGATCCGACTGCGGTCGACCGGTGGCGGCACCGTCGCTTCGAGCCGGGCGGCCTCGATCCCGACCTTGCGGCGCTGGTTCTCGGCCCGGGTCGCGAACTTCGGGTTCTGCCGGGCCCACTGCGTCAGCGCCTCGGAGCTCTCCTTGAGCTTCTGGAACTCGCGCAGCTCGTTGGTCCGGAGTTGGTGCTGCCGGAGGATCCGGGACCGCTTCTCGGTCCGGTAGGCGGTGTAGTTGCCCGGCCACGTCGAGAGCAGCCCGTCCTCGACCTCGAGGATGCCAGTCGCGACCTGGTCGACGAGGTAGCGGTCATGGGTGACGAGGGCGACGGCCCCGTCGTGGCGGACGATCTCGCGCTCAAGCCACGACCGGGCCTCGTCGTCGAGGTGGTTGTCCGGCTCGTCCAGCAGCAGGAGCCGGGGCGCCTCGGCCAGTAGCCGGGCGAGGGCGACGAGGCGTCGCTCGCCGCCGGACAGCGTCCCGAGCGGCGTCTCCCAGCGTGGCTCGGGCAGGCGCAGCCCGGCGAGGATCTCGGCGGCGCGGGTGACGTCCTGGTCGACGGCGCTGCTGTCGAGCCGGGCCAGGATGGCGCCCTGCTCGTCAAGAAGGGCCATCAGCGTGTCGTCGTCGGCCGTGGCCATTCCGGCGGCGATCGCGTCCAGCCGCGCCTCCAGCGCCTCGGCGTTGCCCAGCGCCTCGGCGACGACCGCCCGGACGGTCGTCTCGGGGTCGTGCGAGGCGTGCTGATCGAGCATCCCGACGGTGAGGCCAGGGAGCGTGACGACGCCGCCGCGGTCCGGTTCGAGCCGCCGGGCGATGATCCGGAGCAGCGTGCTCTTGCCGGCCCCGTTCTCGCCCATGATCGCCAGCCGGTCGCCGGACTTGATGGAGAGGGTGACGCCGTTGAACAGGCGGTTGCCGCCGAAGGTGAGGTGGATCTGGGCGGCCTGGACGAGGACGGTCATGGCGGGAGTCTCCCCGATGGGCGGCAAGCTGCGGCGACGACTGGGCAGCCCGAACGACGATCGGCTCGGGAGGATTGGGAACCGCAACAGTAGCACGAGTCTGGCCCGGGGTCGGATCGACAGGTTGTCTCTGGAGGGGCGATCCGATGGACTGGTGAATGGATGTTCAATGGAGATGTCAAAGGAGATCGCGGATTTCGGATCAACGGCGGGCGATGCGGACACCGATTTCCGAAAGCTGTGCAGAATGCGTAGCCCATCGTTGCGGCCTGTGCAACAATCGGGGTTAGCGACCATGTATCCTGTCGCCCATCCCGTTCGTCGTCGTGCCTGTCCGCGTCGTGTGGCATCACGGTGGTGATGGAACCGACCGTTCCTACCCCAGCCCTGAGCGCGGATGCTGACGACGAGCGGATGCCTGGCGACGGCGTGAACGCCGAGGAATCGTCACGGATGAACAGTCCGAATCTCAAGGGAGAGCAGTGCAGCATGAGTGACCTGAACCAGACCAGCCAGCGGATCCTGCGGTCGGCCACGAACCGGCGCAACGTCCTCCGCGGTCTCGGCGCCGCTGGCGCGGGCACGGCCGCCGTCGCCCTCGGCGGCGGGATCGCCTCGGCCAGCCTTCTCCGGGGAGCCGACATCGACGCCCGCTTCCAGGACGGCACCCCGGCCACCGGCGGCGTGCTCCGCCTGACCGGCCACCAGGACATTCCCGGCCTCAGCCCGGAGGATGCCGGCGCCACGGTCCCGTTCGTCGCCATCGTCCAGATCCACAACGCCATGGTCGAGTTGGACGAGCTGCTGACCTTCCAGCCGGTCCTGGCGACGGAGTTGCCGTCCGTCAGCGCCGACGGCCTGACCTACACCTGCACGCTGCGCGACGACGTCGCCTTTCAGAACGGCGACCCTTTCTCATCGGCCGACGTCAAGTACACGATGGAGTGGACCAAGGATCCGACCAACGCGTCGGTGAACGCCGGGTCGTTCGAGAACGTGACCAGCGTCGAGGCGCCCGATCCGACCACGGTCGTCGTGACCCTGTCGGCCCCGAACGCGGCCTTCAACGCCCTGATCGGCTCGACGCTGATCCTGCCGTCGGGCTACCACGCCGAGGTCGGCCAGACCGCTTACGCCCAGGCGCCGATCGGCACTGGCCCCTTCATGGTCAATTCGTTCGATCCGGCCGCCCGAACGCTGCTCGACGCCTATGACGGCCACTTCCGTGGGCGAGCGAAGATCGACCAGCTCCAGATCGACGTCGTGCCCGAGGCGTCCGTCCGGGCCGAGGCGTTGGAGAACGGCGAGTCGGACAATAGCATCTGGGCGCTGACGCCCGAGGACGACGAGCGTCTGACCGAAGACCCGACCTTCACGACGTACTCGACCCTCAACACCGCCGTCAACCACTTCCCGCTCAACAATCAGCACCCTATCCTGAGCGATGTCCGGGTCCGGCAGGCGATGATGTTCGCCATCGACCGCCAGCTCATCGTCGACGAGATCTTCCTCGGCGCCGCCCAGCTCGCGACGTCCAACCTGTCACCGGCCGTCGCGACGTTCTACACCGACGCCGTGACGCAGTACCCCTACGATCCGGATCAGGCGATGGCCCTGCTCGACGAGGCGGGTTGGGTTCAGGGCGACGGCGATGTCCGCCAGAAGGACGGCCAGGACCTGACCTTCACCATCTCGATCCCAAGTGGCGACTCGACCCGCCGGTCCGAGGCCGAGGTCGTCAGCGACTTCCTCAGCGATGTCGGCATCAACGCCGAGCTGCGGGAGACGCCGGTCGCGCAGATCCTGGACCAGCTCCCGTCCGGCGAGGCCGACGCCGGGCTCTTCAACTGGACCTACGGCGCCGGTGACGACCCCGACGCCACGCCGGAGTTGAGCTCGACCGGGCCGAACAACTTCTCTCACTATAGCAACCTTCGAGTCGATGAGTTGCTGAAGCAGGGAATTGTCGCGCTGACCCAGGAGGAGCGGATTCCGATCTATCAGGAGATCCAGCAGATCGTCGCCGACGAGGTGCCGTTCCTGTTCATCTGCTTCCTACAGGGCCGGACCCACTACGCCGCCCGCGTCAAGGGCCTCCCGGCGGCCGAGCAGGTCCTCGATTCGGACAACCTCTACAAGAAGGCCTACACCTGGTCGCTCGACCCGGCCGAGTAACGACCTCACCCCCAACCCCCTCTCCATCACGCTGGCGTGCTTCGCACTTGCGGCTGGAGAGGGGGCGCGTTCCATCTTGACGGTGTCTGGCGCAAGTGATCGCTCGTTCTTCATTCTCTTGAAGTGAAACCTGACTGGCAGGAATGAGCATGAGACAACAGGCGCCGGCGGCAAGGTCGGGTGCGATGCATGGTTTAGCGCGGGAACTTCGGCGGCGGCAAACGCCCGCGGAGTCGCATCTGTGGCCGCTTCTGAGAGGCGGCCAACTTGGTTGCCGGTTTCGTCGGCAACATGTCATCGAGGCGTTCGTGGTGGACCTCTGCTGCCTATCCGATCGGCTCGTCGTCGAGGTCGACGGGTCGGTTCACGACTCGGACGAAGCGCAAGCGGACGATGACTGGCGCACCAGTCGCCTGAACGAACCCGGCTTCCGCGTCCCTCGCGTATCCAACGATGAAGTTCTCTGCCATCCTGATGTCGTCCTGGCTCAGATCAGCGCCATGCTCGCCCCGAAACGCTGATGCATTTTGATATCCCGACCGGCCACATCGACGCAAAGTCCGCCGATACGGCCGAGGCCCCTTTCCTTCCGCAAGTGCTTGGCACGCCAGCGTGATGGAGAGGGGTTGGGGGGTGAGGTAACTCCGCATGTTGCGCTATCTCGTCATCCGCATCCTGCAGGGGATCGTCGTCCTCTTCCTGATCAGCGTGCTCACCTTCGGGCTCATCCACGCCGCGCCGGGCAGCCCGGTCGACCTGCTTGTCGGGAAGACCCGGGTGACCCAGGAGACGCTCGACAACCTCGAGGCCAAGTGGGGTCTGGACAAGCCGGTTTGGGAGCAGTACCTGGTCTGGATCCAGAATGTCGTCACGGGTGACTTCGGCTCGTCCATCACCCGGAGCGGGACGCCCGTCACCCAGATCATCGGCGATGCGCTGCCTTACACGCTCACGCTCAATGTCATAGCGATCACCCTCTCGATCGGCATCGCCATCCCGCTCGGCATTCTCGCCGCCTACAAGCGCAACTCGGTGCTGGACTACATCACGACCGCGACCTCGACGCTCGGGGTGGCGGTCCCGAACTACTGGATCGGCCTGCTGCTGATCATCGTCTTCGCCTCGAAGCTCGGCTGGCTGCCGACCTACGGGGCCAGTGCCGGCTGGCGCAGCTACGTCCTGCCGGTCGCCGTGCTGGCCTTCGAGGAAATGGCTGGCCTGATCCGGGTGACACGCGGCGCGACGCTGGAGGCGCTCAGCACCGACCACGTCCAGACCGCCCGGGCCAAAGGGCTGCGTGAGCAGACCGTGATGATGCGGCATGTCGTCCGGAACGCGCTGCTGCCGATCGTGACGGTGCTGGGCTACCGGATCGCCTTCATCCTGAGCGGGACGATCGTGATCGAGACCGTCTTCGCCTTCCCCGGCATCGGCCAGCTCTTCTCCGCCTCGCTGTTCAATCTCGACTACCAGGTCGTTCAGGCACTCGTCCTGCTGCTGGCGCTGATCGTCGTCGTCGGCAACCTCATCACCGACATGACGTATGCGCTGATCGACCCACGCATCCGGATCGCCGGTTGATGTCCCGGGTCTGGACCTCTGGCCATCGTCGTCTCCATCCGCCAGTCAGGACGCTCTCATGACGCTCATCACCACGCCCAGTGACAGCCGCCCCGCCAGCCCGGAGCTGATGGATCCCGTTGGGTCCGACAGCGGCATCCTCTCGCGCCGGGCCGGAACGCCGCAGTCGGAGTCGCGCCGGCGCTGGCGCCGGTTTCGCTCCTACCCGCCAGCGACCTTCGCACTCGCCTTCGTCGTCATCCTGTTCGTGATGGCGATCTTCGCCCCGTTCGTCGCGCCGCACAATCCCTACGACACCAACGCCCGCCTTCGCGGCGATGGACCGACCCGCGACTACCTGCTGGGCAACGACGCGGCCGGGCGCGACATCCTCAGCCGGCTGATCTACGGCACCCGGATCGCGCTCTCCGTCGGCCTCGGCGCGACGGCGATCGCCGTCACGATCGGTGTCATCGTCGGCGCGTCGGCTGGGTACTTCGGCGGCTGGGTGGACCTGCTGCTGTCCCGGATCGTCGACACTCTGATGGCCTTCCCGACGATCGCGCTCCTGCTGGTGCTGGCCGCCGTCCTAAACCCAGGGATCCCGCTGGTCATCGTCATCATCGGCCTCTCGGTCTGGGCATCGTACGCCCGCGTCGTCCGGGCCGAGGTCCTGAGCCTGAAGGAGCGCGACTACGTCCTCGCCGCCCGTGCCTCCGGCGCGACGTCGTCCCGGATCATTACCCGGCACATCATCCCGAACGTGATCGGCGTCGTGATCGTGCTGGCCAGCCTGGCGGTCGGTGGGGTGATCATCTACGAGTCGGCGCTGTCGTTCCTCGGGCTGGGCGTTCAGCCGCCGGGGGCGTCCTGGGGCCGGATGCTGGCCGACGGCCGCGACTACATCCGCAACTACCCGCACATCATGATCGCGCCCGGCATCTTCATCACCCTGACGGTGCTCGCCTTCAATCTCCTCGGTGAGGGGCTCCGCGACGCTTTCGACCCCCGCGGACGCCGGTAGCAAGGGTCGCGAGGCCCTGACTGGCACCGGGCTTGCAGCAACAACGGTGACCCGGTCGTCCAGACGGGAGACGTTGGATGAGCAATGAGAGCGAGAGCACCGGATGAGTCAGCCAGGCCGCTACCCCGTCAGTAACGTCGAGTACGACATCATCGTCACGATGAGTAACCTGCTTCAGGGGAGTGAGACGTTGCTCAAATACCGGTCCGACGCCGAGCAGGCTGGCGATGCCGAGACAGCCGCCATCTTTGGACGCATCCGCGACAGCTACGACAGCCAGGCCGGCGAGCTGCACGAGGCGCTCAAGCGTGTCGTCAACCAGAGCTAGACGCAGTTCCGTGAGTGCGCTTCCGTAGTACAGTCTTGCCGTGATGACGAATCGGGTCAGAGCCGGTGAGGCAGGGCAGTGAGCGACAACGATGAGACAGGGTCGTCCGCTTCGGCGGGCGGCCCGCGCATTTCCGTTCGGCTCCGGTACTTCGCGATCTACCGGCAGAAGCTGGGCCGGTCCTCCGAGGAGCGGCCGGTCGCCGCGGGCACGACCGTTCGCGGGCTGTTTGACGAGATCGTCGCCGAGCGGCCCGAGCTCCAGGTCCCGGCGCTCCGGAACGCGACGATGCTGATGGTCAACCAGGAGTACGCCGCCGCTGACCAGGTTCTGGCCGATGGGGACGAGGTCGTCTTCGTCCCGCCCGTCAGTGGCGGGAACGACGGGGCTCCCGCTATCGACGCGGACGAATCGGCCGGCAAACGGTTCCGGGTTGGTCCGGAGCCACTCGATCCGCGGGCCGTCGAGGCGCTGGTCGCGTCGCCCGCCGCTGGTGCGGTCATCACCTTCACCGGCACCGTCCGGGACAACGCCCGGGGCGAGGGCGTCTCGGTCCTCGTCTACGAGGCCTACGAGCCGGCCGCCGAGCGGCAACTGGCGGTGATCGCCGCGGAGATCGCCGACCGATGGCCGATCGCCGTCGAGCAGGTCGCGATCCATCACCGGATCGGTCGGCTGGAGCCGGGCGTCGCCTCCGTCGTGATCGCCATCGCCGCCGCCCACCGCGACGAGGCCTACGCGGCTTCCCGTCACGCGATCGAGCGGATCAAGGAGATCGTCCCGATCTGGAAGGAGGAGCACTACGCAGATGGTGCCGTCTGGATCGGCAGCGAGGCCGCCTACCAGGACCTGCCGGACCGCCGGCCCTGAGCCTCGACCTGATTTCCGAACGGCAATCCCGGACCCCTCGTTCCGACGGCCACCGAGCCGATCCGACTCGCAGCCATGCACGGCCTGGTTGCTCGATCAGGGTCGGCCACGTTGGTGGCCCGGCCGTTGCTCTCCTGGTCGGAAGAAGATGAGACCACCCGGTCTCGCAACGCCACGATGACCTGGCGGGGGCGTCCGGCTGATGGGAGCTGAGCCATGGTAGCGACGAGCGGCGATGGTCACCGAATCGAACCGGCTGTGGTCGATGTCGCGGAGACGGAGTCCACACCAATTGGAGCCCGTACGGGCACGGGGGCTGAAGCCTGGTGGCGCGGTTCCGTAATCGCTGGCCTCACCCTGGCCGTCTCGATCGGTGTGCTGATCGTCATTTGGCGGCTCGCCTATCCTCTCGCACTGGTCTTCATCGCCATTGTCATCGCTGAGGTCCTAGCACCAATCGTCAACCTGCTTGTGCGGTGGATGCCTCGTCCGTTCGCCGTGGTGGTCGTCTACCTTGCGCTCATCGCCGTGATCGCCGGGACCGGATACTTCGTGGTGACTGAACTCCTGGCGGAGGGCACGTCGCTGGTCACGAATGCGCCGGGTCTGATTCAGAAGGGACAGGAATGGCTTCGGGGGGTCGATAGCGCCAATGCCGACCGGATCAGCGGATCGTTGCAATCCGTGATCGATCGTTTCGGATCCGTGCTGGCCGCGCTCCCGTTCACCGTCTTCTCATCGCTTTTCGATGCCCTCGTCGTGGTGTTCCTGTCCATCTACTGGTTGATCGCTACCCCGACGTTGCTGCGCTTCACCCTGTCGCTCTTCCCGGAACCGCGGCGTGACCGAATCGCGACAGTCCTCCGCGCGATGGGTCAGACCATGGGCGGGTACATCCGCGCGGTCGCCATCAACGGGGTGGTCGTCGCCATCTTCACGTACGCTGGTCTCTGGGTGATCGGGCTGGACTATGCGCTGGTCCTCTCCGTCATCGCCGGCTTCGCCGAGTTCCTGCCAGTGATCGGCCCGATCGTAGCTTCGATCCCCGCGATCGGGATCGCGCTCATCGACTCGCCGCAACTCGCCATCTCGGTGGTGGTGTTCTTCCTCCTTATGCACCAGCTCGAGGCCAACCTGCTCGTGCCATTCATCATGCGCCAGCAGGCGGATGTGCCACCGTTGCTGTCGCTCTTCGCGCTACTGGCAGGGTCGACGATCGGTGGCATCCTCGGCGCGATCGTCGCTGTCCCGATGGCCGGAGCCCTGCGCGTCCTGGTCCTTCGCGTGCTCGTGCCGGCCGAGCAGGAATGGTTCCAGGAGCCGGACCAAAGCTCGAGCGTCGGCTACCGAGCGTGGCGCCGGTTGCGGCCGGGCCGGGCTGGGCGAGGCCCTTAGCTCCTGAAGCAGGTTGCTCTGCCACCGCCGGGCTCGCCTCGTGGGATCGGGGCCGGGAGCGGATTACGGGCCGATTGGCAACACTTGAGGCTGCGCGCCGGACTGGCCGCGTCATCATCGCATGTGACAGGCGGACCAATACGAATTCACCTCCAGGGAGCGACATGCCAGGCGAAAGGGAGTGACCGGGAGGAACGACGACCTCATCCGGGATGATCTGGCGGCGAGAGCGATTGGTCGACGTTACGGTGGCATCCCCTCGGAGTGGATCGGGCTGATCGAGCTCACTCTCGGGATGGCGACGATCGCCTCCGGTTTCCTGGCCAGCAACGTCGTCACGCAGCACCTACCGGTCATGCTCGC
Organism: Thermomicrobiales bacterium; assembly: GCA_965218235.1. Taxonomy (GTDB): domain Bacteria; phylum Chloroflexota; class Chloroflexia; order Thermomicrobiales; family UBA6265; genus CADCWK01. Next base: position 1,961,397 of record OZ244596.1, read on the forward strand.
CTCGGCGGTCCGCTACACGATCGCGACGCTGATCCTGCTGCCGATCCTGCTCCTGAGCGGCCCGGTCCCGAAGCTCAGTCAGTCGTCGTGGCGGCTGCTGTTCGGCGTCGCCCTCGGCGGGACGCTGGTCTTCAACTCAGGGCTGCTCTATGGCCTGCGTTACACGACCGTCGTCGAGGCCGGAATCGTGACCAGCACGACGCCGATGCTGGTGGGTCTGTTCGGACTGCTGTTCTACCGGGAGCGGCTCTCCCGGCGCTCGTGGGGAGCGATCGCCCTGGCGACCTGCGGCGTCGTCCTCGTCATCGCCCGGCCGGCGGAGGGCGACGGCGCGGACCTCGGGACGGTCGCCCGGGTCGGTGGGCTGCTGCTGATCCTGATGGCGGCCTCCGGTGAGGCCGTCTTCAACGTCTTGGGCCGACGCCTGCCCCGGACCGTCTCGTCGGTGACGGCCTCGATCCTGACGATGGCGATCGCCGTCGTGTTGTTCCTGCCCGGCGCCGTGTTCGAGGTCGTCACCGGCCCGCCGATCCCGACCGACCGGGATGGCTGGCTGGCCGTTGTCTTTCTGGCGGCGGTCCCGTCGGCGATGGGGCTGTTGCTCTGGGCCGACGGCGTCCGTCGGGTGTCACTGGCCGTCAGCGGTGCGGTCACCGCCCTGATTCCGGTCTTCACGTCGCTGTTCGCCGTCATCTTCATCGGCGAGTCGCTCGGCCCGCCCGAGCTGGTCGGGATCGCGGTCATCGTCGTCAGCCTGACCCTGCTCGCCCGGTCGTCGGCCCGCGAGGTGCGGGAATTGTCATAACTTAAGGTAAGCGACATGGTATTCTTGGGAACACTATCAAGAACATGCCTATCGCACTCGCCGTCCATCCGGCGATGTGAACGACGGGTCTCCAGCTAAGGAAAGGGCGATCATGACCACCACTGAATCCCGTACATACTCCCTGCCGACCAGCCCCGACGAACTCGTCCGCAGGATCCGTCCCCGGATCGCCGCTGACACGACCGAGTTGATCGGCAATACGCCGCTCCTGCACCTCGCCCGGTTCGCCGCCGACGCTCCGGCCCGGCTGCTCGGCAAGATCGAATCGTTCAGTCCCGGTTTCAGCGTCAAGGACCGGATCGGCGTCGCGATGATCACCGACGCCGAGGAGCGCGGCCTGATCACGCCGGGCCGGACGACGGTCGTCGAGCCGACCTCGGGCAACACCGGCATCGCGCTGGCGTGGGTCGCCGCGACCCGGGGCTACCGGTTGATCCTGACGATGCCGGAGAGCGCGAGTCTCGAGCGCCGGGTTCTGATGCTCGGTTTTGGGGCCGAACTGATCCTGACCCCGGCCGCCGACGGCATGTCGGGCGCCGTCGCCCGGGCGGAGCGGATCCTGGCCCAGACGGACGACGCCTGGATGCCCGGCCAGTTCGACAACCCGGCCAACCCGGAGATCCACCGTCGGACGACCGCGGTCGAGATCTGGCAGGACACCGCCGGCGAGGTCGACATCTTCGTCGCCGGCGTCGGTACCGGCGGCACACTGACCGGCGTCGGCGAGGTACTGAAGTCGCTCAAGCCGTCCGTTCAGGTCGTCGCCGTCGAGCCGGCCGAGTCGCCGATCCTCGCTGGGGGCCAGCCAGCCTCGCACAAGATCCAGGGGATCGGCGCCAACTTCATCCCAGGCATCCTCGACCGGGACGTGATCGACGAGATCGTCCACATCGACAGCGCGACGGCGATGGCGACCGCTCGCGAGCTGATGCGAACCGAGGGGCTGCTCAAGGGCATCTCCTGCGGGGCGGCGGCGGCTGCCGCCCGGCAGGTCGCGGGTCGGCCGGAGAACGCGGGCAAGACCGTCGTGGTCGTTCTGCCGGACACCGGCGAGCGCTACCTCAGCACCGCCCTGTTCCAGGACCTGCGCGATCAGGCCTCGGCCCTGACGGTCGACCAGGAGCGCTGATCGGCAACGTCGCGCCGAGTGACGCCCGGCGTGGCACCGGACCGGTTCGCCGGTCCGGTGCCACGCCGGGCGTCGTCGTTGGCGGCGGCTCCGTGACGCTCGGGCTGCCCATTGTCATGGGGCAATACCTGGTCCGGGTCGTCAAGTGGTACCCGGATCGGTCATCATCACGGAAACACGAAAGATCCGTCCGGTTGGTCTCTCTGGCGGTCGCGTCGCGGCATGATCATGGCGAGGCGGTCCGTCAGACACCCGCACGGAAGAGAGTGACAGGGATGAGCGATCAGGATCGGCCCCGGGAAGAGATGCGAACGGCGTCGGACCTCTGGCCGAAGCGCCAGCGGCCGCCATTGCCAGAGGGCGAGCCGGCGGAGCTGTCTCCCCTCCAGCTCCACCAGTTGCCGTCGTCCGGGGCGTCGGATCTCCGGCCAAACCCGCGACCAGATACCCCGCCCCGGCGAACGTCCCGGTCCGGCGCCACGACGCGGGACCAGGCGCAGTCGGCCGATCTGCGTCCGGAGCGTCCGGTCGACACGCCGATCCGGCGGGAATCGCGGGGCAACACGGAGGCGTCGCGCGATCTGCAGGAGCGGGTCGAGCGGATTCGGCAGGTTACCGGGCAACCGGTCGGTGAGCACCGCCCGCCGGTGACGGGCATCCAGGCGCTGACGAAGCCGGCCTACACCCCGCCGCCGTACTCGCCACCCCGCGCCGCCGTCCCCGCTCGCCCTGACGAGACCAGCGGCGAGCAGTCATCACGGCTACCGCTCGGGTCGTATCCGGCCGGCAGCCAGCCGCGGCAGGACAGCGGCAACCGGTCGGCCCCGGTCGGAGAGCAGCCGCCAACGAATGGCCAGGCCGGTAGCCAGTGGCAGGAACAGAACGGGTCCGGACAACGGCCACCGAACGGTCCGGGGCCAGGCGCCGCGCCGTCGCCGGGCAATCCGCCAAGCGGCCAGTACCAACAGCCGTGGCCATCGGGCCAGCAGGCTCCACCCAAAGCGCCGCCGAACTGGGGCGGTCCGGTTCCGCCGCCAGCCCAATGGCAGGGACAGCCGCCTGGCCCGAACAGCCAGCAGCCCCCCTGGGCCGGCTACCAACCGGCGCCGTGGCAGCCACAGCCGGGCCATGGTCAGCCGGGCTATGGTCAGCCGTGGCCCGTCCCGGCGGCCCGGCCCGGTGTTCAGCCGATCCGGATGGCGGGTTCTGGCCGGGCGCCCTGGGGCATCCGGGAGATCGCCATCATCGTGGTCGGTGGGCTGGCGCTCACGATCGCCCTGTTGTTCCTGGCCCTGGGCATCCTGGAGGGGTCAGGGGTCGACACCACCGACACGCTGGATCCGGTCGTCTTCCTGGCCCTGGGTAGCACGATGTACCTCGGCTTCGGCGTCGCGATCTGGGCGGTCCTGATCGCCTGGCGCAAGCGGACCTGGGCCGACCTCGGCTTCCGCCGGACCAGGGTGAGTAGCATCCTCTGGATGATCCCGCTCGCGGTCGGCGTCCTCGTCATCGTCAGCCTCGTCGGGCTCGCACAGGAGTGGCTGTTCGACATCTCGCCTCCCGCGGACAGCGGGCTGCCGATCGAGGCGGGCAATCTCAACGCCGGCTCGATCCTGGCGGCGGCGCTCGTGGCTGTCGTGCTGGCGCCCATTTTCGAGGAGCTGTTCTTCCGCGGCGTCCTCTTCCAGTACCTGCGCAGCCGCTACCTCCTCGTTGCCCGCGGCCTGTTCGAGGCGGTCCTGATCTCGGCCCTGGCCTTCGCCTCGCTGCACCTCGGCGGCGCGATCCTGCCGATCCTGCCGGTCGGGGTCATCCTCGCCCTCGTCATGCACCGGACCAACAGCCTCTGGCCGGCGATCGCTCTGCACATGTTCTACAACGGGATCGTGCTGGCGATCAGCCTTGCGACCCTGAGTTAGGACGGCCAATCCTGGCAGGCTGGCCGTTCCGCCGCCAGGACAGGCGATTCGAGGCGAACGGGTGCCGGGCGGGAGTCGCTGGACACCCGTTCTGCGTTAGGCTGTCACCGGAACTATCAGGGAAGCGACAGGGTGGAAACACCGGTACCGGAAGCATCGGCCGTCGGTGGGCGCCGTTGGGGGATGACTGGGCGTGACGAAGATTCTCGTGGTCGAGGACGAGCGGGACCTCAACGATCTCATCACCCGCCAGCTCCATCAGGAGGGACACGACGTCGTCCAGGCCTTCGACGGTCAGACGGCGCTGAGCATCGCCCTCGGCGAGTCGTTCGACCTCATCATCCTCGACTGGATGCTGCCCCGGCTCGATGGCCTGACCATCGCCCGGCAGGTCCGCGAGCGGTCGATCGTGCCGATCCTGATGTTGACCGCCCGGGGCGAGGAGACGGACATCGTCCTTGGGCTGGAGGTCGGCGCCGACGACTACCTCACGAAGCCGTTCCGGATGCGGGAAATGATGGCCCGGGTTCGGGCGTTGCTTCGCCGCGTCTCGCTAGGCGGGAGCGCCGAGCCAGCCGGACAGACGAGCGAGGCTCCGTCGGATGCGGTCGTCGTTGGCGACGGGCTCCTTTCGATTAGCGAATCGATGCGAACCGTCACCCTCGCCGGGACCGAGCTGGACCTGACGCCGAAGGAGTTCGAACTGATCGCCCTGTTCGCCCGCAACCCCGGACGGGCCTTCAGCCGCGACTATCTGCTGGAGCGGATCTGGGGCGACGACACCTACGTGACCGACCGGACCGTCGACACCCACGTCCAGCGCCTGCGCAAGAAGCTCGGCGACGAGGCCGAGCTGATCCGGACGGTCTGGGGGATCGGCTACAAGTTTCAGCCGCCCCGTCCGTGAGTGGCCTACTGGTCGCCTGGCTGTATAAAGATCGACCTCGTTCTGATGGCGCCCGCGCGCGGAGAGGCGTGGGCTCGTCCTGGCCGGTCGCCTCTGCGGTCTTCGTTGCCAGAGGAGCCGGTGTTTCCCCCCAGTGTCTGACCGGGAATATCAGTCGTTTCCGTACACCGGGACCGCTTTGCGGTGCAACGCCTGACAGCGCTTCGGCGAAGCGAGCAGGTCAATTCATGTCTCTACGACGCGGGCGCCTCACTCGGGGCTCTGACCCTCAGCAGCTATTCTTCCCCGCGTCCTCGTCTGCTCGACAGATGCCCAGAGATGTGCGTTACGAGGGACCAGGAGCGGGATGACAAGCGCGTCAGACGGGCGACTCTCAAGCCCAAACGATCCAACCCGGCCGGTGATCGCTCCGTCGACTCCGGCTCGATCGCGGCCCCTCTGGCTCCGGCTCCTGCGGTCCTCGCGCTACCTGCTGATCATCCCGATCATCACCGCGTTTCAGCGCCGCTCGGATCGCAGCCTGCGCTGGCGACTGGTCGGCTCCCACCTCGCGACGGTCCTGCTCAGCGTCTTCGGGGTCGCCCTCCTGCTCAGCGCCGCGGTACTGGTCCAGAACTGGACTGTCGACCCGCTGGAGATCGAGCCCGCGACCGAGGCGCACGCCGTCGCGACGACCATCGAGACACTGGGCTGGCAGGAAGGCATTCCGGCGGCGGACCTCAATGTCCTGCTCGCGGCCTTCGCGTCCGGCGGGATCGAGCCGAACGTCGATCGGACCGATATCCGGATCGCGGCGGAGATCGGTCGCTCCTTCGCCAACATCCGCTCGGTCTCGCTCGTCGGGCCCGACGGACTCATCCAGGCGTCCAGCGAGCCAACTCTGGTCGGACAGCCCGTCGAGCTAATCGGTCGCTCGGCCAGCTTCGTGACGGGGCGAGCGCTACGTGGAGAGACGAACGAGCAGGACCTGGCGTCCGGGGTCCGGGAGACATCGGACGGCATCGTTGGGGCGTTCCCGCTGCGGGCCGTCGCGACGGAGGGACAGGGCGCGGCCATCCTCGGCGCGATCGTCGTGGACAAGGACCAGCGCTCCTTCCCCGGCACTGCCCTGGGGATCACCGCGCTGGCTGGCCGCTACGCCGCGACCGTCGGACTGCTCCTGACGATCGTGGTCGGCATCCCGGCGATCCTCGTCGCGCTGGTTATCGGGATCAGCCGGGCCCGGTCGATCGCCCGGCCGGTCAACGACCTCGCCCGGGCCGCCGAGCGGCTCGCGGCTGGCGACCTCAGCGTCCGGGTCTGGGTCCCGACGGACGACGAGGTGGCGCGGATGGCCCGAGCGTTCAACCGGATGGGCGACCAGCTCCAGGAAAGTCTCGAGCAGGAAGCCGACGCCCGCGCCCGGGCCGAGCGGCTGCTGGCGACCAACCGGGACCTCGTCGCCAACGTCTCGCACGAGTTGCGGACCCCGGTCGCGCTGATCCGGGGACACATCGAAGCCCTGGTCGATGATCCGGCCCGGCTGGAGGCCTACACCGACATCGCCTTGCGGGAGAGCGACCGGCTCGAGGACCTCGTCGACGACCTGTTCCAACTGGCCCGGATCGACGCCCAGGGTCTTGAGCTGGAGCACCTGCCCTTCGATGCCGGCGCCGCGGCCCGGGAGGCTGTCGAGTCACTGGCCGAGCCCGCCCGTCGCGACGCCGGGATCGTGATGCGGAGCCAGATCAGCGGATCGGGCGACGAGCTGTCCGTGGTCGGCGACCGGGCCCGACTGGTCCAGGTGCTCCAGAACCTGCTCCGCAACGCGGTCCGCTACACACCGGACGGCGGGCTGATCCGCGTCGTGGCCGAGCCACGCGGTCAGGACGTGGTGGTCATGGTTCAGGACACGGGCGTCGGTATCGAGCTCGCCGACCTCGAGCGGGTGTTCGACCGGTTTTTCAGGAGCGATCAGCGCAACAGTCGCAAGGGTGGTGGCGCCGGGCTCGGCCTGGCGATCGCCCGGCAGTCGGTCGAGGCGATGGGCGGCACGATCTCGGTCGAGAGCGAGGTCGGCGAGGGGACGTTGTTCACGATCGTCCTGCCCCGCGGCCCGTCCGCACCGCGCGGTGCCGCCCAGGCGGACGCCGGGATCAGACCAGCCGGTCCGACAACCCTGTGACGTTGGTGCGACCGTTATTGTGGCGAGCCGGCGCGGCGTCATCATCGTGATTGCCGGGGATGACGCGGCGCGGCTCGGGCCGGGCTCGCCCACGACCGGTCCGGGCGGCGTACTGGCGGTAGCCGGTCAACAGGTCGTCGATCGCGGCGCTGGTCCGGTCGATCTGGCTATCCTCGATCCCGGCGGTGATCCGCGCGGTGGCGCGAAGCGTGTCGGCCAGCACACGCTCGGCCAGGACGCGGCCGTCTTCCGTCAGGTGGACCCGGATTGCCCCACGGTCGACAGGGTGGGTTTCCCGGCGGACGAACCGCAACTCCGCCAGCCGGTCGGCCAGGGCCGTCAGCGAGGAGGTCGGAAGGTCCGATTGCTCGCCGATCTGCCCCATCGTCATCGGCTGCCCAGCGGCGAGGGCCATGAAGACGGCGAACTGTGGGCCACTCGGGCCATGGTGGACGCCATGTAACGGGCTTGCCCACGCCAGGCGGTGCGCTGGGCGTGGAAGGACTGCCAGAGCGTCCGGAGCGACTCCGTCCGCCGCCCGCTCCCCTGGTCTGTGTCAACTTGACCGGTCGCCGGGGAATCGTCGTTCCTGCATTATTCGACACCGTCTTTGAGACCTGCGTCATGGGAGTCAGCCACCGGGTGGACCGGAGCGGCGACGCGGCGCTGCATTCGAACAGCGTTGGAAATTGGTGGTGCGACGTATGATGTCCAATGTCCGCGAGGCGTGCGAGAGGTTGGCGAGTGGCGTCTTTCTCCAGTTTCTGGACCACCAGCCCACATCCGAGGCCAGCTCGTGGCGATCGGCCACCTCCCTTGTAGCGAACGTAACTCGACAGGAGCGAACGTCGAGAACCACGTACCATTGACGGTGAGACAGGATTGAGTCCACCGGTCAGCCAGCGTCAGGAGACAGGCACCGTGTCCTTTATCATGCCCAGCCGACGTTCGACCACTAATCTGCTGCAGGCGAGTGGCGAGCTCTGGAGCGAGGATGCCGAGCAGGCGCCGCTTCAGTTCGTCGTTCTGGCGCCCGGATCGTCGGCCGAGCCTCGGGTCGACGCTGTGCTCGGAACCGCCACTCAACTGGCTCCGGATGACATCGCGCTCCACCCGGTCGCCATCGACGATCTGCCGCCATTTGGCGAGGGCCAGGCCGATGACGGGCCCGACGATGCGGCCGTGCGACGCTTCCGCGACGACATCGCGCTGGCTGACGGCTTCCTGCTGATCGCCGCCACGGACGATGCCCACGCGCAGGAGCTGCTCGTCCGGGCCGTTCGATGGGCAGGCACGCCGGCGGGCGAGGATGCGCTGGCCGATCTTCCCGTCATCTGGCTCGGGATCGGGGGTGATCCGGCCGACGTCACCGGAGTTCGCCGGCGTGTCCAGGCGGCGGTCGAGGCTGGTGGCGGGGTGATGCCGGACGAGGTGGCCACGCTCGCCGCGCCGCTGGTCGGAGACTGGTCCGACCGGCTCGGACCGAGTGGGCGGCTCGATGACGTCGCCACCCGGCAGGCGATCGGGCAGGTCCTGATCCGGCTGCGTCAGCTCGCGTTCTCCGGTGAGGAGGACGTTCCGGTGGCCGGCGATGATGACGATGGGACGGACGGCTGACCGGGACGGGGACAACCGTTGGGTATCGGGACGACGGGCGCTGACGGATCAGTTGGTACACTTCGTTCGCTACAACGTCCTGACCGGCGGCCAGCCAGTACACGTGTCGCCAGATAGACAGACGGGACCGAACCTGATTTCGACCAACCGGGGGACTGTATGAGTGCCTGGCGAACCTGGCTTCAGCCGGGAATGCGGGTCAAACGCTGGGGGACGCTCGCCTTCCTTGGCCTCGCCGGGATGGTGCTGTCCGTCGCAGTTGGGCTCGTCTGGGCCTACCGCTCCTACTACTTCGAGCTTCAGGCGGATTACCCCGTCCTGCGGCCCCTCACCCTCCAGTTCATCCCTCACCCGTGGCGCGAAGTCCTGCTGCTGCTGGTCGGGCTCCTGATCACCATCTTCGCGGCGGCCCGGCTCAACCAGTCGCTCCTGGCCCCGCTGCTGGCCAAGGAGGCGAGCGGCCGCGCACTGGCCCAGATCGTCGCCGAGCATCGCTTTGGTCCGATCCGGCCCGCCTTCGGCGTGGTCGCGATCGGTGGCGGGACGGGGCTCTCGTCTCTGCTGCGCGGTCTCAAGCATCATGACGCCGGAATTACCGCGATCGTCACGGTCGCCGACGATGGCGGCAGCACCGGGCGCCTCCGGGCGGAGTTCGACATCCCGGCGCCGGGCGACATCCGCAACTGCATCGCCGCGCTGGCCGACGACGAGGCGCTGGTCACGAAGCTGTTCCAGCACCGTTTCCAGGGAGACGGCTCAACGCTCGACGGTCACAGCTTCGGAAACCTGTTCATCACCGCCCTGACCCGGACGACGGGCTCGTTCGAACGGGCGGTCGAGGAGGCCTCCCAGGTTCTCAACATTCGCGGCCGGGTCCTGCCAGCGACGCTCGAGAACGTCCGGCTTTCGGCCGAACTGACGGACGGGACGATCCTGCATGGCGAGTCGTCGGTCGGGGAGCACGGGCCAAGGGGCAAGCGGATCAAGGACATGTTCCTGACGCCGAAGTACCCCGAGGCTCACGCTCCGGCGCTCGGAGCGATCCTGAACGCCGACCTGATCGTCCTTGGCCCTGGCAGCCTGTTCACCAGCGTCGTGCCCAACCTGCTCGTCGCCGGGATCCCGGAGGCGATCCGCTGGTCCGAGGCGACGGTCGTCTACGTGTGCAATGTCGCCACGCAGCCGGGTGAGACGGACGACTTCGACGCTGCCGAGCACGTCCGGGTGATCGTCGAGCATCTCGGCGCCGGGCGGCTCGACGCGGTGCTGGTCAATGCCAGTCCGGCCTCGATCGTGGCGGCCCGGGGCGACGAGTCGATCCGGCCGGTCGTCTCCGGTTCCCTCGCCAGCGAGCACCTCGGGGTAGAAGTCGTCGCGCGGGACCTCGTCAGCGCGACCAATCCGCTCCGGCATGACCCGCAGAAGCTGGCGACGGTCCTGATGGAGCTGGCTCGCGGCCGCCCCGCCCGCCGTCCCCGCTCCGTTGCCAACGGCGTGGATGCGGCCTACCGGGCCTCGGTCGGCAATGGCGACGGGAACCACACGGGTCATTCGAGTAATGGGCGGCGGGAACTCGCGTCATCCGGATCGCTCCGCCGGTTCAATCCGGTCGACGGCAACGTCTCGCCGGAGTAGATCCGGATCGGGCTGACTCCTCGCGGAAGCAATCCGTTCAGGCGAAACTGGCGGCCAGTACCGATGCTGATGGGCGAGTGAACCGACCCCGCCCCCGGTTCCCGCCCCGGCTCGGATCGTCGCTGAGGCTACCTGCCGCCCGGAGAGGGTGTGACGGCTCGCTGGACATCTGCCCGTCGGGGGACCTTCAGCTCGACCAGGACAGCCCCTCTCCGGGCGGTGAGACGCCGCAGTACCGAAACCGAGCCGGGGAGGGTTCTGCTCGCCAACATCGTGTATGCGATGAGCACCGTCTTGCCTTGCAGCGGCGGCCTCGGCTACAGGAGCTCGTGGGCGCCGATGATGATCGCGGCCGGGGCGGTGATGAGGACACTCGCGACGACGGCGGCGACCCACATCTGGCGCTGGCGGCGAACACCGGGCGCCCAGAAGTCGATCGCCATGATCCGGAGTCCGTTCAGCGAGTGGTAGACCACCGCGCCGATCAGGAAGACCTCCATCGGGACCAGGTAGGGCAGCGCGTAGAAGTCGACCGAGTGGTCGTAGACCGCGGGTCCGAAGCCGATCAGCATGATGCTCAGGACGTGGACGAGCAGGAAGAAGACCGTTCCGATCCCGGTCGCGCGGTGCAGCGCCCAGGCGTACTGGCCGACATCGCCGTTGTAGATTGGCACCCGCCCCTGGCGCAGGCTGCGGAGGACAAAGACGATCAGCCCGACGATCCCGACGTAGAGCGCCGTCGCGACGCCGAACAGGGACCAGCCGATCAGGTTGCTCACCCAGATCTCGTCCGAGAGCGGTCCGTTGTTGGACGAGACCGCCGGCGCGCTGAACGTGAAGATCGTGATCGTGCCAAGCGCCGTCCAGAGGATGCCGATGATGAAGACCAGAGAGAAGGCGGCGACGCGCCAGTTCGGCTTCGGTACCCAGTCGGTGATCGAGTAGCGCATCCCGACGAGGCCGTGCCAGAGTGAGGAGAGCAGCAACACCCAGTCGAACGTTCGCCAGACCGGGTTGGCCCATCGGTTGGCGACCCAGTCGAAGGTCGTCTGCGACGGGACGTTCAGGTAGTGGGTGATGAAGAGGTGCCCGAGGGCGAAGCCGATCAGGAGGATGCCCGAGACCCGGAGGAAATACCACGAGAGGCGATCGGCACCGGGGATCAGCGCCCCGGCTCCACCGCCACGAACCCGTTCGAGGCCGATTGACGCCATCGTTCCGCGATCCTCCCTGACGTCGACCGCACGTCGTCGCTGACATCGCGACGCGGGCGAGCCATCCCATCCATTCCGGTACGCAATCCGTTCGGAGCCATTGTACGTCGCATCAACCGGCCGGTGTCCGACCCGACTCGGCATCGCTGCCCGCACTTGCCGCGCCCGAGCCGGTGGCAACGCTGGCGCGCCGCAACGCGTGTGTCCGCCGCCGGGCATACCAGATCAGCACGGAGGACTCGATCGCCGACGAGATGGCGAAGGCGAGCGGGATCGCCAGGAACCCCCAGATCGGCAGGAACGCCGCCATCGTGCCGGTTCGGATCGCCAGTTGCACGACGTTGGTCAGCAGCGGCGTCCGGGCGTCGCGGGTGGCGAGGACCGCCCGGGCGGCGATCTCGGTCCCGATGTAGAACGGGAGACCGATGACGTAGGCGACGAGGATCTGTTGTGTCAGCCGGGTCGCCCCAGCGTCATAGGCGCCGTGCTCGAACAGCAGTGCGACCACCCGGTCACCAGCCAGCAGCAGGACTGCGACGACGGGAAGAGACCCCAGCATCCCGATCACGAGCGCCCGGGTCACGAGGTGGCCGAACGCGTCGCCGGCGCCGGCCGCCGCGTAGGCCGCCATGCGGGGAAAGGTCGCCTGCCCGATGGCGGCGCCGAGCAGCGTAACCGTCAACCCGGCGACCAGCCAGGCGTTCTGGAGGGCGACCAGTGTCGCCTCGTTGTCGACCCGGGAGCCGAACGACGTCTCGACCAGCCAGCCGGCGTAGTTGACTCCGGTCGAGACGCCGTTCGGAATGAGCAGGAGCGCGACGTCCCGGAGGCCGCGGTCGGTCAGGTCGATCCGTGGCAGCCACTGGCTCCCGGCGCCCTCCCCGATCAGGCCGAACGCGGTGATGCCGAGTTGAAGGACCGCGCCGCCGACCACGCCCCAGACCGGCCCCCAGATCCCGACGCCGGGAAAGGCGATCGCGGCGCCGATGCCGGCCAGGATGCCGGCGTTGTGGCAGGCGACGCCAATTGCCGGCAGGAAGAAGCGGTTTTGGCTGTTGAGCCAGGCGGTGATGACCGTCCCCGCGCCGAGGACGACCGGCTGGATCAGCATGATCCGGGTCATCGGGATCGCGAGGTTCTGAGCCGGCGATGAGTACTCCGGCAGGATCACATGCCGGACCAGCCACGGTGCCGCGACGAGCCCGATGACCGAGACGACGAGGAGCGTCACGACCAGGGCGTTCAGGACGAGGCTGGCCAGTCGCCAGGCCGCCGCGTCGCCAGCATCGCGCCGGGTCGCGGCGAGGACGGGCAGGAGCGCCGAGGACAGCGCGCCACCGGCCACCAGCGTGAACAGGACGTCCGGGAACTGGCTGGCGGCCCGGAAGGCGCCGGTCGTCTCGTTGGCGCCGAACTCGGCCCCGAGCAGAACCTGGCGGACCGCCCCGAGGACGGCCGAAGCCAGGAACGTCGCCATCAGGAACAGGGTCGCGCCCTGAACCGTAAACTCCCGCCGGCTCAGGGCCAGCGGTGACAGGTCCGACCAACCGAGCGACGGGAGCCGTAAATGACCGCCGGTCAGGGGGGCTGGGAGCCAACGGCCCGGCAGACGAGGACGGACGGGTTTCGTTCGGACCGGGCGGCGGGACCGGTCGATCGTCACCGGACCGTGAGATCACCCGGACGCGGGACCGGGCCGTCCGTCGCGGACCGCTCGCGCAGCCAGTCGCCGGACCGGCCGCCGTGCTTCTCCTCGACCCGGATCGCGCCGATCTCCATCCCCCGGTCGGTTGCCTTGACCATGTCGTAGATCGTCAGCCCAGCGACACTGACGGCGGTCAGGGCCTCCATCTCGACGCCGGTCTGGCCGCGGGTCTCGACCCGGGCGCTGATCGCGACGGTTGCCGGCCGGCCGGTCGCCGGGTCGGCGTCGAGCAGCTCGAAATCGATCGTGATCTTCGTCAGCAGGAGCGGGTGGCACATCGGGACGAGATCGTGCGTCCGTTTGGCGCCCATGATCGCCGCGACCTGGGCGACGGCGAGGACGTCGCCCTTCGCCGCCCGGCCCTCGCGAATCAGTGCCAGGGTCGCCGGGGCCATCCGGACTTCGCCCGAAGCGACCGCGACGCGGTGCGTGACCGCCTTTTCGCCGACATCGACCATCCGGGCCCGGCCGCGCTCGTCGAAGTGGGTGAGGGGCGCGGCCTCCGGGACAGTTTCGGTTGATGTGTCCTGTGGTCTGTCCTGTGGCTTCGTCATGCCGTCAGTATGCCAGCCCACTGGCCGGGCTGTTTCAGGAGCGTCATTCAAAACACTGCCGGCAGCAGTCCGGTCCCTGCGGGGCTGGTGCAGCGAATCAATGCGATGCGTCGTCGATCGGTTCGTTCCGGCTGACGGCCACGAGGCGGTCGACGAGCTGCTGCAGGAGCCGGGTCTGCTTGCCGATGGCATCGATCGCGTCGCTGGACCGGATGTCCAGGGATGGATCGACCTCATGCTGTAGCCGCTGACCGAGGTACTGGATCCAGCCCTTGATGCTCCCGATCGGGGGACGCAACTCCTCGGCAATCTCCAGCATGAGCCCGTGACGCAGGCGCTGTTCGTCTTCGGCCTCGGTCACATCGTGCAGGCTGAGAACCGCTCCATTGACGATCCCATCGCCGGCAAGCAGCGGCGCCGCCCGTCCGACGACAGCGACCATCGTCCCGTCGTCCAGCCCAAAGCGCCAGGCACCGCGTTGCCGTGCTCCAGTCGCCACCGCAGCCGCCAGCGGGAACGTCTCCTCGGAGTACGCTGCGCCGTCGAACCGGATCGGTCGGTAGTGACCGACGTAATCGCCGACGGAGCCGGGAAGATCCGCGCCGCCGTGCAACTCGCGGGCCGAATCGTTCGCGAAGATGATCCGGCGCTCCTGGTCGATCACGATCACCGCGTCGGCCAGCTGGGACATGAGCCGGGTGCGCTGTTCGGTCAGCGAGTGATCCCGGTCGCCGGCCTCCCGCTCGGTGGTCCGCTGGCGGGCCGAGGCGATGGCATAGCCGGTGATCGCCGCGACGGACTCCACCGTGGCCAGGTCGAGCAGCGTGAACGGTCGGGCAGGCCTGGAGCGGAAGCAGCCGATCACGCCGATGACCTCGTCGCCGTCCACGATCGCGGCCGCGATGGACGATGAGGGAATCAGCGGGATGACCGGCGAGATGTCGGCCTGCTCCTGATCCGGCGCGGGCAGGATCCATGACAATGAGGCCGAAAGGTCGGACTGGCCACTGCGCAGGACCGTGGCGGGCCCACGCGGGGCGTCCCGATTCTGGATCAGCCGACGCCAGAATCGGGCGGGCCACTCCTGACCGGGGTCGGAGTGGACGCCCATGGTCCAGTTCGGCTCGCCGGAACCGCCGCGCAGCTCAATCGCGCACCAGTCGGTCAGGCGGGCAGCGAGCGTCCGGGCGACAACCTGGCAGATCTCCGTGATCTCGTGGGTTCCGATGAGTCGGCAGGCGATCCCGGCGATGAGGTCCGTCCGATCCAGCCCGCTCGTCGGGTCTTCCGGCTCGATCGTCACGGCTGTCGGGTGATGCGTCACGGTCGTCAGCCGCGGGCGCGACGAGAGGAATCGGTTGACTGGCTCGGCGAGCGACGCGATCAGGCCGAGATCGCGGTGACCGAAGCGACGGCCGTGCTCGGTGGTAACCAGGACCAGGCGGCCGACGACCTGATCGTCCTGAATGAGCGGGACGGCAGCCAGGCTCCGGATCGATGGTGACGGGTCGGTCGGTCCGGTGACTTCCGCGGGCACATCAAGCGGACCGGCATCGTTCAGAAGCACCGGCTGATAGTCCTGACGTTCACCGTTTGACAGCAGTCGAGCGATGCGGTCATCGACCGATCGTTGCAGTGACCCGATCGCGGCGTCGTCCCAGTGCTGGCGCCAGTGGGCGAAGACTCGGTCCGGTGCGCCACCGCCGGGATCGTCACCCGGTTCACGGTCGGCTGACCTGGCGTCCAGATAGACCAGGTAGCCGTCGGCCAGACCGGGAACCAGCACGCCGGCATGGGCGGCGAGCCCGCCGATGAGGTCGGTCGCGCCGAACATCGCGACCGTCGCGTCGTGGGCCAGCCGGTTCCGCGCCAGGTCCGAGCGCAGTCCCAGGATCCGCGACTGGTCGGCGTCCCGGCGCTGGGACACCCAAAGGCCGATCGCGCCGATCCGGGCGAAGTTCTCGGCGGTGATCGTCTGCATCGTCGAGAGACTGTCGGGGCGGCGTACCCCCAGCACGGCGACCAGATCGCCGTCGAGGCGAAGCGGCAGGGCGATGAGGAAATCATCGGTCAGTATGCTCTCGACCCACGGCGTTTCGGGTTCGATCCGGGCCATCAGGACGGTGCCGTGGGGTGATGTCGCGAACAGGGCACTTGGAGCGGCGGAATCGACCTGCTCCAGCCAGGGAGGCGTCAGGAACACTCCTGCGCCGACCGAAGCAGCGAGCTGGAGCCGCGGGTTCCGTTGGCTGCTCCCATCGGTGGTCGCTGTCTCGTCCTTCGACGCCGGAGCGGGGTCGACGAAGTACACCACGCAACTCCGGGCGCTGAAGAATCCCAGTGCCGCCCGCGCCAGGCGCTGAGCCACGTCGTAGGGGGTGTCAGCCGCCAGCAAATCCCGCATGAGGTCGCCGAGCGCATGGACATGAGCCGATGGGGTCAGGACCGCCGGTTGCCAGCGCTGCTCGGCCGGCCCGGCCATGTCGTCCTCCCGATCCTGCTTCTCGCTGGCGAGCGATTCCAGTGTCGCGAGATCGTCAAGCGAGAAGGCCGCCCGGCCTGGGAATCGGACGAGCGCCAGGGCGGCCACCGCCGCTTTCCCGGCGGGGAGCGGAACCCCGATCGCTGAGGCGCCCGGTTCGATCACCTCGCTGAGCGAACCATCGATCCGCCAGAGCTGGCCCGAGCCGACGGCGATTCGGGCGAATGGGTCATAGAGGTCGAGCGGCCGGCTGACGAGTGGGGAGATGGACACGGACTGGTCGCCCCGCTCGGCGACGCGGATCAGGAAGTGGCTGGGACGGCCGCTCAAGGAGGGGGAGTTCGCCGATTGACGAGGGAAGACGGATACCAGAGCGAGGCTGGCGAGCCGCGGGACGATCAGACGGGCGGCCCGGTCAATCGTTCGGTGCCAGTCCTGCTCGAGCGCCGGCGCCGAGTCGTGCTCCGGGTTCGCCCAGACGGGATCATGCTTCCACGTGCCCGTTGCCGATCCTTCCGGCCGGACCGGTGCGGGACGGGCCGCCTCGTTGCCGCTCGTCGTTGCCGTCCCGTCCGCCCCGGTCGTCATCGATGGTCCGCCCCTGGGTCGATCAGGCCGCTGGCTCGGTCCCGAGCAGGCGGAGCAGCACGGTCGGCAGGATGCCACCGTTGCGGTAGTAGCGGATCTCGACCGGGCTGTCGATCCGGGCGATGGTCTCGAAGGTGACGACCCTGCCGTCGGCAGAGGTCGCGGTCACGTCGAGCAGCTTGCGCGGCGTCAGGTTGTCGGCGATCCCGTTGATCGCGAAGATCTCCTCCCCGGTCAGCCCGAGGCTTGTCGCGCTCTCGCCGGGCTGGAACTGCATCGGGAGCACCCCCATCCCGACCAGGTTGCTGCGGTGGATGCGCTCGAAGCTCTCGGCCAGCACGGCCTTGACACCCAGCAGCAGCGTGCCCTTGGCCGCCCAGTCGCGGGAGGAGCCGGTCCCGTACTCCTTGCCGGCGATGATCAGAAGCGGCGTCCTGGCCTCCTGGTAGCGCATCCCGGCTTCCCAGATCGTCGTCTCGCGGTCCTCCGGGAAGTAGCGGGTGACGTTGCCCTCACGGTCGGGGACGAGCAGGTTCCGGAGCCGGATGTTGGCGAACGTCCCGCGCATCATCACTTCGTGGTTGCCCCGCCGCGAGCCGTAGCTGTTGAACTGCGACTGCCTGACGTCCGAGTTGACCAGGTACTCGGCGGCGGGGCTGGTCTTGGCGATCGACCCGGCTGGCGAAATGTGGTCAGTGGTGACGGAGTCCGGCAGTAGGGCCAGCACCCGGGCGCCTTCGATGTCGACGAGCTCGTGGCCGTCGGGCGAGAGGTCCTCGAAGAACGGCGGCTCCTGGACATAGGTGCTGCCGGAGTCCCATTCGTAGAGCTGTCCGGTCGGGATGTCGATGTTCTGCCAGTGGCTGTCGCCTGTGAAGACGTTGCCGTACTCCTCGGCGAAGATCGACGCATCGAGCGAGGACGCGATCGCGTCGCTGATCTCCTGCTGCGTCGGCCAGACATCGGCCAGGAAGACGGGATTTCCATCCGGGTCGTGGCCGAGCGGGTCGTTGACGAGATCGAGGTCGACACTGCCGGCCAGGGCGTAGGCGACGACGAGCGGCGGCGAGGCGAGGAAGCTGGCCCGGATCTGCGGGTGGACGCGACCCTCGAAGTTCCGGTTGCCCGAGATGACCGAGGCGGCGACGAGCTGGTTGGCATCGACGGCGTCGGCGACCGGCTCCGGGAGCGGGCCGCTGTTGCCGATGCAGGTCGTGCAGCCGTAGCCGACGACATGGAAGCCGAGCGCCTCCAGGAACGGGAGCAGGTCGGCGTTCTGAAGGTAGCGCGTCACGACCTGCGAGCCGGGCGCCATGCTCGTCTTGACATAGGACGGCACCTTCAGGCCCCGCTCGACCGCTTTCCGGGCGAGGAGGCCGGCCCCGACCATGACCGACGGGTTGGACGTGTTGGTGCAGGAGGTGATCGCGGCGATCGCGACCGAGCCGTGGTGCAGCGTCGTCTCGACGCCGCCCAGCGTTACCGGCACGGTCCCGGCATGGCGCGGAGCCGTCAGCGTGGCGGGCCCGCCCGAGGAAGACGGGCCGTTGTCCTGCGCGACCACGGGGTCGTCCATCGGGAAGACTGCGGGGTAGGCCGTCCGGAAGGCTTCGCGGACGTGGCCGAGCAGCACCCGGTCCTGCGGTCGCTTCGGTCCGGCGAGGCTCGGGCGGACGTCGGCGAGGTCGAGCTCGAGCAGGTCGTCGTACTCCGGGTCCGGCGTCGCGTCGGTCCGGAACAGGCCCTGTGCCTTGCAGTACTGCTCGACGAGGTCGGCCCGGTCGTCCCGCCCGGTCAGGCGCAGGTAGCGGAGCGTCTCGTCGTCGACCGGGAAGAGCGCCGAGGTCGCGCCGTACTCGGGCGCCATGTTGGCGATCGTTGCCCGGTCGGCCAGGCTGAGGCTGCTCAGGCCGACGCCGCAAAACTCGACGAACCGGCCGACGACGCCGTACTTCCGCAGCATCTCGGTCACGGTCAGGACAAGATCGGTCGCGGTCGCCCCTTCGAGGAGTTGACCGGTCAGCCGGACGCCGATCACCTCTGGAGTGAGCTGGTAGAGCGGCTGGCCGAGCATGACGGCCTCGGCCTCGATCCCGCCGACACCCCAGCCCAGCACCCCGAGCCCGTTGATCATCGTCGTGTGGGAGTCGGTCCCGACGAGTGTGTCCGGCATGGCGACGGTCTCGCCGTCGATCTCGCGAGTTGAGACGACGGTGGCGAGGTACTCCAGGTTGACCTGGTGGACGATCCCCGTACCCGGCGGGACGACGCGGAAGTTCTGGAAGCTCTGCTGGGCCCAGCGGAGCAGGGCGTAGCGCTCACCGTTGCGCTCGTACTCGAGGTCCTTGTTCCGGGCGAGGGCCAGCGTCGTCCCGAAGCTGTCGACCTGGACGGAATGGTCGATGACGAGGTCGACCGGGACGAGCGGGTTGATCCGGGAGACGTCGCCGCCGAGCCGGTCGACGGCCGAGCGCATCGCGGCAAGGTCGACCACGCAGGGCACGCCGGTGAAATCCTGCAGGACGACGCGGGCCGGCAGGAACGGCAGCTCAATCGCGTCGTCGCCACCGCCGACCTCGGCCGCGAGACCGGGGCGCCAGCCGGCGAGGTTCTCGACGTCGCGTCTGGAGACGAACTCGCCGCCGGCGTTACGCAGCGCGTTCTCGAGCAGGATGCGGACGGTGTAGGGCAGCTTGCCGAGGGTCGCGAGACCCTGCTCCTCAAGGGCCGGGAGCCGGTACCAGGTGACGGTCTCGCCATGGGCGGTCGTCAACGTTGACCGAGCCATGAACGGGTCGTGGGGGATGGTGGCGGTCTGACTGGACATGGTCGACGAAACCCTTCTCCGGCGAGCGAGCTTGGCGGCGGCGATCCGGACCACGACGGCGGGTCCATTGACGCTCGCTCTTCGCGAATCGATCTTCCTTTGCACAGTGTACCCAAGCTGACGGGCACGGTGACGCCAATCCGACCGGCCGACATTCGACCACTCAGCAGGACGTCACCACAGCGGGACGCCGGCTCGTTCGGCGTGCTCCACCCGATCAATGCAGCCGACGGACGGAATGGACTATGGCCGTCTGCTAGAAGGCAGCGCCGTGCACTGCGCATGCGTCGTTCGGCGCGCCTGGCACCGACGAGCATGGATCAGTCCGAATCGCGTCAGTGGCGGCCCGCAGAAGGCGACAACCCTCAGGATGACACCTCATAGCAGCTTGCGATCGCGGCGGCGCGGTTGCGCAGGGAGGTGCGCAACCACTGCGGGCCCAGAGCTTCCGCGTTCGTGGCGAGCTGCCACAGTGCCCACTCGGCATGTCTCGGATCCTGAAAGGTCACCCGCAGCCGGAGCCAGCCGTCCGCGTCGGCTTCTTCGGCGATGACGGCCAGCGCGGTGTCCACCAAGTCCTCCCACCGCGCCGGGTTCACCCGTACCAGCACGGTGACCTGGTCGCCGCCGGTTCGAAACCGCGTGCCGCCTTCCTGCCAGGCCCGGTCCAGATCGACCCGGTCTGGTCGCTGGGCGGGTTCGGCGAGTTCCTCGGCGGCCAGGACCCGGGACAGCCGGTAAGTGCGGTCCGCGCCAGACCTCGTGGCGAGCAAGTAGCCCTGGTCGCGGACGGTGACCAGGCCGATCGGGTCCACCGTACGCCACTTCGGGGTCTGGTCCACAGCCGCGTAGTGGATGCGAAGCTTGTGTCCGGCGAACACCGCGCGCCGGACCTCGGCCACGATGGTGTCAGGCACCTCCTCAGCGACCAGCCGACGCGATAGGAGGTCGGTCTCCGGGTCGATGAGCAATCGCTCGGCCGCGCCGACCGCCGTGGCCCGGGAGCTCTCGGGTAGCGCGTCGATCACCTTGAGCATGGCCGCAGCGAGCGCCGAGCCGAGGCCGAACGCCTGAGCGCCGCGCCGCGATCCAGCGACCAGCAAGACAAGTGCCTCGTCGTGGCTCAGTCCGGTGAGCTCGGTCCGGAAACCGGGCAACAACGCGAAACCGCCGTGCCGGCCGCGCTCGGCGTAGACCGGGACGCCGGCCGCGGACAGCGCCTCGATGTCGCGCAGCACGGTACGGGTAGATACCTCCAACTCGCGAGCCAGCGCGGCCGCGGACAGACGACCGCGCTGCCGCAGCAGCAGCACCAGCGAGACCAATCGATCAGCACGCATACGAAAACGCTCCTGGAATACAAGACGAATACACGACAAGGGATGTCGTGATTCGTTCGTAGGATTATCAACAGACGCCATCTTTTGCGGCGATCGAGCCGACAGACGGACGCACCGTCGATGAGCCGAATGGAGCCGATGTGGCAATTGAACGAATGGCGATCAACCCGTGGACCTGGTCGGTGGAGATGAGATACAACCAGGGTGAGATGGTCTCCGGGCACACCCGGACCCTGTACTGCGCCGGGCAGACCGCGATGAGCGGCGACGGCAAGCCCCAGCATGCCGGTGACATGGCGGCGCAGTTGGCGCTGTGCCTCGACAACCTGGAGGTCATTCTCGGCGGAGCCGGCATGTCTCTCCGTAACGTCGTTCGGCTCAACGTCTACACCACCGACGTCGCTCTGCTCTTCCAGCACTACGGCGTGCTGGCGTCGCGGTTGGGCGCCGCCGGCGTGGCACCGACCACCACGACGCTCGGGGTGGCACGGCTGGCGATCCCAGACCTGATAGTCGAAATTGAGGGGACCGCCGTCTCGTGAGACGACCTCGCCGACTCAGGCAGAGCAACCGGTTGACCCGGCACGACTAGCAGGCAGGCAGGTAATTTCCAGTGCTCAGAATGGTGACGATCGGCGTCTATGGCTTTGACGGCGAGTCCTTCCTCCATCGACTGCGGCAGGCAGACGTTCGCCTGCTGCTCGACGTCCGCCAACGACGCGGCGTCCGCGGAGCCGACTATTCCTGGGCGAACTCGGCGCGGCTCCAGCGTGCGCTCGCCATGGCGGACATCGGCTACCGCCACGTGACGGAGCTGGCGCCCACGACCGAGCTGCGTCAGCTCCAGTACCGCGAGGACGACCGCCAAGGGGTCGGCAAGCGCAACCGCATCGCGCTGGCGCCCGAGTATGCCGAGCGCTACACCCGTGAGATCCTCGACCCGTTCGACCTCGGCGCGCTCGTGGCGGAGCTTCCGAGCGACTCGGTGACCGCCCTCTTCTGCGTCGAGCGCGATCCGGAGGCATGCCACCGCTCGCTTCTGGCCGCGCGCCTGCGCGCCGAGTACGGCTTGTCGGTCACGGACCTCCGCCCGGGTCAGGCCACGCCCTCCGGCCAGAGCCGGTAGGGGGCGACGGTCTCACCCCAGGCGGTCCTCAGCGTCGACCGGGCCGAGAACGGATCGTTGGGGCTGGTGGCCTGCTGGCTGGACATTGTCGACGAAACCCTTCTTCGGCGAGCGAGCGCGGTGGCGGTGATCCGGACCACGATGGTGGGATCATCGACGCTCGCGCTTCGCGAATCATGCGCTTCTTCGTCTGTGTAGGGAGCAGAATATCCCCCTGAGGTCGGGTCTCCGGCCGGAATCGCGCCAGCGAATCGGCCGACGGTCCGCTCCCCTGGTTCCCACATCCCCGACGCGATGATAGGCTGCGGGAAGATTCGTCAGCATGACGGAACATGCCGGTCCGACCGTGGAGTTGCAGCTGTCTGCCGCGACTCCGGCCGGATCCCACGGAGGTGCTCACCATGGCGGAACGCTGGACACTCGAAACCCTTTCCCGTGTCTGGGAAGAACGCGGCCTGGATCGCCGGGAGTTGATGAAGCTGATTGGCGCCGGCGCCGGGTTGACGGCGCTGACGACCCTGTTTACGGCCCTTGGCCCGGCGTCAGCTCAGGACGCGACGAAGCAGATCAACGTCGAGTGGCGGAAGCCGCAGACACTCGGCCCGCTGTTCTCGACGGCCGGCTACGAGCAGCAGGTCGAGCGGGCTGTCCTCGGCGCACTGGTTCGGATGAGCGACAAGCTTCAGCCGACCGGTGATCTTGCCGAGTCGATCGATATCTCGCCGGACGCGACCCAGTACACCTTCCACCTGCACCAGAATGCGGTGTTTAGCGACGGCACCCCGTTGACATCGAAGGATGTCCTGTTCACCTTCCAGCGAGCGCTGGACAAACGGACCGGCTCGATCTGGACGGCCCGACTGGCGGGGATCGAGGGCGCGGCTGAGTACGTCGATCAAACGGCCGAGACCGTTTCGGGTCTGACGGCGCCGGACGACTACACCGTCGTCTTCAAGCTGGCGAACCCCGACGCGGCGTTCCTGACAATCCTCGCTGACTTCTGCGGACTCGGCATTCTGCCGGAACACATCCTCGGGACCGTCGCCCCGGAGGAGCTCGTCAACAACGCCTTCAATCTGGCGCCTACGGTTGGTGCCGGACCATACACCTTCGTCCAGTACGCCACCGACCAGTACGCCGAGCTCCGGGCCAGTGATACCTATTGGGGCGGACGGCCCGGCGTCGATAGCATCTTCATGCGGATCATCAACGCTGAATCTGCGGTCGCGGAGTTGGAGCAGGGCGGTCTGGATCTCATCGCGGTTGCGGTCCAGGATATCGAGCGGCTCAGTCAGACTGAGAGCGTGACCCTGGTGAGCGTCCAGAGTCCGTCGATGGACTCGATCTCCTGCAATCTCGATAATCCGATCTTTCAGGACAAGCGGGTTCGCCAGGCGATGATGTATGCCATCGACCGGGCGAACATCGTCAAGGAAATCTACCAGGACAATGCCATCGTCCGGAATAGCCCGATCTTCGGGCCAGAGTGGATGGGAACGCCGGAAGGGCTTAACGAGTATGCGTTCGATCCGGACATGGCTCGCCAGCTGCTGAGCGATGCCGGTTGGGACAGCGGCCGCGACGTCCAGATGATGTACAACCCGGCCGGTACCGCTACCTTCAACCAGATGATCCCGATCATCCAGGCGCAGCTCGGCGACGTCGGGATGAAGATCACGCTCCAGCAGTACGACAACGCTGGCATCAACCAGCACCTCATCACGGACCACGACTTCGAGATCTACATCGGCGGTGGCGGTGTCTACGGCGCGGACCCGAACGTCAGCTCCCGCTACTATCTGAGCAACGCCCACACTCCGACCGGCGCCAACAGCATCTGGTACTCCAACGAGCAGGTCGACCAGCTCTACGCGCAGGGCCGCCAGACCGGCGACCAGGCGGCACGGCGCGAGGTCTACGTGCAGCTCGCCCAGTTGCTCAATGACGAGTGTCCGTCGGTCTTCCTCTGGTCGCCGAACACGAACTTCGCGTTCAGCAACCGCCTCATGAATTTCCTGCCGCCTTCCTACGTGGACAACCGGCTGTGGAACTCGGAGCAGTGGACGATCGGCTGATCTCGATCCGAGGCAGATCTCATTCGACAGGCAATGCCTGCGGGCCTCACCGCACGATGGCCGATGGGTCGCGTCCCGATCCGTCGGCCTTCGTTTGGGCGGCCATGAGCGGACCGGTCACGTTCGACGGCCGGGCAGTGGAGCGACACCGATGGGACGATTCCTCCTTCGCCGCGTACTGATCAGTCTTCCCGTCCTGCTGGGAATCACGATCGCGATGTACGCGATTATCAACCTTGCCCCCGGCGATCCGGTGACTGCCCTGCTGAATCCAGAGCAGATGTCGAATCTGGGTCCCGAATGGGTCGAACAGCAGCGCGAGTCGCTCGGGCTGAACGACCCGCTTCCGCTTCGGTACGTCAAGTGGCTGGGACAGACGGCGACGGGGAACCTCGGGTACTCGGCGGTCGATCGTCAGTCCGTCGCGAGTACGATCGGCGACCGGATCTGGCCCACGGTCAAGCTCATGCTCGTCGTGATCGTCGTTTCGGTCCTTGCCGGCGTCCCGCTCGGTGTGCTCTCCGCGCTGCGGCAGCATTCGTTCTTCGATTATCTGATGACGTTCCTCGGATTCCTTACGGTCTCCATCCCGTCGTTCTTCCTCGGGCTCATCATGATCTACATCTTCGCCCTCAAGCTCGACTGGCTGCCGGCGACCGGCATGTTCACGCTTGGGCAGCCGCGGAGCTTCAGCGATTCGCTCCAGCACATCCTGATGCCGGCGGCCGTGCTCGGACTGGCGCAGGCGGCGCCGATCATCCGCTACACCCGGGCCAGCCTGCTCGACACGATCCGGCAGGACTACGTAACGGTCGCCCGGGCCAAGGGGTTGAAGGAATCCCGGATCGTGGTTGGGCACTCGCTGCGAAACGCCTTGATCCCGATCATTACGATCATCGCGCTGAACGTGCCCAGCCTGCTTGGCGGAACGGTCGTCATCGAGCAGGTGTTCGCCTGGCCGGGGATGGGCAGCCTGGCGATTTCATCCGTGACGGGGCGGGACTACAACGTGTTGATGGGTATCAATCTGATCGTGGCGATCATGATCCTGCTGAGCAACCTGCTGGCGGACGTCATCTACGCGTTCGTCGATCCCCGGATCAAGTACGCATGAATGCCATAGCCCGGACGGCCAACGTGGCCGCGACAACGGAACTCCTCCCGCGCCGCCGCACGACCCTCTGGTCGATCTTCCGGCGGCATCGCCTGGCCGTGGTCGGAATGGTCGTCATGGGGCTGCTCATAGCCGTCGCCTTGGCCGCCCCACTGCTCGCGCCGTACGACCCGAACAGGATCTCGCTCTCGGCGTTTCGTGAAGGGCCGAGCCTGGCTCACCTGCTGGGCACCGACGCCCAGGGGCGCGACGTGCTCAGCCGCATCATCTTCGCCAGCCGGATCTCACTGTCCGTCGGGCTCGTCGCCGTCGCCATCTACGTCATCATTGGAACACTGCTCGGTGGCGTCGCGGGATATTTTGGAGGCGCGGTCGACAGCGTCATCATGCGGCTGGCGGACGTCGTGCTGTCGTTTCCATCGATCATCGTCATCATCACCGTCGTCTCGATCCTTGGTCCGAGCATCCTCAACGTCATGCTGGTCATAGGCCTGCTCGGTTGGCCGCCGATCGCCCGGCTCGTCCGGGGGGAGTTCCTGACGCTGCGGGGCCGCGACTTCGTCGTCGCCTCGCAGTCGGTCGGCGCGTCGAGTTCCCGGATCATCTTCCGCCACATTCTGCCGAACGCGACGACGCCGATCGTGGTCAACGCGACGTTCGGCGTCGCCCAGGCGATCCTGCTTGAAGCCGGGCTCAGCTTCCTCGGTCTGGGCGTGCAGCCGCCGACGGCCAGCTGGGGCAACATCCTCAACGCGGCCCAGTCGGTCACGATTCTTGAGGAGATGCCGTGGCTCTGGATTCCGCCTGGAGCCATGATCGTGATCTCGGTGCTGGCAATCAATTTCCTCGGTGACGGGCTCCGCGACGCCCTCGACCCTCGCGCTCGCCGGTAGAGTGATACCGCCATTCGGGACTCGACCCGGTTCGTTCCGTGAAACCGTGCGGCGGACCGCCACCAGTTGCCGTACGATGCCGACAGCGTCCGTCGGTGCTCGATCACGAAAGGGATGTCGTCATGCGGCTGGTCGGTTCGTTGGTGCTCTCGGCTGTCGTCCTGCTCGGGATCGTGCTCGGCGGGGGCGACCGCTTCGCCGTCGCCGGTGGTGCGGAAAGCGCCGCTTCCCCGGTGATCGGCTCCTGGTTGGTCATGAGTGACCCCGGCGATGCCGACTATTCGCCCAGGCTGATGACCCTGTCGGCGGACGGCACGGCGATGTTCGTCTCCGGTGAGAATGTCACCGCTTCGGGGGCGTGGCAAGGCACCGGCGATGCGGCCGCGAACGTCGCGTTCACCGTGGTCACCAACGGTCCCGCCCACATCGTGATCCGGGCCGCGATCGACGTCGATCCCGACGGGCAGTCCTTCAGCGGGACCTTCACGCTCGAGGCGGTTTTCGATCCCGCCGGCGGCGGAACCAGCGGCGAGATCGGTCCCGGCACTATCGAGGGCACCCGTCTGGTCGCCGAGGGGCGAGGCACGCCGGTGGCGTCGTTCGAGGAGTTCTTCCCACCGGCGGAGGGCACGCCGGGCGCGACACCGGAAGCGTTGTCTCCGTCGGCCGACCGCTGATCAGACGCAACCGTCCGAAGCTCAGCGAGAGAGGTCCCGGAGCACGATCTCGCCGTTCGGGCTGGCGATGCCGACCGCAGTCAGCCCTGGCTCTCCGCCGGCGAAGCGGAGCGGGACGTCGATCTCCCCGACCCAGTCGCTGACGGAGGCCTCGTCGCCGCCGGCCTCGACGAAGGTGAACCCGCCCGGCTGGGCCGGGTGCCGGACCTCGTCGAAGCGCTTCCGCCAGCCGGGAACGCGGTCCGGTCGGTTCTTGCCGTAGCGGATGAAGAACGGCCGGTCCGGCCGGACGCCGCCGAGCGTCTGCCAACCGGCGTCCGGCTCCCCGGCGGGGTCGATGCCGATGCGTCTCGATGTTCCGTCGAAGTCCTCCGGCTCCACGACCCAGGTGAACAGGCGGTCGCCGTCCGCGCCCAGCCGGGCGATGCTGGCTGCTTCCGGCGTGGCCGACGGGTCGGTCGCGGTGACGAGCTCGATGTAGGCCGGCGGGCCGAGTGGGATGACCATGTTCGTCACGCCGAGGAACGGTGAGCCGCCGGGCAGGGCGACGAGCCCGAAGCGGTCTAGTATGGCCTTCGCGGCGGCGTCGAGGTCGGAGACGGCGATCAATATGTGGTCGACGGCGTTCATCTGGTGGGCTCCTTCGATGCGAAGACGAGTTGTTGGTGACAGATCAGAAGAAGCGCTTGAAGACACCGAGAGCGCCCTGCTTCCACGGCACCCGGTGTGAGACGCCGGAGGCGTTGGCGAAGTCGGCCCGATGCTCCAGGTACCATGTGTAGTTGCGGAGCAGGGCGTCCCGGTTGCTGTAGCGCGGTCGCCAGCCGAGTTGCCGCTGGGCCCGCTCGGTGCTGACGAACGAGTCCTTGCTGGCGGTCTCGTAGACCCACCGGTAGAGCGGCGAGATGCCAAGCCGGTCCAGGATGCGCAGTGCGACGATCATCGGCGTCGCCGGGAAGCCGACGATTCGCTTGCCATGGCCGGCGGCGTCGAGGACGGCCTGGTAGTCCTTGCGCATCGTCGTGAACTCGGTCGCGCCGATGTTGAACGTGTCGTTGGCGACCTCGGCCGGCAGGGTCAGGGTCAGCCAGATCGCGCCGCAGAGGTCGGCGACGTCGAGCAGCTGGTAACGGTTGTTGCCCATCCCGATCATCGGGAAGTTGTGGCCGGTCGCCGCCCAGTCGTAGAGCAGCGCGAAGACCCCGAGCCGCTCCGGTCCGACGAAGCTCTTCGGCCGCAGGATCGGGACGACCTGCTCGCGGGCTCGCTCCTCCAGGCAGACGATCTCGGCCTGGATCTTGGCCTGCCCGTAGGGCCCGACCCCCTCCAGCTTGTCATCCTCCAGCAAAGGGTGGTGGTCCGGGATGCCGTAGACCGCCGTCGAGGAGACGTGGACGACCCGCCGGATGCCCTGCGCCCGCGCCGTCCGCAGGACCAGCCGGGTGCCCTCGACATCCGTCGTGTAGATGTCGGACGGGCTGTAGAGCGGCAGGGCGGCGGCGGTATGGACGACGGCGTCGCAGCTCCGCATTGCCTCCGCGACGGCGGCGGGGTCCCGGATGTCGCCGGTGTGGGAGGTCACTCGGTCGCGCAGGTCCGGGTAGTCGAACGGGGCGAGGTCGAGCGTGACGACCGCGACGCCGCGTTCCTCGAGGAAGCGGGCCAGGTTGATCCCGAGGAACCCGGCTCCGCCGGTGATAAGGACGCGGGTTGGCTGGTCAGGGCGAGTGGGTTCGGCGGGAGAAACCAATGGGTCACGGTCCTTTCGATCGATGGTGCGGGTTCGGCTGGGATGACGTTTGCGTCAGGACGGGGTCGTGCCGGAGGCGACGGTCGAGGATGACGCGGGTTCCGGGCCGCCGGAATGACGACGCAGGATGCGCTGCAGCGCGACGACCGCGCCGAGACCGAGCAGGACCGAGAACCACAGCGTCGCGAACCGGATCAGGATCGTCGCGGCGGCGGCGTCCCCGCGGCTGAAGGCTGGGTCGGTGATGAGCAGGATCAGCATGGCGGTGATGCTGGCCTCCGCGATGCCGAGGCCGCCTGGCAGGAATGACAGGGCACCGAAGACCGACGAGACCGAGAGCACGAACGTCGCGACCAGCAGCAGATGCCACGACGCGGGCTGGCCCAAGCCAATGAGGACAAGGTAGAGCGCCAGGCATTCGGCGAACCAGGAGGCCATTCCGAGCAGGACCGAGCCGGCGACGAGACGTGGCGCGTAGAGGACATTCGAGGCGTCGAGGAAGTGCTCGAGATGATGGCTGAGCCGGGTGACGATCGGGCCGACGACCGGCAGCCGTGAGAGCAGGCCGACGAGCCGGTGGAGCAGGGCTGGACGCCGGAGCAGGACGACGACGCCAATCCCGGCGAGAGCCGCGACCGCGAGCAGTGGTCGGCCGTAGCTGAACTGGGTCAGCCCGATCGCGGCCAGGCCGAGCATCGCCAGTCCGTCGGTCAGCCGCTCGGCGGCGATGACGGCCGCGACCCGGCTGACCGGAGTCCCGGTCAGCCGGCGGACGTAGACCGCCTTGATGATCTCGCCGACCTTGCCCGGCGTGATCGACATGCTGAACGCGGAGAGAAACGTCAGGGCACTCCGCCCGGCGGGGATGCCGTGAACGTCGATCCGGTCGAGGTAGATTCGCCATTTCACGAAGCGGAGGCCGTAGTTGACCAGGGTCAGCCCGAGGATCGGGACGGTCAGCCACCAGTCGAAGCCGGCCAGAGCGTCGCCGAGCTCGCGCAGATCGGCGAACAGGGCGAGCGCCGTGACGACGATCAGGGCGAAGACCAGCCCGGCGATGTAGCGGGGCAGGAGCCTGCGCCAGCCCTCGGGCGTGTCCGGATCGGCCGTCGACGTGAGGCTGTCCGGTCTGTGGGTGCGCATCGACTCCTGGCGCTGTGACGATTTCGATCGTTGGAACGTCATCCTGTCTCCACGATGGTCGCCCGGTGCGGGCCCATCGGGCCGGCCAGGCGGCGGTTGTTTGTTCACTGACGAAGGTCGCGGCCGTGTCCGGGTACCGAGCGCCGCCTCAACCGGCGGCGCCCCGGGCCCGGCTGACCGAGAACGTCACATGGGCGATCGTCGCACCGGTGAGTAGGACCAGACCGATAGCGACCGCCATCACCCGGACGCCAACGATGTCAGCGAAGATGCCCACGGCGAAGGTCGGCAGCAGTGTGGCCAGGCTCTGGAACAGGTTCTGGGACGCGATGACCTGACCACGGGCACCCGGCGGCACCCGGCTCAGCAGGACCGAGCGGGCCGCGACACCGACGAGGGCCGAGGCGAAGCCGGCCGGGATCGAGATCACCATCACGACCAGCACGTACGTCGAGATACCCACGGCATCGCTGAGCTCGATCAGGGGCAGCCGGAGCGTCCCGGTGACGAAGTCGGTCAGGCGGACGACGAAGCCGAGCGTGATCACGGATAGCGCGAACAGCGCCAGACCGAGGGTCGCGATGTACCGGTTCTCCAGCACGGTGTTGAGCGCTGGGGCGGCTCGTAGCCCGACGACCAGACCGAGCGCCGCCGGGGCGAAGACGAAGGTGGTGTTCTCCTGGGCGGTGTTCAGGACCGCCTCCAGGTAGAGCGGCATGATCACTAGCAGCGAGGCCAGGCCAAGGCCGACCAGCATATCGTCCAGCACGGCGCCGAGGGCGATCCGGTCGTGGCTGACCATCCGCCAGCCGTTCAGGAACCACTGGAACGACGAGGCGATCGACCCCGGCCGGCGGGCGCCAATCCGGGCTGGCTGCCGGATCACGCCGGGGTCGGCGTTCACGGCCGCCGCTGGCACCGCGTCCTCGACGAGCTGATCGTCGAGGCGGGGGAGCAGTGCCGCGAAGCCGGCGGCGGCGAGGAACAGCGAGGCGCAGATCGCGAACAGGACGCTGATGTCGAAGAACCGCAGGATCAGCGGCGCCAGCAGGACGAGGCCGAGGGCCTGGGCGATGGTCAGCGCGAGGTTGTGGAGGGCCTGGGCACTGGAGAACCGCTCCGGTGGAACAAGCGAGGCGACGACGGTGCTCTCGATCGGCGAGTAGAACTGGTGGATTACCCAGAGCGCCAGCGTCAGGGCGAAGACGGCCGACAGCGACGGGCTGACGAGGAGCGTCGCGCAGATCAGGGCAAACCGGGTCAGGTTGAGGGCGACCATCATCGGGCGCCGCGGCAGACTGTCGGAGACGATCCCGCCGGGGATGCCGAAGATGATCGCTGGCAGGATCGAGCAGTTGACGAAGAGGGCGGTGTAGAAGGACGACGAGGTCAGGTCGACCACCAGGATCAGGAGGGCGTAGAGCATCGCCCCCTGGGCCAGCTGAACGAACAGCCGGGACAACCAGAAATTGCGGAAGGTCGGGTCCCGCAGCAATGGCTGGTCGATCGGCAGGAAGCGATGAGCGACCCAGGAAACGCCACGGCCGCCTTCGAGGATCGCCGTACCGGTCAGCCGGGCGGCAGCGACGACGAGTTCGCCGCCGACGCGCCCAGTCTCCCGGACGGCCGTTCGGGTCCGATGGCTCGTGATGGCGCTGCCGGTCGCGCGACCCAGCTGCCGGGCCAGGGCGCCGACCGAGGCGGGCCGCTGGCCCGGATGCCGGGCCATGCCGCGTTCGGGCAGCGTCGCGATGGCACGCGTGGGGACCGGGGTGTCGGGCTGAGGCAGCTGATCGAACTGCCCTTGAGTGGGTTCCTGTGGTCGGGCAACCTGGGGCGGCGTTGGGTCACTGGTCGTCATGCCGCCTCCCCCGGTCGCGGGCTGCGCTGTCGGCGGGACGATCCGGGACGGGACGGATCGAACGCTCGCTGTCGACGTTCACAATAGTCGATAGCGCGACCTTCCGGTCCATACGACGAGGCGCCGTCAGATATAGGGACATCGCGTGCTCTGTCCGCGCCGCCACGGGTTCAGCCATTCGTCCATTGATCGGAATCGGTCTGTTGCGAAGTCATCGTCCGGAGGCGATGGGCGCCGCGGCGGCCGGGAGGGGCCAGTGCAGCCAGCGAAACGGGACGCGAGAGCGAGAGTCCACTTCCCCGACGAACGGGTCGCGGCGGCGGTCAGGGACGTGGCGCGTCAGAGGGGTAGGGCGTCGCGGATCTCGTCCATCGGCGGAAGGATGTCGAGGAACTGGACCAGCAGGAGCACGCCGCCGGCCAGCAGCAGGATCCCCAGCGTCGCCGGTCCGGCTGCGCCGAGGCCGCGGAGGTAGCGGCCCGGTGGGATCCGGTCCGTCGTCGCGAGCAGGAACAGCAGCCAGGCGACCCCGACCAGGATGGCCCCCGCGATCTGGGTGGCGTCGAGGTTGAGGTTCCGCCAGGCGATCACGGACAGGTTGAGGATGGCGAGCAGCAGGGCGACGAGCAGCAGGAGGGCGACGACTGCCCAGCCCCGCTGACCGCTGCGGGCCGGCATCGCGGTCCGGCCAAGGCGGCGTTGATGCGGCCAGGCCCCCTCGACCGCCGTCTCGACCGCCTGCAGCGTCAGGACCGTCGCGAGCGCGAGCCCGATCAGGGCCCAGACGCGGAGGTCGATCGAGGAGAAGAAGTCGCCGATTGCGTTCATAGGCGTTCAGAGTACCCAGGATGTCGAGACGATCGCGTCAACCCGGCCGGCACGGTCCGCACCGCTGGCCGAGGTGATCCTAGCGGTCGGCGGCTCCGACGGCCAGTCTGGCCGCGATCGTTGTCGTCAGGCGACGGGCCGCCTCGTCCAGCTGATCCTCGGCCACGCGGGAGAAACTCAGGCGCAGTCCGGGGTCCGGCCGGCTGTCGGGGTAGAACCAGCCGCCCGGCAGGAACAGCACCCCCTGGTCGGCCGCGTCGGCCATCAGGTCGGTGGCTTCCAGGTCGCCGGGCAGGTCCAGCCAGAGGAAGAAGCCGCCGCCGGGCCGCTCGACCCGGACGCCGGCCGGCAGATCATTCCCGAGCGCCGCGAGCAGGTGATCGCGGCGCCGCCGATACTGACCCCGCAGCCAGGCGACGTGGTCGTCGAGGAAGCCATCGACGGCCATGGCGACGATCCGCTGCGACATCAGGTCGCCGTGGACGTCGTTGACCTCGCGGGCATTGACCATTAGGGTCGCGAGGTCGGGCGGGACGACCATCCAGCCCATCCGCAGCGCCGGGGCGAGGGTCTTCGAGAACGTACCCAGCGAGATCACGTCGGCGTCCCGCGCCCGGAGCGACCGGGGCGGCGCCTCGTCGAAATACAGCTCGCCGTACGGGTCGTCCTCGACGATCACCATCCCGTGGCGGCGGGCGAGCCGGACGAGGGCGTCGCGGCGGTCGTCGCTCATCAGCCTGCCGGTCGGGTTCTGGAAGGTCGGAACGCTGTAGAGCAGCCTCGGAGCGGACAGGCCCTGAGCGGCCCGGTCGGTCAGCATCGATTCCAGCGCATCAGTGTCGAGCCCGTGCTCGTCCATCGGGGCGACGAGGTACGTCGCTCCGAAGGAATCGAATACCTGAAGCGCACCGATGTAGGTCGGCCCTTCGACGACGACCATGTCGCCGGGATCGACGAAGACGCGAGCGACGAGATCGATGCCCTGCTGGCTGCCGGTCGTCAGGACGATCTCGTCTGGTCCGGAAACGATCGAGCGCTCCCGGAGCCACCCGGCCAGCCATTCGCGAAGCGGGTCGTACCCGGCCGCGCCAGCGTACCCCCAGGCATTCGTGTCACCCCAGACCCGGCCCGCGGACTCGGCCAGCCGGGCGACGGGCACCAGGTCCTCGTTCGGTGCGCCGCTGCTGAGCGAGATCGGCGCGGGGTGCCGGCCAATGAGGTTGGCCGGCACGGACCACGGCGATTCGTGGAAATCGGCGGAGCGGTCAGCCAGCTGAAAACGGCCGATTCCGCTCGTCGTGGCCGATTCGCGGTCGTTCAGACCGGGGAGGCGAGCGCTGTCCATGGGTGCCTCTCGGTCGAATGAGCCGTGGCGGAACCGTTGGAAAATTCCCGGCATGGTACGGCCCGAAAAGCCTTCAGGTCAATGGACGGGACGACCAACCCAGCCCCTCTCGCCTCTTGACGGAACATTTCCGACAATGGACGGACGGAGAGAGTGCGCACGATGTCAACTTGCCCCTTGCCCCTTGTTTCCTTGTCCCCTTGTCACGCAACAGGCCCTCGTGTACGATCGTTGAATCGTACGTACACCACCCGCAGTTCCCCGAATGGCGCTCGCCACCGCCGTCTGTGCCTTTTCGGGACGAAGCCCTGGGTTGCCTGTCGGCTACTCACCGGCGATGGAGATGTCGCGCATGAGAGACATGAGCGTGTTGTTGGAGACGCCCCGGATGGTCGCTGAACCTGCGGTTCGCACGCCCAGGGTGATCGCTCCACACGTCCCGGTCGCGCGGGACGTCATTGCCCTCTACGCGGCCCGCGTGGCCAGCACCGGTGCCGATGTTCTGCCCGCCCTGCGGAACCGACGGGCGAGCTTCCCGACCACGTCCGAGCCAGTGATCGGTTACCTCGCCGCGTCGATGCCGAAGCTCGGCTGCCCGGTCCCGGTCGGTCGTGGCACCGCGACGCACCGGCAGGCGCTCGACGCGCTGGCCGCGTCGAAGTGGGCAATGCAGCCCGGCTGGCTGCCGGAGCCGGAGCGGGTCCGGGTCACGCGGGCCGGTGGCGGCATCGG
This sequence comes from Thermomicrobiales bacterium, assembly GCA_965218235.1. Taxonomy (GTDB): domain Bacteria; phylum Chloroflexota; class Chloroflexia; order Thermomicrobiales; family UBA6265; genus CADCWK01. The sequence continues at coordinate 1,995,848 of OZ244596.1, forward strand.
TCGGCCCCGTTCCGGCCGGCCGGTTATGGCCCATTCCGCGTCCCGGCCGAGCCTCACCGGCCGGTTGTCAGCTGCCTTCGCCGCCTTCGCCCGTCCTGCCGCTCAGCCGCAACTCGATGCCTATGAGTCCGGCCCGACGCGTCTGGATCCGCAACTGGCGTAGCGTTGGAGCGACGAGCGCCCAGCGAAGTTCGGCCGGCGACGTCCGGTTGTCCTCGGACAGGACCATCTGACGACGGTACCTGGCGACGCCGCAGCGAAGCGAGCAACGCCAGCGCAACCCGTGCCGTGTCCCTACGACGACGTTGCCGGCACCCGCCCGCGGTCAGAACTGTGACGGGGCACTCGTCGCCGCTCGCCGGACGACGGTGCCCTCGCCACGAAGCGCCCGCGTGACCGGTTGTTCGGCCCGGGCATCGCTGAAGACGACCTCGCCGACGCCGTGTTCGATCGCGCCGAGGGCGGCCTCGACCTTGACGACCATCCGGCCGGAGGCCGCCGCGAGCGCGGATTCGGGGTCGGCGGCGTCAATCTCCCGGATGAGGCTGCTCTCGTCCCGGACATCCTGGAGGAGACCGGGTGTGTCGGAGAAGAACAGCAGCGCTTCGGCGCCGAGCTCCGCCGCCAGGGCCACCGCGAGCTTGTCGCCGTCAACGTTGATCGGGACACCGTCCTCGCCGAGGGCCGGCGGGGTCAGGACGGGAAGGTAACCGCTGCCGAGCAAGATCCGGATCAGCCGGACGTCGACCTGGCCGATCGTGCCGGCGTGGTCGTCCCGGAAGATCCTCGCTTTGCCGTCGACCGTCCCGCGGAGGACGGGCTTGCGCCGCCCGGTCGCGATCCCGCCGTCGAGTGCGCTGAGCCCGACGGCGTTGACGCCGGCCGCCCGCATGATCCCGACGAGGGTCTTGTTGATCTTGCCGCAGTACGTCATCAACATCGCGTCCATCGTCGCCGCGTCGGTGTAGCGCGAGACCCGGCCCGATGAGGAGGTGACCATGACCGGCGGCAGGTCGAGCTGGCGGCTGAGCTGGCTGAAGGCGGCGTTGGCCCCGTGGATGACGATGGCGGTCCGCCCCTCGTCCAGCAGGCCTCTGAGGTCCGACGCGAAGTTGCGGAAGGCGTGTTCCCCGATGGCCACACCGCCGCCGATCTTGATGATGATCACGTCCTGCTCCCTGGGTCGTCACCGGTCTGACGGGTCATTGCGTCCTGTGGCAGGCAAGCATACCGGTCGGTCAGTCGCCTGACAGGTCAGGGAAAGGTTCGTCGGTCGTGACGACGTCTGTGCGAAGATCACGGCTTGCCCGGAACCGGGCTCCTGCCGCGTCGCTCCCGTTCGCTGATCGCCCAATCCAGGGAGCCGTGTGGAACCTGTTGCCCCGTTCATGACCGAGCCACCGGACCACGGGAAGATCCTGCCGCCGCTATGGCTGGCGACCTTCCTGTCCGCGCTGCTCGTCATCCCCTGCACGTCGATCGCTATCCTCTTCATACTCCAGATCGAGGTCCTGTCCGACCCGTTACCACGCCGGCTGATCGCCTCGGCGGCGGCGTGCCTGGCACCGGTCGTCCTGTTCCTGCTGCGGCTGGTCGAGGATTTGATCGCCGGCGGTCGACGAGTCAGCCCGGCGTGGTTCTGGCCTGTTTGGCTGCTCGCCACGGTCGTCCTTGTCGCCGTTCCGATCGCCGCGCGGCTCGGTCTGGGAACGCGCCCGTCGACGTCCGGCGTCGCGCGTGGCGTCCGCGACCTGCGCGTTCCGCCGGCTGGCGACCTGCTTCTCGCTTTTTCGATCGGGATCGGCGTCGCGGTGCTCTTCGCCATCGCCGGGCTCATCGTCGCTCGTCTGGGCACGACGGCGACCGTGCTGGCCGCGCTTGCCGCCACGGGGATCGGCTTCGCGACGGTTCCCGTCACGTTCGTCGGGCTGGCGCTCACCTACGACATCGTCATCGGACCGGGCGATGACCCACTGGCCGACACCGCGCAGACCCTCTCGATCGTCTGGTTCGTGGCAGCCCCGATGGCTGGTCTGCTCACCGGCTGGACGGCGTGGTGGGTTCGTCGACTGCGATGAACTGGCGATGGCTGTGATGAGGTTCCGCGTGCTCTCCGGTGACAGCCAGCGCTACCGGGGAGACGTCCCGCGCCGTAACGCCCGGTAGCCCTCGTGCGTTTCAACAGGCAACATGACAGGCGTTCGATCGCGGTCTCAGTGACCGATGAGGGGGCCGCGGAGGATCGCCGAACGAACGGGACGGAGCGACCGACCGGCTTCCGAAGCCGCCGATCGTGCTGGAAGTCCTCTTGAGGTGGCCGGGAATCCTCTCGGCTTTGTCGATGGTGCTGGCTGTTGCGGTGCCATAAGTCACCATCGCCGGCGGTCGCGGTCGCGGTCGCGGTCGCGGTCGCGGTCCTGGCCGGTGCGAGCGGTGGGCGGAGGAGCGCCGGCCAGGACCGATGAGACGGTGGGCCATGGACGATATGGTCTCGGGACTCCTCCCAGCTTCCACTCGTCGATTGACCGCTCGAACGACGGATCGAAAGACGAGATCAGCCCTTGCTACCGCCCATCACCGAGCGCATCGCGGCGATGGCCGCGTCGATCGTGTCGCCGCTGGCCGACTGGACCTCGCCGTGCGACCAGCTCTCGGTTTCCTGGGCCGAGATGCTGAACCGCCCGGCGCTCTGGTCGTCGTTCGACGTCCACGTGAACTGGTAACCGGGGAACTCATCGGAGAGCGCCGTGACGCGGGCGGCGATGTCGTCCTGGGTCTGGTTCTGGTCGGTCATGCTGGTGCCTTTCGTTACGTGCCGGAAGTCGCTCCCGTAGTTGTCTCACATCCGTTGCCACAGTGCCGGCTGGTTCTAGATCGGGTGCAGCCCGGTGAACTCCAGGCCGGTCTCTTCGGGGAAGCCGCAGCGGACGTTCATGCACTGGACGCTCTGCCCGGACGCGCCCTTCATCAGGTTGTCGGTCGCCGCCATCACGACAAGGCGGTTGCTGTGCGGGTCGCGCTCGAAGCCGACGTCGCAGAAGTTGCTACCGGAGAGCAGCTTCGGCTCCGGGTAGCGGTAGACGCCGCTCGCCTCCTTGACCAGTCGTATGAACGGCTCGTCCCGGAAGGCCGGCCGGTAGATCCCCCAGATGTCCCGGTCGGTCAGCGGCTCCTTCAGGGTGACGTGCGATGTCGCGAGGATGCCGCGGACGGCCTCGATCGAGGTCGCCGAGAAGCTGACCGGCGGTGCGACCCCGTCGACCGTCAGCTCCTGGATGATCTCGGCCGAGTGGCGGTGGCCGGTGGGTTTGAAGGAGCGCATCGCCCCGCTGCGTTCCGGGTGGTGGGAGGCGAGGCTTGGCTCCCCGCCGGAGCCGGACGAGCCCGTCTTGGCCTCGATGAAGACCGGGATCGACGTGTCGACGACGCCGGCGCGGTAGAGTGGGTAGAGCCCCAGGATCGAGGTCGTTGCCATGCAGCCGGCGCAGGCGATCCGGTCCGCGTGGGCGATCTCAGCCCGGTGCAGCTCCGGGATACCGACGACGAACCGGGCGATATCATCCGGGGCGGGGTGGGCGTGACCGTACCAGGTGACATAATCGCCGGGGTTGCGCAGGCGGTAGTCGGCGCTGAGGTCGATGATGACCTTCGCCTTGTCCTGGAGCTCCGGCATCTTTTGCATGGCGACGCCGTGGGGCAGGGCCAGGAACAGGACGTCGCACCGCTCCAGGGCGCTGGACGGGCTGAACTTGAGTTCGGTTCGCTTTCGCAGGTTCGGGTGGACGAGCCGAACGAACTTGCCGGCGTACCGCTCCGATGTGACCTGCCTGATGGTGGCTTCCGGGTGGCCGAGGAGCAGCCGGATCAGCTCGCCGCCAGCGTAGCCGGACCCGCCGATGATCGAAACGTCCATGAGATGCTGGTTCTCCTTGTATCGTAGGGATGGTCGCACGTCGGGTACTGTTGCCGGATCGAACCGTTGCCAACCGATGCTGACGGACTGGTCGTGCCAGCAGGGATCTCAGACGCGACGTTGGAGATTGTCCCGCGCCAGCCGGCGAATGGAAGGTAACCGACCGATGTCCGGACCTGAGCTCCTCGCGATCGTCCTGGGATACGGGCTGGGGTCGATCCCGGTCGGGTACCTGCTCGTTCGCCTCCGGACCGGGCGGGACCTGCGCCAGGCCGGTAGCGGTAGCACCGGAGCGACCAACGTCGCTCGCCTCCTCGGCCGGCCGGGGTTCGTTGTCGTCTTCGTCGTCGATCTGCTCAAGGGCGTCGCGGCCGTCCTGCTGGCCGCATCCCTGACCGATGCCCGCTGGGCGGTCGCCGGAACCGCGATCGCCACGACCGCCGGCCACATCTGGCCGGTCTGGCTCGGTTTCCGGGGTGGGAAGGGGTTGGCGACGGCGTTCGGCTCCTGCCTGGCCTTCAGCCCGCTCGTCGGTGTCCTGACACTGGCGACCCTGATCGCCCTGCTGCCGTTCCTGCGGCCAACGATGGTGCCGCTGGTCGCGGCCGTGGCGCTGGCGCCAATGTATGCACTGATGGTCGACCGCGAGGGGACCGCCGGCGTGCTTCTGCTGGCGATCCTGATCCTGGTCGGCCACCGGTCCAACCTCGGGGCTGTCCTGCCCGGTGGAGCCGACCATGACCGTGTCTCGATTCGCTGGCCGGGACGGGCGACGGCAGATGGCATCGACGTGACGAGAGGGAGGACGCGATGACCCCGCGAACGACGACCGGACCTCGCGAATCCGGACCGGCCTCGAACAGTGTCGATTTCCGGACGGCGTGGGAGCCCTGGGAGCGCGAGGCGATCGCCCGGCTCAATCACCGCACCTTCACCCTGGAGATCCCGCAGCACACCCCCTCTGAGGATGGCCGCCTGATCGACCGGTTCGACGACGAGAATACCTACCTGACGGCCTTCGCCGGCGACCAGCTCGTCGGGATGATGGCGATCCGGGCGCGACGGCCGTTCTCGCTCGACCTCAAGCTCGCCGATCTGGACCGCTTCCTGCCCGCCCATGCGTCGTGCTGCGAGATCCGTCTGCTCGTCGTCGACCCGGCCTGGCGAACCGGCCGGATCCTGATCGGGCTGATGGGCCTGCTGGACCGTCACTGTCGCCGCGAGGGCCACGACCTCGCGTTGATCTCCGGGACCGTCCAGCAGCTCAAGCTCTACCGGCACCTCGGATTCCAGCCGTTCGGACCGACCGTTGGGAGCGACGCGGCCCGCTTCCAACCCATGTACCTGACCAGCCAGCGAGCCGACAGCATGGCGCGCCGCTTCCTCGACCCCGCTGGGCAGCCAACGACCGTCCTCCGGGCTGCGTCGCTGGGCTCGGACGACGTGATCAACCTGCTGCCCGGACCGGTCGCGGTCCGGCCCGAGGTCTCGGCGGCGTTCGCCTTCGCCGCCGAGTCGCACCGGGCGCCGCGTTTCGTCGAGGCGATGACCGATGTCCGGGAGCGGCTCCGCGCCCTGACCGGCGCCCGCCACGTCGCGATCGTGGCCGGCTCCGGCACGCTGGCCAACGACGCCCTCGCCGGCCAGATCGGCCTGCTGGGTGGTCACGGCCTCGTGCTGGCCAACGGCGAGTTCGGCGAGCGGCTGGCTGGGCAGGCGGCACGGCAGCGGCTCGATCACGGCGTTCACCGGGCCGACTGGGGCGCCGCCTTCGACTGGCCGGCGGTCGAGCGCGACCTCGCCGCCCTTCCCGAACCGCGCTGGCTCTGGGCGACGCACTGCGAGACCTCGACCGGCGTGCTCAATGACCTCGACGCCATGCGGGAGCTGGCCGAGCGCCACCGGGCACGGCTCTGCCTGGATGGCATCAGTTCGGTTGGCATGGTTCCGGTCGATCTGCATGGCGTCTGGCTCGCCTCCGCGACCAGTGGCAAGGCGCTCGGCGCTTATCCCGGTCTGGCGATCGTGCTGTCGTCCGAAGCGTTCCGCTCCGGTGAGCATCTTCCGGCGGTCCTCGACCTCGGCCGGCACCACCAGACCGCCGGGGTTCCGTTCACGCTTTCGTCCAACGGGCTCGCCGCTCTCGACGTCGCGCTCCGGACGATGACCGTCCCGGAACGCTTCGCGGTAATCCAGGACGCCAGTACGTTCCTCCGTCGACGGCTGGCCGAGCGTGGCGTCCCGGTGCTGGCCGATCCGGCGGTTGCGGCGCCCGGTGTGCTGACCATTCCGGTGTCGCGACCGATCTCCTCGGTGTCCGTCGGCGACCGGCTGCTCGAGAAGGACATCCTGGTCAGCTACCAGAGCGGGTATCTGATCGCCCGCAACTGGATCCAGCTCTGCCTGCTCGGGGACGAGCGCGGCTTCACGCCGGAACGTCTCGGCCCGGTGGCCGACCGGATCGCCGATGTGCTGGCCATGGCGGAACGATCCTGATAGCCGGTGGTTCGGACGATCGTCTTTACAACGTACCGCTCCGTGCGTCTCTGATCAGGCCGAAGCCGACGGCAATGTCTCGCCAGGCCGCGCCAGCCGGGCGATCCGGACGGCCTCCTCGACGATCTCGCCGGCGATGTCCACGTCGGTCGTCGTCTGGAGCCCCTTGAACTCGCCGCCACTGTTGACCTCGACGACCTGAAGGCCGTCGCCCGTCTCGAACAGGTCGACCCCCGCCAGACGTGCTCCGACCGCCTCGCAGGCCCGCAGCGCCAGACCCTCGATCTCCGGCGTCACCGGGCACGGACGCGAGACCGCGCCACGGGCCGCGTTGGTGACCCAGTGCTCCGACGACCGGTACGAGGCCGCCAGGACCCGGCCCCCGACGACGTAGGCGCGGATGTCGCGGCCCGGTTTCTCGACGAACTCCTGCAGATAGAGGACCTCGTGGTGGAAGCCGCCGTGCTCGGTCTTCTGCGAGAGGATCACCCGCATCTGCTCTGGGCCGTTGATCCGGGCCAGCAGCCGGCCCCAGGACCCGGTCACCGGTTTTAGCACGACGGGGTAACCGAGCGACTCGGCCGCCTTCAGGGCCGACTCGACCGAGTAGCAGACGAAGGTCCGCGGCGTCGGGACGTTCGCCTTCGCCAGCGCCAGACTGCTCGCGACCTTGTCGTCGCAGACCTCGACGGCCCGCGGGGTGTTCAGGGTCGGGATGCCGCAGCGGTCCATGGTCCTGAGGGTGTAGAGCGCCTTGGTGTGGGCGACGCTCCGGTCCAGCACGACGTCAACGGCCAGGCCGCTGGCCTCGGCGGTCGGCGCGTTGAGATCGAGGACCAGTTCGCGGTCGATCATCGTCGTGACGTCCAGTCCCCGGACCCGGGCGGCGGCGAGGATCGCCTTCTCCTCGGGCCGGAGGTGGGAGATCAGCAGGCCGAGGCGCAAAGGGCCGGACGACGACCGCGAAGCGCCGGCCGTCCTGTGCTGTCCGGTTCCGGACGTCTCATCGGTCGAAATCGAGGCGGTCATCGTTCGGGAATCCTGTCCGTCGGGCGGAGATCGTTGGTCATGTGAGCGAAGCGAGGACGGCGGCGAGGACGTGGATGCCACGAAGGTACTCGTCCAGAACGATGTGCTCGTCGGGCGTGTGGTCCAGCGAGGCGTCGCCGGGGCCGTAGGCGACGATTGGGCAGCCCCAGATGGGACCGACCACGTTCATGTCCGATGTCCCAAGCTTGACGTTGAACCGGGGGGTGCCGCCCTCAGCCCGGATCGCTCGAAGGAACGGAGCGGACAGCGGGGAGCGCTTGTCGCTCCGGTAGCCGTGCTGGGAGCCCTCGACCGTGACCTCGGCCCCGGCCGCGAGGTCGCGAACCGTCCCGATCAGCTCCTCGATGTCGACGCCCGGTGGAAGCCGGAAGCCGAGCGTGAGCAGGACGACCTCGGACAGGCCGTCGGCCGTCGTGTCGAAGGTTCGGATCGAGGGACGGATTCGGTTGAACTCACCTGGAGCCGCATCGGCGTTGCGCCGTTCGATCTCGGCAACCAGGCGGTTCCAGAAGTTAACGGCCTGCTCGGCGGCGCTCGTTCCGGGTCCAGCCGTGTGGCGGCCGCCCTGCGTGAGCCGGTAGTGGATCGTCAGGCTGCCCCGGTAACCCAGGCAGACGGCGTCCCAGCCGGACGGCTCGCCGATGATGCAGAGGTCCGGCGCCGGCCAGGTCGTAACCTGCTGGGCGCCGGGCGAACCGATCGACTCCTCGCCGACGGCGCCGACGACCGTGACCCGGACCGAGAGTTCCTCGGCGGCCCGGGCCGCGGCCGCGACGAACGCGGCGAGCGGCCCCTTGGCGTCGACGCTGCCCCGACCATGAAGGACTCCGTCCGCGATCCGGACCGGGATCCGGCCGGGGACGGTGTCGATGTGCCCGAGCAGGACGACGTGCCGCTCGCCCGTACCGATCTGGCCGACGGCGTTCCCGGCCGGATCGACCCGGGCCGCGAAGCCGCGCCGCGTCATGTCAGCGACAAGGTGTTCGACCGCCTCTCGCTCGCCGCCCGACGGGCTCTCGATCGCGACCAGGCCGCGGAGGAGTTCGATGTCAGCCAAGTCATGGGGGTCGTCGAGGGAGGAAGCGGCGTCGACGGTCGCGCTAGACGCTCGCGGCGAACTCATCGACCACGCCTCCAGCCGGGACGCGGTGGAGCGCGGCGATGTCAAACGGGACGACCTGCGTGGCCTGCTCGACGAGCCGCTGACTGGCCAGATTGCCGATCGCGGCCGCGACTGATTCGCAGCCGACCGCGATCGCCGCGCGGAAGTCCGGCACCGGGACGATGTCCCAGATCACCCAGCCAGCGGCGGTGTGGGTCAGCTCGACCCCGACCAGCCCGGCCCGGAGGACCCGCGCTGCTCGCGCCGCGAGGGCCATCGCTTCCGGCCAGACCGACCGCTCGCCGGGCGTCTCCACACCGACGACCACGCCACCGACGACCGTCATCTTGACCCGGTCGGCCGCGACGGGGGCGCCCCGCTGGAGGATGAAGACGTTCTCCGATGCGCCGCCGAGCACGCTGCGGTGCTCGAGGACGGCCTCGGCCGTGTCGAGGTCCCAGAGGGCGATCCCGGCCGAACCGGGCGTGAGTGGCAGGAGCGTCATTGGGGTCGCCGAGTCGTTGACGATCGCCAGCGCCGCCTCCTCGCCGATCGCGACCTGCATCTCCGGCTGCGGCAGCCCGGCGGCCTGGAGGGCGAGCGCGGTCCCTACTCGACTGCACCGGGCGGCGAGGCCGGCGTCGATCGTCGGGACGTCCCGAGCGGCAAGCAGCTCGAGCAGGACCGGAGCGGCGGTCCGGTTGGCGTAGCGGTCGACGATGACGCCGAGCCCGGTGCCGGCGGCGGGCGATGGAAGCGGCTGGTCCGGTGGAATGGTGCAACCCGGGACGCCGGCGCCCGACAGCGCGGCGAGGATGCCCTTCTCTTCCACTCGAACCCGGCTGCACAACAGCCCCACTCCCGTTGCCACGTCTCGTTCTCCCCGCGATGGCGTTGCCGCCGGTCTGATGTTTGTGGCGGCGCGCGATCGCGCCGCTGGTGCGTTGGTGACCGGGGCTACTCGCCCCAGTCTTCGCCCTCTTCCGGAGCGAGGCCGACGGTCAGGGGGTTGACGGTCAGGACCTCGAGCTCGACGCCGCACTCGGGGCAGACGAGGATCTCACCGGCTTCGAGCCCGCTGGCCTCGAACGAGGCGCCGCATTCAGGACATTCGATCATCACGGCCGTTGCGCTCATCTGGTCACTCCTGGCGACGCCATACCGCGCCGAATCGTTGTCTTCGAACGGTCGATGTCGGCCCGTTCTGAGCCGCGATCCCGATGCCACGCTGGGCATCAGCGTGTCGCGAAAATCCCCGGTGGCCGGTCTGTCAGCACATCGTCTGCAATAGGACCGCCTTCTGGAGGTGAAGCCGGTTCTCGGCCTGCTCGAAGATGATCGACTGGGGGCCGTCCGCGACCGAGGCGTCGACCTCCACACCCCGGTGCATGGGCAGGCAGTGCATGAAGACCGCGGTCGGTTTCGCCGCCGCCATCAGCTCGTCGGTCACCTTGTACGGAGCCAGCGTCACCGCCCGGGTCGCGCCGTCGATGTGGTTGAGGCTGACGTGGACATCGGTGTAGACCGCGTCCGCATCCTTGACGGCGGCCCATGGGTCGGCCGTCACCTCGACGGTGCAGCCGGAACTCCCGGCCAGCCACTTCGCCCGGGTGACGACGTCCGGATCGGGCTGATAGACCGCCGGCGTCGCGACCACAACATTGACGCCGAGGGCGGCTCCGGCCAGCAGCAGTGAAGCGGCCATGTTGTTGGCCCCATCGCCGACGTAGACCAGCCTGAGCCCGGCCAGCTCCCCGAACTGCTCCTTGAGGGAGAGCATGTCGCTGAGCGACTGCATCGGGTGATACCGATCGGAGAGGGCGTTATAGACCGGCACGGTGGCGTGCTCGGCGAGAGCCAGCAGGGTGTCGTGGCTGGCGACCCGGGCGGCGATGCCGTCGACGTAGCGGCTGAAGATCTGGGCGGTGTCGCCGATCGTCTCGCCACGGGAGATCTGGAGATCGTTCTGGTTGAGGACGATCGCCTGGCCACCGAGCTGGGCCATCCCGGCCTGGAGCGAGATCCGGGTCCGGGTGCTTGGGTGCTCGAAGAACATCGCCAGCGTCTTGCCGGACAGGTAGTGGTGCGGCTGGCCGCTATGGAGCATGTCCTTGAGCCGGTCGGCCGTCTCCAGCACCTCGTGGATCTCGTCCGGCGTCAGGTCGACCTCCGACAGCATGTTCCGCTGCCGGAGCCGGGCGCTGACGGTAAAGGTCGTGAGGTTCGGGGTCGCCATGCCGCCGAGGGAGATGATCCGGTCGGTAGCGGGGGCAAGCAGCGCTTCGTAGCCCGGCGCCGAGGAGGCGACGGCGTGCAGGGCGGACGACGCTTGACCCTTGGTGACCTGGCTGCTGGTCGTCTCGGAGACGAGGTGATCCTGATCGGTGAGCGCGGCGAGATCCATGTGGTTGTCCCTTCGGTCGCGAGCGATTCGCAGACGCTCGGGGTCCGTCACGGGGCTGCGATGAGCCACCGGGACCTGACCGAAGGGGCGAGAGGCGTTAGCTCCCGCGGTACCACCCTCCTTGCACGACGAGGCATTGCCTCGTGCCATCCGGCCGAGCGGGATCGGGGTGATCCTGTTCGAGCCACTGGCACCCCGCGTCCCGGACGAGTCCGGGGACGACGCGGCATGTCGTGCATCTCTCGGCTGTTGCTTCCCTGGGAGCCACCCAGTCAGACCTACTTGCCCTGTGGCGGGCGCCACAGCCAGGCTTTCTTCGGCCGACCGCTCGGGGGTGCGTTCCGGACGCTGGCGCAGGTCCCGGGCTCTCACCACCTCCGGGTCGCTTGTGCGCGGGTCATCCGTACTGGTCCCCGTCAAGGCGGGATGTCGTCGGTCACGGGCGTCTGGATGCCTGGGCGTCAGACGGTTGGTTCCAACGGATTGAAGCTGATGGGACGGAGCGGGAGCGGGCGCTGTCGGCGTTGGGCTGCCGTCAGCGCGTCGTACGGTCGCGACGCGCGAACGACAGCCCGAGTGGGGAGCGGGGGATTGGCCCCCTGCTGATCGTTGGCCTGGACCTGGTGTCGGTCATGTCGTCACCTTCCGCGTCGCGGGTTGCCCGGTGCTCTCGCCGGAAGGTGCCATGCTAGCAGCATCCTGTGCAGATGTCGATAGTCCCTTCGGACAACATGTCGAGTGAGGGGCGTTAAGTGGCTGTCAGGTGCTCCCGGAACCACCGGACGGCGAACTGGTCGACCTCCGCCGCGTTGGCGTTCTGCGGAGCCGGCTCGATCCCTGGTTCGTCGGCGAGGGCGTGCGGCATCCCGGCGATCGTAACCAGTCGCACCCGGTCCGGATCGGAATAGGCTTTCTCAAGGGCGGCGTGCTCTTCGGCCGCGGCCTGACGAAGGGCTTCGTCGTCAGCGTCGCCGACGATCATCATGATCGGCGGCTCGTACTGCCGATCGGCGATCTCCCCCGCCCGAGCGACGAAGTCCAGCCGCTCGGCAACCGCGCTCGACCGCTCGGCCCACCGGTAGCTGGCCCCGAACAGCTTCGCGTTGGCGTCGACCACGGGGCGGAGTTGAGTCATCGGGCTGACCAGCACCGCGACCGCGATCGGGATAGCACTTTCGGTGAGAACGAGCTGGGCGACTGACGACCCCGCCGACCCGCCGAGGAGGCCAATGACTTCGGATTGCGCTCCAAGCTGTTTCCGCAGATCCTGCAGCGTCGCCGGGAACTCGGCCGCTGCCCCAGTGATGATCGGCTCGAAGAGGTTGAGGACCGCGTCCTCCATCCCGAGCCGCATGATCTCCTCGGTTCCCCCGGTGGGCATCCGCGAGCCGGTGAGTGGTAACCCGAGGTAGATCCGCCAGGCGTCGAGCTCATCCAGCGGCAGCGCCGCCGCGAAGGCCGCCTCCGTCCGGGGTGGGTCCATCAGGTGCCAGGCGATGACGATCGGCGTTGAGTCCCGAGCCCGTGTCGTTGGTGGAAAAGCGATGAACGGGACGCCGGCAGCGGTACCGGTGATCGCAGAATGGCTCGGCATGGCGTAGTACTCCTGACGCGAGGTCCCCGGGTCGGGCGAGCAACTGTCCACTGGCCTGAGACCTGGGAGCTTAAAACAGTGTCCTCCAGAAAGCGGACAACCTACGGCCCCAATGCCGGGAGGCAGGGTTCCGCCACAGGTTCAGCCGGGTTCACGGGACGCGCTTTCGGGAGAATGGACCGGCCGGATTGGTCGGACCAATGTTCAATCGAGGTGGTCGATCCCGGAGCGCCAGTTATCGCCCCGCGGAGCGATGGCCGCTGCGGCGGCCGGGATCGCCATCGAAGCGAGAGCGTCGCCCGAACGATCTGTCGTCGTTGTATTCCGCCCAGAGTGCTTCAGCGCGATCAGCACGAAGCCCCTCGCCCGGCGATGAGGAGCCGCGGCGACGAGTCGAGCGAAGGAGGGGTCTCGCTTCGCTGGGGGAGGGGTCGTTCAACCAACGATTACCCCTCGATCGCCTTCGCATCCGCCCGGCCGGTGTTCAGGGTCGTGTTGGCGCTGGCCTCCCCGCCGCCGGGCAGCTGCTGCTGGCGCCGGGCGGCGACCTTGGTCCCGAGGCCGAACAGGCGGATGAACCCCTCAGCGTCGAACTGCCGGTAGACGTCGTCTTCACCGAACGTCGCCAGCGCTTCGTCGTAGAGCCCGTATGGCGACTTGCGGCCCACGGCGGTGACGGTCCCCTTGTAGAGCTTCAACCGGACCTCGCCGGTGACCGGCTCCTGATTCTTCGCGATGAAGGCGTCGATCGCGGCTCTGACCGGCGCGAACCAGAGGCCGTTGTAGACGATGTCGGCGTACTCTCGGGACAGGTCGTCCTTGAGCCGCATGGACATCTTGTCGAGCGTGAGATGCTCGAGGTCGCGGTGGGCGGTCCCGAGGATCGTCCCGCCCGGCGTCTCGTAGACGCCGCGGCTCTTCATCCCGACCAGCCGGTTCTCGAGCATATCGATCCGGCCGACGCCGTGGGCGCCGCCGAGATCGTTCAGGCGCTCGATCAGCTCGATCGGCCCCGTCACCTCGCCGTCGATGCTGACGGGCCAGCCCTGCTCGAAGCCGATCGTGACGTAGGCCGCTTCGTCCGGCGCCTGCTCCGGTGCGACGGTCCAGTTGAAGGCGTCCCGCGGGGCCTCGATCCACGGGTCCTCCAGGTCGCCGCCCTCGTGGGAGAGGTGCCAGAGGTTGCCGTCAATCGAGTAGATCTTCTTCGTCGTCGCTGAGACGGGGACGCCGTGGGCCTCGGCGTAGGCGATGGCGTCCTCGCGGGAGCGGATGTGCCAGTGCCGCCAGGGGGCGATCACCGTCAGCTGTGGAGCGATCGCCTGGTAGGTCAGCTCGAACCGGACCTGGTCGTTGCCCTTGCCGGTGCAGCCGTGGGCGAGGGCGTCGGCACCCTCCATCAGCGCGATCTCGGCCTGCTTCCGGGCGATCAGCGGGCGGGCCATCGAGGTCCCGAGCAGGTACTTGCGCTCATAGATCGCCCCGGCCCGCAGCGTCGGGAAGGCGTAGTCGCGGAGGAACTCGTCCTTGAGGTCGAGCACGTAGCACTTCGCGGCGCCCGACGCGATCGCCTTCGCCTCGACGCCGGAGAGGTCGTCGGGCTGGCCGATGTCGGCCGCGACGCCGATGACCTCCGTGTCGGCGCCGTACTGCTCCTTGAGCCACGGGATGATGCAGGAGGTGTCGAGGCCGCCGGAGTAGGCGAGGACGATCTTCCTGGGGCGGGAGCCGTCGGCGTTCATCGGAAGGTTCGCGATCGGGGCGGTCGACAGGGCGGCGTTCTCGGCGGTCACGATGGGTCCTCTCAGCGAGCGAGATGGGTGGATGGAAAGACGAATGCCACGCGACATTACCGACCGCGGTGCGGGGGTGTCAAGCGAGCAAGCCCGACCAACGAATCTTCGCCATGGTGTCGCATTCGTCGTAGGGGCGACGCTTGCGAGCCCGGCGCCCGCAAGCGCCGTCGCCGTCAGGCGAGATCGTCGCACCCGGTCAACCTAGTTGAACATCGGGTCCACCTCAGCGAGCGAGTAGGAGGCCGATGAAACCGCTTGATCAGCTAGACCGTTATCGCTCTGCAGGGCGATGGCCGCTGCGGCGGCCGGGCTCGCAAGCGTCGCCCCTACAAGGGCTGACGCCGCGTTCTCGAGCAAGTGCCCTTCGCCTCCCTCGAACCGAGCCGATCAGGATGTTGGGAACGCGAACGTCCGGACGGCCCGAACGACCTGGCCGACGTTCGCCAGCGACCGGTCGATGTCGCCCCGCTGGCCGAAGCTGTGGTCCGCGCCCTCGATCCGTTCGACCGTGACCGCCGGTCGTTCCCGGAGGCGGTCGTTCGTGCCCTGATCGAAGTGGTGGTCGGCCGTCCCGATGACGATCAGCGACGGCACGTCAGTTGTCGCCAGCCGCTCGGCGATATCGGCGTCGCGGAGGAGCGGCGTCAGCCAGACCAGCCGGACGATCCGGTCGTCGCCGGCGAGTTCTGTCCAGTCAACGTCCGCCAGCCCAAGTGTCGTCAGAGACTTGGCGATCACCGTCACGTTTCGGACGTCGTGCGCGCTGAGCATCGCCGCGACGCCAGCCCGGACGTCATCGGCCAGCCATCCCCGCTGCTGTCGGTCCAGTGGAAAGGCGGCGAATCGCTCGTCCTGGCTGTACCCGGGCGCCAGGCTGAGGACCGCCGCACCCTGATCGAGCGCCATCTCTTCAAGATAGTAGAAGGCGGGCATGACGCAGGTGTAGCCCAGCCCCGGCAACATCACGACGCCATGCTCCGGTTCCTCGCCCTGTGCCGTCAGCTCCACCGCGATGGACCGTCCGCCGCCTCCGGTGGTCTCGAAGCTGGTCATCGTCATGGATGCTCCCTCGCCTGCCCTCGATCCGTATGTCGGTCTGGCGTCGTTTCAAAGAGCGTATCAGGACGCTCGTCCGATTGCTTCGTCGGATGTCCTTCGGCGAGCGATCAAGGACGATGTTGAGATAATCAATATGGGGTTGACTAATATCAATGTCGGGTGTAACTTCGTCGCATGACCGGTTGAGGTTCCCGAAACGGTGATCCAGAGCCGACCGTCTGGAACGAACCCGTCCGTCCTTGTGAGAAAGCCACACGCATGCAGCTCCCCACGCAACTCCCCACCGTCCTCGGCCGATGCCCGGTCTGCACCAGCGAGTTGCAGGTAACCCGGCTCCACTGCCCCAACTGCGACACCGGCATCGACGGCCGCTTCCGGCTGTCCCGCTTCCAGCGCCTCAGCGTTGACCAGCTCGGCTTCGTCGAGGCCTTCATCCGCAACCGCGGCATCATCAAGGACGTCGAGGCCGAGCTCGGTATCTCCTACCCGACGGTCCGGGCCCGGCTGGACGAGGCGATCCGGGCGATGGGCTTCCCCTCCAGCGAGGAGGGCGGCCGGACCGGTCGCGACCAGGTCCAGATGCGGGAGGACCGCCGCGGCATCCTCGAGGACCTGCAGGCCAAGCGGATCACCGCCGACGAGGCCCACCGCAGGTTGCAGGCGCTGACGACGGGTTGACCAACACCCGGCCGTGACCGGATCCCCCCCGAGGAGGACAACCGATGACGACGATTCGCGGCCACGCGGCTCTACTCCTGGCGATGCTCCCCGCCCTCGCCACTCGATCGCTTACGACGGGCGACGATCCCGGCGCCGGAAAGCCCGACATCGTCCGCGTCGGCGCGCCGGTGGGGCGGGCGGGCGTGCTGGAGCTGCTCGAGAGCGGGATGATCAGCACCGAGGAGGCGCTCGACCTGCTGGATGGGATCGATCAGACCGGTCCGGAGGCGGGAACGGGCGACGAGAAGGCGGCATCCGATCGCCGGCCTGGTCCGCTGGCGCCGCCCGCCCGCCGCGCCCGACCGGCCCGGCTGACACGGGCCGGGCTGGAGGCGGCCTGGGAACCGGACGACTCACCTGATGCCGGCCAGGGCCGGGAGGGCCGGGAGGCGCGGCGAGCGGCCCGGCAGGCCGAACGGGAAACGCGACAGGCCGAGCGGGAGGCCCGGCGATCGGCAGCCACGGCCGGGCGGTACGACCCCGGCTTCGGTGGCAAGCGGACCTTCCGGATCCAGGTCGATGACGCCAACGGGTCGAAGGTCAACCTCGCCCTGCCGATCGGCTTCCTCGACACCGGTCTCAAGGTCGCCGAGCGGTTCTCTCCGGGGCTGCTGGACGGCGCTGTCGGCAACTCCATCCGCCGGGCGGTCGGCGGCGGGCAGGCTGGCACGATCATCGAGGTCGACGACGGTGCCGGCCAGCACGTCCGGATCGCGATCGAATAGCGCCGGTCACGCCCTCACTTCTGACAGACGGAAAGCATGAACGAACGGGTGCCCAGGGTGGGTGCCCTGGGCAGACACACCCTCGTGAGCGCCGGCGGGACCGGCAGGAGAGCAACCGTGAGCGAGCAGATGCACGTCGAGGTCTTCGGGGACGACGAAGAAGTGACCTTCAACCTCAATGCGAAGGACGCGACCCGGCCGATCGAGATCCACGTCGATTCGACCAGCGGCGAGACGACGCTCCACGCGACCAGCCGGGACGACATCCAGGTCTGGCTGGAGATCACCGGCCGGTCAGCGCATTACCCGATCGTGACCGCCAACTGGGATGGCAGCCGGCTCAACATCAAGCCGGCGAAGGGCGCCGGAATCAGCCGGATTCTGCGTGGTTCGCCTGGCTTCAATGTCCGGATCGAGGTGCCGCGCTCGCTGATGTCGAAGCGGGGCGGCCGCGGGATCGTCGCCCGGCTGGCGTCGGCCTCCGGCGAGATCAACGTCGGGGAGCTGACCGGCGATCTCAGATTGACGACGGCGTCCGGCGATCTCACGCTGGGCGATGTCGCCGGGCTGGTCGAATGCCATTCCGCCAGCGGCGACATCTCGATCCATCAGATCACCGGCCAGCTCCGCGTAAACACGGCCAGCGGCGACGTCTCGATCGGTGAGTCGATCCTCGACCGCTGGGAGGTGAACACCGTCAGTGGGAGCGTTGACAGCGGGACGGTACTGGCGGGAACCGGTCCCTATCGTGTCAACACGGTCAGCGGTGACGCCGAGCTGCGGCTGGGCGTGCTGTCGGTGGCCGGCCGGCCGGACGCGTATATGCTGGAATCGACGACGTTGTCCGGCGATCTCGAGGTCGAAGGGATCGCCCGCAAGCTCGGGAAGCGGCGCTGGCACCTCGGGGCCGGAGAGCGCCCGTCCACGTCGGTCCGGCTCAGCAGCGTCAGTGGTGACGCCTCGGTCATGGTCGAGCCGGCCTCGATCGACGTCGACCTGGCACTGGTGAACGGTGCGTGGACTGGCTCGGCCTGGAACAGGGAAACCGAGTCCGCCAGGACGCCAGACCGTGACGCATCCAGGGAAGGCTCCAAGGCCGATGAAGAGACTGACTTTGCCTCCGCCATGGGCAAGGTCGACTGGGCAGGGATCGACCAATCGGTCAACAACGCGATCGACTCAGCCTTTGGGCGATCGGGCAACAGGCCACCGGCCCCCGCCGCCCCCGCACCTTCAGCGGCGCCGGTCGCTCCGGCCACACCCGCCACACCAGCGGCTCCCGTCGCGCCGATCCCGCCCACGAGGAGCGATGACCTGGTGTCGGACAGCGATGCCGCCCTGACGCCCCAGTCCCCTCCGGGGCTGACCGAGGACGAGCGCCGCCTGGACGTTCTTCGCCGGATCGAGCGGGGCGAGCTCTCGGTCGAGGAGGGCATGGCCCAGCTGGACGGTCCGGGGCCCGCCCGGAGCTAGCCGCTCGGCCCGGCAGGCGGCGCCGTTGCCGACCAGTCAGCTCTCCCACCACCTGTGATGACACCGATCGGAAGACACATCGAACAGCCCGGCGAGGGACCTTCGCCAGGGGAGGGGGATTCCATGTACCGCACCGAGTACGAGATGTCCGAGTTGGTCCACGCGCGACAGGCCGAGGTCATTCGAGACTGCCAGCGCACGAAAGTCCGGCCGATGTTGAAGTCCCGTCCGGCCAGCAGCCGGGTCCGCCGCGCGATCGGCCACCGCTTCGTCGTCATCGGCACCGCCCTGGCTGGCCCGCTGTAGGAGTGGGTCAGGGCGGCTCCGGGTCGACCAATGACCTGTGACACCTCACCAGCTCCTGTTCCAAGCGGGTCAATGCATGACCCAGTCCCGCCGACCAGACCGCGAAGGAGCCTGTTCCCGTGGAAGCCAGTTCGACGACGATGCCCGGGAATCCAGCGGCGGCGAACGTCAACCGGCCGCCCTTCGCCGGGCTGTTCCTCGCTCAGGTCCTCTCCGTCTTCGGCAACAGCCTGACCGCGATCGCGATCCCCTGGTTCGTGCTCGACACCACCGGTTCGGTCGCCCGGACCGGCGTGGTCGCGGCAGCCTCCGTCGTGCCGGCGATCATCGCGATGGCGATCGGCAGTGCGGCTGTCGACCGGTTCGGCTTCCGCCGAATGAGCATCGTCAGCGACCTGCTCAGCATGGTCACGGTCGCGGCGATCCCGCTGGCCTATCTGACGGTCGGGCTCAGCCTGCCGCTGCTGCTGGCGCTGGTGTTCCTCGGGGCGCTTTTCGACGCGCCCGGCTCGACCGCCCGCTCGTCCCTGGTGCCGGGGTTGGCCGAGCGGGCCGGGGTTCCGCTGGAGCGAGCCAACGGTCTGGTCTCGGGCATCCAGGGAATAGCGATGTTAGCGGGTCCGATCGTGGGCGGCGTGCTGATCGGCCTGGTCGGCGCCAGCAACGTGCTCTGGTTCAACGCCGCGACGTTCGCCCTCTCGGTCCTGATCGTCCTGGTGATGATTCCGGCGGGAGCGGCGCCGTCGGCCGGTGACGCGACGGCGGCCGTCTCATACCTGGACGAGGTCCGTGAGGGCTGGCGCTTCGTCCTGGCTCATCCACTCATCCGCCCGATCATGCTGGTCGCGACCGCGATCAACTTCGTCACGAACCCGCTCTTCGCAGTCCTGCTACCGGCCTGGGTCAATGGCCGGATCGGCAACCCGCAGGTGCTCGGCTTCCTGCTGGCCGGCTTTGGCGGCGGGAGCCTGGCGGGGATCGCCCTCTACAGCTGGGTCGGGCATCGCCTCCCCCGATTTCCAATCTGTGTCGCCGGGATCGGCGTCTTCGCCGTCGCCGCACTGGCCTTCGCGGTCGGACCGGCCTGGCCGGTGCTCCTGATGGTCCTCGTTGTGACGGGGATCGTTTCGGCGCCGGTCAACCCGATCATCTTCACGGTGATCCAGGAGATCGTTCCGGTCGATCTGCTGGGCCGGGCGATGGGCGCGATCTTCGCGACGGCGCTCGTCGCGTCGCCGGTCGGTCTGCTCATGTCCGGGCTGCTGGTCGAGTCGGTGGGGCTCGGGATGACCTTCGTCGTCGCCGGCACGCTGCTGACCGTCGTCACCCTGTGGATGACCCGGAGCGTGGCGCTTCGCCAGATCGGCGACCACCCGCGTCAGGAGCCACTCTCGCGGCCCGCACCGGCGCACTGAGCCGGGACCGGTCAAGGCCTGGCGCGGTCCCGACGTCAGGTCCTTTCGACACCATCCGGACCGGTTTTGTTAACGCTGCCCAAAGTGACTCATGTTATTCTGCGCCGCGTTCACCTTTTGGCAAGACGATGGCCCCGCCCTTGCTGTAAGTTTGCCTTGTCGCCGGTGCGACGGGCGAGACGCTCGACCGGGCTCCGGACCTACGATGTCGTTCAACGATTGCGGCCCGCTCGCCGGGCCTCAGGAGGAAGCCGAGCATGACCTCTTCGCCAGATCAGCCGACCCGCTTCGCGACCATCGGTCGCCGCCAGATCATCGGAGCGGCTGCCGCGCTCGTGATCGCCCCTGCCGCCGTCGCGGCCGCCTACGCCAAGCCGTCCAGCCAGGACGCCACCCCCGGCGCAACCCCCGGTACCCCGGGCGCCACGCCCGAGGGCACACCGGCCAGCGGGACCCCCGCTGCCGGCGGCGCTACAACGCTCGAGATTGGCGAGTACGATCTCTACTTCGATCCGAAGGAAGTCTCGATCCCGGCGAACACGGACGTCATGGTCACCGTTACCAACAATGGGGCACTCCAGCACAACTGGGACGTCCTCGGCACCGACTTCGAGACGAAGATCGCCGGTGGTGGTGATGTTCAGACGATCACGGTCAACCTACCGGCCGGCTCGTACGACCTCCAGTGCGATGTGCCGGGCCACGCCGCGGCCGGCATGGTCGGTGTGCTGACCGTCGCCTAGCCCAGCGCCAGTCGACGTTCATTTGAGACGACCCGTCAGGCTCCGTTCCCGAGAGGGAACGGAGCCTGACTGTTGTCCTTGCCACCTTCGACGGTGGACCAGACCGAGACGGTCGAACGGGCTAGAATCATCGCACCGACCCGTCCAGCTGGAGGTCCATCACGATGCGGTCACCCTATCTCTCGACCGAGCGGCTAACTCTCCGGACGATGGTTGCCGCCGACGCTGCCGTGGCGACCGGCTGGTTTCCCGCGCCGTTTCCCGTCAGCGCCGAGCAGGCCGGTCGCTGGCTGGTGGATGCCCACCGCTCGTCGCCGTGGGACGATCCGGCAACGCTCTGGCTGGCGATCGTTCGGCATGGGTCCGATGGAGTCGGGACGATCGACTGTGTCATCGGCGGGGTCCGGCTGCTCCATCCCCGCGCCAGGACGAGTGACCTCTCGGTTCACCCTGCTCCACACCTCACCTTCGAGGAGAGCGATGCTCTCCAGGCCGAGGTCGTCCGACTGGCCGTGCCCTGGGTGCGGGACGAGCTGGAGGCGATGGTCCTGACGCTTTCGATCGGCTCGGATCAGCCCGACTCGATCGCGGCGGCGGAGGGCCTCGGAATGATTCGGGCCGCGCGGCTGCGCGAGCACCTCGCCCGGTCCGGGAAGCGTGCCGACCTGCTCTGGTATCAGGCGCTAAACCCGCGCGGTCGCGCTCCCGATCCCACAACTTCGAACGGAGCGTCCGGTGCGTAACCCGATCCTCGCTGGCGACCGGGTCTATCTGCGGCCCCTCGAGACGTCCGACGCCCTGGCCTTCGCGGAGGCGACGGCCGCCGAGACGACGACGTTCTCCAAGAGCGGCCGGCTGCCGCTCAGCCCGCTGATGTTCGAGCAGGAGTTCGTCGGGGCCGTCCCGAGCCACCCTCCCGGCGCGATCAGCTTCGGCGTGGTGCGGATTGCGGACGACCGGTTGCTTGGGAGCGTCGCGCTGCTCGACATCGACTGGGTCAACCGTACGGCCGAGACGGCAAGTTACCTATTGGGCGAGGATGTCCGTGGGCAGGGCTACGGGACCGAGGCGAAGATGCTGCTGCTCGAGTACGCCTTCGACCGGATCCAGCTCCACGTCGTCCAGTCGTGGGTCCGTTCGACCAACTCCCGTTCGGCCAACGCGCTCGTCCGGCAGGGCTACCGGCTGGCCGGTCGGCGATACTGGAAGGGCTTCCAGGCCGGAGCCTACGTCGACCATCTCATCTTCGACCTGCTCCGGGACGAGTGGGTCGCGGCCCGGGAGACCTGGCGGTCGTCGGTCGTCGCCCGGAATGCCGGCGTCGACAGATAGTGACGGCTCGACTCGGACCAACTTGATCGAACGGGCCGGGACCGCCGACCTCGCAGTCATCAGGACAGGCGGCACGGCAGGATGAGCGCGGCGCCGGACGACCGGAACACTCCCCGACAGCCAGATCTCGACGAGGCCGCCGATTACTACGGCCTTCTCGGTGTGCGCTACGACGCCACGTCGGTCGAGATCACTCGGGCCTACCGCCGGGCGATGAAGCTCAACCATCCGGACCGGCATCAGGGAGCCGGGCAGGAGCGGGCCGAGCAGCGGGCTCGCCGGATCAACGCCGCCTACGCCACCCTGAGCCGGATCGACCGCCGTCGTGCCTACGACCAGACGCTCCAGTCGCAGGTCGCGGACGACGCGCTGATGGGCCGGTACATCAACGGCGGCTTCACGCCGGATGACATCCGCCGGGCCAAGGCCGAGGCGACCCGGCCCTACCGACGCCGCATGACCGCCGCCGAGGAGCAGGAGCTCCGTCGCGCCCACCTCGCCACATACGTCAGCCTCGGGATCGCCTTCGGCGGCTTTCTCGCCGCGATCGTCCTGATGCTGGTGCTGCTCGGCATCATGGGGGCCGTGCTGCGCCTGCTCTTCTGACCGCGTGGAGTTTCGTTCGAGCGCCGAAGCGGACACCCTCTCGTACCGGGTGATGCATGTTGATTGGTCACCGTCGCCAAATTGCCCGCAATGGCGGTCCGTTCGCCGAGCCAGACTGGTAGAGCCCCCTCGCGATGGTGTCGCGCAAGTTTCGAACGTACGCGCTCAACGTCAAATAATTCTCAACTGTTCTCGTAGGGGCGACGCTTGCGAGCCCGGCCGCCGCTGTTCTCGTAGGGGCGACGCTTGCGAGCCCGGCCGCCGCAGCGGCCTTCGCCGTCAGGCGAGACAGTGCCTCGCGACCTCCATTTTGATAATGGATAACTCGTCCGGCTGGGAATCGGTCTCAAACCAAGATCGTGAATCGCGACGCAGGACCGTCTCTAACACGTTGGTCGCCCTGCGGGGCGACGGCCGCTGCGGCGGCCGGGCTCGCAAGCTGCGCCCCTACGCGACGGCCGGACCCCGAGGCGCTTCAAGTTTGCGTCTCATACGAAATCCAGATGAATACCCGACGATCGCGGATCGCCTCTGGTTCGGCCACGAGCGGCCCTGAAGGGCACGGCTGAACGACGTTGGATTCGACGGTGACGGCTCACGGCGACGCACCGATCACGCGACGGCCAAGGGTGTCGACCGGACCCGCCACCAATGTCCGTCAGCCGGGCCCTCAAGGCCGGTCGTGGCGGTCCGGATGAGCATAAGCATTACCCGGATTCCGTATCAGCCCCGATACCCCGGCCCCTTGACCCACTCGCCCGGCGTGGCCCCGGTGTGCTCTCCATCCCTCAGGACGCGGCCGCCGTTGACCCACATGTCGCGGACCCCGGTCGAGAGTTGGTGCGTGTCCGTCCAGGTCGAGTGGTCCTGGATCGTCGCCGGGTCGAAGACGATCACGTCGGCCTTGAGACCCTCCCGAAGCAGGCCGCGGTCCCGCAGACCCAGCCGGTCGCAGACCGACGAGCTCATCTTCCGGACGGCGTCCTCGATCGTGATCACGCCCTCCTCGCGGACGTACTTCGCCAGCACCCGCGGGTACGTCCCGTAGGCGCGGGGGTGGGTCGGGCCGAGCGGTTCGGCCCACTCCGGGTCGACCCCTCCGGCGTCAGTTGCGACCCTGATCCACGGCTGCTTCAGCTGGAGCCGCAGGTTGTCCTCGCTCATTACGAAGTACATCGTGAAGATGTTGGCTCCCTCGATCGCCAGCAGGTCCAGCACGGTGTCCCGCCAGTCCTGCCCGCGGTCGGCGGCGATCTCGGAGACGCGCCAGCCCCGATATTTGATGATCTCCGGGTTGGTGATTCCGGCGACGAGGATACCCTCCGGCCCGGCGGCGAGGCCGAGGTTCTCCCAGTCGCTGTTCTCGTCGGCCATCTCCTCGCGGAGCCGGGCCCGGATCTCCGGGTCGGCCAGGTTCTGGTAGAACTGGCCGCCTTCACTGGCCCAGTACGGCAGGCAGGAGGCGAGTCCGGTTCCGGCCGCCTCGTACGGATACATGTCGACCGTGACGTCGATCCCGTCGGCCCGGGCCCGGTCGATCATCGTGATCGCCTGCGGCATCTTGTGCCAGTTCTTCCGGCCGGCCGCCTTGAGGTGGTAGATCTCGGTGATGACGCCGGTCTGGCGGGACAGGGCGATCGCCTCGTCGATCCCTTCCAATAGCCGGGCCTCTTCGGAGCGGACGTGGGTGATGTGGATGCCGTTGTGCGCCGCGACGACCTCCAGCAACGTGACCAGCTCATCGAACCCGGCGTAGGCGCCGGGAGGGTAGATCAGCGCCGTCGCGATCCCGAAGGCGCCGTCCCGCATCGCCTGGTCGAGGACATCGCGCATGGTCTGGAGCTCTTCGGCCGAGGCCGGACCCATGTCCATGCCCTTGCCGTACTCCCGGACGGTGCCGCCGCCGATGAAGGAGCCGAAGTTGACCGAGAGCCGGCGCCGTTCCAGGTCACGGAGCCAGTCGCCGAACCGCTCCCAGGTCCGGCCGAGCGCGTCCCATTCGGCGTAGGCCGTGGCGCCCATCCGGCGTTCCAGACCGCTGTCGAAGGGCTCGTCGATCCGACCACCAAAGGGGCTCGGCGTCGAGCCCTCGCCCATGATCTCGGTCGTCACGCCTTGCTTCACCTTGCTCAGCGAGCGCGGATCGGTCAGGAGCGGGACGAGGGAGTGGGACTGGATGTCGACGAAACCGGGGCTGACGACGTGCCCAGTCGCGTCGACGACCTCGCCGGCATGGGCCGCGTCGAGCGTCCCGGCCGGGGCGATCACGGCGATCCGGTCCTCGCGCAGGGCGAGGTCGCCGTAGAACCAGGGGTTGCCCGTCCCGTCGACGATTCGCCCCCCGCGGATCAGGACGTCCCAGCCAGGGGTCGTGTCATGCTCTTCGGCCATGGTCTACGCGCACCTCGTGATCCGCGACCCGACAACCCCAGCCAGCCACCGGGTGGCATCGAATCGCGACGAACCGGCGCCAAGGGTAGCACTGGATCCGGCGAGGTCAACGATCGATCGGTTCGGTGGCCCCGGCGACCCGTCCTGTTCGGCCCATTCGGACGTCCCGCTCGGGGTGGCCGTGGTGGAGGCGGTGCTGAAGCCAGACCGTCAGCCAGCCGGTCTTCGGCGCGATGACGAACGTCAGCAGGAACAGGCCGGTCGCGACCAGCACGACGCAGGCACCCGAGGGAATGTTTTGCCAGTAGGAAATGTAGAGGCCGGTGATTCCGCAGGCCGCGCCGATCAGCGATGACAGGGCGACCATGACCGGGAGACGGTCGGTCAGGAGGCGGGCGGTGGCGGGCGGGGTGACGAGCATCGCCAGGACGAGGATGTTGCCGACCGTCTGGATCGAGATCACGATCGACAGGGCCAGCAAGAGCAGGAACAGCTGGTCGAAGCGCCAGAGCCGGAAGCCGCGGGAGGCGGCGAAAGTGCGGTCGAAGGCGACGGTCGTCAACTCGCGGCGGAAGTAGAGCAGGGCGAGCAGGACCGTCCCGCCGACCGCGGCCGTCAGCGCGAGGTCCTGCCGGGTCACGCCGAGGATCGTGCCGAAGAGGAAGCTGTTCAGGTCGCGGGCATAACTCTGCTGCCCGGAGATGATCGCGATGCCGAGGGCGAACATCCCGGCGAACAGGACGCCGATCGAGGTGTCGTGCGAGATTCGGCCGCTCTGGCTGATCGTGCCGATCCCCAGGGAGACGATCACCGCCGCGACGAGGGCGCCGATCAGGAAGTTGCCGCCGGTGACGAAGGCGATCGCGACGCCGGGGAAGATCGCGTGGGACAGGGCGTCGCCCATGAAGGCGAGTCCGCGCAGCGTAACGAAGGCACCGGTGGCGCCGCAGATCACGCCGACCATGACGATCGCGAGGAAGGCGTGCTGCATGAAGGTTCGCTCGAGCGGATCGAACAGCCAGCGGGACAGGTCGCTGAAGTCGATCATCCAACCGTCTCCGTCACGGCGCCAGCGGCCGGGTCGGTCAGGATGATGACCTGCCCGCCGAAGGTCGCCCGCAGCGCCGCCGGGGTCAGGACCGTCTCCGGGGCGCCGTCGGCGACGATCGTGCCGTTGACGAGCAGGACGCGGTCAGCGGCCGTCCGGGCCTGCTCCAGGTCGTGGGTGGCGTAGATCACGGTCTTGCCGATCTCGCTCTGGCCGCGCAGGAGGGTCAGCAGCAGCCGCTGGGTCGGGACATCGACCCCGGTGAAGGGTTCGTCGAGCAGGAGGATGTCGCCGTTCTGCATCAGCGCGCGAGCGAGGAAGACGCGCTGCTGCTGGCCGCCGGAGAGCTCACCGATCTGGGTCCGGGCGTAGCTGGGCATCCCGACCCGCTCCAGGGCATCGAGTGCCTGGCGGCGCAGTTCGCGACGGAACGGCAGCAGCCGCGCCAGCGGGCCACCGACCGGAGCGCCCATCAGGACGACGTCGAGCACGTCGACCGGGAACGACCAGTCGACGCCGGTCCGCTGCGGGACATAACTCACGCGTGGCGTGCGACCGTCGGCGAGGCGGTGGCGTTGAACGCGTCCATGCGATGGCCGGAGCATCCCCGCCAGCACCTTGAGCAGCGTGCTCTTTCCGGCGCCGTTCGGCCCGACGAGGCTGACGGTTTCGCCGCCCTGGAAGCTGACCGAAACGTCCTCCAGCGCCAGCCGCCGGCCGAAATGCACGGAGATGCCCTCGGCGGCCAGCCGGGGAGGGGCAAGGAGAATGGGCTCTGCTCTCGCCGGAGCAGGGCCGGTTCTGGGACGTTCAATTACTGGGGGAGATGCGGTCATGAAGTCTCGTCGTCGCTTTGGTCGCCGGCGCGACCCACGCCCAGCGGATCGCTGGTCCGGTGATCCAGTCTAGGGGTGATGAGATAATGTTTCAATTAATTGAACTCGGGCGTGCCAACAGTCCCGACGGACGTTGACGTCAGGCGGCGCGACAACCGGGACAGACACCGAAGACCTCGATCATGTGGCCCTGAATCTCGTAGGCGGTGTCGCGGGTCAGCGTCGTGACCAGCTCATCCATTGGGCACTGCGTGAAGGCGACCGCCACGCCGCATTGCGAGCAGATCAGGTGGTGACGATGGCCGGGTGTTCCGACGACGTAGGCGGAGCGGCCATCCGGCTGGAGCAGGCGGGTCAGGACATCGACCGAGGCGAGGATCTCGAGCGTCCGGTAGACCGTCGCCCGGCCCAGCGTTGGCTCAGCGACGCGGAGGTCGGCGACGACTTGTTCGGCGGTGAACGGCCTGTCGTACCGCAGGACCGCCGCGATCACCGATTGCCGGGGTGCGGTCGTCCGATAGCCGTGCCTCGAAAGCACCGCCACGATCTCCTCGGTCGTGAGGTCGGGTGTCGTTTCCATTGTCATCAGTCCCGTTTGCGTCATGCTGTAATGGTACCACCGCGCGGTCCGGGAATCGGTCGTTCGACCGGTCCTGCGACCGCTCGCTGGGTCCCCGATCGTGGCGTCCTGTCCCCTCACCAGCAGGAGGATTCGCGTTGCGGCTGTTCCGGTACATCCCCTTTACGCTGTCCGCAATCGTCGGCTCGATCGTGGTCGACCTGATCGTCGTCCAGCTCCTCGGGCTGTCGGAGCGGCTCCCGCTGCTCCTCGTCATCGACCTGGCGGCGGTCGTGCTGGGCCTGGTGCTGGATGCCGCCCGGCTGCGGCAACGCCCGTTCGAGTTCCGCGCCTTCGCCCCCTTCCCACCGGATGAGATCCTCGACCGGGCCGACATCTGGTTCGAGCGCGCTGGCTGGGATGTCAAGGCGGGACCGGACGACCGCGTCGTCGCCGAGCGGCAACCTGCCCTGAATACGGCGACGCTACTCGTCCTGCTGGTCGCCGGGGTCGTGCCCGGCATCGTCTACCTCCTCGTCGCCCGCCGGGCGAAGGTCGTCACGATGACCGTGCGGGCCGCCCCGGCCGAGGGGGGTGGGACGGTCGAGCTGACCGGGACGGGCCTGAGCAGCGAGGCGCTCGCCTTCTTCCGCGGGCTCCACGCCGAGAGCAGGCGACGACCAGACGAACCCGACCGGGAAGTCGGTTCAGCCCGGAATTGATAGTCCGGCTCGAAAAGAAACGGTTGAACGACACTGGCGCCCGGAACGGACCGTGAGAAAGTAGGTGCGGCAAGGCAATTTGCCGCCGGATCACGCGAGTGAAGGGAGCGTCGCCATGTTCGACCGCTACGCATTTGGACGGCTGGCCCGCGCGATGCCGGCGACGACGGTCGCGGTCGTCTGCGTGGTCCTGCTGATGATCGTCATCGTCTACCAAACGATCGCCGACGGGATCGACGCGGATGCCGGGTCGGCGATCCTGCCGCTGCTGTTCATCTTCGGTCTGTTCACCGTCCTTGGGCTGATCATGGATGGCAGTGCCAACGCCCGCGCGAAGACGCACTGGGAGACGGTCCTGCCTGTCTCCGCCACCGACCTCGAGCGACTGGCTTCCGGCTACTTCGCCGACCACGGCTGGACGGCCCAGCGGGACGATGCCGACTTCAAGGTCTTCGTCCGCCGGACGCGCCTCAACATCGTTCTGCTGATCGTGCTGGCGTTCCTCGGTGTCTTCCCGGCTGTGCTGTACCTGGCGTTCTGGTCCCTCAGTCGCCAGGAGGCCATGTCTGTCCGCACCACGCCGGTCCCAGCCGGCGCCTGGATCGAGATGGTCGGGCCGAACGCGGCCATGGGCGGGTTCTACCGGGAGGTCGTTGTCGCGCTACCTCAGCCGCCTGGCGCACTGGGACGGACCGCGGGGCGCCCGCTAAGTGCGGGCGGATTCGATGCATTCTGACCATCCCGGCCAGCGGTTCGCCCGGAGCTTCCCGGTCACGTCCCTGGCGGTGGCGAAGCCCCTCATCCTGTTCATCTTTTACTCATCTTGATCTCGTTCGAGACTGAGCGTGGCCCGATCCAGCTTCCCGATATCGAGCGAGGGCATGGCAGCGGCGAGCGAGGCTGGCAGGTATTCCAGCAAACCGGCTCGGCAAGGGCGCGGCGATTGCAATCGGGATGGCAGACTAGCGATGCATGAAGTGTGTTGACTCGGGAGATGACGGGGACGATTTGATGGAACGAGTGTGGGCCGGACTTGGAGCGGGTGCGGCGGTCGGCGCGCTGGTCGGGGCGATCGTCGCTGTCCTGCTGCGGACGCTGACCAGCCTGGATGTCTCATGGCTGTACATCGTCGCGCTGGCCGCGGTCATCGGCGCGGTGATCGGCGGCAGCCTGATCCTCGTCCGGCTCGACCGCGAGCCCTACCGGCTGCACGAGTGGGCGCCGCTGCGGAACGAGACGATCCTGCGGCAGGCGACGCGGCGTTATCGCGAGGCCGGCTGGGAGGTCCGCGACACCGGCGACCAGGCGATGACCTTCATGCGGAAGGCCCGGCCCAACGCCGGAATCGCCGTGCTACTGCTGCTCGCCCTGATCGTGCCGGGCGTCGTCTACTGGTTCGCCGTCAAGCGCACCCTGGTCACGACCATCGTGACCACGCCGGTCCCCGACGGCAGCGAAATCGAGATTTCGGTCAACCAGAGCGGGGATGGGGGTCGGATCTCGGCCGTGGCATTCTTCAATTCGCTCCACGACCTCGTCTCCGAGCCGACCAATGGCCGGACGGAGTCGATCTAGCCAATCGAGTCCAGACCGTCGTGACCGTGCCGCCACCGTTCGGTGACACGTCGAGCTCGCCGGCAGGGCACAATCAGCTCGACAGCCCAAATGTCGGCCCGGAGCGGCGACTTAGCTGGCTCCGCTCGTCGTCAGTGGCAACCTGACGGCACCGTATCGCGTTCTGAACGATGGAGATGCGACGTGATGCGATTTCGACACGAGGACCGACCGGCCAGATTTCGCCTCGTCCTCCGTTCCCTGGCCGCGGCGATGCTGCTGGCGGCGCTGCTCGTCCCCGTGGTGGTCGGACTGCTGGCAAGACCGGTCATCGTCTCGGCCCAGAGCAACGCCGTCATCTGGCGGAACTACGACGTCACGCTCGATGTGCAGACCGATGGCCGGGTGCTGGTCAGCGAGCGGCAGGTCGTCGACTTCAACGGGGGTCCGTTCCATACGGCCTTCGCCAACATCCCGACCAATCGCGTTGACGGCATCACCGATGTCGCCGTCGCGGAGGAGGTCGACGGGACGCTTCAGCCGTACCAGGGGACGAGGTCCTCCAGCTATAGCGAGCGCCCCGAGACGTTCCGCGCCCGCCAAACCTCCTCCGAGATCCAGATCGACTGGGCCTTCCCCTCGACCACGGCCAAATCTCGAACGTTCTTGCTGACCTACACCGTTCTCGGCGCCGTCCGCAGCTATCCGAACGACGTGATGCCCAACCAGCAGCTCTTCTGGAACGCGATCCCGTCGGACGTTTCCAACGTCGCGCCGGTGGAGAACGCCAGCGCGACGATCATCCTGCCCGAGGCCGTGCCGATCGATCAGGCTATCGTCGAGCAGCGGCCCAATGACGACGAGCTCTACGCCGGCTCAGGGCAAGGGTTCGACCCGACCCGGAATCCGGAGTTCTCCAGCGACGGCCGGACCTGGACCTACACGGCGAGCGATCTCCGGAATGGCGAGGGACTCTATGTCCGGCTCCAGTTCCCGCCGATCCTGAACGCGCCGATCCCGTCGTGGCAGCAGGCCGACGATGCCCAGCGCCAGGCCGACGCCGTGGCGGCTGACCGGGCCGGGACGCTGCGGCTGGTCTTCCTGGCCGCCGCGATCCTGCTCGCGGTCGGCGGAAGCATCGTCGTCTTCGCGCTCTGGTACACCCGCGGCCGCGATCCGCACGTCGGCCTGATCGCCGACATCTACCCCACCCCGCCGGACGACCTCGCCCCCGGAGTGGCGGGTGCCCTGATCGACGAGCAGGCCAACTACCGGGACGTCGTCGCGACGCTGGTCGACCTCCAGGCCCGTGGCGTCGTTGAGATGACGCCGACCGAGGCGGGCGGCATGGTTGACTACCGGATCGTCCTCAGGCAGGCGGCCACCGGCCTCCGCCGGGTGGAGACCGGGCTGCTGACGGTGCTGTTCGGTGAGATTCCAGCGCCGGGCGCGACCGTCAACCTCAGTCAGGTCAAGCCGCGCTTCGACGTCAACATTCCCCGGCTGAGCGAGGACATCTACGCTGAACTCGTCCAGCACCAGTACTTCGAGCGCTCGCCGGAGGAGACCCGCGCGGCCTGGAACCGCGGGACCCGGATCGCGATGATCGGCGCGATCATCGCCGCCGTCGTGCTGTTCTTCGCGCTGGACTCGATCACGGGATGGATCATCCTGCCGATCGCTGTCCTGGTCCTGCTGACGATCGCGGCCCGGCGGCTGGCCAACGCGATGCCGCGCAAGACGATCGCGGGTGCCGAGGCGGCCGCCAAGTGGAACGCCTTCAAGCGCTACCTCTCCTCGCTGGATCGCTACGAGAAGCTCGACGTCGAGGCGGCTCAGGGTATCTTCGACCGCTACCTGCCCTACGCGGTGGCCTTTGGCCTTGAGACCCAGTTCCTCGACCGCTTCAACCGTTCGGGGATTCGACCGATGGCGATGGCTGGTGGCGACTTCGGCGGGGGGGATTCGTTCGACCCGTACCGTGGCTATGGGCGTCGGCGCCGAGGCATCGGCGGCCCGATCATCATCGGTGGGCCGTTCGTCGGCGGTGGTGGCTTCGGAGGCCAACAGGGCGGTGGCGATCGGCCCGGTGACGGTCCGGGGGATGGCGGCGGCGGTGGCGGAGGTGGAATGCCGGACCTGAACGACGCCAGTCGCGGCGCCCTCGGGGGGCTGAACTCCGGCGCCGGCGGCCTGCTCGACATGCTCGGCTCGGCGGCCCGGACCTTCGGTGGCGGCTCTGGCGGCGGTGGCTGGGGCGGTGGTGGTGGCGGCTTCGGCGGGGGTGGCGGAGGCGGAGGCGGAGGCGGAGGCGGCTCCCGTGGCTTCGGCTGATTCTCCGGACACGCCGGATCGGCCCCCGTCAGAGCTCGGCCAGCGTCTGGCGAGCCAGCCGGACGTTGGCCGCATCGACCATCTGCCCGTCGACCGTCACGGCTCCACGTCCGGAACCAGCGGCCTCATCCAGCGCCGCGACGACCCGGCGGGCCCAGGCGACCTCCTCGTCCGATGGCGAGAACGCGGCGTTGCAGTCGGCGATCTGCGACGGGTGGATGCACCACTTGCCGTCGTAGCCCATCGACCGGGAGACGGCGCAGGCGCGGCGGAAGCCGGCCTGGTCGCCGATCGCCGCGAACGGGCCGTCGATCACCCGCAGCCCCGCGGCTCGGGCGGCGACGAGCAGCTCGCCAAGGATGTGGTGGATCCGGTGGCCGGGGTAGGTGGCGTCCCATTCGTCCGGGACGCCGAGCGATCGCATCGGCATCCCGAGCGCAGCAGCCAGGTCGCCTGGCCCGTAGACGAGCGCCTCGATCCGGTCGCTCGCCCGCGCGATCGTCCCGACGTCCCGCAGCGCCGTCGCCTCCTCGATGATGATTTCGATCCCGGTCCGGCTCGTCCGCCCGGTGGTGGTCTCGAGCTGGTCGAGCAGCCGGTCGACGTGGGCGATGTCGGCGACATCGCGGACCTGGGGCAGGACGATCAGGTCGATCGGCGCCTCGCTCAGCTCGAAGATCGCGATCAGATCCCGGTAAGCCAGTGCCGACGCGACCGCGTTGATACGGATGGCGTGGGGCTTCGCGCCGAAGTCGAGACTGGGATCATCGAGTGCCCGGACGACGTTGTCCCGGGCGGTCTGCTTGTCGGCGGCGGCGACTGACGCCTCCAGATCGAGCAGGATCATGTCGGCCGCCGAGGCGAGCCCCTTGGGGATCAGATCGGGCCGGATCGCCGGGACTGAGAGGATGCTGCGGGTTCGACGTGGCGTGCTCGTCATCGTCGTGTCGATATCGATCTCCTTCGGTGGGCGGGAAGCGAAGGTCGGATTCAGGGTTGATCGGCAGCGGGTACGATACCCGACAGGACCGACGAACTGGGCAGTCCCGTTGGCCGGAATGACGAGCGGGAGCAGGGCGTTGACTGACGGAGACGGGATGGGGCGCCAGCCGCGGATCGCGGCGATCGGAACGGCCTCATGGGACCGACTGCTCGCCGTCGAGACGTACCCGGCCGCCGGCGAGTACCGTGTGGTCTCCGGTGAGTGGTCGCTGCCCGGTGGGACGACGACCAACACCGCCGTCGCCCTGTCCCGGATCGGCGCGGCCGTGACGTTGGTCGGCCGGGTGGGAGATGATGACGACGGGCGTCGGCTGATCGCCACGATGGCCGCCGAGTCCGGAATCGACGTCTCGGCCCTCACCGTCAAATCGGGAGCGACAACCGATCGCTGCACGCTGATCGTCTCGGGCGACCCGCCCGACCGGACGATCCTGTGGCAGCCCGGAGCGGCGATCGTTCGGCGCGACCAGCTCGACGTCGCCGGGTTATTCGCCCACGACGTCGTGCTGCTCGACTTCGCCGACCACTCCCTGCGCCGCTGGCTGACGGACCTGCCGGCCCATAGCTCGCCCCGGACGCGGCTGCTCGGGACGCTGACCTACCTGGTCGAAGAGGGCGTCCCGGTCGCGGAGGATGCGCTGGACGTCGCGCTGCGCTTCGATACCATCGTGGGAAGCGTCGGCGAGTTGATGGCGCTGACCGGGACCGGCGACCTCGACGCCGCCACTGTGGTGATCCGGTCGCGGATGCCCGGCACCAACCTGCGGAGCTGCGCGGTCTCGCTCGGTGACGACGGCTGTCGGATCTGCACCCGGGCTGAGATCTGGGATATCCCGGCCGTCCCGGTCGACGTCGTGGACCCGACCGGCGCGGGGGACGCCTTCTCGGCCGGGATCGCCTGGGGAATGGCGGTGCGCTGGCCCTGGCCACGGACCGGACTGCTCGCCAACGCGCTCGGTGCCGCGGCGACGACGGCCGTCGGTGGACAATCCGGACTTCCCGATCGCGGGGGCGTGGCCTGGCTGACAGGGATTCCGGAACGAGAACTGTTCGCCGATTGAGGCGGACCCGGTTTCAATGGCCTACTTGGGCTTGATCGCGGCGGGGATCGTCGGGATGGACCGGTTCGGCCCCGATGGGCTCTGGCCGTGCCGGTCCATCCCGACGATCCCCGCCATGCCGACGTTGCCGGTCACCTCGAGGTCCTGGAACAGCGCGGTGACCGGCCCCGGAACGGCGTTGGCGAAGAAGCCCGTTCCGATGCTGACGGTCCCGGCCGCGAACGAGTTGTCGGCGGCGATGCCGATGGTCTGGTCGTTGACCCGCAACTCCAGGACGAAGCCCTTGCAGGAGAACTCGAACTCGAACCGGTCGCCGCCCTGGATCAACTCGTCCGCCGGACCCTCCTGCAAAATCGTCGGAAGGGCGCCAGGCTCGAACCTGGTGATGGCAAAGTAGCCGTCGTGTGGGCTCAGGTAGGCGCGGTAACCGCCGTAGCCCTCGACCTCCCGGCAGGTCGCCATGATGTAGCGGTCCTGGATCGTCCCTTCGAGTTGGGCGCTGACGTGGATGGTTGCGTCGACGAGGATCGGTGAGCGGACCAGTGCGATCAGGTCCGGTGAGACCTCCGGCCCGTCGATCTCCAGCCGATAGTGCCCGTCCTCGTACCGGCCCAGCATCCGCGTGTCGCTGGGTTTGGTCTCGCCCAGCAGCCGCATCGCGGGATCGTCGAATCGGTCACTGAGCATGATCGGCGAGTCGGCGGTTGGAAGATCTGGGTTCGGGTCCGGCTGACCAGGCGGCGGTTCGTCGGTCGGCGCGATGTCCGGAGTGGAGGTCGGTCCGGTCACCGGTGGGGCGGATGGGGTGCGCACGGTGGGCGGGGTCGTTGGCACGACCGTCGGCGGAACGGTCGGCGGGACCGACGGCGACGCGGTCTCGGTCGGTGGGGCGGTCGGCGTCTCCATCGGCGGAACAGTGGTCGTCGGTGTCGGCGTCGGGAGTTCGGTCGGGGTCTCGGTCGGTGAGAGTGGATCGGTCGGAGCGACGGTCGGTTCGGTCGGCTCGACACTTGGCGCGTCGGAGGGGGCGGGTGGCGGCGATACCTGATCCGCGCCCATCGTCACGGGCGTGGCACCGCCTGGGTCCTGCGCTCCCGCGCCACGGGAGGTTGTCATTAGTGCCAGCAGGACAACGACGAGCGCACCCACCAGAGCCAGTGCGGCTGGCGTGGCGAGACGACTGATGACGGGATGGCCCGCCAGCCCGGTTGGATGATGACCCTGCACGATTCGCCTTGCCTTTGCGCCGTCGATTCGTGCGTATCCTACCGTGGAGTCTGGTGATCCGGGTACCTGATACTGTTCTACGGAATAGTCTACGCGCTGCGCGTTGAGCGTGTCGTCCTGATCGTCCCGGCCATTCTGGTCATTCGGCGCTAACGATGGAACTTCACGAGATGACCGCGGGAACGCAGAGACATTCATTGACGCGGACCGTCAAGCGACTGGCCAGAGCGAACGGACTGACGGTGGCCGCGGTCACGTCGGCCGATCGCTTTCCGGGTCTGGAGCAGCACCTCGTCGAGCACATCGCCGCTGGTCGCGTCGACGGGATGGAATGGTTCACGCCGGAGCGGGCCGCCGTCAGCGCCGACCCGCGCCAGCTCATGCCCGGTGCCCGGGCGATCCTGAGCGTCGGCGTCGCCTACTGGTCGATCGACCCCGGAATGCCCGACGACGAGCCGCGCGGCCGGATCTCCCGTTACGCCTGGGGAATCGACTACCACAAGCTGCTCAAGCGCCGGATGAAGACGCTCCACCGGGCGATCGAGACCGAGTTGGGCGAGACGCTCGAGGCCCGTCACCTGGTCGACCACGCCCGGATCGTCGACCGGGCGGTCGCGGCCCGGTCGGGGCTGGGCTGGTACGGCAAGCACAGCTGCATCATCGTTCCCGGCCACGGCTCGTGGGTCATGCTGGGGGAGTTGCTGTTGGATCTCGACCTGGAGCCGGACCCGCCGCTCAATCGCGATTGCGGCAGCTGCGCCATCTGCCTGACGGCGTGTCCGACCGGCGCCATCGTCGCGCCGTACACCGTCTCGGCCCCGCTCTGTCTGTCCTATCAGACGATCGAGCAGCGCGGCGCCATCCCGATCGAGCTCCGAGCGAAGATGGGGGAGTGGGTCTTCGGCTGCGACATCTGCCAGGAGGTCTGCCCGTATACCAAGGCGGCCCGGCCCGAGCCGGACCCGGAGTTCCTCCCCCAGCACCTGGACCACGCCTACCCGTCGCTGCGGTGGCTGCTGGAGATGAGCGAGGCGGCGTTCCGAGAGCGCTACTCCGGCAAGGCGACGCTGCGGACCCGGCGGGTTGGTCTGGCCCGCAACGCCGCCGTCGCGCTCGGCAACGTCGGAACGGAACGCGATGCCGAGGTCTTGCTGGGCGCCGTCCGGTCGCACGACGAGCCGCTCGTCCGTGGTCACGCCGCCTGGGCAATGGGCCGGTTGATCGAGCGGGGCGTCCTTGCTGGTGCCGCGGCTCGATCCACGCTTGACTTTCTTGGCGAGGTGCAACGGATCGACCCGGACGACGGTGTCCGGGCCGAGGCTGAGCGGGTTCTTCAGGCGGTCTAACGACGCGGGATCAGGCGGGGACGCCGCCAAGCGCGGCCGGGGCCGTGGTCGGAACGCCGATTGCCTGGACGTTGTCGGCGACGAACTGCGGCTGCTCGGCCACACCAAGCTCGCGCATGATCCGCTCGAAGCGGGGTTCGAGCTCGGCCATGATCGCGTCGCGGGTCTCCTGGGGCAGACCCCAGATCTGCTCCTTGAACGGACCGAAGGCGCGCTTCCGGGTGGAATAATAGAACTGGGCGTCGGTCTGACCCTCCTTGCGCTCATCGGCCCGCGTCTCGGCCAGCCAGCGGTAGATCTCGTCCCGCAGGTCGGCTGGGAAGTGCTCGCTGTCGAAGACCGCGTTCTGGAAGGCGGTCGCGAGGTGGACCTCGATCGCGTTGGACTCGGCGAACTGGTTGAACGCGGACTCGGGGAGCGTGCTGGCGCCGTGCTGGACGGCTCCGCCGATGCCGTACTCCCTTCGTCCGGCGGCCGAAATGTCGGCCAGGACCTGGAAGTCGACGCTGACCTCCTTGATCGACCCATCCGGCAGGACCGTGCCGCCGTGGCTGGTGCCGGTCTGGACGCTGATCTTGCTGATCCCGACCAGGTCGGCGCCCGACGCGGACCGGCGGGAGAGTTCCCGCTGGAAGCCGGTCATGAAGGCGTCCATGTCGGCGACGGTGCTGTTGGTCTTGCCGACCTCGCCGATCTCGGCGCCGACCGAGACGGTGATGCCATAGGGCTGGTTCGCCCGGATGAACTCCAGAATCTCGGCGGTCTGCTCGTAGTTGTTGCGCTGCTGCTCGATGAGGTTGTCCTGTTCGATGTCGACCAGCGTCGAGGCGTCGATGTCGATGTTGTAGAACCCGGCGTCGATCGCCTCGCCGGCCAGCTTCCGGACCGTATTGGTCTCGGCTTCCGGGTTGGTCTGGAACTTCGACGGGGCGAACTGGAAGTGGTCGCCCTGAATGAAGACCGGTCCGCGCCACCCTTCCCGGATGGCCGCGCCCAGGACCGCCGCCGTGTAGTCGGCCGGGCGCTGCCAGGTGTAGCTCATCTCGGAGCGGGCGATCTCGAAGATGAACGAGGCCGTACCGGTCCGCTGGGCGGCGCGGAAGACGGCCCGCGCCATGTCGAAGGTCAGCGTCCGGATGTTCATCGCCGGGGTGGTGATGTTCTGGTAGGCGCCCCGGCCGGCGGCCATGTAGACGCCGTTGATCGAGGCCGGGAAGATATCGAGCGCCTCGGCGGTCGCCCGGATCAGCCAGCGAGCCGCGTCCCGGATCTCGCCCTCGGGGAAGATCCCGGTCCGGACGAGCCGCTCGATGAAGTCGCCACGAATGGCGTCGTGGTCCAGGATCGCGACCCGGTCGTCCTGGATGGCAAGCAGGCCTTCGGTCGCCGCGCGGAGATCGTCGATTGTGTCGAAGTGGTGAAGGCTCATGCTGGCCGGGTCCTTTCGGGTTGACGGTCGAGACCGGTGGGCGATGGATCTCCACCCCTGCGGTGCCGGGCCGCGTCGGGCTGGCGCCGGCTACGGACACATATCTTATCTGCGCAGAACGGATGCCGGGGCGACCTCTGCCGGGCGAATCACCTGACGGTCCTGAAAACGAGACTGGCGGCGGGAGTCGCTTCAGCCAACTCCCGCCGCCAAACTCTTCTCGGTGATCGTGACCCGCCCTACTGGACGGTCAGGACGCCGACCATGCCTGCGGCGGCATGCCCGGGAACGTCGCACTGGACATCGTACGAGCCGGCCGCCAGGTTGACAGTGATGGTCTCGACCGCGCCGTTCCCCGCGATCTGCGTCTTGAAGCTGGTGCCGAGGACATCCCAGTTATGCTCGAGGGCACCATTGTTCGTCAGGGTTACCTGGACGTCGGTGTTGGCCGGAATCGTGACGTCGGCCGGCTCGAAGTAGAGGTCGTACTCGCCGATGCTCACGGCGGTCGAGCCAGCAGCGGCGGCTGGCGCGGCCGGGGTGCCGCCAGTTGCGACCGGGGTCCCGCTCTCCGGCGTGCCGGCGACGGGCGTTGCACCGCTCTCCGGCGTTCCAGTGGTTGCGGTACCGGTCGTTGCGCCACCGGCTGCGACAGTGAGCTTACCGACCATGCCTGCAGCGGCATGCCCGGGAACGTCACACTGGAGATCGTACTCGCCGGCCGGCAGGTTGACGGTGATGGTCTGTACATCACCACCGCCGGCGATCTGGGTCATGAAACTGGTTCCGAGGACATCCCAGTTATGGTCGAGGGCACCATTGTTCGTCACGGTTACCTGGACGTCGGTGTCGGCCGGAATCGTGACGTCGGCCGGCTCGAAGTAGAGATCGTACTCGCCGATCTCGACCGTCGTCGCGCTGCCGGCGTCGCCCCCGGCACCAGCGGGAGCGGCCGTTCCCGCAGCGCCTCCACCACCGGTCTGGCGCTGGGTGAAGGCGACGTTGGCGGTCGGGGAGGGCGGGGCGGGCTCACCGGGCGTGCAGGCGGAGAGGATGGCGACGCCCGGGATGCCGACCGCGAGCGTGGTGAAGGAACGGCGGGTCATCTTCCGGGACATTGAGTGGAGCCTCCGTGGTCGGGTCGCGGCGGCGACAACCTCGCCGTGAGCGCCTCAAGCTGGTGTTGGACGTCTGAATGGGTGGGTCGGATCGACCGCTGATCGTACCGAAAGGGCCTGGCGTCGGATCATGTCAGACGGCCGGGAGCAGTGTCGAATCAACCAGTCAAGGATACCCGTAATCAGCCTGGTTTACTGTCGGGAAAAGCCGCACATCGCCCGGTCTGGGGCACCCTGACGGCCATCGACGCGACCGGCAACCCAACGGATGGCGTGCCTCATGCGGCAGGGTCTGGCCTGCGCCGGCAAGATCCCATAACGAGAGGCGGAATTCGTCTGGATGGATGAGGATATCCAAGCGAACCAGCAGCGAAGTACCACCAATGGCGACATAACGATCTCGGTAACCGAATACGGCGATCCTAAGAGACCGACGGTCATCCTGCTGCACGGGATCAGCAACCGGTCGGAGGCGTGGCTGCCGATCATTCCCGCACTGACCGGGTCCTTCCGGGTCCTCGCGATGGATCTCCGCGGACACGGGCGGTCAGGACACCCGGTCACTGGGTACCGACACTCCGACTACGCCTCCGACCTGCAGGCCGTCATCGAAGACTACGGTCTGGCCAACCCGCTGGTCGTCGGGCATTCACTGGGCGGGATCGTGGCGCTGGAATGGGCCGCTGGGCATCCCGATGTCGCCGCGGCCATCGTGGCCGAGGAGGCGCCACTGTCGATCGGACCGGGCGCGGAGGCAATCTTCGCAACCTGGATCTCGATGAACCAGATGCCGTTCGAGGCCCTGCTTGCCAGATTTCGCGCCGACATGCCGAACCGTTCCGAGCATCAGTTGCGGCGGCGGGCGGAGGCAATGGCGGGGACGGCCCCAGCCGTCTTCCACGAAGAGCTGGTGGCCGCTCGCGGGAGCTCAATCGGTAACGAGACCGAGCGGCTGGCGGTAGTCTCGTCGCCGATCCTCCTGATCCACGGCGATGTCGAGACCGGCGGCATGGTGCCACCCGATGACGCCAGGCGTTTCGCTGAGACGGTTCCGAGCGGTCGGACCGCACGGATCGCACGGGGGACGCACTGGCTCCATCGGGACCGGCCGGATGATTTCCTCCGCCTGGCCATCCCATTTCTGGAGCGGCACGCTCCTGATCGCTGACCCCGGCGTTGGATCAGCGCGATGCCCGCAGGTCCGCTACCCATTCGAGGGCAGGACCGGCGGGCATCGTGCTTCAGGATCGACACCGGGGTTAGGGTCAGTGAATTACCACATCCCCAGCTCGTCCTTCGCGTCCTCGCTCATCAGGTCTGGCGACCAGGCCGGGCTCCAGACGAGCTTGACGTCGACCTCGCCGATGCTCGGCAGGTCGTTGAGGGCGTTGGTCACTTCCTGGACGATGACCGGTCCGAGGGGGCAGCCGAGTGACGTCAGCGTCATCGTGACCAGCACGTCGCTGGCCTCCGAGACATCGACGTCGTAGACGAGTCCGAGGTCGACGATGTTGACGCCGATCTCCGGGTCGTAGACGGTCTTGAGCCCTTCGCGGACATCGTCCTTCGAGAAGAGAGCGGACATGAGGCGTTTCTCCGGTAGGAGCGGCACGGGTCGGTGGCCGCGTCGAATGGTGTGTCGGGAAGCCGGGCGGACGTGACAGGTCAGAGTCATTCCTGAGGACAAGTGTACTGTGCGATCGAGTTCAACCCGGAATGAATGCGTCCATCCCGGATTTCATGATTGGGCGCGATTATGGCGAGGGCGCATGGGAGTCGAACCCACCGGTGCCGGACTGACCGACACCCACACGGTTTTGAAGACCGGGAAGGCCACCGGACCCCCTCCGCCCCCGGACGCATCGGCGCAAGGGTAGCAAAGCCTGACGTTCATGATCGGACGGGCTCGCGATCCATGAACTTTCGTGACATGCCGGAGCCACTTCGTACCCTATATTGAGCCTGCGTCGCCAAAACCCTACACGGGTTGGGCGTTGGGCGTCGCGCGCCACCCAGCGGGTGACGGAGTCGTCGTCATCGTGAGGCCATCACGAAGAGAGGCAAGGTCCCGAATTGTCGCGTGGTCTGCTCCCGGTTCTGCTTGCGGTCCTGCTGTCCCTGCCCGGTGTCATCCTCGAACTGTTCGCGCTCTTCGGCGGAGTCCACATCGAGGACTGGATCGCCGCGATCCTGTTCGGTGGCACGATCGTCGGTGGTGCCTTCCTGCTGTCATGGGCGGCTGAGGTCCTGCAGCTAGACGTCAGCGCCGGGCTCGCGCTCGCGCTCCTGGCCCTGATCGCCATCCTGCCCGAGTACGTCGTCGGCGCCACCTTCGCCTGGGACGCACCCGGCAATCCGGGGAACGCCGAACTCGCCATCGCCAACATGACCGGTGCCAACCGGCTGCTGATCGGACTGTTCTGGCCGCTGATCGTTGGCATCGTCTGGTTCCGGCAGCGGACTCGCGTCACCGAGCTCAACCGCGAGAACGGGCTGGAGATCATCGCGCTGCTAGCGGCGACGCTCTACGCCTTCGTCATCCCGATCAAAGGCTCGCTGACCTGGATCGACCTCGTGATCCTGGTCGCGATCTTCGGCGTCTACCTCTCGCAACTCTCCCGGTTGCCCTCCCATGAGCCGCATCTCGTCGG
The DNA here is from genome assembly GCA_965218235.1 of Thermomicrobiales bacterium. Taxonomy (GTDB): domain Bacteria; phylum Chloroflexota; class Chloroflexia; order Thermomicrobiales; family UBA6265; genus CADCWK01. The sequence continues at coordinate 2,037,860 of OZ244596.1, forward strand.
CCCGTCCATGATCATCGGCAGCTATCCCAAAGTTCAGCGCCGCACCATCGTCGCGGTGCTCGGGCTGCTGTCGGCCGGCTTCATCCTGCTTGTCGCCCACCCGTTCGGCCAGGCGCTGGTCGCCTCCGGCCAGCAGTTCGGCGTCGACGAGTTCCTGCTGGTCCAGTGGGTCGCGCCAATTGCGTCCGAAGCGCCGGAGCTGGTCATCGTGACGCTGTTCGCCTGGCGTGGCGCGACAACGGCGGCCTTTGGCGCACTGGTCTCGTCGAAGATCAACCAGTGGACGCTGCTGATCGCGATGCTGCCGCTGATCTACGCGATCTCGGCCGGTGGGCTTGAGCCGATGAACTTTCCGACCGCGGCTGACGATGGGCTCTTCACCTTCGCCGGGCAGGAAATCTTCATCACCGCCGCCCAGTCCCTGTTCGCCGTCGTCCTGCTACTGGACCTCCGGCTCGGACTGCCCGGCGCGGGGATGCTGCTGATCCTTTTCTTCCTCCAGCTGTCGGTACCTGATCTCGGGATGGCCGTCGGGGTAACCTACCTCGTTCTCGCCCTTATCGGCATCATCTGGTCGCGCCGGCACATCATCCCGCTGTTCACCAACGTCCGGATTTTTCTGAACGAGGCCGATGCCGCCAAGGCGAAGGCGGATTCCGAGAAACCAATTGCGGGCCCCGCCGATTAGCTGTCTGCTCGAACGATCGAGAATCGTCATGGAAAGAGCGACCGGCGCGGGGAAGCAATTTCCCCGCGCCGGTCGCTCGTCTCATGCGTTCTAAAACAGAGGGACGGCGTAGTTCCGTAGGGGCGACGCTTGCGAGCCCGGCCGCCGCAGCGGCCTTCGCCGTCAGGGGAGATCGTGTCTCTCAACCGGGATGCGCCGGTTGTGGATAGAGCCACCCTCACCTGACGAGATGGAGAGGCGAGCCAGAAGCCGGAGCGATAGCCGGCCTTATCTCGACGGTCATGGACCGACCAGGTCCGATTCATCGCCGACGATAGCCGGTCCGCTTCGATACGGCTGTGTCCGAGTCAGGATGTCCGGCGGCGCGGAGGGCGTCGAGGTCGGCGGCGGCGCCACGGGCGGTGATCGAGATCAGCTTGTACTCGTGGTTGAGGTCCCGGAGGAGGAACCCGTCCGAGACCAGTTGGTCGATCAGGTTGCCGACCTTGCTCGGTGAGACGTCCTTCATCGCGCCGAACGACGCGGAGCGATCGTCGCGGACACTGCTCTCGACGGAGCCGTTGAGGAGCTTCGTCAGCCCGGTTTTTCCCATCGGGAAGGGCAGCGTCCTCACGGCATCGAGGACGTCGAGGGCGTCATTGGCGGTCGTCCAGACGCGCTTGCCGCCACCGCGCTCGGCCCGCTGCCCGGCGGCCGCGCCGGTGCAGACGTCGCAGGCGGTCCCGCAGGCCGGTAGGCGCTGGCCGAGGTGGGCGGCGATCGCCTGGTGGCGGCAGCGGTTGCCGGCGGCGTACTCCATCATCTGCGCGACCCGGCGAACGGCCTCGGTCTGCCCACGGTGGAGGACGTCGGCCATGCGCTCCTTCACCGTTGCGTCGGCCGGCAGCAACTCCAGGCAGACGACCCGGTTGCCTTCGCGGACGGACAGCTCCGGCTCGCTCTCCAGCGTCTCCGTCAGGACGGTCGGGGTGATGCCGAGGGCGTTGCAGGCGACGAGGGTGTCGAGCGAGCCGCCGTCCAGCCGGGAACCGTCCCAGGCCCAGCGGACATGCTCGCGCCAGGGGATGCCGGTCGCCGACTCGGCCTCGGCGCTGAACCCCTCGTGGGGCTGGAGGGTGAACGCCATCGGGGCGTCCGGGTGCCGCCGGACGAGTCCGGCCTGGGCCAGCACGCCGAGGCCGACACGGGGGTCGATGTCGCTGTCGACCTCGTGGTTCTCGCTGTCGACGCTGCCGGCCGGCAGAAGGTCGCGCGGGTCGACGATCGTCCAGCGGCCGGTCGCGCTGGCCCGCAGGTTGAGGTAGATCCGCCGCAGGACCGGGATCGGGATCTGGTCGCGGACGGAGTGCCGGGAGAGGTTGCCGGAGTCGTAGGAGCTGTAGAGCAGGACGCAGCGGGCGGGCTCGCCGTCGCGCCCGGCCCGGCCGCTCTCCTGAGCGTACGACTCCAGCGAACGCGGCGGAGCGAGGTGGACGATGAAGCGGACGTTGCTCTTGTTGACGCCCATACCGAAGGCGACCGTCGCGGCGACGATACGGGCCTGACCGGACATGAACACGTCCTGATGGCGGGCGCGGGTGGCTGGGTCGAGCCCGGCGTGGTAGGGGACGGCGCTGACGCCGCGCTGCCGAAGGGAGTTGGCGAGCTTGTCGGCGTCGGCCCGGGAGCCGACGTAGATGATCCCGGCGCCGCGCTCCTTCTGGCAGATCTCCAGGGTCCGGCGGATCTTCTCCTCGCGGTTGGAGCACTCGAAGGCCGAGAAGAACAGGTTGGGCCGGAACAGGTTGACCGTCATCAGGTCGAGTGATCGGCCGAGCGCCTGGCCGATCTCGCCGCTCATCTTCCGCGTCGCCGTGGCGGTGATGGCGAGGATGGACGGGTTGCCGAGGGCGGGCAGGACCTGCGGGATCTGGAGGTAGTCCGGGCGGAAATCGTGGCCCCACATACTGATGCAGTGGGCCTCGTCGATCACGACCAGACTGGTTCCGGCCTGCCGCATCGCATGGACGAAGGCCCTCTGGCGCAGGCGCTCCGGGGCGGCGTAGACGAGCTTGTACTGACCGCCGGCAATCCCTTCCAGAACGGTCCGCTGCTCAGCTGGGGTCAGCGTGCTGTTGACGAGCGCGGTCCGCCCCCGGATCTCGTCCGGCAGCGTCTCGACCTGGTCCTTCATCAGGGCGATCAACGGCGACAGGACGAGCGTGACGCCAGGCAGGATCATGGCCGGGATCTGGAAGGTGAGCGACTTGCCGGCGCCAGTCGGCATGATCGCAATCGTGTCCTTGCCGTCGAGGACATTGGCGATCACCGCCGCCTGCCCCGCCCGCAGGTCCTGATAGCCGAACGCCCGGCGTAGCAGCCCCAGGACCTCGGGGTGCTGCTCGGTCAGATCGATCGGGGCCTCGACCGGAGCGACCTCGAGGTCGGACTCATCGGCAGGCTCGGCCAGCGCGGCCGCCGTGGCGCGGGTGACCTGTGGTGTCAGTTCCGTCCGGGTTCGTGGCCAGTCCGCCGGGAGCGCATCGGCCGCCGGCGGCTCGATAAGGTCGGGAACGGGCAGTCCGAGCCGCGCCAGGATCGGCTCCTGGACCATCCGGTCACGCTGACGGCGGGACTGGAGGCTCCGGGTCTCGAACTCCTCGGCCAGCGAGGCCGCCAGATCCTTTCGTCCCAGCCAGGCGGCGACCGTCGATGCCTGCTTGAGCGACAGCCCTTCGCCGGCGGCACGGAGCCGGAGCGCGTCATCCAGTTGCCGGGCGGCCCCGTCGCGATCGTCCCGATCGACGGCTACCTGCGCCAGACCGAGCCGGGCGGACGTGTTGTTCGGGTCGGACGCGATCTCCGCGTCGTAATGCGCCGCCAACGCCTTATGGTCGCCGGCCGCCCGGGCGACTTCGAGTTGCAGCGCCTGGACGGACCGAAGCTCCGGCGACGCCGCCCCGACCTCGGCTGTGATCCGGCTGGCCTCCGCGAGCTCGCCCGCGCTGAGCAGGGCGAGCGCCAGCCGGACCGACGCCGTCGCGGATGGCCGGCTTTCGGCCCGTTGCCGGAGGATGGCGATGGCTTCCTGTTCCCGGCCGGCCGCCATCAGCAGAGCCGCTCGCTCCTCCTGCCCCTTGATGCTCGGTCCGCTGATCGACTCGATCAGGTCCAGCCAGCGCGCCGCCTCGGCTAGCGCCCCTCGCGAGCGCAGGTAGCCTGCCCAGGTCCAGCGCTGGTCGGACGTCATCCGCCGGGCGTCGGACAGGCTGATGCCCGCCGGTTCGTCACCGGCGGGCGATTCGGGGGAGTAAGATGTTCGGGAAGTGGCGGCGACCACGCGCGGCTCCTAGGGTGTCCGTACAGAACGAGTGTTTCGCAATTATACCCGGTCGGTCATCGGTCCGATCCGGCCAAGGAAAACCGTTCTGACGGTGCTGAACGAGGCTGGATCGCTCCGGAGACCACGGGCCGCGGCGAAATCGACAACCCATCGTCATGGTTTGGCGATAGTTGTCGGGTCTACTTGAGCCGGACAGCGAACGAACCCGATGGCATCTGGTTCCGGCACCTGCCACGGAATCCGACACCCTGGATCGTTGATCGTTCAAGACCTCCGCACCAGGATCGGCCCCGCGGATGAGGTGAGAGGAAGCACAGGCATGAACGTCGATGATCGAACGAAGGGCGCGATGTCGCTCTGGGAGCAGACCCGGACGCAGCGCTGGGCGCTCGTGATCGGCCTTCTGATCGGCATCGTCATCGGGGCGGCCGTCGCGATCCTGTTCCGGCCGCTGATCATTGCGATCGTGGTCATCCTGCTGGCGCTGCTGGTCTTCCGGTTCGTCCAGGCTATACAGCGGCGGGGACAGAGTGCCGGCGATGGACCTCCAGTCCGCGGCATGGTCATCACCGGCCGCTACTCCGAGCCGACCACGCCGGGCCGGGTCGATCCCTTCGAACCGCCGCTTGACGACACCGTGCCGGCCGATCCCGCTGGCCGGGTCGCTCGCGACCTGCGCCAGGGACCGGAGTACGATGCCGAGATCGCCGCGATTCTCGCCAATATCGACCGGCAGATCGGTCAGGAGGGCGTCCGCCCACCGGGCCGGGCAACCCGGCCAGCGTCCCGGTCCCGGTCTGACGCGCGGCCGTCCCGGCTCGAGCCTCAGGACGCTGACTGGCACGACCGCTAGTCGTTGATCCCGTAAGACAAGCCAGCGGGGATCGTGGACAATGATGCCCGATCGACCCTGACATGCTGCCCTGGCCGGCCAGGATCCGCACCGCGACCGGAGGCAGCGTTCCTGGATACGTTACAGCTCATCGTCACGCTGACTGTCGTCACCTTCGCGCTCGGGGTCCTGCTTGGGTTCGTCGGTGCTGGCGGGGCCGGTCTCGTCGTGGCGTTGCTCTCGACCGGCTTCGGCCTCCCGATCCATGAGGCGATCGGGACGGGCCTGGCAGCGATGTTCTTCACGGCGGTCGCTGGCGCCTGGTCCCACTACCGGGAGGGTAACGTCGCTCCGCGGGCCGGGGTCATCGTCGGTGTGGCGGGCATTGCCGGGGCGGTCGCCGGAGCGTCGCTGAGCCAGGGAATTCCCGAGCAGGCGCTCACGATCGCGGCCGGTCTGGGACTCTGGGCGCTGGCGGTGATGGTCTGGTTGCGGACTCGCTACGCCGCCCTGATCGTTCCGCCGCTCGGCGACCGGATGCCCGATCTCGCTCCGGATCGCCGGCTGCCATCGGTCGGCCTCGGTCTCGTCGGGGGCGGACTCTCGGCGCTGCTCGGCGTCGGGATGTCGCCGTTCCTCCAGCTCGGGCTGCTCGTCGTCGCGAAGCTCCAGCTCCGGCAGGCCGTCGGCACGACGATGTTCGTGCTCATGTTCGTCAGTTCCAGCGCCGCCCTGACGTTCCTCGCGGCCGGTGATGTCTCCGGTCCTCATTTGGTCGGGACGGTCGTCGGGCTCTCGTCCGGCTCGTTCATCGGCGCCCGCTATACTCGCCGGGCGCCTGTGATCGTCCTTCGGGTGGCGCTGGTCGCGACCCCGGTCTTCGCCGGTGCCCTGCTGCTCAGCAATGTCAGGTGATCGACTTGGGTCCAGCAACCACGGAGACGTGTGATGATCGAGATCCCAGGTAGTTTTTTCGAGTGGATAGTCCAATCCAGAGGCGAGGCCGGCGCCGTTTGGCTGGCACAGCTCTCCGACCAGATTGAGCGCATGCTGGCGCGCTGGCACCTTGAACCCGATGGCGAGCCGCGACACGGGGGAAACGCGCTCGCATTGCCGGTCCAGTCATCGGCCGGTCCCGCGGTGTTGAAAGTCACATGGGTGAACGAACTTACCCGGGAGGAGGCAGCCGTCCTGCGGTACTGGGATGGGCGTGGAGTCGTCCGGCTGCTGCAATCGGACCTGGCTGAAGGTGCGCTCCTGCTTGAGCGGCTCGACCCGGATCGCACGATGACGGGACTTCCGAACGACGAAGCCGCTCGGGTGGCCGGTCTGCTCATCCGGCTGACTGCCATTCCGACCCTGCCGGTACTGACGACGGTCGCTTCAGCTGTCGACCAGATCCGGGCGCTGTTGGAGACGCACTGGGCGCGGCTTGGTCGTCCATATCCGCGTCAACTGCTTGATCGGGCCCTTGCCCTGACCGATGAGCTATCGGGGTCAACTGAGCTTCGGATGGTCAACTGGGACCTGTGGGACGGAAATGTCCTCGGCTCGACGCGTCCGGAGGGTGGCTGGCTCGCGATCGACCCTTGGGCGCTGGCTGGAGATCCGGAGTCCGGAGTTGCCCAGTTGCTTTGGCGTCGGGTCGACGGAATGAATGACCGAGCCGACCTCGAACGCTTTATCGCCATCATCAGCGAGACCGCTGGACTCGAACACAGCCTGGTCAAGACATGGTCGTACGTTCGGGTCGCAGACTACTGGCTCTGGGCGTTGGATCATGGGCTGACCGAAGACCCAGCGCGCTGTAAGCGGCTGCTGGGATGGCTCATCTGACCGCTGGGCGCTGTCGACCGGGCTGACCGATGACCCCCGACGTTGTGATCGGCTTCTCAGTGCGTCGCTGATGTGGCAGTGTGTCATCGAGGATGCTGAGTCATGGTCAGACGGTTTCGGACCGCCAGATCGGGCGGGTCAGGCAGGTCGGGCCACCAGTCCGGTTGTGGCTGATCTCCTCGCCGGCGTAGGTCAGCACTTCGACCCCTTCGGCCGCCAGACGTTCACGCGAGACCGGGTTGGGCTCCAGCATGACGACGAGGCCGGGACGGATTGTCACGACGTTGCAACTCTGCGAGGCGAACTCGTCGTCCGGGATCTCGACCAGCCGCCAGCCGCGCTCGACGAGGAGCTGGACGAACGGGACCGGCATCAGCTTCGGGTAGCCGATCGCGAGATCCCCGGCGACCGGAGAGAGCAGCGACAGCAGGTGGAGACACTCGTCCGGGCCATTCCAGTGGGGGAGCGGAACCGGGATGACCTCGATCTCCAGATCGGCCGCGGCGAAGATCCGTTCCAGCTGATGGATGCCGGCCATGTTGGTCCGGTAGCCGACGCCGACCGCGAGGGTGGTGTCGTCAATCCACATCGTGTCACCACCCTCGACCGTGCCGAGGTCCTCGATCCGGCCGATGACCGGGATGCCGAGATCGCGGTAGAGCTGCTCGGCGAGGGCGGGTTCCTCGCGCCGGGCGTGCTTGCCCATCCGGAGGATCACCGCGCCGGAGTCGGTGATGATCGAAGGGTCGTACGGGAAGATGACATCATGGAGGTGGGGTGTCTCCAGGTCTGGGACGATGACCTCGACGCCCTGGGCCGTGAGCAGATCGACCAGAGCCCGGTGCTCCGTCGCGGCCAGCGGCCCGTCCATGGGATGGAGGTAGTCGAACTCCCGCCACGCATCCGGCGATTCGACCGGCGGTGGTGTCCGCATGACCACCGTGCGAAGCTGAGCCGTCATCGTCTGGCCGCCGAATCGGGTGGTGGTTGTCATACGGGAATCATCTCCGGACGAGGCTGTAAGGTTGATCCGCTTCGCGGCACAACACGCCGTTTCAGTGGCCGCGATGATAGCAGTCGAATGACCGTCTTCCGTTCGAGCGACAAGTAAGGAATCGATCCGATGCGCGTGGCCTGGTTCGACCCGTTCTCCGGCGCCAGCGGGGACATGGTGCTCGGCGCCCTGATCGATGCCGGCCTGTCGGTGGAATGGCTTCGGGACGAACTGACGAAGCTGGACCTGACCGGCTACCGGATCGCCGCCGAGCGGACGACGGACCGCGTTGTGGCGGGCACACGGTTCCGTGTCGAAGTCGAGCCGGGTCAGCACACGCAGCGGCGCTGGTCGGACATCCGGACGTTGATCGAGGACAGCCGACTCGCGGACCAGGTCCGGGCCGCCGCGCTCTCGGTCTTCGGGAGCCTGGCCGGGGCCGAGGCCGAGATCCACTCCGAGCCGGTCGATCGGGTCCATTTTCACGAGGTCGGTGGTGTTGACGCCATCGTCGATATCTGTGGCGCCTGCATCGGACTCGACGCGCTCGGTGTGGCGGCGGTCTTCTCCGGAGCGCCGCAGGTTGGCCGGGGGATGGTCCGGACGCAGCACGGTCTATTGCCGGTCCCCGCGCCAGCGACCGCCCTGCTGATGGCACGCTCGGGGGCGCCAATCGCCGCTCCGCGACCCGAAATAGAGACCGTAGACGTCGAGCTGCTGACTCCAACCGGGGCGGCGATCCTGACGACGCTGGCGACGTTCACGCGGCCGGCGATGGTCCCGGCCCGAATTGGCTATGGCTACGGGACAAAAGTCCTGCCGTGGCCCAATGCCCTGCGGGTGGTCATCGGCGACGCAGCCGATCCTGAAGCGGTAAATGGCCCGGACAATGAGGTCCTGATCGAGACAAATCTTGACGACATGAACCCGCAGTTCTACGAGCTGCTGGTCGAGCGGCTCCTGGGGGGCGGTGCTCGCGATGTCTGGTTGACACCTGTCCAGATGAAGAAGGGGCGGCCGGGAACCGTCGTCAGCGCTATCGCGCCGGGTGCCCACGCCGACGCGATCGAGGCGCTGATCTTCGCGAATACCCCGACACTGGGCGTTCGCAGGACCGCAATCGCCCGGACGAAGGCACCCCGACATCTGGTTACGGTGAGGACCCGATGGGGCGATGTCCGCCTCAAGCTGCGCGGCCTCGATGGTCGGGTCGCCAACGCGGTTCCGGAGTACGACGATGTGGTCGCGATTTCCCGCACGACGGGCGTGCCTGTCGGGCCCGTCTGGGACGAGGCGCATCGCCTCGGAGAAGCGCAGGTTGGGCGTCTCTGGGCGGATATCCTGCCCGCCCCGTACAACAGTTCCCGCGGTTGATACGGAATGCCGCGTGGGACGAACGAAGGAGCAGGCGGCGATCTTCTGGACCGGATGTCGATGCGCAAAAAGTGCAGCAAATGAGAGGTCGGTTTTCATATTGGTAGTTGTGACAAATGGGAAACGACCAATTCGTTGAGATAGTTGGTATAGTGCCGCTACTGGAGAGCGGGCCGTGGCTGGCGGAACTCTCCTGTTCGGACTGTTCGGGCTGGCCCGCCAGGCCAGCCCGAACGCCACGGACCGTGGAGGTCAACACAACATGTGCTACGAGAACCGTGATCATTCCGGGGGGAATGGTCTTGGGGAAGCGGCGGGGTTCGGGGGATCATCTCTGGCTGGGATGACCTCGCCCCGATCATCGCTTTCGGGGCGTGTCTTCCGGGCCGGACTGGCGATCGTTCTGATGCTTGGGGTGGTGGTAGGCAGCGGCTTCGCGCTCCCCAGTGGCGTGGCGGCAGAGGGAATCTGGGTCCAGGTCACAACTGACGTCGTCAACGTTCGGGACACGCCGAATGGCGTGATCATCGGACAGGCATCCTGGGGCCAGTCGTTTGAGGTGGTCGGTGGGCCGACTCCCGACAACTGGTACAAAATCGACTACTACGGTGTCCACGGGTTCGTCTTGGGCGATTACCTTGGTGCTGGCGGGATGGACATGGCTGTCGGATCGGACATGGCGCCGGTCGATGACGCAGTTCCCGTCGCGGCCGCACCGATCGTGAGTGAACGCTGGGTCGACGTCGACCGAAGTTCCCAACTGGTCACGCTTTACGACGGTGATGTTGCGGTCGTGCAGGTCTGGGCGGCCATGAGTTCCGACCAGTCAGATGGTGGGTTCTGGGCGACGGCAAACGGGACGTATTACGTCTTCGCCAAGGAAGGCGCTCTCCACTACACCGCCTATGGGCGGGCCTGGATCCGCGACTACGTCGCCTTCGATCCCTCCCGGGACAACGGCTTCCACTCCTACTCGCTGGAGAGCTGGGGCGACTATGCACACGGCTACAACGCGCCGACCGGCGGCTGCGTTGCCCTCGATCTCTGGGCTGCCCAGTACCTGTTCGATTTCGTCTCGATTGGCAGCCGCGTCGAGGTCCACTGGTAATAGCTCGCCATCGACGGAAGCGGTCGACGAGCGTCCCACCCCAGCCAGGGTGGGACGCTCGTCGCGTGGGGACCAGGACCTGCATGGTAGGCTTCCAGGCGATTGAATCCCTATGCGAAACGCCAGCAGTGATGTGTGTCCCGCTTCCGTTCGATCTGAAAAGGCTCCGATGGCAGTCGATCCGTCAACCTCGCTGACTCATGATTCCGACGAGAGCGAACGGGCTGACTCCCACGCCGCGGCCGTCGCCCTGACGGTTCCCGAGTCGCCGGCGCCGCTGGGTCGCCCGAGTGCCGAGCCGGCCGCGCTGACCGCCGGTGCTGTCGCGGAGATCGCCGACTTTGCCGCTCAGTACCCGTTCGCGCTGGACGCCTTCCAGATCGAGGCGATCGGTCACTTCCTGCGGGACGAGTCAGTCCTCGTCGCGGCGCCGACCGGCAGCGGCAAGACGGTCGTCGGCGAGTTCGGGATCTACCACGCGGTGAAGGGGACGGGCCGCGTCTTCTACACCACGCCGATCAAGGCGCTGAGCAACCAGAAGTTCCGTGACCTGCGCCAGGTCTACGGCAAGGACGTCGGGCTCCTGACCGGTGACATCTCCGAGAACCGCGACGCCCGCGTCCTCGTCATGACGACCGAGATCCTGCGCAACATGCTCCTCCAGACGCCGTGGGAGGTCGACGACGTCCGTTGCGTGATCTTCGACGAGGTCCACTACCTCGCCGACCGTGACCGCGGTACGACCTGGGAAGAGGCGATCATCCTCTGCCCGGCCCACGTCCAGTTCATCTGCCTGTCGGCGACCGTCAGCAACGCCGGCGAGATCGCGGACTGGATCACCCACACCCACCGCCCCATCCGCCTCGTCACCCATCTCCGCCGCGCCGTCCCGCTGGCGCTTGAGTACTTCGTCGATGGGCAACTCGAGGTCGTCGTCGACCACCACGGCCGGACGGTCAACGACTTCTCCCAGCCGAAGGGCCGCTCCAGGCAGGAACGCCGGGTCCAGCGCCGGGGCGGCGATGCGGGGCCGAGCCGGACACCGCGCTTCAGCCGCGAGCGGGACGAGCCGCAGCCGCGCGAGATCATCGACGTCCTGGCCGAACAGCGCCGGCTGCCGGCGATCTATTTCCTTTTCAGCCGCAACGATTGCCAGAAGTACGCTGAGGGCCTGGCCGCCGCCCGCCCGACACTGGCGACGCCGGAGCAGGTTGTCCGGATCGACGAGACCGTCGCCAGCCTCCTCCGCGAGCTCCGGCCCGAGGACCTCGATCTGGAGCAGGTCAGGACCATCACCTATCTTGTCCGGAAGGGAATCGGCTTCCACCACGCCGGGCTGCTGCCGATCCTGAAGCAACTGGTCGAAGTCCTGTTCGGCCGTGGGCTGATGCAGGTCGTCTTCGCGACCGATACCCTCGCTCTCGGCGTCAACATGCCAGCCCGAACGGTCGTGATCGGGCGACTGTCGAAGTGGGACGGCCGCCAGCGTCGCCTGCTGATCCCGAACGAGTTCCAGCAGATGGCGGGCCGGGCCGGGCGCCGTGGGATGGACCGCTTCGGTCATGTCGTCGTTCCATTCTCGCCGTTCGTCCCGTTCCGGGAGATGCTTCACATTGCCACCGGACCGCTCCTGCCGGTCCGGTCCGCCTTCGCGATCCGCTACAACACGGTCCTCAACCTCTGGGACCCGCCCGAGGGCGAACGGGTCCGCCAGCTCCTGCAGGAGAGCCTGGCCGAGTACCAAAGCAGCCAGCGGGTCCGGCAGGTCGAGCGCGACCTGCTCGAGATCGGAGGCGACATCGTCGCTGCCCAGCAGGCGATGTCACCCTCTTACGACGAGACCGAGGGCTTGCTGTCCGGTTATCGCGAGCTGGTCGCCGCGCTGACCAACGTCCAGGGCCGGTTGCGCTCTGCCCAGCTTGACCTCGATGTGGCGACGGCCACCCAGCAGGACCGGCGACCGTGGACGGAGCCGGGTCGTCATGTCCTCCGGCGCCTGCTGCGGCAGGAGGAGTCGGGCCTCGTTATGCACGATCGTACGCGGGGCTGGGGTGTCTCACTGGGTCGCGGGACGGCGGGTGGAGCCGGGCTGTTCCTGTTCGGCGACCGGATCGAAGCCGTCCCCGAGTACCGCGACATCGACTTCCTGCCGGACGGCGCCCGCGTCGACTTGCCGGACCAGCTGATCGAGCCACCTGAGGATGTCCGCGACGCGACCGAACTGGTCAGCCGGGCGACGCTCGATGCCATCGCCGCGGCGATCGCGTCGCTCGGCCTGCCGGACCTCGGCGCCCGGCTGGCCGGGTTCCAGCGGCAGGAGGGCGCGCGGCTGGAGCGACGGCGGGTCGAGTTGACCACACAGGTCGCGGCGCTCGACGAGGAGACGCGCGACCTGACCGGGCTTCGGGACGCCCACCCGGTCCATGACCGCGGGACCCGCAAGCGCCTTCAGGCGAATCTCGTCCACGTCGATCGGCTCTACCAGGAGCAGGCGTCCTTCAACGAGCTGCTCCGCACCGAGCAGCAGGCGGAGGAGGCGCGGGTTCGCGGCGTCATCCATGGCATCCGGGATGTCCTCCACCGGTTCGGCTACCTCGACCAGGGCTTCCCGACCGGCAAGGCCGACATGCTGGCCGGGATCTTCGACAACGACGGCGTGATCCTCTGCGAGATGATCGTCCGCGAATGGCTGGACAACCTGCTGCCCGAAGACCTGGCCGAACTGTTCTCGTGGTACTGCTTCGACCGCGATTCGCGCTTCACCAACGGCTACACGCTCTCCCCGGCGATCGACCGGCTGCGGCTGCGGATCGACGAGCTGGAGAGGGACGTGCTCGAGGAGGAGCACGCCCACGACCTGTTCATCTCCGGCGGCCACAACACCGCCTTCTACGGCGCCGTCCGGGCCTGGTGCCTCGGCGCGACGATGGTCGAGATCGGCGAGACGATCGAGCTGAGTGAGGGCGACCTCGTCCTGACGTTCAACAAGACGATCGACCTGATGCGGCAGGTCCGCGACATGCTGCGAGACGTTCTCGACGACCACCCGTTGATCCCGCTGCTCCGCCAGGCCGAGCGGCTCATGCGCCGCGGCATCGTCGAGCAGGCGCTCTCGCTCGGTTTCGCCCCGGAGGACCAGCCGGAGGTGCCGGTCGAGGGCGCCGTCGACGCCGAGATGACGCCGGCCGTTGAGGCGCCGTAGGATCGAGGTCCTCGCGCTCGCTCATCGTTATGGATCATTGCGTAGCGGTAAAAAAGCGTTGATGGACTGGCGCCTGGTGGAAAGGAGCCATTAGCATGTTGCCCAGCCGTTCAGTTGTTGGCTGCTGGCGTATTCAGCGAACGTCTCATGTGTCCGGCCAGCTTCCCAATCGCCAATCCACTCATCGATCACTGGAGATAAATCCATGCTGAGCGTAGCGTCTGAGGCCGAAGGATTCAGTGCCAGGTTCGCATAGGTCCAGAACATTGCCATGACTAGCCAGACCTGATCCTCCGCACTTGCTGCCTCTGGCGTAGGAGCATAACCTCCTTGGCTAAGCGTTGAGCACCAGAGCGCATCCCAATCTGTCGGCGTTCCTCCACGCGAATTGAACTGTGCCCAAAAGACTTCGACCTGATCGAGTACCTCTCTCGCGTTGAGGTGAATGCCAGGATTCGACGCGTACGCGATCGAGCGGAAGACAAAATTCTCGTACTGGTGATTCGAAATTCGACCGTCAGAAACGAAGGCCTCGAGATCGAAACCAATGAATGGACCGAGAACAAGTCTTGGATCGTTGGGAGCAATGTCGGTGTTGGTTGGGCTGCTCCGATTGTTGGCTTCATCGAAGAGACAGGTGTAGCAAGTCGCGACCATGCCGCGCTCGGCCTCGATGGCCATCCAGTTCTCCCACGTCCACAGCTCCGGACCACCGTTGATTCTGAGTGATCGAGCGGCTTCGAGGTTTTCATCGTCCTCGATGTCCCGGTCGAAGGTCCGATCCTCGGCTTCGAGGTCTTCCAGGCAGGCATGATCTCCGATGCCATCGACTCCCGTCACAAAACCCTGATATCCGGGATAGCCAGGGTAAAGCTCGACGAGTTCGCACCCTGTCCCAGCAAGAGCCGTCATGGCGATTGGAGATGAGGCAGCGGTGTCGAGGACGGACGAACTGAAGAGAATCGCGGCAATTGTGAAGAGGAGTACGCGCATGGGGCACCTTCAGACACAGTAAGAAATCCAATTCTTTGATCGTCGATTCCGGCATCATGCAACGATTCCGACAACGTTGTTCGATCGATCACGTAGTCCGGGACGTCCGCGAGACCGCTCATCGCTTCGTCGCGAGCGTCATCGCCCTCTGAGGCGATGGCCGCTGCGGCGGCCGGACTCGCCAGCGCAGCGCGAGCTTGGCCCCTACGAGACGACGTTGAGTCGCACACCTCAGAAATTGATCGCGTCAACACATGCCTCGGAAACTCGGTCTCCCCTCTCCGGGCACCTGCGGAGACGAAGCCGCTTCAGCGGGTGAGCGCAGCAGGTGAGCCGGAGAGGGGTCGGGGGAGGAGTCTGCTCCGCCAGCCGCCTTGCTCGATATTAGCCAACCCTGTCGGAATTGGATGCCCGAGCGATACAGACATCCAAGTCACCCAGCAACCCGTCGATCTGTGAGAGTAGCCCTTCATCCGGCGTCCCCAGCATTGTCACGACATCGCGGATCTTCATTTCGAGGTCGGCCGGACGGTTGGGGCAGCGGACGTCGGCGAAGGCGACGAGACGCTTCTCGCCAGGATGGAACGCGAGGTTGAGGGCGAAGAGGATGTCCCAGAACGACGCCAGCAGCGCCGTCGTCCGGTGGGCGACCGAGTTGAAGTCGTTCCGGCGGATGGCCGAGCTGATCTGGTCGCGGTAGCTGGCGTGGGTCAAGCGCAGGATGGGGTGGTTCTTTGCGATGATCGCGTCGCGGAGTTCGGGCGGATACGGACGCCTCGCATCGGCCTGGAGCCGCGCGAACCAGTCGTTCGGGTCGGCCAGGGCGACGCTGTCCCGGACGCTGTCGGTGAGGCTGGTGGTGTAGCCGATCGAGGCCTGGTGCTGATTGAGGACACGATCCAGATCAGCCGTGATCCAGGCCGGGGAGCGGTGTATCGCCTCGATAAGCACTCCACTCCCATAGTCGATCCAGCTATCCTCGGTCTCCCAGAATCGCCGGTCGAGCTCGATCTCGCGGCTACCGGTCGCGTCGATGGCGGCCCAACGCTGGTCTGTCGAAGGGATGGTGTCGGCGTAGATGTAGAGGTCGATGTCGCCGGGCGGGTCGAGCACCGTATCCGAAGCCCCAGGGGCGACCCGGCCGAGTGAGCCGCCGAGCGCGACCGCCTGGACGCCGGGGATGGTGATCCACTGGTCGGCAATCCGTTGGGCGACGGTGACCATCTCATCGACGGCTAATGGCATGGTCTGCTCCGGTTCCTATTGGCGTATGACAACGGCCGCGCACCGCATGACGCGGTCGCGGCCGTCGGTGTTCAGGGCGTTTCCTGCCGGACGACTACTCGACGAACGTCGCGTCCAGCGTGATTTCGGCATTGCCCATGAACAGCTTGCTGATCGGGCAGTTCTCCCGGGCGCTCTCGGCGGCGGCGAGGAAGCCGTTCCGGTCCAGACCGGAGACGGAGCCGGTCAGCTTGAGGTGGGAGTAGGCGACCCGAAAGCCATTGCCGCTCGGCTCTGGCTCGAGTCCGACCGTCGAAGTGACCGTCAGCCGTGAGGGCGGCGTGCCCGATCCCGAGAGGTCGAACGACAGGGCCATGCCGTAGCATCCGGCGTGGGCCGAGGCGATCAATTCCTCCGGCGACGTGTTGCCATTGGGCTCCTCGAACCGCGATGGGGCGCTGATCGTCAGGTTCGACACCGCGCCGCTGCCGACGTTGAGCGTGCCCTGACCCTCGGCGCCGCTGCCCTCCCAGACCACGGTTGCCGTTCGCTCGATGTCCGCTGCCATTTCCCGACTCCCTGGGGCTTGCCCCGTTTTGAAATTGCTGCTCAATCACTGTCCGCCAGAGAGCGATCGGCGGGTCTCCTGCCGTGGAGCGTCGCATGGATGCTGCCAGTGCAGGCGTCTCACGCTACGACGGCGACGGGTCCAGGTAGACGGTCTTGATCTGAGTGAAGAACTCGCGGGCGGCCTTGCCCTGCTCGCGGCTATAGGAGCTGCTGCCCTTGTAGCCGCCGAACGGGACCTGCGGCTCGGCGCCGGCCGTCTCGCTGTTGACGTGGACGATACCGGCCTGGATCTCCTGGACGAAGTGGAGCGCCTGGGTCAGGTCCCGGGTGAACAGTGAGGCCGAGAGGCCGTAGCGGACGTTGTTGGCGACGCTGATGGCCTCGTCCATCCCGTCGACCGGGATCACGCCGAGGACGGGGCCGAACAATTCGTCCTGCCCGAGCGTCGAGGTCGGCGAAACGTCATTGAACAGTGCCGGGGCGATGAAGTGGCCTCGGGCGTGGCCGTCGCTCTCCATCCGCGTGCCGCCGACCAGCAGCTCGGTCCCTTCGCTCCGGGCTCGCTCGACGCCGTCGGCGACGCTCTTGGCGGCGGCGGCGTTGATCAACGGGCCGACCTGGGTCGCGCCGTCCAGCCCGTTGCCCACCGTCAGGTCGCCGATCTTCTGCGCCAGCCGCTCGGTGAACTCGGCGGCGATGTGGCGGTCGACGATCGCCCGGCTGGTCGCGGTGCACTTCTGGCCGGTGCTCATCATCGCGCCGTTGATGACCTGGGTCAGGGCGTGGTCGAGGTCCGCGTCGGCGAGGACGATCGCCGGGTTCTTGCCGCCCAGCTCCAGCTGGACCTTTTTGGCGTGGGCGGTCGCCAGTTGCTGGATGTGCCGGCCGGTGGCGTCGGAGCCGGTGAAGGAGACCGCGACGGATCGCTCGTCGGTGACGAGCCGGTCGCCCAGGGCGCTGGCGCTGCCGGTCACCACGTTGAGGACACCGGCCGGCAGCCCGGCCTCGACCAGGCACTCGGCCAGTCGGATCGTGCAGAGGGGCGCGTCGCTGGCGGGCTTGATCACGACGGCGTTCCCGTAAGCCAGCGCCGGGACCAGCTTCCAGGCCGGGATCGCGATCGGAAAGTTCCACGGCGTGATGATCGTGATGACCCCGAGTGGCTCGCGCAGGGTGTAGAGCATCGTCGTCGGGTTGGCCGAGGGGTAGTTCTCGCCGCTCGGCTGGGAGGTCTCCCCGGCGAAGTAGCGCAGAATGGCGACGGCGCGCATTGTCTCGCCGGTCGCTTCCTTAAGCGTCTTGCCCTCCTCGCGGGTCAGCTCGCGGGCGACGGACTTGGCCCGGCTGGCGAGGATCTCGGCCGCCTTGTAGAGGACGTTGCCGCGGGCGACGCCGGGAGTGCGGCGCCAGCCGGGGAAGGCGGCGGCGGCGGCGGCGAAGGCGGCGTCGAGGTCGCGATCGTCCGAGGCGGCATGGTAGGCGATGATGTCGTCGGTGTCCGCCGGGTTGCGGTTCTCGAAGGTCTGGCCGGATGCGGCCGGCTGCCAGACGCCGTTGATCAGATTGCCGGGCGTAGGGATGGCGGTCGTCGTTGTCACGGGGCGTTACTCCTGATGGATGGGACGGTCTCGCTGCGACCTTCGTGTTCAACTGCTGCCAGGAATGATCGTACTCTGTTCCTGGGCCAGAGATCCGGCGGGTCGGTCCGTCTGCGGGGGCCCAGTATCAACCGAAGGGTTGATCTCCGTCGCACCGGTCGGCTACCGAAGAGGGATGTTCTGGATGATGCGAGAGGACCAGGCCCGGACAGATGATTGATGGATCGTGCCGCCGACGGGGTTGGCGGGAGCGTACTGAGTCGGGAAGCAGGCAGGAAAGCAATGATGTCAGCCCGGAACGACACGGCGATCACCGTCGAGCATCTCCGCAAGGTCTACGGCGATCAGACCGCTGTCGAGGATGTCTCGTTCACTGTCCGTCAGAACGAGATCTTCGGCATTATCGGCCCGAACGGGGCGGGCAAGACGACGACGGTCGAGACGCTGATCGGACTCCGGCAGCGGGATGGCGGCAACGTTTCGGTCCTTGGGCTGGATCCCGGCACGGACAGTTTCCAGCTCCGCGATCGGCTCGGTGTGCAGCTCCAGGAGGCGGCGCTGCCAGACCGCATGACGGTCCGGGATGCCTTCGCCCTCTACAGCGCGTTGTACGAGAACGCGGTCCCGTGGGAGCCGCTGGCCGAACGATGGGGGATCGCCGGGAAGCGGTCGACTGCCTTCGGCAAGCTCTCGGGCGGCCAGAAACAGCGTCTGTTCATTACCCTGGCGCTCCTCAACGACCCGGAGATCGTCATCCTCGATGAGCTGAGCGCTGGGCTCGACCCTCAGGCGCGGCGCAACTCCTGGTCGCTGGTCCGGGACATCCGCGACGCTGGCAAGACCGTCATCCTCGTCTCGCACTTCATGGACGAGGCTGAGGCGCTCTGCGACCGCATCGCCGTGATCGACCAGGGACGGGTTGTCGCGCTCGATACGCCGGCCAACCTCGAGGGCGGCAACGACTCGCAGCCCCGTCTGCTCTTCACCGCGCCAGATGGGTTTGATCCAGCGCTCCTCAAAGATCGACCCGGCGTCGAGGCGGTCGATCGTAACGGGCCGACCGTCAGCGTGTCCGGGCAAGGCTATCTGATGGCGGAGGTCGCCGACGCCCTGCGGGAACAGGGCATGGCGCCACCGGACCTTCGAATGGACAGTGCGTCCCTGGAGGATGTCTTCCTGCGGCTGACCGATCATTCCAGTCCGAGCGTGACCAAGGAGGCGGAGCATGTCTGATCAGGCAACAGTCGGGGCCACCACGACCCTAGGGGCGACTCGTACCAGTTCAATGGGATTCGCCCGGCAGCTCCGGATGGGCTGGGCGATGACGATCTCCGAGTGGCGGCTGCTGCTGCGCGAGCCCTCAGCCTTCTTCTTCACGCTGATCTTCCCGATTCTGCTCCTGCTCGTCTTCGGCGGCATCTTCGGCAACGACCCGGCCGACGGATTCGACAACGTCGGCCCTATGGACCGCTCGGTCCCGGCCTATTGCGTGCTCATCATCGGGACGCTGGCGATCTTCAACATTCCGATCCAGCTGGCCTCCTACCGGGAGAACGGCGTGCTGCGCCGGCTTCAGGCGACGCCAATCCGGGCCTGGATGATCTTCGGTGCCCAGCTCGCAGTTGGCTTCGCCGTCACAGCACTCGGGACGCTTCTGATGCTGCTCATTGGCGTCCTGGTCTTCGACCTCAACCTGCCCGAGCGACCGTTCGCGACCGCGCTCGCTCTTGTCATGGGCGTGATCGGTTTCGCCTCGGCCGGCTTCGTCATCGCCGCACTCTGCCGGACGAGCCGTCAGGTTCAGCTCGTCGCGAACGTCCTCTACTTCCCGCAGCTGTTCCTTTCCGGCGCGTCGCTGCCGCGGAATCTGTTTCCGGGCTGGCTGGAGCGTATCTCGCAGTGGCTGCCGCTGACCCAGCTGACGCTCCTGGTTCAGGGTCTCTGGGTCGGCGACGGGTGGCGCCTGTCAGCGATCATCTATCTGGTCGCGATGACCGCCATTGGACTGGCCCTGTCGATACGGCTGTTCCGCTGGGAGAAGTAGCGATGCGAGCCGGCCGCATGATCTGGAGGCGACCCGAACGGCCAGGATGTGCGGCCGTGGGCGAGGCGGCCACCGTTCAGGACGAGCGGATCGTTACCGATGCGATCGAGCGTCTGCGGCCGTGGTTCAACCTCCTGTTCGCGGGGCTGACGCTGCTGTCGCTCATCCTCGTCCTCGGCGATGACGACAGTTCGTTGACGCGACGGCTGGCTGGTCTTCCGGTCCTGGCAGGCTGCGTCGCCTCGTATCTTAGCCTCGACCGGCCTTTCTCCAGCGACGATCGGCGGTTCGGCTGGCGCGGCGCCATCTATCCGGCCATCGCGGTCGGCAGCGTCATGGCGTTGGTCGCGATCCACAACTCGTTCTGGTTCTTCAGCCTGGTCGTCTTCTTCCAGCTCTGGATGCTGTTGCCGATCCGGGCGGCCGCGCCGGTCAGCGCCGGCCTCTCCCTGTTCCTCTGGGCGCACGGTACGCTCGCCGATGGTAGGACACTCCGGCCGTCGGTCGGCATCATCCTTATCTTCCTGGCGACGGTGGCTGCCTCGACGATGCTCGGCGTGATGATCAATGCCATCGTCCGGCAGAGCAGGCAGCGCCTCGATCTGATCCAGCAGCTGGAGGCCGAGCGCCGGGCCCGGATCGATGCCGAGCGCGAGGCCGGGGCGCTGGCCGAGCGGGCCCGGCTGTCGCGGGATCTGCACGACACGCTCGCCCAGGGCTTCACCAGCATCGTCATGCACCTCGAGGCCGCCGACGCGATGATGACTGCGGATGCGCCGGAGCGCCGTCCGGTCTCCGACGCCCGCCGGATCGCTCGGGATAGCCTCGGTGAGGTTCGTCGACTGGTCTGGGCGCTGCGTCCGGCGCAACTCCGGGACTCCGACCTGGCCGGGGCCCTCGACCGCATGGTCCAGTCGTGGAGTGCCGAGCACCACATCGCTGCCAGTTTCCGGCTGGATGGCGATCCCGGACTCCTGCCGCCCGCGATCGAGGTCACGATTCTGCGCATCGCTCAGGAGGCGCTGACGAACATCTCGCGCCATGCCGGGGCGACGACGGTCGATGTCGTGCTGACCGAATTCGACGACGCAGCCCACCTCGACGTGCGGGATGACGGTCGTGGGTTCGATCCTGGCGTCGCTCGATCACCGGTTGGGCATATGACCGGAGGCTATGGCTTGCCGGGGATCCGAGAGCGTGTCGCGGCTCAGGGCGGCACGGTCGAAATCGAGAGTGCCGTCGATGCGGGGACGACCGTCGCCGTTGTTCTGCCACTCGCGTCATCCAGAGTTCGCCCCGACCAGAGCGACTCGCTCCCTGATATCCGGCAGATAGTCAGCGACGACGTGGCGATCGACCGGGTAGGGGCGGACGAGTTGCTCGCGGAGACGGTTCGGTGGCCGGACGGTGACGGGCAGCGGCGCGAAGGAGTGTCGGGCTGATGGGGAAGACCGATGCGGGCACTCCGGCGATCTCAGTATTGGTCGTCGATGATCACCCCGTCGTTCGAGCCGGTCTTCGGGGGATGCTGGCCACGGAGCCGGACTTCGCCATCGCGGGCGAGGCTCGGGACGGCGAGGAGGCTGTCCGGCTGGTGGCGTCGCTCCAGCCAGCGGTCGTATTGATGGACCTGCGGATGCCCGTCCTGGACGGCGTGGCGGCAACGGGCCGGATCCTCGCGGGCGAAGCGGTAACGCGGGTCGTGGTCCTGACGACCTACGACAGCGACGCCGACATTCTCCGGGCAATCGAGGCCGGCGCCTCCGGCTACGTCCTCAAGGACAGCCCCCGTGAGGAGCTGTTCCGGGCGATCCGGGCCGCCGCGGCGGGCAAGGCGCTGCTGGCGCCGGAGATCGCTGAGCGGCTCATGGTTCGGTTCCGTGAGCCGGCCGTCGAGGCGCTCAGCGAGCGCGAGCTGGACGTGATGCGGCTCGTCGCTGGCGGAGCGACCAACGCCGAGGCCGCCCGGCAGTTGCGGATCAGCCAGGCGACGGTGAAGTCCCATCTCGTCCACGCCTTCCAGAAGCTGGGCGTCCCAGACCGGACCTCGGCGGTGATCGCGTTGCTGAAACGCGGCGACCTCTCGCTCGAAGAGGTTGCCGCGCCGGGTTCGCCCGCGGCCGAGCGGTAACGGGAGAAGATGTTAGACCGTCTTGACCCAGGTCACGTAATCGGCCTCGATGTGCTCGGCCCAGTTCGGCCGGTCGATCTCGCCGGTCGTGTACGTCCCCTGGTGCAGTCGAAGCTTGCCGAAGACGTCGCGCTGGCGCGTGTTCTCGGACTCCTCGACGACCTGCTGGGCGAGATGCGGCGGGACGAACGAGAGCCCCTCCGGCGTCCCGAGGACGATGTCGCCCGGCATGACCGTCACGTCGTCGATCCGGATCGGGATGTTGACGCCGGCGAGCGTGACCTCGCGGATCGGAGTCGGGTCCATACCCTTGTGGAAGACGTTGAAGTTCTCCAGCTCGCGGATTCGGACGTAGTCCCGCACGGCGCCGTTGATGACGATGCCGGCCTTCGTCTTCGAGGCGATCGCCGTCGAGAGGTTGTCGCCGATCACCGTCCCGTCCCGGATCTTGCCGAAGATGTCGACGACGAGGACGTCGTTCGGTCCGAGCGAGTCGATCACCCAGGTGTTCTGGCCGCCGCTGCGCCCCTCCCGCTCGCCGATCCCCGCGACGACGTCATGCAGGTCCGGCCGGATCGGGACGAACTGGGCCGTGACGACGCGCCCAACCAGGACCCGGTCCGGGTGCATGTTCAGCCAGCCGCCCGTGAACTGGTACCGGTAGCCGTGACCCGACTCCATCGTTCCCCAGGCCTCGTCGTTGGTGACGAGCTTCATCCGCTCGAGGATGTCGTCCGGCACCATCGGTCGGCCGTCCGGCATCCGGCCGAACGGGTTCCGCGGCGTCAGCGCCGTGATCCGGTCCGGCGTGTTGAAGATCATCCAGGTGACTCCCCCGGCCGGGGCACCTCCGCGTTTCCCGGCCTGTGTCTCAAGACGACGCGGCCTGTCCGCGACGACATGCCGATATCCTATCGCAGTTGACCAGCGCCTCGCATTTGACCATCGCCTGGTCTGGTCAACGAGGCCTGGACCGATTCGCCGAGACGATAGCTGTCGTCCTGGCGGAGCGGGTCGGGCAGGACCTCGACGGCCGTAAACGCGCCGTCGAGGCGGCGGGAGGTAGCGTGGCCGCGAGGGCAGCCCCAGAGCTGGTAGCGGTGGCGCTGTCCGGGCTCGTTGCGGGTCCGGTCGATGTGCGTCGTCAGGATCACCAGCCGCCGCCGGCAGATCGGACAATTCGGCGGTCGGTCGTCGTCGGTCCTGGTCGAGCGTCGGGTGGTCAGAGGGACCGCCTCACGCACCAAGGGTGGCGGGGGATCGTCGGCTCCTGAGTAGCTCACTTCCATCTCCACCCCAACCCGCTGATGGGCCAGCACTCCAGCTGGTCTGCATGTCATTGAGACGGATCGGGCGCCGTCGTCAAGGTACGGACGTGCGCCTTCGCTCGGTACGGGTGTCGCCCATGGCTGTTGTTGGCGGAGCCCGCCGAACAGACGACGCGATGAGTGGATAGGGCCAGCATGCCCAGGGCCAGCATGCCTGACGAAAGGGTGACAGCCCGATGGGTACGACAACAACGCCGCAGGTTCACCAAATGGTCCCGGTCCGATCCCCCAACATAGCCATGACCATGCGGAAAAGTGACTTCGATCCGGATCGGGCCCAGCTGACCATCCAGATTTAGCGCAGATGGGACGTTCGCGGTTCGTCCGCTCGTGGGTCCGACGTTCCCGACCGCTCAATCGACCATCCTGAGTTGGGCGGCGGCGGGGTGGATCGCGGTCAGGACGGGCCGGGTCATGTGACCGCAGGCGACGACGGCCTGGCCGGGGGCAAGACCGCGGACTGTCTGCCAGAGGCTGTCGTCGATCCCGCTGACCGACTGGCGCAGGTCGCTAATGGCGGCCGGGTCTGCGACCTTGTGGATCACCCAGTTGTTGATCAGGGCCGAGACCTGCGGAGCGAGGTGTTGCGGGAGCTGGGTGACGAAGGCCAGCCCGAGCCAGCGCTTGCGGCCGCGCTTGGCGATCCGCTCGACCTGGCCGAACAGGACCGGCATGCTCGCGACCCGGTTCCGGGCGAGGAACTCGTGGGCCTCCTCGATGATGACCATTGTCCGGGGCGGCCCGGCCGCCGGAGCGGCCTCATAGGCGGCGTAACGGCGCTCCTGGGCGGTCTGGATGCCCCGGAGCAGGTCGGCGATGACGATGTTGCGCAGGTCGGTCCCGTCGATGTCGGACAGATCGAAGATGTTGACCCGGCCCGGCGCGAGCAGGGCGTCGAGGTCCAGCGGCTGGGCCTGCCCGCGGGAGACGTCGAAGACCTGGAGCCGCTGGAGCCGGGCCAATCGGCTCTGGACCGCCTTCCAGCTGACCGGGCTCGTCGGCTTGCGGTCGCGAATCCTGCCGAGGATCGTCGCGGACTGGTCGGCGATGCTCGGCTCCGTGACCGACGGCTCTCCCTTGTCCGCGACGCCGATGAAGGCACCGATCAGGCTGCGCATGATCGCCAGCGTCACCCCGGGGCAGCCCTGCTCGAAATCGTCCAGCTCGGCCAGGTCGAGCCGCTGATTGAAGCCCCGGATTCTGCCCTCGGCGGCCAGCGACTTGGCAACATCGTAGGCCTGGAGGTACCGCTCCTGCTGGACCTCGTTCAGATCGAGGATCTCGGCGACCGTGTAGGGCGAGAGGTCGCTGAAGCGCAGGCTGAACTCGTGCGGGTTCGGGTGGGCGTCATTGGTCGTCTCCCGCCCAACGAGCCGGTAGAGGTGGGTGCCGGGGATGCCGGCCGGCTCGCGACCGCCGGACGCCAGCAGCCGGACCATCGTCATATCGGTGGTGGGTTCATGGACGTGGGTGTACTCGCCCTCGACGTCCAGCAGGACGATCGCCAGTCCGGCCCGCTGACCCTCCGCCAGCAGCCCGGCGACCGTCGTCGACTTGCCGCCGCCGGTGGTCCCGACGATGCCGAGGTGCCGGGGCAGGATATTCTTGCTCCGCGACGGAAGCCCGACCGGGACGTCGTCGTGGCCGACGGCGCGGCCGAGCCGGATGTCGCCGGAGACCTGGAGGACGCGGGTCGTCTCCTCGTCGTCGAGGACGGTGACCGGGCTGCCGGGCAGGGGGCGGAACCGCGGCGCCTGAATGACGCGGTTGACCTCCTCACCAAGGAGCTCGACCCTGATCCGGCCGTGGTACTGGGGCTGGAACGGCTGGCTGCGGACACTGGTCGTGACGATCAGGCTGGCGTCGGCCCGGAGTCCGTCCGGCTCGGCAAACGGCCCAGCGACCACGATGCCGAGGTAGGTTCGGCTGTCGTCGCTGGCAATCCGGACGAGGGCCTGGCTCGGCGTCGCGGCGATGTGATCGCGGGGCAGGAGGACGGTGATCGTGCCGTCCTCGCTGTTGGGCAGGTCGTACATCGTGTGACCGACGACGCCATCGGTCGTGCTCGGAATCCAGGGGTCGAGGCCGGCCTCGGCGCCGGAATCGGCCAGCTTCTGTGCGGGGTGGGTCGGGGCGGGGATGCTGATCGTGTCGCTGGCGGCCGGTGCGTCTGTCGCCGCTGTGGGATGAGCGGCTACCGGTGCCCGCATCTCCATCGTCGGGTCCAGATTGGTCGGTCGCGAGGCGACTTCCGCTGGCGGGGAGGCCGCGACCGGCGATTCAACCGCTACCGGTTCCGCCGGCACTTCTTCGGTGGGTGAAGCGGCGATGGCTGGCGGGTCGGCCTTGAGGGGAGGCCAGAACGACGGTGCCTCGGCCTCCTCGGTCTTCGGGTCGTTGGACTTGTCCTTCGGGGCGTTGAACCAGCTACGAACCATCGTCCTCGTCCTCAGTCGAGCCCGTAGCGTGGGTGCGCTCCGGCGTCGAGGTAGGCCAGCCGGGTGGTCTCGGCGAGCTCGCTGGCCGGGAACATCGACCGGCAGACCTGTTCGGCCAGGTCCAGCAGCATCGGGAAGGCCCGGTGCTCGTGCAGGACACTATCGGCGATCGCGACCAGCGCCGCCTCATGGATGTGGTCCTGATGCCCGTAGAACAGCCGCGGCGGGCCGATCTCCGAGGCGCGATAGATGCCAAGCCGTAGCATCGGCCCGGTTTCGGCGATGAACGTCTCGATTCGGCCACGCTCGTGGCGGGTGTAGTGGGCGCGTTCGACGAGGGAACGGAGCCTGAGCAGGCCGCTGTCGACGATCGCGTATTCCAGCGGCTTCAGCGCGTGGCCGATCGTCATCAGGCCGCGCTCCCGAGTCTCGGGCGAGACGAAGACGAAGCGGCGGTGGGAGTTGATCAGCCGGTCCAGCAGGTCGACGCTCCGCAGCGCCAGCTCCATGCTCCCGCCGCCCGTAATCATCTCGTAGGGAATCGGGTTGCCGGAGCCGAGCCGCCAGGGCGCCGTCGCCTGAGCGGTCAGCGCCGATCGTTCCGCGTACAGAAGGATGCCACGGCGGGCCAGCCTGGTCAGGCGGCCTTCTGCGACGCTGTCCTCCGCTGCGCCGGCCTGCCGCTGGCGGATCACGCGGAGGGCAATGTCCTCGACCTCGCCGGCCGAGAAACGCAGGTCGCGCCGGAACAGACGGTGCCCCCACGTCCCCCGGTCGCCCTGATAGTTGACGAGGCTGACGCCAAGCTGTGTGACGGTCAGGGCGAGCGTATCGTGGGCGGCGACCGTTCCACGGCACGCCTCGACGCCGCCGTTGAACAGGATCGTCTGGTGGGCCCGGCGCAGGTCGTCCAGCGTCAGATGGTAGACGCCGGCCTCCTCCGGCCGTCCGGGCCGCTGATTGAGCCGGGGCAGGACAGTCCGGCGGATCTCGTCGATGTGGGATTCCTCGTCCCGGGCCGCGGAGTCGATCTCCCGCTCGAGCTGATGGTAGAGGGCGATCATGTCGCCACCCCGCGGCCAGGTCGCCATGTCGAGCGTCTGGGCCAGGGACTCGTTGAACGCCTGCCGGAAAGCGGCGTCGTCGATCAGCTCGTTGTCGACCATCGGGCCGTCGAGCCCGTCCGGACCGGTCATGCCATCGAAGCTGTCGTCGGGAATCGCCATCAATAGCCTTCATTGTCGGGACGTGGTTCGTCTCGTGCCGTCCTGGCCCGGGCGATGTCTACCCAGCGGTCGTCATTGTCGCCGGTTGGGCCACGTCGTCAACCGAGCCAGTCGACGAAGGTCGGCGTCGGGCGGAACCTCCGGGCCAGCCGCCGGGCGTACTCCTCGGACGCTCCCTCGGGCAGACGGAACTGCTCGACGAGCGTGCTGGTCGCCTTCGCCTGCGTCCAGGTTCCGGACAACTCCCGGCGGACGTCGTCCATCGGAGCGAGGAGCTCGCAGGCAAGCTCGTCGGCAAGGGCTTCCCGGGTCAGGACCGCGGCCGAGGCGACGAAGTTCGCGTCACGGGCGAGGAGGTGGATGAACGGGCGCAGCGCCTCACCGTTGAGGGCCGCCGTAAGGCGTTCCGGGAACGTCGCGTCCCGGACCCCGTCGAAGACTTCGTGGGCACTGTCACCGATCAGCACGGTTGCATCACCGCGGGGACCGTAATAGTCCAGCAGGAGGTGAGCGGCCTCGTGGGCGACGGTGAACTCGCGCTCGTTGGGCGGGTCGCTGGCGTCGACGAAGATCAACCCTGAACCCGCCGAGGCGACGGCGCAGCCACGCAGCCGTCGGTTGGGATCGTCGATCGGAACCGGGAATCCCTGCCGGTCCATCCATGACTGGACCGTCGCGATCGAGAGGTCGGGCTGAGTCTCGACCCGAACGGAGTGGGCCCACGAGACCGCGACCTGGACTGAGCGCGGCTCGGACGGCGCCATTCCGGCCTGTCGCCAGAAGTGCTCGGCGATTCCGACGAGCTCGGGCCGGGTCACCGGCGGTGGTCCTCGGGCTGATCGGGCTCCTCCGTGCCAGGGGGACGAGGTGCCTCGGTCGCCGGGGTCGGGTCGTCGTGGTCGCGGGCGGCCGCTACGATCCGCCGGGCCGCGGGGGAGCCCACGAAGGCGGCCCGGCTCTCGACGTTGCGGAGCAGTTGCATCAGTTGCTGGTCGGGGACGCCGTTGGCCGCCGCGATCGCCCGGACATCGGCGGCGAACCGGTCGGCGCGCGGCCGGCCAGCGAGACCGAGCCGGTCCAGTCCCTCGGTGGTCAGTCCGAGGTGACCGGCGAGCTGCTCATGCGACCAGCCTTCCTGCTCGCGGAAGCGCCGGAGCAGACTGGCGAGCAGGATGTCCCGCCCCGCAACGCGCTCGCGAAGCCAGGCCAGCTGCTCCGCGGTCGGCGGCACCGGCGTGAACGTCTCGACCATGTCGTCGTCAGGTCGAGTCGCGGTGTTCGACGCGTCCTCGTTCATCGGTGTTCCTCTCACATCCGGCGAAGTCTCGTCGCCAACCGGTCCTTGAGTTGCTGAACGACCCTGACCTGCTCAGGGGTGTTGCGGTCGGTGATTCCGAGGGCTCTGGCGAAGGTGTCCGTGCTGCGCTCCCCATGGACGTACTGCAGGTCGAAGACGATGCCCTCGTCGTCGGTCCTGACGACCGTCTCCCGGACCTGCGCAACCCAGGCCTGGCTCTCGCCTGACAGGGCGGCCTCTTCAGGGCCAGGTTCGTCCGAGGAGAGGTTCCCCCCAAGGTCCTGATTTCCGACATCGTCATCGTTGGTGCTGGTTGGAGCATCGAGACTGAGGAGCCGCGGTTCCCGTCTGACCCTGGCGATGTAGTTCATCACGTCGCCCTTGAGGTCCATTCTCAGGTAACCATACAGGCTTTTGCCCCGGCTGGGGTCGAACCGCTCCGGGTGCTCGATCATGCTGACGATGACCGCCATTGCCAGATTGTGGCCAGTGTCCTCGCGGGTCGCCGGGTCGAAGATCTGGCTCGTCGCGTAACCAGCCAACTGATCGAAGTACGACCAAAGCTCCTGAACGGCGAGCGGGTCGCGTTCGATCAGACGTCGATGGAGCGCAAAGCCCTTCCGGTCCAGGCCGGCGGGATCGAGGCCGGCCGCGCCGCCGGTGGTGTCGTCGTTGTCTCTCATCGTTCTCTCCGGGCATCGCGGGTGTCTGATTCGCAATGGTTTCGGCGATGATAACAACTGGCGCGGTGCATGCGCGGATGATATGTAGTGCAGGATACCGATAAATGCCAAAGGGCTCCCCTGAAATGGAGAGCCCTCCGTGGCAGCTGGTGGTCGCCGGGTAGTCGGGTTGTCGCCGGATGGTTCGCGGAACAGTTGCTACCCGTCGTAGGCCCGGAATACCGCGCAGGCGTTCTGGCCGCCGAAACCGAACCCGTTGGCCAGGGCGGCCCGGACCGAAAGCTCCCGCATGACGTTCGGTGTGTAGTTCAGGTCGCACTTCGGGTCCGGCGTTTCGAGGTTGATCGTCGGCGGGATCTTCCCGTCCCGGATCGCGAAGACGCAGGCCATCGCCGAGACCGCGCCGGCCGCCCCCAGCAGGTGACCGATCATCGACTTGTTGGCCGAGATCGCCAGCGCGTCGGCGTGGGCGCCGAACGCCATCCGGATCGCCTTGGTCTCGGCGGCGTCTCCGATCTGGGTCGCGGTGGCGTGGGCGGCGATGTACTCGATCTGCTCCGGTTGGAGCCCGGACCGCCGGACCGCCTGACCCATCGCCCGGGCGGCGCTCTCGCCGCTCGGGTCGGGGGCGGTGATATGGAAGGCGTCCGCGGTGTAGGCCCCACCGGACGCGATCGCGATCGGCGTCGCTCCCCGCGCCAGGGCGTGCTCCTCGGACTCCAGGACCATCACGACGGCTCCTTCCGAGAAGACGAACCCGTTGCGGTCGGCGTCGAACGGCCGGCTGGCGGCACCGGGATCGCCATCCCAGCGGCTCAGGGCGCCCATGTGAGCCAGCGACGTGATCGCGACCGCCGACAGGGCCGCTTCGGTCCCACCCGTCAGGATCACATCCGCGTCGCCGCGCTCCAGGGTGTGAACGGCGTCGACGAAGGCCTGGGTTCCGGCGGCGCAGGCAGCGACCGAGGTCATCGTTGGGCCCTTGATGCCGAAGTTGATCCCGACCTGACTGCTGGCCATGTTCGGAGCGAACATCGGGATCAGGAACGGGCCGACCCCGCGCCGGCCGCGCTGCAGGTTGTTGCGGGTCTCCTCTTCGATCAGGGGCACGCCACCGCCGCCGGTGTTGAGGACGATCCCGACCCGCTCCCGGTTGTCGTCCGTAATGTCCAGGCCGGCGTTGGTCAGCGCCTCACGGGACGCGGCGACGGCGAACTGGGCGAAGCGGCCCATCCGCTTGGCCAGCTTCGGATCCATATGGTCCTTCGGGACGAAGCCCGGAACCTCGCCGGCGATCTTCACCTCCAGCTCGGAGGCGTCGAAGTTCTGGATCGTGCGGATGCCCGAGTGACCAGCCAGCAGTTCACGCCAGAGCGTCTCCGCGCCGATGCCGAGTGGTGAGACCGCCCCAACACCTGTTACTACGACTCGCCGCGTCACGGTATTCACCCTTCCGTAGGCCTCGATCGGGATCTCACTCATATTGGCCGGCAGGGCCGGGGGTCGACCCGGAGCACATCGGTATGAACCGGCGGCAAGGGGCCCCGGGAATCCAAGCTGTCAGTGTACGTAACGTAGCGGGTCGTCGCCACCGTCTCGCGAGACGATCGGTTATCTCGTCGGCTTGCCGAACAGTGCTTCCTGACCGGAAACGATCGCGACGTCCCGGCTGATTCGCCTGATCAGGCCGCCCAGGACCTGGCCCGGGCCGATCTCGACGAACGTCGTCGCCCCGCCGTCGATCATCGCCCCGACCGACTTCGTCCAGTTGACCGGCCGCTCGACCTGCGTCGTGAGCTCCGTCCGGACCTCGTCGACGGTCGCGATCGGGGCGGCGGTGACGTTGGCAACGATTGGGATCCGCGGCGCCCGGAGCGGTGCCTGAGCGATCAGCTCGCCCATGCGAACCGCGACGCCGCTCATCAGGGGCGAGTGCGAGGCGATGCTCACCGGGAGCCGCAGCACCCGTTTCGCCCCGGCTTCGGTTGCCAGCTCCATCGCTCGGGTCAGTGCCGGCAGCTCGCCGCTGATGGCGACCTGGCCCGGGCAGTTGGCGTTGGCAACGGTGACGATCCCATGGTCCGACGCGGACCGGCAGATCTCGTCGAGCGTCTCGTCTTCCAGACCGATCACCGCGGCCATCCCTCCGGGCCGCTCGATCCCGGCCTGGCGCATCAGGGTGCCGCGCTCCTGGACGAGCCGAAGAGCAGTGGGGAAGTCCAGCACATCCGCCGCCACCATCGCCGTGAACTCCCCGAGGGAATGCCCGGCGACCACGCTCGGAGTGACGTGGAGACCGGCCGCTTTCGACCGTTCCCTGATCGCTTCGAGGATCGCGATACTGACGGTCAGGATGGCTGGCTGCGCCGTCGCCGTGTCCTCGAGGGTCTCGGCCGGCGCCGTTAGGCAGAGCTCGGTGATCGGCCGGCCGAGGGTGCGATCGGCTTCGGCGAAGACCGATCGGGCGGCGGCCGATCCATCGTGGACGGTCTGGCCCATGCCGGGAAGCTGGCTGCCCTGACCGGGGAAGACGAAAGCGAGACGACCGGTTGCCTGTTCGAACTGCTGCACGGACGACCCTCTGCTCGAAGCTCGACGGATGTCACTCGCGGACACCGGACACCGGACACCGGACACCGGACACCGGACACCGGACACCGGACACCGGACACCGGACACCGTGGCCGTCGCGGAAGTCCGACACCTGTCATCGCGACAGTATCGGCGCTCCCGCAACGCGAAACCAGCGGCACCAGCGTTAGTCCGGCGCGGCCTGGCTGACGACCTCGTTCCGGGCCGGGAGGGGCGACATCACGGCGTTCGGGTTCAGCCGGTGAAGGAGGTCGAGGCCCAGCTTCGCGCGGCGGACCCGCTCCCTGGTCAGGGCCACCGCCGTCGCGTCCAGGTGCGACCCGGACGGGTAGATGTTCGGGGCGTTCCGGAGCCCAAACTTGACATAGACCGGTGCGGCCACCCGGATGATCTCCGCGATCTCGTAGTGCCGGATGAAGCCGCCGATGTCGTCGGGTACTTCGATGTAGATGTCGAGCGGGATCGTCGTCGCCTGCCGAATTGCCGAAAGGTGAGCCAGTGACAGGTCGGTCGGCACGTTGTAGGTCGTCATGCCGTTGTCGGCCAGCAGCCGGATCGAGACCGGGTTGCTGGCGGCCATCATGACCGACCCCTTCAGGATCAGATCGGCCGGCAGCTCGCCGGCCCGGCGCAGCGCGTTCAGGACCCAGAGCAGCCCCTCGTCGGTGATCAGGACGCTCGTGATGCCGTGCTCGCAGGCCCGGCGGACATCTTCGACGGCGTGGACGAGCTGGTCCATTCCCCGGATCTTCGGCGCGACGACCCGGCCGGCGGCGCTGTAGCTCATCGCGCCGGTATCCCACCCCGCTCGCGGACCCACGAAGAGGCTGATCTCGATCCCGCGTTGCCGGGCGAGGGTGGCGACCTCGTCGAGCTCGGCGTCGGTGAGGAGCATCACGCCGCTGCCCTGGCTGACGCGGTGGATCGGTACGCCAAGCTCGTCGGCTGTCTCGTAGACCGCCCGGAGACAGTTCGGCCCCTCGACGGACGGGATCTCGACGCGGTACTGCCCACCGTCCGCGAAACGGTGAGGCGAGTCAGGCAGGGCGTGGGCATCGGACGACGGCATCCCCAGCTGATCACGCAGAAAGGCGCGCGTCCGGTCGAGTGGGTTCGTTGCGGATTCCATCGATCGTCGTCCTCTCAATCGCGGGAGGCCGGTCCAGAGCCGGAACCTGGCCAGTCGACTACGCCAGAATCCTACCGCTCAACAGTCGGGTCTGGGAGAGTGCCTCTCGCCGATTCCGGGGATTGGGCGCTCAGACCTGGCGTCGCTGAAACGGTTCAGGCATAGCGCGAAAGGACATTGGTCCTGGTGCGTGTGTGCTTGGCTACAGCGACCCTGGTTTTGCGACCCGGTGAATTGATGAGCGTCTCGAGTGTTCGGCTGACTTTCGGTCGGCAACATACATGACCAAAGTACTGTCTCAATCAGTCAGATTGGAACTGCAACAACGTATCAAATCGTCAACTACGAACGACTTTGGCTTAAAGATCGACATCTCCAGGCTGTTCTAGGCAAAACGACCTGCTGGGTGATATTCGCGGTCAATACCTATTGACTAGTACTATTGGATGAGTAGAATGGACGAAGTGCCGGTCAGTTCAAGCCTGATCGGATGACCCGGATGGGTCATTCCCGCCAAGAGTCGCTTCTGTAGCCCTCGCGACGGACACACCGAACCCGAGAGACGAAAACCGGAATATCAGATGTGATCGGTGTCGCTGAGGCGCCGACGAGGCAGGAGCCTGCTCTGGGCCCTGATGGTCATCTGCCGGCCGTCCCTCTCCGATGGACTGAGTTGTTGTTCCTGGCGCCTGTCGCGGGGCAACCGAATGGGAGACCGACACATGGCCGACACGACCACCAAGACCCAGACCGCTTCGATCAAGAGCATCATGGCCGGGGGCGTCTGGCGCTCCCGCCGCGTCGTTGCCGCCGTCGCCATCACCGCTGGCGTCGCCTTCGGTTCCTTCGCGGTCAATGTCCCCCAGGCTGATGCCTGGATCGGCTGGTGCCGAGGCTGCACCGGCCAGACTGGCGCCGTCGATTCTTCGTCAGTCGTCAAAGCCCCCGTGTACACCGTTCGCCATAACGTGTATGCTTCTGCCAACTAGATACCGGCCCTAACACTGTGGACGATCTCATCCCAGTGAAATGGGGTCAGCGGATCCAGTGGGCAGAAGCAGGTCGGTTAGGGCAAAAACGTGGGTTCAATGCCCGCCTCGCTCAAGTGGTACATTCGGATCTGTGCAATTCTCGGTGTGATGTTGACGGTGATTCCGCCAGTCATCGCACCGAGTTCTTTTTCTGATCTCAATATTCTTGCCTCATTAGTTCTTGTTGCTATGATGGTGCTGGCGATTCGTTTTCCTATTGTTATTCGTTTCGAAGTTGAGCTCTTTATGGTTGCTGTCCCCATGATAGCCATTGTCCTCACGACGCCTGTCCCCCTCATTGGACTGGTAGTCTTGGTCGCCACCCTCATGGGTTACCTTCTCCTTCGCCCAGAAGATCCGATCGAGACAACTTTCAATGTCAGTCAGGCCGTTCTGCATGTTGCTTTGACGGGGGCGGTTTTCGCACTCCTCAAGGAGCAGGTATGGCTCGGTCCTGACGTAGCTGGAATTGGACCAATTGGAGCAGTGATCATCACCGGATTGGTGCTGGTCATTTCGAACTATGGGTTCGTCTCGGGCGCCGCCGCCCTTCAAATGAAAGTCAATCTATTCCGGGTCTGGCGGGCCCATCTGCTTCGTGATCTTCCGACTGAGCTGACTCAGATAGGAATCGGTGTGGTCGCGGCCATCCTGGTCCTGGTTGAGCCGCTGGCCGTCCCGGTCCTCGCGGTGCCAGTGGTCCTGATCTCGATCTCCTCCCGCCGGGCTTCGCAGCTCGAAACGGACACTCACGATGCGCTCACCCGGCTGGTCGAGTTGCTGGAACTTCGGGATGCCTACACCGCCGGCCATTCCCGCCGGGTTGCCGAGACCTCGCGAGTCCTGGCGCTAAAGCTCGGGTTTGCGCCGGAGGAGGCGGTGACCATCGAGAGCGCCGGCGAGGTCCACGACATCGGCAAGATCATCATCGAGCCCGAGATCCTCCACAAGACCGACCGCCTCACCAACGAGGAGTTCGCCCTCATCAAGCAACACCCCGTCTTCGGCGCCAGCATCGTCTCGACCTTCGCCTCCTACGGCGATGGCCATCTGATGGTTCGACACCATCACGAGCGCTGGGACGGCCACGGCTACCCTGACGGGCTCACCGACGAGGCGATCCCGATTGGCGCCCGCATCATCGCGGTGGCCGACTCCTATGACGCCATGACCAGCGCCCGGTCCTACCGTAGCGCGATGACGCACGAGCAGGCTGTCGCGATCCTGATGGAGGGGGCCGGCATTCAGTGGGACCCCAACGTTGTCGCGGCGATGCTTGAGCACCTCGGCGTCGAGAAGAGCGAGAAGTTCCAGTGGCCCCGGATCGGCACGGCCCCGGTACCGTCCGACCCCTCTCACGCGCCGACGGTCTGAACCCCGACCGTCCGGCACCGGAGTGTTCCGTATTGCGAGAACCAAGCTTCGTCGCCGGAAGTACCTGAACCCACGTCAGGCCTCGCGGCGGATGGCCAGCGACGCGTTCTGGCCGCCGAGGCCGAATGAGTTCTTGATCGCCCACTCGGCTGTCGTGGAGCGTGCTGACCCGGCAACGATGTCGAGCTCCACCGGAACGTCCGGGTCATGGCGATGGAAGTTCCGCGTCGGCGGGATTGCGCCGTGGACCAGCGCCTGAACCGTCGCGACCGTTTCGATCGCGCCGGACCCGCCCATGCAGTGACCGAAGGCGCCCTTGAACGAGGTCACCGGAATCTCCGCCGCCCGTCCGCCGAAGACGTCGGCGATCGCGATGGCCTCGGCCAGATCCCCGGCCGGGGTCGAGGCGGCGTGCGCATTGACGAAGTCGATCTCGTCCGGCGTGATCCCGGCGTCGGCGATGGCGTTCCGCATGGCCCGGGCGGCGCCGGAGCCGTCCGGGAGCGGCGCGATCGGGTGATAGGCGTCGTTGGTCGTGGCGTAGCCCACGATCTCGGCGTAGATTCGGGCGCCGCGCCGCTCGGCGCGCTCGCGGTCCTCCAGGATCAGCATCCCGCAGCCCTCCCCGAGGACGAAGCCGGCCCGCGTCACGTCGAACGGCCGAACGGCCGCGCCCGGATCGTCGTTGCTGTCGGTGACGAGGGCGCGCATCGCGGAGAATCCGGCGATGAAGAACGGGTTGCGGTGGGACTCGACGGCTCCGGCGACCATGATCGGTGCCCGCCCGTCGCGGACCGCCACGAACGCATCACCGATCGCCTGGGCCCCCGTCGAGCAGGCCGTGACGACCGTCGAGCTTGGTCCGCCCATGCCGAACCGATGCTGAACCGTATAGGCGGCGAGGTTGTGCGGAAACATCACATGGAGGTGGGGCGGAACCCGGCTGGCGCCTCGAGCGCGGAAGGTCTCGTAGGCGGGCAGGAGGTCATCGTACGTTCCGCCCAGACAGGTTCCCAGCAGTGCTCCCCCGTCCGTCAGTGCCGCCGATTCGGTCGGCTGGAGGTCGTCGCCAACCAGGCCGGCGTCGATCAGCGCCTCACCGGCGGCCTCGGTCGCGAGACGGGAGAACCGCGATGTCGTCCGGAGGGCTTTGCCGGTCAGGAAGCGGCGGGGTTCGGTGGCATCGTCAATGTCGCCCCGGAGGACGCAGCCGTACTCATCTGGGTCCAGATCCGGGACGCGGCCGATCCCGGTCTCCCCGGCCAGGAGCCGTCGCCACGTACTGCCCGCATCTGGGCCGAGCGCGGTGATGGCACCGAGCCCGGTGACGACGACCCGCCGGTGCTCGACGGGAGAGGACGGGAGACGACTCGGCACGGGCCAGCCTTTCTCGCGGACTGCTGAGCGATCGCCGGACCATGGCGCGAACGGGTAGTCCGTTGGCGGGCGGATCGGGCGTTGAAGGATCGCGGGAGAGTATACGCGGGGACGAGGGTCAGGGGGCACCGGCCGGTTGACTATTGCGGAAAAATCCAAAGGTCATGGGATAAATGGGGGAGTGAGTTTATCCGGTCGGGACGACTAGAGTAGGACAGGTGCAACGGTCGCCTGCAATCGAAGAATGAGCCCCCGCGTCAACGGATCGCAGCCCCGCGCGATGAGTTGGACGATGACTCGTTGGACAGGGACGCATCCGAGGGGGAAACCATGTACACGCGGCGTCTGCTGATCGTCGACGATCACCCGTTCTTCCGGATCGGTCTGCGTCGCATCCTGTCCTCCGACGACCGGATTACCGTCGTGGGTGAGGCGGCGAGCGGCTATCAGGCGCTGCACCTGGCCGAGGTCGAGCGACCCGACCTGGTCATCATGGATGTGCAGTTGCCGGGCGTGACCGGACTTCAGATCGCCAATGCGCTCAGG
This sequence comes from Thermomicrobiales bacterium, assembly GCA_965218235.1. Classification (GTDB taxonomy): domain Bacteria; phylum Chloroflexota; class Chloroflexia; order Thermomicrobiales; family UBA6265; genus CADCWK01. The sequence continues at coordinate 2,074,797 of OZ244596.1, forward strand.
CGCCAACTGCCCAACGTCGCGATCATCTTTCTGTCGATGCATGTCGACGATGACCGCCTCTTCGCCGCCATCCGGGCCGGCGCCCTGGGTTTCCTGACCAAGGACAGCGATGCCGCCACGATCATCGAATCGGTGATGGCTGTGCTGCGGGGAGAGAACCTGCTCCACCAGTCGGTGCTCCAAAGTCCGGCCCTGGCGCAGAAGGTCCTTCAGGAGTTCCGGATGATGGGCCAGAACGGCGAGGTCGTCGACGATGGCCCAATGCTCTCGCCGCGCGAGCTCGAGGTGCTGGACTGCCTGATCATGGGCAACTCCAACAAGGAGATCGCGTCGCGGCTCTATATCACGGAGCAAACCGTCAAGAACCACATGACCTCGGTCCTGCGGAAGCTGCAGGTGGACGATCGGGTCGCGGCGCTTCGGTACGCGGTCACGCGTGGCTGGGCGGAGATCGGGCCGCAACCGTACGCCGCGGTCCAGCCCATTGCCGACGAGCCGGCCGCCCGAGCCGGCTGAGACCAGATGCGGCAATACGGAGATACAGAACGAAATATTCTGCGGTATCCCGGCCGGCATCGTGCGATCAGGACGTCTGGTTTGTCGGGTCTGGGGTGGACTCCCCGTCTGACTGGGGATCTTTCCCGAATCAATACTGCGCGCTGGTTCCGTCACGGGCAGATCGTTGAGACTGCCGCCTGACGCGTCCGGCCTCATTGACGGAGCGTCGGTCGGGTAGTCGCCAGGGTCGCCGTGTCTCCGTTACGTTTTCGACAGATTCGGAGCGTCGGGTGAAGAATGATGATCGCCTTTTGTCTCGTGTCCTGGCTGACGGGCCGTGTGGTTTCGCGATGAATAATCCGCTCTTTGCTGGTGATAGTTGCGAAGTGGCCACGGGTTGGTTACGATAAACGTGGCAATCGACAGACAAGCGGTGGCCATTGACATTCACCGTTATCATGAAGGTCTATACGTCAAGCGGCTATTTCTGGAATTGTTCTGGTAGCATGCGGCCCAGGTGGTCCCGAGGCGGCGTACCACAGGGCCGGCCACAAATGGAGAACCTGCGATGACCGGAATCGACACGCTCGATGAGCGCATCATCGATGAACTGCAGACCAACGGGCGGCTGACGATGAAAGCCCTGGCCGAGCACGTCGGGCTGTCCAGTCCGGCGATGATCGAGCGTGTGCGGCGTCTCGAGGAACGGGGCGTCATCGTGGGCTACCGGGGGATCGTTTCGCCGGCCGCCATCGGCCGGCCACTGACGGCGATCGTCCGGGCCGAGGTCGACCGGAGTGCCATCGAAGCCTTCGTGGGCGCCATCGCCGCCGAATCGAGTATCGTCGAAGCTCATCGGACCAGTGGTCTGGTCAACTTCATTCTCAAGGTGCACGTCGCTGACGCGGCCGCGCTCGAGGCGCTGATTGATTCGCTCGGTGCGACGGGCGCCCGCTGCGACGCGGACCTGGTCCTCTCGACGCCGGTCCCATGGCGGGCACTGACCGCCCCGCAGGGAACCGTTCGCGTCCGGACGCGCCTGTCCCGGCGCAATGGCGATGGAGTGAGCCCGAGGTCGGCTGCCCGGCCTACGGTGACAGCGGATGGACAACCAATCGTCCGGCGTGGGCCGGGCCGGCCCAAGGGGTCTCGGAAGGTCGTCCCCACGACACGGTCATAAGCCAACGACCTGGCCGCGGTGGCAGGTGGTTCCCGTTGGGCGTTGGGAGACGATAGAACGCAGCGCCGCAGTCCGATGGAGGAAAGCGGCGCCGCGTCACGCCGTGCTGGTTGAGATCGTGTCGGGACGTAAGGGGTGAGACGCCAGCCCTATCCGTTGATTGGTACGATCGACGGTTGGCTGCCCGGTTGCTGATCGGGCATCGTGCCATTGTTCGGTGGGCTGGTGCCGGGCTCCGCCGGGTCGCCGGTTCCTCCACCGCCGGGCACCTGTTCATCGGCATTCGGAGCCGGTTGGTTCGAGCTGCTCGGGTTGATCGACTGGTTGGAGTTGCTTCGTCCGCCACCGGTGCGCCCGCCGGTCAGTTCGTTGGCGTACTGCCGGACGCTGTCCGCCGCGCCGCCGACCAGCCGCCGATCGCCGAGCCCGTCCAGCGCCTCCTGGAGGTCGCGCTGCTCCCAGGCCGACATCTGGTCGCAGAGCAGTACGGGCTCGTTGCCTCGGGCCAGGAGTTCGTTCCGGGTATTGGCGCCATTGCCGGGCTTGTGGCTGGTTCCCGCGCAGACGGGACCCTCGTAGATGCCCACGGGCCGGGCGAAGTCATTCGGGTAGGCGTTGCCACTCGCGTCCTTTATCAGATCGGAGAAGCGCGGATCCTGATGGATCAGCAGCATCAGCTTGCTCCAGATCGCGTCAGTTCCGACGTCGCCCGGCGTCGGCTGCATCGGCGACGTGTCGGTGTTGCCGGTCCAGACCCCGACCACGGCGGCCGTCGTGAAGCCCATCCGGAGACTGTCCTTGACGTCGTTGGTCGTGCCGGACTTGGTTCCCATCTGCCGGCCGAGGCTCTTCTGCGTGGTTTCGGCGATGTTGCCCTGCCCGAAGAGCATCTGCCGGGCCTCGTTGTCGCTGAGGATGTCGATCAGCTGGTAGGCGTACTCCGAGCGCAGAACCTGCTGAGCGTTGGCAAGCGCCGTCGCGGGGTCGAGCTGGTAGAGGACGTTGCCCTGGGCATCCTCGATCTTCGTGATCGGTGAGAAGGGGACGTATCTGCCCTCGTTGGCGATCGTCGCGTAGGAGTTGACCATGTCGACCAACGGAATCTCGGCACCGCCGAGGGCGACCTGGAGCCCGTAGTAGCTGGCGTCATTGGGGAACGGTGTTGAGTTGCCGAGTCGCCTCGACATCTCCAGGATCGCGGCGGGCCCGATGTTGTCGGCCGCTTTCAGGGCTGGGATATTTAGTGAGTTGGAGAGCGCGGTGCGGACAGTTACGGCGCCGTAGAAGTTCCCGGTGAAGTTGCCCGGCGCGTACGGTGCCGCCGGGTCATCGGTCGGGCGTTCGAACGGAGTGTCGAGCAGGACGGTGCCGGGGTTCCAGTGCATCTGCTCGAAGGCAGCGGCGTAGACGATCGGTTTCATCGTCGAGCCCGGCTGCCTCGGCGAGGTCGCCATGTTGACCTCGCCGGATATCAACGGGTTGTCGAAGTTGGCCGAGCCGACCATCGCCAGGATCTCACCCGTGTCCGGCGACGCGATCACGGCCGCGCCGTTGGTGACGTTGTACGGGCTCGCCTCCGCGACGCCGTCCCGCACGATCTGCTCGGCGGCGTCCTGCAGCTCGGGGTCGATCGAGGTGTAGATCTGGAGGCCGCCCCGGTAAAGCGCGTCCTCGCCGTACTTCTGTGTCACGAACTCGCGGACGTACTGGGTGAAGTGCGGGCTGTCCTGGACCTGCCCGGTCCGGTCGCCCCGGATGTTCAGCGTCTCGGCGAAGGCGGCGTCGGCTTCCGCCCGGGTGGTGTAGCCGAGCTTGACCATCTGGTCCAGCACGTAGTCCTGCCGCTGCTTGGCGAGGTCGAAGTTCACGACCGGGTTGTAGGCCGTCGGAAGCTGCGGGATGCCGGCCAGCAGCGACGCCTCGGCCAGATCGAGCTCGGAGGCGTGCTTGTCGAAGTACATGACCGATGCTGCCTCGATCCCGTAGGACCGCTGCCCGTAGAAGATCTGGTTGAGGTACATCGTCAGGATGTCGGTCTTGGTGAAGTCCTGGTTCAGCTTGATCGCGGCCATCGCCTCGCGGATCTTCCGCGAGACGGCGTAGTCGTTGCCGATCTCGTCCTGGTAGAGCGCCCGGACGAGTTGCTGCGTGATCGTCGAACCACCGGACGAGCCGGCACCGGTGAAGATGATGAAGGCGCCGCGCAAGATGGCGATCGGTTCGACCCCCTGATGCGTCCAGTAGGTGGCGTCCTCGGCGGCGATCGTCGCGTTGACGAGGTTCGGCGAGATCTGGTCGTAGTCGACGAACGTCCGCCAGTAGCCGTTTGGATCGTCGACGTCCTGGAGCAGGTTGCCATCGCGATCGTAGATCCGGGTCGTCTGGAACGTCTGGGAGAAGACGTTGCCGGCGTCGGGAAGTGAACCGGTCACGTCCTGGTACTCGTTGACCGTCATGTTGACGCCGACCGCCGACGATGCCGTCAGCGTCACCCCGGCGACCGCCGTGAAGGCGATGCCCATCAGGGCGAAGGCGATGAGGAAGACCGGGAGCTTCTTCGACCGCTTCTGGCCCCGGCCGGTCACCCCGGGCAGCAGGTGCGGCGGGAGCTGGCGAAGGCGGGAACCGTATTGACTTCGGGAATAGATCGCGGCCCGCCGCCGGGCTGAGGGGTACCGCATGCGGGCACGGGTGATCCGGCCTGAACTCATACGCGAACGTCTCCAGGAGGGGGGAAGGTTCTGAGAGGGACTGGCCAGCCCATCGGGACCCGATCTTCCGTATGATGGTACCACTTGCCAATGCGAGACCTGCCAAAGAGTCGGCGCAATCGTTCGGCCAGGAGGGACATTGCGGTGACGACAGGGTGGGAGCGGCTCGGGGAGATTGCGGCCAAGGCGGAGCGGAGCGGGATCGCGGAGAGGGTGGCGGTCGCCATCCACGTCCGAACCGACGGTCTGGAGCCAGTCCGCTGGGACCGCCTCGGAGGCGACCCGTTCCTGTCGGCCAGCACGATCAAGGTGGCGATCCTGATCGCCGTCGCGCGGTCGATCGATGGCGGTTCGCTGCGGCACGATGACCGGTGCTCGGCTCGGCCCGAGGACACGATCGTCGGATCGGGCGTGCTGAAGGGAATGGAGTCGGGGCTGTCCCTCACGATCGACGACCACGCCTACCTCATGATCGCGATCTCGGACAACACGGCCTCGAACGTCCTGATCGAGGCGGTCGGGCTCGGAGCGGTCCAGCAGGTCGCGTCGGACCTTGGGCTGACCAGGACGCACCTGCGCCGGCCGTTCCTCGGGGTGCTCCCGTCTGACGATCTGCCGCGCAACCAGATCAGCGCCATCGACCTCGTCACGATGCTTGTCGCCATCGCCGACAACGCGGCGGCATCGTCCGATTCCTGCCGATGGATGCGGACGCTGCTTGCCGCCCAGCAGCACGTCGACCGGCTCGGTCGCGACCTACCCGAGAGCGTGTCGTTCTCCGGCAAGAGCGGCTCGCTGGACACGACCGTCCACGATGCCGCGATCCTCGATGGTCCCGGCGGGCAGGTCATCATCGCGACACTGACGAGCGGCGTCACCCGGCGTTACGAGGTCGACGCCGTCCTCGGCCGTCTGGCCCGGACGGCGGTCGAGATCGCCGGCATCGCCGGGAAACCCTAATCGGTCGTGATTGGTCGACCGAGGAGTGCTTCACGCCGTGATTCGAGCTCCCGCGGGGTCAGATAGCCGCCGGCGTGGAGATCGAGCAGCGAACGGAGCCGCTCGGTCGTATCGGCGGACCGGGTGATCGCGGTCCGATGCGTCTCGGCAGTACGGGGGCTGAGTTCCCCGCTGACGACGGCCGCGGTGATCTCGCTCATCGCCCGCGACAGGATCGGAGCCGTCGAGCCGACGACTGGCAAACCAGTTCCCACCTCGGCTCGGTTCAGGACCGAAAGCGCGATGCTCAACCAGGCGTCGATTTCCGACGCGGCCCGTACTATCTCCGAGAGGTGCGAGTGCCGTGTGGTGCTGATCGACTCCGACGAACCGGTCCGAGCCGTCAGCGCCGGATACGATGGCTCCGCCACGAATGCCGCATCGGAATGGCCGTCGGACGTGTCGCGGGATGCGTCCCCGGCGGCTTTCCGTGCGGGAGCCATCCCGGCGATCGTCGACGCATCGGAGGAACGTTCCGCCGCCGCCGATTCCTGCGTCGCAACCAGCGGCTGAATGTCCGTTGATGATTCAACGACCGTGTCGTCCGCTGTGACGGCCGCGACGGAGGGCATGACTGGCTCAGTCGTTGGGACGGCGAACGAGGACGTCGAGCGGGCCGACGCCGTTCCAGACGCTCGTTGGACTATCCCGGTTAGGCCGGCGTCCACCGCCGGCGGCCGGCGGAACCGGACGACGATACCTCGCTCGGGAAGCGACGCCGGTCCGGGTCCCTGATCGGACTCCGTGGTGTTTTGCATATCGACCTGGGCTGCTGCGCGTGCAGCTTGCTCCGAAGCGAGGAACTCCTCGGTCGTGGTCGCCTGGACGCGAGGCCGGCGAACGAGCATCGCCGCGGCGTCTTCGCTGACCGGCTGACTCTGGCGACGCGGGACGGCTGGTGGCCAGAGCCGGAGCCGATCAATGACGGGCTCGGGCGTGTCGGCCGGTCGCTCGCGATGCTCCGGCTCTGATTCGAACGCACCGGCGGTCGTCTCGATGGACGGACCATTCCCGTCGCCGCGCTCGACTCGCGGTCCCCATGGGCGCGGCGTGGAGCGCGGCAGCGTATACGGGGGCCGCTCGGGGAGGAGCCCGTCCTCGAGTAGGTGCCGTCGACTGCCTCCCCTGCGCTCGGATCTGTCCACGGATCGAGCGTCTCCTGAACCAATCGCTCCCGGCGTCGAGTGGTCCGGAGGGGCGATATCGGTTGTGGGAGCCTCCGGTACCGGCGCCCCCATGATCTCCGCCGGTATTCGCCATGGCTGTGGCGCGCTGGCGGGCCCGTCAACTCGATGGCCCATTCCCTCGAGGAGCTCGATCAGCGACTCGTGCGTTGCCGGGTTGCGGTTGTCGCGGCCCGGCCGGGAAAAGATCATCGGCAGATCGACGTGCATCTGGTAGGACCCGCCGACCGTCCAGTACACGACAGGCTCATTGGCCGGCGTCTCCGCCGCTGTGATACCGGCCAGAGAATCGGTCGCGATCCGATAGATACCAGCTCGCGAGCTCGCGCCCCAGATCAGTGACCCGCTCGTCAGCCAGACGTCGCAGACAGCCGACTCCAGTCCACTGCCGACCGGCATGGCCGCCCGGCCAGTCCAGACGACGGGCTCACTCTCGTAGGTGGCGAATTCGTCCCAGTCCAGCGAGAGATCGTGCTCTGGTGGCAGGAGGAGATCGTTGGCCGGGGAGGTCGATGCCAGGCCGAGCGATATCGCCGCACTCCGGAGCTGGTTGGCACGGCGACTGGAACGGCCGCCGAAGCGTCCGCCCCGGACGCGGAGTGTGAAGCCCCGAACCTGGTTTCCGTCCAGATAGCAAATCCGGAGGTGGTCGCCAGCTTCCGTCGCGATCGGCTCGACGCCGATCAGCGGTTGCGCGGCCGACAGCCAGCCGATCGGCAGGCCAAAGCCGTACTCCGTCGCTTCGTCGACAAGCAGGAAGTGGTCGGTAAGCGTCAGACGAACGGATTCGGCGCGGCTGCCCCAGTGAGCGAAGCCGGGAAAGCTGCCAACCAGGTCGGCAGTCCCCTCCCAAAGTACGGCGCCCCGCGTTGTCGTCCAGTCCCGCAGGACGGATCGCGGCCCCATGGTCCCGTCGCCGGCGATCGCCGCGGGTTCCCGAGGCAGTGGATCGAAGGACGAGACCGGCTGCCATTCTCGCGCCATGACGAACTCCCGTGGGTGAAGCTGACCGGGTGGGACAACAGGCGGAGCGGGAATCAGCGGTCCGGATCGACGCCGAAGGATGGACTGTCGGAACGGACGTCGCTCGTCGCTGGACCAGTCGGAGGCGGTGTACGTACACTATAGCAGGTTGCATCTGACGGTCAAAGAGTGATCTGCCCACCGCCGCCTCGCCAGTCGCCACCAGATCGACGCTCGAGAACGCCGGACATGATGGCGACTGGCCGATAATCACGAATCGCGATAGGCGATGCCGTTTGCCCAGGCGATACTCAGCGCCGTGGCTGTGATCCTGTGTCCGCACAGTCGGAATCCACCGGGCAGTCGCCGTGGGGATCGTTCGGCCCGGTGCCAGCGGCGCTGCTGGCTGGCACCGGGCCGAGCTGGCCCTTCCCCGCCATGGGGTTATCCGATTGGGCTCGAGCGCCCTTGGGATTTTCAGACGAGACGATCGGAGAACAGGCGGCATCCACTGCGTTCCAAAAGGGGCGGCGTTCGGAACGCCGCTGTCGGAGGCTGGTTTGACTGTCAGTACTCGTGACCGGCGACCGGTGCTCCCGGCTGGGCACGGTCCTGATCTCCGGATGGCACTTCTCCGTTGGATGATTGATGTGGTCCTGAAGACGTAACGACTTGTCCGGGTAAGGAATATGCATGAAGAGGCGCTGAGCGGATGACGCAGGCCAGCTCATTGCGTCGTGCGGTCGCAGTTCGTATGAACGGCGGTCATCGGCCAACGAGAGGCCGGGTGGCATGAGATAGTGCCGTCAACCGCCGTCACTCCGCAGACGGACGATGCTCCGCCGGCAGAGTCGCGCCGCTCTGACGGTTATCGGGCGGTCCAATGACAGGGTCGTTGCTGAAGAGGTGAAACCTTGTTCCGGGACGATCGTAGCCCTTCGCCTCCGCCAGCGCCGCCGGCAACCGAATCGCCCGTACCTGTCTATTGGAGAACCAGTTCGACCGTGATGAGTGATCCGGCGGACGGGCGGTCATCGATACGTCGGCCGGTCGATACCGGAGCGTCGAGCGTTGATCCGTTCGACGAACCTGACTGGCAGCCATCATGGGATCTGCTTCGCGAGCACGCCCGGACCTTCTCGTTCGGCAGCCGCTTCCTCGCGATCGACCGTCGCAACGCGATCGCGTCGGCATATGCCTATTGCCGGATCGCCGACGACATCGTCGACCAGGCGGGCGAAGTCAGCCCGTCCGGCGTGGCTGCATCGCTCGATCGCTGGGAGGCGCAGCTCTACCGGCCGGACCATCCAGTCGCGCTGGCCTTCGCCGTCGCCCGCCGACGCTACGGCATCCCGATCCAGCCAGTCCTGGACCTTCTCCGGGGAATGCGCCACGACCTGTCGCCCCGGGCATATGCCGACTGGGATGACTTGCGAGAGTACTGCTACTGCGTCGCGGGAACAATCGGTCTGATCGCGGCGCCCGTCTTTGGCTGCCGGGACGTTCGGGCTCTCACCCACGCCGTTGACCTCGGGATCGCGATGCAGCTGACCAACATCCTCCGTGACGTCGCTGAGGATGCCATGCTCGGTCGGGTCTACCTTCCCCATGAGGAGCTGGAGCGGTTCGGCGTCGATCCCGTATCGCTGCTGGGCGGGACGCCGTCCGGCGACATGCCGGGGCTCATGCAATTCCAGATCGAGCGGGCTCGGCGTTACTACCGGTCCGGCCGGCTCGGCATTCCAGCCCTGTGCTCGTCCGGTCAGTTGACGACGATCGCGATCAGTCGGCTCTACAGCAAGATTCTCGACCGTATCGAGGAGCAGGACTGCGACCCGTTTCACGGCCGCGCCCATGTCAGCACCCGCCGCAAGCTCCGGGCGATGCCGCTGATCACGGTCGACTTCCTTACGCTCCAGCTCGGCGGGAACCTCTGGAGCCGGGGACTCTGACCAGCGGCTTTCCCTCCGACGAGTTCCTCATCTTCGGGGCCCAGTCTTCCGTTTCCTTGGCCTCTCCCTTCCGCAGCGGCGGCCATCGCTGCCGGGCGAAAGCGCGACACGCAATCGGAATTTTGGCGAGAAATCGAAGGACGACGTCGACAGCAAATTGATCGTCTCCGACGCAGAGTCAGGACGCAGAGTCAGATCAAGTTTTTGGTCCTTTGTCGCGCTGCGGTCGAGAGCCGCTGCGGCGGCCGGGCGACTTCCGGGGGGGCGCCCCCTGTATGAATGGTCGACGCATCCGCCGCGGCTACTCAGCCGATAACGCCCGTATCGCCATCCCAAGTCGTTCGACGGCCACCGTCGCTTCCCGGCGCTGCCCGACGTAGAGCGGCTCACCGAAGCGAAGCTGGACTGCCCAGTGGGCGTCTCCGGTCTTCCGGTAGTGCAGACCGACCGGGACGATGGGGATCAGCGGGAGGCCGCTCCCCTGGGCGAGGAGCGGGATCCTGACAGCTCCGGGGAGGGTCGGCAGGAAGTCGTCGCTGCGATCGCTCTTCGGGGTGAAGGACGGGTCGATGTTCGGATACCCCTCCGGGAACATCAGCAGCGCCTCGCCCCGAGACAGGAACTCGACGCTCTGGACGGCGGCGCGCTTGAGGTACCGGGTGGTGTCACGCTGATAGGTCGCCGTCCGGGCCGCATCGGCGGCCAGCTCTGGGCGATACCGCTCGGCGTCGGGCCGGAGTACGACTGGCCAGCCTGCGACCGAGCAGAGCGACTCCGCGATCCGCCGTTGCGGTCCGGCGTTGACCCAGTCCAGCGCGACCATGACCCGGAGCGGTCGCGGCACCGTCGTTACGATACTGGTCCCGTCGAAGAGGTGATGGTAGTGGCGCGCGGCCAGCACGACTGGTCCGGTCTCGGGAACGTTCGCCTGACCCGTCACGGTCAGGTCGACCTTGCCAGACATGATGCGACGCGAGATCAGCCGGATCGTCCGATTTGCCATCATCGTTGGGACTGATGTCGGCTGCCGGGGCCGCGCGGCGCTGGCTGTTGAACGGGTCGGCATCCTCGGGCAGATCCTGACGCTAGCGCTGGCCCATGATCTCAGTGCCGTGAGGCTGGGCGTCCGGGGCGATTCCAGAGGACGGCTGCGCGCGAATGACGAGGCGATCGACCGGCGGGTGGGCCCGCCGGACCGACCAGGCGATCACGGCCGGCAGCAGGACCAGGGCGACGCAGAGAACGATCGGGACCCAGAGGCCGACACTCAGGCTCAAGGCCGAGGCGAAGATGATGTTGGAGCCGTAGAGGATGACCGGTAACATGATCGGGATGCGGCTCGGGACGATTCCACCGTTCCAGGACAGCCGTCCGAGCCCCATGAACAGGACCGCGGTGAACAGCCAGCCGACGTAGTTCTGGACCGGCATCCCAAAGTAGGCGCCTTCGACGTGCCATTCCCAGAACCGGACGACGAGGGTGTCATGAGCCATCGCCGGATCCAGAACGAGATCCCAGACGACGACGAGGTAGCCGCCGATCAGGATCGTCGTAACCTCCCGGGCGTTGCTGCTCAGGCGGTGCCCGATCATCCAGACGATCAGCCGGGCAAGGAAGTAGGACGCCATTCCCATGTAGAACCATGAGAGCGGGATCGTGAAGGGCACATGATCGACCAGCCGGTAACCGAGGTAATCCGTATAGCTGTAGTTCCCGAAGGGCCAGCCGGTACTTGTTCCGATGAGCTCGGATGACGCGGAGATCAGGTAGGCCAGCACGAAGAAGAGCGTCGTTCGGCGGAGTCCCAGGATCAGCACGCCCATGGCGAAGACGGCGATCGCCCCGAGGATCATGTGAGTCGCGCCGCCGTAGTTCAGGCCCCAGTTGTAGATGTCGGCGGCGCCTGGGTTGCTGGCGAGTACCTTGCCGATGTTGGGGATGACGTAGAGGATGCCGCCGAGGGCGAACAGCATCGCCATGATGTGCGCGACCAGTGCCAGCCACGATACCTTCGCCGAGAGCGAGGCAAACGAGCCCCAGAGCGAGGCGGTGCCGCTGTCTTCGGGCTGATCGACGCTGGCCGGAACGGCGCGCCGGTCCGTGGCGATGTGGCCCTCGGCTGTCGTCATGGTGAGATCTCCTGGGGCATCGAAGGGCGAGAGGACGAGAAGGCGCTTCCGGTGTGACCTGTCAGGATCTGGCGATTCGCCGGCCGCGCCAGGTGTGATTGCGGCTCAGCGCCGACTGGATCAGGCGGGCCGCGACCGGAGCGTCGAGCACAGGGGAAAGCCAGTACGTGATTGGCGGATGATCGTAGGCCCGAGCTACTCCAGCCAGCACGCCAAGCCTGACCATGAGCAGGACGCGGTTGAGCCCGACGACGAACTCTACCGCACGAAACCGACCCTCGATGGCGACGACCTTCCCTTGTCCGGACCCGCTCGGGTAGTCATGCCGTCTCCGCGAGATCAGCCCCACCAGGGTGATCACAATCGGCAGCCCCTGGACCAGCGCGACCTCCGCCAGACGGATGGTGACGGAGTGGCCGGCGAACTGGTCCCGCATCGTCAGGGACCGGGGCCAGTTCCGCCAGGCCTCGCCGGCGCTGGCGTACATCGCCACGTCGGCCAGATCGCCAGTCTCCGCGAATCCGACCCGGTACCCGGCCATCGCCAGCCGCCGGGCAATCGTGACGTCCTCGCAGACCGATCGCTGCCCGTCGGCGAATCCACCAATCGCTTCGAGCGCGTCCCGGCGGATCAGCATGCACTGGCCGTTTGCTTGGACGTCATCCGGGTCAGTCGTAACACCGCCTGGGATGCCATAGCGGTAGACCAGTGATGTCAGCAACGCGGGATGGACCAGCCCCTCGGCAGGCCCGGAGAGCCGTTGCCGGGTCGCGCCGCTTAGCACCGCGACGTCCTCGGCCGCGGCGTGACCGAGCAGCGCCCGAACGAGGCCCGGCCGTGGGCGGACGTCCGCGTCGATCGTCAACACCCAAGGCGTCGCAATGTCGCCGTGGGTGAGCCCACGCTGGAGGTTCCAGGCCTTGCCATTCCAGTCATCCGGTACGGGAGCGGCGTCGATCACCCGGATGCGCGGGTCGTGCCGAGCGTGGTCGCTCGCGAGGGCGACGGTGCCGTCGATCGATCCACCGTCGATGACGAGGATGGCGGAGACCTCGGAGCCCTGCGCCCTCAAGCCATCCAGACAGGGAGCGAGCCGGTCGGCCTCGTTCAGGACCGGAAGCAGCACGGTGACCGAGTTGTCCAGAATGACGGCATCAGGGGCAGGAGTGACCTTCGGCCGGTTGGCGGATCGGACCAACCGCACGATCACCCGAACGGCCAGACCGAGCTGGAGCACGCCGACCAGCACCAGGAGGATGGAGCCGATCGGAGCCGATCGCGTGGGGACGGTTCGGTGATGGCGGTTCGGCACGTCGAGGAGTACTCCCGGATGAAGCGAGCCAGTCGGAGATCGAAGGATACCCTTTGCCGCTTGCCGGTCAGCGTGGAAACTGCTGATCGACGAAGCCCAGCACGCTATCCCGCAGCGCCGGCCAGGATGGCTTCTGGTCGTCGACGATCAGGTGATCGGCGTCCAGCTCGCGGAGCGTCAGCGGACCGCGTAGCGCCCCGGCCAGGGCACGGCTCCTGGCGACCGTCGAGGTCTCGTCACGAGTGCCCTGGACGAGCAGAGTCGGCGCCGAGACGGACTGAGCCGACTTCCGCCCCCGGTCGGTCGTGCGGCGCATCTCATCGATCACGCTGAACGGGATCGTCGACCGCTCCCGGAGCTCATCCTGCGTGGCACGGTCGTCCAGATCGTAATCCGGATTCATTTCGTGGAAGAATCGCCGAACCTCCGGGTCCTGGAAGTCGGCTTTCGCGTACGGCGAGAAGGTCTTGATCGTCCGCTTCAGGACCGGCAGCCCGGCGGTGAGCAGCCATGACGGCAGGTCGACCAGCCGGACGTAGGGCGAGATCAGCACGAGCGCACTGGGCGGTGTCCGGCTGGCCGTCTGGAGCGCGAGCGCCGCGCCGAACGAGTAGCCGACCAGCAGCGTGACATCGGACTCTGCCCGGAGTGTCGCCCATTCATCGTCGACTGCCCTGCTCCAGTCAGCGGCGGTCGTTTGGACGAGGTCGGACACATGGGATCCGAAGCCAGGCAGCAGGGGAGCGGCTGACCGGATCCCGTCGGCGGCCAGGGCGTGACCGAGTGGCCGCAGCTCCTTCGGCGTTCCCATGAAGCCGTGGAGTAGCAGGGCGCCGACGCGCTGCGGTCGCCCGGCGGCGGGATTGGCGGGAAAATCGAACGGGGTATGGGCTTCTCCGGCAAAGGCGGATGGGTCCTGCTGCATGGGTTCGTCTCACCTGCGTTCGTTGAATCGATAGCCGTGGATGGCGGCGTGCGATGATTGGTTCGAAGAGACGGGACACCGGTTCCGCTTCGTTCGCGGTTTCAGGATTCTGAATGACGCAACGGTCGTGCCCGTCCCGCCGCTCTCATCATCCAGCGACCGCCAGGCGACCGCCAGGCGACCGCCAAAGACCGCTCGGGATCGGCCCGACTCGATCCCATCTCGCTTCCCATGAGAGACGATTTCCCGATGGACAGTCTTCAGTCCGATCTTGATTCCCGGTCCGACTCAGCCATCATCCGTTCCGCCACCGTCGACGGGCCAGGTGTCTGGCCGGACAGTGGCCGGCGTCTGCCCGGTGCCGAGCGGCCGCGGCGGATCGTCGTGATCGGCGCGGGGCTGGGGGGACTGGCCGCGGCGGTCCGGCTCGCGGCCCGGGGGCATGATGTCACCCTCGTCGACAAGCGGGACCAGCCAGGCGGGCGGGCCTACGTCTACCGGCGGGACGGGTTCACCTTCGATGGCGGTCCGACGGTCATCACGGCCCCGTGGATGCTGACGGACCTGTTCGAGCTTGCCGGTCGGCGGGCCGAGGATTACATCTCGCTGGTGCCGGTCAACCCGTTCTACCGGATCTTCTTCAGCGGCGGCGAGCACGACGGCGAGCACTTCGACTACACCGGCCGCTCGGCCGAGATGGTGCGGGAGATCCGCCGGATCTCGCCGCACGAGTCCGATGTCAGCGGCTACCTGGAGTTCGTGCGCCTGACGGAGCGGATCTTCGCCAAGGGCTTCACCGAGCTGGCCGATCAGCCGTTCGACTCGCCGCTCGACATGGCTAAGGTCGCGCCCGACCTGATCCGGCTGGAGAGCTACCGGACGGTCCATAACCTCGTCTCGCGCTTCGTCAAGGATGATCGCCTCCGACAGGTGATGACCTTCCACCCGCTCCTGGTTGGAGGGAACCCGTTCCAGACGACGAGCATCTACACGCTGATCCACTACCTGGAGCGGGAGTGGGGGGTCTGGTTCGCGATGGGCGGCACCGGCGCCGTCGTCGATGGGCTGGTTCGGCTGTTCGGCGAGCTTGGCGGCAGGATCCGGCTGGAGACGGAGGTCGGCGAGATCATGACCACCGGCCGTCTCGCGTCAGGTGTCCGGCTGACCACCGGCGAGGAGCTGCCGGCCGACAGCGTCGTCTGCAACGGCGATGTGGCCCGGGCCTACCAGCAGCTCCTGCCGGCATCGGTGCGCCGCAAATACACCGATCGTCGGTTGGCCCGGATGCGGTACTCGATGTCGCTGGTCGTGATCTACTTCGGTACCGATCGGCAGTACCGAGGCACGGACGGCCCGGAGCTGGCCCACCACGACATCATCCTTGGGCCGCGCTACGGTGGGCTGCTCAAGGACATCTTCACCCGCAAGACGCTCTCGTACGACTTCTCGCTCTACCTTCACCTGCCGACGCTGACCGATCCGTCGCTCGCACCGGAGGGCTGCGACGCCTTCTATGTCCTCTCCCCGGTCCCGCATCTCGGCGGGAAGATCGACTGGGCGACGCAGGCGAAGCCGTACCGTGACCGGATCATGGGGTTCCTCGAGGAGAACTACCTGCCGGACCTGAGCAAACACATCGTCACCGAGCACATGATCGACCCGCGGCACTTCGACACCGACCTGAACAGCTATCTCGGGTCGGCCTTCTCGGTCGAACCGGTCCTGACCCAGTCGGCCTGGTTCCGGCCGCACAACCGGAGCGAGGAGCTGTCGAACCTGTTCTTCGCAGGCGCCGGGACGCACCCCGGCGCCGGGATGCCGGGCGTCCTGTCCTCCGCGAAGATCGTCGATGATCTGATCGCGGCCGACGACCGTGGCGACCAGTCCGGTAGCTCGCTGCAGGACATGGCCGCCGAGCGGTTGGGACGACTGATGAGCCGAACGCTCGGTCGATGAGGTCCGGGCTCTGCCGGAGAGCAACTGGCTCCTCCCGGACGTCTTCGGTTCAGTGACCGTCGTTCGGCCCGAGAAGAGCCGGGCCGTGGCGATCCGACCGATTGCGTCCGGCCCTGAAGGGACCGGCTGAGCGACATTGGCGGCAGGGCAAACGAGAACACGTGACTTTCGCGTTATCGCCGCATCGCCATGAGCCGTCATCGCCGAACAGCATGTCGCTCAGCCGGTCCCGTCGGGGCCGGACCACTGGGTCGCATGATCGAACCTTCGGAACCCCGGCCGGTATGCTGGCGGAACCGACTGGATTCCGCGACCGCCAGGCAAATCGTTGCCACAGAGAGAGGAACGCCCCCGCCAGTTCCGGCAGGGGCGTTCGGATACTCATCGACCGGGATTATTTGTCGCCGTGGGCTCCGGGGGGCTCTTCGGCTCGGTCATGCCGGTCACCGGTCGCTGCGTAGACGGGCGAATTGGAAGCGGGCTCGTTCGCCTCGTCCTCCTCGTCGTCCTCCTCGTCGTCACCGTACTCGTCGTCGTTCCCGGCGGCAGCGCCCTCGGACCGAGGCTGATCACCGGCCGGCCGCGGTGGCTCGTCGTACTGATTGGCGTACTGCGGCCCGGCCCGATAGGCGTCCTGTCCGTAGGAGGCATCCTCCGGGTAGTCGCTGGCTTCGGCCTCGATGTACTCCTCGTATTCCGCGTCCGGTCCGTAGTCGGGCGGTTCCGGCGAGATACCGAGCGTTTCCTGAACGAGCGGGTGAGAGATATTGAGTTCGGTGGTGACGAGTTCCTGCCCCTGCCCGTTGATGGTCGGTCGCTTGGTCAGGACCCCCTTGCGCAGGAATTCCATCACCTTGGCCTCGATGTGCTCGGATGGCAGGACCGTACGATCGAGGAAGCGCCAGAGTGTACGGCTCATGTGGCTCTGGGTTGGGACGAAGCCGTCGTGGAGCTGGTTGATGTAGGCCGCGATCGCGCGGATCACGTCGGCGTCGACTTCCGCCGACTGCGCGATCTGGAGCGGATCCTCCTCGCCGGCCGCCGCGACGAGGTCCGGGCTGACGGAACCCGGCACGCCGCAGATGATGATCCGCTTGCCCAGCCGGTTGCGCAGACTCGTCACCAGGCGGATGAAGTCCTTGTCGCCCGTGAAGAGCAGGAACGTCTGGATGTCTGGCCGGGTCAGGGCGGTGTTGATGATGTCGATCGCGAAATTGAGATCGGAGCGGGACTCGATCTTCTCGCGGCCGCTGGCGTCGGTCGACCGCTTGGCGGGGTAGTGCTGCGCTTCGAAGCCGGCGACGTCGAGCCGCATCCGAACCTGCATCGGGTGCTGATCGAAGTCGGCGTAGGCGCGAGCGACGCCCATGAGGCCGTACTTCAGCGCCTTGTCGCGCCAGGCGAGCGGGTCCGGCTCGCGGCCATAGCTGTTGATCGTCGAGTAACGGATATTCTCGAAGTCGACGAAGACGGCGACTTCATTGCTGAACCCACCCGGTCCGCCGGGCTGCGACGACGGCCCCGGTCCATCTGCGGGCCGCCCTCCACGGTGTGCGCGTTGCGGCATTGGGCGGTACGCGGGCTGGGCCCGGCGGTCCTGGTTGTCACCCCTGCCGAGCGGCGAACGATTGTCCACAAAATCACCTGTATGTCTTCTGGCTCGCCCGGACAACTCCGGACTCGCACGTCATTCGACCGGTATCTCCGGCCCAGTCTCGGCCGCGTCTTATTTGGATGGGGAATGGGAGGGCACCGTCAGACGCGGAGGAGAACAATCAGAATGGTTGCCGAACCTCACCACTACGGAGTCTAGCACGGGCCCCGTGCCGGAACCCCACGCCCAATACCCACTCAGATCTGGCGCGATGACCCGGCTCAGGCGACCCCGGCGCCGATCAGCGCCGCGCCGATCACCCCGGCGTTGTCGCCCAGCTTCGCCTTGACGATCTCGACACCGCGGCCCGGCACCGGCAGTGCCTCGCGCCGGGCGTGGGTCGTGGCGACGTCGAACAGGCGGTCAACGGCCTCGATGACCCCGCCGCCCATGATGATCCGGGTCGGGTTGAGCAGGTTGATCGCCGACGCCATTCCCAACCCGAGGTAGTGGCCGGCCTGGATGATCGTCTCGGTGACGAGTGGATCGTCCGCGGCGACGGCTTTGGCGAGGATGCCGGAGCGGATCGCCGTCCCACCCGGCGCGTCCTCGGACGGGACGGGCATCAGTTCCGTCAGCATCGACTCCCGGCCCCGCTTGAGGTCGCCGAGCAGCGATCGGGTAATGGCGGTCCGGGAGGCATAGGCCTCGAGATGGCCCCGGCCGCCGCAACCGCAGAGCCGACCGTCAGCCTGAATGATCAGGTGGCCGATCTCGCCGGCCGTCGCCGTTGCCCCGGAAACGAGCGCGCCGTTCTGAACGATCGCTCCGCCGATCCCGGTCCCGACGAAGACGCAGAGGAAGTCCCCGACTCCCTTGCCCGCGCCGAAGTGGAGTTCGCCGGATGCCGCGATCTGGACATCGTTCCGCAGCTGGGCCGCGACACCGAAGTGCGACGTCAACGCGGCCGCCAGCGGGAGATCGACCGTCGCCTGGCTGAGGTTGGGCGTCCCGAGCAGGATGCCGCGCTCCGCATCGACCTGTCCGGCAATGCCAATCCCGATCCCGGTGAGCGCGTCGGCCGCGATACCGGCATCGCTGAGCGCGGCGTCCCCGAGGTCGTACAGCCGGCGGAGGAGTTCATCGGAGGAGTCCACCGATCGGGAGCGCTTCTTGGACGTGCCGAGCACCTTGCCGGTCTCGATATCCACGACCGCCGCGAGAATCTTGGTGCCACCGTAGTCGATCCCGAGACTCAGACGCCTTGCCATCGGTCTTCCTTCCACGCTATTGGCTGTCATATCCATGTCATGTGGAGAGAGCGTACGACGGGATGGCGTCGGGACGCCACGAACCGGGCGTTGACCGCGCCCGGCGCCGTATCTGATCGCTCCGGCGTCAGGAACCGGCTTCGAGTGTCACGGCGACATTGCCCTCGACCGCCCGGGAATACGGGCAGACCTTGTGGGTCTCCTCGATCAACGTCTGTGTGGTGTCGTGGTCGACGCCCGGGATGCTGACGCGAAGCGTGACGGCCAGACCGTAGCCCGTGTCCTCGGCCTTTCCGAGTGTTACCGAAGCCGCCACGGTCGAATCGCTCGTGTCGATTCTGTGGGCGCGGCCGACATTGGTCAGCGCACTCTGGAAGCAGGCGCCGTACCCCGCCGCGAAGAGCTGCTCGGGGTTCGTCCCCGTGCCGGAACCGCCGGTCTCCTTCGGGCCAGTCAGCTGGACATCCAGAAGGCCGTCTTCGGTCCTGGCGTGACCGCTCCGGCCGCCGGTGACGGTCGCGGCGGTGACATACAAGGGTTCAACGATGGTGCGCACCATGGAAGCGTTCTCCTGTCTCATTGCGGTATTGGGACGGCTCATCAGCCGAGGCCGGCTGGTCGCCCACCGTGGTTCGGGCAACAAGCATGTTGAGCGCCATCGACAACGGCACCTGCTCTGCCGGATCAGTCCTGGAGCGTTTTCTCACGGAGGCTGAAACCGGACAGCTGCTCGATCGCGGTCACCAGGCTGGAGTGGTCGTCGGTGTCGTGGCCGTTGGCGGCCAGGGACTCGAACAGTTCCGCCACGACGGAGGCGACTGGCAGGGCGACGTGCTGCTCGCCGGCGCTGGCCCGGGCAATTCGCAGATCCTTGCGGTGCAGTTCGACGCGAAAGCCGGCGGCGAACGCATGGTCGATCATGGCGTCGGACTTGAGCTCCATCACCCGGCTGCCAGCAAGGCCACCGCGGAGGACTTCGACGATCTTCGCCGGATCGACTCCTGCCCGGGCTCCAAGGACCAGCGCTTCGCTGAGCCCGGCCAGGTTGATCGCGACGGCGATCTGGTTGCACATCTTCACCGTCTGCCCCGCGCCCGGTCCGCCGACGTGGACGATCGTCGTTCCGAGCGCCGCGAAGATTGGTTCGGCACGGTCAAAGTCCCCGGCGGAGCCGCCGACCATGATGCTGAGGGTGCCGGCGATGGCGCCCCGGTCGCCGCCGCTGACTGGCGCGTCGAGCAGGGAGGCACCCTTCCCGGCCAGCTGCTCCCCGAACCGGATGCTGGCCGCCGGCGCGATCGTGCTCATGTCGATCACGAGGAGCCCAGCGCGGGCCGCGGCGAGCAGGCCATCCTCACCGGACATGACGCGGTCGACGTCCGCGGTGTCCGGAAGCATCGTGATGACGATATCGGACCGCTCGGCCACCTCACGGGGCGATGTCGCGGGCTGGAATGCCTCGCTCTCGGCGGCCAGCTCCTCGACCACGCCCTCGCTGCGGTTATGGATGGCGAGCCGGAAACCCGCCGCCACCAGGTTGCGGGCCATCGGCCGACCCATGATGCCGAGGCCGATGAAGCCGATGGTCGGTTGCTGTCCTGCGTCTGTCATTCCCATGTCCCCCATCGTTCGATCTTCGCGCCGCTGTCGTCAAGGAGAACGGACCACCATGCTCGTCCGTCCGCGACAGCGAACCACGCGCCGGGCCGAACGGCAACAGGGACGGCCCGGGCATCCCGCCCGGGCCGTCCCTGTTGCCGTGGTTCTCTGGCCGGTTCGGTCAGGCCGGCGCGACCGCGAGCCCCATCCCGTCGAAGACGTTCCACATTGACATGAAGGTGCCCCAGTCGAAGAAGCGATCGGAACCAAGGGCCGGGTCGGAGAGGTAGACGCCACTCTGATCGTAACCGGACGCGACGAGGACGTGCGCGCCAGGGACGAGCAGGTACGAGCTGCCGTCGCTGCCGGTCTCGTAGAAGCCGGTGTCGCCCCAGAGGCCAAGCCAGACGAGGGTCGGCAGGCCAGCGTCGAGCCGGTTGGTCAGCGCGGCCGAGTCGCCCTGACCGTAGAAGGCGTCCCCCGAGAAGCCGAACTGGGGGAGCGCCGCGGCCAGGGGCTCGGCGTAGACGCCGTAGTCGACCGTGTTGCCCCACCAGCCCGTGATGTCGCCCCGGTAACCGTAGTGCGGGTTCTCGCTCCAGCCGACTACGCTATCGAAGGCGTACTCGCTGATCCCGCCCCCGAACGCGCCGGTCGCGATCTGGAGGGAGGCGTACTCGCAGCTCAGGTTGCGCTGCTGGACGTAGTTCGGGACCTGGATGCTGGCGCCGGTCGTTGTGGTCGAGTCCGACTCCGCGACGACGACCGGATCGGCCGCAACCGCGGCAGCTTCGGTCCACCAGATCTGGGTCGGGGCATCGAGGACCGCCGTTCCGCTCTCGCAGCCGCCACTTTCGTTGAGCGTGACCGGGACATTGCCAAGATACGTCCCCGCGAGGTTGACCTCGACATGGGCGTTTCCACCAGCGTAGGCCGCACTCGTGTCGATGTCGACGTAGCCGACGCCGTCGTCCCCGGTCGCGGCCCGCTCGGACGCGTAGACGTCACCGTCCACGACCAGACCGGTCAGGATGTCGACGCCGACGAGCGGCTGTCCGGACTCACGGACCTCGATCGCGACCGGGATCACGCAGCCGACCGCCGGGCTGGTGCTCTTCACCGTGACCCATGCGTTGACTGACCGGGCGCTCGCCAGTGAGGTCGATGGCGCCAGCACGGCGCCCCCCAACGACATCACCAGCGTGGCAATCATTGGCAACACGAATCGTCGGCGCATCCTGAAGTTCCCCCGGGGGTTCCCGGCGGGCGCCCACGCCCGCCGCCCCTTTACAAGACGATCGACTGCCTGTGAGAGCACCCCGCCGTACCCGGCAGCGTCCCCGAAATCGTCCGGCGGACCGGTGAGTCCGGGGATGAGATCGTCTCGTTCCCATTCCCTGCGTGAGAGTAGCAAGTTCCCGCCAACATAGCTACCTGTTCTTGGGGGAATAGAAGCGGGTTCGTGCACACTGTACGTACACTTCCGTGCCGCTGTGTCAATGATGGGTGAGCGTCAGAGCGATCAGAGACCGGGTCGAGGCGTTCCCTGTCGCTCCATGTGACGGAGCACGTCATTTCTGGTAGGCTCTCTGCTGCCTTTCGCCACTCTCGTGGGAGCTGACCGGAACGGTGCGCAGGCGGATGAGCCGGTCAGAGCCTCGCAAACCTGGCAGGCATACGGCGAGTGATCGAGCAAACGTTTGTCTCCACTCCCTGAGTGAACCGTCTGACCGATTCGTCTCATCCCAACTAGCTGTGTCGGCCGACCTCACTCGTTGCCGACGACCGAGGACCTCCAAACCATGGCACGAAGCGTCAACGATACCGACCGCGCGATCATCCGCCTGCTCCAGCGCAACGCCCGGATGTCGTACGCCGAGCTCAGCCGCGCGACCGGCACACCTGAATCGACGGTCCGCCGGCGGATGGATCGCCTTCAGCAGCGCGGCGTGATCGAGTTCGCCATGGTGGCAGAACCGAGCAAGCTGGGCTACGAGCTGCGGGCGATGATCGGCCTGCGGGTCGATCTGCACCGGCTGGAGGTGATCGCCGACACGCTCCGGGCGATGAACGAGGTGACGTTCGCCGCCTTTCTGACTGGTAACTTCGACATCATGATCCACGTCATCGTCGAGTCGCAGGAGGATCTCGTCGGGCTCCTCACCGGGCAACTCTCCTCTATCGAGGGTGTCCGCTCGACCGAGACGTTCGTCATGCCGTGGATCATCAAGCCGACCACGTCGTGGGTCCTGCCCGAGCACGAGGCGCATCCGGCCCCCGTCGACGGCAGCGACGACCTCTCGGACGACGACGATGACGATCTTGGCAGCGAAGAAGAGACCCAGCCCTCGTCGTTCGCCGACCGAATTCGTCAGCGAAACGTGCGAAAGATCGCGACGGTCAAGGACCAGTAGACCGGGGAATGCGACTCGGCGACGAGGTCCCGAGTCGACTGTTCGGCCGCTCCTCTGGTTTTGGAGACGTGAAATACTCTCCTAAGGATCACCAGTCATCACGGCCGACCATTCAGGAAGAGCGAGGCAGGCAGATGCAGTACGACGCGCGGACGGCGGCTGATGACCGCGGTGGGATGTCGGATGGCGGGAACCAGGCGATCGAGGCGCTGTCGACGGAAGACCGCGTCTTTCCGCCTCCGGCGGCGTTCCGGGCGCGGGCCAACGTGACCGACGCCAGCGTCTACGCCCGGGCGGCGGCCGATCCCGAGGCCTACTGGGCGGAGCAGGCCGCGCAACTGGACTGGTTCAAACCGTGGCAGTCCGTGCTGGAATGGCAGCCGCCGTTCGCCCGGTGGTTCGATAGGGGCCAACTCAATGTTGCCCATAATTGCCTCGACCGTCACGTTGCCAACGGCCTGGGCGACAAGGTTGCCTACTATTGGGAGGGCGAGCCCGGCGACACGAAGGTCATTACCTTCTCCGGACTGCTGGACGATGTGAAACGCTGCGCCAACGCGTTGAAGCGGCTCGGGGTCCGCAAGGGCGACCGCGTGGCGATCTACCTGCCGATGATCGCCGAGTTCCCCGTCGCGGTGCTGGCCTGTGCCCGGATCGGCGCTCCGCACACCGTCGTCTTCGGCGGCTTCTCGGCCGACTCCCTCCGCGATCGGATCAACGACGCCGGGGCGAAGGTCGTCATCACCGCCGACGGCGGCTACCGGCGCGGCAAGTCCGTCGCCCTCAAGCAGCAGGTCGATGCCGCCCTCGAGGACGGCGCCTGCCCGACGGCGAAGTCCGTCCTCGTCGTCCGGCGAACCGGTGAGCCGATCGAGATGGTGCCGGACCGCGACGTCTGGTGGGACGATCTCGTCCCTGATCAGTCACTGGACTGTCCGGCCGAACCGATGGAGAGCGAGGACCTGCTCTACCTGCTCTACACGTCCGGCACGACCGCCAAGCCGAAGGGTATCGTCCACACGACCGGTGGCTACCTGACCGGCGTCGCGTCGACCTTCCGATCGGTGTTCGACATCAAGCCGGACGATGTCTACTGGTGCGCGGCCGACATCGGCTGGGTGACCGGGCACAGCTACATCGTCTACGGGCCACTTGCCAATGGCACCACGGGCATCCTCTACGAGGGCGCGCCGGACTTCCCCGACCCGGCCCGCTGGTGGGACATCGTCGAGCGGTACAAGGTAACGGTGCTCTACGCCGCCCCGACGGCGATCCGGGCCCACATGAAGTGGGGGGCGCAGTTCGCCGGGCAGCACGACCTGTCGTCGCTGCGGCTGCTCGGCAGCGTCGGCGAGCCGATCAATCCCGAGGCCTGGATCTGGTACCACCACCACATCGGCGGCGACCGGGCCCCGATCGTCGATACCTGGTGGCAGACGGAGACCGGCGCGGTCATGATCTCCCCATTGCCGGGGATCACCGATCTCAAGCCGGGTTCGAGTACCGTCGCGCTGCCGGGAATCGACGCCGGCATCGTCGATGAGGCCGGCAACCCGGTCGGACCGAACGAGGGCGGCTACCTCGTCATCAACAAGCCGTGGCCGTCGATGCTGCGCGGAATCTACGGCGACGACAAGCGCTTTCGAGAGACGTACTGGAGCCGGTTCCCCGGCCGCTACTTCCCTGGCGACGGTGCCCGCTACGACGGCGATGGGTACACCTGGCTGCTGGGCCGGGTCGACGATGTGATGAACGTCTCCGGGCACCGTCTCAGCACGACCGAGATCGAGAGCGCGCTGGTCAGCCATGAGCAGGTCGCCGAGGCGGCCGTCGTCGGGGTGAGCGACCCGATCTCCGGCGAGGCTCCGATCGCCTTCGTCACCCTCCGCGACGGCAACGCCGTCAGCACGGAGTTCGGGGAGACGCTGCGCCAGCACGTCGCGCTGAAGATCGGAGCGATCGCCCGACCGAAGCAGGTCATCTTCACCCCGGACCTGCCCAAGACTCGCTCCGGCAAGATCATGCGCCGGCTGCTCCGGGACATCGCGGCCGACCGTCCGCTCGGCGACACGACGACGCTGGCGGACGCCGGAGTGGTCGATCTGATCCGCGACGCCAGTCGGAGCGGCAAAGAGGAGTAGCGGGCGAACCGGTATCGAGTAATGAACGCGTAGACGAACAGCGGGATCCTCAAGCACGGGGATTCCGGCGTTCGTCTCGCGCGACATCGGCCCTCACCCATTACCGTCCGTCGCGGTGGCATTAGGGTCCTTTTGGGGGCTAGCCCTATGCTTGGCAACCGGCGCCGCGACGCTCGTGATGGCGGCCGTACGTCCCTACCCGAACGGTTCAACCCGTTGCGGCGGCGTCTTGGCAATCTCATACCCACGCGTCTGTCTTGTAGGGACATGGCTTGCCTTGTCCGCGCCGTCAGGCGCCACACCGCGCAGCGATCCCGGTGTTCGCGAACGACGCGGTTCGATGTCACCCGCTGTTGGCGCAGACCGATCTCGCCTGGCGGCGATGGCCGCTGCGGCGGCCGGGAGGGGCAAGCCCACTCCCCTACGAACGGGCCGCTGCGGCGGCCGAGGGGCAAGCCCAGCGCATCACCCCCTACCGACGATGCAACATGGCTCGGAGACGGTCTGGCACCTCGATCTCAATACCGAAGAACCTCACGCCGAACGCCAGAGCGGCCGGGTAGATGATCGCCAGAGCAATGGCGGCGGCGGCCAGCGTGAGGAGGCGAGTGACGATGCCCGCATCGACCGCGCCGCCGCCGAGGGTCTCGTTGGCGGTGAACGCGAGCGCCGAGCTGAGCAGTCCACCGACCGTGCTGACGGCGATGATTGGCCACGGCAGGACGCGCCAGCCTCGGAACTCACGGTGGCCGAGCACCAGAGCGCCGAGCAGCGTCACAACCCACTGGACCGAGTTCGCCAGGACCAGTCCGACCATCCCGAGCGGTTCGACGAGCGCGAACGCCGCGATGACGTAGCCGACCGCCCCGGCGATGGTGATCAGCAGCGGCGTGTGCGTGTTCTTGCGGGCGTAGAAGGCGAACAACAGGACCTGGGCGTAGCCGGCGGCGAGTGTCCCCGGAAGGTAGCCGAGCAGCGCCCGGCGGATCTCCCCGGCTTCGGCGCCAGTCGTTTCGCCCCGCTGGAAGATCAGCCGAACGACCGGTTCCGAGAGTACGGCCAGCATCAGCGTGACCGGCACGATCAGAAGCGTCACGAAGACGAGCGCACGGCGGAGGGTTCGGGCGAACGCCAGCGGGTCGTCGTCCTCGTGATGGCGAGAGAGGGACGGTAGCGCGGCTAACGCCACCGCCGCGGCGACGAGACCCAGCACGGTCTGGACCAGCGTCGTGGCATAGCGCATCGCGGCGACGGTGCCCTCGGAGACGCCGCTGGCCAGGTTCCGGTCGACGACCAGCACGCCGGTCGTGATGATCAAACTCCCCGTCACCGGAATGCTGAGCCGGACGACGGTGCCGACCGCCGGGTGGCGCAGGTGGAGGTTTGGGGCGACGAGCAGCCCGACCCGGCGGAGGGCGGGCAACTGGATGACGACGATCGCGAGGGCGCCAAGCACCGTCCCCAGCGCCAGGCTGTGGATTCCGATCGATGCCGAGAGGGTCAGCGCGGTGACGATGAAGACACCGTTGCGAGTCGCCGAGCCGAGAGACGGAGCAGCCGGGCGACCGGCCGCATGGAGCCCGGCCATCAGGACCGACCCGAGCCCGAGCAGCGGCACCGCCGGCAGGATCCAGCGGACGAGGTCGGTGGCGAGGTCGATCGTCACTTGATTGGGGGGTTCACCGACGCTGAACAGTCCGGTCAGGACGGCGACGACGGCGGGAGCCCAGACGATCCCGGCCACGGTCAGCATCAGGGTCGCGACCAGGATGAGCGTCATCAGGGCGCCCATCGCCCGCCGGACCTCGGCGATGCCTCCGTGCGCCGCGACCATCAGCCCGGCCAGCGCGGGGATCATCGCCGCCTGGAGGACGCCGTTGCTGGTCAGCTCGAAGATCGTGCTCTGGACGTTGTCGGCGAGGACGAATGCGTCGACATCGCCGTCGGTACCGAACCGGGACGACGTCACGCCCTCCCGGACCAGGCCGAGAATCCGGCTCAGTGCCGTGCCGACCATCAGGATCAGCGCCAGGTTGACCAGCCGTCCGGGCGACGCCGACCGGTCGACCGCTCCTGGCTCGACGCCGGCTCCGGTCGCATCAGGCGTCGCCGCTCCGCCATCCAGTGAGACGGCCGAGACGGCCGCCGCCGCTGTCGCTGCGCGGTTGTCTTCGGCCAGCCGATCGTCATCGGCAAGGTCGGGCGGCCAGGGGGGCGGAAGGGTCGGGGTCGACGGGAGACTACCGGCGACGGCCGGTGGCTGATTCACCGGAACCGGAACCAGGCGATCAGGATCGGAATCACGGCGTAGATGAGATCAGGGATCAGGCGGAGCTGGAGATAGTAGGTCGCGAAATCGCCCAACTGGTTGATCTCGCCAAGTGGGATACCAAGGCGCTGGGACAGGATGACGC
This sequence comes from Thermomicrobiales bacterium, assembly GCA_965218235.1. Taxonomy (GTDB): domain Bacteria; phylum Chloroflexota; class Chloroflexia; order Thermomicrobiales; family UBA6265; genus CADCWK01. The sequence goes on from OZ244596.1 coordinate 2,102,039, forward strand.
GGCTGACGACGAGACCGGCGACGACGATCGCGATCGCGGTCAGTTGCAGATCACGGCCGCGTTTGAACCTTGCGGCCCGCGCCATGACCTCGACTGAGCCGAAGCCGAGCGCAAGGGCAAGATAGAATTGCCAGGCCGGAAAGAAGCCCCAGACGACGCCGACCACGAGGGCCACCGCCAGACCGAGACCGGCGGCCCGAGCGATCGAGGTCGCCGGCGTGCGGTAGGTCGGCAGGCCGCGAACCCCGGCGCAGTCCGGACAGCGCAGGCCGACCGGCGTCCGCACCGCTTCCTTCGGGCAGATCGGCTTGGCGCAGCGCGAGCAGCGCAGCCGGGTCATGACGTCCTTGTGATAGGTGCAGGGAACCTCGCCGGTCGACGGCTGGGTGACGGGGTAGGGGGGAGGCGCTGTCATGTCTTGCTGGTCATCCTCAGTGGAAATGCGGGCGCGTCAGGTCCGGATCGGCCGCTCCCGGCGCGTTGGCAAGGATACGCGATCGACCCCGGCGGAATGGCTCCAACGTTGTCGGAAGGGAAGTGGGACTAGGTGCGTCCGATCGACTTCGTTGGCGTCCTCGCGCTGGGCGCGCTCTGGGGCGCGTCATTCATCTTCATGCGCGTGGCGGCGCCCGAGTTCAATCCGCTCCCCGTCGCCGACCTTCGGGTGATCATCGGTGGACTGCTCCTGCTCGCCGTCGCGCTGCCCGCTGGTCTCCGCCTCGACGTCCGTACCCGCTGGCCTCAGTACCTGGTTCTGGGCACGATGAACGTGGCTATTCCGTATGCCCTGATCTCGGCCGCCGCAACGGAACTGCCCGCCTCGTTCTCCTCGATCCTGATCGCGACGACGCCGGTCTTCGCGGCAATCGTCGGCTGGCTCTGGCTGCGCGATCCATTGACGGGCCGGCAGGTGATCGGGGTCGTGCTCGGTCTGGCCGGCGTCGCTCTGCTGGTCGGCTGGACACCACTCGACGTTACGGTCCGGGTCGTCCTCTCGATCGCCGCGGTGGTCGCCGCCGCGATGTGCTACGGCTTCTGCTCGCACTACTCGGCGAGGGCGCTGCGCTCCGGCGCCGGAATGGAAATCCCGATCATGCAGCAGCTGACGGCCGCCGTGCTCCTGCTGCCGTTCGCGGCCGCGAGCGTCCCCGACACGGGGCCTTCCGGAAAGGCAATCCTCTCCGTCGTCGCGCTCGGCCTCTTTACGACCGGGGTCGCCGTCCTGCTCTTCTTCCGGCTGATCCGCCGCGTCGGACCGTTCCAGACGAACATCGCCACGTACTTCACTCCGGCCTTCGGCATCTTCTGGGGGGCACTCCTCCTCGATGAGCGGCTCTCGGTTGGGACGTTCGTTGGCTTCGGCGTCATCCTCGCTTCGGCCCTGATGATGAGCGATGTCGGCCTCTCCCGGCTCCGTGACCGCAGACGGTTCACCGCCAGTGGTTCCCGACCGCCGCGACGGCGCGTGACGTAGGGTCATCCGCTCTCGCTCCGCTGGCGGTGACCCAACGACGCCGGTGCCCAACGCCACGGACGAGGCGAGCACTCTGTCTCTGGCAATGGCCCACCCGACTGAAAAAATGAAACGGGACCAGCCATCGGCCGGTCCCGTTTCGTCTGCACGCGATCCTGAGCCTGGTTACGCCTGGAGGTCAGCCGTCTCGACGGCCTCCGGGGCAGCCTCGGTGGGAGCGTCCTGAGCGTCCTGAGCAGCCGGGCGATTGCGACCGGCGGTCGCGGCACGCTCACGGGCCTCGGCCTCGCGCTGGCGAGCATCGGCCTCGAGCTGGGCGGCGCTGCGGACCTGGAGGCGCTGCTGGCGCTTGGAGACTTTGCGGTCGGACGCCTGACCGGCCTCCATGCGCTTCATGAAGCGCTCGACCTGACCAGCCGTGTCGATGATGCGCTGTTCACCGGTGTAGAAGGGATGGCAAACGCCGCAGATGTCGGTCCGGATCTGCGACTTGGTCGAACGGGTTTCAAAGCTGTTGCCGCAGGCGCAAGTGACGGTCGCCGTCTGGTAGGTTGGGTGGAGCCCTGGCTTCATGGGTGTGATCCCCTTTTGTCTACGTCAGACTGATTCCATCCAGCCTGCACACAAGACGAACCGGCCGAACCGCAGCCCAGCCGGTTCAATGACATAATGATACCACGTATCGGTCGAAGTCGCTAACTAACCGTTAGTCGGCGGCAAGCTCGTCCAGCGTTGCCACGGTCGGAGCGGCCATCGTCAGACGAATCGCTTCGCCCGGCGACATCAGCATGGCCTTGGCGCCACCGATGGGATAGACCTCTGGCGGGTAGACGCTAATCCGGCGACGGAAGCGGCTGATCGGCTCGAACCGGACGACACCGTCGATCATGGCGAAGATCGTGTGATCCTTGCCAATCCCGACGTTGTTGCCGAGGTGGAACTCGGTCCCGCGCTGGCGAACGATGATCGTGCCGCAGTTGACGAGCTGCCCGTCGGCGCGCTTGACGCCGAGCCGTTGCGCCTGACTATCGCGACCGTTTCGCGAACTGCCGGCGCCCTTCTTGTGAGCCATGTGGTCTTCTCCCTCGGGTGAGGCCGGCGGGAAACCGCCGGAATCTGGCTAGGCGTTGATCGCTGTGATCGCGAGGCGGGTCAGGCTCTGGCGATGACCCGTCCGGCGACGATAGCGCTTCTTCGGCTTCATCTTGAAGATGATGAGCTTCTCGCCCCGGTACTGGTTCTCGATCGTCGCCGTCACAGCGACGCCATCGAGCACCGGCGCGCCGATCTGGGGAGCCCCGTCGCCACCGATCATCAGCACGCGGCTGAGCGTGACTTCGGAACCCTCGTCACCCTCGAGGCGCTCGACCGCGATCTTGTCGCCGACGCTGACCCGGTACTGTTTGCCCCCTGTCTCGATCACCGCGAAGTGACCGATTGGCCTGGGACCTTCCGGGCGGACGGGCCCACGCTTCGGACGGTCCGCCGACCGCTTGCCGCGCCCGGCGAGGACTGGCGCCACGGTGGCGGACGTCAGGACCGGCTCCGCGTCGTCCGTCGAGTCGGCCAACTCATCGGCGGATGGTTCGGCTCCGACAGCGGCCTCCTCATCGGACGTCAGGTCCTCGGGGCTGTCCGTTACCGGTTCGGCCTCCGGGGCGACCGGCGCCTCACCGCCGGCCAGGGTTGGGTTCTGTGCGTTCTCGTTCGTCGAATCGGTCATTGCTCGTCGCTTTCGGGCTTGGATCGTTGGACGGGCTGGCACGGTTGCCCGCGCCCGCCAGCCCCGGCCCGGGTGCGGCGGGCACACAAAACGGGACGCACAGGCGCCCGCAGACGGCATATCGTATCACATCTCGTTGGGAATGGTTCTGTTGTCCGTCAATGCTTTGCCAGCGACCGGGATCGTCGGGCGTCACCGGCAGCCGGCTGGCGGAGCCTCATCGTCCATGCCGCGTCTCCACCAGGCACCGCTGCCGATGTAGGGAGCCGGCGGGGTGACATGATGGCGAAGCCACCCTACGATAATGGCTGCATGAATCGCTGCATCTCACAGCCGGGCCGGATGCGACGTCCGACCACATCCCGCTCAGTGAAAGCCTTCTCTTGACCACCATCTCTCAGACGGCTGATCAGGCGTCGAGCGTATCGCCGCCAGCCCGGCCGGTCCGGATTGGCACACGCGGCTCCGCGCTCGCCCTGGCGCAGGCCCATCTCATCGCCGACCTACTGGCGGAGCGGGAAGTTCCGGCCGAACTGGTGATCGTCCGCACGCAGGGCGATGCCGACCAGACGACATCGCTGGCCGTTCTCGGCGGACAGGGTGTCTTCACGTCGGCCCTGCAGGTCGCCCTGCTGCGGGACGAGATCGACCTCGCCGTCCACTCGGCCAAGGACCTTCCAACAGTCGAGCATCCCGATCTCGACCTCGTCGCCTTCCTTTCCCGGCAGGACCCGCGCGATGTCCTGATCTCGAAGACCGGCGCGGACCTGGCCTCGCTGCCGCCCGACGCCCGGGTCGGGACGTCGTCGCGCCGCCGGATCGCCCAGGTGATGGCCGTCCGGCCGGACCTCTCGATCGTCGACCTGCGAGGCAACATCGACACCCGGATCCGGCGGGCGACCGAAGGCGACCTGGACGCCGTGGTCCTTGCCGCCGCCGGGCTGCACCGGATGGGCTGGCGGGAGCGGATCACTGACTACCTGCCCCTGGACGAGTTCGTGCCGGCGCCGGGCCAGGCCGCGCTCGCACTGGAGATCCGGCGGACAGATCTCGGCCTCGCTGCCCGGGCCGGTGAGCTCGATGAGCCCGACGTCTCCACCTGCGTCCGGGCCGAGCGGGCCTTCCTCCGGGCGATCGGAGCCGGCTGCACGACACCGATCGGCGCCCACGCCACCATGGAAGGAGACGATATCCGCCTACGAGCGATGGTCGCGTCGCCGAACCTGCTCGACGCCCGCTGGGGAATCTACGGCATCACGGCTGATGCGGCCGAAGACGGAGCGGCCAGGATCGCCCGTGAGATGCTGGGGCTGGTCCGGGCCGACCGACGCTGGCGAAGTCAGCCGTCTCTGGGTGGGCCGAGTGATCCAACGGTTCTCGTCACGCGGCCCGGTACGGCCGGACTGTCGCTGGCAGCGGCGGTCGAGCGGGCCGGTGGGACCGTTATCGTCGAACCGATGCTCCACATTCGATCGCTGCGGAGCGCCGAAGCCGAATCGGCGGTCAGTCGCTGTCGGGAGGGTGAGTTCGACTGGGTGGTCCTGACGAGCGCCAACGCGGTCGACGGCGTCCTTGCCAACGCGACCGACCCCGGTGGCGTCCCGGCGATCATGGGTGGTGCCCAGGTGGCAGTCGTTGGCGCGGCGACGGCGGACCGGTTGCGGACCGAAGGGGTCGAGCCGGACCTGATCGCCCGACGGTCTGACGCGGCGGGGCTCGCCGCCGAGCTGATTGGCATGGGAATCGCCGGGCAATTGGTCTGGCTGCCGCAAGGCAACCTTGCCGGTGATGACCTGTCTTGTGCGCTGACCACGGCGGGTGCGAAGGTCGTTGCGAGCGAGGTCTACCGGGTCGACTCGCCGGCCGAGCTGGCGCCCGCCGTCCGGGCGGCGCTCCTGCAGGGGGACATCGATGCGGCGCTGTTCGCATCGCCCTCCGCCGCGCGGCACCTCGTCGGGCTGCTCGGGCCGGACCGGACGACGCTCGATGATGTCCGGCTGATCGCGATCGGCCCGACGACGGCCGCCGCGCTGACAAGGCTCGATCTCGACGTGGCGGCCATCGCCGGGCAGCCGTCCGACGATGGTCTGGTCGACGCGCTGCGCCAGGCCCTCGACGTAAACGGTCCCGCCGACGATCATCACCATCTCACGGCAAACACTGCCAGTCAGGACCGCAACCATGACCACATTCGCCCAATTGACTGAGGCCGCGACCGGGTTCGCCCGCCATCGTCGGCTCCGGCGTTCGCCAGGGGTCCGGGCGCTCGTCCGGGAGACCAGCCTGTCGGCCGCCGACTTCATCTACCCGCTCTTCGTCAGCGAAGGGACCGGGCACCGGGGCGAGATCGGCAGTATGCCGGGGCAGTTCCAGCTCTCAATCGACCTGCTCGACCGCGAGATCGACGAACTCCTCGGCCTCGGGATCAGCGCCGTGCTGCTCTTTGGGTTGCCCGATCACAAGGACGACGTTGCGTCGGGCGCCTATGACGACGACGGGGTCGTCCAGCGGGCCGTCCGGGCGATCAAGCGGCACGCACCGGAGATGGTCGTCATCACCGATGTCTGTAACTGCGAGTACACCAGCCATGGCCACTGCGGCATCCTGGTCGACGGCCAGGTCGACAATGACCTGACGCTGCCGCTGCTGGCCCGGACGGCCGTCTCCCACGCTGCCGCCGGGGCCGACATCGTCGCGCCGTCGGACATGATGGACGGCCGGGTGGCGGTGATCCGGGCGGCGCTGGACGGGGCCGGCCGACTCGACGTTCCGGTCATGTCCTACGCCGCCAAGTACGCCAGCGGCTTCTACGGGCCGTTCCGGGAAGCGGCCGGCAGCGAGCCCGCCTTCGGCGACCGCCGCGGTCACCAGATGGACCCCGGCAACGCCCGCGAGGCGATGCGCGAGATCGAGACCGACCTCGCCGAGGGCGCCGATCTGATCATCGCCAAGCCGGCGATGGCCTACCTCGACATCATCCGGCGGGCGCGGGATCGCTTCGACGTCCCGATCGTCGCCTACAACGTCTCCGGCGAGTACGCGATGGTCAAGGCGGCCAGCCAGGCCGGCTGGATCGACGGTGAGCGCGTAACGCTCGAGCTGTTGACCTCGATGAAGCGGGCCGGAGCGGACCGGATCATCACCTACCACGCGAAGGAAGCGTCCGCGTGGCTGAGCGGCCAGCGATGACCTCGATCGACACCCCGTCATCGACTGGCTCCGGGCCAGGCCAGGAGACCACCATGACCAGCGCAACCGCGACGACTCAGACACTGACGGGCCGCGCCCGGCTGCTCGCCGCGGCCCGACGGGAGAACGTCGATGTGACGCCCGTCTGGTACATGCGCCAGGCCGGGCGCTGCCTGCCGGAATACCGGGCGCTCCGGGCGCGCTACCCGTTCATGGAGGTCGCCCGGACCCCGGAGCTGGCCGTCGAGGCGACCCTGATGCCAGTCGAGCGCTTCGGTGTCGATGGCGCGGTCCTGTTCGCTGACATCATGCTGCCGCTGGACGGCATGGGTGTCCCGTTCCGGATCGAGCCCAAGGTCGGCCCGGTGATCGACGCGCCGATCCGGACCCGCGCCGACGTCGAGCGGATCGTCATCGCCGACGCCGAGGAGGCGACCGGCTACGTCATGGACGCGCTCCGCCTCCTCCGCCGCGAGCTGGGCGACCGGGCGGCATCGCTCGGGTTCAGCGGCGCCCCGTTCACGCTGGCCTGCTACCTGATCGAAGGCCACGGCTCGCGGGAGTATCCCCGGGCGAAGGCGCTGATGTACGGCGACCCGGAGACGTGGCACCTCCTGATGGAGAAGCTGACCGAGGTCGTCACCCGCTACCTGACGGCCCAGATCGCGGCCGGGGCCGATGCCGTGCAACTGTTCGACTCCTGGCTTGGGCTGCTCGGAACCGAGGCCTACGCTGAGTTCGTCCAGCCCTATACCGCCCGGATCTTCGCCGCCCTCCGGGGCCTGGCGCCGACGATCCACTTCAGCACCGGGACCGTCCACCTGCTCGACCAGATCGCCGCGACTGGACCCGATCTGGTCAGCGTCGACTGGCGTCTACCGCTGGACGAGGCATGGTCGCGCCTCGCCGAGGGGCAGGGGATCCAGGGCAATCTCGATCCGACGCTCTTGATGGGCGGCTGGGACGTCACCCGGCGCGGCGCCGACGACATCCTTCGGCGGGCCGGTGGCCGCGCCGGGCACATCTTCAATCTTGGCCACGGCATTCTGCCCGAGACCGACCCGGAGGTTCTGACCGAGCTCACCCACCACGTTCACGGGACGTAGGTCGCTTCACGCCGGCGTGCCGATCGGTGGACCCACGGAACCGATTTGTGGTGCTGGGCCATATACTGAACCCCGGATGCGACTTTCTTCTCGACAGACGGTGCAGGGCATGCAGAGAGACCAGGGCCCGTCGTCTCCGGGTCGGCGGAGCCAGAACGGCGAGCGGACCGGAGCGGCATCGATTTCCGGCTCTGGCTCCGGGAACGCGACGGTAGCGCCCGGCTGGCTGACGCCCAACCCGGCCCAACGAAACAGGACGTCGCCCGACGTCCGGGCGGAGGCCGAGACCCGACGGGTCGCCGACACGGTCATGACCGGCGAATCGCCCCGTCTGAAAGCCGGCGGTGTCGCGGCGTTGGACGTCACGGAGACGCCAGCCCGTGTGCTGATCGTCGACGACGAGCCCACGCTCCGCGACACGCTCAGCTTCTACCTGCGGCGCGAGGGGTTCGAGGTCAAGGCCGTCGAGGACGGAGCGGCGGCCCTGGTGGCGACGCGGGCCGATCACCCGGACCTGATCGTGCTTGACATCATGTTGCCCAAGATGGACGGTTTTCAGGTCTGCCGGACGATCAGGGCCGAGTCGACCGTCCCAATCCTCCTGCTCTCGGCACGGGGCGAAGAGTTCGATCGCGTCCTTGGGCTGGAGCTTGGCGCCGACGACTACCTCTCCAAACCCTTCGCCTTCCGTGAGCTCGTCGCCCGGATTCGGGCGATGCTCCGCCGGGCGCAGATGCCTGGCCGCTCGCTTGGCGCCGCCGAGCTCGATCCGTCCACGGCCGAAGCCGACCACGGCGCGGAGAACGACCGCCCAGTCACCGTTGGGGACATCACGATCGACCCGCTGCGGCGCCAGGCGACGCGGGCCGGTGAGCCGCTCGTCCTGAAGCCAAAGGAGTTTGATCTCCTGCTGCACTTCGCCCGGCGCCCTGGCATCGTCCACTCCCGCGAGACGCTGCTCCGTGACGTCTGGGGCTACGACTTTCCGATCGACACCCGCACGGTCGATGTCCATGTACGATGGCTGCGGCAGAAGATCGAACAGGATGCCGCGGCCCCGCAGCGGATCGAGACGGTCCGGGGTCACGGATACCGGTTTGTCTGCGACGAGTAGCGATCATCCCCCGATCCCGGACCCACCGCCGCTGGCGGGCTCGGACGTGGACGACGGACCTCCGGCCCGACAGGGAGTCGTCGAGGTCTCCGGCGGGCTCGCCTTCCTCCCGCGGACACTGCGGGGCCAGGTCGCCGTACCGATCCTTCTCGTCGTCCTGCTCGGGCTAGTGATCTTTGGCTTGACCATCGTCAACCTCACCCGTGGGCTCTATCTCGATCAGCTCGACTCGTCGCTCATCTCCGACGGCCGGCTGGTCGCCGCGCTGGCAGCGGACCAGCTTCCGGCCGGAACCGACTCGGCGACGGCCGACGGCCAGGCGTTCGCGGTCCGGATCGCCGCGTCGCTCGGGTTTCGCGTCACGGTGGTCCGGCCCGACGGCGTCGTCATCGGCGACTCCGCCGTCGCGCTCGATACGATCGGCAGTCTCCGGCTCAGCCCGGCGGTGATCGACGCCGACGAGGGTCGAGAGTCGATCACCGAGGAGGCGCTGGTCCCCGGTGGGGAGCGCTACCGCTACGCCGCCGTTCCCGTCGCGCGCGATTCGGGCACCGATCCTGGGCTGATCGTTCGCGTCGGGCGGCCTGTCGCCGGGATCGATGATCAGGTCGCGACCGTGCGCTGGCTGGTTCTCATCGCGGTTGGAGCGATTCTGCTGACTGTCGCCGCGGTGACGTTGATCGCCGTCCAGCGGGTCGCGACCGGGATCGGGCAGGCCCGGACCCATGCCCGTCGGATCGCGACCGGCCGGATCGAGATCGACAGCCAACCCAGTCCGGTCGTCGAGCTCGGTGATCTCCGGTCGTCCTTCAACGCGATGGTGATCGAACTTCAGGACCTTGTCGCCGAGATCCGCCAGTCGCGGGCGCAGCTGGAATCGACGCTCTCGACCCTCTCGGACGGAGTCATCCTGACTGGCATGACGGGCGAGGTCGTCCGGATCAACGCGGCGGCGACCCGGCTGCTCGACGTCGATGCCGACGAAGTGATCGGGCTGCCGTTCGTGATGGTGACCCGGGACCACGAGCTGAACGCGCTTCACCGGCAGTCGTTGCGGACCGGGCAGATCGCGCGGGGCAGCGGCATCGAGCTCGGCTTCGAGCGCCGCAAGGTCGACGCGATCGCCCAGCCCGTCGTTGGCGACGAGAATCAGCTCACACTGGTCGTGCTGCGTGACCAGACCGAGCTGCGCAAGCTGGAGCAGGTCCGACGGGAGTTCGTCGCCAACGTCTCGCACGAGTTGCGGACACCGCTGGCGTCGATCCGGGCACTGGTCGAGACGCTCGAGGTCGGGGCGATCGACGAGCCGGAACTGGCCTATGACTTCCTTGGCCGGATCGTGGTGGAGGTCGACCGGCTGGCGGCGCTGGTCGATGAGTTGCTCGATCTCGCCCGGCTCGAATCGGGCCGGGTCGCGCTGCGGCTGGAGCCGCTCTCGCCAGCCGATCTGCTGACCCGAGGGGCGCAGCGCCTGCTCCCGCAGGTCGACCGTGCCCGACTGACGCTGGACGTCGACGTCAGCCCGGACTTGCCGGACGTCCTGGCTGACCGGAGCCGGATCGAGCAGGTGCTGCTCAACCTCGTCCACAACGCGATCAAGTTCACGCCGCCCGGCGGGACGATATCGGTCCGGGCCGAAGTCCAGGGCGAGATGTTGCTGGTCAAGGTCCGCGACACTGGCGTCGGGATCAGTCCGGAGGAGTTGCCGCGCCTGTTCGAGCGGTTCTACAAGACCGACAAGGCGCGACGTTCTGACGGGACCGGGCTGGGCCTGGCGATCGCCAAGCACATCGTCATGATTCACGGCGGCACCATCGCCGCCCGGAGCACCATCAACCAGGGAGCGACCTTCCTCTTCACCCTGCCCATCGCCGCGACCCGAACGGCGGAGGAGACCCACGAGGGGCGTTACCTCCAGCCAGCCGAGACCCTCCTGTCCTGAGGCATGTACGTTCACCGGTTGAGGAGATCCTCGCGCACTGATCGATACGGTCGTATAGTCCATAGGTCCGGATCGGGATGACCTTAACAAGCCTTCAACACGGTGTTACTTCGCCTGGTCTATCCTCGCCGTTATGGACATTGAGACACTGGAGCCCGCGACGCCGGTGAGGTTGCCCGACGGTCTCGCTGATCGACTGGCCCGGCCGGGCACCGATCCCATATCCGGGCAATCCACCGGCGATCTGGTCACGGCGCTGCTGGTCATCGACGACGCCGATCGGCTCGGCGAGGTTGCCGGGTCCCTGGTCCGGAGCGGGCTCCTGGTCGAGACCGTGTCCGATTCGTACCTGGCGGATGGCCTGGCGGTGCCGGGGCACCGGTACGCGGTCATCCTGCTCGATGTCCTGCTACCGGTCCGTGAGCTGTACCGGCTCTGCCGCCGGTTGCGGTCCTCGGGTCGGGTACCAATGGTCATCGCCAGCTGGGAGGATCGGTCCGAGCTCGACGCCGGACCAGGCGACCGCGTCGTGCCGCACTCGATCTCCGCCGCCGAGCTGGCGGAGCGGGTGATGGCCGTCCTCACCATCGAAGCTGGCCAGGAGCAGGTCACGGACTGACCGGTCCGGCCGAGGGCAGCCGGGCCGGCAGGGTCTCCGGAGCACGCAGACCAAACGTCGAGCCGGCGGCGACCAGGAGAACGGCGCAGGCCCAGAGCGCGACGACCGGGCTCGCGGCGTAGGCGATGAAGCCGAGCAGGAGCGGGCCGGCGACGTAGCCGGCGTCGGCGAAGGTCCGGTAGCGGCTCAGGAGCCACGCCGATCGGCCGGGTGGCGCCAGGTCGGCGGCGTAGGCCGCCGGTGCCGAGGATGAGATCCCGCCGGCCGTCCCCCAGATCAGCGCCGCGAAGACGTAGCTGGGGAAGCCATCGGCGGCGGCGAAGAGGAGCAGCGAAGCGCCGGTCAGGATCGTCGACGGGACGATGACGGCCTTTCGCCCGAAGCGGTCGGTCAGCCAGCCCGACGGGTAGGCCAGCAGGACGCTCATCAGGCTGTTCATTCCCAGCCCCAGGCCGATCTGCCCTGTAGTGAGACCCATCGGTCCGGCCGCCATCAGCGGAATGACGCTGAACAGCGCGCCGGTCCGGGCGAAGAAGCTGCTGAAGCTGACCCCGCAGATGAGCAGGAACGAAGTCCGGGTCGTGGGCGTGAGCGGGGGAGGCTGAGCGGATCGAGCCGTCGGCCCGGCCATGGTGATCGATTCGGTCGCCTCCGTCTGGTCAGCCGCCGGGTGGGGTGGGCGCAGGTCTCGCGTCTCCGGCATCGCGAACCAGGCGATCACCGTCACGGCGGCAGCGAGAGCGGCGTAGGCGATGAACGGGAGCTCGAGGCCGAAACGGTCGGCGAGAAGGCCGCCGGGGATCGGTCCGATCCCGACGGCAAAGCCGAAGACGCCTTGATAGATCGACATCAGCCGGCCCCGGTTGTGCGGCGAGGCGATGTCGTTGACGACCAGCTGGCCGCCGGTCAGCACCATCGCGGCGCCGAGCCCCGAGACGAACCGGGCGCCGAGGAAGAGCTCGTAGTTCGGCGCGACCGCCGTCAGCAGATTGCCCACGACGGTGATGAGTCCGCCGACGGCCAGTGTCGCCCGACGTCCGCGAACGTCGGCCAGGCGGCCGGCTGGGACGTTCGCGATGAACCGGGCCAGCCCGTAGACGGCGATCGTCAGGCCGACGGCGAACTCGCCGACCCCGTAGGCCTCGGCGTAGAGCGGCACGACCGGGACGATCGAGCCGAATCCGACCTGGTTGACGGCGATCAGGACGCAGGCCCAAATCAGGATCGTCGTCCGCTGGCGGTCGAGGAGCGGTTCGCCGGAGCCGAACCTCGACCTGAAGAGCCGCACAGTCCGCACCCTCTCAAACATATCCCGGTGACCGGTCGGGGCGATACGGAAGCAGACGGTCCGGCCATTATCGCGAAATTCGCTCATCACCGCGCGGCTGCCGATCGAATCGCCCCGCGGCGGCGAGGCTGTGCCGGATCATCCCGAGACACCAGTTGCCCCGGTCGTGCGTTAACGATGATCAGGTCCCGCACAGCGCATCGGTAACGGGTGGGTGCGGGCCGTGGCGACGCTGAGCTGATCGGACCGTCGATTATCCTTTGCCGGATTGGCGGTCGAACCTCGCAACCGGTCGGATACGTCCGGGCCGAATCGTCCGTCGGACGCGGTAACGAGACCGAAGGTGAGGCACTCCGGGTTGACGGAATCACAGCGACGCTTCCAGCCATCCCGGCAGACGGGTGCCAATGAGTCCCAAGGGACTAGCGCGTCCGGCGGCGATGGTCCGATGATAGGCAGCCGAGCGGGTGAGTCGCTCGCCAGCGGCCAGGCCGTCATCGGCGGGCGCTACGCGATTCAGACGCGCCTCGGAGAGGGTGCCCACGCCATCACGTACCGGGCCCGTGACCTGCGCCTGAAGCGGACCGTCGCGATCAAGGTGCTGCGGTCCCATCTGTCCGGCGACACGGAGCTCGTCTCGCGCTTCGTCCGGGAGGCCGAGCTTGCCGCGTCGATCAGCCACCCGAACGTGGTCGATGTCTACGATGTCGGGACCGACGGCGACGTCTCGTACATTGTCATGCGGCTCGTTCCCGGCCAGGATCTCAAGCACGTCATCCAGGAGCAGGGCCGACTGCCGGTCGCTCAGGCCAGCCCGCTGGTCCAGCAGATCCTGCGCGGCCTCGGGGCGATCCACGCCGCCGGGATCGTTCACCGCGACGTCAAGCCGCAGAACATCCTGATCACGCCCGATGGCACGGCCCAGGTCACCGACTTTGGCGTGGCCTACGCCGCGCTGGCCGAGGGGCTGACGACGCAGGGCATGACCGTCGGGACCGCCTCCTATATGGCGCCCGAGCAAGCCAGGGGCGACGCCGTCAGTCAGGGGACGGATATCTATGCCGTCGGGGTCGTCTTCTACGAGATGCTGACCGGTCGGGTGCCGTTCACCGGGGAGAACCCGATGGCGGTGATGCTGGCTCATCTCCAGTCCCGCCCGACGCCGCCGAGCCAGGTGGTCCAGGGGCTCCAGATCCCGCCGAACGTCGAGCAGATCATCCTCCGGGCCATGGCGAAGGACCCGGCCCAGCGCTTCCCGTCGACGGCCGCGATGGCCGCCGCCCTGTCCGGCGCGCCCATTCTATCCGGTGTCGACCAGGCGACGACCGTCACCGGCGCCGCCGCTGTCCGACCGCCGATGCCGATCGGTGGCGATCAGACCATCCTCCGGACCAGCGCCGGTGGGTATGGTCAGGCACCGCCGCGGCGACCCGCCGCGCCACCCTGGCTGGACGCTGGCGATCGCGGTGGCGGACCACCGCCGCCGACGATGGCGCCGACCGGGTCCGGAGGCCGCGGCCGGGGCTGGGCCGTCGCGCTGCTCACTGCGCTGGTCGGTCTGCTGGCGGTCGGCACGGTCGCCGCCGCCACGCAGTTCGGCCCGTTCGACCGCGGCGGTGGCGATGGCAACGGTCAGGCCGGACTCGCCGCTGCGACCGGTCAGCCGACCGCGACCGTGATGCCTGACGAGCAACCCACCGCCACGATCACCTCCACCTCGACGTCCGAGCCCCAGACGGCGACCGTCGTGCCATCGGAACCGCCAACCGCGACCACCGCGCCGCCGCCAACCGCGACGATCGCTTCGACGGCGACCGCGACAGTGCCAGCGCCCACCGCGACAGTACCGGCCCCAACGGCGACATCACCGCCGCCAGCTACCGCCACGGTTCCACCGGCGACGGCAACCGCGACCGCGCCGCCTCCTAAGGCCCCGCCTCCTACGGCCCCGCCACCCACGGAGACGCCGGCGATCGTGCAGACCGGCCCGACGGCTGATCCCGGGGAAGTCGACAACAACGGCAATGGGAATGGCAATGGCAATGGCAATGGCAATGGCAATGGCAATGGCAATGGCAACAGTGGCCGTGGAAACAACGGGAACGGCGCCCAGTTGCTCTCCTCATCGGGCAGCGGTGGGAGTTCGATCGCCATCGCCCCATCGGACTGGGTCGGTGCCTACACGCATCTGGACACGAGCTTCTACGGTCAGGATTGCGTCGCGCTGTACGGCCAGGGGATCGGCTACGACTCCGCTTCGTTCACGTTCAGCCTCGACGGTGTCCCCGCCAACGGGCTGACGCTCACCCTCAGCGGCATCGACGACGAGAGCGACGAGACCAACCCAATGGCGTTCTCGATCAACGGTCAGCAGTTGACGAGCGAGCAGGGGAGCCAGATTTTTCCGCGGTGGGATGGAATTAGCCCAGCCAGCTTCGCCCAACTCGTCGCCAGTCTGCCGGCCTCAGCGTTCGTCGACGGCGAGAACACCATAACGATCAGTAATCTGGCCCAGAATGGCCAGGTGAACGTCGGCCCGTACCTGCTGCTGGGGACCGGGACGCTTGAGCTGACATAGCGGCCGGTTCACCGTGCGGACAACGCGTGGTCGAAACCGTCGACCGCCGATGGTAGGCTCAACACGTCAACGGACCAAGAGAGCGGCTGGCGGGATCCGGTCTGAGGCAAGGCGGCGAGGGAACCTGGTGGTTGATTTTCAGGGGAAACAGTCCGGATGGGGCTCATCGGCAGGACTCGCTCTGCTCCTTGGGCTGGCGGTGCTGCTGCCGCTCGGTGGTTACACCCCACTTGACTCCGCCGCGACCGGCCCACGATTGGCCTCGGCGCAGTCGTCGCCCGGCTGGATGTCGCCGGAGCAGGCGGCCTTGTTCACCAATGACTGGCCCACCCTCGTCCCGTCCTACGTCCCCGAGCCCTTTGCCAGCGTCGCCCCGCAAGTGAGCGTAAATGGCGGAGAGTATCGCCTGTACTGGGGAGTCTTCGGTGGCAGTCCGACGTTCCTCGACGTGCGTGGATATCTGAATGGCTATATCCCGGCCGGTTCGGCCTATGATCTCAACATCGAGCTAACGGTCAATGCGTCCGTTCGTGGCAACGAGGCATACCACGACCTGACGCCCATCTATGACGCGGTCTACTGGCGTGAGGGCGGGATCAGCTACTGGGCAAACAGCCAGGGCCTGTCGTCGGACATCGTTTCGTACGCCAACAGCTTTACGTCGGCGGCAGCGCCCATGCTGGAACCGACGGCAACCGTCGCCGCTCCGGCGACGCTCTTCTCGCCGGACACGATTGCCTCTGGCGAAGGCGCGACCGTGACGGCCAGCGGCGGTGGGTCGGCGGCAACGCTGGTGGCGGATGGCGGCATCTTCTCCGATACCGGTGCCGCGACCTACCCCGGCGCCGGCGACGCCGCCGTGAGTTGGGTCGCCCCGAATGTCACCGTCGATACCACGGTCACGTTCTCGCTGCTGGACGCCAACGGCACGGTCCTGGTCAGCACGCCGACGCTCGTGACCACCGTGGATTTGCCGGCCGAGCAGCCGACGGTGCCGGTCCCGACGGTTCCGGCCCCGACGGCGACAATCGCCGCGGCTCCGACCACTTCGGCGACGGCGACGGTTCCCCTCGCGACGATAGCCGCTCCGGACGACGAAGCCACAGTTCTACCTTCCGCGACGACGGCCGCTCCGGGCGTGGACGCGACTGTCGTTAGCTCCGCGACGACCGGGGCCGTTGTCCCCGCTGCGACGGCGACCGTTTCCGGCATCTCCTCCGGGGATGGGATCGACCCGGGACAGGGCGGTGCCCCAGCGTCGACCGCCCGTCCCGGCGACGGGACCGACCTCGGCGGAGGACTGACCGAGTCGCCAGAGTCGACCTACCCGGCGATCCCGACCAGCGCCCCGCTTCCGAATGCTCCACCGACGTCCGTTCCTCCGGCCGGCGGCGCGACGGTTGCTCCCGATCAGACGGCAACGCCGGCTGGCGCGGCCGCGACGGTGACAGCCGTGGTGACCGGAACGGACCCGACGACCCGGACTCCGCCGACCGCTGCCAGCACCAGTGCGCCGATCACCTTTCCGACCAGAGTGGCTGCGACGCCAACCACCGCTCCGCCAACCGCAACGCCCGTTAGAACCGCCACGGTCCCGGCCCCTGCCTCGGCCCGCCCAGCCAGCTCACCAACGACCGGGCCGTCCCCGACGACGGCTACCCCCGTCTCACCGACGGCGACGACGGTTGCTCCGACCGCGACCTCCGTTCCCGCGACCGCCACGCCGTCGATCAGCCTACCCACACCGACGCTCGCGCCACCAACCGTGACGGCGATTCCTCCCACGGCGACAGTTACTGTCTCGACCGCGACCAGCCCGCCGACGGCGACCGCAACAGCGACCGCAACCGCCACGGTGGCGCCAGCGACACCAGTCGTGAAACCGCCAACGCTTACTCCGTCGGCAACGACTGCCGCGACCGTCGCGGCGCTCCAGCGTCAACCCGCGCCGCCGTCGACCGCGACCGCTCCGCCACCGACGCCGAGGGCGATTCCGCCGACCGCGACAGCAGTGCCTCCGACGGCGACCGCGGTAGCGCCAACCGCGACACCCGTCCCGCCCACAGGGGCGGCCATCTCACCGACGGCTACCGCGGCTCTGCCGACGGCGACCGCCACTCGGCGCCCGCCGGCGACCGTGACCTCGACGCCGGTGCGGCGGGGTCAGGAGCCGCGGGTCGCCGATGGGCAATCGGGTTCGCCCGTCGCGACGATTGCGCCGACGACCGTGCCCACGTCCGGGTCGACCGTTCCGCCGGCGTCGCCGACGGCGCAGGGCTCGACCCCGACGCCGACTGAGCCACCCACGACGGAGGAGATCCAGCAGCGGATCGGACCGGACGGCGGGATTGTTCGGCATCCGGCCGGCGCGGAGCTGGAGATTGGCTCCGGGGTGTTCGATTCGTCGATGACCGTCTCGATGATTCAGGTCCCGGACAGCCAGCTTCCGGTCTCACCGGACATCGATCTGGTGCCGTCAACCGGTTTCGACATCGAGATCACCGCCGCGGATGGTATCGCCATGACGACCCTGCCGGCGGGCGTCATCCTGCGAATCACCCTCCCGGACAAGGTGCGGAGCGACGCGGTCGTCTACTGGGTCGACGGCCAGAATCTGAACCAGCTCGGTGTGACCAACCAGGAGGACACTGGTATTTCCGCCCCGCTGGCTCACCTCTCCCGCTACGTCGCCGGCGTGCCCATCGACGAGAACCCGGAGCTGGGCTGGCTCCCCTGGGCCGTCGCTCTGGCCGCGGCGATCTCCGGCCTGCTGATCATCAGCCTGCTCGCCCAGAACGCCCGCCGGCAGCGGCGCAGGTCGGTCAGGGGTAGCCGGGGGTAGTGCATCCGTTGGTCATCCCTGTCGCCGGGCGTGAACCAGTCGCCTCTCTGCGATTTTCCGCCGCGATCGAGATCGTTAGCGACACATGAAGCGGGACGGGCATGTCGCCCGTCCCGCTTCATGTGTCGCTGGAACCGCTGACCATGGCGCCGCCGCTACGTCTGATCGAGAAGGCCGCTATCGATGATCCCTTCCATCTCGCCGAGAATCCGGTCGTACTCGCGCAGGGCGGCGCGGACCGGATCCGGGGACGTCATGTCCAGCCCAGCCTTCTGAAGTAGGGCCAGCGGGTAGTCGGAACCGCCGTCCTTCAGCAACTGGAGGTAACGCTCCAGCGCTGGCTCGCCCTCGTCCCGGATCTGGCCGGCGAAGGCGATCGCGGCCGAGATCCCGGTCGCGTACTGGTAGACGTAGTAGGCCCGGTAGAAGTGGGGGATACGGGCCCAGCGGATCCGGGCCGCCTCGTCGATCAGCACGCCTGGCAGGTAGACGGCGGAGACTTCGGCCCAGATGTCGCTCAGCGACTCCAGCGTCAGCGGCTCGCCTCCCTCGGCCAGGGAGTGGGCGCGGTACTCGAATTCGGCGTACATGGTCTGGCTGACCAGCGTCCCGGAGATGTCGTCCGCCATCCGGTTCAGGAGCTCGAACCGGCCGAGCACGTCGTCGTCGGGCGTCTTCGCGAGCAGGTCCCACGTCAGCAGCGTCTCGTTGACCGTGGACGCGATCTCGGCGAGGAAGATCGGGTAGCCGGCGTCCTGATAGGTCTGCGCCCGGTCGGCGTAGAAGCTGTGCATGGCGTGGCCGGCCTCGTGGGCCAGCGTGAAGACGTCCGAGAGGGTCCCGTTCCAGTTCATCAGGATGACCGGATGCGCGCCGTAGGCGCCCCAGGAGTAGGCGCCGGACCGCTTCCCCTTGTTCTCGTGGACATCGACCCAGCGCTGGCCGAAGCCGCCCGAGAGGTCGTTGAGGTAATCGGGGCCGAGGGCGCCGAGGCCGTCCAGCACGACGTCGACCGCTTCCCGGTAGGGGTAGCTGCGCGGGGTCGATGGGGCCAGCGGGACGCGCAGGTCGTAGGTCGCCAGCCGGTCGACGCCGAGGACGCGGCGGCGGAGTTCCAGCCCACGCTCCAGCGTCGTTCCGGCTTCACGGACGGCCGTGATCAGGCTGTCGTAGACCGAGTCCGGGATGTTGTTGTCGAACAGGGCGGCGTCGCGGGCGGTCGGGTGGTTGCGTACCCTGGCGTAGTAGACGTCGGTCCGGACCGAGGAGCCGTAGAGCGAGGCCAGCGCGTGCTGGTGATCGACATAGGAGGAGATGAAGGTTTCCGAGGCGGCCTTGCGGATCGCCCGGTCCTTGCGCTCCATCAGCAGGGCGAAGCGCCCTTTCGTGAGTTGTACTTCGCGGCCATCCTCGTCCTGAACCGTACCGAAGGTGAGGTCGGCGTTGTCAAGCGCTCCGAAGGCGTCGGACGATGTTCGGGCGATGTCGCCGGACTGGGCCAGCAGCTCCTCGATCTCGATTGAGCGGACGTGCGGCCGGCGGCGGCGGAGGTCGTCGAGCAGGTGGTGGTACGAGCGCAGGACCGGGTCGTGGACGAGGGCTTCGAGGCGCTCGTCGGGCAGGCTGAGGAGCTCGGGCTCGAAGAAGGCGAACGCCTCGCCGGCCTGGATCGCGAGTCTGGTTGCGCGCTCGTACCGCGCTGAGGCGTCGGAGCGGGTCTGATCCTCGTCCTTGCTCAGGGCGGCGTAGGTCCGGAGCCGCTCCAGCGTCAGGCGGGCGGCCATCATGTCGTCGAGCGCCTTGAGCAGCGCCATCGGGGAATCGCCGATGAAGGCGCGATGGCTGGCGGCGAGGTCGATCTGGCCCTCGAGCCGGACGGCGTCGGCGTCCCAGGCCGCGTCGTCGGCGTAGAGGTCGCTCAGGTCCCAGGTGTCCTCGATGGCGATCTGGTCGCGGGTCAGAATGTCGCTCTTTGGGGCAGTGGCTGTCATGAAGACGGTCTCCGGTCGGTCGGCGCGGTCCGGGCTGGACGACGCGCCGGATAAGGATGTCCAACGGGACAACGATACGGTATCGGTCTGATTGGCGTCGCGTCACGCACCGGTGCCTTGTGAGATGGCCTTGGGCCGCGATGCTTCCGGCCCTTCGTGAACCGACCGGTTCGGCATCATCGAACAACCAGCACGGCGGATGCTTAGAGCGACCGGCAAAAGGGAACGTTCGATGAGCGGGCTTCAGCATCGTCGCCCGTCGTAAAGTGGTTTCCGCCGGGTGAGCCGGGACACACCGCAGCCTATTGCCGGTCGCTCTTATACTCCCGAGGGACAACGGTGTTCAGGTCACTCGTGTCGAAGGAGACAGCCCATGCAACCGCTGAGTCGGATCGCCCTGTGTCTCATCGTGTTGATGCTTTCCGCGACCAGTGTTTCTCAGGCATCCACCACAGCAGAGCCCACCACCATGCTCTATATCGGGCAGTCCGCCCGCCTCATCGCCGACATTCCGGGTGACTGGACCGTGGAAGCCGGCAGCCGGTACGACTATCAGGGTGCCGACGGGTTCGTGGTGAGCTACCCCGTGGCCGGGCGGAGCCTGGAGGCGGCATGCGACGACTTCGCCGGCCTGCCATTGTTCTCCAAAGACAATTCGAGGATTGTCGCGACGACCTGGTCGGGCCAGGCAGCTTGCCGTATCGATGGGACTACGGACGTTGGACCGGCCTCGGCACTAATCGTGCCGCATCCCTATCCCTTTGAGTTAGCCGGGGAGCACATAACGTATGCGGCGCTGATCACCGATGCGGGCCACTTCACGGCGATCAGCGCGACGCTGAGCTTCTCGCGCGAGGGCGTGACTCCCGAGGCCTACGTCTCCAGTGTCCTCGACGTTCTGGAGGCCCGCGCGTTTTACGCCGACAAAGTTGACTGGGGCCTTGCCCGTCAGATTGCGCTCGTGGGGATCGACGGGATCACCGATCTTGCCCTGACCGTCGGCGTCGTCAACGATCTCGTCGCAAGCCTGCGTGGGGTCGGCGACAATCATAGTTATGTCCTTTCCCCTACGCAGAGCGCCGCGCAGGGTGTGGGAACGGGGTTTGGGTTCCTGGTCGGTGATCGGCGGGTCTTGTCCGTGTACGCGGACGGTCCGGCGGATCGCGCGGGGGTGCGAGCCGGTGATCTGATCGAAGCGGTGGATGACCGGCCGTTCGCTCCGACCCTGAACGTGATCGACCCCGCCGCGCTGATAGGGGTCAGCGCACAATTCACGCTGCGTCGACCCGATGTCGCGGAACCGATCACGGTCACCGTTGAGCAGGGACCGTACAGCCAGTATGTCGCGCCGACGGGACATCGCCTCGCTGGCGACCTCGGCTATGTCGTGGTGCCTCCGTTCACGACGCCGGGGAGGGAAGCGGACTCCGTCGGCGCCGCTCGTACCGTGATTGAGACGGTCGATCAGGCGCCGACCTGCGGGTGGGTGATCGACCTGCGGCTCAACCGTGGCGGAACGTATTCCTCGATGGTTGGGGGAGTCGGACCGATCCTGGGTGACGGGACGTTCCTTGGATGGCAGCAGCGTGACGGCACCCAGACCTGGGTGACCTACGCGGATGGCCGGATCACCGACGATGGTCAGCCCGTCGCGGACTATGCCGACCTGTCTGGCGATATTCTTCAGCGTCCGGCGCCAGCAGTGGCGGTCCTTACGAGTCCGATGACGGCGAGCTCGGGTGAGATCGCGACGCTGGCCTTCGTCGGGCGCCCTGAGACGCGTCTCTTTGGCGAGACGACCGGTGGTTTCGCGACAGGTATTGCGGGGTTTCCCCTCTTCGACGGGACCGTGATCGGTCTGGCGACCGCCGCGATGACGGACCGATCCGGGACAACCCATCTGGCGGGCGTCGAGCCGGACGAACACGTCGCGATCGACTGGGAGACCTACGGGACGGACGATGACCCGGTTCTTCGGGCGGCGATGGACTGGCTGGACCAGCAGCCGGGCTGCACCGAGGGGACACCGGCTCCCTAGCGAACCGCGATAGCGCGGTCAGACGACGGTTTGCCTTGCCAGATCGACCCACTCCCGCTATGATCGCCGGCCCTCCCGATCCGGAGGGCGGCGGCCAGAGGTGGGAGAGCCTGATGGGACGTATCGCCATGCCCGCCGGGTGGTTGGCTGGTCTCGCGCTGGCGGCGGCGCTGGCGCGGACGGCCTTTCGGCAGCAGTTGGCCTACCGCGGCGCGGCCGTCGGCGGACTGGTCACGAACGCCGTCTTTGGCGCGTTTCTGGCCAGCATCTACGGCGCCCTCTACGTCGCCCGCGACGGGGCGCCGATTGGAGACTTCGACCGGAGCGCCGCTCTTACCTACGTCTGGCTGGTCCAGGCGCTGATCGTGCCCACCGTCGTCTGGGGGTCGTGGGACATCGCCCTGAGCATCCGCTCTGGCGAGATCGTCTTCGACCTGCTGAAGCCGTACTCGTACTTTGGTTACTGGCTCAGCCGGGACATCGGCCGGGCCGGCGCCGGCATCCTGATGCGGATGATTCCGACGATCGTGATCGGGTTGATCTTTTACGCCCTGGTGGTCCCGGACAATCCAGGCCGCGTACTGGCATTCGCGGCGTCGGTCGTCCTGGCCGTTCTGCTCAGCTTCTCCCTCCGCTTCATCGTCAACCTGGTCTCGTTCTGGTGGACGGATCTGCAGGGGCTCCGCAGCGGCCAGCTGGTCCTCTTCAGCTTCCTGTCGGGCTTCCTGCTGCCGATCGGCTTCTACCCCGGCTGGCTCCAGGCCACGCTGAACGTCCTGCCGTTCCGTGGAATCATCATGTCTCCGATCGACGTCTGGCTGGGCAACGGCAACATTGTGCTGCTGCTGTTCGGGCAGACGGGCTGGTTCGTGGTGACGGTCCTCATCGCCAACAGGCTGTTCGCTGTCGCGGTCCGACGGGTGGTGATCCAGGGTGGCTAGCCGATCCCAGGTGCTTCCGGTGCGGCTGGCCCGGACCGCCGGCGAGTGGTGGGTGGACCTCGTCGTTCTTCGCCACCTGCTCCTCGCGCGGCTCCGGAGCCAGCTTCAATACCGGGCGTCGTTCATCACCCAGATCATCGCCAACGCGGCTGTCGGGCTCTCGGAGTTCGGAACGATCCTGGTCTTTTTCCGGCACGTCGACGACATCGACGGCTGGTCGATCGGCGAGATCGCCATTCTCTACGGGATCGCGACGATCTCGTTCGGCGTCGGTCACCTGCTCGCCTCGGGGCTGCCGCGCTTCTCGGAACAGCTCGTTCGGGGTGAGTTCGATCAGGTGCTGACCCGTCCGGTGTCGGCCTTCGTCCAGGTGATGGGGTCGGATCTCCAGCTCCGGCGGCTCGGGCACGTCGTTCAGGGCTGTGCAGCGCTGGCGGTCGGGTTGACGCTGACCAATGTGCCGTGGGATCTCGCCCGTGTCGTCGCGCTGCCCGGCATCATGCTCGGCATCGTTGTGCTCTACACCGCCCTGTTCGCGCTGGAGGCGACGGTCAGCTTCTGGACCACGCAGGGCATTGAGGCGGTCAACATCGCGACCTACGGCGGCAACACCATCGCGGCCTACCCGATCGACATCTTCGCCGCCTGGCTGAAGCGGCTGTTCCTGTTCATCGTCCCGCTCGCCTTCGCGGTCCACATCCCGATGGCTTGGCTGCTCGGCAAGCCGACGCCGCTTGGTCTGCCCGGATGGGTGGGTTTCCTGAGCGCACCGGTTTTGGTCGCCTTCTGCCTCGTCATTGCCTGGCTCTGGCGCGTGGGCGTCCGGCGCTACCGCAGCACGGGCAGCTGAGGGTCCTGACGGACAACGGACAGGTTGTCGCTTGAGCTCTCATGATCGTGCTCGAAGACAAGGTGCCGGCGACTTCGGAACGCGGTACCCGGGCGAGCGAGGTGACGCGCCTGCGACGAAACCCGCCCGTTGAATCCATCATGACCCTGACGCCGGTTCTTTCCCCGTGTCTCGGCGGTGGAATTTCACGCTTCCGGGTTTCTGTTGTGCCAGGCCTGCCGCCTCGGTGGGCCAGACAATTACGGTCGATCCAGTTGCACGTCAAGGAACGGCCGAGTAGTATCTCGTTTCCGGCACGGGAGACGCGTGCAGGGAGTTCCAGGTCACGATCGACGCCGGTGACGTCCGGCCCTCGCGCGCAAAGTGTGCCGCGGGAGGCTCGCGACGTTCATTGGAGGTCATCGTGGCTCGTTTCGTCATGGGCGGCGGCTCGCCGGTATCACTGGCGTCAGCCGCATGGTGCGAGATCTCGCTCGCCGCGGCGCTGATTGGCATGTCCTTTCGCCAACAGTTGATTTATCGCGGGGCGACGGTCGGTGGTCTGGCCGCGAGTGTCCTCTTCGGGGTCCTCGGGGCCAGCGTCTACGGCGCGGTGTATGCGGCCCGCGGGGGTGCCCCAATTGGTCCGATGGACCAGCAAGCGGCACTGACCTACGTCTGGCTGGCGCAGGCCCTGCTCGTCCCGACAATGGTCTGGGGCTCCTGGGATATCGCCACGGCGATTCGGAGCGGTGAGGTCACCGTTGATCTGATCAAGCCGTTCTCTTTCCTCGGATACTGGTTGAGTCGCGACATCGGGCGGGCACTGGCGGCAGTGCTGTTCCGATTCACACCGACAATTGCCCTCGGTGTCGCCCTATATCCGATCGCCGTGCCAGACGGGATCGGTCGATGGCTGGCGTTCGGCCTCGGGCTCTGGGGCGCGATCGCCATGAGCTTCGCCGTTCGTTTCCTGGTAAACATGGTCTCGTTCTGGTGGAACGATGTGGATGGACTGCGGAGCCTCCAGGTCGCGATCGTCGGGCTCCTCTCTGGTTTCCTGATGCCGCTCGACTTCTACCCTGTCTGGCTGCGAGTGACCCAGAACGCCCTTCCGTTTCGCGGCATCGTCATGACGCCCATCGACCTCTGGCTGGGCCATGGCGATCCTGTCCACCTGTTGCTCTCTCAACTCGGCTGGCTGGCCGTCCTGCTTCCCCTGGCGTCGTGGATTTTCCGTCGCGCTGTCAAGGAGATGGTGGTGCAGGGTGGCTGATGTACGCCCCGCGCTGCCATGTGAGACAAGCACGGAGCTGGATGAGTCCCGCCTCGGGTGGCTGCTCGCTGAGATGTCGCTCGTCCGCCGCCTGCTTGCGGTTCGCTTGCTCGGCCAACTCCAGTACCGGGCGTCATTCCTCTCGCAGATCCTCGGCAACGGATTGCTTGGCCTCACGGCGTTCAGCACCATACTCGTGTTCTTCACTCACCTTGATCGGTTGGGTGGCTGGACGGTCGGGGAGATCGCGATCCTGTTTGGTATCGCCGCGATCTCGTTCGGGTTGGGACGCTTCGTCGCATCCGGGCTGGCCGGCTTCCCGGAGAGTATCGTGTATGGCAGGTTCGACCAGCTGTTGACGCGGCCGGTCTCACCGTTCGCTCAGGTGCTCGGGTCCGATGTTCAGATCCGGTGGCTGGGAACAGCGCTTCAAGGAGGCGTCGTGCTGGTGGTCGGCATTTGGGTGGCTGATCTCGATACGAGCCCGATCCGGCTGCTGGCCCTGCCAGTCATCGTGACACAGACGACGGCGCTCTACGTGGCGCTGTTCGCGCTGGAAGCAACGGTCAGCTTCTGGACGACGCGGGGAGTCGAAGCGGTCAACATCGCTACCCTCGGCGGGAATACCCTCGCTCCCCACCCATTCGACATCTTCGCGGATTGGCTCAAGGGCTTCTTCCTGTTCGTCGTGCCGCTAGCCTTCGCCGTCCATATCCCGATGGCGTGGGTGCTGGGCAAACCAACGCCGCTCGGGCTTCCGCCCTGGGTCGGGCTGCTGTCCGTCCCGGTCGTCGCCCTGTTCGGGTGCGCCGTCGGCTGGCTGTGGGGTGCCGGGGTGCGGCGCTACCGCAGCACCGGCAGCTGACGGGTCTGGTTAGAGACGACGTGCTGATCGTCGCCGCGCTGGTCCTGAGCGAGTAACGCCGTCCCTGAGTCCGGTACCTTCAGGGCCGGGGTTGCGCGGCGTCTCGCGACCACCAACAGATACCCGCAACCCCGATTACGACCAGCAGCTCCAACGACCGAGGTTCATCAAAGGGAAGCACGACATGAGCACATCATCCGACGCCATCATCGAAGCCAACGGCCTGACCCGCTCCTTCCTGGTCGGCCATCGCCGAGCGGGGCTGCTCGGCGCGCTGCGGGGGCTGGCCGATCGAGGCGGAACCAAGGTCCGGGCGGTCGACGACGTCAGCTTCAGCGTTCAGCCGGGCGAGATGGTCGGCTATCTTGGTCCGAACGGGGCGGGGAAGTCGACGACGATCAAGATGCTGACTGGCATCCTCGTCCCGTCCTCGGGCTCGGCGACGGTCGCCGGCCTGACGCCCTGGGCGGACCGCCGGGCGCTGGCGGCCCGGATCGGGGTCGTCTTCGGGCAGCGGACCCAGCTCTGGTGGGACCTGCCGCTGATTGACTCGCTGGAGTTGCTCCGGCACATCTACCGGATTCCGGCTGACCGACACGCGCGGATGCTGGCCGAGATGCGGGAGGTCCTCGATCTGGACGGCTTCCTGGAGACGCCCGTCCGGCAGCTCTCGCTGGGGCAGCGAATGCGGGGTGACCTGGCCGCGGCGATGTTGCACGAGCCGCCGATCCTCTACCTCGATGAGCCGACGATCGGACTGGACGTCGTCGCCAAGGCGCGGGTCCGGGACTTCCTCGCCGCGATCAACCGGCAGCGCGGTGTGACAGTCATGCTGACGACGCATGATCTCGCCGACGTCGAGCAGCTCTGCTCGCGGCTGATCATCATTGACGGCGGCCGGTTGATCTTCGACGGCAGCCTGGCCGAGATCCGGCGGCGGTTCGGTGCCTTCCGGACGCTGGTGATCGATCTCGACGGCGATGCGGCGGCAGCCGTCGTGAAGCTCGGCGCCGTCCTGCCGCGTGGGGCGACGATCGACCGGACGGATGGACCGCGCTGCTGGATCCGGTTCGACAGCCGGATGATCTCGGCCTCGGCCCTGATCGGCGCGATCGTCGCCGACCAGCCGGTCCGGGACCTGACGATCGAGGAACCGGCGATCGAGGAGATCGTCCGCGACATCTACGAGCGCGGCATCGATGGTCACGGCAAGGTTGCCCGGCCGCCACTGGCGTCGTAGCTCGTTGGCCTGGTCGCGTACAATTCGGAAAGACATAATGTGGCCAGTGAATCGAGCAGGGAGTCCGATGACCGGAGTGACTACGGCGACCGAAATCATGACGCTGACCTGCACGGAGTGCGGTGATTTGTTCAGCCGCTCTCCCGCCGAGCGGCAGTACTACGACCAGCGGGCCGCTCAGGCGCCCGAAACCTGCCCGACCTGCCGTGTCCAGCTCCGAGCGGCACGGAACGCCCGGATGAAGGCCGCCCACGCGGAGGGCGCCCGAGAGGCGCTGGCGCCGGCCCCTTCCCGGACCTTCAGCGATGGAGGACGTCGTGGCTCGTCAGGTGGGGCGGCCCGTGGACCCGGTGGCGAGCCCCGGCTGTTCCAGGCCGTCTGCGCGGAGTGCGGACGGGCGACCGAGGTCCCGTTCCGGCCCCAGTCCGGGCGGCCCGTCTTCTGCCGGGAGTGTTACAACGCCCGGATCGGCCGTTGAGGCATTCGACCAGCTCAGGACAGAGACGGGGCGACGACCAGACCGGTCGTCGCCCCGTCGCATTTTCAAGCCCGCCGCGACGCTAGGCGTCGAAGGCTTCGGGGTGCTCGCGCTCGGCGATCGTCAGGCTCTCATCGGTGACCGTGACGATCCGGTCGATCTCCTCGCGGGTGACGACGAGCGGCGGCGCGAAGTGCATCACGCTCCAGGCGCGGGTCAGCAGGCCACGGGCGCTGATCTCCTGGTTGAGCCGCCTGACGAACTCCGAGTCTTTCGGCATCGGCTTGCGGGTGTCCTTGTTCACGACGAAGTCGAGGACCGCGTAGAGACCGATCCCACGGACCTCGCCGACCGACCGATGCGCCCGAAGCTCCTCGAGGCGCTCGATCATGTATGCGCCCAGGTCGGCGCTGCGCTCGACGAGCCGCTCGCGCTCGAAGATCTCGAGGTTCGTGATCGCCGCCACGGACGCGACGGCGTGGCCACCGAAGGTCAGCAGGTGGCCCATGGAGACATCCTTGTGTTCCTTGAAGATGTCGTAGACGCTGTCGCGGACGATCGTGGCGCCGATCGGCGCGTAGCCCGACGACAGCCCCTTGGCGACCGTCATGATGTCCGGCACGATGCCGTACTTCTCGATCGCGAACATCGTTCCGGTCCGGCCGAAGCCGTTGATGACCTCATCACAGATCAGCAGGACGCCGTGGCGGTCGCAGATCTCGCGAAGCATTTGCCAGTAGGCGAGTGACGGGACGTGCAACCCGGCGGCGGATGAGATCGGCTCACCGATCACGCAGGCGACGGTCTCCGGACCCTGGTTCTCGATCTCCTGCTCGACGTACTTCGCGGCCATGATGTCGGCCGCCTCGCCCTCGAGACCGAAGTCTGAGCGGTAGCGGTTGGGATGGGGGACATGGGAGACGCCATACATGAACGGGCCGAAGTAAGTCTCGTTCCGGATCGCCGTCAGGCTCATCGCGCCGTGGGTCATCCCGTGGTAGGAGCCCCGCCGGGCGATGACCTTGTAGCGCCGGGGAAAGCCCCGCATCGCCTGGATCTGCTTGGCGATCTTGAGCGCGGTCTCGACCGCTTCGGAGCCGCCCGAGGAGAAGTAGACCCGGTTGAGGTCCCCCGGCGTCAGACCGGCCAGCGTGTGGGCCAGCTCCGTTGCCGGGCCGTTGGTGAAGGACGCGGCCGACACGTAGGCCAGCTTCGAGGCCTGACGGCCCATCGCCTCCCCGATCTCCGCGCGACCGTGGCCGGCGTTGACGACCCACAGACCGGAGATGCCGTCGAAGTACGCTTTGCCGTTAGTGTCCCAGAGCGTCGAGCCCTCGCCGCGCTCGAAGACGTGCAGTCCCTGCCGCTCGGCCAGTTCGGCCCACGGCTGGGAATGGATCCAGACGTGATCGAGCGCTTCCTGATGCACGTCGAGTGGCGGCGCGCCCAGACGCTCGGCTGGCGGCGACTTGAGATCGACCATGATGGAACCTCCAGGCAGACGCCGCGAGCGGCTGCCAGCTCAGACGGATCAGGGCCACCGGTCCTGATTGCTCGACGGACGCTGATGGCCAACCAGTTGGAGCGTGACACGGGCAAGCCGTTTGGCTGTCCGACGCCGAGATCTACTGGTCGTGAAAGCGTACCCGAGTATAACAAGAGACCGGCCCGGTTCGATGTCCTGGCATCGGTACCGCTGGGCCGGTCTCGCATCTGCGTCTGGTGACGGGGTCTTGCCCGCGCTCCGGCAGGACTCCGGACTGACTAGACCGGTCGGGCGTCCTCACCGGCTTCGCCGACCGGACCCGGTAGCCTGGACTGCTCGATGAAGCGTTCGATCTCATGTCGATCGAAGCGATAGATTCCACGGGCACCGTACTGATAGCCACCGAACTTGCCCTGACGAGCCCAGTTGATGACTGTCGCCCGGTTGACTCCGAGGATCTCGGCGGCGTCGCGAGCGGAGAGGTACTGGATCGGCTCTTCGCCGCCAACACCTTTGCCGCCAGCAGATCGGGACTTGTCGGTTGAGGTAGACATGGTGCGTTGGTCCTTTCACCGCGGGTAGGCGCAGCAATGGTAGTGACGGCGCGAAGGGAATGCTCACCGGCGAGTTCCCGAATGACAACGCCATAAGCAAGAAACCGGCCATTGGACGAACACTCATCGCGTGAGCAACAGAGAACTATTGTCCGATGAATGACATCGAGGAGATATTCTACGATGTACGCGCAAATCAAGGCAGGCGCACGGCAAGCAATTAGTGAACGAACGCCGAAGGGCAACGCGCAGATGGGAGAGAGCGGGGACGACCCGAATGCCGCTTAGGGATGGACCGCCGGGGCCGTCTGTTACGTGTGACGGCTAAAACAGATCACGGAACATGCGAGCCAGCTACAGTTGAGTTGACAGGCACGTACCATGCAACCATACCGGCGCGTTGGCCTGCCGTCGGGCAGGATCGAAGCCCGTGTTCCATGCGCCGGTGAACCGGTGACCGCCCCACATCAGGAGATCGAAACCAGATGACCGCAGTCACATCGCCGAATCCGTCCCGGCTAAGTATCGATTACTACAATGCGACCGTCCATGCCGTCGGTGAGCGTGATGGCATCAGCGACGCCCAGATCGATGGCCTGGCCAAACGCGTCTCGGCGGAGCACGCCCGGATCCATTCCGAGCATGACGCCGGGGAACAGCGCTGGATGAATCTACCGGACGACCTGGCGCTCGTCGACGAGATCGAGGCGTTCGCGGCCGACGCCCGCGATCGCTACACCGATTTCATCCTCATCGGGATCGGCGGATCCTCCCTCGGCGCACTCGCGACGATCCAGGCGCTGGCGCACCCCTTCCGCAACCTCCAGCCCGATGATGTCCGGGTCGGACCGCGCCTGTTCCTGCTCGACAACCCGGACCCAGAAAAGGTTCAGGCGACGCTCGAGACTGTCGATCTGCCAAACACGCTGATCAGCGTCGTCAGCAAGTCCGGCCAGACGGCGGAGACGATGGCGAACTTCCTCGTCGCCCGTCAGGCGCTGGTCGACGCCGTCGGCGAGGAGCAGGCGGTCCGGCAGATCGTCGCGACGACCGACAACAGCTCCGGTCTGCTTCGCGTGCTGTCCGACGCCGCTGGGTACCGGACCTTCCCGGTACCGGACGGCGTCGATGGGCGACAGACGGTTCTGAGCGCCGTCGGCCTGCTGCCAGCCGCCCTGGCGGGAATCGACATCCGCCAACTGCTCGCCGGTGCCGCCGCGATGCGGGCCGCGTCGCAGGGCGACGACATCCGGACCAACCCGGCCTATCTCCTCGCCACGCTGTCGTACCTGGCCGATACCGAGCACGGCAAGTCGATCCTTGTGACTATGCCCTACGCCGATGCCCTCTATGGGTTGGCCGACTGGTTCCGCCAGCTCTGGGCGGAGAGCCTGGGCAAGCGGCTCAGCACCGACGGCCGCGAAGTCTTCGCCGGCCAGACGCCGATCAAGGCGCTGGGAGCGATCGACCAGCACTCGCAGATCCAGCTCTACACCGAGGGGCCGAACGACAAGCTGATCTCGCTGGTCTCGGTCGGTCGGTACCGGTCGGTCGTCGCGATCCCGAACCCGCCAGCCGAGACGCCGGAACTGTCGTACCTGGCCGATGGGGAGCTGGGTGAGCTGCTGGACCGGGAACTGATCGCGACGGCGTGGGCACTTCGTGAGGCCAAGCGGCCGAACCTGACCATCAATACGCCTGTGATCGATGCGTTCGCGCTGGGCGAGT
Source organism: Thermomicrobiales bacterium (assembly GCA_965218235.1). Classification (GTDB taxonomy): domain Bacteria; phylum Chloroflexota; class Chloroflexia; order Thermomicrobiales; family UBA6265; genus CADCWK01. The sequence goes on from OZ244596.1 coordinate 2,133,340, forward strand.
TCTTCTATCTGCATCAGCTGCAGACGGTCATGGCCGGCGCGCTCTATGGCGTCAATCCATTCGGCCAGCCGGGTGTCGAGGCCGGCAAGAACGCCACCTACGCCCTGATGGGCCGTTCCGGGTACGAGCAGCTCCGGTCCGATCTGACCCGGTCGGTCGCGGGCGCCGATGCCTACCAGCTGACGGCGCCGGATCAGGGCTAGACACCCAGACGAGCGACAGCGCGCTGCCGCCAGCTGGATCAACGACTGACGACCGCAACGCCAGGCGGATAGACTGGGTGTTGTGGTCGTCAGTCGTTGATCGGTCCGCTTCGACCGTTCTTCCGTAGTGATCTATCCCCGCCGCGTTCGTCGGTCCGCAGGATGGTGCCGCCGCCATGACGCCTCGAGTCTCACCATTCCGAATCATGCTCTACACGGCGGCCATCCTGGTCGTCCTTGTGATTGCCTACCTGGTCTCCCAGGTTGGCACTGTCCTCGTGACCGTCGTCCTCAGCATCATCCTCGCGTCCGCCATCGAGCCGATCGTCTACCGGCTCCGCCGCCACGGTCTGGGACGCGGGCAGGCGATCCTGGTCGTCTACGTCGTGATGCTGGTGACGATCGGGTTCGGCTTCTACGCGATCCTGCCGCCAGTGGTCCGGCAGGGTGGCGCGCTGATCGATAATATCCCCAACATTCTGAATTCCCTCGAGGATCAGGCTCAGGTCTCGGAGAATCGCTTCATCCGGGAGACAGGCACCGCCGCGGTCCAGAGGGTCCAGCAGTTCTACCGGAACACGCAGGAATCGCCACCGATCGCCGGAGCGACGGCGTTTCAGCTCGTGACCTCCACCCTCGGCCTTCTGTTCACCTTCATCACGACGCTGATCCTGGCCTTCTACTGGCTGACCGAGAAGGCGATCATCAAGCGGCTGTTCCTCGGATTGCTCGCGCCGCGGTTCCGGGGCCGGGCCCACGGGATCTGGGACAACGTCGAGGCCAAGCTCGGCGGCTGGACCCGCGGCCAGCTGGTGCTCTGTCTGGCGATCGGGTCCGCTTCGGCCGTTGCCTACTCCCCGCTGGTTCTCGATCTCCCCTTCTGGCTGGCCCTCGCCCTCTGGGCGGGGATTACCGAGCTGATCCCGTTCATCGGACCGTGGCTGGGCGGGGCCGCCGCCGCGACCGTCGCGCTCACACATTCATTCGAGACAGCGATCCTGGTCGTCGCGTTCGTCGTCATCCTTCAGCAGGTCGAGGGTGCCTGGCTCGTCCCGAAGGTAATGAAGAATGCCGTCGGGCTCACCCCGTTGACGGTCATCATCGCGGTCCAGGTCGGCGGCGCGATCGGAGGCGCCGTTGGAGCGATCCTGGCTATCCCGATCGCCGCCGCCTGCCAGGTCGTCGTTCAGGATCTCCTCGCGACCCGGAAGGAATCACTCGACTTCGGAGACCGCCACTCGCGGCCGGCACTTCAGGCGCTTGCCGGGGAGGACCCATTGACCGCATCCAGCCGCGAGTGGCTCACGGCCGCGACCGGCGGAGAGGGGCCGGTCGGGGCTCAGTCGCTCGTGGCCGGTGGCCCGCAGCGGACGTCGCAGCGGGTCACTCGCAAGCTCAATCGGCGACCCGACCTTGGTTCCCCCCGTCCTGGACATTCGCGTGACGAGTCCCGTCGGGTGGCCGTGATCCCGAAAGTCGCGCGCGGTGCCGATCGGGGAAGTGACCGAAGGCCGGTTGGCAGGCCGCGCGCGAACCCGGCCGATTGATCCGTGCCTGGCCCGAGGTTCGGCGCCCGCCTGACGCACGGCGATGGACGCAAGGCGACGAAGGGAACAGGGACTGGTGATGGTGACCGGAATGGATATCGCACGGCGAAGAACGTCCCGGCGGCCGGTCGCTCATTACACGGCAATGGCGCTGTTCGATCAGTCGCTCGATGCCGAGAAAAGCCTCGCCGCGCTCCAGCGGGACGAGGTCGATGCCGAGACGGTCTCGTTGATCCTGCGCGACCGGGCCAGCTCCAGCGACCGGACCTCCGCGCCGATCGGAGACGTCGCCCGGGCGCTCGTCGCCTCGGCGATGGGACCGTTGGGGACCTGGCTCCGGGGATTGGCCTCGCTGATCGTCTCTGAGCGGGGAACCTACCTCGTGGCCGGGTTGATGGGCGCGGCGCTCGCGACGCTCAGCGTCGGCAAGGCCGACCACATCGACGCCGACGCGATGCCACTCCCACCGTCCGATGAAGACGATTTCGGCGATCTAATCGATGATGACCACGACGAAGCCGACTCGATCTACCAGATCCTGCTGCTCTTCGGTGTAACCGAGGATGACGCGTCGTACCTGGAGAGCCGGTTGGTCGCCGGGGCGTCGCTCGTGGCGCTGACGACGAGCGATCGCCGCCTGGCCGCCCGGGCCCGGAACGAGTTCGACTCGCAGGGAGCGGTCTACTTGCGCGTCGTCTTCACCCCGGAGGAGATCGTCCGCTTGACGCGGCAGCGACTTGCCTACCTCTCGGCTGCCCGATCGACCGGGAAGATCGTCGTCGCCGACGCCGTCGCGCCCTTGCGCCGGGTCTGCAGTGGCAGCACTGCGACTCCCGCGATCTCCGGCTGCGGTCGGGCGCTGGTGGGGCAGGACGGCCAGCAGGTCGGGTCGATCGAGGATATCCTGGCCGATCCCTATCTGGATGAGACGGACGGCACCCCGCAAGTCAGGTACGCGGTGGTCGGGCACGGCGGTGTCTGGCGCATTGGTCGCCGGTTCACGGCGGTCCCGATTGGCTTCGTCTCGCTCCTCGACGACGGCCCAGCGGTGCTGGAAGTCGACCGGGACGTCCTGGAGGGAGCGCCGCACTACGAGCGAGCCGGCGCCTTCAGTCGTCGCGAGGAACTCAGTGTGCTGGCCTACTTCGGGGTTCGACCCTACTGGCTGGATTTCGTTCTGGACCAGAAGCGGATCGACGGGGCCGGTTCTGTCTTTTCCCGCCAGGAGCCTATCAACGCCGGTTGAGGACGATATCGTGCTGGGCCAGTGCCTCGCCGACGTGGCGGTCCCAGTAATCCCACCCGTGCCCGCCGCGGTGCTCGGAGTACTGGTGGACGATACCCAGTTCGTCCAGTCGGGCGTGGACAGTGCGGTTGGCCTCGAGCAGGTGGTCCTCGGTGCCGCAGTCGAACGAGATCACCGGTCGGTCGGCCCGGCCGGCAAGCGTTCTTGCGACGTCCACGACACTCAGGTCGGTTCCGTCAGCGAATTCCTCCAGTCCCGGCATCCCGGCGAGCGAACCGGAGTGGGACCAGATCGACGCGAATCGGTCCGGGTACTTCATGCCCAGCCGCATCGCGCCAAAGCCGCCCATCGACAGCCCACCGATGCCCCACAGCCCCTCAGCGCACCGGAAGGTCGTCCCGACGTTCGCCCTCAGATCGTCGATGAGCAGGTCCTCATAATGCTGGACGCCGCGGCGCTCGTGAGAGCGGTAGTTGAGATAGCCAGATGTCCCGCCGTCGGGGAAGACGATCAGGAGCCGGTAGGCAGCGGCGTAGCGGGCGATGCTGGAATAGGTCAGCCACGACTGGTGATCGTCGCCGGAGCCATGCAGCTGGAGGACGACGGGCGGCGGTGGGCCGTCTCCCGGCGGGACCAACGCCTGGTAGGAGACGTTACGGCCCATCGCCTGGCTGCGAAAGGTGATCGCCGCGACCGTCATCGGCTGCGGGCCTGTTGCGGTCGCCGGGCGATGCGGTGACGAACCGGCCACGTCGCCCGCGTCGGATGTGCCGCTCAACTGGGCTACTCGATCGTCCGGCATCTCAAGCACCTGTCGCCGGGGTATCATCGGTTGACTGGACCGCCGCGATCATCTCACTGGGAGACGGGGCGCCGCGCTGGGCGAAGATGATCCTGCCGTCCCGGCCGACGATATAGACGGTCCGCTGCGGGGTGGCGCTGCCTTCGGACGCCGCCTCGTAGCTCCGGGCGACCTCGAGATGCTCGTCGACGAGCAAGTCGAACTGGTAGTGCTGCCCCTCCGCGAAGGCGGCGTGGGCGTCGATGCCGTCGGCGTTGATTCCGAAGGGCGTGACGTCGTATTCGCCCAGCGCCGCGAAGTTGTCGCGGATGGCGCAGAGCTGCGCGGTGCAGCCGGGCGTGTCGTCCTTTGGATAGAAGACGAGCAGCGCGCGCCGATTCCCGCGCAGGTCAGCCAGGTGGACGGCCTGTCCCCGGTGACTCGCGAGTGAGAAGTCCGGTGCCTCGGTTCCGATCGCAAGCATCATGCGCTCCCATAGGCTGGCCCAGCAGTGGGGCCATCGAATCGTCTGCCGATACGATACCGCCGATGCACGCTGCGCACCGGCCTCACCCGGATAACGAGGAATACGGATGGATCGCAACGACGTGCGGCAGGGACGCGTAGCGGTCCTGGCCGACCTGCATGGCAACCTGATCGCCCTCGACGCCGTGCTGGCGGAGATCGACCGGCTGGGCGTGCGCCGGATCGTCGTGGCTGGCGATATCGCCTGGGGACCGCAGCCCGCCGAGACGATCGAGCGGGTGATGGCACTCGATCAGACGATGACCGTCGTTCGCGGCAACGCCGACCGGGAAGTCGTCGACCCGGCGACGGTCGATGGGGACGCCTTCCTGCAAGAGTCGACCGTATGGTGTAGCGCGCAACTCAGCCGTGCCCAGCGTTCATGGCTTGGAAAACTCCCCAAGGTCGCCACGGTCGCGATCGATGGCCTCGGCGCCGTCCTGGTCTGCCATGGGTCGCCCCGCTCCGACACCGAGGGGATCCGGCCCGATACCGCCGCCGAGTTGGTCGAGGGCTGGCTATCGGCCACGCCGGAACCGATCGTGATCTGTGGGCACACGCACGTCCAGTTCGACCGAACGGTCGGCCGGTACTGGATCGTCAACCCCGGCAGCGTCGGCTTGCACTACGGTGTCGAAGGAGCGCAGTGGGCACTGATCGGCACCGACGGTGTGGAGTTGCGGACGACACCGTACGAAATAGACCGGGCCGCGCGACTTGCCCGCGATAGTGGTATCCCGGGCGCGGAGGAATTCGCCCGGTTCTTCCTCGATCCGACCGCGGAATAACCTCCCCGCTGACATTCGGCGTCTGATTCGTTGAAGCGATCCCGTGTGGTCTCCCGGCCCCGGCCTTTGATTGCGAGCGAGATGGTAACGCGCACCCGACATTCATCAGTTCGCCATGGGGGTGCGCACTGCCAGACGATCGCGGATCGTCGTACACCTTGTGACTGCCGAGGCAAGTATCGTCCTGACGCAACGACGGCTGCTCGGACACTGGCGATCAGCCTCGGGTGGCAAGGGCGGCCGTCCGCATGACTGCGACCGGGGCATCGAGGCCGGTCCAGAGGTGAAGTGACCGGCCCCCCTGGAGGACGAGCATCTCCAACCCGTCGCTGGCGCTGACGCCACGGGCCCGGGCGGCGGCGAGCAGGTCGGTCTCGCGATAGGTCAGGTCGGTGACGTGAGCGTCGTCGGGCAGGGCATCGAGCAGGTCGAGGGGGATCGGGGTCTCGCCAGCGTGCCAGCCGATGGCCGTGGCGTTGACGACGACAGCCGCCTTAGCCAGGACCTCGATGAGGTCACCCCGGTTCAGCCCGATCGCCGTCGCCGTCCCACTGCCGAGCTCGTCGATGAGCTGCGCGCCTCGGTTGGCGTTGCGGTTGGCGATCACAATGCGGCCGAGTCCGAGCTGCTCCAGCCCGAGCACCGCCGCCCGGGAGGCGCCACCGGCACCGAGGACCAGGGCTGTCTTGCCCGACAGGTCGCCGGTCACGGCGGCCAGTGCGGTCGTAAACCCGTAGACGTCGGTGTTGTCGCCGACCAGCCGGTCGCCGTCTCGGATGATGGTATTGACGGCGCCGACCCGATTGGCCAGCGGCGTGATCGTGTCGAGGTGAGCGATGACGACCTGCTTGTGCGGCACGGTGACGTTGGCGCCAAGGATGTCCGGCGCTCGCAGGGTGGCGATTCGCTCCCGGATGTCGTCAGCGTCCGTTTGCCACAGCTCGTAGCGGCCGGGAATGCCCAGCGAGCTCAGCCCCGCGTTCTGCAGGGCCGGACTGAGCGATCGGGCGACCGGATTGCCGATCAGGCCCAGCCTCCAGCCGCCGTCCGGAGCGGAAAGTCGTTGCCGGCGAGGAGACAAATCCTCGATCGGCTTCATGGAGCCGGTGCGACGGTCGGCGCCGCCGCGCCATCACCATTGAGATAGGTGTCGATGTTGACCTGCTGCTCATCGAGCGTGGTGGCGAAGACATGCCCGCCCGATCCGTCGGCGACGAAGTAGAGATAGTCCACCGCGTCCGGATTGAGGACGGCATAGATCGAGTCGTAGCTCGGACTGCAGATGGGGCCAGGCGGCAGGCCTTCATTCGCGTAGGTGTTGTACGGGCTCTCGGCCTCCGGCAGTTCGGTATCGCCGGGTTCCAGAACCGGCCACCAGTTGGACTCGTTGCCGAGGACCCACTGCACGGTTGGATCGGCCTGGAGCATCATCCCGGCCTCGAGGCGGTTGAGGTAGACGGCTGCGATCGTCGGTCGCTCTTCTGGCAACTGCGCCTCCCGCTCGACGATCGAGGCGAGCGTGAGGACCTGGTTCATCGTCAGGTTCACCGCGGCGGCCTGGTCGCGCAGGACCTGGGTGAAGCGCTCGTCGAACGTCGTCAGCATCTGGACGACGGCGTCCTCGGGGTTCATGTCGCTGGTAACGGTGTAGGTCTCCGGGAACAGGTAGCCTTCGAGGGTCGCGCCGTCGGGCCGGTCGGCGAGGAACGGGAACTGATCGGAGTAGTCCGCCTGAGTCGCCTCCATGAACGCCGCCGCGCCGCCCGGCAGCCCGGCCTTCTCGTACTCGGCCGCGGTCTGCTCCATCCGCAGGTTCTCGATGATCGTCACCTGCGATGTCGTTACCGCATCCTTCCCGTTGCCGCCGCTTCCATCACTGGCGGCGGCACCATCGGAGCTGTCGGTGATCGTCGAGACGATATCCCGCACGGTCATCCCCCGCTCGAGCGTGTAATCGCCCGGCTGCAGGTTGCCGCCGAATGTCGTCAGGCTGCTGGTGAAGACGAACGGCGAGCGGATCAGGTCCTCGTCCGCCAGGCGCGCGGCGATCGAATCGGCGTTGTCGTCGCCGGTCACCTGGAACGAGACCGGCTGGCCGGTTCGCGCGTCGGTCGACTCGTGGAGGGCATAGTCGAAACCGGCCCTGGCGCCGACGAGGATGAGGATCGCGACCGTGGCGATCGAGACGATCTTGAGGGTCTGGACGGTTAGACGCAGCACCGGCGGTCCTTTGGGTCGATCGTCTGGGTCGGGCGCGGTCCCGGTGTGCCGCGGGGTGCGGCGGGGACCAGCGGTGGGCCAGCAGCGAGCGACGACCGGTCGTGGAGACGGCGTCTGCTGATGGGACCTTGTACGGGATACCATACCCGACAGGGTCCGTCCGGAGTCGCCCGGTCGCGCCATCCGCCGATCGAGACGACCGCATGCTCAGGAGACCCGGCGACAATGACGCCAGATCGACAACCGTTGATCGCCCTTGCCGGCCCGACCGGCGCCGGCAAGACGGCGGCTGCCATCCGGATCGCCCAGCGATTCGATGGCGAGATCGTCAACGCCGACTCACGCTACCTCTACCGGGGCTTCGACATCGGCGTGGCCAAGCCGTCTCCAGCTGAACAGTCCCTCGTCCCACACCATATGATCGACATCCTGCCGCCGGACGGTGACATGTCGCTGGCCCGATTTCAGGAGCTGGCGACGGCGACGATCCAGGACATCCAGCGGCGCGGCCGGCTGCCGCTGCTGGTCGGCGGGACGGTGCTTTACCTGAATGCGGTCGTCGAGGGCTGGCATATCCCCCGGGTCCCGCCGGACGAGCCCTTCCGCCGGTCGGCCGAGGCGGAGGTCGGGCGGGACGGCGGAGCGGCCCTGCGAGCCTGGCTCGCCGTGATCGACCCGGTCGCCGCCGCACGCAGTGGCGTCAACATGCGTCGCGTCATCCGGGCGCTTGAGATCCATCGAGCGACCGGAACGCCGATGTCGCTCCTGGAGGGGCGCGGCGCTCCGCCGTTCCGGTCGCTGGAGCTCGCGCTGACGGTGCCCCGCGAGGCGCTCCACCGGCGACTGGACGCCCGGATCGACACGCTGATCGAGCGCGGGCTGGTCGATGAGGTCCGTGGCCTGCTGGCGAACGGCGTCCCGGAGCGGGCGCCGGCGATGAGCAGTATCGGCTACCGACAGCTCATCCCGTATCTTCGGGGCGAGGATTCGCTTGATGTCGCGATCGAGCGGATCAGGGTCGATACCCGGCGCTACGTCCGCCATCAGGAGACGTGGCTGCGCCGTAACCCGCGCCTGGTCCGGGTCGATGTGACAGCAGACGGCTGGGAAGCGCAACTCGACGCGACGATCGAGCGATTCCTGGCGGGGACAAGCCACGGCTAGAACGAGTTCTGGAAGCACTTCTCGTCGGGCGATTGGTCGGTCCAGGGTACCGACCCCGGAGGGACCGGCTGAACACCATCGGTCACGAACCGTCAGCCAGGAGCGGCCGCTGTGCGATCACAACTTCGCCTTCGGCGTGCGACGCCGAATCCAGCGTCTTCGGGCCAGTCGATTCAAGGCCGGTCAGTCAGGCAGGACTGGCTCCAGGCATGTTGCTAGAAGCTCGGGATCGCGTCGTGAATCGGGTCGAGTGCTCCGTCGATGGCGTCGCTGGCCCGGACCGAGAGTCGTTCGTACCAGGTGTCCGGGACGGCGCGGAGCCCGTCCTCCCGGACGAATCCCTCGACGCCATCAGGACCGCTGGATTTGACTGGCCACCAGAGCCGCCGTTCGCTGTCTCGCTGGGCGTCGCCGGTGACGGATAGTTCGCTCCCCGAGGCCAACTGGGCGACACTCTGGTTGTTCACGCCGGGCGCCGTGCGAACGTTCGTCTGGTCGATTTCGATCGTCACCGGTCCGTCCCGTGCGATGTCCGGCTGCCACGGCAGGACCTCCGCCGCACCCCGCGTCGCGATCAGGGTGCCGAACAGGAGCAGATTGGCGAAGACGAAGACCAGTATCAGTCGCCAGAGGAATCGGCGGATCCGCCGTGTCCCACGTCGGGCGGGTTTGGCCGGAGCGTAGACCGGCCGCGGCGCCGGCTCCCGGTCTGGCTGAGCGACCGGAGCGGCAATGGTGGGCTCGGCCAGCGCGTCGACAGGGAACGGGCGCGAGGCAGGCTGAAGCGGCCGGGCCGAGGACGACGGGTGGGCGCCGACGTCGTTCCAGCGCATTCGCGCCTCAGTCGCGGTCCGCGGCGGGACGTACGGCAGGTGCTCGGGCGGAGGAGCGACGCGCTCAGGCACTGGAGCGTAGGTCAGCGGCGTGGTCGTCGCGTCCTGGCCCAGCGGTTCGAGGGCGCCCCGGAACAGCCGGGCGAAAGCGGTCACATCGGTGTAGCGCTCGTTGGGCCGCTTGGCCAGCGCCCAGAGTACGATGTCGTCAAGCGCTGGTGGCAGATCGAGGTCCGGCCGGAGCAGGCTTGGTGGCGCTGGGGCCGTGTCCAGGTGGGCCCGCAGGATGAGGTTCCGGGCCTCGGCGAGGTTCGGCGCGTCGGGGGCGACCCCGCCGAACGGCGGGCTGCCGGTGATCACTTCATACATGACACAGGCGAGGGTGTAGACGTCGGCCGCCGCGTCGACCCGGTCGCCGGTGATCTGCTCCGGGGCGAGGTAGGCGGCCGTCCCGAAAGCCGCGCCACCGATCGGCTCGGCGGCGCGGCCCAGCGGCTGCGAGAGGCCGAAGTCGATCAGCTTGACGGTGCCGTCCGGCGCCACGATCAGGTTCTCCGGCTTGACGTCGAGGTGGACCATGCCCCGACCGTGGAGATGAGCCAGAGCCGAGGCAACCTGGTCGAGCAGGTCGGCGGCGTCGAGGGGCGGGTATGGACCGTGGGTGCTGAGCAGGTCGCGCAGCGTCTGGCCCGGCACGAGCTCCATGACGGCCCAGGGCGCCTCCTGCTCCTCGTGGAGGTCGTAGATCCTGGCGATGTTGCCATGGTTGGCCGTCGCCTGGTTGCGGGTCTCCTGCCGGAAGGCCGCGCGGGAGGCGGGGTTCGTCCGGTAGGCGGTTCGAAGGGTGCGGACCGCGACGGTGCGCCGGGTCCGAAGGTCACGGCCGCGGTAGACGATCGCCATCCCGCCGGTGCCGAGCGGGTTGGCGAGGTCGATCTCGTAGCGTCCGGCGACGATCATCGTGCCGTCGCCCCCCAGCCGTTCACTGGAGCCGATGGTGGTCTCCGTCGCGCCGGTTCGTCCAGCGGTCACAGCGACTCCCTTCCTGCGCTCCTCATGATCCCGGGCGCGGCAGAGCGATCCACATCGGCCGGAGCAGTCGATGCCGGGACAGGCTAATCTGCCAACTGTACCAAACGAATGTGATGCGGCCGGTCGGCAACGGACCAAACCCATCGTGCGCGAGACGTCGGTGAACGGAGCGGGATGGCTACCCGCGATCCCGGGTTCGCTCGGCCCGGTGAAATTTCGAGCGGTCTGCCGTCGAATGAGATACGTACGGATCGACGTCCGATCCGCGAGGGGGTTGAGATGCGAACCATTGCCCACCGCGGCGCCTCCGGCCACCGGGCCGAGAACACCCGCTCCGCCTTCGACCTCGCGATCAGCATGGGCGCAGACGCGATCGAGACCGATGTCCAGATCACGTCGGACGGCGAGCTCGTCCTGTTCCATGACAGCCGGGTCGACCGGACGTCCGATGGTCGCGGCCCGGTCGCGAGCTACGCTCTCGAAAGGCTCCGAACTCTCGACGTCGGCTCATGGGCGGGAGGTGACACTGGACCCCAGCGGGTCCTGACGCTTCGGCAGATGGTCGACGAGTACCTTGGCCAAATCCCTGTCGTCTTCGAGATCAAGGATCCGAGAGCGACCGTTGCCACGATCCAGGTCCTTCGGGATCTCGAGCCATCGGCGGGCCGCTGGGAGGTGACATCGTTCTGGTGGGGGGCGCTGCTGGACGCACGGGCGATCGCACCGGACGCAACGCTCGGGTTCCTGTCGCCCGTGCTCGATGAGGACATCGTTGCCCGCTGCGTCGCCGCCGGGTTCCAGCAGATCTGCCCAAACGTCGAGGCGCTGACCGCGGAGATGGTTCAGACCGCTCACGCAGCCGGACTCGTCGTGCGGGCGTTCGGCGTTCGAACGGCCGCCGATATAGAGCGGCTGTTCGAGAAGGGTGCTGACGGTGCCACCGTCAACTGGCCGGAGTGGATTCCGGAACGACAGCTCAGGACGCTCGAATGAGTTTCAGGATCATCCGCTGGGCATCGCTCAGCGAGACCCCGTGGAAGAACGGCGGCGGGACGGCGGTCGACATTGCCGGCGCACCCGAATCAGGCTCATGGGACGACTTCGACTGGCGCGTCAACGTCGCGACGATCGCCCGCTCTGGCCCGTTCTCGGACTACCCGGAAGTCGACCGCGACTTCCGGGTACTGGACGGCGGCGGCGTCGAACTCGCCGTCGAAGGCAGTTCGCACCGGACGCTCCTGGCTGGTGGGGTTGCGTATCGGTTCCCCGGCGACCGGCCGACCCTTGCCCGGCTCGTTGACGAGGCCGAGCCATGCCGGGCGTTCAACGTGCTGATGCGGCGTGGGCGAATCACGGCCGACGTGCGCGAACTGGTCATCGGTCGAGCGCAGACGTTGCGTCCAACGGGAAACTTGCTGGTTGGCATCGTTCGAAGCGGAAGCATCGGCGTTGGCTCCGGCGTGACGCTGGAGCGGCTCGGTGCGCTGGACGCCTTCGTCACGACCGAATCAGTCGAAGTCGAAGTCGCACCATACGGTGAAGCACGTTTGCTGCTGGTCCAGATTGCCGAGGTCTGAGCCGACGTGGCGTCAATCGAAGGGAAAGAGAAGCGGCGGTGCAATTCCGGACATCATGTCACCGGATCGAACCGCCGCTCGGGTTCAGGCGGCCTCAGTGAGTGGGAGCTGGGAGACGCCGGGGACGAAGCGCCGGATCCGATCGGTCCCCGTGTCATTACCGTGGTCGGACTCCTGAACCAGTTGAGCCGGACTGGCCGTCGCGAACTCCTCGGGCAGGAGCTGAAGGGCGGCCAGCAGGATCTGCCGCTCACGCCGGACACCGAAGCCGGATAGACGGCGGATGTGGCCGAGCCGGGCGGCGACCGCGACGTCGGCGACCGACGACAGGCCGAGCTCGTTGCTGAGCCGCAGGGCCGTTCTGGGGCCGACCGACCGAATGGCCAGCAGCGACCGGGCGACGGGAGGCAGGGTCGGCTGGAGCTCGACGGTGAAGCCCATCCGGCCGGTCGTGAGTAGATCGCCGAGCTTGCGCCGCATCCGCTCGCCAATGCCGGGCAGGTCGAGCTCGGCGCCGTGCCGGGTCTGGACCAGCAGGGAGTGCAGGTCACGGTCGCTCTCGGACAGCAGCGACGCAGCGCGGCGATAGGCAGCGACGCGATACGGGTTGTTCGAGGTCTGCTCGATCAGGGTCGCGATGGTCCGGAGCATCCGGGCGGCGTCCCGTGCCGTCGCGGCGGTCGGGGTAGGTCGGCGGTTCGGCAGGGTGAGGGGAGTGATGGTGGGATCGTTCCGGTCGCGGGAGACCGGGGAGAATGCGGCTTCCATAGTGCGCTCCTGGGAGGTGAGACCGGTGGCGGGATGACCGGCTTCTGACATAACAAGTATAGAACATTCGTACGTCTCGTACCAGTAAATCGCGACTCCAGTGGGCTTTTCGTCATGTCCATCGGAGCACAGGATGCGGACTCCACCGGTGATGTTCGTTTGCCTGGAATCAGTCGCGAGCCGTGGCCGAGGCTGGTTGGACCGCGAATGGCTCGATGACCGGTCGAACACGTTTCCAGGACCGAACCACCCGGTGATAGCTTGGTATGATCGTCGGCGTATCGTCCGCGGCCGGGTCACTTCGTCCGGAAATCCGGACCAGGCCGGTGCCAGGCTGGTTGAACGATCGTCTCTGCTAACTGATGGAGGAAAGCCCGTGAAAGTCGGAGTGTTCGCCGTTCTCTTCGCCCAGCGCCCGTTCGAAGAGGCCCTCGACTACATCAAGGAGACCGGCTGCGAAGCCGTCGAGATCGGCTGCGGTGGCTTCCCCGGCAGCGCCCATTGCGTCCCGTCCGAGCTGCTGGCCGACGATGGCAAGCTGGACGCCTTCCGCCGGGCCGTCGACAGCCGAGGTCTGGAGATCAGCGCGCTGTCCTGCCATGGCAACCCGCTCCATCCTGACGCCGCCAGGGCGAAGGACGACGACACGAAATTCCGCGATACCGTCCGCCTGGCCGCGAAGCTCGGCGTCCAGAACGTGATCACCTTCTCCGGATGCCCCGGCGACCATGATGGCGCGAAGTACCCGAACTGGGTCACCTGCCCGTGGCCGACCGACTTCCTCGAGATCCTCGACTGGCAGTGGAACCAGAAGGTCCAGCCGTACTGGAGCGAGGCCGGCAGGTTCGCGAAGGACAATGGGGTGCGGGTCGCGATCGAGCTGCACCCCGGCTTCGTCGCCTACCACACCGAGAGTTTCTGGCGTCTGCGCGAGATCGGCGGCGACGCGATCGGCGTCAACTTCGATCCGTCGCACCTGTTCTGGCAGCAGATGGACCCGCTGGTGTGCATCCGTGAGCTGGGTGACGCGATCTTCCACGTCCACGCCAAGGACACCTGGCTGGACATGCCGAACATCCGACGCAACGGCGTCCTCGATACCAAGCCCTACACCGACGAGAAGAACCGCTCCTGGATCTTCCGGACCGTGGGCTACGGCCACGGCCCCGAGTTCTGGCGGGCGATGTTGAGCGAGCTCCGGCTGGCTGGCTACGATGGCGCGATCTCGATCGAGCACGAGGACAGTATCCTCAGTACCAACCAGGGCTTTACCCGCGCCGTCGAGTTCCTCCGGGACAGCATCCCGACCGAGAAGCCATCCGAAGTGTGGTGGACATAGTCTGATCGATCGCGTGTAGCGGGCGACGATTCGAGCGGAGCCCGGCGCGCTGTTCCGCTCCTGAGAGGACTGAGACATGGCAACCATTGGCGTCGGCCTGGTCGGCTACAAGTTCATGGGCCGGGCCCATTCCAACGCCTATCGGCAGCTCCCGCGCTTCTTCGACATCGACCCAGCCCCGCGCCTCGTCGCTGTCTGCGGCCGCGATGAGGCCGGGGTTCGCGAGGCCGCCGAGAAGCTTGGCTACGAGAGCTACGAGACCGACTACCGAAAGCTCGTCCAGCGGGACGACATCGGTCTGGTCGACGTCGCGACGACCGGCAATACCCATCGGGAGATCACCATCGCGGCGCTGGACGCAGGAAAGCACGTTCTCTGCGAGAAGCCGCTCGCCAACACGCTCGACGAAGCGGCCGAGATGGTCCTGGCCGCCCGGGCCGCGCAGGCGAAGACGCCGGGCCTGATCGCGATGGTCAACTTCAACTATCGCCGCGTCCCCGCGATCGCGTTCGCGAAACAACTGATCGAGAGCGGCCGGCTCGGCGAGATCCGGCACTGGCGCGGGACGTACCTCCAGGACTGGGTCCTTGACCCGGAGTTCCCACTGGTCTGGCGGATGAAGAAGGAGCTTGCCGGATCGGGCGCCCTCGGCGACATCGCCGCCCACAGCCTCGACCTCGCCCAGTACCTCGTCGGACCGGTCACTGACGTCGTCGGAACGCTCTCGACGTTCATCAGGGAGCGCCCGGTCGAGCAGACCAGCGCCGGCGGGACTGGCCTGAGCGCGGCGGCCGGTGCGGAGAAGGGGCCGGTCACCGTCGACGACTCGACGACGTTCCTGGCGAAGTTCGCCAGCGGAGTCACCGGAACGTTCGAGGCGACCCGTCTCGCCCCCGGCCGGCGCAACTACAACGCCTTCGAGATCAACGGCTCGAAGGGCTCCATCTCGTTCAACCTCGAGCGGTTGAACGAGCTCCAGGTCTATTTCGAGGACGACGAGAAGGGACTCCAGGGCTTCCGGACGATCAACGTCACTGAGGAGGTCCACCCCTACACGGCAGCCTACTGGCCGGCCGGCCACATCATTGGCTACGAGCATTCCTTCATCAACGCGTTCAAGGACCTGATGGACGGCATCCGGACCGGTGTCAACCCGTCGCCGACCTTCGAGGACGGGTTCCGCGTCCAGGCCGTGCTCGACGCCGTCTCCCGCAGCGCCGAATCCGGCCGCTGGGAGCAGCCGGTCGCCGTTCCGGCCTGATCCGACTTTGTCGGTCGACTACGGAGGCTCAGTCCGATGACAGCACACCCGTCACCGATTACTCCCGTCTCCGTTTCGGTCGTTCCCATGTTGTCCGTGCGGAATGGCTCGAAAGCGGTCGAGTTTTACGTCGCGGCCTTCGGCGCCGTCGAGGTCTACCGCTTCGATGATCCGGATGCTGGGGTAGTAGCCAGACTGTCTATCGAGGGCGCCGAGTTCTGGGTAACGGACGAAGCGCCGGAGCAGGGAAACCCTGGCCCAGAGACCCTCGGCGGTGGAACGGTTCGGTTGATTCTGACGGTGCCTGACCCTGACGCGATGTTCTCGCAAGCGATCGAGGTCGGCGCCCGGGAGGTGTTCCCGGTCGAGGAGGCGCACGGCTGGCGACTCGGCCGGGTCGTCGATCCCTTCGGGCATCACTGGGAGATCGGTCATCTCCTCGACGGGTAGGAGGACGCGCTGGATATCTTCGGTCTCTATCTCGCCGAGCGGTTCTTTCATGAAACCGTGGAGCCCCTCGTCGCCCGGTCAATTCCAGAACTCCGATACGCCGCCGCCCTGATCGGCCCCGGCTCGGAGGTCCTTCGTTGCGACACCCCGCTCTCATGCGACCACGACTGGGGGCCGCGTGTCATCCTGCTGGTCGCGCCCGACGACCTCGAAGTGACGGTCGCGATACTGACGCCCCTCATGGATTCCGAACTCCCAGAGACGTTCCTTGATAATGTCGTTCGGTTCTCCCTGTCCGATCCTGGCGCAGCCACCGCCCCCGAGGGTGGTCGGACCGCGGGTTCGCATCACGTGGAGATCACGTCCGTCTCGGACTGGTGCCGCAGCCACCTTGGCGTGGCGTCGACCAACAGTTTGAGCGCGTGCGACTGGCTCTTCATTCCCCAGCAGCGCCTGCTGGAGTTCACCGCTGGTAGCGTCTTTCGCGATGACCTCGGCGAACTGACCGACGCCCGGATCCGGCTTGCCTGGTTCCCGGACGATGTCTGGCGGTATCTGCTCGCGTGTCAGTGGCAGCGAGTCGCCCAGCTGGAGCCGTTCGTCGGGCGGACCGCCGATGTCGGCGACGACCTCGGGAGCAGGCTCGTCGCCGCTTCGCTCACCTAGGACGCGATGCGGCTGGCCTTCCTGATCGAGCGGCGCTACGCACCCGGCGCCAAGTGGTTCGGGACCGCGATCCAACGCCTGCGAATCGCCACGGCGATCTCCGATGGCCTGAAGGGGGTGGTTTCCGCCGCGGACTGGCGTGAGCGAGAGGAGGCGCTGATCGCCGTCATCAAACGCCTTGGCGAGGCGACCAACCGGCTTGGCCTCGTCGATCCGGTCGATCCGGTCGATCCGGTCGATTCGTCGGTCCGTCGGTTCTACGACCGGTCGTACACCGTTCTCGACGCCCACCGCTTCCGCGAGGCGCTCAAACGCCGGATCACCGACCCGGATGTGCAAGGGGTGATCGACCAGTGGGGATGGGTCGGTGCCGTTGACCAGTCCAGTGACAGCGTCGACCTGCTGGGAAGCACAGATCGACGGCAGTCACTCCGTCCGGTTTCGCCGGAGCCGCGATCGGTCGTCGACCGCCTATGAAGTACGCACCTGGTTGGGTCCGCGACGGATCGAGCGGGACGTCCGACGACGGCGCTCGACCGACGGCTTCTTCTCCGCCCGAGTCTGATCGCCGCCGCCTATGACAGGGAACCGGGCCCGGAGCTCGTCCGTGATCAGGTGGTGAGAGTCCGGCGCCACCCTGGCCGCCACCGCAACCGGGTCCTCGGCCGCCACCTCTGCCGGTCGGATGGCGCCGAGGACGTGGTAGCGCTCGGTTTCGGCGACGCGGTCGAAGCCACCGAAGTGCTCGCGGAGCGACCGGTCGTAGGCAAGGAATCGGTTGGCGACGAGCAGGATCCGGCCGCCTTCGTCCAGAACGCCCGGCGCCTCCCGGACGATCGCGTCGGCGACGTCGCGGTCGATTCGCTGGCCGGCGTGGAACGGCGGGTTGCAGAGGATGGTGTCGAAGCGCTGCCCGTGGATCGCGCCGTAGAGATCGCTGGCGACCGCGACCGTATCGCTGACGCCGGACCGGACGATGTTCTCCCGCGCCGTCGCGACAGACTGCAGATCGATGTCTGTCATCGTGACCGATGCCGCCCCGGCCAGCGCCGCCGCGATCCCGATCACACCCGACCCGCAGCCGAGGTCCAGGACGCGCTGGCCGGTCAGGTCGGGGAGGTTGTCGAGCAGCAGGGCAGTGCCGTCGTCGAGCCCGTCGCCGGAGAAGACGCCCGGCATCGTGACGAGGGCGAGGTCGCGCGCACCGATCGTGACCGGGTAGGCGGCCCAGGTGCCGGGCGCGACGCCGGGCACCGAGGCCCAGGCTGGCGCGTCCGGCCAGGACTCCCGGATCGGGAAGGCGGCGAGGCGCTGCTTCATCCGGCTGATTTCGTCCCGCGGGGCGCCGAGCAGGGCGGCCGCGTCGCCAATCGTCGTCCGGATGCCGCCGCCGTTCGGGCCGGCGAGGATGACCATGCCGCTGGGCTTGAGCGCCGCCCGCGTTTCCAGCAGCCAGCGCCGGTTGAGGTCGCGATCCAGCCCCGGGAGCATCACGGCGAGGTCGAAGCCGCCAGGTTCCGGCAGGTCGCGGGGGTAGTTCACGACCGCGAGCCGATCGGCGACACCGTTGCGCATCGCGGTCGCCTCGGTGACGTCCCGGGCCGCGAGGTTCGCGACCATCACCGTGGCGTGGGCGTCGGGCTGGTCGAGCAGGAGGGTCGCGGGGAGGGCGGCGTGACCGGCGCCCCAGAACAGGGCGCGCCCGCCAGCCGGGATGCTGGTCCGCTCCGCGATGAGTTGCATCGCCGGGGTCACGACGTCCCAGTCGGCGAAGCCGGGACGGCTCCGGACCTCGATCTCGTGCTCACCGATCTCGGCGGTGAAGCGGCCCGACGGTTCGGAACGGGGTGTCCGGCGATTGCTGGTCAAGGGTGGCGGCCTCCTGAAGGGTCGGAATCATGGGAAAACGGACGACACCACGGAACAGACGTTCCGTGGTGTCGTCCAGCATAGCCGCTCTGGCCGTCGCTGTCGGTCGCTAGACCTCGACCGTGAACTCGCCGGCCGGGACGTTGACCGGCTCGAGCCCCTGCCGCACGCGTTCCTTGTTGGTCATGTAGAGCTTGGTCGCGGCCTGGAGGGTGCCGAGCCCGAGCGTGGCGCAGCGGACGCGGCTCTTGACCACGTCGGCGCCCATCTCCTCGTTCATCGTGTGCGTGCCGAGCTCGGCGACCTCCCCGGCGGTCAGCCCTTCGGCGAGCTCGCTGATCATCGAAGCGCCGGCCTGGCTGATCGTACATCCCTCGCCCTCGTACCGGATCTGGCTGATCCGGTCGTTCGCGTCGAAGGTGAGGTACATGGTGATCAGGTCGCCGCAGCCGGGGTTGCCGCCGCCGAGCTGGATGTCGGATGGGTCGAGGCGGCCCTTGTTACGGGGGTTGTCGTGGTGATCGAGGATGTACTCGATGTATTGCTGACGGTCCATCTGGTGCCTGTCCGGTTCTAGCTGGGTATCTGCGCGTTGTCGAAACTATTCGGGTTGGCGCCCCGGGCGATCGGGGAGCGGACGAGGCTGCCCCACTCGGTCCACGAGCCATCGTAGTTCCGGACCTTATCGTACCCGAGCAGGTACGTCAGGACGAACCAGGTGTGGCTGCTGCGCTCGCCGATCCGGCAGTAGGCGACGATCTCCCGGTCCGGGGTCATGCCGGCGTCGCCGTAGAGGCCGCGAAGCTCGTCGACCGGCCGGAAGGTCCCGTCCGGGTTGGCCGCCTTGCCCCAGGGGATGTTCCGGGCGCCGCGGATGTGGCCGGCCCGCTGGGCGCCCTCTTGCGGGTAGCCGACGGCGTGCAGCAGCTCGCCGGTGTACTCCTGCGGGGAGCGGACGTCGATCAGCGCCGGGTCGCCGCCGTTGACAAGGGCCAGCACGTCCTCGCGGAAGGCGCGGATCGTCGGGTCGGCGTCCTGGGCGGTGTAGGTCGTGGCGGCATGCTGCGTGGCTTCGCGGGTCCAGGCGCGACCCTCGGCCTCCCATTTGGCCCGGCCGCCATCCACGATTCGGACATCCTCGTGACCGTAGTAGCGGAACAGCCAGAGCGCGTAGGTGGCGTACCAGTTGTTTCGGTCGCCGTAGAAGATCACCGTCGAGTCATTGGCGATGCCGGAGTGCGACAGAAGCCGCTCGAACTCGGCCCTGTCGATGAAGTCGCGGTCGACCTGGTCCTGGAGGTCGGTGTGCCAGTCCAGGTTGATCGCGCCCTGAATGTGCCCGATCTCGTAGAGCATGACGTCCTCGTCGGACTCGACGATCCGGACGCTGGGGTCGCCGAGGTGGTCGGCAACCCACTGGGTCGAGACGAGCATCTCAGGGTGTGCGTAGCCGCGTCCGTTCTGAGTTGTGTCGCGATCGGCCATAAGTGAAACTCCCTGATGTGGTTTGAATGGTGTCGGGGTTTGCGCGACGGCGATTCGCCGGTCCGGCTCCGGGCCATGGCGTGGCGGGCGCTGGAGCGCAACGTTCAGCGATGATGGCCAGCACAGCCTGTGCCGAGCGTGCACTCCATATTGTGCCTGAACTGGATCAGGATTGCCGGAAAGCGTCGCGATGCGCGGCGGATGAGCCCTCGGTGTTCGACGGGCGAACGGGCGAAACAGGGGTATCGACGGTGGAGGACATCATCGGCGGCGGGTCCAGCGACGAGCGATTCGCCGGATTCCTCGCGGACTGGCGGGCGATTCTGGCCCGGCGCGTCGCGCAGGTCAGGGATGAGATGTCGGAGATCGACGGCCTCGCGGCCGCGGTCCTTGCTGGCAGTCACGGCCGCGATGCGTCATGGCCGCTCTCTGATATCGACGTGATCCTCATCACAGAGGTCGACCAGGAGGAGCAGGTTCGAACGGCCATTGCGGAACTCCGGGTGCGGCTGACGGCGGTCTGGGCGAAGGAGGGATGGTGGACGGGGCTGGATGCCGGCCGACTCCTGTTCTCGACGAACGACGTCGACCACGTTACTGGCTCGGGTCAGTTTCCATGCCTGGCGCCCGACGACGCCCGGTGGTTCCACACGATGGACAAGGTGTTCGGCGGACGGGCGCTGTTGGACGACCGGGAAGGCAGAGCCACCCGGCTGGCGCAGTGGGCGACGATGTCACGCTTCGATCCGGCGGTCGTCCGCAACCGGTCTGCTCGCCTCCGGAACGAGGCGACCGCGGCTCTCGCGCCCGGGTACCGGTCAATCGCAACGGCTGACCTGCTGCCGGGAACACTGGCGCTCTGGCAGGCGGTCCAGCTCGTGCAGATCGCGATGATGAGCAACTGGGGGTTGCGGGATAACTCGCTGGGCCGGTTCGGCAGCCGGTTCAGGGCGGCGGCTCGTGAACATGGTCTCGCTCACGTCGCCGATGAGTTGGAAGCGGTGTCCGGTCTCGACCCAGACTCGACCGCGCGTCGGGAACTGGCCGCACCGGCGTGGGTTGCGCTCCGGCATGACCGGTCGTTCCGAGCTCGCCGGGCCATCGGCGAGGACATCGACCGTCTGGCTGACCTCCGGGATACGCTCCGGGTGTGCTCCCGGTACGCCGCCCCATCCGCCGCGGGTCCGGAGTTCCTGGAATGGCTGGCAATCGTCGTCGACCGCGACGACCTCCAGCGACGACTGGACGCCGTTCGGCGAATCGTGGAAATGACGTGGGAGCCGTTCAGTGCCGACCCTGACTGAACGGGCAGTACTTACGCGATGTAAGTCGTGGCAGTCTGGCTTTCTGCGGAATGGCAGAGGCAGTCGGGGGATGCCCCTGGGATCGAGGCAGAAGAAGACATGACGGACGTGGTGAATTTCAATCAGCAGGTCATCGCTGACTTCCGGGCCAACGGTGGCAAAGTCGGAGGCATGTTCGAGGGCGCGTCAATGCTGATCCTGCATACGGTCGGCGCGAAGAGCGGTCGCGCCGTCGTCTCGCCGCTGGTCTATCACGCGGAAGGCAAACAGTACCTCATCTACGCCTCGGCTGGTGGCGCCGACCGTCACCCGGCCTGGTATCACAACCTCGTCGCGAACCCGGAAGTGACGGTTGAGGTCGGCATTGAGACGGTTCCGATGCGGGCGACGGTCTTGACCGGTGCGGAGCGCGACCGGTTGTTCGCCGAGCAGGTTGGACGGGCTCCTGGTTTCGGCGACTACCAGCGCAAGACATCGCGTGTCATCCCAGTCATTGCCCTGGATCGGGTCTGATCGGCAAACATGGCCGGTCCTCGATGCCCGACGCAATGCCCCTGTCCGGGCCAAGGGAGAGCCGTCCCGCGCCGCGAATTGGCGTCGGGACGGCTCTCCGCGACGACTTCGTGTCACCGTGACACGAATACTTAGTGTCATGTTGACAATTACTCTCCGTTAGTCTAATCTTGTGTCATCACGACGGGGGCGGTCAGCGACATCCCCGGAGGTCCATGGGATCTCCCGCTGACCAGGTCTCCGATCGGTCACGACGCGAACGCCAGACCGGCGCCGCGGGGCTCGGACCGAGATCCTGCCAGACAACCAGCCCGGGCACGACACCGCCAGACGGTGCGACCCGGAGAGGAAGGCATCCGATGGCGCTGCCAGTCGTCACGTCCGTCCCCGCCGCCGCTCAGACGAGCGACCCGACGATCACGACCCCGTGGCTCGTCGACTCCCAGCTCGACGCCGCCCAGTGCGTCCCGGAAGAGGGGACCGGCGCCTACGAGACGCTGCGCACCTACGGAGCGAAGCCGCTCCGGCAGCAGCGGATCCCGCGCGAGTACTTCCGGATGGACGCGGTCGAGCGGGATGCCCGGATCTGGGCCCTGCGCCGCCAGCTCGGCGATCGGCTGGTCATTCTCGGCCATCACTATCAGCGTGACGAAGTCATCCAGTTCGCCGACCATCGCGGTGATAGTTACAAGCTCTCCCAGCTCGCCGCCGCACAGGATGAGGCCGAGTTCGTCCTCTTCTGCGGCGTCCACTTCATGGCGGAGAGCGCCGATATCCTGACGTCGCCCCGACAGAAGGTGATTCTGCCGAACCTCGAAGCCGGCTGCTCGATGGCCGACATGGCGAAGGGCGACGATGTCGAGGCGGCCTGGCGGGCGATTGGCCGGGCCGGGGTCGACCTGCAAACCGTCATCCCGGTCACCTACATGAACTCGACGGCCGAGCTCAAGGCGTTCTGTGGCCGCAACGGCGGGATCGTCTGTACCTCGTCCAATGCCAGCCGGGTCTACGACTGGGCGTTCGAGCGCGGCGAGAAGATCATGTTCTTCCCGGACGAGCACCTCGGCCGCAACACCGGTGTGGCCAAGAACATCCCCGAGGACCGCATGGTCGTCTGGGATCCGTTCCGGCCGATGGGTGGCCTCACTACCGAGCAGCTTCGCGACGCGACGGTGATCCTCTGGAAGGGGTACTGCTCCGTCCACGCCCGTTTCAGCGTCGAACAGATCGAGACGGCACGAGCCCAGCATCCCGGCGTCAACGTGATCGTCCACCCTGAGTGCCGGCTGGAGGTTGTCCAGGCCGCTGACAGCGCTGGTTCGACCGAGTTCATCATCGACACGATCACCGCCGCCCCGACTGGAACCGTCTGGGCAGTGGGGACGGAGATCAACCTGGTCAACCGGCTGAACTCCGAGTTGCCGGACAAGGAGATCTTCTGCCTGGACCCGGTCGTCTGCCCCTGCTCCACCATGTACCGGGTTCACCCGTCCTACATCCTCTGGACGCTGGAGCATCTGGTCGAGGACGAGGTCGTCAACCAGATCACCGTCGACCAAACGGTGGCCCGGGAGGCGCTGGTCGCGCTCGACCGGATGCTTGCCGTTCCGTAGTCCTCTGGTACCACCAATTCATCCAAAACCAGCGAGGCTGGCTCTCACTCGGGAGCCAGCCTCGCTGGTTTTGGATGTGGGTGCGTTGTTAACCCGCCGATGGAGCATTTTGACGTAGGGACATCGCACTCGCTTCGCTGGCCTTGCTCGCTGCGCTGCCGCGCCGTCAGGCGCAATACCGCGCCGCGGCACCGTTACCCACCAGATGACCAGGTTCTCGAAAGGGATTTTCGCTCGCGGGACCAGCGAAGCAAAAGCCCACGACCCTACGAGCGGGGGCGCCGATCGCCCAACGGATGCTGTCGCCACGTGGCTTCCACGATCTCGAACATCGCCTCCTTGAACCGGGGGGTTCCAAACCGGATCGTGTTGGACCGGCACGCTTCGGCGGACCAGGTCGTTCGGTCGGCGAGCTCGAGCGCCGCCGAGAGAGATGCCGCGGTCGGCTCGTCGAAGAAGAGGCCGGTCTGGCCCTCGATGACGGATTCGACCGCGCCGCCGCCGCGGTAGGCGACGACCGGCCGTCCCGCCGCCTGGGCCTCAACGGCGGTGATGCCGAAGTCCTCCTGGCCGGGTAGGACGAAGACCTGGCAGCGGCTCATCAGGTCGGCCGTCTCCTCGTCGGAGCACTGGCCGAGGAACTCCACCGACGGCCCGGCCCGCCGGCGGAGCCGCTCCTCGGCCGGTCCGCTGCCGACGATCTTGAGTGGGCGTCCGGTTGCGGTGCAGGCGTCGATGGCGAGATCGATGCGTTTGTGGGGGACCAGGCGGGAGACGACGAGGGCGTACGGTTCGATCCCGGCCGGTTCGGCCGGAGTGAACCGGTCGATCCGGATCGGAGGGTAGACGACACTCGCTGTCCGAGCCCAGACCCGCTCGATCCGCCGTGCGACCGCCCGCGAGTTGGCGACGACGACATCCAGTTCCCCGGCAGCGTGCTGGTCCAGCCGGCGCAGACCGCCGAAGCTGAGGTCCATCACCCTGCGCACCGGGGCCGGAATCCGCGCCGGAGTCAGATATGCCTCGTCGCCCCAGAGGAACCGGGACGGTGAGTGGCAGTAGCCGATCCGCACCTGGCGGTTGGTTCCAGCCTGATGCGCCCAGGCGCTGGTGTCGGACAGGACGATGTCATAGTCGGCCAGCTCCCGTCGGAACGCCGCGAAGGCGAGCGGGTAAAGCGGAAGCAGCGCTCGGTGGTGATGCCGGGCACCAGGGATCCGGCCGAGGACGCTCTCGCGGACGTCCCAGGAGCGCCAGTGCCTGGGAAACGCCGCTGGATCGTAGAGGGAGGTGAAGATCGGCGCGTCCGGCCAGATCTCGTGGAACGCCTCCAGGACGCGCTCGGCCCCACCGAACTGGGTCAGATAGTCGTGGACGAGCGCGATCTTCATCGACGTCACGTTAGTCCGTGTGGCCGGGGACGGTCTGGGTCGCTGGCTCCAAGATCGAGACGGGCAGGCGGTCGCCCGTTCCAATGCCGAAGTACTCGAACCCCTCGTTGGTCATCCTGCGTTCGTCGTAGATATTGCGCCCGTCGAAGATGACCGGTCGGAGAAGTGCCGTGCGCAGGGCGGTGAAATCCGGCGAACGAAAGGCCCGCCACTCGGTCACGATCACCAGGCAGTCCGCACCGTCGGACGCGGCTTCCTTGGTCGGGCAGAAGGAGATGGCCGAATCGTCGCCGTAGAGGGTCCTGGCCTCGGACATGGCTTCCGGGTCGAACGCGCGGATCGTCGCTCCGGCGCCGAGCAGCGCGTCGATCAGGATCTGGCTCGGAGCCTCACGCATGTCGTCGGTGTTGGGTTTGAAGGACAGTCCCCAGATCGCGATCGTGCGCCCGAACAGCCCGCCTGCCCCTTCGAAGTATCGGGATAGTTTCTCGAACAGGATGTGCTTCTGGCGCAGATTGACGTCCTGGACCGCCCGAATCAGTTGCGGCTCGTACCCGGCCGATCGGGCCACATGTTCCAAGGCGCCGAGGTCCTTCGGGAAACACGACCCCCCGAAGCCGGCGCCAGCGTAGATGAAGTCGTAGCCGATCCGCGGATCAGACCCAATCCCGGCCCGGACGCTCTCGACGTTGGCCCCGACGCGCTCGGCGATGTTGGCGATCTCGTTCATGAAGGAGATCTTGGTCGCAAGCATGGCATTGGCAGCGTACTTGGTCAGTTCAGCCGAACGGAGGTCCATCGTCATCAGCCGGTTGTGGTTGCGGTTGAACGGGGCGTAGAGCTCGTGGAGCAGCTCGAGGCTGCGCGGGTTGGCGCTGCCGACGATGATCCGGTCCGGCCGCATGAAGTCGGCGATCGCGGCGCCTTCCTTGAGAAACTCCGGGTTGGAGACGACATCGAAGGAGGCGGTCGACTGGCGATCGGTCAGACGCTGCTGGATGAGCGTAGCGGCCATGTCGCCGGTCCCGACGGGGACCGTGCTCTTCATGACGACGACCTTGTCGTCCATCATCAGGTCGGCGATCGAGTGGACGACGCTGCGGACCGCCGTCAGGTTGGTCGACCCGTCCGGGCTGGGCGGTGTCCCAACGGCGACGAGCAGCAGTTGAGCATGGGCGACGCCCTCGTCAAGCCGGTCGCTGAACCGGATTCGGCCCGCCCGCGCATTCTGGGTGACCATCTCCTCGAGGCCAGGCTCGAAGATCGGGACCTCGCCGGATGTGAGCCTGGCGATCCTGGCTGAATCGATGTCGACACCGAGCACATCATTGCCGACTTCGGCGAAACAGGCGCCGGTCACCAGACCGACATACCCCGCTCCAAAGACCGTCACCTTCATCCGCTGACTCCCTCTCGCGCTCCGGTCAGCCCCGCGACCGGTAAGCTCGCTCAGAAGGAAGATGGTACAGCAGCCGCCGGAGGCGCGCCGTACCTCCGGGTCACCGGAGGCTACAGGTCGTCTGGCACCGCACCGGTCGGGTCGCCGGTCAGTTCCCGCAGCACGAGATCGTGGGCGGCAATCGGCTGAGCTCGGCGGGGCACGCTGCCCATGGCGCGGGTCGTGGCCCGCTCCTGATAGAAGCCGATCGCGAAGACCCCCTGCTGCCGCCGGTCGAGCTCGTCGGGGAAGAATGCTCCGAGGTCGTCGAGGATTGCGCTCAGACGCTGCTCGAGCCAGACCCCTTCGTCGCGGTGCCCCAGTTGCCGCCGGATCGAATTGAGATCCCGCCAGGACATGGCGAGGAGAGAGCCGAGAGCGACGGCCGGCATCGCCGCGGCCGTCTGGAAGCAGGTGGTCGCGATCGTGGAGTCACCGTCCATTGACCGGCGGATCAGATCGAGATGGGCGAGCAGCCGACCACAGTCATAGGGAACGCTTTCGGGCGCGGAGTAATCGCTGTCCATCGGTTTCTGGGCCCCCGTACCACTGCTCTGGTTCATTGCCGCGTGCCCCAGGGATGGCATCTTCGAGCGACCCGGAGTCATACGGTCAACCCGGTCCTTCTGATGAAATCGTCGCGGGTACGTTTGTCTGTCCGTACCGAAAGTGTACCGGGCCACCTGGTCGATTCCGATCGTTGACCTTACGTATTTCGGGTCCCTGATGTCGATTCAGAATACGGTACGTAGTTTCCGCCATTGGTCTCCCGCGACGGTCCGACCAGACCGACGGGTCATCCGGTCTGTCCCGCCGTCTACCGCATCCGAACGGGCTAAATGGGAGCGTGGCGCCGCCATCGCGCTTGACGCTCACTCTCCAGTGACCGTAAGATGATGGACCTATATGACGTCCTGCACGACTTGCGAAGTGGCTCGCGGGACTCGCTCCGGCGCGGTATCGTCGAACCATGGGTTGTCATAAGCAAATATCTCCAACCCCCCATTCACGATGGGGATCAAGTAGCCAGGGGCGATGTGATGGACTTTCTCATCGTGCTTGTCGCGCTCCTTGCCGCTGCGGTAGCCGCCCTCCTGACGTTCTTCTTCCTCGAGCGCCGATCCAACTCCCGTATCCACCGGGCGCAACTCGAAGCGGACAACATCACTGAGGAAGCAGAGACCAGACGGCGCGAGGCAGTGTTACAGGCCCAGGACGAAGCGCTTCGGCTTCGGACGGAATTCGAACGGGAACTCAACCAGCGGCGCAAGGACATCGAGCGCGTCGAGCGGCGCGTCGAGCAGAAGGAGGAAGCCCTCGACCGCAAGGACGACGGGCTGGACGAGCGGGAAGCCAGGCTTCGCCGGCTCGAGCTGGACGCCCAGGGCGAGCAGGCAACCTGGAATCAGGAGCGGCGCCGGCAGGAGCAGGCCATCGCCGAGCGGCTCACTGACGCGGAGCGCGAGGCTGAACGGATCCGGGCCGAGCAGCGGCAGGAGCTGGAGCGTGTCTCGGGGCTGACCGCCGACGACGCTCGCTTCGCGCTCGTCGCCGAGATCGAGGACGAGGCCCGCTCGATCGGCGCGCGCCGGATGCACGAGATCGAGCAGGAGACACTGGCGGAGGCCGACCGGCGCTCCCGCAAGATCCTCGCGACGACGATCCAGCGCATCTCATCCGATTACGTAGCCGAGACGACTGTCTCGGTCGTGCCGCTGCCGAGCGACGACATGAAGGGCCGGATCATCGGGCGTGAGGGCCGGAACATCCGCGCGCTCGAGCAGGCGACCGGAGTCGACCTCATCATCGATGATACGCCCGAGGCAATCATGGTCTCCGGCTTCGACCCGGTCCGGCGCGAGGTCGCTCGCCGGGCGCTCGTCAAGCTGATGCAGGACGGCCGGATCCACCCCGCCCGGATCGAGGAAGTCGTCGGTAAGGTCCAGCTCGAACTCGAGCAGGTGATGCGAGAGGAGGGCGAGCGGATTGCCTATGAGGCCAATGTGCCCGGCCTTCACCCCGACCTCATTCGCCTGCTGGGCCGGCTGAAGTTCCGGACGAGCTACGGCCAGAACGTCCTTGCGCACTCGCTCGAGGCGTCGATGATCGCGACGGCCCTGGCCGCCGAGCTCGGTGCCGACGCCAATGTCTCCAAGACCGCCGGGCTGCTCCATGATATTGGCAAGGCCGTCGATCACGAGGTCGAGGGACCGCATGCCCTGATCGGCGCTGATATCGCCCGCAGGCTGGGACGCTCGCCGAAGATTGTCCATGCGATCGCCGCCCACCACAACGAGGAGACGCCCCAGACCGTCGAGGCGTTCATCGTCCAGGCGGCCGACGCGATCAGTGGCGCCCGGCCCGGCGCCCGCCGCGAGATGGTCGAGTCGTACATCAAGCGGCTCGAAGCGCTCGAGGGCGTCGCCAACTCGTTCGACGGCGTCGAAAAGTCGTTCGCCATCCAGGCTGGCCGCGAGGTCCGGATCCTGGTTCAGCCCAACGGAATCGACGATCTCGGCGCGACCCGGCTGGCCCGCGATGTCGCCCGGAAGATCGAGGAGAGCCTGGAGTATCCCGGCCAGATCAAGGTTACCGTGATCCGTGAGACCCGATCCGTCGACTACGCCCGTTAGCCGCCTGTCGCGGCTGGTGCCGGTCGCGGTCGGCCGGTCCGAAACATGATGGCGTTCGATTCAGGGCAGTTCCGGTTGTGGCTGCAATCGGGACCGGTTCGGTGTAGGGTATGGCCGCGCCGCTGGACCGTCTTGGACGCATTCGACAAGGGACGCTGCATGAACCGCTTCTTCAGCAAGCTCGACCTCCGCGAGATCCGGATCGATTCCCGGTCGTCCCGGTTCCCTCCCGAGACGGAAGGGAGCGACGGTGAGTTAGCGACCAGCGGTATCGACGATCCCGTGGCAGGCCAGGTTACCGCTGGTTCGGATGCCACCGACACTCCCTCCCGCTCGTCCCCGCGCACACCGTACATACCCGCCTGGACGGTCGACGAGGCGCCGCCCTCCGTCGAGTCGGGTGTTGAGGCGTTGGGATCGCCGCGCGTCACCGGCGAGGCAGCACCCGAATCCGGCGAGCGGTGCGACGGCGTCCTACCACCTGACGACGTGCTGAAGGTTTCGGCCCGATCCAGGCCCAGCGCCGTCGCCGGAGCCATCGCCGGTGTCGTGCGCGAGGCCGGCCGGGCCGAAGTTCAGGCGATCGGAGCTGGGGCGACCAACCAGGCCGTCAAGGCGGTCGCAATCGCGCGCGACTACCTGCGGGAAACCGGCATCGAAGTGATCTGCCTGCCGGCTTTCATCGACGTGACGATCGGCGACGAGGATCGGACGGCGATCCGTCTGGTCGTCGAGCCCCGCTGATGTCCCGTGCCGGTGCGCCGTCGGCTCGGGCAGATCTTCACACTCACACGACAGCCTCCGATGGCCTGTTGAGCCCGGACGAGCTGGTTGGGCTGGCGAGTCAACGCGGCCTCTCAGCGATCGCGATCACCGACCATGACACGGTCGAGGGCGTCGAGGAGGCGCTGACGATCCCTCCGTCTGGGCTTCTCGTCGTCCCCGGAGTCGAGCTGAGCTGCTCGCTTGGCGACGTCGATGTCCACCTGCTTGGTTACGGGTTCGACATCGCCGCGAATGGCCTCCGCGCGTTGTTGGCGGAGCGGGGCGCGGAACGTCGGTCCCGGGCCGTCGCGATCGTCGAGCGGCTTGCCGGTCTTGGAGCCGCCGTGACGATGGATCGCGTCGCGAGGTTGGCCGGGAGTGGGACGATCGGGCGCCCGCACATTGCCAGGGCGCTGGTCGAGGCGGGTCACGCCACTGGCGTCGGGGACGCGTTCGAACGCTACCTCGGGACGGATCGACCGGCCTACGTCGAACGCTCGGTCCTGCTTCCCGAACGGGCGATCCGGGAGATCCACGCCGCCGGTGGGTCGGCCGTGTTGGCTCACCCGCTCTATTCGGACGGCTACGGTGACTTCCTTCCTAGTCTGGTCGCGTCCGGCCTGGACGGCCTTGAGGTCGCCTACCCGGACCACACGGCCGAGACCCGGCGCTACCTGTCCCGCCTCGCTTCCCGATACGACCTGATCGAGACCGGCGGCACGGACTTCCACGGCGACTTCGGCCGGGCCGGCAGGGGCCTGGGGGAAACGACGGTCTGCCTCGCTGTCGTCGAACAGCTCGCCGCGCGGGCGAATCGACGCCGATCGATCGGGCGTGGCGCGTGAGTCCCGCCGGGTCGCCCTCGTCCACCACGGCGGGGATCATCGTCGCCGCAGGTCGTGGGACCCGGTTCGGGGCGCCTGACAAGGTGCTGCTGCCGCTGTCCGGTCGCTCGGTGCTGGGCTGGGTTCTGGATGCGTTTCGCTCCGCCGGGCTCGCGGAGATCATCATCGTGGTCGGCGAGCACACCGCGGCGGCGGTCAGCGGCCTCCTCCAGGAATTCGAGTGGGTGGTCCCGGTTCGGATCGTCGTCGGAGGTGAGCGCCGGCAGGACTCGGTTGCCCGCGGTGTGGCGGCGCTCAGCGACGGGATCGATCTGATCGCGATCCATGACGGTGCCCGGCCGCTGGTGACAGCCGCCCTGATCGAGCGGACCGTCGCTCAGGCACGGTTGACCGGAGCCGCGATCGCTGCCTGCCCGGTGACGGACACGCTCAAGCGTGTCCGGCCCGATCTGACCATCGAGTCGACCGTCTCGCGGGACGCACTCTGGTCGGCCCAGACCCCGCAGGTTTTCCGGCGCGACCAGCTGACCGGGGCCATCGCGGATCCCCAGTTCGCCAGGCAGACGTTCACCGATGAGGCGGCACTGTTCGAGGCGCTCGGGTATCCCGTCGCGGTCGTCCCGAACCATGAACCCAACCCCAAGGTCACCGTCCCAGGCGACCTCGCCCTGATCGAGGCGCTTCTGACGGCGGTCGACGCGATGACGGAGCCGGTGCGATGACGACCGCTCAGCCCAGCATCCGGTCCGGGATTGGCTACGACATCCACCGGCTGGTCGCCGGACGCCCGCTCATCATCGGCGGCGTCGAGTTCGACTCCGATGTCGGGCTGGACGGACACAGCGACGCTGATGTCCTGCTGCACGCCATTGCCGACGCCATCCTCGGTGCCGCCGCTTTGGGCGACATCGGGCAGCACTTCGCCCCAGACGCCGCGGAGTGGGCGGGAGCCGACAGCGTCGCGCTCCTGACAGCCTGCGTCGGGAAGCTCTGGTCAGCAGGGTGGGAAGTCGGCAATGTCGACGCGACGGTGATCGCGGAGGAGCCGAAGATCAACCCGCGCGCCGATGAGATGCGTGGGCGGATCGCTGGGGCGCTCGGCGTCGCGGTCGGCGCGGTCAGCCTCAAGGCGACGACCAACGAGATGCTCGGCGCGATCGGTCGCGGTGAGGGGATCGCGGCCCTTGCGACCGCGACGATCCTGCGTCGCATCGAAGCAGCGACCTGATGCGAGTCCTGATCCAGCGAGTGACGTCCGCCCAGGTCCTCATCGACGGCGCCACGGTCGGCGCGATCGGGCGGGGGTTCGTGCTGCTGGTTGGAATCACTCACGGCGACAGCGACCAGACTGTCCGACAGCTGGCCGCGAAGGTCGCCAACCTGCGAGTCTTCGCGGACGATTCCGGGGCCATGAATCGCTCATCGCTGGATCTCGTTACTGGGCAGGATGCGTTGAACGGTCATGATTTGACCCTGGCGCCCGTCGCGATGCTGGTCGTCTCGCAGTTCACGCTCTACGCCGACGCGAAGAAGGGTCGCCGGCCGAGCTTCATCGGCGCCGCCCGCCCGGAGCAGGCCGCGCCGTTGGTCGACCTCTTCGCAGATGCGCTGCGGACGTTGGGGCTGCCGGTTGCCACTGGCCAGTTTGGTGCCGATATGGCGGTGACGCTGACCAACGATGGCCCGGTCACCATCTGGCTCGACAGCGCCGACCTTTAACGAGAGACCGCTCCCTCCACATGCGTCACGGACGGGGCAGGCATGGTCAGCTCAGCGAGGGCGTGTCGCTACGTTCGCGTGGATCGAACAAGTCCTACGGTTGGCGTTGCTCCTGGCCCTGTCTCATCGCCGCGATCAATGCCCGTCGCTGTCCCATCCGAAAGGCATCCCGGACGTCGGGACGTGGCTGGGCGGTGGCGACGACCGGTGGGCGCCAGGCCTGGGTCCGGTCGAAGGTCGCCGTTCCAGTCGCGATCGCGGCAGCCTGGCCGGCCATGCCGCGGGCGGCGTGCTCGCTTCCGGAGCGGACGGCGATTGGAATCTGGAGCGCGTCGGCGATGGCCTGCTGCCAGACCGGACTCGCCGAGCCGCCACCGACGAGCGTCGCTTCGCTGGCCCGGAAGCCGTCGCGGCCGAGGGCATCGACGCAGTAGGCCAGCCCGGCCGCCACGCCGTCGAGCGCGGCCCGAACGTAATGGGCGCCGCTCGCGTTTCCGTCCGAGAGTCCGAGGAGCTGACCGGTCGCGATGGGCAGGTTGGGAGTCCGCTCGCCGCCGAAGTAGGGGAGCAGGAGGAGGCCGTCAGCTCCCGGCGCCATCGCTCCGGCTGCCTTGAGCGCCGCGTCCCGGTCCATCCCGACGGAGGCGGCGACTGAGTCGACGACCTTCGTGCAATTGATCATGCAGGCGAGGGGCAGGTAGCGTCCCGTCGCGTCGGCGAATCCACAGACCTCGCCGGAGATATCAGTGGTTGGCCGGGCGGCGACGGTGAACGCCACCCCGCTCGTGCCGAGGCTGATGACGAGCTCGCCCGGTTCGGCGCCGATCCCGGCGGCGGCGGCCGAGTTGTCGCCGGAGCCCGCGCCGACCGGGACGCCCACCGGCAGCCCCAGTGCCGTTGCGGCCGCCTCGGTCAGGCGACCGGAGATGGCGTCCGGGCCGATCACCTCCGGCAACCGGAGCCGCGCGGCCAGCTCGGCACCGACCGCGAGGGCCAGCAGGTCGCGCCGATACGATTCGCTGATCGACGACCACCAGCCGCTGCCGGATGCTTCCCCGCGGTCGGTCGTCAATTGACCGGTCAGGCGGAAGTTGAGGTAGTCATGCGGCAGGCAGACCGAGGCGACCCGGGCGATGGCGTCGGGCCGGGTCCGGGCAAGGTGGGCGAGCTTGGAGATGGTGATGGAGGGGACCAGCCGGGTGCCGGTCTCGGTCGCGAAGTCGGCCATGCCGTTCAGCCGGTCGGCGTCCGGGGCGGAGTCCGTGTTGTTCCAGAGTGGAGCGGGGATGACCGGGGTGGCGCCGGCATCGAGGGCGACGAGGCCGTGCTGCTGAGCATCGACGGAGATTGCTCGGACCTCGATGTCGTCGGGCGCCGCTAGGGCCTCACGGACAGCGCGGACGAGCGCGTCCCACCACATCGTCGGGGCCTGGACTGTGTCGCCGGTGTGCGGCGCCCGCCCCTGAGCAAGGGTCTCACCACTCTCCAGGGCGACGACCAGCGCCTTGACCGACTGGGTTCCCGAGTCGATCCCGATGACGACCGGTGTCATAGATCCTCCCTGATGGCGGCGGCCATGCTATCCCTTACCGTTCTGTCCGGGCCGGTGGCGACCGGTTTTCGTCTCAGCCGACATGATACGGCCACGTCGATCCCGCGACCGGACGCGTCGGTAGACTACGATGCCGACCTGTAACGGTTTTGGTGCGTGTCCTGACCGACCATAAGAGGGGAAGACACGGTGGCAGAGGCAATGTGGTACCCGCTCAAGCTGACGGCGCACCTGCGCCACTACACCTTCGGAGAGCGGCTGATCGTCGACCGGCTCGGCAAGCGCGGCCTGCCCGTCGAGGGTCGGGTCGCCGAGACATGGGAGATCAGCGACTACGGTGAGACGACCAGCGTCGTCCGCAATGGGGATCTCGCCGGGAGGACACTCCATGATCTCGTGATGACGTACCCGGATGAGCTCGTCGGCCAGGGCTGGCGAGGCGCGACGTTCCCGCTGCTGGCCAAGTTCCTCGACGCCAGCCACCTCCTGCCGATTCACCTCCACGCCGACGACGAGACCGCCGCCCGGGCATATGGGCAGCCGAACGGCAAGGCCGAGGCGTGGCATATCCTCGACTGCGCCGATGACGCGAGCGTGCTGGTCGGGATCAAGCCGGGCCTTTCCGCGCAAGCGATCCGGAACGCGCTGATGGAGGAGCGCTGGGACGATGTTCTGCTGCGCTATCCCATCAACCCCGGCGAGACCGTCTACGTTCCTGGTGGCGTGCTGCATACCTTCGGACCGGACACGGTGATTTTCGAGATCCAGCAGACGTCCGACCTCGCCCAGACCGCGATGCCGGCCGACAACCTCGGTCGCCCGTTCTCGGTCGAAGAGCGGTCGGCCAACATCGACGCGCTGATGAGGGAACTCAGGATCGAGCCGCTGCCCAAACCGGTCCATGGCCTGACGCGTTACGAGAGCACCGTCCGGATCGTGGCCGGCTGCGCCGGGCCGCACTTCGCCCTGGAGCGCTGGAATCTGGCGGTCCCCTTCCCGGTTCCGGCCCGACCCGATCGCTGCCTGACCATGACCAATCTCGGCGACCCGGTAGCGATTTCGTGGGACGGTGGGGTGGAAGTGCTTGATAGAGCCGAATCGTGCCTGATCCCGGCCGCGATGCCGGACTTCACGCTCGTCCCGGATGGCAAGGCGGTCGTCCTTGCCTGCTTCGTTCCGAACTTCCCACGAGACATCGTCGAGCCGCTCCGACGGGCGGGGTACGGCGACGCGGAGATCGCGACGCTCGGTGACATTCCATCGATGGAGGGCCGGACCTAACGATCGTCCCGCCTGTCGGCCGGGTTGGTGCTCGGATCGTACGACGATCTGGGAGAGGTTGCCTCACCGTCGATCGTACCGGTCCGGTCCGAGAGCCGCTCGCTCTGCTCGCCGGGCGCCTTGTCGCCGAACCCCCACACGTCGTCCGTCCGGGGGGTGAAGGCGCCGAGCCGCATCAGGGCGGCCATCTGCTCATCCATTGGCCGGTCGCCCAGCAGGACCTCAGCCAGTTGCTGCGCTTGCTTGCTGTCGACTCTGACGTCGGGGCCAAGCTGGAACTCGCCCTGGAGCGCGTTGTGAACCCGATCCTCCGCGACATCGAACGCCGCGGCGATGTCCGGAGCGCCGAACGCCTGGTCGATCCCCTGCGTCTCCCCCGGGGCCGACCGGCCGGTTGCGCTCGCTTCGACGCCCTGTCCGAGATTCTCCCCGTCACCCATCTCAACTTCCTCCTCGTGCGTCATCGTCGTTACCCCGTAGAAGCAGGGTTCATGCCCTTTGCCGTGGTGATCACATCGCTATCGACCTCGTTCGTCACGATCGTGGCGGTCCCGGGACCCGCACATCTGGACATCTGGACTATGCGGATCGTCTTGCGCGGCCATTCCTCCAGCGATTCCTCGCCCTGGGCGCGGACGTTGCACTGGAAACGCTAACGTGAGTCCGTTCTCGATCGGCCTACCAAGGTGGTTCTCGTGATCGATCTGTTGCTGCTTGGAAACGGCGGCATGCAGCCGCTGCCGAACCGCTGGCTGTCCAGCCTGCTGATCCGGGTCGACGGCTCGCTGGTGCTATTCGACTGCGGCGAGGGGACACAGATCCCGTGGAAAACCTTCAAGTGGGGCTTCCGGCGGCTCGGGGCGATCTGCCTGTCGCATCACCACGCCGACCACATCGCCGGGTTGCCAGGCATCCTCCACAGTGTCGCCAACGCCGGCCGGACGGAACCGATCCACATCTTCGGGCCACCGGACACGACCCGGATCGTCGACGCCCTCCGGGTGATCGCTCCGGACTTGCCCTACGAGGTGGCTATCCATGAGTTGGGCGAGGACGACACCTTCGATCTGCCGGCGGGCCTGATCGGTCGGGTCCGGTTCGGCAAGCACACGCTGCCCAGCCTGTCCTACCGGATCAACCTGCCGCGGGCCCGCCGGTTCGATCCTCGCCGTGCCACCGACCTCGGTGTTCCGCGGGAACTGTGGGGGCCGCTGCAGCACGGTGGCCGGGTCGAGTGGGCCGGCGGGTCGGCGACGGCGGAGGACGTGCTCGGTCCCGAGCGGCGCGGGGTCTCGTTCGCCTACGTGACCGACACCCGGCCGGTCGCGGCGCTGTTGTCCCTGGTGGAGGATGTCGACCTGCTGGTCTGCGAGGCGACCTACTCCAACGACGACAAGATCGAGAAGGCCCACCGCTGGGGGCACATGTCGTACCGCGAGTCAGCCGAACTGGCCCGAGATGGCCACGCCCACTCCCTCTGGCTCACGCACTTCGGGTCCGGCAACGCGGACCCGGAGGCGGAACTGAGCAACGCGACCGATGTCTTCCCGAAGACCATAGCTGGCTACTCGGGTCTGACGACGTCGCTCCGGTTCGAGAACTGATCGAGAGGGCTTCCGCTCTCGGGCAGCGATTCGGAATCGTGGCTGGCGATGCCCTTCCCCGGGAGCACTATCAGTCCGCTCATTACTCGGCAAAACCCTCCGACGTGTTGTAGTAATCTCCCGCTAAGAAAATTCACGACAGCGCGACCATCAGTCGCCCTGGCCGCGATCGGGCGACGGAGCGGCAAGGACATCAACGTCAGGTCCGGCCATTCGACCGACTGAGTCGCTGTCTTCCGCGACACCGGATGGGATTGCTATGCTTCAGCGTGTTCAAGATCGGCGGCGTGTTTCGGCATGACGGTTGTTCGAGTGCGTGCCACGCTGGACCGCTTTCGGGTTCTGACGCTCGGGTTGGCGGGAGATCACGGATAGGATCATGACGGTGAGCCAGGGAATGCGCGTGCCCGTGCCGGTCTCTCCTCGCGCTCGCCGCTTCCGCCGACCCAGATTGACCGCCGCTCTCGCGATTACCATCGTTCGCATCGTCCTCCTGATGTGGTTCGTGGTGCTGCAGTCGCTTCACCTGAACATTGGTCTCGCCGACAACGGTGACTTTGATCGGATCATGGACTGGTATACATCGAAGCCATACGGCTTCACGACGGACAACCCACCGTCCGGTAGCGACGAGTGGTCTCGGCGCTTCTTCAATTACTACCTGCCAGTGTGGGATCTGGACTTTCCCTTCACATCAGATGTCTACAGCTCAGCGCTCGTGCTGTGGTTTCCCGGAGTCATCGCCAATTATCTGTTCGTCTCTTCGAGCATCCTGTTTCTACCGATCGTCTCGCTGACGCCTCGCATCCTGGCCCTGCTCTCCATCATGGGGGTCTTTCGCTGGATCGACACCACCATCCTCGACGCGAAACGACGATTGGTCCTCTATCTGACGTTCGGATTGCCGCTGGTTGTGGCGCTGACGACCACAGATTACGTCGCCTATTTCAACAGTTTCTTCCAGGATCCCGCTTCGCTGATCTTCCTGGTCGTGTTCGCCGTCGTGGCGCTGCATCATCGTCGCTGTCCCACCTGGAAAACGATGGCGCTGGCTCTGATTGCCCTGGCGTTACTCTCCACCGCCAAGGCGTCCACCGCCTACCTCGCCATCGCCGGGATGGCGCTGCTCTGGCCATCACGACTCGTCGGGCGGTGGCGAGGTGGCGCGGCTCTCTTGCTAACAGTGGCCGCTATTGGGCTGGCCGTTGGGGGACTGCGGGTTACGGAGCGTGCCAATAACGCGCAATACACCGAGTATCACGGGCTCTTTTTCGGCGCGCTCACCTTCAGTGATCATCCAGAGGAGCACTTGGCGCGGCTCGGCCTGGGCGACCTGGGACCGTGCGTGGGGCTGGGTGGGTTCACCGAGGAGGCCGCGGCCCTGAATTGCGTGACCCGAGCCAGCGCAACCACCCGCGCAGATACCGTTCGGGTGATCCTCTATGAACCGATCATCGCACCGCGGATGCTCTTGTACGCAGCACGCAACATGCAGGACCTCAGGTTGCCAGGCTTCGGGAAGTACGCGCTCAACGACCGTCCGGCGGGAGCCGATTCCGCGTCCGTCCGGGCGACGATGAATACGTGGTCGTTGGTCAAGCACTCCTGGTTTCCCAGAGGCACCTCGCTCTACGTCGCCCTTGCCCTCTATGTGGCGTTGTTCAGTGCATCGCTTCGGTGGCGGTCCGTCCCACAGGAGTTGTCGATGCTTGGTCTTTTCGCCTGCCTGGCCACAGTGATGGATATGACGGTCGCTATTCTCGGAGATGGCCGCCAGGAGATCACCAAGCATCTGGTCCTGGCCAACCTCCTGTTCGACCTGGCAAGCATCCTCGCACTCAGTGTTGCGGCGCTGGCTTTGTCGGGGCGGCGACAGGATGTGGACGTTTCGCTTCGCACTGGAGATGCTGTGGCTCGGGGTGAATCGGATCGAGGGCCACGCGGCGTCGAATCATGATTTCGATTCGAGGACAGCCGAAGGGGTGGGGTCCGATCCCAGAATCGAGCGGCTCCTGGCACTTGGCAGTGACGACCGGGACGTCATGCGTCATGACCTCACGCCCAGGGGAAGGAGAGCGAATGTCGAGCGGGCTGACGATTCAGGTCTCCTACGGATGGATCGGGGGTACCGCATGCTCGCCTGGCCCGTCAGGATGTCGTTTCCTGTTACCCGATCTGCCGTGTTCAGGCGGGTCGGACCGCTGACATCTGACGTTTCGATTGGGGGGAGCAAAGGCCGCCTGATGGGAAAAATGGGTGCGCCGTCACGATTCGGGTTCCCCCTGAATCACTGGTCATGCTGTTGCCCTGGTCGCTACGTATCGTTCAGTTCGGTCGACGTCCGTTCCAGGATCGTAATATCCGCACCGACGCGCTGGAGGGTCGGGACGAGGTCCTCGTAGCCGCGGTCGAGGTGATGGACGCCGGTCACGATCGTGTCGCCCTCCGCGACCAGCCCGGCGAGAACGACGGCCGCGCCAGCCCGGATGTCCCGGGCGGGGACCGTAGCGCCCCGCAGGCGGGCCGGGCCGGTGAATTCGGCCCGGACGCCCATCTCGACGGTGATGTCGGCTCCCATTACCTTCAGGTCCTGGATGTAGCGCAGCCGGTCCTCGTAGACCCGCTCGTGCAGCCGCGAGATCCCGTTGCACTGCGTCAGGAGCACGGCCATGACGGCCTGCTGGTCGGTCGGGAAGCCAGGGTAGGGGAGCGCCTGGATGTCGAGCGGCCGGAGGCTGCCGTTGCCCCGGACGAAGAGCGTCTCGTCGTCGACCAGGACCGTCGCGCCAGCCTCGCGGAGCTTGAACGTCACGGGCAGGAGGTCCGACCCCTTGACGCCCTTGATCATCAGCTCGCCCTCGGTGATGACCGCCGCGATCGCGTATGTCCCGGCGACGAGGCGGTCGGGCATGATCCGCTCGTAGGCGCCGTGCAGCCGGTTAACGCCGTTGATCGTGATGATCGGCGTGCCGAGACCGGTGATGTCGGCGCCCATCCGGTTGAGCATCGTCCCGAAGGCGATGATCTCCGGCTCGCAGGCGGCGTTGACGATCGTCGTCGTTCCGCTGGCCAGCACGGCCGCCATGAGCAGGTTCTCGGTCCCGGTATGGGTCGGGTAGTCGAGGAAGATTGCCTTGCCCTCGAGCCGGTCGCAGGTGAGGAGCTTGCGACCGTCGGGCTGCTGCGCGACTTCGGCGCCCATCGCGACGAAGCCCCGGATCGTAACGTCGATCGGGCGGGCGCCGATGTCGTCGCCACCGGCGATCACGGTCAGGACCTGGCCGTGGCGGGCGAGCAGCGGCCCCATCAGCAGGATCGACGCCCGCATCGCCTGGCCCAGGTAGCGGGAGATGTCGCCGGACGTGACCGAACTGGCCTGGACGTGGACGCGCTTCCGGTTTCGGGCGAGCTCACCGAAGAAGTCGGCCCCGGTCGGGTCAGGCGAGACCGACGCGCCGAGTTCCCGAAGGAGTCGGAGCATCGTCCGGGTATCCTCGATCGCCGGCATGTTCTCGAAGACGCAGGGCTCATCCGTGAGTAGAGCGGCGGTCAGGGCTGGCAGTCCGAGGTTCTTCGACCCGCCGATCCGGATCTCTCCG
Source organism: Thermomicrobiales bacterium (assembly GCA_965218235.1). Taxonomy (GTDB): domain Bacteria; phylum Chloroflexota; class Chloroflexia; order Thermomicrobiales; family UBA6265; genus CADCWK01. Next base: position 2,173,351 of record OZ244596.1, read on the forward strand.
GACAGCGGTTGACCACCTCTGATCCGGATCGCGTCGCCGCTGGCCGTCTGGCCGGCGATAAAGGTCTGATCGGCGTTGATGACGGCCGGCCGAACGGCAGGGTACAGCGTGGCCATCGGGCTCGAATCGCTCATATTTGGCGTGCTCCTCGGTGCGTGTCCGCGAGCCACCATGATGACCGCCCCGGACCACCTGGCGCAAGGCGCATCTCACCGTCCGACGACGCGACGAGGGCGCCCGCCCAGGCGGATGCCCTCGTCAGCGTGGCGTCGACCGGCGGACCGAAGCTAACTGCTGCTCCCAGGTCGCCGCCGGCGACCACCCAGGCGGACCCGAACCGCTGCCTGAGCCAGGGCCGCTTCGGCCGCGGCTGCATCTTCGGCGCTGCTGTTGCCCCGGTTAGCCAGCGTTTCCTGCGCCCGGCGACGGGCCTCCTCGGCGGAGGCCAGGTCGATCTCGTCGGTTCGCTCGACGGCGTCGGCAAGGATCAGGACCTTGCCGTCCTTGACCTCCAGAAAACCACCGAAGATGACCAGCGATTCCTCCTGGCCGCCCTTCTTGATCCGGAGTTCGCCAGGAGCGAGCGGCGTGACCAGCGGAGAGTGACGCGGGAGGATACCCAGCAAGCCCTCGGTGCCGGCCGCGACCACCATGTCGATGTCCGTCTCGTTGTAGATCCGGCGCTCGCCGGTGACGATCTCGACCGTCAGCTTGGCCATTTTCTCTCCCACTCAGCCGCCCACCCCTCGGAGTACGGGGGGCGGCGGCTCGGTCGGTCGGGACTGGGTTCCGCGGACGTTACGAGGTGCTCATCTTCTCGGCCTTGGCGACGACCGAGTCGATGTCGCCGGCGTACATGAAGGCACCTTCCGGGAGGTCGTCGTACTTGCCGGAGAGGATCTCCGCGAACGAGCGGACGGTATCCTCGCGGCTGACGTAAACGCCGGGGGTTCCGGTGAAGACCTCGGCCGTGAAGAACGGCTGCGAGAAGAAGCGCTCGATCCGGCGGGCCCGGGCGACGATCTGCTTGTCCTCGTCGGACAGCTCCTCGACGCCGAGGATGGCGATGATGTCCTGCAGGTCGCGGTAGCGCTGCAGGACCGACTGGACGCCGCGGGCGACCCGGTAGTGCTCGTCGCCGACGATCAGTGGGTCGAGGATCCGCGATGTGGAGCCGAGCGGGTCGACGGCCGGGTAGATCCCGCGCTCGGCGATCGGCCGCTCCAGCGCGACCGTGGCGTCGAGGTGGGCGAAGGTCGTGGCCGGAGCTGGGTCGGTGTAGTCGTCGGCGGGGACGTAGACGGCCTGGACCGACGTGACGGAACCGGTTCGGGTCGAGGTGATCCGCTCCTGGAGCTGACCCATCTCGGTGGCGAGCGTCGGCTGGTAGCCGACGGCGCTCGGCATCCGGCCGAGGAGGGCAGAGACTTCCGAGCCGGCCTGGACGAACCGGAAGATGTTGTCGATGAAGAGGAGGACGTCGCGGCCCTCGTCCCGGAAGTACTCGGCCATGGTCATGCCGGCCAGACCGACCCGGAGCCGGGCACCCGGCGGCTCGTTCATCTGGCCGAAGACCATGACCGTCTTGTCCAGCACGCCCGAGGTCGCCATCTCGGCGTAGAGCGCCGTCCCCTCACGGGTCCGCTCACCGACGCCGACGAAGACGGAGAAGCCACCGTGCTCAGCGGCGATGTTCCGGATCAGCTCGGTGATCGTGACCGTCTTGCCGACGCCGGCGCCCCCGAAGATGCCGGTCTTGCCGCCCTTGGTAAACGGCGCGATCAGGTCAATGACCTTGATGCCAGTCTCGAAGATCTCCAAAGACGACGCCTGCTCCTCGAAGCTCGGGGAGGGACGGTGAATCGGCCAGCGCTGCACCCCTTCCGGCGTCGGCTTGTTGTCGATCGGGTCGCCGGTGACGTTGAAGATCCGGCCGAGGGTCTCCGGTCCGACCGGAACGGCGATCGGCTGGCCGGTGTCCCGGACCTCCATCCCGCGGACAAGGCCATCGGTCGTGCTCATGGCGACGGCGCGGACGGCGTCGTTGCCGAGGTGGTTCTGAACCTCGAGGACGAGTGTCCCGCCGTTCGGCTGGGTCACCTCGAGGGCGTTGTAGATTTCGGGGAGGTGATCGGTCTGGAACTCGACGTCGACCACCGTGCCGGTGATCTGGAGAACGGTTCCGATGGCCGTGGCGTCACCCAAACCATCGACGGCCGGAGTATTGGCCTTTGTCGCGGTTGTGGTCGAGGCCATGACGGGCTGGGACGAGGTAGCGGCCATGTGTGGCTCCTCTCGGTCTGGCGGGCGGCTTGCCGGTTCCGTCAGTCCTGTGGTCAGATGATGATTCCCAACGTATCACGGGTTAGCGGGAAGCCGACGCGCCAGCCGAGATCTCCGCGACCTCATTGGTGATCGACGCCTGGCGGACCTTGTTGTAGGTCAGCGAGAGATCTTTCCCGAGATCCCGTGCATTGTCGGACGCGGCGCGCATGGCGACCATCCGGGCCGAGAACTCGGACGCGACCGTGTCGAGCACCGCCTGAAAGACCAGCCCCTCGACGTAGCGCGGGAGCAGCTCGTTCAGGACGGTCTCCTGGTCGGGCTCGAAGATGTATCCCTGGTAGCGGCCCGTCGACTCCGGCCGGACGACCGGCAGGAGCTGGATCACTTCCGGGACCTGGGATAGCGTGTTCTGGAAGCGCGGGAACACGAGATGGACCGAGTCGACCTTTCCGGCCGTGAAATCCTCGATCGCGACCTGGACCGCCGGCCGGATCGTGGCGATCGCCGGCTGGTTGCCAAGCCCGATCACCTCCGCGACGATGTTGCGCCGGGTGCGGCTCATGAAGTCGCGGCCCTTCTTGCCGATTGTGATGAACTCGACCGGGTCGTTGCCGGCCTCCTCGCGGAGGAAGCGGCCGACCCGCCGGAGAATGTTGGAGTTGAGCGGTCCGGCCAGCCCCTTGTCGGGCGTGACGAGGATCACGGCGCGGTTCCGGATCGGGCGTTCGACGAGGAGCGGGTAGAACCGCGCGGCCTCGCTGTTCGAGACCCCCGCGGCCAGGTCACCGAGCATGACCGTCAGCGCCTCGGTGTAGGGGCGGCTGGCGAGGACCTGATTCTGCGCGCGCCGCATCCGCGACGCGGCGACCGTCTCCATCGCCCTGGTGATCTTGGCGATGTTGGCGACGCTGCGGATGCGGCGCCGGATTTCTCGTGTCGAGGCCATCGCCCCTCCCGGACTGCTGGAAGCGATGGTGCGCGGCTCGGGCCAGAATCAATGGTCGGCGGCGCACCGGCAGACGAACTAGTCGATCCGCGTGAAGGACGAGCCGGCCTTGAAATCGTCAGAGGCCTTCTTGAGGGCGGCGACCACATCGTCCGTCAGATCCCGTTTCTCGCGGATGAAGGCAAGGACGTCGGACGCCGAGTTCTGGAGGTACTCAAGGAACTGGTCGCGGTAGGCGACGACGTCCTCGGTCGCGATGTCGTTGAGGTAGCCGTTGCCACCCATCCAGAGGACGGCGACCTGCTCCTCCATGGCGTAGGGGCGGTACTGGGGCTGCTTGAGCAGCTCGGTCATCCGCGCGCCCTGTTCGAGCTGGCGCCGAGTGCCGGCGTCGAGATCGCTCGTGCCGAACTGGGCGAAGGCTTGCAGGGACCGGTAGGCGGCGAGGTCGAGCCGAAGGCTACCGGCGACCTTGCGCATCGCCCGGACCTGCGCGGCGCTACCAACCCGGGACACCGAGATGCCCGGGTTGATGGCGGGCCGGATTCCGGCGAAGAACAGGTCGGTCTCGAGGAAGATCTGCCCGTCGGTGATCGAGATCACGTTGGTCGGGATGTAGGTCGTGACGTCGCCGGCCTGCGTCTCGATGATCGGCAGCGAGGTCAGCGAACCGCCGCCGTTGGCCTCGGACAGGCGGGCCGAGCGCTCCAGCAGTCGGGAGTGCAGGTAGAAGACGTCGCCTGGGTAGGCCTCGCGGCCCGGCGGGCGCCGGTTAAGCAGCGACACCTCGCGGTAGGCCGCGGCGTGCTTGGAGAGGTCGTCGTAGACGATCAGGGCGTCGCGCCCGTCCTCCATGAACTCCTCGCCCATGGCAGTACCGGCGTACGGGGCGATCCACTGCATCCCGGCTGGTTCGGATGCGGACGCCATCACGACGATCGTATTGTTCATCGCGCCGTACTGCTCGAGCGTGCGGACGACCTGCGCGACCTGCGCTCGCTTCTGGCCGATGGCGACGTAGATGCAAAGGACGCCGCTGTCACGCTGGTTGATGATCGCGTCGATCGCCACGGCGGACTTGCCGACCTGGCGGTCGCCGATGATGAGCTCGCGCTGACCACGGCCGACCGGGATCATCGCGTCGATGGAGGTGATACCGGTCTGGAGCGGGGTATCGACGTCCGCGCGCTCGATGACGCCGGGGGCGATTCGCTCGATCGGCCGGGTCTTCTCGGCCGCGATCGGGCCTTTGCCGTCGATGGGCCGGCCGAGAGCGTCGACCACCCGGCCGAGGAGGGCGTCGCCAACCGGTACGGCGGCGATCGAACCGGTCGTCCGGACCTCGTCGCCCTCCTCGATCTGACGGTACTCGCCGAGGACGATGATGCCAACGGAGTCCTCGGCCAGGTTGAAGGCGAGGCCGATCGTGCCGTCCTTCGTGAACTCGACCAGCTCATTGGCGGCGACCTGGCTGAGGCCGTAGACCTGCGCGATGCCGTCGCCGACATCGACGACCGAACCGACGTTGGCGACGGTCATCTGCTGGTCGAAGCCGGAGATCTCCCGCTTCAGGATGTCGCCAATCTCATTTGCCCGTATGACCATAACTGTCTGGTCCTCTCAATCCGATCGAACGGTGGGTGGGGGTTGCGGGACGGGCTAGCCGCTGACGGCCGCGAGCCGAAGGCGTAGTGCCCGAAGCTTGGTCCGGACGCTGCCATCGAAGAGGGAGTCGCCGACCCGGGCGACGATCCCTCCAATGATATCCGGGTCGACCAGCAACCGAAGCTCGATCTGCTTGCCCGTCAGTTTGGCGAGCTGGGTCCGGATGGTGCGCTCGTCCTCGGGCGAGACCGGTTCGGCGGTGGTGACATAGGCGACCGCCACCCCCTGCTGGTCCAGCCAGGCCTCCGTGAAGTGCTGGTAGATGTCCGGGATCTCCCTGATTCGCCGGTGCGAGATCAGGACCTGGACGAGATTGTGAGCGGCCGGGAAGGTGTCCCCAATGAGGTCGTCCATCGTCCGGCGCTTCTCGCTGGCCGGGACGCCGGGGTTGAGGAGGATGCTCTTTGCCTGTGGGTTCTCGAAGGCCAGCGCCAGGCGACCGAGCACCTCGTCCCAGGCTTCGAAGGAGTTGGTGTCCCTGGCCAGCGAGATGATCGCTTCGGCGTATCGTCTGGACGCGGTGCGTGCCATGATTTGATCCTCGCGATGGGTCGGGCTGGCCCGTGGTCTACATCGTCCATATAGCCGTCTGGCGCCTCACCGGTCGGTCGGGGGCAGGAGCCCGTCAACCCGATCAGTCAGACGCCAGCCAGTCGCCTGGGATTCCGAGAACCGCTGCTCGGTCATGCCGGCGCCGGTCTAGTCGCTGGTCGCGGCTGGTTGGCCGGCCTCGGTCAGCGTTTCCTGAATCAGCGCGGACTGGGCCGCCGGATCGAGGTTGCGCTGGACGATCTTGCCGGCCGCCGTCACGGCGAGGTCAGCGATCTCCTGACGGAGCTGTTGCCGCGCCTGGTTCGTTTCCTGGCGGAGCGACTCCTGCGCTCGATTCAGGTACTCATCGGCCTGCTTGCCGGCTTCCTCTCGCGCCCGCGCGAGCGTCGCCTCGCTGGCCTGCCGGGCGTTGGCGGCAATCTGCTGCGCCTCCTGCCTGGCCTCGGTCAGCAGTTGCTCGTTACGGGCTTCGGTCTGGTTCAGCTCGGCCCGCATCTGCTCGACGGCCTGCATGCTCGACCGGATGCGGTCGGTGCGAGCGTCGAGACGGGTGACGATCGGCTTGAGGGCGTACCGCCAGAAGAGATAGACGAAGATGATGAAGGTGATGATCTGGGCGATCAGGTTCCAGACGTTGATTCCGATCTCTGACATGAAGCCGTCAACCTCCTTTCCGTGATCCCTCTCCCGTGTCGTTTGGCCGGACTGGCGACGCGCAGGGAGCGTGGGCGATGGCCCCGGCGCCTTGTGCCACGGTCCTTACAGGACGAAGAGGATCAGGATGCAGATGACCAGGGCGTAGATCGTGATGGCTTCGGCAAGACCGGCGCCGATGTACATCAGGGTCTGAACCTGACCGGACGCATCCGGGTTGCGGCCGATGGCCTCGATGGCCCCCTTGAAGACGAGACCGACGCCAACGCCTGGGCCGATCGCGCCGAGACCAATCGCAAGGCCGCCGGCGATCAAACGAAGTCCTTCGTTATCCATGTTGCCGTTTCCCTCTCATCTGCGGTCCGGCTGGCCGGCCGCGTTCACCGGGCTCCTGTCGAGCTCTCGGCACATCAGTCGATCGTTTCGCCGACCACGGGGATGGGCCGTGGTCGTTGCTTGTCCCCTCTGCCCATCGAGCGGGATACGGTTGGGCGGCATCCCGCTCGATGGGCACAGAGGCCGGATCAGGTCAGGTGCTGCTCAGGCGCGCCCCTCCTGTGCCAGTCCACCCGGCAGTGCCTCGGGGTACGGGGCGTACTCGTTGTGCGCCGCGGCATCCTGCTCATCATCGTGGGTACCGGCTGCCACCCGGACGTAAATGAGCGTGAGGAGCGCGAAGAGGATCGCCTGGATGAAACCGAACAGGAGTTCAAGCATGAAGAAGACGATCGGCAGGGCGAACGGGATCACGAGGTACTTCAGGCCGGCGGCGACCGTGTAGAGCAGCAGGAGGATGACCTCCCCGGCGAAGACGTTGCCGAAGAGTCGAGCGGTCAGCGACAGGATCTTCGCGAACTCGCTCAGGAGCTCGATCGGGAACAGGAAGGCTGGCTCGGCCATGTGCTTCATGCGCTTGCCAAAGCCGCCGGCGAGGTACGAACCGAGGATCTGAGCCGTGAACCAGGAAATCAGCGCCATCGCCAGCGTCTGGTTGAGATCAGCGTTCGGGGCCCGGAGGAACGGAACGAGGACGCGCTCGGTCGCAGCGGCCTGTTCATTCTGATCGCTCCCGGACTGCGCCTGATTGATGACGGCCTGATTGTCGGTCGACGCAACGGTGTAGATTGTGGGCTCGTTGGGGACCAGCGCCGCACCCTCTTTGACCGGCTCGTCGTGGTAGAAGCCGATCGAACCCACGACCGGAAGCAGGGCGGCATAGTTGGCCGCGATGACGAAGATGAAGATGCTGCCGATCAGCGGAAACGTCAGCCGGCCGAGCTTGCGGCCACCGGCGATCTCCGTCAGGTCAAGGAGATACTCAACGATCATCTCGCAAATGCCCTGGAACTTGCCGGGAACTTCCTTGGGCTTTCTGTTCGCCGCGATGCCGACGAGCAGCAGCGCCGCCATGACGATCAGCGTCGAGAGGTAGGAGTTCGTGATGGGCCAGGGGCCGATCGAGAACAGCTTCTCGGCCGCGATCGAGATATGAAAATTGTCGAACATGCCTCGGCAGCTCCTGCCTGTGCTCGCCGTCAGCGCTGCGGCGGCGGATCAACGTCGTCGGGTCAGCGTGTGTTGTCGGTGTGCCCGGCCGGCCAGTCCTCGTCTTCGTCCAGGTCGGTCTCAACCGGACGGGCGCGGCGGCCAACGACCCTGAGCGCCGCCGAGGATTCGCGCCGTGATGACCGGATTAGGAAGGCAAACTCCGTAACGATGGCCATGAGCCCGAGCGCGATGCCGATGAGCGTCCAGAGCGGGGCGGAATCGCGCTGCTGGTCGAGTAGCACCCCACCACCCACGAGCAGGCCAAGCACGGTGACGACCGAGCAACCGAAACCTGATGCGAGCGCGACGGAACGGAGGATGGAGGACTGTTGATCTCCGGGCCCCTTGACCGCCATGCTCCCTGCTCTTTCGATTGAGAAAGTTATCACAATCTCCCAAAGTGCGACAACGATTGTCGCCGCGGGTTGGGCACCGGGTCCGAACGTGCTGCCGTATTGCACCGCTACTGGGTTGGGCGGCTCGCTGCCCAGCGACCTCTCGTCACATTCTTGCGCAGGCAGCGGCGAGTCGCAATGACCCCGCAGGTCATTGTTCCGCCGCAATCAGGCCCGTTACCACCAGCCGTAGGGAACGTTCCGCCGTGGGCTGAGACCGGGGTAGACCGGATCGTCGACGAAGGCTCGAACGCGTCCAAGCAAGGCATCGAGCTCCTTGCCGGCCAGCCACTCGCTGAACTCGAGGCGAACCTCTCCCTCCTCGTCGAGCAGCTTCTGGAGATCGCAGAGCAGATCGGTAGCGACCGGCTGGCCGATGAACTGCCAGAGCACCGTCCGGAGCTTGGGGACGTGGTTGAAGGTCAGCCCATGGTCGATCCCCCAGACCTTGCCGGTCTGGTCCAGCAGGCAGTGGCCGATCTTGCGGTCGGCGTTGTTGGTGAGGTGATCGAACAGCACGAGCCGCTCGATGTCGGGCGAGGTCTGCATCCAGTACTCGGTCGAGTCGGTCAGGTCGACGTTCGGTTCGATGTAGAGCTGGAGCGAGCCGACGCCGTGCGGCCCGTCGCGGACGATGGTCGGCGGGACGAGGTCCCAGCCGAGCCGCTGGCTGAGGAGGAACGACGCCTGCTCGCGACGGTAGAGCGTGCCGGTCGGGAAGTCGTGCAGCGGGGCCTCGCCGGCCTTCGGCTTGTAAATGCCGAGGTGCTCGCGACCAGTCGCGGTCGTCAGGGCAACGCCAAACGTGTAGTTCGATCCCCACGGGACGAGCTCGGCCGCGGTGATCTCGCTGTCGCGGAGGAGCGTCAGGGCCGCGTCTCGATCCATCATGGGACGGGCGACCTCGGCCGTTCCGCCGTCCTCGGTGTCACTGAGTCGCAGAACGAGATTGGGCATGGGCGCGTCCTTCTCGAGCGCCGAATCGGCGGGTCGGTCGACAGGGTTCCGGACCACCAGTGCAGCATTCCGGGCCATGAGGACCTCATCGTCTCCCATGGCGCAAGTCTACCCGTTCGGCCCCTGCCCGAGCGGGCAGCGACGTATGCGCCGTCCGCCGATCTGGGTAGAATGCCGGTCGGGATCCCGGCCGATCCCATCGGACCGGAGCGGAGTGCCAGCGCGGCATTCACGGGCAACGGGCTGGTTTCGAGCGCCAGCCGACTGAAGGGGCATTCGATGAAGATCGGACGGTATCGGGACGGCACTGGCAGCGTGGCCTGGGGAATCGTCGAGGGCGACACGCTGTTCGCGGCGAGCGGCGATCCATTCACCGGGACGCTCGCTCAAGGGGCGGAAGTCGGTCCGGCGGCCGACGCCAGCTTCGTCACACCGGTCGATCCGGGCAAGATCGTCTGCGTCGGGCTGAACTACGCCGCCCACGTCACCGAGTCGGACCCGACCCGAACCGTCCCCGACGAGCCGGTCATCTTCATGAAGCCGCAGTCCGCCCTGATCGCCAATGGTGAGGCGATCAAGATCGCCAATCCCGGTAACCAGACCGACTACGAGGCCGAGCTGGTCATCGTGATCGGCAAGGTCGCGACCAGGGTCTCCGTCGCCGACGCTCGCGCGGCGATCTTTGGTTTCACAATAGGCAATGACGTCTCCGACCGCATCCTGCAGAAGAAGGACGGTCAGTGGGTCCGGGCCAAGGGCTACGACACGTACTGCCCGCTCGGCCCGGTGATCGAAACCGGGCTCGACCCAACGGCCGGCGACGGGCTGCGGGTCCAGTCACGGCTCAACGGCGAGCCGCGCCAGTCCAGCGTGACGACGGACATGATCTTCAACGTCTATGACCTGGTCAGCCGGATTAGCCACGTCATGACCCTCAACCCCGGCGACATTATCCTGACCGGGACGCCGGAGGGCGTCGGTGCCCTGAAGCCGGGCGACGTGATCGAGTGCGAGGTCAGCGGGATCGGCACCCTGCGCAACACCGTCGCCTGACGAAACAATCGCCGCTGTCAGAGGGTAGTGCGGTGGAGCGGCCGGCACGACGATGTGTCGGCTGTCTCCTTGTTTCGGTTCTGCCAATGACCAACGACGGTCGCTGTTCGTTTGAGCTACGCGTTTGTGGCCCATGGATGAAATGTCCCGGCTCGCTGACCGTCAGAGCAGGGAGTACCGCGTCGAATGCCGGCGCCGGCGGGCGGGATTGCCCGAAGCATAGGAATCACCCCATGGAGAAGACGTTCAGCCGACGAACCGTTACGGCTTCCGCGGCTTTGGCGGCGGGCCTGGCGCTACTGGGTCCACGTTCAATCGATGGCAGCCTGGCGGCGTCCGCATCCCGGAGTGGAGCCGTCAGCGACCCGGTCGAGGTCGCGATCTCGCAATCCCGGCTTGAAGTCACCGGTAACATCTTCGCCCTGTATCAGCAGATGCACCCGGATTCCCAGGACGAGGTGCCGCTCTACGCCGTCCAGTACTGGTACGACAACGAGTTTCTCCCCACGGGTCCGAGGGTGATCGAGCCGACCGGGGTCACGTTCGTGGACTGGACCTGGGAGGTTACTGGCACCAAGTACCCCGACACGGCCGAGATCTCGTTTGCGCAGTCATTCGCCGATGGCTCGACGGTAGAGGATGTCGTCCGGCTGGTCGAGGAGAACGGCAAGTGGCGCTGGTTCTTCGGTCGCAGCCGCGAGTTCGTCGACGAGCAGATCGAACTGGCTGGCGCCGAAGTCTTTCCCGACGAGCCGTCTGCTCCGCCAGCCTGGGCCAGGGGGATCGTCGACCTCGGAACTGAGGCTCTGGCCACTCTGCCCGAGGAATACCCCGGCGAGCAGGATGCGACACTCCGAAATGCCGCGGGCGACGGTGGCACGCGAGCCAGGACCTATTCGACCAGCGAGGGATATACCGTCGCCGCGATCGATGTTCGGCTGCTTGGACCTGATCAGAGCCCGGCCGATGCCATCCAGGCCGCGCTGTTCTCCGCGAGTCAGGTTCCCGCCTTCCGGGTCCTGGCCTGGGATCTGACCGAAGGGGCCGAGCCGGCCTTCGCGACGTTCACCTCGTCCGCGGGTGAAGTGAACGCCAACGGGGCGACCACGGTCGTCGCCAGCCGGGAGACAGGCAATGTCTGGACGGTCAGTGCTCCCGACGAGGTTGCGATTGAAACGCTGGGGAAGCTGCTCGCCGGCCAGGCGATTCCAGTCTCCCGGCTGGCCCCGCTGACGGCAGTGGGATCGCGGGTCCAGGTCTCAGCCATCGAGCAACCGAGCAAGTAGCGTAGAGTCATGAACCGGCAGCGAGCAAACATGGTCGTGGCAGACGTAGGCGGTCGGTCGCCCATCGGTCGCGAACCGGTCGGCTGTCAGGGGCAGCAGGGCGGTCATTTCGTCGTTGGCCGGGTCGGCCCAGGCCCGGACGGCGAGGGGTTCATAGTGGGAGGCTATCTCGTCGAAGAGGGCGGTGAACCCTTGCCCCGATCGGTCGCCGGCGAGGACGATCTCCCGCTCGGGCGACAGATAGCGGTTGGCGGCGCCGAGCATCCGTCCGAAGCCCAATGGCGCCTCCGTCAGCGGGGCCGACATCGCTTGGAGGATGCTCGTCGCCCGCTGGCGATAATCGTTCCGGCCGGTGAGATGGGCCAGCCGGAGCAGCGTGTCGGCGAGCAGGGCGTTGCCGGAGGGCGTTGCGCCGTCCTGAAGCTCGCGGGGCCGGACCAGGAGTTCGTCATGGTCACCGGCAGTGTCGAAGAAGATGCCGCTGTCCGGGTCGACGAAGCGGGTCAGGGCGGAGTCGGTCAGCGTGATGGCCAGTCGAAGCCAGTGGGCCTCGAACGTCGCCTCGTAGAGCGAAATCAACCCGAAGGCGACGGCGGCGTAGTCCTCCAGGAAGCCAGTCCCCTTGGCGACGCCCGTCTTCCAGGAGCGACGGAGCTGGCCGTCGACCACCATCGAGGTGGTAAGGAAGGCACCACTTTCGCGGGCGGCAGCGAGGAGATCAGGGCGGCGAAGCGTGCCCGCGGCGCGGCAAAGCGCGTCGAGCATGAGCCCGTTCCAGGACGCAATCACCTTCTCGTCGCGGAAGGGCGGGGTGCGCAGCTGCCGGGTGGAGAGCAGGAGCGGCCTGGCCCGGTCGAGCGTCTCCCGCAACGCTTCCGGCGGGATTCCAAGCTCCCCGGCAACTGTCTCGAGTGACCGGGGGCGGTTCAGGATCGACTTGCCTTCGAAGTTACCGCCCTCGACGACGCCAAAGAAAGCGATGAGCCGGGCCGCGTCGTCCGGACCGAGGATCGAGCGGATCTCGTCTGGTGTCCAGACGAAGAAGGTGCCCTCCTCGCCGTCGCTGTCCGCGTCGGTGGCCGAGAAGAACCCGCCGTTGGCGTCGGTCATCTCCCGCAGGACATAGGTCGCGGTCTGGTCGGCGATCTCCCGGTAGCGCGGGTCGCGGAACAGCAGCCAGCCGTCGAGGTAGGTCGAGAGTAGTTGGGCATTGTCGTAGAGCATCTTCTCGAAGTGGGGGACGAGCCAGTCGGCATCGACGCTGTACCGGTGGAAGCCGCCGCCGATCTGGTCGTACATCCCGCCGTCGGCCATCCGGGTCAGCGTCGTCCGGAGCGCGGCCCCAAGCGCCGGGTCGGGGTGCGCCTTGTGCCGCGCCATCGCGACGTCGAGGATCATCGGCTGCGGGAACTTCGGCGCCGGTCCCCAGCCGCCGCGTTCCAGATCCGCCCGCTGCACCAGCTGATCGGTTGCCCGGACCAGCACCTGGTCATCGAGATCGGCCGGGTCGGGCGTCGCCCGGCTGGCCCGCACGAGATAGTCTCGCAACTGGCCGGCGTTGCTCAGCACGTCCTCACGGCGGTTCCGGTAGGTATCGGAGATGGCCGTCAGGACCCGGCGGAAGCCCGGCATCCCCTGCCGGTCGAGCGGCGGCCAGTACGTCCCACCGAAGAACGGCGTCATGTCCGGCAGCAGGAACATGTTGAGCGGCCAGCCGCCACGCTGCCCCATGACCTGGACGGCGGTCATGTAGATCGAGTCGATGTCCGGGCGTTCCTCCCGGTCGACCTTGATGCAGACGAAACGGTCGTTCATCAGGTCGGCGGTGACCGGGTCGGAGAACGACTCGTGCTCCATGACGTGGCACCAGTGGCAGGAGGAGTAGCCGATGCTGACGAGGATCGGCCGGTCCTCGTCTCGGGCGCGGCCCAGCGCCTCCGGTCCCCACGGGTACCAGTCGACCGGGTTGTCCTTGTGCTGGAGCAGGTAGGGGCTGGTCTCGTGGGCGAGTCGATTGGTCACGCTGTTCCTCTTTCCGCCGGCGGGGTCACCCCACGTCCCCGGCCGCTCCGTCACGCACTTCTACCGGGATGCGTCGCACGGAAGCTGCCCCGGCGGTCGGGCGTGGGGCGATTGGGCCGTTCGGGTCTCGACTATCCTTCACGCATGAGCAACACGAGAGGGGGACGCAGCCCCCGTGACAACCAGCGTGGCCGCGGCCGCCGACATGACGTGGGGTCAGGACCGGAGGCCCCGAAAGATGATCCGAAGACGGAGGAGCGCCGGAAGCGCTCGCCGAGCGACCGCCAGCGGATGGGCGCGCCAAGCCGGGGGCCGAATGCACCACGCCGTGGGGGCTTCTCCGATGCCGGACCCGGTCGCCGGCCCGCCGCGTCGACCTCCTGGGACCCGCTAGCCGAGTGGTACATCGGCTGGGTCGGAGAGGACGGCAGCAAGCACCACCGCCTGCTCGCGATCCCGGCCGTGATGGAGTCCCTCGATGTTCAGCCGGGCGAGGCGATCCTCGATATCGGCTGCGGCCACGGTGTGTTGTCGGGCTACGTCTCGAAGGCTGGTGGGCGCTACACCGGCGTCGACGCCAGTCCGCGCCTGATCGACTACGCCCGGAATCACCACGCCCGCGACGGCCGCTTCCTGGTCGGTGACGCCGGCGACCTCGCGGCCCAGAAGGAGCTCAGGCCGGGTAGCTTCGACGGTGGGGTCTTCCTGCTCAGCATCCAGGACATGGAGCCGGTCGGCCCGGTGCTGGCCAGCGCCGCGCGGATGCTCAAATCCGGCGGGCGGCTTGTCCTGCTGATGACCCACCCGGCCTTCCGGGTCCCTCGCCAGAGCGGCTGGGGCTGGGACGAGAACCGGAAGCTCCAGTTCCGCCGGATCGACCGCTACCTGACGCCGCTGCCGGTCCCACTCAAGTCCTACGGCGACGGAGGCGGCGTCTCCCGGAGCTATCACCGCCCGCTTCAGGAGTACGTCAACGGCCTCGGGGCGGTCGGACTGGCGATCGACTACATGAACGAGATTCCGACGTGGAAGGTGGCTGACGCCGGGCCGAAGGCGAACGCCGTCAACACCGCCAACCGGGAAATCCCGCTATTCGTCGCGCTCCGGGCGATCAGGATCCGGTAGGGAACGGCCGCGGAACAAGCGTTGCGATTCGGCTCGCGACCGTCTGGGACGCGGGCGCTTAGCCGTCTGAGTCTATTGAGGGCGTGTTCCAGAGCCGCTCTGGCGATAGATCGGCCCTGACAGCCGGCTGACTAACTTGTGATTCGAGAGGGTCGGACGCTACAACCACAGACCGCCTGGGCGTGAGTGGTTCTTAGCCGCGGTGATAGTGTCCGCGTGAAGGGATAGTCGAATTGGCGAGTGATCGAGACGCTTCGAACGACCAGCTGATGTTCGATGTCGTCAGCACGCTGACGGTCAACGCCAGGCGAGTGGCCCTCGCGGCGGTCGCCAAGGCCGAGGCGGCGGGCGATCCGGATCTGATCTCGGCGGTGACGATCGCCCTCGCGACTGAAACCGAGGCAATCGTGGCGGGCTGTGACCCGGCCAACATCCCGCTGATCCGGGCCGTCGAAGGCGCCGGCCGGGCGATCAACGCCGTCGCCGTCCAGGCGCTCCGGACCGGTGTCTACCCACCGGCCGAATCGCTCTCCCGCGCGTTCGATCTGTTCTCATCGTATATCTCCGGGCCGGGTCGGTCGCAGATCCTCGCCTGATCAGCCGGGGCGATGACCTGCGGTCTCCTGTTTACGAGCGGAAACTTTCCCGGCGATCGGTGGCGTGGTACACATGGGTCAACCGTGGTGGGTCTGTTCCCATCGCAGCATCAGCGCGTCCCGAGTGAGGGTTTGCCCAGATGATCGCTCCGCCGGCTGCGACCCATTCGTTCCGTGGCTTCGCCACACTCGGCGAGACCGGGCGGCTCCGGCTGGCCATCCAGAAGTCGGGCCGGCTGACTGACGCGACCCTCTCGCTCCTGCGCAACATCGGGCTGGACTTCGAGAGCTACGGTCAGCGGCTGATCTCCCATTGCGAGAACTTCCCGCTGTCGATCCTCTACAGCCGCGATGACGACATCCCCGGTCTGGTCGGCCGGGGGACCGTCGATCTCGGCGTCGTCGGCCGGAATCTCCTCTATGAGGAGGACCAACCAGTCGAGGAACTCCTGCCGCTCGGATTCGGTCAGTGCTCGCTCGTCGTCGCGGTGCTGCGGGAGTCCGACTACATCGACCCGCGCGAGCTGATCTCCAGCCGGATCGCGACCAGTTACCCGGTCTCGGTCCGGCGCTACTTCGCGGACCTGGGCGGTGAGCCGGAGATCGTCCGGCTCAAGGGATCGGTCGAGGTCGCCCCGGCACTCGGGAGCGCCGACGCGATCGCCGACCTGAGCGCGACCGGCTCGTCGCTAATCCTCAACGATCTCCGGCCGATCGCGACCATCCTGAAATCGGAGGCCGTCCTGATCGCCAATCCGGCGGCGCTGACGGACCGGGAGCGGCGCGAGCATATCGACCGGCTGCTCCTTCGCATTCGGGCCGTGCAGGCCGCCCGGCGCTACAAGTACGTCATGATGAATGCCCCGACCGACGCGCTCCCAGCGATCCGGAGGGTGCTGCCGGGCCTGAAGGCGCCGACGATCATCCCGCTGGACCACGAGGGCTTCGTCGCCGTTCATGCGGCGATCCGGGAGGACATCTTCTGGGAGTCGGTCGAGCGGCTCAAGGAAGCGGGCGCGACCGAGATCCTGGTCTCGTCGCTGGAGAAGCTTCTGCTCTAACATGACATGTGCAACGTGACCTCGAAGGTTGTCGTCCGGCCAACGGCGGAATCGGCAGGTCAGGACTCCCGCCGATTCGCAGCGAATATTCGAAGGGAACGTCCCATGGTCAGCGCCGCATCAGAGACGGCCACCGGTTTCGATCGCCTGATTCGCCCCGCGCTCCGGCACGCGGCGGCCTACATTCCAGCGACGATCGAGACCGGCGACCACCATCCGGCGCGTGAGATCAAGCTGGACATGAACGAGTCGCCCTATGGCCCGTCGCCGAAGGTGGCCGAGGCGCTCGCGAAGTTTCACCTGACCAACCGCTACCCGAGCATCCAGCAGGACCGGCTCCGGGCGGCGATCGCCGCGTTCGCCGGCGTCGATACCCGCCAGGTCGTCCCCGGCGCCGGGATGGACGACGTCCTGACCAACCTCTACACGACCTTCGTCGACCAGGGCGACGAGGTTGTCATCGCCGACCCGACCTTCGGTGTCTATCGCCACGCGATCGGCGTCCGGGGCGGCGTGGTCGTCGATGTCCCGCTCGGTCCACGACCGGACTTCGGGCTCGATGTCGATGGCGTCCTGGCGGCGATCACCAGCCGGACCAAGCTCATCATGGTTTGCAACCCGAACAACCCGACCGGCCACCTGATTCCCGGCGCGGTCGTCGAGCGGCTCGTCCGGGAGGCGTCGTGCCTTGTCGTCGTCGATGAGGCCTACGCCGAGTTCTCCGGCCAGTCGCAGATCGGCCTGATGGACCGCTACGAGAACGTCTGTGTGCTCCGGACCCTGAGCAAGTGGGCCGGGCTCGCCGGGATGCGGATCGGCTATGGCATCTTCCCGGAGTGGATGCTCGGCGCGATCTGGTCGGCGGTGCCGGCCTTCTGCAACATCTCGACCGCCGCCGAGGCCGCCGCGATCGCCGCCCTCGACGACGCGGATCACCTGCGCGGTGTCGTCCAGCGGATGGTCGCGGACCGCGACGCCCTGGCCGATCGCCTGCGGACGATCCATGGCGTCAAGCCGTTCCCGTCCGCGACGAACTTCCTCCTGTTCAGCCTGCCAGTCGAAGACGCCGGGCCGATCCACCGGGAGCTTGGCCGCCGCGGCATCCATGTCCGCTACTTCGGCAACCCCGCCCACCAGATGCGGGACTGCCTTCGGGTCAGCGTCGGAACGAGTGAGGAGAACATGCTCTTCGCCGAGGAGCTCGAGCAGATCCTCGGGGAGTGTCGGGTATGACAGGACTCATCCGTCATCCAGTTCACGTCGAGCGTTCGGCGACTGTCGAGCGCGAAACTGGCGAGACGACGATCTCGCTGCGGGTCGATCTCGACGGCTCTGGCACGGCCCAGGTCGAGACCGGCGTCGCCTTCCTCGACCACATGCTGGACGCGCTCGCTCGCCACGGCCAGCTCGATCTGCGGGTCACGGCGACCGGCGACGCCGCGATGGACCCGCACCACACGGTGGAGGACGTTGGGATCGCCCTCGGTACCGCCATCCGGCAGGCCCTTGGCGCTCGCGGTGGTATTGCCCGGTACGGCCACGCCTATGCTCCGCTGGACGAGGCGCTGGCCCGGACGGTGATCGACGTCTCTGGAAGGCCGTTTTGTCACTATGAGGCCGCCATGCCGGAGCCGATGATCGGGGCCGACTTCGCCAGCAGCCTGGTCGAGGAGTTCTGGCGCTCACTGGCTGTCAACGCCGGGTTGACGGTCCACATCGACCTGATCCGGTCGCGCAACGCCCACCATGCGGCCGAGGCGATCTTCAAGTCGGCCGCGCTGGCGCTCCACCATGCGACGCGCATCACGCGCGACCCCGTCGCGGTCCCTTCCACGAAGGGGATGCTGGCTTAGGTCGACAGGCATTACCCCAACCGTCTACCCCAACCGTCTACCCCACCCGCCGTGACAAGGACGCCCCTATGATCGCCGTGATCGATTACGGAGCGGGCAACCTCCGCTCCATTCGCCGTGCCCTCGAAGCGTCTGGCGCCGATGTGACCGTAAGCAACGATCCCGGAGAGATCGCCGTTGCTGATGCGGTCGTCTTGCCCGGGGTTGGCGCCGCCGCCCACGCGATGAACCGGCTCGCCGAGCTCGACCTGGTCCGACCGATTCGCGACGCCGCTGACAGCGGACGGCCGTTCATGGGCATCTGCCTCGGGATGCAACTCCTGTTCGATCACCAGGAAGAGGGCGACTCGCAGGGGCTGGGGCTGATCCGCGGCCGGGTCCGGTCGCTGGAGTCCGGCGTCAAGGTCCCGCACATGGGCTGGAACCAGTCGCGGGTCGTCCGGCCGGGGCCGCTCGGAGTGGCTGGTGACGAACGGTTCTACTACTTCGTCCACTCCTATGTCGTCGAGCCCGAAGATGCCGCTGTCGTCGCGGCCGAGGCCAGCTACGGCACGACCTTCCCAAGTGTCGTCGTCCGGGACAACATTTGGGGAACCCAGTTCCACCCTGAGAAGAGCGGAACGGATGGCCTCGCCCTGATCGACCGGTTCGTGGCGCAGACCCGCAAGGCGGGAAAGACGGGTGCTCCCGTGGAAGGGCCGGACGAGCGGTGATCATCTACCCAAGCATCGACATCCTGGACGGACGCTGCGTCCGGTTGGTCGAGGGCGACTTCGCCCGCGAGACGATCTACGACGATGACCCAGTCCGGGTCGCGTTCCGCTGGGTCGAGTCGGGAGCCGAGTGGATCCATATCGTCGACCTCGACGGCTCGCTCCAGAAGCGGCCAGTCAGCATCGACATCATCGAGCGAATCCGGGCGGTCGTTCCGGCCCCGGTTCGGCTCCAGCTCGGCGGCGGGATCCGCTCGATGACGCATCTTGATCGGGTCTTCGGGATCGGCGTCGATCGGGCCGTGCTCGGTTCGGTCGCGATCGACGACCCTGATCTGGTCGCGACCGCGGTCGAGCGTTGGGGGGACCGGATCGCGGTCGGGCTCGACGCCCGGAACGGTTTCCTCGCGGCCAACGGCTGGATCGATCAGACCCGGGTCGCGGCGTCGGATCTCGCCGCCCGGCTCGGCGAGGTCGGCGTGCGGACGTTCATCTTCACCGACATCGCCCGGGACGGGACGCTGGCTGGTCCGAATCTCAACGCATTGACCGCGATGGCCGGGGCGGTCGGAACTGCGGGCGACATCCCCGATCCGTCGGTCGGCCTGATCGCGTCCGGGGGCGTCGCGGAGATCTCCGACGTTCCCGCCGTCGCCGCGACCGGCGCAAGCGGCATGATCATCGGCCGGGCGCTCTATGACGGCCGGGTCGACCTCGCCGAGGCGATCGCTTTGGCGCGAACCGTGACGGCGGAAGGAGCTTCGCGATGACTCAGACAACGGTGCACGCGGCCGCCGTCCCGGCCACGACCCTGACACGGCGGGTGATTCCCTGCCTTGACGTGACGGACGGACGCGTGGTGAAAGGCGTCAGCTTCGTCAACCTCCGCGACGCCGGCGACCCGGTCGAGCTGGCGGCCCGCTACAACGCCGAGGGAGCCGACGAGCTGGTCTTCCTCGACATCACGGCGTCGAGTGACAGCCGATCGACCATGATCGATGTCGTCGCCCGGACCGCCGACCAGGTCTTCATTCCGCTGACCGTCGGCGGCGGTGTCCGCAGCGTCGCCGATATGCGGCAGATGCTCGGGGCAGGAGCGGACAAGGTCTCGGTCAACACGGCCGCGCTGGCCGACCCCGAGCTGATCGCTCGGGGTGCGGATGTTTTCGGTCGCCAGTGCATCGTGGTGGCGATCGATGCCCGGCGCCGGTCGCACGGCTCCGGCTGGGATGTCTTCACCCATGGCGGACGCCGGCCGGCCGGCCGGGACGTCGTCGCGTGGGCGATCGAGGCGACCGGTCGTGGGGCCGGAGAGATCCTTCTGACCAGCATGGACCGTGACGGGACCGGCGAGGGTTACGACCTGCCGCTCCTGGAGGCGGTTGGGCAGGCGGTCAATGTGCCCGTGATCGCCTCGGGTGGAGCCGGGACACTGGATCACCTCGTCGAGGGGCTCCAGCCGGGTCGGGCCGACGCCGTCCTCGCCGCCAGCATCTTCCACTTCGGCCAGTTCCGGATCGGAGAGGCCAAGGGGCATCTCGCGGCCAGCGGCCTGCCGGTGCGGCCATGACCGTCGACACGCAGAGCATCGGATCCGGCACGGACGTCATCCACTTCGGCGCCGAGGGATTGATCCCGGCGGTCCTACAGGACGCTGTCAGCCGGCGGGTCCTGATGGTCGGTTTCATGAACACGGAGGCGTTGGCCGAAACCCGTCGGACCCGGCTGGTCCACTTCTGGAGCCGGAGCCGCGCGACGCTGTGGCAGAAGGGCGAGACGTCCGGAAACGTCTCCCGCGTCGTCGAGCTCCGGATCAACTGCGAGCAGAACAGCCTGTTGCTCCTGGTCGATCAGGTCAGTGCCATCTGCCACGACGGCTACCCGACCTGCTTCTACCGTCGCGTCGACGAGCAGGGCGATCTGCACGTCGTCGAGCCGCGGGTCTTCGACCCGGCCGATGTCTACGGCGAGCCGGGCGACCGGGCCGAACGACCGTCCCTCACTGAGACGATCGATTTGTGGTTCGGCGCCTACGAGTACCTGCGGGATCACGATCTCGCTGCCGACTCGTCGACCTCGGAGCGTCTCCGATCAGGAGAGGATTTGAGAAGTCGAGTCGCGGACGAGCTTGGTGAGCTCGCTGGAATCCTCGATGGCAGTCACAAACACGGGACATTCGTGGACGACATTGCGCTCGAGTCCGGCCAGGTCCTGTACTGGATGACGGTCGTGGCCATCGGAGCTGGTCTCACATGGCATGACCTTGATCTGGTCAGGGTGATCCAGGCCTCAGGAACCACCTCGTTCGCGGGGGTCCCGGGAGAACGGGTGACCCTGCTGGCGATCGGCTCCCTCTGGCCGGCGGTATTGCCACTGGATCTGGTCGTGCAGATCCAGACGACGGTGGCGACCTTGGCCAGGGTCTGTGCTCTGACGTCGGTCGATTTTCAGCGCCTTATCGAAGATGACCTCACCAGTCTGGTGACGCGGCCGTACCTGGCTGGTCATTTCGGCGAGTGATCCCGCTGCGGCGGACGTCGAGCGTTTGGTTGCGACATGGCTCTCGCTTCGCTGGACCTGTCCGCTCCAGGACGTCGTTCCGCGCAACGTTAATTGCGATCGGTGATGACGGGTTCAAGGTGACAGAGCGGTCGCGGAAACCGTCTCGCCGCAGAGCGAAGGCCGCTGCGGCGACTTCCCTCGAAGTCTTCGCCTTTACGGAACGGTTACCGCAAGGCATCGCCACCTTGACAGTTGACCGAGCCGGTCCGTCGTTGAGTCCGATTCTTCTGGCACAGACGACAGGACGAGACCGCTCAGCCAGCGACCGGCAACGGGACCGACCAGAGGGCGTCCTCGACGACGAAGACGATCCGGCTATTCGAGGCATCGACGGCGAAGTCGCTCGCGGTCATGAGGGAGCCTGAAGCGTCGATGCCGGTGACTGGGAACTCGTAGACGACGGCGGTGTCCTCATCCGGTGAGTAGCAGACCAGCCGGCCGCTTCCGGAGCCGGTATCGAGGATCCAGAGGTTCGAGCCGCTGGCGTCCATCGCTCTCGGCAAATTGAGCGGCGGGGTGACCGGGACGGTCATCGGGACTGCCTGCCCCTGGAGATCGAACGAGACGAGATTTCCCGTGTCGCCAAGGACGAACAGGTCATCGTTGACGGCAAGATCCAGTGCGCCGACCGATGATCCAGGCATGGACGCCGGCAGAGCGGGGACTCCGCCAGTCGCCGTGATGGACAACGGGATGGCGAACAGTGCGCCGTTCGAGCCATCGATGGCGACCATCTGCTCGTCATACACCGCGATCGCGGCGATCTGCCCGGCTGGAAGATCGAGCCGGGCGTCAAACGACTCAGCCGACCAGTTTCCCCGGCCATCGCGGTCGAAAAGCGTCGCTCCGTCCGTGACCGCGATGCCTGAGCGCGTGGCGACCGCGTCGAGGATCGGACCGACTTCCCGGCCGTCAATGGTGTCACCGGACCCTATCAGGTAGATCAACCGGTTGCTCTGGGGATCGAGCTCGTAGAGTGAATCGCCGACGACGAAGACCTCCGGGCCAGCGTGGAACAGGCGTGGCGACCGCTCGGCCGGGATCGATTCGACAGGCAACTGACCGAGCTGGGCCGGCGCCGCCAGCCGCAGCCGGCCAACCAGCCGGTCCTCGACCGCGGTCAGGCGAACCCAGCGCTGGTCGAGCTCCGGGCTGACGCCGGTCCGGGTTGCGAGGGTCCGAAGCTGGCCGCGTAACGTTCCAAGGCCGGAGGCATCGTCATTGGACTCGGCGCTGGCCAGCTCATCGTCGATCCGGGCGAGTGCGCCGGCGAGGTCGTGTTCGACGGCAGTCGAACGGAGATTGCCGATCCCGGTTCCGGCGGCAAGGAGGATGAGCAGGACCAGCGTCACAGCCAGCCAGCGGGGTGGTTCGACCCGGTGCCGCAGATCGACCCGCGGAATCCGTACTCGCCAGCTCTCCGGGCGGACTCCCTCGCTACCGACGAAGCGGTGGACTCCATTGGCTCCCGGCAGGCGTCGATAACGGGGCGTGTCGACCAGCGAGACAGGTTGGTGCATCGTTCGGGGCCGTCCCGCTCGGTCCAGTGCGTCCGCAGTCCGCCATGGAGCGCGAACGGCTGGCGCCGGGGCAGGTTCGGGTTCGGAGGTCCCGCGCCCGCTAACCCGCTCCCGCGGCCGGCTTCGCATCGTCGTGCCGCGGGGCGAACGGCGCTCGACCTGCCCCATGGTGGCGGCGACGGCGTGGCAGGTCGACACATTGCGGTCGCTGGCGACATGGTCCAGCCAATCCACCCACGCCTCGGCAGGGTCGGCACCGGCCGGTCGGACGGGTCCCATGTCCTGCATGGTGATCGGATGCTCGGCTGGCCCGACCGGCAGCGAGGCAAGGGGTCGGCCAGACGGATCGGTCGGTGGCCGCAGACGGTCTTTCAGCGCCGGCAGGGTTGAGATGGCCCGGCCAAGGCTGGTGGAGCAGAGGACGATGGTGTCCCGCTCGATGACGGCGGTCCGGAAGAGGTCTGGGTGGACCTGATCGCGGACGCCGAGCGGCTCGGCCTTCGAGCGGTCCAGGCCAGCGTAGTGCGGCTCCCAGGAGTGCAACGCCGGAATCGTGTAGACCAGCTGGTCCTGGGTGAAGACGATCTGGATGGGTGGCACGTGGGCGAAGACGAGGTCCTGACCGTCCAGTGCCATCGCCGCGGCCCCGACGAAGACGCGTTCGCCTCGACGCCGCCCCCGCTCGCCCCGGTTTGCCGCTCGAACACACGCATTCGCCGCGGCGAAACCACGAGCCAGCGCCTCGGGGACGGTCGAGTCGTACTGCGCCGCAAACCCTTGCCGCAGTGCCTCCAGGGCCTGCTCCGCGACGTCCCAGCCGAATGCCGTCTTGTCGACTGGCTCGACCGTCGCGACCAGCCAGCGCCCATCCGGGTTACCCGGCGCCCGGCTGGGGGCTGGCGAGATCGGGGCTGCAAAGACATGCGGCTGTGGGGCCGCTGGTTTCCCATGGTCGCGTCGGAAACTCTGGAGGGAGGCAAAGGGAGAGTGGGACGCCACGGGCGATTCCTCGATGCTGGCCACATATTGACACTTGTCCGTGACCGCCCGAAGAACGAGATCCCGAGACACCCTTTCGATGGTGTCCGTACACCGATATAGTAGCCTGAAAAACAGACTGCGTCGACTGCCAGTCAACGCCTCGATGGGCGCCAGAATAGCGGCTCGCCGGGACTATGGCATATGGCGTCGTTGAGGTGCCGGTAGCAAACCGGCCGCCGCGCTTTAACAGGATGTGACGGAGTGGGCCTGCCCCTCCCGGCCGCCGCGGCGGCCCTCGCCGCCCGGTGCAACAATGCATCGTCGCCGTCTCGTGACATCGAAACACGCCGTTTCCGACCACCGTTACCGCGTCGCGGAGTGGCGCCTTCGGCGCGGACCAGACCAGCGAAGCGAGAGCCATGTTCCTACGGGAAGGCACCTGGCAGCGGGTCGCATGAGTGCCATTTGCGCTTACCCGAAGGCAAAGGCAGACCCCGTCATAGATCATCCGCTGCCGTAATTTCGCTGTTTCATCGCTTTGTCATCCTGATGTAGGGACTCCCCCAAGCCTGACCTCTGGGGCTGCCAAGTCGATGCATCGCTATCCGCGGACGATGGCGCGGCCCGGCCAGACGGCGGCATCGTCGAGCTCCTCCTCGATCCGGAGGAGCTGGTTGTACTTTGCGACGCGGTCGACGCGAGACGGAGCGCCCGTCTTGATCTGGCCGGCGTTGGTCGCCACGGCCAGATCGGCGATGAAGGTGTCGTCGGTCTCTCCGGAGCGGTGGGAGATGACGACGCCGAAGCCGTTGCGCTGGGCAAGGTCGATCGCGTCCATTGTCTCGGTCAGGGTACCGATCTGGTTGAGCTTGACCAGGATCGCGTTGCCGGACCGCTCGGCGATCCCCCGGCGGAGTCGATCGACGTTGGTCACGTAGAGGTCGTCGCCGACGAGCTGAACCCGGTCCCCGACCCGCTCCGTGAGTTGCCGCCAGGTATCCCAGTCGTCTTCGGCCAGCCCGTCCTCGATCGAGGTGATCGGAAAGCTGGCGGTCCAGTCGGCGTAGTAGTCGACGATCTCGCCGGCGGACAGGACCCGCCCCTCGCCAGCCAGGTTGTACTGGCCATCCTCGTAGAACTCCGACGCGGCCGGGTCCAGAGCGATGACGAGGTCCTCCCCGGGCCGATAGCCGGCTGCCTCGATCGCCCTGGTTACGATCGCGACCGCGTCCCGGTTGCTCGGCAGGCTCGGTGCGTAGCCGCCTTCGTCGCCGACGTTGGTGTTCTGCCCCATTTCGTGCAGCAGCTTCTTCAGGGCGTGGAAGACCTCGGTCCCCCAGCGCAGCCCCTCGCGGTAGCTCGGTGCCCCGACCGGCATGACCATGAACTCCTGCATGTCGACGCTGGAGCCCAGCGCGTGCTTGCCGCCGTTGAGGATGTTCATCATCGGGACGGGCAGCGTCTGGGCCCGTGGACCTCCGAGGTAGCGGTAGAGCGGCAGCCCAGTTCCTTTCGCCGCCGCGCGGGCGACGGCGAGCGAGACGCCGAGGACCGCGTTGGCGCCGAGCCGGCCCTTGTTCGGCGTCCCGTCGAGGGCGATCAGTGTTCGGTCGATCCCGGTCTGGTCGAGGGCGTCCATGCCGACGATCGCCCCGGCGATCTCTCCGTTGACGTTGGCGACGGCCTGGAGGACGCCCTTGCCGCCGAAGCGACCCTTGTCGCCGTCGCGCAGCTCGACTGCCTCATGAGCGCCCGTGCTCGCGCCGGACGGAACGGCGGCCCGACCAAACTCCCCGGTGAGGACGCCGACCTCAACCTCGACGGTCGGGTTGCCGCGGGAGTCCAGGATCTCACGGGCGTAGACACGGTCGATGACTGACATGGTCTCTCCTCCGGTCGGTTCGTCTGGAATGGCGCGGGGGCAGCTCGTCGGGGCGGAATTCGCAAGGCGACGCGGCTGGCCCGACGCAGGATACCGGATCGGTCGATCAATCCGGCGCCGTTCGGCGCCGTTTCGCTATACTGGTCGCTGATCAGATCACGATTGCGCTGACGAGGGAGAGTACGCGGGACGGGGCCAGCCAGGGACGACGCGCCAGGGACTGAAAGCGCGCGGACGGGACCCACCCGCGGAAGTTCACCTCCGAGCACGATGGGGAACGCGGCCATCGCCGCCGGTAGTCATCGACGGTCGCCCACCGGTAACGGGCTCCGGCCGGCCACGTCAACGCGTGGCCGGTCGCTGAGCGCGTCGCCCGTCGGGTGGCGAATCAGGGTGGTACCGCGAGTCCCTCTCGTCCCTGCGACGAGGGGCTCGTTTGTTTTTCCGCGGAATAGATGCGAACAAATGGGAGATCGAAAAGCGATGACGTTCACGGACGATCTGGCGAGCCTGCGCGGGCGGGCGCTGACGACACTGGACGAGGCGACGGACCTGGCCGGGGTTCAGGCCTGGGAGCGGCGGACACTCGGTGCGAAAGGCGAACTGACCGGCCTGCTCCGCGGACTGGGCCGGCTGTCGGCCGAGGAGCGACCGGAAGCGGGGCGGTCCGCCAATGCGCTCAAGGTCGAACTGACCGAGGCGTACGCCGGCCGGGAGCTGGTGCTCGCGGCGGCGGACCTCGATCGGCGCCTGACGACGGACGCGATCGACGTCACGCTGCCAGGGCGTCGACCGGAGATCGGTGGCCTGCACCCGATCACCGAGATGATCGAGGAGCTCAGCGAGATCTTCGCGCTGATGGGGTTCCAGACCGTCTACGGCCCGGAGGTCGAGACGGCCCACTACAACTTTGATCAGCTCAATATTCCGGCCGATCACCCGGCCCGCGACGTCTGGGACACCTTCGTCGTAAAGGGCGAGAGCGAGCTCGTCCTTCGGACGCACACCTCGCCGATGCAGGCTCGGGTGATGGAGTCCAACGAGCCGCCGGTGCGAGTGATTGTGCCCGGCCGCTGCTACCGGTTCGAAGCGCAGGACGCCTCCCACGAGTGGGCCTTCCACCAGCTGGAGGGGCTGGCGGTCGACGAGCGGATCACGATGTCGGATCTCAAGGGTGTCCTGCGGGAGATGGCCCGGCAGCTGTTCGGCGGCGACCGCCGGATCCGGTTCCGCTGCGACTTCTTCCCGTTCGTGGAGCCCGGCGTCGACTTCTCGGTCGACTGCTCGGTCTGCGGCGGCAAAGGTTGCCGCGTCTGCAAGTACACGGGCTGGCTGGAGATGGGTGGCGCCGGGATGGTCCATCCGAACGTCCTGCGGGCGGCGGGCTATGACCCGGAGCGCTACACCGGCTTCGCCTTCGGGCTCGGGATCGAGCGGCTGGTGATGATGCGGCACGGTGTCAACGATGTCCGGGCGTTCGCAGGCAACGATCTCCGCTTTCTCCGCCAGTTCGCCGGCGGCGTCTGACGCGACGACATCGTATCGATGCTCAACACGACAACACGGAGGGTGGCGCGGTGAAGGTACCGATGCGTTGGCTGGAAGAGATCATCCCGACCGGGCTGGAACCGAGAGAGCTTGCCCGTCGGATGACGATGGCGGGTCTGGAGGCGGAACAGATCGAGGAAGTCCCCTCTGGCTGGGACCACGTCTACGTCGGGCTCGTGACGAAGGTCGAGCGTCACCCGGATGCCGACCGGCTCAACCTGGTCGATGTCGACTACGGGGAGAAGAGCCTGCGGGTCGTGACCGGGGCGCCGAACATCGCCGAGGGGCAGAAGGTCGCGCTGGCGCTGGCCGGCGCCCGGCTTATCGATCCGTATACCGAGTTGCCGACGCCGGTCTACAAGACGCTCAAGCCCGGCCGGATCCGCGGGATCGTCTCCGAGGGAATGGTCTGCTCGGAGCGGGAGCTCGGGTTGTCGGACGAGCATGAAGGCATCATGGTCCTCACTGCTGACGCACCGGTCGGTGCCCTGCTCAAGGACTGGTTGGGCGACACCGTGATCGAGTTCGAGATCACGCCGAACCTCGTCCATGCCTTCTCGATCGTGGGGATCGCCCGGCAGGCATCGCCGCTGACCGGCGTCGACGTCAGAGTTCCGGAGCGAGTCGATCTCGGTTCGCTGCCCGTTGGTGGAGATATTGTTGCGATCGACGACCCCGATCTTTGTCCCCGACTGGCGGGTGTGGTTGTGTCCGGAGTGACGATCGAGCCGTCCCCGGAGTGGCTCCAACGTCGCCTCGTCCACGCAGGGCTGCGGCCGGTCAACAACCTGGTCGACATTACGAACTACGTGATGCTGGAGTTCGGCCAACCACTTCACGCCTACGATCGGCGGCGACTCAATGGGGGCCGGATCGTCGCCCGGCGCTCCCGGTCCGGTGAGACGCTGGAGACGCTCGACCACCAGCGGCGCGAGCTCGCTTCGGACACGCTCGTCATCGCCGATGCCGTGCGCCCGGTCGGAATCGCAGGGGTGATGGGTGGCGTCGACAGCGAGGTTGCGGACGACACCACTGAGATCCTGCTCGAAGCGGCGACCTTCGACATGAAGGCGGTCCGCCGCTCGCGAACGGCGCTCAGACTGAGAACCGACGCTTCGGCCCGGTTCGAGCGCGGGCTGGACCCGAACCTGCCCGGCGACGGGATCTCCCGGGCGCTGACTCTGATCCTCGACGTCTGCCCGGATGCGCGGGTGACGGCCTTCGAGGACATCTACCCGGAGCCTGTCCTGCCGTGGAATGTCACGCTTCCGACCAGCCTGTTCGAGCGAGTCCTGGGCGTCGCGCTCCCCGAGGCGACGATCGACGACGCGTTGAGCCGGCTTGGGATGAACCCGTCCTTCGATGGGGACGGAACCGATCGGCGGTTGACCGTCACCGTCCCGACTGAGCGGCGTGACGTGACCATTCCCGAAGATGTCGTCGAGGAGGTCGCCCGGATCGTCGGCTACGACGCCCTGCCCGAGACGCTGCCGGAAGGTCGCCTGCCAGCGGTCAACCGGGACCTGGCGGTGGCGTACCAGAACGACGTTCGACGCCGGGCCGCCGCGGCAGGGCTGTTCGAATGCATCAGCTATCCGACAGTTGGCGCGCCGGAACTGGCCGCGCTGTCGAGTAGCTCGTTGGACGAGGACACCGTTGTCGGAACGCTGGATCGGCGTCCGGCGGGTCGCCT
Source organism: Thermomicrobiales bacterium (assembly GCA_965218235.1). GTDB lineage: Bacteria > Chloroflexota > Chloroflexia > Thermomicrobiales > UBA6265 > CADCWK01. The sequence goes on from OZ244596.1 coordinate 2,202,249, forward strand.
CCTGACCCTGGTCAACCCGCTCCAGGCGGACCGGCCCTACCTTCGCAACTCGCTCGTCCCGTCGTTGATGGCCGTCGCGGCCGAGAACCGGAAGCATGAGACCCGGGTGGCCCTGTTCGAGGTCGGCCGGACGTTCCGGCCGGTCGAGGGGCGGGAGCTACCCGACGAGGTCGCGACGCTCGGACTGGTGATGAGCGGAGCGCGACACCATCCGGATCGGTTCTCGACTGCCGGCAAGCTGGACTACTTCGACGCCAAGGGTGTCCTGGAGGCGGTCTTTGGGGTGGATACCCTGGTCCAGCCGTTGACGTTCTCCCGTTCAGCGGAGTCGCTGCCCTACCTGCATCCGGGGCGCTCGGCCGACCTCATGCTGGGAACGGATCGCATCGGTGTCCTGGGTGAGCTTCGGCCCGATATCGCTCGACTGGCGGGGTTCGAGGATGCAAGGGTGATCGTGGCCGAGGTCGATCTCCAGGCCGTCTTCGCCGCTCGCGTGGCGCGTTCGACCGGCATGCGCGTTCCCCGGTTCCTCCCGGCCCAGCAGGACTTCGCCATCATCGTCGACCGGTCCGTCCCGGCCGAGGATGTGCGACAGGCGCTGACGTCGGGAGCTGGTCCGCTGGCGACCGGGATGACGCTGTTCGATGTCTTCGAGGGTGAGCAGCTCGGAGAGGGCAAGAAGAGCCTCGCCTGGCGGGTCACCTTCGAAGCTCCCGATCGGGCGCTGACCGATGCCGAGCTTGTCAAGACCCGCTCCCGCATCGAGCGGGTGCTGAAGCAGCGGGTCAGCGGGGTGCTGCGTGGCTAACCGGGATCCATCGTCGACCATCGAGATGAGGAGTGCGGACCGTGACTGAGCGTGGGGGTGATTTGATCCGGGTGATCCGGGACATCGATGTTGCCCGGCAACGCCTGACGCGCCGCCGCGGGTACATTGAGCCCGAGTTGTCGTCGGCCGCTCGGGAGGGCATTCGCCGCGTCTTCGGAGAGGAGCTGACGGTCGAGCAGGTCGTCGATCGAATTCTGAGCGACGTCCGGCAGCAGGGCGACACGGCGATCCGGCGCTACACCGAGGCCTTCGACCGGGTGATCCCGCACCCGATCGAAGTGCCGCGCTCGGTCTGGGAGGAATCGTACGAGGCGCTGCCATCCGATCTGGCGCAGGCGCTGGAGATCGCCGCCGAGCAGATCGAGCGCTTCCACCGCAAGCAGCTCCGAACGTCGTGGCTGGACTGGTCCGACGAGGGAGCCCTTGGCCAGATCGTCCGGCCGATCGAACGCGTCGGCCTCTACGTCCCCGGCGGGCTGGCCGCCTACCCGTCGTCCCTGATGATGACGGCGATCCCGGCTCGGGTCGCGGGAGTGAAGAAGATCTTCGTCTGCGCCCCACCGACCGGTGGCGCGATCTCTCCGGTCGTCCTCGCGGCGGCGGCGGTCTCCGGGGTCGATCGCGTCTTCCAGGTTGGCGGTGCCCAGGCGATCGCCGCGATGGCTTACGGGACGGAGTCGATCCCGGACGTCGACAAGATCTACGGGCCAGGCAATATCTTCGTCGTGACGGCCAAGCGCCGGGTCGCCGGGACGGTCGGGATCGAGTTCCTTCCCGGTCCGACCGAGACGCTGATCATCGCCGACGACCAGGCCAACCCGGTCCACGTCGCGGCCGACTTGCTGGCGCAGGCGGAGCACGACCCGATGGCCAGCCCGATCCTCATCGTCACGTCAGAGCGGATGGCCGAGCTCGTCCGGCGCCAACTGGCGGCTCAGCTGGAATCGCTGGAGCGGGCCGACATCGCCCGGGCCGCGCTGAGGAATAACGGGCTGATCGCGATCTCGCCGACCGTCGAGGTCGCCGTCGGGCTGGCGAACGCCTTCGCGCCCGAGCACCTCTGCCTGCTGGTTCGCAACCCGTGGGACGTCATCCCGCTGGTCCACAACGCGGGCGGCATCTTCGTCGGCGAGGACAGTCCCGAGGCCATGGCCGACTACACGCTCGGCCCCAGCCACGTCATGCCGACGGGCGGTAGCGCCCGGTTTGCGTCACCGATTCACGTCGCCGACTTCACCAAGGTGATCTCGGTCGCCGCCGCCAACCGGAGAGCGCTGGAGCGGGTCGGCCCAGCCGCGGCGCTGTTCGCCCGTGCCGAAGGTCTCACGGGCCACGCCCGGGCGATCGAACAGCGGCTCGAGGAGCTTGACGGGTAATGGAATGGCCGTTCAGCGGCTGCCGAGGGCACGAAGAGCGGCCAGCAACCGCGCTTCGGTCCCTTCGACGTCGTTCGGGATTCGGTTGACGGTCGTCGCGATCTCTGCTGCCGAGTAGCCCAGTGACTGGAGGGCCTCGACCACCTCGTCAACCTTCGCGCCGGGAATGGCGGAGGAACCGGATCGAGTGGCGACGCCCTGGAGGGCTGGCAGTTTGCCTCGCATCTCGAGGATCAGCCGGCTGGCCGTTTTCAGTCCGATGCCGGGGACGGTCGCGAGCAGCGAGGCGTTCTCGCTGGCAATCGCGCTGTGGAGCTGGTCGGTCGGGAAGCGCGACAGGACCGCGCAGGCCAGCCGGGGACCGACGCCGGTCACGCTGATCAACGTGTCGAACAAACGGAGCTCGTCGCTGGACGCAAAACCGTAGAGGCTGACCTGGTCCTCCCGGACGATCATTCGCGTCACGATGGTCACTTCCGCGCCGGGGTCGCCGGTCTCTCCGAGCGTGTTGGCGCTGGTGCCGACCTGGTAGATGACGCCGTTGACGTCGAGGAAGAGGGAGTCGACGGTCTTGGTGTAGACCTGACCACGGAGTCCGGCAATCATGGTGCGGCGTCTCCCTGCGGGGTGGTGGTGATGGGAAGCCGATAGGTGTCGATGGCGGTGCCGCCGATGATACGGCGCAGGCTGTCCGATTCGAGCTCCGTCGACAGCGTCCGGCGGAGGAATCGCGTCTGGCCGAGAACCGGGAAGTCCGAGCCCCAGAGGATCCGGTCCGATCCGATCAGATCAACCGCCGCCCGAAGGATGTCATGCCTATACAGGTACGGCGAGGCCGCCGTGTCATACCGAACGCGCTGGCAAAGGGAAGCGACCTCTGGCATCAACTCGTAGAACGGCAGGCCGCCACCCCAATGGGCGAGCACGACATCGAGACCCTGGTTGGCGGCGAGAAAGTGGAGAAGCCGGTCCGGCGTCGCGGTGCCCTTGCCGGGGTAGCCATGGCCGACGGGTTCCGTCGCATGCAGCAGGATCGGGCGTGCCGCGGCGAGGCAGGTCGCGGTGAAGGCGGTGAGGCTCGACTGGTCGGTCAGGTCGAACCCCTGGCCGTCGGCATTGAGCTCGCCGATTCCAACGGCGCCCATGGCGAAGCAGCGCTCAGCCTCTCGCGCGGCGGACGAGTGCTGCGGTACGACGATGCCCAGCCACGACAGGGATCCACCGCTGGTGGCGCTGATGGTCGCCATCCAGTCGTTGTTGAGGCGGCAGAGTCCGGGGTCCGACCACGGGAAGCCGCAAATGACTGAATGGTCGACGCCGGCGAGACTCATGCTGTCGAGTAACTGGTTTCCGTTGGTCAGAAGCGCCTTCGGATTGACATAGAGCTGGCCGAACCAGTGGTCACGCCGAACCAGATCGTCGCGGCTGGCGATGATCTCGTCCGGGAAGGCGTGGACATGAGCGTCGACGACGACTGGTCGTGGACGGCTGCCGGCCAGGGACGAGTCATCTATTCCGGCGCGGGCGACCATCGTGGGTCATCTTCCTAGAGGAATGTCAGAGCCGCGACGATGATCGCGATGAACAGGATCACGCCGATGACGACCAGGGCGGTGATGATCGTGTTGCCGGCGCGGCCCGAAGGGGGAGCGGTCGGAATGACCTCGACCAGCTCGCGGTCGGCGGCGAGGACGACAGCTGAGACGTTGTCGCTCGTGTTCCGCTGCCGGGCCAGGTCGACGAGCGTGGCCGCCGCGACCTCGGCCGAGCTGCCCAGCACGACCCGGAGCAGATCATCGTCCGGCACGACATCGTAGAAGCCGTCCGAACAGAGCAGCAGGCGGTCCTGCGGAAGGAGGATCATCTCGTAGATGTTGGGTAGGCGACCGTCCAGCTTCTCGCGCTGGCCGAGGGCGTGAATCAGCCGATTTCGGTGTGGGCTGGTTCGGGCGTCATCGGCCGAGATCTCGCCCTTGGCAACCTGCTCGGCGACGAGCGAGTGATCCTGCGTAATCTGGTTGAGCCGGTTGGCCCGGATCAGATAGGCGCGGCTGTCGCCGACGTTGGCGATCGTCGCGTACTTACCCCGGACGACCGCCGTCACCAGCGTCGTCCCCATCGTTGCCTCGCCGGTGCCATCGGCGGTGCCGGCCTGGTAGATCCGGGTGTTGGCCTCGCGGTAGGCCCGCTTCAGCAGCGCGGCGGCGTCGGTCCCCGTGTCGGCGACGACCTGGGCCTGGATGGTCTCGACCGCCATCCGGCTGGCCAGCTCCCCATTGGCGTGGCCGCCCATCCCGTCGGCCAGCGCCAGCAGTTGGCCGCCGGCGAGCGGGCCATCGCCAGGGCCGACCGGTACCAGGGCCGAGGTCACGACCGCATCCTGGTTCTCGGTCCGGCCCCCGACGTCGGAAGCGGTTCCAGTCGTCAACATCAGAACTGGCTCTGGATCGATGGTTGCCGGGACGCGCGCGCGGTCGACACCTGGGCCTGGGCCTGTCTGAACCACCGGGAATACTCCGTCTGACTGATGCGACCTATCGCGATGATCGCCACTGCTTCGCTCCGATACTAGCATGGAGCTGGTACCCGGACGGGCCGCGGCCGGCGGTGCTCAGGCTCCTCGCGGAACTCGACGTTGCACTCGACGTTCGGGGCTCGCTCAAGGCGATATCCGCATGATATTGGGAGACGGCCTGGCGATGTGCGACTCGCGTTTCGGTCGAGCAGGATGCCCGGCGTTTCCAACCATCCGAATCCTTGACAGGGCTGGTTCTGGTCAGTAGTCTTACCCGCGGTCTGCAAGCCCATCGCCGACGTAGCTCAATCGGCAGAGCAGCTGTTTTGTAAACAGCAGGTTGCGGGTTCGACTCCCACCGTCGGCTCCCGAGAGGTGAGCCACGATGGGGCGGGTAGACGGCCGGTGGTGGCGAGGGCAGTTGCTAGAGTGGACAATTAGGCCTGACTGTAAATCAGGTGCGTGAGCTTCGGTGGTTCGAATCCGCCACTGCCCACCCTCGGACCGGTACGGCCAGAGAGACAACTCAAGACGGGCCCTCTTAGCTCAGTTGGTAGAGCACATTCTTGGTAAGAATGAGGTCTCCGGTTCAAGTCCGGAAGAGGGCTCCAGCGAGGTCCGCCTCCAGAGAGGCTCCGCAGGGGGCCTCTTTTGCCGTGCGATCGTTTGGAGTGTCAGACGCATCATTACCCCCAACGCTCCAGCAGCGGCGGGAAGGAGTCACCAGTGGGCAAGCAGAAGTTCGAGCGGACCAAGCCGCACGTGAACATCGGGACGATCGGGCACGTTGACCACGGCAAGACGACGCTGACGGCGGCGATCAGCAAGACCCTGGCGCTCAAGAGTGGGGGGTCGGTGCGCGACTTCGGCAGCATCGACAACGCGCCGGAGGAGCGGGCCCGCGGCATCACCATCGCGCTGGCCCACGTCGAGTACGAGACCGAGGCGCGGCACTACGCGCACATCGACGCCCCCGGCCACGCCGACTACATCAAGAACATGATCACCGGGGCGGCGCAGATGGACGGGGCGATCCTGGTGGTGAGCGCGCCCGACGGGCCGATGCCGCAGACCCGGGAGCACATCCTGCTGGCGCGGCAGGTCGGGGTGCCCAGCATCGTGGTCTTCCTCAACAAGGTCGACATGATGGACGACGAGGAGCTGCTGGAGCTGGTCGAGCTGGAGATCCGGGAGCTGCTGAGCCAGTACGACTTCCCGGGCGACGAGATCCCGATCGTGCGCGGGTCGGGGCTGGCGGCGCTGAGCAGTACCAGCACCGACATCACGGCGCCGGAGTACGCGCCGATCCTGGAGCTGATGCAGACGGTGGACGACTACGTGCCGACGCCGGAGCGGGCGGTGGAGCGGCCGTTCCTGATGCCGATCGAGGACGTGTTCGGGATCAAGGGGCGCGGCACGGTGGTGACGGGCCGGGTCGAGCGGGGGATCGTGCGGACCGGGGACGAGATCGAGATCGTGGGGATGGGGACGCGGCGCAAGGTGATCGTGACGGGGGTGGAGATGTTCCAGAAGACGCTGGACGAGGGGCAGGCGGGGGACAACGTGGGCGCGCTGTTGCGGGGCGTGGAGCGGGCGGACGTGGAGCGGGGGCAGGTGTTGTCGAAGCCGGGGACGATCAACCCGCACACGAAGTTCCAGGCCGAGGTGTATGTGCTGACCAAGGAGGAGGGGGGGCGGCACACGCCGTTCTTCCCGGGGTACCGGCCCCAGTTCTTCATCCGCACCACCGATGTGACGGGGGCGATCATTTTGAATGATGGGGCGGAGATGGTGATGCCGGGGGACAATGTGCAGATGGGGGTGGAGCTGATCACCCCCGTCGCGGTGGAGGAGGGACTGCGGTTCGCGATCCGGGAGGGGGGCCGGACGGTCGGCGCCGGCGTCGTCACCCGCATCGAGGAGTAGCCCTCCGGGGCTGGCTGGCTCGTGCGTGTAGCGGGTCAGCCGCCTCCTGAGGCGCCGACCGGGACTGGCCGGTGGGTGCCCGTCTAGCAGCCCATGGTGTACACTCGACGCGTCTGATCGCGTGATGCACAGGACCTAGGGTCGTAGCTCAATTGGTAGAGCAGCGGTCTCCAAAACCGCAGGTTGCGGGTTCGATTCCTGCCGGCCCTGCCCAAGGTACTCGTCGTGGAAGCATCCAGGGGACGGGGCGGAGCCCAAGGGGCTTCGCCCCGTTCGTCTATACATCCAGGGCCGGTCGAACCCATCCGGGGACGCGCACGGTCGACGAGACCTGGACCAGGGCAATCGATACCAGATCGTACATCGTACATGGAAGGACGGGGCATGAGCGCTCAGCGCCGGTCATCGGCTTCGAACCGACGAACACGTGGTGCGAGCGGCCGCAAGTCGGCCGGCGCGTCGACGATCGAACCCACGGTGGAGTCGTCGCCGGCGCAGGCCGTCGCGGTTGCCGATCCGTCCGTCAAAGCCACGCCCACAAAGCAGTCGAAGCAGCCTCGGATGGCGCCCGACCGGTCGCGAGACCCGGGCAAGGCTCGTCGCAATGAACGACTCGCCGGCGTGACGCGGTATCTGACCGATACCCGCGCCGAGCTCCGTCGGGTGACCTGGCCCGACCAGCTCACCCTGCGAAACCTGACGGTCGTCGTCATCGCGGTGTCGGCCCTCATGGGGCTCCTGCTTGGCGGGATCGATTTCATCCTGCTCAAGATCTTCGAGGCGCTCTAGGCCCATGACTCATCGTCCGTCCCAACACCGAGCAGAGGAGGTAAGCCCATGGGGCGCCCATCGCTGAGAGACCGCCTCGCCGCGCGCCGTGCCGCCGAGGCTGGTCTGCCTCCGGCATCCGAAGGCAGCTGGTTCGCGCTGCATACCTATTCGGGCTACGAGAACAAGGTCAAGAAGACGATCGAGAGCCGAGTCGACGCGCTGGACCTCGCCGACCGGGTGTTCGAGATCCTCGTCCCGACCCAGAAGGAAAAAGAGAAGGACCGCGAGGGAAAGCTCAAGGAAGTCGACCGCAAGGTCTTTCCGGGCTATGTCCTCGTCCGCATGCTGATGGACGACGACGCCTGGTACACGCTCCGCAATACGCCGGGCGTGACGGGCTTCGTCAGTATCAACAACCGGCCGATCGCGCTCGGTAGCGAGGAAGTCCAGAACATCATCACTGGTCTGACCGCGCAGCCACCCAAGCTCAAGGCCACGTTCTCGGTCGGCGACACTGTCCAGATCACCGACGGCCCATTCGCCGATTTCCGGGGCGAGGTCGACGAGGTCAATGACGAGAAGGAGAAGGTACGGGTGCTCGTGTCCTTCTTCGGCCGCGATGTCCCGGTCGAGCTCGATTTCTTTCAGGTCGAAACCGGGTCCTAACCTCCGTCGTGGTATCATGGTTCGTCGAAACCGGCTCCCGGGTTTGCGGCCCGGGGGCCGTTCTGCGTTCATGTCGCCGGAACGATGGGCGACATGCTTCTGGAAGTGGAGAGAGCATGGCAAAGCGGGTACGCGCCTACGTCAAGTTGCAGATTCCGGCTGGCAAGGCTACCCCGGCGCCGCCGATCGGCCCGGCCCTCGGTCAGCATGGTGTCGCGATCATGAACTTCGTCAAGGAATACAACGAGCGGACGGCCGCCCAGGCGGGGCAGATCATTCCGGTGGTCATTACGGTGTATGAGGACCGGTCGTTCTCGTTCGTCACCAAAACCCCGCCGGCCGCCGATCTCCTGCGCCGTGCCGCCGGAATCGAGAAGGGTTCCAACAACCCGCGGACGACCAAGGTCGCGCAGATCACCGCCGACCAGATCCGCGAGATCGCGGAGATCAAGATGAAGGACCTCAACGCCGTCAACCTCGACGGCGCCGTCCTGCAGATCGAAGGCACTGCCCGCAGCATGGGTATCGAAGTCGCCTAGGCGAGGTCCGGATGCGTACCCGGTAGTCGTCATTATTGCGGTGGAAGGGACCTGTGTCCCGCCAGACCACAAGGAGTCATGCAGCTATGGTTCGACACGGCAAGAAGTTCTCCGACGCGGAGAAGAAGGTTGAAGCCGGCCGGCTCTACTCGCCCGATGAGGGACTGGCTCTGGTAAAGGACGTCGCCTACGCCAATTTCGACGAGACCGTCGAGGCCCACTTCCGCCTCGGCATCGATCCGCGCCAGGCCGACCAGAACGTCCGGACGACCGCCATCCTTCCGCATGGGACGGGCAAGGTCGTCCGGGTCCTGGTCTTCGCATCCGGTGAGGCCGAGCGCGTGGCGCTCGAGGCCGGCGCCGACTACGCGGGTAGCGACGAGCTGGTAACCCAGATCCAGGGTGGCTGGCTGGAGTTCGACGCCACGATCGCCATGGCGGACCAGATGGGCAAGGTTGGTGGCCTCGGCCGAATCCTCGGTCGGCGCGGCCTCATGCCGAACCCACGCTCGGGGACGGTCGTCCGCACCCCAGGCGATCTCGCCGGGGTGATCCGCGAGCTCAAGGGTGGCCGGATCGAGTTCCGGAACGACCGGACCGGAATCGTCCACATGCCGATCGGCCGCAAGAGCTTCAGCGACGAGCAATTGCGCGACAATCTGTACGCCGTCGTCGACGCGGTCAACCGGGCGAAGCCGGCTGGCACCAAGGGCATCTACTGCCGTACACTCACCGTTGCTACGACGATGAGTCCCGGTGTGGCCCTCGATGTCAACGTCGCGTTCGCGAGCGCGACGAACGCCAACTAGACCGGGCCATCGCGAGCAACGATTCCTGACCGGCCGCTGCGAGGACTTCGCCGAACCGCAATCGAATAGCCGCTCTCCGGCCCCAGACCGTCGGTGTCCCAGCAAAACGGGGACGTAAACCCGACCGAGGCTCAGGATCGTTGCCGATCGACACCATGTGTCTTCGCATCGCGCCCTGCGCCACTTCAGGTGAGCCAGGGCGCGATTGCCTTTCCCGTGACCCATCGCTCCTGTCGGACGGATCCATCTCTTCGGAAAGGAGGTAACGCATTTGCCAACTCAAGCAAAGGCACTCGTCATCGACGAGCTGAGCGAACAGCTTGGTCGCTCTCAACTCACGATCGTCACCGACTATCGCGGACTCGGGGTCGCTGATCTTCAGGCGTTCCGGTCGACCCTTCGACCGCTTGACGCTGAGTTCCGCGTCGCCAAGAACACCCTGGTTCGGATCTCGGCCAACAAGGTGGGTATCGAAGGTCTGGATTCGATTCTCGAGGGTCCGACCGCGCTCGTCATGGCCTACGGCGACGTCGTCGGGGCCGCCAAGGCGGTCTCGGACTTTGTTCGCACGTCACGCATCCTGACCGTCAAGGGCGCGTCCCTCGGTACTACCGCGATCAGCATCGAGGACGTCGAAGCGCTGGCTTCGCTCCCGCCGGTCGAAGAGCTCCGCGGCAAGCTGGTCGGTCTTCTGGCCTCGCCGCTGTCGCGGACGGTGGGTGTCCTCAGCGGCCCGTCCCGCTCGCTGGCCTACGTGCTCCAGGCTCGTGCCGACGCCCTCGGTGGCGCCGGCTCCGACAGCGACGACATCGCCGCCGACTAGGACCAACATCCCAGTGGTTCGGTGCGAAGCACCGGCCCCGCTCGACCCGTCGTCCGATACGATCCGGTGCCAGCGCATGGTCGCGGCACCGTCAAGGAGAATCCCGTGGCCGATACCAACACCCTGATCGAGCAGCTCGAGTCGATGACCGTCCTGCAGATCAATGACCTCGTCAAGTCGCTCGAAGAGCGATGGGGCGTCAGCGCCGCCGCGCCGGTCGCCGTCGGTGGTGGCGCCGTCGCCGGCGGTGGCGCCGCTGCCCCGGTCGAGGAAGAGAAGACCGAGTTCGATGTGGTGCTAACGGAGATCGGCGCCAACAAGATCCAGGTCATCAAGGCCGTCCGCGAGCTGACGAGCCTCGGCCTCAAGGAGGCCAAGGATCTGGTCGAGGGCGCCCCGAAGAATGTCCGCGAGGGCGTGACCAAGGAAGAGGCGGAGGCCGCCCGGACCAAGCTCCAGGAGGCTGGCGCCAAGGCCGACGTCAAGTAGGATCAGCTAGTCATCGAGTCATCCCCAGTGCAGGTCGCCTGCACTGGGGATTTCGTTTCCAGAAAGTGGTCCGATACCACGATCCGGTCCGTGGAACGGCTGCCGGACAGCCGGAAAGGGCGTGCTATAATCGGGCACTGCGGGGTGTGGCGCAGTCCGGTAGCGCACTAGTCTGGGGGACTAGTGGTCGGAGGTTCAAATCCTCTCACCCCGACCAAAGAACAAGGAGAGTGGGCGGCGGTGCCGCCGGGAAGCCGCGGCCAGAGGCGGTTGGCGGCCGGGTCCATCGGGACGCCCCGATGGAGCGGCGTGGCGATGGTGAGACTATGAGAAGTGCAACTCCGACGGTTGGCAAGCGGTACCGAATCATCATCGCGGACGACGAGTCGCTGATCCGGCTCGATCTGCGTGAGATGTTGACGCACCTTGGCTACGACGTCATCGCCGAGGCTGGCGACGGACGCAGTGCGCTTGATCTCGCCCGCAAACTCCAGCCAGACCTGATGATCATGGACATCAAGATGCCGGATCTCGACGGGATCGCCGCGGCCGAGGAACTAACTCGTGAGCAGATCGCTCCGGTCGTCCTCCTTACGGCTTACAGTGACCAGGCCCTCGTTGAACGGGCCAAGGAGGCTGGTGTCGTCGGTTACGTCGTCAAGCCCTTCCGCGAGGCCGAACTCATGCCGGTCATCGAGCTTTCCCTGGCTCGCTTCGAGGAGTTCCAATCGCTGGAACGAGAGCTTGGCGACCTCAAGGAAGCGCTTGAGGCGCGCAAGCAGATCGAGCGCGCCAAGGGTGTCTTGATGGAGGTCTACGGGCTCAAGGAGTCCGAGGCCTTTCACCGGATCCGCAAGACCTCGATGGACGCCCGAAAGTCCATGCGCGAGGTGGCCGAGGCGATCCTGCTCACCCACGAGATGGACATACGGAGTGCCGCCGGCGGAGACGACGGGGCCTGACGACTTCCCTGAACTGAGTTCCACATGACCCACGCCGCCAGGAGCATCTCCTGGCGGCGTCTGTCCTTGTCTGTCGATTGGCAAGGAGAACTGTCAGGACATCGGCGGTTGGTGCGGTCGATATCAGACGACTGGGGTGGCGGCTGGAGTTGGGGCCGCTCCCTCGGTAATCGTGACGTCGACGGTCGATGGTGTCACCGTGTCCCATTCGACACCAGCCGGGACGACCACCGAGGGAGCCAGCGAGTAGGTTCCCGGAGCGAGACCGTCGACATCGACCGTGACGGTGATGGCGCCATTGACGAGAGCGGGCACCTGCGTGGACGACGCCGAGATCTCGATGCTGACCTGAGCCGGGCTGGTGCTCGCGGCATACCCCGGGGCGAGCCCAGTCACCACGACTGGCAGGTTGGGCAGGGTCTGGTCGACGCTCTGCTGCTGGATCTGGACGATCACCGAAACAAGGCCGCTGGCCGGCTGGACCAACTGGACCCCAGCGGGAAGGTTGGCAATGCCGACGTCGGTCGAGATCGTCTCGGTCTCGCCGCTGATGTCGACGGGCTCGGTTTCCACGAAGGTCAGGTTCGCCAGGACGTCCGGTGGCCCCGCCAGCAGGACAGTCCTCGGAGTCGTCGTGGATGTCCGCTGCTCGTAACCCGCGGGCGGCGCTCCGACGACGTTCGCCAGGATAGTCACTTCCCGGCCGATCGACTGGACAGTGACCGTCGCGTCGACGCGCGACGGGTTGATCGTGACGTTCTGGATCGTGGAGTCGATTTCGCTGCCATCGTCGGTTACCGCGGAGACGGGGACCTGGGACGAGAACTCGCCGGTCTGGCCGCTGATGTCGACGTCGACCTGCGCCGCGACGATCGTATCCATTATGCTTCGCGGTCCGCTGACGGTGACTTCCGGTACCGAGAGACGCTGGCCCACGACCTGCCGGTCGGTCTGATCGACCGGGAGCGTCTGGACCTCGATCTGGAAGACCTTGCTGACCATCTCGTCGACCACGATCGAGGCGGTTGCGGGCGTGACATCGTAGTTCACGAAGCGGACGGCGTCGACCGGGACGATCGGGACGGTGTAGGTACCCGGCTGATCGATCCCTTCGAGGTCGAATGTCAATGCGAAGCTGCTGTTGGTGAGGTGGCCGATTGCCGACTCTGGACCCGAGGCTTTGACATCGGCCACTATCTGCGTGGTCGAAATGACGAGTCCGTCCGCGGGCACACCATTCGCGACACGAACATTGGACTGGAACCGCGACTGGTCCGGGTCAGCCAGACTGGTGACCCAACCCCAGAGCAGGACGGCGAGGATTACCGACAGGACAATCCGGAGCAGTACGCTGCGGGTTGGCCGAAGCTGGGCGAGATTCATCGTGAGCCTGGCACTCTCGGGTCGACGGGTCCAACCGCTCGGTGGGACCTCACTGGATCGCCTTGCTGGCATCCGGATCCCGGCGAACCGGTGGCTTCGGCGTCCCGATCTTGACATCGGGGACGACTGCCGTCGGGCGGGACGAGGCCCGACTCGGATCGGACAGGCGATGCTGGAGCATCTGCCCCCAGGATGAGGTCGTCGTCCGGTTCTGCGGCCGGTCGAGACGCAGGAGCGATCTCAGGACGCGCCGGAGCCGGTCCTGGTCCAGGTTCCGGATCAGCCGGCCATTGTGCGCGACCGACATCTGTCCGGTCTCCTCGGAGACGACGACGGCAAGGGCATCGGATTCCTCCGTGATCCCGATCGCGGCGCGGTGGCGGGTGCCGAGCTGGCCGGTTGCCGAGATGTTGTCGGTCAGCGGCAGGACCACGCTGGCGGCCACGATCCGGTCGCCCCGGACGAGGACAGCGGCGTCATGGAGCGGCGAGTTCGGAAAGAAGATCGTGATCAGCAACTGACGGGTGAGCTCGCCGTCAATCGGGACGCCACGGTCGGCGAAGTCCTGCAGTCCCGTCTCCCGCTCGATCACGACCAGCGCTCCGAATCGCTGGCGGCTGAGCTGCACGCCGGCCCGGACGATCTCGTCCACCATCCGGTCCATGGCTTCGTGCGGGGTGGCGTTCTGGAACGGTGGCCTGAGCCACGATCCCGTGTGACCGAGCTGCTCGAGTGCGCGGCGGAGCTCCGGCTGGAAGATGATCGGGACCGCGACGATGAGGGCTGGCCAGAGTCGGGTCAGCAGCCAGTTGAAGGTCGTCAGTTGAAGCGTATTGGCGAGGAAGAAGACGAGCGCGGTGAGGATGACGATGCCCCGGAGCAATTGCGTGGCGCGCGTTCCCTGAGCGACCCAGAGTAACCAGTAGATGATGATAGACACGACGGTGATGTCGAGCAGGGTCCGGAAATCTAGAAGGCGGGAGACGAGCCAACCCACATCAGGCATTCAACCACCGGGGCGAGAAACGGAACGTACGGCGCGTTCATTCTAGCACTCCCCATCTGGTGAACCTCTCGCGAAACGTTCATCCGACCGGGCTCTTCAGCGGCCGCGGCGGGGCCGTGGAGTCGGCAGGTAGGCCGGGCGGCGGAAGTCGTCGGCGTCGATCCAGATAGCTGTTGTGAGCCGCTGGTCGAGTAGCCGGCTGCGAACGCGGTCCTCGATGTCGTAGATGTCGTGGTTGGACGTCACGACCGTCGCCAGCCGCTGGTTGTACCGGTGGTTGAAGATCTGGAACAGCTTCTCCCGGGCCCAAGGCGTGGTGTTCTCGGTCCCAAGGTCATCCAGAATCAGGAGGTCCGCCTGCCGGATCTGTTCGAACCGCTCGTCGTAGTCGATGCCCTTGGTCGGGTCGAAGGTCGCCCGGAGGTGGTCCAGCAGGTCTGGTACGACGGCGAAGAGGATCGGAGCCGAAGGGCGCCGGACCATCATCTCGTTGGCGATCGCGACGGCAAGGTGGGTCTTGCCGGTGCCGACTGGGCCGTGGAGGAACAGCCAGCCTTCCGGGTTGTCGGCATAGTCCCGCGATGCGCTCAGCGCGCCCTCGATTCCCGGCACGGAGCCGTCGAACTGGTCGAATGTCTGGGTGGTGAAGGCGTCGAGGTTCGACATCCGGCCGAGCTCATTGGCGCGGCGCTCGTTCTGCTCCCGGACTTTGCAGTCGCACGGAATCAGCTTGCCGAAGCTGGGGTGACTTGGCGGGACGTCCCGGCGCAGGTAGCCCGCATCGTTGCAGATCGGGCAGATCGGTGCCGGGGCCATCGGCGGTTCGTAGCCGGGTGGCCGGACCGGTTCGACGAGGTGGATGTGGCGCAGGACATCGCCCAGTGGCTTCATCGAGGCGAACCCCTTCCTCCAGCGGACTGACCCGTCCGGTCACCGGTCGACACGGCGCGGGACCGGTCGTCCTCGCCACGTCCGCTGGTGTCCCATGAGGCGAGGATCCGCTGGATGTACTTCCAGTTTCGACGGTTGTAGTTGACGGCCTCGGTGATGGCGTCCTCGATCCAGTCCTGCGGATACCGTTCCATCGCGTCGACGATCTGGTCGGCGACGAGGGGCGTCAGGAGCCCGATGTTCTGCTCGTAGCGCCGGAAGATGTTCGGCCGTTCGGGCCGGATCCGCGGGACGTCATTGCCATCCCAGACCGCTTCCGGGGCGGCGATCGCGCCCCGCGACATCGCCGCGACCATCGCCTGCGAGGTCGGCGTGTTGACATAGTACCAAGTTCGGTCGCCCTGATCATACTGGGCGATGAAGCGGAGGAGCGTACCGCGACCGACCGAGAGGTCGATCCCGTTCGTGATTCGCCGGTCGGGCTCGTTCGGGTTGCCCGGCACGCGCAGGGCCGTGCGCAGGCTTGGGTCGCGGAGCAGGCCGTAGTGGGCGATCGGCGAGTGGAAGCCGCCCGACTCGTGGATCAGCCGGAACATCGTCAGGGTGACGTGCAGCTCGGCGGGCTCGGCGATACTTGGTAGCAGGTCCGTGAAGAAGGCATGCGGAATCGGGACGGACGGGTCGGTCTCGACGATGAAGCCTCCGAAGCGTTCAGCCATCGCTAGCGACTCGTATCCCGGTGGACTTCGAGGTCGGCGAACCGGGCCGTCTGCTCGAAGAAGCGCAGGTTGATCGACCCGACCGGACCATTGCGGTGCTTGGCCAGGATGATCTCGGCGATGCCGCGCTTGTCGGTCTCCTCGTCGTACTTCTCCTCCCGGTAGATGAACATGACGAGGTCGGCGTCCTGCTCGATCGAGCCGGACTCCCGCAGGTCGGAGAGCATCGGACGGTGATCGGATCGCGTCTCCACAGCGCGGGACAGCTGCGAGAGGGCGACGACCGGCACGTTGAGCTCTCGGGCCAGCCCTTTGAGCCCCCGGGAAATCTCGGCGATCTCCTGGACTCGGTTCTCGTTCCGCCGGTTGCTCGACATGAGCTGGAGATAGTCGACGACGATCATGTCCAGCCCCTGCTCGGACATCAGGCGGCGCGCCTTGGAGCGGACCTCCATGATCCCGGCGCCGGCCGTGTCGTCGATGAAGATCTTCGCCTCGCTCAGGCGGCCCAGGGCGCGGGAGAGTCGCTCCCACTCGTGGTCATCGACCTGCCCCAGGCGGAGGCGGTGAGAGTCGATTCCCGTCTCGGTCGAGAGCAGGCGATAGGCAAGCTGCTCGGCGCTCATCTCCATCGAGAAGATACCGACCGACTTGCCGTGGAGCAGCGCCGCTCCGTGCGTGATCCCGAGGGCGAACGCCGTTTTGCCCATGCTCGGGCGAGCGGCGAGGATGATGAGGTCGGAGCGCTGGAAGCCGCCTGTCATCGCGTCCAGGTCGGTGTAGCCCGTTCCGACGCCGACGATGGCGTTGCGGTTGTCGCCGTTGGGCGTGATCCGGTTGAAGATGCCTTCCAGCACTTCGTCCAGCGGGACGAAGTCGCGAGTCGTGCGCTGCTGGCTGATCTGGAGGATGAGTTTTTCGGCGCGGTCGAGCGCTATCTCGGTGGTGATCGAATCCTCGAAGCCGATCTCGACGATGTCGGTCCCGGCCGAGATCAACCGGCGGAGCGCGGCGTCGCGCTCCACGATCCGGGCGTAGTACTCGACGTGGACCGAGGTCGGGACGGCGGTCAGCAGGCTGGCCAGGTAGGCGGTGCCGCCGGCCTGGTCGAGTTGCCCGGCGTGGTCGAGCCGATCGGAAAGCGTGACGAGGTCGGACGGCTGCCGATCCTGGTAGAGGTCCTTGATCGCCCGGAAGATGACCTGGTTGCTGGGGAGGTAGAAGTCTTCGGGCCGCAAAAACGAATCGACGCGGATGATCGCGTCCCGATCGATCAGGAGACTTCCGAGGACGGACTGCTCCGCGTCGATATTGTTGGGGGGGAGACGATCGACCGCATGAAGCGCGACCATCGCGGAGGCTCCTTTCGTAACGCTTCCGGGAGGATGGTCCGCGCGTCGGGCGAAGGAATCCGTGGGGATCGGATGACCTCGAACGCGGTCTGGTTGTGGGTTCCGGGCCGGTTGCGGGAAACCGGCCCGGATGTGTGCTGGCTAGGCCTCGACCGTCTCGGGCTCGGCGGCCGTCGTGTCTGCGGTCTCCTGCTCATCGTCAGCGACCGCCTCGGCCTCGACCGTGACGGTGATTGTCGGTCGGAGCCGGCCCACGAGATGAACGGTCACGGTGTGGGAGCCGGTCGAGCGGATCGCCTCGGTCAGCACGATCTTGCGGCGGTCGATCTCCTCGCCAACCTGCGCTTCGAGCTTCTCGGCGATGTCGCCCGCCGTAACCGAGCCGAACAGGCGACCGGTCTCGGCACTTGCGTTGGCCGTGAAGACGAGACGCTGCCCGTTGATCTTGTCGGCCAGCGCCTGCTGCTGAGCTTCCTGCTTGGCGATCTTTCGCGACTGGACGCGCTGGATCTCCGCGACCTGCTTGAGCTCACCGTCGGTCGCGAGCACCGCGAAGCCCTTCGGGATCAGGAAATTCCGGGCGTAGCCATTCTTGACCGTGACGACATCCCACTTCGTCCCCAGCTTCGGAACATCCTCGCGGAGCACAATCTTCATGATGACGAAACCTTCCTCGCACGCGTCGATTGGTCGGGATCAGATGCCAGACAGCGGGGTCTAGTCGGAGGACGCACGACACCTACCGCGCCGGCGGCCGGATGAACGCTGAACTGTACCACGACGGGCCTGACCGACGCCGACCCGGCCAGGGACGCCATCGGTCCGTTTCGGATGAGCCGAACCGTCGCTAGGACGAAGCGCTCAGGAAGTCACCCGCGACGTAGCCGGCTCCGTAGCCCTGATTCCTCAGGGGATACCAGGTGTAGCCGTTGGCGGTCGTCGGAGCTCCCGTCACCGTGAAGATCTGGCCTTGCGGAACGAGGTTCGCGATCGGTGAGGTCGTGCTCGCCCCGGTCCGGAAGTTGACTGGTCCATCCGAGACGACGACCCGCGAATTGACGAGGAATGCCGATCCGGATGTTGGCGTAGTCGGTGGCGGGTTGGTTGGTGTCGAACCACCGGCAACGAGGAACGCCCCGGCGATGTAGCCATCGCCGAACGTCGAATTCCGGACCGGATACCAGGTGTAGCCGTTGGCGGCGGTCGGAGCGCCAGTCACGGTGAAGGACTGACCGGTCGTCGCGACGCCGAGGATCCGCGCTGACGTGGTTGGTCCGCCCCGGAAGTTGACGTCCCCGCCGGTGACCGAGACCGTCGACCCGACAGCGAACTGTCCATTCGTAGGAGGCTGCGTTGGTGGCGGGGTGGTCGTGCTCCCACTGGCGACGAGGAACGCTCCGGCGATGTAGCCGCTGCCATAGACCGTGCTGGTGACCGGCACCCAGGAGTAGCCGTTGGCCGCGACGGCCGCGCCCGTGACGGTGAATTCCCGGCCGTCCGGGATGACATCGATGACCGAGGCGCTCGTGCTCGGGCCGGAGCGGAAGTTAACTGTCCCGCCAGTCACTGTCACGGTCGATCCGACCGGAAACTGGCCGGTGGGAGGCGGCGGAGGCGGGTCGGTCGGCGTCGTGACGCCGGGGATGTTGAGCTGGCTGGCGAGTGTCCAGCCGCCGCCGTACCCCTGCCGGTAGACGCCGTACCAGGTCTGGCCAGCCTCCTGCTGCGGCCCGTCGGTGATCTGGACCTGGACGCCGGCCGGCAGCGTCGAGATGATCGACCACTGCGTGCCGGGGTGAGAGCGGACGTTGGCGCTCACCAGCGTCGTGCCGTAGATCACCTGCTCCGGTGGCGCTCCGGAGCCGCCGAGGGTGAGGTAGTCCTGGGTGACCCATCCGGAACCGCTCGAAGTGGTCCGGATCGACCACCAGGTCGCCCCGCCGCTCTGGGTCGGGCCGCCGATCAGGGTGACCGCCGTCCCGGACGTGAGCGTGCCGATGATGTTGCCGCCGGTTCCGGCCGCGGCGCGGAGCCGGACTCCGTTGGCATTGATCGTAGCATTGGCGCCGATTGCGAACGTGCCGGGCGTCGTCCCCGCCACTTTCGTCAGGTAGTCGCGGACGACCCAGCCGGTGCCGCGCGAGGTGCTGATCTGCCACCAGGTGTAGCCGGTTGCGGTCGTCGGTCCACCGATGACCTGGCCCTGCGTGTTGGTTGGCAGGGTCGCGAGGACCGAGCCTGACGTGGATGGCTGCGAGCGCAGGTTCAGCAGATCGGTCGAGACGCTGACGGTGTCGCCGACCGCGATGCCGGTCGATGGGCTGCTCGACGGTTCGATCACCGTGTTGGCGACGAAGCCGGCGCCATAGGAACCGGTGACGGGGTACCAACTGTACCCATCGGCTGTCGTCGGAGCGCCCGTGATCGTCAGCGGCGTACCCAGGTTCATCGCCGCGATGGCCTGGCCGGAAATCGTGGCGGCAGCGCGGAGGTTGGCCCCCGCGACGCTGACGGCGACGGTCGAGCCGGTCTCGTAGCCAGTGCCAGGGTTGGTCGCTCCGCCGTTGATGACCTCGTTGACGTACTGCCGGATCAGCGGCAGATCGTCGTAGAGGTAGTCGCCGGGGCAGGTGGACTGGTTGACGTCGCGGTGCGAGGCGATCGTCGGCAGGTTCGGGACCTGGAGGAAGTCGGCGGAGCCGAGCGGGTTGAGATTGCGGCCGACGTAGGCCGTGATGGCGACGATCGCCGACTGGGCGGCGGTGGTGACATCCTGGAAGGCGAACTTGCCGATCACGCCGATACCGGCGCCACCGTAGGCGTACTGGAAGGCGTGTCCACCGACGACGTTCTCGCCGCCGGTCCGGCCCTCGTAGATGTTGCCCCGGAAGTCGACCAGGTAGTTGTAGCCGATGTCGCCCCAACCCTGGGTGACGGTGTGGTAGTAGTAGATCGACCGCATGGCGGCGAACGGATCCTGGAAGTTCGGCGTGTCGGTGTGGTGGATGATGACGTGCTCCACCTCGACGTACTCCTTCTCCCAGATCTCGCCGACCTCGTCGTAGCGCAGCGACTCATCAGCGCCCCATTCGGCACGGGAGATGACCCGCGGCTTGCTCACGGCGGCCGTCGAGACCTCCTCGGACTGGGCGTCGAAGGTGACTGGCCCGCCGGTGCTGTCGAGGTAGGTGAAGCTCAGGCCCGCGACCTGAGCTGGAGCGCCGTCGCCGTCCGCCGTCTCGTAGCGAACGATGGTGCTGGGCTCGGTAAAGACCAGGTCGGCGAAGGTCCTCCCGTCACGGGTCGGGCGGCCAGCGTCGGTCTGCGCCGTGACGGCGACCGGGTCGGTGTAGGTCACGTCGTCGGCGCTGAAACTGAGCGCGACGGTGACCGGGAAGCCGACCGAACCGGACCAGTGGACGCCGACGGCGGTGAAGGGGAAGTTGCTGACGAATGAGTTCGGTCCCCCGCTGGCCCGCAGCGACGCGGCGCCGACGCCCTCTCCGCCCTCGACCCAGGTGTCGGCCAGCGTGACGCTGCTTTGCGCCAGCGCGGCGTCCGGTGTTCGTGTCGCCGACAACCCGGAGACCGCCAGCGCCCCAGCCGCCAGGCCGGCCTTGAGAACGACGCGCCGGTCCAGCCGGAGGCGGGCCGCGGGTCCGGCCTCGATCAGCCGCACGCTCGGGTCGGGTCCGCTGTCCTTGCGCGGCTCGCACATGCTCTGATCCCCCTGAATGCGTTTCGTCCGCGCGGGACTCAGTAGAGCCCATCCCCAGCCAGGTCGGGCTCGACTGAGTGAGACGGTCGCGTCAGTCTGCTGCGTCGCAGCGGCTGGCACGATTACCGTAACAGGTGTACGTACACCTGTCAATTGTTCGCAATGAATGTCGCTTCCCGATGTGAATCGCGGACATTGTATACGGATAGCTGCCGGTTATCTGGAGGGGATGAAGGATGCCGTTTCGCCCCGCTCCGCGATCGACCGCCGGAGGAGCTCGAAGAGGGCGATCGACCCGGCGGTGCTGGCGTTCAGGGAAGCGATCCGGCCGATCATCGGGATGACGGCGAGTACGTCGCAGTGCTTCCGCAGGTTCGGACCAATGCCCGGTCCCTCGGCGCCGACGATCAGGACCGCCGGCAACGGCAGGTCTCCGGTGAACAGATCGACCGCGCGCTCGTCCTCCTCGAGCCCGATCGCCCAGCGGCCCGCCTTCTTCGCTCGCTCAACGGCCTGGACGAGGTTAGGGACCTGGGCGACGGGCAGGAGTTCGACGGCGCCGGCCGACGCGTTGACGACTGCCGGCGTGACGCTGACCGACCGGTCCTGAGGGATGACGACCCCGGCGACGCCGGCGGCCTCGGCGGCGCGAAGGAGCGTTCCGATGTTCTGCGGGTCCTGGAGATGGTCCAGGATCAGAATCGGCCCGTCCTGCGGCAGCAGGTCATCGAATTCGGCGTACTCGTAGGGGCCGGCGTCCAGCCCGACGCCCTGATGGTTAGCGCCGCGGGTCTCATCGTCGAGCGCCGGGCGCGGCACCGTCCCACGCGGCACCCCGGCTCGCTCGGCCAGCGCGATGATCTCGCGGATTCGGTCGTCCTCCTGGATGCCGTCGGCCAGCAGCAGTCGGTGCAGCCGGCGCCGGCCACGCAACGCCTCGGTCACGCCGTTGCGGCCGTAGAGCAGCTCGCCCCGGATGTCCAGTTCGATCGCTGGTCCGCCGACGAGCCGGCCGGAACCGCCCGATGGCCGTCCCCCCGACCGGCCAGGACGGGAGGGACGACCATACCCCGCTTCGCGACCCCGGGGCGGAGGCGATCGCCGTGAATCGCGTGGTGGTCTGCCCAATCCGCCCCGCTCACCCATGTCGCCAGCTCCCCCCGGTCGGACTGTCCTCGATCGTCACCCCGAGTTCCGCTAGACGGTTGCGGATGCTGTCGGCCGACGCCCATTGTTTCGCCGCCCGCAACTCGTCCCGCACACTGACCAGCAGGTCGATGAACGGATCGGCGGCCTGCCCTTCCAGCTTCGGCTCGTCCAGCACCAGCCCGAGCACGCCAGTGAGCTCCTTGAAGGCTGCCTGCGCCGCCGGGAACGAGCTGTCCGGTCCGTCGGTCCGGGCGCGGTTGAGCTGGCGGGCGAGATCGAACAGGGCGGCTGTCGCCTCGGGGGTGTTGAAGTCGTCCGACATCGCGGCATGGAATCGGCGCCGGACCTCGTTCGTCAGCTCAGTCAGCGCGGTGCCGGCCGACAGCTCATTTGGGTGGTCGAGCGTGACGGCCGCGGCCCGGAGCCGGGCCAGTCCATTGTTGGCGCCCTGGAGCCCGTCCTCGGTGAAGGTCAGCGGGACCCGGTAATGGGACTGGAGGACGAGCAGCCGGAACGCCATCGCAAGACCGCGGTCGGCCAGCTCACGGATGCGGACGAAGTTGCCGATCGACTTCGACATCTTCTCGCCGCTGAACTGGAGCAGGCCGTTGTGGACCCAGTACCGGGCGAACGGGTCGACGCCAAGGGCGGCCTCGCTCTGGGCGATCTCGTTCTCGTGGTGGGGGAAGATCAGGTCGGTCCCACCGCCATGGACGTCGATCTGGTTGCCCAGGTGAGCGCTGCACATCGCCGAGCACTCGATGTGCCAGCCGGGGCGACCATCGCTGAACGGGCTCGGCCAGAGTGGCTCGCCGGGCTTGGCGGCCTTCCAGAGGGCGAAGTCCAGCGGGTCGTCCTTGCGCTCGTCGACGTCGATCCGGGCACCGGACAGGAGGTCGTCGAGGTGGCGGTGGGAGAGCTTGCCGTAGCCGTCGAACGAGCGGACCCGGTAGTAGACGTCGCCGTCAACGACGTAGGCGGCGTTCTGGGCGATCAACCGCTCGATCATCGCGATGATGCCGGGCAATTCGTGCGTCGCCCGGGGGTAGACGTCGGCTGGCACGATGTTGAGTTCGGCCGTGTCGGCGTGCCACTGAGCGATCATCGTCTCCGTCAGATCACCCGGCGTGATCCCCTCGCGGTTGGCCCGGTTGATGATCTTGTCGTCGATGTCGGTGAAGTTCTGGGCGTGCCGGACCTTGTAGCCGCGGAAGGCCAGGTAGCGCTTGATCACGTCGAAGATGACCGCCGACAGCCCGTGGCCGACGTGGGCGCTGTCGTAGACGGTCACCCCGCAGACGTACATCGTGACGACGCCGGGCTCGATCGTCCGCAACGGCGCGACCTGGCGAGTGAGCGTGTCGTAAAGCTGGATTGGGGGCAGTTCTTTCGTGAGCGTCTGTGAGGTGGTGCTGGGCGACGACATGACCGGACGACTCCTTCGCGGGGGCGGGGGCCTGAGTTGGTCACGAGCGCATCGGGGGCGATCCGTCCGGCCCAGCGCAGGGCACGGCGGACCGATGGTGTGGATCGCCGCCATCCTGCGTCAGATGGCGGCCGAGGTACACCGGTCCCCACTACGTTCCAGAACCTGGAGCCGGGCTTCCAGCACGTCGATCCGCTCGAGCAGCGCCGCGTGGATCTCGTCGGGCGAGGCCGGACGGATTGCCTGACCGGTTATCAGGTCGATCTCCCGGAGGATGCGGGCCGGAACGCCGCCGACGACCGCGCCAGCCGGAACGTTCCGGACCACGACGGCGCCGCTCCCGACCCGGGCGTCATCGCCAACGGTGACGTCACCGAGCACCGTCGCTCCGGCGCCAATCTGGACCCGGTCTCCAATCGACGGGTGTCGCCGCCCGCGCGCCCGTGACGTCCCGCCCAGCGTCACGCCCTGGTAGAGCAGGACGTCGTCGCCGACGACCGCTGTCTCGCCGATTACGACACCCATACCGTGATCGATGACCAGCCGGCGACCAATCGTGGCGCCGGGGTGAATCTCGATTCCGGTGATGACGCGACCAAGGTGGGAGACCAGCCGGGCCGGGAGGCGAAGGCCGCGGCGATGCAGCCGGCCGGCGAGGCGGTGGAACTGGACGACGTGGAAGCCGGGATAGGTCAGGACGACCTCAAGCGCCGAGCGGGCGGCCGGGTCGTTGACCTGGATCGCCCGAATGTCCTCTTGCCACCTTGCCAGAACCATCGGTCCCACATCCTGCTCATTGGCCATGTCGTGTCGCGGACCGACTCTGCCGCTCCCGGCCGGTCGCGTTACTTCGACGCTGCCCGGGCGGCGGCCGGCGTGCGGTCCTTCGAGGCCGGTGCGGCCGGTGCGGCCGGTTCCGTCTTGCCGCTACCCGACTTCTCCGCGGCCACCTTCTCGGTCGAGCCGCCAGCCGGCTTGTCGGTCTTGCCGTCAGCCTTGTCGGATTTCTCGGTCTTGTCCCCACCGGCTTTCTCATCGCTGCCGGAATCGCCGGCGTCGGCAGCCGTCTTCGCCTTGTCCGCGCCGGACTTCGCCGAATTCTTGCTGTCGTTGATGTAGAAGCCAGTCCCTTTGAAGACGATCCCGGTCGGCTGAATGACCCGACGGATCGACCCTTCGCAGGTCGGGCAGACGGTCAGCGAGTCCTCGGAGAACTTCTGGAAGATATCGAACTGGTGGCCGCAATCGCGGCAGCGATAGGCGTAGGTCGGCATCGAGGCTCCGTCCCTGATCGCGGTCAGGGTGCATCTTGAAGGCGGTTCAGGGCGCTGTCTCCGGCGTTGGGACGGTCACGCCGATTGCCATGTCTTGGCGATTCGGGAGCGGACCATCCCGTATTGTAGGATGTTCGCCGATCGTCCTCAAGCTTTCCGAAGGGAAGTATCGTTCATGTCTCGCTCAAGCCGCCGGCCGATCTCCGGAACGCGATCAGGCGGTAACTGACGCCGGGACTCGGGAGATCGGTTCCATCTCATCCCAGCGTGGGCCGGCGTTGACCTCGGCGATGAGGGGAACCGAGAGCTCGGCCGCGCCCTCCATGATCCGGAGGACGAGTTCGGCCGTCGCGTCGAGGTCGGACCGCTCGACTTCGAGGACCAGCTCGTCATGGACCTGGAGTAGCAGCCGTGCCCGGAGGTCGCTCTGACCGAGCGCCTCATGGAGGTGGATCATGGCGACCTTGATGATGTCGGCCGCTGTCCCCTGGACCGGCATGTTGACCGCCATCCGCTCGGCGGTCAGCCTTCGCATCCCATTGCTCGAGGCCAGTTCCGGCAGGTACCGGCGCCGGCCGCTCGGCGCGACGACGTAGCCGTTCCGCGCGCCATCGTTGATCGTCCGGTCGAACAACTCGCGAACCTTGGGCAGCCGGGCCCAGTACTGCTCGATGAACCTGCCGGCGTCGGCGTTGCTCAGGCCGGAGTCCCGCGCCAGCCCGAACGCCTGCATCCCGTACATGACACCGAAGTTGACGGTCTTGGCGACGCGGCGCTGGTTGGGCGAGACAGCGGAAAGCTCGATGCCGTAGACGATCGCCGCCGTCGCCTGATGGATGTCGTCGCCGCGCTGGAACGATTCGACCAGGAACGGTTCGCCGCTCATGTGAGCCAGCAGCCGGAGCTCGATCTGGGAATAGTCGGCCGAGAGCAGGACCGCGTCGTCGAACAGACGGAAGTCCGGCCGGGTGTCGGCGACGAAGGCGTGGCGGACCCGCCGGCCTTCCTCCGTCCGAACCGGGATGTTCTGCAGGTTCGGGTTGGTCGAGGACAGCCGGCCGGTCGCGGCGATCGTCTGGTTGAAGGAGGTGTGGACGCGGCCGGTATCGGGGTGGACGGACTGGGCGAGGGAGTCGACGTAGGTGGACTTGAGCTTGGACAGCGAGCGGTGCTCGAGGATCAGCCCCACGATCGGGTGGGAGCCGCGAAGGCGCTCCAGCTCGTCGGCATCCACCGAGTAGCCGGTCTTGGTCTTGCGTCCGGCGGCGAGACCGAGCTCGACGAAGAGCAGGTCGGCGAGCTGCTTGTTCGAGCCGATGTTGATCTCCCGCCCGGCCGCCTCCTGAATGCCGCGCTCGAGGGCAGTCAGCCGCTCGGTCAGCTCGCTGGAGAAGCTGGCAAGGTAGTCGGTGTCGACCGTGATCCCGGTCCGCTCCATCGCGACGAGGACCGGCACGAGGGGCTGTTCCTCGCTGTAGAGCAGGCCGTCGAGCTCACGCTCGGCGATCTCCGGCGCCAGCGCGTCGGCCAGGGCCAGCGTCGCCTCAACGTCGCCGCAGGCGTAGGCCCCGGCTTCGTCGCCCGAGACCACGTCCATGGTGAGCTGCTTGCTCCCCTTCCCGATCAATTCGGTGATCTCGGTCATCTGGATCCCGAGCCGGGTGAAGGCGAGGTCCTTGAGGCGGATCGAGGACTCACCCAGCAGGAAGGCCGCGATCATCGTGTCGAAAGCCAGCGGGACGATCGGAAAGCCGTGGCGGGACATGACCTGGAGGTCGTACTTGCCGTGGTGGGCGACGACCTTCATCTCGCCGCCGAGGGCGGGGATCAGCCGCTCCCGGAGCAGGCCCAGGCCGAGTTGCGGCCCCTCGTCGATCAGGCGGTGCATGACCGGGATGTAGAAGCTCTCCTCCGGGTCGACCGCGATCGCGATCCCGACGAGGGCCGCCCGCATTGGGTCGGTCGCCGTCGTCTCGACATCGAGAGCTAGCCGTCCGACCGCGGCGATCCGGCCGACGAGGGCGTCAAGTTGCTCCTCGGTCCGCACGATCGTCCGGACCGGATCGAAGGTCCGGACTTCGACCGGATCGGCCTTCTCATGGACCTCGGGCAGCTTGTTGAGGAGCGTCCGGAACTCCAGCTCCCGGAACAGCTCGAAGACCCGACCCCGATCGTAGTTTCCAACCGAACTGTGGTCCCAGTCGAGGTCGACATCGAGGTCGCGGACGATCGTGACGATCTTCTTGCTCTCGATCGCGTCCCGCTGACCGGCCTCCATCGCCTTGCGGGTCCGGTCAGGGGTAATCTCCGGGATGTGCTCGATGATCGACTCGATCGGACCGAACTGCTGGAGCAGGGCGCGGGCACCCTTGTCGCCGATGCCCTTGACCCCGGCGACGTTGTCCGAGGTGTCGCCGACGATTGCCTTGTAGTCGGGGACGAGCTCTGGGCCGACCCCGAACCGCTCGATCACCCCGTCCCGGTTGAACGTCCGCAGATCGCTGAAGGACTGCCGGCCGGGAAGGACGACCGTGACGTGGTCGTCAACGAGCTGGAGGAGGTCGCTGTCGCCGGTGACGATCAGGACCTCGGCCTCATCCTTCTGGGCAAGGTGGGTCGAGAGCGAGCCGATCACGTCGTCGGCCTCGTACCCCTCCCGGACCATGACCGGGATGTTGAGAGCGTCGAGCAGCCCCTTGATGACGTCGACCTGCTGCTCGAACTCGGGCGGCATCTCGGGCCGGTTGGCCTTGTACTGCTCGTAGGTATCGTGCCGGAAGGTCTTGCCACCCTCCAGCGCGACGACGGCGTGGTCGGGCCGATGGACCCGGATCGTCTCCAGCAGCATCGTCGCGAAACCGAAGACCGCGCCGACCTGCTGGCCGGAGGACGTCGTCAGTCCGTTCTGGATGGCGTAGAACGCCCGGAAGATCAAGCCGAATCCGTCGACGAGCATGACGACCGGCCGCTGCTCGATGGTAGTCGTGTCAGGTGCCGCCGACATCGTGTTCGCTCCTTGAGACGTCTCGTACCTCAGTTCTGTGGAGTGAAGTATACCGGGGTGTTCGTTCACAACGACACCCGATTCCAGAGCCGGACAGCGCTTCAAGACTGGAGCCGGGGACTGTCCGTGTGATACTTGCGAGCGGGCGCCGGCCGATTCGGTCCGCCGCCACCGGTCGTACCAGGAGTCAGTTTCCCTCTATGGAGTCCATGTCCGTCCAGGCGATCGCGCAACTTGCCGGCGACCATGTCGAACGGGTCATCGTCGGCAAGCGCCGCGAGGTCCAGCTCGTGCTGGTCTCCCTGCTCTGCCAGGGGCACATCCTCCTCGAGGACGTCCCCGGCGTCGGCAAGACCGTTCTCGCCAAGACGATCTCCCGCACGATCGGCTGCTCGTTCAAGCGCATCCAGTTCACGCCGGATCTCCTCCCGAGCGATGTGACCGGCGTCAGTATGTACAACCAGCACAGCGGAACGTTCGAGTTCCGGCCCGGTCCGGTCTTCGCCCAGCTCGTTCTGGCCGACGAGGTCAACCGCGCCTCCCCGAAGACGCAGTCCGCCCTGCTGGAGGCGATGGAGGAGCGGCAGGTCACGGTCGACGGGGCGACCCATCAGTTGCCGACGCCGTTCGTCGTCATGGCAACGCAGAACCCGATCGAGTACGAGGGCACGTTCCCGCTGCCGGAGGCGCAGCTCGACCGATTCCTGGTCCGGCTGTCGCTCGGCTACCCCGGCCACGCCAACGAGCTCGAGCTCCTGACCCGGCAGCACAACCGGCACCCGCTCGACTCGCTGCCGCAGGCGCTGGATGTCGATCAGCTCGTCGCCGCGCAGGAAGCGGTGCGTCGCGTCCACGTCGCCCCGGCAATCGCCGAGTACATCGTCGGCCTGGTCGAGGCGACACGGGCGCATGAGGACATCTACCTCGGCGCCAGCCCCCGCGGTTCGCTGGCGCTCTACAACACCGCCCGGGCCTGGGCGGCGCTCTCGGGCCGCGAGTACGTCATCCCGGACGACGTCAAGGCGCTGGCGGAGCCGACCCTGGCGCACCGCCTGATCGTGAGCCCGTCGGCCCGGATGCGCGGCATCGATGGCCGGACGATCATGGGGGAGGTGCTGAGGCAGCTGGCGGTCCCCGGCGCCCAACCTCAGCGTGGCAACGGCGTGGTCCCGGCCGGCGAGCGATGGCCCCAGTCGAATGGCGCCTCGGTTCCGGTCGACGCCGAGCCAGCCCGTGGCCGGGGAGCCTGGCGTGGTCGCCGGGCTGAGTCCTGAGACCGGTGAACGGTGTCAAGGCGATCGTCGTCCTGCTGGGCGTCTTCACCCTGTCCCAGCTGACCACCTGGCCATATCTGGATGAGCTGACCTTCGTCCTGACCGGCTTCGTCCTCGTGGCGCTGGTCTGGTCCCGGCTCGCCGTGGCGGGGCTCAGGGTCGAGCGGTACGTCAGCGGCGACCGGTTCCAGGTCGGGCAGGACGTTCGGGAAGAGATCACCGTCTCGAGCACGTCGTTCCTGCCGAAGCTGTGGCTGGAGCTCGTCGATGGCTCGACGATGCCACGCCACCGGGCCGGGCGGGTGTTCAACCTGCCGCGTCACGGCCGAGTGTCGTGGGAGGTCGAGACCTCCGCTACTCGCCGGGGCCGGTTCCGTCTCGGGCCAACGATCATTCGGGGCGGCGACCCGTTCGGGCTGTTCCCTCGGGAGCGGCGGTTCGAGGGTTCCCGTGACCTGCTGATCTACCCGGACGTTGCCGAGTCGCAGGGCTATTCCCCGCCGGCCGGTCTCCTGTCCGGCGGTGCCGTCTCGGCTTCCCGCGGTGCGACGACGACCGCCAACGTCGCCGGAATCCGGGAGTACGTCGTCGGCGATCCGCAGAACCGCATCAGTTGGAGCGCATCGGCCCGGCGCGGCGCACTGATGGTGAAGGAACTGGAGTTCGACCCGTCGTCGGACGTCTGGATCGTCCTCGATCTCGATCGCACGACCCATATCGCCGCCGTTTATTCCGATGACTGGCCCGACTGGCGGGCGCCGCCGGCCCCGTGGCTGGACTCGACTGAGGAGTACGCCGTCTCGGCCGCGGCCTCGCTGGCGTCGTGGCTGTTGGCCTCCGGACGGAGCGTCGGGCTAGTCTGTACCAACGATGTCCGCGCCGTGATCCATCCCGAGCGGGGCCAGCATCAGCAGCTTCGCATTCTCGAGACGCTCGCTGTCGTTCACGCCGATGGATCCATCGGGCTCGGAGAATCGATTATAGAAGAGGCCCGCCGATTCACCGGACCGTCCGCTATCGTCGTGGTGACCGCCGCGACCGAGCCGGACTGGGTCGGCGTCCTCGCCGAGGTCGCCGGCCGGAGCGCCCGGGCCGGCGCGGTCCTGATCGAGCCGGACTCGTTCGGGCCGGCCCCGTCGTTCGAGCGCGTTACCGACGCCCTCGGTGGCGTCGCCATCCGGTCGCATCTGATCGCCTGCGGCGACCTGATCGGCGACGCGCTGGCCGGGCCCGGCATCGACGGGATCGGCCGAACCGCAATCTCACGCACCGGACGGCTAATGGCCGTGAAGGGACGCCCCGATGGTCGATAGTCTGGCACCGACATCTCGACGTTCCCCATCGCTGGCCCCGTCGACACCTGGCAGTCGGCTGGCCAGCGCGATCCGGAGTCTGGTCCCGGCCGAGGGGCCGGCCGTCGTCCTGCTGCACCTAATCATGGTGCTGGCCGCCGCCTGGTCGGTGCTGGACGCCGGGTGGGTCGAGGGATTGAGCGCGATCCCGATCATCGTGCTGGCCGGCAGCATCGTCGGGCTCCTGCTCGCCAAGGCCGAGGCGCCGGACCTCGCCTCACACCTGACCGCGTTCTGGCTTGGGCTGTTCATCGTCGTGATGCACACGATCGTCCAGTTCCCCGATCTGGGCGGCACGTATCCAGAGCGAGCCCGGCAGCTCGCGACGCTGTTTGAGGAGTGGACGCGCAGCACCGCCAACGGCGAGCGGATGGACGACATCCACCTGTTCGTCGTGCTGATGGGACTGACAGGGTGGCTGGTCGCCTACATGTCGGCCTGGACGCTCTACCGGCGCTCCTGGGTGACGGCTTCGGTGCTGTTGCCTGGCGCGGTGATGATGATCAACCTCGGCTACCGGCCCGAGTCGGGCGCGGCGCCGCTGGTCCTCTACATCGTCGCGGCCGGCTCGCTCATCGTGGCCCACTTCGCCCGTCGTCGCCGATGGGACTGGCAGGCACGCGGTATCCAGGCGCCGGGCTTCATCTCGTCGCGCATCCTCGGGATCGGCTTCAACGTCGTCCTGATCTTGACGGTCATTGGCTGGGTCCTGCCGATCTCGATCCGGGACGACCTGCTCCGGTCGAGCTGGCAATCGCTGGACCGGCCCGTTACGGCCGCACAGGGCCAGATCGACGACTGGCTCGGTCAGCTGACCGGAGATGGTCGTAATCGGGGCGAGAGCTACGCGTCCTTCGACGACTCCTTCGACCTCGGCGGGGCACTGGACCTGTCTCGCGATCCGATGCTGGCGTTCACGTCCGACGGCGATACCGCCCCATACCTCGCGGCCCGGCGGATGGATGACTACGATGGCCACGGCTGGAGCAGCACGGCCGATGAGACGTTCGATCAGGCAAGCGCCGCTGACCGCGAGCCGTACTCCTCCCGGATTGCCTTCGACGCCGACCTGCCGGTCGCGCTGAGCCCAGACGTCACCAACGATCGCAGCGACACGGACGGGACGGTGCGGGTGCTGGGCGCCAGCGACAGCACGCTCTTCACCCGCGACACCTATCGGACCAGCAGCCTGCCGACCAGCGTCCAGGTGAGCTGGACCGAGATGAACGGCGACCGGCTGCCGATGTCGAGCGAGGAGCAACGGGCGGCGCTGCCACCCGATCTTCAGCCGCTTGCCGACCTCCTCGCCAAGGCGCGGTTCGACGAGGACGGCGAAGGAGTCGCAGCAAACGACGCTGACCTCGCCCGTTCGATCGACGCTGAACTCCAGACCGTCCAGGATCGTCTCGTCACCGTCGAATGGGTGGCCAGTCGTGGTCTCGCAAGCGAACTGATCGTGACGGGGCCGATTCCCGTCTACGACGACATCGATTCCGTCCAGGCCCAGCGTCCGCTCACCGTCAATGATTCCTACGATATCGGTGGCCTGGAGACGACGGCGACCGGCGAGGACCTCGCCGCGGCCGGGACCGACTACCCGGCCTATATCTCCGACCGCTACCTCCAACTGCCGACGACCATCACCGACCGGACACGCACGCTGGCCCGTCAACTCGTGCTCGACAATGACGCCATGACGCCTTACGACATGGCCGTCGTCATCCAGAACGACCTGCGCTCCCGGATCGCGTACACGGTGAACCCGCCCGATCCACCCCAGAATCGGGACGCCGTCGACTTCGTCCTCTTCGATACCCAGGCGGGATACTGCGAGTACTACGCCTCGGCGATGGCTGTCATGCTCCGAACGCTCGACGTCCCCGCCCGGGTAGTGACCGGCTACTTCCCGCCGGATTACGACGCCAGCAACGGGTACATCTACCGCGAGGAGAACGCCCACGTCTGGGTCGAGGCCTACTTCCCGGGGTTCGGCTGGATCCCGTTCGAGCCGACCGCGAACCGCGCCGCGCCGGCCTACGCCGACGACCAGGCGTCCGCGTCACCGTCGCCCAGCCCGACACCGCCGCCAAGCGTGAGTCCGTCGCCGTCGTCGCCGGGCGCGGCTTCCTCCGTGCCCAGCCCCAGTCCGGTACCGACGCCGTCACCGTCGCCGGCCGCGGTCGCCGCGACTGAGCCCAACGACCCAGGCTCGCCGATCAACGGACCGTTCCAGTGGGCGCTGCTCGCCGCCGGGGTTCTCCTCGCCCTGCTCGTCACCGCCGCGCTATTGCTGGCGATCTTCTGGCGGCGCGGTCTGAGCGGGATGAGTCCGGTCAGTGCGCTCTACGCCCAGACGCTACGTCTGGGAAGCTGGCTCCGGATCAGGAGCGACGCGACCATGACCCCAACCGAGTACGCCGAGCAGATCGGTCGGTCAGTCCCGGCGGCGCGACACTCGGCCCGGACGGTTGCCGAGCAGTACACCGCCGAACAGTACGCACCGGCTTCGGTCGCGCCGTCAGATCAGACGGGCCGGAAGGCGTGGGACGATCTTCGGCGGTCCCTGCTCCGCTCGATCCCACACCGACTCTCTCCACGCCGCCGAAAGGAATCGCGGTGAATCTGGCACTGGCAACCAGCGCTGTTCAGACCGTCGGGAGTGCCGAGTGAGTATGCGACGCCAGGTTCCCTGCGGCCGGGTCGTGGTCGGCGGGGCGATCAACACGGACCTCGTCGGCCGGACGGCCCGTTCCCCCCGGCAGGGTGAGACCGTGACCGGAACGAGCTTCGCCATGTTCGGTGGAGGAAAGGGCAGCAACCAGGCTGTCGCCGCAGCCCGGTCGGGAGCGATCGTCGCGATGGTCGGCGGCGTCGGGGACGATGCCTTCGGGGACGATCGGTTAGCCGATCTCGTCGCCGACGGGATCGACACAGCGGCGGTCGAACGGATCGCCGGAGTGTCCTCGGGCGTGGCGCTGATCGAGGTCGAGGACGGCGGCGACAACCGCATCCTCTATGTTCCCGGCGCGACGCTCCTCGTCGAACCCGAGAGGGCCGTCGCGGCACTCGGAGCGGAGCCGATCGCCGTCCTGCTCCTGACGCTTGAGCTCGAACCCGCCGTGATCGACGCGTTGATTGGCCGGGCACGGACGGATGGCGCGGTGGTCATCCTCAACGCCACTCCGGAGCCGGAGCGCGCGGCAAGTCTGATCGATCAGGTTGATGCGCTGATCGTCAACGAGACCGAGGCGCTCGCGCTGGCCGGCGACGATGGCTCTAGTGACACACCTGCTTCAGACTGGACCGCGATTGCCACGATGTTTCGGGACCGGGGAACTCAGGGGGTCCTGATCACGCTCGGTGGGAAGGGGGCGCTCTGGGTGGACGGCGACGGCGCGACGATGGTGCCGGCGCCGGCCGTTGAGGTCGTGGATACGACCGGAGCGGGCGATTCGCTCTGCGGCGCCTTTGCCGCGGCGCTCGCGATCGGCGAGACCAGGCCGGACGGTGTCCGGCTCGGCGTGGCCGCTGGCTCACTGGCCTGCACGGTCGCCGGCGCTCAGCCATCGGTCCCGACAAGGGCCGAGATCGATCGGTTCTTGACGCAGACGGTCGTGGCGACATAATCGAGGACGTAGGATCCAGATCATTCCCGGTGAGCCAAGGCACGGGCCAGGACAACGGCAGGCAGGCGCATGAGCGAGTTTCAGTACTACGAATTCAGGACCGTCGACCGCCCACTGAGTGCCGGAGACCGCAAGGCGCTGCGGGCGATCTCGACCCGAGCCGAGATCACGGCGACAAGTTTCACGAACTCCTACTCCTGGGGCGACCTGAAGGGCGACCCGGCTGATTTCATGGCCCGATGGTTCGACCTGCATGTCTACCTCACGAACTGGGGGACGCGCCGGTTCATGTTGTGCCTGCCAAAGCGCCTCGTGGATGTCGCGGTCGTACAGGCCAGCGTGGCCAGATACGAGCACCTCGTTACCGTTCGGCTCACCGATGAGCACCTCATCCTGGATATCGCGTGGACCGATGAGGAGGCGGACGATGAGTGGGTCGAGGAGGAATCGTGGCTGCCGGGGCTGGCGCCGCTCCGGTCCGACCTCCTCGACGGTGACCTGAGGCTGTTCTATCTGCTCTGGCTCAAGGCGCTGGAGCTTTCCGTGCTCGAGGATTCCCTCGAGGTCGACGATGACGAAAAGGTCTTCGAGGGAGGCGCCGGGTACACGGCCCCCGGCGACTTGGAGCCAATGGCGGGTATCGGTCCCCTGACTGAGCAGCTCCGCACATTTGCCGAGTTCTTCAGGATCGATCCCGACCTGGTCGCGGCCGCCGCCGAGCGTTCCCCGGTTCCGCGGTCGCTCTCCGCGGAGGCCATCCAGGCGGCGATCGAGAACGTATCGGGAGTTGTCAGGACCGACATCCTGACGCGGCTCCACGCTGGCGACCCAGTGGTGATGACCGAGTGGCGCGCAGCGGTCCGGGGTGCGCTCGGACCCGAGCCCGTTGCCGCGCCATTCGAACCACGATCTGCCGCGGAAGTGCTGGTTCGGTCGGTCGAGATCCGCACCGCACGGGAGCGGGCGGCGGACGATCGGCGGCTGGCCGAGGAGCGCCGCGTTGCTCGGGAAGCCGCGGTCGCTCGCCGCGCCCGGCTCGAACTTCTCTCTGGACAGGGCGAACGGGTCTGGGATGAGATTGAGCGGGAGATCGAGCGGCGCAACGGCCCCGGCTACGACGCGGCCGCCGGGCTCATCCTGGACATGCAGACCATCGCCCTCGAGCAGGGGACCGACGACGAGTTCGCCGACCGCCTGGAGGCGATCCGCGAGCGGCACGCCCGGAAGCCGCGTTTCATTGAGCGGCTGGTGGATCTCTGAGGTACGTGTCCCACTGATGAACGCCGGAAAAGAAGAGGCGGCGCCCGGCCTGAATGTCGCCGGGCGCCGTCTCAATTCTCGTTGGCGGAAGGGGAGGGATTCGAACCCTCGACGGGTTTCCCCGTACCCGCTTTCCAGGCGAGCGCACTAGGCCAACTATGCGACCCTTCCCCATGGTCCGGCGACGGACCGCCCGGTCTGTGGCGGGCAAGGTGGGATTCGAACCCACGGTGGCTCATCACCACACCGCTTTTCGAGAGCGGCACCTTCAACCACTCGGACACCTGCCCACCGCGGGAGTATACCAGCGGCCGCTGCCTCCGCCAACCGCTGGCGACCATTGCGATGGCCGGCAGCAGACGACCTTGGGAACGCTCCCTGGGTCATCGCCGGACTGTTGGCAGGCTGCCGGTAGCCGGTCAGACGACTGTTGCGTCCGCCGTCCGGATCGTCTCGGCGAGGCGGTCAAGTACCGGGGTGAACCCCTGATAGCTGTTGACGTACTCGACGTCCCACGTTCCGATCTGGCCAGCCATGACGGCGGGGAGGAGGGCGAACGTCTCGCGCTCCAGCATCTGCTCGTAGGTCAGCCAGGCCGCCCGCCGGTCGATCTGGATGACATCGGTCGGATACCTGTTGGTCTCCTCCCAGGAGTCGGACTCCCAGTAATCGACCGTCTCATCCGTCTGCGGGATGTTGACACCGAGCTGCCGGAAGTAGATCAGATCGCCGGCCGCCATGGCGTTGCCGACGTAGTAGATGTCGCTGGCGCCGGTCACGTACAGGATCGACAGGTCCGGGTTGGCGGCTGCCGCCTCCCTCACGGCCTGGGAGGACGCGTCGAAAGCGGACTGGGCGCTCGCCGTGTCGCCGGAGGCCGTGTCAGCTCCAAGGGCGGCGGCCAGTTCGACATAGCGGCCGATGATGTCGATTACCGAGACGCCCGAGACGTTGATCCCGGCGATGGGTGCCAGCGCCTCGATCTGTGGGAGCGCGTCGACGTTGATCCGCCAGACGAGCGTGCCGTACAGGCTGGTGACGACCAGGTCTGGCTGGAGGGCGACGAGCTGCTCCAGATCGAAGTCGTCGAACCCCTCGCCGAGGTTCACCACGGAGTCGAGGTCGATCCGGCCGGCCGCGATCTCGGGGCTGCCGTCCTGGGTCGTCGTGATGCCAAACACGCCGACCGGTCGGATGCCGAGATCCCAGAGCGAGGCGGCCGTCGAGAGCTCGGCGACGATCCGCCGCGGAGTGGACGCCAGGCAGATCTCGGTGCCGAGATCGTCGACGAACAGCCAGGTGCCGTCGGGTTGGGTGCCGGACCGCGCGGCGGGTGTCGACGCCGGGGTCGCTGCCCCATCCTGAGCAGAGACATTCCGGAGATGTCCGGCCATCATCGCCGCCGTTCCGAGGGCAAAGCCGCTGCCGAGTACGCGCCGACGGGTGAACGGTTCAGGTGTGGGCATAGGTCGTCTCCAGAGCGGGCTCGGATCGTCCGACGGAAAGCCGAGTCCATTGGTCGGAATACCGATGGTACTGCCCAGCGCGGTGGCCGTCAATCGGTCTGGACCAGGTGGGTTGGCGTTTCGGCTGACAACGACGGCGATCGGTGGTCTACTGCTGCCGCCGCTCCTGCGTTTCCGGAACTGCTCACCATCGAGGACTTGCCGTGTTCGCCTCCCTGCCGTTGCCGATCGTGAGTCTGGCGTTCGTCGTGGCGGCGGTCGCCGTCTGGCTGGCCGGTATCCGACTGGCCAGCACGACTGAACAGCTTTCGGACCGGTTCCACCTCGGCCAGGCGGTGGGAGGGCTCGTCATCCTCGCGATCGCGACCAACCTGCCCGAGATCGCGATCTCGTTCTCGGCGGCCCGCTCGGGGAACATCGAAGTGGCGGTCGGCAACATTCTCGGCGGAATCGCGATACAGACCGTTGTCCTGGTCATCATCGACGCGATGGTCCGGCGCCCGGCGGGACCACTCACCTATCGGGCAAACTCCCTCGTGGTCGCCGTCGAGGGGCTGATCGTCGTGGTCATCCTCGCCTCGGTCCTGATGGCGGCGCAACTGCCGTCGACCACCCAGTTCGGCCGCCTGGGAATGGGGTCGCTCGTCGTGGCGGTCCTCTGGTTGATGGGGCTGTATCTGGTTCGTCAGACCCAGAATGGCCTGCCCTGGCGGACTACTGATCCGGACGACACCTGCCGCAGGTCAGCGCGAAGTCGGAAGCCGGACAGGGCGGGGGGAACACAGCGGACTGTGACGGTGTTCACGGTCGCCGCCCTCGTCACCCTGATCGCCGGCTGGACATTGGAGCAGACGGGAACGCTTCTGAGCGATGCATTCGGCCTGAGCGGGGTCGTGTTCGGCGCGACCTTTCTGGCTCTGGCGACGTCGCTGCCCGAGATCTCGACCGGGATTGCCTCGGCTCGGGACGGCGAAGACCAGCTGGCGATCAGCGACATCTTCGGCGGTAACGCCTTCCTGCCGGTCCTGTTCGTGATGATCGGCCTTATCGCGGGCCGCGACCCGCTCCTGGACGCTCAACCGACCGACCTCTACCTGACGGCGCTGGGGATCGTTCTGACGGTCTTCTTCGTCGTCGGACTCATCTTCCGTTCCCGACGGACCGTCCTCGGAATCGGTCGGGATTCGCTCGCCGTTGTTGTGGTCTACGCGGTTGGACTCATCGGGCTGATCGCGATCTCGGTTGGCTGACCGCCGATGACCGGTCAATTCGGATCCAGTCGCTGACGTCGCTGACGTCGCGGATCAGGACGTCGCGGATCAGGCGGAAGAAGGGGAACAACCTTGTCCAGCATCAGCACGGGGCGGCAGACGCTGATCTTCGACGGTGACGATACCCTCTGGGAGAACAACGTCTACTTTGAGCGGGCGATCGACGAGTTCATCGCCTGGCTGGACCACGGCACGCTGACGCCATTTGATGTTCGGTCAGTGATCGACGAGATCGAGCACGCCAACGTCGCGGTACACGGGTACGGCTCGGCCGCCTTCGGTCAGAGCCTGCGGGAGACTACGGCCCGGCTCCGGGCCGAGGACCTCGATGAGTCCAAGCTGGCGACCGTGGTGGGGTTCGCCGAGCGGATCCTGAGCCAGCCGATGGAGGTGATCGCTGGGGTCGAGGAAACGCTCGCGATCCTGGCCGTCCGCCATGATCTCGCGCTGCTGACCAAGGGCCAGGAAGAGGAGCAGCGCCTGAAGATCGATCGTAGCGGGCTGGCGACGTCCATCGCGCACCGCTTCGTCGTCCCAGAGAAGGATGTCGACGTCTACCAGACGGTGCTCCGGGACCTTGGCAGTCCGCCGGTCTCGACCTGGATGATCGGGAACGCGCCGAGATCCGACATCAACCCGGCGCTGGCCGCTGGGCTCAACGCGGTCTTCATCCCGCACGATCGGACCTGGATTCTGGAACATCAGGAGCTTGACGAGGCGCCGGCCGGTCAGCGGCGACTCACCATCAAGCGGTTCGGTGATCTGCTCCGGCACTTCTGAGCCTGTCGATCCGGGCCGCCGCGAACACCGGACTGCCACGGAGGGCTACGGACTGAGTGGTCCACGGAGTTGTTCGATCGCTTTCCGTCGCATCGAAAACGGGTCCCGCTCGGACTGTGTCATCTCCGCGAAGGTCTTCCCGGCGCCGTCGGGCTGGAAGATCCCATCCCAGCCGAACCCGCCGTCGCCCTCAGGCTCGAAGGCGATCGTGCCGACGGTCTCGCCAATCAGGACCTCGACCGACGTGCCGTCGCAGAGGGCGACCGCTGTCCGGGCCGTCGCTGTTCTCGCCACACCGGCGGGAATCAGGTCGCAGATGCCCCGCGGCCCGATCGTCGCCAGGAACCAGCGAACGAGGGCGCCGGGCAAGCCGCTAAGCGCCGCCAGATAGAGTCCGGTGTCCTCGATAAAGACCGTCTGGCCAGTGGCAGCGTGGGCCGCGAGCGCCTTCTCCCGCGCGACGACAGCGACGTCGAGCGCCTGGATCTCCGGCAGGTCGAGGTCGAGCTGCTCGACCGGGAAACCGAGGATCGCCTCGATCTCCCGGACCTTGCCGTGATTGCTGGAGACGAAGAGGGGACGACGGCTCATGCCGCATGTCCTGACAGTGCGCGAGCCATCGGTTACCCGCTGAAACGAATAACGTGCCGGACGGAGATGCGTCCGGCACGTCTTCCTGCTGTCGTCCGGTCTCCAGTGGTATGCCCGGAGGGAATTGAACCCCCGACCTCTTGGTCCGCAACCAAGCGCTCTATCCCCTGAGCTACGGGCACATTCTTTTCCGCGCGTCGCAGTATATCAGATTCTGGAAGAAGTGCCAGTCTGGTCCACGCCGCGCCCGGAAGTTCGCGCGGATTGCGGCAACTATACGGAAGGAGACTCTTCGCCGGGAAGGGTGTTTTCATTCGGCCAGCGCGGGTCTATGCTGGCGCTCAGGAAGATGCGCGTGTCTTCCTGCTGATCGCAGACGGGGGGAACCATGCAGCAGCGCGTTCGTGGTGGTCTGTCGCAGGGCGTGTCCAGTAGCGGTGGGCTACTGACGGAGTTCAAGGAGTTCATCCTCCGGGGGAACGTCGTCTCGCTGGCGGTCGCTGTCCTGGTCGCGACCGCGTTTGGAGCGGTCGTCAAGTCCCTGACCGACAACATCATCACGCCATTCATCGGCATGTTCGGTGGAACGCCCGACTTCTCCGGGCTGACGTTCTCCATCAACGATTCAGAGTATCGCTACGGCCAGTTCATCAATGACATCATCTACTTCCTCATCGTCGCCGCGATCATCTTCTTCTTCATCATCAAACCGATGAACACGCTGATCGAGCGAAGCAAGCGAGAGACGCCGCCCGATCCGGAGGAGAAGAAGTGTCCGGAGTGCCTGAGCAACATCCCGCTCGCGGCCACGCGCTGCAAGTTCTGCACGGTCGAGCAGCCGGCGGTCGCGTAGGCGGATCGCCAGCTGCTCGTTCCCGGGCGAACGCCAGCGACTGGTGTCTCGGAGTTTCCGATCGCCTCCCGGAAAGCAGGAGCGGCGCCCGAGTCACCTCGGGCGCCGCTCTTCGTACTCAATGGCGGAGAGGGAGGGATTTGAACCCTCGAAGGGGTGTTAACCCCTTACTCACTTAGCAGGCGAGCGCCTTCAACCACTCGGCCACCTCCCCTCGCATTTGCCGGCACATGATAGCAGATGGGCGACAGGGTGTCGATTCCGGACTATCGCCTCGGACGGGGTTCCGGTTCCGCGGGGAACGCATATCTAATGCGCCGGTTGCGATCGCAGGCAAGGCCTCATTCGAAGCGATTCGTCCAGGGAATCCGACTTGAGTCAAAGTCATCCGAATGGTTCATCGGGTGACTTCGGCGACGCCGGCCGCTCGCCGTGACCCCGGCCCCGAAATGGATTGGCCAGGTGGCGACCCCGACCGGTGAAATCCACCGCGTGGATCGGACCGAAACTTACCTGCCTTGTCAACCAACGGAACCAACGCACGGTATGGCCGCTTCGGCAGCCAATCCGAAGGGCGACGGAGTGCGCGACGCGCCGATCGCCGCCAGGAACGCGCCGAACCTGGTGCTCCTCGACGACGAGGTCGGCTGGCTAACCGACGCGTGCGAGCTCCGCCCACCGGACGACCCAGTGGACGACGACCGGGCAGACACCCGGTTGCCGGGAACCTTGCCGAGTCGAGACTGTCGAAAATGGCGGAGAGAGAGGGATTCGAACCCCCGGCACTTGCGTGCGACCGTTTTCAAGACGGTAGCCTTAAACCACTCGGCCATCTCTCCAGGCTCGTCGAGCGACGCCAATGATACCCCATTCCGGTGGGTGAACGGCCGGAGCGACCCGGCCAAGATACGATCTGGCATGGTGGAACGTCTCAACCGGGATGACCTCGAATCCGGGCCTAGACGGCCGTCGCGGCCAGACGTGAGCCGTTGCCGATCGGTGGCTGGATGCCGATCCGCTCGTCGCCGCGGAGGTAGGGGCGGAGGACCGCCGGCACGTCGAAGGTGCCGTCCTCGTTCTGGTAGTTCTCCATTATCGCGATCATCAGGCGGGGCAGGGCGAGGCCCGAGCCGTTCAGCGTGTGGAGGTACTGCGGCTTGCCGCCCGCCGGTCGGTAGCGAAGGTTGGCCCGGCGAGCCTGGAAGTCCCGGAAAGTCGAGATCGACGAGACCTCGAGCCACTCGCCGGCGCCGGGTGCCCAGACCTCGAGGTCGACCTTGTCAGCCGCCGTGAACGATAGGTCGGCGGTGCAGATCTGGAGGATGCGGTAGGGCAGGCCAAGCGCCAGCAGGATTGCCTCCGCATCGCGTTGCAGCTTCCGGTGCTCCTCGTCCGACGTCTCGGGAGTGACGAACTTGACCATCTCAACCTTGTCGAACTGGTAACCGCGCTTGATCCCTCGCACGTCGCGGCCGCCCGAGACCTGCTCCCGCCGGAAGCAGGCGGTGTAGGCGACGTGGTAGATCGGCAGGATCGCCTCGTCGAGGATCTCGTCCCGGTAGAGGTTGGTGATGGGGACCTCGGCGGTCGGGATCAGCCACTTGTCCTCCTCGGCGTCGTGGAAGAGTGTCTCCGCAAACTTGGGCAGGCTGCCGGTGCCAACGAGCATCGCCGCCGGGACGAGGTAGGGCGGGTAGACCTCCTGGTAGCCGTGCTCGCGCGTGTGGACGTCCAGCATCCAGGTAATCAGGGCGCGCTGGAGCCGGGCTCCGTCGCCGCGAAGGACGTAGTTGCGCGTGCCGGCGACCTTGACGCCGCGCTCGAAGTCGATGATCCCGAGGTTGGTCGCGATGTCCCAGTGGGGCCGCGGGGCGAAGGTGAACTGGCGCCGCTCGCCGATCTCGGCG
The DNA here is from genome assembly GCA_965218235.1 of Thermomicrobiales bacterium. GTDB lineage: Bacteria > Chloroflexota > Chloroflexia > Thermomicrobiales > UBA6265 > CADCWK01. Next base: position 2,244,256 of record OZ244596.1, read on the forward strand.
GTGACGACGTTGTCGTCCTCGCTGGCGCCGTCGGGGACATGCTCGGCCGGCAGGTTCGGCACCCGGAGCTGGGCCTGGAGCAGCGACTCCTCGATCGTCCGGAGCCGGTCGTCCAGCCCGGCAATCCGGTCGCCGAGGCCGCGCATCTCCGTCATCAGCCGCTCGCGCTCAGTTGGGTCCTTCGCCTTGCCGACGCCCCTCGAGCCGGCGTTGCGCTGCGCCTTGAGGGTCTCGGTTTCGCCGATGAGCTCGCGCCGCTCATGGTCGAGGGCAATGATCTCGTCGATCGGTGCGTCAGTGTGGAGCCGGGCGATCTGGGCGCGGACGTAATCGGGCTGGGTGCGGATGAGCTGGATGTCGATCATGGGAATCTCCGGTCGTCCTGGTGGCCGTGGGCGGCCTTCGCTAACGCGCGATGGTAGCGCATCGGGCCGGTCGGCCGAAAAACGACGACCGGCACCTGCTGGGGGTGCCGGGTCACCTTCGCTGCGGCTGGCGCGTGTCGCGGGGTCCCCGGCGAACGCGCCAGGGCAGGCGGGCCCCGGCTAGGCTGACGTGCGCCGGGATGACGACGAGTACGAGCCGAGCGCCGGCACGGGGATGAAGCCCGGCAGGAACTTTTCCCACGAGTGGTCGAGGCGAGTGTCGAGGCGGCGTTCGATCGTGTAGTACATGCCGGCCCTCGGCTCGCGCGGAACGGTCCGGAGGCTCATCCGGGCCTGGTGGAGCGTCTTGCCGCCCTTGCGGTGGTTGCACCCCTTGCAGGCCGTGACCAAATTCTCCCACGAGTGGCCACCGCCGAGCGAGCGCGGGTTGATGTGGTCGATGGTGAGGTCGCCGCCGTGCCGGCCGCAGTATTGGCAGGTGAAGCCGTCCCGGATGAAGATCTCCCGCCGGGTAAGCTTGACGCGAGGGCGCGGCCGCCTGATGAGGTACATCATGCGGATCACCGACGGCCACGGGAACGAGCGCGACGATGCGCGGAGTGCCTCCGGGTGCGTCTCGAGAATCTCTGCCTTGCCGTCGAGGATCATGACGAGGGCGCGGCGGACGCTGCAGATGTTCAACGGTTCGTAGTTCTGGTTGAGAACGAGGACCGATCGATTCACCCTGTCGCTCCCTCGCTCGGGACCAGGGTTGCCAGAGAGCCTTCGCACCAGGCGCCGGATGCAACCGCCGCGGGTCACGCGTGACCGCCGCAATGGTAATCGCGAGCCGGAACGGCGGCAAGACGTTCCGGGAGCCATCTGTCTGACCGTTTTGTGAAGTCGGACGGACCTCAGTGCCGGAACCGGGTGAACCACGCGACTTGCCTGGTCGGGAATCAGTCGGCCGCGACCGCTTCAAGCGCCAGCACCGGCCGGAGGAACTGGCCAGTGAAGGAGTTCGGCGTCGCGGCGATGTCCTCGGGCGTCCCCTCGGCGATGACCTCGCCGCCGCCAGAGCCGCCCTCCGGGCCGAGGTCGATCAACCAGTCGGCCGACTTGATCACGTCGAGATTATGCTCGATCACGATGATCGTGTTGCCGCCGTCCGCCAGCCGCTGGAGGACACCAAGCAGGCGCTCGATGTCGGCGAAGTGGAGCCCGGTCGTCGGCTCGTCGAGGATGTAGACCGTCTTGCCGGTCGCCTGGCGAGACAGCTCGGAGGAGAGTTTGACCCGCTGCGCTTCGCCGCCGGAGAGCTGCGTCGCCGGCTGCCCGAGCCGGATGTAGCCCAGCCCGACATCCTCCAGTGTCCGCATCTTCCGGGAAATCTTCGGGACGTTCTCGAAGAAGACGACCGCCTCGGTCACCGTCATGTCGAGCACGTCGGAGATGCTCTTGCCCTTGTACAGGATCTCGAGTGCCTCCCGGTTGTAGCGCTTGCCCTCGCAGACTTCGCAGGGAACGTAGACGTCCGGCAGGAAGTTCATCTCGATCTTGATGACGCCGTCCCCCTTGCAGGCCTCGCAGCGACCGCCCTTGACGTTGAACGAGAACCGGCCGGGACCGTAGCCGCGGGCCTTGGCCTCGTTCATCGACGCGAACAGCTCCCGGATCGGGGTGAAGACGCCGGTGTAGGTTGCCGGGTTGCTCCGCGGCGTCCGGCCGATCGGGCTCTGGTCGATGTCGATGATCTTGTCGACGTGCCTGACCCCGTCGATCCCGCCGTGGCGGTCCGGCAGCGCCTTGGCACCGTGGAGCTGCTGGGCCAGGCTGCGGTAGAGGGTGTCCGTGACGAGGGTGCTCTTGCCGGAGCCGGAGACGCCGGTCACGCAGGTGAAGGTGCCGAGCGGGAAGTCGACCGTGATGTTGCGGAGATTGTTGCCGGTCGCTTCGCGGACTCGCAGGCTGTGGCCGTTGCCCTTCCGGCGCCGGTCCGGGATCTCGATCTGGCGCCGGCCGGAGAGGTACTGGCCGGTCAGGCTGTCCGGGGTGGCGAGGATGTCCTCGTAGGTCCCGCTGGCGACGACGTGGCCGCCGTGCTCGCCGGCGCCGGGACCGATGTCGACGATCCAGTCGGCCGCCCGCATGGTGTCCTCGTCGTGCTCGACGACGATCAGGGTGTTGCCGATGTCCCGCAGCCGTTCGAGCGTCCGGATCAGCTTGGCGTTGTCGCGTTGGTGCAGCCCGATGCTCGGCTCGTCGAGGATGTAGAGCACGCCCATCAGGCTCGAGCCGATCTGGGTCGCCAGCCGGATCCGTTGCGCCTCGCCGCCGGAGAGCGTCGTGGCGGACCGGTCGAGGGTCAGATAGTTCAGCCCGACATCGACGAGGAAGCCGACCCGCGAGCGGATCTCCTTGATGATCTGCCGGGCAATGATCGCCTCGCGGTTGGACAGGAACAGGTCGCTGTCGGTCAGGCGCGGCGCGGCGATGCCCTTTGGGACGACGACGTCGTGCCGGCTGAGCGCCTCGCCGTCGGCCAGCCGGGCGAAGACAGCCTGCATCTCGTGGACCGGAACCTGGGTCAGTTCGATGATCGACCGGCCGCCGACTGTGACGGCCAGCACCTCCGGCTTGAGCCGGGCTCCGTGGCAGGTCGGGCAGGGCCGGTTGGCCATGTACCGCTCGACCTCCTCCCGGATGTAGTCGCTGGAAGTGGCCTGGTAGCGCCGGGTCAGGTTGGGAATCACCCCCTCGAAGGCGACATTGTAGTTGCGCGACTTCCCGGTGCTGGACATGTACCGGACCGTGACCGTCTCCTTCGTGCCGTGCAGGATCAGGTCGATCGACTCCCGCGACAGCTCCCGGACCGGGATGTCCATGGCGAAGCCGAACTTCTCGGCCGCCGCGTCGAGGACGCCGGTGAACCAGCGCTGGCTGTCCTGCCCGATCGTCTGCCACGGCCGGATCGCGCCTTCGGCGAGGGTCAGATTCATGTTCGGGATGATCAGCTCGGGTTCGAAGACCTGGGTCGTGCCCAGACCGGTGCAGGTCGGGCAGGCGCCATGGGGGTTGTTGAACGAGAACGTCCTCGGCTCGATCTCGCCGAAGCTGAAACCGTCGTAGGGGCAGGCGTAGCTCTCGCTGAAGAGCGTGTCCTCGCCGTCGATCACATTCGCGATCGCCAGCCCGTCGCCGATCCTGAGGCAGGTCTCGAGCGACTCGATGATCCGGATCCGGTCCGGGTTCTCGCCGGACTCGGTCGCCTCCTGCTCGTGGCGCACGACGAGCCGATCAACGACGACCTCGATCGAGTGCTTCTTCGTCTTGGCCAGCTTGATCGGGTCGTCGATGTTCATCACGACGCCATCGACCCGAACCCGGACGAAGCCCTGCCGGCGGATCTCGTCGAAGACACTGGCGTGCTCGCCCTTGCGGTCCCGGATCACCGGGGCGAGCAGCATCAGACGGGTGCCGTCGTCGAAGGCGAGGATCTGAGCCGCCATCTGCTGGACGGACTGGCGCTCGATCGGCCGGCCGCACTTCGGGCAGTGGGGGTGACCGGTCCGGGCGAAGAGCAGCCGGAGGTAGTCGTAGATCTCGGTCACGGTGCCGACGGTCGAGCGCGGGTTGCGGCTGGTGCCTTTCTGATCGATCGAGATTGCCGGCGAGAGCCCCTCAATCATGTCGAGGTCGGGCTTGTCCATCTGGCCGAGGAACTGACGCGCGTAGGCGGAGAGGGACTCGACGTAGCGGCGCTGGCCCTCGGCGAAGATCGTGTCGAAGGCGAGCGATGACTTGCCCGAGCCGGACAGACCGGTGAAGACGACGAGTCGGTCGCGCGGGATGTCGATGTCGATGTTCTTGAGGTTGTGCTCGCGGGCGCCGCGGACGATCAGTCGGTCCTGGTGTGGCATGGTGAGTGGACTCCCTGAGGGGCGCCGCGCTGGTCGCGCCGCGGAGGTGGTCGGTGGGGATGAGTTGCTGCCAGACGTGAGAAACGATGGCCGAACATGCGTGCTAACTTCAAAGGATAGCATGGCTGGGAGTGACCGTACACCCCCAAGCGTAGCAAATCGGCGGCCCTCGCGTTGCGCATAATCCGGATCGGCGGCGAGTTGACAGAAGGCGGATCGATTCGCACACTACGGATCACGGTCGAAGACCGGGAAGAGTAGGGGTTGGCGCTCCGCCAGCAAGTGGGAACCAGCGGCTGGAAGTTCCCGCACCGGATCGCCCCTCCGAACGTCGCCCGTGAGATCGCCGCCCGGCTCTTGAACAGACCGGGCCGGGTCCGCCCGTTAGCGCGGCAATGAGTGTGCCGCTGCCTGTCCCTGCCGGGGCGAGCCCCGGCGAAGCGAGGTGGTACCGCGGGTGAGCCCGTCCTTGCGCAGGCAATGCGCTGGACGGGTTTGTTGTGTTTTTCTGGCATGCAACGCGGACGTGTTGGTCCGCGGGTCTTCAGGCCCGTGCCACACCAACCCCGATTCCACGGACGATCCTCAGCACCCGTTAGCACGCAGACAGGAACCACGATGACCGACGCCACGATCATTGATCCGGAAACGACCGCCACGGAGCCGACCGATCGCCTCGCGAAATCCTTCGACGCCGCCTCGGTCGAGCAGGGGCTCTACGACGGCTGGGACGCGGCTGGCTATTTTGCGCCGAGTGATGACGCCGGCCGGCCGGACGGCGACACCGACCCGTTCGTGATGATGATGCCGCCGCCGAACCTGACCGGCGAGCTTCACGTCGGTCACGCCATGTTCGTCACCCTCGAAGACATCATGGCCCGCTGGAACCGGATGATGGGGCGGCCGACGCTCTGGCTGCCCGGCGCCGACCATGCCGGGATCGCCGGACAGTGGGTCGTCGAGCGTCAGCTCGCAACCGAGGGGCTGACCCGTCGGGACATCGGCCGCGAGGCGTTCCTCGAGCGGACCTGGGCCTACATGGGCGCCTCCCGCGGGGCGATCCGCGAGCAGCTCAGGGTCCTCGGGGCGTCATGCGACTGGTCCCGGTTCACCTTCACGATGGACGAGGGGCCGAGCCGGGCGGTCCGGACCGTTTTCAAGCGGCTCTACGACAAGGGGCTGATCTACCGGGGCACGCGGCTGATCTCATGGTGCCCGCGCTGCCAGACCGCGCTGTCCGACCTGGAGGTGGTCTACCGGGACGAGGACTCGTTCCTCTGGCACCTGCGCTATCCGGTCGACGGGGCACCGGACACGGTGATCGAGGTCGCGACGACGCGGCCGGAGACGTTCTTCGGCGACACCGCCGTCGCGGTCCATCCGGACGATGAGCGCTACCAGCACCTGATCGGCCGGAACGTAATCCTGCCGATCATCGGGCGGACAGTCCCGGTCATCGCCGATGAGCACGTCGACCCGGCCTTCGGGACCGGCGCCGTCAAGGTCACGCCGGCCCACGACCCGAACGACTACGAGATCGGGCAGCGCCACGATCTACCCCAGATCACGGTGATGAACCTCGACGGGACGATGAACGGCGAGGCAGGGCCCTTCGACGGGATGCCCGTCCGCGAGGCGCGGGAGGCGGTCGTCGCCCGGCTGGCCGGTGAGGGCGATCTCGGTGCCGTCACGCCGCACCGGCACTCGGTCGGGCACTGCGATCGCTGCGGGACGGTCGTCGAGCCGATGATCAGCCTCCAGTGGTTCCTGGCGATGGAGACGCTGGCGAAGCCAGCCCTCGACGCGGCATCCGACGGCCGGCTGACCTTCGTTCCGGACCGTCACCGGGTGATCTACACCAACTGGCTGGAGAACATCCACGACTGGTGCATCTCGCGCCAGCTCTGGTGGGGCCACCGGATCCCGGTTTACTACTGCGAAGACCCGGCCTGCCCCGACCCGATCGTGACCGACGAGCCGGCGCTGGACGCCTGCCCACGCTGCGGCGGCGTGGTCCATCAGGACCCGGACGTGCTCGACACCTGGTTCAGCTCGGGCCTGTGGCCGTTCTCCACCCTCGGCTGGCCCGACCAGACCGAGGACCTGGCCCGGTTCTACCCTGGCTCGGTGCTGGAGACCGGCTACGACATCATCTTCACCTGGGTCTCGCGGATGGTCTTCTTCGGGATCGAGATCATGGGCGAGGTGCCGTTCCAGACCGTCTACATGCACGGCCTGGTGCGCGACGCCGACGGCGCCAAGATGTCCAAGACCAAGGGCAACGTCGTCGACCCGATCGAGATGGCGACCGAGTACGGGGCCGACGCGCTCCGGTTCGCGCTGATGACGGCCGGCTCGCCGGTCAACGATGTCCGGATCAGCGCCCAGCGGGTCGAGACGGCGCGGAACTTCGCCAACAAGCTCTGGAACGCGACCCGGTTCGCGCTCCGGGCGATCGATGCGTCGGAGGTCGCGGTCGATCCGGACGGCCCGGTCCGGCCGACGGCTAACGCGTACGCGCTCACGACCACGGACCGCTGGATCCTCAGCCGGCTGGACGGCGTGACGGCGAGCTCGACGAGCCTGCTAGCTGGTTACCAGTTCGGCGAGGCGGCCCGTCAGATCCAGGACTTCCTCTGGTCGGAGCTTTGCGACTGGTACATCGAGGCGGCCAAGGTCCGGCTCCGTGGGACGATGGAGGAACGGACGGCGGTCGCCCAGACGCTGGCGTTCGTGCTGGAGCGCAGCGTCCGGCTGCTCCACCCGTTCATGCCGTTCGTCACCGAGGCGCTCTGGCAGGCGCTCCCTCACAGCGGCGACAGCGTCATGGTCGCGGCCTGGCCGGACGCGAAAGCGATCGACACAGCGGCCGACGCGATCTTTGCCGCCCTGATCGAGCTCGTGCGCGGTATCCGGAACGCCCGGGCCGAGAGCGGGGTCGAGGCGGGTCGCTGGATCGAGGCGGAGATCTTTGCCGGCTCCCGAGCAACCGCGCTAACGGAACTGCGGGGTGAGCTGGCGAGCCTCGCCCGGATCGCCACGGACAGGCTGACGATCAGCGCGGGCGAGTCGCGGAGTGTCCCCCAGGCCTTAACGGTCATCGCGGGCGATGTCACGGCCGCGCTGCCGCTGGCCGGCATGATTGACCTGGATGTCGAGCGGGAGCGGCTCCGGAAGGAGATCGCCGACGCCGAAGCCGAGCAGGGTCGGGCGACGGCCCAGCTCGGTAATGCGGCGTTCATGGCGCGAGCGCCGGATAAGGTCGTCGAGGTCCAGCGCCGCCGGCTTCAGACGGCGCAGGAGCAGATCGCGGTTCTGGCCGAGCGGCTGGCCGAGCTCGGGTGACCGAGGATCGAGGGCTCCTGACGCGTGACTTCTTCGCCCGGCCGGTGCTGGAGGTCGCGCGGCAGCTCGTCGGGAAGGTTCTCGTCTCGACGCTCGGCGGGGTCGAGACGAGCGGCCGCATCGTCGAGACCGAGGGCTACGCCGGGCTGGCCGACCCGGCCTCGCACGCCGTCCGCCTCAGTCGGTCGCGGGAGCGGATGGGCGGCGAGCCGGGGCTGGCGTACGTCCATCTCTCCTATGGACTGCACCACACGCTCAACGTCGTCGCCGAACCGGTGGGCAGTCCATCAGCAGTCCTGATCCGGGCCCTCGAACCACTGACCGGAGTCGACGTGATGCGAAGCCGGCGCGGTGTTCCCCATCGGATCCTGGATGAACGGCTCGCCTCAGGGCCGGGCAACCTGGCCCAGGCACTGGGGATCACACTGCTGGACGACGGCCGCGACCTCACCTGCGACCCGATTCTGTTCGTCCTCGATGGGCCGCCGTGCCCCGTCGTCTGGGAGTCGAGCCGGATCGGTCTGAGCAAGGCGACCGAGGTGCCGTGGCGCTTCTTCGACCCTGGCAGCCGAAGTGTCTCCGCGCACCGCCGGGGCTGGGAGGCGACATGAATACGTTCGCGCTTGCTCCGTCAGGATGGGGTGGTCCTCATGCGGGAGCGTAAGTCCGAGCGGCCCACGGTCATGTTGGTTGGGACCGGACACTGGAGCAATCCCGGCAGGGACTATCATTCGCCGGACTATGACGACATGCTCGCTCCGGGGCGCCAGGCTCAGATCCGGTCAGCACTTGAGCTGCTCGCCGGGTTTGCCCCTACCAAGATCGCGCTGGAAGTGATGGTCGGCCCGACCGACGATCTGAACCGCGACTACCGAGCCTACCGGGCTGGAGATCTGCTTCTCACGGCGAGCGAGCGCCACCAGATCGAGTTCCAGTTGGCCTCCCGGCTGGGCCACGATCAGGTCTTCGGGATCGACTGGCACGATCCGAGTCGCGACATCGGCTGGGACGCTGCGATTGCCGCCGCCCAGCAGCTTGGACAGGACGACCTCGTCACCGCATTCACCCAGACGTCCATCGGTTCAGTGGACGAACCGGCTGCTCAGCGCGACTGGCTCCAGGAGCGGACCGTCAGTCAGATGCTCCTTGAATCCAGCGATCTCGTCGGACTGGCCGCCAATCACTAGGTGTACATGGATTTGGCCCAGGTCGGCAGGGGCGACGATTACATCGGGGCCGAGGTCGTCCTGCGCTGGTACGAGCGCAACATGAAGATCTTCGTCAACCTGTTCCGGATCATTCCGGCGCCGGATGACCGTGTCCTCGTCCTGATCGGCGGCGGTCACCTGCCGCTGCTCTCGCATTTCATCGAGGGGAGCGGGTCGGTCAATCTCGTGCCGGTCAGCGATTACCTGTCATGACGAGCGGGAGCCGCCTGGCCCGCCGCCGGAGCAGGAAAGTGACATAATAGCGATCACGGGTTCTCGGTCAGGACGATGTAGGTACGGTGATGGTCCCTGGGAGTTGGCGATGCCGATACGGCTACTGGACGAGCGCGTGATCGGCAAGATCGCGGCGGGCGAGGTGATCGAGCGGCCGGCCTCCGCGCTGAAGGAGCTGGTCGAGAACAGCCTCGACGCCGGCGCGACGACGATCTCGGTCGCGATCCAGAAGGGCGGTACCGGTCTGATCGAGGTGGTCGACAACGGTAGTGGGATTCCCGCCGCCGAGATGCCGCTTGCCCTCCAGCGCCATGCCACGTCCAAGCTCACCGCCTGGGACGACCTCCAGCGGATCGCGTCGCTCGGCTTCCGCGGCGAGGCCCTGCCGAGCATCGCCGCGGTCAGCGATTTCAGCCTCCGCAGCCGGACGGCCGACGCGCCGGTCGGGACGGACCTCGATGTGGTTTACGGCGTTCATCGGCCACCGCGACCGGCGGCGGCGGTTCAGGGAACCCGGGTCACCGTTCGCGACCTGTTCGGGAATGTTCCGGCCCGGCGGAAGTTCCTGCGGCAGGCCGGGACCGAGACCGCGATCATGGTCCGGAGCATTGCCGCCTACGCGCTGGCACGGCCCGATGTCGCGTTTCAGGTGTCGGTCGACGACCGGCGCAGCTTCACGACGGACGGGCGGGGCGACGAGGTCGCGACGGCGGTCGCGATCTGGGGGACGGAGATTGGGCCGGCCGCGATTGCGCTGCCGGAACTCGACGCCGCCGGGGCGGTGCCGGGCGTGCTGGTCGCTGGCTGGATTGGGCTGCCGGAGATCACGCGCTCCCACCGGAACAGCCTGCTGTTCTTCGTCAACGGCCGCTGGGTGCAGAACCGGACGCTGCTCTTCGCGCTGGAGGAGGCCTACCACTCGCTGCTGATGGTTGGGCGACACCCGGTCGGCGTGATCCGGATCCAGCTCGATCCGGCGATGGTCGACGTCAACGTCCACCCGACCAAGGCCGAGGTCAAGTTCGTCGACGAGCGCTCGGTCGCCCGGGCGGTCTCCCGCGCCGCTCACCGCGGGCTGAGCGAGGCGCGACCGAACGACGTGCCGGAGGTTCATCTCCGCGACTCGTCGACCAGCGAGACGTCTCCGCAGATCAACCGGCCGCTGGAGTTCCGGTCGTCGGCTGCGCAACGGGAATGGGGCGCCTCGCCGCTCGGGGCCGGCGCCGGACTGTCGCCGCGGCCGTTCGAGCCAAACGGCCGAGAGGTGCCTGGGTTGCCGGTGCCCGGGGTGCGTGCTTCTCCGACCGGGGCTCCTCAGCCGGAACCCGAGCCAGACGGGGAGTTCACTCCACGGCCGGTGCCGGTCCTGCGCGTCCTGGGGCAGGTCAACGGGACGTACATCATCGCCGAGGGGCCCGACGGGATGTTCATGATCGATCAGCACGCCGCCCATGAGCGGGTGATGTACGAGCGGATCCTGGCCGACATGCAGGGCCGGCGGATCGACCGGCAGCCGTTCCTCGACCCGATGATCGTCGAGCTGACCCATCAGCAGTTTGGTGCCTTCGAGCGGTCGACGGCGGAGCTGGAGGCGATCGGGTTCCAGATCGAGGAGTTCGGCCCGCAGACGGTCGCGATCCGGGCGATGCCAGCGATGATGCGCGGCGTCTACATTGGCGACCGCCTTCGGCTCATCCTCGACGAGCTGGCCGAGGGCGGGACCGGCGAGTCATGGCTCGACGCCGTCGCGATCAGCGCGGCCTGCCATACGTCGATCCGGGCCGGGCAGGCGCTGTCGCTGGCCGAGATGCGGGAACTAGTGGCGCAGCTGGAGCAGACCGATCAGCCCCGGGCCTGCGGCCATGGCCGGCCGACGATGCTCCACCTCAGCCAGGGCGAGCTGGAGCGGCAGTTCTCGCGGCGCTGAAGGCTAATAGGCGGCCGGGTCGTCGTCCAGGCGGATCCAGCCGTGCCGAAGGGCGTAGATCACCGCCTGGGTGCGGTCGTTGACGGCCAGCTTCCGTAGGATCGACGTGATGTGGTTCTTGACGGTCTGATCGGAGATCCTCAGGATCTGGGCGATTTCCTTGTTGCTGTTGCCCTGGGCCACGCAATCGAGGATCTCGACTTCCCGAGGGGTCAGCGGGGAGAAGACCGTGTCCGCTCCTCCCAGGCTGTCGGGCAGCTCGCGGAACTGGTCGAGGACGCGGGAGGCGACGAAGGGTCGGTTGAGAACGTTCTCGTTGATCAGATACTCACCACGAGCGACCCGCCGGATGAGCTTGGCCAGTTCGTCCGCGTCGACGTCCTTGGTCGAGTAGGCCGCCGCGCCGACCCGGATCGCGTGGAAGAGCTGTTCGTCGTCCTCATGCATCGTCAGGATGACGATGCCCATCTGCGGGTGGTGCCGCTTGACGATCCGGGTCACTTCCAGCCCGCTCATCTCCGGCATGTTGATGTCGATCAGCATGATGTCGGGGACGAACTGGCTGGCGAGCTGGATCGCCTGCTGGCCGTTCTCAGCCTCCCCGATGATGCTCAGGTCCGACTCGGCCTCCAGGCTCCAATGGATCCCGCGCCGGAACAGCGGGTGATCGTCGACGATAAGGATCGAGATCGCGTTGAGGGACTGTCCGCCTGGTCGGCTCATTGGATGCTCCCGTTGGTGGACTGGTCAGGCGTCGGTGGACTCAGCTGGACCGCGACCGGCAGCGGCAGGCGAAGCCGGATCGTTGTTCCGGAGCCCGGTGCGCTCAGGATCTCGAGATCGGCGCCGATCAGCCGGGCCCGCTCCCGCAGACCGGTGAGGCCAGCTCCATGGTCCGAACTCAGAATTGGTTCGGTCGGGTCGAATCCACGGCCGTGATCGACGATCCGCAGGACCAGCGTTCCGCCGTCCGAAACGAGGTCGATCTGTCCCTCGTCGACCCCGGCGTGCTTCTGGATGTTCTGCAGGCCCTCCTGCACGATCCGGAACAGCGTCAGCTGCTGGTCGCTCATGAGGGTATCGGGGACATCGGAGCTGGTGAGGACAATCCGTTTGGCGAAGAACTCGTTGTAGTCGGCGACATAGCGTTGTAGCGTGGGGAGCAGACCGCGATCCGCCAGCATGGACGGCCGGAGATCGGCCATGAAACGCCGCATCTCCGCCACGCCTTCCCTGAGCCGGGCCCGGAGCTGAGTCAGCTCGTCCGGGACACGGGCCGGGTCGCGACGCGAGACCTGTTCGGCGATCTCGAGCGCGAAGATGGCGTTGGCGAGGACCTGCGCCGGGCCGTCGTGGATCTCCCTGGCCAGCCGGCTCCGCTCGTCCTCGCGCGCCGCCACCGTGGCCTGCTGCATCCGGATGTCCCCGGTCCCCCTGATCTCGGCTTCCCAGTCCTCCGCTTCGAAAGAGGCGCGGAGCTCCCGCAGGACGCGGTGGCTGGCGACGAGGTAGCCATGGAGCAGGTGGCCTCGCGCGATCGACGTGTCCAGTGCATCGACGTCCCGGCGTACCGCGCGGTGATCGACCTGGGTTGTCAGGAGCTTCCGGTCGCTCTGGTCGGGTTCGAGATCGGCCAGCATCGACCCAACAGCGAAGTGGTCGATGAAGCGCTGCACTCTGGCTCGCTCCTGCTCCTGTCGGCGAAGCAGCGTGGAGGTCTGGCCGGAGAGCAGCATGATTTCATCCGCGAGGGTCGCCAGCGATTCGGTGATCGCCGCCGAGACAGACTCCAGCGATGCGGGAAGCGGAGCGTCATCGGATCCCATCTGACCTCCAGAGACGCCGCGAGTAGGATCATCGTCAGGTAATCGGGCGGGCCGTCCCTGCCTGGCCGGGCCGGTACGCACCGCTGGTTTCGCTCGTCGACTCCGCCGCCCGGGCATCAGGGCCACCATGGGACCTTCGTCCCTGTCAGTCTAACGAAAACTCGCTCAAAGGGAGTGACGACTACCGCCGCCGGGACGATTGATCGGGCGTTCGACTCAGGGTGTGGCAGCGACCTGGTAACGGCGACGCCAGCCGTTGACCCGGATCTTGATGACGTCGGTCAGATTGACCCAGGTGTCGTGGATCGGATTCACCTTGCTGTGGGTTCCGGCGGACCAGACGACGGGTACCGACTCGATCGACTGGCCCAGCAGTCGGGCGACATAGAGCAATTCGACGTCGAAGGCGGTGACACGGGCGCCGTGCGCAAGGGCTTGGTCCCGGTAGAGCAGCGTTCGCTCGAGGATAGCCCGTGCCGCGTCGCGTCGGAATGCCTTGAATCCGCACTGGGTATCCTGAATGCCAGGCAACAGGAGGACTTGCACGAGCAGGTTGAAGGCACGGCCCATCAGATGCCGGTGGAGCGGTTCGCCGACACGCCTGGCGCCGACCCCCTCGCGGGAGGCGATCGCGATATCGGCTCCCGAGCGAATCCTGCTGACGAGCTGGTCCGTGTAGGAGAGCGGCGTGGCGAGGTCGGCATCCATGAAGAGGATGATCTCGCCGGTCGCGGCGAGCATCCCGGCCCGAACCGATGCCGCCTTGCCCCGGTGCGGCTCGGCGAGGACCCGCAACTGGCTGGACCGTTTGGCGAACAGGCGCGCTCGATCAAGGGTGTCATCCGAGCTGCCATCGTCCACGAGGAGGATCTCCGTTGACCCCGTCCGGGCGTCCGCAAAGGCGACGACCGCGCTGAGACACTCGTCGATCCGCGACCGTTCGTTATAGGCCGGGATCACGATGCTGAGTGATGGCTCGTCGTCGAGCGTGCCGGCCCTGGTCGACGGCGCTGCTGCCATCAGCACTTCCTTCTGTCTGTCTGTCTCGAAACGATTTCGGCGGGGGCGAATCTGGCTCGGTCCCGGCTATTCGAGCGGGATTGGACGATCAGTGGCTGGAGGCGATCCGACGCCGAATGCTACCCGGTGGGTATGCGCCTGTCTATCAGGGGACCACCGGATTGGCGATCGATCCTGGCGGCGGCGAGCAGGCAATCGAGCGTGTCTGCACGCACTGGCTGCCAATGAGAGCTGTCGATCAAGAGAGCGGTCCACCCAGGTGTACGGACAGTCGGCTATCCTGTCCCTGCAAACGACCGTGTCGTGACTGATCGGAGGTTCACATGATTTCTGTCTACGTCCATCCGACCTGTACCTCCTGTCGCAGCGCCGTGGCGCTGCTTGAAGGGCTCGGCGCGAAAGTCGACCGGCGCGACTACTTTCGCGACCGGTTCACGGCTGAGGAGCTTAGGGGCGTCCTGGCCCGGGCCAGCCGGACGCCGACCGAGATGCTCTCGACGCGAGCGAAAGCCTACCGGGATCTCGGCATCGCTGACCTCGCCTTGAGCGACGACGAGCTGATCGAGCTGATGGTGGCTGAGCCAACGCTGCTTCGCCGGCCGCTGGCGATCGCCGGCGGGGAGAGCACCGTTGGCTTCAACGCCGATGCTCTCACGGCACTCGCTGCCCGTAGCACCTGACGACTTTCGCGCCGCTTCATTCTGGACCCGCGTATCGCTGGAAGGAAAGCCGATGCTCGCGCTTGGATCACATATGTCGACCGCCGGAGGCGGAGTGCCGATGGCGCTCAAGCGGGCCGCGGAACTTGAGCTGGAAGCCTGCCAGCTCTTCACGAAGAGCGAGCGGCAGTGGGCGGCCAAGCCCTTGACGGGGGAACAGATCGAGGCATTTCAGCTCGGCCTGGAGCAGGATACCGTCCTCGATCGTCGCGTCGTCGCACACGACTCCTACCTGATCAACATGGCGTCGCCCGATGACGAGCTCTGGGCCAAGTCGCGGGCGGCGCTGCTGGTCGAGTTGCAGCGCTGCGATGTTCTCGGCATTCCGTTTCTGGTGAGCCATCCCGGGGCGCATGTCGGCAGTGGCGTCGACGCCGGGATCGTCCGGATCGTCGAGGCCATCAACCAGGTCCTGTCCGAGCGGCCAGATGGGGAGACGACGTTGTTGCTGGAGACGACGGCGGGACAGGGGACGACTCTGGGAAAGACGTTCGAGGAGATCGCGCGGATGCTCGACGGGATCGCGGACCGGCGCCGTGTCGCGATCTGTTTCGATACCTGTCATACCTTCGTCGCGGGCTACGACATCCGGACGCCGGAGGCCTACGCCGAGACGATGCGGTTGTTCGACGAGATCGTCGGGCTGGACCAGATCAAAGTATTCCATCTCAACGACGCCAAGTTCGGGCTGGATAGCAGGAAGGACCGGCACGAGCACATCGGCGACGGCGAGATCGGTCTGGACGGGTTCCGCAGTCTTGTCAATGACGAGCGGTTCGCGGGGCGGATGGGTGTGCTGGAGACCGAGAAGGACATCACCGGCGACCTCGACCGCAAGAACCTCGCGACGTTACGGTCACTCGCCGTCTGACCGCTCGGGATCGTGGTCAGGCTGACTCCGTCGCGACGACGCGGTTCCGGCACTCTCATGGTCTGTCAGGGCTGACGTACTGCCCCTGAGCAGACCGCTCCTCCAGCCCCGCTCCGGCTCACCTGTTCCCCCGGCTCACCCGCTGAAGCGGCTTCGGATCACAGGTGACCCGAGCGGGCGGATGAGACCGCACCAAGAGCGGCGTGATTCCGCTATTGACTGTTGACAGACCAGCAGCTGGCGGGATCAGGCATCGCAGGGAGTGGGCTGCATCGGCTCGCCGACGCGGCCGTCGCTGTGTCCGGTGGGTCGGATGTCCTCCCGCAACCCGACGCCCCCCTACGGAGTGTGGGAACCGGGAACCGGGACGACGTTGGCGGAGGGCCGGAGCACGGTCCCCTCCCCAAACCCCACCCGCGCCCAGGGCGCACCCGGACTCGCCAGCAGAAGCCTGTGCCGCGGCTCCTCGTCGCCCGGATCGAGGCTTCATGCTGGTCGCCTTTGCCTTACTGGGGAGCCCTACCCCAGGCGCAGCGCGACCCGCTCTCCGGCTCGTCGCGGCTCCCTTGCCTGCGGATGACTCCGACTGGACCGGACGGAGCGAGGGAGCGAGGGAGCGACCGTCTCCGCTGGCCCCTGTGCGTCGCGCGGTAGTGAAACCGTGACGCCGACTCCGCCGGTCGTTGCCGGTCAGCCGCCGCTACCCCCGGTCACGGTGCCGGCGACGGTCTGGGCGTACGGGTCGAGGGCGGCGTCGATCTGCTCGCGGCGCAGCCCGGACGTCTCGTAGGCCAGCTCGCGGACGGTGCGCCCCTCGCTGTACGCCCGCTTCGCGATCTCGGCGGCGCGCTCGTAGCCGATCAGCGGGTTGAGGGCGGTCGCCATGCTGATCGAGCCCTCGATGTAGCTGGCGCACCGCTCGACGTTGGCGACGATCCCGCCGAGACACTTCTCGTTGAACGCGGTCGAGACGTTCGCCAGCAGATCGATCGAGGTGAGCAGGTTGTGGCCCATCATTGGCAGCATGACATTGAGGTCGAGCTGGCCCCACTGGCCGCCACCGACGACCGCCTGGCAGCTGCCGGTGACGTGGATGCCGACCTGGATGACGCTCTCGCAGAGGACCGGGTTGACCTTGCCCGGCATGATCGAGCTGCCGGGCTGGATGGCCGGCAGGATGATCTCGCCGAGACCGGCCTGCGGCCCGGAGGCGAGCAGGCGGATGTCGTTGGCGATCTTGATCAGGCTGCTGGCGACGGTCGTCAGTGTGCCTGCGGCGAAGACGTAGGCGTCCCGGCTGGCCTGCGCCTCGAAGTGGTTGGCGGCCTCGATGAATCCGGTCCCGAACCGCTCGCCGAGGTTGGCGGCGACGTGCCGACCAAAGGTGGGGTGGGTGTTGAGCCCGGTGCCGACGGCAGTCCCGCCGATCGCCAGCTCGCGCAGGCCAGGCAGGCAGGCGACCAGCCGCTCGCCGGCCAGCTCGATCTGGCGGGCGTAGCCGGAGAACTCCTGCCCGAGTCGGATCGGGACCGCGTCCATCAGGTGAGTCCGCCCGATCTTGACGACGTCGTCGAACTCCCGTGCCTTGGCGGCCAGCGTCCGGTGGAGACCATGCAGTGCCGGGATGAGCGTCTGCTCGATCGCGACGATGGCGGCGACGTGGAGGGCCGACGGGAAGACGTCGTTCGACGACTGGCCCATGTTGACCTGGTCGTTAGGGTGAACAGGCTGGCCCAGGGCGCGGGTGGCGAGGGTCGCGATGACTTCGTTGGCGTTCATGTTCGACGACGTACCGGAGCCGGTCTGGAAGACGTCGATCGGGAACTGGTCGTCCAGCTCTCCGTTCGCCACGCGGGTCGCGGCCGCGACGATGGCGTCGGCCGTCTCCTCGTCGAGCAGGCCGAGCTCGTTGTTGGCGCGGGCGGCGGCGGCCTTGATCGCGCCGAGGGCGTGGATCAGAGCTGGCGGCAGCGGCATCCCCGAGATGGGGAAGTTCTCGACCGCGCGCTGCGTCTGGGCCGCGTAGAGCGCGTCGGCCGGGACCTGTATGTCGCCCATCGAGTCGTGCTCGGTCCGGTACGTGGGGTCTGTCGTGCTCATGCGCGGGGATGCTCCCTGGGGATCGGTCATGGCGGCGTCGCTGCCGGTGATCCTACCATCGTGGGCTGCGATGCCGGGAAGTTGGTTGGACTGTCCCCTCCCCAACCCCTCCCCGGCTCGAATCGTCGCTTCGGCTCCTCATCGCCCGGAGAGGGGCTTCATGCTGGTCGGCTTCGCCTTCCTGGCCCTGGTTCAGTGCTCATCCCCCATGGCGACCGAAAGCGGGGACTTCTGTGATTCACTGTTCCTTCCGCTTCAGGATCGCTACCGCGCGACCAGTATGAGCCCCACTCCACGAGGTGAAGACCGGAAGGGATGCACCGAGATGGGGAGGGGACTCGCTTCGCTTGGGGTGGGGTCACACTGGAACGCGGAGCCGACCAGCACGGACTCCTCTCCACCACAGTGAGGAGGGGTCGCGCGAATGTGGTCTCTACTCGTAGCGATACCCGGTGGCGTGGTCCCGGAAGCGGTCGTAGCGGCCGCCCTCGGGGCGCCGGGTGTCGTGGTCCGGCTCCGAGCCCGAGTCCCACCAGGTTGGCACCTGACCGCCGATCGCCGCCAGCTCGGTCTTGGTGTAGATCAGGCCGTCGCGGTCCATCACCGAGAGCTCGTACTCGCGGCTCATCGCGATCGCGTCGACCGGACAGACCTGGGCGCAGAGGCCGCAGAACAGGCAGCGACCGGAGCGGAGGATGAACTCGCCCAGCTCCCGGTCGCCCTCTTCGGACGGGACGACGTGCATCTCCAGGCAAGAGGTCGGGCAGATCCGGGCACAGAGTCCGCAGGCGACGCAGAGCGCCTCGCCGGTCTCCGGGTCGGCCCGGAGCGACGGCAGCCCACGGAAGCGGTCGGCCATCGGCCGCTTCTCCTCTGGGTAGTGGACGACCAGCTTGGGCATCATCAGCCGCTTCAGGGTGACGCCGAACCCCTTGACCTCGTCGAACATGTCCCGCCTCTTCGCTGATGCGGCCGGCGGGACACCCGCCAGCCGCGATGACGCTGACTACTGCAGATTGAAGTTCCGGACGTCTGGCCGAAGGGTCAATGGGCCGGTCGCTCCCGAACCGTCGACCGGCAGGACGCTCAGGCCGACGCCGACCCGACCGGCGGACGGGACAGTCATGCCGCCGCGCTCCAGCCGGGCGTAGGCGATCCCGCGGTACAGCTCGGTCAGTCTGGACAATTCGGCCATGATCTGGCTGGGATGGCGGTAGGTCATGTCGTATCCGAACCGGCGGGCGATCCGCTGAAGGATGTCGAAGGAGGACCGGGCCTCGCCGGGAGCCGGGACGGCGCTGCGAACCCGCTGGACCGTCCGGTCGAAGCTCGTGAACGACCCGTCCTTCTCGATCGAGGTCGAGAGCGGCAGGACGATGTGCGCAAGTTCCGTCAGCGGCGAGCCGAAGGCGTCCGCCACGATCAGGAGGTCGAGTTTCGGCAGGACGGCCAGCAGATCCTGATCGAGGACTCGCTCGCGACCGTCGAGGGCACCTTCGACATAGAGGGCCCGGACGTCGCCACGGGCGATCGCGGCCGGAAGCTCGGCAGCGGACAGACCCGGCCGGTCGGAGAGCTGACGAACCGGGACGAAGCCGTTGCTGGTGTTGGCCCTCTCGGCCCAGCGCGGCGCCCAGGCCTGCTCGAAGACCGAGCGGGCGGAGTCATCCGAGACGAGACGGCCGCCGGGCAGCAGCGCCGGCCGGGCACCGGCATCGCTCAGGCCCTGGGCATTGGCGCCACCCCGGGGCGACATTACGCCACCGCCGGCGACTCCGAGGTTGCCGGTCATCGTCGCCAGCAACGCGCAGGCGGCGGTGACGGACCCCGCGTCATCGACGAGGGAGCCGATGCCACCGGGCGAGTAGCGAGCCGCGTAGCCACCGCCAATCTTCGTCGGTGCGCCCGAGCGAGCAGCGGTCTGGTAGATGACGCTCGGCAGCTTCGCGGGTCCCGTCCCGCCGAAGGCGTAGATCTTCGCGGCCCGTCGCATCTGCTCCAGATCGACACCCGCCGCCTCCGCCACGAGGCGGGGGTCGATGTGCTTCCGGTCGCTCTGGGCGCCGGTCGACCAGCCCTCATCGGCGATGATCGTCGCGATCCCGAGCAGGACGTCGGCCGTCATGCCGGGGCTGGGCTGGAGCCAGACGTCGGCCCGATCGGTCATCGGCGAGCGGTCGGGACTGACCACCACCAGCTTCGCCTCGCGGTAGATCCGGGCGTGGTTGAGCCAGTAGGCCGCGATCGGGGTCGTCTTGTTGATGTCCGGCCCGACGACCAGCACGGAGCGGACGTCGGTGAACAGCTCCTGCAGGCTGTTCGTCCCGCTGACCGCGGCACCCAGCGAGAATTCGGTGGCTGCCGCCGCGGCCTGCTGCGCCCGGGTGCTGTACATGTCGATGTTGTTGGTGCCCATAACGGCGCGAGTGAACTGCTGGAGCAGGTAGGCTTCCTCGGTCGTCTGGTCCGGGCTGGCCAGTGCGGCGAAGCGGTCGCCCTGGTGATGCTCGAGGCCGGCGACGACGCGCTCGATGGCCTCATCCCAGCCAGTCTCGACCAGCTCGCCGGCGTCGTCGCGAACCATCGGGCTGGTCAGGCGATCGGGCGACTGAAGCTGCTCGTGACCCCACTTGCCGAACTCGCAGGTGTAGCCGAAGTTCACGCCGCGATCCCAGAGGTGGGAGGCCCGGCGGACGACGCCGCGGTTGGTCTCCAGGTTGATCGTGCAGCCGCCATCGCAGCCGCCGCAGATCGTCTCGGTCGTGTCGACCTCCCACGGGTGGTGGGCGAAGTGGCGTTCGGTCAGCGCGCCGACCGGACAGACGGCGATGCACATGCCGCAGTTGGTGCAGGTCGTCTCGGAGAGGTCCATCCCGAAGGCCGGAGTGATCGTCGCTTCGAGCCCACGGTTGGCCGCCTCGATCGCGGTGACGCCGATGACCTCGTCGCAGACGCGGGTGCAGCGGACGCACATGATGCAGCGGTCCCACTTGTAGTCGATCGTGGAACTCAGATGCTCGTAGCTGTGCGCCATCTTCGGCCGCCGGTAGGGGTTGGCGTTGATGTTGTGGAGGTAGGTGTTGTCCTGCAGGTAGCACTGGCCGGAAGCGTCGCAGGTCGGGCAGTCGAGGGCGTGATCGATCAGGTACATCTGAAGGATGAACTGGCGGGCCTGTTCGACTTCCGGGGTGTGGGTGCGGACCTCCATCCCCTCGGTCAGCGGCGTCGCGCACCCCTCCATCAGGCCGCCACGGCTGCCGAGGACCTCGACGGTGCAGATGCGGCAGGAACCCCAGGCGCGCAGTTTCGGCTGGAAGCAGAGGTTGGGGATCTCGATGCCGACGTTCCGGGCGGCGTCGAGCAGGTTCGTGCCGGCGGGGACAGTCACCTCGACGTCGTTGATCTTGCCCGTCACCATCGTGACCGTCGGCTGGGTCGCTACCATCGGTTCGCGTTACCTCGCTTCATGAGAAGGTCGGCGCCTGTTCACTGGTCCGTCGCGGCGCTGGAGAGCCGGAATGTCGCCCGCCAGACGGTCCGGCGGCCAGCCAGTGAGGGTCGGCCAGCCATTTGTGAGAAACGGCACAATCCTGACCGAAGTTTAGCATAGGCGCCCGACCAGACCCCCTTCCGCCGGCCCGTTATGACACCTCCTGCACGATCCCCACGAGCCTGGCCAGCCCCGGTCAGCGTGGTAGACTCGAGCGTGTTTTTCCGATTCCCATCGCGGTCTCGCGGACCTGACGTGGCCGGGTCCGGGGCCGGCGGTTCCGAGGCTGAGCCTGATGCCGAACGCGACGACCCCCGCTGCAGCGGCGACGACGATGGCCGTCGACTACGAGACCGTCATCGGCCTCGAAGTGCACTCGCAGCTCCTGACCCAGAGCAAGATGTACTGCCCCTGCGCCGCCGACTACGCCGGGGCCGAGCCGAACACGCACAACTGCCCGACCTGCCTCGGACTGCCGGGCGCCCTGCCGGTGCTGAACGCGGAGGCCGTCGAGCTCGCGATCCGGACCGGGCTGGCGCTGAACTGCGAGATTCCCGCCCACAACAAGCTGGACCGGAAGAACTACGTCTACCCCGACCTGCCCAAGGGCTACCAGATCTCGCAGTACGACCTGCCGCTCTGCGTCGGCGGGGCGATCACCTTCGAGGTGGACGGCGAGACCAGGACGTGCGGGATCACGCGGGTCCACGTCGAGGAGGACACCGGTCGGCTGGTGCACCACGACGACGAGACCGGGGTTGAGGCGAGCTACGTCGACCTGAACCGGTCGGGCGTGCCGCTGATGGAGATCGTCGGCGAGCCGGACCTGCGCGGCCCCGAGGAGGCGGGCGCCTATCTGGTCGCCCTCCGGCAGACCCTGCGCTACATCGGCGCCTCGACCGGCAACATGGAGGAGGGCGCCTTCCGCTGCGACGCCAACATCTCGATCCGGGTCCGGGGCACGCGGGAGCTGGGGGCCAAGGTCGAGATCAAGAACATGAACTCGTTCCGGGCGGTCGAGCGGGCGCTGCGCTTCGAGGAGGAGCGTCAGCGGGCGGAGCTCACGGCCGGCAACGTGATCCCGCAGGAGACGCGGGGCTGGGTCGAAGCCCGCGGCGTCACCGTCGGCCAGCGGACCAAGGAGCAGGCCAACGACTACCGCTACTTCCCGGAGCCAGATCTGCCGCCGCTCGAGATCGGCGCCGAGACCGTCGCGCGGATCCGGGCGGAGCTGCCCGAGCTGCCGGCGGCACGGCGGGCCCGCTTCCGGTCGGAGTTCGGGATCAAGGCGTCCGACGCCGGGCTCCTCACCGGCGAGCGCGAGGTCGCCGATCTCTACGAGCAGGTGATCGCCGGTGGCGGGACGGACCGGCTGCGGGTGGCGGCCAACTGGATCGTCAACGACGTGATGGGGCTCCAGAGCGCCAGTGGCCTGCCCGCCAGCCAGCTCCCGCTGTCGGTCGCTCAGCTGCGGGACCTGCTCGACGCGATCGACGCCGGCCGGCTGACCCCGCGCGCGGCCAAGGACGTCCTGCCCCAGCTGGCCGACGATGAGTTGCCGACGGCCGCGGCGGAACGGCTGAACCTGCTGTCGCTGGACGATGCCGACGAGGTTGAGCAGGCTGTTCAGGACGCGATCGCGGGGAACGCCGCCGCCGTGGCCGACTACCGGGCGGGCAAGAAGGCGGCGTTTGGCCGCCTGATCGGCGAGACGATGAAGCGGACCGGTGGCCGGGCCCGGCCGGAGGACGTCCGCGAGCGACTGACGGCGGCGCTGGACGGGCAGTAGAGCGGGAATTCGACCCGCCCTTCAGCCGTCTTTTGCCGGCCCGGAAGGGACCGGCTGGAGGGTATTGGTCGCGGGGGCGGTGGGCACCATTCGAGGTCGCATGAAAGCGCCGTCGCGGAGAGCGGACACCGCTGACGGCGACGCTCCGAACAACGCGACGACCAGAGGTGCACTCTCACTCCGCGACCGATGTCCTTCAGCCAAACCGTTTCCGGCCGGTCGTCGCGGATGTCCTCCCGCATCCCGGTTCTGTTAGAGGGTGTCGGGGACCGGGAACCGGGAACCGGGAGGACGTGCTCGTCCGTCATTGCCGGAGTCGTCGCGAGCAGGGCAAGTTCGGCGTCATACGGAATCTGGGTGAACGCCATTGGTTCCGCGACACGGTGGTGGCAGGCAGACCTCTCCGCCCAGCCCCCTCTCCGGCGCCCGGATCGCTCCCGCCCTTCAGCCGTCTTTTGCCGGCCCTGAAGGGACCGGCTGAAGGACATTCGATTCAGCGGTGACGGCTACCGGCGACGCGATGATCGCGTGACATTCACGGGTGCCTGCCGGCTTCGCCACCAATGTTGTTCGGCCGGTTCCTTCAGACCGGCCATGGACGACGTGGTCCGACGGGCCGGACCGGCGGCGCTCGACAGGCGGAATAGTTCCGGCGAGCTCGATGGGCGCCCGCCTGGACATGACGTCCCAACGCTCAGCCTGGTCATACTTGTTCATGGGGAACTGTACTCAGCGTACGACGTGGACGTCGGTCGTTTGTGATGAGATACTAAGCGGAGACCGCGATCTGGCGGCAATCAGCCCGACTTTGGAGGTGGCGGTGCTGCCTCCCGAGGAGAGAGACGACGATGTCGATCGACCTTGAGACCCGTAACGCGTCCGTGAGCACTTCCGAGACGATTGCCCTCCCGCGCCGACCGGCCGCCGACAACCTGTTCGACGTCGCCGTTCAGCAGTTCTCCATCGCCGCCGATCGGCTCGGGCTGGACGATGGGATGCGGGGCATCCTGAGCCATTGCGAGGCCGAACTCACCGTCAGCTTCCCGGTCGAGATGGACAACGGCTCGGTCCAGATGTTCCAGGGGCACCGGGTCCAGCACAACCGCGGACCGGGGCCGACCAAGGGCGGCATCCGCTATCACCAGGATGTGACGCTGTCCGAGGTCAAGGCGCTCGCCATGTGGATGACGTGGAAGTGCGCCGTCGTCGGGCTGCCGTACGGTGGGGCCAAGGGCGGCGTCCGGGTCGATCCCAAGGCGCTGTCGACGAACGAGGTCCAGAACCTGACCCGGCGCTATACGTCCGAGATCATGCCGATGATCGGCCCGAACCGGGACATCCCGGCGCCGGACGTCAACACCAACGCCCAGACGATGGCCTGGATCATGGACACCTACTCCATGCACGTCGGCTACTCGGTTCCGGGCGTTGTCACGGGCAAGCCGCTGGCGCTGGGCGGGTCGGCGGGACGCAACGAGGCGACCGGCCGGGGCTGCGTCTATGTGATCGAGGAGGCCTGCCGGTCGACCGGTCTCAACCTGGCCGGAGCGCGGGTGGTCGTCCAGGGTTTCGGGAACGCGGGCGCGACGGCGGCTCGCCTGATCGATGAGCTCGGCGCGGTCGTGATCGGGGTCAGCGACAGCCGGGGCGGGACCTGGAACGCCGCCGGTCTCGACCTCGACCGGGTCGCCCGGCACAAGAGCGCGACTGGGTCGGTCAGCGGTTACGCCGAGGGCGAGGACGTCTCCAACCGCGACCTGCTCGAACTGCCCTGTGACATCCTGATCCCGGCCGCGATGGAGGGGCAGATCGACGCCGGCAACGCTCCCCGCATCCAGGCCCGGATCATCGCCGAGGCCGCCAACGGGCCGACCTCGCCGGAAGCCGACGACATCCTGTTCGACCGCGGCATCACCGTCCTGCCGGACATCCTCGCCAACGCCGGTGGCGTGACGGTGAGCTACTTCGAATGGGTCCAGGCCCTGCAGGCCTTCCCGTGGACGGAGACGGACGTCAACGACCGGCTCCGCAAGATCATGCGCGACTCCTACCGGGCCGTGCAGTCGACGGCGTCGGAGCATCACGTCCACCCGCGGACGGCGGCGATGCTGCTCTCGGTTCGCCGGGTCGCCGAGTTCACCCGGCTCCGGGGCATCTACCCGTAGGCAGAGACGACTCCTCCCCCAGCGAAGCGAGACCCCTCTCCACGACCGTGGGGAGGGGTCTCGTCGCGTCTGGCTTCGCCTTTCATGCGGGACCGGTGTCCTTCCGCGGCCCGATTCCCCCAGGGGGTGTGGGAACCGGGAACCGGGACGACATCGGGGGTGGGTTGGTGTCGGAGCAAGACCCCTCCCCCAGCGAAGCGTGACCCCTCCCGCGCCCAGGGGGCACCCGGATTCGTCGTACCTCCTCATCGCCCGGAGAGGGGCTTCATGCTGGTCGGCTGCGCCTTCCTGGTTGACCCTCTCCCAGCGAAGCGTGACCCCTCCCGCGCCCAGGGGGCACCCGGACTCGTCGCTGCGGCTCCTCATCGGCCGGAGAGGGGCTCCATGCTGGTCGCGCTGACGCGCTCCGGGCGAAATAGAGACGCTTCTCCGACATGCTGCTCCTGCTGACTCAGACGAAATCCTGGTGCAGCCCCGACGATCGCTGGTCGCCTGCGGTTCGGCTACGACCGGCCCTGACCGGGTTTGCGCGAATACATCGGCCCCGTGTTCGCGATTATGACGCCTTACGGCGCGGACAAGGCCAGCGAAGCGAGAGCCATGTCCCTACAAGATTGTGGAGCCGCCGGCCCACAGAGCGCTTCAGCGCGACCAGCACGGAGCCCCTCTCCATCCGGCTTCCAAGCGAGTGTCGACGCAGTCGATGCGAGCGGAAGGCGAGATGGGGAGGGGTTGGGGTGGGGCTGGCTATCCGCGACACCCAGGCTCAATGACCGAACCGTTCTAGCAGATGGTGCAGAGGAGGCGGCGGAGCTCGTCTTCCTGATCCGAGCGGGTCACGGCGATGACGTCGTCACCCGGCTGGAGCTCCGTGGCGGCGGTGGGGATCGTGACGTGGGCGCCCCGGCCGATCGCCGCGATGACGCAGTCGACCGGCAGGCTGATCTCGCCGATCGCCTGATGGGCGACGACGGAGTGGGCGTCGATCCGGGCCTCGACGATGGCGAGGTCGGCGTAGCGCAGGTTGAGGAGGTGGACGAACGACTGGTCGGGGATCGACTGCTCGATCAGGTTCATGATGTAGCTGGTCTGGCTGACGATGACGTCGATGCCGAGCAGACGGAAGACCTTCTCGTTACGCGGGTTGCTGACGCGGGCGACGGAGCGGCCAACCCGGAACTTCTGTTTGGCGATCTGGCAGACGACGAGGTTGTCCTCGTCCTCACCGGTCACGGCGATGATGACGTCGGCCCGGGCGGCCCCGGCGCTGCTGAGCGTCGTCGCTTCGGCGGCGTCGCCGAGCACGATCACCGAGCCGAGCTCCTCGGTCAGCTTCTCGACCTTGGCCGCGTCCTTCTCGATGAGCAGGACTTCATGGCCCTCCTCCAGCAGGTTGCGCGAGAGGTAGTAGCCGACCTTCCCGGCGCCGACGACGATGATGTACACGGGGTTCAGTCCTTGTGAGCGGTGAGAGACGCCGGCGGGATCAGACGACGTCGCCGAGGGCGGCGCCGATGCGGCTGGAACTGGCCGCGTCCATGTCGATGACCTTGTCGATGATGACGGCCGAAACGGTGGTCGTCGGGCAGACGGTCGTCATCCCCATCCGCCGGTAGGTCTCCTCGCGGACGGGATCGGTAATCCGGCAGATGCGCTCGGCGACGTCGAACAGCAGATCGACGAGCTGGATCGCCATGATGTTGCGGTTGTCCTTGCCCGAGACGGCGATGAACGCATCGGCCCGCTCGATCCCGGCCGACCGGAGGATGTCCTCGTCGATCCCGGTGCCGATCACGGTGCGGCCGTTGAACGTCGGCGGCAACCGGCGGAACGACTCGCCATCGACATCGATGATCGTCACGTCGTGTCCGTCGTTGGCGAGGATCGACGCGATCCGGGCGCCGACGCGGCCACTGCCCATGATCACGACCCTCACCGCCGGCTCCATGACGGGGAGGCGGTGGCGATCGACAGGACGGCGTCCTCCTCGGTCTGGTCCATGGCCTGCCGCAGGACGATTACCTCACAGGGGGACGTCTGGAGGATGTAGCGGGTCGTCTCGCCGAGGCCGACCTTGCCGTGCTTCGAGCGGAGGCGGGTGCCCATGATGATCAGGTGGGTGTTGCGCTCCGTCGCCTCGTCGACGACGGCGGTACCGGCCGTCCGAGCCTGGAGGAGCTCGCTCTCGACCTGGACCGACTTGCCGGTCAGGAGGGACTGGGCGAACTTCTCGGCGCCGCGCAGGATCGCCTCGCCGCGCTCGATCTCGGCGGGGAGTTCGGCATCGAGAGGCAACTGCTGGGAGACTTCGACGACGTGGATCAGGGTCAGTTCGATCGCCTTCCGGTCGGCGATCTGGGCGGCGACCCGGATGGCCCGCTCATCGGAGCGCTGGCCGTTGACCGGGACGACGAGCCGTTTGACGCGGTCTTCCATGGTTCGTGGATATCCAGCGACACGGGCCAGGGGGCCCAGTCTCAAGGCGCGACCCGACGGGAGTCAGGACGGCGCGGATTGCATTGATCTCAACTTCGCAAGTATCGGTCGACGGACACCTTTCCGCAAACTGACCGGTGTCCTCCCGCAACCCGATTCCCCCAGGGAGTGTGGGAACCGGGAACCGGGAGGACATCGGGGGCGGGCTGATCGGCGGGACGGACCCCTCCCCAACCCCTCCCCATCTCGCTTCGTCGCTGCGGCTCCTCAGTGGATGGAGAGGGGCTTCATGCTGGTCGCGCTGAAGCGCTCCGGTTGCCCCCTCCCTCACCCGTCACCGGCCGAGGGCGAGGCGATCCCCGAGCGCCTCCGGCAGACCGGCGGCGACGATCGCCCGCCGGGTGACGGCGACGGGGTAGTCGACCCGCCGCATCTCGACGGTTGCCCGGGCGATGTCGTAGATCAGGTAGGCGGCGCGTGGGTCGCCGTCGCGGGGCTGACCGACGCTGCCGGGGTTGATGATGGCCCGATCGTGGGCCACGTCGATTACGGCACCGGACTCTGTTCGGCGAAAGCGAACGCGACCGGATTCGCCAGTGCGGGACGCGACGGCGGCGACATGGGTGTGGCCGACGAAGCAGAGCTGGGTCGCGAACGCCGTCATGTTCTCGGTTGCCACAGTTCCCGAGATCACGTACTCCCAGATCGGCAAGCGGGGGCTGCCGTGGGCGAGCGTCGCGTCGCCGGCGATCACGGTTCGCGGGGAGCCGGCGAGCCGCTGGCGCTGCTCGTCGCTGAGCTGGCCGGCCGTCCACCTGGTGGCGATCTGGGCGACGAGGTTGAACTGACTGACGTCGAGCTGGCCGATGCAGGCGAGGTCGTGGTTGCCAACGAGCGTGATCTGGGGCTCGACCGCGGCCAGGAGGTCCATGCAGCGGCCGGGTTCGGGTCCGTAGCCGACCGTGTCGCCCAGGTTCCAGATCGCGTCGCAGCCGGTGATGTCGGCGAGGACGGCTTCCAGCGCCGGAGCATTGGCGTGCACGTCCGAGAGAATGGCGACTCTCATCCGGTCCGCCGCCGGGCGTGGATCAGCAGCGCGGCGACGTCCGACGCGGTCACGCCCGCGAGGCGACCGGCCTGGCCGATCGTCTCCGGCCGGGCGACGGTGAGCCGCTGCCTGGCCTCGACCCGGAGACCGGCGACGGTGTGGAAGTCGATCCCGGCGTCGAACCGGAAGCGGTCGAGCTCCCTGGTCCGGCCCGCTTCCCGCTCTGCCCGGCGGACGAACCCCTCGTACTTCGCCGTCTCGGTCGCGTACTCCCCGACCTCAGTGCCGACCGCCTCGACCAGATGGATCGAGCGGCTCTTCAGGACCGCCCGGACCTGCCCGAGCGTGACCGGCGGCCGACGGAGCAGGTCGTAGGCCGACTGCCGCCCACTGGCCGGCTCGATCCCGTGCGCCACGAGCAGCTCCGTGTCGGCCCGCCGCGGTTTGAATGTGACGGACCTCAGCTGGGCCAGCAGGGACTCCTCGGCCGCGAACTCCCGGTTCGTCTCGTCCCAGCGCAGGTCGTCGATCAGTCCCAGCCGGTGGGCGATCGGGGTAAGGCGGCGCGGCGCCGTCCCGACCCGGAGCAGTAGCCGGTGCTCGGCGCGGGAGGTCAGCATCCGGTAGGGCTCGTCGAAGGGACGGGTGGTGAGGTCGTCGGTCAGCACGCCGATGTAGGCCTCGTCGCGCCGGAGCCGGAGCTCCTCCAGACCGAGCGCCCGGGCGGCGGCGTTGGCTCCGGCGATGAGCCCCTGGGCGGCGGCCTCCTCGTAGCCCGATGTCCCGTTGACCTGCCCCGCCAGGAAGAGCCCGGGCAGGCGGCGAGCCTCCAGCGTCCCGGACAGCTCGTTGGCATCGACCGCGTCGTACTCGACGGCGTAGCCGAAGCGGGTGATCCGGACATTTCGCAGCGCCGGGATCGTCCGCAGGGCCGCCGCCTGGACGTCAGCCGGGAGGCTGGTGCTCATGCCTTGGACGTAGAGCTCGGCCGTGCGCCAGCCTTCCGGTTCGAGGTAGACCGGATGGCTCGCCTTGTCCTCGAACCGGTGAACCTTGTCCTCGATCGACGGGCAGTAGCGCGGACCAACGCCGTCGATCGCGCCGTTGAACATCGGGGCTCGGTGAAGATTGGCGGCGATGATCGCGTGCGTGGCCGGGTTCGTGTCGACGCGCAGGCAGGCCAGCTGGGGTCGGTCGTCCCGCTGGGTCACCGATGGAAGATGCGCGGTCAGCAGACCGAGGGGCGGCAGGTTCAGCGGCTGGAGTCGGTTATGGCGACCGTCGCGGCTGAACCAGCGACCGGCACTGTCGCCGGGCTGGAGTGAGCCGAGCGCGAAGTCGACGGTGCGGGCGTCGATCCGGGGCGGGGTGCCGGTCTTGAAGCGCCGCGTCCGGATGCCGATCGCGGCCAGACCCTCGGCCAGCGAGGTGTCGGCCCGCTCGCCGGCCCGGCCGCCGCCGAGGCGTTCCTCGCCCCGGACGACCTGACCGCGCAGGAAGGTGCCCGCGGTGACGACCACGGCTGGAGCCTCGATCTCCCCGGAACCACGCGTCACGATCCCGATGACCAACGGCTGCCCCGCGTCCGCTCCCAGCAGCAGCCCGGTGGCGTCGTCCTGAAGCAGCGTGACGCCCGGCGCCGACTCGAGCGCCTCCTTCATCGCCATCGCGTAGAGCGTCTTGTCGCACTGGACCCGAAGGGCCTGGACTGCCGGACCCTTGCCGGTGTTCAGGGTCCGGACCTGGAGGGCGGTCCGGTCGGCGGCACAGCCCATCTCACCTCCGAGGGCGTCGATCTCGGCGACCAGGTGACCCTTGGCCGGTCCGCCGATCGAGGGGTTGCAGGGCATGAACCCGATGCGATCCAAATTGGGGGTGACGACGAGGACCCTGGCCCCCCGGCGGCTGGCGGCCAGGGCGGCCTCGCACCCGGCGTGGCCACCACCGATCACGATGACGTCGAAACGCTGCCTGTCACGCATACTTCGCTCGTGGTCTCAATTCTGATCGGGGCCTCGGGTTCCTCTTGGGGGCACCATCACCGTTGGCGCCATCACGAAGAACTGGACGCGCATATGTGCCATCCGCGCCCACCGAATGCTGGCCAGCCAATTGCAGCGCACACCGTAGCATGTCGCGTCCGGGGGATGACTGGACCGGGCGTTGGGAGTCACGATGAGCCTGCTGAGTACGATGGCGCAACAGATGGTGAGTCAGCTCAGCCCGGACGAGCGAGCGGAGGCCGCCCGCGAGATCGCGAGCAGCATGGTCCGCGATCTCTCCCGCGAGGAGCGGGCCGACCTGGTCCGCTTGCTCGTCGCCGAGTTGCTGCATGATGTCCCGAGCGAGCAGCGCCTCGCGGTGCTGCGGTCCGCTCTGAGCGGTACGGATCAGGAGGCAGAGTAGATGTCAGACGTCATCGAGCCCGGTCGGGCCGACCGGCCGGAGCTGAGCACGGGTCAACTGGTCGCGATCGCGGCCGCCGCCTGCGGCGCCGCAGCCTGGGTATTCCAGAAACTGACCGAGGGTCCCGAAGACGAAGCGGTGTCCGGCGCGCCGGTCGATCTTCGGGGACGGCTTCACGCCCTGGCCGACAGCGACACGGTGCGGTCGGTCGAGCGGCGGGGGAACGAGCTGGCCCCGGTGGTCCAGAGCTACCGTGAGCGGGCCGGGCAACTCGCCGGGATGGCGGGTGCCGAGGGTGCGAAGCGGCTGACCGACGCCGAGAAGCGGCTCGCGACCCAGCGCAGGCAGTCCGGCCGGGCGATCCAGCGGACCGAGAAGCGGCTCGGCAAGCGGGTCGACCGGACCCGCCGGATGATCGAGACGGCCCCAGTCGCGCTGGCCGGGATGGTCGATACTGGTCGGGAGCAGATCAGGTCCCTTGAGAAGTCGGCCGGTGCGCGGGCGGACGACCTGCGGAAGACGACTTCGGGCCTGACCGGAGAGGTAACGACGATGACGAACCAACACGTCAAGCGCCTCCAGGAGCGTGGGCAGGGGGCCGCCGACGCGATCGGCGCGACGCTCCGCGACAGTACGCGAGACACATCCAGCCGCATCGCCGATGTCCGGGACCAGGTCGTCGCGCTGGCGAAGACATCGTCCGGCGACGTCGAGGCGCTCCTGCACGATGTCACGCGGGACGCCCGGAAGAACCTGCCGGACGTCGCGAAGACCGTCAGCGATCGGGCGTCGGAGATCGGCCATCAGGTCGCCGACAGCGCCAGCCGGGCCGGACAGACCGTCAGCGATCGGGCGGCCGGCGCCAGTGACCGCGTGCCGGGCGGCTCGGATGCCGTCGGGCGGGCCCAGTCGGCGCTGTCGGACGCGACCCAGAAGGCGGCCGCGATCGCCGGGCCAGCGATTGAGAAGGCGAGCGGCCGGCTCGGACACCTGTCGGACGACCTGCGCGACGACCCCTCGGCCCTCCGCTCGCGGCTCGTCGAGCAGGGTCAGGGCGCCCTGAAGTCGATCCAGGGGCAGGCGGCCCAGACGGCGAAGGACCTGGTGCCGATCGCGAAGCAGGCCGGAACGGTCCAGAACCGCGCTCAGGATCGTGCGTCCGAGGCGCGTGACCGGGGGCTCGACCTAGCGGCGCTGCTCCAGTCCAATGTCCCGTCGTTCCTGGCGCAGGTGACGGACATGATCGATCAGACCAGCGGCCGGACCGGTTCGCAGGTCAGCGATGCGCGGAAGCAGGCCGCCAAAGCGGTCGACGGCGCCGAGGATGGCCTCCAGTCCGCCCTCGACCGGCTCGGTGAGGCCGCGAAGCGGGCCGCCCAGGTCGGCGACCAGGCCGTCGCGGCCTCGTCGCACTTCCGTGGCAGCACCCGCAACGCCGCCCACCGGACGGCCGACGCCGGCAAGGACGGCTTCGAGTCCGTGATCTGGCTGGGCGCGGCTGGCGTCGCGATGTACTACGGCGTCCTGAGCCCGGAGCAGCGGGCGACCGTGAACAAGGTCGGCCTGAAGGTTGGCCGGGGGCTCGGCAAGGTCATCGGCGAGATTCGTGGGCAGGACCAGAAGTTCTAGCCGCTGGTCTCATGCACCTTGTCCGTGGCGAGCCACCGTCTCCACAGACCCATGTGAGCCGCGCTGGAGCCACGATGTAGCCGCCGGGATCGGGCAATGAACGGTGCGCGAGGCCGCGTCGGGGATTCGATGCGGCCCTCGCCGTGTCCGGCGGGCGGGAATGTCCTCCTGCACCCCGATTCCCCCAGGGGGGTGTGGGAACCGGGAACCGGGAGGACATCGGGGCGGGCCCGGTGAGTCGCTGGACTTGCCTGGAGGTAAATCAGACCCCACCTCTACCCCTCCCCATCGCGCCTTCCGCTCGAATCGACGCAGTCGATGCGAGCCTGGAAGCCGGATGGAGAGGGGCTCACGCTGGTCGGCTTCGCCTCTCAGGGTGACCCCTCCCCAAACCCCTCTCCGGCTCGACTTGCCAACTTAAGCCTGCGCCGCGGCTCCTCGTCGCCCGGAGAGGGGCTCCGTGCTGGCCGGCCGCGCCTTCTCGAAACGGGCGAGACGAATCTGGTCGGAGAGGGTCACCGCACCGATTCCCGGAGCGCTTCAGCGCGACCAGCATGGAGCCCCTCTCCATCCGGCGAGGAGCCGCAGTGACGAAGCGAGATGGGGAGGGGTTGGGAGGGGTCTTTCCCGCGTCGCCCCTAGACCCGCGTTGCCACCTGAGGCTGCGGGGCGCCGTGGCAGTGCTTGTACTTCTTGCCGCTGCCGCACCAGCAGGGCTGGTTCGGTCCGACCTTGCGCCGCTTGACGACTGGCCGCTGACCCTCGTCGGCCTCGGGGGTGATGTTCGTCTGCGTCTGGGCCTCGGTCACCTCGGTCCGGACGGGCTGCTGGGCGGCGGCCGGCTGGACCCGGAAGATCGTGTGGACCACGTCGTGGCGGATATGATCGAGCAACTCGTTGAACAGGCGGAAGCCGTTGGTCTTGTACGCGATCAGCGGGTCGCGCTGGGCGTAGGCCTGCAGACCGGCTCCCTCGCGGACATCGTCCATGGTCGTCAGGTGCTCGACCCAGAGCCGGTCGATCACGGCCAGCATGACGTGGCGCTCGACGGTCCGCATCGCCTCGTCGGGGAACTGCTCCTCGACCTCGTCCAGTGCCCGGTCGGCGTCCTCGACCATCAGCGCCGTCAGGTCCTCGCGTTCGAGCCCGTCCAGATCATCGAGGGTGACCTCGGTCCGCCCGACGAGCGCCCGGTAGCTGTCGGCCAGGGCCTCGTAGTCGATGTCGTCCCCCCGGACGATGGGCTGTGCCTTTTCGATCAGGGAGTCGATCTCGCCGGAGACCATCTCGGCGATCCGTTCGGACATGTCCTCCCCGGCCACGACCTTATCGCGGTCCTCGTAGATGACCTCACGGTGCCGGTTCATTACGTCGTCGTACTGGACGACGTGCTTGCGGATGTCGAAGTTGTGGCCCTCGGTCTTCTGCTGGGCGCTCTCGATCGAGCGGGAGATCAGCGAGTGCTCGATCGGCGTCTCGTCGGTCATGCCGAGGCGGTCCATCATCGAGCCGATCCGGTCCGAGCCGAAGCGCTTCATCAGGTCGTCCTCGAGGGAGACGAAGAAGCGGCTCGAACCGGGGTCGCCCTGACGGCCGGCGCGGCCCCGGAGCTGATTGTCGATCCGGCGCGACTCGTGGCGCTCCGTGCCGACGATGTGCAGGCCACCGGCCTGGCGGACCTCCTCGGACAGCTTGATGTCCGTCCCACGGCCAGCCATGTTGGTGGCGATCGTCACGTTCCCCAGGCCGTCCGGCGCCTGTCCGGCCCCGGCGACGACGTTGGCCTCGCGCTCATGCTGCTTGGCGTTCAGGACGAGGTGCGGGGTGCCGATCTCGTGGAGCAGCCGGCTGAGCCGCTCGGAGGTGTCGATCGAGGTCGTGCCGACGAGGATCGGCCGACCGGCCTCGCGGACCTCCTTGATCTCCCGCGCGACCGCCCGGAACTTGCCGTCCTCAGTGCGAAAGACGAGATCGGCGGCGTCGTCGCGGGCGATCGGGACGTTGGTCGGGATCGACACGACGTCCAGGCTGTAGATGCGGTGGAACTCCTCGGACTCGGTCTTGGCCGTCCCGGTCATGCCGGCCAGCTTCTCGTACATCCGGAAGTAGTTCTGGAACGTGATCGTCGCCATGGTGACGTTCTGCCGCCGGACGCGGACGCCCTCCTTGGCCTCGATCGCCTGGTGGAGGCCCTCGCTGTAGCGCCGGCCCGGCATCAGGCGGCCGGTGAACTCGTCGACGATGATGACTTCACCCTCGTCATCGACGATGTAGTCCTTGTCGCGCTTGAAGATAACCTCGGCCTTGACCGCCTGCTCGAGGTAGTGGGTCAGCTCGATGTGGCGGTCGTCGTAGATGCTCTCGCCCTCCGGGATCGCGGCCAGCCCCTCGACCCGGTCGATCCCGTCGTCGGTCAGGTTGACCGTCCGGCTCTTGAGATCGACCTCGAAGTCGCGCTCGTTCCGGAGCTGCTTCGCGATCTGGGCGAACTGGTAGTACTTGTCGTTGGCCTGCTGGGCCTGCCCCGAGATGATCAGCGGCGTGCGCGCCTCGTCGATCAGGATGTTGTCGACCTCGTCGACGATGCCAAAGTGCAGCCCGCGCTGGACCTTGCGGTCCGCCGTCGTGACCATGTTGTCGCGCAGGTAGTCGAAGCCGAACTCGTTGTTGGTTCCGTAGGTGATGTCGGCGCCGTAGGCCTCGCGCCGGGCGACCTCGCGCAGGTGCGGGATCGCGCCCTCCTCCTCTGGCTCGTGGTCCGGGTCGTAGAGGAACGCGGTCTCGTGCTGGATCACGCCGACCGACAGGCCGAGGGCATGGTAGACCTGCCCCATCCAGGCGCCGTCGCGGCGGACGAGGTAGTCGTTGACCGTGACGAGGTGGACGCCCCGGCCTTCGAGCGCGTTGAGGGCGATGGAGAGGGTCGCCGTCTGCGTCTTGCCCTCACCGGTCCGCATCTCGGCGATCTTCCCCTCGTGGAGGACGATGCCGCCGATCAGTTGGACGTCGTAGTGGCGCTGGCCGAGCACGCGCCGGGCGACCTCCCGCGTGACGGCGAACGACTCCGGCAGGATATCGTCCAGCGTCTCCCCCTGCGCCAGCCGCTCCCGGAACTCGTCCGAGGTGCCCCGGAGCTCCGCGTCGGTCATCTCCTGAATCGTGGGTTCGAGCTTGTTGATGTCCTCGACGAGGGGCTGATACCGGCGGGCGATCTTCTCGTCGGTCTCGCCGAAGACCCTGGTCAATATTGTCCGTACCATTGGTTCTCCTGTGGACAGCGGGGTGGGAATCGACGCTCGCTGGTCATCCGCTATCTTGACGTGTCGGTGTCGAAAGTATAGCCGCTGGCGGAACTGGGATCGTCGAGCATGCTGGTCGATCGGAGAGACCCCACCCCAACCCCTCCCCATCTCGTTTCGTCGCTGCGGCTCCTCCTCGCCCAGAGAGGGGCTCCATGCTGGTCAGCTTCGCCTCCCTGAAGCGGGCGAGACGAGTCTGGTCGGAGAGGATTACCGCACCGATTCGCGGAGCGCTTCATGCTGGTCGCCGCGACACGCCATGAGAACCCCCACCGTCGCCGGTTCCCGCATCCCGGTTTCCGCAGCACTAAGGCAACTGGGAACCGGGAACCGGGAGGACATCCCGGCGTTGACGTCATCGCCCCAGTGCCTGACCATCATCCGGACACGCCGCCCTTCTCCCCTCCGACCTCGGAACCGCCTCCCGGCTGATCGTCGCGCATCGCAACATAGGAGCCCAGGTGACCGCTCTGAACTTCGATCACTATCCGACGCACGACGAGATCGTGGCAACGCTCGATGCTTGGCAGGCGGCCTATCCCGGCCTGATCTCCGTCGAGACGATCGGCACCTCGACCGAGGGCCGGCCGCTGCTCTCAGCGACGGTCTCGGACCGGCGGACCGGTTCGCCGGACGACAAACCGGCCGTCTATGTCGAGGGCAACATCCACGCTGGCGAGGTCCTGCCGTCGGCCATCGCGCTCGCGACGATCGAGGCGCTCCTGACGCGGTCGGCCGAGCCGGAGATCGCCAAGCTGCTCGCCCGGTATACGTTCTACGTCCGGCCGCGGGTCTCTCCGGACGGCGCCGAGGTCTACCTGACGACGCCGTACCGTCTCCGCAGCGCCGCGATTCCCTGGCCGACGCCGGAGCGGCAGCCGGGCCTGCATCCCGAGGACGTCAACGGCGACGGGTTCATCACGCTGATGCGGATTCGGGATACGCGGGGCGAGTGGTGCGTCTCGGCGATCGACCCGCGCATCATGGTTCGCTGCGAGGCCGACACGCCGGCCGACGAGCGGTTCCAGCTCGTGCAGGAGGGGTCGGTCGAGGGGCCGGTCGGCGCCAACCTGACGCTGGCCTGGGCGTACTGGGGACTGGACTTCAACCGGAGCTTCCCGCACAACTGGCTGCCGGAGCATCAGCAGCTCGGCGCCGGACCGTACCCGCTCTACGTCCCCGAGACACGGGCGACGGCGGACTTCTTCGTCGCCCACCCGAACATCTTCGCGGCGGTGCTCTACCACACCGCCGGCGGCTTCATCTTCACCCTGCCGTCGTCCCAGCCGGGCGGCAGCTACGAGCACGACGATCTTCAGTCTGAGTACCTCACGCTGACCCGGCACTACACCCGTCTGACCGGTTGCCCCGCCTTCCAGAGCTACGATGAGGAGACGGACACGGCCCGCTCCGGTTCCCTGATGGACTGGGCCTACAGCCAGATGGGCGTCCTGACCTGGGTGCCGGAGCTCTGGGACGTTCAGAAGACCTCGGGTGCCCGGCCGGAGCGGGTCGCGCCGTTCCAGTCGCTAGACGAGCTGGGCGAGCGGCGGATGCTGGAGTGGGCCGACCGCACGATCCCGGAGACCGGCTTCGTCGACTGGCGGCCGTTCGATCACCCGCAGCTCGGCCCGGTCGAGATCGGCGGCTGGACGTTCAAGTTTACCCACCAGAACGCTCCGCTGGAGTACATCGGCGAGATCGCCAGCCCGGCGATCGACTGGTCCTTCCTCGTCGCCCGTTCGGCGCCCCGGCTGGAGATCGAGTCGGTGAAGGCTGAAGCGATGGGGCCGGACCACTGGCTCGTCACGGCCCGGGTGACCAACGCCGGGTATCTGCCGACCAACATCTGCCAGCAGGCGATCGACGTTCGTCGGGCGGGCTCGGTCAGCGTCTCGCTGGACGGTGACGGCGTCCGCGTCCTCGACGGTGGGCAGCGGCAGTCGATCGGCCACCTCAAGGGGGAGTCGTCGGCGGTCGACGAACCGTGGCGCGGGCCGATCGCGGCCCGGCGTCGGGCCGATGTCCGGTTCGTCGTCGAGGGCAGGACGGGGACCGGGGTGACCGTGACGGCGAAGAGCCCACGGGCTGGCCAGGCGACCACCACCGTCACGCTCGGCTCGTGAACCGGGGCGCGCCGTCTGCTCGGTCGTTCCAGCGGCCTTCAGGCCGATTGTCGGATCGCGATGGTCGGGGCAACTCCCGTCTTTGGGCACCCGCGAAGCCGAAGCCGCGTCAGCGGGTGAGCCGGAGAGGGGTCGGGGGAGAGGTCTGCTCCACCACCAGGCACGTCCAGTGAGACTCGCTCGATAGCCGGAGGGTGATCGGCCATGCCGGCTTCGGCTGACTACACGGAACGTGTCTTCGCGACGGTCGTCCGGATTCCCGTTGGACGGGTGACCACCTACGGCCGGATCGCCCGGGCGCTCGGCGACCCGCGCGGTGCCCGCCTGGTGGGCTGGGCGTTGATGGGCGCCGTCGACGCCACCGATCTCCCGGCCCACCGCGTCGTGAACCGGAACGGAGAGCTGACCGGCGGCTGGTACTTCGGCCACCCGGACATCATGCGGGCCCGCCTCGTCGCCGAGGGCGTCCCGTTCCGGGCCGACTACTTCGTCGACCTCGACCGCTGCGTCTGGGACCCCTGGGAAGGCGACCCGGATCAGACGCCGGTCGACGTCGTCCCGGCCGCCGGTCCGGACGGAGAGCCGTAGCCGATCGAACGGCCACGCCGCACGCTGAGCCCGCGACAGCCCGTTTCGCTCACAGCGGTGTTTCTCGCAGCGCGTTTGCCTGGGGTGCTGGATGCGGGAGGACGTGGTCAGCCTGAGGCGGGCTGGTCTCGGAGCACATGCTCCTCGCTCGACGCTACCCGCCCCCGACGGCGTGGACCAGCTCGACCTGGTCTCCCGCGCTGAGGACGGTGCGATCGGACTGGTCTCTCGGAACGATCTTGCCGTTGAGTTCGACGATCACCATCGTGACCGTGTAGCCGCGCGAGGTGAGGAAGTCGCCGACGGTGCTGCCGGTCGGGACTCTTCGCTCCTGGCCATTGATCGTGACGCTGATCGTCGCGCGAGTCGTTTGGTTATCGTTGGTCAACGCGATGCTCCTTCCATGTCTGATTGAGCGCATATCGCAACGCGACGGCAGCCGCTGAGGGATCGTCCTGGGCGAGGATGGCGTCGATGACCGCGATTCCACGGCAACCGGTCGTCATCACCTCCCCTACGTTGGCGGCGGTGATACCGCCGATCGCCAGGATGGGGATGTCGCTGGCTCTGACGATCTCCCTGAGCCAGCCGGTCCCACGAGCGGCCCGGCCCGGGTGCGATCGCGTCTCGAACACATTCCCGGCGAGCAGGTAGTCCGCTCGCCACCCAGCCGATTCGTCGCGGGACGGACCATGAACGGAGCGGCCGAGCCTCCACCACGTCCCGGATCGAGCATCCCGGTCGGGCGGCTGCTGGCCATCCCCGAGATGCAGCCCGGTTCCGAGTTCCCGAGCCAGTTCCGGACGTCCGTTGATGATGAGCCGTTCGGTTCCGATTCGGTCGGCGAGCTCGATCGCCAGCCACCGCGCATCGTTGTCGGACAGGTCCGGCTCACGGAGTTGGACCAGATCGACACCCGCCGCGACGGCCGCCACGACCGCCTCAACGATTGGCCTTCGGGAGCGATGGCTGTTGGTGACCAGCATCAGGGTAGGGACCGGGAATGAGCGGTTCACCGGGAGCGGCCCTCGATCGCTTGGTCGACGACGGACCGCAGACGCACCGCGGCTCGCCTGGGGTCGTCGCTCCGGAGGATGGCGCTGATGACGGCAACGCCGTCGGATCCGGCGTCGATGACCGACCCGGCCAGCGTCGCGGTGATTCCCCCGATGCCCACCGAGGGGATGCCGGCGGCCCGCGCGCGGTGGCGGAGGCCGTCGAGACCGATCGCGGCCCCGGCGTCGGCCTTGGACCCGGTTGGGAAGACGGGTCCGAGGCCGGCGTAGTCCGCGCCCATCGCGACGGAGCCCGCGGCCTGCTCCCCGGTCTCTGGCGACCAGCCAATCAGGAACCGCTCGCCGGCGAGGCGACGGACGACGTGGATCGGCAGGTCGGTCAGGCCGACATGGAGCCCGTCGGCACCGGCGGCGATGGCGACGTCGAGCCGGTCGTTGACCAGGAACGGCACGCCCTGTCGCTGGCAGACCGCAGCGAGTGACGTCGCCAGGCTGAGCGCGTCGCGATCGCCAAGGTGTTTGGCCCGGAGTTGAACGCAGGTCACGCCACCCGCGATCGCGGCGGCCGTGTCGGCGACGAGGTCCCCGGAGGCCGACTGATCAGGGTCGGCGACGAGGTAGACGGCCAGAGCCGCCTGGAGACGAGCCGGGTCGGCCGCCCAGGGAGAGCCGGTCACGCCGGGGCGCCGATCAGGTTGGCGGTCGGGCTGCTGGCGGCGGCGTGGGTCCGGCTTGGGATTCGGCCGGCGAGGAACGCCTTCCGGCCCGCCGCGACGCCCAGCGCGATCGCTTCGGCCATCAGGGCGGGCCAGTCGGCCAGCGCGATCGCCGTGTTGACGAGGCAGGCGTCGGCACCGAGCTCCAT
This sequence comes from Thermomicrobiales bacterium, assembly GCA_965218235.1. Taxonomy (GTDB): domain Bacteria; phylum Chloroflexota; class Chloroflexia; order Thermomicrobiales; family UBA6265; genus CADCWK01. The sequence continues at coordinate 2,284,648 of OZ244596.1, forward strand.
CGCGAGGGCGGCGTCCGACGGCGCCCCGATCCCGGCGTCGACGACGACCGGGACGGTTGCCTGTTCGATGATGATCCGGATCGCCTCACGGTTCACCAGTCCCTGCCCGGAGCCGATCGGGGAGGCGAGCGGCATGACGGTCGCCGCACCCATGTCGGCCAGGCGGCGGGCAAGGACCGGGTCGGCGCCGATGTAGGGCAGGACGGTGAACCCTTCGGCGATCAGCGTCCGGCAGGCCTCCAGCGTTCCGATCGGGTCCGGCAGCAGGTAACGCGGATCGGGGATGACCTCGACCTTGACCCAGTCGGAGAGGCCCATCGCCCGGGCCAGCCGGGCGACCCGGACCGCCTCCTCCGCCGTTGCGCAACCGGCGGTGTTCGGCAGAACCGTGCAGGTCGACCAGTCAATATCCTCGAGGACGGATCGGCTGGCCGGGTCGTCGAAGTCGATCCGTCTCAGCGCGACGGTGACGATACCGGTACCGGACGCGGCGATCGCGTCAACCATCTCGGCCGGGGAGCGGTACTTGCCGGTCCCAACCATCAGGCGGCTGTCGAAGGTGCGGCCAGCGATCGTGAGTGGGGAATCCTGGGTGATCATTGGTTGCTCTCCGTCTGGTCCGTCACGTCGGCGATGGCCAGTGTGCCCTGCGTCGCCGACGGTCCCGTCATCGGGAAGCGGTAGAAATGGTTGACGGGCGAGTGGCCGCCGCCGATCGCGTAGCCGGCCCGGATCGCGCCAATGAGGTACGACTTGGCCGCCTCGACCGCCGGAACCATGGCCGTCCCGAGCGCCAGATTGGCGGTGATCGCGGCCGAGAGCGTGCAGCCCGTCCCGTGGGTGTTGAGGGACTGGATGCGCTCCGACGGCATCTCGACGAACTCGACGCCGTCGAAGAGGACGTCGGTGGCGGTGGTGGCCCGGTGCCCGCCCTTGATCAGGACCCACCCGGTGCCGAGGGCGTGGATCGCCCGGGCGGCCTCGCGGAGGTCGTCCTCGGTCATGATCGTCCGGCCGGACAGCACCTCGGCCTCGGGGATGTTCGGCGTGACGATCCGCGACATCGGGATCAAGTGGCGTTTGACGGCGGTGACGGCATTGCGCTGCAGGAGCTGGTCGCCGCTCTTGGAGATCATGACTGGGTCCACGACGGTCGGGACGCCCCAGGCCGCCAGGCGGTCGGCGACGACCTCGACGATCAGGGCGCTGGAGAGCATCCCGGTCTTGGCGGCGTCGGCGCCGATGTCCTCCATCATCATGTCGATCTGGGCGACGATCACCTCATCCGGCACCTCGGCGATCGCGTAGACGCCCTTGGTGCTCTGCGCGGTGATCGCGACGATCGCCGTCGTGCCGTAGACGCCGTGGGCGGCGAACGTCTTGAGGTCCGCCTGGATGCCGGCTCCGGCGCCGGAGTCCGACGCGGCGACGGACATCGCCTTCGGGACCTTCGGCCGAAGCTCCTCGGGGACGAGCACCTTGTCCTTGGTGGATTGCGCGGAATGATCGTGGTCGTGGTCGTGGTCGTGGTCGTGGTCGTGGTCGTGGTCGTGGTCGTGGTCGTGGTCGTGGTCGTGGTCTGACACGCTGTCTGCCTCGCCTGCGCAAGGCCGCGCTCGAATCGCCGGGGAGGCGATGGGCGGCCTGAGACGACAGTGCCCCGAGGGAATGCGGGACAGCGCGACCGGTCGACAGAGGCACGGGGAGCCAGCGATCGGTGGGCGGTCCCGGATGGCCTGCGTGAGTCGCGACGGGGTTGCGATCCCTGCGCCGGCATGACCCGGATCAGGTTCGAAGGGTTGACCTCGGGCCGGCGGCGCGCCGTGCCCTCGACCTCTCAGCGGCTCCCGCACCCCTGGCAACTGTCCCCGATAGGCTACCATGTCGGTGAATTCCGAATGCCCCTCCGGCCACGAGACGGTCGCTGGCCGGTTTGGGCAGGGACGAGGAGCAAGCATGAGCCTGATGCATGGGCTGAGCCAGGTCCGACAGCGGCTCTGGGAGAACGACGCCTCGGGCGCGACGATGAAGCTGGTCGACTCGATCATCCAGCGGGCGTCGGACCCGGCCGCGGCCAGTGCCCCGTCTCAGTCGCAGTTGCAGGTGGTCCGGATGCTGATGCGGACGCCGGTCGCGAACGACAACAGCACGGTCTACAACGACCTCGTCCAGCTGGAGGAGGAACTGGAGACGGCGGCGCAGAGCTTCCAGCAGGAGCGCGAGGCGGTCGACAACCGGCCGCTGCCGAAGTCGAAGAAGTACTACAAGGAGCACCGCCAGCGCGGCTAGCGGTGCGGCTAGCGGTGCGGCTCGTTCATCAGCAGGCGTCGAGCAGCGGGAATCGTCTGGCGTAGCACTTGTCCCACGCCAACCCCTCTCCATCCGGCGAAGACCGAAGGGATGAACCGAGATGGGGAGGGGCTTCCGTATGTCGCGCTGAAGCGCTCCCTCTGCCGGTAAAGTGACGCTTCCTGGCGAACGGTCTCGCTTCGCCTGAGGAGGGATTACCTCGGGAGGCGAAGCCGACCAGCGTAAGACCCTCTCCATCCACTGAGGAGCCGCAACGACGAAGTGAGATGGGGAGGGGTTGGGGTGGGGCCGGTCTCTGACACCAGCCCGCTCTCTGGCAACTACGTCCTCCCGCATCCCGAACCCCAGGCAAACGGGCTGCAAGAAGTCATCCGGCACTGTCTCGCCACCGGTCCCGCGGCTATTCCGCCACGCAGATCGGCGTCCGGCTATGGGTGGCAAGTGAGCGGTAGACCCCGGTCATGGCGGTAGCGACGGTGTCCCACGAGAAGCGGGCGGCTTCGGTCCTGGCGTGGCTGGCGAGTTTCGCCCGTCGCTCCGGGTTCCGGGACAGGTCGAGGATCGCGTCCGTGAGGGCGACCGGGTTGCCGGGGCAGACCAGCAGCCCGGCTACGCCATCCTGGACGGAGTAGGGCAGGCCACCGGCGCGGGACGCGATCACCGGCGTGCCGCTCGCCATCGCCTCGATCGCGACCAGACCGAACGACTCGTAGCGGGACGGGATGACGACGAAGTCGACCGCCTGGTAGAGCGTCGCCAGGTCCTCCTGCGGACGCGATCCGAGGAAGACGATGTCGTCCGCGATCCCGAGCCGCCGGGCGTCCGCCTCGACCTCGGCCAGTTCGCCGACCGGGCGGCCGTCTTCGCCCAGCTCGCCACCGACCAGGACCAGCTTCGGGGCCGGCGTGGCCGTTCCCCAGCCCTGCGCGGTTCGGGAGAACGCTTCGATCAGGACATCGATGCCCTTGATCGGGTCGATCCGGCCGACGAAGAGACCGAGGACGCCATCAGCGGGAAGGCCCATGTCGCGCCGGGCCTGAGCCATGTCGCCGGGCTGGAAGCGCTCCATATCGACACCGAGTGGAACCATGCAGACCATGCCGTCATGGGTGGTCCGGCGGCGCTCGAGGTCGTCGCGCTCGTCCGGGTTGGCGGCGATCAGCGCGTCGGCGAGGTTGATGATCCGGCCCTCGATCCGCTCGCGCAGTTCGGGCTCGCGGTGAGCGGCGGCGCTGACCGCGTTCTTGTGGAAGGCTGTGGTGTGGAACATCTGGACGAACGGGGTGCCGATTTCGTCCTTGATCCGGGCCGCGACGCAGCCGGACAACCAGTAATGGGCATGCAGCACGTCGTAGTGCAAACCGTTGCGCATCATGTAGGCAAGCATCGAGTCGGCGAACTCGTCGGTGAGCTCGAACAGGGACCCCTTGGCGACCGGGGCCGGCGGCCCGGCGTCGATCGCGATGACATTCACGCCGGGAACGTCGACGGTGATCTCGGGGGTGAAGCGGTCGGTCCGTCGGGTGTAGATGTCGACGATGCGGCCCTGCCGGGCCAGATGCCGGGCGAGCTCCCGGACGTAGAGATTCATACCGCCGGCGTCCTGGGTGCCGAGCGGGGCGAGAGGCGAGGTGTGAACCGAGAGCATACCGATGCGGCTGACCGGCGGGTCGACGTCGTAGCCGGGCAGGCCTGGACCTCGATACGCCGACGGGGATGGACGGGTGGTCAAGGGAAACTCGCTCCGCCCGGCCGGCAGGGATGACGCGCCGGGCAAGTCAGCCCACACCGGGTGGGCTCGAAAACAGGTTCAGGTTGTCGTTGGCGGGTTGTCTTCGATGGGTTGGCCTGGTTGAAGGGGATCGCTCGGATTGACCTGCTGAGCGATCGGGTACCCGCGGAGGGATTCGAACCCCCGACGCCCGCCTTAGGACGGCGGCGCTCTATCCACTGAGCTACGCGGGCATTGACTAACCCTTCGTCAGCCAATCACGATCCTACCACAATTGGCCAGCCGCCTGAGGATAGCGCCTGGCCCTCCGCAAAGTGCATTCCGGGGGCCACGCTGACACCCTCCGAGACCACGAAACCGGACCATTCGTTGGGCAGTCGCCGGGACTGATGCTATACTCCGGCGTCGGAACGGGGAGTAGCGCAGCCCGGCAGCGCGCAGCGTTCGGGACGCTGAGGTCGGAGGTTCGAATCCTCTCTCCCCGACCACTATCAGGCGGCTGGTCCTTCCCAGGGCCAGCCGCCTGATCCGTTTTCCGCGAGCATCGCCGCCAGCAACTGAGGAACGAGAACCAATGACCGGCGACGACCAGGACCTCCGTCGCCTGCCATCGGTCGAGCGGGTCGCCGCCGATGCGCGGCTGGCTGGTCTCGGGATCGCGCCGGAACACCTCCGGAACGCCGTCCGGCAGCGAATCGCCATGGAGCGAGCGGCGATCCGCGCGGGCGAGGACCCCGCACCGGGCGAGGTGGTCGAACGGATCGTCAGCGACCTGCTGGTGCTTTCCCGCCCGGTGACGAGCCGGGTCATCAACGCGACGGGTGTCCTGATCCACACCAATCTCGGCCGCGTCCCCGTCAGCCGGGCGACCGCCGAGGCGATGGCCGCCGCGGCGGCGTCGACCGTGACACTGGAGGTCGATCCGCTGACCGGGCGGCGTGGCGACCGGCAGCGTCGGGTCGGCGCGTTGCTCCAGGCGCTGAACGGTTGCGAGGCGGCCCTCGTCGTCAACAACAACGCGGCGGCGATGCTGCTCACGGTCGCGGCGCTCTCGGCCGGCCGCGACGCGATCGTCTCCCGCGGCGAGGCGGTCGAGATCGGCGGCGGCTTCCGGATTCCTGACGTGCTACGGCAGGGCGGCGCCACCCTTGTCGAGGTCGGATCGACCAACCGGACCTACGTCAGCGACTACCGGGATGCCTGCTCCGACGCGACCGGCATCCTGCTCAAGGTCCACCCCAGCAACTTCGTCATCGCTGGCTACACCCACGAGACGACCGTTCGCGAGCTGGCCGGGATCGGACGTGAGGTCGGCATCCCGGTGGTCGAGGACCAGGGAAGCGGCCTGCTGAACACCATCGAGCTGCCCGGCGTCGAGCTGGGCCGGTCGCTCTCCGACTGTCTGACCGATGGGGCTGGCATCGTGACCGCCAGCGGCGACAAGCTGCTCGGTGGTCCGCAGTGCGGTCTGATCCTCGGCCGGACCGATCTCGTGGCCCGGATCGCCCGACACCCGATCGCTCGCGCCGTCCGAGTGGACAAGGTCACTCTGGCCGGGCTGGAGGCGACGCTCCTGCACTACCTCCGCGGCGAGGAGTCGACGGCTGTCCCGCTCTGGCGGATGGCGACGACTCCCGTCGAGGACCTCCGGCAGCGAGCCGAGGCGGTCGTTGCCCGTCTTCCTGAAGGAGTCCCGTGGTCGATCGAGGTCGCTCCGTCGACGGCGACATTCGGTGGCGGCGCGGTGCCAGGGAAGGAGCTGCTGAGCGTGGCCATTCGGGTGCGGCCGAAGGACGGACAACGCGTCGACCGTCTCGCCACGAAGCTCAGAGCGGGCGAGCCCGGGGTCTGGGGCCGGGTGGAGGACGGCGCCCTGTGCCTGGACCTGCGCACTGTCCCGCCGGAGGACGACGCTGAAACTGGCCGAACACTGGCCGCCGGATTGAACGATCGGTCTCCGTTCGCGTAGCGCCGGGAGGGTTGGCCAATCCGGGTGATGCCAGGTTCCGCCGGACCCTGTTTGGGTTTGCGTGAATACGTCGGTGCCATCCGCGCGAGTATTGCGCCTGCAGCGAGGCGAGCAAGGCCAGCGAAGCGAGAGCTAATACGGAGTCCGGCTAAACCCTGCGTCGTTGCCCGGAAGCGGCCGCTCCCCCTCTCTGGGCCCGGTGAGCCGATCACCGCTTCAGCGGTGGGAGCGATCCGGGCGCCGGAGAGGGGGCTGGGGGGAGAGGTCCGCTCGCCACCACCTCGTCGCGGAACCGATGGCGTTTACCCGGATTCCGTATGAGTCCCTGCAGTTTCGTCGTTCACCCATCTATCGCTTTCCGCGATCCTCGTCGGGTCCGGATGTCCTCCCGCATCCCGATCTCCCTAGTGGTCTGTCAAGGGTCATCCGCTGCCTCGCAGCCGACCCCTCCCCCGGCCCCTCCCGGCTCCCCGTCGTCGCGCCACCGCTGAAGCGACGTCGTTTCCAACGGGTCCCGGAGAGGGGAGGACCCCCAAATCAGGCAGGACCCGCTCGCCACCGGCAATTGACGGCTGACGGACCACTAAGTACATTCACAGAATTTCTGCGGGATGTGGCTGTACGCCAATGATCGAGCGCATCTGTTTGGGTACGTGATTGTACCGGTCAAAGAAGGCGGTTGCGGCGGCGATGAGCGCCTTGACGGTCGGGAAGAGTTCGCAGTGGGTGACTTCCCGCCGGAAGTGCCGCCAGAGCATCTCGATCGGATTGAGCCATGGGCTGTAGCTTGGAAGATAGAGCAGGACGAGACGGCCCGCCGCACCACGCACCACCGCCTCGATCTCATCGCCTTCGTGGGTGGAGGCGTTGTCCCATGCCACATAGATGGTTCCGGCGGGATGCTTCTCCACCAACGCCTCAAGGAGTTCGGCGATTTCGCGCCGTCGTTTATGCCGGCGGATGAGGACGACGGTCTGGCCGGCATGGTAATCCACCGCCCCAATGCCGTACCGTTTCTGTGGCTGGCCAGGCGTTGAAATCATCACCTGCTGGCCTTTGGGACTCCACATGGCCGTGAGCGTTGGTAGCCAACTCAGGTTGAACTCGTCGGCATAGTAGAAGTGATCATCGGGGGCGAGGTGGTCACGCATGGCTTCAATCGTCTTTTTTTGAGCGCGTACGCCGGGTCGGGGCTGGTGATCGTGTGCTGCGGCCGGCTCAGCACGATGCCGACGGCTTTCAGATGCAGGCGCACGGTCTCGTCGGCAACCCGGATCCCGGTTTGCTCCGCCAGGTAGTCGGCAAGTCGCTGCAAGGTCCACAGTGAGAACGGCAGATCCAGGCTCCGGGGCCGGCGCCGCACGGCGGCAAGCAACTGGTCGACATAGGCCGCGGTGACCTTGCTGGGCGCTCCGGGATGGGGCTGGTCGCGCAGCCCTTCGATCCCCTCACTCAGGTAGCGTTTGAGCCAGCGTCGCACCGTGTCCTCGCTCATGCGCACGATGCCGGCAATGGCCGCCGCCGTTAGGTGCTGCTCCCCGGCCAACAACACCATCTGGACCCGGGTCCGCAGGCGGACATCGCGGCAGGTTCGGTACACCTCGTCCAAGGCGTCAAGCTGCGTCGAGGTGAGTTCGGGAATGCGTACGGGCTGCATCGCCGCCTCCTTTTTCTCAGCATACACCCCGCAACTTCTCTTTGGTTGTACTTAGGGGGTGGTGTCGGGAAGTGGGAACCGGGAGGACCTGTGTGGACGATCGGCTCGTAGAGGGGGTGGTTCAGAAGAAGGCATCCGGCCGATACGGTTTCCGGGCGATGCCTCTCTTGATTCGGACCGCCACGATCAACCATGATGAGCCCCGCTGACGGACACTGGTGGCGGCTTTCCCACTCGACGACCCGGGCGGTCGCGTAATCGCTGCGTCTCCGTGAGCCGGCACCGCCGATTCTCACGTCGTTCAGTCGGTCCCCTCAGGGCCGATGGTGGACTACGGCCCGGTCGGCGACCGGGAGTCGCGGAAGACCGGGCTGGGGGGCGGGTCGAAGAATTGAATGGTCCGGCTGAGGTCGCTCATGCGCTGCTGAATCCTGGCCATCTCAGGCAGGTCCCCGCTTGCCTGAGCCGCCCTGATCTCTTCCTGAAGGTGGCGAAGCAGGGAGCCGAGCCGCTCGCGCTGGAGCTGACGCAGGGTCTCGGCGGCCTCGGTCAGGACTTCGGCCGGGAAACGCTTCGGTATCATCCGGGCCGGCTCCTGGCTCCGGTTCTCCTCACGTTCGAGGTCCGTCTCCGGACGGGCCGCCTGGCCGCCGACGGCCGTATTGAGGCGCTCGGCGTAGTCGGCGAGCTCGTCAGGCAGTCCGATGATCAGCCGTTCGCCGAAGAGCCCGGCGGAATCCTCGCTCCGGAGCAGCCGAAGGAGTTCCCGGTTGCGTCCGCTGTGGATCAGGTCGTCCCGGACCTCCGGCATGATCGGCTCGAGGTAGGGCCGGAAGGCGACGAGCAACGCCACCAGGTAGCTCTCGTTGTCGAGTTCCCGTCGCCTGCTTCGATCCCCCGGAGCGGCACCGAACCGCCCGCCGGTCTGGCCCGAAGTCCCGCCGGGTCCGCCCAAATTGCCTCGTGCCGTCGCGCCACTCCCGCCACGCTCGCTGTCGAAGCCGTTCCGGCTGCCCTGTGCAGCGCCACGCCGTGGGCCGCTGTCGGCCGGCCGCTTGCCGAGCTCGTCGAGGACGGCCTCGGGGACCGTGCCGAGCTTGCGGGCGACGATCGCCGCGTAGTGGTGGACCATGACGCGGTCCGGCAACTGCCGCAGGATCGGCAGCATTCGCTTGACGGCGCTGGACTTCGAGTTGGCGTCGTCGAGCTGGACCGTCTCGGCGAAGGCATCGATCAGCCAGTCGATCACCGGGCGGGCGCCGGCGATGACCGATTCCCACGTCTCCGGAGCGCGACGGATCAGCTCGTCCGGGTCCTTGCCGACCGGCATCGTCGCGATCCGGATTTCGGTCTTGAGCCGCTGCTGGGTCGAGATGATCCCCGGCGCGATCGCGACGACGACATCGTCATGTTCGACGGCGCCGGTCGCGGTCTCCAGGCCACGGACCATCGCGGCCTGACCGGCGGCGTCGGCGTCCAGGGCGAGGACGATCCGGGTGGCGTAGCGCTTGACCAGGTTGATCTGGGCCTCGGTCAGGGCCGTGCCCATCGCCGCGACGACGTTGTGGTGGCCGAACTGGTGGGCCGTGACGACGTCCATGTACCCCTCGACGACGACGACCTCGCCGCGCTCCCGGATGGCGTCCTTGGCGAGGTGGAGGCCGTAGAGCAGGCCGCTCTTGTCGAACAGCGGCGTCTGGGGCGAGTTCAGGTACTTGGGTTGCTCCTCGCCGAGGGCCCGACCCCCGAAGCCGACGATTTCGCCGTCGCGGTTGCTGATCGGGAAGATCAGCCGGCGCCGGAAGCGGTCGTAGACCTGGCCGCTGTCGCTCTTGCCCAGCAGGCCCGCCGCGACCATCTCGTCGGCCGTGAAGCCGAGCGCCTCGAGGTTGCGCATCAGGGCGTTGCGGCTTTCCGGCGCGAAGCCGATCCGGAACGCCTGCATCGTCGCGGCGTCGATGCCGCGGCGCTCGGCTAGCTCGCGGCCCGGAGTCCCCGCCTCAAGCGTGATCGCCCGCTGGAAGAAACGGGCCGCGGCGGCGTTGGCGTCAATCAGGCGCTGGCGGCGGTCCCGCTCGGCCGGGTCGCGGACGGGCGCCGTCGAGAGGGTGATGCCGGCCCGGCGGGCGAGCTCGTTGAGCGCCTCGCGGAAGTCGACGTGCTCGACCTCCTGATAGAACGTCAGCGCGTCGCCGCCCTTGCCGCAGCCAAAGCAGTTGAACGTGCCGGATTGCGGGAAGACGACGAACGACGGCGTCTTCTCTTGATGGAAGGGGCAGAGGCCCTTGAAGCTGCTGCCGGTGCGCCGGAGCTGGACGTAGTTCCCGACGAGCTCGACAATGTCGGTCTGCTCACGAACCTCGCCGACGGAATCGCGTGCCATGGGATGACCTGCTGTCGTTTGGCCACGCGCCGGGCGGGGAGGACGGCGGTGGTGAGTACGCGGAAAACGCAGGGCAGTCTCAAGGGTTGAGGATGTGCGCCTCGAACAGGTCCAGCGCCGATCGGTCCGTCAGGGCGGCCACGTAGTCGGCAACGCAACGCTCGACCGGGTCGAACTCGGGTGAGACGAGCCCGTTGGACCGCATCCGCTCGGGATGATCGACATAATATTCGAAGAGGTCCCGAACGATCTGCTGGGCGCGGACGGTATCGCGACGGTGATTGATCGGAGTATAGACACGTTCGTACAGGAAGTCGCGCAGCGCGTCGGCCGCCGTCCGGACCGCGTCGGTCAACCCGATCGAGCAGGGCCGGGCCGAGACGTCGGAGTGCTCGATCACATCGATCACGAGCGTGTTGATCCGGGCGGCGTGGTTGGCGCCGAGGACGTCACCGACGACAGCCGGGACGTCGAACCAGGCGACGATCCCGGCCCGGAGAGCGTCGTCGAGGTCGTGGTTGATGTACGCGAGGGCATCGGCGAGCTTGACGACCTCGCCCTCGACGGTCGACGGCGTGCCGGCCCGGGTGCCGGTGATCGTCGCCCGGCCCTTGGAGTGGCGCAGGATGCCGTCGCGGACGACATCGGTCAGGTTCAAGCCTTCGCCGTCCTTCTCCAGGACGTCGACGACGCGGAGGCTCTGCTCGTTGTGGCGGAAGCCGGGGAACATCTCGGCCAGGGCTCGCTCGCCAGCATGACCGAACGGCGTGTGACCGAGGTCATGGCCGAGCCCGATCGCCTCGACGAGGTCCTCGTTGAGGCCCAGCGCCCGAGCGATGGTCCGGGCGATCTGGGTGACTTCGAGGGTGTGGGTCAGGCGGGTTCGGTAGTGGTCGCCGGTCGGGGCGATGAAGACTTGCGTCTTGTGCATCAGCCTCCGGAAGGACGACGAGTGGATGATCCGGTCGCGATCGCGCTGGAGGGCCGTCCGGACCGGGCTCTCGTCCTCGTACCTGGCCCGCCGGCCGTCGCGGGACAGTGTCGCGCCCGGCGCCAGCCACGTCATCTCGCGCTCCTCGAGGCGCTCGCGAACGGGGGAAGGAGGAGCGAGGGGATGCCCGGTTCGTGCGATGGTCCCGCCGTCAGTCAATCGACGATGTCCAGAGGCGCGAGGCTGGCCATCAGCCGCTTGGACCCGTGGCGCTCGAAGGCGACGACGACCTCCTGATCGTCGCGCCGGGCCTCGACGCCGGTAATCTGACCCTCGCCGAATTTCGAGTGGAAAACCTTCTGCCCGGCGCTGTAGACGGGGATGTCTCGCCGGGGCTCGGTCTCCCGGCCGAAGCCGCTCCCGATCGGTTTCGATGAGAAGTCGTCGGACTGCCCCGGCTGGGCGCCGCTGTAGCGGCCCGCGCCAGCCCCGTGCCCGCCGTTCCGATCGCCGGACGTGACCCGGTCGCGCAGCGACGAGCGATTGCTTCCGAAGCGGGGGAAGCTACGGGAGACGGTCGAGAGCGCCGTCTGCGGGATCGACTCGATGAAGCGCGACTCGACGCCGGGGCTGTAGCGGCCGTAGAGCTGCCGGCTGCTGGCGTAGGTCAGGTAGAGCATCCGCTGGGCGCGGGTGATCCCGACGTAGAACAGGCGGCGCTCCTCTTCCAGCGGCTGCGGGTCCTGGAACTCAGCCTCGACCGCCCGGCTGATCGGCAGGAGTCCTTCTTCCAGACCGACGATGAAGACGACCGGGAACTCCAGCCCTTTGGCCGAGTGCAGCGTGATCAGCGTCACCTGCCCCTGACCGTCGTCCTCCATCGTGTCGACGTCGGCGACCAGCGCGACCTGCTCCAGGTACTGCGCCAGCGCCTCGGACGGGTCGGGCATGTCGTCGTAGCGGCTCAGGTCGGTCCGCAGCTCCAGGACGTTGGCCCAGCGCTGCATCTCCTCCTCGATCGTGCCGTCGAAGGCGTCGCGGTAGCCGGTGACCGCCACGATCTCGTCGAACAGCTCGCTGAGCGTCGCGGTCTTCGCCACGTCCCGGAGCTGGGCGAGCGCCTTGCCGACCTTCGTCGCGGCCGTCCGCGCCGCGCCGGCGAGGGACGGGACCGTGACGTCCGGGTCCTCGGGCGGCTCGACGAGGGCGATGAAGCCTTCGGCGATCGGCCGCTGGTTGGTGGTCGACCACTCGCGGACCGTATCGACCGCCTTTGGGCCGAGCCCCTTGCCGATCGCGAAGCTGCCGATTATCCGCTCCAGGCTGACGACGTCGGCCGGATTGTGGACCAGCCGGAGGACGGCGATGACGTCGCGGACCTCCTTGCGCTCGTAGAACTTGACGCCGCCGACGACGCGGTAGGGGACATCGCTGACGCGGAACGACTCCTCCAGCACGCGGCTCTGGGCAGTCGTCCGGTACATGACCGCGACCTCGTCGGGCCGGACGCCCTGTGACTGCATCAGCCGGCGGATCTCGGAGACGACGTACTGGGCCTCGTGGTTCTGGTCCGCCAGTTCCCGCAGGGCGATCGGCTCACCCTCGTCGTTGGTCGTCGTCAGCTTCCGGTCGAGGCGCTGCTTGTTCTCCCGGATCACCGCGTCTGCGACCTTGACGATCCGGGCGGTCGACCGGTAGTTGATCTCCAGGTCGATCCGGATGGCATCCGGGTAGTCGGACTGGAACTCGAGGATGTTGCGGATGTCGGCCGCCCGCCAGGCGTAGATCGACTGGTCCGGGTCGCCGACGACGAACAGGTTGCGCCAGCGATTGGCCAGCGCCGTCACGAGGACGTACTGGACCCGGTTGGTGTCCTGGTACTCGTCGACGAGGATGTACCTGAACTGGGTCTGGTACCGCTCCAACACTTGCGGGGCGCGGTCGAACAGCTCGATCGGCAGGCGGAGGAGGTCGTCGAAGTCGACGGCGTTGGCCTCGCGCAGCAGCCGGGCGTAGTGCTCGTAGACCCGGGCGACGACCTCGTCGTCGTGCGACTGGACGGACTCGGCGAACTCCTTCGGGCTGAGCATCTGGTTCTTAGCGGCCGAGATCCGGCTGCTGGCCCGGCGGGGGACCAACTGACGCGGGTCGAGCCCGGCCGCCTGGATCGCCCGCCGGACGATGTTCTGCTGGTCGCTGTCGTCGTAGACGAGGAAGTTGGGCTGAAGCCCGATCCGGTCGGCGACGATGCCGGGGTTCTGGCGCAGTAGCCGGACGCCAAAGCTATGGAAGGTGCCCATCCAGAGCCCGCTGATCTCATCGCCGGCGAGGCGCTCGATCCGGTCCCGCATCTCGCGGGCGGCCTTGTTGGTGAAGGTCATCGCCAAGATCTGGTCGGCGAGGACGCCGCGCTCCTCCAGCAGCCACGCGATCCGGTGGGTCAGGACGCGGGTCTTCCCCGAGCCCGGCCCAGCGACGACAAGGACCGGTCCCTCCGTGGTCTGGACAGCCCGGACCTGGTCGTCGTTGAGCCCGCGGACGAGCCGGGCACTATCGGGACGGGTCACCTGATCGGCCACGGGTTGCCTCCACAGACATCTGTTCTCGCCTGCTGAGTCTAGCATTACCCCATTGCCGGTCTGGGTCTGGACCAGCGCAGCGAAGGACGCCACGCAACCGCCTCCTGGTTCGTCGGGATTTCGAGCAGGTGGTGCTCGTCCCTGCCGGGAATCTGCCGGCTGGCGTTGACGCCGATCCGGGCTGTCCTCCCGCGTCGTCGCCGGGTCAGCACTCCGTGTTCACGTGCGGAGGTCTCCCGATCCGCGCGTGGCCCAGGATCAGCGCCGCCACAAATGGGCCTGCTCGGTCCTACGGGCGACCGGACCCATCGCGGGCTCCGGACGCCCTTCGGGTCCGACGAGCGAGACCGACCCCGGCAATATCGGACCTGCTTTCCCTCCCGTCTACCCCGGACGATGCGATCGCCCTGGGCGGTTGAAGCAAGGCGTTGTAGGGGCAGCCCGCTAGCCCAGTAAAAGGACTGATTGACTATATTCCGGTTTTTTGATCCTATGGCACACTGCCTCGGCCAGGCGCGACCTTGCGCACCCCGAATTGGGTTCGTTGGCATGACGATGCATGCAGGGATGGGGCGTAATGAAGAACGATCAGTTCGATGCCTTGACGCGTCTGCTGGCCTCAGCGGGATCCCGCCGCGCTGCGCTCCGGGGAGCGGTCACGGCTGGCCTGGCGGCGGCGGGGATCGCGGCTATGCCGCGTATCGCGGGAGCGCAGGATGCTACGCCGGTTGCCGCCGGTGCTCAGGCCGGCCTCGACGCGCTGGATGCCGAAACCCGTGACGCGATTGCGCGGGCACTCTGGCAGACCGAGCTGCGCGCCGAGGACATCCCAGCTGATGCCCTGAGCCAGGTGCTTGGCCCCAAGAACAGCAATGAAGCGTTCGGGCAACGGATCGGGGCCCACCTGCTTGGCCTGATCGCGGAGCCGACCTCATTCGTCCAGAGCCAGGCTGATCGGTATGAAGCGATGCTGCCCCTGTGTACATCCCTGGCAGCACATCAGGCCTATGTGATGGCCAATCTCCTGGGGCCTGAGGCATCTAAGGGCTACCGTCCGGTTCCGGCCGTTGCGGATTTCCAGTTCCCCCAACGGAACGCCATGGATCTTCAGTCCGTTCTCGGTTGGTATTTCTTCGTGGGAAGTGCGCGTGGCAGCGATGGCGAGGAATATGGCATCGAGCTGATGTTCTTCCGCTATGCCCTGGTACCGCCTGATCTGGCCGCGCAACTTGGCCTGACCGATGTCGAGAACCAGATGGTCGAGCTCCACTTTGCCGTTGCCAGGGCGGGAGGACGACATTACCAGGCGAAACCGATCCTGATCGCGGGAACCACCGGTCTGCTTTCCTTTGATCCGGATGGGTTGGGGGCGACGCTCGGAATGAATGTGATCCGATCAACCACGCCGGACTCCCTGTTTCCGCTTCAACTCACGGCGTGGGGACAGGACGATGGAGACATCGAACCCATCCAGTTCTCCATCGATCTCACCTTCTCGTCCGGCAAGGAGTACCTGCTGCAGGGGGTGAACGGCTGTAAGCCCTGCTGCGATGGCATAGGCACGCTCTACTACTCGATGCCCGGCCTGACGCTCGACCCAGCCGGCAGTTCGCTGACCCTCGAGGGGGAGCGGGTTGACCTGGTCGACGGGACGTTCTGGTTCGATCATCAGTGGGGGACACTGAATGCCGTGGCTCAGTCGGAGGTTATACGGGCAGCGGGCAACCTCACGTTGGCCGCGCCCGCCGGGTGGGACTGGTTCATGACCCACTTCTCCGGGAATCGGCAGATCACCGCGTTCTCCATCCATACCAATGACCGGCTCGACTTCTACCGGCAGATGGGGACCACGCCCCCCGGCACGATGTCGGTGCTTCTTCAGGCAAAGTTCATGGACGCGGATGCCGCAACGCATGACGTCACCGGGACCCTCTCCGTCACCGAATGGATCCTGAGTGTGGACTCGCCCGATCCAGTGACCTACCCGCCCACGCACACCTGGTATCCCAACCGGTGGGAGTTCGAGTTCGGCGAGGACGTGCCCGAGGACATTCGATCCTTCGTCATGGTCCCGATCGTCCAGACGGGGCAGTCGGGCTTCTTCGCCAACGGTGCCCAGTATTCCGAAGGCGCGGTCTATCTCCTTGACTCGTCCGGAGCGGATGTTGGTCGAGGCTTCGCCGAATCGGTCGGCTACGCGAACACCTTGCCCAACCAGTTGCGGCTGGTGGGCATACCCGTCACGGACGAGACGATGACGCTCTACGGACCGACCATCCCTGACGACGGATTAGTGTTGGCGAGCCAGGCCTATGCGTATCTCCACGGTGCGGAGCTGCAGGAGAAGGGAGGGATGTGCATCGGCCTCTAGCGGGGAGGGGTGGCTCGGAGTGCGTCAACGGGGCCCCGACCACCTTCCGCCCTCCAGTGCGGTGCGCTCGGTTGGCAACGGGACGGTCATCCACCCATGCCCGGGAGGCGTCGATCTGGAGGGAGCTCTCCGGTCCCGCCGCTGGTACAGGTCGATATCCAAAGGCCGGAGCTGAGATTGCGGTTCTGCCTGTATCGGAGCCTCCGACCGACCTGGTGGGCTCCACGGGCCCAACGTCGGTTCGAACCATGCCGACCTCACCTTCGCACGGAGGAAACACCACGGGGACCGGCTGTGTTCTTCCCGGCGGCCCCGAGGTCGGTCCAAGCGCCACGACATATGGCGCGAGCGCCGTCCTGCCGCCACGGCTCGCCGACCTGCCGCCACTGGGCGAGCGCCCTGTAGAATACGTTCGTGGCTTGACGCTGGAGCAACGAACCCGTACTCTTTCCGGCCGTGATCGCGGTCGTTCTCCGCGATGCGCCGACGTAGCTCAGCGGTAGAGCAAAGGACTCATAAGCCTTTGGTCGGTGGTTCGATTCCACCCGTCGGCACCCTCAGATACTTCCGGTTCGAACGGATCAGGCGAGAGGCCATGACGCGCAGAGACCGGTCGGTTGCCCCAAGTCCCGGGAACCACGGACTGGAGCAGCGTGTTCTCGAAGTCCTGCGTGACACCGGACCTTCCCGGCCCAAAGGTCCGCTGGTCGTCGGCTTTTCCGGCGGTCCCGATTCCTTGGCCCTGTTGCTGGTCCTCAGCCAGCTCCGGCAGGACATCAGCCGCGACCTGATTGCGCTCCATGTCGATCACCGGCTGCGAGCCAACTCAGACCGCGACGCCGCCGCAGCCGAGCAGCTGGCCCGGGAGATCGGGGTTCCGCTTCAGGTTGAGCGGCTGGAAACGGGTCTCGCCAGCCGGCATCCGGGTGTCGGTATCGAGGAGGCCGCCCGGCGCGAGCGCTACGGGGCCGCTGCCGTGTTCTGCCGGGCAGTGGGTGGGAGATTCGTTACCGGCCACCACGCCGACGACCAGGCCGAGACCGTGCTGCTCCATCTGCTGCGCGGCAGTGGACTGGCTGGCGCCGGCGGAATGCGGGTGGTAACCCGCCTGAACGTTCCGTGGTGGCAGCCGGCGCCGCGCTTGGGGACGACGCCCCTGACGGTCATCCGGCCGCTGCTGGAGGCGCGCCAGCGAGAACTCTCATCGTACCTCGCCATCCGTCGGCCCGACCTCCTTCCCGTCCTCGACCCATCCAATCAGTCGGACCAGTACCGGCGCAATGCGATCCGGCAGCACGTCCTGCCCGAGGTCGAGCGGGCCTTTCCGGCGTCGGTCGAGGCCCTCAACCGGTTTGCCCGGATCGCGGCCGAGGAGGACGAGCTTCTGGAGGTGATCGCCGGGACGGCGCTGATCGCGGCCACCGATCCCGCCCGTCGCCTGTTGCGATCGGCGTTGGCCGCGCAGCCGGTCGCGATCGCCCGCCGGGTGATCCGAGGCTGGCTCCTCGCGATGATTCCCGGTGTCGAGGTGACGCTGGAACGGGTGGAAGCCCTGCGCGAGCTGGTCGGCTCGGAGGGGAGTCAGTGGTGGGTCGAAATCGGCGGGGGGTACAGCGTCCGGTGTCACGGAGGTCAGTTGACCGTCCACCCGGCTTCGCCAGGCGGCGCGGTCCGGACTGGGTAGACTTCGCTCATCATCCTGTGACCCGTCCCTGTCATGAGAGGAGAGCCAGCCCGATGCCGGAGTCGCCACCGCCCGCGCAGACCAGAGCCCACGGCGTCGCCAGTGTCCTGCTCGATGAGGCGACCATTCAGGGGCGGATCGCCGAGCTGGCCGCCGAGATGGACGACTGGTACCGTCCGGCGCCAGGACAACACCCGGTCCCCGGCGGCGGCGAGGTCCCGCTCCTCGTCGGCGTCCTGACCGGCGCCGTGACCTTTCTGACGGACCTGATGCGGGCGATGACCGTGCCGCTCGAGATCGAGTTCATGGCCGTCTCCAGCTACGGCGCCGCGACCCGGAGTTCCGGTGTCGTCCGGATCCTGAAGGACCTCAACCACGAGATCTCGGGGCGCAGGATCGTCGTCGTCGAGGACATCATCGACACTGGCCTGACGCTTCAGTACCTGCTCGACCTGCTCGAGCGCAGGGCTCCCGCCGACATCAAGGTCGTCGCGCTGCTGCGGAAGCACGAGAAGCCGGGCGCCGTCCCGGTTCCCGTCGACCTGGTCGGCTTCGACATCCCGGACGAGTTCGTCGTCGGCTATGGGCTCGACTACGCCGGCCACTACCGAAACCTGCCGTACGTCGCGATCCTCAACCCCGGCGTCTTCGACGAGCCGGCACTCACGCTCGACGAGTAGCCGCTCCGCCGCACGGGGAACCGCCAAACGCTTCCACCCAATCGAACCGATTCCCGACCATCCGAAAGGCGCGTCTCCGCGATCGTTACAATCAGTTGACAATAGGCGGTCGTTATGCAATGTGGCCCCGTCGTATACTCTTCGCACCCCACTCTTGATCAGCGTGGCTCATCGTCCTGTCACAGGTAAAGCATCGGAGGTTGGGATGGGCCGGGCGAAGTCCTTTCGCGGCAGCTTCGTGTACATCGGGATCGCCGTCGCGGTCATCGCCCTCTGGTTCGTCTTTCTCGGTGCCGGGGACCGGACCCGCGACCTGACGTTCGGAGCCCTCGTCGATCAGATCGAGGCCGGTCAGGTCTCGCGCCTCGTTCAGCAGGACGGCAACTCCGCCGTCGAGGTCCGCTACAACGCCAACCGGGCCAACACCGAGGTCCGCGTCCCGGACAACACGGACATCATCTCGATCCTGCAGGCGTACGGAGTCGATCTCACGACGGTCGATGTCCAGATCGAGCGCGGCAGCCGCTGGGGCGGTGTGCTGAACTTTCTGCCGTTCCTGCTGCCGACGCTGCTGCTGATCGGCTTCTTCCTCTACATGATGCGGCAGAACCAGGGCAACAGCAGTCAGGCAATGTCGTTCGGCAAGAGCCGGGCCCGTTTGTTTACGAGCAACCGGCCGTCGGTCACGTTCGCCGACGTCGCCGGAGTGGACGAGGCCAAGGAAGAACTCCAGGAGGTCGTCGAGTTTCTGAAGTATCCGGACAAGTTCGCCGCCCTCGGCGCCCGGATCCCGCGCGGTGCGTTGCTGGTCGGTCCGCCCGGCACCGGGAAGACGCTTCTGTCGCGGGCGGTGGCCGGCGAGGCCGGGGTGCCCTTCTTCAGCATCTCCGGCTCGGAGTTCGTCGAGATGTTCGTCGGCGTCGGTGCCAGCCGCGTCCGGGACCTGTTCGACCAGGCCAAGAAGAACTCGCCCTGCATCATCTTCGTCGACGAGATCGACGCCGTCGGCCGCCAGCGCGGCGCTGGGCTCGGCGGGAGCCACGACGAGCGTGAACAGACTCTCAACCAGATCCTGGTCGAGATGGACGGCTTCGACAGCTCGGTCAACGTGATCGTGATCGCCGCGACCAACCGGCCCGATGTCCTCGACCCGGCGCTGCTCCGGCCCGGACGGTTCGACCGGCAGGTCATCCTCGACCGGCCCGACATTCAGGGCCGTCGCTCGATCCTCGACGTACACTCCCGCGGCAAGCCGTTCGAGGACAGCGTTTCGATCGAGAACCTTGCCCGGCAGACCAGCGGCTTCTCTGGCGCCGACCTGGAGAATCTCGTCAACGAGGCGGCTATCCTTGCCGCGCGGAGGAGCAAGAAGACCATCGGCGTGTCCGAGTTGACCGAGGCGATCGACCGGGTGCTGGCCGGGCCGCAGCGCAAGAGCCGGGTGATCAGCGAGCGCGAGCGGCTGATGACGGCGTATCACGAGGCTGGCCACGCCCTCGTTGCGCGGATGCTGCCCAACTCCGACCCGGTCCGCAAGGTGTCGATCGTCGCCCGCGGCATGATGGGTGGCTACACCCGCGTCGTGCCCGACGAGGACCGGCTCTTCATGACCAAGAGTCAGTTCCAGGACCGGCTGGCCGTCTTCATGGCCGGCCAGGCTGCCGAGACGATGGTCTTCGAGGAGCAGTCGACCGGCGCGAGCAACGACATCGAGCAGGCGACCGGGATCGCCCGGCGGATGGTGACCGAGTTCGGCATGAGCCGGACGCTCGGGCCACTCGCCTTCGGCAAGAAGGAGGAGATGATCTTCCTCGGCCGCGAGATCAACGAGTCCCGCAACTACTCAGACGAAGTCGCGCTGGCGATCGACAAGGAGATCCGCGAGCTGATCGAAGTGGCCCACGAGCGGGCGCGGACCGTGCTCGAAGCGAATTTTCAATACCTGGAGTCGATCGCCCAGCTGTTGTTGAGCAACGAGACGATCGAGGGTGAGGAGATGGAAGCGTTGTTCGATCGCCCTCGCCCTCGCCCCGAGCTGGTCGGGCCACCGCACGGTCGCCCGTCCAACCGGATGCAGGAGTGGCAGGCCGGGCCGGGCGACCTGCCGCCAAGTCTCCAGACGTCGCCCGAGCGTTCCGGAGAGGGGCACGGCGGAAGTTTCGGAGGTCTGCGACCCAATCCGGCGTCATAGCCGCAAGAGCGAGCAAACAGGCCGGGCGATCTTTCGCCCGGCCTGTTCCCTCTTTTCGATCGATCGGTTGCCATCGGTGGTGGAGGCTAGGAGACTCGAACTCCTGACATCAGCGTTGCAAACGCTGCGCTCTACCAGCTGAGCTAAGCCCCCAGGTGACTGGCCCGGATCGAAATGGACTTGTGGTTGGATTGGGGGGTGGAGACTGGGGGACTCGAACCCCCGACCTCTACAGTGCGATTGTAGCGCTCTCCCAACTGAGCTAAGTCCCCCTTGGATCAGGCGGAGTATAGCGTTGGCCCTTGGCATCGTCAAACCACCGCCCCGGCACTCTCGGACGCCGATAACGACATCGAGCCGACTTCGACCTCCTCGTGCGATAGGGGGATCTGGATGCATGGAGCCATCCTCCAGGAGTCGGATGGCTGGAGTAGACGCACCAGATCGCTGTGATATACTCAGCGAGCATCGACGCGGGTGTAACTCAGTTGGCAGAGTGTCTGCTTCCCAAGCAGGATGTCGTCGGTTCGAATCCGATCACCCGCTCCAGAAAAAGCCCATTGCAGCAGGAAAATCGTCGGGTCACACGGCCCGGCGATTCTCGTTTTCGGCCGCTTGGTCACGGTTTGGTCACGGACGGTTGAAATGGTCACGATGACCGCCGGCCCATGAGCCGCTCGAGGGTGTCCATCGCGGCGTCCTCCATGCCGCCCAGGACGTGGGCGTAGACGGAGAGGGTGATCGCCGGGTTGGCGTGCCCGAGCCGCTGCGAGACGACGTGGACCGGGACGCCGTTGCCGAGCAGGATGCTGGCGTGGCTGTGCCGGAGATCGTGGACGCGGATCCTCGGCAGGCCGGCCGCGGCGACGATCCGGTCGAAGTTCCGCTGGACGTTGTTCGGGTTGATCGGGGACCCGGTGGCCGTGCAGATGACCAGGTCGTGCTCCTGCCAGAGCTCCGGCGGCGCGGCCAGCTTCCGGGCCAGCCAGGCCGCCCGGTGGGCTCGCAGGGCGGCGACGGTCGACGGCAGGACGCGGATGGTCCGTCGTCCCGCCGCCGTCTTCGGCTCCTGGGTGATCGGTGCACCGTTGCTGGCGACGATCGACTGCGCCACCGTCACGCTCGCTCGCTCGAGGTCGACGTCGCGCCAGCGCAGCCCCAGCGCCTCGCCCCGCCGCATCCCGGTCATGGCCAGCAGCTCCCACAGCGGCGCCAGGCCGTCCGTCCGGGCCGCGTCCTGGAACTGGCCCAGCTGGTCGGCGTCCCACGTCCCGCCGCGCTTGTAGCGGACGGTCGGCGGATCGACGTTGTCGCAGACGTTGGCCGGCACGATCTGCCAGCGGACCGCCTGCCGGAGCGCCTGGCTCAATCGCAGGTGGCAGAGCTGGACGATGCGCGGCCCGGTGCCGGCGGCCAGCTTCGCCGAGTAGAACGCCTGGACGCGGGCCGTGGTCAACCGCTGGACTGCGATCGTGCCCAGCTCCGGCAGGATGTGCAGCCGGATGGTGTCCTCATAGCCTTTGCGCGTTGTCTCCCGGACCCGGTGGGCGGCGACGTCGGCCAGCCAGGCGGCCATGAGATCGGCGACGGTCATGGTGTCGGGCCGGACCGCCGTCCCGCGCTCGATCTCCGACAGCCACGCCGCGAGCCGGCGGTCAGCTTCCTTGCGCGTCCGGAAGGTCTCGGACGATTGCCGCCGATGGCCGGTGCTCGGGTCCGGGTCGTATTCCACCCGGACCCGGTAGGCCGCCTTGCCGGTGGCCGCGATCCGTTTCTGCACACTGCCCCGTGCCATACTTTCTCCCGTCTCCCGGCTGCAACCGGTGAGGCTTTCCAGCCGCGGCCTAGTTCGCTAGGTCGCGGCCCTTTTGTGTCCGTTCCCGCTGGTCGACGTACTCCTGGATCGCCATTGGTTCGACGCCGAGCGTCTGGGCGATTCGCAGGATCGACACGGGCCGCACGTCGTATCCCGCCTCGATCCGAACGATCGTCGCAGTGGCGACGCCTGAATCCTCCGACAGCTTCCGGATGCTCCAGGCCCGATCGGCTCGTAAGTCCACCAGCCGACGCGGTTCCGCTATCGTCATCACCTGTTCCTCCTGTCTCCGGTGCCGTACTGCCTGTGTACCAGTATAGCGATATTCCCGTACTAGGTGTGTTGCGTTAGTGATAGATACGTGATATAATGTAGAGCAGAGGACAGGAAAGCCTCACCGACCAGCCAAGGCGAAACGGGTTGCAGCCCGATCGCTTACCAGGAGAGACCGAACATGGTTACGACGACCCGCCCCGCCACCCTTCCCCGCTGGACCGCCGCCCTGGCCCGCGCCCGTGCCGAGGGCATCACCCTCTACCGGGATCGCGACACCCGCGCCTACCACGCCCTGTCCGCCGATGGTGCCCGACTCTACCCGGTCAGCCTCCACGGCTGCTCCTGCAAGGCCGGGCAGCACGGCAACGTCTGCAAGCACCAGGCGGCCCTGCGAGCGGCCCTGGGCCTGCTGGGCGACACCGACCCGACGCCGGAGCCGCCCGCTCCGGCCGTCGCGGCCCCGGAGCGCCGGATGTGCACCAGTTGCCTCGACACGGGCTGGGCAAGGATGGCCACCGGGTACGGCCTGAACGACTACGTGTCGGTCCGCTGCGGCTGTGGAGCCGCTCAGGACGCGGCATGAGCGACCAGCCTCCGGACCGTGCCGGCGACCCGGCCTGGGCGCCGCTGCTGGCGCTGACCGTCCCGGAGCTCGAGGCCGAGCTCGACCGCCTGGGCCGGCGGTATCTCGACCACATCGCCCAGTTCGGCCCGGACACCGTTCGGGCCCGCGCGCTCCGGCACCACCTGCTCAAACTCGAGACGGTCCTGTTCCTCCGGGAGCAGGGCCGGGACAACTGATCCGTGCAGGCTCTCCCCTTTGCCTCTCCCAGACATCACGACACGCCACCGGAGCACCGCATGAGCCAGTTCTACGCCCAGTCGGGACGCGTCATGGCACATACCGAGTCCGCCACCAACTCCCGAGAGGGGAGCGTCTCCCTCGGCACTTACGACTTCACCATCGGCCACTGGGAACGAACCGAAGACGGCGGCTATGACGCCACGTCCAACGGTAATTTCGACGGCGATCCGATCCGGGCGACCCTCCCGTCGCTCCAGGCCGTCGTCGACGCGTTCGCCGAGGGACTCGACCGCGAGCGGTAGACCGTCGCTCGATCCATCCTGACGCCGCTCGCGCCGTCCCGTGACCGCCGTCGCACCCGCGCTGGAGCAAGCACCATGACCGACGCCACCATCGGCCCCACGACCCGTCACGACGACGGGATCCTCTCTCTGCTCGACGCCTCCACGCAGAAGCTCCTGACGGTCGGTCTGCGGCTGGCCTTGACCGCGACCACCGCGACCGTCATTGTCGCCGCGGCGCCGGACGATGCGTTCGATCATGCCGAGCACCTTATCTTCGATGATCCCGCCACCATCGCCGCGCTGACCGCTGTCCTCGCTGCCGGCCAGTGAAGTGGCACTCATCACTGCGCCATCTGAGTCGGGCCGAAGCCGTTGCGCGCCCCGATTGCTCGTCTCCGGCTATCACGGCACGCCTGTGGCGACGCCGCTTGTTGAGAGGTGACGTGATTGCCCCTGGTAGCCCCTACTCGGCATAGCTACCCTCGTGCCCTTTAGCGAGTACACGGTGCACCTCGACGCTATCGCTGACAGGCCGTCCTGGTTGGAGCAGTCGGGTGGAGTTGGCCAGAATGCCGATGTCCGGGAGCGACTGAGCTGCGGCAGCCAGGACCGGCGGCAGGATGCCAACGGCTGCAAGTGCCAACCCAATCACGTTATAGATCGCTGTAAACCCGAGGTTCATTCGTACGACGCCCATCGTGCGCTGCGATGTGCGAAGCGCGTCCGGGACCAGTCCCCAGTCCTCCCGCATCAGTACGACGTGCGACGCCTCGATGGCAATGTCCGAACCGGCAGCTCCCATTGCGATGCCGACCGTCGCCTGGGCCAGGGCGGGCGCATCGTTTACCCCGTCACCAACCATGACCACCCGATGCCCGTCAGCCTGGTACTGGCGGACGACGGCGATCTTGTCCTCAGGAAGCAGGTTCGCCTGATAGCCAATCCCAAGCTGATCGGCAAGGGCCGCAGCCACCCGCTCGTTGTCGCCGGTGAGCAACTCGATGCGCTTGATGCCCACGGCGCGGACATCACGGAGCGCCTCGGTGACACCAGGTCGCAGCGTGTCAGCAGCGGCCAGGACGCCAATCACCTCGCCATCTCTCGCGACGAACAGGGTCGTCTTGCCCTGTCGCTCCAGGTCATCAGCGACTAGCAGCCCAGTGGCCTCCGGGATCATTCGCCGGTTGCCGACCAGAATGGCAGCTCCGTCAATGGTGGCCCGGATACCTTCACCCGGAACTGCGACGAAGTCTTTGACGTCGCGCAACGTAAGCCCCTTCCGCGTCGCCGCATTTCTGACGGCACCCGCAAGGGGGTGTTCCGAATCCCGTTCGGCGGAAGCAGCCAACCAGAGCACGTCCTGCTCGCTCAGATTGCCCAAAGCCACGACATCGGTGATTTCCGGTCGTCCCAGCGTGAGAGTTCCGGTCTTGTCCAGGAGCATCACATCCGCTTTGGCGAGCAGTTCGACGTACTTGCCACCCTTGATGATGAGACCGCGCTTGGCGGCAGCACCGATGGTGGCCAGCATGGCCACCGGTGTCGCCAGAGCCAGTGAGCATGAGCAAGCAACCACCAGGACCGCTGCCGTGGCGATGGGGTCACGGCTCAACGTAAAGGTGAGGACAGCGATGGCTCCCACGACCGGCAGGAACCATGTCGCGAAGCGGTCGGCCATCCGCTGCACATCCGCCCGGTTAGCCTCCGCGTTCTCAACGAGGGCAATGACGCGACCATACGTCGTATCCGCACCCACGCCCGTCACGCGAATACGAAGACTCCCCAGCTCGGCGATGGTAGCCGCGAAGACGGGCGTTCCGGTGTGGGCATCCACGGGGACCGATTCGCCAGTAATAGCCGCCTGATTGACACTCGCCTGTCCCGCGATCACCTCGCCGTCGACCGGAATCTGCTCACCGGGACGGACGACGACCGTGTCGCCCAGCTTGACGTCGGCAAGTGAGACCTGCTGCTCAGTACCCTGGCGCTCAACACGGGCCAGCTTCGGAGCCAGATCAAGCAGGTCGCGCACCGCGCGCCGACTGCGTTCAGTAGTGAACGACTCGGCGAAGTCCCCCACGCGCATGAAGAACACGACGATAGCAGCGGTCGCCCATTCCCCGACGGCGAGTGCGGCGATCACACCGACGGTCATCAAGGTGTGCGAGATGACGCGACGCTGGAGGCTGGCCCGGACGACGTTGCGGAAGACGGGGAAGCCGAAGGCGGCGACGATGGCGACGCCGGCGACGAACGGCACACGCTCCGTCACTTGATCGAAGAGTCCCAGGCCCTCACCAACCACGACCACCAGCAGAACCGCCGCAACCACGATCCCAAAGATGAGAAGGACTGACCGGGTGTATCGCGTAGCGGCAGCAGCGGTCGTCGTCGCACGCTCCGCCGCATTCTCTCCTCCGGGTTGGGCATCATCAGGGACGGAGTAGCCAGCCCGCTCAATTGCCCGCCTGACTTGGATCAGTTCGGCCTGGGCTGGATCAAGCGTAATGATCGCCTTCTCAGCGGCCAGCAGGACCGTCACGTTCTCGACGCCGGGTACTGCGTCAATCGCCTGCTCGACGGAACGGGCGCAGCTTGCGCAGTCCATCCCTCGGACAGACACCTCGATCGTCCGCGGAGACCGCTCAGTGGCAAGGCTCATTCGCAGCACTCTGCTTTCTGGTCGTAGTGGATGCAGGCATAGATGCCCGCCGCAATATCAGCGATGACCTCGTCGGCGAGTCCCAGGAGCGATGCGATGCGCTCATCGGCGAGCTGGTAGACCGCGTATTTGCCGCGTTGCTCACGATTGACCAGGCCGCAATCGAGCAAACATGCCAAGTGATTCGAGGTATTGGACTGGCTTCGCCCAGTGGCGATCACGAGATCGCTGACCGTCTGGGGACCAGAGCGCAAGGTTTCGAGGATCGTCAGGCGACAGGGATCAGCG
This sequence comes from Thermomicrobiales bacterium, assembly GCA_965218235.1. GTDB lineage: Bacteria > Chloroflexota > Chloroflexia > Thermomicrobiales > UBA6265 > CADCWK01. The sequence continues at coordinate 2,311,266 of OZ244596.1, forward strand.
AGACCTCGGAATAGCTTGGCCCGGATAGCTTGAGTGACGGGCGCGGTAGTAGCTGTCATAAGCTCCCCCATACATCATCGAATCATAATGTGATGATACGTTATGCGTGCAAGATAACACATCGCATTGCCAATACGGACACGAGGTTCAAATTGCGGGGCCCCTACCATGAGCATGAGCTGGACAACTGGCAACTTCCTGCCCAGGTGGTGCCAAAGGGTTGTATCAGTCCAAGCCGCACTCGAGAAGCCTCGCCGGGTCGCAAGCTGCCTGGTAGACCAGCCGGTCGCCCGGTCTGCCGGAACAGGGTCGCCTAGCCCGCGGCCATCTCCGCGGCGAAGTCGCTCACAGCGTAGAAGGGGTTGTCCGGGTCCGAAACGATCTCGCGGGCCGGGCGGCGCGCATTCGCAAGCCTGGAGCAATACCGCCCGGTTCCAGACACTGACGGCCACCACACCGCCTGCCAGCGTGTCCGTGAACCCGAAGCGGCAAGGGGGCCAGCTCACTGGCGAGCCGTCCGCTCCGGCCGCCACAGCGCGTCCCGTGGACGTGTCCACGGGACGCGCTCCCCTTTTGGGGGTCCGAACTGGCCGTATCGCAGCGTCTGGGCCCGATGGTCTTCCGTGACCGATCAGACCGGCTAGCCAGGATCGACGCCGCGGGCGATCAGCGTTCGATCGCACTGGGCAAGTAGGCGGGACACCTGACCGATCCAGAGGTCGTTCGCCCGGTGCTCGAGCTCCACGCCCTGCCAGACCAGTCGCTCGAACGTCTCCGGACGCATCCGCGCCGGCCGCGGCAGGTGGCGCCATGGGATGTGGTCTCGCGGGTAGCTGGCCGGGTAGCCGAGCCGATCCGCCAGTCGCCACCGTCGCCGGTCGATCCGGGACAGCTCATCGATCCGGGTCGTCCGGTAGGCCAGCCGGCCGCACCGCCGGCAGACGAACCGGTGATCGACGCTGGCCGCGTAGACCACGGCGACCCGATCGCCGCAGGATCGGCAGCGCAGCCACCACCGCGCCCCGCCGAAGTGGCACGCGGTCGCCTCGAGCCGGAATCGATCGCGCACCGGGATCAGCTCCCCGCCGGTCGGGCCGACTGCGTAGTTCAAGACCAGTGTCAGCCGGGACGCATCCTCCGGCGCGGTCTCGATGCCGAGCTGGATGTCGGCGATCGACTCCCCGCCCCGAGACCAGGCGACGGACCACCGCCGACCGGCGACCATCGGCCCCTGCCGGGCGATCTCGCGGACGTCCAGCCACAGCACCTCATCCGTGTAGCGGGTCCCTTCCCGCGATCGGCTCATGCCGGATCGCTCCCGCCAGGCGTGCGCTCCGGCGGCCGATCGGACGTCCCGGCCGAGTTTCGGAACACTTTTCGGGTATTTTCGTAAGGGTTTTCCGCCTCCGGCCGATCGGCTCCGGCGGCCCCTGTCCGCCGTGACGGGCTGCCCGTCCGTCTTCGGTCGCCGGTCTCCCGCGCGCGCACGTGAGGCAATCCGAAATCATCAGGGTATGCCGTCTGACGATGCCCGATCTTTCCTGCCCTGCTTTCCTGTTCAGCGCACGGATCAACTGCGACGACGGCCTCCGGCACGAACAGCCGGACCAGCTGCTCGAGCTCCAGGACGGCGTAGCGCCGCGTGCCCACGCCGGGCGACGGATGGGCGATGACCACGATGGGGATGGCCTCCGGATCGGTGGCGATCGCGTCCCTGGTCGCCTGTCCCATCGCCGCCGTGAGCCAGGCCGGGACGCTCGTCCGCGTCTTGACCTGGACCGCTAGCGTCCCGGCGGCCGTGACAGCGACCACGTCCGGCTGCCCACTGCCGTTGTTCGGCAGGCGGCGACCACCGAGCAGCCGGGCGATCTCGCGCTCATGGCGCTTCCAGCGGTCCGAGCTCATCGGCCAGCCTCCCGAGCCCGGTAGGCGGCCGCGACACAGGACGCGCACCGAACGCGCTGTCCCGGTTCAAGCGGACCGCCACAGCTGACGCATTCGGTCCTGAGCGGTAGCCGGGTGCCGGTCGCGCCATCGCTTTGCAGGACGTTCGTACTATTCGGATTATCTATCCGATCATCCGCCTCCGTCCGGTGTTCCGGCCCCGGCTCACCCTGCGCACCGGGATAATCGGAATAGTACGAATCATCCGTAGCGACCAGGCGCCAGCGTTGGACCGGCTTCGTCACGGCGTCGCCGGCGCTCTGCTCGATCAGCCCGTCGCGCTCCATCGTGGACAGCGCCTCGCCTAATTGCTCCCCACTGACGGTGCGGAGTGCGTTGTAGAGCGTGCTCCGTGTGACCCATTCGCCGTCCCGTTTGCGCAGCTGCCGGACGATCCGCACCGGCACACTTCGCGGCACCCCGGAGCCGATCACCTTCAGCAGCGGCAACACGCGGTCCAGGTGCGCCCGGAACCATTCCGACAGCTCGATCGCATCCTCGAGCCGGTCCCGCGTCAGGAGCTGGCGATGATCGGTGCCCTCGCTGGCGGCCCACAAGACGTGCAACACCAGCGCCAGCCGGGCCGTGTGGACCGGCCACTTGCTCGAGAATCCCTGAGCCAGACCGGAGAGGGATCGCGTCGCCTCGGTGTTGCCGTTGTACCAGCCCTGCCAGACGGCGCGGGCGTCCGTCGCCAGGTGAACCGAGACCGGCGCCTTGTCCATCGGTGGGATGCGGTCGATCTCACCGAACACCCGCTCGATCTCCGACGTCAGGTAGGCAGGCACGTCGTCCTCGGTCCAGAACGCCGGTTCAGCCTCGGGCCGGACGAACATGATCCGCTCGATCAGCCCGTCCCGACGTTCCCGTTCCTCGTGCAGCGTGGCGATCATGTCATCCTGAATGCCGCCGCAGACCGAGACGGCTGGGAAGTTGATGAGCGTCGGCGGCCGCGACTGGCGGTCGATCTTGATGTTGGAGCCGGACCAGAGCGAGAGGAACATCTGCCGATCAGCTCCCTTTCCCCCACGGTACTGGTCCATCGATCTGATCCAGCCGGTCAGTTCGTCGGCGACCAGCGCGATCCCGTGGGCATTGGTCAGGCGATCGGCCAGCGCCTCCGTCGTCGCGTTGGCCGTCCAGTAGTGCCGCATCTCCGGCTTGCGCGGCTCATCTCCGCGATCGTCGGCCTTGCTCGACTTCCAGGACGCGTGCCGTGATTCCCAGTCGGCATACTCCGTCTGGAACCGCTCATAGGCGCGGCGTTGCAGGCTCTCGAGCCCGATTCGGGCGAAGCCGAGCGCCGGCGTCTTCGCGCTGCCCGGTGGCGCGACCACCGCCACCCAGATCGTCGGCAGCACCTCGAAGCCGCTCTTGAGGGACAGCCGCAGGCGGTTGCCGATCACCGCGCCGGTCATCGAGAGCATGGGAGCGGCGATCATCTCCGGTGGGACGGACAGGCTCGCGCTGGCCCGCTCAATGAACGCTCGGATCCCCGGTGGGAAGACGTCGATCGGGAAGTAGGGCACGGTCGCCGCGGCCGGCTGTGCAACGGCCAGACGATCGATCCGGGCCGTGAGGGCTCCAGCATCGTTTGCGGCCAGGTAGTCGCTCACGTCGCCGTGTTCGGGCAATTCCGGGTAGGTGGCGGTCCGGACCGATGCCGCCCGGCCGTGCAGGATGCCGGCGATCTCGTCAGCCCGCTTCCGGCCCGGCGGATCGTTGTCAGCGTGGATCACCACGGGTCGCCCGGCCAGCGCGTCCGTCCAGGCGTCCTGCCAGGTGGTCCCCGTCGATCCCGGCGACACCGCGCACCAGCCGATTCCGGCCAGCGAGTCGGCGTCCTTCTCGCCCTCGGTGACGTGCACGATGGCGGTCAGGTCGGCCGGGAGCTCGCCCTGCCGGTAGAGCGGCCAGGATGCCGGGTCCAGCCGGCCGTTCCGCCAGGTGCCGTTGACTAGGTGCTGTGGCCGGAAGGACTTCGGATCGAACCGGACCACTTGGCGGCCGTCGCCGTAGGGATAGGTGGCGACGATGCGTCCTGGCCCAGCGGGTCGCGTCAGCTTCGGTACCGGAGTGGGCCGGACTGGCCGCACCGGCTCGATCGGTGGCCGTGTTGGGCGTGGCGAGGTCGGCCAGTCCCGCCGCTCGCGGTTGATTCCGAGCAGGTCGGCCAGCGCGATCGCCCCACCGCCGGCCTTGCAGGCGTCGCAGTGCCAGATCGCCTGTTCCAGATCCCACCGGGCCGACGGATGGATGTCCGGCGCGTGAGCCGGGCAGCGGAACCGGAGCTCGCTGCCGCCCTTGATTGGCCGGCCCTCGCGGTCCTCGCAAGCGCGGGTGATGGCGTCGATCAGGGCCGGGTCGATCGGCGCCGGAGAGGGCATCGCCGTCATCGAGCCACCCGTCCATCTTGAGCAACGGCCCGAGCCGCCTCGGCTTCGGCCAGGTTGCGCCGAAGCCGAGCGACCATCGGGCTGGCATCGCCGTAGCGGTCAACCATCATGGCCAGCAGTTCACGGAGTCGCCGGACGCGATCCTCCGGCTGCGTTGACGCGGTATGCTGTGTCTGGTTCATCGGCATCGGCCCTCCGGACGCCCGCCACGCCTTGCCCTGCGTGTGCGGGCGTCGGTGTGTCTCAAGCGGCATCGGATGTCAGGGGACCGCTGGCCGCTCCGGCGCCGCTGCGTTGCGACATGATGTCCAGGGCGTCGGTCGGGACCAAGATTCGCCGCCCGACGCGGACGTGTGGGCAGTGGCCTGACCGGATGGCGGCATAGAGCCCGTCCCGTCCGATCATCCGCTTGCCCGTCTCGGGATGCCGATGCATCTCGATGAAGTCATCGATCCGAACGTACTGCCGCATGACGAAGCTCCCATCACTGCCAGTCCCGTCGACCGCGCATCGCGGCGACTGGGGACAGCGTGACGGGAGCGACCGGACCGGAAATGCATCAATCCTGACAATGAGTTGAAACGAATTCGGACGGCGTTGACTGGATTTCCGGGAACGATTTCCACAATTTCCGGGCGGCGTTTCCGGGCCAGTTAGGCGGCGTCGTCCGCGACGATCGGCCATACGTAGCCGAGATCCCGGAACTCAACGACCCGGTCATCGAAGGTCGACAGCTTGATCCCGAGATGGTCGGCAAACTCCCGGCGACTAGGCGGCGACTCGCCCTCTAGCGTCGCGTACTCGTTCACCAGCGCGACGCAGGCGGCATACGCTTCCTCGGGTGGCGGGCCGACCCGCTTCCGACCCGCCACCTTTCGGCTCTGTCGTCCGATCGAGACTGGCGCCGTCAATGGCGTGAGCACCGCTTCTGGCATGGGTTTCCTGGCGGCGACCAGCTGGTCGACCAGCCCATCAAGCGTTGCCAGCGCGGGCCAGGGCGACATGGGCTGAAAGTAGGCATGGGTCGTGACGACCAGGTGCGCCAGGAGATCGGTCGCCTCACACAGCTCGATTTCGATACTCTCCAGTCGGTCGGAGTAGGTTCGCTCGCGCTCGGCCCGAGACAGCGGCTCTGCTGGTAGGAGATTGCGGAGCCGCACTGCGGCGTCCTTGCGCGGCTCGTCATAACTATAGCCATCCGTATCGTGGGCATCGATCGTCCACTCACTGACCAACCCGACCACTTGGCGCCGCAGCCAGCGCCAGAGGACGGCTTCAGGCAAGCCATAGTCCACTCGATCACCTGGGTTGTCCCAGAGCCGGCAGAGCAGCCGGAGGCACCCGCGCGCGGTGTCCAGGCTCACGGCCTGAGAGAACGCCTTGCCGCCGATGTAGACGTCCTCCTCGAGAACGTCCCGCTCCCACGCAGACAAGTCCTCCCAATCAGTTGGCGGCTGACACACCCGGTAAATCGCCGCCTCCCAAGCACGAAGATCGAATCCGGTCCCGCCCTGCCCTACACTGTCCACGCTCGCGACTCCTTCCAGGTCGTCAGCCGCCACCCCGGCCGCTCACAACGGCGCGGGGTGTTCTCATTCGTTCTAGTAAGTGTACGTGCGCCCCGGTGCCGGGTGAAGTGGCCTCGGAGTCACAGTCCATCAGCCGCTGTGCCCGGAGAGGGAAACGTTCTGTAACATGTCACCGGTCCCGGAGCCGGCGGACCGAGTCGGTACAGGCTCGATCTCCTGACATCTCCTGACCCGCGGACGGCCCTCGATCCCGGTGATCCGGTGATCTTTTGTGACGGTCAGCGTTGACGCCGGTCTCTTGCCCTCGCCTTGGTCACGGTTTGGTCACGGATGGTCACGGATCGGGCCGTCGGTGACCAGATGAGAACGGATGTAGAACAGTCAATATCTCGATGATAGCGGGCGTTTTCGCATCGGGACGGACGGATACGGATAGACTAGGCGGCTTCCCAAGCAGGATGTCGTCGGTTCGAATCCGATCACCCGCTCCACAAAAAACCCGGCAGAGTCACGAAAACGGCCACCTTTCACGGGTGGCCGTTCGTCTTACCGGGTTCAATGTTACGTGTTTGTTACCGGTCGTCTGCCGATGGGTCCTGATGTGACCGCCCAAGCGGACGGTTGAAAGGTTCGCCGACTCTTCCCTCTGGCGGGACTCGGATCTGCAATTCGTCCGGCTCCGCGCCGTCAGACATCCCCAGGCACGACGAAGGGCTGGGCATCACTGCCAGCCCCCGTCTCGCGTCTCTCCGACCGTTCTGGCGCGTCCTGGGCGTTAGCGCCGGCGGCTACGGGCGACCATACCGGCTCCCAGACTGACGACCGCCAGGAGCATCGCAACGACTGCCCAGGCAGCGTTCAGCGGAGCGGTGGTACCCGTCCCCGTGCTGGGCAGCCCGACGACCGGGGCGCTGCTCGCGACCGGCGCGGTTCCCGTACTGGGCGCGGCGCTTGACCCGCTGCTGGCGACCGCACTCGGAACCGGCGACGTCCCGCTGCCATCCCCTGCGAAGACGAAGAACACGTCGCAGCCGATCCGGTCGCCCGTCTCTGCGGCGCCTTGGACCTGGAAGCCGCCCGCCGTGTACACGGTCCCAGCGTCGTCCCCGTCCGCCTGGGTGCAGTTCACGATGTACCCGACAGAGCCGGTCGGGAGCGTGATCTGAAGGTCGTAGCCCGTGTCGCTCGCGGCGATCCCGGCGCCCGCGTCTCCGCCTGCTCCCGTCGTCAGGACGTTGGGCTGGGCTTCGCCAGCGCGAAGCCGGACGGAGAAGTCGACGCCGACCGCTGGGGTCTCGCAGGCTCCAACAGCCGATGTGATGGGGTCGGTCTCCGGCACGACGTAGCCGGGCGGACAGGCGAAGGCGGCGATTGCGATCTCCGCGAACGCGCCCCCTCCTGGACCGTCACCCTGGGCGGCGGTCGTCTGGGTCGCCCCGAAGACGGCGACCAGGAGCGCGACCAATGTCCCCGTAACGGTGACGCCGATGCGACGTCGGACCGCGGGCGAACCGTGTGTCCTGTTGCTAGATACCCGCACAGAAACTTCCTCCTGTTCGCCCGCGAAGGGGCGGTCGTCAAGAACTGGTCAATAGCCGGAGCGGAAGCGACCGCTGGCAGACCATTCAGGACTATCGCACAGTGTGAGCCGGGGCGACGTCGTTCGAACTATGCAGTTTCGCTAGGGCAACACCCCGACGCTCTCCGGCGACCGTGGCGCGTCTTGGGCTACAGTTCAGCCTCTACTGGGCGGGACGACAGGAGCGCGGGCTTCGCGGGCTATCAGTCGTCGTTGACCTGGCTCCGGACCTACTCACTGGGGGAACGACATGGGCGGGATATTCGATGAGATCACGGACCCGGTCGGGGTGCAAAGACGGGACGCTGTCGCCCGTGATCGTCGCGACATCGTCATGCGAGTGGAGTTTGACGCACTCGACTTGCGCGATAGCGAACGGCTCTTCATCCAGTCCGTTTTGAACGCGACTCCGCCGTCGCTAAGCATGGTGCTGTCTCTGCACTCGGAGCTAACGGAAGCGCTGCGGAACGAAGCGTTGGTCAAACGCTGCGGTCTTGATCCGGATGACTTCGCGGACCGCGTGCGAGCGCTACGCCCCGCCCAGAAGCTGGCTATTATCGAAGTCTTCGAACGCGGTCGACTGCTTACCCGTCAACGTGGGACGGGTGACTTCCAGGGCTGGTAACGGAATCAACGGCGTCCCGCTCCGTCCGTTTCCTGGCTCTGTACTCGCGAGCGGCTTCGATCAACCGCTCGCGGTTCATCTCCCGGTACGTCGCCTGGTACTCCGCGACCGCGTGTAGGTTCGCTTCCCGCCACTGCCAGGACCGCTCACCGCACTCTTCGCGGTGGTCACGGTGATACCTCCGCGAGCGCTCTAGGATCGTCTCGCGGTTCGACTGATAGCGGACCCGGTCCGCGAGCCGGACCGCTTCGGAGTCGGTCTCGCGCTGTCGTCGGTTCCACTCGCGCTTCGCGTCTTTACGCTTCCGCGAGACGCACGACCGACACTCGGACCGAAGGTTCCGGCTGGGGCAGGTTTCGAACCGCTCGCGGACCTTCGCTTCGTTGCAGGTCCGGCAAATGAGTTCGAACGTCTCCGGGTGAGCGCGTACGGTCGCCATCGCGAGTCCATCCCGTCCTCCACGGTAATCGGGATCGGTTGTCCGCTCTCATCGTATTCATAGGCTTCGTGAACGAACGATCCCGCCTGAACCGCGAGTGACAGCGTCGGGAAAGTGCCAGCGATTCGAACCCGCCAGGTGAGTTCGTGGTCCGTCATCCCGTCCGAGTAGGTAATCCGTAAGTGAACGTCCTGGGGGAAGTGCATTAGGATCCGGTCGGTCTGGTCGACCGGCATAACTAGGCTCGTCCACGCGGTGTTCGCGAGCGGTTCTTCCCGGTCGACAGTCGCAGCGACCCTACCTTCCGGGATGTCGCTCACGGTTAGGCGTAGGTCGAAAGCGGGATGACGTCCCCGGTTAGTAAGTTCCACTTCGAAGAAGGAGTACCGGGGATTCGGGTTGAACCGGTAACGAAGCGGTCCTTCGGGATGCCGGAAGCGGAGCAGGAGTTCGGCGGAGTTGTCCCGAAGTCAGACTGACCGTTGGAGTTGCGTCGCGTCGACCGCCGCATCCGCCGACTTGACCGATGCGTCCGCCGACCGTTCCGACGACTGCGCGGAGGACTCAGATGCAACGGTCGCTCGTTTTGAGACCCGATAGGCCATAATGCCGACCACGGCGCCGAACGTTCCGACGACCAGTCCTCCGGCTCCCACCCCTAACGCTATCCAGTCCGACCCGCCCAGCATGTCGCCCCCTGCTCCTCTAAGTTCCGCTCTGTCTCGAAGATGTACGGACCGATACTATCCAAGCCGACCTACTTCCCGTCGACCGTGATCCCGAAGATCATCCGCAGAGCTTCCCAGCCGAACCACGGTCGACCGGAGATGCCCTCGCACCTAGGCTTGATACTTGAGAGTCACCGGTATTCCGTGATCCGGTTGCGCTCCGAGCCCGTATTACCAGCAGCAGGATGAATCGAGCCCGCCCGCGCAGGAGGTGCCGGTCATCGACATGCTGGACTACGGCGGCCCGGCACCATTGATCGAGGAATCGACGATCGTGCGGGGAGCATACAAAGGAGTATCGCGTGCAGCGATTCATCATGGCGGCAACGTTGCTCTTGGCGCTCGGTCTCGGACTCGTCGTTGATCAGGTGGTCTCGGCTCAGGATGGTTCGTCGGATGGCGAAGGCACCGGAATCGGCGCCTTCATTGGGTCTGGTGGCTCCTCCAGTGATCAGGGGTCGTCGTCCAGTGACGGGTCTGGCCTCGGCACCTTCATCGGGAGCGGTGACTCGTCCGGTAGCCAGGCTTCGTCGAACGATCAGGGATCATCCAGTGATTCGAATACCGGTCTCGGCGCCTCCATTGGTGGCGAGGGCGGGACAGCTCAGGACACAGCGACGAGTCCCGACAGCGTGATGACGATGCCGAGCACGGGCAGCGGCTTCTCCGCCTCGTCCTCCATCGCACTCTCCACGGTCCTGCTGGCTCTGCTGGCCGTCGCCTCCCTCGCGTTCGGGGCCGGGAGCGTCGTTCGGACCCGCCGCTACTAGGACATGTTCGCGAACCCAGGCGGAGGGCAACGGACCACCGGTCGATTTCGGTGGTCCGTTGCCATGTCTTCGAACGCGTGAACCCTTGCGCGCGACTACCGGGAGCCAGACAGTTCCGGCTACACTTGGCCCCTGGAAACTGCCGGGATGGACCATGAGCGGGGTAGGCTCGGCTCGTCGCCAGGTTCCCGGTCTCTGTGACGCGAATCGGTCCACAGCGGTGACCACCGGATTTTCGTGCCCTGCTTCTTCCGGAGTATCGATTCGAGCAGGAGACCACCGGTTGGCTGTCACGATCGCGGTCTTCATTCACTTGCCGCCGATCGTCCGAGCCTCGCTGGAGGGCGATGGCCACAGGCTGGTTTGCCTTGACGATCTGGGTAGCCGGACGGCGATCGTCGACCAAGCGGCGGCGGCGAGGATCGTGATCACGAACGGGGAGGGTGGACTCAAGGCTCCTGAGCTCGCGCTATTGCCGAATGTGGAACTGATCTGCGCGATCGGGGTCGGGTTCGAGGGCATCGACCTCGCGGCGGCCGGGGCTCGGGGCATCATTGTGAGCAACGGCCGGGGAACCAACGATTCGGCGGTCGCCGATCACACGCTGGGACTGATGCTGGCCGTCGCGGGAGGGATCGTCCCGGCCGACGGCATGGTCCGGGCCGGCGACTGGCGGTTGTTCGCGTCCGGAGGGTCCGGCTACCCGTTCCTCGGTCGGCGGCGCGGTCTCTTCGGCAAGCGGCTCGGAATCGTCGGGCTGGGCAGCATCGGGACGAAGATCGCCAACCGGGGCCACTTCGGCTTCGAGATGTCGGTTGCCTATTACGGGCGCCAGGCCAAACCCGACAGGCCGTTCCTGTACACGAACACGTTGCGAGACCTCGCGGCGTGGTCGGACTTCCTGGTCGTCTCGGCACCCGGCGGAGCAGGGACGCGGCATCTCGTCGACGCGGCGGTCCTCGACGCCCTCGGTCCGGAGGGGTTCCTGATCAACATCGGCCGCGGCAGCATCGTGGATACCGCGGCGCTGATCCTGGCCCTTGGATCCGGCGGCATACTCGGTGCCGGGCTGGACGTGGTCGAAGAAGAGCCGGACGTCCCGTCCGAACTCCTGGCGCTGGGGAATGTCGTCCTGACGCCGCACATGGCCGGGCGCGGTCCCGAGCCGGTCGGGGTCATGGCCGGGCTGCTCATGGACAACATCCGGGCGTTCCTGGCCGGGGAGCCGCTCCTGACGCCGATCGACACGGATCGCGCCGACTGATTCAGGACGGTATTCGCGTGTCTGGAGTTCGCACTCCCGTAAGACCGGTCTACCATATCGAGCCAGGGGCCAGTACGATGCCGGGTGACGCGCGGGCGAGATCGAGGACGATCCTCGTCGGTTATCCGGTCGAGCCGGACCGGCTATCGCCCAGGATCGGGGACAGGACCAGGACATGACCGAGAGCATCACGGCACGGGGCGTCATCTCACGGGAGCCGGGTCGGCCGGGCGTCGTCGAGGACTTCCTGATCGACCCACCGGGGCCCAACGAAGTCCTGGTCCGGATCCTTGCCAGCGGGGTCTGCCACACGGACCTCTCGGCAAAGAACGGCGTGTTCGGGACGGAGCCGTTTCCCTGGCTGCTCGGGCACGAGGGCAGCGGGATCATCGAGCGCCTCGGCGACGGCGTGACGAATGTCAAGGAGGGTGACTACGTCATCCTGGCCTGGCGCGCGCCGTGCGGCGAGTGCCGGTTTTGCCTGCGCGGCGATCTGGCGTTCTGCGCCAACTCCCTCAATGCTCAGCCCCGGATGCGGACGCAGGACGGTATCCAGCTTACCCCGGTGCTGGGGATCGGAACCTTCTGCACCCGCACCGTCGTCCACTCGCACCAGTGCATTCCGGTCAGTGACGATCTGCCGCCGGCTCAGATGAGCCTGATTGGCTGTGGTGTCATGACCGGGATCGGCGCCGCGCTCTACGCCGGTGGGGTCCGGCCCGGCGAGTCCGTCGCGGTGATCGGCTGCGGCGGCGTCGGCGATTCCGCCATCATGGGCGCGAAGATCGCCGGGGCGACGACGATCATCGCGGTCGATCTCGACCCCAGGAAGCTGAAGTGGGCCCGGGAGTTCGGCGCCACCCACACCGTCAACCCCAACGATGGCGATGCTGTCGAGGCGATCAAAGGGATCACCGGCGGGTTCGGGGTCAACGTCGCGATCGAGGCGGTCGGTTCGCCCCGGACGATCGAGACGGCGCTCTGGTCGCGGGACCTCGCCGGGCGTTGCGTCATCGTTGGAGTGGCAGGCAAGGAGGCGATCCTGGACCTGCCCGTGGCGCAGTTCTTCGACCGCGGGGGCAAGCTGAGCGTCTCCTGGTACGGCGACTGCCTGCCGACGCGCGACTTCCCGATCCTGGCGGACTGGTACGCGCAGGGCCGGCTCGACCTCGACCGGATGGTGACCCGAACGATCACCCTCGATGAGACCGAGGAGGCGTTCCACGCGATGGAGCGGGGCGAAACCCTTCGCAGCGTGATCGTGATGGCGTAGTTGCGCAGGCAGTTGACCTGGCGGCAGGGCAGGGGCCGAAACGGGGAGGGACCGATGGCGCTCCGGATCAGGACGTTCACGAGTGGACCGTTGGCGACGAATGGCTTCATGGTCAACGACGATGACGGCCGTTCGCTGGTCGTCGACGTCCCGCCCGGCGCGGCGCCGGAGATCGCCTCAGCGCTTCGGATGTACGGCCTGACGCTCGGCCGGATTGTGATCACGCATCCGCACTGGGACCACTTCGCTGACGCCCGTGCGCTTCGGGAACTGACCGGGCGCCAATCGCCGCGCATCCCGAAGCGGGAGCGCGCCTGCGGAACGCCCGGACCTCGTTCTTCCCGGTCGAAGGCGTCGACTTCGGCCCCGCCAGCTTCCTGCCCGACCAGGCCATCGATGAGGGCGACTTCGTTGAGCTTGGTCGGAGCCGCTTCCGGGTGCTCTTCACGCCGGGCCACGAGCCGGCCCACATTGCGCTCTACCAGCCGGACGAGGCCATCCTCCTCAGCGGCGACGTCATCTTTCCTGGTGGCCATGGGACGCTCGACGTGCCGGGGGCGGACGCCGGCGCGATGGACCGGTCGCTACGAAAGCTGGCCGCCCTGCCCGACGAGGTCACGATTCACAACGGCCACGGCGAACCAACGACAATCGGCGCAGAGCGAAGCTGGCTTACAGCCGTCTGATCGCGGGTTGTCGCCAAACCGAAAGGAACGGGTGACCGCCGAGGAACCGACCGGGAACCCGCCGGCGGTCACTTCTTGTTAGTTGTGGTCCGATTTCAGCAGCTATCCCTTCATCGATCCAGCCAGCATCCCGCGGATGAAGAAGCGACCGAGCAGGATGTAGATCAGGGCGGTCGGCAGGGCGGCCAGGACGGAGCCGGCCATGACGGCGCTCCAGTCGACCGAGAACGAGCCGGACAGGTTGTTCAGGGCGACGGTGATTGGCTGCTCGGCTGGATTGGTGATGATCGTCAGGCCGAAGAGGAACTCGTTCCAGATGTTGGTGAACTGGAAGATCCCAACGACCACGAAGGCGGGGATCGAGAGGGGTAGCATGATCCGGACGAAGATCCCGATCAGACCCGCGCCATCGACGCGGGCGGCTTCGATCAGTTCGCCAGGGATCGCCGTGAAGAAGTTGCGGAAGATCAGCGTCGTGATCGGGAGCCCGTAAACGACATGAACGATGATCAGGCCGGCGATGGTGTTGTAGAGGCCGACCTGCTGAAGGAACCGGATCAACGGGATCAGGATCGCCTGGTAGGGGATGAACATCCCGAACAGCATCACCGTGAAGAGGACGTCCGAGCCGCGAAACTTCCATTTACTCAGGATGTACCCGTTCAGGGCGCCGAACAAGGCTGAGAAGATCGTCGCCGGAATGACCAGTTTGATGCTCTGGGTCAGGTTCGGGCTCAGACTGTTCCATGCCTGCTGGTAGGACGACCACGAGATCGTCGTCGGGAGCTGCCACATCGTCGCGGTGCCGACTTCGGCGATCTGCTTGACGCTGGTGATCAGCACGACGTAGACGGGGAGGAGGTAGAACAGCGCCATCACCGTCAGAAAGACGGTCTTCGCGACGCTGCTGGGTCCGCCGCGACGCCGCCGGCCGTACCGCTTCGTCGTCGTCCGGGCGATCGGGTTGGTCATGGTCGCCATGGTTAGAGGTCCCTCATCGATCGGACGAGATACGGCACGATGACGATCGCGACCAGCATGAGCATCACGATCGAAGCGGCGGCGCCGAGGTCGTAGCGGGTGGCGCGGAAGGTCTGCTCGATGACGAAGATGCCGGGGACGTCGGTCGCGAAACCCGGCCCGGAGCCGGACATGGCATAGATCAGATCGAAGATCTTGAGCGAGACGTGCCCGAGGATGATCAGGGTGCTGACGGTGATCGGTTTGAGCAGGGGAATGATGATCTGGCGATAGATCTGCCAGGTCGAGGCGCCGTCGAGCTGGGCGGCCTCCCGGATGTCGCCCGAGATCGTGCCGAGGCCGGCCAGGTACATCGCCATCGCAAATCCGGAGAGTTGCCAGGCCGCGGCGATGACGACCGGCAGCATCGCCAGTGGCACGCCGAGCTGGGTGAAGATCCCATCGAGCCCCGGTATCACCGTTCTGAGATCGCCCGCCACGTTGGGGTTGGTCAGCCAGGCCGGATGGATTGGTCCGAGGCCGATCCGCGACAGCAACCAGTTGATCCCCAGGTTCTCGAACAGCAGATTGATGCCGGTCTCCGGGTTGAAGATCCAGCGCCAGGCCACGCCGGTGACGATGAAGGACAGCGCATAAGGGAACAGGAAGATATTGCGGAAGAGGACGCTGCCGGGGAACTTCTGGTCGAGCAGCAGCGCGAAGATCAGCCCGACGCCCACGGCCAGGATGAGGAACAGGATCGTGAAGACGATCGTGTTGCGCAGGTCCGTCTGGAAGCGGGGGGTGTGGAAGAGCCGGTCGTAGACGCTGAACAGCGGATCGGCGAAGGTCCAGTTCGGTCTGGGGGTGCGCCAGTTGGAGAGGGAGATCCAGACCGTCGTGCCAATGAATCCATAGACGAAGATCAAGAGGGCGATGACGCTGGGAGCGAGCAGCAGCGGCGCGATCAGCCGGTCGCCGAGCCTTGGACCTCTCGGCGCGGCGGTCTCCCGGTTGACCGGGACGGCGATTGGAAGAGAGGTTGACGTTTCAGCAGCCATGGGCAGCTTTCCCTTGGTGGCGGTCACTCGCCAGTCAGATCGGGATTCCGTTTGACGACGACGGGATCATGACGGGATCGTAACGGGAAGAGCGGGAAGGGCGTCATCGCCTCTCCCGCTCTTCCCGATTTGATCGCTGATCAGGTAGCCCGTCTGGTTGGATTCCACAGCCAGGCGGACGGACCCGGTTAGGAGGCTGCGTCGTCCTCCGCGGCCTGCTGGATCGTGATGCGGTAGGTCTCGGTGTCCGGCGCGACGATGAAGGCGATCGTCGCATCGAAGATCGCCTGTTGGACCTGCGGCGAGGCGGCCGAACCGTGAGCGTTGGATGGAACGGCCGTCGCGGTGGTCAGGTCGTTGGCGGACCACTTCAGGTAGTCATTGAAGGTGCTGCTGTCGATGTCGGTGCGGGCCGGGATGCAGCCCTTGTACGGGGCAAACGCCGTCTGGGCTGCGGCGGAACCGGCCGCGCGGAGCCAGTTGGAGGCGTTGACCGTGTCCGGGGCGCCAACTGGCAGGGTGAAGCCGTCGATGACGGTCACGAAGGAGCCGGACGAACCGGGGTGGGTGACCCAGCCGATGCTCGACTCGGTGCCCTTCGAGACGAACTGACCGTAGGCCCAGTCACCCATGGAGGTGAAGCCGGCGGTCCCTGCGGCGACGAGGTCGGCGGCGCCGTCCCAGGTCAGGGCAGCGTGGTCCGGATTGAGATAGGTCAGCATCCGGGCGAAGGCCTCGATCGCCTGGGTGACGCCGTCGCTGGACCACTGGCTTGGGTCGTTCCAGAGGGCAGTGTAGGCTTCGGGACCGAGCACTCCAAGCAGGGTGTTCTCGAACAGTTGCGGGGCCGCGAAGGAGTCACGATCGCCCAGGGCGACGGCCGGAATGCCAGCGGCCTGGAGCGTGTCGGCTGCGGTGAAGAAGTCGTCGATCGAGAGCGTATCGCCGATCGTGATCCCGTTGCTCTCCATCAGGGCCTTGTTATAGAACATGACGTTGCCGCGGTGGTTGCCGACCGGTACGACGTACGGCACACCATCGACGCTGGACTGGTCGATGACGCCCTGCGGGAAGACGTCGTTCCAGCCCTGCTCGGCATACAGGTCGGTCATCGGGGCGCAGTAGCCGGGGCTGACGTAGAGGCTCTGGAGTTCCTTGCCCAGATGGGACTGCCAGGAGTCCGGTGCCTGTCCACCGACCAGCCGGGTCTGGAGCGCGGTCTTGGCGTTGCTGCCACCACCACCGGCCACGGCGGCGTTGACGATGCCGACCGACGGCGAGCCGGCGGTGAAAGCGGCGAAGAGTTGGTCGAGACCGGCGGCCTCACCACCGGACGTCCACCAGGAGAAGACTTCCAGCGACGCCTCGGGTGTCCCGACGACCAGCGGTGCCGAGGGCGTCCCGAGAGGAGTGCCGCCGGGTGTCGCGGCCGGCGTCGACTGAGCGCCAGCCTTCGAGGCCTGGAGGCCGATCGGAAGCGCGGCGAGCGCGGCTGCGCCCTTCAACAAGGTACGGCGGTTCGTTGCCATCCGGAGAACTCCTTCATGCGCGGCGATGCGAAACGAAGAACGACGGTACCCATCGAGCGTCGGTCCAGGCAACGCACCGGAAGGCCAGCCGGGCAATCGGCGCGTCTCCCTTCGGACGGGGCTGGATACCCAGACGCAGTATATCGGGGACGTCGTCAATCGCAATCATCTCGTTTGTTTGAGGAGAACGCTCGGGAGAACGCGCCGACCCGCCCACCCTTGCCGACCAGCCGGGCCCGGCATCGGATGGCGTCGACGATCCGGGCTCTTGCCGCGGTAACGCTTGCCCAGAGGTCGCCCCCCAATCGAGTGGGCGAGAGATCTCGTGATGACAACGGTCGGACGAAAAGACGATTGATTTTCATAGCCCATTGCAACTGTATTCGGCGATCGATGTCGCTGAAAGGGGGTAGCTTGGTCTGGTATTCCCCCTCGAGGAGTGATCCAGCGGCATTCGGGCGTCGTTCGGAGTGGTGTGGGTTCATGACTGAAGGTGGTAGTCAATCTCAGCGCCTTTAGGATGTCTGGTGGCACCGGCGGCACGATTGCTGCGGTACCAACGGCATACCCCGTCAGCCCGTCCGTGGGCGTTCGGTCCGCGGGCAGTCCACCGGGTCAGAGATTTCCAGCGCCGTAGGGGGTTCCGAAATCCCGCGGTTCGGGTATGCTGATTCGGCGCACGGGTCACGGTCTGCGAGTGCGCAGCGTCCGTCCGTTCGATACATCAGGGAGTTACCATGACTGATCTCTCAAACCGTTTCCTCGCCGCTGTCGAGGTCGAAAAGGTTCGTCTGTCGTCGCGTCGTTCACTGCTCGGCAAGTCCGCCCTTGTTGGTGGTGGCGCCCTCGCCTTCGCGGCGGCCCCTGCCCTTCGCGCCTCCGCTCAGGATTCCACGCCGGCGGCGGACGGCCTCACCGCCGACCCGTACTTCGAGGACGACGGCGTCGCTATTCTCAACTACGCCCTCACCCTCGAGCACCTCGAGGCAACGCTCTACCGTGAGGCGCTCGCGACGTTCAGCGCCTCCGACTTTGCCGTCGATGGCTCTTCCACCGTCTACGATCTGCTTACCCAGATCGGCGACCACGAGGCTGCCCACGTCGAAGCGCTCACCGCCACCATCAATGACCTCGGTGGCACCCCGGTCGAAGAGGCCACATATGACTTCGGCTACTCCGACGCCGTGTCCTTCCTCGCCACGGCAGCTGCAATCGAGAACGTCGGCGTCTCGGCCTACGCCGGTGCTGCCCCGTCGGTCGCGGTTCTGGCCCCGAGCCTCGTGGCGACGGCCCTGGGCATTCACAGCGTCGAGGCCCGCCACGCGAGCTTCGTCGCCGCGCTGATCAACGACGCGGACAACCAGCCGTTCCCCGATGCGGTTGACGCTCCGCGGACGCCGGCTGAAGTCCTCGATATCGCCGGGCCGTTCATCGTCTCGTCCGATTCTACCCCGGCGGCCTAGTCCTCAGCGCCGGGTCATGAGTCTTCCGATATCTGAGCCGGCCTGAATCACCGCACCCGTCCTCCATTGGGCGGGTGCGGTGGTCTTTAAGTCCTACACTGGCATTTCGGCTAGCGAAACGGCTGACACACGGGACAGAACGAGCTCGATCGTCCCCCGAGGCGGATTTGCTGAAGTGGAGTGCCGCAGACAATACAGGGAAGACTTGCCCGTCCGCGGCCGTAGACACGAAGATTTTCGCCGTTGCCGCCCTGCCGGCCGTAGCCGTCCAGGAAGGACGAGAAGCTCGTCCCCCGCCGGTCGAGCGATTCCGTTAGGACGGCCACGATGCCGTGATGCAGGGCGATGATCGACGTGCGGTCGAGCAGCCCGGCCAGTTGCAGCGGATTGACCCCGGCCCTGAACAGCGCCTCATCAACGTAGATGTTCCCCAGCCCCGCGACCCGGCGCTGGTCCAGCAAGACGTTCTTGATCGGAGCCCGCCGACCAGCAAGGCTCGACGCCAGGGCTTCTGGCGTGAAGGCCCCACTGAGTGGCTCCGGGCCCATCGCCGGGAGGATACTGGACCGGCCCTGAGCGGGAACATGCAGCACCCGACCGAACTTGCGCTGGTCGGCGTACCGCAGGTCCACCGCATCGGGTCCAACGGCGTCATCGGTGGATGAGGCATCTGTCGATCGGTGCTGGACAAGGCCGATCGCGAGGTGCTGGAAGCGGAGTGGTGGTTCGTCGGGATGGACGACCACGAGTTGGCCGGTCATCCGAAGATGGACGACGAGTGCCGACCCGTCGTCCAGTTCGATGATCAGATACTTTCCGCGGCGGTCGAGGCCGACGATCTCGCGACCGACCAGACGTGCAGCCTGATCCAGTCCGCCGGGTCCCATGACGTCCGGGAACGTTTCGCCGTGAACCGCGTTGATTAGTCGCCCAGTGAGGATGGGTTCGAGCGAGCGACGGAGGGTCTCGACCTCAGGGAGTTCTGGCATGGGAAGAGTATGATCGAGTGTCCGGGGGCTGGTCCATCGGCTGAGGGAAGGATGCAAGTGTGACGGACATCGGGAAGCGACCCGACGCTCAATCAGCGGTCGATTTCGATCCGGATTGCGTGTTTTGCCGAATCGTTCGGGGAGACTTCGGTACGACCTTCGTGACCGAGACCGCCAATGCGGTGGCGTTCAACGATCTCTCGCCCCAGGCGCCTACCCACGTCCTCGTCGTGCCACGCCGGCATCTGCCAGATCTCTCGGCGGCGGCCGGAAACGAGGACCTGCTGGGCGAAATGCTCGGGCTCGCCGGACGCGTGGCGCGGCAGGCCGATTTGGGCAACCGTGGTTACCGGGTTCTGACCAATACCGGGCCGGATGCCGGTCAGTCCGTCCATCACCTGCATTTCCATGTCCTCGGCGGCCGGCCGCTGGGCATGGGGCTGGGCTGACCTGAGCGACGGCCGCATAGACGAGAGGACGGAGAGGACTCATGACCGACGAATTGGCGACGCTTCAGGACCGGCTCCAGGGCGACCTCCGGGACGCGATGCGGTCCCGAGACGTCGTAGCGCGGGAATCTATCCGCTTCCTGCTGTCGGCGTATCACAACGCCGAGATCGAAAAGCGCTCCGTGTTGACCGGCGAAGAGCAGCTCGCGCTGCTTCAGCGACAGGTCAAGCAGCGGGTCGAATCGATCGAGCAGTTCGAGGCGGCCGGCCGATCGGACCTCGTCGACCGCGAGCGGGCTCAGCTCACGGTGATCGAGCGGTATCTCCCGGCCCAGCTCAGCGACGAGGAGCTGGAACGTCTGGTGGAGGACGCTGTCACCGCATCCGGCGCGACAGGGGCGAAGGAGATGGGCAAGGTGATGCCGATCCTTCTGCCCAGGGTCGCCGGCCGCGCCGACGGACGCCGGGTCAGCACCGCGGTCCGCGCCCGACTCACCGCCGGTTGATGGCTGTCGATCCCGAGCGGCCGCTCACGCTGGACGTCACGATGATTAGTGAAGTCGAGCTCGATCCGGTCGCGTCGGTAAGGGCGGACGATCTTGTCGCGTTGTCCGGGTTCGTGCTCGAAGCCGAGAGGATGTCGGGTCCGTGGTCGGTGGTATTCGTTCTCGTGGACGATGCCCGGCTTCAACGATTCCATCTTGACTTCATGGGAATCGACGCACCGACCGACGTGATGACCTTCGAGGCCGGCGCCGGAGACGGTGAGCCCGGCCGGCCGGCCAAGGGCGGCGACATCATCATCTCGGTCGACCGGGCAGTCGATCAGGCAGGGTCGAACGAGAATGCGCCGGACCGGGAACTCCTGTTCGTGGCCGTCCACGGTCTCCTGCATCTGACAGGCTGGGTGGATCACTCCGACGCGGAGCGAGCCGCGATGCTCGCCCGGGGCGACGACCTGCTCCGGCGATTCGAGGCGCGGCAGACGGCCTAGTTCGCGGGCTCCGTCTCTCCAAGCTGGCGTCGGAGCAGGTCGACACTCGACATCGCGGCCCGGCGGTGGATGTCGGCCAGACTGGCGCGGGTCTGGTGCTCCTCGGTGACGGTGATGGCGCCAGCCAGCGCGATGGAGACCGGCCCCCGGTAGACACCAGCGACACCTGGCAGCGGCTCGACGCTGATCGAGAGTCCGATGCCAAGATCGGTTCCGAACGACGAGCGGGCTTCCTCCGCCAGCTCCGCGGCGTTCCGGCCATGCGCCAGCGGCCTAGCCATGCTGCCGAGAACGACGCCGTCGGCCGCGAGCGAGCCATTCAGCAACGCACCGAGTCGACCACCGCCGCCCTCCTCCATGACGCCGAGAGTGAGTCCGCGATCGGCGAGCAGCCCAATGATGACATCGGGGAGCGGGGCCAGCGTCTCGGCATAGATAAATTGCGCGAGGCGGCGGCGGACCTCGTCGGCCGCGGCGTCCCGGTTGTGCTCGGCGACTTCGACCGAGTCTCCGAATCCGGTCACGCGGATGTGGACGCCGTCGTCCTTGGCGTAGGTCGCGACGACGGGATTTTCCCTGACCACGAGGTCGCTGATCTCCTCCTCGGCGCTGGATTCGCCGATCCCGAGGGTACGGAAGGTGATCCCGCGGATGACGCCCTCGGTCAGCTCTGAAGTGATCCTTGGCACAGCCTGCTCAGCCCACATCCGGAACATCTCGCGCGGGACACCCGGCATCGCGATGATGCGGGAGTGGCCGTCGCGGACGAACCAGCCTGGTGCCGTCCCGACCGGGTTCGGCAGGGCCTCAGCGCTGGGAATCAGCCAGGCCTGCTTCTTGTTCCGCTCCGGCATCTTTTGCCCGCGGCCTGCGAAGAACGACTCCAGGGTCCGGAGTAGTCCCTGATCGATCGCCGGCGTCTCGCCGACCGTCTCGGCGATGGCCTCCCGGGTCAGGTCGTCCTCGGTCGGGCCGACGCCACCGGTGCAGATCACCAGGTCCGCCTCGTCCCGCGCCCGCCGCAGCGTTTGAACCATGCGGCCGCGGTCGTCTCCAACCTGCGTGACGTGGACGAGCTCGATTCCGAGCGCGACGAGCTCCTGGGCGAGGAACGTCGCGTTGGTGTCGGTAATCATGCCCTGCAGGAGCTCGGTACCAATCGACAGGATGTAGGCTCGCATCGGTGGGGTCCTCGTCTCGGTGTCGGAGGCATTGGTCTCGCGGCGGTGAACCCGAAGGGTTCGGGACGTCCCGTCGACGGTGGACGATTGTAGCAGCGCTCCGGCGGCCCGCCGCGGAGAGGGCAGCGGAGAAAAGCAGCGGAGCCGGCGCGGATGCACCGGCTCCTGATCGGGAAGGTACCCTCGGAGGGGATCGAACCCCCAACCTCTTGGTTCGAAGCCAAGCGCTCTGTCCATTGAGCTACGAGGGCGACTGAAAGACCGGCACCGAGTATAGCAGCAATGCGCGACGTTCCCGACCGGACGCGGATTCACCCTTGTTGCGGTTGCTGAGGTCACGTACCGTCGCGTAAGAACAGGTGAGTGCCACGCCGGACAGGGTTGGAGGGAAGACCATGAGAGCGATTCCGCGGCGGCTGTCCAGGGTAGGCACCGAGCGTTTGACCCGATTGGGGGCAATCGGCCTGCTCGTCGCCGGATTAGTCGTCGCCCTCGCGATCGTGACTGACGGAGCCGTCTCGCGAGGCATCAACGGGATCGGGGCGCTGTGCTGGATGGCGAGCCTGGTCGCGCTGCTGCTCGGCGTCCGGGACGGCACGCGATGGGGGACGAGGCTTGGGTTGGCCGCGCTCGTGACACTGGTTCTGTCGTACGGCGTTGAGCCGACGAACATTGCGACGGCCGTGCCGGGCTTCGCGATCGGGGGAGCGGCGATCGCGCTGGTATCCCACCGTCCTGTCCTCTGGGCGTTGATGGTCCCGGCATTGTGGCTGCCGATCCACTTGCTGACCGCCGTGGTCCCAGCCATCATCCGGGCAGCGAACGGGGGCGAAGCGAGCGTCCGAACCGATCCGCCCCCGACTGCCGCGGTCGTCCCGCTTCTGATGATCGTCTCGGCTGGCGCTGCTGGCTGGCTCGTTGGAACGATCCGGGAATGGCATGGATCGCGGCGTGGCCTCCCGTCGCGGAGCGCCTGATTCAGCGGACCGACGCGGGCGAGAAACGCAAAAAACCAGCCTCATTGGGCTGGTAGCATGACGTGGGGTGCCTTACGGGGCTCGAACCCGTAACCTCCCGCTCCACAGGCGGGCGCTCTGCCATTGAGCTAAAGGCACCGTAGGGCGCCGGAAGGGGGAAGAGTAAGCCGAGTTTTGTTCCTGGCGATCATCTCTCTCGGCCCCGGAGGACCGGCCGCCTCATCGCTTGAGCGGCTGCTCTCGACTTCCGACCTCGGTGAGCCATCCTGATAGCGGTCGATTCGGAGATTGCTGCAAGGAGGATTGCCCTTTTCACCCCATTGGCCGAAGCCGCCGGTCTTGGTCACTGTTGCTCTCGCGGGTTGCCCCGCGCCGATCTGGACTGTCGACACCGTCGCCGGTACCTCCCCGGCTTTCACCGGGCACCCTGGCTCATGCAGCTCGGACTTTCCTCTGAGGTCGCCCCCAGCGATCGCCCTTCCCCCCTTTCCGGCGCCACGGCTGGCGATCCGGTACCCGATCCCGCGCGACAGTGGTGCCGAAGGGGAGATTCGAACTCCCACGGGTCTCCCCACTACGACCTGAACGTAGCGCGTCTGCCGTTCCGCCACTTCGGCGCATCACTGCGCGGGATCAGGAAACTGGATTGTCAACGTCTGTGCCGCGGAGCCGACCGCCGGACTCGAACCGGCGACCTGCTGTTTACGAAACAGCTGCTCTACCAACTGAGCTAGGTCGGCGGGACCGCGCAGCACCGGCGTATCCTAGCATGTGGCGATCCGGGCCTGCAATGCCGCGGGAGCCATTTCCGGACGGCTGGCGAGAGCTTTCCGGGGGTTCACGTCCGGCACAGAGCTTAGTGGTATCGGCCGGTCGTCCATGGCGGCGGCACGTCTGATTCGAGGTCGGTTGAGCCGATCGGGATGGTATCGTCTGGTGAATCGTCGGAACTCCCGACGCTCTCCGACGGCGCTTCATGACCATTCGCTCCAGCCATTAAATCTCGAATTCGACGGATGATCGTGTCACGGTGAGGAGCTGCCCGTTGAACCGACGCAACACCAAACGCGACGCCAGGGGAGACCAGGGCCCGACTCAGGTCCAGCGATCACGATTCCTGCGTGGGTCTGGTTCACTGCCCCGGCCCTCTCGGCCCGTCATCCGGCGTCGCTCCACCGACCGGCCAACCAGAAGTCAGTGGATCTTCGCATCGATCGCGATCCTGGTCGTCCTGTCGCTGGTCGGGTCGACGCTCGGGACGATCCTGGTCGACTACGTCGGGCGCCAGGATTCGGGAGCGGAGGGTGATCCACGGGCGTTCGACGACCAGCAGGCATCACTGATAGCGGATCAGCGGGCGACGGTGGAGGCCAACCCGAACGACGCCGCGGCGATGGCACTGCTGGCGCAGTATCTCCAGCTCGGTGGCAACTCGACTGAGGCAGTCCAGTGGTACGAGCAGGCGCTCCAGATCAACCCGAACGACGTCAGCATTCGTCTGAACTTCGCCGACATGCTGACGCAGGCCGGCCGTCAGGCGGACGCCGAGCTGCAGTACCAACGGGTTCTAACGATCGATCCGGGTAACATCCCGGCGATCTTCTACCTCGGCGATGTCTACCAGTTCTGGAAGCCGGAACCGCGGACCTCGGAGGCGATCGCCCAGTTTCAGCAGGTGCTCGCCGTTGGCCCGGACAGCGCCCTCGCGACCACTGCGCGGGACCGACTGGTGTTGCTTGGGGCGGCGACACCGGTTCTTTCCCCGGCATCAGCTCAGCCTGCCACGCCGATTGCGGCGACATAACGTCAGCGCGGTACGTGTCGGCAAAGCGCTACGCCCCGCGATACGCGGCAGCAAGGCGCCGCCTACCGCCAGGCCGGTCGGGGCGGCATCAGGGAGTTGGACGGCAATGGTGACTCCAGAGCGATCCGAAACATGCCCACATCCACCCATTCCCCCGGACCTGCGGGCTCTGCTTGTCTGTCCGCTCGATCATGGCGACCTAGATGACATCGAGGAAACGCTGGTTTGCGTTGTCTGTGGACGGATCTACCCGGTCATGGACGGCGTACCCGACATGATCGTCATGCCGTTCGATTAGTCGGCGGCCGAGAGGAGTGACCACGGCCAGATGAGCTATAGAACGTGTGTTCTCATTCTTGGTCCGCGCTGCTATACTTTCAGGCATGAGTGAGCGCGCACCGAAGACGACCCAGTGGCGAAAAAACAACCCCGCTCCGGCCGATCAGGCGATCGAGGACCGCGTCGTCACGCCGGTGTCGAAGCCAGAGGACACGCGCTCGGAAACGAGCCTGCGACCGCTCCAGCTGTCCGAGTACATCGGGCAGGACCGGGTCAAGGCGAGTCTGAGCGTCTTCATCAGAGCGGCCCAGGCTCGGGGAGAGCCGCTCGACCACGTCCTGTTCCACGGGCCGCCGGGGCTGGGGAAAACAACGCTGGCCGGGATCCTGGCCGGGGAGATGGGCGTCAACCTGCGGATCACCTCCGGCCCGGCGATCGAACGGCAGGGGGATCTCGTCTCGATTCTGACCAACCTCCAGCCCGGCTCGGTGCTATTCATCGATGAGATCCACCGCCTCAGCCGGGTCGTCGAAGAAGTGCTCTACCCGGCGATGGAGGACTATGCCGTCGACATCATCCTCGGGAAGGGGCCGGCCGCCCGGTCGATGCGGATCAACCTGCCCCGGTTCACGCTGGCCGGCGCGACGACGCGCCTGGCGCTGCTGACCGGTCCGCTCCGGGACCGGTTCGGGACGGTGCTGCGGCTCGAGTTCTATGACCTTCCGGCGATGGTCAAGATCATCACCCGTTCGGCGGCGATCCTGAACGTTCCGATCGACGAGGCTGGCGCCGAGGCGATCGGACGGCGCTCTCGCGGTACGCCCCGGATAGCGAACCGGCTGCTCCGGCGAGTACGAGACTACGCCCAGGTCCACGGGAACGGATCGATTACCCCGGAGATGGCCGATCACGCGCTGGCCATGCTGGAAGTGGACGACCTCGGGCTGGACGATATCGACCGACGGATCATGCGAGCGATCGTCGAGCTGTTCGACGGTGGTCCGGTCGGGATCGACACCCTGGCCGCGGCGACGGCCGAGGAGTCCGATACGATCATGGATGTCTACGAGCCGTATCTCCTCCAGCTCGGCTTCCTTCAACGGACGCCCCGGGGGCGGATCGCGACCCGTCGGGCCTATGAGCACCTCGGGCTCGAACCGATCTTCCGGTCTGGCCCCTATGGCCTGGTCGAGGGAGCCGGATCGGCGACGTCGCCGATCGCCCATCAGCTCGGGTTCGGCAGCCGTCCGGTCGAGCTCAATGCCGAGGACCGTGAGGACAAGGAACTCTTCGACGAGTTGCGCTCCCGTGACGCCGAGGGATGAGCGATCTGCCCGTTCAACCTCCTGCTTCGGCGGACCTCCGCGCGTCCGACTTCGACTTCGAACTTCCGAGGGAACTCATCGCCCAGACGCCGATCGAGCCGAGGGACGCCGCGCGGCTCATTCAGCTCGATCGGAGAACAGGGGCGATCGATCACCGGATGATCCGGGACCTGCCGGAGCTCCTTCAGCCCGGTGATCTGCTGGTCGCCAACAACAGCCGGGTGCTCCCCGCCCGGCTCCATGGCGTCCGCGGCCAGACTGGGGGGCAGGTTGAGCTCCTGCTGCTCCGGAACCTTGGCGACCAGCGCTGGCGAGCGTTGGCGAAACCCGCCCGCCGCCTGCGTTCCGGTGAACAGATTGAGATCCTCACGGTTGACGGCACGCCAAGTGGCGTGACGATAGGGGTCGAAGCTGGCGAGGGCGATGGTCAGATCATCGTCCGGATCCCTTTCGACGTCGCGGAGCACCTGGAGCGCTACGGGGAGATGCCCCTTCCGCCGTACATTCGGGAGCGTTTGGAGCGGCAGGACCGGTACCAGACGACCTACGCGTCGGTAACCGGTTCGGCGGCCGCGCCAACGGCGGGCCTGCACATTACGGATCAACTCCGTTCACGGCTTGCCGGGCGCGGCGTCGGTTGGGCGGAAGTGACGCTCCACGTCGGCCTCGACACCTTCCGGCCAATGCAGGCGGAGCGCGTGCTCGATCACCCGATTCATACCGAGTGGTGCACGATCAGCAACGCGACGGCTCATCGCATCGCGGAGACTCGCGCCTCCGGTGGTCGCGTCATCGCCGTGGGAACGACCGTTGCTCGAGTCCTCGAGACGCTTGGAAAACAATGGGACGACCGCCGGCCAACGGGTCTGACGATGGATACCGACATCTTCATCGTGCCGGGGCACCGCTGGATATTGGTGGACGGCCTGCTGACGAATTTCCACCTGCCGAAGTCGACGTTGATGCTCCTCGTCAGCGCACTGGGTGGACGCGACCACATCCTGGCGGCATACACTGCAGCGATCAATGCGCGTTACCGGTTCTTCTCGTTCGGCGACGCCATGCTGATCGTCTGATCGCTGTGCCTCATGGTCTGCCTCGGCGACCATGAGCTCGTATTCACAAGCTGGGTTGGAGGACTCGTTGGCCAAGAAGACCAAGCGCGTTGAGAAATGGCGGGCGGCGGCTGAGCAGCAAGGAGGAACGCCCCGCCGGGGCGGCTCGACGGGCGGACGACCTCCCAACCGGCCGACGAGTATGGCTCGCGGTCGCCAGGCGCGTCGATCGTCGAGGTTTCCGACTGCCTGGGTGATCGGCGGTCTGGCGGTGCTCGCCATCGCCATCGCCGCGATCGTCTACGCTGTCCAGTCCAACAACGACGACTCGACCCAACTCGCGGCCGTTGATCTGACCGCAACGGCCGCCGGGATCGTCCCTTCCGAGACCGCCTCGACGGCCACTTCCGGCATGCCGCCGGCAAATCTGTTCGGTGCAATCCCGACGCAGCCCGGAGTGGCCCTCGCCAACGACGGCGATGTGGCCAGCGGCTGCTGGACCGAGGCCCAGCGGACCAGTGACGGCACGCAGCCGCTCCAGTGGAATGCCGAGCCAGCGATGGTGATCGACCCGGCACAGATCTATACGGCCGAACTGACCACGAACTTCGGGACGATGACGTGGCAACTCTTGCCCAGCGCATCCCAGTCGGCGGTCAACAGCTTCGTCTGTCTCGCCCGGGCTGGATACTTAAACGACGCGCCGTTCCACCGTATCGTCGATGGGTTCGTGATTCAGGGCGGTGACCCGACCGGCACCGGAACTGGCGGGCCTGGGTACACGATCACCGATAGCCCGGTCGTCGGAGACTATTCCGTGGGGATGGTCTCGATGGCGAACACCGGGCAGCCGAACAGCTCAGGAAGTCAGTTCTTCATCAACACGTCCGATAACACGGCGACCTTCGCCGCAAACCCGAGCTATATCAACTTTGCTCGGGTGATCGGCGGCCAGGAAACGGTCGATGCGATCGCCGCCGTGCAGAAGGCTGACAACGGGCGTGGCGAGATTTCCAGACCGGTCAGTCCAGTCGTCCTGCAGTCGGTGACCATCTATCAGGGTGGCGTGCCGACCGCGGGATCTGGTGCCACTCCGGTCGGGGCGACACCAATCGGCGCGACGCCGGTCAGCGGAACTCCACAGGCGATCTCGACTCCCGGCACGGCCATTGCAACGCCCGCTACCTGACACTCGGTCAATCCATAGGAGGATCTCGATGACGACGAGTCAGACCACGTTCCCGCGTTCCCAGCCGTTCGATCTCTCGATCGATCCTACGAAGTCCTACAGCGCGGTCGTCGCGACCAACAAGGGGAGCTTCACCGTCGATCTCTTTGCCGCCGATGCGCCAAATACGGTGAACAATTTCGTCAACCTCGCCAATGCCGGCTTCTACAACGGAACGCCGTTCCACCGCATCATCGCGGGGTTCATGTTCCAGGGAGGCGACCCGACCGGACAGGGAACCGGTGGACCAGGCTACCGATTCAATGACGAGCTCAAGGGACCGCGGGCCTACGAGAAGGGCACGCTGGCGATGGCGAACGCCGGTCCGAACACCAACGGCAGCCAGTTCTTCGTATGCCTGGGTGACCTGACCAGCAAAGGCATGCTCCCGAAGAACTATTCCATCTTCGGCAAGGTGACCGAAGGCATGGATGTTGTCGACGTGATCGGGGCGGTCTCGACGAAGATGAACCGCGGTGGAGAGAAGTCGAGCCCCACCGAGCCGGTGACCCTCGAGTCGGTGACAGTCACCGAGACGTAGATCCTGGCTCCAGCGACAACGCACGAGAGCCGGAGCCAACTGGGACCACCAGTCGGCTCCGGCTCTTGTCGTTGCGCACGGAAGCGTTGCGACTGGCACTGTTTGCCAATCCGGATCGGCGCGGGAGGGTAGCGAGGCCACTTCGAGACGACCAGTGCCACGCCTTCGCTGAGTTTCGCGTCGGATCAGGCGGCCACGGCCATCTGTGCGGCATCCCAGGCGGCCTCGTATTGCCGGAGGAGATCAAGCCAGAACGCTTCCCATGCAGCGACATCGATGCCGGACGCCTGGGCTGACTCGATCCGGGCGTACCCATCTTCGAGTCGCGCCTCGAGGGCCTCAATCGTCTGAGACGAATCGATTCCATCACGGGGTGACGCCATGTCAGTTCTCCTCCCTGGTCATTCACGAACGCATCGTGAGCTGATCGCGTTGTCAGGATGCGATATTGGTGACGTCCGAACCAAGAGTCTTGACATGATCGATCACCTGCGACATCGAGCGGCGGTCGAGCGTCGCGAACGAGCCGCCGACCTGACTGGCGATGACCTCATCGAGCTGATGGTCATCGAGACCAGCTTCACGGGCGACGTTCTTCAGATAGGCCAACTGACGGGCGGTCGGGACGTTGGCGTCATCCCGGCCGGAGCTGCCGGCGGATGTCCGCCCAGAGTTGAACTCGACGGGCTGCTGGCGGGTGTTCCGGCCCGCGCCGAACCGAACGGGCGAGTCGACGACGCGCTGCTGGTCGGCGCCAAAGTCGAAGTCCGGGCAGAACTGAGTGCCGTAGCCGAGCGCGGCCAGCGCGCGGCCGAGGGCCTTCGTCTCGGCTTTCTCCAGGAAGTCCCGAAAATCGCCCGGCGACTCACTTCCCCATCCTGTTGCGGAACCGCCATCGGGAATCGTCACCGTCGCCTTGAAGATCGCCTGCCGCTCGTCGGCATGGTGAAGCTCAGTCTGGATTGTGGCATCCGGATGCGACTCCCGCAGCCAGACGAGGCGCCACTTGACTTCGAGATACTCAGCGCCATTGATGCGGGTCAGGTGACGGGCTGGCTCGAAGCCGCGGTGGTTGGACGGAGCGACGGGACTGGTATCGGCCATGGGTCTGCCTTTCGTCGTGTGCCCTGATGCCGGGACAAGAACAAGTGTTCGTATTGTACGGAAAGCCGTGCAGGGTGTCAACCAGACACACATGCACGCGCGTTGCGCCTCCATTGGATAGTCCGTGTGCATCGGGGTGGTCCAAGACACACAAGCGCGCGCGTTGCGCTTCACCTGGATTGCGCACCGCCATCGAGTGGCTCCGCCAGTGGGTCTGTGGCGAGGATCGTGGACCGGACTCGGAAGCGCCGGTCCCTTAAATCGGCGGCAAACTTCGATCCGGAATGGTCCTGGGCTAAGCCGCCGTACTGCTATACTCCGCTGACGCTATAGGTGTACGGACGGTTCGGTGGCGTCGATGTCCATCCGGCGAGAGGGGTCAACGGTGAAGGTCGCTTGTCAGCAGGACCAGTTGCAGCGGGCATTGGGCCAGGTTTCGCGGGCGGTCGCATCCAAGACGGCCCTTCCGGTCCTGGCGAACATTCTCCTGTCCACCGAGGAGGGCCGGCTGCGGATCGCGGCGACCAATCTGGAGATCGGTATCACGACCTGGATCTCTGCCGCCGTCGAGGAGGAAGGCCGGATCACCGTCGACGCGCGGTTGCTGGCGGAGTTCGTCAACACGCTGCCGAACGCGCCGGTCGAGTTGACGGTCGAGCCCAACCGGACGGTACTGATGGTGCGCAGTGGCCGGGACAAGGCGGGCATCAACGGCATCGATGCCGAAGACTTCCCGGTGATCCCATCGCTGGAGGGCGAGACCGACGCGACCACGGTCAGCGTCGATCCGCAGCAACTCCGGGACATGATCGCTCACGTCGAGTTCGCGGCGGCGACCGATGACAGCCGGCCGGTCCTGGCTGGTGTCCTGACGCGGTTCGAGGAGAACCAGCTGACCCTGGCGACATGCGACGGCTTCCGGCTCGCGATCCGGAAGGGCCAGCTGAGCGAGCCGGTCACCGAGCGACTGGAGACGATCGTCCCGGCCAGGGCGATGCGGGAGATGGCTCGCCTGATCGGCGATTCGACCGAACCGGTCCAGCTCGCGATCACCCAGAGCCGAAACCAGCTTCTGGCTCGGATCGGCGAGACGGAGTTCCTCTCCAGGCTGATCGAGGGCATGTTCCCCGACGTGATGCAGATCGTTCCGCGGGAGACGGCCACCAGGGTCGATGTCGGGCGGGAGGCATTCGTCAACGCGGTCCGGCGGGCGAGTTACTTTGCCCGGGACAACAACGATGTCGTCCGGCTCCAGGTCAACCCCGGCGATGACGAACTGATGCCAGGCACGATCGAAGTGAGCGCGACGGCGGCGGAGCGCGGCAACAGCCAGAGCTTCGTGGACGCGGCGATTACCGGCGTCAAGGATCAGGTCGCGTTCAACTCACGGTACCTGACCGACGTGCTGGCCGTCGTCCGGCACGGCGACATCATGCTCGGGTTGAACGGACCCAATCAGGCCGGCATGGTCCGCTACGCCGACGCCCAACCCGAAGATGCGTATACCTACGTCATCATGCCGATGGTCACGAGCGGGTAGTGTCGGAAGTCTCCGCTGATCCGACATATCCCGCAGCGGAAGGTCCCTGCCACCCGTGCATCTCCAGCATCTGCATCTGGAAGAGTTTCGCGTCTACCGCGAACTGGATGTCTCGCTGCCACCGTCAGGGATTCGGATCGTTGGGCCGAACGGTTCCGGGAAGAGCTCCATCCTCGAAGCAGTGGCGGTTCTTTCCACCGCGCGGAGCCAACGAGCGAGTTCGGATCGGGAACTAATCCGCTGGGGAAGCGGGTCGGAGTATGGTGTCCCGCCATACGCCCGCTGTTCCGGCCGGGTCGAATCGGGCCAGGAGCACTATGAAGCCGCGATCGAGCTCGAAGCGGATTCTTCCAGTCACGCGTTAGAGGATCAGCCCAGTCTCGCGGAAGGCTCCGTCCGGAAACGTTGTCTGATCGACGGCCGGCCAGTACGGGTCCTCGATATGGTCGGACGGCTCCGTTCGGTCGCGTTCAGTCCCGAGGACGTCGCGGTCGTCAGCGGTCCACCGGCGGGGCGCCGGCGGCTGATCGATGTCGCGATCTCGCAGCTCGACCGGCGTTACCTCAAGGCTCTGTCGCGATACGCGCGGGTGATGGGACAGCGCAACGGGTTGCTGAAGGCGTTCGCTCGGGATGCTGTCTCGCCGGGCTCGGCTCAGGCGAGGAGCCAGCTCCTCTTCTGGGACGATGAGCTCATCGACGCCGGGTGCATCATCGTAGCCCGCCGGCGGGAGCTCGTCGACCAGCTCTCGCGACTGGCCGCGGCTCGCTACGCGGAGCTGGCCGGTGGTGCCCAATTCGGTGTGGCGTACGAGTCCAACGTGCTGGCTCAGGATCGAATCGAGTCGCAGGTCGATGAGCGCACAGTGTCTGGTCTGGCTCGCGAGGACGAGGTCGTGCGGGCGGGATTCCAGGCACGACTGTCTGAGCGACAGTCCGACGAGTTTCGTCGTGGGGTGACGTTGGTGGGTCCGCACCGGGACGATTTCCTCCTGTCGCTGGATCAGGTCGATCTCGCCACCTATGGCTCACGAGGGCAGCAGCGCCTGGGTATCCTGGCACTCAAACTTGCTGAGGCGGACCTGATGATCGCCGTCGGTGGGGAACCGCCGATTCTCCTCCTCGACGATGTCCTCTCCGAGCTGGATCCGGAGCGGGGACGACTGCTGCTCGAGACGATTGCCCGGTTCGATGCCCAGGTGATCGTGACCGCGACCGATCGGACCGCGCTCGACGCGTCCGTCCTGTCCGAACTGCCGCTGTTGCAGGCCGGGACCGGGACCCTTCGGTAGGAATAACTGAAGAGGAATCGTTGCTCTCGGTCTCGTTCGGTCTTCCTCAATGATTTTCGTCGCCAGGCGCAGGCCAGACCCTTCCAGTGAAGCCTTTCGGCAGCCGTCCGATCGGTTCCCTGGTATCAATCCCCCGACTAGCAAAGATCAGCACGTTGGTCGTTCCAGTAGCTGGAAGAGGGGCCGTCCCAACGCGGGTAGCTGGGTCCATATCCTCCGCCGGCGATGTTCAGTCCCTCAGCGGAGTTCAGACCAGTGGTCCAGCCGGTCGCTCGCTGAACCGCGCTCGTTATCCGGGATGTTCTCCGCCGGGTATCCGCGGCGTTCCAAAACGCTGCGCCGTCTCCAAAGCCCAGCGCGCTACGCCTGGGTGTATCGCCGATCATCTCGCGCGGACAATCTCGTATGGTTGAGCTTCCTGTGCTGGACCGACACATCGTTGATCGTAATGATGCACACCCACGATCGTCCAGTTGTGCGTCATTGTGGGTGAACATTCTGTCCGATCCGGGATCGAACCCTCCGGTCGAACTTATGAAGGACGTTTGGATCCCAATGTTCAAGAGAACGTTTCACGGGAAATGGGGACAACTCTCACTGCCTGTGGGAAAGTCGACCAACGGACTGCTCCGGATCACTGGACGAAACCAGGGACCCACCCGTGATCGCCCGTCCTCCTAGGGTGGGACGCTTGCGGGCTGCCCCGCCAACGCCCGATCTGGCCGGGCACCCGATGGTGGGGAATCCGGACGTGTCGATCTTCGATCTGCTTGGGCCTGGATCGCGCGGCGAGTCGGCCAGGTCATTGCCAAGCGCGTGGCGAGGCTGCGGCGGTCAGCGTCTTCGACTCGTGCGTAGTCACTTGGGTCATCAGCCCGTCGGGACAATCGGACGCTCGGTGTGGAATCGACCTGAAGGTGACGCAATCGTGAAATTACCCACAAGGTCTCCTCCCGATCGGGTGCCCCGCTCCGCGACGCTCTGGCGATCGTCTCGTGAGGTTTCGGAGTGCGCCGTGCCCCACGACAGCGACTTCTCGTCGGGATGAAGCCGCCCCGCGAACGCCAGTGGACTGACCTCACGCCATGAGTAGTGAAGCGGCGGTGAGTGACCGGCGGGTTCTGTCAGCCGTGCTCGACCGACGTGGGCACGATCGGGGAACGGGCGAGAATTCAGGGAAAAACAGGAACACCGCCAGCATCGCTGGCGGTGTTCCTCCACGGGCTGGGCTGCAGGGATTCGAACCCCAACTACCTGATCCAGAGTCAGGCGTCCTACCGTTAGACGACAGCCCAACAGACAAGACCGGGTCGGATGATAGCACGGGTGATTGGGCGTGTCGAACCGGTGGCCGCCCGACCATCAACCCCTTCGAGGTTGATGGAAGATAATCACTCTCCTCAGGTTGACGTCCGGATCACTGGACAAACAGCTGACTGATCGCGGTACTCAACCGATCGGATTTGGGCCGCCGGGGTCCGTGAATGATCTCCGGCAACCAACGCTGGGCAAACGATTCGCGGCCCCTATGTCATCGCGCCAATGGCGATCCTCTGGGCGATGTCGGCCACCGATGGGGCCGATCGAAGTCCGTCGAGCGAGTCAGCGACCTGGACATGGGCCGCCAGCATGGTCTGGTAGGCGAGGACTAGTGACGTCGCTGGTCCGGTTCCGCCAGGAACCGGTGAGATCCGGGCCGCGATTCCGGTCAACTCATCGAAGCTGGCATCTCCGCGAAGGTGTCCGTCGACGACGTTCGTGCCGAAATCGAGCACGGTCGCTCCTGGTCTGACCATCGTCCCGCGAACGAGATCCGGTTGGCCAGCCGCGCAGGCGACGATGTCGGCGTTTCGGGTGACTGTTCCGAGATCGCGGGTGTGGCGGTGGGCAATGGTGACGGTAGCGTCGGCGGCGGTCAGCATCGTCGCCAGCGGCCCGCCGACGACCGGACTCCGGCCGATGACCGTCACCGCCGCTCCGGACAGCTCGACGCCATGGGCCTGCAACAGCGTGACGCCGGCTCGGGGGCAGGCGGGTTCCAGGCAGGGCTGGCCAAGGCGCAGCAAGCCAGCGCTGTGAGGGGTGATCCCGTCGACGTCCTTGAGTGGGGAGACGAGCTCGCGCTCGGCCGTCTCGGCCCGTCGTCCGGGAAGCGGTAGGAAGAGCATGATCCCGGTGACATCGCCATCATGGTTCAGATCAGCGATGGTGCTGAAGATCAAGTCATCGCTGGCTTCGGACGGAAGGTCGATCGGCCGGTGGAGGACCTCGATGCGTCGGAAGGTCCGCGCGATCGACGCGCGGTAACTGCGAGCGGCCGGGTCGTCGCCGACCAGGACCGTCGCCAGCAGTGGTCGGCGAGCGCCGGAGGCGAGGAGTCGTTCGGTCTGGCGGACGATCTCTTCAGCGATGGGATGTTCGAGGCGTTTGCCCCGCATTTCGGTTGCAACCATGACAGACGACGCTCCTGAGGTCCCGTGGCGTTCGGGGCTGGCTCGTGACGGTTTCGAACCGGACGGTAGTCGAAGGCAGATCAGCCAACAAGGATAGGCCATGCGGGCAGTTGCCCTTGCCGCTACAGCGCCTCCCTTCGATTGCGCTCGTTGCCGTTCACGCTCCTGGCAATGACCAACCGATATCCCTCACGGTGAAGACCCACTGGGTGATCCCGCGATGGTCGATCTGCCAGGACGAGTGACGCGCCGGGAGTTGCCGAGAGGACTGCGTGCATAACCGGGAGAACCGCGACGGAAGTCGTGCACGACGTCGTGGCCCTTCGTTTCGGTTGTGTCCATACATTTCCTCGTGCCGAGTCAGTTGGCGGGCGGACGGCTCAACGGTCGTTGCCCGCAACCGGGCGGTGAACGAGCCCACTCGAAATGGCGCGCGAGGGAGCACGACTGACCGAACTGGCCAATGAAGCCAGCTGATCAACAGGTGACAAATCGATTAGCCAGAGCGCGATGTCTCCGGCTCCGGGGGCCGGTCCTCATCAAGTTGGAAGCTGGTCGGGCGGATCATTCCAATTCGGCCACAGGTTGTCGAACGGCGCGGCGCAAAACCCTGAGAACGGCGTCACTCACTACCAGGGACGGAGTGCTCCTGCTGATGGCCGGTCACACATGATGCCGATGCTGGCTCCGCTGTTCTGCTTGAGCGCGGGGTGACGGGATCGGACCTGGTGAAGCCGACCGGATTCGACCCGGCGATTGTCGGTCATGCGACCCATTCGCCGGGTTCGATTCCGCTGGTAGGGAAAGAGGATGTCGACAGTGGATATCACGGTCCGGATCCCGATTGACCACGAGGAAATACGAATCAGCCGCCTGGAAGATGACAGTTCAGAACGACTCGCTGAATGAGATAGAGCCGAATAACGCCGTCGAATCAAGAGATTGGGTGCTGGCGTCGCCACAATACGACAGCGAAAGCATAGCCCGTCCAAACACGTTCAAAGGTGTAGTTTCTCCATTCGTAACACGGTCCAACTCGTCCACATGGCGTTGCGTCACTTTGGACGCGGCGTGCAGCCACGATAACGACAGTAGGACGACGGCCTTGGGGAGAAGTGGACGAGTGCTTGACTGGCAGTCAGCGTCAATGATAGACTCGTGCCAAGTCGCGGCGACCGGTTGTGCCAATTTGGCACGATTGGCGGACTGAATCAGCGTCGGTGCCAATTTGGCACCGACGGGCGGGGGAACGAAGTGATGGACGCGCAGTACGTCAGAGAGCCCAAGCGGATGGATCGAGGAGTGTTCGGAACCGCTCTGAAGCAGTTCCGCGAAGAGCGGCGGGTCTCCCAGAGCAAGCTTGCTGAGCGGGCGGGGTTCGATCACAGCTATGTCAGCCGGCTCGAGAGTGGAGCGAGGACGCCCACCCGCGACGCCGTCACGCAGCTTGCTGGGGCGCTCCAGCTCGACGGGAGCGGACAGGATGCCCTGCTCGCGGCGGCTGGGTTCCTGCCAAAGGAGGTGTCCAGCCTGCTCTCGACCGAGCCGGAGATCAGCGATCTGCTCCACCTGCTCCACAACGAGGCCGTGCCGGTCGAAGTCCGGGAGATCCTCCGGGCGCAGCTCCGGTTGCTCGCGGAGCAGGCCCGGTTCACCTTTCCCCACTCTGCGGGTGTCGCTGCCTGACGGACGGTGCCCAGTCTTCGGCATGGTCGACCCGCTCCCCCGCAGGGTCGTCCGGTGTCGATGTGTGGATGTGGTCCTTGCGTCGTCTCGCCTTGTTCAGCACGGCCCGCCGTTCGATCGTCGGTCGCTACCTGGACTGGCAGCGCCTCGACGGCATCGAAGCCCGTCTCCTGACTGACACCGGGATTTCTGGGTTCGAATGGGGAATCCAATCGGATTCCTGGCGGCGGGGACGGTGGGAACCGTCCCCGGGCGGAGCCCGGACTCTCACGGACGTCGGGTTCGACAGCGACCGAATCGTCGTGAGTGATCGGCTCCGACCTCATTTCCGGGCCTGGAGTGACCTGGTGCGATCTCTGTCACGACGTTGCCCAAGGGACCTCATTACCTCGTAGAATGATCGTCCCGCCGTCCGCTCGAATATCGGAAGCAATCCAGTTCAGGATCGACACCCACCCCGGTTCTCCCGCGATCCGGTCCGGTGAGGCGACGAACATCAACGGATGTCGTAGCCAATGGGAATCATCAGATCAGCGCGGGAGCCGCCTCCATGACCGAGTTCGCCCACCTCCATCTCCACACCGAGTTCTCCCTTCTCGACGGGCACGGCCGGATCGACGACTACGTCGCCCGCGCGCTGGAGACCGGGGTCAAGCATCTCGCTCTGACCGATCACGGGGTCATGTACGGAGCGATGGAGTGGCACCGGAAGGTCGCGAAGGCGGGCCTGCACCCGATCATCGGGATGGAGGCGTACCTGGCCGAAGGCAGCGCCACTGGCCGCGAGCGCAAGTCGTACCACCTGCTGCTGTTGGCCGAGAACGAGACCGGCTACCGGAACCTCCTCAAGCTCGCCTCGAAGGCGGCCCTGGAAGGGTTCTACTACCGGCCCCGGATCGATCTGGATTGGCTCAACGAGCATCGAGACGGCATCATCGCCACGTCCGCCTGTCTCGGTGGCCCGGTCGCGAGGAACGTTCTGGATGGCAACCCGGACAAGGCGCGGTCGTACGCCGGGCAACTCAAGGACATCTTCGGACCGGAGCGGTTCTTCATCGAGGTGCAGGACCACGGCATCAGGGAGCAGGTCGATACCAACCCCGGCCTGATCGAGATCGCCCGGGACACCGGTCTCGGCCTCGTCGCCACCAACGACGTCCACTACGTCAATGAGTTCGACGCGACCGCTCAGGATCTGCTGGTCTGCGTCCAGACCAACTCGCTCCTGAGCGACTCCAAGCGGATGAAGACCGATAGTCAGCAGCTGTTCCTCAAGTCACCGCGGCAGATGGAGCAGGTCTTCGGCGACTTGCCCGAGGCGCTCAGCAACACGGTCCGAATCGCCGAGATGTGCGACTTGAAGCTCGGCTTTGATGGCTATCACCTACCCAAATTCGACGTGCCGGACGGCTACACGAATGAATCGTACCTTGCACATCTCGTTCGGAAAGGTGCACAAGAGCGCTACGGAAGTGTGTCGGGTGAGGTCGCCGAGCGGATCGACTACGAGCTGGGCATCATCAACTCCATGGGCTTTACGAACTACTTCCTGGTGGTCTGGGACTTCGTCAAATTCGCCCGGGACAACGGCATCCTGGTCGGGCCGGGACGTGGTTCGGCCGCGGGGTCGATCATTGTCTATTCCCTTGGCGTAACGGCGCTGGATCCGCTGAAGTACAACCTCATCTTCGAGCGGTTCCTCAACCCGTCACGAATCTCGATGCCGGACATCGACATCGACTTCGCCGACGACCGCCGGCAGGAGGTGATCGAGTACGTCGTGCGGAAGTACGGCTCAGACCGTGTCGCCCAGATCGTGACCTTCGGAACACTCGCCTCGAAGGCATCGGTGCGCGATTCGGGAAAGGCAATGGGATTCACCCAGCCGGAAATCGACCGGGTCGCAAAGCTCATTCCCGTCGCGGTCGGGATGACAATCGATCTGGCGATGGGCAAGGTCCCGGAGCTCCAGGCGCTGTATGACAGTGATGTCCGGGTCAGGGAACTGATTGACTCCGCGAGGCGGATCGAGGGCATCGCCCGGCACTCATCGACGCACGCGGCCGGGGTCGTGATCTCACGCGACCCCCTGACCGACCATGTGCCGCTCCAGCGTGCTGGGGGTAAGAGCGAGGGTGAAGTCACCACCCAGTACCCGATGGGGGAGCTTGAGGGTCTCGGACTGCTGAAGATGGATTTTCTTGGACTATCGACGCTGACCATCGTCGGGAAGGCCGTCGACCTGGTTCGCCAGAGGGGAGTCGATCTGTCGATCGATTCGATTCCAATGGAGGATCCGGGCTCGTACGAGATGCTTCGCAAGGGTGGCACGGTCGGGATCTTCCAGCTGGAAGGCGGCATGACGACCAGGATGACGGTGGACGTCCAGCCATCGTGCTTCGACGATCTCATTGCACTGATGGCGCTGATCCGGCCCGGTCCCATGGAGATGGCTCCGGAGTACATCGCCCGAAAGCACGGACGAATCCCGACCGAGTACCAGCATCCCGAGCTGGAATCGGTACTGTCCGAGACATACGGCGTCGCCCTGTATCAGGAGCAGGTAATGCGGATCGCCGGCGTCCTGGCTGGCTTCAGCATGGCCGACTCGGATGGCCTTCGAAAGGCCATCGGCAAGAAGATGCCCGAGGTGATGGCCAAGTACCGCGATCGTTTCATCGAAGGCTGCGTCGCCAACACGGTCAGTCGAAAAGTCGCTGGCGACATCTGGGACATGATCGAGAAGTTCGCCGGTTATGGTTTTCCGAAGGCCCACAGCGCGGCGTACGCGGTCATCGCGGCTCAGACTGCCTATCTGAAGGCGCATTACCCGGTCGAGTTCATGGCCGCGATTCTCTCGACCGAGATCGGGACGACGGAGAAGATCATCTCCAACATCGTCGAGTGCCGCCGACAGAAGATCGCCGTCCTGCTGCCCGATATCAACCGGAGTGGCCGTGACTTCTCCGTTGAGCCGGGCCACGAGCCGGACTCCAGAGCGATCCGGTTCGGACTGGCCGCGGTTCGGAACGTCGGTGAGGGGGCAGTCCGAAACATCGTCCGGGTCCGGCAGCAGCAGGAGGGCGGGCAGTTTCTCGACCTGGAGCACTTCTGCGAGTCGGTCGACTGGACGACGGTGACCAAGCGGGTCGTGGAGTGCCTGGCTCGAGCGGGTGCCTTCGACTGCTTTGGCGATCGCTCAGCGGTTATCGCGGCGGTCGATGGGGCAGTGGCGGCAGGACAGCGTCGCCAGAAGGCGGCGTCGAGGGGGCAGATCGGTCTCTTCGACCTGCTCGCCGGATCGCAGACGGCCACGGTCCGAATCGCTCAGCCGCTGCCGCCCGCCAATGCACGAACATCGACGGAACTGCTTGGCTGGGAGAAGGAGTTGCTCGGCGTCTATGTCAGTGACCATCCGTTGAACGAGCTGCTGGCGGAGGATATCGGCGTAAGCGTCGCGATCGCTGATGCTCAAGCGAAACCACCCGGTGAGGTCGTCCGGTTGATCGGCATGGTCAACGGGGTTCGTCGGGTTACGACTCGCAAGAACCGGACGATGGCGATCGTTTCCGTCGAGGACCTGACCGGAACGGCCGAACTCGTCGCGTTCCCGGATTGCTACGACCAGCACACGGCGATGTGGGTGGAGGGCACTATCCTCGACATCTCGGCAAAAATCGATCTCCGCAACGATCAGATCCAGTTCATCTGCGAGTCCGCCCGGAGCGAAATCCCGCGGCTGACCGGGAGGCGGATATCGCGACGAGTCGTAGTGACGATTTCCACTGAGCACGACGGAGATCGGATCATCGAAATGATGCACGATCTCGCCACGATCTTGCGGGAGTTCCCAGGGGATGATGAGTTCATTGTCAGGGTTCCTCAGGGGCGAAAGGTCATCGCTCTCCAGAGCCGGACTCGTCTGGTCGACTGGTCGATCGAACTGGCGGACGTCCTGAAAGGGATGACCGGGCCCAGCTCGGTTCAGATCGTCGAACCAAATGCTCGGAACGGGGGCACTGCCGTCGTCGATCTGCGACCGCCGCGCACGATGACGGCGGTAGCTGGCGATTAAAGATGACTGACGGGCCGGAAGAGAAGCTGGCAAGGGAGCGATCGAGGTTCTTTGACATATCCCAGCGTTTTTCAGCCATAGCCGAAGGTTCACACGGTCATCAAGCGCGGGACCGGGGATCTTTGAAATGATTGGATGGTCGGCCGATCAGCGAATCAGAGTTGGAAGTGGAGCGTCCGGCGAGTTGATCGGATCGTCAGTTGACTGCTCTTTCCAAACAACATATCCCAGAAATCCCTAACCGAACACATTGCTGGAATCACCCAGAGTTTCATCGCAAACAGGGGGGAATGGGAAGGGGAGTTGATGGGGAGTTGATCGTGAAGCTGAACCAGGTTGGCGCTGTGGGTCCAAGCACGGCGCAGCGATCAACTCGCGGGGCAACCAGCGTGAGGCAAGTGGGTCCGGGATCGATCGGCGTTCCCTGCCACGACGGGCTCTCTCACGCAACGTCGGCCGCCTGGGGTATGAGGCCGGGGTATGAGGCCAGGTACCATCATTCAGTCGACGATAACCATCGAGAGGTCGCTCACGTCGCCAGTCACCGAGAAGATAATGCGCTCGCAGACATTCTTGACGCGGTCGCCGATGCGCTCGAAATCGTGGGCCGCCCAGAGCAGCCGGGTTGCCCGGTTGATCGTCGCGGCATCGGACAACATGAACGTGAGCAGTTCCCGGTAGACCTGCTGGTAAGCCTCGTCGACGAGCCGGTCCCGCCCGATCACGCCGCGGGCGCGGTCGATGTCACTGTGAATGAAGGCGGTGACGCTGTCGGCCAGCATCATCCGCGTCAGGTCACTCATCTCTGGCAGCACGACGAGCGGCTTCAGCAGCGGCTCATCCGATGTCTCGACGACCATCTTGGCGACACTGACGGCGTGGTCGGCCATTCGCTCGAGATCGGTCACGATGCTGATCACGGCCGAGATGACGCGAAGGTCGCGAGCCATCGGCTGCTGGAGCGCGATCGCCCGGAGTGCTCGCTCTTCAGTCGACCACCGGTGATCGTTGATGATCTGGTCGGTCTCGATGACATCTCGGGCCAGGGCAACGTTTTGCGCTCGCATTGCGTCGGTCGCCCGGGCGATCGCCTTGTCGACCATGCTGGCCATCGCGACGACATCGTCCCGGAGCTCGCGGATTTGCGCATGATAGGCAGACCGAATATCCATCGACCGTCTCCAGAGATCGCACCTGATCGCGATGGCAAGTCCGCTATGGGCAAGACCATTAGGCTGGCTGCGAGTCGTCGCGGACCAGTTCGGCGCAAACGAACGTTTGATTCGCCATTCCGGGGTGCAAGCCTACCACGCTATCCGACCGATCCCCTGAAAATGCGGGAACGTTTACAATCCCCCATTTGAGTCGACGGACTATGGAACCGCGACGTCGAAGTGTTCGTCCCCTCGCCGGAGACAGTCGTTCGCGGATGCAATGCCGCGTGCCGTGGGTGCGGTCAACGATCGTCGGGAGCTGGGTCTTCTGATCGGTCTTCGGGGTAGACTGGCAGAATCAGTCAGCCGGAGCAACGAAAGGAACGATCACCATGGCTTCTTCGACACATCCGTCGCATGTCTGGTGGCGCGGCGAGTTGACCGCGTGGGACGACGCGACCGTTCACGTCACTGACCTGGGCTGGTCGACGGTTGGGGCCGTCTTCGAAGGGATCCGGGGCTACTGGGACGAGCGGACGGAGCAGCTGTATGTCTTCCGGCTCGATGAGCACCTCGACCGGCTGGTCTCGTCCTGCCGTCTCGTTCGGCTGCCGCTGAAGTACGGCGCCGCCGAACTTAAAGTGGCGGTGCTCGAGTTACTCCGAACCACCGAGAGCCGGGAGGATACCTACATCCGGCCGATGGTTTACCTGGCCGATACGTCGGGCAAACGCGGCGCCCAGATTCAGCAGAACGCCGAGGTCCTGATCAACACCCACGCGATGCCGTCCCACCTACTGACCGGCCTGGCCCAGACCGCCTGCGTCAGCTCCTGGACCCGGATCAGTGACAACGTCATGCCGCCGCGGGCGAAGAACTTCTCCAACTATCGTAACGGACAGCTGGCGACGATGGAAGCGCGACTCGACGGCTATGACGCCGCCGTGATGCTGAACGATCGGCGACAGGTCAGCGAGCTGCCCGGTGCCTGCATCATGATCGTCCGCAACGGTCAGCTCATCACGCCCGACCCACGCCAGAGCATCCTCGAGAGCATCACCCGCGATGGTTTGCTGCGGCTGGCCCGGGAGCAACTCGGCCTCGAAGTGATCGA
The DNA here is from genome assembly GCA_965218235.1 of Thermomicrobiales bacterium. Classification (GTDB taxonomy): domain Bacteria; phylum Chloroflexota; class Chloroflexia; order Thermomicrobiales; family UBA6265; genus CADCWK01. Next base: position 2,354,751 of record OZ244596.1, read on the forward strand.
GCGGGAGATCGACCGAACCGAACTCTACGTCGCTGACGAGATCTTCAGCTGCGGTACGGCGGCCGAGATCACGCCGATCGTGTCCGTCGATCACTACGAGGTTGGCGAAGGTGTCAAGGGTCCGGTCACGACCCGGCTGGAGTCGCTGTTCCACGACGTCCTCCGGAGCCGGGTGCCTCTGTACGAGCATTGGCGAACGGCCGTCCACACCGCGGTCCCGGTAGCCGTCTGATCCTGATGCGTTGGGACGAGAGGCGGCGGAGAGCGGCGACGCTGCCATTCGCTGCCTCATTACTGTCCGCCGAGTCGCATCACTCGCTCTCGACCGAACCGTCCCCGAAGACGAGACCGTACGGCCGGCGGGCGTAGTCGTAGAGCCGGCTCGTGATGAATGTGCCGTCGGTCAGTCCCCGCTCCGTTGCTTTGATCTCGGAGAGCTGGATCATGAACGTCACGTCGCCATTGCGATAGTGGCAGTACAGGCTCCAGCGCTCGTCCCGCTCCAGCAGGGCGAAGTCGCTGTCGAACCGGTCCTGATGCCGTTGCAGGTGGGCGGATGCCGCGGCGAGGTCGTCGACGGCGAAGCCGAGGTGGTGGAAGCGGGAGGGGACCGGGTCGGACATGGGCGCTTCCACTCCGGTGTCGAACAGGAACAGTCCGGAGAGGCCCGTCGCCAGCACGGTCAGGTGCGTGTCGTCGCGCATGACCTTGAGTCTCAGGACGTCCCGGAAGAAGTCCCGCGCTGATGATCGGTCCGCGATGGTGATCGCCAGGTGGTCGATCCCGATGTTCCGCCACTCGCCGGAGCTGACCGGGATCGACTCGGACCGGGTGATGATCCGCACCTCGGCCGAGCCGGCGGCCACGTCGCGGACGAAGTTGTCGGCGAACAGCTCGGCGCCGGATTCGGACCGGAAGCTCACTCGCCGCCCGGCGGTCAGTCTGGCCGGCAGCGTCCTCGGGAACACCTCGTGGATGATCTCGTTCCATGCCGCGTTTCCCCTGTACTCAGTACCGTCGACGATGAAGACGACGCGCACAGTCTGTCGATCGATCATGATGGATGTCTCCTGGAGACGCGAGGGACGGGGAGGCGCGTCGGGCGCCGCATGCCTTCCGCGCAAGCATTGTGCAGTGCTGACGGATGATTCCCCTTTCGGCCGGGGCCGGACGACGTATCGTAGTCCTGACACGTCCGTCGTCCCGAACGCGCAGGAGCAACCCAGATGTCGAAAAGCGACCGGCACCCAACCGGTGAGCGTCCCGTCCGCCGTTTCCAATGGATAAGCCGGATTGCCCTGGCGCTGGCCCTCCTCACGGTCTTCACCGCCGGCCTCGTGGTCGGCCGGTCGCCAACGACCTCGACCGGCGGTGCATCCCAGTCGAAGGGGGAACTATCCGATCAGCCCGGGTACGACACGCTCCAGGAGACATGGGATCGGGTCAATACCCAGTATGTCGACATCAACCAGGTCGCACCGGAGGACCTCATGTGGGGCGCGAGCGCGGGGCTGGTCGACGGGCTGGGCGACACCGGCCACTCCCGATTTCTGGACCCCAAGGACGCCATCGACTTCATTGAATCGATCCAGGGTGAGCTGATCGGCATCGGGGTGCAGCTCCGGTTGACCGAGAACGGGATCTACTTCCCCGGAATCATCGCCGGCGGCCCGGCCGATGAAGCGGGCGTCAAGCGTGGTGATGTTCTCCTCACCCTCGATGGCGACGACGTGACCGGTCTCGAGTTGAACGACCTCGATATGTACCTCGACGGGGTCGACGGCTCGAAGGTCACGATGGAAATCTACCGGCCGGTCACGGACGAGACGCTTTCGTTCGATCTGGTCCAGCGGCCGATCGAGATCGATCCGGTCACCTGGACGATGCTGCCGAACGATGTCGCCCTGATCCGGCTCTCGACCTTTTCCGACGGCAGCGCCGACGCGTTCCGGGCGACAATCCTCGAAAGCCTCGACGCTGGCGCCACCGGCATCGTCTTCGATCTGCGAGATAACGGTGGCGGGATCGTCGAGGAGGCCCGTCAGATCGCCAGCCAGTTCCTGCCGGAGGGTACGGTCATCTTCCGGGAGAACTACTCGGACGGCACATCGAAGGAATACCTGGCCGACGCGGGCGGCGTCGCGCTCGACGTCCCGCTGGTCGTCCTCATCAACCGGTTCTCTGCGTCCTCGTCGGAGTTCGTCGCGTCCGCCCTCAGCGAGTCCGGCCGGGCGAGCCTCATCGGCCAGACGACCTTTGGAACGGGCACGATCCTCTCACCTCAGCAACTCGATGATGGCTCGCTCCTCGTGCTGGGAACCGGTCTCTGGGAGACGCCCGATGGGGTCGTCGTCTGGCACACCGGTCTGGATCCCGATCAGGAGGTCCGGCTCGACTACGGGATCCTGCCGCTGATCCCCGGGAATGACGCCAGCCTGACGGGCGCAGACCTCGCTCTGGCCGACGATACGCAGGTCGACGCGGCCCTGGGCGATCTGGCTGGAGAGCTCGGTGGCACGCCGGAAGCGTCTCCGGAAGCGTCTCCGGAAGCGTCTCCGGACCTGGATTCGACGCCCGTGGCCCAATCGGCGGCGAATGCTCCGTCGGACAGTCCTCCCGTCGGTCCGTTGGAGGCGCTCGCGATCGAGCCCGACCTCGTCGGTTCGTATCGCTAACCGTCGGCGATGCGTTTTGCGGCAGCTGCCTGTACGGACATCGCGACGGCGGAATGGGGCCGTGGTATCGTAGTTTTGCTCGGGCCATGGGCAGTGTCGCGGTGGCATCGTGCTCCAACGCGATCGTGCCGAACAGGCTACCGAGCAGTCGGTAGGCGGGGAGCCTTGATGATCTCAACGCGATCGTGGCCCGAGCCAGCCGTCCGCATGTTCAATCTGGTGCAGCGGCTGCAGAAGTTCCTGCTCGTCGGGGCCGCCGGTCTGGTTACCCAGCAGATTCTGGTCTTCGTGTTCCATGACATCGTGAACTGGACCTCCCGGCCCAGCCTCATCGTCGCGATCGCTATCTCAATGGCGGTAACCTTCACGCTCAACGAGATGTGGACCTGGCACGATCGGGGCAAGGGATCGATCCTGAGCCGGATGATGTTCTACGTCCCCATCAACACGATCGGTCTGCTCATCAACCTCGAGGTCGCAATCCTGCTCATCGACAACATGAGTGTCCACCTCCAGATCGCCAGCCTTCTGGGTGCCGGCGTCGCCGCTATCTGGAACTTCGCCGCCAACAATCTCGTCACCTGGCGGTCCTGAGCCGGCGTGATGTCGGAGCGAAGCGGCATCGAGGATGCCGACCTCGAGGCGTCCCCGATGATAGCTGGAAACCTCGTCCAGCCGGTGGATGCACCGCTGCCCGTGCGGGCGCGAGTCGCGACGCGCCAGGAAGCGTTGTCGCTCGTCCTGAACGCCGACCGGATCTGGCTGCCGGGTTTGCTGATCTTCTTCGGTCTGAAGCAGATCCTCTCTGTTTTTCTCTACGGGCCGTTCAGCGGGCATGACGAGGTCGACCACTTCTGGTACGTCCAGCGACTGGCCGATGGGTATGGTCTGGGAGTCGTCGGTAAGGTCGAATTGCCGCCGGCCGCCGGGATGTATGCGCAGTACGTAGCCGACTACCCGCTCAACAGCGAAGTCATCCAGCCGCCGCTCTACCACCTCGGGTTGGCGGTGCTTGGGAATCTCGTGCCCGGCGATATGCTCGCGACGCTGTACCTGTACCGCCTCGTCTCAGTTGCACTGGGCGTCGTCGTCGTCTGGCTCTGCTATCTGATCGCCCGCGAACTGTTCCCGAGGGATGCCAGCGTCCGGATCGGCGTGCCGGTCTTTGTCGCGCTTCAGCCGCAGTTTGCCTTCGAGTCCGCCATTGTCAACCACGACATCCTCGTCATCCTGCTTGCGACGCTGGGCTGCTATCTCACGTTCCGCGGCGTCCGATCGGGGTTCTCATGGCGACTCGCCCTGGCGATCGGCCTGGTCTCGGCGGCCGGGCTCTGGACCAAGGTCAGTTTCGGACTGATCCTGCCGGTCTTCGGCGCCGGACTGCTCATCGGGGCCACGGACCAGCTCCGCTCATTTCCCTCGCATAGGTCGGGAATCCCGCTCCTTGCCCGCCAGACGGCCGTCCGCGGCCTGCTGATGCTGGGAGTGCCGGTCCTGGCGATCGCGCCGTGGTTCGTCCGCAACCTCGATCTCTACGGAGACCCAACCGGCTCGGCCCGCCTCGGGGAGGTCAGCGACTACGCCCTCTCCGCCAGCACCTACCCGGAGATGGTGACGTCGCCGGTATTCTGGCGCGGTCGCCTGGACGACTTCTGGGGCAACTACGGTTGGCGGGAGATTCCGTGGGACAACGTCACCAGCCTTGTCGTTTATCTGTGCTGGGGAGTCGCGGCCCTCGGAGCGTTGGCGCTCCTGATTCGACAGCTCGCATCCCTCCGTTGCCGGACCCTGGACCCGGTCCTCGATGGCTACCAGTCGCGCTGTCTGGCCCTGACCGTCCTGGCCGTCGGACTGATGATCTTCGCCGTGCTCTACGTCGGCACACTTCAGTTCACCCAGTCACGGTTCGCCTTTCCGGCGATGTTCGGCTTCGCGCTGCTGACCGTCCTCGGGTTCGGTGCCTGGGTTCCGGCAAGGTGGCGGTGGGTGATCCCGATCGTGCTCTTCGTCACCCTCGTGATTCTGAACATTCTCGTCGCCGTTGAGTTCGTCATCCCATACTACGTCGGTCCAGGTGGCGGTCAAATGGTTCTGCCCGGGGGGACGACATGAAACGACCTCAGGCGACGCCCTCAACGATCGTTGCGGTCTCGATTCTCGCGGGACTCGCCGTGGTGGCGACTATGGTGATAGCGGTCCTGGTGGTGCCGATCACTGTTCGGCATGCCGCCCCGTTCGGCTCGGTCCAGACCGTTGACTTTAACCGGAGTATCGCGGTTCTCGGTGGGGAGGTTCGGCCCAACTATCCGGAGTTCGATCGCGTCGGGCTCGACCTGCGGGCGTACAGCGATCTCGTGCCGGACGATCGGTACGACTTCGTCCTGACCGTGCAGTCACTCGACCGGCCGGAAGTCATCCGGCGGGTGGATTTCTCCGTTCCCCGGAATCGCATCGCCGCCTCGCGGTCCGCCTTCTCGGGCAACTACCTTCCGGTCGCCTTCGACCGGATTCCGGATTCCGCCGGCCAGACGTTCTACGTCTCGGTCGAGCGCGGCCCTCGCAACGCCGACGATATCGTGACCCTGTGGGGAATCCAGTCGTTCTCGACGGTAACGGCGGCAGACGTCATATCGGCGGCGGCCAACGGGTACCGGATCGGTTTCGCTCCGGAGACGGACCGGACCATCCTGCTCCTGCTCATGGTCCTGACACTGGTGGGAACCGGCTTCGTAACCGCCGCGACGCTGGCGGCAAGCTGGGCGGAAAAGTTCCGCGGACGACCATCCACGGTTCGGCGGAACGACGATTTTTGATCCCGATCGTTGGGTCCAGAAGGGCTTGCGCGCCCGTCCATCGTGTTGCGTGGTGTACAATCTGGCCGCCTGACGTGGCGTTAACGCGGATCACCTTGCGACCTGCACGGTGCGTTTGACATCTTTCCGCGGAACGATCCGAGGGAGTCGTTGCAGGACGACTACCCCTAGCCAGCGAACCGCCCCTCGCGGGGCGAGCCGCCCAGTCTTCGACGCAGCCTACGGCGGACCGGCCGTGAAAGGGACCCTTCCAGATGCAGAACGGCCAGCATGCCAATGGCTCCGATCCCGTCGCCCAGTCCGGCGCGGCGAACGGCGTCACCGGATCACCCAAGGCCGGCCCGACCACCGTCATCATGGGAGCGGGCCCGGGCGGACTCTGCTCGGCCTACGTCCTGAGCAAGGCCGGCGTCCCGGTCACGGTCGTGGAGCGGGCGCCGTTCGTCGGCGGGCTGGCCCGGACGATCCACAGGGAGACCGAGTACGGACAGTTCAAGTTCGATATCGGCGGCCACCGGTGGTTCACCAAGAGCGAGGAACTGAACGACCTCTTCAAGGAGGTCATCGCCGAGGAGCTCCTCTGGGTCAATCGAATCAGCCGGATCTACTTCGATGGCCACTACGTCGACTACCCGCTCAAGGTCGGCAACGCGCTCAAGGAGATGGGTCCGGTTTTCGCCGCCCGGGCGATGGCCGACTACGGGATCACCCAGGTCCGCAACAGGGTCAGGCCGGCCGAGATCAACTCGATGAAGGATGGCTACGTCCTCCAGTACGGGCCGATGCTCTACAAGCAGTTCTTCGAGCGCTACTCAACCAAGGTCTGGGGTGTCGACCCGGCCGAGATGAGCGCCGACTGGGTGACCCAGCGGACCAAGGGCATGTCGATCATGACGGCCGTCAAGGACGCGCTGATCCCGTCCAAGGGCGCCGTCGTCTCGCTCATCGACGAGTTCATGTACCCACGGGACGGTTTCGGCCGCTTCTCCGAGCGAATGGCCGACAAGATCACGGCCTGGGGCAATGACATCCGGCTCAACACCGGTGTGGAGAAGGTCCATCGCGAGGGGAACCGAATCACCCACATGACCGTTTCGACCGAGAACGGGCCGCAGACGATCGAGGCCGACCAGTTCATCTCGTCGATCCCGCTGACGCTGCTCGCCCAGATCATCGACCCGGTCGCGCCGCCCGACGTCATCGAGGCGTCCAAGTCGCTGACCTATCGCAACGTGATCACCGTCAACCTGATGATCAAGAAGCGACAGGTCACTCACGACACCTGGCTCTACGTCCACGACAGGAACATCCTGTTCGGTCGCTGGCACGAGCCAAAGAACTGGAGCGCGGCGATGGTCCCAAGCGACGAGTTCACGTCGCTGGTGGTCGAGTACTTCTGCTCGTTCGGTGACCAGATCTGGGGCATGACCGAGGAGGAGCTCGTCGAGCGCACGGTCAGGTACCTGAACGAGGACATGAACATGGTCAAGCCGGACGAGGTCATCGGCGGCTTCACGATCCGGGCGCCGCGGGCATACCCGAGCTACCTCTCAGGCTACGAGGCGCACGTCGAGAAGGTCAAGAACTTCATCGGCCAGTTCGAGAACCTGCAGATCATTGGCCGCTACGGCACGTTCCGCTACAACAATACGGACCACTCGATCGAGACCGGTCTGCTGGCCGCCAAGAACATCCTTGGCGAGAAGCACGACCTCGACCAGGTCAACGCCGACAAGGATTACCACGAGATCAAGCGGGTACCGACGCCCGCATCGATCGGGTAGGATGGAAGTGGTGGGGCGGCAATGGCGCCGTCCTGCTACGTTCCGTCCTCATCGGACGCAGGGTTGGTCCGCGGAGCAATGGGTGCGTCATCCGGAGCCGTGGAGCCGTGGAGTCGTGATTTCCGGTTTGCGCTGTGTGGATCGGCGGGGTACGAATGGCCGAGATAGCTGGACCTGTTTCCGTCAGCCCATCGGATTCATCCGTGGCCCGGACCGCGACTGCCGCCAGGACCCGAACGCGCCTGATGGCGTTTCCGCTGCACCAGCGGTTCCTCGCCGCTCTTGTCCTGCTTTACCTCGCCAAGGCGCTGATCTTCGTCTTCATCTTCCCGCCGTTCTCTGGTCACGACGAGGTGGCCCATTACTCTTACATTCGAACCGTGGTCGACGAGCACCGGGTTCCGTCGCTGCTCCAGAATCCCGCCATCGTCGCCACCAATGAAGCGGCGCGCGTTGCTGGAACGAACCGCTTTGAAAATCCCTATGTCGATCTTTTGCCCACCGACCTCTACCAGTATTGCCGCTACACGCTCCAGTGGTTCTGCGACCCCACAAACCCTGCTTATGCCGAGAATTCGGTCCGGGTCACATCATGGGGTCGCGATGTGGACGGAAACACCCGCTATCAAGCGGATGGCGTGCAATATGCCGCTAACCACCCGCCGCTCTACTACCTCCTCATGGCGCCGATCTACTGGCTCAGTGAGCAGGCTGGGGCGAGCGTGGAAACACAGTTGTACCTGCTCCGTTTGGCCGCGATTCCGTTTGGTCTGGCCGTCGTTCTACTGTCCTATCTGACGACCCGACTCATCTTTCCCAGGGATGCGTTCCTGCTGATCTGTGTTCCGGCTTTCGTCGCCCTGCAGACGCAAATCTCGTACGAAGCAACGATGGTCAACAACGACATCGTCGCCATTGCTGCTTTCAGCTGGATCCTTTACCTCGTAGTCCGGGCCATCCGGGACGAGTTTCCGGCCAGGACGTCGCTCCTGATGGGCTTCGCGCTTGGACTCGGGATCATCGTCAAGTCGACATCCATTACCGGCGCGGCAATCATCGGTCTTGCGATGCTGACCCTGATCTCCTTCCGTTCGATCACGGATATCCGGGCTTCACTGCCGCGTTTCATTAGAACCGGTCTGATCATCGCCGCCCCGGCGATCGCCCTCTCGGCGCCGTGGTACGTCCACATGTACCGGACCTACGGCAACTTCACGGCACTCCCGCAGGTTCTTGACTTGCAGGAACAATGGAACCATCCGGCCGGAACGTTCTTCGGCCTGCTCTTAAACATCGACTTCTTCAAGGCCCGGTTCAGCGAACTCTGGGGACAATTCGGCTGGCGTGTGCTGCCGTTCGATCCGATCCTGATGCAGATCATTGCAGTCCCAACGATCATTGCCACAATCGGTTTGGTCCTGTTTGCGATCCGGTCGCTGCATCGGAACGGTCTCGGGGATCATGTTGGTCGCTTGGCTCGCTGGCAGTTCTGGGCGCTGTTCATGATGCTCGTCGCCTGCATCGTCGCCTACCTGGCGACGGTGCAGTTCGGCACCCAGTTCGACCTGACCCAGGCCCGGTACTTCTTTCCGGTCATCAACGCGCTGGCGATCCTGCTGATGCTTGGATTACGGAGTACGATTCCGAGAAGATGGCACCCCATAGGTAGCGCCATGCTAGTTACGGCTCTCGTCGTTCTCAATGTGTTCGTGGTGACGTCCTACGTCATCCCGTACTACTGGCTCTGATGACATGCATCCAACTGACGATGAGACAACCGGGGATCATCTGGACCGGGGGGCCAATCGGCAGGTCGATTCCGTCATAATCCCGGCTGAGTCTGAACTGGCCCGTGAACCGTTCAAGGCAGATCTCGACTCGGATCAGGCCCCACGGATGGCTCCCGCTGAGACCATGTTGTCTTCGGGGCTCCGGATCATCATCGTGGTGGGCGTCGTCGTCGCGATTCTTGCTTACCTGGCGTTCGGGACGGTACTGGCCCGCAACGTCACGTTCAATCGCTTGCTCGATCAAGGCGCTCTCAACGGTATCCGCCGGTACAGCCGGGAAACCATCTTGGATGTCTGGCGGACGATGTGGGACCGGGCGCCGGACTTCGGCTCGATCGATCTGACCCGCGGCATCCTGCTCGTCTCGACCGTCGCGTTCTTCGCCGCCTTCGTCATGATCATCACGCTGGTCTTCGTGCCGTCCCGCCGCGAGTGGGCAGCCGGGCTCGGCGACGGGCAGGAATCGGACACCATCGCTGGTGACTGACGCTTCTTCAGCGGCTCTCGACGACCACCTCGTCCACCCACCGATCACAGAATCGAACGAGCCGGGTCCAGACGCTTGGCCGGATGGGCCGCTCCAGCGTGTCGTCCGGGAGCCGCTCTCCATCGCCTGGCTGCTGTTCATCGTCGTGCTACTTGGTTGGTCGGCCTGGCATCTCGGCGCGACGCACCTGACCGCGACCGTGCGGACGGCCGACGGCTCGCTGATGAGCGTCCCCGATACCTTCGCGACGGTTGACCATCCCTTCCACGTCGCCCGGGCTCAGACGCTGCTCGACAGTCTCCGGGACCGCCAGATCCTGCGCTGGGTCGGGAGCCACGAGGGCGGCTACCCGGTCGAGTTCTACCCCCTCGGGGTGCCGTGGCTCACCGTCGTGGTCTGGTCGATCTCGCTTGGGACGCTGGCGATCGCGTCGGCTTTCAAACTGGTCGTCATCGGCATATTCCTGGCGCCGGTCCTCGCCTTCGCCGGTCTGGGTCGCCTTGATCGGGTCGCCCTTCCGATCGCGGGTCTCGCCCTTGTCGCGCATCTGGCCGTCCCCGGTGAGTGGTGGAGTGGGGGCTACACCGAGACGGTCGAGTGGGGGCTGATTACCAACGTCGCGGCCTACGTCGCGGCGTTCGGCTTCCTGGCCGCCCTGCTCGCGTTCGTCCTCCAGCCGTCACGGTTGACGCTGCTGTTGTCGATTGGCCTGAGCGTCTTCGCCGTCGCTACGAATACGCGGTCCACCATCGCGTTGGTCTGTGTCGGACTCGGCGTCATCGCGAGCGTGCTGATCCAGCGTGGCGTGACGCGCGAGACGGTGCGGCAGCTCGTGGCCCGGTACGCGGTCGTCGCGGTTCCGGCCCTGTTGCTCTCCGCGCCGCTCTGGCTGAACTCGCTTCGCTTCAGCAAACTCTACGAGTTCATCCAGTACGAGTTCTATGATGGCCTCTCCGCCTACTGGCAGTCCTCGGTCAACGCCGTCTCGTGGCCGGTGGTGACGCTGGCCATCATTGGCTTCGTCGTGGCACTGCTTGATCGCAGTCGGCTTGCCCCGATGGCCGCGACCTGGACGCTTGTCTTCTATGTCGTTGCCACCACCGTGCTCGGCGGACTTGGCCCGAACGGTGGGCTGATCGCGCAGCTCGAGGCGACGCGGCTGATGCCGTTCCAGCGGCTCCTGATGATCTATCTCGCCGCGACGGCCGTCATGGCGGCGGTGCGGCTGCTCGGTCGATCTCGGCGATCAACCGTCCTCGTGAGCGCCGGATTGCTGACGATCACCGTGCTCCTCACGCTCGTCGTGGTCATCCGCCCAGTCTCGTCACTGCCTCTCGCTGAGCAGAGCATGTTCCCGGTCGAGACCACGGCCAACAGTCAGTACGCGGATCTGATCCTGGCGGTCCGGGTCGCGGACCGGATCGCGGCACCTGGCACCGCGATCTTCATCGCCGGGAGTGAACTCAGCTGGCATCAGCCGATGTGGGCGCCAACGGTGACCGAGCGGCCGCTTCGTTACAACGACTGGCTCTGGCTCTGGCAGACCTGGCACCGGTCTCCAGCGCTGGAGTACGTCGGACAGGCGATCGCGCCGACCTCGCTCGACGACGCCCTGCGGCCCGAGGAGCTCGCCCGCCACGGGGTTGGCGCCGTGATCGCGCTCACCCCGCAGATCGAGGCACTGACCGATCAGGAGGACGATCTGATCCGGCAGGATGATGCGGCCGGCTACGCGGTCTATCGGGTCCAGGACAGCGTTCCGGTCGTGACCAGCGACGCCGGAACGACCGTCGAATCGAACATCGGCAACGGGCGTATCACGGCAACCGTCGAGGGGAACGCCGGCACGGTCACCATTCGGGAGACCTGGTTCCCCCGATGGGAGGCGACGGTCGATGGCAAGTCAGCGGACATCACACGCGACGCGTCGGGCCAGATGCGGATCGAAGTGCCCGCGGGTCGCGTCGCCCTGGAAGTTGTCTACGGCGTTGACGCGCTGGACATCCTCGGCCGGGTGGGGTCCATCATCGGGCTCTTGCTGACGCTGCTGCTGATGTCCCGCCCCAGGCTTGGTGGTGTCTGGTCCGGCATGGCGACGGCCGGATCTGTTCGGATCCGAGATGGCGAATGAGGCGACGCAGGGCGAAACCTGACCACGGGGCGATGGTCGAACCGATCGCGAGGTCAGTGCGTCGCTGGGTGGACTCCGTCAGCGTCAACCTGTGTGTCCGGGGCGGCGTCCGCGAGCCACCGGCGACCGGTCTCGGTCAGCGTGTGGTGCCGGGTCTGCCCGGTTCCGCGCATGGTCCTGAGGAAGTTCCGGGCCCGGGCGCTCGTCAGGATCACTTCGAGGAAGCCAGCGGGCCAGCTGCCGCCATCCGGTCTGTCCCTCAGGAAAACGGTGTGAGAGACATGACCGTCATGGACGGCGATGAACTGGAGCAGTCGACGAAGGAAGGGGTCCAGGGGGGATGGCATCGGTGGCCAGTCCGAACCGGCGACGACGGTGTTGGGATTGGACATACGGTGAACTGGCCCCTGGTGCGTGCGCCGATCCGCGGCGACAAGGACCCCGGATCACGGTCGGCGAGCTTCGAATTGATCCGACAGTCTAACATTGCGCCGACCCAGGCGCGGAGCATGGCCGCGAATCGATCGAGGACGGAGGTCCTGTGACGCGCGATGTGGAGATCGTTTCAGACAAGCTGCCCGGCCGGACATTCGTTACCGCCTGCCTCGACCGCCGCATCATGGCCCTGGCCGACCGTGGGCAGTCGAGCGGAGCCGTCGGGGACCGGTGGGCGGCCATGTGCGCCGAGGCCGTTCGCGTGTGGACTGGGGCGGAGCAGAGCGCACCGGGTGGAAGCGATCCGTTCCGGATCTCGCGGGTCGTCCGGCTGGACGACATTTCGGCTGTCGCCGCGACCGCATCGAAGCGCGGCCTGCAGAATCCCGACTTCCTGGTCCTCGGCACCGATGACGATGAGACGATCGTGCAGGGACTCGACGCCAAGTTCTCGGCGGAGACGGCCAAGCCGCGACAGGTCAGCGCCGGCGTCGTTAGCGACCTGCTCCAGCTTCGCGCGCTGCTCGAACCCATCACCGGCCCGATGCCGGAGGATGTCATCGTCATCGATGGCATGTTCCTCTGCCCCGACTACCTTCTGACAAGGCTGGTCTTCAAGGGGCAGCCTGGGATGTTGCGGCCCAGCGTTCGCCCGGATCAGGTCATGTTGATCGAGGCACCCGCTGATGACTTCTTTCGCCCGGTTCCCGGAGGCAATCTGATTTCCGGCATTGCCAGAGTCGACGACCTGCCAGTCGAGATCGAGGACAGCCTGCTCGCGTCGCTCTACTACTTCCGGCTGGTCCGGTCAGTCGCGGGGATCCAGTCGGACGAGCGCCGTCCGCTCCTCGGGAATGGAGAGCGGTATGAAGTGGACTACGACATCGTCAGCGGTGATCTCGAGGACCGTCGTTCCCGCGCTGTTTCAGCCATCGAACTCGTCCGGGAGTGGGACCGCGATGCCGACCTGATTCGCGGCCAGCGCGAAGCGGTCGAGCAGGTCGCCGCGCTGCCAATCATCGCCGGCGAACTACGCGACCGGATCGGTCGGGCGGCCTTCGCGTCGGGGCGCCTGGCGCCGTCGGTCAACCGGGTGCGCCGCCGGATCGGCAGCTGGTACCGAACCGAACTCCATCAGCTGGTCGGTCCCGTCATGCCACCAGTGGACGACCTCGGTGTGACCCTGGATCGCATCGGCCAGGCCGGTCGGAGTCTGATGCCGGGGCTGGATCGTCGGACCGCGGAGATCGTAGCTGAAATGGTGGAGGAGTCACCGCTTCGCGAGGAAACCATCGACATAGCACACTAGTTTGAGCAACATATCCCAATCACTTTTGTTCCCGGTTCCAACCGAAACCAATCTCGTTCTCGGGCGGAGTCAGGCGGAGCTAGTTTGGAGAGCCCGACGGTACTTCGGTTCCGCGAGCTGCATTTCCGGACGTGCGGTGGGTGCGCATCCGGGCATCCACCTGCGGCCCGATCTGCCGGACCCAGGCGCCGGCGGCCCACCACCCGTAGGAAGCGACCGAGGCGCCGGCGATGACGTCGCTAACGTAATGCTCACCGAGATAGACCAGCGCGATCCCCATGGAGAGCGCGTAGAAGATCGCCAGCATCCGCCAGCGCTTGCCGAAGTATCCGGCCGGGAAGATCAGCAGGAAGGTGATCGCCAGGTGAATCGAAGGCATCGCGGCGATCGGATTGGACTCGCCGACGACCTTGTAGCTTGCCTCGTAGAGCCCGCTGCCAAGCTGGGCGACGACGGCCTCCATCACCCTTGAGACGGTCGGCGCGGCGGCGGTGCTGCTGTCATCCGAGAGCCAGGGAGGGTTGGTGGGGATCAGGAAGTAGATCGCCAGCCCAACCGAGAGCAGGATAGTCAGCGCCGCGATGAACCGCTTGAAGACAGCCGGGTACTTCTGCCAGAGCCGGAACGCGAGAACGTGCGGCACAAGGAAATACGACCAGTGGACGAACGTCAGGTAGAAGTCCCACCAATGCAACTGGTCCGGATCGAAGAAGTCCGACTGGAGGGTAATGGTGGGGATCTGGCCATCGAACAGCCACCGCTCGAAGTGGAGGACGCGGAGATTGACAATGTGGGCCAGCGGCGTCTCGTCGGCGAAGGACCTGAGGAAGGTGAAGGTCGCCCAGATCGCGCCGTACGGGACGAAGGCGAGGATGAACGACCGAAAGCGGCTGACGGGCATGAAGAGGACGGCGAGAACGGCGAACAGGCCCCAGCCGAGGAATGAACGGTTGGTGAACAGGGCGGCGACGACGATGACCGCCGCCAGCGCAATCCGGATCCACATCTGACGCGACAGACGCCGTCGGCCCCGTGGGGTGCCAGCGGATGCGGGTATACCAGCAGCGGCGGACTCGGCCCGCACGATCAACTCACTGATCGGACGATCGCCGCTCTCGTCCTCTGCGCTCTTCATCACCGGCGTGATCGTGTCGCGCTTGCTATCGCTCAAAATCGCGGGTCCTCGACTCAGGGCACGACGGCACACTCGCGCCTTAATGTTTCCCACACTCTATCAGAGCACTATCACGCGTCTATGACGCCGCGGTGAGCCGATACCGGTCGCGGGTCTTCTTGGTCACGGTGATGGTCTCTTCGCCGCCGTCGGCACCGGGCTTCCGGGCGATGAAGCCGCGGCGCTGCTGCTCGGCGACCCACGGCTGCTCGAAGCCGTGCTCCGTTGCCGTCGTCTCGAAGGCGGAGGCCAGAAGCGGGCTGCCCTGTCCGGTGACGGCAATATACAGGTCGCGGCGACCCTTTTCGGCCGGGCTGTCCGGACCGATCAGCAGCCGATCGACGACCGGCCCGCCCTTGAGGTACTCGATGATCTCCGGGAGATCAGTCTTCTTCACGCCGCCGTAGATGATGTTGTCCGGATAGATCACCATGTTCGGCCCAATGTCGCAGAGATCGATCGTGCCGCAGTTGTTGACGAGAATGTCGGTGTCGAGCTTCTGCCGGACGATCTGGAGACGCAGCAGCCCAACGACGTCCATCGCGCCCTTCTGCTGACAGTGCTGCGAGGTGCAGACCAGAACATGCCGCTTGGTCCAGTACATCCGGGCTCCTTGGAGGGTTCAGAATCGAGGCTCGAGGCTAGTCGAGCGTCTCGGCTCCCATCTGCTGATGCAGGTAGGCGTTGATGAACGGGTCGATCTTGCCGTCGAGCACGGCGGCGGTGTCGCCAATCGAGACGTCCGTCCGGTGGTCCGTGACCTGAGTGTAGGGCTGGAGGACGTACGAGCGGATCCGGTTGCCGAAACCGGCGGCGGTGTGATCGCCCTTGATCCGGGAGATCTCGTCGGCATCCTCCTGGAGCTTGCGCTCCAGCAGTCGGGCCCGGAGGATCTTGTAGGCGCTCTCCCGGTTCTGCGTCTGACTGCGCTCGTTCTGGCATGTCACGACGATCCCGGTCGGCAGGTGCGTGATCCGGATCGCCGACTCGGTCTTGTTGACGTGCTGACCGCCGGCCCCGGACGCTCGGTAAGTGTCGACCCGGACGTCCTCTGGCCGGATCTCGATCGTGTGATCGCTCTCCGTCCCCTGCGGTATGACCTCGACCAAGGCGAAAGCGGTGTGGCGCCGGTGAGCCGAGTCGAAGGGCGAAAGCCGGACGAGCCGGTGCGAGCCCGCCTCCGACTTCGCCAGGCCGTAGGCGTTGGCCCCGGTAAGCTCGATCGTGGCGTTCTTGATGCCGGCCTCCTCGCCGTCGGTCTCGTCGAGGATCTGGCCCTTGAAGCCGCGCCGGTCGCTCCATTTCAGGTACATGCGGACGAGCATCGACGCCCAGTCCTGGGCGTCGACGCCACCCTCGCCGGAGTGGACGATCATCAGCGCATCCGAGGCGTCGTACGGACCGGTCAGGGAGAGCTCGAGCTCCAGCTCGTCGATTCGCTCGGACAGTTCCCGCGTCTCCACGGCGATCTGGGCGGTCATCTCGGCGTCGCCTTCGGCGAGTTCGACCAGTTCGCCGAGGTCGCTTGCCGACTGCTCGACCGACTGCCAGCGCCCGACGCGCTGCTTGATCTCACCGAGCCGGCGCATCATCGCCTGGGCGCCGGCCGGGTCGTTCCAGATCTCCGGGTCGCCGCTTTGGCGCTCGAGGTCGGTTATCTCGCGCTCATAGCCAGGCAGGTCAAAGTCGCACCTTGATACGATCCAGCCGGTGGCGTATGGAATCGAGCCGGTTGATGGTGTCTGCGGACACAGGCTGCTCCTGAGAATGCGAAGAGTCACGAACGTCAACGGGAACGGGTGTGACGACCGCTCATGCCAACTGTCTGCGCGGAATTATAGGCTGTCGCGTCCACCGCGCCGGCGCTGATCCTGACGTCACGAGCCGACCGGGCGGGCGGCACGCAGTGGACCGGGCGCTGGTATGCTTCCGGACTGAATGAGAATCGGTCAGTAACAGGTGGTCCGTCGGGCGATATCCCTGCCGGGTCGAGGGCGAGACCGTGGATCGAGGTCGACTTCTCCTGCTCTACGGCCCACTTCTGACGCTGATGCTGGGCCACTTCACCAACGACCTGCTCGGCGGCGTACTCCCAATTCTGGTCCCGCGGGCCAAGGACGCCTTCTCGCTCTCCAATGCCGAGGTCGGCTTGATCGTGCTGGCCTACACCGGTGCCGCATCGCTGTCGCAGCCACTGTTCGGCTACATCTGCGACCGATTCCCCCGCCGCTGGTTCGCCCCGGTGGCGCTGGTCTGGGGTGGGACGTTCGCCGCCGGCTGGGCGCTGGCGCCGACGTACCAGACGCTGCTCGTCCTGGCGTTTCTGGCCGGGATCGGCTCCGGCGCCTACCACCCGTTCGGGGCGACCAACGCGGCCGCTGTCACGCCGGGTGCCCGACGAACGACGGCGCTGTCGGTCTACACCTTCGGCGGCTCGTTCGGCTTCGCCCTCGGGCCGGTTGTGGCGGCTCTGCTCTTTGCCATCGGCGGCGACCGGGGACTTCTCTTCCTGATCGTTCCGGCCTCGATCGTCGCCGTCCTGATCTACCGGCAGATGAGCCGGGTCAACGACGCTCAGCGAACGGTCGCGATGGCGGCCGGTACCCTTGATCAGAACGGGGCGTCGCCGCCGTGGGGTCTGCTGGCCCGCGTCATCTCGATCGTCATGCTCCGGTCGTGGCTGGTCCTGTCGGTGTTCCAGTTCCTGCCGACCTGGTTTCACGACCTGGGTTACTCCGCGACCTTCTACGCATCGCTGACCACCGCGACGATCCTGTCCGGCGCGATCGGAACCCTGATCGGTGGGCTGTTCGTGGATCGGATCGGGGCTCGCCGCCTGTTGGTCGGCAGCTTCTCGCTCCTCGTCATTCCGCTGCTCCTGCTGACCCAGTTCCCCGGACCGCAGGCCTTTCTCTTCGCGATGGCATTCGGTTTCCTTGGCGACGCTGGGCTCGCTGTCCCGCTGGCCGCGGCGCAGCGGCTGCTGCCGGGCCGGGCCGGCGTAGCGTCGGGGCTGATCCTCGGGCTCGGTTTCATCACCGGTGGAATCGGCGTTCCGGTCACTGGGTTGATCGCCGATCAGGTCGGCATTCCGAACGCCCTGCTGATCGTCGCTCCGCTGACCCTGATCGGCTCCGCGATCGCCCTGACGCTCCCCGGCCGGATCCTCGTTCACAGCGACCCGGCCCAGCGGATGGACGTGGTCGAGGCGTCCGGCGCGCTGATCGAGACCGGTGGGGCGGCGCGATGAACCGTGGCTGAGACCTGGAGGGAACCGAAATGCGCTTCGGTCGGGTGATCGGGACCGTCTCCATCCCCGATTGCGAATCGGCGCCGGCAGCGGATG
This sequence comes from Thermomicrobiales bacterium, assembly GCA_965218235.1. Taxonomy (GTDB): domain Bacteria; phylum Chloroflexota; class Chloroflexia; order Thermomicrobiales; family UBA6265; genus CADCWK01. The sequence goes on from OZ244596.1 coordinate 2,372,695, forward strand.
GCCTGCTTCGACTCGTGGTCGTTCTGGACGATGGTGGGCGGGTCGAGACGGTCCGGTCCGAGCTGGTGCCGATCCTTGAGCCTCCGTCTGGAACGATCGGTCTTGGCTGGCAGGCCGATCAGTACACGCAGGAGACGATCGGGAATGAGCTCGCGCTCGCCGGGTGGGAGCCCATCGGTCTCGCGCCGGACGAGGACGCCGATGCCGGTGCGACGATGGCATTGTCGTCTCCGACGTATATCGTTCGTCAGGTCTGAGCGCGACGGCGAGGCAACACCACGCTGTTGGGATCAGTCCGACGGTGACCCGGACAAGAGGAGGTCGCATTGCGGAGCTGGAGATTCGGACTGGCAGTCCTGATCCTGCTGGCCATGCTCGGAATTGGCGCCGCCAATCTCGTCCGGGTCGCTCGATCGTCCGAGGATGCGATCCCGCCAACGACCTCCGCTGCCGTCCGTCAGTCCGACGGGCCGCTGACGATGGAAGCCGCCTACGTCACCGCGCTCGCCGACGCCCGGACGTGGAGTCCGGCCGCGACGCTCACATTCGCGAGTCTCCAGGCCGACTGGCCGCTCGATCCGCGGGAGCCGGGTCCGGCTGAGCTGCCGCCCGGCGGATGGGTCCGCTTCGTCTTCCTCGACGATGCCGGCTCCGTGGGGACGTTGCGCTCGATCGTGATCGAGCGCTATTCCGGCGAGATCGTCACGGTCGAGACGCAGCGGTGGGAAATGTCGAGCTCTGGATCAGGCTCGCTGCCGGTCGCCCGGACCAGTATCACGTCCGGGCAAGCGGTGGAGATCGCCGAGGGGGCCTATGGTCAGGCGTTCCGGTTGGAGTGCCCGATCGCCCGTCACGAGACCGACGTCACGCTGATCTCCGCTTCGGCCATCGCCACCCCCGACCCCCATTCGGCCGCGACGCCGACCGCCCCATCGGGCACGCCCCTCATTGCATCGGGAACGCCGGTCGCCGTTCCGGCGGCGATCGCTGTCTCTCCGAGCGCACCGCCGGCGGCCCCGTCCGGGGCGTACTGGCTCGTCACCTACCGTGACGGCGCCCAGCCCGGAATCAACACCATCGAGATGGAGATCGACGCGACGACGGGCGCGACTCGCTCGATCAGGGATCGGAGCCAGGGTTGTTCGGACCTCGGCGGGTAGCGGCCGAACATTACCAGACATCCTCGCCGACCAGACGGTCGTAGAGACTATCGAGCTCCTCCGACGACGAGTAGTGGATCGTCATCGCGCCGCCGCCCCGAGCGGCACGTCGGAAAGTAACTCGAGCGCCGAGCGCGCCGCGGAAGCGATCCTCGACCCGGATCTCGTCGGTATCGCGCTCGGCCGGCGCCGACTCCACCTGCGGTCCCTCGGCCAGCCAGCGCCGGACGAGCGCCTCGGTCTGGCGGACCGTCATGTCGCGATCGATGACGATGCCGAGCGCGGCGACCTGATCCAGCGCGTTGACCAGCCCGAGCAGTGCTCGGGCGTGGCCCTCGGTGATGGTGCCCTCGCCGAGTGCCTCCTGGATTTGCTCGGGAGCGCCGAGCAGCCTCAGCGTATTCGTGACGCTGACTCGGGAGCGGCCGACCCGCTCGGCGACCGTCGCCTGCGTCAGACCGAACTCGTCGATGAGCTGCCGGTAGGCGAGCGCTTCTTCCAGTGGCGAGAGGTCGGCCCGGACCAGGTTCTCGACCAGCGCCAGCTCCAGCATCTCCTGCGGCGCCGCATCCTTGACGACGACCGGGACCTGCTCCAGGCCGGCCCGCTGCGAGGCCCGCCAGCGCCGCTCCCCGGCGATCAGCGTGTAGGTGTCGGGCTGCTGGCCGCGCGTTACGATCAGCGGCTGGACGACACCGTGCTCGCGGATCGACTGCGCGAGTTCGAGCAGCTGACGCTCGTTCATCCGCGTCCGGGGCTGGTACGGGTTCGGCCGGATCGCGTCGATCGCCACGCTGGTCAACGACGGTAGCGACTGTCCGGACGACTGCCCATCCCCATCCGGTCCGGTTGGGATCAACGCGGCCATTCCACGCCCGAGTCCGCCGCGACGGTTGGCATTCGAACGGGCCGGGGTGGGCGATGGTCCGTCGCTGCGGTTTGCGCTCATGGCGGTTCGACTCCATCGTTGGAAGGGACTCGGACGCGCTGACCGACGCTTCCGGAACGGCGCTCCTGCTGGGTGGTGGTCTTGCTCTGGCCAGCCTGAGTCTACCAGTTCGCCGAACCAGGACCGTCGCTCGACGCGACTGGGGGGCGATAAGGAGCCGAGCCTGGCGGCCACCCGTTCGTTCGGTCTCGACGCGGCTGAATACGGCTCACCTCCGGAGGATCGCTGCCGCTACAATCCCCTCCGCTGACCTCATCCATCGCTTCGACCTCTCGACGTTGCCTCCGGGGACCACCATGCATCTGATCGAGATTCGCGAGCTGGAAGGGCCCAATCCTTACCTGAACGTCCCCGCCATCAAGGTCGAGTACGACCTTGAACAGACAATCCCGTCGTCCGCCTGGGCCGAGCGGCTCACGAACCTGCTTCATCTCGTTCTCCCCGGCTCGGCAGTTGAACCGGGCGCCAACGACCGGCGCTCGATCGTCGCGCGGTGCCAGGTCTCGGCCGTGCGCGCCGTCGTGGCGTCCCTGGGACTTCCGCCCGTCAAGATCGCTGTCGAGCCCGGGGACATCGAGACCCGGATCGTGATCGCCTTCGGCTGGCAGCGTCGCCGGGTTGCGCTGGCGATCGCCGATCTGGCGGTCGAGGTCACGAAGCAGGCACTCGGTGACCAACTGCTGGACGAGGACCGGGTCAACGCGCTCTTCGGGGCCATCGCTGTGGCCCAGCGGATGGCGGCTGATGCCGAAGACGTACCGGAGCTGATTCACGTTGGCGACGGATCGCCGCGGCTGGTCTCGATCACCGGGACCAACGGCAAGACCACGACCACCCGTCTGGTCGCCCACCTCCTGAGCCAGGCCGGGCGCTCGGTCGGCTGGAGCTCGACGAGCGGCGTCTACGTCCACGGCGAGGAGATCGAGTCTGGCGACTGGTCCGGCCCGGCTGGCGCCCGGCGGTTGATCGGTCGCGATGGCCTCGACTGGGCCATCCTGGAGACCGCCCGGGGGGGCATTCTGCGGCGCGGGCTGGCCTACGACCGGGCCCACGTCTCGGCGATGACGAACATCAGTGCCGACCACCTCGGCGACTACGGCATCCTGACCACCCGGTCACTTGCTCGTGTCAAGGGGACCGTCCTGCGGGCGACGAAGCCCGACGGTTGGGCGGTGGTCAACGCCGATGACCCGCTCGTCTTCGAGCAGCGGTTCGACGTCGAGGCGAAGATCTGCTATCTGACCCAGCGACCACTCACGCCAGAACTCACGGACCATCTCCGATCCGGTGGCCGGGTGGTCGCGGTCGAGAGCGGCCAGATCGTCGAGCGGGTTGGTTCACGGACGACAACGGTCATCGCCGTCGCCGACGTCCCGCTCACCTTCGGCGGGGTTGCCCGACACATGGTCGAGAACGTCCTCTGCGCCGTCGGCGTCGCGCTTGGCTGCGGCTTGGGCATTGACGAGATCGCCGCCGGGCTTCGTTCGTTCAGTAGTAGCCCCGACCTCAATCCCGGCCGCCTCAACGTCTACTCCATCCGGGGCGCGACGTACCTCGCGGACTACGCTCACAACGAAGCAGGACTGACCGAGCTGATCCATCTCGCCCAAAGCCTCGTCCGGGACGACGGCCGGCTTTGGCTGATCGTCGGGACGGCCGGCGACCGGCCGGACGCGACGTTCCAGGCGATCGGCCGCCTGGCCGCGCAGGCGTCATCGCTCGTCATTCCCCGTGACACGCCGAACTACCTGCGCGGCCGGGCACCGGGCGACACGACGGCGCTCATGGACGACGGCGTCAGGGCCGCCGGTGGAACGGCCGTCGCTCTGGAGCCGGACGAGCTCAGCGCGATCGATCGGTCGCTGACGGAACTGCGACCGGGCGACGTCGTGGCGATCATGGCGTCGGACGACCCGAAAGCGGTCGCGGATCGTCTTGCCGCTCTCAGCGAGAGACCAATGACGTAGGGCCTATGTCAGAACCGCTCATCGACGGGCGATCGGTCGGTCGGGCGCCGGCCCGAAAAGGACCGGCTCAACGACCGGGACGTTCGTGTTGGCTGCCGGAGGCAACCCGGCACCCACGCGGTGGCCGTGCTCTCCGGGCCGTTCTAAGGTCATGTCGTTCAGCCGGTCCCTTTATGGCCGGGAACGGTTCTGAAACTTGCTCTTGACTGGTCAGCGCAAGCGAGGCCGAGTGGGGTCCAACCGCGACGACCCGGCGCCGTCGTGTCAGGACATGGCTCTCGCGTCGCTGCGCTGGGCCCGTTCGCTTCGTTGCCACGCCGCACGCTTCGCCGCGGTTGCCATCGCTCGCAGCGGTGTCGATGTTTGGTATCGTTGGGTTCAAGTTGACGTAACGGTCACAGAGCCCGTTTCGCCAGAGGGCGAAGGCCATTGCGACCGCGTGGCTTGCAAACGTCGCCCCTACGAATCGGGCGTCGCCCTGACCGGACGATCTCTTCAGAGCGGCGCGGCACGACCGCTGAGAGCCTGCCAGACCACCTTGGGCTGGTCCACGAGCAGGACAACCAGATCGTCCCGCTCGGACCGCTCCAGCGTCTTCATCGCCGCCGTGATCTCGTCGGTCTCGATCTCGACCGATTCGGGCGCGAGCCCCCCCTCGATCACCGCTTCCTGGAGCAGCGAGGCGACCTCGCCACGGGCGCGTCCGCGCGTGTTCGTGTCCTCGCGGATGACAATACTCGAGAAGCTGCGGCCCGCGAGGTTGCCGAAGGAACGGATATCGCCGTTCGACCGGTCGCCCGGCATCGCGATCATCACGTAGGTGTTCTTCGCGCCCATCCGCTGGACGAAGTCGACCATGCCTTCCAGCCCGGCGACGTTGTGGCAGTAGTCCATCACGATCCGGCGGCCGTCCAGCTCCATCATGTTGAACCGACCCGGCGTCTGGAAGAAGGTGTTGTCGAAAGTCCGCAGGGCCAGCCGGATCTGCTCCAACTGAACGTCCATCGCGAAGGCCGCCGCCGTCGCCGCGAGAGCGTTGGCGATGTTGACCCGGATCCGGCCGTCGAAGGTCGCCGGGATCTGGCTGGCGTAGAGCAGACTCGTCTCGCGGCGGTGCTCGATCAGGGTGATCATCTCGCCCTGCCGGGTCTGTTTGAGGACGACCGCCTTGCCGCGCTCACGGAGGTGGTCGCGGACGACTGGGTTGTCCTCGTTCATGCTAAAGAAGACGATCTCGCCCCGGGCCGTCCGCTGCATCTCGACGGTCCACTCGTTATCGGCGTTCAGCACGCTCGCCCCGTCACGCAGCGCGGCCTGCGGAACGACGGCCTTGACCTTGGCGAGGTCACTCAAGGTGTCGATGCCCTTGAGCCCGAGGTGATCGCTGGCGACGTTCGTGACGACCGCGACGTTGCAGCGGTCGAACCCGAGCCCGGAGCGAATGATGCCGCCGCGGGCAGTTTCAAGGACGGCGAAGTCGACCGCCGGGTTCTTGAGCACCATCTGGGCGCTCTGCGGACCGCTCATGTCGCCGGCCATGATCTGGGTTCCATCGATGTAGATGCCGTCGGTCGACGTTAGCCCGACCTTGCGGCCAGACGCCTTCATGATGTGGGCTATCATCCGGGACGTCGTCGTCTTGCCGTTCGTCCCGGTCACGGCGACGATCGGAATCCGGCTCTGGGCGCGGGACGGGAACATCATGTCGACGACGGCGCGGCCGACCAGCCGCGGATGGCCTTCGGTCGGGTGGGTGTGCATCCGGAAGCCGGGCCCGGCGTTGACCTCGCAGATCGCGCCGCCGGCCTGACGAACCGATTCGCTGATGTCGGGCGCGATGAAGTCGATACCGGCGATGTCGAGGCCGACGACCATCGCCGCCTGCCGCGATATCTCGATGTTGTCCGGGTGGATGTCGTCGGTCCGGTCGATACTCGTGCCGCCGGTGCTCATGTTGCCGGTTAGCTTGAGCTGGATCACCTGGTCGACATCCGGTACGGATGAGAGATCCATTCCGGCCCGCTCCAGCACTTCAACTGTCTGGGCGTCGATAGCAATCCGGGTCAGGATCTTCTCGTGGCCAACGCCGCGGCGCGGGTCGGCGTTGGTGATGTCGACCAGCTCCTCGATCGTGTGGACGCCATCGCCGATGACGTGAGCCGGCACCCGTTCGGCGACCGCGACGACCTCGTTGTTGACGACGAGGATCCGGTAGTCCTTGCCCGTGATGAATGTCTCGGCGATGACGGTCCCGTTGCGGCTCTCGCCGTAGGCGATCGGGAAGTTTTCACGGACCTCCTCCTCGTCCCGGAGATTGACGCAGACGCCGCGGCCATGGTTGCCGTCGAGCGGCTTGAGCACGATCGGGTAGCCGATCCGGACCGCCTGGCGGACGGCGTCATCGGCACTGGTCACGATCACGCTACGCGGGACGGGGATGCCGACTTCGTGGAGCAGCCGGTTGGTCAGCTCCTTGTTCGAGGCGATGTCGACGGCGATGTTGGCCGATTGGCTCGTCACCGTTGCCCAGACGCGGCGCTGGTACTTGCCGTGGCCAAGCTGGACCAACGATCGGCGGGGATCCAGCCGAAGGACCGGGATCCCGCGGCGCTGGGCCTCGGCGACGATCGCGCCAGTCGACGGGCCGTAGGCGAGCTGCTCGGCCACCTTGATGACTCGGTGCTCCAGCTCCAGGACGAAGTCGAAGTCCGGCTCACTGTCGTAGATCAGATGGTTGAGTACGCGCAGGGCGAGCTCGCCGGCGGCACGGCCGACGTCCTCCTGCTCGTACTGGAAGACGACGTTGTAGACGCCGCGCTCCCCCGTCGCCCGGGTCAGGCCACGACGGACCTCGCCACCGGCCAGGTTCTGCAGCTCGATCGCGACATGCTCGAGGACGTGACCCATCCAGGTCCCGTCCTGCAGGCGCTTGAGGAAGCCACCCGGTCGGCCGATCGAACAGCCGTGCTCGTAGAGCGTCGGGATCATCGCGACCAGCTTGTCGTAGAAGCCGGTCACCTTGTTCGAGGGCCGGTCCTCCAGCTCACCGAGGTCGACGATCTGGTGAATGACCGGCATCCGCGCCCAGACGTTGGGACCGCGAAGCGCATGGGTCTGGCGAACCTCGATCACGGTGCGGATCCTCCTCGGACGGCTCGGGACGACGATCGATTGTCGGTGCGGGTAGTTCAACGACGGGCCATGACGATGTTCAGATGCCGGCTAGTACCAGTCGATGATGCGACGCTCCGGGGCAAGGAACCGGCGGCCGGCGGTCAGGACGTGCAGGCTGGCGTTCGAGACGGAGATCCCGCCCGACGCCTTGACCTCGGCGATGTCGGACACCATCCGGCGCCCGTCGACGATCGTAATGCTCTGTCGCCCGATGACTTCCATCACGCCGCGCTCGTCGATCAGGATGCCGGTGTCTTCGTCGATTCCGACGCCGAGCAGGGACGGGTTCGCGGCGACGAGCGCGAGCAGCCGGCCGATCCGGTCGCGCTGGCGGAAGTGCTGGTCGATGATCATGTCCGGGACAAGGCCGAAGCCCGCCACCATCTGCGCCATCCGCAGCCGCGGGCTGGGGCCGCTGGCGCCCATCGCGACCATGTGGGCGCTCAGGATGGACGCGCCGGCACTGGTCCCGGCGATGATCGCACCGGCATGGTGACGCGCCCGGATCAGCGCCTCGGCGTCGCTTCCGCCCATCATCGCGGAGAGGCGCATCTGGTTGCCGCCAGTCAGGAAGATTCCCGTCGCCTCGCTGATCGCGGCGAGTGGGATGCGTCCATTCGCGTCCTCACGGCTCATGATCGGGACGGATGCAACGGTCGCGGCTCCCATCTCCGCGAAGATCCGCCGGTAACGTTCGCCGCCGTTCTCCATGGAGGATGCCGTTGGGACGATGGCGATCCGCGCCTCCGCCCCACCGGCGAGCTGGAGAAAAGTAGCCAGAATCGAGCGATCGTTGACCTTGTCCTCGGCGCCGCCGATCGCGAGGCATGGTCCGACCGAATGGCTGGCGAGAGGAGTTGATTCGAGCGTAGTCTGAGTCAGGACGTCACCGATTTGGGCACTCTGCATAGGATTCCGCCACGTGGAGCCGCTTCGATAGTGGCAGGCGACTGTACCCGTTCAATGAAGGCCCGTCAATCTTGCGTTCCTGGTCGAGCGGGGGAATCTGGTCTGAAATCCGCGGCGAGAGAGGGTGGCGATCGGCTGACCGGGGGGTTAGGGCATACTTCCAGTCAGCGACGGGAATCGCCGCATCCCTGACCTGCTTACACTCTCTGGTCAAGATCGTTGAGACCACCCAGCCAACCGCCAGCCAACCGCGAGATTGACAGATGAACCACCCGTTGCGAACGAGACTCAAGGACGGGCCGTTGCTCGCCGATGGGGCGATGGGGACGATGCTCCACGCCACCGGCGTGCCGATCGACGCCTGCTTCGACGCGATCAATCTGACCGATCCGGACGCGATCAGCGTCGTTCATCGGGCCTACATCGCCGCCGGAGCGGACATCATCGAAACCAACACCTTCGGCGCCAACCGGTTCCGGCTGGAACCCCATGGTCTGGCCGACAAGGTCACGGCCGTCAACAAGCGGGCGGTCAAGCTGGCGCGTGAGGAGCGGGAGATCAGCGGCCAGCCGGTCCTGATCGCCGGCTCGATTGGTCCGACCGGGCGCAGCGTCAGCGCGTTCAGCCGGATCCCGCCGGCCGAGATCCGGGCCGTCTTCCGCGAGCAGGCCGAAGCCCTGCTGGAGGGCGGCGTCGACCTGCTCTTCATCGAGACGATGGGCAGCCTGGAAGAGATGGACGCGGCGGTCGCCGCCGTTCGCGAGGCCTGCGACCTGCCGATCGTGGCGATGATGACGTTCGGTGACGATGGCTCGACGCTGTCCGGCGACCTGCCCCTGACCGTGCTCCGCCGCCTCGCCGGCGCGGGCGTCGACGTCATCGGCGGTAACTGCTCGGTCGGGCCGGGCAAGCTGCTGCCGGTAATGCGGTCGCTGGCGCGGGACCGGGCCGACGTCGTCGACGGCGACCAGATCCACCTCGCCTGCCTGCCCAACGCCGGCTGGCCGACGTTCGTCGGGAGCCGCGTCTTCTACCCGTCATCGCCGGAGTACTTCGCCGACTTCGCGATCGACGCGATCGACGCCGGTGTCGGCCTGATCGGCGGCTGCTGCGGAACGACGCCCGACCACATCCGGGCGATGCGGGAGGCGATCGACCGGCGCCGGGAGCGAGAGACCGGCGGGACCGGCGAAGTTCCACTGGAGAACGCCGAGACGGCGTCACGGCCGATTCGGATCGCATCGACCGCCGTCGACCTGACCGGCCCCGACGAGCCGACCGAGCTTGGCGGGAAGCTGGGGAAGAAGTTCATCGTCAGTGTCGAGATCGACCCACCGAAGGGGTTCAACCCGGCCAAGGCGCTGGCAGGCGCCCGGTTGCTCAAGGACGCTGGCGTCGACGCGATCAACGTCGCCGATTCGCCGATGGCGCGGGTCCGAATGAGCGCCATGACACTCTGCTATCTGATCCAGCACGAGGTCGGGATCGAGACGATCGTCCACTTCACGACCCGGGACCGCTCTCTCATGGGCCTCCAGTCAGAGCTGCTGGGCGCCCACGCCGTTGGCGTCCGGAATATCCTCGCGCTCCGGGGCGACCCGCCCAGCCTGGGCGACTACCCGGATTCGACCGCGGTCTACGACGTCGATTCGGCCGGGCTGATCGGTGTGATCAAGCGCCTCAACAGCGGCGCCGATTCGGCGGGCGCGTCGATCGGCCGGCCGGCATCGTTCACGATCGCCTGCGCTGTCGACCCGACGAAGCCCGACCTCGACGATGAGGTCCAGCGCCTCCGCCGGAAGATCGACGCGGGCACCCACTTCGTCATGAGCCAGCCCATCTACGACATGGCGGTCTGGTCGCATTTTCTCGATCGGTACGAGCGCGCGTTCGACACCCGTGACCTTGGCGTCCCGGTGCTGATGGGCATCCTGCCGCTTCAGAGCAGCAAGCACGCCGAGTTCCTTCACAACGAAGTTCCGGGGATCAACCCGACCGACGACGCCCGAGAGCGGATGCGCCGCGCCGGGCCCGACGGCCGGCGGGAAGGGATCCGGATGGCACAGGACCTCCTGCTGGAAGCCCGCGACCAGGTCCAGGGGACCTATATCATGCCGTCCTTCGGCCGATACGAGGTCGCGGCGGATGTGATCAGCGTGCTGAGTCCCGAGCGGGCTAGGCTCGCGCATTGACGACCGGCCGTCTGACTGTGCAGGCGGGTGAGCGGCGTGGTAGGATCACGCGTTGGTCGTCTCGACCCGCGGAGGCGTTTTCTGCCGCCCGGCGTTCGAGCGGGTCAGGATCGATTCAGGCAGCCGGTTGGGGGGTCCGCCTCACGATTGCGGGCTGGTGACTGGCGCCGGTGGCGGAGCGCGAGGCTATCGCGCTTTCGGCCGGCTTGAGACAGGGCAGAGCACATATGGTCGCGCAACTCCTCCGCTCCATCGAATCGGAGCAGTACAAGGACTCGGTCCCCGCGTTCAACGCCGGAGACAACATCCGGGTCGCCGTCAAGGTCGTCGAAGGCACGCGTGAGCGGATTCAGAACTTCGAAGGCGTCTGCATCCGCCGTCGTGGTGGCGGGATCAATGAGAACTTTACCGTTCGCCGGATCGCCAGCCACTCGGTCGGCGTTGAGCGAACGTTCCTGATCCACTCTCCCCGGATCGATCGGATCGAGGTTCTGCGCTTCGGCAAGGTGCGACGGTCGAAGCTCTACTACCTCCGAGGTCTGTCCGGCAAGGCTGCCCGGATCAAGGAGCGCCAGCGCCCGAACGGCAAGCATCTCGTCTAGCCGGGAACCGAGCGCCGCATGGCAAACCCTCCGCCGGAACGATTCCTTCCCGAGCGCCCGACGCTCGATCACGAGGAGCCGTTCTGGCGGTCGGGTTTTTCCGGAGTCGCTGGGGTCGATGAGGTCGGCCGTGGCGCTCTGGCCGGACCGCTTGTCGCGGCGGCGGTCGTCCTGCCTTGCTCGATCGGCGCCGACGGTCAGCATCTCGTTCGGGCACTGGAAGGCGTTCGCGATTCCAAACTGATGTCGGCGGCGCTGCGGGTCGAGATGGTCGAGCGGATCCGGTCCGCCGCCGTTACCTGGGCGATCTCCACCGTCGGGGCGGATGAGCTGGACCGGGTTGGCGTCGCCTCCGCCAACCGGCTGGCGATGGAGCGGGCCGTTGCGTCACTCGCCTATCCGGTCTCGGCGCTGCTGATCGACGCTCGGGTGATCGAGACCGAATTGCCACAGGTCGGCCTGATCAAGGGGGACCGGCTGTCTCTCTCGATCGCCTGCGCCGCGATCCTTGCCAAGGTTCACCGGGATGAGATCATGCGCGAGGAGCACCGGCGCGATGACCGGTACCGGTTCGGAGCTCACAAGGGGTACGGAACGCCCGACCATCTCGCGGCGATCCGGACTCACGGACCGTGCGCGCTCCACCGGCGCTCGTTCAGCCTGCCGGAACGTACGTCGTGACCCGGCTCGAGTCTTCCAGACGCCAACTCGGAACGGCGGGGGAGGGCCAGGCCCGCCGATTCCTCGAAGCGCGGGGCTACCGGTTCGTCGCGTCCCAGTGGCGCGGCGCGGGGTGCGAGATCGATCTCGTGATGTGGGACCGCGACGAGCTCGTCTTCGTCGAGGTCAAGACCCGGCGGGGCGAGGGGAGCGGTCGCGCCGGCGAGGCGGTCTCCGCCCGGCAGGTCCGGGCGCTTGTCCGGGCCGCTACGACCTATGTCGAAGGGCTGGACGACACCCGGCGGGATGAGCCAGTCTGGCGAATCGATCTCGTCGCCGTCACGCTTGACGGGTCCAGCCGGGTGGCTGACGTCACCCACGTCGAGAACGCCTTCGTAATCGACATCTGAGAAAATTCGTTGCCTGGCAATCTCGGCGGTCACTGTTCAAGGGAGTAGCACCATGCCGTCACCGCTGCGTCTGGCCCAGACCGTCCTGATGAGCGCGGCCCTCCTGCTGGGAGCCGTTACGGTGGCCAGCGCTCAGGACGAAGGGGCGGATGGTGCGAGACAGATCGATCATCCGGCCTATCTCCAGGCCGGCACCTGTGCCCAGCCGGGCGATCCGATCTCTGCGCTGGCCGAGACGTCAACTGGACCGGCCGCTCGGCCGCGAACCGACCTCGATGGCCCCGCGCCGTCACCAGGACCGGCCATTCCCGCGGCCGTCAGCGTGACCGCTGTCGACCAGTCGCTCCCGGACCTGCTCCAGGGCGAGTTGATCGTTCGAGTCGTCGCGAGCGAGGACGAGCCCGGAACGACGATAGCCTGCGGCTCGATCGGTGGCGAGCCGGACGACGATGGCAACCTGTACCTTGGGCTGACCGGACAGGCTGATTCCAGCGTGACGGGTATTGTCTGGTTGCAGCGCGATGGAGCTCGGACGACGGTGACCGTCTTCCTCATTCCGGTCACGCCAATAGCGTCTCCACCGCCGACCAGCCAGACCTGATCCGGCGAGCGATTCTGCGCGATACTATCCGTCGAATTCCATTCGACGATCCATCAGCCAGAGCGGGATGCGCAACGTGACCGATAGTGCCGCGAACGATCAGCCGGTCCGTCCGGCTCCTCAGCCCAACCAGAGCCAGTCGACCGCCGAACACCGCGAGCGCGCGCCGGACTCAGTGGGGGTCGCCGTCCTGACGGTCAGCGACACCCGAACGACCGAGACCGACACGAGCGGCCGCCTGATCCTGGACGGTCTCGCGGCCAGCGGTCACACCGTCGTCGAGTACCGGATCGCGCCGGACGACCCCGAGGCGATCCGCGCGATAATCCTGGGCTGGGCGTCCGATCCGCGCATCGCGGCGGTCCTGACGAGCGGCGGCACCGGCATCGCCCGGCGGGACACGACCTATGATGTCGTGGCCGGCCTGCTGGACAAGCGGCTCGACGGGTTCGGCGAGCTGTTCCGGATGCTGAGCTTCGCGGAGATCGGCGCGGCGGCGATGCTCTCGCGGGCCGTCGCCGGCGTCCACCAGCGGACGCTGATCATGACGATGCCGGGTTCCCGCAACGCCGTCGGTCTGGCGCTGGAGCGATTGATCCTTCCCGAGCTCGCCCATCTGGTCTTCGAAGTCACCAAATGACGACGACCAAGATGCAGCCACGAACCAGAAGGACCATCTCCGCATGACCCCGGACGCACCCACCGCCCGCCCCGCCCGAATCAAGCCGCGCATCCTCAGTGGCTTCCGCGACTTCCTGCCCGCGCAGATGCTCGTCCGCCAGCACATCATCGGCCTCTTCCGTGACATCTTCGAGCGGCACGGTTACGAGCCGATCGAGACGCCGGTCCTGGAGCACCTCGATGTCCTGACGGGCAAGGCAGGTGAGAACGAGCGCCTCATGTACGCCTTCACCGACCACGGTGACCGCCGCGTCGGGATGCGCTACGACCTGACCGTTCCGCTCGCCCGCGTGCTGGCGATGCATCAGAACGAGATCGTGCTGCCGTTCAAGCGGTACCACATCGGGCCGGTCTGGCGGGCGGAGAAGTCGCAGCGGGGCCGCTTCCGCGAGTTCTGGCAGTGCGACGCCGACATCGCCGGCTCGACCTCGATGCTGGCCGATGCCGAGGGCGTCTCGATTCTGACCGAGGCCATCGCCGCCGTTGGGATCTCGAACTTCGTCGTCCGAATCAACCACCGCAACCTGCTCGGAGCGATCGCCCGGGCGGCCGGAGTCCCGAACGCGAACACCGGTAACATCATCCGCACGATCGACCGGCTCGACAAGATCGGCCCTGACAGGGTCGAGCAGCAGCTCGCCGCCGAGGGTCTTGACGCGGCCGGTGCGTCGCGCCTGATGTCGCTGATCACCGCCCGTGGCAACCCGGACGCCGTGCTGTCAGACGTCGTCCAGCAGATCGGCGAGAGCGACGGGGTCCGGGAGGCAACCCGTGATCTCTCTCGCCTGTTCTCCAGCCTCGCGAGTCTTGGTGTGCCGGCGAGCCGGGCAATCCTCGACCTCTCGCTGGCTCGGGGGCTGGATTACTACACCGGCCCGGTCGTCGAGGCGACCGTCGAGCAGCCGGCGGTCGGATCGATCGCCGGCGGCGGCCGCTACGATGGGCTCGTCGGCTCGTTCTCGTCCCGCCCGATGCCGGCGACCGGCGTCTCGCTCGGGATCGAGCGGATCATCGAGGTCGTCTCGGAGTTCGGCCTGCTCACGGTCCCCGGCACGTCCGCCCAGGTCTTCGTCGCGGGTTTCCGGGATGACATTGCCGGGGCAGCGCAACTTGCCACTCGTCTCCGCTCAGCCAGTTTCCGTACCGACCTTTCACTGCTGTCTGAACGAAGTCTCGGCGATCAGTTCCGGTACGCCGGCCGGAAGGGCATCCCGTTCGCCGTCTTCCAGGGATCCGAGGAGCGCGCCGCGGCGACGGTCATCGTTAAGGATCTCGTCACCGGCGACCAGACGATAGTCCCGGACGACCAACTCGAAGCCACGCTGTGTGAGCGGTTGGCCCCATCCACCCAGGAGTAACAGCCACCTATGTCGGAGCAGGTCGAGGAGTTTCAGACGTATATGGTCATCGTCGCGCACCCGGACGATGCCGAGTTCGGCGCCGCGGGGACGATGGCGACGCTGACGCAGGCGGGGAAGAAGGTCGTGATCGTCCAGGTTACCAGCGGCGACAAGGGCAGCGGTGACCCGGACGACGCCCCACACGCCGTTGCCGCACGGCGCGAGGCCGAGGAGCGCGAGGCTGCCCGCCGGCTCGGCGTCGCCGAGGTCGTGTTCCTCCGCGAGACCGACTCCGAAGTGTTGCCGGACGTCAAACTTCGCGAAAAGGTCGTTCGCCTGATACGGACCCACAAGCCCGATGTCGTCATCACGCACGACGCTTTCCGACCCTATGCCCTCCACCCGGACCACCGGGCGGTCGGTCTCGTCACGACCGACTCCTGTTACCCGGCGGCCCGCGACCCGCTCAACTATCCGCAGCACCTTCGTGATGGTCTCGAGACGCACAAGACCGCCGAGCTCTGGTACTTCGGTGCCGAGGTGCCTGACCGGTACATCGACATAACGGATTCCTTCGAGATGAAGGTTCAGGCGCTGCTGGCCCACGTCTCACAGGTCGGGGAGGAAGGACCGTTTCGTGAGCGGCTCCGGGAGCGGGCGGCCGAGGTCGCGGAGGGTCAGGATTTCGAGCTGGCGGAGGCGTTCAAGGCGGTCGTGTTCCGGCGGTAGGTGCCACCCCGCGGGGTGGCAGGCCTACTACGGCAGCGAAGCGCGCCGGGCTCGGGAGCGAGTCGCAGCGTCTCGTACAGCTTGTTCGATTCGCT
Organism: Thermomicrobiales bacterium; assembly: GCA_965218235.1. Taxonomy (GTDB): domain Bacteria; phylum Chloroflexota; class Chloroflexia; order Thermomicrobiales; family UBA6265; genus CADCWK01. The sequence continues at coordinate 2,388,164 of OZ244596.1, forward strand.
TGAGCCACACCGGGGATCCGCTACCATCCCGCTCCTGGAGGCACAGGAAACGAAACCGGACACGTCCTGAGACGGCTCGCTTCGCCGCCCTCAGGTCTGGGCGAGACGGACGAGGGAGGCTACCAGCATGACAGTCGCGTCGGCGGCAAACGGAGATCAGCACGAGGATCGGCTGGCGGCCCTCGCCATCGAAGTCCTCGCGATCGGTCGCCGCTCCTGGGGAGCATCCTGGAGCCCGATACGGCGCGTCGTCGCGCCGGGCCGAATCGAGCTGCTTGGCAATCATCTCGACTACAACGGCGGGAAGGTTTTGGCGGCGGCGATCGATCGCTACATCGTGCTGCTTGGCGGAGAGGGTTCCACGGAGAACCAGATCGCGATCAGCTACGCCGACCCGTCTTCGGGGGCGCACTTCGACGAAACGCTGAACCCCGCATCCCTCACCGGGTGGCAACGGCCATCACCACCACAGTCGCCAACCGACTACGTGAGCGGAGCGATCGCGGCGCTACTGGATGCCGCGAAGCCGATCCAGACGTCGTTTCGGATCGCCTTCGGTGGCAACCTTCCGGTTGGCCTTGGGGTGAGTTCCTCAGCGGCGCTGTCCGTGGGCCTGGTCATGATGCTGGCTCAGGAGAGGCTTGCGCCCCGGGAATCCATCCTGCTCGCTCAGGCGGCGGAGAACCGGGCGGGCGTCGGTTCCGGCACGATGGATCAGGCCGCGTCCGTGGCCGGCGGCGTGATTCGCTACGACGCCGCGGCGGTCGGGTTCGAGCGGCTCGATCCGGATCTCGGGGACCTCGCGTTCGTCGTGATTACGTCGGGCGTCGTTCACCGACTGGGTGAGTCGGCTTACCCAACCCGGGTCCGCGAGATGGCCGAGCTGCTGAAGATTGCCCAACGGGAACTCGGTGACGCCGCACCGGAGCATGTCGCTGAACTGACCGCCGAGCAGATCGGGACACTGTCAGGATCGGGAATGCTCAACGCCACCATGCGTGGGCGGTCGGCTCACATCCTGACCGAGGTCGAGCGCGTCGACCAGGGCTACGACGCACTCAGAGCTGCTGACTGGGTACGTTTCGGCGAGCTCATGACGGCGTCCGGCCGGTCCTCGGCGACGGCCTACGACATCAGCCATCCGCAGGTCGAGGAGCTTGTCGCGGACGTCGTCCAGTCCGACGCGGTCCTGGGCGCACGGATGATGGGCGGTGGCGGCGGTGGCAGCGTGCTGGCTCTCGTTGACCGGAGCGAGGTTCAGAACCTGGCGGCTCGCCTGGATGCCGGCTACTTCGCCCGTTACCAGCTCCTCGGGCATTCGGACCGTGTCCTTGTCTGCCGCTTCTCGGAGGGTGCCCGGATCAGCCCGCTATCCGCGACCAGTTAGTCTCCGTACGTCTCGGACATCGGGAAGCCGGAGGCGACGTCAGTGCCCAGAACGCAGGCGAATGCGCGCTTTGGTTTGCGGCGGATATCCCGCAGCCCGCGGGAGCGGTTCCGGTAGGCTGTTGTCAGACAGCCGCCGGACTCACTGTCGAAGACGAGGACCGTCCCCTCCAGCCGGCGGATATCGTCGTTCCGCAGGTCGTTCTTTGGAATGTCGCGCCATCCAAGATGCACGAATCGCGCATGTCCGGTGTACGTGACGGTTCCATGGGCGATGACATAGGCCGCGTCGTCGAGGCTGATATTCCGCTGTGCCAGCCGGCGATTGGCGTGTCGAGTGACGGTAGCGAGGGAGACGGCGACCATTCAGCACCTCCGGGCATCGAGGGCGGATCGCGGGCCAGAATCGACAGGGGTCCGCGGCGGACAGCGGGTGAAGAGAGCGTACGTTCACATTGATAAAGAATCAAGGTCTGCTGAATGGCGCATCTGTCCCATCCATTGGTCCTTTCGGACCGAACTCACAATTTGGCTGCCCTGATATGGTGCCTTCGCTCAGACGTGAGGGCGTTCGGGCCGTCCAACGAACGAGCGACATTCTACCGCCAATTTGCTGACTAGCCGGTGACGAGCCCGGGCCATCCATAACTCATCGACTGACTCAGTGACTTATCGACTGACGCATCCACACGACCGGACAGGACAACACCCCGGTAGCTGGCGGACTCGCCGCAGGCCGGGGTGTTGTCCTGTGTCGCGACGCGATCCGGGGGCCGCTAGTAACCCGCTGCCGGGTCGACGACGTTGATCGGCTCGCGGCCTTCCCGGAGGCGCTGAAGGATGTCGCCGAACAGGCCCAGTGCACGCTCGCCGTACTTCGGGGTGCTACCCGACGTATGCGCGGTGATGATGACGTTGGGCATGTCCCAGAGCGGTGAGTCACCGGGGAGCGGCTCCGGCGTCGTCACGTCCAGGCCAGCGCCGCCGAGGTGTCCTGATCGCAGCGCGGCGATGAGTGCATCCTGGTCGACGATGCCGCCCCGGCCGATGTTGAAGAAGTGGGCGCCTGGCTTCATCGCGGCGATGACGTCGGCGCTGAAGAGACCTTTCGTGTCCGGCGTCATCGGCAGGCAGATGACGACGTGATCGGCGTCGCCGAGGAGCGCCTTCATCTTGTCGAACGAGACCTGCTCGTCGATGTCCGGAACCGCCTCCCTGGTCGGGTGGCGTCGGACGCCCACCGTCTCCATGCCGAACGCCTTGGCCCGACGGGCGACGGCGGAGCCGATCGCGCCGGTCCCCACGATGATCAGCTTCTGCCCCTCGAGCTCGAAGACGTGCTCATCGAATGTATCGTTGTCGCGCCAGGTGTGCCGCTGCTGGGACCCGAAGAGCGAGGGGAGTTGGCGGGCAAAGGCGAGCATCATGGCGAAGACGTGCTCGGCGATGTTCGTCGCGTGGACGCCGCTGGAGTTGGTGAGGAGGAGCCCACGTTCGGCGATGCCGGCACTCAGCCACTGCTCGACGCCGGCCGAGAGCGAATGGACCCACTTCAACTGTGGAGCCTGGTCGAGCTGCTCGGCCGAAAGGCGGAAGCCGGTGTAGGCATCGGCGTCGGCAAGCTGCGCCGCGACCTTGTCGGCGTCGGGCTCCAGCACGACATCGATATCCGGGAAGCGCTGCCTGACGGACTCGGCGGCGTTCCCCCAGAGATTGACGCCGATTACCACTTTGTTGATTGTCATGGGTCTGCCGCCAGGCGACGCGCTGGCGGTCTCGGAAGTGGCGGTCATCGGTTGGTCTCCAGCCTCATCGAATCCGGTCGGGAACGCCCCGGAGCATAGCAGCGTCCAGACCGGAACGGGGCCTGGACGCTGGACGATTCGACCAGTTACCCGGATGTCGAGACCGGCTTGCTCAGCCGCCGATCTGGGACATCCCGCGGACCGTGTTGCGGTCCCCGTCCGCAATGCCGTGGCCCCAGGGCTTTCGCCAGACGCCGCCGCGGATCGTGTCGATCACCTCGGCGTCCGTGGCGCCGGCCCGCATCATGTCGCGCAGATCGACTTCGTCGCCGCGCAGGAGGCAGAGCCGGAGCTTGCCGTCGGCCGTCAGGCGGATCCGGTTGCAGGCGGCGCAGAATGGCTCGGAGATGGGCGAGATGAAACCGATCGTGCCGGCAGCGCCATTGATCCGGAACAGGCGGGCCGGGTCGGCGGCGTCGGCCTCGACCGGTTCGAGCGGACCGAACCGCTCCTCGAGCCGGGCCTGGGTCTGCTCGGAGGTGACGAGCCCCTCGTCGTGAACCTCGCCGACACCCTCCAGCGGCATGATCTCCAGGAACCGGACCTGCCAGGGCCGGTCGAGGGTCAGTTCAGCCATCGGGACGACGTCGTGCTCGTTCTGGTCCTTCACGACCACCGTGTTGAGTTTGATCGGGGTGAGCCCGGCCCCGGCCGCGGCCTCGATGCCCTTCCAGACGAGATCGAGCCGGCCGCCGCGGGTCATGAACCGGAATCGGACCGGGTCAAGCGTGTCGATGCTGATGTTGACCCGCGCCAGACCAGCGTCGGCCAGCGGCTGGGCCAGCTTGCCGAGGAGCAGGGCGTTGGTTGTCATCGAGATCTCGTCGACGCCGGGCATCGCCTTCATCGCCCGGACCAGATCGACGAGGTGCGGACGCACCGTTGGCTCACCCCCGGTCAGCCGGAACTTGCGAAAGCCGACGGCAGCGCTGAGCCGGACCGCCCGGAGGAGCTCGTCGTCGGTCAGGCTCTCATCTCGGGGCTGGAACACCATGCCGTTGGCGGGCATGCAGTAGAGGCAGCGGAAGTTGCAGCGATCGGTCAGCGAGATCCGGAGGTAGGTCATCGCTCGGCCGTACTGATCCTTGACAGGGGTCTGGAGGCGCTCCTGATAGGGGATCAGACGGAGCGGACTCGTCGTGAACTGCTGATCGGTCATCTGCTCTGCCATTGGGCCCGCCTTGCGTGATCGCCGTCCAGGTCGAAACGTGGTCGCAATCCGGCGAGCTGCCACCGGTCGGACCAGTTCAACCATTGAGTATTCGGGAATTATCGCACGTTCGTGGCTGTCGTTCCGTCTGCGACGCGACCCGGCAGCAGCGACGAGGAGTGCTCGCGAGTCGATTGCTCGACGTCAGGGGTTGCGTCTACGTCGGAACTGACATCCCTGATCGTCGTCCGGCCGAGACTCGGTACGAGCACGTTGGCCGCGACAACGGTCACGAGGACGCCGATTCCGCCGATGACTAGGGCCGGTCCGGCACCCATGAGCGAAGCCATCGCGCCGGCCCGGGCATCGCCAAGTTGCGGTCCACCGGAGGCGAAGGTGCTGTGCGCCGCCGCGATCCGTCCCCGGAGAGCGTCGGGCGTGACGAGGTTCCGGACGGTGTGCCGCAGCGCCATGCTGACGGCGTCGGCCGCTCCGGAGATCGCCAGACAGAGGACGGCGACGACAAGCGACGTACTCAAACCGAAGGCAATGATGGCGATGCCGAAGACGCCGACCGCGATCAGAACCCCACGGCCGGGCCGGTCGAACGACGGCAGAGCGCTGACCACGATGCTGCCGATCAACGCTCCGGCGGCGATCGATGAGTTAAGGATACCAAGACCGTCAGCGCCGAGACCGAGACGATCGACGGCGACGATCGGGAGTAGCACGGTCGTCGCGCCGAAGAAGGTTGCGAAGAAGTCGACCGACATGACACTGAGCAGGACCGGCGACCGGCGGAGGAAGGCGAGCCCTTCGAGCGCCGCCGTCCAGGTTCCACCGACCGTGCGGGTAACCACAGACGTGGTCTGGATACTGATCAGGAAGCTGATGGCGACGACGAAGCCGGCCGCGTCGACGGTGAACGCGGTTGGCGTCCCGAAGGCGGCGATGACGAAGCCGGCCAGCGCCGGTCCCGCGATCGACGCGGTCTGCCCGGACATGATGTTGACCGACATCGCGTCGGCCATCTCACCCTTCGGGACCAGCGCCGGGATCAGGGCCGATCGGGCCGGCTGAGCGACGCAGTCGATCAGGGCCGCAGTCGCGGCGAGGACGTAGATCACCGGCAAGGTGACGCTGTCCGTCCAGGCAAGGACGGCGAGACTGGAACTGGTTCCCATCAATAGAACCTGCGACACGATCAGCGTGGTGCGACGGTCGTACCGATCGGCAATCACCCCCCCGAACAGCCCAAAGACCAGGATCGGGGCGAACCGGACCAGGCTCAGCAGACCGAGGGCGACGCCGGAGCCAGTCAGCTCGTAGATCCACCAGATGACGGCGAGGAACTGGAACCGGGCTCCGAGGGAGCTGATCGAGGTGGCGATCAGCAGCTGCCGGTAGTCCCGATGACGCAGGACATGGAAGGCGGCCCGCCGCCCACCGGTCACGACGGATCGTTGACGTCTCCAGGGATTCATCGTGCCTCGGTCTGACGCTGACTCGGATTCGCTCGGGACGATCGCCCTGGCTGGACGGATAGTCTAGCAGTGGTACGCTATCGGACCGATCCGGCGATCAGCCGTCCAAGTCATGGACGAGGTACCCGCGATGAGAGCAGACCCGAGTTCTGGACCCAATCGGGGAGCCTGGAGTGGTGAGCGGATCCGGCGGGCGATCGAGCAGGATCTGCCGCTGATCGAAGGCTTTCGCGACCTCGGCGAGCAGATTCAGCCCAACGGGTTCGATCTCACCCTGGGCTCCCTCAACCGGCTCGTCGGCGCTGGCGTCCTGCCGGCCGACTCCGCCGGGCGGGTCCTCCCCGAACTGGAGCCCGTCGACCTTCCAAGCGGCGAGGTCGTCCACCTCGAACCGGGCCCGTACCAGATCGGCTTCAATGAGACGGTCCGGATGCCGCACGACGCGATGGCACTTGGCCGCGCCCGGTCGTCCCTCAACCGATCCGGCGTGACGATCCACACCGCGGTCTGGGACGCTGGCTATATCGGCCGCTCGACGGCGCTGCTGTCGGTTCTCAATCCGGCCGGGTTCGCCATCGGCCTGAATGCGCGGGTGCTTCAACTGGTCTTCTTCGACCTTTCCGAACAGGTTGCCGCCGGATACAGTGGTCGGTATCAGTTCGAAGGGATGTCGACGCAGGGGACCTAACACATTGCGATGGAATGGCCGGACGCCACCGAGAGGCGGGTGAGAGATGTTCGATGATGTAGTGAAGACATTGTGCGACCGGTACGGTGAGCGCTGGACGTCGGACGAGGATGCCAACATTCGCTTCTCGATCGAAGCGGAGTTCCTTCTGCGTGGCGTCGAGGGGGCTCACCTGATCGGTGAGCCGGCCCTGGACGAGGAAGCGACGACCCTGACGGTCTGGGTCGACTTCCCACTGACCGACCTGATGATCACCGATGAGCTCGCCTTCGAGATCCTTGGGCGCCTCAGCGAGGACGTCTTCTACAGCGAGCGCCATGTCGAGGCTCGAACGATCCGCTACCGGTTCGTGACCGGAACGGCCAAGCACGGTCACGTCGGCTCGCTGGTCTTCGCCGGACCGCACGCGGCCGCGTTCGCCTCGGCGATCTTCCAGCGGACCTCGAGCGGCGTCCGGTATCAGGCCTGATTGTTCAATGGATCGGTCATGCGATCAACGCTTCTCTGGGTTCCCGCTGGCGGGTGGTGTATCCTCTTCCGAGTCGTGCTAGATGGGGAGTTAGCGGTGCCCTGTACCCGCAATCCGCTACAGCGGGGTTGAATTCCCCCCCGAGGTATGGCTTTGTGGACCTACCGTCGTCACGTAGTGTTGATGGGAAGGGTCCCGGTCGGCAGCGAACTGCGAATCCGGTCAGGACGGGAACGTAGCAGCCGTAAGCATCATTCGCTGGGTGACTGGGAGTGCCCGCCCGGAGCCAACGAGCGCCGGCAAGCCGGAAGGTCTATATCGACGGGGGGTGCACGGCCCTCCTACGTCACAGGCGTGTTCCGACAGGGACACGCTTCGTGCGTTTTCGGGCTTCATCCGCCCGTGAGCTTCTGGGATTCAATGATCAACCGCGCGGCGCCGTCCTGACACGGAAATGGTCCGCCCCGCTCGCTACGCTGTTACGCCGAAGGCGCCATTTCCCGCACCGGTCGCGGTCCGGCGGGAAATCCAGCGTTTCGTGCATGTGCGGTCGCGGGGCCATTCTCGTTTCGTGACGAAGGCTGCTTCCTCACTGGAGAACGAAAAGGGATCGACCTGACGTACGGACGCGGGCGACTCGAAACCCCTTGCCAACATCGTGGGAGGGGTCGGTGTCGGGTATGTCGCCGGAAGGCCACCGATCGTGCGGACGCTAACCACGGCGGGAGTCGGCCCGGCTTGCCGAGCGCGGGGCGACGTAGCGGCCCCGGCTCGTCGTCCGGCGCCGCGCCTGAACATCGCGACGGTAATGCCGTCGGATGTCCTGGGCGGCGTAGGCGAGGACGGCCAGCAGCCCGAGCAGCGACAGGTAGAGCCAGATCCGCCGACCGAAGGTGAACGGGTCGATCTGGAGCAGTCGAACCCCGAAGAAGAACAGGCCGAGCGTCAGCGGAACCAGCAGCAAGCCCGCGTACTTCCGCAGGTAGCGCCGCCGGACCGGTTCGGTAGACAGGTAGCGGCCGCCGTCGTTGTACAGGAACGCGGCGAAGAAGAACCCGATCAGGAAGACGACGAGGAAAGCCGTCGAGAACGGCCCCCAGATCTCGTCGGGATGCGGAACGTGATTGAGATAGTCCCATGACCACGGCTTCGGCATCTTGCACACCCCGCTGGATCATCGTTGACGATCGCCTGCGCCAGCGATCCCCGGTCCGGATTCGAATCAGCCGCTAGACCTGCTCATAGAGCAGCGCCCGCTTGACCTCCTCGATCGCCTTCGTCACCTCGATCCCGCGGGGGCAGGCGTCGGTGCAATTGAAGATCGTCCGGCAGCGCCAGACCCCCGAACCGCTGTTCAGGATCCGAAGGCGGGTAGAAGCGCCCTGGTCGCGGCTGTCGAAGATGAAGCGGTGAGCGTTGACGATCGCGGCCGGACCGACGAACTCGTCGCTGGTCCAGGTCACCGGGCAAGCCGTGGTGCAGGCCGCGCAGAGGATGCACTTGGTCGTATCCTCGAAGCGGTGGCGCTGCTCGGGCGATTGCCGCCGCTCTCCCGACCCGTTGTGCTCGTCGGCGATCAGGAAGGGCTGAACCGACTTGTAGGCGTCGAAGAACTTGTTCATGTCGACGACGAGGTCCTTGACGACCTTGAAGCCGAGCAAAGGCTCGATGGTGATCTTGCTCGGCAGGTCCTTCATCAGCAGCTTGCAGGCGAGCCGGTTGCGGCCATTGATCCGCATCGCGTCCGAGCCGCAGATCCCGTGGGCGCAGGAGCGGCGATACGTCAGCGAGCCATCTTCGTCCCACTTGATCTGATTGAGGACGTCGAGCACGCGGTCCTTGGCGTCGGCCGTGACCCGGTACTCCTCGAAGTGCGGCTTGACGTCCTTCTCGGGGTTGTATCGCTTGATTCGGAGCGTGAATTCCACGGTCGTCTTCCCTCGGGTCCTCGTGGACCATGCCCGTCAGCGGACGGCGATCCTGTCAGTACTTGCGTTCCTTGGGCTCGAACTCGGTGATCGTGACCGGCTTCTTGTCGAGTTCCAGGCCGCCGGACGTCTTGTAGACGAGGGAATGGGCCAGCCAGTTCTTGTCGTCGCGGGTGGTGAAGTCGCTGCGGAAGTGCGCGCCGCGGCTCTCCTGCCGGGCGAGAGCACCGTGGATCGTTGCCTCGGCGCAATCGAGCAGGCAGCCGAGTTCCAGAGCCTCGGTCAGGTCGGTGTTGAAGACCGTGCTCTTGTCCATGACGCTGGCGTAGGTGTAGGCGTGCTGGAGTTGACGAATCGTCGATTCGGCCCGCAGCAGGCTCTCCTCGCTCCGCTCGACCGAGACGTCGGCCATCATCATCTTCTGCATCGTCGACCGGATGTCGGAGATCCGCTCGCCCTTGCCGGACTGCGGCGCCTGGAGGAGACGATCGATCGACGCCCTCGCCATGAACTCGGGCTCCGGCGGCAGCGGCGCCCACTCGGCATCCTGGAGCATCCCGAGGATGTGCTTCCCGGCCCGGCGACCGAAGACGACGAGATCGACCAGTGAGTTCGTCCCCAGCCGGTTGGCGCCGTGAACGGAGACGCAGGCCGCCTCGCCGGCGCTGTAAAGCCCGGGGACCGGCGTGGCGTCGCGGTCCTGAATCACCTGGCCGTCGATGTTGGTCGGCAGGCCGCCCATCGCGTAGTGGGCCGTTGGCTGGACCGGGACCCCCTCGGTCTTGGGCTCGACGTCGAGATAGGTCCGGGCGAAGTCGGTCACATCCGGAAGCTTCTCGTCGATCAGTTCGGGCGGCAGATGCGTCAGGTCGAGGTGGACATAGTCCTTGCCGTCGATCCCGCGACCCTCCTGGATCTCCTGGTGGATGAAGCGGGAGATCATGTCCCGCGGCGCGAGGTCCTTGAGCGTCGGCGCGTACCGGGCGCAGAACGCCTCGCCGTCCCTGTTGCGGAGGATGCCGCCCTCGCCGCGAGCCGCTTCGGACAGCAGAATGCCAAGCCGGTAGAGGCCGGTCGGGTGGAACTGGTAGAACTCCATGTCCATCACTGGAACACCGCGCCGGTAGGTCAGCGCGACGCCGTCACCCGTGCCGGCAATCGCGTTGGAGGTCACGCTCCAGACCCGACCGTAGCCGCCGGTGGCGATCATGACCGCCTTGGCGTGGATGACATGGATCTCGCCAGTCGCTATCTCCATCGTGACGACACCGCAGGCGCGGCCATCCTCCGAGAACAGCACGTCCATCAGGTGATGCTCGTCGAAGAAGTTCAGTTGGTGCTTGATCCCCTGCTGGTAGAGGGTCTGGATGATCATGTGGCCGGTGCGATCGGCGGCGTAGCAGGCCCGTCGGACGGGTCCCTCGCCATAGTTCCGCGTGTGGCCTCCGAATCGGCGCTGGTCGATCCGGCCGTCCGGAGTCCGGTTGAACGGCAGCCCCATGTGCTCGAGCTCGTAGACGGCGTCGATCGCCTCCCGGGCCAGCACCGCGGCGGCGTCCTGGTCGACCAGATAATCGCCCCCCTTCACGGTGTCGAACACATGCCAGCGCCAGTGGTCCTCCTCGACGTTACCGAGGGCGGCGCTAATACCGCCCTGGGCCGCGCCGGTGTGGGATCGCGGGGGGTAGAGCTTGCTGACCACAGCGACGTTGGCCTTGCCGGCGAGCTGGATGGCGGCCATCAGGCCCGCTCCGCCCGCGCCTACGATGACCGCGTCGAATCGGTGATACGCCACGTTGCTTCCCTATCCACGCTCTGAGAACCGGCCGGCCGGACAAGACTTCTTCCCGACAATTGTAGGGTGTTATCGGTTCGCTGGACAGCGCTGGTCGGGCGCTCCGGTCAGATCGCCGAATGGGCCCGCACCGGGACCGCCGATCCGGATTGTGCTGCCCGGATCGCATTGCCCGAACGGCGCTGGGCCGCCGCTGACTGCTAGACTGAACGGACCATTGAGTGGGCGGCGCTGCCCACGGCCCCCGGTTCTCGGCTTCACCTGTCTCCGGCAGTGCTGTCCCACCCTACCCGCGAGGTTGCGACCTGTGCCGTTTGGTCTGGATACAACCGCAGCGGTCAGGCGACAGGCTCGCCTCCTCGCGCCGGAGGTGGGCGAGGATACCCTCGCGATCAGCCGCGTTCCGGCACCGACTGGCGCCGAGTACCAGCGCGCGCTGGCCGTTCGGGATCTGCTCCGGCGCGACGATCCTGGCCGGCTCGTCTTTCTGGACCAGGCCGGGAACGTCGTCACCCGGATTCCGGGCCGGCAGCGCGATCGCTCGCTGATCGTCGCGGCCCACCTTGATACGGTCTTCGGACTGGATGTTCCGCACCTCCCGCGGATCATCGGGTCGCGGATCGTCGGGCCGGGCGTCGGCGACAACGGGGCAGCACTGGCGGCGATGATCGCCCTGCCGCGGCTGCTGGCCCGCTGCCGGATCGTTCCGGCCTGCGACATCGTACTGGTCGGAACGGTCGGCGAGGAGGGCTACGGTAATCTCCGCGGGATGACCGCCGCCCTTGATCTCAACCGGGAAGCAGCGGCCGTCGTCGCGGTCGAGGGCCACGGGCTGGGACGGATCACCCACATCGCGGTCGGGAGCCGGCGGCTGGCGATCCGGATCGACGGACCAGGCGGCCACAGCTGGGCCGACTACGGCCGACCCAGCGCCGTCCACGCGGCTGGGAAGCTGATCGCTCGGCTGGCCGACATCCCGGTGACCGAGTGGCCCCGTACGACCCTGAACGTGGCGGCGATGTCCGGCGGATCCACGATCAACTCGATCGCGACCAGCGCCTCGATTGAAGTCGAGCTGCGCTCGATGGACCCGACGGAACTCGAGCACCTGCTGGACCAGGTCGTCGGGCAGATGCGCCACGTCGAGCGGGACGGCCTTCGGATCCGGCTGGAGACACTCGGCGTCCGGCCGGCGGGTGGCCTGCCCGCCGACCACCTGATCGTTTGCCGGACCCGCTCGATCCTGGCGTCGCTCTCCACCCCGTCGGCCTCGGACGCCTCCAGCACGGACGCCAACGTCCCAATCGCCTGGGGGATTCCGGCGGTCTGCATCGGCATCAGCCATGGCGGCGATGCCCACACGCCGAACGAGTGGCTGGAGCGCGAGCCAATCGCAACCGGGCTTGCCCAACTCGCGCTGCTCGTCCGGACGCTCGCCCAGGACATCGAGCGCGGCGACCTCGTTCGCTCCGGCTGGCTGGATGGTGAGAGCCGCGGGATGGCCGCTGCGTCCGACTAGCGACCGGAACGGAAACGTCGCGTCGGACGTGGGAGCTTCGGTCGCGTCGGATATCATGTCTGCTGACCGAGATAGCCGAGATGCGGGAGTCAGGGTTGGCGCACGAGTACGTCGCGATCGATATCGAAGCGACCGGGATGCAACCCGGCAGGGATGAGATCCTCGAAGTCGGCATCGTCACCTTCGATCTGGAGTCCGACGACGAGACCTGGACCACGCTGGTCCGGCCCGTTCAACCCGTCCCGCTCGACATCGTCCGGCTGACGGGTATCGACGACGCGGCGCTGACGAGCTCCCCGGCTTTTGCCGATGTCCTGCCGAGGATCAGGGAATTGATCGGTGGTCGCGACATCGTTGGCCACTCCGTCCAGTTCGACGTGAACATGCTCAAGGGCGCCGGGCTACCGCTCGCCAACCGGCAGATCGACACGCATCAGCTTGCCTCGGTGATCCTGCCGGACCTGCCAAACTACAGCCTGGTCACGACCGCGTCTGCCCTTGGGATTGAGATCGACGCGTCACACCGAGCGCTGCATGACGCCCAGGTCAGCGCTCGGGTCCTCCGGGCGCTGATGCGCCGGTTACAGACCTACGACGCCGTGACGCTCCAGCAGGTCGCCCAGTACGCTGAGCTGGCCGGCTGGTCGACGGCGAGCGTCTTCATTCAGGCAGCGGACTTCGCCCGGTCCGGGGCGCTCTCCGCTCGGGGTCCGCGACGGGGGCCGCACGAGCTGGCGTTCATGACCCAGCGGGAGCGGCCGGAGCCGCTCGAACCGCGCGGCAGCCAGCACGTCATCGCCGAGACCGAGATCGACGCCGCTTTCGGCCCCAGCGGGTACGTCGGCCGGGCCGTCGACCGTTACGAGCACCGCCCCCAGCAGGAGTACATGGCCTGGAAGGTCGCCGAGGCGTTCAACCGCAACGGAGACCTGATCGCGGAGGCGGGGACCGGGACCGGCAAGAGCATGGCCTACCTGCTCCCGGCGACGCTCCACGCCCAGGAGCACGGCCAAACCGTCGTCGTCTCGACCAACACGCTGGCGCTCCAGGATCAGCTCTTTCGCAAGGACATCCCCAAGCTCCAGGACGCCATCCGCTCGCTGGATAATGGTGACGCCGCCGAGCCGTTCCGGGCCGTGACCGTCAAGGGACGGGGCAACTACCTCTGCCTGCGTCGCTGGTTCGCCAGCGCCCAGCAGCCGGTCCAGGACGCCGCCGAAGCGGGGCTCCGGGCCAAGATCTCGCTCTGGCTGGGCGAGACGACGACCGGGGACCGGGCCGAACTCCGCCTCTCGCCGACCGAGGAAGCGCGGTGGCGGCTGTACTCGGCCGACGACAACGCCTGTCAGCCGGGCCGCTGCGTCTTCGTCCAGCGCAACCAGTGCTTCCTCTTCCGGGCCCGGCGGGAGGCGGAGAGCGCCCACGTCGTCGTCGTCAACCACGCCCTGTTGCTCACCGACAGCATCTCGGGCGGGAGCGTTCTGCCGGCCTACAACCGGCTGATCGTCGATGAAGCGCATCACCTCGAGGAACAGGCCACCGTCCACTACGGAGTCAGCGCCAGTGAGCGCGAACTGACGACGCTGCTCGACGGTGTCCTGCGCACCGAGGGACCGATCCAGCTTGGCGCGATGATGGGTGTCGTCCAGTTCCTGAACCGGCCGGACCTGACCACGACCGACGCGGGGCGGACCCGGGCCGGAGCCGCGCTGGAGCGGGCGAAGCAGGCACAGGATCAAGTCCAGACAGCGCGGACTCACGCCCACCAGGTCTTCCGGCTCGCTTTCGCGCTTTCGACCCGTGACACCGGCCGGCCTGGCGGTGACCGGTCGATCCGGCTGACCCGCGACATCCGTGAGGCCTACGCCTGGACGGATGTGCTCGACGCCTGGGCCGTCCTCGAGCACGCCTTGACGGCGATCGAGAACCATCTCAAGTGGGCGAAGCGGACCCTTGACGACCAGGAGCCAGGCTCGGACGCCGATGACCTGACGACCGGTGCCTACGACACCGTAACGTCCGACATCGAGAACGCGCTGCGAAGTCTCGGTGAGATCAACGCGATCATGCGCGACGTGATCGCGACTCCGCGTGACGAGCAGGTCTACTGGCTGGAGCGCAATCAGCAGGGCGACGCGGTCACGTTCAAGTCGGCGCCGCTCGACGTCGGCGGGCTGCTCCACGACCGCGTCTTCAGCAAGATGGACACGACGGTCCTGACCTCGGCCACGATCACGACCGACGGAACGTTCGACTACGCGATCGATCACCTCGGTCTCGGCGATGTCCGGCAGGTCAGCGTCCCGTCGCCGTTCGACTACCGGACCTCGGCGATGCTCTACCTCGCCGATGACATGCCGGAACCCAACCAGCCGCTCTACCAGCGCCGCCTCCAGGAGACGCTGATCGCGACCTGCGCCGCCACACGGGGCCGGGGGCTCATCCTGTTCACGTCCTATGCCGCCCTCCAGGCGACCTACCAGGCGATCAAGCGGCCACTGGAGGAGGCGGGTATCGTCGTGCTGGCCCAGCGCGTGGACGGCAGTGCCCGGCAGCTGATCGAGCGGCTCAAACACGGCGATCAGGTCGTCGTCCTCGGGACATCCAGCTTCTGGGAGGGGATCGACATCGTTGGCGACGCCCTGAGCCTGCTGGTGATCACCAAACTGCCATTCAGCGTCCCGAGCGATCCGGTCTTCGCCGCCCGGAGCGAGGCGATCGCCGACGAGGGCCGCAACGCCTTCGTCGACTACGCCGTGCCACAGGCCGTCCTGAAGTTCAAGCAGGGGTTCGGCCGGTTGATCCGCAGCTCAAGGGACCGAGGGGTCTGCGTCGTGCTTGACCGCCGTATCCTGAGCAAGCGGTACGGTCGCTCGTTCGTGGACTCGTTGCCGGAATGCACGGTCGAGATCGGCTCGGTATACGACCTGCCCAGCTCCGCCGCCGCCTGGGTTAACCAGCGCGCTGACGCCGGCAGCGACCTGATCCCAACCGCGGCCGCCGATCGTTCCTAGCACTACGAGGAGTAATCAGATGACGGATCCGATCGATCGCAACCTGGCCCTGGAGCTCGTCCGTGTCACCGAGGCGGCCGCGGTCCAGGCGGCGCGCTGGATGGGACGGGGCGACAAGAACAACTCCGATCAGGCGGCCGTCGACGCGATGCGCTCGGTCCTGAACACGATCGCGATGTCCGGCCTGGTCGTGATTGGGGAGGGCGAGAAGGACGCGGCGCCGATGCTCTATGTCGGCGAGCTGCTCGGGACCGGCGCCCACCCTGAGGTCGACATCGCCGTCGATCCGATCGATGGCACCCGGTTGCTCTCGGACGGGATGCCGAACTCGGTCGCCGTCATCGCCGTTGCCGAGCGGGGCTCGATGCTCGCCTCGAACGACATCATGTACATGGACAAGATCGTTGTCGGCACGGAGTCCGTCGGCCTGGTCCACATCGACCGCCCGGTTGGCGACAACCTCCGGGCGGTCGGGCAGGCGCTGGGCAAGGCGATGGACGACATCACCGTCGTGGTGCTGGACCGGCCGCGGCATGAGACGTTGATCGCCGAGATCCGGGCCGCCGGCAGTCGGATCAAGCTGATCAGCGACGGTGACGTCGCCGGCGCGATCATGGCGGCGTCAGACGAGACGACGGTCGATGTCATGCTCGGGGTGGGCGGTGCCCCGGAGGCCGTCATTGCCGCCTGCGCCCTCAAGTGTCTCGGCGGCGACATGCAGGCGAAACTCTGGCCTCGCAACGATGCCGAGCGCGAGGTCGCCCGGACGAAACGGATCGACACCGATCGCATCTACGGGCTGGACGACCTGGTCGCTGGCGACAACTGCTTCTTCGCCGCGACTGGCATCACCGATGGAGAGCTCCTGCGTGGCGTCCACTACCTTGGCGGCGGTGGGGCGACGACCGAGTCTCTGGTCATGCGATCTCGTACCGGTACGGTTCGACGAATCCAGGCCACGCACCGGGTCGCCAAGATGTCCCGGATGGGGCCGGTCGCGTCCGAGCAGTAGTTCCTCGACCGGGCCACTACCATGGCCGTGGTCGGGTGCGGACGCGAGATCCGCAATCCAGCGCATTGACGGGCTTTGCGGCAGGTGCTACGCTTCGCACGCACCATGAGTCGCCGTGCCATATCGCTGTCCAACGACCTCCCCCGTGCGAGACTCTGGGCCATCCTCTTCCATCCCAAATCCGTATCGATCCGAGATCGGCGTCTCGAAGCCGGCAATGTCCGCTGGCCTCTGCTCCCGCCATCCATTCCCTTTCGGGGATGGTTGTGCTCACTGGACGCTGCGGTTCACTGAGCGATATGGCATCTGGCCCGCTGGGCGCGTCTCGTCGGTCGGGCGCCATCGCCTTCCTTCGCTTTCCATTCTTCGTTCGCGTTCTCAATCTCTGGAGGTATACGTTTGTCCGCCGAGGATACGACTGCCGCTGTGCTGGAGCCCGGTCAGGCTACACCGGCAGCGGCCGATGGGAGCGACGCTCCCCCCACCAAGAAGCCGCGCGGCCGCCGTCGTGTAGCGCCGGCAGAACCGGACGCGACTGAATCAAGCCAGGATGCCGAAGGTTCTGCTCACTCCGGTGAACAGATGGAGACGAAGGGCCAGAACACTGCCACCTCTTCGGCAGACCGTGCGGATGAACCCGTCAAGGCGAAGACCGTTCGCACGCCCCGGCCAAGGGTCTCCAGAGCCGCCAGCAAATCTGGCGATGCCGAGCAGATCGTACCCAGCGCCACTCTGACCCCGAGCGACCCCGGACCGTTCCGCGCCATCGACGACTTCGTCAGCGAGATGGCCCGGGTCCAGGAAGAAGCGGTCGACGCCGGGCAGCCAGATATCGAGACGGACAACCAGACCTCCGCCACTCCACGAATCCGGGCGAGCGAAACGGTGACCAGCCAGGAGACACGGCGTCCGGATGAGCATCGCGCCAGCGAAACGCACCGGCCGGAATCAGTGGTCGAGCGACCCGTCCGCCGGCAGGTCACGACCTCCCTCGACGCCCTCTTCGCCTCCGGCACGCTGACACCTCCCGGCGAGCCGGTCGGACACCGTCAGCCAGTCGGCGACCGCGATCCCCGACCCGAGCCACGGACTGCCCAGCCAGGTCATCGGATGGATGGCGCTCGACCGGACCTTGCCTCGCTCGACCGCGCGATCGAGCGCGGCCTGCGCCGGCCCGCCGACGGCGCCGCCAACGCCGATCGGATGGGTCGAATCCTCGGCGACGGTCGCGTCGAGACTGACGAGAGTGGAAGGCCGGTCGATCTGTCCAGTGAGCGCGAGAACCGGCAGCAGCGTGTCGACCGGCCCGGCTTCTCTCGTGGTCCAACGGCCGAGACCGGTCCCCGCCGCGACCGCTTCGAGCAACGCCCGGTCCGTAACAACCGTCCCGAGCGCGACGGCTTCGCTCCGCGGGATCCAGGAGGACCGAGGGACTTCTCGCCGGCGAACGGTGCCGACCGGCGGCAGCCAACTCCGGTTCGCAACCGCCCACCGGGTTCGCAGCCGTCCATGACGGCGATGCCGCAGGTGACGCCAAAGCAGGCACCGCCACCCCAGATCACGATGCCGGACCTCGACACCAGGACCGTCGACGAGCTCAACGCGCTCGCGGTCGAGCTGGAGGTGGCTGGTTACAGCCGCCTCAAGCGGCCGGAACTCCAGCTCCGGATCCTTCGCGCCCAGACGGAGCAGGACGGCAACGTCTTCGGGGATGGCATCCTCGAGACGATCGAGGATGGCTTCGGATTCCTCCGTGGTCCCCGGCTCCTGCCCAGTCCCGACGACATCTACGTTTCACAGTCGCAGATCCGCCGGTTCGGTCTCCGGACCGGCGACCGGATCTCTGGCCAGGTCCGGCCTCCGAAGGACAACGAGAAGTTCTTCAGCCTGCTTCGGGTCGAAGCCGTCAACGGTGTCGACCCGGACGTCGCCCGGAAGCGGCCGACGTTCGACTCGCTGACCCCAATCTTCCCGCTGGAGATGATCGACCTCGAGACGGCGCCGAACATCCTGTCGACCCGGCTGCTCAACCTGATCGCGCCGATCGGTCGTGGTCAGCGTGGGCTGATCGTCTCGCCGCCGAAGGCAGGCAAGACGATGCTGCTCAAGTCGATCGCCAACGGGATCACCGCCAACAACCCGGACATGCACCTGATGGTCTGTCTGATCGGCGAGCGACCCGAAGAAGTCACCGACATGCGCCGCTCGATCGACGGTGAGGTCATCTCCTCGACGTTCGATGAGCCGGTCGAGGACCACACCAAGGTCGCCGAGATGGCGCTTGAGCGAGCCAAGCGGCTGGTCGAGGCCGGGCTGGACGTGACGATCCTGCTCGACTCGATTACCCGGCTGGCGCGGGCGTACAACCTGGCGGTTCCGCCCAGTGGCCGGACCCTGTCAGGAGGTATCGACCCGGTCGCCCTCTACCCGCCGAAGCGGTTCTTCGGCGCCGCCCGGAACATCGAGGGCGGTGGAAGCCTGACCGTCGTCAGCACCTGCCTGATCGACACCGGCAGCCGGATGGACGACGTGATCTACGAAGAATTCAAGGGCACTGGCAACATGGAGCTCCACCTCGACCGCAAGCTGGCCGAGCGCCGGATCTATCCGGCGATCGACATCCAGCGCTCTGGTACCCGCCGCGAGGAGCTGCTGCTGGACGAGGCGACGCTGCGCCAGGTCTGGACGATGCGCCGGATGGTCTCGATGCTCGGTGGTTCCGAGGGCACCGAACTAGTCATCAGCCGGATGGTGAAGACGGCGACCAACGCCGAGTTCCTGGAGACGCTGAACCGGGACGTCTAGCCCACACCTGGTCAGTAGAGAACGAGCGGCGGCTAGGAGGATGACTTCCCGGCCGCCACTCTGCGTTTTGCGCGTTGTCAGCGATTGGTCGCCTCGAAACGTCGGACCCTCGGCTGAAGGGCGTCTGGGTCGATGGCGCCGTCCGGACCGAGCGCCTCCCAGGCATCCTCTCCGAACGAGAGAACTTCGACGAGTCCGTGGCGCGTCTCGTGAGCGACGGCGACAGCGACGAGATCCGGGAAGGTGTCGCTGTCCCCGGACTGACGGGCGAAGACGAGGTGGCCATCACGGACGTGGCGGACGAGCCAGCGGACCTTGTCTCGCGAGGTCACGCCGCCCTCGGCCCAGAAGCGAACCGACTGGTAGGAACCGAGGACGACGAGGTCCGGCTTGTAGCGTTGGCCGATGTTGCGCTCGACCAGCAGATCCGGGTACGGCCCGACGTACCGGGCGAACAGCAGCGCCTTGAGCAGAACGTGCCGCTCGCTATCGCCGGCTCCCTTGGCGAAGACATGCTTCCGCTGGCCGACCCGGACGGTCAGCTTGCCGGGTAGCGGCCGCTCGCCGGGCCGGCGCATCGGAGGCAGGTCAGGCCTCCTGGAACCGGTGGAACGTCAGCGGGACGGCCAGCCGAGGACGCTCTTCCGGCTCGGGCATTCCGGGTGACTGCCAGACGTAGGTCCGTTTCTCGACCGTGGACCCGGCAAAATGCGTCCCATCGGCCGCCAGCGCCACGATGTTCACTTCGCTGGCAAAGGGATCGTCCAGCGCTTCCATGTCGCGCAGCGCCTGTGTGACGGCGTCCTGGAGCGTGTAGCCGAAGCGGAGGAACATCACGACGCTGTGGGCCGTCGCGCAGCGGAACGCCATCTCGCCCCGGCCGGTACAGGCGGCGGCGCCCCAGCGGTTGTCGCAGTAGTTCCCGGCCCCGATGACCGGACTATCACCCAGCCGGCCCGGATACTTCCACGCCCAGCCGGAGGTGCTCACCGCGCTGGCCATGTTGCCGGCCCGGTCACGCGCCAGAACGTTGACCGTCCCGTGCGGTGGTTCGGCGGGGACCTCGTCCGGCCGGTAGAGCGCGTGGGTCCGTTCCGGATCCGCACTCAGGTTCGCGACCATCTGCATCACCTGATCGAGCGATCTGGTCGATGATTCTGTCTCGTCGGTCGTCAGGCCCTCCGACGCCAGCCCCTCCCGCCAGATGCGCTCCGTCTCCGGGTCGAGCAGGTCGATCGGGTTGAAACCCAGCTCCTGGGCTAGGCGGCGGGTACCGTCACCCGCGATGAACGAGTGGGGGAGCCGGTCCATGACCGCCCGGGCGAGGTCGATCGCGTCCTGGTACCCCTGAAGTCCACCGACGGCCCCCGCTCGCAGGCCGCTCCCCTCCATGATGCTGGCGTCGAGTTCGACCTCGCCGAGGATATTGGGCAACCCGGCGTATCCGACGCTCCGGTCGCCAGGAAACGCCTCGACGACCCGCGTCGCCGCGATGATCGCATCGGTGGCCGATCCGCCGGCCGCCAGGATCTCAACGGCGGCGGGCAGCCCGATCTTCCCGTTGGCAGACGCGATGACGATCGGCTCGATCCCGCTACTCACCGGCGACACTCGCCAGCGCCGCGACGTCATAGCCCGCCGCGGTCAACGCGTCGTCGATCTCGGCGACGGATGGTTCGACGAGGATTCGCTCACCGATCAGCAGCGTTGGAACGTTCTGGCGGCCACTGAGCTCGATCATCCGGTCCTTCGCGTCGGCGTCGCTCTCGGTGTCGTACTCGGTCCAGGGAAGGTTCAGCTCCCCGAGCCGGCCGCGCGCCCGGTTCACATCGGGGCAGTACCGCTCTCGGGCGTACATGACGATCTCCGGTCGTGTCCCATCGGTCATTGGGTCCTCCTTCGTTTCAGAGACGAACGGTTTTCAGGACGCCATTCTCGCACCATCTGGCTCGGCTACCGCGCAGCCTGAATGCCACTCGAGTCGCGAGGTCGTTCGTGGACCTGCCTTAGTGACCACCATGGGAGGGGCGCTCCCTTGTGGTCGCCCGCGCCGTCAGACGCCACTGCCCAGCGGACCCAGGTGAACGAGTCAAACGTTTCCTCGGCTCCAGGGGTGCCGGCCGGGCGCAACCGCCCTGCGGGACGAGGCCATGGGGAAGTCATCGTGATGACCGGTGTAGCGGAACTCATCCCTGGATACCGGCCGATCGGTCCTGGAACCCCGGTATCGCCGTTCAGGATGATTGCCACCGCGGCGATTGGGTGAGGCAAGCGATCCCCTCGATGGAAAGGCTCCGCCGAAGATCTCCGGTGACGACCGTGTCAGAACGGCGCCTCGTCGACCGTGTCGTCGTCAATAGTGTGGACATCGTCGTGCTCGGCTTCCGCCGGCAAGGATCGCCGGGCAAGTTCGGCGTCGACGGTAATCTGGCTGATGCGCAACTCGGCGCCGGAGAGGAGTTCCTGGCACCGGTGCGCCACTGCGACACCGAGCTCATAGGCGCCAACGGTGTCGTCGAGCCCGTGCCGTCCGGTCTCCAGGAACGCGACGATCTCGTCCAGCGTCTCCAGGCCCGACTCGAAGCTGCCGACCAGCCCTGCCGTCCGCCAGCCTTCGAGCCGCTTCTGGTGTTCATCCTTCATCGTGACGTGAGCCTCTCATTCCTCGGACTGAACAGCGTTGTCAATGGGCAAGCCGGGAAGTGGAAGGAGCCGTTGCACGGAGCTGACAGGGCCTGTCTCTCGCCGCCGTCGTCCGGCGGCCCTCAGCACGCCAGAATGGTCGATTGGAACCTCGGCCTCGTAGGATCCCTCCGAAGCCTCCACACTGAGCCTTGTTCCGGCGGGCGCCCCACGGGGTCCATCGATCACATGCCCGGTCGTCCGGTCCAGGACGATCGAGAAGCCGCGATCGAGCGTTCGGCGGGGGGAGAGGGCCTCGAGCACCGCGACTCGGGTGTCAAGATGGATCCGCTCACCATCGATCCGCGTCCGGCCGATTCGTTCGAACAACGACTGCCGGGTTTCCAGCACCGCTCGCTGCCGGGCGACGTCGAGCGCCGGTGATCGCATTCGCAGGCGCTGATTGGTGAACGCGACCGACCGGCTGACGAGACCGAGTGAAATCCTGGCCGAGTCCTGCAGGCGTCGAAGGCTTTGGCCGAGACCAGCTGAGATGAACGCGAAGGATGGTGTCGCGATCTCGGCGGCGGCGGACGGTGTTGGCGCCCGGACATCGGCGACGAGGTCACAGATCGACCAGTCCGTCTCATGGCCGACCGCGCTGATGGTCGGCACCGGACAGCGGAACAGCGCCCGGGCCAGCGCCTCGCTATTGAAGGCCGCCAGATCCTCAGCCGAGCCGCCGCCGCGGCCGATGATGACCACGTCGATGTCCGGGTGACGCTGGATCGTCTCCAGCGCCGCGACCAGACCGTCGGGCGCGTTCTCGCCCTGGACGGCGCTCGGGGCGAGGACGAGCTCGGCGAGCGGGTAGCGCCGGGCGACGACGTGCTGAATGTCGTGCCAGACCGAGCCGTCCGGAGATGTCACGACGCCGATCCGGCGCGGGAAGGCCGGCAGGGGACGCTTTCGGCCCGGATCGAACAGTCCGTCCGCCTCCAACTGCCGTCGGAGGAGCTCCAGCCGCAGCTGGTCGAGCCCGGCGCCAGCTCCCTCGACCAGGTCGACGTAGAGCTGGAGCGTGCCATCCCGGGGGAAGACCGAGACCCGACCGTGGACGATGACATCATCGCCATCGACCGGACTGTAGACGGAGCGATGGGCCTGCGCCTTGAAGAGGGCGGACTTGAGCTGGCCGTCATCGTCGCGCAGGGTGAAGTAGATGTGTCCCGACCGGGCCCGGAAGACGTTGCTGACCTGACCTTGGACCCAGATCTCACTCAGGAGCGGGTCGCCCTCGAGCCGCTCCCGGACATACTGAGCCAGGACCCCGACCGCCCACGGGCGCCCGGCGGAGCCCTCCATCAGGTGGTCCCGGCTGGCGACGAGACGCGGAGGAGCTCCGATCCGTACTCGACCGGCTGCCCATTGGCGACGAGCACGTCGGAGACGACCCCCGTCACCTCCGAAGCGATCTCGTTCATGATCTTCATCGCCTCGATGATACCGATGATCTGGCCGGTCCGGACAGTGTCGCCGACCTGGACGAAGGGTGGATCTCCCGGCGTCGGCGCGGAGTAGAACGTTCCGACCATCGGCGCGGTGACGACCTGACCGGCGGCCACCTGAGCTTGTGCGGGCACGACCGAGTTCGACGTCAGGGCCACGGGAGCGGCGGGGGCGGTTGTGTTGGTTGTCGCGGCACCCCGCAGCCGGATTCGGACATCGAGGTAGTCGACGTCCAGCTCGTTGATCCCGCCACGGCTCATCACATCGACCAGAGCTGAGACCGTCGTGACGATCGTGCTCGACGCATCGCCGATCTCGCCGTCGGGCGAGTCACTGGTAACGGCGGACCGCTGACTGCTGTCGGTGCCCAGGATGGTCTCCATTCCGCAAGTCCCCGAACCGCGCCGGGCGAGGCCTGGTGATCGCTACTTCATACGCTCGATGTAGTCCCCGGTCCGGGTATCCACGCGCAGCATATCGCCGATATTGACGAACAGGGGCACGTTCACCGTCAGGCCGGTTTCGAGCGTGGCCGGCTTGGTCGAACCGCTGGCCGTGTCGCCCTTGAGGCCAGGGTCGGTCTGGGTGACCGCGAGATTGACCGAGGTCGGCAGCTCGATGTCGATCGCCTCGCCATTGTGGGAGAGGACATCGACGATGTCGTTCTCCTTGATGAACTTCGCCGAATCTCCGACCGCGTCGGCGGTCAGTTGGATCTGGTCGAAAGTCTCGGTGTCCATGAAGTGGAGGTCGTCGCCCTCGCGGTAGAGGAACTGGACGTGTGAACGATCCAGCCGGATGGTCTGGAATTTGGCACCGGACATCACCGTCTGGTTGGTCAGGGAGCCGGTCCGCAGATCGCGGAGCGTCATCCGGAGCTGGGCACTGCCGCGACCCTGCTTGTTGTGGCTGAAGTCGACCACCTTGAGGAGCTTGCCATCGACCTCGAGGGTCGTCCCTTTGCGTACGTCGCCGGTATCGATCATTTGGGGTTCCCTTTTGGGGTCAGGCTGCCACTGGCAGCTCGTGCATCTTCTGGTCGCAATGGGGATACCATATCCGCCATCCCTTTGACGAATCAGCTTATGTCAGATCAGCCTTTCGAGCCGCGGTCAGGCAATCGAAACCGTCGGCGGTGACGACGCCCATGTCCTCGATCCGGACGCCACCCCAGCCAGGCAGGTAGATGCCTGGTTCGATCGTCAGCGTCTGTCCGGCTTCGAGGGTGTCGACGGATTGCTGGCCGGCGCTGGGTCGCTCATGGACCGCCAGACCGACACCATGCCCGAGACCGTGAAGGAAGGCGTCGCCGTACCCGGCATCCGTGATGACCTGACGGGCGGTGGCATCGACCTCGAGTCCGGAGACGCCCGAACGAACGGCCGATTGGGCAGCGGCGTTGGCCCGCTCGACGACGGGATAGATTTCCGCGAGTCTTGCGTCGGGCTCGCCAACCCAGACGGTCCGGGTCAGGTCCGCCGTGTAACCGTCGTAGCGGGCACCCATGTCGATGATGACCGGCTCACCAGCCCGGATCAGTCGGTTGGTGGGGGCGTGGTGCGGCCGGGCGGCGTTCGGCCCTGAGGCGACGATGGTGGGAAAACCGGGTTCGGATGCCCCGTGGCGACGCATGGCCTCGTCAAGGGACCGGGCCAGGTCCCGTTCGGTCATGCCGGCGTCCAGCCCGGTGGTCGCGTCATGGAACGCGGCGTCGGTGATCTCGACGGCCCGTCGAAGAGTCCGGATCTCGCCATCATCCTTGACTGCCCGCAACTCCACCGTTGCGTCATCGAGATCGTCGAAGGCGCGGTTGGCATCGAACGCGTCCATCAATGTGGTGTAGGCCGTGACGCTGAGATGGTCGCCCTGATAGCCCATCGTCGGCCAGTCGAGATCGTAGAGCAACTTGCCGAGTGTCGACCACCATGGCCGCTTCCACTCGACGACCTCAAGGCCCGGCGCCTCGCTGGCCGCCCAATCGACATTGTTGGCGGAGGTCAACAGGAGCTGGTGATCCTGACCGAGAAGAAGCACCGCCACCGGCACGGTATCGTGAGATGCCGCTCCGAATCCAGACAGCCACGTCCGGTCCTCATCCGACGTGATCAGGCAGCCAGCCAGCTGACGGCGGGACAGGTCAGCAATCAGCCGCTGGCGCCGGGCGGCGAGATTGACGGCGGTTCGCCAGAACGAAGTCACCGTCGATGCATCTGTCGACGTCATTCGTCGTCCTTTGGTGTGAGTTTTCCGGACAGGTAGCGGAGAGCAAGCTCGTAGCCGACCGAGCCGAGCCCGACGACCTGGCCGGTCACGACCGGCGCCGTTACCGACCGGTGGCGGAACTCCTCGCGGGCATGAACATTGGACAGGTGAACCTCGACGGTCGGCTTCGCGACGGCGGCGAGGGCGTCCCGGACCGCGATGCTGTAGTGGGTGAAGGCGCCGGGGTTGATGATGATGCCGTCCGACGACCCGCCGAACTGCTGGATTGCGTCGACGATCTCGCCCTCGTGGTTGGACTGGAAAGTATGGACCGTCACCGGCGGATCCAGTTTCTGGCCCAGGGCGGTGATGCGCTGATTGATCTGATCCAGCGTTTCCGCACCGTAGATGCCGGGCTCGCGCTGGCCGAGCAGGTTGAGGTTGGGGCCGTGGAGCACCACGACGCGGAGCTGACGATCAGGATCGTCAACTCCGCGTCGTGGTGGTTCGGGGTTCGTGGTCGCCAACACAGGATCCTGTCACTTCACGGCGGATGGGTGAAGCG
Source organism: Thermomicrobiales bacterium (assembly GCA_965218235.1). Lineage (GTDB taxonomy): Bacteria > Chloroflexota > Chloroflexia > Thermomicrobiales > UBA6265 > CADCWK01. The sequence goes on from OZ244596.1 coordinate 2,414,117, forward strand.
CATTATCCCACGGGTGTATCGTCCGTCACGATGGCTGGTACGTAGGCCCGGATCTCGGAGTTGCCCTCCGCGCCCGACTTCGCCTCGACGGTACCAGTGAAGACGTAGACCGGGACGAGGAACCGATCCCCATCAACGGCGCCGGCGGTCGTGTAGGCGACGGAGACTCCGGTATAAGTCGCCTTGCCGGTAACCTCGGTTCCGGCGGCAAGATCGGCATCGTTGAACTCGGCCTCGATGTACGAGTCGCCCGATTCGACTTCGCGCCAGGCGTCCTCGGCGGGTCGGAGGAGGTACCGCTCGGTGACGGCGATTTCGGCCCAGCGGATCCCCGCTTCCAGGACGACGCCGTCTGGCCCGATCACGACGTTGATCGTCGGGTAGTCAACCAGGATCCCGGTGGGTTCGGTTGGAGAGAAGGTAACTGAGACCCGGCCGACCGCCTCGGTTCGGCTTGAGACCACTCCCTCGCCGAGGTCCGCCGGAGCCAGACCCACAGACCGCAGCCAGTCCCGCGCGAAGTCGACGGAGTCGTCGTCGTTCGGAAGGTCGGCGAGGGTCGGGATCTCACTGGAGAGGAACTGGACGAGGTCCGGCGAGACGAAGAGCTCGCCCTTCCCCGAGACCACGAAGGTGTCGTTGCCGCGGTCCTCCACGTCGCCTTTGATCCCCACGGCATCGGCCAGCTTGGCGACGTCATCCGTCGTGCGCGGTTTGATCGAAAGCGAGTAGACGTCGGCTTCGGTCGGCGCGTCGGCGAGGTCCGTGTCCAGCGTGGCATCGAGCTGAAGGTTCAGCTGGCGCAGGTTGCCGGTGGGCAACTCGGCCGGTGGTAACTGCCGTGTGACCTCCGACGAGCTGTCACCCGACGGGGCCGGCGACTCGCTGCCATCCTGAGCGCTGACAGCCCGGGGAGCGGCACCCAGCGCCGGGGCGCCGATCATAGTGGCGACCATCAGGCCAACGAGCGTGATCGTGGTCCACGTTGACGACGGGGAACGCGTGCATGGGATACGCAACAGGTCACTCCTCAGTCCGCGAACGGCACGCCGGCAGGCCCGCCGATCGGATCGGTCACCGGGTCGAACTCCATGATGCGGCGTAGCTCGACGATCTGATCCCGCATGAGCGCGGCCTTCTCGAAGTCGAGGTTGCGGGCCGCGGTCTTCATCTGGGACTCAAGATCCTTGACCATCCGGGCCAGCTCGTCCTTGGGCAGCTGTGCGATGACCCCTGGCTGACCGTTGCCGCTGGCATGGTAGGAGCTTGACTCCTCCGCAACCTGCTTTACGCGGTCGGTCAGATCCCGGATCTCCTTGACGATGCTGCGGGGCTCGATCCCGTTGGCCTCGTTGTGGGCGATCTGAACCGCCCGGCGCCGATAGGTCTCGTCGATCGCACGCCGCATCGAGTTGGTCTGGCGATCGGCGTACATGATGACATTGCCCTCGACGTGCCGGGCGGCGCGGCCGACCGTCTGGATCAGCGCGCCTTCCGAACGGAGGAACCCCTCCTTGTCCGCATCGAGGATCGCGACGAGCGACACCTCCGGCAGGTCGAGTCCCTCGCGCAAGAGGTTGATGCCGACGACGACGTCATAGACGCCGAGCCGGAGATCGCGCAGGATCTCGACCCGCTCGATCGTGTCCTGCTCGCTGTGCAGGTACATCGTTCGGACGCCCATCTCCTTGAGGTAATCGGCCAGGTCCTCGGCCATCCGCTTGGTCAGCGTCGTGACCAGCGCCCGCTCGCCTCGCGCGACCCGCTGATTGATCTCCCCGAGCAGGTCGTCGACCTGGCCCTTGGTCGGCTTGACCGTGATCGTCGGGTCGATCAGCCCGGTTGGTCGGATGACCTGCTCGACGATCCGATCGCTGTGCTCGTACTCGTAGGGACCAGGAGTGGCTGAGACGAAGATCGTCTGGCCCATCATCCGCTCGAACTCGTTGAACGTCAGCGGCCGGTTGTCCCGCGCCGACGGCAGCCGGAAACCGTGCTCGACGAGGACGTCCTTCCGGGCACGGTCGCCGGCGTACATGCCGCGGACCTGCGGCATCGACATGTGGGATTCGTCGACGAAGAAGATGAAGTCGTCGGGGAAGTAGTCCAGCAGGGTCGAGGGCTGCTCGCCGGTCTTGCGCCGCGAGATGTGCATCGAGTAGTTCTCGATTCCGGCGCAGTAGCCGGCCTCCTCCATCATCTCGAGGTCGTACATCGTCCGCTGCCGGAGCCGGGCCGCCTCGAGCAGCTTGCCCTGGCCGTCCAGCTCCTGGAGGCGCTCCTCGAGCTCCTGCCGAATGTCCCGGATCGCGACCTTGAGGGTGTCAGCCGTCGTGACGAAGTGCTTGGCGGGGTAGATGTCGACCTCGATCCGTTCGGCGAGGATCTCGCCGGTCAGCGGGTCGACGTCCACGATCCGCTCGACCTCGTCGCCGAAGAATTCCACCCGGAGCGCGATCTCCTCGTAGGCCGGGAAGATCTCCAGCACGTCGCCCCGGGCCCGAAAGGTCCCGCGGGTCAGACTCATGTCGTTGCGCTCGTACTGGATGTCGATCAGGTGACGAATGACGCGATCCCGCCGGGTTGCCGCGCCGCGCCGGAGCGAGACGACGACCTTGCCGTATTCCTCTGGCGAGCCGAGGCCATAGATGCAGGAGACCGAGGCGACGATCAGCGTATCCCGCCGGGTGAGCAGTGCCCGGGTGGCGGCGTGACGGA
>CBDCKK010000001.1:0-43536 GCA_965218235.1 Thermomicrobiales bacterium
AAGTGACCGAGCACCCGCCGGCCGCGGTCCGGGACCGTGTGGCCGCAGCTTTACCACCCGCACCACCGAGGAAGAGACCCATGACCGGACTTACGACGCCTCCCCGTCTCGTCCACCCGCCCCACCTCCTCCGGACGCTGGAGTGGCTCGCCCCAGACCGACCGCCGTCGCCGTGGGACTTGAAGGTCGAGCGGCTCCTGAACGGGTGCGCCGACCCCCACCTCTACATCGGCCGCACGCTCGCCGACGGCACCCCCTGGCTGCTCGACCGGCGGCTCCTCCGGACTCACGCGCACTACATGGGCGGCACCGGCAGCGGGAAGAGTGCCCTCGGTGTCTTCCCGACGGCCTCGCAGCTCATCGCCCACGCCGATTCGTCGGTCGTAGTAATCGACATGAAGGGAGACAACAGCCTGTTCTGGGGGTGTTTCGTCGAGGCCCAGCGGGCGGGCCTGCCCTTCCGGTGGGTCACCCTCGAACCCGGGGCGGCCTCGTTCGCCTTCAACCCCCTCCGGCAGCGGGCCAACCTGGCGCGCGGGATTAACGCCCGTGCGCAGAGCCTCCTCGTCTCCCTCGGCCTCTACTTCGGGGACGCCTACGGGAAATCCTACTTCCAGTCGATCACCCTCGACACCCTCACTGCCTTTCTCGCCAAGTTCCAAGACATCCGGTCGTTCTCCGACCTCGCCCGCTATGCCGAGGAGCCGGGCAGTTACGCCGCGACGAAGACCGACCAGGAGGGGAGCCATCACCTGCGGATGCTCCTCCGCCAACTCGCCGCGGTCGGCCCGCTCAACGTCACCGACGACGCGCGGCCGCCGGTCGTCCCCGCCGTCCTCGAACACCAGATCGACATGATGGACGTGCTCACCCGGAAGCAGGTGGTGTTCTTCTCCCTCCCGTCCCTCGAAGAGGAGTTGACGGCGAAGAGCGTCGGCAAGCTCGCCCTCTACGCCCTCGTCCACGCGGCGAAGATCGTGAACCGCACGCGGAAGTCGTTGCCCTGTTACGTCTTCATCGACGAGTTCCAGCAGGTGTGCGCCGAGAACGTCAAAATCCTGCTGGAGATGGCCCGGTCAATGGGCGTCTACCTGGTCCTCAGCCATCAGGACATCTCGCAGCTCAAGACCGTCGATTACGACATCACGAGCACCGTCGAGAGTTCGACCACCTTCAAGCTCGTCTTCGAGGCCAGCTCGCTGTCCGCCCTCAAGCAGATGGAGGAGTACGGCGGGGAGGGCCGCGTGGCAAACCTCGCGTGGACGCAACTCCACCACCCCGGGCTCGCCGTGAACGACGACGACGCCTTCTCCCCCGCCCGGGCGTACCCGCGGCGCGACTTCGAGCCGCCCACCATCCAGGTCAGCGAGCGGGTGCAACCGCGGCTCTCGCGGAACGAAATCCTCGCCGTCAGCGCCCACCCGCTCCGCGCCTTCGTCCGCTCCCGGGCCGACAGCGGGCTGACCCAGCACACCGGCCAGTGGACGGTGATCGAGTGCGAGTATCCGATCCCGTTCGACGAGTACAAGGCCCGGGCGGAGATGCCGTGGCCGACCGAGCACCCCGCGTGCGTGGTCGTGGACGGCGACCGGGGCGGGGACGAGCCGTCCGCCGGCCTGCCGAACCGCCCGCTCCCGGTCACCCCGCCGTCGAAGGCCGTGGACCGGGCCATCGCGGACCGGCTCCGCGAACTCCAGGACGAAATCCGCGGCGAGACCCGGGCCCCTCAGCCCCGGCCGGGGTCGTGAGCCGTGTCGCTCGCAAGCGAAGTGACGACCTCCTGGGAGGCGGACGGGGACGGGGACGTCCGCCTCCGGACTCGCGTGCGGACGAACGCCGCCGAAGGGCGGTTCAAGCGGCGGCTCGCCGCGCTCGGACTCCTCGACCGGGCCGAGTCGATCGAGCATTACGCGATGAACTGGCACTGGACCGGGTGCGGGCAAGGGTATGGCATCCTCTGGCGCGACGGGACGACCTTTAGCGGGTGCCAACCATGACGCCACCGACCGACGACATCCTGACCAGGCTCGACAAGATCGAAGCCCTTCTCGCCGCCCTCGTCGAGCGGCGTACGGGGAAGGACTGGTATTCGACCGCCGAAGTCGCGGCGCTGCTCGGCAAGGCCGAGTTCACGGTCCGCGAGTGGTGCCGGCTCGGTCGGGTCGATGCGGAGAAGAAGAAGAGCGGACGCGGCCCCGCGAGCGAGTGGATCATCAGCCACGTCGAACTCACCCGCGTCCGGAACGAGGGCCTCCGCCCCGAACACAAACACGTCAAATGAACGTGCCCTCTGCGTGACGCCCGCCCGCCGCTGCCGTCCGTCGCGCTCACCCCCTCGGCGGACAGCGTTGGCGGCTCGCCCCTCGCCGAAAGTCCTATGCCGGTCTGCGGTAGCGGCCTTCGTCACGGAACGGTGGCTACAGAAGGTTGGCATGTCAACCCCGCGCGCCGGGGTATTTTCCGGCCCCTTGCCCGGCCAATTTCCGGCGTGGTAATTCAATTTCGGGGAATCAGAAAAGGCACAAGCCCGGGGTGAGCCGGGCTTGTGCGGACGAACCTAAAACAGCCACCTGATGAACCGGCGGACGACACCTCCTTCGAGGTGTCGTCTCGCCTTTTTGTGCGCCTTCTCGGCGTCTTGCAGGGCCTTGATGGCGTGCGGGATGTCGTCGGCGTTGAACCACTGCCGCTCGTCCGGACGGCTGAAGCGGTTCGCGACGAGAACCCGGTAGGCATTCCGGACCGGCTTCTTCTCGACGTAGAGGATGGTTCGCACCGACCCGCGGTCGAACTTGTCCGTCCACGTTTGCGGCTTGACCTCCGCGGGGAGAAGGTAGCCCACCGCCATCGCCGCCATCACCATTTGCCCCTGCTGTTGTTGCGCTTGCTTGTGCTGTTTCATAAGCAGCATCGCCTTTTGTAACCCTCCTTTCGGCATGGCCGACCCACGCTCTCCGTTCACGACCCCCGGGACCATCCCGAGGAGGCAGGGCCGTGAAGGCAGAACCGTGGGCGCTGACCCGCAAGCACGCGCACAACCCGACAGGCTGCTGCTGTCGTCTTTTTTGAACCGCCGATCGTGCCGACGACGGGCACGGCGCACCCGGTCTTTTTGTGACCGTCTCCCGGGTGCCTGGGGAGAGGAGTGGACAAAGGGGCGAGGCCCCTTTCCAAGGGAGATTATAGGCGGTCGGCCCGGCGGCGGGGGCGGCCGAAGCATGGCTTCACGGCCTGGCCATGCGGGGCCAACGTATCTCCAACATTTCGGCCTTGCGAAGGCGGCAAATTTTTCCCGTGGGAAGCTCTTGCCGCGGACGGCCAATGAGCCGTGCCGGGGGACAGAAAATCCCGTCAGGCCCGTTTCTGAAAGCCCTACCGCCGGCTCCGAGTGGAATTGGGCACGGCCGCCATTCGGTCAGGGGAGAGTTTTTTGGGAGACGGGTGAAGTCGCCGGACGGGAATTGTGGGTGCGGCTCGCCGGGAAAAGCGGTCGTGGGCCTCAGTCGGGTTTGCGGCCGGAGCGGATATGTTCCCTCAGAGGGCACGTCGAGAAATCCGCCGAAGGAACGCCCGTCCGGGGGCGCTGCCCCCCGGCCGTCAAGGCAGGCGAGACGGTCTCCCCAACCTTCCTCCGCCCTCCCTACGGGTCGCTTCGCGAACGGGCTCCGTGCAGGCCGGGAGATACCCCTCCGTCTCCCCTGCCGTGACGGCCACCCCCCGCTCTCATTGGCGAGGGCCTAGTCAAGTCCGCCGCCGCGAAATGCGGGCCGGACTTCGAAAACTAGGAGGGAAAACCAATGAACGACGAGACGAAAAAATATAACGGGTGGGCGAATTACGAGACGTGGTGCGTGCATTTGTGGCTGACGAACGAAGAGGGAGTTTATCGGTATTGGCGGGCAGAAGCGGCGAGGCATCGGAAGGAGGCACCGCGGCACGAGAACGTGCGGGAAGGGATTTGGAGCGTGGAACTTGCGGAGCGAGCCGGGCTCGCCGAGCAGATGAAGAGTGAGATTGAAGACGGTTCGCCGCTCGAAGCGGCTTCCCTCTTCTCGGACCTCTTGAGCGCCACGCTTTCGGAGGTTGATTGGCACGAGGTAGCGGGAGCGTTTCTCGAAGACGTTGAGCCGGACCCGAGCGACGATGACGACCAGGCCGACGAAGACGAGGAAGACGGCCAGGAGCAGAGCCGCGAAGCGTTCGAGCAAGAGAAGCGAGCACGAATCGAGAGCCGGAAGGAGCCGCTCTTTGAGCTTGGCCAGGTCGTGAGCACGCCGGGAGCTTTGGAGGCCCTCACCCGCGAGGACATCGGAAAGGCCCTCGCACGTCACCACCGAGGCGACTGGGGAGAGGTTGACCGCCACGACTGGCAAGAAAACGAGACGAGCCTTCGCGAAGGCTTCCGGCTTCTCTCCTCCTACAAGTCAGAGAGCGGGGAGAAGTTTTGGATAATCACCGAGGCGGACCGGAGCGCTACGACCGTCCTGCTACCGGCGGAATACTAGACCGCTCGGCCGGGCTCGCTTGAGTCCGGCCGCTCTTCGCCCCCCTGCCCCAACTTGCAAAAATTTCGCGGCCGAGCCTCAAATGGGCTCGGCCGGATAGACGGCCCCAGCTCGGGCCGAAGCATCCCCCGAAAATCGTCCCGCCTTCCGCCGGGCTCAGGCAGCCCCTTGGACCTCGCTCGGCTCCGACCCCCCTCCCCTGTCGCTCACCACGAATCGTTTCAGGTGGTCCCGGATGAGTTGCTCGACGAGTTCGGAACGGTCCATCCCGAGCATCGCCGCGTGGACGGTCAGCCGCTGTGATGATTCGATGCTTAGGTGGATGGTCGCCTTGACCTTCTCACCGCCTGGGCTCCTAGACGCTTTAACGGCCCCACGCTTCCGCGTCTTGACGTTGGTAGTCTCTGGACTCTGACCGGCCATACCGTTTTCGCCCTTCAGATGGTGCTCCGCTCTCACGAGACACTTCACCCATTGTCGGTTAGCCGCTCGCCTCTTCTTCACTTGGACGCTTAAACGCTTAGACACTGCCCCTCATTTGATTCGCATCCAGGCCGTAACGTTATGGCGCTAACGTTCGGGCTTTATGGCGCTAAAGGACAGTCATTATAGCTATGACGTGACGGCCATAACGACACAGCACTAACGAAATATCTGATCTCATAATCTGGACTTGTGGCGGAACCGTAGCTGGACCAAAATTTCATTAAGGCGTGAACGTTATGGCTATAACATAAGGGCTCTAAACAGGATCACGCCGGGGCGCGAAGGCGACGCCTCTCGGGCACGACGCACGCCGGGACGCACCGGAAAGTGGGAAGGCAGGGGGTTGAGACCGGCGGAAGGAGGGTCCGCCCCGACAAGGGGCCGGTCCGGACAGGCTTGAAGCTACCTGGACACGAACGCCGCAAAGGCTTATTGAACTCGGCGCTCAGTGTCCGGCACTGTCGCCGGAATCACTTCTTGAGCTTCCGAGGACCGAGCCGGTCCTATCTTTTGGACGCACGAGGTCGGAAGCTTAGGTCAAGAGACCTCCGAAATTTCTTGCCGTCTCTATACAATAGTTCAGTTATCCGGCGTCTTCTGCTGAGAAATCTTTCCAGGTAAGCTGGGTAATATGATGCGTTAGCGTAAAGAAATTGGGGTGCGACGTGGCGACAGCAGAACAGCTCAAAGCACTCCTGCGAAGCTACGCGGAAGGAGACGACGAGCACTTCCTAGCGATCTCGATGCAGGTCGCGTCCCATGCCGCGAGGAAAGGGCAGGGGAAGCTCGCACAGGAACTCCGCGAACTCATCGACCAGGCGAAGCTCAGGCAGGCCACGTCCCGGGTCGTCGGGCCGGTCCCGATCGCCAGGGCGACCGGCGAACTCGCGGGCCTCCTCTCGGCCAGCTTCCCCGGGGTCAGGCTCCCGGACATGGTTCTCTCGGAGGCGACCAAGGACCAGCTCAACCAAATCGTCCTGGAATACCGCCAGCAGCACAAGCTTCGGGCCCACAGCCTCTCCGCCCGGAGGAAGTTCCTCCTGGTCGGACCGCCTGGGGCGGGGAAGACGATGACCGCCTCGGCCCTCGCCGGGGAGCTGAATATCCCCCTCCTAGGGGTCCAGCTCCACGCGGTCATCACGAAGTTCATGGGGGAGACGGCCGCGAAGCTCCACCTCATCTTCGAGGCGATGCAGCGGACACGTGGCGTCTACCTCTTCGACGAGTTCGACGCCATTGGCTCAAGCCGGGATACCACGAACGACGTCGGGGAAATTCGTCGGGTCTTGAATTCCTTCCTGCAATTCCTAGAGCAGGACGACTCCGATAGCATTATAATCGCTGCAACCAACCATGTGGGTAAACTCGACTCCGCCCTCTTCCGTCGTTTTGACGACGTGGTTCGATATGAACTCCCCACTCCACCGCTAGCGAAGCAGCTCATTCAGAACCGCCTGAGTGTGTTCGGTGTCGATGGGGTTTCGTGGGACGAGGTTCTCAACGCGGCTACGGGCCTGAGTTACGCCGAGCTATCTCGCGCCTGCGATGACGCCGCCCGGAGAGCCATCCTCGATGACCACAAGCAGATTCGCACCGAGGACCTCCTCTCGGCTCTTCGCGAACGGCATGAAATCAACAGGCTTTAGCGCCATCGAGACAGGAGAGATCCGTGGACGGCCCCGAAAAGCTTCGCCATCTCCGCGTTGAGGGCCTGGCGAAGGCCGAACGTTACACCGCGCCCGGAAGCGGGGGGTCGAAGCAGCACGAGATGCCGCCGAGGGACCGCGTCCCGCACGGGACCGGGCTCAGGGACCAGATGGAGAAGGCCGAGGCCGATGCGGAGCAGCAGAGCGCCGCGGCGGAAGTGTCCCTGACCGGCATCTCCCTCGTCTTCCAGCTCGCCCCGGAGTTCGAGTCCGCGCTCGAAAGCCTCGAAGCGAGGGCCCAAGGCATCGAGCTGACGAACGTCCGGAAGGAAGGGGGCTCGACCTTCGCGACCGTCTTCATCCCGAACGGGAAGCTCCAATATTTCAAAAACAAATTCGATAAATACATCTCGGAGGATGACAAGAAGAGTGGGAAGCCGAAGAACAAGAAATTCGTCGAGAGCATCGACGAGATCCGGCTCGCGATCCTCCAATCCTTCTGGACCGAAATAAACCTTCCCTTCCCCCCGGACGCCAAGGTCGTCACCTGGGAGGTTTGGCTCAGGACCGGGAAGAATTACGAGGGGACGTTGGACATCTTCCGGACGGAGGCGGAGTTCCGCGGCCTCGCGGTCAGCAAGCGCTCCATCCGCTTCCCCGACCGGGCGGTCATCCTCGCGACCGGCACCGCGGAGCAACTCCGGGCTTCCCTGATCATCCTCGACATCATCGCCGAGCTTCGGCTCGCGAAGGAGTGCCCGACGGCTTTCGTCCGGATGGACCCGGCCGAACAAGCCGAGTGGACGAAGGAAGCCCTGGAGAGGATCACCCCGCCGTCCGCCGAAGCCGTCTCGGTCTGCATCCTCGATACGGGCGTCAATTTCAAGCAGCCCCTCCTAGAGGTCGCCCTCGACGGCGAGCACGTCCTCACCTGCTTCCCCGAAGGGGTCGCCGCCGACCACGACGGCCACGGCACCGAGATGGCAGGGCTCGCCCTCTACGGCGAGCTGGACGAGGTGCTGCGGAGCACCGAACCCGTCACGCTCGGTCACCGGCTCGAATCGGTGAAGATCCTCCCGGCCAAGGGCAAGAACCACGAGGACCTCTACGGGGCGATCACCCTCGAAGCCGTGGCCCGGATCGAGTCCGTCTGCCCGGACCGGCTGCGGGTCTTCTGCATGGCGGTAACGGCCGACAACCGTGACCGGGGGCAACCCTCGTCGTGGTCGGGGGAACTCGACCAGATTTGCTACGGCGAAGAGGACTCGCCCAAGCGGCTGATCTTCGTCTCCGGCGGGAACACGCCGCTCGCGACCCGCGGCGGCTACCCCGAGGCGAACCACACCGACAGCATCCACGACCCCGGCCAGGCGTGGAACATCATCACGGTCGGGGCCTACACCGCCCGAGCGGATATCCAGTCGGCCGAATACGACGGCTACCAGCCGATCGCCCCCCCGGGGGCCCTGAGCCCGAGCAGCACGACGTCTATGGTCTGGGACAAGATTTGGCCGCTCAAGCCTGATGTCGTCCTCGAAGGTGGGAACACCGCCCTCAGCCCGGTGAACAACGAGCCCGACGTCATCGATGACCTCTCGCTCCTGACGACGGGGCGGATGAGGAACGGCCGCCTCTTCTCCCTGACCGGCGACACGAGCGCCGCCGCCGCCCTCGGCTCCCGGATGGGCGCCGTCATCCAGGCAACCTATCCCGACTACTGGCCGGAGACCGTCCGGGCGCTCATCATCCACTCGGCCGAGTGGACGGGGGCGATGACGGGCGAGTTCCCGGGAGAGACGGTCCAGGACAGGTTCAACCTCTTGCGATGCTACGGCTACGGCGTCCCCGACCTGGACCGGGCGCTCTGGTGCGCGAAGAACTCGCTCGGCCTCGTCTCACAGGCCGAGCTTCAGCCCTTCGACAAGTTCGGGAGCGACGTCAAGACCCGGGACATGCATATGTATGCCCTCCCGTGGCCCGTCGAAGAGTTGCGCTCCCTTGGAGAAGAGCCCGTCACCATGCGGGTCACTCTCTCCTACTTCATCGAGCCGAGCCCCGGGCGACGTGGATGGGCCTATGCCCACCGCTACGCCTCGCACGGGCTCCGCTTCGACGTGAAGCGGCCGACCGATACGGTCGAGGACTTCGGGAAGCGCCTGAACCGGCTCGCCCGCGACGAAGACGAGAAGGGTCCGGCGAGCGTCAAGATCCAGGATTGGAAGCTCGGGCCCAATGTCCGGGTCCGCGGCTCGGTCCATTCCGACTGGTGGACGGGAACGGCGAGCGAACTCGCCGACTCCGGGCATATCGGGATCTTCCCCGTCACCGGCTGGTGGCGGGAGCGCCCTCAGTTCGAGAGGTGGGCCCGGAAGGTCCGCTACTCCCTAGTCGTGTCGATCACGACGCCCGCCCTGAACGTGGACCTCTATACGCCGGTCCGGGTCATGCTCACCACGCCGACCACCATCACGGTTGAGTGACCGCGTCAGCCAGCGGCATGAGATTTCCACCAATCTTGCATGCAATTAGCACCCACAACGACAGTTTGCCTCCCCGAGCGTTTAGTGATAGATAAAGGGGGTTATCTATCATTAACGGCATTTTTCATGTGGGCGTGCATTCAGTCATGAAAAAACGGCCTCTGACGGAGCCCTGGGAATGCCCCGGGCGAGCCACCACACCGGGATTGCTTCGGTGCGGCCTGTGCGGTTCGACGCGGCATTGGTCGTCCGAAGACGTCGGCACCTATTTCCGAGACGGCTGGCCGGAGTGCTGTGGCCGAAACATGATGATTATTTCCAAGACAGCGGGCCGACGGCCGCGGGGGATGCGTCGTGGGTAACGAGCTGGTGCCGGTCTCGCGAGCGGAACTCCCCGCACGGATGGAGCCGGGGGGCCCGCCAGCCATCATCGGCCGGGCGGGGAACGCCGCCCGGTTTGCATGGGACGAGTTCTTTCAAGGGGAGGTGAGGAACGAACACACGAGGAAAGCCTATGCCCACGCCGTCGGCCGCTTCCTCGCGTGGTGCGAGGCCCGGGGGACGGACCTCGTGCACATCACCCCGGGCATGGTGGGCCAGTATTTCAACGAGCACCCTGGAGGGCCATCGACCAAGAAGCAGCACCTCGCGGCCGTCAGGAAGCTCTTCGACAGGCTCGTCGTCCGGCACGCCGTCGTCATCAACCCGGCCCTCTCCGTCCGCACCGAACGCTACCAGGTCATCGAGGGGAAGACGCCCGAGATCGGCGTCGAGCAGGCACGGAAGCTCCTCCGCGCCATCGACGTCTCGACCGTCGTCGGGCTCCGCGACCGGGCCATCATCGCCGTCCTGATTTACACGGCCGCCCGCGTCGGCGCCGTCGCGAAGCTCAGGCTCAAGCACTTCGAGCACGACGGCAGCCAGTGGACGTTGCGATTCGACGAGAAGGGCGGGAAGAGCCGGGAGATCCCGGTCCGCCACGACCTCGAAGGGTTCATCTTCGGATACCGGAACGCCGCCAACGTCGCCGACGAACCCAAAGAGAGCCCGCTCTTCCGGAGTGCCGTCCGCCGGACGAAGGCCCTCACGAAGAACCGAATGACCGCAATCGACATGAGCCGCATGCTCAAGCGAAGGCTCAAGTCCGCGGGCCTCCCCGCGAGGATCTCACCGCACTCGTTCCGCGTGACGACCATCACCGACCTCCTAGAGCAGGGCATCCCCCTCGAAGACGTCCAGTACCTCGCGGGGCACTCGGATTCGCGAACGACCGCCCTCTACGACCGTCGCAAGAAGCGGGTCACGAGGAACATCGTCGAGCGAATTTCGATCTAGCCGGAAGGGCATCCGACAAGGCTGACCGAGGGCCTGGAGATCCCTGGAGCCCCCAGCCTACACAGCCATGTCATTCAACCGATATAAACAATCTATTCAAAATGACTTGCGACCGAACTTCGGGCCCACCACGCTGGAATCCCTCATGAGCTTTGAAGAAAAATTTCTTCATCGGCCGTTTTATTTGGGAATGGGCTCGCCGCTCTGGTATGGGTGAACGATTCATACTGCCGGGAGGCAGGCACGGCGACGGTGCCGCTGCCACATCTGCCAAAAGGGTGCGAACGCGCTCGAAAGGCCGACGATGTCCCAGCTCCCTCGCCAAAAGTCCACCTGTAAAAGAGAGAGCAAGCCGAAGGCAGTCCGGCGACGGTCTCGATCCCGTTGCCTCCCCGGGCCGGAACGGCTCGAAAACCGCCTGCTGATGGCGAGCGATCCGGCGCACGTCTTCGCGAAGTTCGACGGCGTGCTCGCGACATCGAATCAGGTCGGGCAATTCAACATTTCCATCCGCCCGGCCGACTTCGTGCTCGCCAGTAACCATATCATCCTGGGTTTACAACTTCGTCGGCCCGATGGCAGCACACTCGATCCTGCGGCCGCTCAAGTGACCGCGAAGGGATCGGCAGCGGTCGGTACGGTGTTTGCGGCCGCGGACCTCGCGAATCGCACGCAAAGCCTCGCACTCGTCGATCTCGTCGCGGGTGACTATCGGATCGACGTCCGGAGTGATCGCGGCACGTCTGGTGCATTCGCGTTGGACGTGTTCCTGGTCGGCGATTCCGACGGCAATCGCGCCGTCACCCTCGCGGACGGCCAGGCGATAACGAGCACGCTCGGAGCGGTGGCCGGCGATGCGCGCTATCGCGTCGAAGCCGACGCGAACCTCGACGGCCTGATCAGCTCATACGACTACTCCCAATGGCGTAAGAATCTGACCGTCCAGACCACCGTCAATCCGCTTGCCGTGGGATTGACGGTGACACCCAATCCCGCCGTCCTGCCCGACGGTACCTTGGTCGTCGATCAGGCAAACGTCGCGCTGTCGGGCACGACGAACCCCGGGGCCACGGTCAAGCTCGACACCGACGGCAACAGCGACTTCGGCGAGGGAACGACCACGGCGGATGTCGGCGGACACTACATTTTCAACGTGACTCTCAACGCCGGGTCCAACACGCTGCAAGTCCAGGCCAGCGACGGCTTCGGCCAGCGACGGACTAGCTCAGTGCAGATCACCCTGAGAACTTCGGGCGACACGGACCCGCCGGTCATCGCCGCCGGATTGGTCAACGACACGGGGCAGAGCAACACCGACGGGCTGACCTCCGACCCGGCCATCGCCGGCACAGTCACCGATGCCAGCACGATCGCTTCCTTCCGGGCGGGTTTCGACGCCGCGCCGAGTGCGAGCTACGCCAATGTCCTCGGCACGCTGGGGCAGGGTGGCCGATTCTCATTCGACCTCGCGCGCCTGGTGCAGATCAACCAAGGGCCATTGTCCGACGGCCCACATACGCTGCACCTCCAGGCGGCGGACGATCACGGAAACACCAGCGGCCTCTTCAACATTGCGTTCACGCTGGACACGCAAACGCCGGTCGTCCGGATCCTGGCCCCGACGTCGGGGGTGATCACGAATCGTAATGTCACCGTCTCGGGTAACGTAACCGACACCACGACCCGGGCGACCTCGCTCCAGGGCCGGCTCGACGCCGGCACCTTCTTCAACGTCCCTTTCAACCCGGCGACAGGCGCCTTCGCGTTCGACACGACCTTGGCGCTAAACGGCACGGCGGACGGCACCCACACGGTCCACCTGCAGGGCACCGACGCGGCCGGCAATGTGTCGAATTTCTTCGATGTCTCCCTTAACCTGGACACGACACCCCCGACGGCACCGGTCTTCGACCTGTCGGCCAGCTCGGACACCGACGTGCCGGGCGACCACACGACCTCGGCCGCGCGCGTCGTCCTTATCGGCCGGACCGACCCGAACACGCCGGTCACGCTGCTCCCGACCGGGGCGGTCACTCTGTCCGACAATTCGGGCGATTTCCAGTTCCCGGACGTGGACCTGGCCTTCGGCGGCAACACCTTCACGGTGCGGGCCGTCGATCCGGTGAGCAACGCCAGCACGTTCACGCGCACGATCCAACGCATCAACGCGACGACGACAGGCGACGTCGTGCTGGATTGGAACAGGACGCTGCTGGACGCCGTCCGCCTGGACGCCACGCCCCCGCCGCTCGCGTCGCGCAACATGGCCATGACCCAGGCGGCGGTCTACGACGCGATCAGCGCCGTGGACGGGACGCCCGGGTTCTACGTCCGCCGTTCGGCCCCCGCGGGCACGTCGCCGGTCGCCGCCGCGGCCGCCGCCGCCCACCGGGTCCTGACCTACCTCTACCCGGCGCAGGCCGCGACGTTCGACGCGGCCCTGGCCGCCTCCCTGGCCTCCGTCCCGAACGGTCCCGGGAAGACCGCGGGCGTGGCACTCGGCCACTCGGTGGCCGACGCGATCATCGCGTTGCGTTCCACGGACGGCTGGGACAAGTTCGTGAACTACGTGCCGGGTAGTCAGCCCGGCGACTGGCAGCCGACGGGTCCGTCGTACGCGTCGGCCCTCCTGCCGCAATGGGCCGACTTGCAGCCGTTCGCGATGAGTAACCCCGCGCAGTTCTTGCCGCCGGGCCCGCCCGATCTTGCCAGCCAGGCGTGGGCCGCCGCCTACAACGAGGTCAAGAGCCTCGGCAGCGCCACCGGCTCGACGCGCACCGCCGACCAGACGCAGATCGCCCGCTTCTGGGCCGACGGTGCCGGCACGGTGACCCCCCCGGGCCACTGGAATGAAATCGCCACCCAGATCGCCCAGGCACAGGGCAACAGCCTCGCGGCGAACGCCCGCCTCCTCGCCGAGCTGAACATCGCCCTGGCCGACGCGGCCATCGTCTGCTGGAACGCGAAGTACGACTACGAGATGTGGCGGCCGATCACGGCGATCCGCGGCGGCGAGACGGACGGAAACCCCAACACCGCCCCGGATGCGAATTGGACACCGCTGCTCGTCACGCCCAACTTCCCGGAATACGTCTCCGGCCACAGCACCTTCAGCGCGGCCGCGGCGACCATCCTGACGGACTTCTTCGGCGGCAACGTCGGCTTCACGATCGGTTCGCCCAGCCTGCCCGGCGTCCAGCGGAAGTTCATCAGCTTCCAGGCCGCGGCCGAGGAGGCGGGCCTGAGCCGGATCTACGGCGGCATCCACTACGCCTTCTCCAATCAGGACGGCCTTGCCGCCGGCCGGTCCCTCGGCGCTTACGTGTTGAGCACCTTCGCGGTCTCCACGGACACCCAGGCCCCGAAGGTCTTCGTCAGCAGCCCCCAGCCCGCTCTGGTCACGTCGCAGAACACAACGCTCACCGGCCAGGTTCTCGACAACTTGTCGGGTGTCCAGAATCTGGAGGTGCAGCTCGATGGCAGCGGTTTCACGCCCGTGTCTTTCGACGCGGATGGGCATTTCACGCTGACGACTACCTTCGCCCTGAACGGCTCGGCCGACGGCGGGCACACCTTCCGATTCCGGGCGACGGACTACTCCGGGAACACTTCAAACCCGCTGGCGTTCGCCATCACCCTCGACACGCGAACGCCCGCGCTGACCGTCACAGCCCCGACAGGGGGCAGCACGCTCACCGCCGCGTCCCGGCTGACCGGGACCGTGTCGGGCACTGGTTCAGCGATCTCACGCCTCTCCTATACCTTCGATGCCGGGCAGGAATACCCGATCTTCCTGGCCGACACGCTCGACGCCCCGCTCGACCTGTCCCGACTCGCCACCGGCAACCACACCCTGACCGTCACCGCCGTCGATGCCGCCGGCAACACGACGACGCGCACCGTGAGCGTCTCCCTGCCAGCGGCAATCCCGCTCCAGATCACCGAGATCACGCCGGCCAACGGCGCGGATGACGTTGGCTCGACCTTCCGGCCCAAGGTCACGTTCTCGCGGGCGATCAACGCCGCCACGCTCAACGCCGCCAACTTCTACGCCACGGACACCACCGGCGCGAAGCTGGCCGCGAACATCGTCGTCGCCAACGACGGCACGTTCGCCTGGCTGTTCTTCCAGAACCCGATGCCGGGCGCCTCGACGATCACCGTGACCGTGGACGGCACGACGATCCGGGCGGCCGACGGGACGGCCCTGGACGCCGACGGCGACGGCAATCCCGGCGGCAGCTTCCGCTCCCAGTTCAGCACGGTGTCCCTGGCCATCCTGCCCAACACCTCACTGTCCGGCCTCGTGGCCGACCCGGGGCCGGACCTGCACCCGATGACGTTCGACGACGTGCGGGTCGGCCCGGACGGAGTTCTGGTCACGGCAGACGACCTCTACCTGAACCCGATCGCCCACGCGAAGGTCTACATCCTCGGGCTGGAAAGTCAGTTCGTCTACACCGACGCCCAGGGGCGGTTCTCCTTCGCCTCCGTACCGTCGGGCGACATCAAGCTGGCCATCGACGGCCGGACGGCGACGAACGCGCCGGCCGGCATCTACTTCCCCGAGATGGTGATGGACCTGACCGTCGACCCGGGTCGGGCCAACACGGTCATGGGAAGCATGGGCACGCGCGAGGAGCGGGCCGCGATGGACGCGGTCCCCGGCGTTTACCTGCCGCGCGTTCTGACCTCGATCCTCCAGAGCGTGAACAACGCCGCCGTCACGACGATCGGCGTCGCGGCTGCGGCCGCCCCCGACCTGACGCCCGAGCAGCGGTCGATGCTCACGATCGCGGTGCAGCCCGGCAGCCTGATCGGGCCCGACGGCCAGAGGCTCGCGTCCGGCCAAGTGGGCATCAGCACGGTGCCGCCCGAGTTGGTCCGCGACATGCTGCCGCCGGGCCTGCTCCAGCATACGTTCGACATCACGGTGCAGGCGCCGGGGATCAGCAACTTCTCCACTCCGGCCCCGCTAACGTTCCCCAACGTTTTCCACGCGGCCCCGGGGACGAAGCTCAACTTCCTCAGCTTCGACCACACGACGGGGCGGCTCGTGATCGAGGGGACGGCCACGGTTTCCGCCGACGGCCTGTCGGCGACGACCGACCCGGGGACGGGGATCACGCATCCGGGATGGCACGGTCTGACTCCGCCCGGGACGACTGACAACACGAGCGGTGGAAGTGGTGGCGCTGGTGGTAATGGTGGTGGTGGTGGCTGTCCACCCAATGAAAATATGCCCCCACCTCCTACGCCGGTTAACGTTACGATCGGCCCTGACGTCTCGGTGAAAGAGGGCGATTCCGGCTACACCGACATGATCTTTTATGTGACCGGCGGGATGGCCCCGACCGGTTGCAATCCGCAGGGCGTGGTCGGGCGCGATGTCCTCGTGAAAACTGTGCCGGGCACGGCGCAGGATGGTGTCGACTACTTTGGAATTCCGCCCACCGTCGTTCACGTCGAGCCCGGCCAGACGATCCCGCTGTTCGTCAAGGTGATCGGCGACAAGATCGTAGAGGGGGACGAGACGTTTGTCGTGCAGCTCATCGACATCGAGACTGGTGCCACAATGGGGCAGGCCCAGGGCACCATCCTGGACGACGACCCCGTTGGCTCAAATGACCAGATTCCGCATATCTCGATCAGTGATCAGTCGGTGGTCGAAGGCGATTCCGGCACGACCACCGCGGTCTTCACCATCAGCCTTGATCACGCTTACGAATTCGGTGTTGATGCAGCGGTCCTCACCGTCGATGGAACGGCGAAGCAGGGCGAGGATTACATCTTCAACTCGGAGAATATCCACTTCGGGCCGAATGAGAGGGTCAAGCAGTTCGAGGTTCAGATTATCGGGGACACCGTCAAGGAGCTGACGGAAGCCTTCACGGTTGAATTCATTCCCGGTGCCGTGACGAACGCCGAGATCGCGAAGGGAGTCGGCGTTGGAACCATCCGGGACAATGACCCAGGTAAACTCTACCAGGTCGGCGTCTCAATCAATGGAGTTGCAATTTTTGATGCAGTGGATTCCTTCGTCATTCAAGATCCTCTTCAACGCCCGCTTGTAAATCACCAAGTACATCTTGGGCCTGTAAACTATGACGTCAACTACAATGCCCAAGGAACTATCAGCTCACCCTATCTACCGACGTTCGATTTGGACATCAACGGTGCTGGAGGGACCGTAGATTTGGGAGTAGGGGTCGACATCAGATTTGGTGTGGATGGCAAAATTGGTTCAGACGTACTCAATATCCATCCTGGCACATACAACCTTGGTCTTTCTGGCTCGTTCAGCGTTGTTATTCCTCCTGCATACGCCTTCATCTGTAATGGTCTTTTGCTTTTTGACAACTTGTTGTGTCTTGGAGCCGTCGCCCCTCTCCCCTTCAAATCGATCGCATCCGGAATCCCGAGCCAAATCGTTCACGGTAAGCCAACGGACATCGAAGTTGATTTCTCATATATTCGAACGGCATTTTTTAGTACAACCGCTACTATCAAAAATCTGAACATTCACGTTTTTTCTAGGGAGCTGACGGATTCATCAAGTCCATCAATCGAAGCCGCACCGACTCCTTTCCTCGGACCTGTTTCCCAGTCGAACGGCTTCGGTGCGGACAGCCGCACCTACTACAGGTACATCCTCCCCGGCGGCACGGAGATTGGCGGCCGGTCCACCCCCGTTGGTGACTTCTCGGCCGTGCTGCCTCCGGACTCCAATTACAATCTAATCGTTTATCAACCGTCGACGAACCGTTCCGAGGTCTACTCAGGGCACACCGGACCGAGTGGATCCGCGTCAACTCGCACATTGATGTTCTCGCAATTCGGCGGTCCCGATGAGGACGGCGACGGGATCCCCGACATCGGCGAATTCGCCATCGGGACGAGCCTGGGCAACGAGGACACGGACGGCGACGGGATCGACGATGCCTCCGAACTGGCCCAGGGCCTCGATCCCCTCGGTGGTCGCGCCTTCCCGACCGGTCTCATCGCGAGCCTCCCCCTCCAGGGCGAGGCCAAGGAGGTCGTCGCCGAGGGCTCCACTCTCAATGCCCAGAGCCAGACCGCCTACGTCGCGACCGGTTCCTATGGTCTGGCGATCGTCGATGCTTCGCGGTTCCAGAGGCCAATCGTCGCCGGCCAGATCGATCTGGCCGGCGACGCCACGGACGTGGCCGTCGATTCCCGGCTTCAGATCGCCGTCGTAGCTGGCAACGCCGGCGGGCTGCACTTCGTGGATGTCTCCGACCCGACGACGCCGACGCTGATCCGGACCATAAACGTGGCCGCCAGCCAGGTGGAGATCATCGATGGCCTGGCCTACGTGGCGGCCGGCAACTCGTTGCTGGTGTACGACGTCTTCACGGGCGAGAAGCTCCAGACCCTCGGCCTGGGCGGCGCGACCCTCACGGGCCTCGCCCGCGAGAGCTCGATGCTTTACACGATCGACAGCTCGCGGGTGCTCCGGGCCATCGACATCGGCGGCTTCGAGATGGTGGCCCGCGGCTCACTGACGCTGCCCGCGGCGGGCGGGAAGCTCTTCGTCGGCAACGGCATCGCGTACGTCGGCGCGGGCGGCGGCTTCGTGACCGCCAACGTCGCCAACCCGAACAACCTGCAACTGCTCAGCGGCGTGGACGCGGCCAACATCGTCGGTTCGGCCGTCGTGGCGAACGGCTCCGGCCTGGCCGTGGCGGTCGGCTCCCTGCGCGGGCCCACCGGCCAGCAATTCAACGCCCTGGACGTGTTAAACGTCGCCGACCCCACCAACAC
This sequence comes from Thermomicrobiales bacterium, assembly GCA_965218235.1. Lineage (GTDB taxonomy): Bacteria > Chloroflexota > Chloroflexia > Thermomicrobiales > UBA6265 > CADCWK01. Next base: position 18,238 of record CBDCKK010000001.1, read on the forward strand.
CGGCGCCTTCCTCACTCGCATCGACCTTCCGGTGGCTCCCAACAGCGTGACCGTGGCCGGCGGCATCGCCTTCATCGCCGACGGCACGGGCGGCCTGCAAGTGGTCAACTACCTGCCGTTCGACAACAAGCGCCAGGCCCCGACCGTCACCATCAGCGCCCCCGGCGCCGACCTCGACCCGAACACGCCCGGCATCCAGGTCCTCGCCGGCACGTCCGTCGCGGTCGCCGCCAACATCTCGGACGACGTCCAGGTCCGCAACGTCGAGCTGCTGGTCAACGGCACCGTGGTCCGCAACGACGTCTCCTTCCCCTTCGACCTCACCGCCATCGCCCTGGCCAACTCCTCCACCGACCCGACCGCCACCATCCAGGTCCGCGCCACCGACACCGGCGGCAACATCACCCTCTCCGCCCCGCTCGTGCTCCAGATCGTCCCCGACACGTTCGCCCCGACGATCGTCAGCGCCAATTTCGGAGACGGCGAGAAGGTCTTGCAGAACTTCCGGAATCTTCAGTTCAACTTCTCCAAGCCTTTGGCTGCGGCGACGGTCGCGTCAGAAACTTTCCAATTGACGGATTCCACCGGCCACATCCTTCCCCCGGCTGACCTCCAGCTCCGTTTCAGCGATCGCCAGGTCCGAATCACCTACGCTACTCTCGACCCGGGCGACTACACCTTTGTCATCGATACGTCCGCAGTGACCGATCGCGCCGGCAACCCGATCGGAGGGGCGAACTACGTCCGCCACTTCACCGTCACGCCAGGAACGACAAAGTGGGTCAATCCATCCAGCGGCTTCTGGGATGATCCGGCCAACTGGCTCAACGGCGTCCTGCCCGGACCAACCGATTATGCCGTGATCGACGTCCCGGGTAATGCCACGATCACATACCGGACCGGTTCCACCGTCATCGCCGGCCTCCTCTCCAGTGAAGCAATCACGCTTTCCGGCGGGACGCTGAACGTTACAAACAGCGCTCAATTCGACGGTGGGCTCACGCTCTCAGGCGGGACGCTGACCGGGTCGGGAGACCTCACGGTCGCCGGTGTGATGACCTGGACCGCCGGCACGCTCGCCGGCACCGGCCGGCTCGTCCTCTCCGCCGGAGCGGCGCTGAACATCCAGGGCAACGTCACCGCCGCGGGACGACCCATCGACAGCACCGCGGGCGCCGTCAACTGGACCACCGGAACCATCGGCGGCACGCTCGTCAACGCCGGCGTGCTCAACATCGGCGGAGCCGCCACCAAGACCGTCGGCGGCGTGGTCAATGAGACCGGCGCCACCACCTGGACCGGCGCCGGCAACATCAACTTCAACGACGGCACGACCTTCAACAGCCTCGCCGGCTCCGTCTTCGACGTCCAGACCGACGCCCGCATGGGGCGCCCCGGCGGCGGAGCCCTGCCGACGTTCAGCAACGCCGGCACGCTCAGGAAGTCCGCCGGCGTCGCCACCCCCGTCGACGTCGCCTTCACCAACAGCGGAACCGTCGACCTCCAGGTCGGCGATGTCACGCTCAATGCCGGCGCCACCATGGCCGCCGGCTCGGCCGTCGTCGGCCCCGGCCGGCTGCGCATCCCGGCCGCCACCGTGACCGTCAACGCGGGTATGTCGGCGGCCAACCTCGTTCTTGAGGGCGGGACGCTGACCGGGTCGGGAGACCTCACGGTCGCCGGTGTGATGACCTGGACCGCCGGCACGCTCGCCGGCACCGGCCGGCTCGTCCTCTCCGCCGGAGCGGCGCTGAACATCCAGGGCAACGTCACCGCCGCGGGACGACCCATCGACAGCACCGCGGGCGCCGTCAACTGGACCACCGGAACCATCGGCGGCACGCTCGTCAACGCCGGCGTGCTCAACATCGGCGGAGCCGCCACCAAGACCGTCGGCGGCGTGGTCAATGAGACCGGCGCCACCACCTGGACCGGCGCCGGCAACATCAACTTCAACGACGGCACGACCTTCAACAGCCTCGCCGGCTCCGTCTTCGACATCCAGACCGACGCGCGGATGGGGCGCCCCGGCGCGGCGGGGCGCTGCCGGTCTTCGCCAACGCCGGCACCCTCAAGAAGTCGACCGGCACCGCCACTCCCATAGACGTCGCCCTCAGCAACAGCGGAACGGTGGATGTCGAGAGCGGGAGCCTCACGCTCAACGCGGGCGCGACGATGGCGGCCGGCTCGGCGATCGTCGGCCCCGGCCAGGTGCGCATCCCGGCCGCCACCGTCACCGTCAACGCGGCGATGTCCGCCTCCAACCTCGTCCTGGAGGGCGGCACCCTCACTGGCGCGGGTGACCTCACGGTCACCGGCCAACTCCTCTGGACCGCCGGCACGCTCGCCGGCGCAGGCCGGGTCGTCCTGGCCGCCGGCGCGGGGCTGAACATCCAGGGCAACGTCACCGCCGCCGCACGTCCCATCGACAGCACCGCGGGCGCCGTCAACTGGACCACCGGAACCATCGGCGGCACCATGGTCAATGCCGGCGTGCTGAACATCGGCGGCGTGGCCACCAAGACCGTCGGCGGCGTGGTCAACCAGACGGGCACCACCACCTGGACGGGCGCGGGGAACATCAACTTCAATGACGGCACCGCCTTCAACAGCCTGGCGGGGTCGGTCTTCGATATCCAGACCGACGCCCGGATGGGCCGGCCCGGCGGGGGCGCCCTGCCGGTCTTCGCCAACGCCGGGACGCTGCGGAAGTCGGCCGGCGTCGCCACCCCCGTGGACATCTCCCTCAGCAATAGCGGCACCATCGACCTCCAGGTCGGCGACCTCACGCTCAACGCGGGCGCCACGATGGCGGCGGGTTCGGCGGTCGCCGGGCCGGGCCGGCTCCGCGTCCCGGGCTCGACGGTGACCGTCAATGCGGCGATGTCGGCCTCCAACCTCGTCCTGGAGGGCGGCACCCTCACTGGCGCGGGTGACCTGACGGTGACCGGGGTAATGACCTGGACCGCCGGCACGCTCGCCGGCACCGGCAAGCTGATGTTGGGTGCCGGAGCGGCGTTGAACATCCAGGGCAACGTCACGTCAGGCGGGCGCCCCATCGACAGCGCCGCCGGGGCGGTCAACTGGACGACCGGCACGATCGGGGGCACCCTCGTCAACACCGGCGTCCTGAACATCGGCGGCGCGGCGACTAAGACCGTCGGCGGCGTGATCAACCAGGCGGGCGTCACGACCTGGACGGGCGCGGGGAACATCAACTTCAACGACGGCACGACCTTCAACAGCCTCGCCGGCTCGGTCTTCGACGTCCAGACCGACGCCCGCATGGGGCGGCCCGGTGGCGGGGCGCTGCCGGTCTTCGGCAACGTGGGCACGTTGCGGAAGTCGGCCAGCGTCGCCACCCCCGTCGACGTCGCCCTTGCCAACAGCGGCACCATCGACCTCCAGGTCGGCGACCTCACGCTCAACGCGGGCGCCACGATGGCGGCCGGCTCGGCGATCGTCGGGCCGGGCCGGCTGCGCATCCCGGGCTCGACGGTGACCGTCAACGCGGCGATGTCGGCCTCCAACCTCGTCCTGGAGGGCGGCACCCTGACAGGGGCGGGCGACCTCACGGTCACCGGCCAACTCCTCTGGACCGCCGGCACGCTCGCCGGCACCGGCAAGCTGATGTTGGGCACCGGCGCGGCGTTGAACATCCAGGGCAACGTCACCGCCGCCGGACGCCCCATCGACAGCACGGCCGGCGCCGTCAACTGGACCACCGGCACGATCGGGGGCACGCTCGTCAACGCCGGCGTGCTGAACATCGCCGGCGCGGCGACCAAGACCGTCGGCGGCGTGGTCAACCAGACGGGCGCCACCACCTGGGCCGGCGCCGGCAACATCAACTTCAACGACGGCACGAGCTTCAACAGCCTGGCGGGGTCGGTCTTCGACGTCCAGACCGACGCCCGGATGGGGCGGCCCGGCGGGGGCGCCCTGCCGGTCTTCGCCAACGCCGGCACCTTCAAGAAGTCCGCCGGCACGACCACCCCGGTCGACATCGCCTTCACCAATAGCGGAACCGTCGGCCTCCAGGTCGGCACGGTGAATTTCGGGGCTGGATTCACTCAAACCGTTGGGAGCACCATCCTGAGCGGAGGGACGCTCAGTGGCAGCCTTATCGATCTACAAGGCGGAAGCCTCTCGGGCGGTGGAAGCGTGAATGCTTCCGTGCGCAACGCTGGCCAGATCAATCCTGGTGGATCTGGAGCAGGCCGACTGGCGATTTCCGGCAACTACACGCAGTTGGCGAGTGGCATCCTGAACTTCGACCTCGGCGGCCTTACCGCGGGTAGTCAATTCGATCAACTCGTGGTTACTGGGAGTGTCACACTCGACGGCACGCTCAATGTCAGCTTGATCAACGGGTTCACTCCCGCCAACAACGACGCATTCGCCGTCTTGACCTTCGGGTCGCGCTCGGGAGACTTTGCGACGAAGAACGGCCTCGACCTGGGCGGTGGTATGATCCTCATCCCGACGTTCGGGGCGTCGGCGATGACGCTCACCGCGAGCAGCGGGTCGCCGCAACGGGCGTCCGGGCCGGCCAACCGCGCGACGACCGGCTCCGGTGTGCTGACCGTCGCCACACTTCAGCCGCTCGTCGATGCTGCGATCAACCGCTGGACGACCGCACTGGGGGACGGCTCGCGAACCGGGGCCCTCAAGCATGTCTCATTCCGGATTGCCGATCTCCCCGGGACGTATCTGGGGTGGACCTCGGTCAGCGTCGTCTGGATCGATCGAGACGCCGCCGAATACGGCTGGTTCATCGACGCCTCGCCCCTCGATGATTCCGAATTCGGCGATGCCCGAGCCCGCTCAGAGTTCCATGCCGGCGGTACGAGCCCGGCACTCGGCAGAATGGACCTCCTCACCGTGATCGCCCACGAGTTGGGGCATGTGCTCGGGCTGGATGATCTCGATCCGACCGTTGCCCCGGACGACCTGATGGCGGAGACCCTGGCGCCCGGCATCAGGCGACTCCCCGGGCCGCCGATCTCGATCCCGCACACCGGACGGCGAAACACGCTGGATGGGCTGCCCAGCCCGGCCGTCGCCGGGCTCGGAGAGGTGGCGTCCAGCGGCATTCGACCCGGAAATACCGATCGGCAGACCACCGATAAACAGACCGCTCGGCCGGTCCTCGACATCGCGTCGCTCGATCGGATCATCGCTGCGCCGGAAATGTGGCACGACCTCTTCGGAGACATCACGCCGCACTTCGGAGTTCTCCGGGGTGGGAAGCGTCCCGACCAACGGAGGACCTCATGATGCGGAGTCGGTTGCTTCCTGATCATCGTGCGCTTTATGAACGATCCGTGGGCATGGGGACAACGTTGCGGGCCGTCCTGGCCGTATTGGTCCTCGTCCTCGCCCCCCACACCTGCCACGCGGACTTCATCCTGCAGTTGTCCTCTCCGTCGGACCTCAACAAGCTGACGCCCGGCCAGTTGGTCACCATCCGGGTCGGGTTGACCGGCCTCAATGCGGGCGATCGGCTCGATTTCCTCGCCGCGACCGTTGCGTTCGATGGCGACTTGTTGGGCACGCCGACCATCGCGCCGGGCCCGATCATTCCCGACCTGTCGGGATTCGCACCGGGAGAGTCGAAGGGTGTGGCGGATGGCCTGTATGACACGCTTTTCGCCATTTCCGGGACCCCCATCTCGACGAACGGCGTCTTCTATTCCTTCGACGTCACGGTCCTGGGTGCCGGCTCAGGAATGATCGCTTTCGATCTCGTCGCATCCAGCGGGTCCGACGCCTCCGGCGTCCCTCTCTCCGATGTAACGGCAGGCAGCGCCTTGACGATCAGCAGCGTGCCGGAGCCACCATCTTGGTTGCTCTGCGGGCTCGGCATGCTCGGCATCATCGGCTTCCGCGAGGCCAAACTCAAATTGGTAGGCTGGTGGGGTGCCGGACGCTCAAGGGCGAGCACAGGATCTCGACTATTCACCGCTTCCGAATAGCGGGTCGAACAGGTCGCCATCACAGCCGCGACGCCCTCATCGCCGAGGTGAGGAAGCTCCGCGGCAAGAAGAAGCCCTTGAGCCTGGCCGGTCTCCGAAACCTTTGCGAGGAGCACGAGCGGACGATTGTCCCCGCCCAGGCGCTCGCCCGCGAGGCCCGCGGCCTGGAGCAGCAGGTGAGCGACATCGTGAACGCCGCCTACGGCCTCACACCCGAAGAGGTGCGGCTCATGTGGGCAACGGTCCCGCCTCGGATGCCGGTGTCAGTACCCGCATCTTTATGAATCGCGATGGTGGCCAAACGCGCGACCGGCCGGTCCGATGGCAACTCAGTTACTTTGATCCCTTGCGCCGAGCCCTCAGCCCGATCTCCCATTTGGTTCTCCCCCCGAACCGCTCAAAACGCTCGGTGGAATTGCGGTAAAGACCGTGATGGGCCTATAACCTCACTCCGAAAGCGTCCGTTCTCGAAAATCGCAGTCCCGGTAGAAGACCGACGCCAGCCTCCCCGCGACCCCGGGCCATTTTCCGACCCCGAGCCGCCGAGAGGCCGGTGGTGCCATTCAAGGTTTTTCACGACAGCACCCAACTCCGGTCCGACTCCTGGCCTCCCCTCCCGGGGCGCGGCGGGGGAACAGAGCCGAGCGTGAGGTTGCCCGCAGGGGTCAGCCGCACGCTCGGTTTTTCGTCCTTCAGCCCCCGCGCTTCAGAGAGGAGACCCGACCGTGCAGAACCTCACGCGTGCCCACGAAGATCTCTTCCGCCGCACCCCCGATGAGACCTTCGGGAGCGTCCAGGCCCTTTGGGAGCACTGCCACGCCGAGAAGGAGCGGTCCGCCGACAGGTGGCGTCCGCCCCAGACCCTCAGGCCCGTCGCCGAGGGGAACCGCCTGGTCCTCGACCTCGGCGAGGAGAACGAGCCGTTCCACCTGAACGATTGGAGCTTTTCCCAGCTCTGCGGCCTCGCCGGCGTGAGCAAGGAAACCCTCAACCGCGTCTCGGCCGACACCGCAAGCCGGGTCTTCCAGGAGACCCTCCCCGGGGGGAACAAGCCCCTCCAGGTTTTCACCGAAAACGACCTGGTCCGGTCCATTCACGGCCACAGCTACACCCGGCTCCACAACGCGGACATCCTCACGATGCTCCGCGAGTTCGCGACCGACTTCGAGCCGCCCCAGCGGGCCGAAGTCGGCGGGCCCGACAACCAGGGTGGCGGGACCGGACTTTATTGCGGGCAGCAGGATATGTTCTGCTTCCTCATCGACCCGACCGGCTGGGCGGAGATTGACGGCGAGGCGTTCGCCCCCGGCTTCTACGTCTGGAACAGCGAGGTCGGGAAGCGTTCGGTCGGAATTTCGACCTTCTGGTTCCAGGCGGTTTGCCGGAATCACATTATCTGGGACGCGACCGAGGTCGTCGAGTTCACCCGCAAGCACACCGGGAAGGTGGGCGAGGCCCTCGGGGACATCCGCCGCATCGTCGCCGCCTTGGTCGAAAAGCGGGACGCCCGCAAGGACGGCTTCGTCGCCGTCATCAGGAAGGCGATGGAGACCAATCTCGGCGACGACGCCGAGGAGGCGATGAAGGCCCTGAACCGGGCCGGAATCACCAAGTCGCTCGCGAAGCGGGCGCTTGAGGTCGCCGGAGAACACGGACGGTTCACCATCTTCGCAGTGGTCGATGCCCTCACCCGCATCGCCCGCGAGCAGCCGAACGCGGGGGACCGGACCGATGCCGACCAGAAGGCGGCCGGGCTCCTGGCACTCGCGGTCTGAAAGGAGGACCGGCCATGAAATCCATCAACTGTTGGAACGACCTAGAGCCCTTCGGCGTCATCCCCCTGACGGGAGAAGCGTGCGGCCTGATGTATCGGATTCTCTTCGACGTGACGGCGAAAGGACGGAACATCGTCGCGAAGTGCTTCGGCATCCCGAACGTCAACCTGCCCGAGCCGTGGAACTGCGGCTCATCGGAAGACCCACACGTCGGTTGCATCATGCTCACCCGCGAGATGCTCCAACCGCTCGCCGTCTTCGCCTTGCTCGAATCAGGCTGCAAGGAGGTCTATCTGGTCAACGACTCGGTCCACGGGTCCGAGGAGACGGACGCCCCGGACCTCATCGAGGACGTGAAGCGATGGTCGAAGGCGGACCACGCCCGGCGGCTCGCCTACGGCGGGACCGCGGGGGATCGGAACGTCCACGTCATGTCAGGCCGGGTTGTTTGACCTGACCCACATCTCCCACTTGGGTTTCCTCGTCTCCAGGCGTCTCACCGTCCCGAGGGCGGCCGGGCTTCGGGCCCTCGCCGTCTGAGCCCGGAGGTGCTCCATGAGGCTCTATACCAAGAACGCGACCTTCCTACTCGGCAGGCCGCGGCGAGACGGCTACCGCCGCATCCTCGCCGTCCGGCTCGCCGACTGGACCCCCGTCGTCACCCTGCTCCCGAAGAAGGGCGTAAGGACCCGCACCGGGCCCGACGCCGCAACCTATGTCCGCCTGCCCGAGGGCGGGCAGCGGCTGTTCGAGTTCCTCGAACGACACTGAGACGGACAGAGGGCCTTACGGCACCCGCAGAGGCCCTCCGCACCCCCATCCCCAGACCCCACGAACGGAGCGACCAACCATGCCCCTGTCCAGGACCAGAGAGCCCTCCGAGTCACCGGCGACCGAGCCGGCCCCGACCAAGACCCAGCCGGTCCACGTGGTCCGACTGCGGAATATCCGCGCGGCCCTTTGGGCCAACGACACCGAGTACGGCGTCCGGCATAACGTGACCGTCGCCCGGCTCTACAAGGACGACGACGGCCAGTGGCGGACGTCCGACAGCTTCGGCCGGGACGACCTCCTCCTGCTGGCCAAGGTGCTCGATCTGGCTCACACCTGGATCTGTGAGCGGGTGCAGGGCCAGGAGGTGCCGTTCTGACTGAACCGGAGGGCGGGGGCCAGGCCGGGCGTCACCCCAGTCGGTCCCCCGCCCCCTTTCGACGCCGGGCTTACATTTCAGGTTCACAGAGGGTTTGACACCACCGGCTTTTCCCACTTTCCGTCGCGCGCCCCGCCGTGATTAGGGATGCAGTTATGTTAAGAGCATTCGTTGGGATAGCCAATTGCTACAGGCTTGAGTCATTCCGCCCCGAGGGAGAAGTCCCGATCGAGTGACTCGCGCGGCAGGCGGTCTGCTTCTGGGCGGTGGTCGGCGACGAGGCCGCCCGCGAGATCCGCTCCGGACTCGACGGCCGCCACCGGATCGAGGCGCTCACCACCCTCCAGAGTTTGGCCACCGAGATCGTCCGCGTCACCTCGGCGAAGTCGGTCCCCGCTTCGAACAGCCCGCCCGAAGATCCGATCAAATAAACGCCCGACCGCCCCCGGCGGAGGTCCCGGCTCACCAGTGCCAAATCCCCCGAAACCGTTCTCAAGCCTGTTCTTCCATTAGGTTCCCCCCGGTCGCTCGAACGGCCGGTAGATTCGCCGGTTGAGTCTCAGGCAGGTCTTCGAGACCGGCTCGAACCCGGCGACCTTCCGGGCCCGGTTCACCGCCCGGAGGATGCAGAGGAGCTGCACGCGGACGGGGGCATAGGGCTCGAAGGAGATCCGCCTGAACTCGTCTTCGAGCTTCGCGGCCGTCCGCCTCACGGCCAGGTCGAGGAAGTAGGCTTTCAGCCGCTTGTATTCCTCACGCTCGATACTGACCCGGGCGTGCCCCGCCTTGTGCCCGATGGAGTAGCCGCCGATTTTGATGGTCACGTCCTGGACCTTCCTGATGCTCACCGCTTCGTCATGAAAGAAGGGATGCTCGCCCTTGGTCGCGAGCAGGACGAAGAAGCGGCCGAATCGGATGTATTGGAGGTTCGCCCCACCGGCGAGCTTCCGCCTCGCCACGGCCCACCTTGAGAGCCCGAGGCCGTAGCGTTTGATGAGCTTTAAGTCCACCGCCTCAGGGTTCTTGCGCTCGGGGACGTGGCCCGTCACGTAGAACCAATAGCCGTTACCGACGTAGGCCACGGCGAGTTGTTGAACGAATCCCCCGAGGCTCGTCGCCTCGCATTGATAGTCTGACATAGGACCCCATCCGACCAATTCTTCCAGGAAGGTGGTTGATTTTCGGCTCAACCACCAAAGCCAAAGCCCTTTCGCCGGAAGACGAAGCCTCGCACCGAAGCTCTCACTTCGCCTTCTCATCCGCTCCGCCGAAGAGAAGCAACTACATTCAAGAATGCAGCTACCTCAATCTATAGTCGTTGCGGCAGCACTAACCTCCGATGGAACCCGCATGTGCAAGGCACACGTCGAGCGTCCATCGCCAGTTCGCCGCCAAGGGACGTCTTCCCCTCCCGGGGGAGACCTCGTTTGGCCGCATGCACCGTCCTTTCCAGGAGATTAGGCCCCATAGGGAAGTCCCACGGGGCTCAGGTCATCGTGATGAGTAAAACCCGTCAGCCCTTTCGTCGTCGCGTCGTGACCCGGCACCACCCGTAAGCCACGCGAACGAGCCCCGACTGCCTTGCCGGTGACTCGCCGAGCTTCGGACCTGGCTCCCGCCATGCCCGTGCCCGCTCCTACTGAGGCCACACTCCCCCGCTACGGCCTTGAACCCTGACTGACTGGTCAGGCACCCGGCAACCACGCCGATTGGCCGCAGCGGTTCCCAATTTAGTGACAATCGTCGCACGGATGCTCACGTCGCTAGGGAGTGATACCCCCCGGGTCTGCGTCGTATGTCCGCGGCTCCCGCCACGGCATAGTTTCCACCGGCCTAGGGCCGGTGATTTCTGGGGACCGAACGTAGAAGCGTCCCCCTATCCCTCGACGCAGATTCTTCGCAGTTTGGCACCGTCTTCATCCATGCTTTCTGGCAAGCGGTTTCCCGCCTCTCATGGTTGAGCTATTCACCGTCGGATGTTTCGTCCGAACGCCGGGCCTTGTCATCGGCCCGGTTCCGCCCCTCGCAGGACGGAAGCTCCCCACGCCAGCCGAGGTTGAACGAACCTGACGGGACTCTCACCCGAATTGCCTTTCGGCTTTGGTCCGGACCCCCTGGAGGGTTTGATTACCCATTCGACCGTCACGGCCCCGGCTCTCGCCGAGGTTTTTCATCGTCGCCCCCGTCCCCGGGGACCTCAAACAGGGCGTAGGCAATCCTTCTCACCACGTCGCCCCCGTCCCCGGGGGCTAGGCAAAAAGAGGGTGCAAGACACGCCTCGCATACGCCCCTCGACCCATTGGATAGAACACCGGGATTAGGCCCTCGACATCGAGGGGGTTTACTCCGATGAGCCTCCATCGAGCCGGACAAGCACGTCTCCATGCATCCGGCTCTACGGGTCGACACCTTGCGGATGGTTATTCCCGCCCCTTAGCCGGTTGGTGGCCGGTTTACCGGGTTGGTGTCGCTCATCACGATGACGTCCAGCACTGCTTTACGTCACCAAAGATCGCCGTAGATACCTACAGCACCTTTGGCATTATCATACCAACCGACGAGAAAGCTCCTCCTATCCGTTGGTTCTGGGAGCCGCATCTCGACGTCTCCAGATCCCGAGTCGCCAGATCGTAACGCTCCCGGGTCCATTCCGCGCTCTCCCGCCTGAGGAGGTGATACGGATCGCCCTTGAAGCCCGCCCGGCGGGCCGCGGCGATGACCTCCCGGACCAGGCGAGCATCCGCCGACAGGCCCGCCCCCCCGGTAGCCACTGGCCGGAGGGCCGGGCTCAGCGAGGGCCCTTGTCCTCTCGCCCCTCCCCGGTCCCCGAAGAGGTGCCGCTTGAGCCGGGCGCTCGCCGCGTCTTCGTCGTCCTGGGTCATGAAGTGCCAGAGTTTCGACCGGAGGAGCCGGACGAACAGCCCCGAGGGGTTTTTCGTGCCGACGACGCGGGCATGTTCGGCTGCGGCGAGGACCCGGAGCCGGTCGCTTTCCGAGGAGGTCACGAGCCCCTCCTCGACCGCCTGCCGGTAAAGCTCAAGCGTCCGGCCGGTATCCCGCAGGTCTTCGGGGACGACGTCACGGAGGTTCGGGGCTTTTTCTTTCCCCTCCCCGTTCGAGGTCAAAAAACCAGACGGACGGCCCGCCGAGGCGGGTTTCTGGTTCTTAGCTCCCGCTAGGGGTTCCCGGTCTGGTACAGGGGGTGGCAATTCGGGGCCGGAAACGGCCGGAGGGGGTGGCAATTCCGGTCCGGCCGGAACGGCGGGAGCCGGGCTTCCAACCCCTGTGGTGGCCCTGACCCCGTCGAGCCGGGCCCAATCGAGGTTGATGGTCATCGTCGCCCCCCAGCGGTTCAGCTCCCACTGAGCCGCTTCGTGGGGGACGAGCCAACCGAGGGAGACCAGCTCCTTGCGGGCTTCCTTGACCCGACGGAGGTCAACTCCGAAGACAGAGGCAATCCACGACGCCTTGCACCGTCCCCGCCCCTCGCACCGCCCCGCCCGGAAATACAGGCAGCGGAGGAGATGCCCGAGGATGGTCGCGATCAGGACCGGGCGGGCTCCGCCCGCCATCAGCCGGAGAATTCGCCGCGGGACCGGCACGTTCCGGCGGTTATTTGGGATTCCTTCGAGCAAAGCCCGGAAGGAGCCCAGCTCGGGAGCATCGAGATTTTCGGGGGGTTCCGGAAAGTCGATTCCCGCTTCGTTCCAGACGAGGAGCCCCGCGGCTTGGAGCCGGGCCAGGCCCGGCCTGAGCCGTTTTTCCGAGAGGCCCGTGAGGGCCTTCAGCTCGCCCAGGGCGAATCTCGGCGACTGGCCCGTCTTCAGGCCGCACCGTCTCGACAAAAGCTCATGGCAGGCGAACCAGAGCCTCAAATCGACAAGCCTGATGGCTCTCTCTTTGAGGCACCACCAGGCCAGGGCCAACTTCCCGACCTTGATGAGCCTGTAGCCCCCCCTTGGCTTCCTCGGGGCTCCAAGCCCCGGAAGCACGTCCGTAGCGCGCATGCCGTCCCCCCTGGATATCGGCGGACCCGTAGCGGGTGGTCCGCTTGACCCGTGAGGCGACGGGAAGCACCGAGCGCACGAAGTACCCACCTTTCCCGCCAGGAAAAGGGCGAGACTTCCACGCATGGCGCGCAGCAATCGACGCTTGACTAAAAGGGGGGAGAGCAAATAGGATGGGGGTTGAATCGTTCCCTTGTTCCTATTTGCCGCTTGCCCTCGGACTGTTGCCACACAGCCTGAGAGTTTCCCCCGAGTCGCCAGCTCGGACCGCGGCCATCGAAACGAGCGTCCCCCTCGGGACGCTTTTTTCGTTTTCAGACGCCTACCGCTTACCTCATAGACACCTCGAAATTGATTCCCTGAATGAACCGGCCTCCCTGCTAGCCCCGGTTTATCGGGCACGCACGGATTTCGGCACTTCAAGTAGACCGAAGCCCAAACCCTCTCGCAAGAGGGAAAAAGTCTTAGGGGAAACTGGGTTACGGCTATAACGTTAAGGCTATATAGCCTTAACGTTATAGCCGTAACATTCGGGCTATAACGAGTTATAGCCGTGATGATATGGCTATAACGATAGGGCTATAACGGATTGGTCGAAATTCATAAGCCCCGATAATTTCAGCAAATAGGGCATGCATTATGGCTATAACGTTAAGGCTATAACAAAAATCGTCCGAAAACTTCTCCTCTTGCGGGGTTTCGTCCGCCGAAGGATACTCCAACCGTTATAGCCATAATGACGAACCGGAGACCTCGCATGGAACAGCCGAAAGAAGAAAAAAAGACGCGCGTCATCGCCGTCGGGAACCAAAAGGGCGGGGTGGCGAAGACCACCAACGCCGTCCACATCGCCGCCGCGCTCGCCGAGCGAGGCCACCGCTGTCTGGTCTGGGACCTCGACATGAACTGCGGGGCGACCCAGCACTTCGGCATCCCGGACAAGATGGCGATTCTCGGCACCTACGAAGTGCTGTTGGGCGAGGAACTCCCCGAAGACGTCATCGTGAGGGCAGGGGACTTGGACGAGGTGGACTTACCCGACCGCCTGGACCTCCTCCCAGCCCGGAGGAACTTGGAGACGATTGATAACGCCCTCTCCACTAAGTTCGGGAAGTTCGGCGACTCGGGGACCGTTCTCAAGGCCCCCCTGAAGACCCTGGAGGGGAAATACGATTACATCTTCCTCGACACGGCCCCGAACCTGACGACGCCGACCATCGCCGCCTACAAGGCCGCGGGGTTCTTCCTCCTCTCGGCGATGCCCGAGACCTTCGCCATCACCGGGCTCAATAACGCCCTCACGGACATCGAGTCCGTCCGCCAGCACGGCGGGAATCCCTCGCTCACCCTCATCGGGGTCGTCCTCTGTAACGCCGATGGCCGTCAGACCCGCTTGACCCGCGAGCTTCTCTCCTACGTCGATGAGACCTTCGGGACACTTCCGCCGTGGATGCGGAAGTTCGAGACGACCATCAGCCGGACGACGGTCATCCCCGCAGCTCAGAAGGCCGGTCAGACCATTTTTCAGACCGAGCCCCGGCACAAGGTCACGGAGCAGTTCCGGACCGTCGCCGTCGAGCTTGAGAAGCGGATGGAGATGATGTCTCGTCCGGCCGCGGGGAGCGAGGCCGTGGGCCTCCAGGCAGATTCAGAAGGGCCAAATCACCCGGAGAACGAACACCACGCCGAGGCGATCGCCAATGGTTAAGTTCGCGAGGAAGGAGGACAAGCCTTTTGACCCCATCTCGGCGAAGGTTCTAAGCTCCCTCGCGAGCACTCCCGCCGCGCGGGAGCCGGAGGAAGCTCCAAAAGCCACGCCGTCCAATGAGGCAACGCCCGCGGCAGAGCCGGAACTCACGCTCGTTAACCCCGTAGTCGAGGCGAGGTCGGGGACGGAGACTCAGGCGGAAGAGAGCCAGGAAGAAGTGGAGGGTAAACGCTCCCGGAAGGCTCAAAAGACCGGGAAAAAGCGGAGGGCCGCCGAGGAAGGCGAGCCGGAACGGCTGAACCGGGTCGTCAGATGCTTACTCAGCCCGAGCGAGGAGAAGGTTCTCCGAGCGCTCGTGACGAGACTCGGCAAGCGGGCCGGGACCTCGCTCACCTTGAGCCACCTGATAAGGCCCTATTTCGACCTCCTCTTACATTCCGAGGACGAACTAGCGGAGGAGCTGAGCCAGGCAGGAGTTTCACGGCCTCACAATGACAAAACTGCGATCGTGCATTATGAGCACAAATTAGCAGCAATCATTCACTCGGCCCTGAGAAAGGCCCACCCATTCGGCGCAGGCTCGAACGGTAAAAAAAACCGCTAATTCACCTACGGCCGCTCGCCTTGTGGATAAGTGTCCCACCGAACGCGAAACGAAAAATCAGGGGACGATTTTGAGTGTCCCACCGGCCCGAGAAGTTCCCGCCCTCTCGGGATTTTTCCCCGTGGGACAGACGACACGAAGCGATTGTTCGCCCCGGTGTCCCACCAGGTCGAGCCATTCCCGCCAGAAAATAGCCCATCGGTCCGAGCTGTCGGGCCGGTCATAGGCCCGTGTGGCTTCGAGCGGACGCCACACGAGCGATGGTCCCTCGGTCGCCAGTTGCCAGGGCCAAGTCATTTTCCCCCTGGCAATGAGGACAATTATCGAGTTACACTCGTGCGAACTGCATGCATGCGAGAGACTTATGGCTTGTTGGAAGGCTCCAGCTCCCGGGGTGACCGGCGAACCCTCTCATGAAATCGGGATGACGCTGACCGAGCTACTCGTGCTGGTTGTCGTCGTCGGTATCCTCGTGGCCATCGTCCTGTCGCTCTTCAACGATTACCGCTCAAGGGCCTGGAACCAACATCCGCAATCAGACCTAAGAATCGCGGTCACCTCGGCCCTCAGCCTCCCGGAGGGCTCGGCCTTGAGCAACTGCCTGAACGACGAATGTAAGACGAAATATCCGGGAACGATCTTAAGCGAATGCACGCAACTCGCACTTTATGCCACATCGGAGCAGGACTTGACGGGTCTTGCATGCTGTAGAAAAGACACAAAGACCCTCGGGACGAGGTATTACGTTTACAGCTCAGTGGCCGGGAAAATTATCGAACTCCCGTTCGCTTCCGGGACTAATTGTCAGCTCAGTGTATCTCAAGGTAGCACCGGGAGCGGAAGTAGTAGCGGAACCAGCACGCCGAGTTGCCCGTCGGGGACCATCCTCGACCCGAGCACGAACACCTGTCAATTTACGGCGAGCAGCACCTCGTCGAGCGGAATGACCTCGTCGTCCGGTTCGAGCACGGGGACCGGAACCAGTTCGTCGGGCGGGAGCACATCAAGCTCGACCACATCAAGCTCGACATCGTCATCTGGAACGGCATCGTCATCCGGAACGACATCAGGCACAACCTCGTCTTCGACAAGTGGTGAGACCCCGACCCCGGCCCCGACCCCGACCCCGACCCCGATTCGTCACTGCGTACCCCCGAACCAAATTGCAAATCCAGGAATGGTATTGGAAGGCACCACAGTAACCTCAACCAGTTGCCTGTGCCACTATCGCAGAGCAGACGGCGTTCTCTTGAATATCGGTATACGACCTCCGTGTGAATAGTTCATATTTATGCACTGCGGACGTAGTGCATGAATCTACTGCAAGGTAGCCGTGTCTTACTGCCTCGGCCTCGATTCCGCAGGTCGATGACCTCGGAAAACCCAAGCCCGAAGGTTTATGGAAGATATCGTAGTCGAGCACCTACTCTCCCGCGGGACCATCATATCGGAACGATACACAATTGAACGCCTGCTCGGCCAGGGCGGGATGGGCTCGGTCTACGTCGCCTCCGACCGTGAACTCGGCGGGCAGCTTATCGCACTCAAGGTCCTCCATCGCGAGATGATGCAGGACAAAACGCTCGTGGAGCGGTTCCTCCAGGAAGTCACGCTGATGCACCGGGTGAGCCACCCCAACGTGGCCCGGACGTTCAGGGTCGGGCATGACGACAATCTTGTCTACTTCACGATGGAGCTTATCTCCGGCGTCGGCCTGGACCATATCCTCGATGAAATCGAAGTCACGGGAAATATCCCTCCCCATCGCATCGCGCTCATCGGCCTACAAATAACGGCGGGCCTCACCGCGATTCACGCGGCGGATATTCTCCACCGCGACCTCAAGCCGCAGAACGTGCTCGTGACGGACGACGGCACGGTAAAGATCACCGACTTCGGCATCGCGCGGCCTTCGGACTCGAAGCTCACGAAACACAACGAACTCCTCGGCTCGCCTCATTACATCGCGCCCGAGATGTGGCTCGGCCAGAAGCTGACGCCGTCAGTCGACATCTACGGATTCGGAATCATTCTTTATGAGCTTGTGACAGGGCGGATTCCCTTTGAGGCCGAGGAGCCCTCCCGCCTGATGTGGATGCATCTGAAGCAGCAACCACGGCCACCTTCTTTGCTCCGCCCGGACACGCCGAATTGGTTGAACGAACTCATCCTGAGCCTTCTCCAGAAGATGCCGAGCCAGCGTCCGCGGTCGGCGGCGAGTATCCGCGCTTTTCTCGAAGCGAACATCGACAACGGGAGCCATCTCATCCGCATGCCCGAACTGATCGAGGGCAGCGACCCAGCTTTGACGCTCGTCATCTCCTCGCAAACCGCGGCCTCGCTGCCTCAATCGACTGTCGTTTACCGGCCGAGTGTGAGCGAGGAGAAAAACACGCGGCGGACCTGGGGACGCCTCCCATTCATCCTCGT
Organism: Thermomicrobiales bacterium; assembly: GCA_965218235.1. GTDB lineage: Bacteria > Chloroflexota > Chloroflexia > Thermomicrobiales > UBA6265 > CADCWK01. Next base: position 35,890 of record CBDCKK010000001.1, read on the forward strand.
GCTTGTTTTCTGCTGCGCCCTCATCCCGACGCGAGAGCTGTGCGCTTGCGTCACCATGCAGGAGCACATTTTCCAAACGCTCGGCATCCCCGAGGCGAGCGCCGTAAACGCGAGCACCGTCGGCCCGCGTATCGAGCGTTTTACTCCGGGCGGCCTTCCGCGCTCTCTGGCGGAGAAAAAGCTTGGCTCATGAGGCGAATTCGGTGTACGGGCTGATCCCCAGCATTACCTGCAAGAACTCATCAGTGACTTCTTTGATGTTATGGCCCCACTCGAACATCGCCACGTACTGCGACGCGCACCACTTGCTCACCCCGCGGAACGGCCGCAGGAAGTTCCGCAGCCCCGTCCACGTCCCCTCCATCGTGTTGCAATGCACCTCGCGCACCCCGTCGCCGTCGGCGTCGATCGCCCACGTGCTTTTCGGGCCCGAGTGGTCCACCGTCACATGGATCCGATCGTGACGGCCCCCGACCCGGCTGTAGCCGCACCACGCGTCGGTGTTCACCATCGTCCCCGACAGGCACGCGTCGGCGACCACCTCGCCCAGCTCGTCCGCCCCGGCCGACTCGACCACCTCCAACCGGACCGCGCCGGACTCGCGGCCGACCACCCCGGCCACCGGCGGCCGGTCGTTGGCGAACGTGCCGTGGCCGCGACGGCCGTTGGCCCGACGCCGCGGCGGGTCGGCCGGGTCGGGGTGCTCGATGCCTTTCTCACCGGCGTTCTGGTACATCTCGTCGGCCTCGACCACCGCATCGCCCAGCGGGTTGCGGTCGAGCCACCGCTCGGCGTTGTCCTGCAGCCGGCGCCGCAGCTCCAGGAGGTGCTTGCGGTCGCACCTCAGCTCGCGCGCCAGTTGCGCCGTGGGTACCCCCTGGGCGAAGCCGCGGAGGATCAGCATGACCTCGGCGGGCCGGCGATGCGTCCCCTCCAGGGCGGTGCCGGTGAAGGCATTGAAGACACGACCGCAGGCGAGACAGCGGTAGTCGAGCACGGGGGCACGGTGGCGACGATGGAGGCGGAGACGGTCATCGGCCTTGCAGGCCGGGCAGGCCAGCCCCGTGGGATGGAGGAGACCGACGAGCTTGGCATAGCAGGCGTCCTGATCCATCAGCTCGGTCAGGGGGAAGTCCATCGCGGCGTCTCCCGAGGGTCGAAGGTGTCCAACCGGACAAGCCCTGCAACTCTCGAAGCGCTCTCCAGAACGTCGGTCACCAATTTCGCCTCATGAGCCAAAAGCTTTCCATCCTCGCTGCCGAACGCCCGAACCGTTGCAGCACCATCGACCATCTCAAATTCCGCTGCCGCTTCGAGTTGAGAAAGGGACTTTTTCGGACTCGCGTGCTGGAGGTGACGGTCGAGTATCCACCTACTGAACCGGACATGGTCGGGGTCGTCTCCGTCCGCAATTTCACGGAACTCTTCGGGAGCGCCTTCCGGCTGGGGGGGTAAGCGTCCACGGCGAAATGGCGGTGGCTACCTTCGCCCGGTCTCTTCCACGAGTAGGGGCCGCTGGCCCTGCGAACGGCGGTTGCGCCGGCTTGACAGGTATTCCGGAAGCTGCCAGTGAAGCGAAAGAATGACGACACGCGTGTCCCACCTCGTCGACCGGCTGACCCACTCCGACTGGCGTGTTCGGAAGGCGTCGGCCAAGGAACTTGGAAGCATCGGTCCCGAAGCCACTCCGGCGGTCACCGCCCTCGTCGCGACACTCACGGACAAGTCCCTGGTGGTGCGGTGCGCGGTGGCCGTGGCTTTGGGGGCGCTTGGCCCTGCGGCGAAGGAGGCCGTCCCCGCCCTAGCGGATGCGCTCTCGGACGAGGCGTTGATCTTCCGGGCCGAGGTGGCGGCGGCACTCGGCAGGTTCGGTTCAGACGGCCAGGAGGCCGTCCCCGCGCTCCTCGCCGCGCACGCCGTAGAAACCAGCCGGTACGCCCGGGTCTTGATGGAACGGGCGCTGAAGGCGATCCAGGGACCGGGCTGATGCGGATAGCGTCCCTCGGACGTGCTTCAGCGAAGAGGCCCGCCGCGGCCGCACGGCTCATCCCCCTCCTCCGGGAATTGAAACCTGCTGACCAGCAACTCGCGGTCGAGATGTACCAGCTCAAGCACGAGTCCGGCACCGAGGCGCTAATCGCCACGGTTCTCACCTACGGAGTCGTCCTCGTCATCACGGTCGTCGCCGACGCGGCCGGCATGGCGACGGTCGGCATTCCCGCGAGTTTCAACGCCCCCGCCGGCGCGGCCGGGCTGACCCTCCTTCACTGGATCCGCTGGCTCCGCCCGACGCTCCGGGCGAAGCGGGCTCGGCTTCGGCAGCTCGCGGAGCTTCGCCCGGACCTCGCGGAGGCCGTCCGTCGGGCCGTCATCGGCCCGCCGGACTTCGAGCGGAGCACGCTCTGAAATTCCCGTAATTCGCCTGAGCCGAATTTTCCGCCGAGCGCCCCGGTATCCCCCCCTCGCCAGGCCGAAGGGGCGCTCCACCGCCATCCTTGGCTAGCTAAAAGTGCTAGCGTCCCGGACGGCTCAGCCGTCCGGTTGCGACACTCGGAGACCATCGCTCGACCACGCGATCACTTCGAGCGAACGTCACCCCGAGCGATGGTCCCTCGGTCGCTTAGGTGGCTTTTTCTTTTTCTCTCTCCTTCTGAAGAGGAAGACAGAAGACCCCCGAGAGTCGCGCTCATCCCGGTCCCTGACCCGACCACACCCCCAACCGATCGCCGGGGGACCGACCGCCTGCCGGCCAACTGCCAGAGGTCGAGGACCACCCGCCGGGCATGAGCCACGCGGCGGAGCGGCCGTTACCCGGGCCCCATCGAGTTCGTGGCGCGAAACCTCTCCAGCGTTTCGTGCGTCATACCGCCGTTGGCTTTTGATAAGTTGGATATTCACCTATCGATCGCCAGCCCGGTGAGGGGGCGCCCTCTCCTTCTCACCGGTTGTTTTCACGCGGATGCGGCCAGATTCGCGTCCCGCCGCCGACAAACCGCACCCCCTGACCGACCGCCAGGGGACGAACCGCCAACCGACCAACCGCCCGACCAACAACGCCCGCGACTGACCGCCGCATCACGCCGCCCCGCCCAGGGCTCCCCCCGCTCAAGCATCCGGCCTGAGCACGGAAGGCCCGGCTTCGCCGCCCCCTGTAGAGCGCCTTGCCCGGTCGCAAGACCGGGCAAGCCGTGTTGTTGGGGTCGGGCCTTGCGGCCCTCCCACTCGTCCGCAAGTTCCCGACGAGAGTTGCTTTCTCGTCGGGAGGCTCGCTCCCGAGGCATCACGCCCTGAGGGACGCGAATTCCCCGAGCGGGGAGATTCGCAGCCCTCGATATTCATGCCCACGCACCAACCGCGGGCGGCACGAAGTGCCACCCCATCAGGTGCCGCCGACCGGCGGCCCGACATCCCCGCAACTGATTCTGCTTACACGACTTGCTCTCGGACCAAGAGCACCGGGACCAACTCGCCGTTGTTTGAACACGGTGCGACGCTCGGGTTTTTTTGCTGGGAGCGTGTTCGGGATCTTGGGGCGGCACCTGACCCTTGACCGGCTCGCCGTTCGGCCGCAATGGTGAGGACATTTGTAAGAGGCAGACCGCACGCATTGTCCAAATGACCTTACGAGGAACCGTGGAAAACCGGTGCCGAAGGTCATCTGAGCGTTGCGTGGACCTGCGTTCTTGCCGATTTGGTGGCGGGTCCGCGTTCGTCCCAGATTGAGCCTTGGAAATCCCTGGTGGAAACCGTCAAAAGGTGGGTGGTCACAATCCCCAATCTCAGGTTCCAGGGTTTCTTCGGGAACAACCGTCGGCCGACTCGCGGACCCGCCGTCGAGCAAGAGAAGCAGCAGGCCCACGGTTCACGTCAGGTGAACCTTGGGAAAATCCTGGCGAGGAACCGTTAATAGGTGGGTGCATACTGCCACGAATCACCGGTGCCAGGACTTCTTACGGGAACAACCTTGGGTCAACACGTGGGCCTGCCATAGGGCAGAAATCCAAGCATAAAATATCATGGATTCAACATAATTCAAAAAATCCCTCTTTCCAATTTTCCGAGGTAACATCTTGACGCGGATCGTGGCCAGCGTTCTGATGAATCTGCATACTGCCTTCGAGTCATCTGAGGAAACCCGTTACAGCCGAACATCCCGACTAGAAAATATCTGACTCCATCCCATCAGGCCCTGCCCTTCCTGTAGCCGGTTGCCCTGGCGAATATCAAATTCGCAGGCGCAGCACTTCCGGCCCCTCGGGTTTGTAGCCTTCGGGTCGTCCTCTCTCGCTAAGTGCCTCGGCGCTAGCAAGGGTGTGACGGCCCGTTTGTCTCACAAAACCGAGGAATACCTATGTCGGTTCCCGCCTTCGACAATCCGCGTCCCGCCTTCGACAAAGCGGCTTTCGTCGAGCAGATCCTCGCGCACTCCCGCCGGACGCCGGGATTCCTCCCCTGGCACATCGGTGAGATCGCGCGCCCCTACTACACGATTCCGGACGAGATGACCGACCCGCACGAATGGCGAAAGTCGTTCTTGCACGAGGCGACGCGCGCGCTCAAATCGGGCCAAGCGAAGCGCTTTATCGCCAGCCAACAGGTTTACATGGGGCAACTTTCTCCGGTCGAAGAGCCCGTCTTCTCGTCAACTCTGCACGGCCACATGACGGACGAGTCCGCCGCCACTATTGAGAGGTGCCTCGCAAAACGAGAAGTTTACAGGCCGGATGATCAGAAATTTAAACGTATTCATTTCCCAATTAATCCCCGCTGGGCACCCGGGCTGGGGAAGAGAGAGTTGCTCGAATTGTTCCGCGCGAACTCGTTCATGGACAACAGGGTTTTGATGCAGTTGACCAGCATCTACCTGTATCTGAACGAACTAGAGCCCGAGGTCGCGAGCACATTCCGCTTTTCGCTCTACCCCCAAACCCAGGAGGACATCACGGAGATCCTCAAGCCCCACTCGGAGGATCTGGAACACTGGAAGTCCGGCAGCCCGGAGACGTCGAGCACCGTTCACATCACACGGAAAGGGGAAGAGCTTCGGCTGTTCTATTTTGGCCGGCCCCTCGACGCGAAGGTCATTAAGAACATTTACAAGAAGATCGACAATCTTGGGCAAGGCGTCGAGTTCTGGTGACCTTCTTGCTCGCCCCAGGCGGCATTGCGGCCGGGGGAGAAACGAAAGACCGCGTTGCCATCCATCCGTCAGGACCGTGCGCGACAAAAAGGGGAGGACGCCGCCGTGGATGGGCTCTGGCTAGTTGCAAGTGTGTGCACATGCGCACAGGTTGGTGCCGGGATTCCTGCCCAGGCATTGCGGGTCATCCGGCGCCGATCCGCGGGTGACCTGTCGAAGGTCTCACTCGTCCTTAACTCGTGCGGATTTTGCGCGTGGGCTTTAGCCGCCGGGACGGCCCGACCAATCAACGTTTACCTTCTCATCCCAAATACGTGCGGATTTTTGCTCACTTTGACCCTCCTGGCGGTGGCGATCTACTTCCGGGAGAGGAGGAGGACTGAGAATTTTGTGAACGACCGAGACCCGACGCTACGTCAATAGCATCGGGTCTCGGCGGCACCATCCGATTTCGCTCGCCGAGGCGGATGAAGGCGGATAGTTACGGGCCTTAGCACCCCGATCCTACCCCGCCTGAACCGACGCGGCGAGTGGTTACCTCTCTTCTCACGAGGAGGCCGCTCATGCTGCGCGCCGTCCGTTTCGCCGGGGCCGGTCTCAAGGCCCTCGCTATCACCGTCGTCATCGCGTGCGGATGGGCCAAGAGGCCCGTGACCGCACCCACCCCGGACATCATCCCCAGCCAAAACGACCGGTCTGTTGGCGGCGGGGCGTGGGATGCGTCCACCCCCCCCGACCTTCCATGCAGCCCGCAGCGATCGGGGAGGGGTCAGGGGTCGATGCCGCCCCGAGGTCTCACCTGCCGAGACGTCGAGGCCGAAGTTGTTAGCCGGCTGGCTGCAAGCGGTTTCGCCTGGAGTGACGACATCCAACCAGCTCGGAGCTTCAGCACGAGTCAATTTCCATTCATCCGAACCCCTGTTTCCCGGTAGCCCCGAGGAGTGCCTTCCATGTGCTCGTGCAACGGACAGCGGACTGACTTCCCGCCCTGGCGCGAATCCCTTCAAGTCTTCGTCTGGCGGTACCGCGACCAACTCCGAGCTGCGCTCGGGCTCGCGGCCGCGGCCGTCACGCTCGCGGTCCTCGCCGCCCTCGCGGGCCTCGTCGTCTACTCGTTCACGCCCACCGACATCGAGCGGGCCGAGGCCGATGTGCGGAAGGCCCGGGCGGTCGTCGTCGCCCTTGAGTGGGAGGCCGGAAGCTGCTCGAAGGACGCGGAAGGGCACAAGCTCTACGCGGCCGAACACCAGAAGCGGGCGGACGAGCCCCCCTACAAGGAGTGGCTGGAGTGGGAGCGGTCGATGGCTTACGGCCACGCCGAACTCGCCCGGGCCAAGTTCGACCGTCGAGACACCCTGGCTCGTCTTTGCGCCACGTATCTCCGGCTCCTCGCCGAGGCCGAGGGCGAGATCCTCCGGGCGAAGGACGCCCGGGACCGCGGCACCCCGTACAAGGTTGCCCCGCGCGTCCGCGACCTGCTCGCACCCGTCCTCGCCGCCCGCTGACTCTCAATCCCGACCGCACCAAAAGGAGCGTCCCCGATGAACTGGCTCTGGGATTACTTCCGCCGGAAGACAATGGAGGCCATCCTCGCCGGCGCGAACGACGCGCTCTCCGACGGCGTCTCCTCCCGCCTCAGCGACGAAGAGTCCGTCCGCGCCCTCCGGGCCGTGCTCGGCTCGTCGGACCCGGCCGCCGACGCGCCGGCGCTGCCGGCCCCGCCGCAACCGGCCGCCGACGCGCCGAAGCGCGGCCCCGGCCGGCCGCCCCGCAAATTCCAGGAGCCGCCGCAGTGATCACCGTCGTCGAGCGCGACCGGCGCATCGTTCTCGCCCTCCTGCATCAGACACCCAGCATCCCCGAGCCGGCCCTCGCCCCGTGGTGGCCGGACACCGACGCTGGCCGCGAGAACATGACGCGCCGGCTCGGGGAACTCTGCGCCGAAGGGCTCCTCGCCCGGCACGCGGCGGTCGTCGCCGTTCCGGGAGCGGTCGCGCTCTTCTACCACTGGGCCCCGGGGATGCCGGACCCGGACTTCGGCCCGCTCGCGTGGGAGCTGGCCCGGCGGTGGGCGGCGGTCGAGCCGCGGCGGGTGGTGTTTTACACCGCAGGCGAGCGGGCCGCCCGGCACTACGGCCGGACGATCCGCAGCCCGCTCAAGTCAGCCGCCGCCCTCGCCCATAACCTTACGCTCGGCATGACCTTCATGGACTACGCCGTCCGCCGCCCGGTGCTCGTGGGCGGCTGGGTCTGTGAGGAGGTCATCGCCGATTCCCGCGGCCACGGGGAGAAGGTCGTGGACGCGGCCGTCGTGGACTCGACGGGCACGCCGGCGCTCGCGGTCGAGGTGGCTGGCGCGTCCTACGCGGCCTCGAACGGGGAGAGACTGAAAGCCATCCACCGGGACTCCAAATCCCGGTCGTTGCCATACGAGATGTGGACCGTTTCCGACGGAGGACGCCGATGATCCCGGCCACGCTCGAATCGCTCTCCGCACAAGCGGCCCA
>CBDCKK010000002.1:0-24679 GCA_965218235.1 Thermomicrobiales bacterium
CGATACGAAGCGTGAAAAACGTGACAAAGAAAATCGCGTTACAAGAGTGTCACGTTTTGTCACGCTGTTTTATGCTTAAACGACTTGCCGTCCATGCGGCGTGCGGGATAATCGAGTGTGTCGAATGAACTGATTCCGCTCTATCCGCAACGGAGACGGGCATGGGGACCGCGACCGCCACACTCGACTTGATGTGCGTCCCCGACCTGGCTAAAGCGGCCGGCGTCGGCGAGTGGAGCGTCCGGAAGGTGCTTGATGAACTCGGGCTCGCGAGGCGTGTCGGCCGGGTCCGCGTCGTCGATCGGGCCGACCTCGGCATCGTCATCGAGGCGTTGGATCGGCGCGGCTACCTGCCCCAACCGCAACCCGGCGAGGTGCTCGCATGACCCCCACCGCCGTTCTATTCACACAACTTGATGACATGATCGAACGTGGATGCTACGGCCGCGCTGCCGATGCGTGGGCGGTTCAGTCTGGACCTAAACGCCCCGGCGCGTTAGGTTTGCCGGGTCCAGAAACGCAGAACGCCCCGGGGCTCGACTCCCGAGGCGATCCGCTTGGTTCGCTGGCCGTTGGAGCGGCCGGCAGGTTCGCAACCTTCGCTCTAAGGGAACAGTCCGCGATCGATGACAAGTCTACTCCGCGATGAACCCGCAGTCAACGCGGGTCCGCCCCCGGTCCATCCACGCATCCCGTATGACCTCGACCCCGTCGAGCTTTTCCGCCGTCTGGTCGAGTCGCGACGCCGGCACGATGCCCGCGCCGCCGCCCCGTTGCTACGGGAGCTACGCCGGCAAGGCTGGGCAGTCGTCGCCGTCGCGCCGAAGCCGGCGGGGGGTGGACGATGAGCACGGTCTCGGATGATCTCAAGGTCGACCCGGGCCCGAAGCCGACCGTCACCTATCGCGAGGGCTGGCTCGACAACATCCCCGCCGCGCTGAAAGAGGCTCGGCAGTGGGTCGTCTGGCAATACGAGCTGGTCAATGGGCGATGGACCAAGGTCCTGTACAACCCGGACTCGCCGGGCCGCAAGGCGAAGTCGAACGATCCGAGAACGTGGAACACGATCGAACGCGCTCTCGCAACGTGGCGGCGCGAACCGGACGTCTTCGATGGCATCGGGTTCGTCTTCTCTATAAATGACGGCTTCTGCGGCATCGACTTCGACAACTGCATCGGGCCCGACGGCGAGATCGCCGATTGGGCAAAACCTCATATCGAGGCCCTCAGAACCGCATGGGGAGACGTCAGTCCCAGCGGCCGGGGCATCAAGTTTATCGTCCGCGCCGTACTCCCGGGGACGGGCACGCGGAGGGGGGGATTCGGACCCGACGGCAAGGGGGCAATCGAGGTCTACGATCGGCTCAGGTTCTTCACAATCTGCGGCAATCCGTTCGGCGATTCGCTGGAGATTATCGACGGCCAGGATGTCGTCGATCCGCTCTACGGCGGGCTCAAGGCAAGGCCCAAGCCGAGCAAGAATCCCCGGACGCGGGTCGAAGACGTCCGCCCGGTCACGGCCGATGATGCGGTGTTGCTTCGCAAGGCCCGGAACGCCAAGGGCGGGTCGGGCGAGAAGTTCTCCGCGCTCTACGATCGTGCGGACATCTCCGGCCATCCCAGCGCTTCGGAGGCCGAGGCCGCCTTGTGCGCACGGCTGGCATGGTGGACGCAGCGGGACGCGGAGCGGATGGATAAGCTCTTGCTCGCGTCGGCCCTCGGCCAGCGGGACAAGGTCCGGGAGCGGCCCGACTACAGGGCCCGCACCATCGCATTCGCCATCGAGAATTGCCACACCGTCTATGAGCCCAGGCCCAAAGCCAAGGCGAGCCGCGCTGCCGGGGGATCGGCCAACGGCAAGCCCCCCGGCGGCGCGGCCGAGGTCGGCGAAGCGACCCCCGAGGTCTTCCAGAACTTTCGGATCGTCCAACTCGACGACGACGGCGAGAAGTTCGGCCGGGAGCCGATCGACCAGACCGACCTCATCCAGAGACTCGCCGAATTGACCGACGGCGGCCCCCAGTTGGCGGGCGCGGCCTTGTTCGCGCACGACGGGGGGGATGCCGAGCCGATCCAGTTCAGCGGGCCGGATCAACTCTTCGCCTGGGTTGGCCAGCGGTTCCCGATCGACTGGCAGGGGGGCGGGGCCTACGTCTCGGAACGGCGGCTCTTCGAGGGGCTCAAGTTCGCCGTCCGCCGGTACGACTCGATCGAGCGACGCCCCCACTTCCCGACGCTCCCCGGCGTCTACTACGCCTGCACCTGGCCGGACACACTCGGCGACGGGGCGGCCCTCGACGGCCTACTCGACCTATTCTCCCCGGCCACCGATCATGATCGTGAACTCATACGATCATTCGTGTATACTCTGTTCTGGGGAGGGGAGCCCGGGAAGCGCCCGGTCTTCCTGGCCGAGGGACCGGACGGCGACCCGATGGGTGGCCGGGGCGTCGGGAAGTCCGACCTCTTCAGCTATCTTGCTGAGTTAGTCGGTGGGGCGGTGTCCAACATCTCGGCCCGCGACGACATCTCGACGATCACCAAGCGGATCATCAACGACCGGGCCCGCAAGCGGGTCGTCCTGCTCGACAACGTGAAGGCCGAGCGATTCAGTTGGGGCGACTTCGAAGGGCTCATCACCGGGCCGACCGTCGGCGGCTGGCTGAACTACATCGGGGACGAATCGCGCCCGAATCTGCTGACCTACTGCGTCACGATCAACGGGGCGTCCCTGAGCGAGGACCTCGCCCAACGAACCGTGATGATCCGACTGGATCGACCCGAGTCCTACGATCGCGACGGGCAGGCATGGTCCGACCACGCGATGGGGTACATCCGGGAGAACCGGGCCGCGATCGTCGCCGATGTGGCCGCCGCGTTCGCCAAGCCCGCCGCCCCGATCAAGTCCTATCAGCGATGGGCATCCTGGACGCATGCCGTCCTGGCCCGGTGTGCCGAGCCGATCGCACTACAGAACACCATCATCAAACGCCAGGACGGCATCAATGACGACCGGGCGGCTTCCAACGACTTCGGGCGACTCCTGGCCCGAAAGATTCACGCCAAGACGGGTCGAGATGCCGCGGACGTCGTCATCTGGATCAGCACCGATGCGCTGGTCCCGCTGGTCCGCGAATTCACCGAGGATCGGGTCGGCCTCCTGAACGTATCGAAGAAGATCAATCGATTCCGGCCCAGCGAACTGACCAAGTCCGACCGCACGGCCGCGCGGGGTTGGAAGTGGGCCGGTCGGAACACCGACCCGAAGGCGGCGCCCTCCGAAGAGTGGATTCATCCCTGGGACGGCTCGGATTTGATATGACGGTTCAGGACGGTCCATGACGGTCCATGACGGTTCAACCGTCATCGCAAACCCCTATACCCCATAAGGGTTTACATCTTCCATGACGGTTCTGACGGTTTCTTTACAGAAGAGAAATTCCAGGGAGGAAAACAAGAGGGTAAGGGAGGACAGATAGGGCCCGGAGCCTGCCCCCCCTCCCGTGCTCAACTCCAACAGTACGCGAGTTTGGGCTCGGAACCGTCATTTCGGCCTCCGATTCGACGTAACCTGTTGCGAGACAAGGGAAATTTTCAAGCAGTTGAACCGTCGGAAAACCGCCATGATCCGTCAAATGAACCGTCAGAACCGTCGTGAGGACCCTACCGTGAAGCGTCGCCGCTCCCTCAAACCCGAAGACACGCTCCTGATTGGCCGGCTCGTGCTGCCGCTGGACCAGTGGCGTTGGCGTGGTGGTCACTGCACGGATCGCCCGGTCTTGAGCGTGTCCGTGTGGTGCCCTCGATGCAAGCAATCGAATCTCCACGGCTTCCCGGACCGGGCCGACCCCGGGCTCGCCTTGGACGTGGTGACGCATCGGGTCGGTCACTGCGATTGCCTGGATTACTGGATCGGCCTGGACCCGGACGCTCAGGCCAAGGCTGACCACCTGGTCAAGCTCGGACAGTTCGCCGAGTTGGTCGAAGTCTGGACCGCTGCCCGTGTCGATCGGCAACCCGCCCTTGTCTGACCCCCCCCGGAGACCCACCCATGCGTCAGTATCTCGATGACATCACTCGCGAACGCCTGCCCTATGACGAGCTGAGCACGCTGAAGCTCAGCGGCGTCATCCGGGAGATGACCGGCAAGAGCGAGGTGCACTTGAGCAAGCCTCACGCCTTGAGTTTGAGCCGCTGGCTTGGCCACACGCTCAACCGTCCGGACGTCGAGACCGTCGCCGGCCCGGAGCCGACCGAGGTCGCGTCCTCGACGGCCCTGAAGCGTCGGCGGAAGGGGGCCTGACCCTACACCTAAAAAGGGAAGCCCCGACACCTGCGAGCAGGTGGTCGAGCAGGTGGACAACGGCCGTCAGTGGCACTCAGTGGCACCTTTTCGACGCAAAGTTCACGACACCAATCACGCACGCACGCGAGTAGACAAACGTGGTCGACTTCCCCAACAGCGCCGGCGATCGACGCGGCCCTCGGAACCCCGGGCGGGCCCGGCTGTTGGTGTTTGGGGTGGCCAGCGGGGAGACGGTCTCCGCCGCGGCGAAGACGCTGGGCATCCCGCGTCGGACGGCCCGGAGATGGGCGGCGGACCCGAAGTTCAAGGCGGCGGTGGAGTCGATCCGGACCCAGGCCCTCGACGCGGCGATCGGCCGGTTGACGGCGGGAGCGATGGGGGCGGTTGATGCGTTAGTCGAGCTGGCCAAGGCGGCGGACACCGACGCGACTCGGGTCTCTGCCGCCAAGGCGATCTTGAGTCAACTGCCGGCGATGATCGAGTTCCACACCCTGGCTGAGCGGGTCCGGGTGCTCGAAGAACGGGCCCAACGAAATGAGGAGTCTCAACCGTGGCAGTGAACCGACTGACGAGCCGTCTGGACGCGCTGGAGGTCTCGATTCCGGCCGGCCCATTCACCTTGATCCGGCTGCGATCCGTCGCCGGCCGTCCGTTCAAGATGCCGAGGGAACCCGAGCCGGGGTGCCATCCCCAGTTGACGCTGGCGATGATCCGGGCGTTGACTCGCCCCGACCTCCCGGCGGACCTCGACGACGACGCTCGGCGCAACTGGGGAATGATCCATGACGCCTGGCTCGCCGGGGCGCAGGCCCCCGACCGCACGGGGCGAGACGCGGCCGAGACGGTGGATCGGTTACTGGCCGCCGGTGACGTCGCCGGGGCCGAGTCCTACATCGCATCAATTCCGGAGTCTGTTTCATGTCTTTAAAGATGTTGACCCAACGTGTGCTCGGATTGGAGCGGACGTCGTCGAGCCGCCACTCCGAGCAACTGGTCGTCGCGGAGTTGGACGACGGCTCCCGCTACGTCCTCCGAGAACATATTCCCGACTTGCCGATCCCGCCGGACGACGACACGCTCCAGGCCCTCGGCATGACCCTCGGCGAATGGCACCGATCCCAGCCGGCATGCTGGCGTCGGTTCCGGCCCGGCCTCGACGACGCCAAGGGCCCGGACGGCCAAGCCTCCCCTCGGCTGACGATCCACAAGGCCGATTCGTTGGTGCGTCTCGGCGTGGCGATGCCGGATGTCGGCGACGATCCCGCCTGGTTCGGGTACGCCCGGGATCACGACGTCGAGGCATGCCTGCCAGCCGCCTATGACTGGCCGACGTCCCGATCGATCGACTGACCCGAACACGCCACCGAACACCCGCCGGCCCCGGATTAACGCGGGAGTGCCGAGGCCGACGCGGGTTCTCCCGGGGAGCTGATTCCCCTCCCCGGGGGCCACGGAAAAAACCCCGCTAAGCCTGGCCATATCGGGCTTCGACTGGCCGGACGCCCATTCTACTGATAAGATTTACTTATCGATCGCACGCCGAATCGGAGTCAGGACTTATGGCAGACCTTCAACCTGAGACCTACCCGTCGATCCCGTTCGACCTCAGCGACCCGGACCGGGCGCCATTCGACGTCTTCGCGGCGGTCCAGACCCACTTCGAAGCCGAGATGGTCGATGGCCCGTGGCCCAAGCAATTCGCGCGGGCCTGCTGCGATCTTCACGGCTGGCCCCGCGTGCCGATGGTGGCCGAGTTGCGGCGACGGCTGGAGTCGGACCAATGGCGGTTCCTGCTGCGATCCCCCGGCTACTGGACCGCCTGGCACGACATCCAACTGGCCGAGGCGCTGAGGTTCCGGAGCGTGACGCAGGTGCAGGACCTCGAATCGCTCCGGGGGCTCGCCCCCTGTCATGTACCGCTGCCGTGGGACCCCGACTTCAAGGTGACGTTGGAAGACGGCACCGTCATCACCATCAACGGAGACTGATCGATGCCAGACGAGAACCCGACTCCCACCAATCCGAACCCGGCCCCCACCACGCCGGCCGAGACGCCATCCGATCAAGTGTCGCTGCCGCGTACCGAGTATGACGCCATCATGGCGTCGCATCGGGAAGTGTCACGGGTCCGATCCGAGGAAGCCACGCGGGCTCGCACCGAAGGGGAGCGGCTCGCGGCCCTCGAGCGCCGCTACCTCGACGCCGAACGCGACGGGGCCATCTCCCGGGCGTTCTCGAATGTAAAGTTCACCAGCGATCAGGCCGCTGCCGATGCCCGCGTCCTCATGGGCGTGGACGTCGAGGTGCGCCAGGGGGCCGACGGTTCGGCCGAGGTCGTGCACCGTCCGACGGGCCGACCGCTATCCGAGGTCGCTCCGGAGCTGCTACAGGGCGGCCGGTTCGCCCACCTACTCGCCCCCACGGCCGGCGGCGGCTCCGGCTTCGCCGAGACCCGTCGCGGGCAAGTGCTGGTCGACAATAACCCCGCGCCGGCCGGTTCGATGGCCGCGCGACTGATTGACGCCACCCGATCGGCGATGGCTGGCAACTCCGCCGGCTCCGGCCCGAGCTTCGGCTTGCGTCACTGATCCGTTCCCGAGAGACTCCCGTTTCACATCTACGGAGAATGACCTATGTCCGCACTAAGAGGCATCCTCAACCCGCTGAATGTCGGCGGGGAGACCGTCGAAGACCTCACGGCGTTCACGCGCGAGGTTTTCGTCAATGAGTTTCCGCTGGTCTCCCGCGTCGAGACCCGCGAAGTCGGCGACACGGTGTTCAAAATCATCTCCTACGAACCTCGGCCCCGGTACTACACCCTCGGCGCCGCCGTCGCGTCCGCCGGGTCGACCACGATCACGGTCGACGACGTCTCGCCGTTCATGCCCGGCGACGTGCTGGAGATTGGCGCGGAGCGCGTCGAGGTCAAGGTCGTGGACGTTGCCCAAAATCAGGTCACGGTCCTGCGCGGGGCCGAGGGCACGACCGCCGCCACGCACGCCAACGGCGACGCCGCGACGCTGATCGGCAACTCCCGGTTCGGCGACGAGGTCGACCAGGAGGCACACCGGGCCCCGCGCGACATCGCCGAGCAATATGTTCAGACGTGGCAGTTCCCCGTCCAGGTCGGCGGCTTGGCCAACGCGGTCAAGAACGTCCGGCTGCCGTCGGGGGATTCCGACCTGTTCACGTCGGAACAGAAGCGGATGATGATCGAGATGGTCCGCGACAAGGAATTCTCCAGCTACTACGGCAAGGGCAAGGCCCCGAGCTTCACCGAGCGGGCCAAGCAGAAGGGGCTCAAGGCCCTGATCGACCCGGCCAACGTCACGACCAATCCGGTGAACTCGGCCGCGTACCATCCGGAGGACCTGATCCGAGACGTCGTGCAGACGGCCGTCGACGGCGGGGGCGAGCCGGACGTGCTGTTGGTTTCGAGCAACTTTTTGACCGGCTTCGCGATTTGGGGTCACGGCGCCCAGCGAATCCAGGCCGGCGGCAACACCTTCGGCACGCCGATCAAGGTGCTTGCGGCCCCGTTTCTCGCAGATATCCAGATCATCCCATCTCTTCAACTGAAGCCCTTCACCTGCGCGGCCCTGACCAGCCGCGAAGTCTACTGGGGCCAGGTTCGGGGCGACGCCTTCAAGCCCCGAGGGAGCCGAGGCGACGCCGTCGAGGGGGACTGGTTGTCCTCCGGCGCCATCGGACTGGAGAACCCCCGCCATCACGCATGGGTCGAGGGGATCACCGGCTTCGCCAAGGGTTGATCCGTCGCGACCGCCCGGCCCCGAGACGATCCCGGGGCGGGCCTCATTCGACCCGCGTCACGATTAGAGGGCTGCGTGTCCGGGCAAAGTCGCGCTGTATTGCTTGTCGATTTCCCCGAATGCGTGCCAATCGAAGAGAAATTGGAGTTTCTGAGTGAACCACCTGCGGCAGAGACTCGCGGATCTTGTGGCTTTCAGGGCCCCCAGCAAAACGACGCCCGAAATCGTCTCTCCAACGAGATAATGGGCGATTCGATAAAACGCCTTCCGGCGTGCCAACTCGATCGTCGGATTACCGTCGGCCTGTCTCGGCGGCGTCGACCCCGTGACCTCGTGGTCCATCATGATGCGGATCACCAGGAAGAATGAGAGCATCGGTGCGATACGGATGATCGCATTGATCTCATCTCGAAATTCTCGGTGGGCCGGGTCGTCCAGGGTGCCCTCAGCCAGCATCGAATCCCAAAGATGATCCCGGACCTGGAAGAGGTCCTGACGGAACATCCAGACACGCAGCCTGAGCCAGCCGGCGTAAGTCGCGATCAGGCCCATGCCCAGGCAGGCCAGCAAGAAATGGATGTGGCTGGTCATTCCACCGCGCCCTCCGGGGGGTCCGTGCCGTCGACCTGAAGACCGCTCGACGTCCGCCCCCGATCAATTATTGCTTCAAGACGGCAGAGGCGGGCGTGAAAATCCTCCGTGTGCCGCCGGATTCGACGCTCAGTCAACCTTTGCAGCCACATCGGGCCGACCAGATAAGTGAGCACACCGAGCGTGGTCGTCAACGCGGTAAGCCATGCAGGATTCTGAAGTTGCACCAGAGTCAGGCACGCCCACCTGAAGCACCAGCCGAACAAAATCATTCCCGCGATGACCATGACGCCCTTGAAGATCGCGTCGATCTTCTTCGCGGTCAGCACGTTCTTGGTCACATTGGCCATCGCGACGACACCCGCACAAGGCGAGGCTCACTTTCAGGTCGAGCCGCAAACGTCGCTCGACGCCAGCGGCCGGGGGCCTTGAATAACCGAAAGGGATGCGCGCACGCAAGCGTGCCGATTCGGATGCGGCGATCGGATAGTGTACACCGGCCCCCGTTCACCGCTGAACGACCCCCCATCCGGGCCCCTCGGCACTGTACAGCCCGCGGCCCCTGCCCGCGAGCCGGCGTGGAATGCTGGGGCGGCCGAATCTGACAACTGTAGGACTAGCGCAACATAGGGACCGTTATCAGACGGTGGCCGACGGCCCAAATAGCCGCCATTCGCATATTTCAACGCTTATGGGACACCGGCGGTCTCGTCGCGGGATCGGCCTGACGAAATGGTGTCCCCGGGGCACCATTAATCGGACAGCGATGGTCGACCCTGCCGATCCGGCAACCCCCGGCGACGTGGCCGGCTGGCGGAATGACGCAAGCGCATCGCCCCGTCGAGCCGACCCTACATGGCGGCGCATGGAAACGCCCCCGCCGGTGCACGTCGGCGGGGGCGAAGATCGGCACGGAGGCATCGCGATGGCGAAGCGTCGAGGCTCAACCGCACCGGCGGGCGATCACATCAGGACGTCGATCAACCTCGCGAGGTCGACGCATGCGCGCCTGTCCGCCTTGGCGTCGTTGCGCGGATGCTCACTGAACGCGATCATATGCGAAGCCGCAGACGAGATTGCCCGGCAAGTCGTGGTCGTGGACAAGCGGGGCAAGTCTGCCGATTCCGGAGACCTTCCCGCCCGGGGTAAAGGATCGGTCGTCACGCCGGATGACCTGAACGGCCGGGATGAGATTGAGGGCGTGGCCGCCTGAATAATCGGAGCGGGGGAGGGGGCCGCCGCGTGCACCGAGGGCCGGAACGCGGGGCAGGGGAGGGG
Source organism: Thermomicrobiales bacterium (assembly GCA_965218235.1). Lineage (GTDB taxonomy): Bacteria > Chloroflexota > Chloroflexia > Thermomicrobiales > UBA6265 > CADCWK01. The sequence continues at coordinate 9,946 of CBDCKK010000002.1, forward strand.
GGTCGAGGATGGTCAAGTTCCCTCGGCTGGTGCTCGGCTACCACGGCTGCGAGGCGTCGTTCGCCGACGCGCTGATCGCCGGGGAAGTCCCGATCGGCGCGTGGGAGCCGAGTCGCAAGCCGTATGACTGGCTCGGGCACGGCATCTACTTTTGGGAGTTCGGGCCCGAGCGGGCGCGGGCCTGGGCACACCAACGCGGCAAGATCGGCGTCGTCGGCGCCGTGATCCAACTCGGGGCCTGCCTGGACCTCACGGACGTCGCCTACACGCGACGGCTGGGGAGGGCTTACGAGTCGCTCAAGCAAATGCGTGTGGCCGCCGGGGAGCCGATGCCCGAGAATAAGGGCGGATGGCGGGCCCTGGATTGCTTCGTCATCAACGAGCTGGTCGCGGCGGCCGACAATGCCGGCGTCGTATTCCAGACGGTCCGATGCCCCTTCCTGGAAGGCGAGCCCGCATTCGAGGGCTCCGCGATCCTCCGGGAGTCGCATATCCAACTGGCCGTCCGCGATACCAGTTGCATCGTCGGGGTCTTCCGGCCCCCGGCGGATTGACACAAGCCGGGGAGACATCTCATGACAGACAGTTTCTTCGCCGCTCAACTGGATCGGGCCCTCGACATGCGGCTTGCCCAGCCGGTCGAGGAACGCCGAGCCGACCTGATCCGCCGGGGCGTGATGGACGCGGCCGGCAATCTCCTACTGGTCCCCCCGTCAGGGCCGACCGGGGCGAAGGCGAAGGCGTCGACGGTCGCGAAGGGCAAGATGGCCACGAAGGACAAGGCGACCGCGAAGGCCGGCCCCCGGACGCCGTCGAAGGCACCGGCCAAGGGTTGACCGGGCGGGGGCACTCCAGCTATCGCCGTTCGCTTATATCCCCTGTAGCAGTACCAGCTATCGCCGTTCGCTTATAACATCCGTAGTACAGGGTCTATCAGCCGACGCTTATAACATCGGTAAGGCCGGGGTAGGCGGAACGTGCCCACCCTTCGAGCGATGTGGGGAAACCCCACAACGAAGAACGCCCGACGCGCTCGAGGGAGCGGCCGGGCGTCGGGGTGTTACTCGGGGTAACGCTGGCGGGTCAGTACGGCTCGATCGGCGTCCGCTCCGGCTCGATCCGATGGACCACCGGCCGGAGCCCGTCGAGGCGGCGGACGATAGCCACCACCTGGCCACGGTGCCAGACGATCACATCCGAGTCGCCGCCGAGATTCGTCTCGGCCCGGTCCGGGTTGACCTCCCATTCGAGCAGCCGGTCGAGCGTCAGGCCCGGCCCCTCATGGATCATCTCGACGCCCCCCTCGCTGGAGACCGTGAACCGCTCGACCCGCCGTTTCCACGGCACGAACTCAGGGCCCCGGTTCGGCTTGGGTGGCGTTTCCAGGATCGGCCCGCAATCCGCCCGATCCGCCGTCGCCTCGATTGTGCTATTCATGGTGTCGCTCCCGATGCTGATCGCATGGTGATGAGGAACGGGCTCCGAGAACGCCCCGGGGCCCGTCGAGGCGGTTCAGGCGAAGGCGTCGTGCCAGCGGTTGCCGACATAGTGCGGCATGTCGTCGTCGCCGACGGGGTCCGGACGGGCCTCCAAGGTCCCCTCGGCCATCCGATCGAGTCTCGCCGTGGCCTCGGCCTCGGCCTCATCGGCGAGATTCCAGTAGACGGCGTCCATCTCGGAATCGAGGTCGCATGTCGACCACCACGGGGCGTCGTCGCCGCGATCCCGAGTGTCCTCGATGACCTCGACGGGCGTCGGCTCATCCGTGTGGTAGTCGGGGCTCGTCTCGGCCAGCCAGCGTCCGTACTCAGCCAGGTCGGCATCCGTCGGGGCGTCGGCGTCGACCTCGGCCTCATGGGCGTCGAGGGCCAGCCAGGCACCCGCCGCGTCGAGCAACCGGGCCCGGCGGTTGAGTTCCCGGGCCTCGGCATCCGCCCTCGCGAGGCTACCGAACCACGTCCGGCCTCCGGGCCCCCGCGCGGCGATCCAGAAACCTCCGGTCGGCCCCCCGACGCGGACGACCACGTGGGCGGCATCCGGGGCCGGCATCGCCAAGGGGGCGTCGAGGTCGGCCAGGGCGTCGGCCTCGGCGTCGAGGCGGTCCTCGGTGTCAGCGAGACGAGCGAGGCAGTGCTCGACTTCGGTGGCCGCGCGGTCGAGGGCGCGGAGGGCCCGGGGATCGTGTAGAATGCTCATTGACTTGTTCCTTCGTAATGGGGGGTGCGGGTCTCTGGCCCGGTCGGGTGTTACAGCACCCGACCGGGCTTTTTCGTTGGCGTCGTGCGACGTGCTCGACTGGATAGATAATAGACGTCGTCTAGGAACAAATCAATAGGCCGCGTCTAGGAATTTCACGTCGCCCGCATTGCCAATGCACGGTCGTTCACGTATACTCCATCTAGGCGTCGGCTATGATGGTGCACACGTGCCCGAATGGGCGGGGAGGACTGACATGGTTGCAGCAACGGCGGAACCGATGGCCCGCAAAGAGTCCAAGGCTCCCCAGCCGGCCGAAGGGCCGACTCGAAAGAACGTGATCTCGATTCGTGGTACGGAGGCTTGGCGCGAATGGCTGATGCGACTCGCGAAGCATCGGAGGCTCAACGCCACCGACGTCATCGACCAGGCGTTGGTTGAGTACGCGGATCGGGTCGGGTTCGAGGAAGCCCCACCCGAGCGTTGACCCCGCCCCGAGCTAGGAGGGCGACATAATGCCGGGGCGTTCGCTTCCCGATGATCCAGACGTGCTCCGCGCCGTCTTCAAGCAGGCAACCGCCTGGCTCGATGATCTTGAGCCGCCGATTGGTGTGCTCAGGCAGGGGTACGCCTGGCATAAGGCCGCGATAGACGCGGAGCGGAGGGGGGAGCCGCCCCCCGCCGGCGCGGTGAGCCATGAAGAGTGGCAGTCATCGGCGATGAGGATCGCCCGAGCCCGCAGCGCCCCGGAGTTGCTGGTCGGATACTTCACCGTCGAGGAATTCCAGAAGGGCGAGGAAGCCTTCCGCAATCACCGTGTCGAGTTAGAGGGGGCCTGGCTCGCTGCGAAAGCGGGGCTCAGTGGTAGGAACCCGATCGGGGATTACTCCATCCTTGTGCCCAGGACCTACAAGCCGATCCAACGGATCGAAGATCATCCGATCGAAATTACAGCACGGGCGGTTCGCCGCATCAGGCGGGAGGCCGGGGCGAAGATCGAAGCGTTATCGAAGCGGCCCGCACTCTCCCCCCGTGACGAACGGATCATAGAACTGAAACGCACGACGCGGATGACCGCCAAGGTGATTGCCGCCAAAGTTGCCGCCGAAGGGCTCGGCATGACGAGCACGGGCAACGTCCGCAAGGTCTGGCAGCGGTGGAATAACCCCGATACGAAGCGTGAAAAAACGTGACAAAGAAAATCGCGTTACAAGAGTGTCACGTTTTGTCACGCTGTTTTATGCTTAAACGACTTGCCGTCCATGCGGCGTGCGGGATAATCGAGTGTGTCGAATGAACTGATTCCGCTCTATCCGCAACGGAGACGGGCATGGGGACCGCGACCGCCACACTCGACTTGATGTGCGTCCCCGACCTGGCTAAAGCGGCCGGCGTCGGCGAGTGGAGCGTCCGGAAGGTGCTTGATGAACTCGGGCTCGCGAGGCGTGTCGGCCGGGTCCGCGTCGTCGATCGGGCCGACCTCGGCATCGTCATCGAGGCGTTGGATCGGCGCGGCTACCTGCCCCAACCGCAACCCGGCGAGGTGCTCGCATGACCCCCACCGCCGTTCTATTCACACAACTTGATGACATGATCGAACGTGGATGCTACGGCCGCGCTGCCGATGCGTGGGCGGTTCAGTCTGGACCTAAACGCCCCGGCGCGTTAGGTTTGCCGGGTCCAGAAACGCAGAACGCCCCGGGGCTCGACTCCCGAGGCGATCCGCTTGGTTCGCTGGCCGTTGGAGCGGCCGGCAGGTTCGCAACCTTCGCTCTAAGGGAACAGTCCGCGATCGATGACAAGTCTACTCCGCGATGAACCCGCAGTCAACGCGGGTCCGCCCCCGGTCCATCCACGCATCCCGTATGACCTCGACCCCGTCGAGCTTTTCCGCCGTCTGGTCGAGTCGCGACGCCGGCACGATGCCCGCGCCGCCGCCCCGTTGCTACGGGAGCTACGCCGGCAAGGCTGGGCAGTCGTCGCCGTCGCGCCGAAGCCGGCGGGGGGTGGACGATGAGCACGGTCTCGGATGATCTCAAGGTCGACCCGGGCCCGAAGCCGACCGTCACCTATCGCGAGGGCTGGCTCGACAACATCCCCGCCGCGCTGAAAGAGGCTCGGCAGTGGGTCGTCTGGCAATACGAGCTGGTCAATGGGCGATGGACCAAGGTCCTGTACAACCCGGACTCGCCGGGCCGCAAGGCGAAGTCGAACGATCCGAGAACGTGGAACACGATCGAACGCGCTCTCGCAACGTGGCGGCGCGAACCGGACGTCTTCGATGGCATCGGGTTCGTCTTCTCTATAAATGACGGCTTCTGCGGCATCGACTTCGACAACTGCATCGGGCCCGACGGCGAGATCGCCGATTGGGCAAAACCTCATATCGAGGCCCTCAGAACCGCATGGGGAGACGTCAGTCCCAGCGGCCGGGGCATCAAGTTTATCGTCCGCGCCGTACTCCCGGGGACGGGCACGCGGAGGGGGGGATTCGGACCCGACGGCAAGGGGGCAATCGAGGTCTACGATCGGCTCAGGTTCTTCACAATCTGCGGCAATCCGTTCGGCGATTCGCTGGAGATTATCGACGGCCAGGATGTCGTCGATCCGCTCTACGGCGGGCTCAAGGCAAGGCCCAAGCCGAGCAAGAATCCCCGGACGCGGGTCGAAGACGTCCGCCCGGTCACGGCCGATGATGCGGTGTTGCTTCGCAAGGCCCGGAACGCCAAGGGCGGGTCGGGCGAGAAGTTCTCCGCGCTCTACGATCGTGCGGACATCTCCGGCCATCCCAGCGCTTCGGAGGCCGAGGCCGCCTTGTGCGCACGGCTGGCATGGTGGACGCAGCGGGACGCGGAGCGGATGGATAAGCTCTTGCTCGCGTCGGCCCTCGGCCAGCGGGACAAGGTCCGGGAGCGGCCCGACTACAGGGCCCGCACCATCGCATTCGCCATCGAGAATTGCCACACCGTCTATGAGCCCAGGCCCAAAGCCAAGGCGAGCCGCGCTGCCGGGGGATCGGCCAACGGCAAGCCCCCCGGCGGCGCGGCCGAGGTCGGCGAAGCGACCCCCGAGGTCTTCCAGAACTTTCGGATCGTCCAACTCGACGACGACGGCGAGAAGTTCGGCCGGGAGCCGATCGACCAGACCGACCTCATCCAGAGACTCGCCGAATTGACCGACGGCGGCCCCCAGTTGGCGGGCGCGGCCTTGTTCGCGCACGACGGGGGGGATGCCGAGCCGATCCAGTTCAGCGGGCCGGATCAACTCTTCGCCTGGGTTGGCCAGCGGTTCCCGATCGACTGGCAGGGGGGCGGGGCCTACGTCTCGGAACGGCGGCTCTTCGAGGGGCTCAAGTTCGCCGTCCGCCGGTACGACTCGATCGAGCGACGCCCCCACTTCCCGACGCTCCCCGGCGTCTACTACGCCTGCACCTGGCCGGACACACTCGGCGACGGGGCGGCCCTCGACGGCCTACTCGACCTATTCTCCCCGGCCACCGATCATGATCGTGAACTCATACGATCATTCGTGTATACTCTGTTCTGGGGAGGGGAGCCCGGGAAGCGCCCGGTCTTCCTGGCCGAGGGACCGGACGGCGACCCGATGGGTGGCCGGGGCGTCGGGAAGTCCGACCTCTTCAGCTATCTTGCTGAGTTAGTCGGTGGGGCGGTGTCCAACATCTCGGCCCGCGACGACATCTCGACGATCACCAAGCGGATCATCAACGACCGGGCCCGCAAGCGGGTCGTCCTGCTCGACAACGTGAAGGCCGAGCGATTCAGTTGGGGCGACTTCGAAGGGCTCATCACCGGGCCGACCGTCGGCGGCTGGCTGAACTACATCGGGGACGAATCGCGCCCGAATCTGCTGACCTACTGCGTCACGATCAACGGGGCGTCCCTGAGCGAGGACCTCGCCCAACGAACCGTGATGATCCGACTGGATCGACCCGAGTCCTACGATCGCGACGGGCAGGCATGGTCCGACCACGCGATGGGGTACATCCGGGAGAACCGGGCCGCGATCGTCGCCGATGTGGCCGCCGCGTTCGCCAAGCCCGCCGCCCCGATCAAGTCCTATCAGCGATGGGCATCCTGGACGCATGCCGTCCTGGCCCGGTGTGCCGAGCCGATCGCACTACAGAACACCATCATCAAACGCCAGGACGGCATCAATGACGACCGGGCGGCTTCCAACGACTTCGGGCGACTCCTGGCCCGAAAGATTCACGCCAAGACGGGTCGAGATGCCGCGGACGTCGTCATCTGGATCAGCACCGATGCGCTGGTCCCGCTGGTCCGCGAATTCACCGAGGATCGGGTCGGCCTCCTGAACGTATCGAAGAAGATCAATCGATTCCGGCCCAGCGAACTGACCAAGTCCGACCGCACGGCCGCGCGGGGTTGGAAGTGGGCCGGTCGGAACACCGACCCGAAGGCGGCGCCCTCCGAAGAGTGGATTCATCCCTGGGACGGCTCGGATTTGATATGACGGTTCAGGACGGTCCATGACGGTCCATGACGGTTCAACCGTCATCGCAAACCCCTATACCCCATAAGGGTTTACATCTTCCATGACGGTTCTGACGGTTTCTTTACAGAAGAGAAATTCCAGGGAGGAAAACAAGAGGGTAAGGGAGGACAGATAGGGCCCGGAGCCTGCCCCCCCTCCCGTGCTCAACTCCAACAGTACGCGAGTTTGGGCTCGGAACCGTCATTTCGGCCTCCGATTCGACGTAACCTGTTGCGAGACAAGGGAAATTTTCAAGCAGTTGAACCGTCGGAAAACCGCCATGATCCGTCAAATGAACCGTCAGAACCGTCGTGAGGACCCTACCGTGAAGCGTCGCCGCTCCCTCAAACCCGAAGACACGCTCCTGATTGGCCGGCTCGTGCTGCCGCTGGACCAGTGGCGTTGGCGTGGTGGTCACTGCACGGATCGCCCGGTCTTGAGCGTGTCCGTGTGGTGCCCTCGATGCAAGCAATCGAATCTCCACGGCTTCCCGGACCGGGCCGACCCCGGGCTCGCCTTGGACGTGGTGACGCATCGGGTCGGTCACTGCGATTGCCTGGATTACTGGATCGGCCTGGACCCGGACGCTCAGGCCAAGGCTGACCACCTGGTCAAGCTCGGACAGTTCGCCGAGTTGGTCGAAGTCTGGACCGCTGCCCGTGTCGATCGGCAACCCGCCCTTGTCTGACCCCCCCCGGAGACCCACCCATGCGTCAGTATCTCGATGACATCACTCGCGAACGCCTGCCCTATGACGAGCTGAGCACGCTGAAGCTCAGCGGCGTCATCCGGGAGATGACCGGCAAGAGCGAGGTGCACTTGAGCAAGCCTCACGCCTTGAGTTTGAGCCGCTGGCTTGGCCACACGCTCAACCGTCCGGACGTCGAGACCGTCGCCGGCCCGGAGCCGACCGAGGTCGCGTCCTCGACGGCCCTGAAGCGTCGGCGGAAGGGGGCCTGACCCTACACCTAAAAAGGGAAGCCCCGACACCTGCGAGCAGGTGGTCGAGCAGGTGGACAACGGCCGTCAGTGGCACTCAGTGGCACCTTTTCGACGCAAAGTTCACGACACCAATCACGCACGCACGCGAGTAGACAAACGTGGTCGACTTCCCCAACAGCGCCGGCGATCGACGCGGCCCTCGGAACCCCGGGCGGGCCCGGCTGTTGGTGTTTGGGGTGGCCAGCGGGGAGACGGTCTCCGCCGCGGCGAAGACGCTGGGCATCCCGCGTCGGACGGCCCGGAGATGGGCGGCGGACCCGAAGTTCAAGGCGGCGGTGGAGTCGATCCGGACCCAGGCCCTCGACGCGGCGATCGGCCGGTTGACGGCGGGAGCGATGGGGGCGGTTGATGCGTTAGTCGAGCTGGCCAAGGCGGCGGACACCGACGCGACTCGGGTCTCTGCCGCCAAGGCGATCTTGAGTCAACTGCCGGCGATGATCGAGTTCCACACCCTGGCTGAGCGGGTCCGGGTGCTCGAAGAACGGGCCCAACGAAATGAGGAGTCTCAACCGTGGCAGTGAACCGACTGACGAGCCGTCTGGACGCGCTGGAGGTCTCGATTCCGGCCGGCCCATTCACCTTGATCCGGCTGCGATCCGTCGCCGGCCGTCCGTTCAAGATGCCGAGGGAACCCGAGCCGGGGTGCCATCCCCAGTTGACGCTGGCGATGATCCGGGCGTTGACTCGCCCCGACCTCCCGGCGGACCTCGACGACGACGCTCGGCGCAACTGGGGAATGATCCATGACGCCTGGCTCGCCGGGGCGCAGGCCCCCGACCGCACGGGGCGAGACGCGGCCGAGACGGTGGATCGGTTACTGGCCGCCGGTGACGTCGCCGGGGCCGAGTCCTACATCGCATCAATTCCGGAGTCTGTTTCATGTCTTTAAAGATGTTGACCCAACGTGTGCTCGGATTGGAGCGGACGTCGTCGAGCCGCCACTCCGAGCAACTGGTCGTCGCGGAGTTGGACGACGGCTCCCGCTACGTCCTCCGAGAACATATTCCCGACTTGCCGATCCCGCCGGACGACGACACGCTCCAGGCCCTCGGCATGACCCTCGGCGAATGGCACCGATCCCAGCCGGCATGCTGGCGTCGGTTCCGGCCCGGCCTCGACGACGCCAAGGGCCCGGACGGCCAAGCCTCCCCTCGGCTGACGATCCACAAGGCCGATTCGTTGGTGCGTCTCGGCGTGGCGATGCCGGATGTCGGCGACGATCCCGCCTGGTTCGGGTACGCCCGGGATCACGACGTCGAGGCATGCCTGCCAGCCGCCTATGACTGGCCGACGTCCCGATCGATCGACTGACCCGAACACGCCACCGAACACCCGCCGGCCCCGGATTAACGCGGGAGTGCCGAGGCCGACGCGGGTTCTCCCGGGGAGCTGATTCCCCTCCCCGGGGGCCACGGAAAAAACCCCGCTAAGCCTGGCCATATCGGGCTTCGACTGGCCGGACGCCCATTCTACTGATAAGATTTACTTATCGATCGCACGCCGAATCGGAGTCAGGACTTATGGCAGACCTTCAACCTGAGACCTACCCGTCGATCCCGTTCGACCTCAGCGACCCGGACCGGGCGCCATTCGACGTCTTCGCGGCGGTCCAGACCCACTTCGAAGCCGAGATGGTCGATGGCCCGTGGCCCAAGCAATTCGCGCGGGCCTGCTGCGATCTTCACGGCTGGCCCCGCGTGCCGATGGTGGCCGAGTTGCGGCGACGGCTGGAGTCGGACCAATGGCGGTTCCTGCTGCGATCCCCCGGCTACTGGACCGCCTGGCACGACATCCAACTGGCCGAGGCGCTGAGGTTCCGGAGCGTGACGCAGGTGCAGGACCTCGAATCGCTCCGGGGGCTCGCCCCCTGTCATGTACCGCTGCCGTGGGACCCCGACTTCAAGGTGACGTTGGAAGACGGCACCGTCATCACCATCAACGGAGACTGATCGATGCCAGACGAGAACCCGACTCCCACCAATCCGAACCCGGCCCCCACCACGCCGGCCGAGACGCCATCCGATCAAGTGTCGCTGCCGCGTACCGAGTATGACGCCATCATGGCGTCGCATCGGGAAGTGTCACGGGTCCGATCCGAGGAAGCCACGCGGGCTCGCACCGAAGGGGAGCGGCTCGCGGCCCTCGAGCGCCGCTACCTCGACGCCGAACGCGACGGGGCCATCTCCCGGGCGTTCTCGAATGTAAAGTTCACCAGCGATCAGGCCGCTGCCGATGCCCGCGTCCTCATGGGCGTGGACGTCGAGGTGCGCCAGGGGGCCGACGGTTCGGCCGAGGTCGTGCACCGTCCGACGGGCCGACCGCTATCCGAGGTCGCTCCGGAGCTGCTACAGGGCGGCCGGTTCGCCCACCTACTCGCCCCCACGGCCGGCGGCGGCTCCGGCTTCGCCGAGACCCGTCGCGGGCAAGTGCTGGTCGACAATAACCCCGCGCCGGCCGGTTCGATGGCCGCGCGACTGATTGACGCCACCCGATCGGCGATGGCTGGCAACTCCGCCGGCTCCGGCCCGAGCTTCGGCTTGCGTCACTGATCCGTTCCCGAGAGACTCCCGTTTCACATCTACGGAGAATGACCTATGTCCGCACTAAGAGGCATCCTCAACCCGCTGAATGTCGGCGGGGAGACCGTCGAAGACCTCACGGCGTTCACGCGCGAGGTTTTCGTCAATGAGTTTCCGCTGGTCTCCCGCGTCGAGACCCGCGAAGTCGGCGACACGGTGTTCAAAATCATCTCCTACGAACCTCGGCCCCGGTACTACACCCTCGGCGCCGCCGTCGCGTCCGCCGGGTCGACCACGATCACGGTCGACGACGTCTCGCCGTTCATGCCCGGCGACGTGCTGGAGATTGGCGCGGAGCGCGTCGAGGTCAAGGTCGTGGACGTTGCCCAAAATCAGGTCACGGTCCTGCGCGGGGCCGAGGGCACGACCGCCGCCACGCACGCCAACGGCGACGCCGCGACGCTGATCGGCAACTCCCGGTTCGGCGACGAGGTCGACCAGGAGGCACACCGGGCCCCGCGCGACATCGCCGAGCAATATGTTCAGACGTGGCAGTTCCCCGTCCAGGTCGGCGGCTTGGCCAACGCGGTCAAGAACGTCCGGCTGCCGTCGGGGGATTCCGACCTGTTCACGTCGGAACAGAAGCGGATGATGATCGAGATGGTCCGCGACAAGGAATTCTCCAGCTACTACGGCAAGGGCAAGGCCCCGAGCTTCACCGAGCGGGCCAAGCAGAAGGGGCTCAAGGCCCTGATCGACCCGGCCAACGTCACGACCAATCCGGTGAACTCGGCCGCGTACCATCCGGAGGACCTGATCCGAGACGTCGTGCAGACGGCCGTCGACGGCGGGGGCGAGCCGGACGTGCTGTTGGTTTCGAGCAACTTTTTGACCGGCTTCGCGATTTGGGGTCACGGCGCCCAGCGAATCCAGGCCGGCGGCAACACCTTCGGCACGCCGATCAAGGTGCTTGCGGCCCCGTTTCTCGCAGATATCCAGATCATCCCATCTCTTCAACTGAAGCCCTTCACCTGCGCGGCCCTGACCAGCCGCGAAGTCTACTGGGGCCAGGTTCGGGGCGACGCCTTCAAGCCCCGAGGGAGCCGAGGCGACGCCGTCGAGGGGGACTGGTTGTCCTCCGGCGCCATCGGACTGGAGAACCCCCGCCATCACGCATGGGTCGAGGGGATCACCGGCTTCGCCAAGGGTTGATCCGTCGCGACCGCCCGGCCCCGAGACGATCCCGGGGCGGGCCTCATTCGACCCGCGTCACGATTAGAGGGCTGCGTGTCCGGGCAAAGTCGCGCTGTATTGCTTGTCGATTTCCCCGAATGCGTGCCAATCGAAGAGAAATTGGAGTTTCTGAGTGAACCACCTGCGGCAGAGACTCGCGGATCTTGTGGCTTTCAGGGCCCCCAGCAAAACGACGCCCGAAATCGTCTCTCCAACGAGATAATGGGCGATTCGATAAAACGCCTTCCGGCGTGCCAACTCGATCGTCGGATTACCGTCGGCCTGTCTCGGCGGCGTCGACCCCGTGACCTCGTGGTCCATCATGATGCGGATCACCAGGAAGAATGAGAGCATCGGTGCGATACGGATGATCGCATTGATCTCATCTCGAAATTCTCGGTGGGCCGGGTCGTCCAGGGTGCCCTCAGCCAGCATCGAATCCCAAAGATGATCCCGGACCTGGAAGAGGTCCTGACGGAACATCCAGACACGCAGCCTGAGCCAGCCGGCGTAAGTCGCGATCAGGCCCATGCCCAGGCAGGCCAGCAAGAAATGGATGTGGCTGGTCATTCCACCGCGCCCTCCGGGGGGTCCGTGCCGTCGACCTGAAGACCGCTCGACGTCCGCCCCCGATCAATTATTGCTTCAAGACGGCAGAGGCGGGCGTGAAAATCCTCCGTGTGCCGCCGGATTCGACGCTCAGTCAACCTTTGCAGCCACATCGGGCCGACCAGATAAGTGAGCACACCGAGCGTGGTCGTCAACGCGGTAAGCCATGCAGGATTCTGAAGTTGCACCAGAGTCAGGCACGCCCACCTGAAGCACCAGCCGAACAAAATCATTCCCGCGATGACCATGACGCCCTTGAAGATCGCGTCGATCTTCTTCGCGGTCAGCACGTTCTTGGTCACATTGGCCATCGCGACGACACCCGCACAAGGCGAGGCTCACTTTCAGGTCGAGCCGCAAACGTCGCTCGACGCCAGCGGCCGGGGGCCTTGAATAACCGAAAGGGATGCGCGCACGCAAGCGTGCCGATTCGGATGCGGCGATCGGATAGTGTACACCGGCCCCCGTTCACCGCTGAACGACCCCCCATCCGGGCCCCTCGGCACTGTACAGCCCGCGGCCCCTGCCCGCGAGCCGGCGTGGAATGCTGGGGCGGCCGAATCTGACAACTGTAGGACTAGCGCAACATAGGGACCGTTATCAGACGGTGGCCGACGGCCCAAATAGCCGCCATTCGCATATTTCAACGCTTATGGGACACCGGCGGTCTCGTCGCGGGATCGGCCTGACGAAATGGTGTCCCCGGGGCACCATTAATCGGACAGCGATGGTCGACCCTGCCGATCCGGCAACCCCCGGCGACGTGGCCGGCTGGCGGAATGACGCAAGCGCATCGCCCCGTCGAGCCGACCCTACATGGCGGCGCATGGAAACGCCCCCGCCGGTGCACGTCGGCGGGGGCGAAGATCGGCACGGAGGCATCGCGATGGCGAAGCGTCGAGGCTCAACCGCACCGGCGGGCGATCACATCAGGACGTCGATCAACCTCGCGAGGTCGACGCATGCGCGCCTGTCCGCCTTGGCGTCGTTGCGCGGATGCTCACTGAACGCGATCATATGCGAAGCCGCAGACGAGATTGCCCGGCAAGTCGTGGTCGTGGACAAGCGGGGCAAGTCTGCCGATTCCGGAGACCTTCCCGCCCGGGGTAAAGGATCGGTCGTCACGCCGGATGACCTGAACGGCCGGGATGAGATTGAGGGCGTGGCCGCCTGAATAATCGGAGCGGGGGAGGGGGCCGCCGCGTGCACCGAGGGCCGGAACGCGGGGCAGGGGAGGGGGGTCGAGGATGGTCAAGTTCCCTCGGCTGGTGCTCGGCTACCACGGCTGCGAGGCGTCGTTCGCCGACGCGCTGATCGCCGGGGAAGTCCCGATCGGCGCGTGGGAGCCGAGTCGCAAGCCGTATGACTGGCTCGGGCACGGCATCTACTTTTGGGAGTTCGGGCCCGAGCGGGCGCGGGCCTGGGCACACCAACGCGGCAAGATCGGCGTCGTCGGCGCCGTGATCCAACTCGGGGCCTGCCTGGACCTCACGGACGTCGCCTACACGCGACGGCTGGGGAGGGCTTACGAGTCGCTCAAGCAAATGCGTGTGGCCGCCGGGGAGCCGATGCCCGAGAATAAGGGCGGATGGCGGGCCCTGGATTGCTTCGTCATCAACGAGCTGGTCGCGGCGGCCGACAATGCCGGCGTCGTATTCCAGACGGTCCGATGCCCCTTCCTGGAAGGCGAGCCCGCATTCGAGGGCTCCGCGATCCTCCGGGAGTCGCATATCCAACTGGCCGTCCGCGATACCAGTTGCATCGTCGGGGTCTTCCGGCCCCCGGCGGATTGACACAAGCCGGGGAGACATCTCATGACAGACAGTTTCTTCGCCGCTCAACTGGATCGGGCCCTCGACATGCGGCTTGCCCAGCCCGGTCGAGGAACGCCGAGCCGACCTGATCCGCCGGGGCGTGATGGACGCGGCCGGCAATCTCCTACTGGTCCCCCCGTCAGGGCCGACCGGGGCGAAGGCGAAGGCGTCGACGGTCGCGAAGGGCAAGATGGCCACGAAGGACAAGGCGACCGCGAAGGCCGGCCCCCGGACGCCGTCGAAGGCACCGGCCAAGGGTTGACCGGGCGGGGGCACTCCAGCTATCGCCGTTCGCTTATATCCCCTGTAGCAGTACCAGCTATCGCCGTTCGCTTATAACATCCGTAGTACAGGGTCTATCAGCCGACGCTTATAACATCGGTAAGGCCGGGGTAGGCGGAACGTGCCCACCCTTCGAGCGATGTGGGGAAACCCCACAACGAAGAACGCCCGACGCGCTCGAGGGAGCGGCCGGGCGTCGGGGTGTTACTCGGGGTAACGCTGGCGGGTCAGTACGGCTCGATCGGCGTCCGCTCCGGCTCGATCCGATGGACCACCGGCCGGAGCCCGTCGAGGCGGCGGACGATAGCCACCACCTGGCCACGGTGCCAGACGATCACATCCGAGTCGCCGCCGAGATTCGTCTCGGCCCGGTCCGGGTTGACCTCCCATTCGAGCAGCCGGTCGAGCGTCAGGCCCGGCCCCTCATGGATCATCTCGACGCCCCCCTCGCTGGAGACCGTGAACCGCTCGACCCGCCGTTTCCACGGCACGAACTCAGGGCCCCGGTTCGGCTTGGGTGGCGTTTCCAGGATCGGCCCGCAATCCGCCCGATCCGCCGTCGCCTCG
>CBDCKK010000003.1:0-61208 GCA_965218235.1 Thermomicrobiales bacterium
CCAACGGCTGATCGAATCGGTCAGGATGCGGTTGATCTCCTCGGGCATCGAGCGGTCGAAGCTCCGGAGCCCGGCCTCGACGTGGGCCACCGGCAGCCCGAGCTTGACGGCGGCGATGGTCGCGGCGACCGACGAGTTGACGTCGCCGACGACCAGCAAGGCATCGGGCCGTTGGGCGATCAGCTCCGGCTCGATCCGGCGCATTACCTCGGCGATCTGCTCGATGTGCGAGCCGGAGCCGACCCCGAGGTTGATCTCCGGGGCGGGGATCGCCAGCTCCTCGAAGAACGTCCGGCTCATCTTCTCGTCGTAGTGCTGCCCCGTGTGCACGATCCGGGCGTCGATCCCGGACGCCTCGAAGGCCCGGCTCAGGGGGGCGATCTTCATGAAGTTCGGCCGCGCGCCGGCGACCATGGTGATACGCATCCGTCAGGAACCTCGATCGGAGTTCTGGGCAACCATCGCGGCGGCGATCAATGGATCGAATCGCCCCAGGCAGGTCGCCCAGCGGTGGTGGTCCTCGACATAGCGTCGGGCCGAGCGGCCCAGGGCGGCCCGTCGCGGGGCATCGTCCCAGAGGCCGACGACGGCCGAGGCCCAGCCTTCGGGATCGATGGCGGCCAGGGCGTCGCGCCCCGGGACCACGTCGAGGCCCTCCAGGGCCGCGGAGGAGGCCACGATCGGACGCCCCATCGCCATCGCCTCCAGAACCTTGTTCTGGACCCCTCGGGCCACCGGCAGCGGGACGACGACGACGCGGGCCGACGCCAGATGGGGCCGGACGTCGGGCACCGGCCCGATGACCTCGACCCCGGGCCGCCTGCCGAGCCGATGGACGGCGGCCACCGGGTCGCGGCCGACGATCCGGAAGGTCGCCTCGGGCAAACGCGCTCGGATCGACGGCCAGACCTGGCGGCAGAACCACTCCAGGCCCAGGACGTTGGCACGGTAGTCGAGCTGGCCGACGAAGACGCACGCCCCCGACTCGTCGAACTCGGGCTTCGGCCGGAAATAATCCAGGTCGACGCCGTTGGGGATCGCCTCGACGCGAGCCTCGGGGCTGTCGCGTCGGTAGAGGTCGGCCTCCGCCTCGGTCGCGAACGTGACGGCCAGACAACGACCGGCGTCGTGTTCGAGGGCCCGGACGCGACGGCCTTCGAGCCGCAAGAGGGCGGCCAAGGGCCAGACGGCGCGGTCGGCGTAGTCGAAGAATTTCTGACTATCGACATCCACCAGGTCGGCGACGAGCCGGGGCTCCAGCCCCCGACCCAGGAGGGTGGGCAGCAGCGCCGAGGAGAAGCAGACGACGGCGTCGTAGTCCGTCTCCTCCAGCCAGCGATCGACCCGGTCGCGCAGCAGCGGCGCGTTGAAGAGCCCCTCGGTCAGGCTACCGCCGAGGGCCAGGCTCCGGGCGGCCCGTGCCCAGCGCCGGGGACGCGACACCGGGACCGCCTCGACCCGACGGCAGAGCCGTCCCAGGGCTTCGCGCGTCGACACGTCGATCGGCTCGACGGTCGGGAAGGCGAGATCGACCACGCCCAGGCCGGACAGGTGCGACAGCAGATGGTACGAGCGGATCCGGTCCCCCTTGTCGGGCGGATAGGGCACCCGGTGGGCGAGGAAGAGGATCTGCCGCCGAGGCCCCGCGCGTCCCGACGTCGGCGTCGCGGGCGCCTCGGCCCGAGGTTCGATCATCGGGGTCCGCCTCAAGGGAGCCATCGGCTGACCAACCCTCCCAGCGGGCCGGCGACCCGGAGCGGGAGCCGTCGCCAGGCGTCGCGTGGCCTCGAGAACGAGGCGTTGCTGGGGCGAAGGTCGGGGGGCTCCTCACCGCGTGGGCTGTAGAAACCGTAGGGCATCGGCTCGGGATCGAACCCCTGGTTGATCTTGAATTGACAGCCCCCTTCGTTGTCGCGCCTGGTGCGGCCGAAATCGAAGGTCCGGAGGCCCAGCGCGACGGCGTGCTCCATGAGGGCGAAGTAGAGATAGTTGCTGGTGTTGAGATGATTGTACCGGACGTCAATGCCGGCGTAGTACGGCAGGATCTGGTCCCGGAACCGGAACGACAGGACGCCCGCCACCGGCGTGCCATCGTGTTCGACGACCTCGATCAGGCAATCGTCGCCGAATTCCGCGACCAGCCGGCGGAAGAACCGCCACGAGTGGCCGGGGGAACCGAGGCGGCACAATGACCTGACGTACAAGGCGTAGAAGGTCTCCAGCAGGTCATGGCCGAATCGGGCCTTCAGCCCGAACCGGTCCCGCGCCTTGCGGACCTCCGCGCGAGCCTTGCGCGGGAAGCGGCCGAGGACCTCCCCCGGATCGCTCGGCAGCGCGGCGCGGAAGCCGAAGTAATGATCGCGCGTCACCATGCCCTCGCCAGTCGCGCGTCCCCGGATCTCCAGATAGCGGACGCCGAGGCGTCGGGCCTCCTCCTGGGCCCGCGCGTTGAGCCGGGCCTCAAGGCCCGAGTCGTCGGCGACGGCCCCGCCGGCGACGGCGTAGGGGATCGAGATCAGGGCCCGGCCCGTCAGCGGACCTGAGACGTCGAAGAGCGGCAGCAGGCCGCGGATGCGGCCGGTGCCCGACTCGCGCGCCACGAGGTGATGCGGCCGGTGCCCGTAGATCGCGCCGACCGTTCTCATCCATCCGGCCTGATGGAAAAACGTCGCCGACGGGGCGTCGGCCACATAGGAGTCCCACGCGCCGTCGCGATCAGCCAGGGTCGCTTCCGATTCGATCGAGACGCCTGGATTCTTCGAGAGTTCGACGGCCTCATCTGTCCGACACGGCCGGTCGGTCGTCGCGGAGGAACGATCCATTTGATGTGTGCCGTTATTTTGCTTTTGAAATCCGAAGGCGTCGCACCGGCCTCGCCGGGCCGTCGAGCCGACAGCTCCGACGGCCCGGAGTGCGCCCGGAATGCTCGATGGTGCCGGCCGATGTCGTGCCGCGATGGCCGCCGCCGGACGCACCGGCGCCGCGGCCGTCGCGGCCGATCCCGGAGTCCGCGTCGACGCCCGGCTCAGGCGGGCCGGACCTGCGGGCCGTCGAGTTTCACCATCCGACGATAGGCGTGCTCGGCGATCTCCCTGCTGGGCACCCGAAGCAAGTTCATCGAGACCCAGAACGGGACGCCGAGCAGATAGGTCGCCGTGCTCAAAAGAATCCGGGCATCCATCAAGGGGCGGAGGTTATGGATGTAGTAGAGGTCGCAGGCCAGCTTGTGACGGACGCTCTCGATGTCGGTGTCGGCGGGCAACTGGACCTGGGCCAGGCCGGTCAGGCCGGGGCGGACCAGCAGGCGACGGGTGTAGTAGGGGATCACCCGCTCGAGTTCGACGATGATCTCGGGCCGCTCCGGCCGGGGCCCGACCAGGCTCATCTCGCCCCGGAGGACGTTCCAGAGCTGGGGCAGCTCGTCGATCTTGAACGCGCGGAGCAATCCGCCGACGGGCGTCACCCGGCGATCGCCCCGCAAGGCGCACCAGCGTGGGCCCGATTGCTCCTCGCAGCGGTCATACATGGTCCGGATCTTGTAGATGATGAACGGACGTCCGCCGAGGCCCGACCGCACCTGCGAGTAGATGACCGGCCCGCGGGACGTCAAACGGACGGCCGCCAGGGCCAGCAGGATCAGGGGCGAGAGGAGGACCAGCAACGCGGCGGCCAGGATCGCGTCGGAGAGGACCTTCAACGAGGCATACCGACCCGGGGGCGAGGGGCGGACCGGGTCTCCATCGAGCACCGCACCTCGGCCGTCGTTCCACGTCATCCCGTCATTTCTTTTAATGGATCGCATCATCATCGGTCGATTCTCCGAATTCGCGCGTTCGATCGGTCAACGGACACCATCGTCGGTCATCGGGTGGGGCGGGATCGCCGCGCCCCGCGGGCTCGATCAGCCGCCGGCGGCCTCTCCAAGGTCCAACGCCTCGTCGACGACGGGGAGGAACTGACGGAGGAACGCTCGGCTGACTTCGGGACCGTCGTCGTCGTCGTCGGTGTCGGCCGTGGCGTCCCGGACGATATAGAGCTTGTAGAGCGAACGCCGCGGGGCGAACGCCAGCCGGGGGTTCTCCGGGGCCTCCCACCCCTGCCCCGCGTTCCAGGCCCAATCGATCTGCAGGGCCTCGGGGGTGGCGGCCTCCTGCTTCGTGAAGAGGGCGGTCCGGAAATCGGCCGACGTCGCCCGCGTCGCGTCCTCGACCGTCTCGACCGCCGGCTGCCCTTCGGCGTGGTAGCCGGCGCCGCCGTAGCACCACTCGGGCGTATGGGCCGAGACCGGGCCAGGACGGCCGCAGAGCAGGAGGATCGTCAGCGACGCGTCGCGCTCGGAATTCTCATAACGCCGCGCCACGTATCCGGCGATCTCGCCCATCTCGACTTGCCTGGGGTCCAGCTCGAAATCGACGCTCCGCCAATCGCCGAACGACCGCGGGACGGCTTCGAGCCGGGCAGCCGCCCGCTGCAACTGCAGGGACGCACCCCAGCGCCCGGACCGATCGCCGTGCAAGACGCCCGCCGCGATGACGATCGCGACGGCCGCGACATACGCGAAGATTCGCACCATGTACCTCTCAACCCGCCGTTCTGGCCGCGGTCGACCCGCCGGCCGGGACCGAATAGGAGTAGTCCGTCCCGTAGCTCTCCCCTTGAATCCCGGTCATGACCGCCCCCAGGACGCGGATTCCGACCGACTTGAGCCGCTGGTTGGCGGCCTGGACCTTGGGGACCCGGCTCACGTCGCGCATCACCGAGCAGATCGCGCCGTCGACGTACTGGCCGATCAGCAGCGCGTCGGCCACCAGCAGGACCGGCGCCGTGTCGATGATGACGAAATCGAATTGCTCGGCGAGGCGGCCGAACAACAGACCGGCGCTGTCATAAGCGAGGGCCTGGATCGCCCGACCGTCGGGGTGTCCGGCGGTGAGGACCCAGAGATCGGTCACCGGCGACGGCTGGATCGCCCCGTCGAAGTCGGCCTCGCCGCGAAGCAGTTCGCTCAGGCCGGGCCCCTCGACGAGGTCGAAGAGCCGGTGCACGTCGGGTTTCCTCAGGTCGCAGTCGACCAGCAGGGTCCTCCGACCGGCGCGGGCCAGGCTCGTGGCCAAGTGACTGGCCAGCGAGGTCTTGCCCTCGGACGCGACGGCACTGGAGATCATGACCGTCCGGACCGATTCGGTGGCCGCGGCCCGCAGCAGCAGGGCACGCATCGCGTCGATCGACTCCAGCAGGAGGCTCCGCCAGTGGGCTTCCCGCTTCGCCGTCGGGCCGCCCGGCCGCCAGGAACGGCCGGGCAACGCGGGCAGGGCGCCGACCAGTTGCAGTTGCAGTCCGCGGATCACCTCGTCGACCGATCGGACCCGTCGCGTCCGATACTCGATCATCGAGACGCCGAAGAGGACCAGTCCGAACGTGCCCGCCCCGGCCACCGCGGCCAGCTTCGGCCGCTTGTCGGCCTGCAGCCGCGGTTGCTCGGCGCGCTCGTACGGCGTAACCCGCTGCGGGGCATCCAGCTCGACGCTGAGGGCCTCCAGTTCGCCGCCGATCTTATTGGCGGCCGCATCGATCTGGCCGATCTCGCTCTGGAGCTCCTCCAGCAACCAGGTCTCGTGATTGATGTCGCGCGAGTCCCGCGAGAGATTCTCGACCTGCGACTGGGCCAGCGCCGCCAACTCCTCGGTGAGGTGGATCTGCTGCTCCAAGGCGATCGTGTCGTCCAGACCGGCCGCCCCGCCCGGCTGTTGGAGGTCCGCGCGGAGCGTCTCCATGCGTGCCGCCCGCGCCAGCTCGAGCCGGGCGAGGGCCTGCTCCGCCTGTCGAATTCCGGGGTCGCTCGCGCTGCGGCTGATCTTGCGATAGGATCGGAGCCGATCGCTCCATTCGGTGTATTGATCGCGGTACTCTCGGAGGATCGGATCGTTGAGGAATTGCTGCTCGAGCACCGACCCGGAGGCGGCCGACGCCGTCGGGGCGGGCCGGTTCGGCGATTCTCGACGCAGGGCGAGCGTGACCTGGAGGCGCTTCAACTCCTTCTCGAGCTGCAGCAACTCATTCTTGGCCATCTCCCGCCGCTCGATGGCCAGCTCCTGGGTGAACTGGACGGACGTCTCGCTGTTCGCGCCGAGCTGCTCGGTCTGCGACTTGAGCTGCTTCTTCTTCTCCTGGAGCCGATCCTGATAGGTCTGGGAGAGGCCCTGCAGCGTCTCGTACCCCACCCGACGCTGATTGGCCTCGACGTTGACGACCTCCTCGATGTAAGCGTCGGTCACCGCGTTGACCACGACCGCCAACTCGTCCGGCTCGGGCCCGTCCATGGCGATCTGGAGGACTTCGCCCCGATAGTTCGCGTGGATGTTCTTTTCGAGCCAGGCGATCGGGTCGGGGAGCCGCTTGTCGAGTTCCAGCGCCGCGACGGCCGGGTCCCGGAGGGCGGCGTTGAGGACCATGCGGCTCTTGAGCAGCGTGAGCTGGGTCTGCTGGTAGACCGAGAAGTTCGCCCGGTCCTTGTCGCCGGCGACGTCGAAGATGATGCGCGGCTGCCGCTCCGCCACGTGCAGCAGGGCCTGGGTCGAGTACTCGGCGGCGGGCAGGATCCACCACGTCGCGGCAACCGCCAGGCCGGCGCAGAGCAGGCCCAGCCCCGCGGCGATCCGCCAGCGATACCTCAGCGACTGGAGGAGTTCCAGGGCGTTGGGCATCCCGCCGGCGAGCGGGGCGGCCTGGTCCTCGCGCGGCGTGATGGCCCCGAGGGCCCGGGTCGCCGGCGGACCGGCGACCGTCCGGGGAGCGGGGGTGTCGCGACGTTCCGGTGCGTTCATCGAAGCGTCTCTTCGTTTCCGAGCCGTCCGTCCCCCGCTGGAGGGGCCGAAGGATCATCTGGATTGCGGCGGGGGGAAACGACGCCGTTCAGGGGCGGCCGTCACGCGGGACGATCGGGCCGATGGGCCCGTCGCGGCGCTCGCGGCGCTGCCCTTCGGGCGAGGGAGGGCCGGCCGGGGAGCCGCCGGCCATGACGAAGGCCGGGCGGCGGTCGCCGATCGCATCGACCTCGATGAATGCGCGCGACAGGAACCAGAGTTCCAGGCCCAGCACGACCAGGGCGAGCGGGATCATCAGGAATCCGGCCAGGTCGTGGTAGACGACGCTCGAGATCCGCTCGCCGACCGTCTCCTGCAGGATTCCCGTGACCGTGATCCGCACGATGTTGGCGAACAGGGCGATCGGCACGGCGCTGGCGACGATGACCAGCTTGTCGACCAAGGGCCGGTCGATCAGGATGGCCACGCCGGTCGCCAGGGCGAAGAAGAGGAGCATCATGCTCAGGCCGCTGCACGCCTCGACGACGCCGAGCTGCGACTCGGCCATCTGGATCACGTTGCCGGCGCCGATGGCCGCGAAGCCGAGGGTTTGCAGGGCATAGGTGCTCGCGATGGTGGCGATCCGCTGCAAGGGCCAGCCCAGGGCCATCTCCAGGCGGAAGGGCAAGGGCACCATGAACAGCGTGAAGGCGACCGCCGGCCAGGCCCATCGGAGGGCCCTCGGGCCCCCGATCAAGGCGAAGGCGCCGGCCAGCGTCACCACCATCGACACGGCGTCGAGCCAGTCGTTGAAGGTATACGCGGCGGCCATTCGAAGGGCGGCCCCGAAGGCGAAGAGGGGGACGCCCCACCAGCTCAGTCGCGGCTCGGACCCCGAGAGGCGGTCGCGCCTGATCCAGAGCAAGGCGACCGAGAATGCGGGCACCAAGTAGCCGTGGGCATAGCGGGGATCGTAGGTCCATCGATCGATCATCACGCCCAGGATCGGCCAATACGACCAGGCCATGACGATCGCGATGCCGGCCCCGCCCAGGATCGGCAGGAGCACCGCGGAACGGACCGATCCGCTGGAACCTTCGGCCATTGAAGTCATCGCCCCCGAACCCGTCGTCATCGATCGCCCTATTTGAATTTGAGTCACATCAACGAATCCGCGCGGACTTCGTCCCCGTCGGTTGCGGCCTCTCGGCCCCACCCGATGCCGCGCGTCCTTGCGGGCACTCCAATTCAGCCGGAACTCGCCGACACGCTAAGTCCGCCCCGTCGACGCCGGGAACTCGCCGACTCGTCAAGCAAGGCCGACCGTCGGATGCATCGCGGTGCGTCGTAGCACCGAAGTCCGCGACCGAGCCGCGACCTGAGCTGAGCCGCCAGCGACAACCATGCGTCGATCGACATAGGCTACAAGGCCGACTCGGCCGACTTCAAGCACCAAAACAACGGAAACCTTGGAATCTTATTTTGGCGGTCAAATTGAAATATTAGACAATGAACTCGAACGCCAAATTATACATCAACGTCGCGTCATCAATGGGTGGCCGCACGCGGGAATCGGACACATCGAATCCATGATTCTTTTGGTTAGTTTTTCCTAAATTTAATCAAAGTAAAGTCTTGCGCCGTAAAAACTTATCCAAGAAATCCGATGATTGATCGTCCTAGCCCCCTGGCCGCTCGCCAAAGTCGCTATTTTTTTCGGGAATGGTCCGGCGATCCAAGTTGTTTTTTTGGTTCATCGTGCCGGCCCGGGAGCAACGCGGCGATCCCCTCCGATCACGACTGGGGAGGTCGGGGACGCGGTGGCCGTCGACGCGACGTGCTCGACGACGCGACGCGGAACGCTCGGCGGCGGTCCTCAGGAGCCGCCCGAGACGAGGTCGAGGACGCGCTTCCAGCGGCCCTGGCGCTCCTCTTGAATCTGGGTGATCCGACGCCTGATGAGGTCGTGGACCTCGGGACCGGCCGGCGTCCTCTTGGGATCGGTCGGCATCCGGAGCGGGGGCGGCTCCGAACCGACCTCGGGACGGGCCCGGGGCATTGGCGATTGGTCGGGCTCCGCCGACGGCTTCGACGACGGCTTCGACGGGCCGGCCTGGAGGGTCTGGAGTTCCCGGGTCAGGTCGCGGATCCGGTCGAACTCCTCGCGGGCCTGGCCCATCTGGTCGCGGTGCAGATCGCCGAAGGTCTGAAACATCGCCATCATCGCCTGGTGGAACTGCTCGAACATCTGCCGCTGCATCTGCTCGAACCGGGCGACGAACGGTTCCAGGTCGGCCGGGGTCAGGGACGCCGACGGGGGCTCGACCCGATCGACCGCGACGACCCGATCCGGGGGCCGTCGCGGCGCGGCGACGGCCGGGAGCTGCTCGGGCGCCAGCGTCGGGAGGTCCCACGAGGGGGCATCGCCGGGGACTTCGCCGTTGGACGTCTCGGCGTCGACCTGGCGCGCGACCATCCGGTAGCGGCCGACGTGCAGCGTGGCCCCGTCGCCGAGCTTGGCGAAGCGGACCCGGGCCCCGTCGACGCGGATGCCCTCGCGGCTGAGCAGGTCGACCGCCCAGAGGCCGCCGGGCGTCCGAAGCAGGGCGCAGTGATACCGCGAGATCGCGTCGTCGGGGATCCGGAAGCGGCAGTCCGACGCCCGGCCGACCAGCGTCAAGACGCGGCTGATCCTGCGTCGCGTCGGGCCTTCGGGACGTCCTCGGAATTCCAGGGAGGCGTCGGGCCACGTCGACGGCCCGCGATCCGAGGTCGGGTGCCGCGACAGCGACGTCGGCGGCGAAGCCCCCCCGGCCCCGACCTCGGCCCGGACGAGGTACGGGCCGAGGCCGATCGAATCGCCCGGGTCGAGCCAGCCCGACGGGACGATCACGTCGTCCTGCGAGGTCCCGGCCCTGCTTCCCAGGTCGAGCCAGCAGACGCGGCCGTCGATGACCTGCAGGTAGAGGTGATGCCGGCTGACGTCCTCGTGCCCGAGGCGGGCATCGTCCTTCGGGTCCCGGCCGATCACGGCGAACGGGTGCGGCAAGTCCCGGCCCCCGGGGGCGGCCGACGCCCCGCGCGGCAGCTCGGTCCGCACCCGAAGCGGCCCAGCCGCCCGGCAGTCGTCCCAAAATTGCGCGAGGAGGCGATGATCCACGGTTTCAGGCCCATCCCCGTGCTCGACGGCCAATCCGGTCTTCTCCTGTCGACGAGTCATTATGTGGCTTTCAAGCGGCGGTCGCATGCCCCCACCGCTCCGAGACCGAAGGGACGGGGTCGGCGTCTCGGCGATCGAGGCGGCCAAATTGGGTTCGTTTCGTCGCGGGCCCGGGAGCTTCGACAATTGGGTTCGTTTCGTCGCCGACGGCCGTCCGATGGTCGGACCAGCCCAGGTCCCGGCACGATCGCACGGCGGCATCACCCCGTTCAAGACGCCCAATTGGGTTCGTTTCGTCGCGACAATTGGGTTCGTTTCGTCGCGACAATTTGGGTTCGTTTCGCCGCGGCAATTTGGGTTCGTTTCGTCGCGGCAATTGGGTTCGTTTCGTCGCGGCAATTGGGTTCGTTTCGTCGCGGCAATTGGGTTCGTTTCGTCGTGAGCTTGGGTCATCGAAATGGGTTCGTTTCGACGCGGGAGCCGGCCTGTCGACATTGGGTTTGTTTCGTCGGGGGAGTCGTCCGGGAGCAAATGGGTTCGTTTCGCCTCGGAGGTCTTCGGGCCGAAGGGGTTCGATACGCGAGGCCCGGGTCGACCGCTCGGCCGACGAGTTCGGGGCCGAAGGGTGGCGGCACGACCAGAGCATCGAGGCGGAGGCGGCCGTCGGTCATGGAATTGTGATCGGCCGTAAGGGGACAGATCGGGGGGGCACGCTCCGCGTCGCGTGTGCCTCGGACCGTCGACTCGGCGACGGCCCGCTCCTGGTGTTCCCGCGTTCACTCGGACGGCCCGCGCCGCCCATCGCTTCGGCCAAGAGCATCGCTTCCGCTCGAAGGGGGCGGAACCAGGATCGAAACCACCCCCTCACGCGGCCTCGATTGCGTGCGGTATGCGTCTTTCGAGAACCGAATCGTGCAATCATCCCTGATCTCACCTATTAAAATGACAACTGTAATACATCGATTCGCAGGCCGAAGGACCAGGAGCAAGCATGCATCGGTTAACGCCTCTTGGCAAAATGGGAGGGGCATGTTACTTTATCCCAAAGGAAGGAGAAAAATTATCATGAACGTACATAGATTGGAACGCTGGGAACCATTCATCCGCGCTCAGCTCCAGAGCGGGCGTTATACGTCGGAAGACGAAGTGCTCGACGATGCCCTCGAACTCCTCAAGCGGAGAGAAGAGGCCGAGAAAGCCCACGAACTGGAGTGCATCGGCCGGGGTTTGGAAGAGATGCGCGCCGGAAGGACACAGCCGCTGGACGAGGCTTTCGCGGACATTCGACGCGAGTTGAATCTACCAGCGAACTAATGAAAATCTATCGCGTTGAACTTTCTGACAGTGCCAAAGCCGACTTGCGTGAGGCAACACGCTGGATCAGCAACGAGGCATCGCCCACCGCCGCCGCCAAATGGCTCACCCGAACTCACAAGACAATCAGCACCCTCAAGCGCCAGCCTCTCCGATGCCCGCTGGCGGACGAGAACGACAAATTCCCCGAAGAAATCCGGGTTTTGATCCACGGCAAGCGTTATTTAAGATATCGCATTGTTTTCACGATCCGTGACGATACCGTGGTCGTTCTTTATGTGCGGCATGGCGCACGGGATGAGCTGAATCCGTAGAGCCGGAACACTCAACGCTGCCTCGACAGCCGAAGGGCTGACGGTGGAAAATCTAATTGTGAATATATAATACTCTAACCACGTTTCGTTGCTCTCGGCAACTCCGGCATAGCTGCCCCCTTTGGGGTCCGATCGGGTGCTTTGAGGTCCGGCTTCGCCCCCTTTGGGGTCTGGCTCTGCCCTGTTTGGGGTTCCGGCCCTGCCCCCTTTGGGGTTCGGCCCCGCCCCCTTTGGGTTCCGACCCCGCCCTGTTTGGGGTTCGACGCTGCCCCTTTGGGGTGCGGTTCTGCCCTGTTTGGGGTTCGACGCTGCCCCCTTTGGGGTGCGCTCTGCTCACTTTGGGGTGCGGATCTGCCCCCTTTGGGGTACGGACCTGCCCCCGGCCCTGCCCCCTTTGGGGTACGGACCTGCCCCCTTTGGGGTACGGACCTGCCCCCTTTGGGGTACGGACCTGCCCTGTTTGGGGTGCGGCCTGCCTTGTTTGGGGTGCGGTTCTGCCCTGTTTGGGGTGCGGATCTGCCCACTTTGGGGTGCGGATCTGCCCACTTTGGGGTGCGGATCTGCCCACTTTGGGGTGCGGATCTGCCCACTTTGGGGTGCGGATCTGCCCACTTTGGGGTGCGGATCTGCCCACTTTGGGGTGCGGCGCTGCCCACTTTGGGGTGCGGATCTGCCCACTTTGGGGTGCGGATTTCGTACTGGCATTCCAAGTAACTATCTGATATAGAATGACTTACGGATTCGGCTTTCCGCCCTAACTCTTAACTCTGTTATAACTAACAACACCAACAAGCAACACCAACAAGGCGTGGTGGTGCTTTTTTTGAGGTGCAACAATGCGTGAATCAACAGGTGCAACAATGCGTGAATCAACAGAAGCAATCATCGATGCCCTGTCCCCCAACCCGATCCGCGTCGAAACGGCCCTCTCCCGCTATCCAGTACACCGGCTCGCAAAGCACGGCGAGATCGCCATCGACATCCGGGAGCGGAACGCAGAGGGTGAAGTATCCATCAAGTGGGAAGTTACACATAACAGTAAATACGGTCAATCTGGGCCACTTGCATATAAGCTTGATACGCTCGTCATCAACCGCAGAATTGAAGAA
The DNA here is from genome assembly GCA_965218235.1 of Thermomicrobiales bacterium. Taxonomy (GTDB): domain Bacteria; phylum Chloroflexota; class Chloroflexia; order Thermomicrobiales; family UBA6265; genus CADCWK01. The sequence continues at coordinate 12,701 of CBDCKK010000003.1, forward strand.
GCCCCCCGGCCTGTTCCGCGGATCATCCGACTGGGTAGTCTCCGAGAAATAATTGCCGAACTTGGATATTCAAATCATGCAACGGAGAAGATCAGAAGCGCCCTTCGACAAAATGCAGGTTCTCTCATAACAGCAAAAATTGATTTTAACCTAAACAATGGGAAGAAGCGTTCCCTAGAAGCCGACTTCACTCGCTACAGCGTCGTTCTCGCCGGCGAGGAACTGCCGGACGGCCGGAGGGCGGATGCGGTCTACATCATTCTCAATGATATTTATATGCAGGTCATCAACGGGGCGGTGGCGCGCCCCCTCGATTACGACTACCTCAAGGAGCTGCCGCCCGCCCCGCAGCGGTTCTACGAACTGCTCAGCTACCAGATGTACGCGGCGATCAAGAACGGCCGGGACCGGGCGAGGCTGCTCTATTCCGAGTTCTGCCGGTACGCGCCGCTGACTCGGCACTTCGAATGGCGGCGGGTCCGCGGTCAGATGGACAAGATCCACCAGCCGCACATGGAGTCCGGCTACATCGGTCGGATCGATTATCGGGCGGTGGCGGACGGCGAGGGCAAGCGGGATTGGATCATGCTCTACACGCCCGGCCCGAAGGCGTGGGCCGAGCATCGGGCGTTCGCCATGCGCGGCGGCCCGACGGCGATCGAGGTGGAGCCGTTGACGGCCGATCCGACTCCCCTGCCCCTGTTCGACCGCTGTGCCCCAGCACCGCTTGCCGCGGAGTTGATCGATTGCGGCGTATCGCCGGCGATGGCCGCGCAGCTTGCCCGGGAGCACGCCGAGGAGGCCATCCGCATCCAGCTCGAGCATCTGGCGTGGCTGCTGGAGAAGAAGCCGGGGAAGATCGACGATCCGGCGGCATGGATCGTCCATGCCGTCCGTACCGGCCACGCTACGCCCAAGGGCTTCATCGGTCGCGCCGAGCGTGAGGCCCGCGCCGAAGCCAAACGGCGGAAGGAGCGGGAGGCGGCCTCCGCCAAGCGTCGGGAGCGCGAGCAAGAGGCCCGTGAACTGGCGGAGGCACAGCGGATCGACGCCTACTGGCACGGGTTGAACCCCGAGCAACAGGCGGCGCTCGATGCCGCCGCGCGGGCGGCGGCCGACGCGGAGACGCTGGAACTGGCCAAGGGGCCGATGAAGCGATTCGGCCAGATGCTCTACCGGCGGAGCTACATCCGGACGCTGCTGACTGAGCCGGGCGAGCCGGCATAGGCCGCCAGGAGCCCCAGGAGCCCCTGTGAGCCGCTTACAAGGCCCAACAGGCTTCCTTCCTCGTTCGGTCCGAGGAAGCGGCTCACAGGGGCTCCTGGGGCGTCTCAGGGCGTCTCGAGTCTTGCGCTGGCCAGTAATTGCAATCATCCTTGGTGGTCATCGGCGCCTCGAACTCGGCGTCATCAGCGGGCGACACCTCCGGCCCCGACGGCCCGCCGAGGCGTCACGTCAGGAGGGCCGGTCACCCCCCTGCCCCGGCTTCGAGGGTGGGCGGGCGCTCCGCCCCGCCTCGATCCGAGACGACGAAGCGGCGCAGGTTGTCCTGGATCAGTTGCTCGACCAGTGCCGAGCGGTCGAGGTCCATCATCGCCGCGTGGACGGTGAGCCGCTGAGACGCCTCGACGCTGAGATGGATCGTCGCCTTGACCTTCGTGCCGGCTTGCCGCGTGGCGGCCTTGGCGGCAAAGCGGCGTCGCGGCTTGCCGCTTTGCGGTTCCGGTTGATCGAACGGCATGGCGGTTCTCCGTTGGAACGGATCGACGTTGGAACGGATTGACGGTTCGCCCGACGGTTCGAATCGCCCGCCCGGCGCCTTGACGGATCATCGTCCCGGCCGTGCCGCCTCTTGAGTCTCCCCCCCTCCCCTGCCCCGCCTCACGGCGCGTGCCCCGCGGCCTTCGGAGACGCGGCGCCGCGAAACCCCGCGTTGCGGAAACGTGGACGTTTCCGCGTTTCCGGCGATCCGGACGTTGTCGTGTAAACCATGACGTTGTCGTGCTTTGCGATTCAAGATCGGTTTCCCCGCCATGCGGAAACACCGGGGTTGCGGGAACGCGGAAATCCCGGTATTACGGGAACATCCACGTTTCCGGAAAGGGGGGCCGATGCGGACCGTCGCGATCACCAACCAGAAGGGCGGTTCGGCGAAGACGACTACCAGCGTCAACCTCGCCGCCACGCTGGCGGAGCGGGGCCGTCGGGTGCTCGTGATCGACCTGGACCCCCAGCACTCGGCGACGCAATGGTACGACGTGACCGAAGGGGGGCGGGGCGTCTTCGACCTCTTCGCCGAGCCGGAGCGGACCCGGCTCGACGACCTGATCTTCGAGACCGGCACGGACGGCGTCTCGATGGTGCCGTCCTCGCCCTGGCTCGTCGGCGCGGAGAAGGCGTTGGCGACCGAGCCGGGGGCGGAGCGGCTGCTCCGGGAGAAGTTCCAGGCCCTGGAGCCGGATCGGTTCGATTATGTCCTGATCGACTGCCCGCCGACGCTCGGGGTGCTGACCGTCAACGCCCTGACCGCCGTTGAGGAGGTCGTCGTCCCGGTGGAATGCCACGTCATGGGATTGCACGGGCTGGCCAAGCTGATCCAGACCGTCGAGACCGTCCGCAAACGGCTCAACGAACGACTCCGAGTCACTGGCATCGTCGCCTGCCGGGTGAACCTGCGGACCAGGCACGGCCGGGAGATCGTCGAGAAGGTCCGGCAACGGTTCCCGGACTTGCTCTACGAGACCATGATCCGCGAGAACGTCCGGCTGGCCGAGTGCCCCTCGCAGGGCGTGCCGATCACGTCGTATGCCGACTCCAGCGCCGGGGCCGAGGATTACCGAAGGCTGGCGGCCGAAGTCATCGCACAGGAAGGGCAGGGGGCATGAACTCGAAGCCGACGATCAAGAATGACCCGTTCGCCGACCCCTTCGGCCTGGTCATCCCCGAACGCACCGACGAGGGGCGTCGGGAATCGACGGGGACCGATCGGCCCTCGGATCGACCAACCCGCCCCTCGACGCCCGCGTCCTCCAGGAAGGAGAAGCTGACCGTTCACCTCACGCATGATCTCATCGATCGGGTGAAGAACGCGGCCTACTGGAACCCTCGGCTGACGATCGCGGCGATCGCCGAGCGGGGGATCATCCAGGCCATCGAGCAGATCGAGCGGGAGCACGGCGGCCCCTATCCGCGTCGCGAGCAGGAGCTCAAGGGAGGTCGCCCGATCGGCTCCGGCAAATCCGCCGAACCCCGGTAACGCCCCCGATGCCGCAACGTCCACGTTTCCGCGTTTCCGCAACGCGGCGTCGCGCGCAGGATCTCAAAGGGAGTGCGGCCGATCGGCCCCGTTCGATCGGGCGAGCCCCGGCAACGTCCGCAATCCCGCAACGTCCACGTTTCCGCATTTCCGCAACGTTGACGATTCCGATGTCGGACGAGCCGGGGGGGGCGTCTCATCCCCGATCGGGGCACGGTCTGATAATCGATCTTATGTTCGATGAGTCGGGTTTGCAGGCGTTTTAACGGTCGCCCGGCCGCGTGCCTCGACGATCGCGAGCCGCGACGTCGGGTCGGGCCGGAGACGCCGAGGTCCCGCTAGTCCGGTCGGCGGCCATCGGGGCTTCGATCTCGTAAGAGCTGTCGCGGCCACATTTTTCGATCCACCGGGTCGGACGTGTTCTATAGGTAGGTTGGCACGCGCGGGTCGCGGTCCCGACTTCGGTCGGCGGCATTAGGACCACGGAGCCGCGATTGGTTTCGGCGACGGACATCGACGGTCCGTGACGCTCCCTTCTGAATCCATCAACTCGCTTCGAGAGTCAGACGATCTCATGACGCTCCCCGCACGTTCGCGACGGCTCCTGGATGCTCGGGCATTGGATCGACGCGGATCGATGCGGCGTCGAGCGGCTCTGGAGGGGCTCGAGCCGCGTCTGATGCTCGCCGCCGAACCGTTCGCGGCGGTCAACCTGCCGGCCGAGGCGCTGATCGGCGAGGCGCTGAACCTGTCGGTGACCTTCGACAACGTCTCGGCGACCGACACGGGATTCGGGCCCTACGTCGACCTGATCCTGCCGGCGACGGGGGCCGACGGCGCGGGAGCGGCGGCCGACGACGGCGTCTCCTTCGGCGCCGCGACCTACCTCGGCTCGCCCGTCTCCTCGACGGTCTTGACCTTCAACGCGGCCGGTCGGGCGACCCACCCGTTCGCGGTGGACAGCAACGGGGCGCCATTGGTCATCAGCGGGACGCCGGGCGATCAGTTGGTCGTCCTGGAGCTGCCCTTCGGCAGCTTCACGCCCGATCAACCCCCGGCGCCGATCAACGTCTCGGCCGCGTTGAGCAACCTGGCCGACGTCGGCACGAGCCTACCGATCCGGGCGTCCGCCGGCTTCCGATACGGCAACGACGCCTTGAACAACCCGTCGAGCGACCCCTCGATCGTCCAGTCCCCCTCGACGCTCTCGAACGTCACGCCGACGCTCTTCAGGCTCTCGAAGACCTACATTGGCCCCGAAGACGAGACCGCGACCGGCCCGAACTTCGTCAGGCAATATCGCCTGAATGTTGATGTCGCCGATGGCCAGACCTTGACGAACCTTGATCTGACCGACGTCCTGCCGAACAACCTCCAGTACGTCAGGGTCGACGGCACGGCGATCCGAGGAACCGCGACCGCCACGACGGCCGTCGGCACGCCGAGCACAACGACGCCCGGCGGCACCTTAACCCGCCGTTTCGCCAGCGTCACCGGGACCACGGCCGGTAATGACGCCTCGCTGCTCTTCTCGTACTTCGTCCCCCGGGACAACGCGGGAGCAAACCGAGTCCTGAACCCGACAACCGGCGACGACGTCGTCGCCAACGACGACGCGAGGGCCGCCGGCAACTGGAACCCGATCGACTCCCGAGACCCCGTCGGGCCGGTCGTCAGCGACGCCACGACGATCGATCATGCGTTGACGGCCAAGTCGATCGCGATCCAGAAAGGGGTAACGGTCGTCAACGACGTCGGCGCCCCGGGCCCCTCGCCGGGCGACACGCTCGAATATACCCTGAACTTCCAGGTCTCCGACTTCTTCGCCTTCCGCGACGTCGTCGTCACCGACGTCTTCTCCGATGGCCAGCGGGCCGCTGCCTTCACGCCGACCTTGAGCGTGACCGAGCACGGCGCGACGTCCGCTCGGGCCTTCGGCGGCTCCAATTTTCGCTTCAACGTCGACAGCCCCGGGACCGGCTCGACCACGTCGACCTTCAACCTCTCCGACGAGCTGATCTCCCGAGGGCTCGACGGCGACCTGCTCGGCGGCTCCGTCCCCGACGGCGGGACCGGCGGACCGCTGCCGTCGCCGACCCCCGCCTTCGGCGGCACGACCGGCCGGGTCGTTTACCGGACGATCATCCAGCAGAACTTCACCGACGACTTCCCTTCCGGCGATCCGTCGGTCGACGAAGGGGACGTCCTGACCAACAACGTCACGATCGACGGCGCCTTGCTGAGCACGTCCAACCTCGCGATGCTCGGGACGCTCGAGGCCGACGCCAGCGCCTCGAGGATCGAGATCGTCCGAGGGTCGCTGACCAAGTCGATCTACGCGATCAACGGCAACACGGGGTTTGCGTCCCCGGTCCAGGTGGCCGCGGGGGACACCGTGACCTACCGACTCCGGTATTCGCTGCCTTCGAGCGACGTCGAGAACCTGGTGCTCGACGACTTCCTGCCGCTGCCGATCTTCAACGCCGCCAACGTCTCGACCTTCAATGACGTGGTGAGCGCCGCGGCGCCCGTCGCCGGGAGGGCCAAGTTCGGCCCGAGCGACACCTTTCGCGCCCTCTCGGGGATCGTGCCGACGCTCGCGAGCAACGGCACGTCGAACGCGCTCAAATTCAGCTACGGCAACTTCGACGACCCGAACGACACCCCCACGGTGATCGACCTGCTCTTCACCGTCACCGTGAGCAACGACCCGTTCGCCGACGGCCTCTTCCTGACCAACCAGGCGCAGGTCTCCCAGGGTTCGACGAATGCCGGCTTGCTTTCGCAAGTCGATATCGTGATGCTCCAGCTCACCGAGCCGGTGCTCAAGATCCGCAAGGGGGTCGTGGCGACCGATCGGGCCTCGGCCACCTTCAATCCCGGCACGCTCGGGCCGGTGGCTTTCAGCGCGCCGGGCTCCTCGGGGTACCGAGGTTCGGGGGCGATCAACTCCAACGGCCTGGCCTCGAGCCCGATCGACAGCGACCTCCGGGGGGTCGACGCCGGGGACCGGGTCACCTTCGCCATCGTCGTCGAGAACAACGGGAGCGGGCTCAAGGGGGCCTTCGACATCAAGCTCCGCGACGTCCTGCCGGCCGGGTTCGCGATCCCCGCCGGCGGCCTGAACCTCTTCGTCAGCGACGGCACGGGCACCGCTTATGCGACGACCGACCTCGGCGGCGGCCTCTTCGGCACCGGGCTGGAGATCCGAGACCCCGGGACCACCGCGACTCCTCCCGGCGCCCTCGACCCCGCCAACCCGACCAACGGCCGCAACGTCCTGGTCATCACCTATGACCTCCGGGTCGCCGACAGCGCCCAGGCCAACCAGGCGATCACCAGCAACGCCACCCTCTTCAACTACGCCACCGCTGAAGGGGGCCCCGACTTCACCGCCTCGGACCTGACCGACGGCGCCTCTGTCACGCTGACCTCGCCGACCATCGCCAAGCAGCTCGTCGGCACCGAGATCGTCGGCCCCGGCAATTCCAACACGCAGGCGGTCATCGGCGAGCTGGTGACGTATCGGGTGACGATGACGGTCCCCGAAGGGGTCACCCCGGGCGTCCGGATCGTCGACCTGCTCGACAGCGGCCTGAGCTTCGTCGACTTCGTCACGGGGTTCTCGAACTCCAACCCCGGCGCCGTGACCTACAACGGCACCCCGAACCCGACGATCACCAACGGCGGCCGGACGGTCACCTTCGACCTCGGCTCGATCACCAACCTCGACCGCGACAACGCCACGCCCGAGACCCTGAGCTTCACGTATCGGGCCATCGTCCTGAACACCAACGCCAACCAAGGGGGCCAGAACCGCAAGAACACGGCGACCCTCTCCTTTACCGGCGGGACCAGCGCGACGGCCTCGGCGGCCAACGTGGCAATCATCGAGCCGCAGGTCGCCGTGACTAACGCCGTGCTGGTCAACGGCAGCACGGCCCCCGGCGACGCGGGGGACCCGATCCAGTACACGATCACGGTCCGCAACACCGCCGCCGTCGACGCCTTCGACGTGACCTTCAACGACTCCCTGCCGACGGCCGCGGGCGGCGGCACGGCGATCCGGGGGACGCCGTCGACCGCGCCGCCGAGCTTCACGGTCAACGATTCGAGCGGGACCTTGACGGCGGCCGATTTCGAGATCATCGGCTCGGCCGCCGCCGGCTGGACCCTCCGGACTCGAACGGGGGTCAGCTTCGACCTGCTCGCCGGCGTCGGCCGGGTCGTGACGATCACCGTCAACGGCCGGATCGCCGCCGCGGCGACCCCCGGGACCACCTACACCAACACGGCGAGGGCGTCGTTCAGCAGCCTCGATGGCACGTTCGGGCAACGCTCGACGTTCAGCACGTCGTCGACCGAGCGGGACGGCTCGGGGGGCGTCAACGACTACGTCGGGGCCGCTTCGAGCAGCTTCACGACCAGCGCGCTGGCCCCGGTCCTGGCAATTGTCGCGACCTCGGAGGCCCACACCGGCAACGTCTCGGGCGTCGAGCGGCTGGCCATCGGCGAGGTCGTCCGCTATCGCCAGACCCTCCGAATCCCCGAAGGGACGCTCCCCAATCTCCGGCTCGTCGACCTCCTGCCGCAGGGGCTCGTCCTGCTCGACAACGGGCAGGTCCGCGTCTCCTTCCTCGCCAACAACGACCTGACCGAGCCGGCCGACCTCGCCGGCGCCGACAACGACGCGACGCCCCCGACCTTCGTCCTGCCGGCTTCCCGGATCGGCACGTCGACTGCCAGCAACCGCCAGACGGTGACCTTCACCCTGGGCGATCTGGTCAACAACGACGACGACGCCGATGCCGAGTTCGTCGTCGTCGAGTTCAACGCCCTGGTCGTCAACTCCGTCGCCGGCAGCAACGACCTCGGGGACGCCCGCGACAATTCGTACAATGCCCAGGTGACCGGCGCGCCGTCGAGCCCGGCCTCGAACACGGTCCAGGCGTCGATCGCCGAGCCGTCGATCGTCAATTTCGCCAAGGCCGCCTCCGCCACCGTCGGCGACGCCGGGGACCCGATCACCTACAACGTCACCTTCTCGAACACCGGGACCGCCAGCGCCTTCGAAGTCCGGGTCTTCGACCTGCTCCCCTCGACCTTGGCCCTCGACCCGTCGAGCGTCGCGATCACGCTCGGTGGCGGATCATCGGGGGTCACGAACAATACGACGGGCAACACCCTCGACGCGATGATCGCCGTCGTCCCGGTCGGCGGCACGGTCCAGGTTTCGTATCGGGCGACGATTAATGTCTCGGCCGCTTCGGGAACCTCGATCGGCAGCCCGGCGACGCTGACTTACACGAGCCTTCCCGGCCCCAACGGCACGACGGCCAACGCCACCGGATCGAGCACACCCGGCGCCCCCGGCACGGACCAAGGGGAGCGCGACGGCAACGGCGGGATCAACGACTACAACGGATTGGCAACGGCGCCGGTGATGATCGCCTCGGCCGGGATCGCCGAGGTCATCACGAGCACGAGCCTCGCCAACACCTCGGGCAACGCGGTCGCCGTCGGCGAGCGGGCCGTCTATCGGCTCACCCTGACGATCCCCGAGGGGACCAGCCCGGGTTCGGTCCTCTCCGACGCCTTGCCGAGCGGCCTGGCGGTCGTCAGCCTCGACGCGCTCAGCGCCTCGACGGGCCTGAGCACCTCGGTTTCCGGCGGCTTCGCCGCCGTCCTGAACAACGCCCGGACCGCCCTGCCGGCCGGCGGCGGCTCGTTGAACCTCGACTTCGGCACCCTGACCAACGCCAACACCGACAACGCGACCGCCGAGACGATCGTCCTGACCTTCACCGCCGTCACCCTCAACACGGCCGGCAACCAAGGCGGAACGACCTTGACGGATGCCTCGACGTTTGTGACGTCGAACACGACCGCCAACACCGCCGCGACGCCTTTGACGGTGGTCGAGCCGGTGCTGACCGTCACCGAGACCGCCTCGGCCAGCAGGGCCGACGCCGGGGCCGCGCCGGTGACCTTCACAATCGTCGTCCGGCATGCCAGTGGCAGCACGGCCGACGCCTTCGACGTGGTCCTCAACGACCTCGTCCCGAGTGAGTTCGACCTCGTCGCCGGCTCGCTTCAGAACGTCTCCGGCGCCGCGCCGACAACCTTGAGCGCGACCGGGAACACCATCAGCGTCCGTTTCGACACCCTGCCGGCCGCCGGACCGAACAACACCAGCACGATCGAGTTCCGGGCGGTCGTCAACGCGACTTCGACGCCCGGCCAGGTCCTGACCAATCCCGTCGGACTCGTCTATTCGAGCCTGCCGGGGGACGTGACGACCCCGCAATCGACTTTGAACGGCCGATCGACCGAACGGACCGGCAATCCGAGTGATCCCGGCGGCGCCGTCAACGACTTCAACGGCAACGACGCGGTGACGGTCACGGTCAACAGCAACACGCTCTCAGGCTCGGTCTACATCGACGTCGACAACGACGGCGTTTTCGACCCCGTCGAGGCCGGCATCCCCAGTGTCACCGTGACCCTGACCGGGACCGACAACCTCGGTAATGCCGTCAACGTCACCGACGACACCGACGGCAACGGCTTCTATGAGTTTATCGGCCTCCGTCCCGGCTCCTATACGATCGTTGAGGCACAGCCGGGCGGGTTCTTCGATGGCCTGGACACGATCGGCACGCAAGGGGGGACCACCCGGCCGGACGCCTTCGACGTCACGCTGCCATCGGGCACGGAAACGACCGGCACCGGCAACAACTTCGGCGAACTCAGGGCGGCCAGCCTCTCCGGTTCGGTCTATATCGACGTCGACAACGACGGCGTCTTCGACGCCTCCGAGGCCGGTCTCAGTGGGGTGAGCGTCACCCTGAATGGCCTCGACGACCTCGGCCAGGCGGTGAACCTCAGCCGGATGACCCTCGGCGACGGCTCCTTCGAATTCCTCGGACTCCGGCCCGGCACCTACTCGATCCTCGAAGGCCAGCCGAGCCGTTACGTCGACGGCAGGGAGACCGTCGGCACGCTCGGTGGCACGGTGGGCAACGACCAGTTCTCCGACATCGCGGTCACCTCCGGGGCCGCCGGGACCGGCTATCTCTTCGGCGAGCAGGCGACCGTCGACCTGTCGTTGACGCAGACGGTCGACAACGCACGCCCCAACGTCGGCGATGTCGTCCGCTTCACCCTCACCCTCGGCAACGCCGGCCCCGACGACGCCAGCAACGTCCGCGTCCTCGACCTGCTGCCCGTCGGTCTCTCGTTCGTCTCGTCGAACCCGAGCGTCGGCAGCTACAACCCTTCGAACGGCGTCTGGACCCTCGGCGCTGTGGCCGTCGGCGTCAGCCCGACCCTCCAGATCGTCGCCAATGTCACCACGCCCGACCCGGTGACCAACGTCGCGCAGGTCTCGGCCGGCGATCAGGTCGACATCGACTCCACCCCCGGCAACGACGCGCCGGCCGAGGACGACCAGGACGCCGCGACCCTCACGCCGCAGGTCGCCGACCTGTCGTTGACCCAGACGGTCGACAATGCGCGCCCCAATGTCGGTGACGTCGTCCGCTTCACCCTCACCTTGAACAACGCCGGCCCCGACGACGCCAGCAACGTCAACGTCCTCGACGCCTTGCCGAGCGGCCTGAGCTTCGTCTCGGCGACTCCCAGTCAGGGCGTCTACGATGAGGCGACTGGCGTCTGGACCCTCGGCGATCTGGCGGTCGGCGTCAGCCCGACCTTGCAAATCGTCGCCAATGTCATCACGCCGGACCCGGTGACCAACGTCGCGCAGGTGGTGTCGAGCGATCAGTTCGATCCCGACTCCACTCCCGGCAACGATGCGACCGCCGAGGACGACCAGGCCGCCGCGACCCTTACGCCCCAGGTGGCCGATCTGTCGTTGACCCAGACGGTCGACAACGCACGCCCCAATGTCGGTGACGTCGTCCGCTTCACCCTCACCTTGAACAACGCCGGCCCCGACGACGCCAGCAACGTCGCGGTCGTCGACCTGGTGCCGAGCGGCCTCGTGTTCGTCTCGGCCAATCCGAGCCAGGGGACGTATGATGAGACGACCGGCGTCTGGACCCTCGGCGATCTGGCGGTCGGCGTCAGCCCGACCTTGCAAATCGTCGCCAATGTCACCACGCCGAACCCGGTGACCAACGTCGCGCAGGTTTCGACGAGCGACCAGTTCGACCCCGACTCCGCCCCCGGCAACGACGCGCCGGCCGAGGACGACCAGGCCGCCGCGACCCTCACGCCGCAGGTCGCCGATCTGTCGTTGACCCAGACGGTCGACAACGCGCGCCCCAATGTCGGCGACGTCGTCCGCTTCACCCTCACCTTGAACAACGCCGGCCCCGATGACGCCAGCAACGTCAACGTCCTCGACCTGGTGCCGAGCGGCCTGAGCTTCGTCTCGGCGACTCCCAGTCAGGGCGTCTACGATGAGACGACCGGCGTCTGGACGCTGGGCGCTGTGGCCGTCGGCGCCCGCCCGACCCTCCAGATCGTCGCCAATGTCATCACACCGGACCCGGTGAGCAACGTCGCGCAGGTGGTGTCGAGCGACCAGTTCGATCCCGACTCCACTCCCGGCAACGATGCGACCGCCGAGGACGACCAGGACCAGGTCACACTCACCTCACAGGTCGCCGACCTGTCGCTGACCCAGACGGTCGACAACAGCCGCCCCAACGTCGGCGACACCGTCACGTTCACCCTCACCTTGAACAACGCCGGCCCCGACGACGCCAGCAATGTTGCGGTCCTCGACGCCTTGCCGAGCGGCCTCACCTTTGTCACGGCTAATCCGAGCCAGGGCGTCTATGATGAAACGACCGGCGTCTGGACGCTGGGCGCTGTGGCCGTCGGCGCCCGCCCGACCCTCCAGATCGTCGCCAGCGTCACCACGCCGGACCCGGTGGCCAACGTCGCGCAGGTCTCGGCCAGCGACCAGTTCGACCCCGACTCCACTCCCGGTAACGACGCGCCCGCCGAGGACGACCAGACCGCCGCGCCCCTCACGCCCCAGGTGGCCGATCTGTCGTTGACGCAGGCGGTCGACAACAGCCGTCCGAACGTCGGCGACACCGTGACGTTCACGATTACCTTGAACAACGCCGGCCCTGACGACGCCAGCAACGTCAACGTCCTCGACCTGCTGCCGAGCGGCCTATCGTTCGTTACGGCCGATCCGAGCCAGGGGACGTATGATGAGACGACCGGCGTCTGGACCCTCGGCGACGTGGCCGTCGGCGTCCGCCCGACCTTGCGGATCGTCGCCAATGTCACCACGCCCGACCCCGTGACGACCGTGGCCCTCCTCTCGACGAGCGACCAGTTCGATCCCGACTCCAGACCCGGCAACGACGCGCCCGCCGAGGACGACCAGGCCGCCGCGAGTCTCACACCCCAGGTCGCCGACCTGTCGTTGACGCAGGCGGTCGATGACATGACGCCCATTGCCGGGCAGGTCGTGACGTTCACGATCACCCTCGGCAACGCCGGCTCCGACGACGCCAACAACGTCAACGTCTTCGACCTGCTGCCGGGCGGCTTGTCGTTCGTTTCGGCCGACCCGAGCCAGGGCAACTACGATCCCGCGACGGCGGCCTGGAGCGTCGGCACGGTGCCCAACGGCGCCAGCCCGAGCTTGCGGATTCGCGCGAGCGTCGACGCATCGGCCCCCGTCACCAACACGGCACGGGTGGCTGCCAGCGACCAGTTCGACCCCGACTCCACGCCCGGCAACGACGCGACCGCCGAGGACGATCAGGACGCCGCGAGCCTCACGCCGCAGATCGCCGACCTGTCGCTGACGCAGACCGTCGACAACAGCCGTCCCAACGTCGGCGACACCGTGACGTTCACGATCCGCTTGAGCAACGCAGGCCCTGACGATGCCAGCAACGTTCGCGTCCTCGATCGCTTGCCGAGCGGCCTGAGCTTCGTCTCGGCGACTCCCAGTCGGGGCGCCTTCGACGAGACGACCGGCATCTGGACCCCGGGCGCCGTGGCCGTCGGCGAGAACCCGACCCTGCGGATCGTCGCCAGAGTCACTTCGCCGGCCCCCGTGACCAACACGGCCCGCCTGTCGTCGAGCGACCAGTTCGACCCCGACTCGACGCCCGGCAACGACGCGACCGCCGAGGACGATCAGGACGCCGCGAGTCTCACGCCGCAGATCGCCGACCTGTCGCTGACGCAGACCGTCGACAACGCCCGTCCCAACGTCGGCGACACCGTGACGTTCACGATCCGCTTGAGCAACGCAGGCCCTGACGATGCCAGCAACGTTCGCGTCCTCGATCGCTTGCCGAGCGGCCTGAGCTTCGTTTCGGCCGACCCGAGCCTCGGCACCTATGAGCCCTCGACCGGCCTCTGGACCATCGGTTCCGTGGCTGTCGGCGGCGGCGCGACCTTGCGACTCGTCGCCAGGGTCGACACCACCGGCGCCCCGACCAACGTCGCCCAGGTGGCGTCGAGCGATCAGTTCGATCCCGACTCGACGCCCGGCAACGATGCACCGGCCGAGGACGACCAGGCGTCGTTGACGCTCACGTCCCAGCTCGCCGACCTGTCGCTGTCGCAGGCGGTCGACAACGCCCGCCCCAACGTTGGCGACCGCGTCACCCTGACGATCACCCTAAGCAACGCCGGGCCGAGCGACGCGACCGGCGTCTCGGTCCTCGACACCCTGCCGAGCGGCCTGAGCTTCGTCTCGGCCGACCCGAGCCGGGGTGACTTCGACGCCGCCCGAGGCGTCTGGAACGTGGGGACGTTGTTGAACGGTCAGGCGGCCACCCTCCAGATCCTCGCGGAGGTCACCACCGCCGCGCCGATCACCAACGTCGCCCGGGTCGCGTCGAGCAACGTCCCCGACCCCGACTCCACCCCCGGCAACGACGCACCGGCCGAGGACGACCAGGCGGCGTTGACGCTGACGCCACGGATCGCCGACCTGTCGCTGTCGCAGACGGTCGACAACCCGGCGCCGATCGTCGGCGACACCGTCACCATCACTCTGATCCTCGACAATGCCGGCCCCGATCCGGCATCGGGCGTCCGCGTTCTCGATCGCTTGCCGGGCGGCCTCGCCTTCGTCGACGCCATCCCGAGCGTCGGCACCTTCGACCCGTCGACTGGCGTCTGGACCATCGGCGAGGTGCCCGTCGGCGCCCGGCCGACCCTCCGGCTCATCGCCAACGTCGAAACCCAGGGCGTCGCGACCAACGTCGCCCGGATCGCCTCGGCCGATCAGTTCGATCCGGACGGCGGCGGCGACCAGGCCGCGTTCGCGATCCTGCCGCCTTCGAGCCTCTCGGGCTCGATCTTCGTCGACCTCAACGGCGACGGCCTCCGCCAGGACGATGAGCCGGGGATCGCCGACGCGGGGGTCCGGCTCTTCGGGACCGACGACCTCGGCCGGGCGATCGACCTTCCCATCGGGACCGATCGGCAGGGACGCTATCGCTTCGATCGTCTTAGGCCCGGGACCTACACCCTCGCCGAGCCCCAGCCGGACCTCTTCGCCGACGGCCTCGATTCGGTCGGCGTCGCCGGCGGCGTCGCGGGCAACGACATCCTCTCGGAGATCGTGCTGGGCGCCGATATCGACGCATCGGGCTACGACTTCGCCGAGCGGGGCGTCTCGATCTCCGGCGTCGCCTTCGTCGACAACAACAACGACGCCCTCCAGCAGGCCGGCGAGCCGGGCATCCCCGGCGTGACCTTCGTTCTGAGCGGCCTCGACGACGCGGGCGCCCCGGTCGTCCGGTCGACGGTCTCGGGGATCGACGGCACCTTCCGCTTCGATGGGCTCGCCTCGGGGACCTACGCGGTGACCGAGGTCCAGCCCCCCCGGTTCAATGACGGCGGCGACGCCTCCGGCGACGCCGGCGGGACGGCGGGCAACGACGTGATCGATTCGATCGCGATCGGGGCCGGCCAGGTCGCCGCGGGCAACACCTTCGCGGAGTTGTTGGGCTCCTCGCTCTCGGGCTCCGTCTACTACGACCTGAACCACGACGGCGACCGCGACGACGGCGTCGACCTCGGCATCGCCGGTGTTACGGTGGTCCTGACCGGCGTCACGATCGAAGGCGCCCCGGTGTCCCTGGCATCGACGACCGACGCCGACGGCGTCTATCGCTTCGACGGCCTTCGGCCCGGCGTCTACACGATCAGCGAGTCGCAGCCCGGGTTCTTCCGCGACTTCGCCGAGACGGTCGGCTCCTCCGGCGGCGTCCTCCGGAGCAACGACCGGATCGAGGACATCCCGGTCGGCCTCGGCGTCGAGGCCTCGGGCTACAACTTCGGCGAGTTGCAGCCAAACGGGAGCAACCTGCGGAACATCGCGGTCTCGCTGGCCAACAACCTGCCCGACCTCAACGCCCGACGCAACCTCAACCCGGCCCGCTTCGACCGCTATCACCCGGAGTACGCCCCCTTCTTCAACGGCGAAGGCTCGGGGGTTTATGGATTGATCTACTCGATGATCCCCACCATCGGCGCCCGGCCGATCGACCGGGCCGGGCTCCGCCCGACGCCGATCCGAGGCGTCTCTCGGATCGCCCCGGCTGCGCGATCGATCCTGGCCCCGCCCGCCTCCTCGGCGGCGACGGTCACGCCCCGGCAGGTCGCGCTCGCGGCGATGGACGCCTCGACGTTCGAAGTCCCTCGGGGCCCCGTCGGCGCGTTCGCGACTTATTGGTCGCATCGCCCCTGGTTCCGGGCCGTCGCCCCGAAGGACCGGCCGGCTCGGGGTTGAGAGTCGATCCGGTCAAAAACAACAGAAGAGGCAAAAGGCAGAAGACAGAGGACAAACCGATCCCCGATCCTGAGCCGGATCAAGCGGTCCGATGCCGATTCGGGCGATCCCCGATCGGACGTCTTCGATCTGTCGTCTGTCTTCCTGCCTTCTGCTCTGGTTTTTCCAACCGGATCGACTCTGAGAATCCCCGATCGAACTTGCCCGCCCCCTCGTCGGCGTGCAGAATTGCCGAAAGGGGGGAGCGTGACGGTCCGCGCCCTGCTCGGCGTTCGATCGCGGGATCAACCATCGCTTCAACGGCAAGTCTCTATGGCCTTTTGGCGTAAGCAAACGACCGATCGGGCCCGAGCGGCCCCGGGCCCGCCCGCCCGTCTCGAGGTTGATCGTCTGATCGAGAAGCGGCGCTACAAGGACGCCGTCAAGCAGGCGAAGCTCTGCTATCGGGCCGAGGCGACGCCTGAGCATCACCGGCTGCTCGAGCAGGCCTATTTCTTGAGGGCGCGGCAGCTTCGAGAGGGCGGGATGCCCTCGGCGTCGCAGGAGGTCGCGCGCCACCTCGTCGAGTTCGGGATCACCGATCCGGAGCTGTTCGGGCCGGCGGCCGAGCTGCTGGTGGCCGTTGGGATGACGGCCCGTGCCCTGGAACTCCAGGGGCGGCAGGACGACCCGGAGGCCCGGCAACAGCTCGTCCGTCGGGCGGCCGATCAGGCCGTGCTGCATCCGGAACGTTCGTCGGGGGCGCCGCCCGAGGTCCTCCAGGGGGCGGGACAGGTCCGGAGGGCCCTGGAGGCGCTGGAGTCGGGGGACGAGGAGGGGGCGAGGGCCGCCTTGAAGGACGTCGCCCGGGGCTCCCCCTTCGGCGATTGGAAATGGTTCGTCCGAGGTCTCGCCGCCTTCCGGCGTCGGACGCCCGAGGAGTGTCGGGCGAGCTGGGACCGCCTCGACCCGGACCGGGCGCCGAGCCGGATCGCTCGGGCCATCCGAGGGCTGGACGGCCATGTCCCCGACGCCGGTTCGATCCAGGGCCCGGCGGCGGGGCCGGACGCCGCGTCGGCCTTGGAGGGCTTCGAGCGGAAGGTCTTCGGCGAGCCGGTCCTCGGGCCGCTCCGGACGCTGGGGACCTTGATCGCCCAGGACCGATGGGCCGAGGCGATCAAGGTGCTCAGGACGTTGCGACTGGCGCTTCGCCGAGTCGACCCGGCGTTGGCCGAGCGCCTGACCCGGGTCCTCTATTCCCCGATGATCGACTCGGTGACCCGGCTCGAGTACCGGGAGGCCCAGCGGCTGGTCCGTGACTTCGCGGGGGCCGCCGAACCCCTGGCGATCGACCCCCGATGGAACCGGCTCTGGGCCCTGATCTGGGAGGGGCCGCAGGGCCACGTCGACGATGCCGAGCCCTTCTGGCGCAAGTACCTCAAGGACCTCGATGCGTCCTCGGCACTTCGCGTCGAGGAGCGGCCATTGGCCAAGGCGCTCGTCCTGACGCACCTGGGATGGCAGTTCGTCGGGGAGGCCTCGGCGTTCGAGGGCCTCGGACCTCACGCCCCCCCTCGGGTCTCCGCCGAGTCCGTCAAGGCCCGGACGCGCGCCGTCGACACCCTGGAGGAGAGCCTCCGGCTCTGCCCGACGCTCCGGAGGACGTATCAGGTCCTGATCGACGCCCAATGGGCCTGGGGGCAGCCCGAGGAGGCCCTGGCGGTCCGTCGACGGTTGCTCGAGGTTTATCCCGACGACGTCGACACCCTGATGGACCTCGTCGATCACTTCCGTCGCGACGACCCGGGCCGGGCGCTCGAATACGCCCGGAGGGCCCGAACGCTCAAGCCGCTCGACCCGGAGGCCCGCGATCGCGAGTGGGCCGCCTTGGTGTCCCTGGCCCGGGAGCACGCCCTGAAACGGCGGTTCGACGAGGCTCGCGACGCCTTCGAGGCCGCCGATCGGCTCCAGCCGGAGTCGAGCCGGAGCCTCCCGGTCCTCGCCCGCAAGGCGGCGCTGGAGCTCAAGGCCGGCCGGGACGACCGGGCCGACGCGCTGATCGCCGAGGCGAGGGGCCTGCTCGAAGAGCCGGGGCCGCTCTGGCTGGCCCTGCTGATCGAGGCACGCCGCTACAAGCTCTCCAAGGCGAAACGGGAACCGTTCGAGCAACACTGGGACGGATCGCTCGCGATGAAGTGTCGGGGCGAGACCGCCGGCGCCCTGGCCGGCCTGCTCGCCCCCTTCCTGGCGGAGGACGTCTCTTACACCGGCCGGGAATCGCACGTCCGACAGGTCGTCGATTACCTCCGACGGACGACCCGGTTGACGTACCGACGCGCGGACCTGGCGGAGGTCTGCGGCCTGCTCGGCCTCGTCCCCCGCGAGCGAAAACTGTTCGAGACCTTGGTGAGGCGCGGCGTTAAGCACTTCCCCGACGCCCCCGAGTTCCTCTTGATGCTCGGCGCCCTGGAGCTGGAAAAAGGGCCCTTCGGGGGCGACCTGAGGGGGGCCCAACGGCACTTCGAGCGGGCCCTGTCGCTGGCCGAGGCGCAGGCGATGACCGATCCGAAGGCCGCCGCGCTCGTGCCGCGAATCCGGGAGAGCCTGACCGGGTTGGAGGACCTCACCTCCGGCCCCTTCGGATCCCCCTTCGGCGGCTCGCCCTTCGGCGGCTCGCCCTTCGGCGGCCCGGGGGGTCGCATGCCCGATCCGTCGACCCTGCCCCCCGAGCTGCTCGATATGTTCGAGGGCCTGGCCGACGCGATGGGGTTCGACCCCGACGACCTGTTCGACGACGACGACGACGATGACGGCGGCCCGGGTCCGTTCTCGACGCCCGCCCCCCGTCCTCGACGCCCTTCCCCGAAGAAGAAGAAAACGAAGAAACGATAAAAAACCGCCATGAGCGACCCCTACGACGCCCTGGGACTGCCGCGCGACGCCGACATGGAGGCGATCCGAGGGCGCTACCTGGAGCTAGTCCGCCAGTTCCCGCCCGACCGCGCCCCGGAGCGGTTCGCCGCCGTCCGGGCGGCCTACGACGCGGTCCGGGACCCGGGGCGTCGGCTCGAGGCCCTGCTCTTCGAGGTCGCCACGACCGACGCGATCGACGCGATCGCGGCCGACCTCCGCGCCCGGCTCCGCGATCGCCTGGAAAGCATCCCGACCGACGCCCTGCTGGCCCTGGCCGGATCGCCATGACCGACCCGAATGACGACGAGGCCCTGCTGGCCCGGCTCCGCGACTGGCTCCGAGAGACCCGCCTCGAAGCCGAAGGGGCGATCGCGGCACCCCCCGAGGCGCCCTCGGTCGGCCTCGGAGTCCCGGAGGTCGGCCTCTACCGGCTGGTCGAGGAGTTCACGGCGCTGCGTCACGAGGTGAAGCTCCAGACCAAAGGGGGCCGCGACCTCCACGCGCAGGTCGAGGCGTTGCTCCCGGCGTTCCGGCAGGCGATCGAGCAGTTCCGAGGCGTCGAGCCGAAGCAGCGGCAGGCGGCCTTCGAGGCGGCCCGGCCGCTGGCCGAGGCCCTGGCCGACCTCGACGAGGCCCTCGAACGCGGATGTCTTGAAATGGAAAAGGCCCGCGGCTGGCTCATCGATGAGCCAGCCCGGGCCTTGGAAGCGGCGATCGACGAGCTCCTGAGCCTCCGGTCGTGGCTGGGGCGTCGACGCCTCCGCTCGTATCATGAGGACGTCCGCGCCGTGATCCGACGTCGGGACGGTTGGGTCCGCCCGGAGCTGCTCGATGCCCTGATCGAGGGGATCGCCCTGATCCAGGGGCGCCTCCGACGTGTCATGGAGGCCGAGCAGATCCGTCGGATCGAGACCGAAGGCCAGCCGGCCGACCCGGAGCGGATGACCGTCATCGAGGTCGTCGACGCCCCTGACGTGCCGCCAGGCGTCGTGGTCGACGAGGTCCGACGAGGCTACACCTGGCGGGGTCGGGTGCTCCGGTTCGCCGAGGTCCGCGCGGCCCGGTTCGCCCGGCCCTCCCCCGACGGCGGCGACGGCGAGAACGGGCGGCCATTGCAAGATTGATCGAGGGGCAACCGTTGGAAACGATCATCGGCATCGACCTGGGGACGACCAACAGCGAGGTCGCCGTCGTCCGCGACGGCCTTCCCGAGGTCCTCAAGGGGGATGATGGCGAGGCGATCCTGCCGTCGGTCGTCGGCCTCGACCCCGAAGGCCGACTGCTGGTTGGCCACCCGGCGCGGAACCAGCTAGCGATGGCCCCGGACCGCACCGTCCGGTCGATCAAGCGGCAGATGGGACGGGAGATCAGCGTCCCGATGGGCGACACGTCGTACACGCCGCAGGAGATCTCGGCGATCATCCTCCGGACGCTCAAGCAGCGGGCCGAGCAGGCGATCGGCCACCCGGTCACCAAGGCGGTGATCACCGTCCCGGCCTTTTTCAACGAGGGGCAACGCGACGCGACCCGCGAGGCCGGCGCCCTGGCCGGCCTGGAGGTCGTCCGGATCATCAACGAGCCGACGGCCGCCGTCTTGACCTACGACCCCCACCCGAAGCAGATGGAGCGCCTGCTCGTCTTCGACCTCGGCGGCGGCACCTTCGACGTCTCGATCGCCCAGGTCGAGGGGGGCGTCGTCGAGATCCTCGGTAGCCACGGCGACACCCAACTCGGCGGCGACGACTTCGACCAGCTCCTGTTGGATCATGTCTGCGAAGGCTTCCTCGAGGAGCACGAGGTCGACCTCCGCGCCTCCCCGAACGCCCGGGGGCGGGTCCTCCGCGCCGTCGAGGAGGCCAAGAAGACGCTCTCGACCGAGCCCGTCGCTCGGATCGAGGAGGAGTTCGTCGCCGAGCGCGACGGGGTCCCTCGGCACCTCCGGATGGAGGTCGATCGGTCCGAGTTCGAGGGGCTCATCGGGCCGCTGCTGGACCGGACGCTGTCGAGCGTCGACCGCGCTCTGGACGACGCCGGCCTGACGGCCACACAGATCAACAAGGTCCTCCTCGTGGGGGGGGCGACCCGGACCCCTTTGGTCCATCGGCTCCTCCGGGAACGCCTGGGCCGCCCGGTCCACGCCGAGATCGAGCCGGACCTGGCCGTGGCCTTGGGGGCGGCCGTCCAGGGGGCCCTGATCGCCGGGGTCGACGTCGGCCCGGTGCTGGTCGACATCACCCCGCACACCCTCGGGATCGCGGCCTTGGGCTACCGGAACGGCCTGCCATCGCCCGACACCTTCGCGCCGATCATCGAGCGCAACACCCCCCTGCCCGCCAGCCGGACCGAGATTTTCTCCACCGTCGTCGACGGCCAGAAGGCGGCCGAGATCCGGGTCTTCCAGGGGGAGGACGAGGACACCCGCCACAACACCCCGGTCGGCGAGTTCGCCATCGAAGGGCTGGCCGACCTCCACGCCGGCAACCAGATCGTCGTTCGGCTCGACCTGGACCTCGACGGCATCCTCGAGGTCACCGCCACCGAGCGCGCCACCGGCCATGCCCGCCGCGTGACCATCGACAACGCCATGCAGCGCTTCCGGGCCCGGCACCGGCTCGACGCCGTCGACCGCCTCGACGACCTCTTCGGGACGACGGCCGAAGGGGCCGTCATCGACGTCACGCCCGAGGACGACGCGACGAATGCCGACGACGAACCCGGCATGGCCCCCGAACTCATCGAGGCGATCCGAGCCGCCGAAGGGCAGATCGACAAGGCCGAGCGGGCCCTCCCCGACGCCAATCCCGACGACGCCGACGAGCTCAAAGGCCTCGTCGCCGACCTCCGCGCGGCCCTCGAACGCCGATCCGAGGCCGACCTCCGACGGATCTCCGCCGAGGTCGAGGACCTCGTCTTCTACCTCGAATAAGCCCCGACGCCAACGCTAACGCCGATGCCGACCTCCGCCGAACCTCCCGATCCCGAGGCCGTCCGATGTCCGACCTGCCGGGCCGTTCAGCCCTGGTCGGACACCTGCCGACGTTGCCGGAGCGATCTCCGGCTGCTCCGCGAGTTCGCCGACGGGTATCGTCGGCGCCGCGATGATTCCCTCCGATGGCTTCGGGCCGGCGATCCGAGGGCGGCCTGGCAGGCCGCGAGCGATTGCCGCGCCCTGTCCGCCTCCGAGGAATCGCTCCGAATGCTGGCCGTCGCCGCCCTCCGACGCGGCGATCCGGCCCAGGCGGTCACCCTCGCCCGATGCTCGACCACGGATGCGGGCCGTGGCCCGTCGTGAAGCCGTGCTCGCGTCTCAGGTCTGCTCGGCCAGTCGTCGGACGAGCCGATCGAAGGCCGGACGTTCCAGGGGCGGGATTGCGGCTTCGTCCAGGCCGAGTTCCCGGGCCCGGCTCAGGGCATCGGCGGCGTCGGGGAGGTCGCCGCCCTGGAGATGGGCCTCGGCCAGGTGGACATAGAAGAGCGGGTCCGGCCGACGGAGCTTGGCGATTGCCTCCCGGAGGTCGGCGATTGCCTCATCGGCGCGGTCGAGCCGCAGGAAGACGACGGCCCGAGTGTCCAGGAGGTTGGGGTCGGGGCCGATGTCGGCGATGGCGCGATTGATCTGCTCGAGGGCTTCGACGGGCTCGGCGGGGTCCTTCAGGGCGAGGAACCAGGCCAGGTTGTTCCGGGGGCCGGGGGCGTCCGGGGCGCGCTCGACGGCCCGACGGAAGAGGGGCTCGACCTCGTCGTGTCGCCCTTGGAGGCTCCGGAGGTTGGCCAACTGGAACAGGAGCATGATGTTGTCGGGCGCCTCGGCGAGCTCGTCCTCGATGATCCGGCCGGCCCGCTCCAGTTGATCGGTCGAGGCGTCGCGCTCGAAGACGAGGCTCAGGACGGCCGAGGCGACGACCTCGGGCGCGCAGTCGGCCCGGGCCGCTTCGCAGAGCGCCAGCGCCTCGTCGATCCGCCCTTGGCGCGCGTGGAAACCGGCCAGGGCGAGGCCGGCTTCGGGACGCGACGCCTCGACGGTGTAACGGCGGTAGAACCGCTCGGCCTCGACCAGGTGATCGCCCCCTTGGCGTTCGAGATTGCCGGCCAGCAGTCGGAGCGCCTCGGGGTCGTCGGCACGCTCGACCAGTCGGCGATACAAGGGCTCGGCGAGGGCCGGGGAGCCGATCTCCTCGGCCAGTCGGGCGGCGAGTTCCCCCTGCTCGGGATGCGCCTCGGCGTAGCGTCGGAGCGCGTCGACGGCCTCGACGTCCCGGCCGACGGCGTCGAGGTATCGGGCGTCGGCCTCGGCGGTCTGGATTGCCTCGGGGGCGATCCGCTTGAGGCGATCGATCAGGGGACGGGCCGCCTCGGGGTCGGGGTCGCGGCGTCGGTCCGGCCCGGGCGCCAGTAGCCAGCCGAGGTAACGGGCGAGGTGGGCCGGGTTCGAGTCCTCCGAGGCCGTCAGGCCGCGCATCAGGCCGCGGGCCCGGTCCCACTGACCGTCGAGCTCAAAGAGTTGGGCCAGCAGGAATCGGTCGTCCGGGGTCCCGGCCGACTCCCGGTCGATGATCCGCTCCAGGAGCCGGACGGCCTGCCGCTTCGACGCGGAATCGACCTGCAAGGCGAGCGTCTGGGCGCGGGCCCGCAGGTCGTCGATCGAACGGCCGACGGCCCCGACGCCGTCACCGTCTCCCAGGCGTCGGAGCGCCTCGCGACGTTTGCTCGGGTCGCCGCTGGCCGCGAGCACCAGGGGCAGGGTCCGTCGGGCCCAGGAGGCGTCCTCGGGGGCCTCCGCGTCCAGCCGGCCGAGCCGTTCCAGGTAATCCTCGGCCCGATCGACCCGGCCGTTGGCCAGGGCGTATGCCGACGCGGCGCGGAGCGGCGACGGGTCGCGGGGGGCGTCGGCGATGGCGGCCTCGAACGTCTTCTCGGCCCGATCGAGGTCGCCGACGGCGGCATAGCAACGGGCCAGGGCCAGGGCCGCCCGGTTGTCCGGGAGTTCGGCCTCGGCCCGCTCGATCGCGTCTCGGGCCGCCTCGGTCCGGCCCGAGGCGGCCAGGAACCGGACCAGCGTCTCATGGGGGGCCGGCTCCTCGGGGGCCAGCGCGACGGCCTTCCGGATCTCGGCCTCGGCCTCTTCGGCCCGACCGGCCGCGTCGAGGAACTGCGCCAACCAGAGGTGGTCGCGGTGGTCCTCCGAGTCGTCCGGGACCGCCGTTCGGGCCTCGTTCAGGGCGCCTTCCGGGTCCTCGCCGTCGCGGAGCTTGGATTCGGCCGCGATCCGCGCCAGTTGGCCGTCGTCGTCGCCGAAGCCCAGCCCTCGGATCTCGGCGACCAGGGCCCCGGCCTGCTCGGTCCGACCGGCCGCGGCATAGAGCCGGTAGAGCCGAAGGAGGACCTCGCGATCGCGGACGCCCAACTCTTTCGCCTGCTCATACGCGATGATCGCCGCCGATGGGTTCCCGTCGAGCTGCTCGACCGCCGCCAGGGTCAGGGGGACCAACGTCCAACCGGGGCGTCGCTGGGCCGCCTCCTCCAGCAGGACGCGGGCACGGGCCAGCAGGGTCCGTTTCTCGGCGGGCTCCGCGCCCCGTTCGGCTCGGACCGCCAGAAGTCGGGCCTCGGCCTGTCGCCAGGACGCCCCCTCGTTCCCCTCGACGCTCCGGAGCCGTTGGAGGACGCGACGGGCCCGAGCCTCGGGGTCGACCGCCGTCGCCAGGTCGAAGAGCCGGAGCAGCGTCGGCACGTCGTCGGGCGGCTGGTCGTCCAGGATCGCGTCGATCCCCTCCCGGACGCGGCCCGACGCTTCAACCCCGATGCGTTGGGAGATCAGTTCGAGCCGGAGCAGCCGAGGACCAACCGCCTCCGGTCGGAGCCCGATCAGGTCGCCCAGCAATCGTTCGGCGCCTCCGAGGTCGCCGCGCTGCCGACGCGCCGCGATCAGGCCGTCGAGCAGTCGTTGCCGGTCCTCCTCGTCGAAGCGATCCAGGCCCTCTTCCAGCGCGTCGAGGGCCGCGGTCGCCTCGTCCCCTCCCCGGGACGCCCAGTAGCTGGCGCGCGCCAGTCGGGAAGCGACGGTGTCGCCGAGCCGCGCTTGCAGTTCGTCCAGTTCGCGCGCGGCGGCTTCGGGATTCCCTTGAACGCCGATCAGGCCGGCCAGGCTGACGCGGGCCGAGGGGTTCTCGGGGTGTTGCTCGACGGTCCTGGCCAGGAGGTCGCGGGCCTCGTCGATCCGGCCGCGTGCCAGCAGCGAACGGGCGCGGAGCAGGTCGACCTCGGCGGAATCGGTCTGCTCGGCCTCGGCGAGGTCCAGGGCGCGGTCCACCGGGGCCCAGTCGCGCCGTTCTTCGGGTTCCGAGAGCACCCGGGCGAGCTGCAACCGGCCGATCTCCAGCCGGAGGCCCGGGACTTGATCGACAAGCAGGCGGTCGATCGCGATCGCCTCGTCGAGGCGCCCTTGATCGGCCAGGGCCGAGGCCAGGCCGAGCCGCCCCGGCAACGCCGAGGGGTCGGCCGACGTGGCGCGTCGGTACGCGGCCAGGCGGCCGTCCGTGTTGCCGATCCGGCCGTGCAGGGCCCCCAGCAGGAGGTCGATCTGGTAGGTCACGTCGTCCTGCCCGATGAGCTTCGTCCGGGCGGCCTCGAGCCGGGAGATCGCCTCGCGCCAACGCCCGCGGCCGGCGAGCAGCCGTCCGCCGAGGAACTCGAGGAACTCGGGGCGGATCTTCGCCGCGCGGAGTTCCTCGATCACGCCTTCGGCGTCCTCGAGACGCCCCTCGTTGATCTGGAGATCCGCCAGTTCCCAGAGCAAGAGGATGCGGCCGTCCGTGCCCCCCTCGGCCAGGGCCTCGATCCCCCGTCGGAGGACGGCGACGGCCTGCTCGGAATGCCCGTCGGCGATCTCGACGCGGGCCCGGAGGAGGTAGACGGCCGGGTCGTCGGGTGATCGTTCGAGGGCCCGTTCCAGGTGCGATCGGGCCGACTGGGCGTCGTCGCGGCGCAGGGCGTCCTCGGCCGCGGCCAGCAGGATTTCCGGATCGTCCGGGTCCAGCTCCAGGGCACGGCCGATGTCGAGGTCGGCCCCCTCGATCCCGTGTTGTGCCCGATAGAGCCCGCGCTCCAGGAAGGCCCGCGCCGATCCGGTGTTCTTGGCGACGACCCCTTCGGCCGTCCCCTGGGCGTCCATGAGTCGATCGGCCGCCGCCGCGTCATTCAGATGGTCGCGATAGAGTGCGGCCAGCCTCGTATAGGCGTCGATCCGGCTCGGGTCGCGCTCCAGGGTCTCCCGATAGGCGTCGACGGCCTCTCGGTAATCTCCGTTGCCCTCCAAGGCGCGTCCCATCAGCAGGGAGAGTTCGGCGTCCTCCGGCTCCTTGGCCTTGAGGACCTTCAAATGAGCCTCGGCGTCGGTATACCGCTCCAGCTCGGGCCGCATGGCGACCTCGACGGCCCGACGCCGGACGTCGTCCCGCCCGGGTTCGAGCCGCAAGGCTCGCTCCAGGACCAGCAGCGCCTGCAGGTGATCTCGAGGGCCCTCGGCCCGATCGGCCCGGATCAGGCCGGCCCGCGCGTTGGCCTCGGCGTCGTTGGGTCGCAGGCCGATGTAGCGGTTGAGATAGCCCAGGGCCTCGCCTTGGTCGCCTCGATCCTCGGCCCGCTCGGCCTGTCGCAGTATGAGCCTCGAGCTGTTTTCGAGCTGCCTCCCATGCAGGACATGCACGCCGGCGCCGACGACGACCGTCGGGACGATCATCAGCAAGAGAAACCGGAAATTGGGACGCCGCTTAGGCATCATTGCGATTACTCACCGTTGCGGAGATACGGGGGCGGGGAGGGACGGCCACTGCGGGAGTCTCCTCGATCAATCAATACCCTTTGCATCAGGGTAGGCCAAGCACGCGGCGTCGCTCGCGTGGCGATCCGTCAACGAACGCGGGGCGGCACGATGTGCCGCCCCGCGGTGAACGCTTCGGGTTCCGGGCGAGGCCCGGGACCGACGGCTCAGGCGCGCGACCGGCGCCGGATGTAGCACCCGAGGCCCAGCATTGGCATCGCCAAGGCAGCCATCGCCAATGTCCCCGGCTCGGGCACGGCCGACGCCTCCAGGCGTACCGAGCCGTCGAGGTCGACGGTCAAGCCGCTCTGGATCAGAGAGGCCGAGAGCAGGAGGTTGACGGCATAAGGCGGGCTCAGTGACGCGATCGTCTGCGTGTCGTTGAGGGCGGCGTTGTTGTTCGGACCGCCGGCCGTGATGGAACCGGAGGCGCTGCCGATCAGGGTCCCCGACGCCGTCGTCGAGAGGGAATTCGTCGTGTCGACGTAGGACATCACAGATACCGGATTGGCGTCGTTGCCAGGGGTCGTCGGGGGCAGGAACTGGATTGTCGCACTGGTCAGCGCGGTCAGCGCCGGCGGGGCCGAAGGCGCCATGAAGCCGTTGGCGCTGGCGTAGATCGAGACCGTGGTGTTGGGATTCGGGCTTCCGATGTCCCGAATCGAGCCAACGCCTCCATCGACGAACGCGATCGTGCCGCCGCCGGGGGTGTTGGTCGAGGTGAGGGTCGCTTTGAATTGATACCCCCCGATGACCTCGTTGATGTCCAGGATACTATTCGCATCCCCGTCGACGTCCCCGGCCCCTCCGTCCACGATGGTCTTGGATGCGCCGCCCGCCGAGAGGGTAACTTGGAAGCCGGCGTCGGCCTGTTGGCCTCCACCGAGGATGAGTGCCGCCGCCAGGGCGAGCGGCGCCGTGAAGAAGCTGCTCAGTCGATTGGTCATCGTCCTTCTCCTAAAACTAGGGACAGGTCCGTCGTCCCGATGCCGACCGGGCATCGGCGACTCATGGCACCAGCATGACACGCTGGACTCGGTTGAAGCTCCGCTCACGAAGCAACATCTGGGTACGCCGCCGATTCGGCGGCGTACCGGCAGGGATTCATGGTGCCCGGGCCGAGGATCCCGATGCCCCGCCGGATGCGTTTCGGTCCGGCACCACCGGCCTTCCGGATGGGCATCGGGACGCGGCCTGGTTTCGTTTCGGAGGCGACGCCGGCTGTCCCCGACCTGTCAACTCCTCCCGAGCATCTCACCGGTTCGAGACTCCAACGTCGAGTCATGGTCGAGTAGGCATGCATCGCACAAACCGCGAGGCAATTTCTGGGGCCCCGCTAAGTTAGCACTATGCGTTGGGTCGATTCCCGAAGTCAAGCGAGAAACCGTTTCCGCTTTTGAACAAATCGGCGCGTCGGCGTGGTCGAAAATGACGCCGCGTCCGCCGTCGAAGGTGATCTACCGTCTTATTTAAGAATCAACGGGTCCCGGGACCGCGTCGATGTTCCGAAATGCGAAGCCCGGCAGCGCGTGACGCCTGCGGTCGAGGCGGCCGGCCGCGTCGACCGCGCGCTCGAAGCGGTGCCGCCGGAGCAGGCGTACCAGCCGGCCTCGGCTCCGTCGCAGGCCCACGTAAGTCCGGAACCGATTCGACCCTCGGAGCGGCAGCCTCGGCTGCTCCGGGTCGAACTCCCAGGGGTGGAAGTAGAGGGTCGCCGCCGCCGTTTGGCCGTCTTCCACGGCCAGAGCCTGCCGGACCCCCCACTCCATCAGGCTCGGCGGGAAGAGGCGGAAGTAACCGCCACCGCCGACCGGCAAGGTGACCCGACCGAGCCGCAAGGTCGCCGGCGGCAGCTCGATAATCCGGCCGCCCCTCGGCCCCTCGGCCAAAAACGGCACCCGAGGGGCGTCCGGGACGCCGTAGCGGTCGTGCCGGACCGGGTAGATCGACGAATCGTAGAGTATGCCTAATTCGGCCAGCACGTCGAGGGCCCAGGCGGTCCGGCGGACGATGCTGAAGGTCGGCGCCCGGTAGCCGACGACCGGCGTGCCGGTGATCTGTTGCAAAATGTCAACGCTCCGGCGGACGTCCGCGCGGAACTCCTCGGGCGTCATGGCCAGGACCCGGCGGTGGTCCCAGCCGTGGCTGGCGACCTCGTGGCCTCCGGCTTGGATCGCTCGGACCAGTTCGGGCTGATCCCGAGCCAGCTCGCCGACGACGAAGAAGGTCGCCTTGATCTCCCGTTCGTCGAGCCGATCGAGCAGCCATCGCGTCACCGGGCCGACCCGCTCGGCGTGCCTGGCCTTGGTCGCCGGGTCGATCGCCAAGGCCGAGGCTGCCTCGATCCGGTGGTGCTCCTCGACGTCGAACGAGAGCACCACGCCGGCCCCGGCCGGGGGTTCGCCGGCGGCCTCGGCGGGCTTATTCATGCGTGAGAGAATCTCGGTTTGACTCATTGCTTACTTAAGTAAATCAGAAAGAGCGACCAGCCGGCCGCCACGGTCTTGCCTCGGGGGGGGTCGATCTGCGATAGATGTGGTCGCTTCGGGCCATTCTTCGGTTTCTCTCGTCGATTCATCATATCATTCGTGAATACTGGACTCAATCATCCGGGGTCCCCGTCGGGGGTACGCCCGCGGCCTGCCCGACGGGCCTGCCGAGCGGCGTGGCACGGCGTGGCGCGGCGTCGGGCCGGGGCGCGGCGTTCAGGCGCGGACCACGCGGCCTCGGCCGCTGACGTCGCGCATCGCGTCTCGGGTGTCGACGACCAGGGGGGCGTTCTCGGCGATCCGTTGCCAGTCGTAGGCCGAATGGTCGGTGACGATGACGACGCAGTCCTGCGACCGGAGGTACTCGGGGGTCAGGTCGCGGCTGGCCATCCGGAGGTGGGGGTAGTGCCGCATCGCCGGCAACTGGGGGATGTGGGGGTCGTTGTAGTTGACGATCGCCCCTTTGTTCATGAGAATGTCCATCAACTCGAAGCCGGGCGACTCCCGGGGGTCGTCGACGTCCTTCTTGTAGGCCATCCCCAGCAGGGTGACCCTGCTCCCCTTGATCGCCTTGCCGTCGTCGTTGAGCGCGTCGGCGACCTTGCCGACGACGTAGGAGGGCATCGCCGTGTTGATCTCGCCGGCCAGCTCGATGAACCGCGTCGCCAGGCCGTGCTTGCGGGCGATCCAGCTCAGGTAGAACGGGTCGATCGGGATGCAGTGGCCGCCCAGGCCCGGTCCGGGGTAGAACGCCTGGAAGCCGAAGGGCTTGGTCTTGGCCGCCTCGATCACCTCCCAGACATCGATCCCCATCCGGTCGTAGAGGATCTTCAACTCATTGACCAAGGCAATGTTCACGGCGCGATAAGTGTTTTCGAGGATCTTGCAGGCCTCGGCCACCTCGCTCGAGGAGACCGGGACGACCCGGGCGATGACCCTGCCGTAGAGCGCGGCGGCGAGCCTCGAACTGGCGGGATCGAGGCCGCCGACGACCTTGGGGATCTTCGGCGCCGAGAAGTCGACGTTGCCCGGGTCCTCCCGCTCGGGGCTGTAGGCGAGGAAGACGTCGCGGCCGGTTTCCAGGCCGCCGGCTTCGAGGATCGGCCGGACGACGTCGCGGGTCGTGCCGGGATAGGTCGTGCTCTCCAGGATCACGAGCTGGCCCGGCCGGAGACGCTCGGCGACCGCCCTGGCCGAGTCGACGACATAGGAGAGGTCGGGCTCTCGGGTCTCGGTCAACGGGGTCGGGACGCAGATGATGACGACGTCCGGCTCGTCGAGTCGCTCGAAGCGATCGGTCGCCTCGAACCCCTTGGCGTGCATCTCTTCGACCATCGCGCCGCTGATGTGGCCGATGTAGCTCTCGCCGCGCGCCAGCTTGGCGACCTTCTCCGCGTCGACGTCGAACCCCAGCACCGCGATCCCCCGGTCGACGAAGGCCCGAGCCAGCGGCATCCCCACATACCCGAGCCCGATGATCCCGACGCGGACGGTCGATCCATCGATCCGTGCCCTGAGCTCCTGCTCGACCTGATTGGGACGGCCGCCGGCGGACGACTCATCGTTTCCCGAAGGCCCTGATCCTGATTCCTGCAAGGCATTATCAAACATGATTATCTCCTTGATAAACATTTTCGCCCTGATCCTGCCCCCATCCCTCGGGTCCGAATGGGCAGGACTGCATGATTTAGGCAACATCGTCGCCATTCACGGCCTAGGGTCCACGTGGGTTCCCCGTGCCGAACCCCGCGGGCGACGCGGCCCGAGTCCGAATCCTTCGATGAGTGTAGGACGTGGTTTCACGGGACGTTTTCCCCTGCGCCACGCAACACGGAGACCATGCCAGATGATCCCGACGTCCCGTCGCCTCTCCTCCGGGCCCCGTCGGCCCAGACCTCGGCATCGACGACCGATGCGGGCGATCGAGGCCCTGGAGTCTCGCCAACTGCTCTCGACCTACCAGGTCGGCTCCGAGCTGTTCTACCAGACGCTTTCGAGCCTGCCCCCCCTAGCCCCCGGCGACACGGTGGAGGTCGCCCCGGGTGTCTACCACGAGGCGGTCAAATGGAAGGCCGATGGCACGAACGACCAGCCGATTACTATCCGCGGCTTGGGGACGACGCGGCCGGTGATCGACGGAACGGGAGTCAGCGTCAGCGGCGGCGGATCCGTTCCTCGGGCGTTATTCCAGATCGAGGGGGACCACTACGTCGTCGAGAATTTGGAGTTCCGCGGCGCCCGCAACTTCAGCCAAAACGCCGCCGGCATCCGTGTCCTCTCCGCTGACGACACGACGATCCGCGACTGCCGGGTCACCGGCAACGACATGGGAATCATGTCGGGCCTCAACGACAACCTCGTGATCGACACCTCCGAGATCGACCACAACGGCGTCACGGCCCTGGCTCACAACCTCTATCTGGGAGGGGAACGGGTCTCGATCCGGTCCAGCTACATCCACGATGCCACGACCGGCCAGAACGTCAAGAGCCGGGCACGCTACACCGAGATCCTCTACAGCTACATCGCCGACAGCGCTGACGGCGAGGTCGGCCTCGTCGATAGCGGCGAGACGGCGGAGGCCGACAGCAACGCGCTGCTGCTGGGCAATGTGATCGTCAGCAAACCGCGATCGAGTGCCAACAACCAGATCAAGTTTATCGACTTCGGCCAGGACTCCGGCGGCGCGCACAACGGGACGATGTACCTGGTCAACAACACGCTGGTCGCCGGCTCCGAGCGGATCCATTTTGTCCGGGCCAGCGCCGACGACGCCTCGATCATCGCGACCAACAACATCTTCCACGGAAGCGACATCATCGCCCGCGGCGCGGGCTCGGTCACCGGCACGAACAACTGGATCCCGGGCACCGCCCCGGTTCCGTCCGGGTTCGCCGCCACGGCCCGGGGGGCCGACCCGGGGTTCGTCGACGCGGCCAATCGCGACTACCGCCTGATCGCCTCGGCGCCAGCCCTGAACCGTGGGATCGACGATCCCACCTACGTCGACAGTGTTGGGGTGACTCACCTGGCCGTCCCGCGGTATGAATACGTCGAGCATCTGTCCACGGCGCCAAGGCAAGTCGACCGTCAGCTCGACCTGGGGGCCTTCGAGACCCAATCGGCGCCGGGCCTGTCGGTGAGCGACGCTTACGTCGTCGAGGGGGCCGTCGGGCAGGTCGACGCGGTCTTCACCGTCACGCTGGAGCCCGCGCCTACATCGGCCGTGACGGTCAATTACTCGACAGTCGACGGGACGGCGACGGCTGGGTCGGACTACCAGGCCGCCTCCGGTCACCTCACGTTTTCCCCGGGGCAGACCCGCGCCACGATCCGCGTCCCGGTCTCCGGCGACACGCGTTGGGAAGGTGAAGAGACATTCAACCTGACGCTCGAGCCCGTCGCGGGCATTGCCATGGCCCGCGCGGTCGGCGTGGGGACGATCGCCGAGGACGATAAGCCGATGCGGTTCGACTTCGGCACGGCCGCCTCCCCCTCGGCCGCCGAATACGCCCCCGTGTCGCAGAACACCACCTACAACGCGGCCCTCGGCTACGGCTGGCTGGACGGCCGGATCGGGGAGCGTGACCGGGGGGCATCCTCGGGCGCCGACGCGCTGACACGCGACTTCCACCAGACCAGTAACGGGACCTTCGGTGTCGACCTGACGCCGGGGACCTACGACGTGGCGGTGACGCTGGGAGACGCGACTTACGCGCACGACCGCGTTGGGGTGAGCCTGGAGGGAACGCAGGTCGACGAGGTCAGCAGCACGGCCGGCGGTTTCGAGCGTCGGACCTACCGCGCAACGGTGGTCGACGGCCGACTGGAGCTTCGGCTGGCCGACCTGGGGGGCCGTTACGCCTTCGCCGCCATCAACGCCCTGGAGATCACCCCCGTCGCGGCGATCGTCCCGGGACCACGGGTGGTGGCGGCTGGCACGGCGGGCGAGGTGGTCGGCCCGGTCGATCGGGTGCGCTTGAGCTTCAGCAAGCCGGTCCTGGAGGGGTCGTTCACCGCGTCGGATGTGGCGCTGGTCGGGCCGTCGGGCCCGATCGCCGTGTCGGCGGTCAACCGACTCGACGCGACGACCTTCGAGGTCCGATTCGAGGCCCAGCGGACCCCCGGAGACTACCAGGTCGCCATCGGGCCCGACATCCGGGACACCCAGAACAACCTGATGGACCAGGACGGCGACGGCAACGGCGGCGAGGCCGCGGAGGACCAGTTCCTCGAACAATTCACGATCCTAGCGATCGGACCACGAGTGGTCTCCGCCAGCCCGTCGGATTACACGGCAGGCCCGGTCGATCGGGTGCGCTTGAGCTTCAGCAAGCCGGTCCTGGAGGGGTCGTTCACCGCGTCGGATGTGGCGCTGGTCGGGCCGTCGGGCCCGATCGCCGTGTCGGTGGTCAACCGACTCGACACGACGACCTTCGAGGTCCGATTCGAGGCCCAGCGGACCCCCGGAGACTACCAGGTCGCCATCGGGCCCGACATCCGGGATCAGTTCGGCACCTGGATGGACCAGGATCAGGATCGGATCGCTGGCGAGGCCACGGAGGATCAATTCACCACCCGATTCACCATCGTCGACCCCCGCGCGGTCCTGCGGTACGACTTCGGGGTGTCGGGCTCGCCGGTGGCCGACGGATATACACGAGTCACCACGTCCGACCGCTACACCACGGCGGCCGGCTACGGCTGGCTCGACGGCCGGGTCGAGGAGCGTGACCGTGGCACGTCGTCGGGCGCCGGCGCCCTGACACGCGACTTCCACCAGACCAGGAACGCGACCTTCGGGGTCGACCTGACGCCGGGGACCTACAACGTGGCGGTGACCTTGGGGGACGCGACCTACGCGCACGACCGCGTCGGGGTGAGCCTGGAGGGGACGCAGGTTGACGAGGTCAGCAGCACGGCCGGCGACTTCGCGCGTCGGACCTACCGCGTGACGGTCGCCGACGGCCGTCTGGAGCTTGGGCTGGCCGACCTGGGGGGCCGTTACGCATTCGCCGCCATCAACGCCCTGGAGATCACCCCCGTCGCGGCGACAGCTTCCGGGCCTCGTGTGATGACAACGAATTTGACCGAATCCACTCCGGGGCCGATCGATCGGATCGTGGTGAGCTTCAACCAGACGATGCTGAGTGACACGTTCACCGCGTCGGATGTGGCGCTGGTCGGGCCGTCGGGCCCGATCGCCGTGTCGGCGGTCAACCGACTCGACACGACGACCTTCGAGGTCCGATTCGAGGCCCAGCGGACTCCCGGAGACTACCAGGTCGCCATCGGGCCCGACATCCGGGACACCCAGAACAACCTGATGGACCAGGACGGCGACGGCAACGGCGGCGAGGCCACGGCGGACCAGTTCACCACCCGATTCACCATTGTCGACCCCCGCGTGGTCCTGCGGTACGACTTCGGGGTGTCGGGCTCGCCGGTGGCCGACGGGTATACACGGGTCACCACGTCCGACCGCTACACCACGGCGGCCGGCTACGGCTGGCTCGACGGCCGGGTCGAGGAGCGTGACCGTGGCACGTCGTCGGGCGCCGGCGCCCTGACACGCGACTTCCACCAGACCAGGAACGCGACCTTCGGGGTCGACCTGACGCCGGGGACCTACAACGTGGCGGTGACCTTGGGGGACGCGACCTACGCGCACGACCGCGTCGGGGTGAGCCTGGAGGGGACGCAGGTTGACGAGGTCAGCAGCACGGCCGGCGACTTCGCGCGTCGGACCTACCGCGTGACGGTCGCCGACGGCCGTCTGGAGCTTGGGCTGGCCGACCTGGGGGGCCGTTACGCATTCGCCGCCATCAACGCCCTGGAGATCTGGCGGGTCTAGGCTCCGTGCCGACTGTCTTCACGGCCGCCGCACGTTCGATGTCGCGCGTGCGGCGGCCGATGGCGGTTTCGCTCAAGATCGCGAAAACCTCCGGCGGCCGATGCGTCTGGCAGCCGGAGAAGGCGACTCCCGGCTCGGCAACTCGGTGCGACGACCGTGGCCGAGAGCCGCGAAGACTCGGATCGGGCTCAGTTAGTCTTTCGGAGGAGCAGGTACGATCGATGGTCGAGAGAAGAGCCGCCGCAGGGCCGCGTCTGCGGCACGGCGCTCGCCCTCGGTCGCGAATCGGACCGACCAGAGCAGCGTCGCGAACAGACACATGCAGGCAGACCCCAGGGCGATTTGCGCCCAGAAGCCGTCGGGGTGGAGGAGCACCGATGGCAGGGCCGACGCGGCGGCGGAGACCACGATCTTGGCCCAGCGGCCGTACTCGTACCGGAAGTGCCGGACGCGCTGGCTCTTCCAGAACGCATAGGCGGCCATCGCGGAAAACCCCAGCAGGGTCGCCGCGACCGCTCCCCAGAGCCCGAAGGGGGGGATCAGCAGGGCGTAGGCCAGCAGGCAAGCCGCGCCCCCCATCCAGGTGGTCCGCGCCACCAGCGCGGGTCGCTTCTCCAGCAGGAACGTGTTGGACCAGTAGCTGCCCATCCCCCGGATGAGGTAGGCCAGCGCCAACCAGGGCACGAACGCGGCGGCCCCGTGGAAGTTGGGCCCAGCGACGACCGCCGTGATTGGGCCGATGTAGACCGTCAGCAGCAGGACGCCGGTCGTCAGGCCCAGCAGAAGGTAGGTCGCCACGCGGGCGTAGGTGTACGGGCCGTGCGGTTGCCGGACAATCCCCACCATCTGGGAATTCCAGTAGGTAAAGAAAGGGCTGGTAATAAATGGCACGACCATGCCCAGCTTGTATGCCAATGCGTAGAGGCCCAGGCCCGACAGCGAGACGGCCTCGCGGAGGAACATCCGGTCGCCGAAGTGGAGGAAGAATTCACCAGCCGCGCTGATGCCTAGCGGCAGGCTGTAGAGGGCCAGTTGCCGCATGACGGCCGTGTCGAACGAGGGCCGATGGGCCGCCAGGATGGCCACGATGAAGTAGATGATCAGGCCGGCCATGCTCACCACCTGGCTCCACAGCAGGGCGGCTGGGCCCATGCCGAAGGCGACCAGCAGCACGATGTTCAGCGCCACGTTGATGGCCAGGCGGAACAGGGTGAGCCCCACGAAGGTCGACGCCTGATTCCGCACGCGCAGGTAACAAAAGCCGACGGTCACCGCCGGCTCTCCCGCGAAGCCGAGGAAGGCGATTTGGACAAGGTTGGCGTAGCGTGGGCTCTGGAACACGAGCATGCTGATCGGGGTGGCCAACGACACGCCCACGGCCGCCATCGACACGCCGAGCACCAGCGCGCCAAACAGCGACGTGGTGATATATTTGCCCCGCTCCGCCTCGCCCTCGGTGTGGAAGTAGTAGTAGAACAAGGCCGGGCCCAGTCGGACCGCCAGCAGCATCGCGGCGATCGACGTCACCATGTCCAGCAGGTCCAGCACGCCGTAGTCCGCGCGGCTGAGATACCGCGTGTACAGCGGCAGGAGCAGGATGCTCATGGACCGCTGGGCGATCATGCCCAGGCCGTAGACGCTCGTTCCCTTAAGGAGGCCATGAAACGAGC
This sequence comes from Thermomicrobiales bacterium, assembly GCA_965218235.1. Lineage (GTDB taxonomy): Bacteria > Chloroflexota > Chloroflexia > Thermomicrobiales > UBA6265 > CADCWK01. The sequence continues at coordinate 49,432 of CBDCKK010000003.1, forward strand.
TTCGCTCCTTGGCGGCGGAAACATCGTATCCATTTGTTGGTGCGTGTGTATTTGTTGTGTAAATTTTCATTTAAGAACAGTGGTGGGTGGCTGGGGTGGCGTGGTAACCGAGGTCTGCTGGAACGTCGCAGGATCAAGGCAGCAGTTCCATCTCAGCTACAGCGGATTGCGTCCGCATCGCACACAGCCCTGGAAAACGGGGACCGGCTCACAGCCCGACTCGCCCGGGAACGCACCAGAACGCCATCTGAAGCCGGGTGCCTGTGCCCGTTTTCCGTGCGACATCCGGACCCAAACCGCTGTAGGCGCCGCGTGGCCGGCTTCCTCCAGCCGTGTTCTCCTACGTAGACATGCCTGAGTCGTTCAGGTATTCGTCGACCTCGTCTAGGTACTTTTCGAGGCCGAACCTCGTCGCGACCTCACCTAGCGGATAATTAAGGTCGATCTCACGGTCAAGGGCCCGGTTTCGTACAGTCCCGATGTACTTGTAATCCTTGTTGCCGATGGCCGTGCAATGGCCTTCTTTGAGCGGTTTGAGTTCAAGATCGATGACGGCGCCACCGCACTTGCGCTTCCAGAAAGCGATCCCCGCGCCGAAGTCATAGTAATACCCGGCCCGCCGCCCCCGCTCACGGTCGTCGGGGCAGTTCGGGTGGTAGGCGAAGTGCTTCCACCAGCCGGACCCGAATCGGAACTGGCTCTCGCTGGCGCCCCGAGTCGTGCAAGTCATCAGATCCCAGTATACGTGGCGCTTACGCTGCAGAAGATAGCGGCGTCCCCCGGTCGTGTAGGGCGCCGCCATCTCACCATCACGGAGTCCCTCGAACACGTGGACAACGCCCTCCATAACCCGCAGACGGCAGAGCAGGTCCGAGTGCATGAAGGCGAGTCGATCGGCGAACAGGAACACGAATTCTAGCGGGAAGAGCGGTAACATGATCGGATATCGGAACAACTCATTGAAGTCGACGTAAACCGACCCCGGCAGGAGGATCGGCTCCCCGAACCTCGGGTCGCCGCCGACCACGGGTGTCCACCCAAACTCCTGGATCACGCGCTGCTGGAGCAGGCACCATCGCCGGTTGACGTGCCAGCAAAGCCACGGTTTGTCAACACCCCGAAGCTTCTCTGCCCAGTGCGACGCACTCAGGTGGATCGTCTCGAGGCCATCGGCGGGGAAGGTCTTCCAATCTCCCGTGCCGGGATGAGATCCATAATCGGCCGGCGGACTCTCGGCGGCTTGGCCGGCTCGGTCCGGCGATGCGTGCGATTTCATACCGCTGTTCATGGACATTGTATTGTAATGCTCCCGCAGGATAAGGATGGTCTCGACAACGCTCTGGTGTAGCGCTGTGTCGAGTAACCGTCAAAGACATCATTGACTGGTGCCGGCGCGTCTGCCCGTGCGCGACGCATGGGTCGACCGCTCAGTGATCGCACGGGCTGAGGCCTCGCGTCGGGTTGGCGACACAGGCGCCGCCTTGGCGACGTCTCCGGTGATGAAATTGCGGCCCCACTGCTCCAGCATCAGCACGGCCCAGAGCGTCGGGGTGGCCGACCGGAGCCCGGCTTGGTGGCCGCGCCAGAGCCTTCGGACCGCGTCGGCGTCGAGGATTGTCCGAATGAAGGCGTCGGGGGCGAAGACCGTGTCCTCGACCAGTTCCCGGAGCGGGCCGCGGAACCAGTCGCCCAGCGGGACCGAGAAGCCCATCTTCGGGCGGTCGACGACGTCGTCACCGAGGGCGGGGCGGACGGCCTGCTTGAAGAGGTATTTGCCCAGGTCGCCGCGGAGCTTCAAGGCCGACGGGATCGCCGCCATGAACTCGACGAACGCATGATCCAGCAGCGGGACGCGGACCTCCAGGCTGACGGCCATCGACGCCCGGTCCACCTTCGCGAGGATGTCGTCGACGAGGTACGTCTTGATGTCGACGTAGAGTTCGCGGCTGAGTCCGTCGGGGGCGTCGCTCCGCTTGTAGTGGCCCTCGATGACGTTGAACGGGTCGTAGCCGGCGGCTCTCACCTCGGGGCGGATCAGGGACGCCGCGATCCGGGGGTCGAGGACGGTTCGGCTCAGGTAGATCGCCTCGGCGTCGGTCGCGCCGAGGTTTTGCAGGGTCGACTTCGCCCGGAGCGGCCGTGGGAACCAGTCCGCCTTCGGGTAGAGCCGCCCGAGCGGCCGGAAGAGAAGTCGTCGGAGCGGCCCGGGGACCGCGCCGCGGACCCGCCGTTCGCGCTGGTGAAACTTGTACTTGCGATATCCGGCCATGTTTTCGTCGCCGCCGTCGCCCGAGAGCGCGACGGTGACGTGCTCGCGCGCCATCCGCGAGACATAATAGGTCGGGATCGCCGAGCTGTCGGCGAACGGCTCGTCGTAGTGCCAGGCGAGCCGATGGACGACGTCGACCGCGTCGGGCCGGACGACCTGGCGGTGATGATCGGTCCGGAACCGCGTCGCGAAGGCGTCGGCGTGGTGCAACTCGTTGTACGACTCCTCCTCGAAGCCGATCGAGTTGGTGACGACCGGCGTCGCGCCGAGCCCGGTCATCGTCGCGACGACCGCGCTGGAGTCGAGCCCTCCGGAGAGGAAGGCGCCGAGCGGCACGTCGGACAGCAGGTGAATCCGGACCGACTCCTCCAGCTCGGCCAGGAACCGCTCTTTCAAGACCTCCTCGCCGTCGAGGAGCGGCTCGGGGAAGCGGAGGTCCCAGTACTCTCGGAGCCGGAGGCCGTGCCCGTCGAAGGCGGCCGTGTGGCCGGCGGGCAGCTTGCGGACGCCCTCGAAGATCGACTTGGGCGCCGGGATCCAGCCGAACGTCAGGTAGTCCTGCAGCGCCTCGGGATCGATCCGCCTCGGCACGACGGGCGCCTGGAGGATCGCCTTGATCTCCGATCCAAAGACCAGTCGCGTGCCGTCTTGGTAATAGTAGAGCGGCTTGATCCCGATCCTGTCGCGGGCCAGCAGGAGCCGACGCGCCTTCTGGTCCCAGATGGCGAAGGAGAACATCCCTCGAAGATGCTCGACGCAGCGATCACCGTGGTCTTCGTAGAGGTGAACAATCACCTCGGTGTCACACCGGCTCCGGAATTGGTGACCCCTGGCCTCGAGTGACTCGTGCAATTCGGGGAAGTTGTAGATTTCGCCGTTGAAGACGATCCAGATCGACTCGTCCTCGTTGCACATCGGCTGGTGGCCGGCGTCGGACGTATCGATGATGCTCAGCCGAGCGTGCCCCAGCGCCGCGAAGTCGTCACGGAACGATCCCGAGTCGTCCGGGCCTCGGTGGTGCAGCGCCGCGACCATCGGGCCGATGGCCGCCGCGTCGTCGGTGGCCAGCCCAGCTCGATCCAAGGTCCCGGCAATCCCGCACATCTTCGGCATCCCCCAAGAAATCTCAGCGGTTCCTCCGCGACCGGCCCCAACCACGCGATCAACGCGGCACGCCTGGGTCGGCCCGCGCGATGTCGCGGTAGAAGGCGTCGTACTGTTCGACCATCCGGTCCAGGGAAAACTCCTCGAGGGCGACCTGACGGCCTTCGATGGCCAGTCGGCATCGCAGCATCGGGTCATCAACCAGCGTGGCGAGTGCCTCGGCCAGGCCCTCGGCGTCCCCCGGATTGACCAGCAGGCCGGTCCGACCGTCGGCCACCAGCGCCGGGACGCTGCCGACCCGGGTGGCGACGACGGGCAGTCCCGAGGCCATCGCCTCCATGATCGAGGTCGGCCGGGCCTCACGTCGGCTGGGCAGCACGAAAACATCGAGCTGTCGGAGCTGATCGGGGATGTCGTCGGCCATGCCGAGCAATCGCACACGGTCCTCGAGCCCGCGTCGACGGATCAGGCACTGCAAGGCAGGACGACAGGGGCCGTCCCCCATCAGCCTCAGCTCCATGTCGTGTCGACCGCCTCCCAGGGCCCGGTCGAAGGCGGCAATCAGCACGTCGTGGGCCTTGACCGGATCCAGGCGGCCGACGCAGCCGAGCACCAGACGACCGGGCGGCCGAGGGTCGGCCGAGGGTCGGAACCGCAACGTGTCGACGCCGCTGCGGAGCACGACGAAGCGACCGGCCGGAATGCCCGTCTCGACGGCGAATTGCTCGGCGGCCTCGGCGGAGACGGCCGCCAAGGCCCGAGTCATCCGCGACAGTTGGCGGAACAGGAACGCCTGCCGACGCGGCATCCGGTCGAGCCGCGACCAACCATGAAAGCTGAAGACTAGCCGGCCACGACGACCGGCCATCAGCCACGCCAACGCCGCGTCGATCCAGGCCCCGCCGTTGCGAGCATGTATGATGTCAGGACACCAGCCGCGGAGGTGCCGGGCGGCCCGCCAGGGGAGCTTCTGGGGGTGTCGACCCTCGGCGCAGGCGAGGACCGGGACCGAACTCGGCAGCCGATCGGCCAGCTCCCCGCGGTCCTCCAGGCAGAGGATGGCCTGAGAATATCCCAGCCGATCCAAGGCTCGGGCGAGGTTGACGACCCCGACTTCCAGGCCGCCGGTGCCCAGCCGTCGCACGGCGTGCAGGATCCGGGGAGGTCCGGCCACGATCAACAGTCCTCCGACCGGCCCTTGACAGCCGATGACGGCGCCGGCCGCCCCCGCGCCGCGTCCAGGATCGCGGCCAGCGCGCGGGTCTGGTTCCTCCCATCGAAGTGTTCCTCGAACCAGGGGCTGGGCCGCGCCGGGTCGGTCGGCAAGTCGAAGAGTTCGCGGACCTGCCGATCGACTTCGAGGTCGTCGGCCCCATGGGGGACGACCCGGTACGGCACGCCGCTGTCCCGCAAGATGCGCTCGGTCGGCGATTGGCGGCCAGTGAAGGCGAGGATCGGCCGGCCGAGCCGGATGTACTCGAAGAGTTTGGCGGGAACCTGCAAGGAGGCGTCCTGCTCGTTGAGGTCCAGCAGCAACAGGTAGTCGGCCTGGGCGCCGACCCGTCGGGCCTCGTCGGGGGAGACCGTCCGGCCATCATACTCCAGCGATCCGCGGGATCGGAGGGCCTCCACGGCCCCGCGGTGCTCGCTGATCCAGGACTCTTCGAGGGGGCCGACCAGGCGGACGCGAAACTGTCCCGGCGACAGCGATCCCGCGTCGATCAGCCGAGCGAGCGAGCCGAGCAGCCGGCCCGGGTGGCGACGGCCGTAGAGGGTCCCCACGTGGGCCAGGACGCGGCGTTCCCCCGGAGGCGGCGGGAACGGCTCGACCCGGTCCTCCGGGTCGAATCCGTTCCAGATCACCGAGACCTTCGAACCCAGCCCGCGATGACGTCGGCGCCACATCTCGGCGGCCTGGTCCGTGTTGGCGATCAGGGCGTTGGCGTGGCGGAACAGCAGACGCTCCAGCGGGGCATCGTAGGGGAAGGGCCATCGCCTCGATCGGAACGGGTTGCCCCAAAGCGGGTCGCGGAAGTCGGCCACCCAGGGCAGGCCATGCCGACGCTTGAGCCAAAGCGCCCCGAGGTGCGTGGCGACCGGCGGCGAGGTGGAGAGAACCGCCGCGATCGGCCGCCGAGCCAGCAACGCCTCGGCCTCGGCCAGGAGGTGGGCCGTCCACTCCAGGCCGTCGTTGTAGGGCAGCAGGAAGCGTTGGGTCAGGCGTCCCAGGCCGTCGAGGAGCCTGGCCTTGCGGCCGGGCGTCGGCGGGGGGACACGCCGCACGGACTCCGAACCGAAGACCTGGCCCGGCCCGCTCTGGCAGATGACGATCGGCTCGTAGCCGAACTGCGGCAGATATTTGGCGAATCGGCCCGGGCGCGCCGCCCCAGAGACCGCGTCCGGCGGGAAGGCGGTGGCCAGGATCAGGACCGCGGGCCGTGCCGAGGCCGCGGTCACGCCGAGCGATCCGGCCCCGCCATCGGCCGGCGACCCTGACTGAGGAGCCGGCTGGCGTCCCCCCGAATTCAGAATTGCCATGCCTGCTGTGGCCCCATTGCCGCAGAGTTCCCGGATCGGCCGACCGTGACGAGCCCACATGCCCCCTGCCGAGTGCGCCCGGGGCCTCCTCCTCCACCGGAATCGCGTTCAGGCGGCCCGGAAGTCCCGGACGAGGTCGGCCACCTCGCTGCCCGCCCCCAATCGTAGCAATTCCCGGAAGCCGTCACCGGCCTTCTCCCAGATCGTGACGTGATCCCGCGGCGGGACAACCTCCTCGGCGGTCCGGCCGACCACCCAGAGCCCCCCTGGCTCGAGGCTCTCGAAGACGGCGCGGATGCCCGAACGCAAATGCTCTGGGGCAAAGTAGCCGAGGTTGAAGATATTCATCGTGCGGATCACGGCGACCGGCGCCGCGAGGGCCTCGAAGACGTTGTGTCGCACGATCCGGAAGGCGTCCTGGTCCTGCGATAACCGGATCGCCTCGGGATGAAGCAGCGGGATGCGCTCCACACGCCAGGGGGGGGACTCGAACGGGCGGCGGTCCGCCAGGTCCCGCCACGACGCCCGGGCGGCCTCGGCCGCGGCCGAGGCCGCCGGCACGCGACGACGCGCTCGACGGAGCAGCCATCGATTCATCACATAGAACGGCGACGGGGTCGCGTTCAGGTCCAGGACGAACGGCGGCCGTACATACTGTAGTGGGGCGCCGCCCTCCTCGAAGATCAACGCCTCACCCGTCGAGGAGGCGACCTCCACCAGGAAGACGCAGAGGTCGGAGGCCGTCACCCGGCCGCTCGGGAATTGCACCAGCAGCCGACGGGCCCACTCGCAGGCCGCCAGGCAGTCCGATGCGGCCCAGTCGTGGACCTCCAGCGACGCCTCCGGTGCGAATCGATCCCTCAAGATCTCCCCCACGGCTTCGTCCACGGCCGCCATCCGCCCGCGGTAGGTCGTCCGGTAGACCCCGCCAGCGAGCCTCGCGTCGCGGAGCACCCGCTCGAAGACGGCGACGTCGCTGGGCGTCGCGCCGTATTTGAGCAGCCGGTACGAGACGCCCTTGGCGTGGCGCGCCTCGGGCTTCATCTTGTTCAGATCCTCACGTGTGCAGATACCTGTCTTGATCATGATAATCCCGGGACTGGCCGGCGTGGGTCACAACCGCGACTAGGGGTCGATCCTTTGGAAATCATATTCTTTCATTGCCCATCCTCTCGGCGGCCGTGGCCGCTCGAAATTCCGCCGGGCGCCGATCCGGTCCTGCCACGATCGCGTCGAAGACGGCCGCCAGCTCCTCGGCGACCCGGCTCCAGGTCCGCGCCCGTCCCTCGGACTCGATCAAGGCCCGATCCCAGGGCCGGGACAGGGCCGCCTCCAGGCCCGTCCGGAGCCCCTCGGCGCTGCGGTCATCGACCAGCACGCCGAGCCGCTCCGAATGGATGATCTCCGGGATCCCCCAGACCCGGGTCGCCACGGCGGGCAGGCCGCAGGCCTGGGCCTCGCAGAGCACGTTGGGCCAGCCTTCCCGAGAGCTGGCCAGGGCGAACAGGTCGGCGGCCTGGTACCAGGCCGGCAGCTCCTCGTGGTGGACGGCCCCCGGCAGCCGCACGCGACCCCCCAGGCCCAGGGCGCTGACCAGGCCTTCCAGCCGCCCACGCTCGGGCCCTTCCCCGGCGATAATGAGCACCACGTTGTCGCGCCTCAGCCGCGCGCACGCCTCGATCAGGAGATCGAACCCCTTACGCTCCGTTAGGTGGCCGACCGAGAGGATGATGGTCGCCTCCTCGGGCAGGTCCAGGCCCCGTCGGGCCGCCCCCCGATCACCCCGTCGGAAGCGGTCGGCGTCCACGCCGTTGCCGATCACGCTGAGCTTGCCCGAGGGCATGCCCAGCCCCAGCGCCACCCCCCTCAACTCCTCGCAGACGCAGACCAGATGCTGACTCGACGCCAGATTCTGCCGGATCAGGGGGGCAATGCCCGGCAGCTTCGGGTAGAGGTTCAGGTCCGTCCCCCGCGCCGAGAGGACGACCGGCAGCCCCAACTCTCGCCCGAGCTCCACGGCGGCGGTCCCGTCGGGATAGACATAATGCCCGTCGATGACGTCGAAGGAATCGCGTGCATGTAACTCTCCGACGAGGCGGCGGACGCCAGCGGCCATCCAACGCCCGTAGTGTCGCATCCCGACCTTGGGGGTGACCAGATAGCGAGGATGGTGAACGGGATACCCCCGGGCATCCTCATAGGCTGGTACGCGAGCGAGGCGATCGTAGGTTGCGCCGATCCTGAATGGGAGCTTGGGGAAGAAAGGCACGGGCGCCACCACGGTCCAGCGATGGCCGTACTTGCGAGTGAAATGCTCCATACGGGCCCGAACAAAGACGGCGTTTAGGGGCTGACATGGGTTGGGGAAGAGAGTCGTGAGGGTGAGTATATGCATCGGTGAAATAATCGCAAAACGGGATCAGTACTTGTTGAGCGCTTCCAAGATCGTGCGGGTATGCCCAGCCCAGGTGAGATGGGCCAGCACGTGATCCCGGGCGCGATGGCCCATCGCCTGAGCGGCCTCGCGGTCCGCGAGTAACTCCATCAGGTGGCGGCGCATGTCGTCCATGTCTCCGGGCCGGAAGAGTCGGCCGGTCCGACCATTCTCCAGGACCTCCCGGATGGGTGGCAGGTCCGGCGCGACCACGGGAAGCCCCATGGCCATGAACTCCATCAGCTTCATGGGAGACCCGTGCATGTTGCTGCAGGGAATGACGGCGATGTCCAAGAGGGCCAAGTACTCGGGAATGAGAGCGTGCGGCACCATGCCGGTGAAGACAACCCGTTCCTGCACCCCTGCGGCCCGCGCGGTCTCCAGGACCGCGGACCGCACCGGGCCGTCACCGATGAATAGAAATCCCAAGTCCTCCTCGCAGGCCATCTTGGCCATGGCCAAGACGAAGGGGGCTAGGCCGTGCCATGGCACGAACTGGCCCGCGCTGCCCAGGAGGATTCGGCGTCCCAAACCCAGCCGCGCACGCAAGTCCTCCGTGGCCCTTGCGTACGCTGGTTCCCTGAAACGTTGTTCTGAAACCGCATTAGGACATATTAGAATTTTATCTTTGGCAAGTCTTGGGAAGGATTCCAAGAGCTGATCTTTGAAGCGGCTACTGATCGTGACGACAAGGTCGGCGGAGGAAAGGATACGTTTCTCGAACATCCGCTTGATGCGGGGAAAGGACAGCGGGCGGCTCCGCTCGATGACCACGCTGTCGTTGACCTCCACGACCAGTGGGATGCGCAGGGCCCGACACAGCAGTGCCGCCACAACGTTACCCAGAGCGTAGCGCTCATACACCAGGTCCGGCCGCCGCCGTAGCTTCCCCCAGAGTCGAACGAGCAGAGGGATGTTGTACAGAAGCTCGACGGCCCCGAAGACAGCTTGAGGGGACTGATCAGCGATCAGACGGTAGATACGCCTAAGCCGGGAATCGCCCGAGTCACGCCTCCGGGTCCGAGACTTCCGCGGCGTTTCTTCCCGCGGGGAGGAGCCAGACGTGTCGAAGGGGTCGCACCCAGGCAGACAATCAAGTTCAACGTCATGGCCGAGTTGCTTGAACGCCTCCACCACGCCCATGATGTGAGCGCCCTCGGCACCGACCCCTTGGGTGCGATGTGTGTAGAGGATTCGGAGGGTCGACTCGCTCCGCTGAGCGAGTCGATGCTCGTGGCGTGAGGTACTGGATCGCCTCGTGAAATTTTCGCATGAAAATTTAGTAATTTGTGTTGTCTCCATGTGGCTCATCCTCCGGCGGACCGGGCCAGTCGGCCACGACGGCATTGGCGACGACGCGTTCCAACGCGGCGGGCAGCAGCAGGATCCACCACATCATTTCGATGTAGAGCGTCGTCGCGAAGACCGAGCAGACGAGATAGCCCAGGAGGCCGACCTGGAGGGCGAAGCCGTGCCAGGCGTATTCCTCGAGCCCCGGCCGGGCCGTCGCGGCACGGCGGACCTGGTCCAAGGTCGCGAAGGCATTGGCGATCAGCCCGACGAACAGGGCTAGACCGATCCAGCCGAGCTCCGCCACGCAGCGGACGTAGGCGTTGTGGGCGTCACGCCCCTCATCCCCCGGGAGGTAGTCGCCGACCCGGGCATGGAAGTTGCCAGGGCCGACGCCCAGGGGTTCGGCCACGGCCATCCGCAGACCCGCCCCCCAGAACCGCAGCCGCGACTGCGCCGAGGCATCGGCCGCCCTCCCCTCGGCGTCGAGGGTCCCCATGCGCTCCATGAAGCCGGCGTCGACCAGCGTTAGGGCGCCCAGGGCGCCCAGGATCACTAGGGGCCAGACCAGCTTGCGGCCACCTTTCGGCGCCAGAGCCAGCGCCGCGATGAGCATGACGCCGGTGCCCAGGAAGGCACCCCGAGATCGCGTCAGCACGATGGTGTTGGCGCCGAGCCCCGCGGCGATGAAGCAGGGCACCTTGGCCTTCCAGCCGCTGCGGAGCAAACGGATGCCAACGATCGGCAGGAGGACCACCATGTGGGCCCCCAGCATGTTGGACTCGCTGAAGTCGGGACCGCCGACGCCCCCGAGCCGCCCCTTGAAGAACCAGCTTCGGGGCGCGGTGTAGGCCTCGTACCCAAGGTAGAAGGCACATGCCACCAGCAGCCATGTGAGCTGATTGAACCGCCGCGGCGTGACGACCACGTGCGTCATCGCCAGGAGGAAGACGGCGAGCTTGGGAATCTTGTCGGTCGGGACGGTCTGGGCCAGGGCCACTCCCCGGAAGCTCGCGGCCTGCATGGGCATGAGTAGCCCCAGCAGGAGCAGCCAGGCAATGAACGCCAGCAGGAGGGCCTCTTGCCGATTGAGGAGGCGACCATAGGGCAGACGCTTGAGATTCAGCAGCGTGCCGGCCGCCAGTAGCGCCGAGATCGTGAAGCTGTAGCGGACACCCGCGGCCGCCAGCGGACGGCCCCAGTAGGTGGTCTCGGGGCCGGTGTGATAATGGACGACGTAGGCGACGATCCCGGCGAACGGTTCGGCGAGCGTCAGCAGGCAGCAGACCCCGAAGAGGCCGTTGAAGAACAAACCGCGAACGCCCAAGGCTCGGCCCTCCGATTGACCATCACCGCGACGACCGTTCCCGGACCGAGCCGACCTTCGACGACCCTCGATCCGGGGATGATGGCGGCGGCCGACCTGGGCCGATCCACCGCCATGCCCCCCATCGGTTCGCCGCTCAGAGGCCGTCGGCCCCCCGACCGATGTCGCGCTCCAGGATCGCGACGATCCGCTCCGCCGCCCGGCCGTCCCATTTCTCGGGGATTCGGGGGGGGTTCGACGTGCCGGCGAGCAACTCCTCGGCGGCCTCGAGGATCGCCTCGGTCCGCCAGCCGACGAGCCGGTTGCCGCCGGCCTCGATCGTCACCGGACGCTCGGTGTTCTCGCGGAGCGTCAGGCAGGGGACGCCCAGGGCGGTGGTCTCTTCCTGCATGCCGCCGGAGTCGGTCATGACGAACCGAGCGGCGTCCATCAGGCCGATCATCGCCAGGTAACCGAGGGGTTCGATCAGCCGGAGCCGACCGTTCGAGACCGCCGAGACGTCGGGCTCCAATCGCTCGATCCGAGAACGGGTCCGCGGATGGATCGCGAAGATGACCGGAAGTTCCGAGGCGATCCGGCGGACGGCCCGCATGATCGACTCCAGGCGATCGGGGTCGTCGACGTTGGAAGGGCGGTGCAAGGTCAGGACGGCGTAGCCTCGGGGCTCCAGGCCCATCGATCGGGCGACGCCGGGGCCATCGGCGCGATCGCGATGGGCCATCAAGGTGTCGATCATCACGTTGCCGACGAAGTGGATCCGGTCGTCGGGGACCCCTTCGCGGCGGAGGTTGACCGCGCCGGAAGGTTCCGAGGTG